>NZ_JAGWCB010000014.1 GCF_020387415.1 Ideonella benzenivorans | reverse complement strand
GCAGGGCCAGCCAGGGTTCGATGACCAGGCGGTAGCGGGCCAGGCCGCCATCGGAGCCCACCAGGGCCGCGGCCACCACATGGCCGTGCCAGGGGCGCAGCTCGCCGCGGCTGTCCTGGCACAGCAGTTCCAGCAGGGCGGGCTGGCCGATGAGCTGCTTGAGCTCCAGGTGGGTGTCGGTGCTCAGCGCATGCACCACCAGGCGCAGGCCGGCGCGGGTGGGCCCCAGGTCCAGGCCGGGGATGTCGTCCGACAGGCTGGGGCCCTGCTGGGGGCCGATGCCTTCCCAGACGTGGACATCCTCGGCGAACAGCGCGTCCGGGCCCAGCGGCGTGTGCAGGTGCAGCAGGCGGCTGTCCTGGGTCAACCCGCCCAGCAGGGAGGTCCAGGCGGCGCTCAGGGCCGTGTTGATCAAGGTGTCAGCGTCCATGGCGGGTGTCTCTCATGGGGCGACCTCACTGCACCGTGTACTTGAAGTCGCCGTTCTTGGTGGCGCTCACCTTGATGCGGCGCACCGCCTCGCCCTCCGCCATGCGGGCCAGCACCTGGCCGGCGATCTCGGGCAGCAGGGTGCCGTTCAAGATGTGGTCCACATTGCGCGCACCGGTGTCCACCTCGGTGCAGCGGGCCAGCACGGCGTCCACCAGCTTGTCGTCGTAGACGAAGTCGGCCTGGTGGTGCGCAGCCACACGGGCGGCGATGCGGTCGAGCTTGAGGCGGATGATGCGGTCCAGCGCGTCGTCGCCGATGGCGTAGTAGGGAATGACTTTCATGCGGCCCAGGAAGGCGGGCTTGAAGGTCTTGTACAGCACCGGGCGCAGCGCTTCGGCCAGGGCCTCCGGCGCGGGATACTCGGCCGCCGGCTTGTTCACACAGGCCTGCATGATCTGCGAGGAGCCGATGTTGCTGGTCAGGATGATCAGCGTGTTGCGGAAGTCGATCTCGCGGCCCTCGGCGTCGTCCATCACGCCCTTGTCGAAGACCTGGAAGAACATCTCCAGCACGTCCGGGTGGGCCTTTTCCACCTCGTCGAGCAGCACCACGCTGTAGGGTTGGCGCCGCACGGCCTCGGTCAGCACGCCGCCTTCGCCGTAACCCACATAGCCCGGGGGCGAGCCCTTCAGGCCGGAGACGGAGTGGGCCTCCTGGTACTCGCTCATGTTGATGGTGATGAGCTTCTTCTCGCCACCGTAGAGCAGGTCGGCCAGGGCCAGGGCGGTTTCGGTCTTGCCCACGCCGCTGGGGCCGACGAACATGAACACGCCCTTGGGCTTGTTCGGGTCCTCCAGGTTGGCGCGGCTGGTGCGCACCCGCTGGGCGATGGCCGCCAGCGCGTGCGATTGGCCGATGACGCGCGCCTCCAGCAGGGGCTGCAGGTTCAGCACGGTCTTCAGGTCGTCCTTGACCATCTTGCCCAGCGGGATGCCCGTCCAGGCGGCGACGATGGCGGCCACCACATTGCCATCCACGTCCACCGGCACCAGCGGGGCTTCGCCCTGCAGCGCGCCCAGGGCGGCCAGCTTGTCGGGCAGCGGGGTGGCGGGCGGCGCCTGCTCGGTGTGGTTGCGCGCCGCCGCAGCTTCCAGGTCCTGGCGCAGCTGCTGCACCTCGCCCACCAGGGCCTTCTCGGCTTCGTGGCGCTGCAGCAGGGCGTCCAGCTCGGCCTGGCCGTTCTCGCGCTGGGTGCGCAGGGCGCTCAGGCGGACGGCATGGTCGCTGCCGCTGGCGGCCTCGCGTTGCAGTGCGGCGATCTCGGCGTCCAGTCGTTCCAGGCGCTTGCGCAGGTCGTCCACCGCGGCCGGGGTGGCGGCCTGACCCAGGGCCACTTTGGCGCAGGCGGTGTCCAGCACGCTGATGGCCTTGTCGGGCAGTTGGCGGCCGGTGATGTAGCGGGCTGACAGGCGCACAGCCTCGGTGATGGCCTCGTCGCGGATGCGCACGCCGAAGTGCTTTTCCATCAGCGGGGCCATGCCGCGCAGCATCGCGGCGGCCAACTCCTCGCTGGGCTCTTCCACCTTGATGACCTGGAAGCGGCGGGCCAGGGCGGCGTCCTTCTCGAAGTACTTCTTGTACTCGCTCCAGGTGGTGGCGGCCAGGGTGCGCAGCTCGCCGCGGGCCAGGGCGGGCTTGAGCAGGTTGGCAGCGTCGTTCTGCCCGGCCTGGCCGCCCGCGCCGATCATGGTGTGGGCTTCGTCGATGAACAGGATGATCGGGTGCGGGCTCTTCTTGACCTCGTCGATCACGCTCTTCAGGCGGTTCTCGAACTCGCCCTTCACGCTGGCGCCGGCCTGCAGCAGGCCCAGGTCCAGCACGTGCAGGGCCACGCCCTGCAGCGGCGGGGGCACGTCGCCCGCGGCGATGCGCAGGGCCAGGCCTTCCACCACGGCCGTCTTGCCCACGCCGGCCTCGCCGGTCAGGATGGGGTTGTTCTGGCGCCGGCGCATCAGGATGTCGATGGCCTGGCGGATCTCGGCGTCACGGCCGATCACCGGGTCGATCTTGCCGTCGCGGGCGCGCTGGGTCAGGTTGGTGGTGAACTGGTCCAGGGCCGGGGTGGGGCTGGGCGCACTGATGGCAGCCGCCTCGCCCGCTTCGGCGCCGGCACCCGTGGCGGCGGCCGGGCTCTGGCGGGCTTCGTCGGAACCCGCGGTCACGACATCCAGCCGGTGCTTGAGGTCGTCGGCCTTCATCTGGCCGAAGCAGGGGCTGCTGCGCTGGGCCAGTTGGCTCAGCGTCGGCTCGGTCAGCAGGGCCAGCAGCAGGTGGCCGCTGCGGATGCGCGGGTCCAGCGTGTCCAGCGAGGCGATCAGCCAAGCCTGTTCCAGCAGGGTCAGCAGGCGGGTGCCGAACACCGGGGTGCGGGTGTTGCCGTTGCGCAGCCGGGTCAGCTCGCGCTGCAGGTCGGCTTGCAGGGCCTCGGTGGCCACGCCCCAGCGGCGGCAGGCCACCACCAGATCGCTGCGCGGGTTCTCCAGCAGGGCCAGCAGCAGGTGCTCGATGTCCACCTCGTGGTGGCCGTGGGACAAGGTGATCGAGGCGGCCCGTTCGGCGGCTTGGCGGCACACAGGGTCGAGCTTGGCGATCAGGGTCTTCAGGTTGGTCATGGGGACAGCAATGGGCGGGATCGGTGGGTCAGGCTGCGTGGATGTTGTAGGCCGCTTCGGTGCGGTCCACCGGGCTGGCCTGGGAAAGAAGGTAGGTGTTCCAGCCCAGCTGGGGCGGGGTGTCGGGATTGCCCCCCAGGCAGGCGGGCTGGACGTCGCGGGCGCGCAGGCACAGGTGCACCTCGTACTCGAGCTGCAGGCCCGTGGCCAGAGTGAGCAGTTCCTTCAAGGCCAGGGCACCGGGGCCGCCCGGCAGGAAGCGGGCCTGCTGGGCACGCGACAGCGGCCCCAGCGTCAGCCGCACCCGCAGGTCCCGCTGCCAGAGGCGCTCACCCACCAGCGCATCCCGCCCGAGCGTGACGGCACCCAGGCCCAGCCGGCTCTGGTTGGCGGCCTCGACGGGGAACCAGCGGCCGGCGAAGGACTGCAGCTGCACCGGGACACCGAAGTAGTCGGCCAGCACACGCTGCAGTTGGGGAGCGCTGATGACCCGCTGTTGCAAAGCCCCAGCGTAGAAGGCCAGGGCATCGTCGGACACCGCCCCTCGGCTGGGCTGCAGGCGGTTGGCCAGACCCGGCAGGCCCAGGCCGGCCAGGGCCAGCAGCCGGGGACGGAAGGCGGCCGCAGGCGCCACCTCATGTTGCAGCGGCAGCCGGTGCTTGCGCCAGGCGGCATGAAAGAGCGAGAGTGCCCGGTGCTGGAAGATGTCGAAGAAGGCCCGAGCGGCGCCGTCGCGGGCATGGAGTTCGCGCGCCTGCACCTGCTCGGTGTAAGCCAGCGGCAGGGTGCCGGTGACCCCCAGCAGCCCCATGAAGGCCGGGGTGATCTCGATGCGATCGGGATGGTTCGGGTCCGGCCCCTGGGCCTGGAGCGCATGGATCTCGCTGGCCGGAAAGGACAGGGAGAGCGAATTGCGAAAGCGAAGCTCCTCCGGCAGGCGGTCCGCGCGGTCGTCCGGACGGGCCAGCCAACGCTCCAGGAGCCGCACCGCCTGGTGAAAGGCGAAGGCCTGGGGCTGTGCGAGCAGGCGCTGCACGGGGGCCTCGGGTGCCAGATGGGCCACGGGGCGCACCGGGGGCGGCAGAACAGCGGGGGGCACGTCTCGCTTCATGGTCGATGGTGCCGGCTCACAGCAGGGCCTGGTCGCCACTGCGGGGGGGACAGGTGAGCAGCACCTCGCCCGTCCGGTGCGACAGCAGCTTGAGTTGGACGAAGGAATTGATGTGGGCGTACAGCCCCAGGAATCGGTCGAGCACCTGGGCGAACAGGTGTAGGCCACCGCCGACGAAGGCCTGTTCATTGACGCTGAGCCGCACCTCCGTGCCACGCACGAAGGTGGCAAAGGGATTGCCGGGCAGGCAGGCCTGCACAGGTCGGTAGTCCACCTGCATCAGGCCGTCGATCATGCGCTGGCTGTGTGGCAGGTGCGGCAGGTCGTAGAGGCGCAGCATCTCCTTGAGGCCCTCCAACCCGCTGTCGCTCAAGGTCAGATGGTTGAGTGACAGGTGCGACACCAGGCGCCACAAGGCCCCATGGTCGGCCTCGAACCGCAGGCTGGGGGTGGGGCGGCGCAGCAGGCGGATTTCCTTCCACGGGCCTCCGCCTTCCGCGAACAGATCCCCCCCCACCTGGCCGATGCTCATCTGGCAGGGCAGGTCCCGATTGGTGGCGCGCACGTCGATCGACAGGGTGTCGGTCTGCGGCAGGCTGGGGTTGAACTGCAGGTCGACCAAGCCGATCTCGGTCTCGTAGCCCACGCTCTGCCCGGCCTGCATGGGATGGCGTTGACTGAACCAGTAGCGCCCCTGGGACTCGCCCTCCTGCAGCAAGTCGTCGTGCTGCAGCGAAAAGAAGGGCTTGAAGCGCTGGATGGACTCGCCCTCGGGGGTCTGGTGCACGCGGTAGACACGGTCGATGGCATAGACCTCGTGGCCAAAGGCGCGGCGACCGTCTGGCAGCACCGGGTAGAGGGTCTTGTCGTGCGTGATACGGATCGGGTCGGCCCGGGTGGCGAACAGGTTGATGACCGGGGCACAGCCCAGCAACAGGTTGCGGGCCCCGACCAGCTCCAGCAGGCGGGCCTCGTGGCTGTCCGGCCTCAGACCGGACAGCGCAATGTGCAGGGTCAACGTCCGTCCTGCCGTGGCGCAGAGCGCTGTGCTCAGCGGGATGTCCACGAAGTTGAACTTGTCCGGAAAGGCGAAGTACTCGGTCAGGAGGCGATAGGCCGGGTGCGAGCGCGCCTCGAAATCCACCAGTGCTTCACCGTCGCCCAGGCCCACCGGTTGGGGAAGCCCTTGCGGGTCACGCGTCCACGGGCCGTTGGCCTGGGTTTGATAGAACAAGCCTGCCACACGGCTGACCAGGGTCTCTCGCAGGGCTGTGACCAGCGAGGGGTCACCATCCAGGTACAGCCGCAGCGACGGCACGTCCAGCGTGGCAAAACTGGCCTGCGGCGACAGCAACTCCAGTTGCAGGGACAGCAAGGTCGTGCATTGGGGGGGGATCGGCGTGCCCGACGGGATGACCGAGGTGGTCTGGACCCGCGCCTGGGCCAACTTCAACGGCAGGATCTGGACCGGTGCCGTGGTCTGGAAGCGGCAGGTCACGCCACGCATCGGGCGCGCGTGCAGCGCTGTGCCCCGTGGCAGCGTCTGTCCCTGGCTCATCTGCGCGGCGCCCGCGCCCAGATCGAAGCAGGCGATCGAGCAGGACGGGAAGGGGCGCAGGTAGTGGGGATAGAGCAGCCCCAGCAGCGATTCGGTGAAGAGTGGGAAGTCATCGTCCAGCCGCTTGTGGATGCGGGCACCCAGCAGCGCGAAGGACTGGATCAGGCGTTCGACATGCGGGTCTTGCAGCACCTCGCCGTTGACCGACAGCCGGCCCGCGATCCGGGGATAGCGTTGGGCGAACTCGTCCGCCTGTGTGCGCAGGAAGGCCAGTTCCCGTTCGTAATGCGGCAGCAGGTCCTGCATGGCGACTTCCTGGTGGGATTCAATGTGTGCGCAGGTCGCTGCGGCTCACGGCGTAATGGTTGGTGCCCGGTTGGAGCATCGCGTCGAAGGCGACGGCCTCGGCGCAAGGGTCCAGGCGCAGGCGGGCCCGGATGGCAAAGCACAGGCCTGCGCCGACCTGGGTGTTGGCGCGAACCTGGACTTCCACCTGCGTCAGGCGGGGTTCATGCACCATCAGGGCGCGGCGAATGGCCTCGTGGATGCGCTGACGGTCCTTGTCGCTGGCGACGTTCAGCGCGCTGAGGTCGGTGAGTCCGAAGGTGAGCAGCGACCGGGCCGCTTGTGGGTAGGCCGGCATCTCGCCCGCTTCCAGGCTGGGCCGGGCATTGAGCAGAGCCTCGAGATCTCGGGCCACCGAATCGGTGATCTGCTGGAGGGACCAGCGGGGACTGAGGTCCGCGCGAGTCTCGGTGTCCGGCGCGTTGCGGAGACCGCGTGTTGGGCGCGGTGCGTCCAGATCCGCGCCCAGCAGTTTGTCCAGCAGAGAGGGACTGAAGAGGTCCATGGCAGGCAGCCTGGCAGGGAAAAAGGGCGGCCTGGAGGCCGCCCGCAAGCAGGGTGGATCGGATGGGGACGAGGTGCGGAACCCCGGTCCCCCCGACTGGCCCCGAGGAGATCAGACCGCGACGTTCTTGCGCAGGTCCCAGCCGGCCACGCCGGTGGACGTGGTCGAACCGTCCGGACGGTGCTGCTTGTATTCCCAGGTGATCTTGCCGTACTTCAGGCCGAAGGTTTCGGCCGGCAGTTCGCCTTCGGTGATGATGGTCTGCACCGAGGAGACCACCACGTCTTCCAGCACGATCTTGTAGTAGTCCACGCGCGACTGCGAGGTCGAGGTGGCGCTCTTGCCGCCGAAGGCGCGGTAGAACGTGATGGTGACCTTGGGATACACCGTGCCGGCCGAGCAGGCGCGGTTCAGCTTGGACGTCGCCTTGTCGATGTCCTTGGTGAACACCATCTCGCCGTGCTCGGTGCGCTCGGCGGTGTGGCCGCCAGCGGACGAGGCGCTGGACGACTTGGGCTGGCGCACGTAGTGCTGGAACGAGGAAACCTCGATCTCGCGAGCGTGCTTCTGGTCGGTACTGTCGCCCTCGAGTTCAGTGGCTCCCTCGAACTTGACGTAGATGTCCTTCATGATTGTTGTCGCTCCTTGTGATGACAGCGGTTGTGTTTAGCCCTTCTGGGACTGCGGCAGCTCGGCGACGAGACGAAGGGACACGGAAAGCTCGTCGAGCTGGAAATGCGGCCGGATGAACGACACGGCGCGATAGGCGCCGGGGCGGCCCGGCACTTCGGAGACCTGGATGCTGGCCTCGCGCAGCGGGTAGGTGGCCTTGGTTTCCTGCGTGGCGTTGTCGTCTTCCACCACGTACTGACGGATCCAGCGGCTGAGGAATTCCTCGATGTTGGCCGCCGACGCGAAGCTGCCCACCTTGTCGCGCATCATGGCCTTCAGGTAGTGGGCGATGCGGCAGACGCTGAACATGTACTGCAGCTGGGCCGAGAGCACCGCGTTGGCGTTGGCGGCATCGCTGTCGTACTTCTTGGGGCGCTGAGCCGATTGGGTGCCGAAGAAGGCCGCGTAGTCGGTGTTCTTGCAATGCACCAGCGGGATGAAGCCCAGGTCGCTGAGCTCCTTCTCGCGCCGGTCGGTGATCGCGATCTCGGTCGGGCACTTCAGCGCGACCTCACCCTCGTCGGTCTTGAAGGTGTGGGTGGGCAGATCCTCCACCAGACCACCACCTTCCACGCCGCGGATGGCGGCGCACCAGCCGTAGCTTTCGAAGGCAGCGGTCAGGCGCGCCCCCATGGCGTAGGCGGCATTGACCCACAGGTACTTGTCGTGCTCCGTGCCGTCCACGTCCTCGACGAAGTTGAAGCCTTCGGTGGCGGTGCCGTCCTTGGGGTTGAAGGGCAGGCGGCCCAGGAAGCGCGGCACCGTCAGGCCCACGTAGCGGGAATCTTCCGAATCCCGGAAGGAACGCCACTTGGCGTAGTCCACCGTGTCGAAGACCTTGGCCAGGTCACGCGGCTTGCCCAGGTCGGTGTAGGTCTCCAGACCGAAGAGCTCGGGTGAGGCGGCCGAGATGAACGGCGCGTGCGCCGCGGCGGCCACGTGCGACATCTGTTCGATGAAGTACATGTCCTCGGGCTGGCGCGAGATCTCGAAGTCGCCGATCAGCGTGCCGAAGGGGGCGCCCCCGAAGGTGCCGAATTCCTCCTCGTAGACCTTCTTGAACAGCGCGCTCTGGTCGAAATCGATCGCCGTCTTGAAGTCCTTGATCAGTTCCTTCTTGGCAGCGTTGAAGACCTGGATCTTCATGCCCGCGCTGGTGGAGGTCTGGCGGCACAGGTAGTGCAGGCCGGTCCAGGTGGACTCCAGCTTCTGGAACGCCGGGTGATGCATGATCTCGCTGAGCTGGGCGGAGATCAGCGCGTCCAGTTCGGCCACGCGGGCGTCCAGCGTGACGCTGAGGTTCTCCGAGACCGTGACCGTGCCGGCCATCACCTCGCGTACCAGCTCCGAGATGATGTCCCGGGCGCGCGCGTGTTCCGTCTCCGAGCGGGCGACCTTGCTCTGCGCGACGATCTGGTCGAGCAGCGGGCTGGCCTCTGTCGCGGCGGCGGCCGATGCCGCGGGGCTGAGGAGGGCTTCGCTCATGGTCACTCCTTGTCGGCGGGGTTGGTCTCGTTGCTGAGCTGCTGCAGTTTCTCGGTGCTGGACAGCACCTCGGTCAGCAGGTCATCGAGCTTTTCGTTGCCGGCCAGCTTGTTGCGCAGGTCGGAGAGCTTGGTCCGTGCCTCCAGCAGGCGGCGCAGGGGTTCGACCTGCTGCACGATGGATTCCGGGCGGAAGTCCTCCATCGACTTGAACTCCAGGTTCACGCCGAACTCGCCCCCCTCCGGGCTGAGCCGGTTCTTGGCGCGGAACGAGGTCTTGGGGGCCATGCCGGCCATCACGTCGTCGAAGTTGTCGAGGTCGACGTTGACGAACTTGCGGTCCTTGAGTTTGGGCAGGGGCTTGTCCGGGTCCACCTGGCCGGAGAACTCACCGAGCACCCCCACCACGAAGGGCAGTTCCTTCTGTTCGATGGCGTCGCCCACCTGGACGTCATAGGTGAGTTGCACACGGGGAGGGCGGACCTTTTCAAGCCGCTTCTGAACGCTGTCCTTCTTGGCCATGGGTGTTTCCTTGCTGCGGGCGGGAACGGGAGAGGCTCACTTGAGCTTGTCGAGGGGATTGCCGGCGGGGGCAGGGGCGGCGGCGGCTGCCGGATGCGCGGGGGCCGGGGCCGGCCGGCTGGTGCGGCGGCGCGGCGCAGACTTGGCCTTGGGCGGCTCGGCGCCGGGCGGCGTGATGGGCAGCAGCGCGGTCTCACCCAGCGTCTCCCGCAGCGAACGGGTGACGGCCAGGGCTTCCTCGCGGGAGCCCACCGGATAGGCCGCATCCTTGCGCAGGGCCTTGAGCGAGCCGGCCGTGATCCGCAGCCCGCTGACTGCCAGCAGGCTGTTGGCCGTGTTGTCCTGTGGGTCGCGCTGCAGCACCTCCTGACCGGCCAGCACGGCGTTGCCGTAGTCACCGGCGGCGAAGTAGTCCTCGGAGAGCTTCAGCCATGGGGCCTTGTCCGCGGGGTAGGCCTTGGCCGCGTCCCGGTACAGGGCGCGGGCCTTGTCCGGCTGCCCCTCGGCACGCGCTTGATCAGCCTGCGTCAAAAAGGACTCCAGCGTGGGCGGCACCGGCGCCGGGTCGGAGGCCGACGGGCCGCCGGGGGCCGCGCAGGCCGTCAGCAACGCACACAGGACCGCGGTGAGAGCCAGGGCGCTCCGTTGCACGGGTTGGCGCAGGGCGGACTTCATTTGTAACTCCATGAAAATAGAAACAAGCCGTATGGCCTGGCAGATGGGTGAATTTCCAGGCAGGCGGACTATATGCCGCCAAAAACAAAGGTCAAACCTCCTTTTGGGGGATCCTGAAATTCCGCCAATGGGGGGCATCAAGGCTAGACTTCGACCCCACGAAGAGCGTCGATGGTCTGGCGTTCGGAGGGCGTTTCGTCTGAATTGAGGATGCGCCGGCAAACAGGGGGATGAGGATGGCAGGGGTTTCTGATATTCGTGCGCGATGCATGGCCATGTGGGTGCTGGTGCACCGCTGGCGTCTGCTCGGAGGGCGTGTCTGCCTGCTGTTTCCCCTGGCGTTGACGGCCTGTGCCACCTCTGCGCCCGCGGGCTCATCCCCGGGGGTCATGGATTCGATGTTACAGATTGTCGGGTTGCAAAGAGTATCGTTACAAAATCAGGATCTGCCTGCGGCGGCGGCTTCGATGAAACCCGAGAAGAAGTTACAGGTTGTGATTCGCCTGCATGCGGGGGAATTGTTAAATACAGATACAAATGGCCGGTCGCTGCCCGTGGTTGCGAGAATCTATGAGCTGGGTGACAAGGACGCGTTCATGCGGGCGCCGGCCGCGACCTTCAATACTGACCGGCGTCAATGGCCTTCGGAATTGGCGGGCGAGGTGCTGGGGGTGAGGGAAGTGGTCTTGACGCCGGGTCAGCACTTCGATGCCACCGAGACGCTGCCTGTGGGCACCCGCTATGTCGGGGTGGTCGCGCTGTTCCGGGCGCCAGCGCCAGGACGCTGGCGGCATGTGTTCGATGCGAAGGCGGCGGCCCAGGGGGAACTGACCCTCGGGGTGCACGCCTGTGCGCTGAGTGTCGCCAGCGGGCAGGCCCTGGATGCGCCGCTGGAGATGACCCGCCTGGCCGGGGTCCAGTGTTCGTGAGATCCACTGATGTGTTGAAACCTGATGGGAAGTTGATGTGATCCGTGCTTCGAAGCTGCTCTGGGGGGAGGGGTTGTTCCTGCGGCCCCAGCATTTCCAGCGCCAGGATGCCTACCATGAGTGGCGTCTGGCCGAGACCGCCCAGGCCCTGAGCCCTTTTGCCTGGGGGGTGCGCCGCTGGCAGGTGGATGCCGACGCCCTGTCCAACGGGGTGCTGCGGGTCACGGCGCTGCAGGTGGTGTTGCCCGACGGGGATCTGTTCTCTGCCCCTACCGACGACGAATTGCCGGCGCCCGTGTCGCTCTCGGGCTGGCCGGCAGGTCTCTCGGAATGCACCTACCACTTGGCGCTCACCCCGGTGCGACCGACAGGGGCCAACAGCTGTGCCGCGGACGACGCCGGCGCTTCAGCCGTCCGCTATGTGCAGCGCCATGAGTCAGCCTCCGACTGGTTCACCGGGGCGGTCGAGGCGGAGATGGTGACGCTGCGCCGGACGGCGCGCCTGCTGGCCGAGACCGAAGCCCGCGATCACCTGACCTCGCTGCCCCTGGTGCGGGTGCGCCGGACCGGCACCGGCACCTTCGAGCTGGATCCCTCGTTTTCTCCGCCGGTGATGTCGATCGCCGCGTCGCCGCTGCTGCAGGGCCTGCTGCGGCGGACACTGGACATGCTGCAGGCCAAGGTGGATGCGCTCTATGGGGTCCACCGCGAACCCTCCAAGCATGTGATCGAGTTCCGCTCGGGGGACATCGCCTCGTTCTGGCTGCTGCACACCTGCAGCAGCGCCTATGCCGGGCTGTCCCATCTGTACCACCACCCCGGGCTGCCGCCCGAGCGCCTGTTCGAGCGTCTGCTGGACCTGGCGGGGGCGCTGATGACCTTCTCGCGCACGCATGGGCTGGCCGATCTGCCCGCCTACGACCACCAGACCCCGGCCGCTGCCTTCCTGCGGCTGGACACGATCGTGCGCGATCTGCTGGAGACGGTCATCTCCACCCGCTACTTCGCCATTGCGCTGAGCGAGACCCGGCCGTCCTATCACGTCGGGCGGCTGGATTCGCAGAAGATCGGCGACGGGACGCGCCTGTACCTGGGCGTGCAGGCGGCCCTGCCGCCGGCTGAGCTGGTCGAGGTGATTCCGCAGCGGCTGAAGGTCGGTGCGCCGGACGACGTCGAGAAGGTGGTGCTGACGGCCACCGCCGGCGTGCGCCTGACCCATCTGCCCCAGGTGCCGGTGGCCATCCCGGTGCGCCCGGGGGCCTACTATTTCGCGCTGGAGCCGCGCGGCCCGCTCTACGAACGGATGCTCCAGTCCCGCGCCCTGTGCATCTACGCCCCGACCGGGCTGCCTGACCTGCAGATGGAACTCATCGCCCTCAATGGCGAGGCCTGATCCCCACGTTGACACGTTCTTCCCATGAGCACTGCCCCTTCTCTGTTCGCCACCACGCCCGCCGCGCCGCCGGTGGTCGCCAGCATGGCGGCCGCCGAACCCCGCACCCTGATGGACCTGCTCTATCCCGGCTTCTACATGGTCTTTCTGCTGAAGAATGGCCAGTGGCCGACGGACGCAGGGCGCTTTCGCGAGAAGGTGATGGAACTGCTGCAGGAGGTGGACCGCGGCGCCAAACGCCTCGGGTTGGAGAGCGGCGATGTGTACCAGGCCAAGTTCGCCTTCTGTGGCCTGCTCGACGAAATTCTGCTGACCAGTGGTGCGGCCATCCGCGAGGCCTGGATGCTCAAGCCGCTGCAGCTGGAGCTGTTTGGTGAGCACATGGCGGGCGAACGCTTCTTCGAGCGGCTGGAGGAGCTGCGCCGGGAAGGCGCGGTGCGGCTGCAGGCGCTGGAGGTGTTCCACATGTGCCTGCTGCTGGGGTTCCAGGGCAAGTACGCGCTGGAGGGGACCGAGAAGCTGGGCTACCTGACCGCCCGGCTGGGCGACGAGATCCTGCACCTGCAGGGGCGGCGTAGTGCCTTCGCCCCGCACTGGGCGCCGCCGGACCAGGTCCGCCACAAGCTGCGCTCGGAGCTGCCGTTGTGGGTGATGGGCAGCGTCTTCGCGCTGCTGGGCCTGCTGGCTTTCCTGGGCCTGCGCATGCAGCTGCGCGACAGCACCGAGCGGGCGCTGGCACCGTATGCCGACATCGTGCAACTGGCCCCGCAGGCGGCCTGGTTCACGCTGACGCTGCCCTGAGCCGGCGCGGCCGCAGGGCGCTGGCATAGACTGCTGGCGCCATGTCGTCAGTCCTTCCCCCGTCCACCACCGTTTCCTCCCCCCGTGTCGCCATCGTGGGCGGCGGCCCTGCCGGCCTGATGGCCGCCGAAGTACTGTCGGCCGCCGGGCTGAGGGTCGACCTGTTCGATGCCATGCCCTCGGTGGGGCGCAAGTTCCTGCTGGCGGGCAAGGGCGGTTTGAACCTGACCCACGCCGAGCCGCTGCCGGCCTTTGTGGGCCGCTATGGTGAGCGCGCCGATCGGGTCCGGGCCTGGCTGCGGGCCTGGTCGCCCCAGGATGTCCGGGCCTGGGCCGATGGTCTGGGGGCCGCCACCTTCGTCGGCAGTTCCGGCAAGGTGTTCCCCCATGAGATGAAGGCGGCCCCCTTGCTGCGGGCCTGGCTGCACCGTCTGCGTCGGGCCGGGGTGCACTTTCACATGCGTCACCGCTGGCTGCCTGCCTCGCTGGGGGCGGCCCACCTGCCCCTGTCGCTGCGCTTTGCCACCCCGCAGGAGGAGGTGCCGGTGGCGGCCGATGCGCTGCTGCTGGCCCTGGGCGGCGGCAGCTGGGCCCGGCTGGGTTCGGACGGGGCCTGGGTGGCGCCGCTGCAGCAGGCGGGTCTGCCCGTGGCGCCGCTGCAGCCGGCCAACTGTGGCTTCGATGTGGGCTGGAGTGAGCACCTGGCCCAGCGCCATGCCGGGGCCCCGTTGAAGAACGTGGTGCTGCGCTGCACCGGTCCGCAGGGCGAATCCTTTGAGCGCAAGGGCGAGTGCGTGCTGACGGCCACCGGCCTGGAGGGCAACCTGGTCTATGCCGCCGCGGCGTTGCTGCGCGAGCAGATCCGTGCCCGGGGGCAGGCCGAGCTCACGCTGGACCTGCGGCCGGACCGCACGCTGGATGAGCTGACCCAGGCCTTGGCCCGGGGCCGAGGGGCTCGGTCATTGGCCAACCACCTGCGGGAGCAGGCCGGGGTCCATGGTGCACCGGCGGCCCTGCTGCGCGAGGGCGTGACGGCCGCGGAATGGACGGCCCACAGCCGCGACGCGGCCTGGCTGGCCGGGCGCATCAAGGCCTTGCCGGTCACCGTGCGGGCGCCCCGTCCGCTGGAGGAGGCCATCAGCAGCGCCGGGGGTGTGGCGCTGGAGGCCCTGGACGAGGGCTTGTGCTGGCGGGCCCATCCCCACATCGCCGTGGCCGGCGAGATGCTGGACTGGGAGGCGCCGACCGGCGGCTACCTGCTCACGGCCTGCCTGGCCAGTGGCGTGGTGGCCGCCCGTGGCCTGCTGCATGTGCTGGGGCGGGGGCCGGGCGTTCAGCCGCCCACCTTGAGCTGAGCCAGCAGCGCCATCAGTTCATCGGCCTGGCCGCGCACGGCATGGGCGGCAGCTCGCCAAGCGGGGGGAGGATCGGCGCCGGGCCGCCATCGGACCGGGCCAATCCGCGCGGTGGTCCGGCAGGGCCTCACATGCGCCAGATGCGTGGCGGCGCTTCCTCACGCTGCCACAGCAGGGCGCGCCAGCGCGCCCGGATGCGCCGCCACAGCCCGAACAGCGGCTCCACCCGCGGGGCCAGGGCCCGGCAGACGACCACCCGGGCATCCGGCGCCGTGGCACCGGCCCGGGGGGCCAGGCTGTCGGCGGCCATCTCCTCGCGGGCCGCATCGAGCAGGTCCTGGCGCAGATCGGCGCCCAGGTCCCGCCCGGCGGCCGCCCAGAGCGTGCCCAGCACGCGCTGGCCATCCAGGCCCAGGGGGGCATCCAGCAGCCGGTGGTCGCTGGCGTCCAGCCGGCCGTGTTCCAGCCACACGCCGGGCAGCTCCAGGTGCTGGGTGATGTGCCCGTGGCTGAAGGCTTCGTCGGCGGCGGGCAGGCCCAGGGCCAGCATTTCCCACCCCAGCATCTGGGCGCCGGGGGCGAGCTCGAAACGCAGCTGGTTCTCGGCCCGGCAACCGCGGTAGGCGATGGTCTCCAGCGGCAACCACTCCAGCCGGGCGCCGTCGGCCAGCCGGGCCGACAGGGTCTGACGGGCCACCTCGCCTGCGCTGCGGTAGAAGCGGGTGGCGCTGGGGGTGGTGATCAGGGCGTGGGTGCCGGACGCCTGCTCGACCGTGATGTCCAGCACATCGCCGCCGACGATGCCCCCTGGCGGGTGCACCAGCACATGGTGGCAGACCGCATCGCCCTCCGGGTAGAGCCGCTGCAGCACGCGCAGCGGGCCGTCGTGGCGGTCCAGCGCGATGGTGCGTTCACCGTCGCGGGTGTAGTTCAGGTGCAGATGGCCGTGCCAGCCCATGGCGGTTCAACAGCAAGGAGAAAGGGCGGCCCGGCCACCGGAAAGCCGCCCAGTGTACGCAAGGCCGCGGGGGTCAGGTGGCCTGCGAGCCGCGGTGGGCCCAGCCGGTGGTGCGCTTCTCGACCCAGGAGAAGAACTCGTACATCACCATCGCCATCGCGCCGACGACCACCAGACCCGCGAAGGCCAGGCCCATCTGCATCGCGCTGCCGGCGCTCACCAGCAGGTAGCCGATGCCCTCGTTGGAGGCCGTCATCTCCGACACCGTGGTGCCGACGAAGGCCAGCGTGATGGCCACCTTCAGCGAACCGAAGAAGTAGGGCATGGAGCGGGGCAGGCCGACCTTCATCAGCACGTCCCAGCGTTTGGCACCCAGCACCCGCAGCACGTCTTCCAGCTCCGGCTCCAGCGTGGCCAGGCCGGTGGCGATGTTGACGGTGATCGGAAAGAAGGAGATCAGGAAGGCGGTCAGCACCGCCGGGCCGACGCCGATGCCGAACCACACCACCAGGATGGGCACGAAGGCGGCCTTGGGCAGGGCGTTGAAGCCGGTCATCAGCGGGTAGATGGCGGCATAGGCCAGGCGCGAGCTGCCGATCAGAAAGCCCAGCAGCACGCCGACCACGATGGCGATGCCGAAGCCCGCCATCGTCACCCACAGGGTGCGCCAGGCGTGGCCCAGGATCACGTCACGGTACTCGACGATCTGCTCCCAGATGCGCAGCGGGCTCGGGAAGACGAATTCGCTGACATCGAAGGCCGAGCAGAGGGCCTGCCACAGCACCAGGGTGAACAACAGCAGAGCCCAGGGGGCCCAGCGTTCGAGGTTGCGGGCGCGTTGTGTGGCGGTCGTCATTGGGCTACCTCCGCTCCTTGCTTGCGCATGGCACCGATGTGGCCACGCAACTCATGCACGATGTCCGAGAACGCGGCGGTGTAGGTCACCTCCAGCTCGCGCGGACGGGGCAGGTCGATCTCGCGGCGCACCACGAAGCGGCCCGGGCTTTTGCTCATCACATAGACCGTGTCGGCCAGGAAGACGCTCTCACGCAGATCGTGCGTCACCAGAATGACGTTGAACTTCTGCGCAGCCTGCAGGTCGCGCAGCGTGCACCACAGTTCTTCGCGGGTGAAGGCATCCAGCGCGCCGAAGGGCTCGTCGAGCAGCAGCATCTTGGGCTCGTGGATCAGCGCGCGGCAGATGCTGGCGCGCTGCTGCATGCCGCCCGAGAGCTGCCAGGGGAACTTGTCCTCGTAGCCGCCCAGGCCCACGCTTTGCAGCAGCGCGCGGGCCTTGGCCTCGTACTCGGCCTTCTTCTGCTTGAAGCTTGACCGGTAGGGCTCGACGATCTCCAGCGGCAGCATGACGTTCTGCACCGTGGTGCGCCAGGGCAGCAGGCTGGGCGCCTGAAAGGCCATGCCGGTGATCTTCAGCGGCCCATCCACCTCGCGGCCGCCGATCTCGATCGTGCCCTTGCTGGGGCGCTTCAGGCCGGTGGCCAGCTTCATGAAGGTGGATTTGCCACAACCCGAAGGGCCGACGATGGCGATGAATTCACCTTCCTCGACCTGCAGGTTGATGTCCTCCACCGCGAACTGGCCCTGGGCCAGCAGCTCGTCGTTGTAGGCGAGCCAGACGTTGCGAAAGTCGACAAAACTCATGCGGCTTCTCCCGTGAGTCCGTGGGCGGGCACACCGGCGGCTACCCACCCAGACCAGGCAGGCATCCAACCGGCGTGAACGGGCTTACTTCTTGAAGATGTTGCGCTCGGCGGCCGAGGGCAGGTAGGCACCGCTCCAGACCGCGTCGGGGTTGATGCGGCTCTTGGTCTGGAAGGCGTCGGCCACCTGGCTGGCCATCAGGGCCAGGCGGGGCTTGCTCAGGTTGCCGAAGGTCTCGGCCTTGGCATCGGGCGTGGCCACCGAGCTTTCGATGGCCAGCTTCAGACGGCGCTCTTCCAGCGCCGGGTTGATGATGCCGTCACGCGCCTTGACCGCCGCGATCGCGCTCTTCGGGTCGGCGATCACGTCCTTGGCGCCCTTGGTGAAGGCGCGCAGGAAGGCCTTGACCTCCTCAGGGTGCTTCTTCAGGAATTCCTCGCCGACGATGATCGCGTTGCCATACAGCTTCACGCCGAACTGCGGGTAGGCCATCACGGTCACGTCGCTGGCCTTCACGCCGCGGGCTTCCAGGTTCAGCAGCGAGGTGAAGTAGAAGCCGGTGATGGCGTCCAGGTCGCCCTTGGCCAGCATGGTCTCGCGCAGCGTCGGGTCCATGCTCACCCACTCCACCTTGCCGACCTTGTTGGCCTTCTGGAAGATCGGGAAGGCACGGCGGCCGGCGTCGAACACCGGGGCGCCCAGCTTCTTGCCGGTCAGGTCGGCCGGGGTCTTGATGCCGCTCTTCTTCAGCGCAAACACCGCCGCGGGCGTGTTGTTGTAGACCATCATCACGGCCACCGGCTTGTTCGGGGCGGTCGGGTTGTTGGCCTGGAATTCCATCAGCGCGGCCAGGTCGGCAAAGCCCATGTCATAGGCTCCCGACGCCACGCGGTTGACCGCATTGCCCGAACCGTTGCCCGCGTCGACGGTGACGTCCAGCTTTTCGGCCTTGAAGTAGCCCTTGGCAGCCGGCACCAGGAAGAAGGCGCTCGGGCCTTCAAAGCGCCAGTCCAGCTGGAACTTGATCGGGGTGGTCTGGGCCTGCGCGAGGGCGGGCAGGGTCAGGGCCGCGGCCAGGCTCAGCAGGCTGCGTCGGGAGAGGCGGGCGAAGGAGGAAAAGCGCATGGTGTACTCCGGAGGGTGGGAAGGGACGGGGATGGGGATTGGGAAGAAGGGGCAGCAAGAAGCGTGCGAAACCTGCGGTGACCGGCTCAGACCGTGGCCAGCAGGTCGGCCAGGGCACGGGCGACCACTCGGGTGGCGCGCTTCAGGTCGGCCAGTGCCAGGTGCTCGTCCGAGCGTTTGGCGCCGGATTCCAGCACCGTGCGCGGGCCGGCGCCGTAGATGACGGCCGGGATACCCCTGGCCCCATACAGGCGCACGTCGGTGTAGAGCGGCGTGCCGGAGGTGGGAATGGGCTCGCCGAACACCGCTTCGCCATGGCGTTGCAGCGGGGCCACCAGCTTCTCGTGGCCGGGCAGGGGCTTGAGCGAATGGGCCAGCAGCAGGCGCTTGATCTCCAGCCGGATGCCGGGGCAGGCGGCCACGCTCTGCTCGATCAGCGCGCGCACCTCGGCCTCCACCGCCACCACGTCCTCTTCCGGGATCATGCGGCGGTCCAGCTTGAGAACCACCTTGCCGGGCACCACGTTGGTGTTGCTGCCGCCTTCGATGCGGCCCACGTTCAGGTAGGGATGGGTGATGCCGACGACGGCAGAGCGGCGCGTGCGCAGCACGTCGTTGTGGGCATAGAGCGCGGTCAGCAAGGTGTTGGCGGCCTGCAGCGCGTCCACGCCGGTCTCCGGGTAGGCCGCGTGCGAGGCCGTGCCGTGCAGCGTGACCTCCAACTGCAGGCAGCCGTTGTGCGCGGTGACGACCTGGTAGCTGAAGCCCGCAGCGATCAGGAGGTCCGGGTGGGTCAGGTTCTGAGCCAGCAGCCAGCCCGGGCCCAGTTCACCGCCGAACTCTTCGTCGTAGGTGAAGTGCAGCTCCAGGGCGCCGCGCCGGGGCTGGGCCACCGCCTCCAGCGCCCGCAGCGCGAAGGTGTAGGTGGCGAAGTCGCTCTTGCTGACGGCCGAGGCGCGGCCGTAGAGCTGACCGCCGGTGGCATCGGGGACGATCTCGCCGCCGTAGGGGTCGTGGGTCCAGCCCTCGCCCGGGGGCACCACGTCGCCGTGGGCGTTCAGGGCCACCGTGGGGCCGCCGTCGCCGTAGACCCGCCGCACGATCAGGTTGGTGAGGCTTTGCAGGCCGTAGGCGTGGACGGCTTCGGCGGGCACGGGATGGCGGCTGGCCGTCAGGCCCATGCCGGCCAGCAGCTCGGCGGTGCGTTCGGCGTGCGGGGCGTTGTTGCCCGGCGGGGTGTCGGTGGGCACTTGCACCAGGGCCTGCAGGTAGCGCACCTCCTCGTCGAAGTGCTGGTCGATCCAGGCGTCGAGCGCGGTGTAGATCGGGTCGGTGAGGGGGCGTTCGGTGGGGTGGCTCATCGGGTTTCCTGGGCGAGGGCGTCGAGCAGCTGCAGCAGGGCCTGCACCGCGAGTTCGCAGTCGTCGTTGGTGACGGTTTCCAGCGGGTTGTGGCTGATGCCGGCGTTGCCGCCGCGCACGAACAGCATGGCCTGGGGCACCAGCTCGTGCAGTTTCATCGCGTCATGGCCGGCGCCGCTGGGCAGATGGAAGACGGGCAGGCCCAGGGCCTGCACCGCGGCCTCCCAGCGGGCCTGCCAGGCCGGGTCGGAAGGGGCGGCCGAGGCGACCATCACCTCTTCGAGGTGCAAGGTCACGCGGCGCCGCTCGGCGATGCGCTGGGCCTGGCGCTGCACATCCAGCACCATCGCGTCGCGCTGGGCGTTGTTGGGCGCGCGCAGGTCCAGGCTGAAGTGGCACAGGCCCGGCACGACATTGATCGAGCCCTGCGGCACCTCCAGCATCCCGACGGTGGCCACTGAGCCTTCGTCGGCGGAGGCCCGGGCCTCGGCGAACAAGGCCAGTTCGGCGGTGGCGGTGGCGGCATCGCGGCGCCGGTTCATCGGCGTGGTGCCGGCGTGGCTGGCCACCCCGGTGTAGTGGCCGCGGTAGCGCGCGCTGCCGTTGATCGAGGTGACCACGCCCAGCGGCAGGTCCAGGTCGTCCAGCACCGGGCCTTGTTCGATGTGCACCTCGACATAGCCGAGGTAGTCGGCCGCGCTGCGCCGCAGGCCGCGGATGGCGTCCAGCGTGGCCGGCAGGTCCGCGTCCAGCATGGCCTGGCGCATGGGGATGCCGTCGGCATCGGTCTGTTCCAGCCAGGCGGGGTCGAACTGGCCGACCAGTGCGCCGGAACCCAGGAAGGTGGCCTTGTAGCGCTGGCCTTCCTCTTCGGCAAAGGCCACCAGCTCGATGCCGAAGGGCAGGCGGCGGCCCTGGCGGTGCAGCTCACCCACCGCCGCCAGCGTGACCAGCACGCCCAGCCGGCCGTCGTACTTGCCGCCGTTGCGCACGGTGTCGTAGTGGCTGCCGGTCAGCAGGCGCGGCGCCTGGCGGTCGCTGCCGTGGTAGATGCCGACCACATTGCCGACGGCGTCCCGGTGGGCCTCGTCAAAGCCGGCGTCCCGCATGGCCTGCAGCAGCTGGGCGGCGCAGGCCCGGTGGGCCGGGGTCAGGTAGGTGACGGTGAGCTGGCCTTGGGCAGCAAAGCCGGGCTCACTGTGCGCGGCCAGGGCCTCGGCCGCATCCCAGACCAGGTTGCCCAGCACCGGCTCGGCGCCGAACTTCTCGTTCAGGCGGATCTCGGCGATGCGGTGGATGGCGCGCAGGCACTCGGCGAACTCGAACTCCTTGGTGCCCGTCAGGCGCCGGGCGAAGGTCTCGATGATCTGCTGACGGGTGAGGCCCAACCCGCGCGGGCCCTTGACGGCCAGGATGAAGGGCCAGCCGAAGCGCGCGTTGTAGTCGGCGTTGAGCTGCTGCAGGCGGGCGAATTCTTCGGGGCTGCAGTCGGCCAGGCCGGCGCTGCGCTGCTCGCCGGTGGATTCGGCGGTGAGCGTCTTCGTCACCATGGCCTTGCCGGCCAGTTCCGGGTGGGCGCGGATCAGGGCCAACTGGGCCTGTTCGGGCGCGGCCCGCACCACCTCCACCAGCGTGCGCTTGAGCTGCGCCAGGCTGACGAAGCCGCCCGCCGGCCGTCGGCTCCAGGCGCCGTCGGCGATCCAGGGCGAGTGTTCGTACACCCCGCCCAGCAGGCGGCCGAAGGTGTCGCGGTCGGCGCGGTTGAGCAGCGCCAGGGTGAGGGCGGCGGGCATGGGGCTCACTCCCAGATGAAGGCCTTGGCGGCGTCGAAGGGGTGGGCTGCCTGCCAGTGCTGGGCGATGTCGATGCGGCGCGTCACCCAGACCCGGCTGTGGCTTTGGACATGGTCCAGGAAGCGCTGCAGCGCCTTGAAGCGGCCCGGGCGGCCCAGCAGCCGGCAGTGCATGCCGATGCTCAGCATGCTGGGGCGCTCGTCACCTTCGGCGTACTGCACATCGAAGGCATCACGCAGGTATTCGAAGAACTCGTCGCCGTGGCTGAAGCCCTGCGGCAGCGAGAAGCGCATGTCGTTGGTGTCCAGCGTGTAGGGCACCACCAGGTGCGGGGCCAGGCTGCCGTCGGTCTTCTTCACCTGCAGCCAGAAGGGCAGGTCGTCGCCGTAGTAGTCGCTGTCGTAGGCGAAGCCGCCGTAGTCGGCCACCAGGCGGCGGGTGTTGGGGCTGTCCCGCCCGGTGTACCAGCCCAGCGGGCGGTTGCCGGTCAGGCGCTGGATGATCTCCATGCCGCGGGCCATGTGCTCGCGCTCGATGCTGTCGGGCAGGCTCTGGTAGTGGATCCAGCGCCAGCCGTGGCAGGCGATCTCGTGGCCCAGCTCGACGAAGGCCTGGGTGACCTCCGGGTTGCGCTCCAGCGCCATGCCGATGCCGAAGACGGTCATCGGCAGGCCGCGGCGTTCGAACTCGCGCAGGATGCGCCAGACACCGACCCGCGAGCCGTACTCGTAGATGCTCTCCATCGACAGATGGCGGTCGGGGTAGGCGGCCGGGTTGAACATCTCGGAGAGGAACTGCTCGCTGCCGGCATCGCCGTGCAGCACCGAGTTCTCGCCGCCTTCCTCGTAGTTGAGCACGAACTGCACCGCGACGCGGGCGTTGCCCGGCCAGCGGGCATGGGGCGGGTTGCGGCCGTAGCCGACGAGGTCGCGGGGATAGCGTGCAGCGGTGTTCATGGCGTGTCAGGTTGCAGGGCGGTGGCCAGATCGGCCACACGCGGGTTGAGACGGAGGTTGCGCTCGACATTGCCCAGGTGGGCCTGGAGCAGGGCCACGGCGGCGTCGCCGTCGCGCCGGGCCAGGGCCTCGACGATGGCGACGTGCTCGCCGGAGGATTCCTCGGCCGAGTGCGAGCTTTGGTACATCAGCGAAATCAGCGAGGAGCGCGAGAGCAGGTCGCCCAGCAGGTCGGCCAGCACCTGGTTGCCCAGCATGCCGGCCAGCAGGCTGTGGAAGTCGGCCAGCAGCCGGGTGCGGCCGGTCACGTCGGTGCGGGCGATGGCCGCGCCTTCGTCGGCCAGGTGCTGGCGCAGCCGGGCGATCTGGTCGTCGGTAATGCGGGCGGCCAGCTCGCGCAGCATCGCGCTCTCCAGCATCGTGCGCACCTCGTAGACCTGGCGGGCCTCCTCGACGCTGGGTTCGCGCACGAAGGCGCCGCGGGCGGGCTCCAGCGTGACCAGCTTGTCGCCCGAGAGCTGGTTGAGCGCCTGGCGCACCACGGTGCGCGAGACCTTGAAGATGTCGGCGATCTGCTGCTCGACCAGCTTGGTGCCGGGCATCAGGCGTCGCTCCACGATGGCCGTCGTCACCGAGGCGACGATGCGGTCGGTGGTGGTGCGTTCGCCCGCGCCTTCAGGCACGCCCAGGGCGGCCGGGGTGTCGGCGGGCGGGGTCAGCGCGGCGGGATCGGGGCGGCGGGCCATGGGGCGCTTGGGGTGATTTGCGGTGTATGCGAAAGTGTATACACTTCAGTCCACAGTTTTCAACCACTTTGTTCGCCGACCATGGGACAACTCACGACCCACGTGCTGGACACGATGCGCGGCTGCCCGGCGGCCGGCATGGCGGTCCGGCTGTACCGGCTGCCGGCCACCGGTGCGCCCGAGCTGATCCACCAGCTCAGCCTGAACCATGACGGCCGGGCCGATGGCCCGCTGCTGCAGGGTGAGACCTTCCAGCCGGGCCGCTACCGCCTGGTGTTCGAGGTGGCCGCCTATTTCCGGGCGGCTGGCGTCACCTTGCCCGAGCCGCCGTTCCTGGATGCGGTGCCGCTGGACTTCGGCATCGCCGACGCCAGCGCGCACTACCACGTGCCGCTGCTGGCCAGCCCCTGGGCCTATTCCACCTACCGGGGCAGTTGAGCGATGGACACCTCCTACCTGCTGGACTGGGCCAACCTGCTGCTGCGCTGGACCCATGTGATCGTGGCCATCGCCTGGATCGGCTCGTCCTTCTATTTCGTCTTCCTCGACAGCAACCTCGAGAAGCCCACCGACCCGGCGCTGCAGGCCAAGGGCGTGGGCGGGGAACTGTGGGCCGTGCATGGCGGCGGCTTCTACAACCCGCAGAAGTACCTGGTGGCGCCCAAGACGCTGCCCGAGAAGCTGCACTGGTTCTTCTGGGAGAGCTACAGCACCTGGCTGAGCGGTTTCGCGCTGTTCACCGTGCTCTACCTGTTCCAGGCCAGCACCTTCCTGATCGACCCACGGGTGCATGCCTGGCCGTCGGCCGGCTGGGCGGTGGCGGCGGCGCTGGGCTTCCTGGTGGTGTTCTGGTTCGTCTATGACGCCATCTGCCACCTGTTCGGCCGTCGCCAGAACGGCGACACCATCGTCGGCGTGCTGGTGGCGGGCGTGGTGGTGCTGGCGGCCTGGCTGGCGACCCAGCTGTTCGCCGGCCGCGCGGCCTTCCTGCTGATGGGCGCGATGATGGCCACCGCGATGAGCGCCAATGTGGCGCACTGGATCATCCCCGGCCAGCGCAAGGTGGTGGCCCAGCTCAAGGCCGGCCTGCCGGTGGACCCGATCCACGGCCAGCGCGGCAAGCAGCGCAGCGTGCACAACACCTACTTCACGCTGCCGGTGCTGATCGCGATGCTGTCCAACCACTACGGCTGGCTCTACGAGGCACCGCACAACTGGCTGGTGCTGGTGGTGATGATGGGCGCGGGCGCCTCGATCCGGCAGTTCTTCGTGGCGCGCCACAAGACCAAGCTGGCCGGCCAGCGGGCCCCCTGGGGCTATGCCATCGCCGGGGTGCTGATGATCCTGGGCGTGATCGTCGCCCTGGCGCCGGCGCCCAAGCCGGCGGTGGCGGCCGCGCCGGTGCCCACGTTCGCCCAGGTGCAGGCGGTGCTCCAGCAGCGCTGCGTGCTCTGCCACAACGCGCAGGTGCAGAACAAGGGCATTGAGCTGGACCGGCCGGAGCTGATCCGCAAGAACGCGATGGCGATGCACCAGCAGGCGGTGGTGCTCAAGGCCATGCCGCTGAACAACGCGACCCAGATCACCGACGAGGAACGGGCCCTGCTGGGCCGCTGGTTCGACGCCGGCATGCCCTGACGCCGCCCGGCGCAGCCGCGGGGCGCCGGCTCAACAGGTGGCGGGTGCAGTGCCCGGTTGCCGGGTGACGGCCTGCAGGGTGGCGATCAGCCGCCCGATGTCGATCGGCTTGGCCACATGGGCCACCATGCCGCAGGCCAGGCACTGCTCGCGCTCAGCCGCCAGCGCATGGGCGGTCTGCCCGATCACCGGCAGGCGCGGGGCGATGACCCGCAGGCGCCGGGTGGCCTCGAAGCCGTCCATCTCGGGCATCTGGATGTCCATCAGCACCGCGTCGAAGCCGGTGGGCTCGGCGCGCACCCGGTTCACCGCCTCGCGGCCGTTGGGCGCCAGCACCACCTCGGCACCGGCCCCGCGCAGCGCCTGCTCGATCACCAGCTGGTTGACCTCGTTGTCTTCCGCCACCAGCAGCCGCAGCCCCTGCAGCGGTTGATGGCCTGCCGGCGGCGCGGGGTCGCGCAGGTCCAGCGGCAGGGTGGCCATGGCGGCCGGCCGCAGCGGCAGGCGCAGCGTGAAGCGGCTGCCCTGGCCCAGCTGCGAACTCACCTGGATCTCGCCGCCCATCAGCTCGGCCAGCCGGCGGCTGATGGTCAGCCCCAGCCCGGTGCCGCCATAGCGCCGGGTGGTCGAGGCATCGGCCTGGTGGAAGGGGGCGAACAGCTGGTCGAGCTGCTCGGCGCTCATGCCGATGCCGGTGTCGCTCACCGTGATCACCAGCTGCTCGTCGGCCACCTCGGCGCGGACCTCGATCCGGCCGGTGGAGGTGAACTTCAGCGCGTTGGACAGCAGGTTGGCCAGGATCTGCTGCAGGCGCAGCGGGTCGGTCAGGCAGGCGTCGGGCAGGCTGTCGGCCAACGCAATCTGCAGCGACAGGCCCTTGGCGCGGGCGCCTTCGCGGATCATGTCGACCGAGGCCTCGATCAGCTGGCGCGGGTTGGCGGGGATGGATTCCACATCCAGCCGCTCGGCCTCGATCTTCGAGAAGTCCAGCACGTCGTTGATGATGCCCAGCAGCAGCCGGCCGGCCTCCAGGATGCGCTGGTAGCTGGGTTCGGCGGGGGTGCCGCGGGCCTGTTCCAGGCCCAACTGGGCAAAGCCCAGGATGGCGTTGAGCGGGGTGCGGATCTCGTGGCTCATGTTGGCCAGGAATTCGCTGCGGTGGCGGGCCTGGCGCTCGGCCAGCTCGCGGGCGGCCTCGCGCTCGGCTTCCAGTGCGTGGCGCTCGGACACATTGCGGACCACCGCGACCACGTCCTCGCCGGCGGGCACCAGGCGGGCCTCGAAGGCCTGCGGGCCCTGGCCGGTGGTGACCTCGTACTCGACCGTGACGGGCTGGTGCTGCCGCACGGCCCGGTGCAGGCCGGCCTGCAGCACCTGGGCGGCCTGGGGGGGCAGCACCTCGTCGACATGCAGGCCGATCTGCTCATGGGCGGGCCGCAGCAGGTCGGCCGTGTTGCCCGCCCGGGCATCCAGCATGCGGCCATCGGGCGACAGGCGGAAGTACAGGTCGGGCAAGGCCTCAAACAGGCTGTTGAGCTCGGCGGTGCGGCGGGCCACCTCGCGTTCCAGCAACTCGGCCTCGGCCTCCAACTGGCGGGTGGCCAGCTTCTGGTAGGTGATGTCGACGAAGGAGGCGAGCAGGTAGTCCTGTGCGCCAATGCTCATGCGGGTGGCCGAGAAGGCGATGTCCACCAGCTCGCCATTGCGCCGCAGCAGGCGCAGGTCCCGGCCCTTGACCCGCCGACCGTCCGTCAGGGTCGAGGACAGGGCATCGCCCGGGTCGGTTGCGTCGGGCAGCAGGCCCAGCTCGGTCACGCCATGGCCGATCACCTCGTCGATGCGCTGGCCGAACAGCTCCAGCCAGGCGGCGTTGACATCCACCACGTGCAGGTCGTTGGCCCGGCACAGCAGCATGCCCACCGGGCTGGTCTGGAACATCTGCGCAAAGCGCATCTCGCTGTCCTGCAGCGCGGCCACCGCCACGCGGCGGGTGGTCTCGGCCTCGGCCGCCGCCAGGGCCAGGCTGACCTGGCCGGCCAGCCGCTCCAGCAGCGCGGTCTCCTCGGTGCCCAGGCGGTCGCCGGTGATGCACAGCAGGGCCCGCCGCTGGCTGCCCACGCGCAGCACCAAGGCCACCCGCGTGTCCCCCAGGGCCTCGGGGTCGTCCAGCAAATGCTCCACCAGGGTGGCGCCCTGCTGCCAGGCCTGCGCCTCCAGGCTGCCCGGCGGGTCCTGGCGCAGCGGCACGGGCGACGGGGGGGCGATGAAGCCCGCGTGGGCCACCGGCAGCAGCCAGTCCTCGGCGGCATCGGCCTGGCCGATCCAGGCCTCGTACAGGCTGCCCTCGGACTTGAGGGCACCGCAGACCACGCCGAACAGCGTCACCGCGTCGCGGGTCAGCGCCGAGGCTTCCTGGACGCGGGCCAGCACGCGGTAGAGCCGGTTGAGCCGGCTCAGCCGCTCCTCGTTCTGCCGGTACTGGGTCACGTCGCGGGCAATGCCCACCACGCCGACCACGTGCTGGGCGTGGTCGCGCAGTGGGGTGCGGATGACTTCGAACAGCCCGGCCTCGTCCTGTCCCGGGGTCTGCAGCCATTCCTCGGCCAGGGTGCGGTGGCCGTGCTGCAGGGCCTCGCGGTCGCGCTGGCGGGCCAGCAGGGCCTCGGCCTCGGGCATCAGGTCGGCGTCGGTCTTGCCGACGATGTCCTGCACCTCGCGTCCATGGCGTTCGGCAAAGGCCGGGTTGCAGGTCAGGTAGCGGCCGGCCAGGTCCTTCACGAAGACCAGGTCGGGCAGCGTGCTGATGAGGGTCTCAAGCTGGCGGCGCTGGGTGTTGAGCTCGGCGGTGCGCCGGTCCACCACCCGCCGCAGCGCAATGCCCCAGCCCAGCACCACCGCACCGCCCAGGGCCGCCACCAGGGCGATGGCACCGAGGTAGTGCTCCCAGGGCGCGGGGACGCGCTCCGACGGGCTCAACCACTGCCGACGCAGGCCGGCCAGCTCGTCGGGCGTGAAGGCGGCGAAGCCCTTCTCGACCTCGGCCAAGGTGGCCTGGTCGCCCTTGCGCACGGCCCGGTGGAACTGGCCCTGGCTCAGCGACAGGGCGGCGCGGAACTCGCGGTGCAGGCCGGCCCGGTAGAGCAGGAAGTCGGCCGGTGGGCCGTCCATGCAGAACATCCGCAAGGTGTTGTCCTTGGCGGCCTCCACCAGCGCGGCGTAACTGGGCAGCGGCTGCAGCCGGGACACGCCGGCGGCCAGCAGCACCCCCTCGCAGGCGTCGCCTTGCTTGACCCCGACCACGAAGGTGCGCAGCGAGGCCAGATCCCGGATGCCGCCGATGTCCTTGTGCACGTAGATGTGCACCGGGATGTCGGCATAGGGCGCGGAAAAGTCCAGCGTGGCCTCGCGCTCGGGCGTGCGGAACATCGTGTCGATGACCTGGGCTCGGCCCTCGGCGAGGTCCCGCTGGGCCAGCGCCCAGTCCTCGGCCCGCAGGTCCACCGCCACGCCGGTCTTGCGGGCCCACAGCTGCCAGCTGTCCACCAGGTAGCCCTGCACCTGGCCGTCCGGGCCGCGGAACACATAGGGCGGGTAGTTGTCGTCCAGCACCACCACCAGCGGGCGGGCCCCTGCCTCGGTCGCCAGGGTCGGCGCCGACAGGCCAAGGGTCAGCAGCAGGAACGAGGCGAGGCGCAGGGAATGCAGCGGCATGGGCAGGGGGGCGGTCCTCCCGCGCGGTCCGGTGCTTTTCGGGAGCAGCGCTCAGCATAGCGCAGCGCCGCGGCCGAATGGGGTTCGAAAGTCGCGTTGTTCCCGGTTTCGGGCCGCCCGCGGGCAAGGTCCAATCGGGCGGATCCCCGCGGCGCCTCCATCGTGGTGCCGCCGCGGTCCTGTCCCGCCAAGCACCGTGCCGTCGTGAATCCTGCTGTTCGTCCCGCCAAGCACGTGGGCCGCTTCCTGCTCCGCCGCCTGATCGGCCAAGGGGCCGAGGCGACCGTCTGGCTGGCCCATGACCCCCGTCTGGACCGCGAGGTGGCGCTCAAGCTGCGCCACGAGCCCCTGGCCAAGGGCGAGATGGACGCCTGGCTGCACGAGGCCCGGGCGGTCGGCCGTTTGCGCCACCCCCACATCGTGCCGGTGTTCGAGGCCGATGTGCACGAGGGCCGCCCCTACATGGTGTTCGAGTGGGTGCCGGGGGGCACGCTGGCCGAGCGCTTGCGGCGCGGCCCGGTGCCCTGGCGCGAGGCCCTGACCATGGCCTGCGATGTGCTGGACGCCCTGCAGGTCGCCCATGAGGCCGGGGTGATCCACCGCGACCTGAAGCCCTCGAACATCCTGATCGACGCCCAGGGCCGGGCCCGGGTGATGGATTTCGGCATTGCCGCCCGGCTGGACGCGCGGGGCCAGGCCGTCGGCGGCGCTCAGGGGGGCGCCATCGTCGGCACCCCGGGCTACATCGCGCCGGAGGCGGCCCGTGGCGAGCCGCCGGGGCCGGCCGTGGACGTGTTCGCGCTGGCGCTGATCCTGGCGGAGATGCTGGGCGGGGCACCGGTGCGACACCCGGCGAGCGACCCGGCCCAGGCGATGCGGCGGGCGGCAGTCGAGCTGGTGGTGCTGCCCGAGTCGCTGGGCGAGCGGGCCGATGCCCATCTGCGGGCCGTGCTGGCCCAGGCCCTGGTGTTCGACCCGGTCCAGCGCACGGCCTCGGCCCGCGCCCTGCGCGAGGCGCTGGCCAACTGGCGGGACAGCGCCGAAGGGGGCGAGGCCCACAGCGCGCCAATGCCGCTGGAGGGGCCCAGCACGGTGACCGGGGCCGGCCAGGGCACGCTGGACTTCCTGTGGCGGCGCATGCGCCACAAGAGCGATTTCCCGGCCCTGGGCGAGGCGGTGGCCCGCATCCACCGCGTGGCCAGTGACGAGCAGGCCAACCTGTCGAGCCTGGCCAACGAGATCCTGAAGGACGTGGCGCTGACCCACAAGCTGCTGCGCGTCGTCAACAGCGCCAGTTTCGTGCATGCCGGAGGGGGCACCATCGGCACCGTCTCGCGCGCAGTGGCCCTGGTGGGCCTGAGCGGCGTGCGCAACATGGCCCTGTCCCTGGTGCTGTTGGAGCACATGGCCGACCGCAGCCATGCCCAGGCGCTGACGCAGGAGTTCCTGCGCGCGCTGATGGCCGGCATGCTGGCGCAGAGCCTGGGCCAGACGCCCCAGGAGCGCGAGGAGGCGTTCATCGGGGCGATGTTCCGCAACCTGGGGCGTCTGCTGGTGGGCTTCTATTTCGCCGAAGAGGCGCGCGAGGTGCGCGAACTGGCCGAACGGGTGGGCGAGACCCGGGCCGCCTGGCGGGTGCTGGGGGTGGATTACGAGACCCTGGGGTGCGAGGTGGTGCGCCGCTGGGGCCTGCCCGCCAGCCTGCAGCAGGTGATGCGCGCGCCGGCCGGCGGGCCCCCGGCGCGGCGCTTGAGCGCGCCGCCGGAGCGGCTGCGCTGGCTGGCCAGCGCGGCCAATGAACTGGCGGACGTCCTGCTGGCCGGCGACCCGGCGCAGGCGGGCGCGCGGGTGGAGGCCGTCGCGGCCCGCCATGCCCCTTCGCTGGCCCTGCGCCCGGAGTCGGTGGCCGACGCGGTGCGACAGGCGCGCGAGCAGGTGGGCGATTTCGTCCAGGCCAGCGCCCTGTCCCTGCCGGGCGACTCCCCGGTGCGCCAGTGGCTGAACGCCCCCACGGTCACGGCCTTGGCCGATGAGGCGCCGCTGGACTTGGCGCTGGAGGCCACGGCCCTGCCGCCGGACGCGCTGCCCGACCCGGGGGAGCCGACACTGCGCCTGCCCCAGGCCGCCCAGGACGGTGCCTTGGTGCAGTCGCTGCTGACGGCGGGCATCGCCGATGTCACCCAGGCGATGGTGAACGACCAGGTGGACCTGAGCCAGGTGCTGCGCATGGTGCTGGAGACCCTTTACCGCGCGGTGGGCTTCTCCCGCGTGGTGTTCTGCCTGCGGGATGCCAAGAGCGATCAGCTGACCGGCCGCTTCGGCCTGGGCGAGGACGTCGAGGCCCTCTGCCAGGTGTTCCGGGTGCCCTTGCAGGTGCCGGCCGGGAAGGCGCCCGATTTGTTCACCGCCGTCTGCCAGCGCGGCGCCGACACGCTGATCGTCGACACCCGCACCGGGGCCATTGCCGAGGCCTTGCCGGACTGGTTCCACCGCACGGTGAAGGCCCGTTCCTTCCTGGTGCTGCCCTTGACGGTCAAGCAGGTTCCCTTCGGCATGATCTACGCGGACCTGCTGCCCCCGCACACCCTGGCGCTGGGCGAGCAGGTGCTGGCCCAGCTGCGCACCCTGCGCAACCAGGCGGTGATGGCCTTCCGTCAGCTGGCCAGCTGACGGGCCAGCGCGTTGTGCCGTGCCAGCAGCGGCGCCAGTTCCAGCGTGGCCAGTTGGCCTTCGCGCACCACCACCCGGCCGTTCACCACGGTGTAGGCCGCCTGGCTGGGGGCGCACAGGAGCAGCGCGCCCAGCGGGTCGTGCACCGCGCCGCCAGCCAGGGCCAGCGTGCGCAGGTCGAACAAGGCCAGGTCGGCCGCCATGCCCGGGGCCAGGTGGCCGATGTCGTCGCGGCCCAGCACCCGGGCGCCGCCGCGGGTGGCGATCTCCAGCGTGGCGCGCGCCGTCATCTCGGCCGGCCCGTGGTCACAACCGAAGGGCTCGAGGGCCCGCCCCACCCGCGCCAGCAGCAGGGCCTGGCGGGCCTCGCCCAGCAGGTGGGCGCCGTCGTTGCTGGCGCTGCCGTCCACGCCCAGGCCCACCGGCACGCCAGCGTCCAGCATGCGGCGCACCGGGGCGATGCCCGAGGCCAGGCGCATGTTGCTGCAAGGGCAGTGCGCCACGCCGGTGCCGGTGGCGGCAAAGCGGGCGATGCCGGCGCCATCGAGCTTGACGCAGTGGGCGTGCCAGACGTCGTCGCCCAGCCAGCCCAGGCTCTCCGCGTACTCGGTGGGCGTCATGCCGAACTTCTCGCGGCTGTAGGCGATGTCGTGGTCGTTTTCGGCCAGGTGGGTGTGCAGCCGGGTGCCGTAGCTGCGGGCCAATTCGGCCGAGTCGCGCATCAGGCCGCGGCTGACCGAGAAGGGCGAGCAGGGCGCGGCCACCACGCGGCGCATGCTGAAGCGGCTGGCGTCATGCCAGGTCTCGATCAGGCGCCGGGTGTCGGCCAGGATGGCGTCCTCCCGCTCCACCAGCGCGTCGGGCGGCAGGCCGCCGGCGCTCTCGCCCACGCTCATGCTGCCACGCGCGGCGTGAAAGCGCATGCCGATGGCCTCGGCCGCCTCGATGCTGTCGTCCAGCCGCACGCCGTTGGGGTAGAGGTAGAGGTGGTCCGAGCTGGTGGTGCAGCCCGAGAGCAGCAGTTCGGCCATGGCCACCTGGGTGGAGACCCGCACCATCTCCGGCGTCAGCCCGGCCCAGATCGGGTAGAGCGTCTTCAACCAGCCGAAGAGCTCGGCGTCCTGCGCGGCGGGAATCGCCCGCGTCAGGCTCTGGTACATGTGGTGGTGGGTGTTGACCAGGCCGGGGATGACGATGTGGCCGCGTGCGTCGATCACCTCGTCGGCCTCGCGCGGCAGGGTGTCGGCCGGGCCGATGGCCTCAATGGCACGGCCGCGCACCAGCACGCTGGCGCGGGGCAGTTCGCGGCGTTGTTCATCCACCGTGACCACCAGGTCGGCGTCGCGGATCAGCAAGGTCGGTTCGGTCGTGGGCATGGGGGAGTGGCGCAAGAGGGCGGGGTCAATCGGGTTGGTCGGCGCGCGGGCCCAGTTCGTCCCGCATGCGGCGGCGCAGTTCTGCCACCACCGCCGGCAGGTCGTCGGGCAGCTGGAGCGTCCCGGCGCGGGTCTGGGGCGCCTCGGGACCGAAGCTGTCGCGCAGCACGCTGTCCATGCCCGGCGTCAGCACCGTCGTGGCCCAGTGGGCGAAGCGGCCATCGGCCCACTGGTCCAGCCGGTCCACCGGCAGTTGGGCCGCCGGGCCGCCCTCGCAGGCGGGCAGCCCGGGCACCCGCCAGGGCGCCAGGGACAGCTGGCCAGCGTCCTCCATCCCCAGATAGCGGCGTGAGATGAAACCGTTGGCCGGCCAGCCGCTGCGCGGGTTCCACCACAGGCCCTTCACCCGCTCCATCGCTTCGGTGGTCACCGCGCGGGGCTGGACCTGGAGTTCGGCCAGCAGCGGCGCCAGCTGGGCGGTCAGGGCGGGCAGCAGTTCGTGGTCCGGGTCGGCCAGCGCCCGCTCGGCCAGGGTCAGCCCCACCCGGTGGGAGGGCAGGTCATCGACCGAGAAGGCAGACGCATGCTCGGAGACGCCCCACAGCGTGCTGTAGCCATACCAGGTCAGCACCTCGTGCCAGGCCAGCACCCAGTCCGCATGGCGGCGTGCCAGTTGCAGGGCCAGCGTCGGGGCCAGGGTGGCCCGCTCCTCGGCCGACAGCGGGGCGGGAAAGCGCACCTGGAAATGCACCCCGCGCTCGCCGCCATCGAAGTCGAGCGTGGGCGTGCCGTCCTGCAAGGCCCGCAGGAACAGGACATACAGGTGCAGGGTCCAGTCGGCGGCATTGCGGATGTGCACCAGGTCCAGAAAGCCCATGCGGCAGCTGTAGACGATGCCCAGGGTCTCCTGGCTGTGGTCCCGCCAGGCATGGGTGCCCAGGTCGCTGGGGTCGGCCAGCGTGTTGGGCAGGAAGAACAGCGTGTACGGAGTGGGCAGGGTGCCGCCCCGGCCTACCGGTGTCGGCGGCCACTCGCCGGGCGCGGGGGGCCGCGCCCACACCGGTCCGGTGAGCGCCAGGGCCAGCAGCAGGGACACGAGGCGGGTCGTCATGGGGTGGGCAGTGGCTGGTATCGTGAGCCGTTCCGACCAGCCCGTGGGGCGATTGTCCCTCCCGCCATGCCGCGCTTTTCCGCCAACCTGTCGATGCTGTTCACCGAGCAGCCGTTTCTGCAACGTTTTGCGGCCGCGCGCGCCGCCGGCTTTGAGGCGGTCGAGTTCCAGTTCCCCTATGACTGGCCGGCCGAGGCGCTGGCGCAGGCAATGGCACAGGCAGGGGTGACGGCCGTGCTGCACAACCTGCCCGCGGGGGATTGGGCCGGTGGCGACCGCGGCATTGCCGCGGACCCGGGCCGGGTGGCCGAATTCCGGGCCGGCGTGCCCCAGGCGCTGGCCTACGCCCGCGTGCTGGGCGTGCCGCGCCTGAACCTGCTGGCGGGGCGCGTGCCCGCGGGCGTGAGCGCCGGCCTCGCCCGCGAGACCCTGCTGGAGAACATCCGCTTTGCCGCCCGGGCGCTGGCTGTGGAGGGGCGCACGCTGCTGATCGAGCCGATCAACACCCACGATGTGCCGGGCTTTTGCGTGCACCGCAGCGACCAGGCCCTGGCGCTGATCGCCGCGGCCGGCGAGCCCAACGTGCAGCTGCAGTACGACCTCTACCATGCCCAGCGCATGGAGGGCGACCTGGCCGCCACGCTGGCGCGGGCACTGCCGCAGATCGGCCACATCCAGTTTGCCGACAACCCTGGGCGGCACCAACCCGGCACCGGCGAGCTGAACTTCGACTTTCTGTTTGCCGAGCTGGACCGCCTGGGCTACGCCGGCCACGTGGGGGCGGAGTACCTGCCCCTGGGCAGCACCGAGTCCAGTCTGGACGGATGGGCGCCCTGGCGCCGGAAAGGTGACGCATGAGCGTATGGACCGATGCCCGTGCCCGCGCCCTGTTGCGCGGGCTGTTTGACGAAGCCGTGCACGCGGCCCGGCCCGACGCGATGCTGGCCGCGCAGCTGCCGCCGCCGCCCGCGGGCGGGCGCACGCTGGTGCTGGGGGCCGGCAAGGCCGGCGGCGCGATGGTGGCGGCGCTGGAGGCGGCCTGGCCGGCCGAGGCGCCGCTGTCCGGTCTGGTCGTCACCCGCTACGGGCACACCCCGCCGGGCTGGTCGGATCACCCGCACCGCATCGAACTGGTGGAGGCGGCGCATCCCGTGCCCGACGCGGCCGGCCAGCAGGCTGCCCAGCGCATGCTGGCCCTGACCCAGGGGCTGACCGAGCGCGATCGGGTGATCTGCCTGATCTCGGGCGGCGGGTCGGCCCTGCTGAGCCTGCCCCAGCCCGGGCTGAGCCTGGCCGACAAACAGGCGGTCAACCGGGCCTTGCTGGCCAGCGGCGCGCCGATCGGGGCGATGAACACGCTGCGCAAGCACCTCTCGGCGATCAAGGGCGGGCGGCTGGCCGCGGCCTGCGCGCCGGCCCCTGTGCTCAGCCTGCTGATCTCGGATGTGCCGGGCGACGACCCGGCCGTGATCGCCAGCGGACCCACGGTGCCTGATCCCAGCACCTGCGCCGAGGCCCTGGCCCTGGTGGACCGTTACCGCATCGCGCTGCCGGCGGCGGCCCGGGAGGCTCTGCAACAGGGCCGCTGGGAAACCCCCAAACCCGGCGACGCCTGCTTCGCCCGCACCGAGACCCGGGGCATCGCGGCGCCCCGGCAGAGCCTGCTGGCGGCCGCGGCACTGGCGCGCCAGCAAGGCCTGGCCGTGCACCTGCTGTCCGACGAGATCGAGGGTGAATCGGTCGATGTGGGGCGGGTGCATGCAGCGCTGGCCCGGGCCTGCCGGCGCCATGGTGAGCCCTTTGCCCCGCCCTGCGTCATCCTGTCCGGCGGCGAGACCACCGTCACGCTGCCCCCACCGGGCAGCGGGGCGCCCACCGGCCGGGGCGGCCGGGCCACCGAATTCCTGCTGGGCACCGCGCTGGCGCTGCAGGGCGAGCCAGGCATCTGGGCCCTGGCGGGCGACACCGATGGCATTGACGGGGTGGAGGACAACGCCGGCGCCTGGGTGACGCCGGACACGCTGGCCCGGGCGGCTGCCCTCGGTCATTCGCCAGCGGCGCACCTGGCGGGCCACGATGCCTACGGCCTGTTCGCCGCGCTGGGCGACCTGCTGGTCACCGGTCCCACACTGACCAACGTGAACGACTTCCGCGCGCTGTTGGTCACCTGAGCTGCGGTATGGTCGGACCATGCAAGACATCAGTGTGATCCAGTGGCTGGGTGCCGGCCTGTTCGCCGTGGCGCTTCTGCACACGTTTTCGACCAAGTTCTTCGAGAAACTGGCCCATCGCCAACCGGAACATGCCGGCATCTGGCACCTGCTGGGCGAGGTGGAGGTCGTGTTCGGCTTCTGGGCCATGGTGCTGTTGATCGCCATGTTCGCCCTCGAAGGCCAGCACGCGGCCGTGCAGTACCTGGACACGCGCAACTTCACCGAGCCGATGTTCGTGTTCGCCATCATGGTGATGGCCGGCACCCGACCCATCCTGCAGCTGGCGGCGCGCCTGGTGCACCTGGTGGCGGCGCTGCTGCCGATTCCCCGCAGCCCGGCCATCGTCTTCGTCACGCTGTCGCTGGTGCCGCTGCTGGGCTCCTTCATCACCGAGCCGGCCGCGATGACGCTGGCGGCCATGCTGCTGCGCAACGGTCTCTACGCTGCGCCGGTGTCCGAGCGCCTGAAGTACGCGGTGCTGGGCGTGCTGTTCGTGAACGTTTCCATCGGCGGCACCCTGACCCCGTTTGCGGCGCCGCCGGTGCTGATGGTGGCCGAGGCCTGGGGCTGGGACCTGTCGTTCATGATCACCCACATCGGCGACCGGGCCGCCCTGGCCGTGCTGGTCAACGCGGCCCTGTTGACCGGGCTGTTCTGGCGTGAGCTGACCACGGTCTCGGGCAAGCCCTCCGCCGACGAGGCGCTGGTGCCCTGGCCGATCACGCTGGTGCATGTGGGCTTTCTGGCCGGGGTGGCGGCGTTTTCGCACCATCCGCCGGTGTTCATGGGCCTGTTCCTGTTCTTCCTGGGCTTCACCCATGCCTACGAGCGCTACCAGAACCCGCTGATCCTGCGCGAGTCGCTGCTGGTGGCCTTCTTCCTGGCCGGTCTGGTGGTGCTGGGCGGGCTGCAGCAATGGTGGTTGCAACCGGCCCTGATGGCGATGGACGCCGATGCGGTCTACTTCGGGGCCACGGCGCTGACGGCTGTCACCGACAACGCGGCGCTGACCTACCTGGGCTCGCTGGTGCCGGGTCTGAGCCTGGAGTTCAAGCTGGCGCTGGTCACCGGAGCGGTCACCGGTGGGGGCCTGACGCTGATCGCCAACGCCCCCAACCCGGCGGGCGCGGCCTTGCTGAAGGGCAGCTTCTCGCAACAGGCCATCCAGCCGGTGGCCCTGCTGCTGGCGGCCCTGGCGCCGACCCTGGTGGCGATGGCGGCCTTCCGCCTGTTCTGAGGGCCGTAGGTCGAAACAGAAACGGCGCCCCGCGGGGCGCCGTTTTCATGGGGGGGCTGACAGGGGCCAGCGGTCCCGGGGCTCAGCGCATCGAACCGGTCTGCATGTAGCGCAGGTGCCAGCTCAGGGCTTCCTGCAGCAGGTGCGGGGTGTGGCGGCCACCGCCGCTTTCCAGGGCGCGGTTGAAGTAGTCGTGCAGCGCCGGGCGGAAGTCCGGGTGGGCGCAGCGGTCGATCACCAGCTGCGCGCGCTGGCGCGGCGACAGACCGCGCAGGTCGGCCAGACCCTGTTCGGTGACGATGATCTGCACATCGTGCTCGGTGTGGTCCACGTGGCTGGCCATCGGCACGATGCAGGAGATCTTGCCGTCCTTGGCGGTCGACGGGGTCATGAAGATCGACAGGAAAGCGTTGCGGGCGAAGTCGCCCGAACCGCCGATGCCGTTCATGATCGAGGTGCCCATCACGTGGGTCGAGTTGACGTTGCCGTAGATGTCGGCTTCGATCATCCCGTTCATCGCGATTATGCCCAGACGACGCACCAGCTCGGGGTGGTTGCTGATTTCCTGCGGGCGCAGCACGATGCGGTCACGGAACTCGTCCAGGCGCTCGGTCAGTTCTTCCAGCGCGGCGGGGCTGAGCGAGAACGCGGTGGCCGAGGCCGTCTTCATCTTGCCGGACTTCAGCAGGTCCAGCATGCCGTCCTGCAGCACCTCGGTGTAGGCGGTCAGGTTCTCGAACGGGCTGTCCAGCAGACCGGCCATCACGGCGTTGGCGATGTTGCCCACGCCCGACTGCAGCGGCAGCAGGTTGGCCGGCAGGCGGCCGCGCTTCACTTCCTCTTGCAGGAATTCGATGATGTGGCCGGCGATCTTGCGCGAGTTCTCGTCGGGCGGGGTGAAGGCGCTGTTGCGGTCGGCGTGGTGGGTCTCCACCACGGCCACCACCTTGGACGGATCGACGCGGAAGTAGGCGTCGCCGATGCGGTCGTTCGGGTGCACCAGCGGGATCGGCTGGCGGTTGGGCGGCAGCTGGGTGCCGTAATAGATGTCGTGCATGCCCTCCAGCTTGGGGCTCTGCCAGCTGTTGACCTCAAGGATGATCTTGTCGGCCAGGTCCAGCCAGGTCTTGTTGTTGCCGATCGACGAGGAGGGGATCAGGCGGCCGTCTTCCAGGATGCCGGACACCTCGACCACGGCCACGTTCAGCGGGCCGTAGAAGCCGAACCAGACGAACTGGGCGACATGCGAGAGGTGGATGTCCAGGTACTCCATCTCGCCGGCGTTGATGCGCTTGCGGCTGGTGGGGTCCGACTGGTAGGGCATGCGCATCTCGACGCCGTTGGCACGGGCCAGCGCACCGTCCAGCTCGGGGGCGGTGGAGGCACCCGTCCAGACGCCGACGCGGAATTCCTGGCCGGCGCCGTGGGCGGCCTCGATGCGGCGGGCCAGCGCGGCGGGCACCTCTTTGGGGTAGCCGGCGCCGGTGAAGCCGCTCATGCCGACGTTGTCACCGTGGCTGATGAGGGCGGCGGCCTCGTCGGCGGACATGATTTTGCTGCGCAGGGCGGGATTGAGGATGCGGGATGCGTCGGACATGGCAGATCAGATCAGGCGATGTAAAGAACGGCAGGGGGTATTCCGCCCCCTGGAGCGAAAGGCGAAATCATCGCTGCTACTTAATGAAAATCGCTTAAGGGTTTTCCCTTGATCTGGGGCAGACCGTTCCCAGGAAAGGCCGCGTCCACCGCGGGACGGCGCAGGGTCCGGCGGGCGGAGGGGCGGTCCGCCGAGGCGGCATGTCCCCCTGCTTGATCTGGCGCAACCCCCCTCTGCAGCCCCTGGGAGACAGTGACGCCACGATCTGAGCGAAACCACGCCAGCAAGGCGGCACAAGCATGAGCCCTCCCACCATCCTGACCCCAGAGCTGGGCACGACTTCCGAGCGTGCAGCGGCCGTGAGGTTGCGCCTGCCGGCCCGTCCGGTGGGGGCCGTGCGCGGCGTGGCCGCTCAAGGGGGCATGCTGGACGCGCTGGTGTGGGAGCGTTTGCTGGGCGGGGAGCCCGTCCGGGCGGTGGAAAGCACCGCACTGGCAGGCATTGCCCGCCTGCTGCAGGTGTCTCCGGGGGGCATGGTGTTTGCCGCAGGGGAGCCGGCCCATGGCCTGTTGGCCGTGCTGGACGGGGACGTGGCCCTGGGCTGCCATGCGGCAGACGGCAGTTTCCGCACCGAGCGGCACCTGCATGGCCCGGCGTGGCTGGATCTGAGCGCGGCCTGGCTGCGCGAGCCCCATGCCCTGGATGCCCGGGCGCTGAGTGCGGCCCGGCTGATCGAGTTGCCGCGGGATGCGCTGTGCGAGGTGGCCGACCGCTGTCCATCGCTGTGGCATCACCTGGTGACGATCCTGGCCCGCGAGGTGCGCGGTCTGGCCTTGAACACGCATGAACTGATGCACAAGGATGCGCCGGCCCGTCTGGCCGCCTGGCTGCTGCAGCATTGCAGCCTGCAGGATGGCGCGGCTGCGACCACCGGGGTGGTGCAGCTGCCGGTGCGCAAGCGCGACATCGCCTCGCAACTGGCCATCACGCCGGAAACCCTGTCCCGGCTGATGCGCAGTTTTTCCAGCAAGGACGTGATTGCCGTGGCCGGCTACACCGTGCGGGTGTTGGATGTGCCGGCGCTGCGTCGGCTGGCCGTGGGCGACTGAGCCCGGCGCCCGGGAGGGCGCCGGAGGCTGTTCAAGTCAGAGCGACAGCATCTTGACCGACACCGCGCCCAGCACCAGCGCGATCGCATAGCGGATCAGTTTCATGGGGGCGCGGGTGCTGATGAAGGTCCCCAGCAGGATCCCGGGGATGGAGCCGGCCAGCAGGTTGAACAGCAGCCCGTAGTTCACATTGCCCAGGCTCAGATGGCCCAGGCCGGCGATCAGGGTCAGCGGGATGGCATGGGCCAGGTCGGTGCCGACCAGCTTGCTGGCGTTCAGGCGCAGTGGGTAGAGGTAGACCAGCATCACCGTGCCCAGGGCACCGGCGCCGATGGAGGTCAGCGTCACCAGCACGCCCAGCAGCGCCCCGGCCAACACCGTCAGGACGGGCTGGGCGGCCTTGAATTTCTCGACATCACCGACCCGCAGCTTGCGGCCCATGGCGTGCAGCCAGTCCTTGCCGAGCATGCCCAGGGCCGTGATCATCAGGGCGATCCCCACGGCGCTGATGATGAAGCCACCCTTGATCTGGTGGGTGTGGCTCAGGTTCATCCACAGCAGCGTGAGCGCCGCCGCCGGCAGGCTGCCCAGGGCCAGGCGCTTCACCACGCCCCAGTCCACCGTGCCGTGGTTGTGGTGCATGGCGGTGCCGAACATCTTGGTGACGGAGGCATACAGCAGGTCGGTCCCGACAGCGGTTTGCGGGCTGATGCCGAACAGCAACACCAGGATCGGGGTCATCAGCGCGCCACCACCCACACCGGTAATGCCCACGATGGTGCCGACCAGCAGACCTGCGACACCCGTGCTGAAGTCCATATGCAACCTTTTAATGTCTTGACCTGTTCAAGGCGGATTGTTGCATTGCGCCCCCGGCTTGTCCCCCCCCAGAAGCAGGGGGCGTCGCTCAGCGGCCGCTGTGCTGCAGCAGCTGGGCGACCACCGAGATGGCGATCACCGCCGGTTCCTTGCCGGTCAGGCCGGGCAGGCCGATGGGGCAGGTGAGCCGGGCCAGGGTGGCCGGCGGGATGCCGCGTTCGCGCAGGCGGTGCTGGAAGCGGGCGAGCTTGGTGGCCGAGCCGATCAGCCCGCAGAAGCCGAAGTCGCCGCGGCGCAGGATGGCCTCGACGATGCGCAGATCCAGGTCGTGGCGGTGGGTCAGCACCAAGTAGGCGTCGCCGGGCCGGGCCAGGGCCACCTCGTCTTCCGGGGCCTCGCTCACGCAGGGCTGGATGTGAGGGGGTGGTGGTTCGGACGGAAATTCTTTATCGCGCTCGTCCACCCACAGCACCTGGCAGGGCAGGTCGGCCAGCAGGCGCACGATGGCCCGGCCGATGTGGCCGGCCCCATGCAGCTGCAGCCGCAGCCGGGGGCTGGGATCGGTCCAGCCGGCCACAGTGTCGGCCGTCAGCGGTGCAAAGCGCAGCGTCAGGGCGCCGCCGCAGCACTGGCCCAGGCTGGGGCCCAGCGCCACCGGCCAGTCCTGGGCCAAGGTGTCGCCGTGGTCCAGGCGCTCTTTGGCGCGCTGCAGCACCTGCCATTCCAGATGGCCACCGCCGATGGTGCCGCGCACCTCGCCGGCGCGCACCAGCATGCGGGTGCCCATGCCGCGTGGCACCGAGCCGCGCGCAGCGACGACCTCCACCAGCACGGCCGGCTGCCCGCGGGCCAGCCAGGCGGTCGCGGTGACCGCATCGGGGTCCCGGGTGTCGTGCAGGGCCATGGCGCGCGATGCGACCTCAGGCCGTGGCCTGCACCGCCGCCAGCGCGGTCAGCAGGGCCTCCGGGGTGGCGGGCGCACGCAGCGGGGGCAGACAGCCCGGGGCGCCGCAGGCGGCCACCGCATCGCGCAGCGCCAGGAAGACCGAGAAGCCCAGCAGCAGCGGCGGCTCCCCCACCGCCTTGCTGCGGTGGATGGTGTCGGAGACGTTGCGGTTCTCGTAGAGCCGGGTGGTGAAGGCTTCCGGCACGTCGTTGGCGGTCGGGATCTTGTAGGTGGAGGGGGCGTGCGTCATCAGCTTGCCAGTCTGCGGGTGCCAGACCAGCTCTTCGCTGGTCAGCCAGCCCATGCCCTGCACAAAGCCGCCTTCCACCTGGCCGATGTCCAGCGCCGGGTTGAGCGACTGGCCGACGTCATGCAGCAGGTCGGCCTGTAGCAACTTCCACTCGCCGGTCAGCGTGTCCAGCAGCACCTCGGCCACGGCCGCCCCGTAGGCGAAGTAGAAGAAGGGCTTGCCGGTCAGCGTCTCGCGGTCCCAGTGCAGGCCGGGGGTGGCGTAATAACCATCCGACCAGAGCTGCACCCGGGCCGCGTAGGCCTGTTGCACCAGGGCCGTGAAGCCCAGCTGCTGTCCGTCCGGACCCCAGGCCTGGCCGGCCTCGAAGCGCACGGTTTCGGGCTCCACGCCCCAGGCCTGGGCGGACACGCCGGCCAGCCGGGCGCGCACCCGGCGGGCGGCGTCCTGGGCGGCCTTGCCGTTCAGGTCAGCGCCGGTGGAGGCCGCGGTGGCCGAGGTGTTGGCCACCTTGCTGGTGTCGGTGGCGGTCACCCGTACCTGCGCCAGCGGTAGCCCGAGCTCATGGGCCACCACCTGGGCCACCTTGGTGTTCAGGCCCTGGCCCATCTCGGTGCCGCCGTGGTTCACCAGCACCGTGCCGTCCAGGTACACATGCACCAGCGCGCCGGCCTGGTTGAACTGGGCCACGTTGAACGAGATGCCGAACTTCACCGGCGTCAGGGCCAAGCCCTTCTTTAGCCAGCGGCTCTGGGCGTTGAAGGCCTGCACGGCGCTGCGGCGTTCGGCGTAGCGGGCGTCCTGGGCCAGGGTCTGCGTCAAGGGGTCGATGATGTTGTCCTCGACCGCCTGCCGGTAGGGCGTGACATGGTGGCCGCGGCCGTCCTCCGGCGTGCCGTACCAGTTGGCGCGCCGCACCTCGAACGGGTCCCGGCCCAGCGTGCGGGCGATGTCGTCCATGATCATCTCGATGGCCAGCGCGCCCTGCGGCCCGCCAAAGCCACGGAAAGCCGTGTTGCTCTGGGTGTGGGTGCGGGGCAGGTGGCCGTGGATGGCGACGTCGGGCAGCCAGTAGGCGTTGTCGAAGTGGCAGATGGCCCGGGTCAGCACCGGCGGCGACAGGTCGGCCGAGTGGCCGGCCTGGCCCAGCATCGTCACCTCCACGCCCAGCACGCGGCCGGCGTCGTCGAAACCGACCTCCCAGTCGAACTCGAAGCCATGCCGGCGGCCGGTGATCAGGAAGTCGTCGTCGCGGTCCGGCCGCAGCTTGACGGGGCGCCCCAGGGCCTGGGCGGCCAGCGCGGCCACGCAGGCAAACAGCGCCGACTGCGATTCCTTGCCGCCGAAGCCGCCGCCCATGCGCCGGCACTCGACCTGCACCTGGTGGGCACCCAGCTGCAGGGCGTGGGCGATCATCGCCTGCATCTCGCTGGGGTGCTGGGTGCTGCAGTTCACCTTCAGGCCGCCGTCGTCCAGCGGCGTGGCCAGGCTGATCTGGCCTTCCAGGTAGAACTGTTCCTGGCCACCCAGGCTGAAACGGCCCTGCAACCGGTGCGGCGCCGCGGCGATGGCGCCCACCACGCCGCCGGGGTGGCTGCTGCGGGTCAGGTGCATGGCGGGGACCACATGCTGGCCGGCGGCATGGGCGGCGCGCAGGTCCAGCAGCGGCGGCAGCGGGGTGATCTGCAGCACCTCACGGGCCAGGGCAGCGGCCCGGCGGGCGGCATCCCGATGGGTGGCCACGACGGCGAACACGGGCTGGCCGAGGTAGGCCACCGTGTCCCGGGCCAGGATGGGGTCGTCGTGCACGATGGGGCCGACGTTGTTCTCGCCCGGGATGTCGGCCGCGGTGAAGACGGCCACCACGCCGGGCTGGGCCTTCAGGCGGGCCAGGTCCAGGCCGTCGATGCGGCCGTGGGCCACCGGCGACAGGCCCAATGCCGCGTGCAGGGTGCCCGCGGGCTCGGGCAGGTCGTCGGTGTAGGCGGCCTTGCCGGTGACGTGCAGGCGGGCCGATTCATGGGGCAGGGAAGCGCCGACCACCGGGGAGCCGGCGGTCGGGGCAGAGGCGGGGAGGTCTTTCAGGTCCATGGCCACTCCTTCAGACCGGGGCGCGCAGGTCCACGCGCAGTTGTTCAACGGGCACCGGGTCCACCGGCCGGGTGGACAGCCACAGGCGTTCCAGCAGGGCGGCGGCCGTGTGGCGGCGGTAATCGGCGCTGGCGCGCAGGTCGGTCAGCGGGTTGAAGTCGCTGGCCAGGGCCGTCTGGGCGGCGCGCAGCGTGGCCTCGGTCCAGGGCTGGCCGACCAGGGCCGCCTCGGCACCGGCCGCGCGGCGGACGGTGGCGGCCAGGCCGCCGTAGGCCAGGCGAGCTTCCGCCACGGTGTCACCCGCCAGGCGCAGCGCGAAGCCGGCACTGACCGCGGAGATGTCGCAGTCCGAGCGTTTCGAGATCTTGTGGGCCTGGGTGATCCAGCCCGTGTCGCGCGTCTGGAACGGCACCTCCACTGCTTCGACGAACTCGCCCGGTTCCAGCGCGTTCTTCATGTAGTCCAGGTAGAAGTCCCGCAGCGGCAGTGTGCGCTGGGCCTCGCCGTGCCGCAGCACCAGGCGCGCGCCCAGGGCAATCAGCACCGGCGCGCCATCGCCGATCGGCGAGCCGTTGGCGAGGTTGCCCACCAGCGTGCCGGCGTGACGCACCGGTGGCCCGGCAAAGCGCCGGTGCATCTCGTGCAGCGACGGCCAGTGGCGGGTCAGGGTCGCCCAGGCGTCTTCCAGCGTCACGGCCGCACCGATGCGCAGGGCGTCGGAGCCTGTTTCGATGCGGCGCAGTTCGGCCACGTCGCCCAGGAAGATCAGCTCACCGAGCTCCCGCATCTGCTTGGTGATCCACAGCCCGACATCGGTGGCACCGGCCACCAGCCGGGCGCGTGGGCGCTCGGCCCGCAGCCGGGCCAGCGTGGCCAGGTCGCGGGGCAGGTGCACCTGACCGGCGATCTCGACGGCCGGTTCGGCCTGCAGGGCCAGCAGCTGATCACGCAGGCTGGCCAAGGGCAGACGCGGGCCGGTCTGGCCCAGCATCTGCTGAGCGGCATCCAGGATGGGCCGGTAGCCGGTGCAGCGGCACAGGTTGCCGGACAGGGCGTCGGCCAGGGCCGCGCGCCCCGGGGGCGTGGCGGCGGGGTGCAGGTCCTGCCGAGCCTGGTGGGCTTCGTGCACCGCGGCCAGGGTCATCACGAAGCCGGGGGTGCAGAAGCCGCATTGGGCCCCGTGGCAATCCACCAAGGCCTGTTGGGCGGGGTGCAGGGCGGTCGGGGTCGGCCCGGGGCCGGCGAGATCCTCCACCGTCAGCAAGGCCTTGCCATGCAAGGTGGGCAGGAAGCGGATGCAGGCATTGACCGGCCGCACGGCCAGGCCGTGGCTGAGCACCGCCTGGGTGCCATCGGGCACCTGTTCGGCCAGTTCGGCCACCAGCACGGTGCAGGCGCCGCAGTCGCCCTCGGCGCAACCTTCCTTGGTGCCGCAGGCCTGGCGGTCCTCGCGCAGCCACTGCAGCACGGTGCGGGTGGGGGTGTCGGCTGGCACCGCGACCGGCTGGCCGCGGAAGAGGAATCGGATCGGGGAAGGTTCGGGCATGTCTCGCAATCGTGTTCAAGAGGGCAGCCGGGCTGGCCTCATGGGGCAGGGCGGGAAGTTACTCCGGTTCTGCCCCGCCCAAAATACGGGCTGGCCCATGAGTTGCATATGGCGTGCCGTATGACGTCGGCGCTTTCCTTTGCCAACATCGACCTCCATCTCGTCAAGGTCCTCCACACCGTGCTCACTGAACGCAGCGTGTCGCGGGCTGCCCTGCGCCTGGGCAGCACGCAACCCCAGATCAGCGCCCAGCTCAAGCGGCTGCGGGTGCTGACGGGGGACGCCCTGTTGGTGCGTGCTGGCACTGGTTTGGTGCCGACGGAGGCCGCTTTGGGGCTTTTGGCACCGGCAGAGCGCTTGTTGAAGGAGGCGGACACCTTGTTCGGCCCGGCGCGGGTCGGTCGGGACTTCGAGCCGGCCGAGGCCGACGGGCAGGTCAACATCGCCGCCACCGATTACCTGAACCCGCAATTCCTGCCCAACCTGGTGGCGCGCCTGCACACCCTGGCCCCGCGCCTGAAGGTGGCGTTGCACCCGCTGTCGGCCGATTCGGACTACCGCCGCAAGCTGGCCACCGGCGAGGTGGACCTGGTGGTCGGCAACTGGCTGCAGCCGCCCGAGGAACTGCACCTGGGGCGCCTGATGACCGACGAGGTGGTCTGCCTGGTGGGGGAGGATCACCCGGCGGTGAAGAACCCGCGCCAGTGGACGGCGGCCCGTTACCTGGACAGCGACCACATCGCGCCCACGCCCATGCACCCCGGCGCCCGCGGCGTGATCGACGATTTTCTGGCCCTGCAGGGGCTGGAGCGCCGCATCGCGGTGCGTTGCTCCCATTTCAGCCTGGCGCCCCTGATGGTGGCCCAGACGCGGCTGGTGCTGACCACGGGGCGCCAGTTCTGCGAACGGCAGCTGGGCCGCTTCCCGGTGCGCATCGTGCGCTGCCCGGTGGCCTTCCCGGCCATGGCCTATTACCAGCTTTGGCATGACCGCACCCACGCTTCGGCCGCTCAGCGCTGGCTGCGTGAGCAGGTGCGCGACACGGCGCGGGCACTGGGGGAGAAACCCCAGCCCGCACGCAGCCGCGACGATGAGTCTGCCCCACGAAAGGTGACCCCCGCATGAGTCGGCTGGCATTGCAGGGTGACCTGCTGGATTTCACCGGCCTGCCGGGCCTGGACGATGTGGACAGTCCGGCGGTGCGCTTTCGGCCCGACCACTGGCTGTTGATCGAAGACGGCCGCATCGTCGCGGTGCAGCCCCAGGCACCGGGCGAGGACTGGCCGCGTGAGGTGCATGCCGGCCGCCTGATCCTGCCTGGCTTCATCGACACCCATGTGCACTGCCCGCAGCTGGACGTGATCGCGAGCTACGGGACCACGCTGCTCGACTGGTTGGACACCTACACCTTCCCGGCCGAACAGCGTTTTGCCGATCCGGCCGTGGCCCATGCAGGGGCAGCGCTGTTCCTGGATGCCCTGCTGGCCCAGGGCACGACCGCAGCGGTGGTGTTCCCGACGGTGCATGCAGTGTCGGCTGACGCCTTGTTCGAGGCGGCCGCGCAACGCGGCATGCGCCTCATCAGCGGCAAGGTGCTGATGGACCGACACGCGCCGGCCGGTCTGCGCGATGACGTGGCCGGGGCGGAGCGCGATTGCGAGGCGCAGATCGCCCGCTGGCATGGCCAGGGGCGCAATGCCTTCGCGGTGACGGTGCGCTTTGCCATCACCAGCACGCCGGCGCAACTGGCCATGGCGGGCCGGCTGCTGCAGCGCCACGCGGGGCTCTACATGCAGACCCATGTGGGCGAGAACACCGACGAGGTGCGCTGGGTGCGCGAGCTGTTCCCCGAGGCACGCAGCTACCTCGATGTCTACCACCGCCATGGCCTGTTGAACGAGCGTGCCGTGTTGGCGCACGGCATCTGGCTGGACGAGGCCGACCGGGCGCTGCTGCACGAGACCGGGGCGCACATTGCCTTCTGTCCCACCAGCAACCTGTTCCTGGGCAGCGGTCTGTTCGATTGGCAAGCGGCCCGTGCCCTGGGGCACGGCGTGTCGATGGCCACGGACGTTGGCGGCGGCACCAGCCTGTCGATGCTGCGCACGCTGGCCGAGGCCTACAAGGTGCAAGCCCTGCGGGGTACTCGCCTGACGGCCTGGTCGGCCCTGCATGCCGCCACGCTGGGCGCAGCGCAGGCGCTGCATCTGGACCATGAGCTGGGCCGCCTGGAGGCGGGCTGCATGGCCGACCTGGCGGTGTGGGACTGGGCGGTCGGTCCGGTGGCCCGACACCGGGATGCGGTGGCGCGGGGGGCGGTCTCGCCACTGCCGGCGCAAAGCCTGCATGCCCGTGCGTTTGCCTGGATGACCCAGGGTGATGACCGCAATCTGGTGGCCAGCTATGTGGCGGGCCAGCTGCGTCACCGCCGCCCTGGATCGCTCGGTGAGCCAGTCTGAACTTGGTACGAAATTTGCGCGCTGTTTCTTCTGTTGAATTTCAACATCTGCTTCCCTTCCTTCCCTTCTCTCTTCATTCACAACGACGATAGGACACACTCCATGCAGTCACTTTCCCGCATCGCCCTGGCCGCCTCGCTGGCGGTCGTCTCGATGGCTTCGCAAGCCGCCGACTGGAGCGATACCTCGATTGGCTACCGCTACGGCAGCAAGTTCGCCGAGCCGTTCAACACGCTGAATCCGAACGACATCCACAAGAACATCTTCAACCTGAACCACGTCAGCGGCTACAGCTACGGCACCAACTTCTTCAACGTCGACCTGCTGATGTCGAACAAGGACGATCCCGCGTCGCCCGGCTCGCACAACGGCGCGCAGGAAGCCTATGTGGTCTACCGCCACACGCTGGACCTGGCCAAGGTCACCGGCAAGGACCTGAGCTTCAGCGTCGTGAAGAACGTTGGCTTCACCGCCGGCTTTGACTGGAACACCAAGGACGACGCCGGCTACAACTCGAAGAAGCGCATGCTGGTGGCCGGCCCCACCTTCATGTTCGACGTGCCGGGCTTCCTGAATGTCAGCCTGCTGCAACTGTGGGAAAGCAATGCGCCGACCAATGAATTCAGCAGCACCAGCACGCCGCGCTACAGCTATGACGCGCACCCGATGCTGACGGCGGCCTGGTCGATCCCGGTGCCGGTGGGCCTGCCGATCTCCTTCGAAGGCTTCGCCAACTTCATCGTGGCCAAGGGCAAGAACGAGTTCGGTGTGCAGACCGCGCCCGAAACCAACATCGACATGCAGCTGATGTACGACGTGGGCACGCTGTGGAACACGCCCAAGAAGTTCAAGCTCGGCATCGAGTACCAGTACTGGAAGAACAAGTTCGGCAACTCGTACAAGGGTGCTGCGGGGGATGGCGCCTTCGCCAAGACCCCGATGATCCGCGCGGAATACCACTTCTGATCGCGCTGAAGCCGGGCATCCGCCCGGCTGCATGGCCGGTGCGGGCGTCCGCATCGGCCCTTCCCCCTCCACGGGGGGCCTGACACAGGGGCAGGCCTGGAGGGCAAAATGCTCGCCACCCGACCTCTTCCAGCCATGCTCCGACTCGAACTCTCCGGCATCAGCAAGCAGTACCCTGCGGTGCGGGCCAATGACGACATCCATCTGAAGGTGGCGCCCGGCCAGATCCACGCGGTGCTGGGCGAGAACGGCGCGGGAAAGTCCACGCTGATGAAGATCATCTATGGCGCGGTCCAGCCGGACGAGGGCGAGATGGTCTGGAACGGCCGGCAGGTTGAGGTCGCCAGCCCGGCCCAGGCGCGTGCGCTGGGCATCAGCATGGTCTACCAGCACTTCTCGCTGTTCGACACGCTGACCGCGGCCGAGAACGTCTGGCTGGGCCTGGACAAGAGCCAGCCGCTGGCCGAGGTGGTCGAACGCATCCGCGAGGTGGCGGCCGGCTATGGGCTGGAAGTGGACCCGCTGCGACCGGTGCACACGCTGAGCGTGGGCGAGCGTCAGCGGGTCGAAATCGTGCGGGCGCTGCTGACCAACCCGCAATTGTTGATTCTGGATGAACCGACCTCGGTGCTGACGCCGCAGGCGGTCGAGAAGCTGTTCGTCACGCTGCGCAAGCTCAGCGACGAGGGCTGCTCCATCCTCTACATCAGCCACAAGCTCGACGAGATCCGTGCGCTGTGCCACCACTGCACCGTGTTGCGCGGTGGCAAGGTGACCGGCGAGGTGGACCCCAGCCAGGAAACCAATGCCAGCCTGTCCCGGCTGATGATCGGCGCGGAACCACCGGCGCTGACCCACCGACCGTCCAAGGCCGGAGCCGTGGCGCTGTCGGTGCAAGGGCTGTCGCTGCCACAGCTCGATCCCTTCGGTGTGACCCTGAAAGACATTGGCCTGACCGTGCGGGCGGGCGAGATCGTGGGCGTGGCCGGGGTGTCCGGCAACGGCCAACAGGAATTGATGGCGGCCTTGTCCGGCGAAGATCGGCGTGCGCCGGCCGGCTCGGTCGCGCTGTTCGGACAGGACATCGCGGCGGCCTCGCCCGCCACGCGACGCTCCCAGGGCCTGCACTTCGTGCCCGAGGAGCGCTTGGGGCGAGGCGCCGTGCCCACCCTGTCGCTGGCCCAGAACACCTTGCTCACCCGCAAGGAGGCGGTGGGGCCGGGCGGCTGGCTCGACCTGGCCGCCACCCGCAAGATGGCCGCCGACCTGATCGCGCGCTTCCATGTGAAGGCCGGCGGCCCAGATGCCCCGGCGCGTTCGCTGTCGGGCGGCAACCTGCAGAAGTTCATCGTCGGGCGCGAGATCGACGCCCAGCCCCGGCTGTTGATCGTCTCGCAGCCGACCTGGGGCGTGGATGTGGGCGCCGCGGCACAGATCCGCGGCGAGTTGCTGGCGCTGCGCGATGCCGGCTGTGCCTTGCTGGTGGTCAGCGAGGAACTCGACGAATTGTTTGAAATCAGCGACCGGCTGGTGGTCATCGCGCAGGGGAAGCTCTCCCCGTCGGTGCCCACGGCGGACGCGACACGGGAAATGATCGGCGAATGGATGTCGGGACTGTGGGAAGGCACCCATGCTGAAGCTTGAAGCGCGGCCGCAGCCGTCGAAATGGATGTCCCTGGCCTCGCCGCTGCTGGCGCTGGCCATCACGGTGGTGATCGGGGTGTTCCTGTTCTGGGCCTTGGGCAAGGATCCGGCCAAGGGCCTGCAGGCCTTCTTCGTCGAGCCGCTCAAGAGCGCCTATGCGCTCTCCGAGCTGAGCGTGAAGGCGGTGCCGCTGGTGTTGATCGGCCTGGGGTTGGCGGTGTGCTTCCGCTCCAATGTCTGGAACATCGGCGCCGAAGGCCAGTACGTGCTGGGTGCGCTGGCCGGCGGCTGGGTGGCCATGCAGGCCGGGCCCGACACTTCGCGCTGGATCATCGTGCCCATCCTGCTGGCCGGCGTGCTGGGCGGCATGGCCTGGGCCGCGATCGCCGCCTGGTTGCGCGACAAGTTCAATGCCAGTGAGATCCTGGTCACGCTGATGCTGGTGTACGTCGCGGTGCAGGTGCTCAACTGGTTGGTCTACGGGCCCTGGAAGGACCCGGACGGCTACAACTTCCCGCAGACGGTGGTGTTCGCCGCGTCCACCAAGATGCCCCGCCTGATCGACGGCCTGCGGGCCAACATCGGGGTGCTGATCGCCCTGGTGGCGGTGGCAGGGGCCTGGGTGTTTCTGTTCCGCACCCGCCGCGGCTTTGCGCTGCAGGTGGGCGGGCTGGCGCCGGCAGCCGCGCGCTATGCCGGTTTCTCCTCCAGCGCCGCGCTGTGGTCGGCGCTGCTGATCTCCGGCGGCATGGCCGGCCTGGCCGGGGCGATGGAAGCTGCCGGTCCGCTGGGGCAGCTCACACCGTATGTGCCGGTGGGCTATGGCTTTGCGGCCATCATCGTGGCCTACGTGGGGCGTCTGCACCCGGTGGGCATCGTGTTTTCTTCGATCCTGATGAGCATGTTCTACATCGGCGGCGAGCTGGCGCAGAGCCGGCTGGGCATGCCCAAGGCGCTGACCGGCGTGTTCCAGGGCCTGCTGCTGTTCGCGCTGCTGGCCTGTGACACCCTCATCAACTACCGCATCCGGCGTGTCACGGGGGAGCGGGCATGAACGAATTCGCATTGCTGCTGGCGGCCACGCTGAACGCGGGTACCGCCCTGGCCCTGGCCGGCCTGGGCCTGTTGATCAACGAACGCTCGGGCATCATCAACCTCGGCGCCGAGGGCCTGATGCTGGTGGCCGCGATCGCCGGCTTCGCCACCGCGGTGCACACCGGCTCGGATGTGGCGGCCTTCGCCGCCGGTGCGGGCGCCGGGGCGCTGCTGGCCGCCATCTTCGGCGTGCTGGTGATCTGGCTGAACACCAACCAGTACGCCACCGGCCTGGCGTTGAGCATGTTCGGTACTGGCTTCTCGGCCTTCGTCGGCACCGGCTTCACCCAGGCCCGGCTGAGCGAGCGCTTCAAGCTGCACATCCCGGGCCTGAGCGACCTGCCCTTCGTCGGCCCGGCCCTGTTCCGCCACCACCCGCTGGTCTACCTGACCATCGCGCTGGCGATCTTTCTGGCCTGGTTCCTCTACCGTTCGCGCGCCGGCCTGATCCTGCGGGCGGTGGGCGAGTCGCCCGAGTCGGCCCATGCGCTGGGTTATCCGGTGCGCCGCATCCGTCTGCTGGCGGTGGTGGTGGGCGGCGCGCTGTGCGGCGTGGCGGGAGCCTATCTGTCCGTGATCTACACCCCGCTGTGGGTGGAGGGCATGGTCTCCGGCCGCGGCTGGATTGCGCTGGCCCTGACCACCTTCGCCACCTGGCGGCCGGCCCGCGTGCTGGTGGGCGCCTACCTGTTCGGCGGGGTCACCATGCTGCAGTTCTACCTGCAGGGCGAGGGCGTGCAACTGCCCAGCCAGTGGCTGACCATGCTGCCCTACCTGGCCACCATCTTGGTGCTGGTGCTGATCTCGCGCAACCCAACCTGGATCCGGGTCAACATGCCGGCCTCGCTGGGCAAACCTTTCTCACCGGGGCAGTGACGCCTCGTTTCCTTCGCAGTTCCTCCATGGAGAATTCATGAATCACAACGTGACCTCGAAGCGCCGCCTGCTCAAGCTGGCCGGCTGGACCACGCTGGCGGCCACCGCTGCCCTCGTGGGATGTGGCAAGAAGGAAGAAGCGGCACCGGCGGCTGCCGAGCCTGCTTCCGCTGCCGCTTCGGCCGAAGCCAAGGCCGAGCCGTTGAAGATCGCCTTCACCTACATCGGCCCGGTCGGCGACGGGGGTTGGACCTTCGCCCACGACAGCGCCCGCAAGGCGCTGGAGGCGGAATTGGGCGACAAGGTCCAGACGACCTTTGTTGAGAACGTGCCCGAAGGCGCGGACGCCGAGCGCGTCTTCAACGACCTGGCCGCCCAGGGCAACAAGATCATCTTCGGCACCTCCTTCGGCTACATGGAGCCGATGCTGAAGGTCGCGGCCGACCACAAGGACGTCAAGTTCGAGCACGCCACCGGCTACAAGACCGCTGACAACCTGCGCACTTACGACGCCCGCACCTACGAAGGTGCCTACCTGGCGGGCGTGATCGCCGGCTCGATGACCAAGTCCAACGTGCTGGGCGTGGTCGGTTCGGTGCCCATCCCCGAGGTGATCCGCAACATCGACAGCTTCACCCTGGGCGCCCAGAGCGTGAACCCGAAGGTCAAGACCAAGGTGGTCTGGGTCAACCAGTGGTTCGATCCGCCCAAGGAAACCGAAGCCGCCACCGCCTTGATCAACGGCGGCGCCGACATCCTGATGCAGAACACCGACTCGCCCGCCGTGTTGAAGACCGCGGAAGAGAAGGGCAAGCGCGCCTTCGGCTGGGACAGCGACATGAAGTCCTACGGTCCGAAGGCCCACCTGGCTTCGTCCATCATCAACTGGACACCGTACTACGTGAAGGCCGCCAAGGACATGCTGGCCGGCACCTGGAAGACCGAGCAGACCTGGTGGGGCGTCAAGGAAGGCATGGTGGACCTGGTCTCCATCGCCGACGACGTGCCGGCCGAGGTCAAGGACAAGGTCGCCAAGATCAAGGAAGGCTTGAAGGACGGCAGCTTCGTGATCTGGAAGGGCCCGATCTCCGACAACACCGGCAAGGTGGTGCTGGAGAAGGACAAGGTCGCTGACGACGCCTTCCTGGGCGGCGTGAAGTACTACGTCAAGGGCGTGGAAGGCAAGGTGCCGGGCGCCAAGTAAGCCGGTCGCTGACCACCGAAGCCGCTGGCATTCCAGCGGCTTTTTTGTGCCAAAAACAATACTGAACGGTACAGTTCATTTATAGTGGCAGTCTGATTCGGCCGGGAGCGAAGGGCCCCGGGGAAGTCGCTGTGGGGAAAGGAAGACGACGTGAGCGTGTTTCAGCACATCCTGGTGCCGACCGATGGCTCGGACTTGTCTCTGCGCGCTGTGGCGGCTGCAGCCGAGTGGGCCCGTGCCACCGGCGCGCGGGTGACGGTGTTCCACGTCGCGTCGGCTGCGCTGCCGTTCTACCGTGGCGTGCGCCCCACGCCCGTCTGGGCCCGTGACCCGGCGCCGGAGGTGCTGCCCGAGCCGCCGCTGGATGCCGCCCAGCGTGTGCTGGAGGCCGCCGGCGTGCAGGCCACCTGGCAGATGGCGCAGGGCGAGCAGCCCTGGCAACTGATCGTCGAAGCCGCCGAGTCCCTAGGATGCGATTTGGTGTTCATGGCGTCCCACGGGCGCCATGGTCTGGATGCCTGGCTGCTGGGCAGTGAGACCCGCAAGGTGCTGACGCACTGCCGCGTGCCGGTGCTGGTCTATCGCTGAGGCCGACTGAGGGCCCGCGCGGTGGGCCTCAGTCGGCGGCCAACCCGTAGCCCCGCAGCCAGACCGTCAAGGCCCGCTGCACCGCCTTGGTGGCCTGGGCCCGTGACGGGGCCGTGCGGTAGACGCCCAGCATGCGGGGCTCCCGCAGTTCCGCTTCCATCAGAGCCTTGAAGTGCCAGGCGGCCACGCCGGCATCTGTCTTCGGCTGCCCAGCGGCCTGGAAGGCCGCGGCGAGGTAGTCGCGCATCTGGGACCAGCCCCGCGAGATGCCCTTTTCATACACCAGGCGGCCCACCTCGCTGCGATCGCCCTCGTGCGTCGCCATGCGTTGGATGGCCACCATCTCCGGCGAGAGCAGGCCCAACAGGTAGTCCACACCGGTTTCCAGCAACACCTGCTGCACGGGGCCGGGCCGTTGGAGCCGCTCGAACACGGAGCCGATCAGCCGTTCGGCCGCGTGCTCCATCACGGCGACAAACAGCTCGTCCTTGGAGGGGAAGTAGTTGTAGAGGGTGGCCTTGGAGCCGCCCACGCGTGAGGCGATCTCGGCCATGGAGGCCTTCTCGAAACCGACTTCCCGGAACACCTCGGCGGCGATGGCCAGGATGTGCTGCCGGCGTTCTTCACTCTTGGTGCGCATCTGTTGCTGTGGGGTCTGCCCCGGGTGGAAACCGTCAGGCGGGGTGGTGGGCCGTGTGATTGTGCACGGGGCCGCTGCCCCCGTGGGGTGGGTGAGCCCCAGAAAGCCCCCTGAATGGCTTGAGGTTAAGCCGGCCATCAATACAATACCGAACTGTACAGTTTAGGTTTGCCCATGGCTGAAAGAGACCCCACCATGACCCATCTCCCCCTTCCCAAGAGCTTGCTGGCCATGGCCAGCGCCGCGGTGCTGCTGGCGGCCTGCGGCAAACCGCCGGCGGGTGGGCCGCCGCCCAGCCTGGCCGTGCCGCAGGTGGGGGTGGTGACGGTGCAGGCCAGGGCCTTGCCCATCACGCGCGAGCTGCCGGGGCGCACGGCGGCCAAGATGGTGTCGGAGGTCCGGCCGCAGGTGACGGGCATCGTTCAGCGCCGCAGCTTCACCGAGGGCAGCCTGGTGAAGGCAGGCGAGGTGCTCTACCAGATCGACCCCGCCACCTACCAGGCCGCGGTCGCGTCGGCCCAGGCGGCGCTGGAGCGCAGCGAGGCCACGCTGGCCACGGCGCAGCTCAAGGCCGGCCGCTACCAGGAGCTGGTGAAGATCAAGGCGGTCAGTCAGCAGGATGCGGACGACGCCTTTGCCGCACGTCGGCAGGCCCAGGCCGATGTGAACAGCGCCAGAGCAGCGCTCACCACGGCCAAGATCAGTCTGGACTACACCCGTGTCACCGCGCCCATCGCGGGCCGGGTGGGGCGCTCCACGGTCAGCCCGGGGGCGCTGGTGACGGCCAACCAGGCCACGGCCCTGGCCACGGTGCAGCAGCTCGATCCGATCTATGTCGATGTGACCCAATCCAGCGCGGCACTGCTGCAGCTCAAGCGGGCGCTGGAGGCCGGTCAGCTCAAGCAGGCCGGGGCCAATGGCGCCAAGGTTGAGCTGCTGCTGGAGGATGGCAGTCGCTATGCCCAGACCGGCACGCTGAGATTCTCGGAGGTGTCGGTGGACGAGGGCACCGGGGCCGTCACGCTGCGAGCCGAGTTTCCCAACCCCAAGGGCGAGCTGCTGCCCGGCATGTATGTGCGGGCGGTCATCCAGCAGGCCGTGGCCGAGGACGCCATCGCGGTGCCCCAGCGCGCCATCGTGCGCGACAACAAGGGCCAGCCCACCGCCTATGTGGTGACGGCCGACAACAAGATCGAGCTGCGCGTCCTGCAGACCGGCCAGACGATGGGTGACCAGTGGCTGGTCAGTGCGGGCCTCAAGGCCGGGGACCGGCTGGTGATCGATGGCCTGCAGAAGGTGCGCCCGGGCCAGACCGTGGAGGTCCTGCCGGCCTCCGCCGGACCCACGCCGCCGAAGGCCGCACCCTCGGCCCCGGCTGAACACTGACCCGGCCCGGGAGAAACACACACCATGGCTCGTTTTTTCATTGACCGGCCCATCTTCGCCTGGGTGCTGGCCATCGTCACGATGCTGGCCGGCGCGATGGCCATCCACGCCTTGCCGGTGGCGCAGTATCCGAGCATCGCGCCACCCGCGGTGGCCATCACGGCCACCTATCCCGGCGCCTCTGCCAAGACGCTGGAGGATACCGTCACCCAGGTCATCGAGCAGAAGATGCAGGGCCTGGACCACCTGCTGTACATGGCCTCCACCAGCGACTCGACCGGCAACGTGCAGATCACGCTGACCTTCGAGAACGGCACCAACCCGGACACCGCCCAGGTGCAGGTGCAGAACAAGCTGGCCTTGGCCACGCCTCTGCTGCCATCGGCCGTTCAGGCGCAGGGGGTCAAGGTCACCAAGTCCTCGACCAACTTCCTGGCGGTGCTGGCCTTCATCTCGAAGGACGGCAAGATGTCGGCCTCCGACCTGAGCGACTATGTGGCGGCCTACATCCAGGACCCGATGAGCCGTGTGCCAGGGGTCGGTGAGACGCAGCTCTTCGGGGCCCAGTACGCGATGCGCATCTGGCTGGACCCGAGCAAGCTCAACCAGTACAAGCTGACGCCGGCCGATGTCTCGGCGGCCATCCAGGCACAGAACGCGCAGGTCTCGGCCGGCGAGTTCGGCGGTGCTCCTTCCGTCAAGGGGCAGCAACTCAACGCCACCATCACGGCCCAGACGCGGCTGCAGACGGTGGACCAGTTCAAGGCCATCCTGCTGCGCACGCAGGCCGATGGCTCGCGCGTGTTCCTGTCGGACGTGGCGCGGGTGGAACTGGGCGGCGAGAACTACGCCGTCGTCGGCCGCTTCAATGGACAGCCCTCCGCCGGTCTGGCCATCAAGCTGGCCACCGGGGCCAATGCGCTGGACACGATCAAGGCCGTGCAGGCCCGGCTCGATGAATTGTCGCCCTACTTCCCGCAGGGCATGCAGGTGGTCACGCCCTACGACACCACGCCGTTCGTGCGCATCGCCGTCGAAGAGGTCGTCAAGACCCTGGGCGAGGCCGTCGTGCTGGTGTTCCTGGTGATGTACCTGTTCCTGCAGAACTTCCGCGCCACGCTGATCCCGACGATCGCGGTGCCGGTGGTCTTGCTGGGCACCTTCGGTGTGCTGCTGGCCACGGGCTTCACGATCAACACCCTGACCATGTTCGCGATGGTGCTCGCCATCGGCCTGCTGGTGGACGACGCCATCGTGGTGGTGGAGAACGTCGAGCGGGTGATGAGCGAGGAGGGGCTCTCGCCCAAGGAGGCGACCAAGAAGTCCATGGGCCAGATCACCGGCGCGCTGGTGGGCGTGGCCCTGGTACTGGCCGCGGTGTTCGTGCCGATGGCCTTCTTCCCGGGCTCCACCGGGGTGATCTACCGCCAGTTCTCGATCACCATTGTGGCGGCGATGACCTTGTCGGTGCTGACCGCCATCGTGCTGACGCCGGCCCTGTGTGCGACCCTGCTCAAGCCGGTCGAAAAGGGCCACCAGGAGGCCACGGCCGGTTTCTTCGGCTGGTTCAACCGGACCTTCAAGCGCAGCAGCCGGGCCTACGAGGGGGCGGTCGGCCATGTGCTGGGCCGCAGCCGACGCTATCTGCTGATCTACGGCCTGCTGTCCCTGCTGGTCGTGGGGGCCTACACCAAGCTGCCCAAGGGATTTTTGCCTGATGAGGACCAGGGCATCGTCTTCACGCTGGTGCAGCTGCCGCCAACCGCCACGCAGGAGCGCGGCATCGAGGTCCTCAAGCAGGTCGAGCACCACTATCTGGTGGACCAGAAGGACGCCGTGGAATCGGTGATGACCGTGAGCGGCTTCAGCTTCTCGGGCCGGGGCCAGAACATGGGCATTGCCTTCGTCAAGCTCAAGCCCTGGGACGAGCGCACCTCGCCCGAGCTCAAGGCCGATGCGGTGGTCGCCAAGGCCCTGAAGGCGTTCACGCTGATCCGGGACGCCTCGGTGTATGCCTTCATGCCGCCGGCGGTGGCCGAGCTGGGCAATGCCACCGGCTTCGACCTGATGCTGCAGGACCGCGCCAACCTGGGCCATGAGGCCCTGATGCAGGCCCGCAACCAGCTGCTGGGCCTGGCCGCCAAGGAGAAGGGCATCGTTGGTCTGCGCCCGAATGGCATGGACGACACCCCGCAGTACGCGGTGAAGATCGACCAGTCCAAGGCCACGGCGCAAGGCCTCTCGCTGGGGGATATCAACAACGTGCTGTCGGCCGCCTGGGGCAGCGCCTATGTCGATGACTTCATCGACAAGGGGCGCGTCAAGAAGATCTACCTGCAGGGCGATGCGCCCTACCGCATGGTGCCGGAGGATCTGCAGCGCTGGTACGCGCGCAACAGTGCGGGCGAGATGGTGCGTTTCGACACCTTCGCCTCGGGCCACTGGACCACGGGCTCGCCCCGTCTGGAGCGCTACAACGGCTCTCCGTCGGTGGAGATCCTGGGTATGGCGCTGCCGGGCGTGGCCTCCAGCGGGGAGGTGATGGACACGATGGAGAAGCTCGTGGCCCAGCTGCCCAAGGGCATCGGCTACGAATGGACCGGCGTGTCGCTGCAGGAGCGGCAGGCCGGCTCGCAGGCCCTGGCGCTGTATGCGATCTCCATCCTGATCGTGTTCCTGTGCCTGGCGGCGCTGTATGAGAGCTGGTCCATTCCGTTCGCGGTGGTGCTGGTGGTCCCGCTGGGCGTGCTGGGCACGCTGGTCTCAGCCATGCTGACCTGGAAGCTCAACGACGTGTACTTCCAGGTGGGTCTGCTGACCACGGTTGGTCTGGCCAGCAAGAACGCCATCCTGATCATCGAGTTCGCCAAGGAGCTGACCACGCAGGGCAAGTCCTATGTGGAGGCCGCGATCGAGGCGGCCCGTCTGCGGCTGCGTCCGATCGTGATGACCTCGCTGGCCTTCGTGCTGGGCATCCTGCCGCTGGCCCACAACAGCGGCGCCGGTTCCGGGGCGCAGAACGCGCTGGGCAACGCCGTGATCGGCGGCATGCTGACGGGCACCTTCCTGGCCATCTTCTTCGTGCCGCTGTTTTTCGTGGTGGTGATGCGGCTCTTCAACCGGACACCGGCGGGCGAGCCGCCTGCCGCGGTCTCCCGTTCCACCACCGCGGAGGTGCATTGAGATGACACGAGGAACCTTCTCTCTGGCGGCGTCCGCGCTGGCCCTGCTGACCGGCTGCACGCTGATGCCTGCCTACGAACGTCCGGCCTCGCCCGTGGCGCAGGACTACCCGCTGGCCGCGCCGACGGCGGCCAGCGGTGTGGCCACCGCCGACTTGGGCTGGCAGGACTTCTTTGCCGACGCGCGGCTGCGCAAGCTGATCGCGATGGCACTGGACCACAACCGCGATCTGCGCGTGGCCTTGCTCAACATCGAGAAGTCGCGCGCCACCTACCGCATCCAACGCGCCGAGTTGTTCCCTGCCGTGAACGCCACGGCGGATGGCAGCGGCAACCGGCTCGCCAAGGATCAGAGCGGCACCGGTCAGGTCGAGGTCACGCACGCCTACAGTGCCGGGATCGGCTTTGCCGCCTACGAGCTGGACCTGTTCGGCCGGGTGCGCAGTCTCAACGAGCAGGCGCTGCAGGCCTACCTCGGCACGGCCGAGGCGGCCCAGACGACCCGCATCAGCCTGGTGGCCGAGGTGGCCAGCAACTACCTGAGCCTGGCGGCCGATGCTGCCCTGTTGAGGCTGGCCGAGCAGACGCTGGCCACCCGCCAGACCAGCTACGAGCTGACCCAGCGCAGCCATGCGCTGGGCTCGGCTTCCGAGCTGACCCTGCGGCAGATGCAGACCAGCCTGGAATCGGCCCGGGTCGATGTGGCCGCCTACACCGCCCAGGTGGCCCAGGCCCGCAATGCGCTGGCGCTGGTGGTGGGCACCGATGTGCCGGCCGAGCTGTTGCCGCCGCCCTCGACCGAGGTGCTGGCGCAGGTGTTCGGTGCGCGGGACGAGCTGCCGGTGGGCCTGCCCTCGGACTTGCTGACCCGCCGCCCGGACATCCGGTCGGCTGAGCATGCGCTGCGGGCGGCCAACGCCAGCATCGGTGCGGCCCGGGCGGCCTTCTTCCCGCGCATCAGCCTGACGGCCTCGGCCGGCTACAGCAGCAGCCAGTTGAGCGAGCTCTTCAAGAGCGGGCATGGGGTCTGGTCGTTCGCGCCGCAGATCACGCTGCCGCTGTTCGACGCCGGCAGCAACCAGGCGACCTTGGACAGCGCCCGGGCCGAGCGGGACATCACGGTGGCCCAGTACGAGAAGTCCATCCAGTCGGCCTTTCGGGAGGTGGCCGACGCACTGGCCGTGCGTTCGACGATCAACGACCGGCGCGGCGCCCAGGCGCGGCTGGTCGACGCCTCGCAGCAGAGCCTGAACCTGTCGCAGGCCCGCTTCCAGCACGGGGTGGACAGCTACCTGACACTGCTGGATGCGCAACGCACGCTGTACGCGGCGCAGCAGGGCCTGATCAGCGTCGAGCTGACCCGGGCGAGCAACCTGGTGACGCTCTACAAGGTGCTGGGCGGCGGCTGGACCGATCAGACGGTGGCCGCGGCCACGCCGGGGCTGACCGGCGGCGGGGCCGCCCGCCCCTGAAGAGGCCGAGCGTGGTGGGCGTGGCCGGGCCGGGGCGCAAGAACCAGCACGCGGCGCAGACGCGCTCGCGGCTGCTGGCCGCGGCCGAGGCGGTCTTCTGCCGCGACGGGATCGCCCCGGCCACCCTCGAGGCCATCGTGGCCCAGGCCGGCCTCACCCGGGGGGCGCTTTACTGGCACTTTGCCGGCAAGTCCGAGCTGCTGCAGGCGGTGCTGCAGAGACACCGCATGCCGCTGGAGCGCGTGGCCGTGGCGGCGCTGCGCACCGACCCGGCCGGGGTGTTGGCGCAGGCCGTGGCGGAGACGGTGACCGAGCCGGCCAGCCGGCGCCTGTGTCATCTGCTGGTGCGCAATCCGGAGGTGCCGGAAGTGCGGCAGCGCCTGCACCAGGCACGGCTGCGGCTGCAGCGCTGCATCCTGGTCGCCCTGCGGGGCGATGCCACATGGCAGCCCGGTGTCTGGCCCCGGCAGTCCGCCCGCGCGGCAGGCTGGGTGGTCCGGGCCTGCGTGGTGGGGGCCTTGGGTGAGCTGGTGGCCCATCCCTTGCCGCCCGAGCAGGTGCTGCGCGCGCTGCAGCCGGTGCTGGCGCAGGCTTTGCGCAGCGGCAGGGCTGGTGAAGCCAGATAATGGTCATTCATTCCCCCCACCCGTATCGCCACCCCATCGCCCGTGAACGATCGCGTCCGCCATTCCGACACGGTGTACCGCCTGATCCGGCAGGACATCTTCGATTTCCGGCTGCTGCCCGGCGACCGCTTCGCCGAGAACGACATCGCCGAGCGGCTGCAGGTGTCGCGCACACCGGTGCATGAAGCCCTGGCCCGCTTGGAGGCCGAGGGGCTGGTGCGCGGCTATTTCCGCAATGGGTGGGAGGTCGAGCCGCTGAACTTCGCGCGCTTCGATGCCTTGTACGAGCTGCGCGAACTGCTGGAGCTGCAGGCGGTGCGCAAGCTGTGCGCGCTGCCCGAGCTGCCGCTCGAGGTGCGGGCGCTGCGGGCCCAGTGGAGCCGCCCGGCGGCCGCCCTGGCCGAGGATCCGCTGGAAGCGGCGACCCTGGACGAAGCCTTCCATGCCACGCTGGTGGCGGGGGCGGGCAACCCGGAGATCGACCGCGTTCTGGCGCAGGTGACGGACCGCATCCGCATCATGCGGCGGCTGGATTTCGCCTATGGCAATTGCACCCCCGGCACCCGCCATGAGCACCTGGCCATCCTGCACGCGATTGAGGCCCATGACGAAGCCGCCGCCGAGGCGGCCTTGCGCAACCACATCCGCAGTGGGCATGCCTCGGTGCAGCAGATCACCATCGAGCGCCTGGAACAGGCGCGGGCCAATGTGGTGCATTCGCCCCTGATTGGGGCTCCGGCGCGGCGCAAACGCTTCGTCCGCACCGCGTCGGACCGCAGCTGACCGCGTCTGGCCGTGCCGCCTCGCCGGCGGCCGTTTTCCCCGGGGTACACCGGGTTCTTTTCCGTCACGCTCCGGTCCCTGCGCCGAGAGGGTTTACCCCGTGTCATGCCGCGCCAAGGTATGGCACAGATGCTGCTTACATCGGTCGGTCGAAATTATGTATGCATAAATTGGTCAACCTCGGCCAAGGAGTCTTTTCCATGCATTTGCAACCCATTCGCGGCACACATGGCATGGTGACCGCACCGCACGCGCTGGCCGCCCAGTCGGGGCAGGCGGTCCTGCGGGACGGCGGCAATGCCATCGAGGCGATGGTGGCGATGGCCGCCACCATCGCAGTGGTCTATCCCCACATGAACAGCATCGGGGGCGATGGCTTCTGGCTGGTGGCCCAGCCGGGCCAGGCCCCCATCGCCATTGACGCCTGCGGCGCCGCCGGGGCGGGGGCCAGCATGGCCGCCTACCGGGCCGCCGGTCTGTCGAGCATCCCGTTCCGGGGTGGGCGGGCGGCCTGCACCGTGGCGGGCACGGTCTCGGGCTGGGCCGCGGCGCTGGAATTGGCACAGAGCCTGGGCGCGCGCCTGCCGCTGTCGCGTCTGTTGGCCGATGCCATCGGCTATGCCCGCGACGGCTTCCCGATCACCGAGAGCCAGGTGGCCGCGATGGACAAGCTGGCCGGGGACCTGCTGCCGGTGTCGGGTTACGCGCAGAGCTTCCAGCAAGCCGGCGCCATGCGCACGGGTGAGCGCCTGCGCCTGCCGCGTCTGGCGCAGACACTGGAGCAGCTGGTGCGCGCGGGGCTGGACGACTTCTACCGTGGCGACCTGGCCCGCAGCCTGGCCAAGGACCTGGCGGCGCAGGACAGCCCGGTGACGCTGGCCGACCTGCAGGCCCACCAAGCCCAGCGCAAGACGCCGCTGTCGCTGCGGCAGGCCGACTGGACCTTGTTCAACATGCCGCCGCCGACCCAGGGCCTGGTGGCGCTGCTGATCCTGGGCCAGTTGGAGCGCCTGTGGCAGCCGGGCATGACGTCCGAGAGCCCGGCCTTCGTGCATGCCTGCGTGGAGGCCACCAAGCAAGCCTTCCGCATCCGCGACCGCGTGATCACCGACCCGGCCTACATGACGGAGGATCCCGCCGACTACCTGCAGCCGGCGCGTCTGGATGCGATGGCCGCGAAGATCCTGCCCGGCCAAGCCGCGCCCTGGGGGCGTGGCCGTGGGCCGGGCGACACCGTCTGGATGGGGGCGGTGGACGGCCAGGGGCTGGCGGTGAGCTTCATCCAGAGCGTCTACCACGAGTTCGGCAGCGGGCTGGTGCTGGAAAGCTCGGGCATCTGCTGGCAGAACCGGGGCTGCAGCTTCTCGCTCTCGCCCGAGGCACGCAACCCGCTGATGCCGGGCCGCAAGCCCTATCACACGCTGATCCCGGGCCTGGCCCGTTTCGACGACGGCCGCACGCTGGTCTACGGGAACATGGGGGGCGACGGCCAGCCGCAGTCGCAGGCGGCCGTGTTCAGCCGCATCGCCCGCCTGGGCCTGAACCCGCAGGACGCCATCGCTGCGCCGCGCTGGTTGCTGGGCCGCACATGGGGCCAGAGCAGCGACAGCCTGAAGCTGGAAAGCCGCTTCCCGGAGGCCACCGTGCAGACCCTGCGCGACTGGGGCCATGAGGTGGATGTGCTGGGTGCCTTTGACGAGACGATGGGCCACGCTGGCGCCATCGTCCGGCACCCGGACGGCCTGCTCGAAGGCGGCTTCGACCTGCGCAGCGACGGCATCGTCGCGGGCTGGTAGCCCTCCCGCCGCACCGCCCCTCCCTTTTTCACGACGTTCCCGGGGTCTGGACAGCCCGGGAACGGCTGCCGCATGCCCGCATGCCGTCTCCTGTCCGTCAAAAGGAATCTCCGATGAGCATCCAAAGTGCCGGGGCCATCCCCGCCTCACCCGTCTCGGTCTTCGCCAACCGCTGGGTGCAGCTGCTGCTGGGCCTGGGCTGCATGATGGTGATCTCCAGCCCGCAGTACGTGTGGACGCTGTTCACCAAGCCCTTCGGCGCCAAGCTGGGCGCCTCGCTGGCGGTTCTGCAGGTGACCTTCTCCATCGTCATCGTGCTGCAGACCCTGTTCTCACCCTTCCAAGGCAAGCTGGCCGAGCGCTTCGGGCCGCGCCGGCTGATCGGCTTCGGCATCGTGCTGACGGGCCTGAGCTGGGTGCTGGCCTCGCAGGCCAACAGCGTGGCCATGCTCTACCTCACCTATGGCCTGTTCGCGGGCCTGGGCACCGGCATCGTCTATGTCGGCGTCGTGGGGCTGATGGTGCGCTGGTTCCCCCGCCAACGCGGCTTTGCCGCCGGCGTGGTGGCGGCCGGCTACGGCATGGGCGCCATCCTCACCACCTTCCCGATCGCAGGCTCGCTGAGCACCCGCGGGCTGGAGACCACCTTGTGGCAGTACGGCGTGGCCTTTGCCGTGATCGGCTGGATCGTGGCCCAGGGCCTGCGCGAGCCGGCCATCGACTATGCGAGCGCCAGCGGCGAGGCCGGTGCCGAGACGGTGCGCGACCTGAACTCCTCGCAGATGCTGCGTCAGCCGATCTTCTGGCTGATGTTCCTGATGATGGCGATGATGGCCACCTCGGGCCTGATGGTTACCTCGCAGATGGCCAGCTTCGCCCGCGACTTCGGCGTGGCCGACATGATGGTGTTCGGCTTCACCGCGCTGCCGCTGGCCCTCACCATCGACCGTCTCACCAACGGCCTGACCCGCCCGTTCTTCGGCTGGGTGTCGGACCGCATCGGCCGCGAGAAGACGATGTTCATTGCCTTCACGCTGGAGGCCGCGGCCATGGCCCTGTGGCTGGCCAACAGGGATCACCCAGCGCTGTTCGTGCTGCTGTCGGGCGTGGTGTTCTTCGGCTGGGGCGAGATCTTCTCGCTGTTCCCCTCCACGCTGACCGACACCTTCGGCGCCCGCCACGCCACGGCGAACTACGGCTGGCTCTACATCGCCCAGGGCGTGGGCGCGGTGTTCGGCGGCCCGCTGGCCGCGCTGATGCACCAGTCCACCGGCAGCTGGCTGCCGGTGTTCGGCACCGCCATCACGCTCGACGTCTGTGCCGCGCTGCTGGCGATCCTGCTGCTCAAGCCGATGCGCGAGCGCTATCTGCAAGGCCAGACGCGGGCCTGAAGCCCCGCGCCTCAGCGCCGGAAGTCGGTGCTGGCAGGCCGCCCGGGCAGCGTCAGGGTGGTCTGCACTGGGGCGCTGGCGGCCAGCTGCACACCCCGGCGCCACACGCCCAGGCGGTGGGCCCGCAGGCGCAGGGCTTCGATGGGGTCGCGGGCCTGCAGCAGCACGAAGCTGGCTTCCCGGCCCACCGCCAGGCCGAAGTGGTCCAGGCCCAGGATCTGGGCCGGGGCGGTGGTCACCGCCTCGAAGCACTGGCGCATCGCGGCCTGGCTGGTCATCTGGGCCACATGCAAGCCCATGGACGCCACTTCCAGCATGTCGCCACTGCCCAGGCTGTACCAGGGGTCCATCACGCAGTCGTGGCCGAAGGCCACCGTCAGGCCGGCGGCCAGCTGCTCGGGCACGCGGGTCAGGCCACGCCGCTTGGGGTAGCTGTCGTGCCGGCCCTGCAGCGTGATGTTGATCAGTGGGTTGGCCACCACGTTCAGCCGCGCCTCGGCCATCAGGGCCAGCAGCTTGCTGACGTAGTAGTTGTCCATGCTGTGCATGGAGGTCAGGTGCGAGCCGGTGACACGGCCGTGCAGGCCCAGGCGCTGGGTCTCGTAGGCCAGGGTCTCGACATGGCGCGACAGCGGGTCGTCGCTCTCGTCGCAGTGCATGTCCACCCGCTTGCCCTGCTCGGCGGCCAGCTCGCACAGCAGCTTCACGCTGGCCGCGCCATCGGCCATGGTGCGCTCGAAGTGGGGGATGCCGCCCACCACGTCCACACCGCGCTTCAGTGACTCCTTCAGCAGGTCCAGCGCGCCGTGGCTGCGCAGCACGCCGTCCTGCGGAAAGGCGACCAGTTGCAGGTCGATATACGGTGCCACGCGCCGCTTGACCTCCAGCAGCGCGTCCACTGCCAAGAGGCGCGGGTCGCACACGTCGACGTGGCTGCGGATGGCCAGCAGGCCCTTGGCCACCGCCCAGTCGCAGTAGGCCAGGGCGCGCTCGACCAGTGCCTCCTGCGTCAGCTGGGGCTTGAGCTCGCCCCACAGCGCGATGCCCTCCAGCAGCGTGCCGCTCTGGTTGACCCGCGGCAGGCCGTAGCTCAGCGTCGCGTCCATGTGAAAGTGGGCATCGACGAAGGGCGCGCTCAGCAGCTGGTCGCCGGCGTCCACCACCTGGGCGGCGGGCGCAGTGGCGGGGCTCAGGCCCGCTTCCAGGGCGGTGATGCGGCCGCCCTGCACGGCCACGCCCATGTGGGCGCGACCGTCGGGCAGGCGGGCGTTGTGGATCAGCAGGTCCAGCATGGTGGTCTCGGGCAAGGGGGCGGGGCGCTCAGCGCTCGCCCTTGCGGTAGGGTTTCATCAGGGCCTGAGGGTAGCGCGCATGGCGGGCCACCAGCACCAGGGCCAGGATGGACAGGGCATAGGGCAGCATCAGGTAGACCTGGAAGGGCAGGGCCGCCCCGCCGCTTTGCTGCAGGCGCAGCTGCAGCGCGTCGAAGAAGGCGAACAGCAGCGCGCCCAGCAACGCCTTGCCCGGCCGCCAGGAGGCGAACACCACCAACGCCACGCAGATCCAGCCGCGCCCGTTGACCATGTTGAAGAAGAAGGCGTTGAAGGCCGCCAGGGTCAGAAAGGCGCCGGCCACGCCCATCAGGGCCGAGCCGGCCACGATGGCGCCGGTGCGCACCGCCCGCACCGGGATGCCCTGGCCCTCGGCGGCCTGCGGGTTCTCGCCCACCATGCGCACCGCCAGGCCCAGCGGGGTGCGGAACAGCCCCCAGGCGATCAACGGCACCAGCCCCAGGGCCAGCAGGGTCAGCGGGGTCTCCTGGTTCAGCACCGGCACCGGCAGCCAGTCCATCGGCGCGAAGGGGGTGATGGTGGGCGGCGTGCTGACCTTGGGGAAGGCCACGCGGTAGCCGAAATAGCTCAGCGCGGTGGCCAGCAGCGTGATGCCCAGGCCCGCCACATGTTGCGACAAGGCCAGGCCCACGGTCAGCGCGGCCAGCAGCAGGCCGGCCAGCGCGCCCACGGCGGCCGCGGCCAGCACTCCGCCCCACAGCGGGGCCCCGTGGTAGACGGCCAGCCAGCCGGCAAAGGCGCCGGCCACCCAGATGCCCTCCACGCCCAGGTTCAGCACCCCGGCGCGCTCGCACAGCAGCACGCCCAGCGTGCCCAGGATCAGCGGCGTGGCGATGCGCAGCACCGCGACCCAGAACTCCGGCAACACCAGCCAGGACAGCAGATCGTTCATGCCACCCCCTTGGCCGCGGCCGGGTTGCGCACCAGGCGGTAACGGGCGGCCAGCGCGGCCACCAGCACCGCCAGCAGCGCGGTGGCGACGATCACGTCGGCCAGGTAGGTGGGCACGCCGATGGCGCGGCTCATGCTGTCCGCGCCCACCAGCACGCCGGCCACGAAGATGCTGGCCACCACCACACCGAGCGGGTGCAGGCCGGCCAGCATCGCGATGACGATGCCGCTGTAGCCGTAGCCGGGGGACATGTCCAACGTCAGGTAGCTGGTGCGGCCGGCCACCTCGATGGCGCCGGCCAGCCCGGCCAGCGCGCCCGACAGCAGGGCCACCCACACCACGGTGCGCTGCACCGGCACGCCGGCAAAGGCGGCGGCGCGGGCGTTGGCCCCCACCGCGCGGATCTGGAAGCCCAGCACCGTGCGGCGCATCACCGCCCACAGCGCGCCGGCCAGCAGCAGCGCCCACAGCAGGCCGGTGTGCACCCGGGTCTGCGGGATCAGCTTGGCCAGCTCCAGCGCGGGCTGCAGGGCCACGCTCTGCGGCCAGCCCATGGCCAGCGGGTCCTTCATCGGGCCGTCCAGCATGGCGCCGATGAACAGCGCGACGATGAAGTTCAGCAGCAGCGTGGTCACCACCTCGTCCACGCCCAGGCGGGCCTTCAGCAGGGCCGGGCCCAGCAGCAGCAGGCCGCCGGCCAGCGCGGCGGCGGCCATCATCAGCGGGAACAGCACATAGGGCGGCAGCGCGAAGCCGGTGCCGTCGTGCAGGCCGCCCACCGCCACCGCGGCCAGCGCGCCCAGGTAGAGCTGGCCCTCGGCGCCGATGTTGAACAAGCGGGCCTGGAAGGCCACCGCCGCGGCCAGGCCGGTCAGCATCAGCGGCACCGCGCGGGTGAGGGTCTCGCTCCAGGCGAAGACGGAACCAAAGCCGCCCTGCAGCAGCAGGCCCCAGGTGGTGCCCACCGGCGCACCGGCCCAGGCCACCAGGGCGGAGGCGATCAACAGGGTGAAGCCCACCGCCGCCAGCGGCGCGAGCAGCAGCGCGCGGGCGGACGGGGTGGCGCGGGGTTCAAGTCGCAACAGGGTCTCCTTGCGGGGCCTCGGCATGGCCGGCCATGGCCAGGCCGATGGTCTCGCGGGTCCAGGCCTCGGCGGGCCGGGCGGGGCCGAGGTGGCCGCTGTGCATCACCGCGATGCGGTCGCCCAGGGTCATCACCTCGTCCAGGTCATCGGACAGCAGCAGCACCGCGGCCCAGGCGTCGCGGGCCGCCAGCAGCTGGGCCTGGATGGCCGCCACCGCGCCCACGTCCAGGCCCCAGGTGGGCTGGTGGGCGACGATCAGCCGCGGCGGCTGGCCATCGGGCGCGCGCAGGGCGCGGCCCAGGATCAGCTTCTGCATGTTGCCGCCCGACAGCGAACGGGCCGGCACATCCAGGCCGCCGCCGCGCACGTCGAATTCCCGCACCAGCCGATCGGCATGGGCCCGGGCGGCGTCGCGGCGCACCCAGCCCCAGCGTGAGAAACGGGTCTCGCCAAGGCGCTCGGCCACCGCGTTCTCCCACACCGGCAGGTCGCCCACCACGCCGGTGCCGTGCCGGTCTTCCGGGATGCGGGCCACACCCTGCTGCACCAGCCAGGCCGGCGCGGCGCGCAGCGGCTGGCCGGCCAGGGTGAGCGTGCCGCGGCTGGCGCGGCGGGTGCCGCACAGCAGCTCGGCCAGCGCCACCTGGCCATTGCCGGAGACGCCGGCCACCGCGACGATCTCGCCGGCGCGCAGGTCCAGGTGGATGTCGTGCAGCTGCTCGCGTGGGTGGCCGTCGGTGGCCACGCCGCGCAGCGCGCACACCACCGGGCCGTCCCGGTGCTCGGCCGGGTGGCGTTCGGTGCGGGCCACGGCCTGGCCCACCATCCACTGGGCCAGCGTGGCGGCATCGGTGTCCGCCGCGCGGGCCTGCGCCACCAGCCGGCCGGCGCGCAACACGGCGACCCGGTGCGAGACGCGCAGCACCTCGCCCAGCTTGTGGCTGATGAAGATGATGGCCAGGCCCTGGGCGACCATCTGGCCCAGGGTGTCGAACAGGGCCTCGCTCTCCTGCGGGGTGAGCACCGCGGTGGGCTCGTCCAGGATCAGGATGCGGGCATCGCGGTAGAGGGCCTTGAGGATCTCGACCCGCTGGCGCTCGCCCACGCTGAGCGTGCCCACCCGGGCCTCGGGCTGCACCGTCAGGCCAAAGCGCTGCGCCACCGCCAGCAGGCGCGCACGCGCGGCCCGGCGGCGGGTGAAGGGCTGCCACAGCGGCTCGGTGCCCAGCATCACGTTGTCCAGCACCGTCAGGTTGTCGGCCAGCGTGGAGTGCTGGTGCACCATGCCGATGCCGGCCGCCAGCGCGGCCCGCGGCTGGCCCGGCGGCAACGGCCGGCCATGTACGGTGATGTGGCCCGCGTCGGCCGTGTAGTGGCCGAACAGGATGGACATCAGCGTGCTCTTGCCGGCGCCGTTCTCGCCCAGCAGGGCCAGCACCTCGCCGGCCCGCAGGTCCAGCGAGATGCCGTCGTTGGCGGTCAGCGCACCGAAGCGCTTGGTGATGCCCGACAGGCGCAGCACCGGCGCGGGGGCCGTGCCGGTCGTCGTGTCGTTGGAAGTCACTGGCTCACGAACTCACTGGGCGCTGGACTTGGGTTGTTTGTCGTCCACCTTGACGCTGAAGCTGCCGGCCAGGATGGCCTTTTCCTTGGCCTTGACCTTGGCGACCACGTCGGCCGGCACCTTCTTCTCGAAGGTGCCCAGCGGGGCCAGCTCGGAGCCCTTGTACTTCATGGTCGAGTAGATGCCGTAGTCCTCGGCGGCGAACTTGCCGGCCTTGACCAGCTGGATCGCGCGGTCCACCGAGGGCTCCATGTTCCACAGCGCCGAGGCCACCACGGTGTCGGGGTACTGGGGCTGGGTGTTGATCACGTTGCCGATCGCCAGCTTGCCTTTCTCCTTGGCCGCGTCGCTGACGCCAAAGCGCTCGGCGTAGAGCACGTCGGCGCCCTTGTCGATCATCGCGAAGGTGGCCTCCTTGGCCTTGGGCGGGTCGAACCAGCTGTTGATGAAGCTGACGGTGAAGCTGACCTTGGGGTTGGTCTCCTTGGCGCCGGCCATGAAGGCGTTCATCAGGCGGTTCACCTCGGGGATGGGGAAGCCGCCGACCATGCCGATCTTGTTGGTCTTGGTCATGGCGCCGGCGATCATGCCGCTCAGGTAGGCCGGCTCCTGGATGAAGTTGTCGAACACCGCGAAGTTGGGCGCCTGCGACTTGCCCGAGCTGCCCAGCAGGAAGGCGGTCTTGGGGAAGTCCTTGGCCACCTTGCGGGCGGCGGCTTCCACCGCGAAGGCCTCGCCCAGGATCAGCTGGGCGCCGCCGGTGGCGTACTCGCGCATCACGCGCTCGTAGTCGGCGTTGGCCACGTTCTCGGTGGCTTTGTATTCAATCTCGCCGCGGGCCTCGGCCGCCTTCAGGGCCTTGTGGATGCGGCTCACCCATTGCTGCTCGAAGGGCACGGTGTAGACCGCGGCCACCTTGATCTTGCCGCCGGCGGCCAGGGCCAGGCCCGGGCTCGACAGCGCAAGGGATCCGGCCAGCGCACCGGCCGAGGCCAGCAGGGAGCGACGAGACGTCATGGGATCGAACTCCAAAAAAGAAGAAGGGAAATGCACCAAGTGCGGGAGCCCCGGGAAGGGGCACGGTGTGGGTGCAAGTCACGTGCCACACATCCTGTGTACAAAAAGCCCCGCGCGGGCGCCAGAATGGCCCCGTGGACGCCGCTCGCGTCCGTTCATTCCGGAGCCCGTTCATGACCGCCGCCCTGCCAAACATCCCCTTTGACCGCATTGGCCGCGACCGGCTGCCTGCGCTGCTGCGCACCATGCCCAAGGCCGAACTCCACATCCACATCGAAGGCTCGCTGGAGCCCGAGCTGATCTTCAAGCTGGCCCAGCGCAATGGCGTGGCGCTGGCCTATCCCAGCGTCGAGGCCCTGCGCGCGGCCTATGCCTTCACCGACCTGCAGAGCTTCCTGGACATCTATTACGCCGGGGCCAGCGTGCTGCTGAAGGAGGAAGACTTCTTCGACATGGCCTGGGCCTACCTGGAGAAGGCGGCGGCCGAGAACGTGGTCCACACCGAGATCTTCTTCGACCCGCAGACCCACACCGCCCGCGGCGTGCCGATGCAGACGGTGATCCTGGGCCTGCACCATGCCTGTCAGCGGGCGCACCAGGAACTGGGCATCAGCGCCAAGCTGATCCTGTGCTTTCTGCGCCACCTGAGCGAGGAGGACGCGCTGGCCACGCTGGAGGCCGCGCTGCCCTGGCGCGAGTACTTCATCGGCGTGGGCCTGGACAGCTCCGAGCGCGGCCACCCGCCGGAGAAGTTCGCCCGCGTCTTTGCCAAGGCGGCCGAGCTGGGCCTGCACCGCGTGGCCCACGCGGGCGAGGAAGGGCCGCCCGCCTATGTGACGGGCGCGCTGGACGTGCTGAAGGTCGAGCGCATCGACCACGGCGTGCGCAGCGTGGAGGACCCGGCCCTGATGGACCGGCTGGCCGCCGAGCGGGTGCCACTGACGGTCTGCCCGCTGTCCAACCTGAAGCTCTGTGGCGTCCAGGACCTGGCCGAGCACCAGCTGCCGCAGCTGCTGGCGCACGGCCTGGTGGCGATGCTGAACTCGGACGACCCGGCCTATTTCGGCGGCTACCTGAACGCCAACTACCTGGCCTGTTTCGAGGCCATGCCGGCGCTGGGCGCGCGGGAGGCCTATGTGCTGGCCCGCAACAGCTTCGAGGCCAGTTTCGTGGCCCCGGCGCAGCGGGCGCAGTGGCTGGCCCAGCTGGACACCGCCTTCCGCGCCGCCGCGGCCTGAGGCTCAGAACATCGCCTTGAACTGCGCGCCGAAGGTGCGCGGTTCGTTGATGAAGCCGGTCAGGTTGTTGAAGTCGATGGCGCCGTTGACCACCACCTTGTTGGTGATGTTGCGGCCGAAGGCGGCGACCTCGTACTTGCCGTTGCCCCAGACATAGCCCAGGCGCAGACCGCCCTGGGTCAGCGACTTGCCCGTGAACTCGGTGGACTCGTACAGGAAGAAGTTGATCTTGCTGCGGTAGGTCCAGTCCGTGTAGACGTAGAACTCGCTGCCATCGGCCATCGGCAGGCTGTAGCGCAGGTTGGCGTTGGCCACGTACTTGGGCGCCTGCGGTAGCGGGTTGCCGTCGATGTGGTAGGTGCCGCTGACGGTGCCCGCCGGGTCGGTCACGGTGCACAGCGCACAGCCGGCCACCACCAGGTTCTTGTCCTTGATCTTGGTGGTGTTCACGCTGCCGTTCAGGTTCAACAGCAGGTTCTCGGTCAGGTAGGCGTCCAGCGTCATTTCCACGCCCTCGCCCATGGCCTTCTTGGCGCTGAGCAACAGGGTGGAGTTGCTGGCGCCGCCCACGGCGGTCAGCTGCTGGTTCTTGACGTCGTAGTGGAAGACGTTGGCCGTCACGCGGGCGCGGCGGTCGAACAGCTCGGACTTCACGCCCGCCTCGTAGGAGGTCGTGGTCTCCGGGTCGGCGTTGGACATCGGGTTGAAGCCCGAGGCCGGCAGGATGCTGGCGCCGCGGTAGCCGGTGGCGATGCGGGCGTAGAGGTTGGTGTCCTTGGTGATCGACCAGGTGGCGGCCAGGTCGCCGGTGACCTTGTTGCTGGACACCGTGTCGCTCAGGCCGGCGCTGGCGTCCACCGCCACGTCGCCGGGGTCGGTCGAGAGCTTCTTCCAGTCGTGCGTGTAGCGCAGGCCGGCGCGCACGGTCACATCCGGTGCGATGGCGTAGTTGACCGAACCGAAGGCCGCCCAGGAGTTGTTGGTCTGGGTGGTGGTGGACAGGCCGGTCTGGGCGCCGCCGCTGGTGGAGTCGTAGCTGTAGGCGTCCATGGCGTACTTCTCGTGGAAGAAGTACAGGCCGCTCTGCCAGCTCAGCGGGCCGCTGGTGGCGGACTCGGCGCGCAGTTCCTGCGTCCACTGCTGGTGCGCGCGCAGACCGTCCGCGGTCTCGCTGGAGAAGGGGATGAGGCCCGGCCCCATGTAGGGCAGGTAGCTGGCGCCGTAGCCACCGTCCACGTCGCCGCGGCTGAAGGAATGGACCTTCTCGAAGCCGGTGATCGAGTGCAGCTTGTAGCCGTCGAAGGCCCAGGTCAGGTGGGCGTTGGCGCCGGTGCTGCTGAGCTTCTGCTCGTTCTTGCCATCCAGAGAGACCTTGCTCTTGTCGAAGCCGTCGGCCAGGTCGTTCGTGCCACTCTGGATGATGTTGGCGCGGAACAGGCGGGCGCTGCCGTTCAGGTCGCGGGCGTGCACGTTGAACAGCGCGCTGAAGGGGGTGCCGGCGCCGTACAGCAGCTGGGCGCGCACGGCGTTGTCGTCATAGCCTTCGAGCTTGTGGGTCTGCTGCACCACCGGGGCCGGCGCTTCGTTGGTGACCCAGTTGTCACGGTGCTGCGATTGCAGCGAGACGCGGGCCTGCCACTGTTCGTCCACCGGCAGGTTGATCGCGCCCTCGGCGTTGACCGTGCCGTAGGTGCCGTAGCTCAGGCTGCCGTAGCCGCCAAAGGTCTTCTGCGGCTTGACCGAGTCGAACTTGACCACGCCGGCCGGGGTGTTGCGGCCGAACAGCGTGCCCTGCGGGCCGGCCAGCACTTCCACGCCTTCGCTGTCGAAGATGGGGAAGCCCTTGAGGATGGGGTTCTCCTGCACGATGTCGTCCAGGATCAGGGACACCGGCTGCGAGGCGTTCAGGCGGAAGTCGGTGTTGCCGTAGCCGCGGATGTAGAAGCGCGGGAAGGCCCGGCCGAAGGAGGATTCGATGTTCAGGCTGGGCACGCGGCCCGAGAGCATGCGCAGGTCCTCGCCGCTGGAGTTGATCACGTCCAGCGCCTCGCCGCGCAGCGTCGTGATCGACATCGGCACCTCGAGCGCGTTTTCCTCGCGGCGCTCGGCGGTCACGGTGATGGTGGTCAGCTTGCCGGCTTCGGCGCCGGCCGTCGCGTCCTGGGCCCAGGTGGGGGCGGTGGGGAGCAGGGCGGCCAGCGCCGCCAGGCTCAGCAGAGAGGGACGGAACTGCGCCGCGGGGTGGGCGGCTGGGTGATGACGGGTGGTCATGGGTTGCTGCAACGCAAAGTTGTCGTTCGCGCTGTAAAGCAACCCACATGCCATCACTCCGGCCCCCTCACGGGGCGGGCACACCGTCCTTCCACTGGTCCCAGTGGGCGACGATGTCGCGCACCAGCACGCCACCGACACGGGCCAGGTTCTGCGTGGCGGGCACGAAGCCCCCGGTGGCACCGGTGGTCGAGGCCTTCAGCGAGGCCTGGGCCGTCTGGCCGGGGTAGGGGCGGTCGAAGTTGGAGCCGGTGCGCAGCACGGCCAGGCGCTTCAGGTCCACCTTGCCGGCGGCGGCTGCGCGTTCCAGCGCGTTGTAGCTGGCGTTGTCCTCCTGCTGGGTGGTGCAGTAGCGACCCTGGCCGTCGGTCATCAGCTTCACCCAGTCCCGCACATGCTGGCCCAGGCGGTGGCCGTGCCACCAGGTGTCACCGCCGGCGGTGTCGCACTGGATCACCGCGGGCGGCCGGGCCGCCGGGCTGCCTTTGGCGTAGTGGGCCCGGTAGGCCTGGGCCTGGGGGCTGTCGGCCAGCGGCACGCCGCGGGTCAGGGCCAGGGCCTTGTTCACCAGCGCGTCGTCCAGGTGCGCCACTTCGGTGCGGTACTCCAGCTTGGGCTTGATGCCGGGCCCGGCAGTCAGCACGCCAAAGTAGCCGGTCCTCCAATCTTGGGGCATCTCGCGGGCATCGATTTCGTGGGCGATGCCCGTGTCGACCAGCCAGCGGGCCCAGGCGGCGCTGCCCAGCGTGCCCTGGGCCGGGTCGATGCCAGCGATGCCGGCGATCAGGAACCAGGTCTTGCGCAGGTCGAAACGCGGGTCCAGCGTGACCGCCAGCACCGAGGCGGCCGCATTGGCGTGGCCCATGCCGGTGGTCAGCAGGCAGACGTCGTCGCGGTTGCAGCGCAGGGCCGGGTGGTCAGGCGACAGGCCCGGCACCGAGATCGACTCGGTCAGCTGGAAGGGTTCGATCCAGGGTTCGGCCTCGGGGCCGAACATCGAGATCACCAGCGCCTTGACCGGGCGGGGGGCCACGGGAACGGTCTGGGCCTGGGCCAGGCCGGCGCTCAGCAGCAGGGCGCTCAGCAGCGCGGCGGGGCGGCGCAGGAAGCGGCTCATCGGGCGCCTCCATGGCGGTGGGCCACGGCGGTGACGGGCGAGCGCCAGGCGCGCAGGAAGGACAGCGTCACCTCGGCCTCGTTGGTCTCGGCCAGGCCGCTGGCGAACAGGGCGCCCACGTCGGCATTGAAGCCCTCGGCGCCGGCCAGGTCGCTCAGCGAGCGGAAGGCGATGTAGGGCACCTGGTTGGCCGCGGCCACATGGGCCAGCGCGGCGGTCTCCATCTCGAAGGTCTGGGCCTGCAGGTGCTTGAACAGGTACTCGCGGTACTCGGCATTGGCCAGGAAGACCGGGCCCGAGACGCCGCGCCCGCCCACCCGCAGGCGTGGCTGTTCCTTCACGCAGAGCTTTTCGTCCACGCTGCCATCGGTCTGCTTGGCCTTGGGGCCGCAGCGCTGCAGGCGCGGCTGCAGCGTGCGCACCGTGGCCAGCATGGCCGCGTCCACCGGGTAGTCGAAGCGGTACTCGCCCTGCGGGGCATTGGCCGTGTTGAGCAGGTAGGTGCCCCGCGGGAACTGGTGCTGGAAGGGCGGCAGGGGCTGGCCGTCCGGCGCGGCCAGGTTCAGGCCCAGGCAGCTCAGGTCACCGGTCTGGCCGCAGGGGGCGGGCAGGGTGTCGCTTTCGTTCCAGAAGGTCTCCAGCGGCAGGGCCCAGCGCTCGGGCACCGTCACGTCCCCCACATGGTTGGCCGGGTTCACGCCGCCGGCGATGCCGCTCATCACCAGCCGGTCGATGCGGAAGTGGTCCAGCAGCTGCTGGGTGGTGAGGGTGGCGTTGACGAGGCTGACGCCGCTGAGCACCACCACCACGCGGTGGCCTTCGAGCTCGCCGGTGGTGAAGCGCTTGCCGGTGATCGTCCAGGTCTTGGGGTGCTGCAGTCGGCCCAGCAAGAGGTCGGCCTCGGCGCCGAAGGCCGAGACGATGCCGATGCGGGGCGTGCAGTCGCTCAGGCAACTGGCCTGCGCCGCGGTGGGGGGGGCCGGGCGGGGCGGGGTGGCGGCCTGGGCGGCCGGGGCCAGCAGCCCCAGCAGGGCGGCGGCACTGGCGACCAGGGGCGCCAGGACAAAACGGGGTCGGAAGTTCATGGCGGCCGGGCAAGCAAGTGGGATGCCCGGGGCCCGCTCAGGCCGTGGCCGGTGGGGGCGCGGCAGGCGGTGGGGCCGCAGGACGGACCGGGGTGCTGCCGACCCGGATGGCCCAGTGCAGCAGGCCGGCGAGGGCCAGACCCAGCAGGCAGCCACCGACCCAGACGGCCCCCAGCACCCAGGACACCCACGGGGCCACGCCGCGCAGCAGGGCCTGCAGCAGGCCCACCGTGGCGGCCAGCACACCGTCCCAACCCGGCGCCACCTGATCCAGCCAGCCGGCCAGCGGGCTGGCATCCAGCCAGGTCTTGAGCGCAACGACCCAGCTGGGGTCGTGCGTCAGCAGGGCCCACAGCGCCCAGCTCAGGCCGGTCCAGAGCAGCAGGCCCAGCGCAGCGGCGGTCCACAGCAGCAGGATCATGTCGCGCGCCCGGAGGGCTTCAGCGGAAGATCAGGTACAGCGCGCCCAGGATGGCCACCCACTTGAGCACGTAATAGGTGGTGCGGGACTTGGCCTTCAGGGCCTTGCCGGCCAGGCGCAGCTTGTAGCCGTGGGCGAAGATCTTGTTGACCAGGCCGATCGACTCGCCTTCCACGTTCTGGGTGCGGGCGGCGTTCAGCACGATGCGGCCGAAGGCGCGGTTGAACCAGGCCAGCGGCGCGGTGTAGACCGGGCGCTCCACGTCGCAGAAGAGGATCACCCGCGGGTGGTCGGTCTTGTTCTCGGCGTAGTGGATGTAGGTCTCGTCGAACATCATCGGCTCGCCGTCATGCCAGGAGCGGCGCTGGCCATCCACCTCGATGAAGCATTCGTCCGAGTTGGGCGTGATCAGACCCAGGTGATAGCGGATGGAGCCGGCAAAGGGGTCGCGGTGGCGCACCAGGCGCGCGCCCGGCGGCAGCGAGGTGAACATGGCCGCCTTGATGCCGGGGATCTGGTTGACCAGTTCCACCGTGCGCGGGCACAGCTTGGTGGCCGAGGGCATGTCCTCGCCATACCACTTCAGGTAGAAGCGCTTCCAGCCGGTGCGGAAGAAGGAGTTGAAGCCGATGTCGGTGTAGCCCTCGGCGGCCTTGATGAAGCCTTCGTCGTTCAGGCGCAAGGCCTCGGCGCGGATCTCTTCCCAGTGTTCCTGCAGCGGCTTCAGCTCGGGGAAGTCCTTGGCGTCCAGGAAGGGCTTGGCCGGCACCTTGGAGCCCAGGTACAGCAGCGCGTTGACCGGGGCCAGCAGCACGGTGAAGTCCGTCAGCGCCCGCACCAGGCCAAAGCGCACCTTGCCGCGCAGGTGGGCGTAGAGCGCCGACGCGATGAAGATCGCCAGAACCCAATAGCGCAGCGGGGGCATCCAAGCTTCCATGACCGACGTTTCCGAGCGTAAAGACGGCATCTTAAACGGCCGCCCATGGGCCCAGTCTGCGTCAGGACAAGGCTAGCGCGCTTCCCAGGCCAGCACCGCCACCTCGGGGCCCAGGGCCTCCACCACCAGCAGACCGGAGCCGCGCACCAGGTGGCTGTCGCCGGGATCCAGAAAGTGGTCCTGCGCATCGTCGGTCTCGGTCAGCCACACCCGCCCGGCCTGGACGTGCAGCCGGCTGCCGGCCGCGCCGGTGCGGCTGTGAACCTCGCCGGACGCCAGGGCCAACGTGGGCGGGGCCAGGTGGGCCGGCAGGGCGGGCGCCGACGCGCGGACGGCTGGGGGCAGGCTGCGGTCTTGCCGCAGGGCGGAAGGCGGTGGAAAGGGCAGCGTGTTCATGGCCTCTACCGTAGGCGGTGCCGCCCGTCTGGCCCAGCCACAGCGCGCGATGATCTTGGGCACCACACCCGGCCCTGGGGCGCGGCTGTGCTGGTCTGTCTCGAGGGTATCTGTACTGGTTGGGCCGGGAGTGACCCATACAGAATGGGGCCATGAACACCGCCGCCGACACCCTGTACCTGCAGATCGCCGAATCGCTGGCCGGGCCGATCCGGGCCGGCACGCTGGCCCGCGGCGAGCGCATTCCCTCGGTGCGCGAGCTGGCCCGCGCCCGCGGGGTCTCGCTGGCCACGGTGGTGCAGGCCTACCGCACGCTGGAGGATGCCCGGCTGATCGAGGCCCGGGCCCGTTCCGGCTACTTTGTGGCGGCCCGGCCGCGCCGGCTGCCGGAGCCCGAGGCCTCGCGCCCGCCCGAGGCCTCGCTGCCGGTGGATGTGAGCTCCATGTCGCAGCAGGTGATGCAGCTCGCGTCGGATCCGAGCTATCTGTCCTTTGGCGCCGCTTGTCCCTCGGCCGATCTGTTCGACGAGGAGCGGGTGCGGCGCGCGGTCAGCCGAGCCACCCAGCGGCACCGGGCCACGCTGTGCCAGTACCCGCTCGGGCAGGGCGACGAAGAACTGCGCCGCGCCATCGCCCGCCACACGCTGCGCATGGGCTGCGGCTACGAGGCGCGCGACATCGTGGTCACCAACAGCTGTCTGGAGTCGATCAGCCTGTGCCTGCGGGCGGTGACGCGGCCGGGCGATGTGGTGGCGCTGGAGTCCCCGACCTATTTCGGCTTTCTGGAGATCCTGGAGGCGCTGCACCTGCGCGCGTTGGAGATCCCCACTCACCCGCGCACCGGCCTCTCGCTGGATGCGCTGCAACTGGCCTTCGACACCCAGCCGGTCAAGGCCGTGCTGGTGGTGCCCACGCTGAGCAACCCGCTGGGCGCCTGCATGCCGCTGCCGGAGCGGCGCCGGCTGGCCCAGATGACGGCCGCGCGCGGCATCCCGCTGATCGAGGATGTGCTGTGCAACGACCTGGTCGAGCAGGAGGACAAGCGCCGGGCGGTGGCCTCCTTCGACCCCAGCGGGCAGGTGATGCTGTGCGGCTCGTTCAGCAAGACCATCGCCCCGGGTCTGCGCATGGGCTGGGTGGCGCCGGGCCGCTGGCTGGACAAGCTGGCCCGCTTGAAGGCCACCACCGGCGGCGGACAGACGGTGATGTTGCAGCGGGCCATGGCCGATCTGCTGACCCAGCCCGGCATCGAGGCCAGCTACCGCGCGCTGCGCAGCACCATCGCCGCCCGGGTGGACGAGGCGCGTGACCTGATCGCCCGCCACTTTCCCAAGGGCAGCCGGGTGACCGACCCGCCCGGTGGCTACATCCTCTGGGTAGAGCTGCCCGAAGGCGTGGACTCGAGGGCGCTCTACCAGGCCTGCCTGGCCGAGCGCATCTGCATTGCGCCGGGCACCATGTTCAGCGCCACCGACCGCTTCCGCCACTGCATCCGCCTGGGCGTGGCCAGCCGCTGGGACGACGCGCAGCGCGCCGGCCTGAAACGGGTGGGGGCGCTGGCCTGCGGGCTGATGCGCGCGGCCGCTACCATCGCGCCATGCACACGCTGACCTCGACGACACCTTTCCGTGGCGCGCCGCGCCGTCGCCAGTGGCTGCTGGGGGCCCTGGGCGGCTGGGCGGGGCTGGCCTGGGGCGCGCCCGAAGCCGCCCCCATTCCGACGGAGCCGGCCATGGTGGGCACATCGTTGACCGTGCGCAGGGTGCTGGACGCCAATGCCCGTGCCGTCTATCTGGATGCCTCGGTCCAGGCGATCGTCTTCACGGCCGACAAGCAGGCCAGTGCCTGGGTTCACCCGGTGCTGGCCGAGTGGGGTGCCGCGGCCCTGGTGCAGCACCGGGTCATCGCGCTGGCCGACATCAGTGCCATGCCGGCGCTGATCACCCGCATGTTCGCCCTGCCCAAGCTGCGCGAACTGCCGTTCTCCCTCGGGCTGGTGCAGGACGCGGCCGAGGCCGCCGACCTGCCACGCCAAACCGGGCAGGCCACGCTGATCCAGCTGAAGGCGCTGGAGGTGACGGACATCCGCTTTCTGCCGGATGCCGCCGCGCTGCGGGCGGCCTTGCAGGCCTTGCCCTGAGACCAGGGCCGGAGACGGGGGTCAGACCCCGCCGCCCAGGGCCTGGTAAAGCGTCACCTGGTTCTGCAGGCGCGCGAGCTGGTTTTCGGCCAGGGCGACCTCTGCGCTGCGGCGGCTTTCCTGGGCGTCCAGCCAGTCCTTGAGCGCCACCGCGCCGTGGCGGTAGCGCACCTCGGTCATGGCCTCGACCTGGCGGGCTGCAGCCAGCGAGCCGGCCAGCCACTCGCCCTGGCGGGCCAGGGCCTCGCGGTTGCTCAGGGCGTTCTGCACATCGGCCAGGGCGCTGTAGAGGGTCTGGCGGTAGCCGATGACCGCGCTTTCATAGGCCGCCTGGTTCTTGGCATTGGTCAGGTGCATTTCGCGCACCCGCAGGAAGGGCAGGGTCAGGCCCGCGCCCAGCGTGCCCACCGGGTTGGACAGCAGGTTGCCCAACGCGTTGCTGCTGCTGCCCAGGGCGCCCGTCAGGCTCAGCGTGGGGTAGTAGGCCGCGGCGGCGGCATCGTGGCTGGCCAGGGTTTCGCGCAGGCGCAGTTCGGCCGCGCGCAGGTCGGGGCGGCGGCCCAGCACCTCGGCGGGTACGCCGGCGGCCACCGGCGGAAGGGGTCGCTCGGGCAGGGTCTGCGGCTCCTGCGGCAGCAGGCCGGCCAGCGCCGCCGCGCTGGGCGCATGGTCGAACAGGAGCACCAGCGCGTGGCGGGCTTGTGAGCGCTGTTCCGCCAGGGCCGAGAGGCTGGCTTGTTGGCTCAGCACGGTCTGCTCGGCCTGCTGCAGGTCCAGGCCTGAGACCGCACCGGCCGCGTACTGCGCTTTCACCAGATCGCGGGTGCGCTGCGCGTAGTCCAGGCTGGCTTGGGCGCTGGTCACGCGCTGGTTCAGGTAGGCCAGCTGCCAGTAATCCTCGGCCACGGTGCCGGCCAGGCTCAGGGCGGTGGCCTGGCGGTCCTGCTCGGTGGCCTGGGCCTCCCATTCGGCGGCGTCGCTCAGCGCGGCCAGGCGCTGCCACAGGTCCACTTCCCAGCTCACGCCCCCGCTGACGCTGTGGGTCTGGCTGCGGGTGCCGGCGTGGTGGATGGCGCGCTGCGAGGTGCTGCCCAGGCTGGCGCTGGGCACGGGCCAGCGGTCGTTGTCGGCCAGGCCGGCGGCCAGCTGCGCCTGCTTGACCGACAGGGCGGCCACGGCCATGTCGGCGTTGCGCCGCAGGGCCTCGTCCACCAGGGCGGTCAGGGTCGGGTCGTCGAAGCGGGTCCACCAGCGGTCGGTGGCGGCGGCCGCCGGGGCTGCCGACGGGCTCGGGGTGTCCCACTGCGCCGGCACGGCCGGTTCGGGCGCGCTGTAGGGCGTGCGGGTGACGGCGCAGCCGCTGGCCAGCAAGGTGAGGGTGGCTAGGGTCAGCGCCTGGAGCGGGAAGAAGCGGGAGCGAGCGGCCATGGGATCAATCACGGGACAGGGCCTCGACCGGGTTGAGGCGGGCGGCGCTGCGGGCTGGCAGGTAGCCGAACACGACGCCGATCAGCGTGGCGCAGAGGAAGGCCGCGCCCATCGCGGTGGGTGAGAAGGACAGGGCAAAGTCCTGGCTGAAATGCGAGAACAGCGCGCCGAAGCCCAGGGCGCCGGCGATGCCCAGCACGCCGCCCAGCAGGCAGACCAGCACCGCCTCGATCAGGAACTGCTGCTGGATGTCGCGCTGGCGCGCGCCCACCGCCATGCGCACGCCGATCTCGGCGGTGCGTTCAGTCACGCTCACCAGCATGATGTTCATCACCCCGATGCCGCCCACCACCAGGGAAATGACCGCGATCGAGGCGATCAGCAGGGTCAGGGTCTGGGTGGTGCTCTCGATGGTCTGGCGGATGCTGTCGGTGTTGAGCACGTAGAAGTCCACCCGGCCGTGGCGGCGCTCCAGCAGCTGGTTGATGCCCTGCTCGGCCGCGGCCATCGGTGCGGAGTCATCCACCCGCACCGTGATGCTGCGCAGATAGCCCTGGCCGATCAGACGCCGCATCGCCGTGGTGTAGGGCACGAAGATGTTCAGGCTCTCGCTGTTGGGGCCGAAGGCGCTGTCCTTCTTGGCGGTGACGCCCACCACGTAGACCGGCATACTGCCCAGGAACAGCACCTGGCCGATCGGGTCGCCGGTGGGGAACAGCTTCTTCTTGGCGTTGTCGTCGATCACCGCCACCTGGGCGTAGCGGCGGATGCCGTTGGCATCGAAGGCGGTGCCCAGGGCCATGGTCAGGCCCTTGACGCGAAAGTACTGCTCGCCCACGCCGTTGACGTTGACCGAGGCGTCGATGTTGCCCACCCGCGCCGTGACCGAGGTCTGCACATTGGGCGTCACGCTGTCCACATAGGACTGCTCGGCCAGGGCGTCGGCGTCGTCTGGCCGCAGGGTCTGGATGCGCGCGGAGCGTGGGTCGCCAAAGCCCAGACCCGAGAACACCTCGATGGTGTTGGTGCCGATGCTGCTGATGTTGGCCAGCACCTTCTGCTGCGAGCCGCGGCCCAGGGCCACCACCGACACCACCGAGGCGATGCCGATGACGATGCCCAGCATGGTCAGCAGGGTGCGCAGGCGGTGCGCGTTCATGGCCAGCAAGGCCATGTGGAAAGCTTCGCCCAGGCTGTCGGCGGTGGCGCGCCAACGGCGGGCCAGGGTCTGGGGGCGGGCGTGCGCGGGTGGCGTGTGCGGGCCGGCCGCCGGGGTGGCGGACCGCACCGGGGTGTTGGGCGCATCGGAGACGATGCGGCCGTCCTTCAGCTCCACGATGCGCTCGGCGTGGCGGGCCACGCCCATGTCGTGGGTGACGATGATGATGGTCTGGCCCTGGGCATGCAGCTCGCCCAGGATGCGCATCACCTCTTCGCCCGAGCCGCTGTCCAGCGCCCCGGTGGGCTCATCGGCCAGGATGACGCTGCCGCCGTTCATCAGCGCGCGGGCGATGGACACCCGCTGTTGCTGGCCGCCGGAGAGCTTGCCCGGCACATGTTGCGTGCGGTCGCCCAGCCCCAGGCGCTGCAGCAGGGCCTGTGCGCGGCTGTGGCGCTCCGCGGCCGGCAGGCCGGCGTAGATCGCCGGCACCTCCACATTGCCCTGGGCCGTCAGGTCGGACAGCAGGTGATAGCGCTGGAAGATAAAGCCGAAGTGTTCGCGCCGCAGCTCGGCCAGCTCGTCCGGGCGGAGCTGGGCCACCTCGCGCCCGGCGATGGCGTAGCGGCCGCGGCTGGCCTGGTCCAGGCAGCCGATCAGGTTCATCAATGTGGACTTGCCGGAGCCCGACTGGCCGACGATGGCCACCATCTCACCGGCCTGGATCTGCAGGTTGATGTCCTGCAGCACCGTCAGGGTGCCTTCGCCGGCGGGGAATTCGCGGCCGACGCCGCGCAGGTCCAGCAGCGGGGCGGCTTGCGTGTGTTCGCTCATGGTGCCGGCGTCAGAACATCGGCGGGCCCATGCGCCGCTGGTTGCTGCCGCTGCTGGTGCTGGCCGCGTTGCCCAGCACCACCTGCTCACCTTCGCGCAAGCCGTCCAGCACCTGGGCGGTCACGTTGTTGTTGATGCCGATCTTGACCGCGCGGGTCTGGGGGCGCCCGTCCTGGCCCACCACCTGCACCTGGGTCTGGCCATCCTGGCCGCGTGGGCCCAGGGCGCCGGCGGGGATGGTCAGCGCGTTCTTCGCCGCGTTGCGCACGATGTGCACCGTGGCCGTCATCGAGATGCGCAGCAGGTGGTCCGGGTTGGGCACATCCAGCTTGCCGTTGTAGTAAATGGCGGTGGCGCTGGTGGTGCTGTTGGTGGAACTGCTGCTGGTGCTGGAGGTGCTGCTGGAGCTGATGCTGTCGGTGGCGGGCTCGATGCTGCGCAGCGTGGTGTCCCAGCGGCGGTCGGGTTCGCCCAGGATGGTGAAGTACACCTTCTGGCCCGGCTTCACACTGGTCACATCCGCTTCGGAGATGGACGCCTTCACCGTCATCGTGTCCACCTGGGCCACGATCAGGATGGTCGGCGTGGACTGGTTGGAGTTCACCGTCGTGCCCTCCTCGGTCACGATGTAGACCACCTGGCCGTCGATCGGCGAGGTGATGCGCGTGTAGCCCAGGTTCACCTGGGCAGTGTCCACGGCGATGCGGGCGGCCTCTACCTGGGCCTTCAGCGCCTCCACATTGGCCTGCGCGGTCTCGACGCCTTCACGGGCACTGTCCAGGTCGGCCTGGGCGCTGGCGTCCGAACGCCGCATCTGCTGCTGGCGGGCCAGGGTGCGCTGGTTCTGCGCCAGCGTGGCCTGGGCCGACTTCAGCTGGGCCTGCACATTGGCCAGCGTGGTCTGAGTGGTGCGCAGCGTGTTCTGCTGCGTCATCGAGTCGATCTCGGCCACCAGCTGGCCCTTCTTGACCATGTCCCCCAAGGCCACCTTGAGCGACTTGACCTGGCCCGACACCTGGGCGCCCACGCTGACCTGCTTGAAGGCCTGCAGCGTGCCATTGGCCAGCACGGTGTCCTCGATGTCGGCGCGCTGCACCTTGGCGGTGATCAGCGACGGCGGCGCGGGCTGGCGGAAGACAAAGTGCTGCACGCCCAGGGCGACCAGCACCAGCACGACGACCCCCAGGGCCAGGCGCCGGATGCGCGGGGAAGAGAGTTTCATGAGGCAAGAACGGGGAGTTTTCTCGTGACTGTCGCTGTGCTTCAGGGCTGGCGTTTTGCTGGTCTGTGAAGCGGCTTCACGAAGCTAGGGGGCGGGTCAGGAGGTGCGACTGGCTTTGCTGAAGCCGAGACCAGCCTAGTGTTTGGAGAGGGGCATATAGGGGCCCCAGGGCTTTGCACTCCGGGGCTGAATCGTCACTGTTTCCCATTCCGCTTGCCGCGCCCGCGGGAGACGAATGAAACTAGCGTAAGCAAGACGAATATGGTTGCACTGAACAGTGCCCAATATACGACGTAGACGTGGCTGGAGTGAACTGTGATCCACGCGAAACCAACTTCAACGTACTCACTGTTGTGGCAATACGGACCCAAGAGACTGCCAGACAGGGCGCAAATAATTGCCAGCACCAGCCCAACTGTAAAAGCGCCGAGAAAGGGGACCATGAGCAGCCCGACTGCGCCCGCCCCGATGAGGACTGCAAAGAGTAGTCGCTTTTTCATGCGGCTAACGAAGCTGCAGCGAAACCCCGCCCATGGCGGTCCCGGTGCGGTCGAGCAGCATGTGGATCTCAGGCATGGGACGTCCGTGTCGGTGCTTGGTTCGGATGTGGGGTAATGGCCCCAGCCTATCGTTGCGGCATGGGGCTTGCAGGTGAATGTGTCGCCTTGTGCTGGGGATGCCCATGGCCCGCTACCGCACCGTTGCCAACCAACCTTGCTTCCTGCCGGTGGTGCTGTCCGAGCAGTTGTTGCCCGGCACCTTTGAATTTGCCCGGTTTTGCAGACGCAGCGCCGCAATCGTCACGCGCTCTTCGGGTTGCAGTTGCCTGTATCTCGTCGTCATCCTCACACCTTACCGGTTGGCAAGGTGTTGCACTTCAGATTTGAGACCGCCCAGCCTCAACGTTTGAATTAACAGGGGCGTTCTCAAATCTGAAGTGCAACACCCCACCCGGGTTGCTTGATCAGTGGACTGTAGCCTGATGGGCTTGGGCCAAGCCGCGCATGAGTTCTGCGAAGACCTGAATGGGGCTGCGCCAGTTCAG
>NZ_JAGWCB010000001.1 GCF_020387415.1 Ideonella benzenivorans | reverse complement strand
TGTAGCCCTGCTGGCGCAGCGCCGCCAGCGTCACGCGGTCTTCAGCTTGCAGCTGCCTGTATCTCATCTTCATCTTCACACCTTACCGGAGGGGCAAGGTGTTGCACTTCGGATTTGAGAACGCCCCCCAATAGTTTCTGGCTTGACCTGCGTACTGAATGAGGAGAACCGCTACGTAGCATTGCGCAAGCTTGCGCGGGCATCGGTCGGCCGAACAGCGAGTGGGGTTGCAGTCCATGACATCCGCATGCAGCTTCAAGCCGACCTGCACACAGCCTACCGGCTAGAAGGTCAGGCACTGTCTGCGAAGCTTGAGGCCGCGCGAGAAGTAACTTCATCGTTAAACGCCAAGGCCGCTCGCTTCTTTGCACTGGGACTTGCAGAAAAAGATCAACTGAAGCGGTTTCTCTACTTCTTCCTCACACTTGAAGTTGAAACACATGCTGTGTATGGCCGCATCGACCACGCATCGAAGCTTTCCAAGCTCCTCAGTGAAAATTGCGCGCATGGCCCGGCCACCAAGAAGTTACTTCAAACACAGGTTGATAGCCTGAAGAATCTGTACGATCGGTTTGTGTGGTGCGCAACATGCATTTGGTCCGAACTAGATGAAACCGACATTTCCCAGTTCAAGTTGCTCAAAGGTGCGCGGGATGACATCGCGCACGGTACTACCGCAGAACCACCGGTTGGATTTGCTCGGCAAGCGGAGCTCCTGGCACGCAAGGTTCTTTGGAGCGGAGATGCCTAACTGTAGGTTCAACACGGACAAAAATGCTTCGCATTTTTGCCGGTTAACCTGGGCGTTAGACCACGTCATTGACGCCAGTGAGAAGCTCGCCCACCATTCAGGCCTTAACTACGGAGGGGAAAGAGAATGAACCGTCTGCACGTCATCGCTTATGCAGCTGCGATGTTGTCTGTCTCAGCTTTCGCACAGCAGTTCAACCCGAGCGACTGGAAGGAGGCAAGGCCGGTTACCGTCGTCTCCGCGGCACGCACTGCTCAACCTGGCATCTACCGGGTTTCACTCTCAATCACGGACGCACAGACCTCAAAGGTTCTCGGCGCTCCGTTCGTGTCAACCAAGCCTGGTGTTCCTGCAACTCTTGAGATTGGGTCGCAATTGGGTGTGGTTGTTCGCACCGTCGTAACCGTAGAGGCTTCGGGTCGCAGCATCACGTACCGGACGGAAGTTCTGAAAGCCGGGTCAGTTCAGAGCGCCCATGCCGGAACGGCCCTCGTGCAGGACGAGGTCTGACATTTCGCTCGACCCGCCCTCCTGCTGAATGTCCTGCCGTCCCCCATGAGATTCGAAGGCACCCTGAAAACCTGGCATGACGACCGAGGCTTCGGCTTCATCGAACCCACGCAGGGCGGCCAAGACATCTTTGTCCACATCAAGGCGTTTCCAGCGGGCAGTGGGCGGCCGCAAGTGGGTCAGGTGCTGACCTTCGAGGTGGCCATGGGCCCCGACGGGAAGAAACGCGCGCAGTCCGTCCAGTATCCGGTCCGCTCGCGCCAGGCGGCCCGTGTCCGCACGGAAGCGCCCGCGCCCTGGTCGCTGGCGCGCGTGCTGGTCATTCCGGCGTTTCTGGCGTTGGTGTACTTCGTCGCAGTGCGATGGGGTCTGAAGCCCTACATGCTCCTCGTCTATGCGGGGGCCAGCGCGGTCACCTTCTTCGCCTATGTCTTCGACAAGTCAGCTGCCCGCCAGAACCAGTGGCGCACCCCGGAGAACACGCTGCACGGCTTGGCGCTGATCGGCGGCTGGCCGGGCGCGCTCATCGCGCAGCAGCTGCTGCGGCACAAGACCAGCAAGCCGTCCTTCGTCAACCTGTTCTGGATGACGGTCCTGCTCAATGTGATCGGATTCGTGGTGCTGCAGGCCGGCTTGGATGGCGTGCTGGCCTTGCTTCATTCGGTCTGATCAGCAGCCCCCGCAGGGCCGTGTCTTGCTGTGGCAGAGGCCGCCAGACCCCAACCTTCCCAGGCCGGGGTTGCCAACGGCGGCGATCGATCAGACGGCGGCGGTGATCACCACTTCGATCTTCCATTCCGGCTTGGCCAGCGTGGCTTGCACGGTGGCGCGGGCCGGGGTGTGGCCCGCCACGACCCAGGTGTCCCACACGCTGTTCATGCCGGGGAAGTCGGCCAGGTCGGCCAGGAAGATCTGCGCGCGCAGGATCTTGGTCTTGTCGCTGCCGGCCTTGGCCAGCAGCGCGTCGATGGCGGCCAGCACTTGGCGGGTCTGGCCGACGATGTCTTGCGAGCCGTCTTCGGCCACTTGGCCGGCCAGGTAGGCCACGCCGTTGTGGACGGTCATTTCGCACATACGGGTACCGACGTCGAAGCGTTGAATCATTTCAGTGTTTTCCTTTGGAAGCGGAGTGGGAATGGGAACGGTGCGGGTGGTCGCGATGCGCCTGCTCATGCGCATGCGAGGCCGCCGGTTTGGCCGCGGCAGCGGCGCCCGCCTTCTGGCCGATCTTGGATTCGGTGCCGGCGATGAGCTTGCGGATGTTGCCGCCGTGGCGCCAGATCAGCAGCAGGCTCATGACCAGCAGCGGCAGCGCCTGGACCGAGGGCCAGACCAGCAGCTCGATGAGCGGCGCGGCCACGGCGGCCACCAGGGCCGCCAGTGAGGAATAGCGCGTCACGAAGGCGACCACCAGCCAGGTGGCCAGCACGGCCAGGCCCAGCGGCCAGTTCAACGCCAGGATGACGCCGGCCGCGGTGGCCACGCCCTTGCCGCCCTGGAAGTGGAAGAACACCGGCCACAGGTGGCCGAGGAAGGCGGCCAGCCCGACCAGGCCGATGGTGAGCTCCCCCCAGTGCAGCGTGGGCGCCAGGGCCTGGGCCAGCAGCACCGGCACCACGCCCTTCACCGCGTCCAGCAGCAGGGTGAGGATGGCAGCCTTCTTGCTGCCCGAGCGCAGCACGTTGGTCGCGCCCGGGTTGCCCGAGCCGTAGCTGCGCGGGTCGTCCAGACCCATGACGCGGCTGACGATGACCGCGAACGAGAGCGATCCGACGAGGTAGGCCAGCACGATGGCCAGCAGCGAAAACAGTGCATCCATGACAACAAGCGCAGCAACAATGCCGGGCGTGGAGTGTAAGCTGCGCCCCTTGCCCCGCCGTCCCTGGCGCCCTTCCTGAGTGGTTCCGATGTCCGCAGAAATCCACCCCGAGGCCCCCGCCGCCTGGCCCGCGCGCCAGCACACCGCCCTGCACGATGAGCTGCACGCCCGCCCGCCCCTGCTGATGCGCCCGGGCAGTGTGGTGTCGGCCTGGGTCAACTGGCAGATGGACCCACAAGGGGCCGAGCGTGCGCTGGCCGGGCTGTGTGCCACACAAGGCCAGCCGACGCCGCAGCCGGGCACCCGCCACCATGTGCTGGTGACGGAGGACTGGACGCTGAAGTTCGAGCGCCACGGCGAGTTCATCAGCTGGCAGATGTGCCGGCTGATGCCAGCGCTGGGCGAAGCGCCGGACAGCGTGCAGCTGTCCAGCCTGTGGCGCACGGCCAGCGCCTGCGCGGCCTTGCCCGACAGCTTCGTGCGCGCCCTGTACGGCGAGAACAACCCGGGCGCCCTGCTCTCGGCCGCCCATGTGCTGCTGCTGCCGGCCGATGACAGCACCGTGTCCCGCTGCCGCCACCTGCTGGAGCGGCCGGACGACGATCTGGAACACCCGCCGCTGATCGGCTCGCACATCGCCGATGGTGGGGCCACGCTGTTCACCCGGCTGGAACTGGGCGCGGACGGCTTCGTGCGCTACATCCTGCTGGACCACGGCCTGCCGCCCGACCAGGCGGCGCGGGCGGTGCAGCGCGTCTGCGAGATGGAGGCCTACCGCATGCTGGCCATGCTGGGCTTTCCGGTGGCGCAGCAGGAGGCCGGCGAGCTGGCCGCACTGGAAGGCCAGCTGCAAGGCATCGTGGACGCCATGTCCAACGAGGACCAGCGCGACGATGCCGGCGCGCTGGAAGCGCTGACCCGGCTGGCCGCCGAGGTGGAGCACAGCGCCTCACGCACCCGCTACCGCTTCTCGGCCACGCGGGCCTACCACGCCATCGTGGAGGACCGGGTGAACGGTCTGCGCGAGCAGCGCATCCCGGGCCTGCGCACGCTGGCGGGCTTTCTGGGCCGGCGCTTCGAGCCGGCCATGGCCTTGTGCGACAGCACCGACCGCCGCCTGACCGACGTCGCCGAACGGATCAACCGCGCCCTGAGCCTGGCCCGCGTGCGGGTGGAGATCACCCGCGAGGCCAGCAACCAGGCCCTGTTCAGGGCCCTGGTGCACCGCCAGCACCTGCAGCTGCAGCTGCAGCAGACGGTGGAAGGCCTGTCGGTGGTGGCCATCAGCTACTACGCGCTGAGCCTGGTGGGCTACCTGGCCAAGGCCGCCAAGACGCTGCCGGTGCTGGAGCCCTACCACCTGCAGCCCGAGGCGGTGGTGGGCATCGCCGTGGTGCCGGTGGTGGCCGCGGTGGCCTGGTTCGTGCACCGCATCCGCGTGCATCACGCGGTCGACTGATGCGGCCCGCGGGCCTGCGGGGCCCGTCTCCCTAAGACGCAGTGCGCCGCCACGGAACAAAGCGTTACCGTGGATCCTCCAAAGCCGCTTGGGTGTGACATCACATCCTGCTCCCCCGGCGTCAACGCGCTGGGAGGAGCCGCTTTCGCCCTCACAAAGGACTTACATGGGTTTCAAGCACCGTCGACCGGCGCCCCGCCGCAGTTCCCCCCTGGCTCAGGCCGCCGCCCTCACCCTGGCGCTGGCCTCGCTGACCACCTGGGCCGCCACCACCCCGGCCCCGGCCCATCCCACCGCCAACACGCCACCGGTGTCCGCCCCACCCAGCCTGGGTCCGGTCACCGCCCCGCTGTGGATGCGCACCCCCGCCATCTCGCCCGATGGGCGCAGCATCGCCTTCGCCTTCCAGGGCAATCTGTTCACCGTGCCCACGGCCGGCGGCAGCGCCCGCCTGCTGGTGGCCAACGGCCAGCACAACAGCCACCCGGTGTGGTCGCCCGATGGGCGCAGCATCGCCTTCGCGTCCAACCTGTATGGCAATGAGGATGTGTTCCTGGTCTCGGCCGAGGGCGGCCCCACCCGGCGCCTGACCACCCACTCCGCCAACGAGACCCCGCTGGGCTTCACGCCCGACAGCCGGGCGGTGCTGTTCTCGGCCGCCCGCATGGACGCCAAGGACAACCTGATGTTCCCCTCGGGCGGCGCCAGCGAGCTCTACCAGGTCCCGGTCGAAGGGGGCCGCCGGCCCGTGCAACTGCTGAGCACCCCGGCGCTGTCCGCGCAGCTGAACCGCGCCGGCACCGAGATGCTCTACGAGGACTGGAAGGGCTACGAGAACCTCTGGCGCAAGCACCACGTCTCGCCGGTGGCGCACGACATCTGGCTCTACGACGTGAAAACCGGCCAGCACCACCGGCTGACCACCTTCGGTGGCGAGGACCGTGACCCGGTCTGGTCGCCCGACGAGCAGGCGGTGTACTTCCTGAGCGAGCGCAGCGGCTCCTTCAACGTCTGGAAGATGCCGCTGAATCAGCCGGACGCCGCGGTGCAGGTCACCCACTTCAGCCGCAACCCGGTGCGCTTCCTGTCCATCGCCCAGGACGGCACCCTGGCCTTCGGCTACGACGGCGAGCTCTACCGCCTGGCCCCGGGCGCGGCCGAACCGCAAAAGATGGCGGTACAGATCACGTCCGACACCCTGGCCCGTGACCGTGTGCTCAAGCGCTACACCGACGGCGCCACCGAGATCGCCCCCAGCCCGGACGGCGAGGAAGTGGCCTTCGTCGTCCGCGGCGAAGTCTTCGTGGCCTCCACCGAGTTCGGCGACACCCAGCGCATCACCGACACCCCGACGCAGGAGCGCTCGGTCAGCTTCAGCCCGGATGGCCGCCGCCTGGTCTTCGCGGGCGAACGCGACGGTGCCTGGAACCTCTACGAGGCCAGCCTGCCGGGCAAGAAGAAGGACGCGCCCAACTTCTACAGCGCAGCGCAGGTCAAGATCCGCACCCTGCTGAAAAATGGCCAGGACAACTTCCAGCCCCGCTACTCGCCCGACGGCAAGGAAGTGGCCTACCTGGAGAACCGCACCACCATCAAGGTGCTGAACCTGGCCAGCGGCCAGACCCGCACCGTGCTGGCCGGCGAATGGAACTACTCCTATGCCGACAGCGACCAATGGTTCGACTGGGCCCCCGATGGCCAGCACCTGCTGGTGCAGTTCCTGGACCGCAACCGCTGGGGTGCCGAGGTGGGCCTGATCGACGCCCAGGGCAAGGGCCCGCTGGTGAACCTGACGAAGAGCGGTTACGACGACTTCCTGCCGCAGTGGAGCCGCAACGGCCAGCTGATGACCTGGCAGACCGACCGCACCGGCCTGCACGGCGCCTCGGGCTCCAATGAGCGCGACGTCTATGCGATGTTCTTCACCCGCACCGCCTGGGACCGCTTCCAGCTCGACAAGAGCGAGTTCGCCGCCCTGAAGAAGAAGGAAGACGAGGGCAAGAAGGACAAGGAGAAGTCCAAGCACGGGGGCAAGGCCGACGCCAAGGAGGACAAGGACGAGTCCCAGGACGAGGCCGCCCTCAAGCTGCCGCCGCCGGTCAAGCTGGAGCTGGGCAAGGTCGAGGACCGCATCGCGCGGCTGACGCCCAACGCCGGGGAGATCCGCGCCTCGGCCCTGTCCAACGACGGTGAGGCCCTGTACTACCTGGTGGAGACCGCTGACAGCGTGGACCTGTGGGTGAACCGCCCGCGCGCCGACGACAACAAGAAGGTGGCCAGCTTCCCGGCGCCCAAGGGCGGCCGGGGCGAGTCGCAGTCCATGGACCTGCAGCTCGACGCCAAGGGCGAGAACGGCTTCGTGCTGGTAGGCGGCCGCATCCAGAAGTTCAAGCTGCCCAAGGAGGACGGGCCGGTCAAGGCCGAGCCGCTGACCTTCAAGGCCGAGCTCAACCTGGACGGTGCCGCCGAGCGGGCCTATCTGTTCGACCATGTCTGGCGCCAGACGAAGGCCAAGCTCTACACCGCCGACATGGGCGGGGTGGACTGGGCCTATTACCGCCAGGTCTATGAGCGGCAGCTGCCCTATGTGAGCAACGACACCGACTTCGCCGAGCTGCTCAGCGAGATGCTGGGCGAGCTCAATGTCTCGCACACCGGCTCGGGCTACACCGGCCATGCGGCCAATGCCGACGCCACCGCGCAACTGGGCGCCTTCTACGACAGCGCCTACACCGGCGCCGGGCTGAAGGTGGCCGAGGTCATCGAAGGCAGCCCGCTGGAGGCTGGCCCAGCCCCCCGTGTGGCCGCCGGCATGGTGATCGAGAAGATCGACGGCGTGGCCATCGCCCCGGGGGCGGAGGTGGATTCGCTGCTGAACCAGAAGGCGGGCAAGCGGGTGCTGCTGTCGGTGTTCGACCCGGCCAAGGGCCAGCGCTTCGAGCAGGTGGTCAAGCCCATCGCCAATGGCGCGCAAAACGAGCTGCTGTACCAGCGCTGGGTCAAGCGTGAACGCGCCCTGGTGGACAAGCTCTCGGGCGGCCGCATCGGCTATGTGCATGTGCGCGGCATGGACGACAAGAGCTACCGCCACACCTACTCCGAACTGCTGGGCCGAGACAGCGGCAAGGCAGCGGTGATCGTCGACACCCGCTTCAACGGCGGCGGCAACCTGCACGACGAGTTGGCCACCCTGCTCAGCGGCCAGCGCTACCTGCAGTTCGTGCCGCGCGGCCAGACGCTGGGCTGGGAGCCCACCGGCAGGTGGACCCAGCCCTCGCTGGTGCTGATCAGCGAGAGCAACTACTCCGACGCCCACCTCTTCCCCTGGACCTACCACCACCTGGGCATCGGCAAGCTGGTGGGCATGCCGGTGGCCGGCACCGGCACCGCCGTCTGGTGGGAGACGCTGCAGAACCCGGACCTCTACTTCGGCATCCCCGAAGTGGGCTTCCGCGATGCCAAGGGCGAGTACATGGAGAAGGCGCTGATCCAGCCGGACGTGCAGGTGGCCAACGACCCGGCCCGCATCGTGCGCGGCGAGGACCAGCAGCTCGAAGCCGGTGTGCAGGAGCTGCTCAAGGGCCTGCCCCCGCGCTGAGCCCAACCCCGGGGGCCCAAGTCCCCGGGGCCGTGTCGGGGCCGCCGCCTCAGTCGAACTGACGCCGGAAGCGCTGCAGGCCCAGGCCCACGGTGATGCTGCCCAGCACGATGATGCCCAGGAAGCCGGACCACAACACGTTCAGCCCGGCCCCCTTGAGGACGACGCCGTAGGCCACGTCGATGTAGTAGTACAGCGGCGAAATGAACATCAGCCAGCGCGCCACGGTGGGCATGGCCTCCGGCGGCGTCCATGCGCCGGAGAGGAAGATCATCGGCGCCAGCACCAAGATGGACAGCATGCTGGCCTGGGCCATGTTGCGGGTGAGCGTGGCGATGTACAGGCCCAGGCCCGACAGCGCCACCACATACAGCGTGGTGGCCGCGAAGAACAGCAGCAGGCTGCCGCGGATCGGCACGCCAAACAGCCCCACCAGCACCAGGCCCAGCGACAGCGCGGTGGCGGTCAGGATCACCCCGGTCATCGCCAGCACCTTGGGCGCCATCACCTGGAACGGTGTGAGCGGCGAGACGATCAATTGCTCGATGGTGCCACGCTCCTTCTCGCGCACCATGGCCGCCGCGGGCAGCAGGATGGCGAACACGGTGATCACGTTCAGCAGCTCGGAGATCGACATGAACCAGCCGTCGTTCTGGTTCGGGTTGAACCAGACCCGCGGTGCATTGCTGATCATCGGCACGCCCGAGATCTGCCCACTGGCGCTGCTGCCAAAGCCCAGCCGGCGGATGCCGGTCTCCAGCCCGTAGCTGGCGACGATCTGGGTCGCGTCCGCCGTGGCCAGCGTGGCCAGCACCGAGTTGCTGGCGTCCACCTGCATCTGCACCGTGGCGGTCTCGCCGCGGGAGAGCGTGCGCTCGAACTGCGGTGGGATGTCCAGCACGAACAGCGCGTCGGAGTTGTCCAGCAGGGACAGGCCCTGACTCTCCTGCCCCACCAGGCCCAGCGGGTTGAAATGCGGCGGCTGGAAACGGCCCGCCAGCTCGCGCGAGGCGGCGCTGCGGTCGGTGTCCAGCACGGCGAAGGCGGCGTTGTTGAGCTGCAGCGTCACGCCGGAGCCGGCGTTGTAGATGTCCACCGTGAAGGCGTAGACGATGAAGAACAGCAGCACCGGGTCGCGCCAGAGCTGCAGCAGTTCCTTCCAGCTCATGGCCCGCAGGCGGCGCAGCCAGACACCGATGTCCTGTCCGCTGAAATAGCCCTTCATGCCACGCCCCTCATGCCTTGACCCGCTTGCGGAACAGCACATAGCCCACGCCGAACAACAGCGCGGCGTACAGCGCCAGCACCACCATGTTCAGCCACAGCCCGCTCCAGGACACGTCCTTGAGGAAGGCGCCCAGCACGATGTCGGTGTAGTACATACCCGGCAGCAGGTGGGCGATGACCTTGGCCGCGGCCGACAGCGAGGGGATGGGGATCAGCACGCCCGAGTACAGCACCGCCGGCACCACCGTCAGGATGGCCGTGCCCATCATGGCCGCCACCTGGGTGCGCACCGCCACCGACACCAGCAGGCCGATGCCGGTGGTGCAGGTCACGTACAGCAGCGAGGCGAACATGAAGAACGCGAAGTCGCCTTTGAACGGCGCGCCGAAGACCAGCGTGGCGATCCCCCACAGCAGCAGCACGTTCAGCCACGAGATGCCCACATAGGGCGCGATCTTGCCGATCAGGAACTCGCTGCGCCGCACGGTGGAGGCGTAGATGTTGAAGATGGAGCCGCTCTCCTTCTCGCGCACCACGCCCAGCGCGGTCAGGAAGGGCGGCGAGATCATCATGATGGCCATGATCAGCTTGGGCGCCAGCGACCAGATGCTGGCCACGCTCTGGTTGTAGAGGTAGCGCACCTGCAGCGCCACCGGCTGCAGCGTGGCGCGCGCCTGCGCGGTGGTGACGCCGCCGGCGCGGGCCAGCGTGTCGGCCAGCACGTCCAGCGTCATCGCGCTGCTGATGGCGGTGACATAGCTCTTGGTGGTCAACGCGCGGAACGGGAAGGTGCCGTCGATCAGCGTCTGCACCTGCACGGCCCGGCTGGCCAGCAGGTCCTGCTGGAACTTCGGCGGGATGACGATCACCGCCCGCAGTTCGCCCGCGGTGATGGCCCGGTCGAGCTGGCGCTCGTCATCGGCATAGCCCTCGAAGCGGAAGTAACGCGAGTCGATGAAGCGGTGCGCATACTCGCGCGAGAGCGGCGTGCGGTCGTGGTCCACGATCGCCATCGGGATGTTCTCCACATCCAGCGACAGGCCGTAGCCAAACAGCAGCGTCAGCACCGCCGGCACCACGAAGGCCAGCGTGAAGAACAGGCGGTCGCGCACGATCTCGCGCCATTCCTTGCTGGCCACGGCCACGATGCGGCTGAAGTTCATCATGCGCGGCGCTCCCGGCTTTCCAGATCGGTGATGCGGTAGACGAACACGTCTTCCATCGACAGCGGCCGTGTCGCCACGCCCTGCGTCGGCAGACCGGCCTCACCCAGGCGGGCCTGCAGCGTGGCGGCATCCACCGTCGGGTCGGCCGGCAGGCAGTGCACCAGCGTGCCGAACAGCGCACTGTGCTGCCAGCCCTGCTGCTTGAGCCATGCCAGGGTCTCGGCCGGCTGGTCGGTGCGGATCTCCAGCAGATGGCCTGCGTCCCGCTCCACCGCGGCCTTCATGCCCGCGGGCGAGTCGTCGGCCACCACGCGGCCGGCGTACATCAGCGCCAAGTGGTCACAGTGCTCGGCCTCGCTCATGTAGTGGGTGGTGACCAGCACGGCCATGCCCTCCTCGCGCGAGAGGCGGAACAGGATGTCCCAGAAGCTGCGCCGACCCACCGGGTCCACGCCGGAGGTGGGCTCGTCCAGGAACACGACCTGCGGCTCATGCACCAGCGCGCAGCCCAGGGCCAGACGCTGGCGCTGGCCCATGGGCAGTTGCGATGCGCGCATGCCCTGCAGCCCGGTCAGGCCCGCCATCTCCAGCACCCAGGCGGTGCGCTCGCGGGTGCGGGCCTCGGTGAGGCCATAGACCGCGGCGTAGAGCCGGATGTTCTCCAGCACCGTCAGGTCCATGTAGAGCGAGAAGGCTTGCGACATGTAGCCGATGCGCTCCTTGATGGCGAAGCCGGCACTGCGCATGTCGGCCCCCGCCACCTGGCCACTGCCGCTGGTGGGCGAGAGGATGCCGGTCAGCATCTTGATGACCGTGCTCTTGCCCGCGCCGTTGGCGCCCAGCAGGCCGAAGATCTCGCCCGGCTTGACCTGGAAGCTCACCTCGTCGGCGGCCTTGAAGTCCCCGAAGCGCCGGCCCAGGCCACGGGCCTGGATGGCCAGGGCGCCGTCGTGGTTCTGCACCGCCGCGCGACGCGCCTGCGGCAGCTTGGGTGGCACCAGCGTCACCAGCTCGCGCCGGCGCAGCATGGCGATGAACACATCCTCCAGCTCGGGGGCGCTCACGTCCAGCGTGCAGCCGTGGGACTGACCGTCCAGCGACTGTTCGATCTCGGCCCGGCCGCCGGCCTCGTCCTGGTCATCCACGAAGACCCGCACCGCCGGGCCCAGGGCCTCGACCTGCGGGTGGCGCTCGCCGATGCGGTCCAGCGTGCGCACTTGGTCACCACCGGTGACAGAGACGACCACCCCGCGCGCCAGTTGACGCAGTTCGTCGGGCGCCCCCACGGCCAGGGTCTTGCCGCCGAACATCAGCGCCACGCGCGAGAAACGGCTGGCTTCGTCCATGTAGGCGGTGGAGACCAGCGCCGTCGTGCCCTGGCTGTGCAGCAGCTCGGCCAGGATGGCCCAGAAGTCGCGCCGCGACACCGGGTCCACCCCGGTGGTGGGCTCGTCCAGGATGATGAACTGCGGCTGATGGATCAGGGTGCAGACCAGGCCGAGCTTCTGCTTCATGCCGCCCGAGAGTTGCTTCATCGGCCGGTCGCGGAACTTGTCCAGCCGGGTCATCGCCAGCAGGGTCTGCTTGCGTGCGGCCAACTCGTCCTGGGGCACCAGCCGCAGGCGGGCGAAGAAGTCGACGTTCTCCTCGATGGAGAGGTCGGCATAAAGGTTCTGGCCCAGCCCCTGCGGCATCAGGCCGATGCGGTCCTTGATGCGCTCGGCCGCGGCGTCGCTGTCCAGCGAGGTGCCGAAGACCTCCAGCGTGCCTTCCTCGAAGGTCAGCACGCCGGCCGCGGCCTTCATCAGGCTGGACTTGCCCGCGCCGTCCGGCCCGATCAGGCCGAAGATCTCGCCGCGGCGGATCTCCAGGTCCAGCCCCTGCACCGCCTGGGTCTTGCCGTAGCGCTTGCCAAAGCCCTGGGCGCGCAACACCAGCGGCGTGGCCGCCGCGTCGCCCGGCCGTTCGGCACGCACGCCGGGGCTCACCAACGGGGTTGCTGCCATGCCACGCCGTCCTTCCAGCGCACCACGGCGTCGGCCGGCACGCCCGGGGTCAGGCGGTGGTCGGGGTTCTGGTCCAGGTAGAGCTTGACCGCGTAGGTGAGCTTGACCCGCTCGTCGGGCGTCTGCACTTCCTTGGGCGTGAACTCGGCGCGCTGGCCGATGTTCTTCACCGTGGCCGCAAAGGGCTGCTTCGGAAAAGCGTCGGTCCAGAGCTGGGCCGGCAGGCCCAGGCGCAGGCGGCCGATCTGGGCCTCCGGCACATAGGCCTTCAGGTAGAGGTGGTCCAGGTCCACCAGATCCACGATGGGGCTGCCGGCGGCAACGATTTCGCCGGGTTCACGCACGCGGGTGACCACCACGCCGGCGCTGGGCGCCCTGAGCGTGAGGTCGTTCAGCACGCTCTGCGCCTCGGCCAGCGTGGCCTGGGCCTGGGCCTGCTGGGCGGTGACGGCTGCCAGCTCGCTCTCCTTGGCGCGGATCTTGTCCGCCCCCAGGCCGGCCTGGGCCGACATCACCTTGGCGCGTGACAGGGCTTCGTGAGCGGCGGTGGCATCGGCTGCGGCCGCGGTGGCCGCCAGCCGGGCCTGTTCGCCACGCTGGGTTGGCACCGAGCCGCGCCGGGCCAGGTCTTCCAGCCGCTGCGCATCCCGTTCGGCCTGGGCGCGGGCGGCCTCGGCCTTGGTCTTGACCGCCGCGGCCTGCGACACGCCGGTGTCGGCCGCCGCCTGGTCCAGCGGCACCTGGCGGCGCAAGGCACCCAGCGCGGTCGCCACCGCGGCACGCTGCGCCCCCAGCGCGGCCACCGCTGCCGTGGCCTGGTCCACCTTGGCCTGGATCTGCGCCGCGTCCATCACCGCCAGCACCTGACCGGCCTTCACGCTGTCGCCCTCGCGCACCTTGAGCTCGGCGATCCGGCCGGCCAGCTTGCTGGCCACGGTGACCTGGTCGCCCTCAATGCGGCCGTTCACCTGGATCAGACCCTCGGGCAGGGCCCGGTGCGCCAGCACCAGACGCCAGCCCAGCACGGCGGCCACGACCACAATGGCGGCCCCCAGGCCCAGCGCAACAGGTTTGGAGAGTTTCATGGCAGATCGGTGTGATGAGTAAGGGGCAAGGTCCGACGGCTCAGAGCGCGTCGAAGGCGCGCTTGAGGCGCTGCACGGCCAGGGCATGGTCGTAGCGGGCGTTGCTCAGGTTGTTGTGGCTCTTCAGGCGCAGGGTTTCGGCATCCAGCACCTCGGTATTGGTGCCCACGCCGGATTGGTAGCGGTCGCGGGCCACGCGCAGGTTCTCGTCGGCCTGGGTCACGGCGCTCTGTGCCGCCTCGGTGCGGGCGGCCGCCTCGTCCACCAGCAGCCGGTCGGCATGCTGCTGCAGCGCCACCTGGGTTTCGGCATCGGCACGCTGGGCCGCCACCGCATCCGCGCGGGCGGCCAGCGCATCGGCCTGGCTGCGGTGCACCCCACCGTCGAAAATCGACCAGTGCAGGCCCACCGCCACGTTCCACAGCCCTTCCTTGGCCAGGTAGCGGTTGTCCATCTGGTTGAAGCCGCCACTCAGCACCACCTGCGGCCCACCCTGGGCCCGCGCGGCCTCGGACTGGGCCCGCAGCGCCTCGGTCTGGCGGATCAGCGCGGTCACCTCCGAACGGGTGCGGCCGGGGTCGGGCGTCGCCAGGTCGGCCGGGGTCAGGGTGATCTCGTCGATCGCCACCGGCTGGGTCAGCGGCCGACCCAGCAGCCGGTTGTAGGCCGACTCGGCAATCTGCACCGCAGTCCGGGCCCGGATGCGGTCCTGACGGGCGTTGTCGGAGGCGGCCTGGGCCGCCAGCTGGTCGTTGCGCGCCACCAGGCCCTTGTCCAGGTAGGCGTTCACGTCCTTCAGGTGCGAGGCCAGCGTCTGCACGCCACTCTCGGCCAGCGCCAGCAGGCTGCGGGCGCGCAGCACGTTGATGTAGGCCTCGGCCACCTGCAGTTTCAGATCCTGCCGGGTGCGCTCGGTGTCGCTGCGGGCGGCGCCCAGCGTGGCCTCGGCAGCCTGGGTGTTGCGGCTCAAAGCGCCGCTGGTGTAGAGCGGCACGCTCACCCCGGCCCGGTAGACACCGCCGTTGACCTCCATCACCGGCATCTGCAGCGTGCCCAGCATGGGAACCGTGGCCTGCACGGCCGGCGCCTCGGACCAGTGGTTGTAGGCCGCGTCCACCGCGAAACTCGGCAGCGACAGGCCTTGCGCGGCGTCCACCGCCGACTGCGCGGCCCCGATCTGCCGCTCGCTGGCCTTGAGCTTGCCATCCACCTGCAAGGCCTGCTCAAACGCCTGGTTCAGGGTCTCTGCACGCACCGGCCCTCCCATGGCAAGGGCGGCCAGCAGGATCGGCGTGACATGCCAGGAAAATGCGGACGGACGCAGCGTCATGGGACTGTGGCAAAGTGAATGGAAAACCACGCCGACGGTGCAGCGCAGCATGAAAAGATTCTAGGGAGCGCAGGCCGGCGGCGGACTCAGATTCCAAGACACTTGATGCGCATCAAGAATGACATGCCCTGCAACGCCCGCAGGCTTTTTTTCGACCCCAACGTCCTCGCCCCCGGGGCGCCCCTGGCGTGCAAGGCTCAGTTTTGGCCCGGGGAGATCCGGTGATGCCAGCGCCCGCTTCGCTGGGTCGCTGGCGCAAGGTGCCGGTCCAGGCTCGCGTGGATGACACCCTGCGGGCGATCTTCGAAGCCACCGCCCAGTTGCTGGAAAGCGAGGGGCTGGCCCGGCTCAGCACCAACCGCATCGCCGCCCGGGCGGGTTTTGCCGTGGGCACGCTCTACCAGTACTTCCCGAACAAGCAGGAACTGCTGGTGGCCATGGCCGAGGACGAACTGGAACGCGGGCTGCAACTGCTGGACACCTTGAGCGCCCGCCTGGCCGCCAGCCCCCGCGAAGTCGCGGTGCGCGAGGTGCTGGCGGTGTGGCTGCAGTCCTTCGGCGGACGCCACCAGGTGATGGGCGACGTGATCCGCACGGTGCTGCTGCACCGCGATGTGGAGGATGTGCACCGCCGCTTTGCGCCTGCGGCCACCCGGATCGCCGAGCGGCTGCTGCAAATCACCGGCGCGGCCCGCCACCCGGCCGCCACGCCGGAACTGTGCTTCGTGCTGGGCCACGCACTGCTGTCCACCGTGCGGGCCGCCCTGCTGGACGACCCGACCCTGCTGGCCCGCCCGGCCTTCACCGAGGCGCTGGTGCGCCTGGTGCTGGGCCTGCTGCCGGTGCCCTGACGCACCGCCGGGCCCGGCGCCAGCTCAGATGGCGCAGTGCACCGACTGCGCGGCCAGCGGCCCGGTCAGCACGGCCGGAGCGATCTCCACCAGGTAGCCCCGGCGGCCGCCGTTGATCAGCAAACGCTCCAGCGCCAGCACGCTGTCCTCGACGTAGACGCGCATCACCTTGCGGGTGCCGAAGGGCGAGGTGCCCCCCACCAGGTAGCCGCTGTGGCGCTGGGCCACTTCCGGCTTGCAGGGCTCCACACTCTTGACACCGATGGCCCGGGCCAGGTTCTTGGTGCTGACCTGCTTGTCGCCATGCATCAGGATGATCAGCGGCTCGGCCTTCTCGTCCTGCATCACCAGGGTCTTGACCACCGCATGCTCAGGCCAGCCGAGCTGGCGGGCCGATTCGCCGGTGCCGCCGTGGTCCACATAGTCATAGACATGCTCGGTGTAGGCCACCCCATGCTGCTTGAGCCATTGGGTGGCGGGCGTCTCGCTGACGTGCTTGTCCTTCTTGGCCATGCCCCCTCCCCGCTCACTGCGCCGGGTCGCGGTGCTGCCAGCGCAGCGCGTCGATGGCCTGGCTCAGTTCGTCGGACAGGGTCACCGGCCAGGCGGCCAGGCAATTGTCCAACTGGGCCACGCTGGTGACGCCGATGATGGTGGCGGCCACCCGCCAGCTGCGGTAGCAGAAGGCCAGCGCCAGCTGGGTGGGGGTCAGGCCATGCGCGCGGGCCAGGGCGTTGTACTTCGCCGCCACGCTGACGGCCTCGCCACGGGCCCAGCGCTGCAGCCGCATCGATTCAAACCGGGCCAGGCGGCCCAGCTCCGGTTGATCGGCATCCAGGCCGGGACCGTCGTACTTGCCAGTCAGCGCGCCGAAGGCCAGCGGCGAATAGGCCAGCAGACTCACCTGCTCGCGCCACAGCACCTCGTCCAAGCCGTTGTCCACGGCGCGGCTGGTCAGCGCATAAGGGTTCTGCACCGAGACGATGCGCGGCAGGCCATGGCGCTCGGCCTCGCGCAGAAAGGCCATCACGCCCCAGGGCGTCTCGTTGGACAGGCCCACGTGGCGGATCTTGCCGTCGCGCACCAGGGTCTCCATGGCCCGCAGCTGGGCCTCGATCGCGCTGTTCTCGGTCTCCTTGGCGGGGTCGAAGTACAGGGCCCCGAAGGCCGGCGCATTGCGGTTGGGCCAGTGGATCTGGTAGAGGTCGATGACCTCGGTCTGCAGGCGCTTCAGGCTGGCCTCGCAGGCGGCCACGATGTGCTCGGGCTTCAGATCCTTGGCACCGCCACGGATCCAGGCCATGTTGCGGCTGGGGCCGGCCACCTTGCTGGCCAGCACCACCTGCTGACGCGCACCGGGGCGGCGGGCAAACCACTCACCGATGATGGTCTCGGTCGCGCCGCTGGTCTCGGCGCGGGCCGGCACCGCGTACATCTCGGCGGTGTCGATGAAGTTCACACCGGCGGCCAGGGCCCGGTCCAGGATGGCATGGGCGGCGTCCTGGCCCACCTGCTCACCAAAGGTCATGGTGCCCAGGCAGACCGGACACACGGACAAATCGCTGCGACCCAGCGGCACCCGGGCCGCGGACAAGGAGGGGATGGAAGTCATGGCCCGGCAGTGTGCCCCAAGCGGCCCGACCTTGCCTTCACCGAGGAGGCCCGCGCCATCGGCAGCTGCGCCCCCAGGCTGACCGTCAGTCGGTGCGGCTCCAGGCGCAGCACCAGCACCCAGGTCAGATGGCGCACGCCCCACCAACACAGCAAGGCCCCCGCCCCCAGCAGACAGGCCCCGGCCAACCGCCAGGCAGAGTGCCCGAAGTTGAATGTTTGACACATAGTATTTGCTGTTTTACAGTAAGTTTTATGCATCCCACCGCCATTCCACCATCCCCCACCCAGGCCCGTCTGGCGGCCCGGCTGGGACGCTTGAGCCGCCTCGTCCGAGGCCTGCTGCTGGTGGGGCTGCCACTGCTGCTGCTCTCGCCGCTGTGGCTGTGGTGGCATCCGGGGGCGGTCCCGCTTGATGGCACCGATGCGCTCGGCCTGGGCAATCCCGCCCTGCCCGCCCCGGCGAGGCTGCGCCTGCTGGGTCTGGTCTACCTGGGGCTGCTGTTCGCGCTGGGCATGGCTTGGCAGCTCTGGCGCCTGTTCGGTGAGTACGGCCAGGGGCGGCTCTTTTCGGACACCGCCGTGCAGGCCCTGCGCCGCCTGGGCGGCTGGCTGCTGGCGGACTGGGCGGCCGGCCCCCTGCTCCACGCCGCCGCCAGCGTGGCCCGCACCTGGGACAACCCGCCCGGCCACCGCTTGCTCACGCTGAGCTTTGGCTCCAACGACTACCAGCAACTGCTGTTCGCGCTGCTGGTGCTGGCCCTGGCCCGCGTGATGCAGGAAGCGGCCCGGGTGGCGGCCGAGAACGAGGGCTTCGTCTGATGCCCATCGTCGTGAACCTGGACGTGATGCTGGCCAGGCGCAAGATGCGCTCGCGCGAGCTGGCCGAGCGCGTTGGCATCACCGAACAGAACATCTCGCTGCTGAAATCTGGCAAGGTGCGCGGTGTGCGCTTCGACACGCTGGCAGCAATCTGCCAGGCCCTGGACTGCCAACCCGGCGACCTGCTGGAATACCAGCCCGACGCCGAGCATGGCCCGGCCTGACTGGCGCCGGCACAGCCCCGGCTGGCTGCTGGTGGTCGCGCTGCACCTGGGCCTGTGGGGGCTGTGGCAGCAGGCCTTGCGCCCCGGGGCGGCCAAGCTGCAGCCCACCCGGCCCGAACCCGCGCCAGTGTGGCTGCTGTGGCCGGCCGCACCGGCCCCCATGGCCGCCGTCCCCGCAATCGCCCCCGGCAAGCCGCCGCAGCCCCGGGCCACCGCCCCCAGGCGCCCCGTGGCAACGCAGGGCATCCAGGCCCCTCGACCAGCGCCCGCCACCGCCGGCACCCTCCATGCAGAGGCGGCCGCCCGGTCAGAGCCCGTGGCATCCAGCCCCCCCAGCCCGATGACCGCGGCCTCCGCAGCGGTCCCGCGGGGCTCGCTGCTGGACAGCGAGGCCACGCGCCAGGCCCTCCGGGACATCGCCCGCCAGCCGCTGCTCTCGGAGCGCGCAGCCTCCGCCACCGGCCAGACGCCGCACACCGCGGCTCAGCGGGTGGAGCAGGCCGTGTCGAAGTCCGCCAAGAGTGATTGCCTGCGCGACCCGGCCGTCTCGAAGATCGGGCCGCTGCCGCTGGGAGGGCTGCTGGCCCTGCCCGGCCTGGCCGTACGCGCCCTGAGCGGGGATTGCCCACGCTGAGCGGGGTGGGCGGCGGGCACCGCCCCTGCCCAAACCGGGCGCGCTCCCGTACAGTGCGGCCTTGGCCTCCGCCGCCCTGCCGCCATGCCCCCTTCCCACGGCCCTTCTGGACGACCTCGACAGCCCCCGCCCGCACGCCGCCGTCATGGATGTGCGGCTGGTCAAGGGGCTGCTGGGCCTGGGCCTGGCGGCACTCGCCAGCGTCGCGCTGGTCGAGACCCTGACCCGGACGATCGCGCCCTGGGACCAGCGACTCTATCCGCTGGTGGCCGCCGTGCTGCTGCTGTGCCTGGCCCTGCTGCACCACCGGCCACAGTGGGCCCCGCGCATCTACCTGGCGCTGGCGCTCGTCCTCAATGCCTATCTGGTCACGGCCATCCTCCTGGCGCTGTTCAACCCGCTCATGCCCCGCTCGCCCCTGGCGCTGGTCTCCTCCACGTTCTGGATGCCACTGGGCTACGTGCTGGCCTTCCTGTTCCTGGAACGGCGGGCGGCCCTCGGGCTGGTCGGCATCACCTTCACCGCGATCTTCCTGCCCAGTGGCATTGCGCTGAGCCAGGGCGCCCTCGCGCCCTGGGGCGCCGAGGTCCGGGCCGTGCTGATCAACATGGCGCTGGCCCACTTCACCTTCATCGTGGCGCTGCTGGCCATCGGCCGCCTGCGCTACCGCTACCAGATGGCGCGCGAACGCATGGTGGCCATGCAGGTGCTGGCCAGCACCGACCCGCTGACCGGCCTGCCGAACCGGCGGGCCATGCTGGAACAGCTGGACAACCTGCTGGCCCTGGCCCAGCGCGGCCGACAGGTGCTGTCGGTGCTGCTGCTGGACATCGACCATTTCAAGCAGGTCAACGACAACCATGGCCATGAGGTCGGCGACCAGGTGCTCAGCCAGCTGGGCCAGGTGCTGTCCAGCCAGGTCCGGGCCTGTGACCTGGTGGGCCGCTGGGGCGGGGAGGAGTTCCTGCTGCTGGCGCCGGCCACCCTCCTGGAGGAGGCCCGCGAACTGGCCGAGCGCATCCGCCAGGCCGTGGCCACCACCGCCTTCCCGCATGGGAGGGTGCTCACCGTCAGCCTGGGCGTGACCCAGTACCGGCCGGATGACCACCGCGAAGCCCTGTTGCGCCGGGCCGACCAGGCCCTCTACCGGGCCAAGGCTGCGGGCCGCAACCAGAGCTGCTGCGCCGCGGCCGACTGAGCCGCGGCAGCGGTCACGGTTCGTCGGCGAAGGCCGCCAGCACATCTCCACTGACGCGGCAGATGCGCCAGTCGGGCAGCACCGTGGCGCCCATGCGCTGGTAGAAGCCGATTGCGTTGGCGTTCCAGTCCAGCACCGTCCACTCGAAGCGTCCGCAGCCGCGCTCCACTGCCAGCCGGCCCAGCCGGCGCAGCAAGGCCTTGCCCAGACCCAGCCGACGCCAGGCGGGCTGCACATAGAGGTCTTCCAGGTACAGGCCGGGCTGGCAGAGGAACGTAGAGAAATTGGTGAAGAAGAGTGCGAAAGCCACCACCTGGCCCTGCACCTCGGCCACCAGGCATTCGGCCGCCGGACGCGCCCCGAACAACTGCGGCAGCAGTTTCTCAGGCGTGATCTGCAGCAGATGGGTCAGATGCTCGAATTCGGCCAGTTCGGTGATCAGGCCGACGATGGCCGGCACGTCGCGCGGTTCGGCCACGCGCAGCTTGTAACTTTCGGACATGGACCCATTCTGTCCGATTTGGGGGGATGCCAGCCGGCGGCGCCCGCCCTACAGTGCATGCATGACGCCCGCCGACCCTCGCGCCGCCGCCGCGCCCCCGCCTCCCGCGCCCCTCTACCAACCCCAGCGCCCGCCCCGCAGCCAGTGGGTGCCGGTGCGCGGGTTCGAATACCACGTCCGCAGCTGGGGCGACCCCAGCCTGGTCACCCCCCAGCGGCCGCCGCTGGTGCTGGCCCATGGCTTCATGGACATCGGGGCCTCGTTCCAGTTCCTGGTGGACGCCCTGGCCGCGCAGGAGGGCGAGCGCCGCTACATCCTGGCGATGGATTGGCGCGGCTTCGGCCTCACCCGCGGGCCGGCCACGGACAATTTCTGGTTCCCCGACTACCTGGGTGATCTGGACGCCCTGCTGAGCCTGGCGCCCCTGGGCCTGGACCCGAAGTCCCCGGTGGACCTGCTGGGCCACAGCATGGGGGGCAACGTGGCCATGACCTATGCGGGCGTGCAACCGGCGCGGGTGCGGCGCCTGGTCAACATCGAGGGCTACGGTCTGCCGCGTGGCCAGGCCGAGGAAGCCCCCAGCCGGCTGGCGCGCTGGCTCAACCACCTGCGCCACCCCCACGGCCTGCGGCCTTACGCCGATGCCAAGGGGGTGCAGACCCGGCTGCAGGAGAACAACCCACGCCTGTCCGACGCCCGCGCGGGCTGGCTGGCCCGCCAATGGGCCGCCCCGGGCGAGGACGGCCTCTGGCACATCCTGGCCCACCCGGCGCACAAGAACATCAACCCGCTGATCTATCGGGTCGAGGAGGTGCTGGCCTGCTGGGCCCGCATCACCGCGCCGGTGCTGTGGGTGGAGGGGGCCGATTCCGAGACCAGCCACTGGTGGGGCGACCGCTTCCCGCGCGCCGAGTTCGAGGCCCGGCTGGCCGCCGTGGGCAGCCTGGAGCGCCACACGCTGGCCCAGGCCGGGCACATGCTGCACCACGACCAGCCCGACGTGCTGGCGCGCCACCTGCGGGCCTTCCTGGACCTGCCCTGAGCCAGTGCCCGCGGTGGCTCAGTCCGCCCGCGGGTAGCGCAGCCGCTGCACGAACTCGCGCACCTCGGCCGGCGGGGCGGGCGTGAGCCAGCTCACGAGGATGATCACCGCAAAGCCCACCGGCACCCCGAAGGCTCCGGCCGAGATCGGCTCGATGCCCCACCAGAGCCGCACCGGGGTGGTGATGCCCAACCCCCCCCGCAGCCAGGGATGGGTGGTGGCCATGTACCAGAACGTCACCCCCAGTCCGGCCAGCATGCCGGCCACCGCCCCCCAGCGGTTGGCTCGCTGCCAGAACACCCCCAGCACCAGCGCCGGGAAGAAGGCCGAGGCCGCCAGTGAAAACGCCGCCGACACCAGGAACAGGATGTTGGCCGGCTTCTGCGAGGCGACCCAGGCGGCGCCCAGCGCCACCAGCAGCAGCAGCAGCTTGGAGAGCATCACCCGGCGCGAGCTGATGGCCCGCGGTGACACCATGCGGAAATAGAAGTCGTGCGAGAGCGCGTTGGAGATGGTCAGCAGCAGGCCATCGGCGGTGGAGAGCGCGGCCGCCAGCCCGCCGGCGGCCACCAGGCCGGTGATGACGTAGGGCAGTCCGGCAATCTCCGGCATGGCCAGCACCAGGATGTCGCTGCCGATCCGCAGCTCCCCCAGCTGCAGCACGCCGTCATGGTTCACATCGCTGACCGACAGCAGGCTGGGGTCCACCCGGTTCCAGGTGGCGATCCATTCCGGCAGCGCCTCGAAGCGCTGGCCCACCAGGTGGTTGAAGATCTCGTACTTGACCAGCACCGCCAGGGCCGGCGCCGTCATGTAGAGCAGCACGATGAACAGCAGCGACCAGCCCACCGAGGCCCGCGCCTCGCGCACGGACGGGGTGGTGTAGTAGCGCATCAGGATGTGTGGCAGCCCGGCCGTGCCGACCATCAGGCAGAACACCAGGGCCAGGAAATTGCGGCGCGAGGTGTCGTAGCGGCCCCGTTCCTCGGCCGTGCCGTCGGGACGACCGTCGAACTGCTGGTCATGGTCGGGCATGCCCGCCAGCGGCCGGGCCCGGGCCAGCAGATCATCGCGCGCCTGGCGCCAGGCCGCGACCGCCACCTCGGCCGAGGCAGGCAGCCGGGCCAGGGTGCGCTCGGCGGCCTGGATCTCGTACAGCGGCGCGTTCTCGCGCTTGAGGGCCTCCACCTGTTGCCAGGCCGCGTCGCGGTCGGCCTGCAGGGCGGCCTCCGGGTGGGCCATTTTCTCGTCCAGCCCACGGGCCTGGTCGCGCAGCAGCCGGATCACCTCCTGCTCGCGCGGATCGGCCTTCAGGCGGATCTCGGCCTGGCCCACGGCCTGCAGCTGCTGCCCGTAGACCCACTGTGGCAGCGGCACCCCCGTCTGGTTGGCGCTCAGCCACATCACCGGCACCAGGTAGGCCACGATCAGCACGATGTACTGGGCCACCTGGGTCCAGGTGATGGCCCGCATGCCGCCCAGGAACGAACAGACCAGCACGCCGCCCAGGCCGAGGAAGATGCCGATCTCGAACGAGGCGATGCTGGTCAGCCGGGTGGTGATCAGGCCCACGCCGTACAACTGGGCCACCACGTAGACGAACGAACAGAGGATGGTGGCCACCAGCCCGATCAGCCGCGGCAGCTGGCCCTCGTAGCGCGCCCCCAGGAAGTCCGGGATGGTGAACTGGCCGAACTTGCGCAGGTACGGCGCCAGCAGCAGCGCCACCAGCACAAAGCCGCCGGTCCAGCCCATCACGAAGGCCAGACCGCCATAGCCGCTCAGGTACAGCGTGCCCGCCAGGCCGATGAACGACGCCGCGCTCAGCCAGTCGGCCCCCGTGGCCATGCCGTTGTAGAAGGCGGGCACGCGCCGGCCGGCCACGTAGTACTCGGCCGGGTCCGTCGTGCGGGCCAGCACACCGATGATCGCGTAGATCACCAACGGCGCCGCCAGGAAGATGAAGCCGATGTACTGGCGCGGCAGGCCCCAGCGCTCCAGCACCCCCATGCCGAACAGGAAACCCAGGAAACAGAGGGTGTAGCCCAGGTACAGCCAGTGCAGGCGGTGGCGCCAGGCGAGGGCCACCAGCGGGCGGGTCGGCAGGCGGTGGCGCATCGATCGCACGTCCGGCTCAGACCCCGTCGCCCAGGTCCAGGCGCCGGTCCAGCCGGTGCATGACCCAGGCGTACAGCACCACCAGCACCAGGTCGAGCAGCATCGCCCCCTGGGCCGCCCACCAGAAGCTGAAGGGCGAACCGCCCAGGGACAGGTCCAGGCTGCGGGCCCAGTACGGCATCCCGAAGCTCGACAGGATCCAGCAGGCCAGCAACCCGGCCGTCCAGCGACGCACGCCCCGCCAGTGCGCACGCTGGCGGGCCACCAAATCCGATGGCGACGGGTGCGCCGCCCCCGACGGGACTGCCTGAACCTCCCTGCCTGTCACTTGCTGCTGCCTGTCACATCCTGCCCGCTGAAGGCGCCCGGCGGGGCGCATGGCGCCGATTGTGGCGGCAAGCCGCACCGCCGCACAGCCGGGCCGGCCCGGATTCCCCCCAAGCACCGCCCCCCGGCAGCGCGGCACCCCGGCCCGTCTTGAGCGAAAATCACCCGTTTGAACACCAGGCAACAAGGACACACACCATGGACGTCGAACGCATCAATGCCATTGGCACCTCGCTGGCCGATCTGACCCAGCGCACGCTCGACCTACGGGGGTATCTTTGACTACGACCGCAAAGCACTGCGGCTGAACGAGGTCAACGCCACCCTCGAGAACCCGGACATCTGGAACGACCCCAAGCGGGCGCAGGAGCTGGGCAAGGAAAAGAAGCAGCTCGACGAAGTCGTCGGCACCATCGACCACCTGACCACGAACCTCTCGGACAACACCGAGCTGTTCGAAATGTCCAAGGAGGAAGGTGACGAGGCCGGGCTGGAGGCCATCGAGGCCGACGCGGGCAAGCTGCGCGAGATCGTCGAGCGGCTGGAATTCCGCCGCATGTTCAGCAACCCCGCGGACCCGAGCAACTGCTTCATCGACATCCAGGCAGGTGCCGGCGGCACCGAGGCCTGTGACTGGGCCGGCATGCTGCTGCGCCAGTACCTGAAGTACTGCGAACGCAAGGGCTTCAAGGCCACGCTGGAAGACGAAACCCCCGGCGACGTGGCCGGCATCAAGAGCGCCACCATCAAGGTGGAGGGCGAATACGCCTTCGGCCACCTGCGCACCGAGACCGGCGTGCACCGCCTGGTGCGCAAGAGCCCGTTCGACTCGGCCGGCGGCCGCCACACCTCGTTTGCCTCGCTGTTCGTCTACCCCGAGGTCGATGACTCGATCGAGATCGACATCAACCCCGCCGACGTGCGCACCGACACCTTCCGTGCCAGCGGCGCGGGCGGTCAGCACATCAACAAGACCGACTCGGCCGTGCGCCTGACGCACATCCCGACCGGCATCGTGGTGCAGTGCCAGGACGGCCGTTCGCAGCACAGCAACCGCGACGTGGCCTGGAAGCGCCTGCGCTCGCGCCTGTACGACCACGAGATGCGCAAGCGCATGGAAGAACAGCAGAAGCTGGAAGACACCAAGACCGACGTCGGCTGGGGCCACCAGATCCGCTCCTACGTGCTGGACCAGAGCCGCATCAAGGACCTGCGCACCAACGTCGAGACCTCCAACACCCAGAAGGTGCTGGACGGCGACCTCGATGCCTTCATCGCCGCCAGCCTGAAGCAAGGCCTCTGAGCCCCCCTCCATCTACCCAAGGACATCCACCATCATGCGTGAAGGCACCACCCCCCTGGTGCGCCGGGAAGACTACCTCGCCCCGGCCTACTGGATCCGCACCGCGGACCTGACCTTCGACCTGGACGCGGCCAAGACCATCGTCTCCAGCAAGCTCGCCATCGAGCGCAACAGCGCCCTGCCCGTGCAGCCGCTGCGCCTGCACGGCGAGGACCTGAACCTGCTGCGCGTGCTGGTGGATGGCCAGAGCGTCTCGTTCCGCCATGAAGACGGCCAGTTGGTCATCGACGCCCCGGCGGCCGATGCCTTCACGCTGGAGATCCGCAACACCATCGCCCCGGAGAAGAACACCCAGCTGAGCGGCCTCTACGCCTCCGGCTCGGGCCTGTTCACCCAGTGCGAGGCCGAGGGCTTCCGCCGCATCACCTACTTCCTGGACCGGCCGGACGTGATGGCGGTCTACACCGTCACGCTGCGCGGCGACAAGAAGAAGCACCCGGTGCTGCTCTCGAACGGCAACCTGGTGGAGCAAGGCACGCTGGACGGTGGCAAGCACTTCGCCAAGTGGCACGACCCCTTCCCCAAGCCCAGCTACCTGTTCGCCATCGTCGCGGCCGACCTGGTGGCGCGCGAGCAATGGGTGCGCAGCCGCTCGGGCAAGGAGCATCTTCTGCAGGTCTACGTCACCCGCGGTGACCTGGACAAGACCGAGCATGCGATGAACTCGCTGATCGCGTCGATCATCTGGGACGAGGCCCGCTTCAAGCTGGCCCTGGACCTGGAACGCTTCATGATCGTCGCGGTGCCCGACTTCAACATGGGCGCGATGGAGAACAAGGGCCTGAACCTGTTCAACACCAAGTACGTGCTGGCCAGCCCCGCCACCGCCACCGACACCGACTTCGACGGCATCGAGAGCGTGGTCGGCCACGAGTACTTCCACAACTGGACCGGCGACCGCGTCACCTGCCGCGACTGGTTCCAGCTGAGCCTGAAGGAAGGCCTGACCGTCTTCCGCGACCAGGAATTCAGCATGGACATGGCCGGCAGCGCCTCGGCCCGCGCGGTGCGCCGCATCGGCGACGTGCGCACGCTGCGCGAGCGCCAGTTCCCCGAGGATGCGGGCCCGATGGCCCACCCGGTGCGCCCGGACGCCTACCAGGCCATCGACAACTTCTACACTGCCACCGTCTACGAAAAGGGCGCCGAGGTGGTGCGGATGATGCACACGCTGGTGGGCCGCAAAGGCTTTGCCGCCGGCATGTCGCTGTACTTCGAGCGCCATGACGGCCACGCCGTGACCTGCGACGACTTCGCCCAGGCCATCGCCGACGCCAACCCCGCCAGCGCCCTGGCCCAGCACCTGGATGTCTTCAAGCGCTGGTATGCCCAGGCCGGCACGCCGCGCCTGAGCGCCCGCGGTGAGTGGAACGCCGAAGCGGCCACCTACACCCTGACGCTGCGCCAGCAGCTGCCCGACACCCCGGGCCAGAGCGGCAAGCAGCCGCAGCTGATCCCGGTGGCGCTGGGCCTGCTGACCCGCGCGGGTCAGGCCCTGCCGCTGCAACTGGCCGGCGAAGATGCGCCCCAGGGCACCGAGCGCGTGCTGGTGCTGACCGAGGCCGAGCAGCGCTTCACCTTCACCGGCATTCAGGCCGAGGTCGTGCCCTCGCTGCTGCGCAACTTCTCGGCCCCGGTGCTGCTGGACGACGGCCTCACCGACGCCGATCTGCTGGTGCTGCTGGCCCACGACCCGGACGCCTTCAACCGCTGGGAAGCCGGCCAGCGCCTGGCGCTCAGCCGCATCATCGCCGGCCTGGGCCACCAGGACGCGGTGGTGCTGGACGCCGCCTTCATCGACGCCATGCGCGCCGTGCTGCGCGACCCCGCGTTGGACCCGGCCTTCAAGGAACTGGCGCTGTCCCTGCCCTCGGAGATCTACGTGGCCGAGCAGGTCACCGACGTGGACCCGCAGCGCCTGCATGCGGTCCGCGAAGCGATGATCGACCAGCTGGCCTCCGCGCTGAGCGCCGACTGGGCCTGGGCCTGGGAAGCCCACCAGGTGGCCGAAGGCTACCGCCCCGACGCCGAGCAGAGCGGCCGCCGCGCCCTGGCCAACCACGCGCTGGCCATGCTGGTGCGCGAGGCCGTGGCCACGCAAGACATGACCTGGCCGGGCAAGGCCTACCAGCGCTTCAAGGATGCCGGCAACATGACCGACCGCCTGGGCGCGCTGGAAGCCCTGGTGGGCGCCCACGCCGAGCTGGCCCAGCCGGCGCTGGCGCGCTTCCACGCGCTGTTCAAGCACGAACCGCTGGTGCTGGACAAGTGGTTCATGCTGCAGGCCCGCGCGCCGGAGAAGAACGGCCAGACCTTCGCCCAGGTGAAGGCCCTGCTCAAGCACCCGGACTTCACGCTGGCCAACCCGAACCGCGCCCGCGCGCTGCTGTTCGCGCTGTCCAACTCGAACCCGGCCGCCTTCCACCGCACCGATGCCGCCGGCTACGTGCTGTGGGCCGACAAGGTCATCGAGCTGGACACGGCCAACCCGCAGCTGGCCTCGCGCTTCGCCCGGTCGCTGGACCGCTGGCGCAATCTGGCCGAGCCCTACCGCAGCGCGGCGCGCGAAGCCATCGCCCGCGTGGCCGCCAAAACCGATCTTTCCAGCGACACGCGCGAAATCATCGAGCGTGCGCTGGCGGACTGAACCGATCCCAGGAGGAATCTGATGAACAAGCGTGTCAGTCTCACGCAGTACCTGGTCGAGCAGCAGCGGCTGCACGGCCACATCCCGGGCCAGCTGCGCCTGCTGATCGAGGTGGTGGCCCGCGCCTGCAAGCGCATCGCCATCGCGGTCAACAAGGGCGCGCTGGGCGAGGTGATGGGCACCGCCGGCACCGAGAACGTGCAGGGCGAGGTGCAGAAGAAGCTCGACATCATCTCCAACGAAGTGCTGATCGAAGCCAACGAATGGGGCGGCCACCTGGCGGCCATGGCGTCCGAGGAAATGGACACCATCCACACCGTGCCCAACCGCTACCCGGCCGGTGAATACCTGCTGCTGTTCGATCCGCTGGACGGCTCGTCCAACATCGAGGTCAACGTCTCGATCGGCACCATCTTCTCGGTGCTGAAGAAGCCCAACGACGACCCCGACGCCATCGAGCCCGTCAGCGAAGCCGACTTCCTGCAGCCGGGCCACCAGCAGGTGGCCGCGGGCTACTGCCTGTACGGCCCGCAGTCGATGCTGGTGCTGACGGTGGGCGACGGCGTGGCGATGTTCACGCTGGACCGCGAAACCGGCTCCTGGGTGCTGACCGCCGAGAACGTGCAGATCCCGGCCGACACCAAGGAATTCGCGATCAACATGTCCAACATGCGCCACTGGGATGCCCCGGTCAAGCGCTACATCGACGAATGTCTGGCCGGCAAGGAAGGCCCGCGCGGCAAGGACTTCAACATGCGCTGGGTCGCCTCGATGGTGACCGACGTGCACCGCATCCTGACCCGTGGCGGCATCTTCATGTACCCCTGGGACAAGCGCGAACCAGAGAAGCCGGGCAAGCTGCGCCTGCTCTATGAAGCCAATCCGATGAGCTTCCTGGTCGAACAGGCCGGTGGCGCCGCCACCAATGGCTACCAGCGCATCCTGGACGTGCAGCCCGAGAAGCTGCACCAGCGCGTCAGCGTGGTCCTGGGCTCGAAGAACGAGGTCGAGCAGGTCACCCGCTACCACCTGGAAGCCAAGCAGGGCTGAGCCCCTGCCCCCGGCCGGCCGCCGCTCAGGCGCCGGCCAGTTGCTCGCGCACCAGCTCGCAGAGGCAGTGACCGAGGAACAGCTCGGCCTCCTCGCGCCGTGCGCGGGCCGCCTCCGGCAGGCACAGCGCCAGGTGGCATTCCTCGGCCAGTTCCTCGGACGCCGGCCCCAGCACGGCCACCACCATCATCGCGGTGTCGGCGGCCGCCCGCACCGTGTCAAGCAGCGCCGCCGGCGGCGCGCCGGCCGACAGCAGCACCAGCGCATCCCCCGGCCGCCCCAGGGCCTGCACCTGCCGCGCCAGGCGGCTGGTGTCCTCCCCGGACAAGGCCAGCGCCGCCAACGGGCGGCCATCGCCTTGCGCCAGCCCGCTCATCAAGGCCGCCAGCCGGTGCGCCGTGGCTTCCGAGCCGCCCTGCCCACACCACAGCAGCTTGCCCCCCGCCCCCAGGCAGTTGGCCAGACGGGCCGCCGCCTGCTCCAGCGGGGCCTGCAGCCCCAGCAGGGCGTCAAAGACCTGCCGCTGGGCCTGCCAGGCCCGCAGAAAGCCGCTCACCGGTGCGGCGGGCGCCGGTGCGGCAGAGGCAACGGGGACGACAAACTGCAGCGGTTCGGTCAGCAGAGCCATGGCCAGATCCTGGTCGAAGGGCAGCGCCCACCGGAACATCCAGCGGACTTATTTCACGTTCTGTGATGGTGGCATGCCCCTGCCCTGCCCAAGCGGCGGAACAAGCGGCGCTGAACCGCCCAGTTCCGGTCCTCAGGGCTTGACGCTGCGGTGGCGCCCGGCCTCTCCGTCAGTGCCGTCACCAGCCCCGCGCACCAGCGGCGCAAAGCGCGGTGCCGGGGCCGCGTCCAGCCGCCCGGCGGCATCCCGTCGATACACGCCACGGGCCCGCAGGTGCGGATGCGCGGCGGCCTCGTCCAGCGACAGCACCGGGGCAAAGCAGACGTCCGTGCCCTCCAGCAGCGCCACCCAGTGCGCACGGGGCTGGCGGGCGAACAGGCGGTGAAACGAGCCTTCAGCGCTGGCCAGGCCGTGGTGTCGTGCTGGGCGGCGACGTCCACATCGTCCAGCCCCAGCGTGCGCAGCAGCAGCGCATAGAACTGCGGCTCCAGGGCCCCCAGCGTGATCCAGCCACCATCGGCACAGCGGTAGCTGTCGTAGAACGGCGAGTCGTGGAACGGGCTGGGCCCCGGCCCGTCCAGCTGCCCGTTGCCACGGATCCAGTGCACCAGACCGCCCAGCATGGCCACGATGTCGACGATCGCAGCGTCCACCACCCGGCCCTGCCCCGTGGCCCGCGCCGCCAGCACCGCGCTGACGATGCCAAAGGCCAGCCCCAACGCCCCCGGGGCGTCCCCCAGCAAGGTGGGCGGCAGCTGCGGCCGCTGACCCGGGGCCAGACCCAGCCCCAGCAGGCCCGTCAGCGCAACGTAGTTCAGATCATGGCCCGCCACCGGCGCCAGCGGCCCCGCCTGCCCCCAGCCGGTCATGCGCCCATAGACCAGCCGCGGGTTGCGCGCGGCACAGTCGGCCGGCCCCAGGCCCAGCCGCTCCATCACCCCGGGCCGGTTGCCTTCGATCAGGGCCTCGGCCTGGGCGATCTCCTCCAGCGCCTGGGCATGCCCCTGCGGCGTCTTCAGGTCCACTGCCAGCACCTGCTTGCCACGCCGCAGCGGCGAATCGCCGCTGCCCCCCAACTGCGCGGCCACGCCACCCCCGCCAGGCCGGGCCAGCACCCGCACCTCGGCGCCCAGGTCGGCCAGCATCCGCCCGGCCAGAGGCCCGGGGCCCAGGCCCTCGAACTCGACCACCCGCAGGCCTTGCAGCGGGCGCGACCACGACACGCCCTCGGGCATCGGCGTCTGGGTAGGGAATGCGCCAGGGCGGGCGGCATCGGTCATGAAGTGTCTCCAGGTCTGTGTGTGTTGTGCGCCATTCTCGAAGCGTCCTGCGCAGCCGCAGGTGACTTCACAGACCCGAGATTTCCCGCTATCATCGCGGGCTCGCAAGCGCTGCAGTGTCGTCACCGCAAGCTGCGACGCCGGTGTAGCTCAGTTGGTAGAGCAGCGCATTCGTAATGCGAAGGTCGAGGGTTCGACTCCTTTCACCGGCACCAATCTTTTCCAGGGCCCGCCATGTGCGGGCCCTGTGCTTTTGGGGCCCGAGGGATCGCCTCAGGCCCAGCTCGCAGACAGCGTCTCGGCCTGCTTCAGCACGGTTTCCGTGGCCTCTTCCTGCCGGTCCGGCGGGTATTTGTAGCGCTTGAGCAGCACCCGCACCTTCACCCGCAGGGCGGCGCGCACGCTGTCGCGCACGGCCCAGTCCACGGTCACCGACGCGCGCAACTGCTGGGTCAGTTCCACGGCGATCTTCTTGAGGGTGTCGTCCCCCAGTTCCCGCACCGCCGCTTCGTTGGCCGCCAGCGCGTCGTAGAAGGCCACTTCGTCCGAGTTCAGGCCCAGGCGTTCGCCGCGCAGCGCGGCCTCCTGGAACTTCTTGGCCATCGCAATCAGCTCTTCGATGACCTGGGCCGTCTCGATGGCACGGGCACGGTAGCGCTGCAGGCTCAGCTGCAGCAGCTCCGAGAACTTGGCCTGCTGCACCACATTGGTCTTGAAGCGCGACTGGATGTCGTCCTTGAGCAGGCGCTCCAGCAGCTCCACCGCCAGGTTGCGCTCCTTCATGTGGCGCACGTCTTCCAGGAACTCGTCGGACAGGATGCCGATGTCCGGGCGGTTCAGCCCCGCGGCCTTGAAGATGTCGATGACCTCGGCGCTGACCACGGCCTTGCTCATGATCTGGCGCAGCGCGTGTTCCTTCTGCTCGTCGCTGAGCCTTTTGCCGGAACTGCCGAACTTGCTCAGCGCCGCCTTCACAGCCTGGAGAAAGGCCAGCTCGTCCCGGTGCTTCAGAGCCTCGTCCAGGGTGCAGCACAGGGCAAAGGCCTTGCTGGCCGACAGCACCGTGTCGGCAAAGCGCTTCTTGCCGTCGTCCAAGCCCAGGATGTGGTCCATGACGGGCGCCAGCAACTGAAACCCACGGGTTCTGAACTCGGCGTAGTCGAAGCCGTGCAGCATGTCGTGCAGCACGTCCATCTTCTCCTGCAGCACGGCCAGAGCGTCCTCGGCGGCGATGGTGGGTTTGCCCCGGCCCTTGGCCTGGGTGTAGTCCTTCAGCGCGGCCTTCAGTTCGTTGGCGATGCCAATGTAGTCCACCACCAAGCCGCCGGGCTTGTCCTTGAACACCCGGTTCACCCGCGCGATGGCCTGCATCAGGTTGTGGCCCTTCATCGGCTTGTCCACGTACAGGGTGTGCATGCACGGGGCATCAAAGCCGGTCAGCCACATGTCGCGCACGATGACCAACTTAAACGGGTCGGCCGGGTCCTTGTAGCGGCGCTCCAGGCGCTTCTTGGTGTCCTTGCTGTAGATGTGGGGCTTGAGCAGCGCCTTGTCCGAGGCCGAGCCGGTCATGATGATCTTGACCACGCCCTTCTCCGGGTCCGGGTCGTGCCAGCCGGGACGCAGCGCGACGATGGCGTCGTACAGGTGAACGCAGATCTCCCGGCTCATGGCCACCACCATGGCCTTGCCGTCCAGGCTGGCCAGACGGTTCTCGAAGTGCTCCACCAGGTCGGCCGCCACTTTCTGGATGCGCGGCGGTGCGCCCACCAGCTTTTCCAGCGCGGCCCAACGGCGCAGTTGGGCCGCCTTGGCAGTGTCGTCCTCTTCGTCCTCGGTCAGTTCCTCCACCTCGTCGTCCAGCAACGGGGCCTCGACCTCCTGCAGCTCCAGGCGGGCCAGGCGGCTCTCGTAGTAGATGGGCACGGTGGCGCCATCCTTCACCGCCTGCTCGACGTCGTAGATGTGGACGTAGTCGCCGAACACCGCGCGGGTGTCCCGGTCTTCCAGCGACACCGGCGTGCCGGTGAAGGCCACGAAGGTGGCGTTGGGCAGGCCATCGCGCAGATGCTGCGCGTAGCCGTAGCGCACGTTGCGCACGCCCTTGTACTCCGCCGCCGGTTCGGCGGCTTGCAGCAGCAAGGGTTCGTTGGCCGCTGCCTCCTGCCGGGCGGCCTGCATCTGCTTGTGCAGCTTGGGCATGCTGGCCTGGAAGCCGTACTGGCTGCGGTGGGCCTCGTCGCAGATGACGACGATGTTGTGCCGATCGGAAAGCACCGGAAAGCTGTCCTCGTCCTCGCCCGGCGTGAACTTCTGGATGGTGGTGAAGATGATGCCGCCCGAGGGACGGTGGGCCAGCAATTCGCGCAGCTTGGGCCGGGTGTCGGCCTGCACCGGGGTTTCGCGCAGCAGCTCGGTGGCCCCCGCGAACACGCCGAACAGCTGGTTGTCCAGGTCGTTGCGGTCGGTCACCACCACCAGGGTCGGGTTGCCCATCTGCGGATGCTGCATCAGCTTGGCTGCGAGGCAGGTCATCTCGATGCTCTTGCCGGCGCCCTGCGTGTGCCACACCACCCCGCCCTTGCCGCGCCGTGCGGCCTCGGCCTTCGGGCTGGACGCGACGAGCACACTCTCCACCACCGCGCGCACCGCATGGAACTGGTGGTAACCGGCCACCTTCTTGACCAGCCGGCCTTCGTCCTCGAAGAGGATGAAGTGCCGCAGGTAGTCCAGCAGCAGTTCGCGCGGGAACAGGCCGTGCACCAGCGTCTCCAGCTCGCGCATGCCGCCCAGCGGGTCCACCGTCACCCCGTCGATGGTGCGCCAGGCCATGAAGCGCTCCCGGTCGGCCGTCAGCGAGCCCACCCGCGCCTCGATGCCATCGCTGATCACCAGCAGCTCGTTGGCGATGAACAAATCGGGCACATCCTCCTTGTAGGCTTGCAGCTGGTTGAAGGCCGCCCACAGGTCGGCGTTCTCGTCGCCGGGGTTCTTCAGCTCCAGCACCACCACCGGCAAGCCGTTCAGGAACAGCACCACATCCGGCCGGCGCGTCTGCTTGGGGCCCTGGATGCTGAACTGGTTGACCGCCAGCCAGTCGTTGCCTGCCGGCTTGCTCCAGTCCACCAGCTTCACCCGGTCGCCGCGGGTCTCGCCGTCTTTCTGGTACTGCACCGGCACCCCTTCCACCAGCCAGCGGTGCATGGCCCGGTTGGCCTGCACCTGGCCCGGCAGGTTGGAGCTTTGCACCATGCGCGCGGCCTCGTCCTGCGCGCCGGCCGGAATGTGCGGGTTCAGCCGCCGAATGGCATCACGCAGCCGGTGCTTGAGCAGCACCTCGCGGTAGCTGTCGCGCTCGGTGCCTGGGGTCTTGGCGTCCGGGGGCGAGATGTCCGGGCCGTGGGCCACCTCCCAGCCCAGGGCCGCCAGCCATTCCAGCATGGCGTTCTCAACGTCGGCTTCGGTCATGCGCCCGGCTCCTGGGGCCCGGCCACCAGGATGCGGTGCAGGGCCTCGTTGATGTAGTAGTTGCCGCGTCCGATCTTCAGCTTGCGGACGAAGCCGGCTGCCGCCAATGTGTCCAGGTACTTGGTGGCCGTCACCCGGGAGACGCCCAGATCGCGCTGCAGGAACTCGATCTTGGTGTACGGGTGCATGAACAGGTTGTTGATCAGGTCCTGGCTGTAGAAGCGATGGTCGGCGCGGATGCGGTGCTTGTAATCCAGCAGCACCTCGCGGATGGCGGCGATGGTGCGCATCGTCTGCCGTGCGGTGGCCTCCACCCCCTCCAGCATGTAAAGCACCCAGTCCTCCCAGTGGTCCTGGTCGCGCACCCTCTGCAGCAGCTCGTAGTAGCGCGCCTTGGTGCGCACGATGTGCTGGCTCAGGTACAGCACCGGAATGTCCAGCAGGCCCTCCTTCACCAGGTAAAGCACGTTGACGATGCGGCCCGTGCGGCCATTGCCGTCGTAGAAGGGGTGGATGCTCTCGAACTGATGGTGGATCAAGGCCATCTTGATCAGCGGGTCCGCCGCAAACAGGCCGGGATCGTTGATGAACCGCTCCAGATCGCCCATCAGCCGCTCGATCTCGGCGGGCTCCTGCGGTGGTGTGTAGACGGTGCGACCGCCCCCATCCTTCAAGGCGGTGCCGGGCAACTTGCGCAGCCCGGCCTGGTTGCGCTCCAGCTCGCGCTGGATGCTGATGATGTGGTTCACCGTCAGCAGCCCCTGGGCCTGCACCAGATCGAAACCCACGCGCAGCGCCTGCCGGTAGCGCAGCACCTCCTTGGCGGCCAGCGTGATGGCGGCCTCCGAGTTGGACTCCTCACGGAACAGGTCATCGTGCGTGGTGACGATGTTCTCAATCTCGGAGCTGTCCTTAGCCTCCTGCAGGCCCAGCGTGTTGATCAGGATGCCCTGGTTCGGAATGGTGGCCGCCATGCCCTTGAGCTCGGCCAGTTGCCGGCTGGCACTGGCCAGCCGCTTCAGGATGGCCGGCGTGTCAAAGCGCTCGGGGCGGAGTTGGTCCAGCGGTGCAAGGCTTGGCATGGCGATCATTGTTCGATGAAGTGAATAGAAACTGCAAATTTCTATGCACGTTCGGGTGAACATGCCAAGAAAACGGCCGCTTCCTGCACATGAACGGCCGACCGGGGCTTGTCGTCAGGCCAGCGCCCTGATGCGCGGCCGGAAGACCGCCGACATGCCCTGCGCCGCCGCCTCCAGCCAGGCGAAATAGGCCGGCCACTGGGCCTCGTCTTCCAGCGGCGAATCCGGCCTGTACTGGATGATGCGGCAGGCATGGCCGTCGGGCAGCTCCAGCCAGTCCAGGGTCGCGTTCAGCTCGGCCTGGATGGCGGCCTTCTGCTCCTCCAGCTGCTTGAACATGGCCTTGGAGTTGTCGTGGTCGATGTAGACCTCCATGCCCACCCGCTTCTCGCGCGAGTTCACAGTGGCGGCCAGGTGCACGCCGGCGCGGCCCAGCGCAAGATTGGTCCAGTGCTGGGGCAGCGGCTTTTGCGTGCGCAGCGTCGAGCCCTTGGCCTGCAGCCAGGCCTGCCAACCGGTCCAGAAGGCCAGCTGCCGCTGCTTGGTGGGCGTCATGGTGGCGGCGGCCTTGGCGTTCTGCTGGCCGGTCTTGGCCCAGTCATTGGGCTTGACCACCACGTTGAAGCTGGGCGCCATGGGCGAATCGCCGATGCGCCAGAGTTCGATCTCCACCGCGAAGAAGTCCAGCTCGTCGGTGGTGTGCTGGTTCAGGAACTCCAGCGCCGCCACATGCTCGGTGCGGAAGGACTCGGCCAGCCAGATGACCCTGCGCGCGCCCACGCCCGCGGCGTAGGTGAGGATCTGGCCCAGGTGGGCGTGGTTGGTCTTCTCCAGCTGGTTCTCGATGATGACCTTGCCGCCGTTGTCGGAGCACAGGATGTCCACCTTGAAGTCGCCCACCGGGTGCTCGGTGCCCACCAGCTCCAGCTCGTCCAGGCCCAAGGTTTCGGCCAGCAGGGTCAGGTTGTCGGCCTGCGCCAGCCAGGGCGTGAACTCACCGGCCTCATGGGCCCAGGCCTTGCGCAGCGAAATGCGCTCCAGTTTGCCGAGGGGGGCTTTGCTCATGCCAGGGCGTCCTCCAGTGGGGCTTGCTCGGGCAGGCGGAGCTTGCCGGAGATGAGGCGAGGGAGAAGGGTGTCTCGAAGACCGGCGAGCAATTGCGCTGACTCGATGTTTGCGTGGATGCGCTCAAACATTGGCTTCACTGCTGCATCGAATGCCGAAGCAACCGTATGCGGCGGAAGAGTCACGTCGAATCCCCCCACGTCGTGCCAACTTGTTCGCGGCATCCGCGCGCCGTTGGAAAGCTGGGTCGTGTACGAAATGAGCGCATCACTAGATGCATGCATGGCCAAAAAGCCCAGCCATCCGGGTGATCTTGGCCGCAGCACAAGAATGTCCGTAGAACACACTCCTCTGACGGGAGCGAGTCCAACCTTGTGAAAGTACGGCCTGAGCTTGCCGAACAGCACATCGTTTCGCTCGAACCAAAACTTCCCGCTTCCGAGGCCTTCAGCGGTACCCGCATCGCCGAGTGCGATGCTCTTGCGCGGCATGTGTTCTAGGCCGATGTAAGGCGTCTCAGGTGGCATCTGGCCTGGCTTGGCCTGAGCTCTCGGGTTAGAGCAAATCACCTCGAGCTTCCCTGGACTCCACCCCTTCGGAATCAACCCCAGCGCCGATTCCTCGAACTCCGCCGGAAACAGCGCTGCCGTGGCCGCATCCATGCCCTCGGGCTCGCGGCCTTCGGCTTTGGCATGCACCGGGTCGAAGTCGATGAACCAGCTCTTGAACAGGGCTTGGGCGATGGATTCGAGGGTGGCGTTGGTTTGGCGCAGGAGGTCGATTCGCTGGTCTATGGCCAACAGCGGAGCTAGAACCGAGTCTTGGACAGCTAGCGGCGGAACCGGCAAGCGGAGCAGCTTTGCCGAGGCCACATTGAAGTGCTGCTGAACTGCGCCGACCGTATGCGCCGATACGTGCGAGGCCGCCATTGCGTTCACCCAGTAAGACAGGAACGCAGGTCGCAACTGCTGCGCGCAACGGACGATGACGACGTCAGAACAGTTTGCTTCAGGAAGTGTCTCTGGGATGACGGCGCATGTTCCCGGCTTTCCCGTTCGCACGATGACCACATCGCCCGGACGCAGCGCGGATTTCCGCAACCTGTCATGGAAATCACGCGATATGTACTTCACATCGCTGGTGTCGATTTGCAGCGGCCGCACGTTCAACGACCTTAAGAATGGCACTCCCTCGTCTACGTATTGGTCGGCCATCGTGCCGACAAACCCAACCGTAATCTCCCGAGCGACTTCAGAGAGTGGTCGCAGCATCCATTCAGACTGCATACCCCAGCTCCCCCAGCTTCTCCCGAATCACCGTATCCAACTCCGCGCCCTTCGCCATCTGCTCCGCCAGTTGCGCCGTCAGCCGCTCCATCTTCGCGTTGAAGGCCTCGTCGTCATCGTCGGCCGCCTCGGCACCCACATAGCGTCCCGGCGTCAGCACATGGCCGTGCTCGGCAATCTCGGCCAGGGTCACGGCGCGGCAGAAGCCGGGCACGTCGGCATAGGGCTCGTCCGCCCCCGCTTCGCCGCTCACTTCACCATCTTCGCGCCAGCGGTGCACGGTGCTGGCAATGCGCTCCACGTCCTCGTCGTCGAACACGCGGTTCACGCGCGTCTCCAGCCGTCCCAGCTTGCGGGCGTCGATGAACAGCACCTCGCCGCGCCGGTCGCGGCCGTTCTGGCGCTTGTCCTTGGCCAGGAACCACAGGCAAGCCGGAATCTGCGTGTTGAAGAAGAGCTGCGGCGGCAGGGCCACCATCACCTCCACCACGTCGGCCTCCACCATGGCGCGGCGGATGTCGCCCTCGCTGTTCTGGTGGGACGACATGCTGCCGTTGGCCAGCACCACGCCGGCCTGGCCGCGCGGGCCCAGGTGGTGCAGGATGTGCTGCAGCCAGGCGTAGTTGGCATTGCCCGTGGGCGGGGTGCCATACACCCAGCGGCGGTCATCCATCAAGCGGTCGCCGCCCCAGTCGCTGATGTTGAAGGGCGGGTTGGCCAGCACGTAGTCGGCGCGCAGGTCGGGGTGCTGGTCGCGGTGGAAGGTGTCGGCCGGCTCCCTGCCCAGGTTGAAGTCCATGCCGCGGATGGCCAGGTTCATGGCCACCAGGCGCCAGGTGGTGGGGTTGGCTTCCTGGCCGTAGATGGAGATATCGCCGAACCGGCCGCCATGGCTTTCGATGAACTTCTCGCTCTGCACGAACATGCCACCGCTGCCACAGCAGGGGTCATAGACCTTGCCCTTGTGCGGGGCCAGCACCTCCACCAGCACCTTGACCACGCTGGCGGGCGTGTAGAACTGGCCGCCCTTCTTGCCCTCGGCATTGGCGAACTGGCCGAGGAAGTATTCGTACACCTCGCCCAGCAGGTCCTTGGCGGCGTGGCCGTCGGTGTCGGCAAAGCCGATGGTGGAGATGAGGTCGATCAGCTCGCCCAGCTTGCCGGGCTCCAACTGGGCGCGGCCGAAGCGCTTGTCCAGAATGTCCTTGAGGCGCGGGTTGTCCGCCTCGATGGCGTCCAGCGCCAGGTCGATGCGGGTGCCGATGTCGGGTTGCTTGGCATTGGCGCGGATGGTCTCCCAACGGGCCGGGCCCGGCACCCAGAAGACGTTGGCCATGGTGTAGAAGTCGCGCTCCTCGGCGGCCAGGACGCGCTCGTCGGCGTCGGGCAGGTAGAGCTCGTGGGCTTCGTCCTCGAAAGCGGCGTAGAGCTCTTGCTGCCGCTGGTCGAAGGCGTCGGAGATGTACTTGAGGAAGATGAGCCCGAGCACGATGTGCTTGTACTCGGCCGCGTCCATGCTGGAACGCAGCTTGTCGGCCGCGGCCCAGAGGGTCTTCTTGAGGTCTTGGTTCATTCGGGAAACGAGGTTCTATGAGACCCGGCGGGCCGGCGCCGAGCCGCCACATTCTTCATCTCATTGTGGCAAGCCAACAGCGCATTGCGCGCCCTGGGCAGGCATCCAACAAGCATTGGACGTTGGCCATGGCAATGCTGTGCACACGACCTGCCTCCCGTGGCGGTGTTTTGCTTGTGAGTGTGCGGGTGATTCTGCACCGCCCAAAGCGACAATGGTCCCAAAGGATCTGCCGGGCCCGATGCTGTCGCCCGGCCCACCGCCATGCGCACTGCTCTCTTCGTCGACTTCGACAACGTCTTCTCAGGCCTGATGCGCCTGGGGCCCGCCTATGCCGAGGCCTTTGCCCGCAACCCGTCCCGCTGGCTGGCCTGGCTGATCGACAGCGTGCCCCTGCCCCCTGGATCGGACAGCGAGACGTCCCGGCGCGTGCTCGTCCGCCGCTGCTACCTGAACCCGGAGCCCTACAAGCGCTTCCGAATCGGCTTCAGCCGCGCCGGCTTCGAGATCGTGGATTGCCCGCCCATGACCACGGCCGGCAAGACCAGCACCGACATCCACATGGTGCTGGACATCGTCGACGTGTTGCAGGCCAACACCCATTACGACGAGTTCGTCGTGTTCTCGGCGGACGCCGACTTCACCCCGGTGCTGCGCAAGCTGCGCCGGGAAGACCGCCGGACCACCATCTTTGCCGCCGGGGCCACCTCGGCCTCCTACGATGCCTCGGCCGACCTGATCCTGGACCCGGAAGACTTCATCCGCGACGGGCTGGGCTTCCATGACGACGAGGCCCCGGTGGGGACCACCGACACCGAGGGCCTGATGACCCAGGCCGAGGCCGTGGTGTGGCGCATGGTCGATCAGGCCGATCAACCGGTGCCGCTCCCCGCCCTGACCAAGGCCCTGGCGCTGCAGGTGCCGGAGCTGCCCCTGACCCACTGGGCCGGCAAGGGCACCTTCCTGGCGCTGCTCAAGAGCCTGCCCATCGCGCCGCTGCGCATCGACCGGGAGATGAATGCGCTGCTGGATCCACGGCGGCTGACGCCGCAGGAGCCCCAGGATCTGGAGCCGCAGCCCCCGGCCCCGGCCCATCTGCCGGCGGCCGCGCTGCTGGCTCAGGTGGAGAGCCTGATCGCCCAGGAAGTGGCGCGCTCCAGCCGCCCCATCCCGGTGGTGCGGCTGGCCCAGCTGGCCCGGGCGGGCATCCCCGGCCTGGGCCATGACTGGGCGGGCATGGGGTCCTGGAAGCGGCTGCTGGATTCGATCCACCCGCCGGGCGTGAAGATCATCTGGGAGCAGCTGGCCGGCTACGCCCTGGACCCGGAACGCCACGCCCTGGACGACATTCCGGGCAAGACCGCCCCCTCACCACTGGCCGCCGTGGTGGAGCCCCTGCTGGAAGCCGCCAACCTGCCCATCCTGGATGCCGATCGCTACCGCGCCACGCTGGAAGCCCTGTCGGAAACGCTGGACGCATCGGCCGACTTTCAGCTGGCCGACGTCACCAAGGGCATGCGCGACGGCACCCAGGCCCGGGGCAAGGCCGTCAGCCGGGTCCACTGCAACACCCTGCTGCGCACGCTGCTCTTCAACGGCTTCCAGCCGGGTTCGGATTCGCACCGCTTCGAGGACCTGGTGACGACGACCTGCGGCGTCATCGCCGCCGCTGCGGCACGCGAAGGGCTCAAGATCGGTGACAGCGAGCGTCAGGCCCTGCTGGCCTGGATGACGGCCAACCCGCTCTGATCAACGCCCACCGGCCAGCCCTGGCGGGATGTCATCCCCTGGGCTGGCGAGGGTTCGGGCTGACCCGGATCGGCAAGCCGCGCGCGCCTGCCTAGCATGGCGCACATGGTCGACTGCAACGCCACCTCCTCCGCCGCGGCACGGCACCGTGTCACCACGCACGGCCCTGCCGACGCTGCACGCACGCTGCTGCTGGTCCATGGCTTCGGCACCGACCAGAGCGTCTGGGACGGCCTGCTGCCGTTGCTCGCCCCCCGCGACCGGGTGATCACCTACGACCAGGCGGGCTGCGGCAACTGCGATCCCGCCCTCTTCGTCCAGCACCATTACCTCAACCTGCATGGTTTCGCCCAGGATCTGGCCGCCCTGGCACGGGCCCTGGGCCTGCGTGACGCGGTGCTGGTGGGGCATTCCTTTGGCGCCATGGTGGGGGTGCTGGCCACGCTGGAGGTGCCCGAGTGCTTCAGCCGCCTGACCCTGATCGGGGCCTCGCCACGCTACCTGGATGATGGCGACTACCAGGGCGGGTTCAAGGAGGAGGACATCCGTCGGGTCTACCAGAGCGCCCTGGCCAACTACCGCGAGTGGGCCGATGCCTTCGCCCCGATGGCGATGGGCCAGGCAGACCGGCCCGACCTGGCCCAGCGCTTCGCCGAATCCCTGAAGAGGATCCCGCCCGAACGCGCCCTCACCATCCTGTGCGCCATCCTGCAGTCGGACCACCGGCAGGCGCTGCCCCGGCTCCAGCATCCGGTGCAGCTGCTGCAAACCAGCCGTGACAGCTTCGTCCCCCAACCGGTGGCCGAGTACATGGCCCGCACCCTGCCGCAGGCCACACTGCGGATGCTGGATGCCGATGGGCATCTGCCCCATGTCACGGCCCCGCAGCAGGTGGCGGCGGCCCTGCACGGCTTCCTGCACTGAGGCCGAGACGGCTCGCTGACGACGGGCGGGGGAGCGGTGTGACAAGGCGCAGGCCGGGGCGCTCGGCACTCGGCTTACCATCGGTCCCATGACGCCGCCGTCCCTGGGATCCACCCCATCGCTCGACCAGCTGTTCGAGCAGCTGCCAGACGCTGTCTATCTGCTGGACCCGGCAACCTCCCAGGTGTTGTGGTGCAACCGGCTCGCCTGGGAAGGCCTGGGGCTCACGCCGCAAGAGGTGCTGCACCACAGCGTGCTGAGCCTGCAGATGGATGTGACCGGCCTCCCCCAGTGGAGCGAGATCGCCGAGGTGATCCGCACGTCCCGGCGCTACACCTTCGTGGGGCGGCATCGTCACGCGCTGGGGCATGAGGTGCCGGTGGAGGTGAGCACCAGTGCCTTCCACTGGGCCGGCCAGGAGTATTTTCTGTCGGCGGCGCGGGACATCTCCCGCCGCGTGGCGCTCGAAGGCGACCTCAACACACGCGAAAAACAGCTCTGGTTCGCGCTCAACGAAGCCTCCGACGGGCTGTGGGACTGGAACGTCCTGACCAGCGAAGTCTTCTTCAGCCCGCAGCTCAAGCGCATCCTGGGCTATGGCCCGGATGAGATGCACCCGACGCTGGACACCTGGACCGACAACGTGCACCCGGAGGATGCGCCGAGGGTGCTGGCCCGGCTGCGCGAGCACCTGGAAGGCCGGCGCCAGCGCTATGAGGCCGAGTACCGGCTGCGCTGCCGCAACGGCAACTACCGGTGGGTGGAAGACCGGGGCCGGGTCTGCGAGCGTGACACCCATGGCCAACCCACCCGGGTGGTGGGCATGGTGCAGGACGTGAGCGCCCGTCACGAGGCCCAGGAAGAACTGCGCCGGCACCGCGAACACCTGGAAGAACTGGTGCAGGAACGCACCTCGGCCCTGTCCGACGCCAAGGCGGCCGCCGAGGCGGCCAACCGCGCCAAGAGCCGCTTCCTGGCCAACATGAGCCATGAGCTGCGCACCCCGCTGGCCGGCGTGATCGGGTTGAGCAGCCTGGCTCTGGAAGAGACGCGCGAACCACGGCTGCTCGACCGCCTGAGCAAGATCGAGCAGGCCTCGCAGCACCTCCTTTCACTGATCAACGACATCCTGGACCTGTCGAAGATCGAGGCGGAGCGCATGGTGCTTGCAGCGGAGCCCCTGACGCTGGGCAGCGTGCTGGACAGCGTCAGCCATCTCTCGGCCCACCGCGCCCAGGCCAAGGGGCTGACACTGCAGGTGGCCCTGGCGCCAGACCTGGCCCAGCGCCCGCTCATCGGCGATGCCCTGCGCCTCAAGCAGATCCTGCTCAACCTGGTGGACAACGCCATCAAGTTCACCGACCAGGGGAGCGTGCGGGTCAGCCTGCAGGAAGCCACGCCGGTCGATCCAGCGCTCCTGTCCTTGAGGGGCGACGTGACGGACAGCGGCATGGGCATCGCGCCAGAGGTCTGCCCGCGCCTGTTCCAGCCCTTCGAGCAGGCCGACAGCTCCACCACCCGCCGCCACGGGGGCACCGGCCTGGGACTCGCCATCTCGCGTCAGCTGGTGCGCATGATGGGCGGCGACATGGGTCTGGAAAGCGCACCGGGCCATGGCACGCGGGTCTGGTTCACCCTGCAGTTGCCGCTGGCCACCCGGCCGACACCCCACCCACCGCAGACCCGCGCCCCCGGCGCGGAACTGCTCGCGCTGCGGCAGCAGCATGCCGGGGCCCGGGTGCTGCTGGTGGAAGACGATCCGGTGAGCGCGGAGGTCTGCGCTGCCTTGCTGCGCCAGGCCGGCCTGGTGCCGTCCCTGGCGCTCGACGGACAAGACGCCATCGAGCAGGCGGCCCACACCCCCGTCGATCTGGTGCTGATGGACATGCAGATGCCCCGCATGGGCGGGCTGGAGGCCACCCGGCACCTTCGCGCGATGGCGGGGGGCCTGCGCCTGCCCATCATCGCGCTGACCGCCAACGCCTTTGAGGACGACCAGCAACGCTGTCTGGCCGCGGGCATGGACGACTACCTCACCAAGCCGGTCGACGCCACCCGGCTGTACGCCGTGCTGCTGACTCAGCTGCAACGCACCCTGGCCTGACCCGGGCCGCGCGGCAGGCACCCGTCAGCCACACAGGTCGACCACTTCGGCCAGCCCCTCCCGCGCCATTTCCATCTGGGTCTTGATGCAGACGAGCACATCGTTGGAGGCGGGCGGAAAGACCTCCAGATCGTGGCTGATCGTGTCGATCCAGCACTTCAGGGTGCGGCAGGCCGACTGCTTGTCCAAACCCGCCGCCAACAAGGCCTCCACGGGATAGCCGTCCAGCGCCGCCTGCAAGGAATCCGGCAGGCTGTGCAGCGATTCTGGGACCGGGTTCATCACGACATCCTCCTGGGTTCAGTGGAGCATGCCCCGGGGGGAGCGTGCCTGTTGCAGGTCAATTTCTGCGGTCGCCTTCCGCTCTGGATCGGCCGGCCGCCCAGACCCGGACAAAACGGCCCGCACACGGGCCCAGATCATCGAGGCCGCGCTGGCCGAAGGACGACGCTTTCCCTTCCTGGTGCACATCCGCCACCGGGCCCGGCAGGGCTCATAAAATGACGGGTTGGTCACTTTCACTGGGCCGACGTCTGCCGACCCACCCCATGTTGTCCTGGACCCCCTTTGCCCGCGTGTGCTTTGCCATGTGTGTCGGTGTGATGGGCACGGCGCTGGCCAGCCCGCTCTACCCGCTCTACCAGGACCGCTGGCAGCTGCAGGCCGGGGACATCACCCACATCTTCACGGTCTACATGGGCGGGGTGCTGGTCAGCCTGCTGTTCCTGGCGCGGTTGACTCACCGCGTGGGCTACCTGCCGGTGCTGCGCGGGGCGCTGGTGCTGGTCACCGCCGGCGTGCTGCTGTCCGCCGTGGCCTGGAACCCCGCCTCGTTCGTGCTCAGCCGCCTGGCCATCGGCCTGGCCTCGGGGCTGATCACCACCTCGGCCTCGATCGGCCTGTCCCAGCTGGGCCAGCCCGGTGACGGCCGCCGCACCGCCGCCCTCACCACCTTCGCGATGACGCTGGGCTTCGGCCTGGGGCCGCTGGTGGGCGGCGTGATCGCCCAGTGGCTGCCGGCCCCGCTGCACAGCGCCTACCTGCCGTCACTGCTGCTGGGGGGGCTGGCCTGGCTGGCCCTGCGGCCACTGGCGGCCCCGCAGGCCACCAGTGCGGCCCTGCCGCCGATGCGGGCGGCCGACTGGCTGCCCCGGGTGATGCTGCCGGCCCCGGCCGTGCGCCGCTACTTCTGGATCGGGGGCTTGAGCGCCTTCACCGCCTTTGGCATGTTCAGCCTGTACGCCTCGCTGGCCCCCAGCTTCATGCGCGAGCTGCTGCCCTGGCACGGCCCGGCCATCAGCGGGCTGTCCATCGCGATGATCCTGTTCCTGTCCTCGGCCTTCCAGCTGATGGCGCGGCGCCTGAGCACCAAGGCCTGCGCGGTGGGCGGCCTGGCCACGCTGGCCCTGTGCAATCTGCTGCTGATCCTGACGGCCCGCACCGGCGCGCTGAGCCTGTTCGTGCTGAGCGTGCTGGTGACCTCCTTCGGCCACGGGCTGGCCAACGTCACCGGCATGTCGGTGGTCAACAAGGTGGCCAACACCGACACCCGCCCGGGCCTGCTGTCGTCTTACCTGATCGTCGGCTACCTGGGCACCATCCTGCCGATCCTGGCGATGGGCGCGCTCTCCGACCGGCTGGGGTTGAGCCAGGCGCTGGTGATCTTCTGCACGGCGATGGCGCTGCTGTCCGCCGTGCTGGCCGCGGCCGCGCAACGCCTGCCCCCGCTGCCCCTGCCCCGCAGCGCCTGAGCGCGCCGGGGGGGCGTGGCCTCAGCGGCTGCCGCCCTTGCGGGGGACCGGCGGCGTGCCGCCCTCGCCCAGCATCCGCTCCAGCCACAGCAGCCCATCCACCTGGGCCACAAAGCGCTCGAAGTAGGCCGGCGAGAGCTGGCGCATCTGCTGCAGCGCCTTGTGCACCAGGTGCTGGGAGTTGAGCGGCCCGGCGTTCTGCGGCAGCGCCGCACGCGACTGCGCCAGCCGCTGCTCGGCGTTCAGGCGCTTCCAGGCATGGCGGAAATGGCGCACCGACTTCAGCTCACCCGGCGGCGGCACCGTCCCCGCGGCATCGGGCGGGCGGGCCGCCGCGGCGCCCGCGTCGGCGCGCGGGGTGGCGGCCCCGGGAGGCGACCCCGCGCTGTCGGCCAGGCGGGCCAGCAAGGCCTGCAGGGGGTGCGCCGCGTCACGCGGCGTCACGGTGGGCGCCGGCACGGCCGTGGCGGCCTGCAGCGCCTGCACGCCCTGCTGCAGCCGCTGCTCCAGCAGCTGCCGGGCGCGGCCGGACCGGGTGGCCAGGCGCCGGGCCAGGGCCTGCAGATAAGCCCAGCGCACAGGGTCGACACGGTCCGCCCCGGCGGCCTGCAGCGCGGCCAGCCAGATGTGCGGGTCGGCGCTGCGGTCCGGCTCAGCCATGGGCGGGGGCGGAAGCGGGTGCACCGCTGCGTGCCGGGCGGGGCATTGGGGCCATCTCGACCCGGCGGTTGCGGGCCCGCCCCTCGGCGTCGGCATTGGACGCCACCGGCTGCTGCGAGCCGAAGGCCGCCGCGAAGACGTTGCCGGCCGGCACGCCCTCCTCGATCAGTGCGCGCGTGACGGTCAGGGCCCGCTGGGCGGAGAGCTCCCAGTTGTCGGCAAAGGGGCGCTCGGCCGGGGTCTTGGCCGCCGCCTTGCCGCCGCCGCTACGCACGGTGCGGTCGTCGGTGAAGCCGCTGACCATCAGCACCTCGTCGCGCGCCTTCAGGTAGGCGCCCAGCGGCGCGGCCAGACTTTTGAGCAGCTGGCGGCCCTCGGGCTGCAGGTCCGCCGAGTTGAAGGCGAACAGCACGCTGCCACGGATGCCGATGCGGCCGTGGTCCAGCGTCACCCGCCCGGCCGCCAGCGGGCCGGCCAGCGCCTGTTCCAGGGCCTGGCGGCGCTGGGCTTCCAGCTGCCGCTGCTGCACCTCGCGGTCCAGCCGGCTGCTGAGCTCGAACTGGGCGGCCAGCACGCACAGCAGGATCAGCACCAGCGCGCCCACCAGGCCGGACATCAGGTCGGCGAACACCGGCCAGACCGGCGCAGTGGCCTCCAGATCGGCCTCGGCCACGTCGCCGTGCTGGGCTTCGCCCATCATGCGGTGGCCCCTCCTTCAACCCGTTCGGCCGGCGCCCCGTGCTGGCTGGCGATGCGCTGCAGGTCGTCCAGGATCTGCTTTTGCGACAGGATGCTGAGGTCGATCACCTCGCGCGCCTGGGCCACGTAATAGGCCAGTTGCTCGTCGCTGCGGGCCAGCGACTGGCCCAGCGCGGTCTCGATGCGTTCCAGCTGCGTGCCCAACTGCTGGCTGGACTGGCTGAACAGCTGCACCGCCTGGCCAAAGGCCTCGCCCAGACTGGCCACTTCGACGGCGCCATCGGTGAGCTGCGCGGCCACCTCGCCCAGCGGCTGGGCCTGGGCGGCCAGGGTCTCACTGAAACGGGTGACGGCGGCCTCCAGTGTCTGGGCCGACGACGCCACCAGCGCGTCGATCGCGCCGCGCTGCTCGGTGGCGGCCTGGGTCACCGCGCCCAGCAGGGTGTCCAACGTGGCCAGCAGGCGGGCCCGCTCGTCAAGCTGTGCGTTGTCGCGCGCCATGCTGGCCGACAGCTGCTGGCGCAGTTCGGCCATGACCTCGGCGGCAGCACGCGGGGCCTGGGCCGCGGTGTCCACCAGGCGGCTGACTTCGCTGACGGTGCTCTGGACATGCGCCTCGGCCTGGGCGGTGATCTGCTGGGCGGTGCGGGCCAGGGTCTCGCAGATCTGCTGCTGCTGGGCCAGGGCCTGCGCGCCGGCCTCGCCCCAGTGCTGCCGCAGCTGGGCGGACACGCCCTCCAGCGCCTGGGTGATGGCCGCCAGCCGCGCGGCGTCGCGCTCGCCGGCCGCCGCCTCCAGCGCCGCCTGGGCCTGGCTGATGCCCGCCACCAGCGTGGCGGCGTGCTGCTCGAAGCGGGCCGAGGCCGTTTCCAGCGCCTGGCCCACCCGCTGCTGCTGCGTCAGGGCTTCGCGGCCGGCCTCGGCCCAGGTCGCCTGCAGGCGTTCGGTCAGGCCCTGCAGGCCGCTGCGCATCTCGGCCAGGTGGGCGGCGTCGCGGGCGGTGGTCTCGGCCTGCTGCGCGGCCTGGGCCTGGGCCAGGCGCGCCACCAGCGCAGCGGCCTGCTGCTCGAAACGCTGGGCCGCGGCCTGCTGGGCCTCGCGGGCCTGGTCCATCTGGGCCTGCCACTGGGCCAGCTGCCCGGCCTGGCTGTGCTGCTGCTGTTCGGCCAAGGCACTCACCAGCCCGGCGGCGCGCTGTTCGAACTGGGTGCTGAAACCGTGCAGCGCCTGCTCCAGGGCCTCGGCCTGGACCTGCTGGGCCCGGGTCTGCGCGGCCAGCGCGGTCTGCCAGCCTTCGGCCACGCGGGCCTGGCTGGCCTCGAAGCCCTGGCCCAGTTGGACCAGCTGCTGCTGCACGCTGCCGGCCAGCGCCTGCTGCAGGGCCTGGGCCTGCTGGGCGATGCCGCCCAGCGTGCGCTCCACCACCGGGGCCAGCGTGGCGCTGGTGGCGCGGGCGCTCTCCTGCAGCGCGCGGTCCAGGCTCTGCTGCAAGGACCGGTCCACCGAACTGGCCAGGCCGCTGTAGGCCGCCTCGGCCCGGCTGTGGAACTCGGCCTGCCCGGCCAGCAGTCGGTCCTGCGTGTCTTGCGAGCGGCGGTCCAGCCCCTCCACCAGGGCCTGCAGCCGGTCCACCAGCGCTGGCATCAGCGCCGTCTGCTGCTGCAGCAGGCGCAGGGATTCTTCTCGCTGCGCCACGGCCGAGAAGCCGCGCAGCGGCTGGGCGATGGCCGCGTCGAGCTGTTGCACTGCCGCCAGGCGCTCACGCCGCGCCAGGGCCGACAGCAGGCCCAGCGCCGCCGAGCCGGCCACGCCGGCGATCGACGTGCCAAAGGCCAGGCCCAGGCCCTTCACCGGCGTGACCAGCGCATCGCGCACGGCGGTCAGGTCGGTGGAGAGTTCCAGCATGGCACCGGTGCCCCGCAGGGTCAGCACCATGCCCAGGAAGGTGCCCAGCATGCCCAGCAGCACCAGCAGGCCCGACAGATAAGGCGCCAGCGCCGGCCCGGGCAGGGGCGCCGACAGCCCCTCCACCCGGCGCCGCACCGCGTTGCGCAGGCCCGCCGGCAGGCCCTCCAGCCAGGCGGCCAGCGTGGCCGGCGGCTCGGTCAGCGCGGCCACGCTCTGGCTCAGCAGCACGGTCTCGCGGGCGAAGCGACGCAGCTCCAGCGCCCCGGTGCCATACAGCGCGGCGATCAGCACGGTGACGGCCAGGGCCAGCGGGTTGACGCCCACATAGCCGGCCCCCACCCAGACGATGCCCGCCAGACCGGCGAGGAAGACAAACAGTTGCAGCGATCGGTTCATCGGTTTGTTCAAGTCAGGAGGTGGTGGCCTGGCGCAAGGCGTCCAGCAGGCCCTCCACGGGTTGCAGGCGGAAGGCCAGCTCGGCTTCCAGCAGGGGCTGGAGCTCGCGCTGGAACCGCGGGTTCAGGTCGTCGGCCGCCTCGGCCTGCAGGCGCTCGTAGCGCTGCGCCAGCAGACTGGGCACCTGGGCCAGCAGGCTGCGCGCCTGCGCGCCCACCACGTCTTCCATCACCACATCCAGCGTGGCGAGATGGGCCAGCGCCGGCGAGGCGGCCGCCACCGCGTCCCGCACCCGCTGGCGCAGCGACCCGATGGCGTTGTCCATGGCCTTCTGCGCCGCCAGGTAGCGCTGCCGGTGGAGTGCGAAGCCCTCATCCTCGGCTCCTTCGGCCGCCAGCCGGGCCTGAACCCGCGGCGAGACCGCCACCCGGGCCGCGCCGCCCGTGCGCCGCGGCCCGGCGGGCTCGCCGCGCAGATGGGCCAGCAGCTGCTGCCGCACCCGGGCCAGCTCGCGCTCCTCGGTGGCCAGGCGTTCGGCCGGGCTCCACAGCCCCGGCGGCACCGGCGCGGCCGGCCCGCCCAGGGCCGAAGACAGCGCGATCGCATCCGTCCAGTCGAACCAGGCGCTCAGCCGCTCGCCAAAGGCCGCCCGCGCCTGTGCCGCCGGCACGGCCCCGCCCCAGGCCGCCAGCAGGCGGATGAAGGCGGAGCCGCCCAGCAGCCCCGCAGCGGCAGCCGGCGGCACAGGCGAAGAGGGGGCGGCGGCACGCGCCGAAGAGGAAGCCACGGATGCGCAGGGAAAAAGGCTGGATTTTACGGGGCGGGCTACCATCCGCCGCTTCGCTGCCCACCGCCTTGCGACATGCCCACGCCGACCGCCCCGACCGACGCCCTCGCCCCGACCGTCCGGCCCTCGGCGCCGCCCTGGATCTTCATGGTGCTGATCGTGCCCTTCGGGCTGGTGGGCGGCTTTCTGGGCGTGGCCCTGGCCTATGAACTGAAGCAGGCCGGCGTCTCGGCCGCCGCCATCGCCGGGCTGATAGCGCTGAGCTATGTGCCCAACACCTGGAAGTTCTTCTGGGCCCCACTGGTGGACCTGAGCTGGACCCGGCGCCACTGGTACCTGGCCTCGACGCTGGTGACCGCGCTGGGCATGGTGGGCATGGCCTGGTTCTCGCGCGACGCACTGCACTGGGGCGCGCTGACCGTGGTGATGCTGATCACCAACGTCACCAGCACCGTCTCCGGCATGGCGGTGGACAGCCTGATGGCCCACAGCACCGCCGACGAGGAGAAGGGCCGGGCCGCGGGCTGGTTTCAGGCCGGCAACCTGGGCGGCGGCGCGCTGGGCGGTGGCCTGGCCCTGTGGCTGGTGCAGGACTGGCAGGTCTCGGTGCTGGCCTCCGGCTGGCTGATGGCCGCGCTGTGCGGCCTGAGCTGCCTGCCCCTGCTGCTGCTGGCCGAGCCGGCCAAGACCCCGCACGATGCGCGCGCCAGCCACGCCAGCGGGCTGGCCCGGCTCAAGGGCGTGGCCTGGGGCCTGTGGGGCGACCTGTGGTCGGTGGTCTCCTCGCGCGCCGGGGGGCTGGCCCTGCTGGTCTGTTTCCTGCCGATCGGCAGCGGCGCGGCCTCCAACCTGTGGTCAGTGATGGCCGGCGACTGGCAGGCCAGCGCCAACACGGTGGCCCTGGTCAACGGCGGACTGGGCGGCGTGGCCTCGGCGGCAGGCTGCCTGATCGGCGGCTGGGTGTGCGACCGGCTGGAGCGCAAATGGGCCTACTGCCTGTTTGGCGCGCTGCAGGTGCTGCTGGCGGTGGCCATGGCCGAAGCGCCGCACACCGAGGCCAGCTTCGTGGTGCTCAGCAGCGCCTACAACTTCGCGGTGGGCATGGCCTACGCCGGCTTCTCGGCCCTGGTGCTGGAGGTGATCGGCCGCGGCGCGGCGGCCACCAAGTACAACCTGATGGCCTCGCTGTCGAACATCCCGATCGGCTACGTGACCTGGATCGACGGCCTCAGCTACGAACGCTGGGGCGCCCGGGCGATGCTGAATCTGGAAGCGCTGATCGGGGTCTTGGGCCTGCTGTGCTTCGCGCTGGCCGCGCATGTCGTACGCTCGCGGTCCCGCCGCCAGGGGCCGCCACTGACGGCCCCCTGACCCGAGATTCCCTCCCCCCACGGATGAACCGATGCTGTTGATTGTTCTGGTGGCCGGCCTGTGGGCCGGACTGCAAAACGCCCTGGCGGGCGGTGGCTCCTTCGTCACCCTGCCCGCCCTGATCCTGACCGGCATGTCGCCGCTGGCGGCCAACATCACGTCCACCGTGGCGCTGTTTCCGGGCCAGGTGTCGTCGGGTTGGGCCGGCCGTCGGCTGGTCAGTGGCGTGGGCACCCTGCCCTTCAAGGCACTGTTCATCCTCAGCCTGGCGGGCGGCGCGCTGGGCGCCCTGCTGCTGCTGAACACGCCCTCGTCGGTGTTCGCCCGCCTGGTGCCCTGGCTGGTGCTGTTCGCCACCGCGGTGTTCGCCTGGGGCAGCTTCCTGCGCAAGCCGGGCCAGAACGCGGCCCACCTGGGCCCGGTCAGCGCCGGGGTCGTGCAGTTCCTGATCGCCATCTACGGCGGCTACTTCGGCGGGGGCATCGGCTTTCTGATGCTGGCAGCGCTGACCATGGCCGGCATGGCCACCCGCCATGCGGGCGCCACCAAGAACGTGCTGGCCGGGGTCATGAACGCCTCGGCCGTGGCCTTCTTCGTGCTTTCGCCCGAGGTGCACTGGGTTCCGGCGCTGGTGCTGGGCAGCGGCGCGCTGGTGGGCGGCCTGGCCGGGGCCTGGGCGCTGCACCGGGTCAACGAGCGCCTGCTGCGCATGGCCATCGTCGCCCTGGGCGTGGCGCTGACGATCGGCCTGTTCCTGCGGCCAATCTGATCGGCCGATCTGGGTGGCCGTCAGCCGACCTGGGCCAGCTCGGCCGGCGCCGGCGACACGCTGACGAAGACCCCGGCCCGGCCGGACCGCTTGGCGCCGTAGCAGGCGGTGTCGGCCTCGTGCAGCCAGGCACGGCCGTGGCCCATGCGATCCTCCCAGGAGGCCAGGCCGATGCTGGCACTGACCTGCAGCACATGGTCCCGCCAGGGCAGGCGCACCTCCAGCACCGCCGCCAGCAGCTTGTGGGCCAGGCGTTGCGCCCATTCGGGCGGGCAGCCATCCAGCAGCACCGCGAATTCGTCGCCACCCAGGCGGCCCACCGCGTCGCTCTGGCGCACCCCGTTCTGCAGGACGCGGGACACCGCCTGCAGCATCGCATCCCCGGCCTGGTGGCCCTCGGTGTCGTTGATGGGCTTGAAATGGTCCAGGTCGATGACCAGCAGGGCGGCCGCACGGCGCGGCTGGGCGTCCACAAAACGGTCCAGCCGGGCCAGGAAGGCCGCGCGGTTGAGCAGGCCGGTCAGCGCGTCGTGGCTGGCCGACCATTCCAGTTCATGGCGGGACTGCACCTGCTGCGTGATGTCGCTGAGCGTCAGCACCACGCCGGCTTCCAACTGGTCCATGCGCACCGGCCGGGCATGCAACTGCCCCCAGAACACGCTGCCCTGCCGCCGCAGGAAGCGGTGTTCGCCCACGTAGGGTTGGCCGGACTGGAAAGCCCTCTTCACCGCGATGCTCAGCGGTCCCTGCTCATCCGCATCGGCCAGCAGCACACCCAGCGGCAGCTGGCGCAGCTCCTGGTCGGTGTAGCCCAGCAGCCGGGCCAGCTCGGCGTTGAACAGCGTCAGCCGATCGCGCCGCACCAGGCCCAGGCCCAGCGGCGCGGCCGCCATCACGCCTTCCAACTGCTCGAACAGCTGGCGGTTCTCGCCATCCTTGCGGGCCAGGGCCTGGGCCACCTCGCGCAGCGTGGTGCTCAGGGCGCCGATCTCGCCACGCGCCCGCGGCCAGCCCGAGGCCGGACGCTGCCCGCCATCGAGCATGCCCATCACCCGCCGCTCCAGCCGGGCCAGGGGGCTCAGCTGCCAGCCCAGGTAGAGCATCAGCGCCAGCGCCAGGCCCAGGGCGACCCCGAAGGCCCAGCGCAGCGAACGGGTGCGCAAGGCGTCCAGCGGCGCCAGCATGGCCACACGCGAGTAGGCCCGCCAGACCATCCAGTCCGGCCCCGGAATGCCCGCCCCGACCAGCAACTGGTCCCCATCGGCCCACACCAGGCCCATTGGCTCGACCGGGCTACCCGCCTCACGCCAATGGGCCAGGGCCCGAGCCAGGTTCTGGTCGCGCAGCGCGGCCGGCATCCCGCGCGTGGGCTCCCCCTGCACCAGGGGCTGCCCCTGGGCATCGGTGACAGCCAGCAGGGTCGAACTGGCCCCCTCGCCGAAATCGGGGCCGACGTCGCCGACATCCCGCAGCAGCCCCTCGTTGAGGGTCAAGGGCAGCACGCCCCCCAGCACCGCACGCACCTGCCCCGCCCGCTCGATGGGCTGCACCAGCACCACATGGCTGAGCTGGCCTTCACTGGCGTGGAACCACCACATCGTCGGCCGCCGTTGACGCACGGCGGCCTGGAAACCGGCCTGCTTGCCCAGGGAATCCAGCAAACGGTCGGGCTCCGCCGCGCCAGCGCTCTTGCCGATCAGCGCCCCTTGCGGATCGGCCAGGAAGACGCGCTTGAACAGCACATGCAGCCCCGGCCGGCGCCCTGGCGAGACATCCCATTGCTGCAGCTCGGCCACGGTGCTGGCCGCCGCCGCCAGGGCCCGCTGGCGGTCCACCAGCTGCCGGGACAGCAGCCCCGCACTGCGGGCCGCCTCCTGCAGCACCATCTGGTGCGCCCGCTCCTCGGTGTCGCGCTCGGCATCCTGCACCAGCAGCCAGGTGGTGCAGCCGGTGGCCACCACCACCGCCAGCAAGGCCCCCAGCGTCAGCCGCAGCAGCAGCGAGCCGCGCCAGCGCGAAGGCATCCACCCGCGCCACCAGGGCACGGATGAAGCGGACGGGGAGGCAGCGGCGGACGTCATCGAATTCATCAGTAAAATTACCGATGACGTTGTATCGCGCTTTCAGGCCAAAACTTTAGGGCTCCCGCACCAAGCTCCCCCCGCCCGTGTCGAAATCGGCATCCAGCGCCGGCATTCGCACCGCACCATCGGCCTCCCAGTCGACATGGGTGATGCCGGGTTCCTCGGCCTCCAGCCGACGGCGCTCGATCTCTTCGGGAGTCAGCAGGCCCAGGCTGGCCTGCCAGGCGCTGGCCTGCTCGTCAGCGGCTTTGCGCCGTCGGGCCTCGTCCAGCGCCTGGCCGATGTGCTGCCGCAGGGCCTCGGGGTCCCAGGGCTTGGTGAGATAGCGGAACACCCCGGCCTCGTTGACCGCCCGTTGGGCCGTGGCGAAGTCGGCCGTGCCGGTCAGCAGGAGCCGCACGGCCAGGGGTTGCCAGCGGGCCACCTCGCGCAGCAGCGCCAGGCCGTCCAGCCCGGGCATGTGCAAGTCCGCCACCACCACGTCGTGGGCGTGGGCCCGGGCCAGCGCCAGGGCCTCGGCCCCACCGACGGCCAGGTCGAAGTCCAGGTCGGGCTGCAGGCCGCGCAGGTTGCGCTGCAAGGCCTTCAGCTGGGCCGGTTCGTCATCCACCAGCAGCAGGCGTGCCATGGTTGTCTCCTGGGTTGGTTGGCCCGGGCGCGGCTCAGACGGCCAGGGCCCGGCAGGTTTCTTCAACGCCCCGCTCCACCTGGGCCAGCAGGGCCAGGGCCTCGTCCTCCGGCAGCGACAGCGCCTGCCACAGGGCGGGGTCCAGCGTGGGCACCGCCTCGTCGGGATCGTCGGCCAAGTCCAGGGCATGGGCCAGGGCATCGGCCAGCTGGATCAGCCCGGCCAGGCGGCAGACCATGTCGTCCGCGCTGTCGGCCGGGGCGTGGTGGTGCAGCACGGCCCGGGACACCGCGGGCGGAAAGCGCCAGTGGGTGGCCAGCTCGGCACCGATGCGGGCATGGTCCAGCCCCAGGGCGGCCTGCTCGGCCTGCAGATCCGGCACATCGGCGCTGCGGGCCAGGGCCAGGGCCTGGGCACCGGCCTGCGGGAAGTGCGCGGCCAGCACCAGCTTGCCGATGTCGTGCAGCAGCCCGGCCACGAAGGCCTCGTCCGCGTCCAGCGCCAACCGGGGGGCCAACAGCCGCGCCGCCAGCGCCGTGGCCATGCCGTGGCGCCAGGCGCTGCGGTAGGAAAAGCCGATGCAGCGCGAGGTGTCCAGCCGGCTGCCCAGCGACACGGCCAGCAGCACACCGGAGACCGCCCGCAGGCCCAGCAGCGTGACCGCATCGCCAATGCGCGCCACCCGGCCGGGCATCCCATAGAAGGCCGAATTGGCCACCCGCAGCGTGCGGGCCGCCAGCGCGGGGTCCTGCTCGATCAGGTGCACGCAACGGTCGACCGAGATGTCGTCGCGCTCCAGCGCCTGCATCACCTCGCGCACGGCCTGCGGCAGGGCCGGCAGCGCTTCGACACAGGACTGGATCTGCGCCAGCGTCAGCGGGGTCTCAGGCATGGCCGGCCTCCTCCTCCGCCATGGTCTGCCCGCGGTAGCGGCGCAGCAGCGGCTGCAAGGGATGGATGCGCCCTTCGCGCAGGGTGCGCCGGAACAGATGGTCCAGACGCGTGGGGGCCGGCGTGGCGGACACGGGCGGGACCGGCGGGACGGGCCACTCGACAGGCCGATTCATGGTGAATCTCCAGGACAGGAAGCAGAAGAAACGGGCAGGCAGACCAGCACCTCGCCGCGGTTGGCCCCGGTCGGTTCGGCCAGGCAATGGCGCCACACCTGGCAGGGTTGGCCGTGGACGTCCCCCTGCACCACGGCGCCCACCCCCCGCAGGGCGGCCACGCCGGGCCGGGCCGGCAGGCCCAGCGCCAGGTCCCCGGGCGGGAACAGCTGGTGGGCCCGGCCGTTGGCATAGACCAGCAAGTCCTCCGGATCCAGCCCGAGCACCGCCACCGGCAGGCTGTCGAGGATCTCGCGCACGCCGCCCACGCTGGCCTGCAGCAGCAGGGCCTGCTCCCGCTGGCGTTCCAGCGCGGTGCTGAGCTGGGCGTTGACGCGCGCCAGCGCGCTGTTGGCGGTGGCCAGCTCATCGGTCAGACGCCGGTTTTCGTCGGCCATGCCCTTGCGCTGGAAGGCCTCGGCCACATGGGCGCGCAGGCGGTCGTCCTCCCAGGGCTTGGTGAGGAACTTGTAGACCGAGCCTTCGTTGACCGCGTCGATGATGGACTGCAGGTCGGTGAAGCCCGAGAGGGTCATGCGCACCGTGTCGGGATAGAGCGCGGCCGCCCGGTGCAGAAACTCCACCCCGGTCATGCCCGGCATGCGCTGGTCGCTCAGGATCACATCGACCGGATGTTCGGCCAGGCACTGCAGCGCCTGCGTGGCGTCGGTGGCGGTGAGGATCTCGTAGCCGTCGCGGCGCAGCAGCCGCTTGAGCGCGGCGAGGATGTTCTCCTCGTCGTCCACCAGCAGCAGGGTGCGGCGGTTGTCACGCCGGGTGGTGTGCTGGTGGTCCAGCCGCCAGCCCGCGCGCAGGCGCTCGGCCAGCACCTCGGCGGGCAGCGGGGTGCTGAACCAGAAGCCCTGGATCTGGTCGCAGCCCATGCCCACCAGCAGGCTGAGCTGCCCTTCGCTCTCCACCCCTTCGGCCAGCACCTTCAGGTGCAGGCCATGGGCCATCAGGATGATGGCGCGGATCAGGCTGGCGCTCTCGGGCACCAGCGTCATGTCGCTGACAAAAGAGCGGTCGAGCTTGACCACGTCGATCGGCAGGCTGCGCAAGGCGCTCAGGCTGGAGTAGCCGGTGCCGAAGTCGTCGAGCGAGACCTCCACCCCCAGGGCCCGCAGCTCGCGCAGGGTCTCGCCCGCCCGGACCGGGTCGTCCATCACCCCGCTCTCGGTCAGCTCGATGCCCAGGGCCCGCGGGTCCATGTCCGTGTCCAGCAGCACCTGCTGCACCTGGGCGGCCAGATCGCCCTGCCCCAGCTGGTAGGGCGAGACATTGACCGCCACCCGCGGCACCGGCACGCCGCTGCGGTGCCAGGCGCCCCACTGGCGGCAGGCGGTGCGCAACACCCACTGCCCCAGCGCATGGATCAGCCCGGCCCGCTCAGCCACGCCGATGAACTCGGCCGGGGGAACTTCGCCCCAGGGGGTGCCGTGCCAGCGCAGCAAGGCCTCCACGCCGACCAGCTCGCCCGAGGACAGCGAGACCTGCGGCTGGTAGTGCAGGCTCAACCCGTCCTGCTCGATGGCGTGGCGCAGCGCGGCGGCCAGCTGCATCTCGCGCAGGGCCTGGGCGTGGGCCTCTGGCTTGGCAAAGGCCACGCCGGCGGTCTCGTCGGCCAGCGCACAGGCTTTCTCGGCCGCCTCCAGCAGACTCACTGCGTCCTGGCCATCGCCCGGATACAGGGCCAGGCCGATGCGGCAGCGGGGCAGCAGTTCCGTGGCCCCGATCTGCACCGGTGCCTGCAGGGCGCCCAGCAGGGCGCGGGCCCGCTCATGGGCCTGCTCGCCGCTCAAGGTGGCTCCGGTACCGGTCATCAGCGCCAGCTCCAGGCCGCTGACCCGGGCCACCACCTCATGGTCGCGCGCCAGCTGGTTCAGGCGCGAGGCCACCGCCAGCAGCAGGTTCTCGGCCGCCGCATGGCCCAGCGTGCCGCGCAGCTCCTGGACTTGGGGCAACTCGACGACCATCAGCGCGTAGTGCACCCGGTCCCAGTGGGCAATCTGGCTGCGCGAAGCCACCTGGTTCAGGAAGTGCGCCCGGTTGGCCAGACCGGTCAGCGCGTCGAACTGGGCCAGGGTCTGGACCCGCTGTTCGGCCTCGTGCTGGCGGGTGATGTCCCGCACCAGACCGATGCCCTGCAGGCCCGAGGCCGGCCCGCTGACCGGCTGCAACACCCCCCGGTGCACCAGCTGCAGCAGCTGGCCGGCCGGCCCCAGCGCGCGGTGCTGCAACTCGAACGGCGTGCCCGGCGTGGCCGCCTGCCAGGCCTGCGCCACGCGGGCGCGGTCCTCCGGGGCCACCCAGGCCAGGGCGCCGTCCCCCGTGAGGTGGGTCGCCGCGCGTTCACCGGTCAGCTCGCGCAGGCCTTGCGAGGACCGCAGCACCCCTTCGGGCCAGCTGAGCACATAGGAGCCGGCATGCGACAGCTGTTCGCTGCGGGCCAGCAGGTCGGCCTGCCATTCGGCCTGCCGCAGGGCCTCGCGGGTCTCGCTGATGTCGAACAGCGTGATCAGGTCCGCCACGCGGCCGTCGACCCTCACCCGTTGGCCGTACAGGCGCAGGTCCAGCCGGACGCCGTCGCGCCGCAGGCCCTGCAGATCCCAAAAGTGGCCAGGCTCCCCGGCCAGCCGCCGCTGCAACTGTTCGGCCAGGCGTGCCCGGTCCTCGGGGGCCACGGCGCTCAGCAGCGTCAGGCCACTCAAGGGCTCCGCCTCGCCCCAGCCCAGCAGGCGGCGCGCCGCCGGGTTGGCATAGAGCAGGCGCTCATGGTCCGCCAGCAGCAGGGCCACCTTGGTGCGGGCCAGCAGTTGTTCGGCCCAGCGTTCCACTCCGCCGTCCTGGCGGGGCTGCAGCAGGGCCGAGGCGTCGACCAGCATGCTCATGCCGCGGCCTCCTGGGCGGGAGCCGGGGCCACGCTCGTCCAGGGCAGGTCCGGCGGAATGCCGACCACGCCCTCCTCCCCCGGGCCAGCCACCGGCACCCAGACCCGGAACGCGCTGCCCAGCCCCGGCACCGAATGCACGCGGATCACCCCGCCATGCTTCTGCACGATGGAGAAGGACAGCGACAAGCCCAGCCCGGTGCCACTGCCCACCGGCTTGGTGGTGAAGAAGGGCTCGAAGATGCGGCGCTGCACCTCGGGGCTCATGCCACAGCCGGTGTCGGCGACTTCGATCCAGACCCAGCCCTCGCGATGCCCGCTGGAGAGCGTGATCACACCCCGGCCCTGGATGGCGTGGGCGGCGTTGACGATCAGGTTCATGAAGACCTGGTTGAGCTGCGCCGCCAGGCAGCGCACCAGCGGCAGCGGCGTCAGGGCCTTGCGCACCTCGGCCTTGTACTTGACCTCGTGCATCACGACGTTGAGGGTGGATTCCAGCCCGGCGTTGAGGTCCGCCTCCTGCCACTCGGACTGGTCCAGGCGGGAGAAGTCCTTGAGGTCCTGCACGATCTTCTTGACCCGGGCCAGGCCATCCTCGCTCTCGGTCATCAAGGCGGGCAGGTCCTCGCGCAGGTAGTCGATCTCGGCCGCCTCGCGGGCCTGGGCCACCTGCTCCTGCCCGGCATCGCCCGCCAGGGTGGCGGCCTGCTCGTAGGCGGTGATCAGCCCCAGCAGCTGACCCACATAGCCCTTCAGCGTGTGCAGGTTGGAGCTGACGAAGCCGATCGGGTTGTTGATCTCGTGCGCCACGCCCGCCGCCAGCTGGCCGATGGAGGCCATCTTGTCGGACTGCAGCAGCTGGTTCTGCGCATCCTCGAGCTTGCGCAGGGTGGCCTTGAGCTGGTCGTAGTTCTCGCGCAGCTCGTCCTGCGCACGGCGCACCTCGGTGTGGTCCTCCAGCAGCCACCAGGCGCCACTGTCGGGCTGCTCTGTGTCGGCCGGGTAGGCGATCAGCTGCACCCACAGCGGGCGACCATCGCAATGGCGCAGCCACATCTCGTGGTGCCAGGACTGGCCGCGCTGCAACACCGGCCGGGCCTGGGCCGTGACCCATTCGGCCTCCTCGGGCGTGCGGAACAGCGCGCTGGTGTCGGCCGGCAGCGCATGGCCCTCGTCCCAGCCGAACAGCTGGGCCAGCTTGTGGTTGTGGCGGACGATCTGGCCACCGCAGGTGCGGGCCACGCCGATGGGGGCATTCTCCATGAAGGCCTCCAGCTGCCGCAGCGTGCCGCGCAGCTCGGCGGAGCGTTCCTGCACCCGCTGTTCCAGCTCGTTGCGGTGGCGGCGCAGTTCCTCCTCGGCCAGCCGGCGCTGCGTCACGTCCTGCAGCGTCTCGATGGCGCCGATGATGCGGCCGCTGGCATCGCGCAGCGGCACCGCGGTGAAGTACAGCCAGCGGCCCCCGCTCCCCAGCAGGGGGTAGAAGTCCTCCACCTCCCAGGCGCCCTCGCCGGCATCGGCCGCGGGCTGGCCGCGGCCCCGGTAGGCCTCGCGCAGCGCGTCCTCGGAAGCGCCGTCCACGATCAGGTCGGCCAGCACCGGGCGCTCGGCCGGGAAGAAGGCCCGCCAGGCGCCGGTGCGGCCACGCATCTCGCTCGCGCTGAGGCCGGTCAGGCGCTCGCAGGCCCGGTTCCAGTGCGTCACCCGGTGGTCGACCCCGACCACGAAAGTGGCCACCGGCCCGCCTTCGATGATCTGGTGCAGCATCTGGCTGAGCTGCTGCAGGCTGTCCTGAACGAACTGCATGTCGCTCAGGTCCTGGCAGGTCACCACCACCGCGTCCCCCTCGGGGAGGCTCAGCCGGCGCGAAGTCCACTCCACCGCGCGGCGCACGCCCTGGCGGGAGCAGAGCGTCAGCGTCAGTGCGGGGAGCTCGGCCGCGTCCGGCGCCAGGCAGGCCAGGGCCTGGGTCCGCAGCAGCTCGCGCTCCGTGTCGGCCACCAGGCTGGTGAGTGCCAGTTGCTGGGCCTCGGCCTGCGTGCAGCCCAGCAGGCGCAACATGGCCGGGTTGGCGTGCAACAGGCGCTCACCCTGGTGCAGCAGCACCGGAACGCCGATCGCGTCGAACCCCGCCCGTTCGGCCGCCGGCAGTCCGGCGCACGTTGCGCTGTCTTCAGGCATGGAACGCTCCTTCGTCGCGGGGGGACCGAGCCGGGGCCAGCCGCGGCGCCAGCCCGGGGGCCGCCAGCGGGGTGCGCCGCACGTGCAGCGTGAGCTTCACGCCCTCGCCGGTCACGAACTCGCGGATCTGCCGGATCACCCGCTCCTCGAACACATAGCCGGCCGCCAGCAGCAGCGCCCCCTTGGCGGAGAGCAGATCCCGCGCGAGCACCATGCCCGGGCGCAACTGGGTGGCCTCGATCAGGTCGTCATCGCGCGCTTCGGGATCGGGCTCGGCCAGGGCCGCCTCCAGCGCGGCGACCACCCGGCCGTCGTAGTGGCTGCCAATGCCGCCGTGGAGGATCTGCAGCGCGTGCGGCGGCGAATGCGGCCGCTCCGACAGCGCGCCGTGGATCAGGTCGTCATAGTCGCTGGCCACCGCGACGATGCGCGCCCCGAGGACGATGGCCTCGCCCTCCAGGCCATCGGGAAAGCCCTTGCCGTCCACCCGCTCGTGGTGCTGGCGCACGATGCGCCCGACCCCGTGCAACCGGGCCAAGGGCATCAGCGCCGCCTCGCCATCCTTGGGGTGGTGCCGGTAGCGCACCATCTCGTCCGGACTGAACAGCGACAGCGGCTTGCCCAGCATCCGGTCGGGGAAGCCGATGGTGCCGATGTCGTGCAGCAACGCACCCAGGTAGACCTCCTGCAGCGCCCGGTCATCCAGCTGCAGGTGGGGCCCCATGCGCCGCACCAGCGAGGCCACCCGCCGCGCATGGCCGGCCACGCCGCCCTCACGCATCTCCAGCAGGCCCGAGAACACGGTGACGGCCACCAGAAAGTTCTCGTTGAGCTCCTCGTAGGCCTTCTCGAGCATGTCATTGATCTGCTCGATCTCGGCGGTGCGGGCCTGGACGCGCTGCTCCAGCGTCTGGTTGAGCTGGGACAGCGCCTGGTTCTGCGCCTGGACCTGTCCCAGCAGCTGCTGGTTCTCCTGCTCCAGCGCACGCCGCTGCAAGGCCTCCTGCACGGTCAGCAGCAGGTCGGGGTCGTGCCAGGGCTTGGCGATGTAGCGGTGGATCTCGCCGGTGTTGATGGCCGCGATCGTGGCGCCGATGTCGGCGTAGCCGGTCAGCAGCAGCCGCATCGCCTGCGGATGGCGCTGGCGCACCTCGGCCAGGAACTGCGCGCCATCCATGCCCGGCATGCGCATGTCCGACAGCACCAGGTCCACCGGCTGCTCGGCCAGGATCTGCAGCCCTTCCGCCCCGCTGCCAGCCAGCAGCACGGTGTAGCCCTGCGGGCGGAACAGGCGGCGCAGCGCGTTGAGCACGCCGGACTCGTCGTCAACCAACAGCAGCGTTGCGCCACCGGACGGGGCGCGAGACTCCAGAGAGAAGGTGGGGACGGCGCTCGTCATGGCAGGGGCTGCGAAGCGTGGAAGGATCGGATGAGGCCGAATGGCCGTCATCCTTTCCTGACACTTCGTCCCCGGCCGGTCAGGGGTGAATCCGGGAAAACCCGGGTCAGGCGGTGGGCGCGGGCCCCAAGGTGCGCACCAGGTAGCGCAGCGCGGCGCTGTAGCCCTCGGTGCCCAGGCCGGCAATCACGCCCTCGGCGATGCCGGAGATGAAGGAGTGGTGGCGGAATTCCTCGCGCCGGTGGATGTTGCTGATGTGCACCTCCACCACCGGCAGCGCCACACCGGAGAGCGCATCGCGCAGCGACACGCTGGTGTGCGTCAGACCGCCCGGGTTGATGACGATGCCGCGCGTGCCATCCAGCCGGGCGGCATGGACGCGGTCGATCAGCGCGCCCTCGTGGTTGCTCTGGAAGCACTGCAGGCCCACGCCCAGCGCCTGGGCCTCGGCGGCCAGCCGCTGCTCGACATCCGCCAGCGTCTGCGCCCCGTAGATGTGGGGTTCACGGGTGCCCAGCAGGTTCAGGTTCGGGCCATTGAGGACGAGGATGGACATGGGTGGCGGCGTGCAAGGGTCAGGGACAGGCGGTGATTGTCGCCCGCCCGACGACGCTCAGCGAGCGATCCGCGAGCCGCCGCCAGTTTCGATCACACCCGAGCCTGAATCTGGCTAAAAATCATTCCAATCTTTTATTTGTGATCACATTTTTGCGGTTGCTGCTAGCATGCCGCCTTCGCGACTCCGGACCGGCCCATGGTGTCCTTGCTCGACAGCTTCCTCGCCCAGCACCGCATCCACGAGGTGGAGTGCGTGATCCCCGACATGACCGGCATCGCCCGCGGCAAGATCCTGCCGCGCGACCTGTTCCAGGCCGCCGGCGAGATGCGCCTGCCCAAGAGCGTGCTGCTCAACACCGTCAACGGCCAGCAGCCGGACAACGGCCCCTTCGTCGGCGACACCGACCCGGACATGGTCTGCGTGCCCGACGCCGCCACCGTGCGCCTGGTGCCCTGGGCGGCCGAACCGGTGGCGGTGGTCATCCACGACTGCCAGGAATGGGACGGCTCGCCGGTGGCGCTGTCGCCGCGCGGCGTGCTGCGCCGGGTGCTCAAGCTGTACGCCGACCGTGGCTGGAAGCCCATCGTCGCGCCGGAGATGGAGTTCTACCTGGTGGCCCGCCAGCAGAACCCGCACGAGCCGCTGCAGCCGCCGCTGGGCCGCACCGGCAAGCCCGAGGCCGGACGGCAGAGCTACTCGATCGACGCGGTCAACGACTTCGACCCCTTCTTCATGGAGCTCTCCAACTTCTGCGAGCTGCACCAGCTGGGCGTCGAGACCCTGATCCACGAGGCCGGCCCGGGCCAGATGGAGATCAACTTCAGCCACGGCGAACCGCTGGAGCTGGCCGATCGGGTCTTCCTGTTCAAACGCACGGTGCGCGAGACGGCGCTGCGCCACGGCATCTTCGCCACCTTCATGGCCAAGCCGATGGAGGCCGAGCCCGGCAGCGCGATGCACATCCACCAGAGCATCCACGACGACCAGGAACGCAACATCTTCAGCCAGCCCGACGGCAGCGCCAGCCCGCTGTTCGCCCACTACATCGCGGGGCTGCAGACCTACATCCCGCAGCTGATGCCCATGTTCGCGCCCTATGTGAACTCGTACCGGCGGCTGGCGCCCTTCATGTCGGCGCCCATCAACGTGCGCTGGGGCTACGACAACCGCACCTGCGGCATCCGGGTGCCCAAGTCCGGCCCGGCCGCGCGCCGGGTGGAGAACCGCGTGCCCGGCGTGGACGTGAACCCCTACCTGGCCATGGCCGCCACCCTGGCCTGCGGCTACCTGGGCATGGTGCAGCGGCTGACGCCCTCCGAGCCCACCCGCGACAGCGCCTGGAATGTGGCGCACGAACTGCCCCGCCACCTGGAGGATGCGATCGAGCGCATGCGCGCCTGCACCCCCATGCGCGAGGTGCTGGGCGACAGCTTCGTCGACGCCTTCTGCGCCGTGAAGGAGCTGGAGTACGCCACCTACAACCGGGTGATCAGCTCCTGGGAGCGCGAGCACCTGCTGCTGCTGGTCTGAGGCCCGAGACACCCTGACGCCCACCGACATGAACACTGCCCCGACCCTGCGCGCCGGCCTGGACCCAGCCCGCCTGTCCACCCTGCAGCAGCGCGAGCGCGCCGCCTACGCCGCCGCCCGCCCGCGCAGCCAGGCCCTGGCGCAGCGCGCCGCCCGGCACCTGATGTTCGGCGTGCCGCTGCACTGGATGAACGACTGGTCCACCCCCTTTCCCCTGCATGTGGCCAGCGCCCAGGGCGCGCGGCTGCAGGACGTGGACGGCCACGCCTACGCCGACTTCTGCCTGGGCGACACCGGCGCCATGTTCGGCCACAGCCCGGCGCCGGTGGCCGCCGCGTTGGCGCGCCAGGCAGCCCAGGGCATCACCGCCATGCTGCCCGGCGAGGACGCGGTCTGGGTGGGTGAGGAACTGGCCCGGCGCTTCGGCCTGCCCATCTGGCAGTTCGCGCTCAGCGCCTCGGATGCCAACCGCTTCGCCATCCGCTGGGCCCGGGCGCTGACCGGCCGCGAGCAGGTGCTGATCTTCAACGGCTGCTACCACGGCACCGTGGATGACGTGTTCGTCGACCTGGTGGACGGCCAGCCCCGCACCCGCGACAGCCTGCTGGGCCAGGTGGTGGACATCACCCGCACCACCCGCAGCGTCGAGTTCAACGACCTGGCCGCGCTGGAGGCCGCACTGGCCGACGGCCAGGTGGCCTGTCTGCTGGCCGAGCCGGCCATGACCAACATCGGCATGGTGCTGCCCGAGCCCGGCTTCTGGGAGGCGGCCCAGGCCCTGTGCCGGCGCCACGGCACGCTGCTGCTGATCGACGAGACCCACACCATCAGCACCGGCCCCGGCGGCTACACCCGGGCCCACGGCCTGCAGCCGGACCTGCTGGTGCTGGGCAAGCCGGTGGCCGGTGGCGTGCCCTGCGCGGTCTACGGCTTCTCGGCCGAGGCGGCCCGCCGCGCCGAGCAGGCCAAGCGCAACGCCCCGCCCGGCCACAGCGGCATCGGCACCACGCTGACGGCCAATCTGCTGGCCCTGGCCGCGATGCGCGCCAACCTGGCCGAGGTGATGACCGAGGCCGCCTACGCCCGCATGGCCACGCTGGCCGAGCGCCTGGCCGACGGCCTGCGCAAGGTCATCGCCCGCCATGGCCTGCCCTGGTGCGTGACCCAGGTGGGCGCCCGCACCGAGTTCCAGTTCACGCCCACGCCGCCGCGCAACGGCAGCCAGGCCGATGCCATCCTCGACCCGGCGCTGGAGCAGATCGTCCACCTGTACCTGCTCAACCGCGGCCTGCTGATCACGCCCTTCCACAACATGATGCTGGTCTGCCCCGACACCGCCGCGGCGGATGTGGACCGCCTGGTGGACACCTTCGACGCCTTCGTCGGCGAGACCCGGCCGGGCTGAGCCCTACACTGCGCGTCCCCGCCCTGCCCCGCTGCCATGCCCACCGCCGCCGACAACGACACCCCCGCCCCGCCGGTGGCCGCCACCCACCAGGACGCGATCTACGCCACGCTGCGGCAGTGGGTGACCGTGGGCCGCTTCCTGCCCGGCGAGCGGCTGAAGATCCGCACCGTGGCGGCCGACATGGGCGTGGGCCAGATGCCCGTGCGGGCGGCGCTGCAGCGTCTGGCCGCCGAGGGGGCGCTGGTCAACGTGCCGAACGCCGGCGTGACGGTGCCCAAGCTCTCGGTGCCGGAGTTCGACGACCTGCTGCAGATGCGCATGCTGCTGGAAGGCGAGGCTGCCGAGCGCGGCGCGCTGCGCCTGGACGCCGAGGGACAGGCCCGGCTGCAGGCGCTGAGCCAGCGCATGGCCCAGGCCCTGGCCCGCGGCGACGGCGATGACTACCTGGCCGCCAACGAGGACTTTCATGTGCTGCTGTACAAGGCCGCCGGCTCACCCACACTGTTCGGCCTGATCGACACGCTGTGGCTCAAGGCCGGCCCCATCTCCAACCGGCTGTTCGACACGCCCGAGGCGGGCGCGGTGCTGAACGACGCGCACGAGGCGCTGGTGAAGGCCCTGGCACGCGGCGACAGCGCCGGGGCGCGCCGGGCGGTGGAGCAGGACATCTTCGTGGCCGGGCAGTTCCTGCGCCGCAGCCTGCGGGCTTCGGACAAGGGGCGAGGCTAGACTGGGCCTCATCCCTTCTCGCCCTTTCTGCTGTCCATGTCCCAGAGCGCCCCGGCCCACGACTACCCGACCGTCCTCGCCCAGATCCACACCGAGATCCAGCCCCTGCTGGGCCAGGGCCAGGTGGCCGACTACATCCCCGAACTGGCCAAGGTGCGGGGGGACCAGTTCGGCATGGCGGTGGTGACGCTGGACGGCGCGGTCAGCACCTGCGGCGATGCCCGCCTGCCCTTCTCGATCCAGTCGGTCTCCAAGCTGTTCGCGCTGACGCTGGCCTACCAGTGTGTGGGCGACGCGCTGTGGCGGCGGGTGGGCCGCGAGCCTTCGGGCAACCCCTTCAACTCGCTGGTGCAGCTGGAATCCGAGCAGGGCAAGCCGCGCAACCCCTTCATCAACGCCGGCGCACTGGTGGTCACCGACGTGCTGTGCACCCGTTTCGTCAACCCGGAGATCGCGCTGCTGGAGTTTGTGCGCCGGCTCTCGGGCAATGCCGGCCTGCAGTACGACGACCGGGTGGCCCGCAGCGAGATGGCCACCGCCGAGCGCAACCGCGCCATGGGCCACTTCATGCGCAGCTTCGGCAACCTGGTGAACCCGGTGGACGAGGTGATCGCGGCCTATTGCCGGCACTGCGCCATCCGCATGGACGCGGTGGACCTGGCGCGGGCCGTGGCCTTCCTGGCGCACGGCGGGGTGAACCCCTGGAACGGCGAGCAGGTGGTCAGCGCCAGCACCGCCAAGCGGCTCTCGGCGTTGATGCTGACCTGCGGCACCTACGACGCCGCGGGGGACTTCGCCTTCCGCGTGGGCATTCCGGCCAAGAGCGGCGTGGGCGGCGGCATCGTGGGCCACATCCCGGGCCAGCTGGGGGTGTGCGTCTGGTCGCCCGAGCTGGAGCCCTCTGGCAACTCGCTGGCCGGCAGCTACGCGCTGGAGCGCTTCACCACCCTGACGGGGCAGTCGCTGTTCTGACCCGGGGGGCCAGGCGGGTTCAGCGCTCGATGCGCGCCCAGGCCGAGTGGTTGTGGATGGACTCGAAGTTCTCGACATCCACCCGGTAGTGGCCGATGCGGGCATCGGCATTCAGGCGCAGCGCCACGTCACGCACCAGGTCCTCGACGAACTTGGGGTTCTCGTAGGCGCGCTCGGTCACCCACTTTTCATCGGCCCGCTTGAGCATGGGCCAGATCTCGCTGGAGGCCGATTCCTCGGCAAAGCGCACCAGCTCCTGCCACTCGATGGCACCGGCCACCGGGTCCTTCAGCTCGACGCGGATGGTCACCAGCGAACGCTGGTTGTGCGCGCCGTAATCGGAGATCTCCTTCGAGCAGGGGCACAGGCTCTTGACCGGCACGCCCACCTCGGCCCAGATGGCCGTGCGGCCGGCCTGGCGCTCGGCGATGAAGGCACCGGCGTAGTCCAGCAGGCTCTGCACACCCGACACCGGGGCCTTCTTGCGGATGAAGAAGGAAAAGCGGGCCTCGATGCGGCCGTCGCTGGCCCCCAGCTTGTCCAGCATCACGTCGAGCTGGCGGGCCAGGCCGGCGGCGTCCAGCGGCTCGTGCTGAGCGTCCAGCCAGGCGACGAAGCGCGACATGTGGGTGCCCTTCTTGTCGGCCGGCAGCGCCACGTCCAGATTCCACAGCGCCGCGGTGGACTGCACCGCCCCCGCCACCCGCAGGTTCAGCGGGTAGCGAACGTCCTTCACGCCCACGCGCTGGATCGCGAGATGGCGCTCATCGCGCTCGCTCTGGGTGTCGGGAATGTGCAGGGCGTCGGTCAGGGTATTCATGGGAACGGCAGGGGATTCAGGCTGCCAATGTGACAGCGAACCGGCATCCCTGCAGACGCAGGGTTGATGCCGGCCACCCTGGATTGTGCTATGAGCCGAAGGAACTCAGGCCGCAGCGGGTTTCACCAGCGCCAGCGGGGCGCCGAAACGGCGGCGCACGGCGGCTTCGATGCCGGCGGCATCCAGCCCGCACAGGGCCAGCAGCTTGCCATGGTCGCCATGCTCGATGAACTCGTCGGGCAGGCCCAGCTGCAGCACCGGCACGGTGACGCCGGCCTCGGCCAGCGCCTCCATCACCGCGCTGCCGGCGCCGCCGGCGATGCAGCCCTCTTCCACCGTCACCAGGCCCTCGTGACGGCGGGCCAGGTCCAGCACCAGCGCCTTGTCCAGCGGCTTGGCAAAGCGCATGTTGGCCACGGTGGCGTCCAGCGTCTCGGCCGCCTTCAGCGCCGGGTAGAGCAGCGTGCCGAAGGCCAGGATGGCCACGCCGCGGCCTTCGCGGCGCACCTCGCCCTTGCCCCAGGGCAGTTCATCCAGTTCCGCAACGGGCACCGTGCCCACCCCCGCGCCACGTGGGTAGCGCACGGCCACCGGGTGGTTCTGGCGGAAGGCCGTGGTCAGTGCGCGCCGGCACTCGGCCTCGTCGGCCGGCGTCAGCACGCTCATGTTCGGGATGCAGCGCAGGAAGGCGATGTCGTAGGCCCCGGCGTGGGTGGCGCCATCGGCCCCCACCAGGCCGGCCCGGTCCAGCGCGAACACCACCGGCAGGTTCTGCAGCGCCACGTCGTGGATCAGTTGGTCGTAGCCACGCTGCAAAAAGGTGCTGTAGATGGCCACGACGGGCTTGAGCCCCTCGCAGGCCAGGCCACCGGCAAAGGTGACCGCATGCTGCTCGGCGATGCCCACATCGTGGTAACGGGTGGGGAACCGGCGCTCGAACTCGACCATGCCCGAGCCTTCGCGCATCGCGGGCGTGATGCCCACCAGGCGCTCGTCGGCGGCAGCCATGTCGCACAGCCATTGGCCGAAGACCTGGGTGAAGGTCAGGGCCGCGGGGGTGACCGGCTTGACCAGGCCGACGGCCGGGTCGAACTTGCCCGGGCCGTGGTACTTGATCGGGTCTTCCTCGGCCGGGCTGTAGCCGCAGCCCTTCTTGGTCACCACGTGCAGGAACTGCGGACCCTTGGCCTCGCGCAGGTTCTCCAGCGTCGGGATCAGCGCGTCCAGGTCATGGCCGTCGATCGGGCCAACGTAGTTGAAGCCGAATTCCTCGAAGATCGTGCCCTCGGGCACCACCATGGCCTTGGTGTGCTCCTCGAAGCGCTTGGCCAGACCGTAGAGCGGCGTGTTCTTCAGCACCGTCTTGGCGCCCTGCCGGGCTGCGGCGTAGAAACGGCCGCTCATCAGCCGGGCCAGGTAGCGGTTGAGCGCCCCTACCGGCGGCGAGATCGACATGTCGTTGTCGTTCAGGATCACCAGCATGTCGGGCAGGCCGGCCGAGCCCTGGAAGCCGCCGTGGTTCAAGGCCTCGAAGGCCATGCCCCCGGTCAGGGCGCCGTCGCCGATGATGGCGACCGCCTTGCGGTCCTCGCCCTTGAGCCGGGCCGCATGGGCCATGCCCAGCGCGGCGGAGATCGACGTGGACGAGTGTCCGGTGCCGAAGGTGTCGTACTCGCTCTCGCTGCGGCGCGGGAAGCCGCTGATGCCGCCCAGCTGCTTGAGCGAGGCCATGGCCTCGCGGCGGCCGGTCAGGATCTTGTGCGGATAGGCCTGGTGGCCCACGTCCCAGACCAGGCGGTCATAGGGCGTGTGGAACACGTAGTGCAGCGCAATCGTCAGCTCCACCGTCCCCAGGTTGGACGACAGATGGCCCCCGGTGCTGCTGACCGAGCGCAGCAGGAAGTGGCGCAGTTCATCGGCCAGCTGCTTGAGCTGGGGCCGGGACAGCTTGCGCAGGTCGTCGGGGCTCTGGACCTGGTCCAGCACAGAGGTTTTGCTCATCAGGGGATGCTCCGAAACCGGCACGAGGGTGCGTTCCATGGTGACCGGGATCAGCTTTGACGGTCCACGACCAGCCCCGCCAGCCAGCCCAGCCGCTCGCCCGGCAGGCCGGAGCGCTGCAACGCGGCCAGGGCCTGCGCATGCAGGTCCATCGCGTAGGTGCGCGCGGCGTCCAGCCCCAGCACGGAGACATAGGTGGGCTTGTTGGCGTCCTCGTCCTTGCCGGCGGTCTTGCCCAGCACGGCCGATTCCTGCGTGCAGTCCAGGATGTCGTCCATGACCTGGAAGGCCAGGCCGATGGCCGCACCGAAGTCGCTCAGGGCCTGCCAGACCGGCTCGGCCGGCCGACCGCAGGCCGCGCCCATCAGCACGCTGCATTGCAGCAGCGCACCGGTTTTGCGACGGTGCATGTCGCGCAGCACGGCTTCGGACAGCGGCTTGCCCACGCTGGCCAGGTCGATGGCCTGGCCACCGGCCATGCCCTTGTGGCCGGCGGCGCGGGCCAGCAGACGCACCAGGCAGGCCTGCAGCGCCGGATCCACCCCTTCGTCCGGGGTCAGCACCTCGAAGGCCAGGGCCTGCATCGCGTCGCCCGCCAGCATGGCCTGGGCCTCGCCGAACTGCACATGGACGGTGGGCTTGCCGCGGCGCAGCATGTCGTTGTCCATGCAGGGCATGTCGTCATGCACCAGCGAATAGGCGTGGATCAGCTCCACCGCCACCGCCGAACGCAAGGCGGCCTCGCAGTCGCCATGGACGGCCTCGCAAGCGGCCATCACGAGCAAGGGACGCAGGCGTTTGCCACCTTCCAGCACGGCATAGCGCATGGCCTCACCCAGGCCCGCGGGGGCATCGGCCGGCACGAAACGCTCCAGCGCCCGCTCGACGGACGCCAGGGTCTCGCGGACCCAACTCTCCGGTTCTTTCACAGTCATTCCGTTGTCCAGGGCTTGAGCTGCCCTTCCTCCAGGACCTTGATTTGATCCTCCACCGCCTGCAGCCGTTCACGACAAAACGTCAACAACTGGCTGCCGCGCTGATAGCTTTCCAGCAACCGGTCCAGCGGCAACTGGCCGCCTTCCATCGCCTGCAGCAGGCGGTCCAGTTCGGCCAACGCTTCTTCATAGCTGGCAGGGTCGGCGGCCTTGGTGGCGGTACGGGAAGATGACATGGACGCAGTGGAAATTCGGTCATGAATTGTAGTCAGGGCGGGCCCACCCCAGGAAAACGAGCAGCAACCAAACAGAAACACGGCGGCAAACAAGGTGCAATTCGTCGGCCGCATTGATCACCATCAATGACTGCCGCGGCACGTCCTCACCCAAATTTGTTAGAATGAAATTTGCCCTCACCCTGACCGGTGGGGGCTTTTTCATTCCCACCCGCGGGGCCACCGGGTGGGGGGTTTGAAGACATGTTTTTTGGAGATCCTGGGGATCATGTCGAACCTGAGCATCACGCTGGAAGCTCTGGAGCGCGCGCGCTCTCAACTCTCTGTCAGCACCTATTTCGACGAGGACCTGTTCCGCCGCGAGCAGGAACTCATTTTTCAGCACGGACCGCGCTACCTGGCGCATGAACTGTCCGTTCCGCACGTGGGCGATTACTACGCCCTGCCGCAGGAAGGCGAAGGTCGCGCGCTGGTTCGCACCAGCAAAGGCGTCGAACTCGTCTCCAACGTCTGCCGCCACCGCCAGGCCATCATGCTGCGCGGGCGCGGCAACACGCAGGCCAACATCGTCTGCCCGCTGCACCGCTGGACCTACGACCTCGGCGGCCGGCTGGTGGGTGCGCCGCACTTCGACCACGACCCCTGCCTGCACCTGAACAACTACAAGGTGCGGACCTGGAACGGCATGGTGTTCGAGGACAACGGCCGCGACATCGCCGCCGACCTGGGCAACCTGGGGCCGCGCGCCGACCTGGACTTCTCCGGCTACGTGCTCGACCACGTCGAGATGCACGAGTGCGACTACAACTGGAAGACCTTCATCGAGGTCTACCTGGAGGACTACCACGTCGGCCCCTTCCACCCCGGCCTGGGCCAGTTCGTCACCTGTGACGACCTGCGCTGGGAGTTCGGCAAGCACCACTCGGTGCAGACGGTGGGCGTGTTCGATGGCCTGAGCAAGTCGGGCTCGCCGGTGTATGAACGCTGGCGCGAACAGGTGCTCAAGGCCCACGACGGCCAGCCGCCCAAGCAGGGTGCCATCTGGCTGACCTACTACCCGAACATCATGATCGAGTGGTACCCGAAGGTGCTGACCGTCTCGACCCTGTACCCGGTCAGCACGCAGAAGACGCTCAACGTGGTGGAGTTTTACTACCCCGAAGAGATCGCTGCGTTCGAGCCGGAGTTCTGCCAGGCCCAGCGGGCCGCCTACATGGAGACCTGCATCGAGGACGACGAGATCGCCGAACGCATGGACCTGGGCCGCAAGGCGCTGTTCGAGCGCGGCGACGACGAAGTCGGCCCGTACCAGAGCCCGATGGAGGATGGCATGCAGCACTTCCATGAGTGGTACCGCCGCGTCATGGGCATGGGCCGCGCCTCCTGGTGAGCCCCCACTGGTGCCGGCCGCCCCGCCGGCACCGCCCACGGGCGACCTGCGGGTCGCCCGTGCTGTTTTCAGGGATCGCCCCAGGCGCCCGCTTGATCGGGGGCAACCCTGACGCGCATTTCCCCCGAAAGCCGGGCCCGGCATCGTATGCTGCGCCCATCTCCAGAACCTGCACCGCGCTCGCGGACATCAGCCCGTGGACAAGCACTTTCTGACCCCGCTCTTCACCCCCCGTTCCCTGGTGGTCTTCGCTGGCGATGCGGCCCATCCTGACAGCGCGATGCCGCTGGCGCGGGTGCTGCTGCAATCGCTGGAAGACAGCGGCTTCAGCGGCCCCATCACCCGCCTGGACATCGAGGGCGAGATCACCGCCAAGCTCTCGGAGCTGGCCCAGACCCGGGCCGATCTGGCCATCATCGCGCTGCCCGACGCCCAGATCGAAGCCGCGCTGGAGATCGCCGGGCGCATCCGCTGCCGCGCTGCGCTGGTGCTGTCCTCCGGCCTGCCGCAGAGCACCTGTGCCACCCTGCATGCCGTCGCCCGCCGGCATGGCATGCCGCTGCTGGGCCCGAACAGCCTGGGCTTCCAGCGGCCGTCGGCCCACCTCAACGCCGGCGCCACCGGCCCGCTGAGCCAGACCGGCCCGCTGGCCCTGGTGTCGCAGTCCGGGGCACTCACCACCTCCATCGTCGACTGGGCCCGCCACAACGGCGTGGGCTTCTCCACCGTCGTCTCGCTGGGGGCGAACAGCGCGCTGGGCCTGGCCGAGGTGCTGGACTACCTGGCCAACGACAGCGCCACCCACAGCATCCTGGTCTACATGGAGGGCATCCGCAACGCGCGGCGCTTCATGAGCGCGCTGCGGGCCGCCGCCTCGATCAAGCCCGTGGTGGTGATGAAGGCCGGGCGCAAGCCGGCCGGCACCCATGCCGCACGCACCCACTCGGCCGCCATCGTCGGGTCGGACGATGTGTTCGAGGCGGCGCTGCGCCGCGCCGGCGTGGTGCGGGTGCGGGCCTTCACGCAGCTGTTCTCCGCCGCCAAGTGCCTGGCCTCACGCTACCGACCGGTGGGCAAGCGGCTGTCCATCATCACCAACGGCGGTGGCCCCGCCGTGCTGGCGGCCGACTGGGCCAACGAGATCGGCCTGGAAGTGGCGCACCTGGGCGACAGCAGCCGCATCCAGCTGGCCCCGCAACTGGGCCCGCAGGCCGCCCTGGGGCAGGTCATCGACCTGGGCGAGGAAGCCACCGGCACCCACTACGCCGCCGCGCTGCAGGTGGCCAGTGCCGACACGGGGGTGGACGGCGCTCTGGTGATCTATTCGCCCAAGCCCGGCGGCCTGCCGGGCACCGAGCCGGACACCGTGGCGCAGGCGGTGGCCGACGTGGCCCACGCTCAAGGCAAACCGGTGGTGGCCTGCTGGATGGGCGACGAGACCGTGCGTGGCGCGCGGACCCTGCTGGCCCAGCACGCGGTGGCGAACTTCCGCACGCCGGAGTCCGCCGTCGAGGCCTTCGGCAACCTGGCCAGCTTCTACCAGAACCAGCAGTTGCTGCAGCAGACCCCGCCGCCCCTGAGCACCCTGGACAGCCCGGATGCCGAAGGCGCCCGGCTGCTGATCGAGAGCGTGCTGGCCGAGCGCCGCCAGGTGCTCACCGAGATGGAATCCAAGGCCTTGCTGGCCGCCTTCCACATCCCGGTCACCCGCACCATGCTGGCCCGCAGCGCCAACGAGGCCATGCTGATCGCCAGCCAGCTGGGCTACCCGGTGGCGCTGAAGATCGATTCGCCGGACATCAGCCACAAGAGCGATGTGCGCGGCGTGGCCCTGAACGTGATGACCGCCACCCAGGTGCGCGACACTTTCAACGACATGCTGGCGGCCGTGGCCAAGGCGCAGCCCGGGGCCCGCATCCACGGCGTCACCATCCAGCCCATGAGCGGCAAGCCCAACGGCCGCGAGCTCTACATCGGCATGACCACCGACGACCCCTTCGGCCCGGTGATCACCTTCGGCGCGGGCGGCACGATGATCGAGCTGATCGCCGACCGGGCGATGGAGTTGCCGCCCCTGAACCAGTTCCTGGCCCGCCGGCTGATCGAACGGGCCCGCGTGGCGGAGACCCTGGGGCCCTGGCGCGGCGCCCCGGCCGTGGACATCGAGGCGCTGGAGCAGGTGCTGCTGCGGGTCTCGGAGATGGTCTGCGCCCTGCCCCAACTGCGCGAGATGGACATCAACCCCATCATCGTCGACGAGCACGGCGGTATCGCGGTCGACGCCCGCGTGGTGGTGGACCAGGCCGCCCCTTCGGCCAGCCAGCCCTACCACCATCTGGCCATCCTGCCCTACCCGGCCGGCCTGGAGAAGGAATGGCCGCTCAAGGGCGGCGGGCTGTGCACCATCCGCCCCATCCGGCCCGACGACGCCGAGATGCTGCAGGCCCTGGTGCGCGGCCTCTCGTCGGAAAGCCGCTATTTCCGCTTCGTCAGCGCGATGCAGGAGATGCCGGCCCGCATGCTGGCCCGCTACACCCTGATCGACTACGACCGCGAGATGGCCTTGGTGGCCATCCGGCACCACCGCCAGGCGAACGACGACGGCAGTTTCAGTGACCGCGAGGAGATCATCGGCGTCTCCCGCTACATCACCAACCCGGACCAGACGACCTGCGAGTTCTCGCTGGTGGTGGCGGACAACATGGCCGGCCAGGGGCTGGGCTCGCGGCTGATGCTCTCCATCATGGATGTGGCGCGGGCCAAGGGCCTGAGCGAGATCCAGGGCCTGGTGCTGACCAACAACGACAGCATGCTGCGGCTGATGCGCGGCCTGCACTTCGAGGTCAAACCCTATCCGGAAGATCCCGACTTCCGCCTGTGCACCCAACTTCTGTAGCCTCATCTCCTCTGTGACCGGTTGCGGCTGCCGGTCTCCTACAATGGCCGCTCACCCGCCAAGACCCGGAGGACGCCATGTTCGAGGATCTGGAAGTCGGTTCGCAAATGAGCCTCTGGGCCGCCTGCATCCTGTTGGTGCTGGCCGTGGCGGGTGTGGTGGGGGGCCTGTGGGTCCGCGAGTGGCGGCAGGCCCATGCCGCCCCGGCGGCCACTCACCTGCCCCAGGGAGCCTCGGCCTGGTCGGCGCCCCCGACCGCCCGCACGCCCACCTGAACGCCGCTGGCTGACCTGTCCGCAAGGACCGCCGCCCCAGCGGCGGCCTCTCTTTTTCTTGCGCGACACGGCCATGGCCAGCATCCACCTTTCCGACCTCGAAGCCGCCATCAACTGGTGGCGTGAACGCTCCCCGTCGCCCGACGGCGTGGCCGCCTGTGCCGAAGTTCGCGCGCTGGGCGAACCCTATGCCCAGCTGGTCTACCGCCAGCAGCGCCGGATCGACGAGGCGGCCCTGACGTCTGCCGCACGTGCTGCGTGGCTGGCCTGGTACGACAGCACGCCCGACGCCCCCTGCATCGCCATCTGCTCCACGGCGCAGGGCGATGCCATCTGCAAGGGCTGCGGCCGCACCGAAGACGAAGTCCAGCACTGGCCGGTGCTGAGCCCGGCCGAGAAGCGCGAGGTCTGGCAGCGCATCACCGCCGAGGGCACCGCCTGGCGCTTCAACCGTTATGCCGAACGCGCGGGCGGCCGCACGCCAGGGGTGGCATGAGCGCGCCCTCCGTGACCGACGTCGCCACCACCGCGCGCCCCGTCGCCTCGCCGCTGCAGCGCTGGCTGGCGAGCGTGCGGCGCATCCTGCCCCTGGCCTGGCCGGTCTACATCGGTCAGCTGGCGGTGCTTGCCTTCAACACCGTGGACACCCTGGTCGTGGCCCGCCACTCGGCGGTGGACCTGGCGGCCTTCGCCGTCGGTTCGGCGGCCTACATGACGGTGATCATCGGCTTCATGGGCGTGGTGCTGGCGGTCTCCCCCGTCACCGGTCAACTGCACGGCGCCGGCCGGCATGAGGCCGCCGGCGACCAGGCCCACCAGGGCATCTGGCTGGCCCTGGTGTTGTCGGCCCTGGGCGCGCTGCTGCTCTGGCAGCCCGAGCCCTTCCTGTGGATGGCCCAGGCCACGCCGGAGGTCGCGGAGCGCACCCGGGGCTACCTGCATGCACTGGCCTGGGCCTTGCCGGCCGCGCTGATCTTCGCGGTGTTCCGCGCCTTCAGCACGGCGGTCTCGCGCCCCAAGCCGGTGATGTTGCTGCAGTTGGGCGGTCTGTTGCTGAAGGTGCCGCTGACGGTGGCCCTGGTGGCGGGCGTGCCGGCCCTGCACCTGCCCGCTCTGGGCGTGGCCGGCTGCGGCTGGGCCACGGCCGCGGTGCTTTGGTTGCAGGTGCTGGGGGCCTGGCTGTGGCTGCGCCGGGACGGGTTCTATGCCCGCTTTCGCCTGTTCGGCGAGGGTCTGCGGCCGCCGCACCGTCCCGCGCTGTGGGGCTTGTTGCGCCTGGGCCTGCCCATGGGCGCGGGCTTTCTGATTGAGGTGACCGGCTTCAGCTTCATGGCCTTGTTCATCGCCCGCCTGGGCACCACGCCGGTGGCCGGGCACCAGATTGCGATGAACCTGATCTCGTTGATGTTCATGCTGCCGATGTCGCTGGGCAATGCCACCAGCACCCTGGTCGCGCAGCAGATCGGCGCCGGCGAGCTGAAGGACGCCCGCCGCCTGGGCTGGCACGGCCTGTGGCTGGGCTGCGGCCTGGCGGTCATCGTCGGCAGCGCGGTCTACCTGGCCCGCACCCCGGTGCTGCAGCTCTACACCGACGATGCCCAGGTGGTGGCCGCCACCCTGCCCCTGCTGGCCTGGCTGGCCATCTTCCATGTGGCGGATGCGATGCAGACGGTCGTCGCCTTCACGCTGCGGGCTTGGCGGGTCGCCACGGCGCCGATGGTGGTGTATGCCGTGTCGCTGTGGGGCGTCGGGCTGGGAGGCGGCTATCTGCTGGCCTTCAATGTCCTGGGGCAGGTGCCGGACCGCCTGCAGGGCGCCCCCGGCTTCTGGACGGCGGCCACCGTCGGGCTGCTGGTGGCCGGCACCGGCCTCACGGCCCTGCAGGGCTGGGTGCTGCGGCGCCGGCCTCAGGCCGTGGCCGCGTCGGCCTGAACCCGGCTGGCCGGCAGGGTCAGCACGAAGCAGCTGCCACCGCCTTCGCGGCCCTCGCAGCGCACCCGCCCGCCATGGCGTCGGGCGATCTGACGCACCAGGGCCAGGCCCAGGCCCACGCCGCCTTCGCGTTCGGCATGGCCGGCCATGCGGTAGAAAGGCTCGAAGATGCGCTCCCGCTCGGTTGGCGGTACGCCAAGCCCGCGGTCACAGATGCGCAGCGCCAGCTCACCGTCCGGCTGCGGCACCACCTGGGCCAGGATGTCCGCGCCACCATAGCGACAGGCGTTCTCCAGCAGGTTGCGCAGCGCCCGCCGCAGCAGCCGCTCACTGCCCTGCACCGCAACGGAGGGGCCTTCCACCTGCGCGCCGACCCGACTGCCTTCCTCGGCCAGCACAGCCAGCACATCCACCGGGTCGTCCAGCTCCATGGCCACACCGGCCTCCAGCCGGCTGGACAACAGCACCTCTTCGACCAGTGCATCCAGCTCACGGATGTTGACGTTGATCTCCTGGCGCAAGGAGACACGCATGGCCTCGGGCGCGTCCTCCAGCATCGAGACCGCCATCTTCAAGCGGGCCAGCGGCGAGCGCAGTTCGTGGCTGGCATTGGCCAGCAAGGTCTGGTGCGACTGCACCAGCGTCTGGATGCGGTCAGCGGCTTGGTTGAAGCTGATGGCCAGGGTCGCCACCTCGTCACGGCCCTCCTCCGGCACACGCTGTGCCAAAGCGCCGGCCCCAAAGGCCTCCACGCCCTGCTTGAGCCGCTCCAAGCGCCCCGTCAGGCTGCGCACCACCGGATAGGCCCCGGCCGCCACCGCGATGAACAGCATGGCCAGCAGCACCACCAGCCCCAGGCTCGCCGGCCATTCACCGGCGGGGCCCAGCAGGAAGCCCGGCGGCGGCAAGGGCGGGCGCTCTTCCCGTCCGCCATCGTCTGCACCGGCCTGGCCTGGCGGGGCGGGCATGCGGCCCTCGCGCTCGGGCGGCCCCCCCCACTCCCCTTCCGGGCCGCGTTGCGGTGCCGAGGCCTCCTGCACCGGCGGCATCCGCCGCAGCGGCAACAGGTGGGGTTCGGGGCGCATGATCGACAGCCGGCGGCCGTCGTCCAGGGGAACGGACAAGGGCCGCCCCCGTCCTTCGGCCTCCAGTTCCTGGTAGCGCCGTGAGGCAGCGATGCGCAGCCCGTGGGCGTCGGTGAGCGCCAGCGGCGTGTGCAGGCGGCGCGTCCACTCGTCCAGCGCCTCGGCCTGGGTCTGCAACGGCGCGCTGCGCGCCGGCAGCGAGTTCTGCACCAGCGAGGCCCAGCCGGCCAGACGCTCGGTGAGCATGGCGTCGGCTCGGGCGCGCTCCTGGGCCAGATGGCGTTCCAACAGCCACCCCGACGCCAGCGCAAACAGCGCCAACGCCGCGATCACCGTGAGCCAGATGCGCAGGTAGAGCGACTTCAATCCGAGTCCTGCCGGCGCGCAAAGACGTAGCCGGAACCCCGCACGGTGAGCACCCGCTTGGGATTCTTGGGATCGTCCTCAATCACCGCGCGGATGCGCGAGACGTGCACGTCGATCGACCGGTCAAAGGCCTCCAGCGGATGGCCTTTGAGGGCATCCATGATCTGGTCGCGGCTGAGCACCCGGCCCGGGCTCTGGGCCAGCACGGCCAGCAGATCGAACTGGTGGCTGGTCAGCTCACAGCGCAGGCCGTCCAGCCGGGCTTCGCGGGCCCCCAGGTCGATCTCCAGCCGACCGAACTGCAGCACATCCTCGACCACCGGCTCCGGGGTGGCCCTGCGCAACAATGCCTTGATGCGGGCCAGCAACTCGCGCGGCTCGAAGGGCTTGGGCAGGTAGTCATCCGCCCCCAGCTCCAGGCCCACGATGCGGTCCATCGGTTCGCCCCGGGCCGTCAGCATCAGCAGCGGCAGACGCCGCAGCCGGGCATCGGCCCGCAACTCCCGCGTCAGATCCAGGCCATCGCCATCGGGCAGCATCAGGTCCAGCACCAGGGCATCGTAGGTGCCCAGTTGCAGCCGCGTGCGCCCCTCGGCCAGCGACCCGGCCGTGTCCACGTCAAAGCCATGGCCCCGCAGGTAGTCCCCCACCATGGCGGTCAGGCGGGAGTCGTCGTCGATCAGCAGCAGCTTGGAAACGGCCATCTCGAGCATCGGGCCGGACGTCGATTCAAACGTCCGACGGGAAGACTGAAACGTCAGCATGGTACCCCCCTCCTCGGCACCACGGCTCATTGACCGGCCTGCGGCCCGGAGGCCCGGTCCGGCGCAGGAACCATCGGCGCGTGCGGCATACCGCGGCGCCCCCCGTGGGGACCGGCCACCCCCGGCCGGCCGAAGGGGCGATCCGCCTCGCAGCGGGCCTTCCACTGGGTCACCAACCGGGCCCGCTGTTCCGGGCTCAACACCGCTGCAGCCTCCAGGGTCGATTGCAGCAGACGGCGGCTCGTCACATCATGGGCCGCCTCCATCCTGACGCGCAGCGCCTCGGCCGCCTTTACGTCGACCTTGGGCGCGGTCAGCAGCTTTTCCCATTCGCCGGCCTCGGCACGCCGTGCCTCATGCTGCTTCTGCAGGTCGCGCCGAGTGGCCTCGCCAATCTGGCGCAGCTTGTCTTTCTGCGCATCGGTAAGCTGCAACTCCGGCGGGAAATGACCATGCCACAGGCCTTCCATCGGCGACGGGGCTTCCCCCATGGCAGGCGCAGGTGGCATCGGTTGCCCCCCGGCCTGCGGCGGCGGCGCATCTTCCTGGGCGGATGCCAGGGCCACCAGGCCCAGGCTTCCCCCCACAGCCAATGCCAGGCCTGCCGCGGCCAGCCGGATCTGTTTGGTACTGAAGCTCGAACGTGTCATCACGGCATCCCTCCCTCGTCGGTTTCGCGATGGAGGGATCGTCGCCTTGACCCGTTAGGCCGAGTTGGCCGCACCGTAAAGATGGGTAAACCGCCCGAGGCCTTCAGCCCGCGACCACCGTGCCCGGCTCCAGCAGGCGGCGCAGAGGCACCATCATCTCGCACGCCATGCGGTCGCAGAATTGCTGGCGCACCTCCCGTGGAGCTTCCGCGCGGGCCATCAGCAACATCTGGGTCCCGAGCACCTGGGTCGTCAGCAGATCGCGGCAGACGAGTTGCAGCTCAGTGTCCTGAGACAGCCCTGGCAAGGGCCTGAGCAGTTCCTCCAGGTGGGACAGCCGCTCCTGGAACCACGGCGGCAAGCCGCCCCCCCGGGTCTCCTGCTGCAGCGCCGTGAGGATGGTCTGCAGATGATCGGGGTGATCCACCCAGTAGGACAGGAAGCCGCGCAGGCAGCCGTCGATCTGCTCCCAGACGGGCCGCTCGTCCCATCCCGAAGGCCGCTCCTGGGCGCAGGCCGCATCAAGGATGCCGACCCAGACATGGCGCATCAAATGGGCCTTGGTCGGGAAATAGGCATACAGGGCCATCGGCGAGAGCCCGACACAGCGCGCCAAGGTGCGCATCGACACGGCCGGTTCCCCGCCCGCCCGAAACAAGGCCCAGGCGGCGGCGATGATCTGCTCGCGCAGCGCCTCGCGTTCCGCGCCACAGCGTCGGCGGGAGCGCGGGCCGACCTCGGGGCAAGCGTTGTCAGCCATCACGCGCAGGCACTGGATCAAGGAAACCGGAGGGACGATGCATCGCGCCGAGCATCGCACCCGAGGGCGGATTCCGTGCAGGAAGGCACACCCGGCCTGGGGTTTTCGCCACACCCTGCAAACAAGGGGGGGCGGGCCACCCGCCGTACGCGTACGCTTGGATCTGACAAGCTCCTTACCCCTTGGAAGGCTGAACTGGCAGGGCACCTCCCGGCGAAGCAGTTCCGCGTCGGTGCATGACACAAGATTTGCCGTCCCCCTTTCCAGCCGACACCCTGCTGGACACGCTGGAAAGCGCCATCAGCCTGCTGGCCCTGAGCCAGGCCGCCCCCGACCGGCTCCCCACCGTGGTGACGCATCTGCTCACCCTGGGCCAGTGGATGGCCCAGCACGGCGGACCGCACTGGGCCGAAGCGGGACGGGTGCTGGAGCGTCATGCCGAGCGGCTGCGCCTCCCCGCCCCATCCCGGGAACACCAGAGCACACGCCAGGAGCTGTTGGCCCTGCTGCAAGGCTGGCACGCCCAGTTGACCCCACCGCCCTTGGCCAACCCTGTGCAATCGATCCCCGCGCTCGGCTTGCCGTCGGACGCCCCGCGAGAGGCCCATCTCCAGCGCCTGGCGCTGGATGAGCATGCCATCGTCAGCGTGACCGATCGCCGCGGCGTGATCACCGAGGTGAACGACCGGTTCTGCCACATCAGCGGCTACCGGCGGGATGAACTGCTGGGGCGGACCCATGGCCTGCTGCGCTCCGGGCGCCATCCCGACAGCTTCTACCGGGACATGTGGGGCACGATCGTGCGCGGCCAGGTCTGGCAAGGGGTGCTGTGCAACCGCAGCAAGGACGGGGGCTACTACTGGGTGAAGTCCACCATCGTGCCAGTGCCTGATGCCCAGGGCGCGGTGGTCGAGTTCATCTCGGTGCGCACGGATGTCACCGCCCTCAAGGAGATCGAGGAGCGTCTGCACCTGCTGGACCGGGCTGCCCAGGGCAGCCGCACCGGCATGCTCGTGGTCGACCTGTGCCACCCGGACACGCCGGTGGTCTGGTCCAACGAGGCCGCCCGCCAACTGACCGCAGACGATGCCCCCTCCGACGCGCCCCCCGACGCCAGCTCGGCCCTGCGACGTCGGCTGCGTCTTCAGATCCAGGCCCGCGACCTCGACGGCGCTCCGTTTCCGGTGCACACCGAGGCCGGTCGGGTGTACGAACTGCGGCTGAGCCCCATCCATGACGACCAAGGGGTGGCCACCCATGGGCTGGTGCTGGTAGAGGACATCACCGAAAGCCAACGCCAGCGCGAAGCCCTGCACCGCACCCAGGCGCGGCTGCTGCAAGCGCAGCGCATGGCCCGCCTGGCCCACTGGCGCTACGACGCCCACTGCCAGCGTCTGGCCGGCAGCGAAGGCCTGGGCGAGCTGCTGGGGCTGAGCGACGCCCAGACCCCAGCAGACCTGGCGACGCTGTACCGGCACGTGCGGCCCGAAGACCGGTTCACCGTCCTGCGCAGCCTGGCGGCTCTGCGCCGCACTGGCGCTGCCGCCATCAGCTTCCGCTACCAGGCCCCCCACCAGGCCCTGCGGCATCTGCACGCCACCGCCACGGCAGAGACCCTCCCCCACCAACCCCGACGCTGGATCGGCACCCTGCAGGACCTGACCCCCTTGCGCCAGGCGGAGGAACGGGTGCGCCAACTGGCCCAGGTGTTCGACCACACCGACCGGGGCGTCTGCATCTCGGACCTGGGCGGAACCATCCAGCACGCCAACCGAGCGGCCAGCCAGGTGCTGGGCCTGCCGGTGACCCAGCTGCTGTCACGCCGACTGGAAGAGTTCATCGCCCCCGCCCAGCGCGAGGAAGCCACCCGGCAATGGCAACATCTGGCCCAGCATGGCGGTCACTGGAGCGGCCTGCTGCGGGCTCAGCGGCTGAATGGCCAGGCCTTCGACATCCGGCACGAAACCGGCTCGATCACCGCGCCGCAAGGCCAGGCCCGTTACTACTACCACCTGTTCCAGGACTGCGCGCAGGAACTGCGGCACCACGAGGAACTGCTGGAGGCCAAGCTGGCGGCCGAGCGGGCCAACGAGGCCAAAACGGCGTTCCTGTCGCGCGTCAGCCACGAACTCCGGACGCCCCTCAACGCGATCCTGGGCTTTGCCCAGCTGATGGAACTGGACCTGCCCAACACCACGCCGCACGGCCAGTACGTGCGCGAGATCGTCACCGCGGGCCGCCACCTGCACGCGCTGATCAACGACGTGCTGGACCTCTCCGCCATCGAGTCCGGTCAGGTCAAGGTGTCGCGCCAGTTACTGGTCTTGCCCGAACTGCTGCGCGAATGCCTGAGCTTGGTCAGCCCGCTGGCCGAGGCGCGGCAGATCCGCCTGCAGCCGGCGTGCGACGTCCCGCCCACCCTGTTTGCGGACCGCACCCGGCTGAAGCAGGTGCTGATCAACCTGCTGTCCAACGCCATCAAGTACGGGCGGACGGGGGGCATGGTGCTGCTGGAGACCTGGTCGACCCCGCCGAGCATCCGCATCACCGTCACCGACGATGGCCCCGGCATCCCGGTGGAATACCGGGAGCGCCTGTTCCGCCCCTTCTCGCGCCTGCACCTGGAGGCCCGCCCCGTCGAAGGCCATGGCATGGGGCTGGCCATCTCCCGGCGGCTGATGGAAGCCATGCAGGGCCAAATCGGCCTGGAGGACAACCCCGCCGGCTCAGGATGCCGCTTCTGGCTTGAACTGCCGAGTCAGCCGCTGGCGGCTTGAGTCGGACGCACCAAGAAAAACGCCACCGCGGCTGCGGTGGCGTTCTCATTTGGCGGGAGGGAGTCAGCTGTAAAAAGGCTGGAAACCCAGCATTGGCGCGGGTTTCCGGGGTATCAGGAAGTCGCGTGCCCCCAGCCGTGCCCCGATCCATGTTTCGTGTATTTTGCGTCCTGTTCCTCTTTTTCCATTTCGACTTGGCTTCAGAATCGACGGGAACAGCGGGACGGCGGGAACACCTTCAGTAACCCACTGTCAGCAAAAGAGTTTTCCGTTCCCGCCAATGCAAAAGGGTGTTCCCGTCGCCCTGTTTGGACGGGAACACCCCTTCGGGGCTTGAGGCCCGGCTTTCGGGCCCTGCTGATGGCGCCGGCTGGCCGGCGTGCGGGTCAGATCACAGGGTGTCGGCGAAGATCGACGCCTTGACGTGGTAGTACGCCGTCAGGCCCATCCCGGGCAGGCGACGCTTGTTCATCAGCCGGTCCTTCTCGTGCACCAGGTGGCCGCGCTGGCGCAGCAATGTGGCCACGGCCGAGGGGTCGAAGCCCTTGCAGATCTCCCGGAACCGCTCGCGGAAAATCATGTAGTCCACCAGCGCTTCCTTGCGCTCCTGGCTGGCGCTGCCGGTGCGCTCCAGATAGTCGGTGGCCGAGTCGGCTTTGATCGGCTCGCCATCGCCGCCCATCATGATCCTGAAGCCGGCGCGCAGTGGGGTGTTGGGCTTGTGGTCCTCCATGCCCCGGTGGTGCCAGGTGAACAGCGCTTCGCCATTCGTCTCCAGGAAGGCACGCACCTGGCGCAACATGGCCACCTCTTCGCCGTTGTCCAGGTGGCCACGGGCCGCCAGCCAGGCGTTGAAGCACTCACGCACCGCCCATGCCGCGTGGCCCACCGGCCACGGCAGGATGCCGGCTTCAATGGCCAGCTCGCCCGCCACCGCCACCAGTGCAAAGCGCCCGCCCACGCGGCGCACCTGTTCGCTGGCCACTTCGGGCACCAGGGCCGCCCGCTGGCGCTCGATCTGCGGGGCCAGCAGCTGCGGCAGCCCCTCGAATCGCGGGGCCAGCCATTCCAGCCAGGCCCGGCCCGCGCTGCCGTAGACCCGCGCCGCGCCCTTGGTGATCGACTCGGCCAGGTCGCCCGCGCCCTCGTGGCCGTGGAGTTCCTCAATGCCCCCCATGCCAGCGCCAGCATCCAGCGGGATGTCCACCATCCGCACTTCCTGGCCCGCCATGGCTCGCTTGCCAGCCTCGGCCATGTGGTCCGCCATGCTCTTCTCGCCTGACGACAGCCACAGGATGCGCCAGCTCAGCCGGCGCCGGTTGAAGCCCTTGGCTGTGCTGCGGTTCTTGTTCTGGGCGTTACCCAGCATGTAGACCGTCTCCCCCAGCTCGCGGCCGTCCACCTGGCCAATCTCGTCCAGGATCAGCACGCCGTCGCAGTGCTGCATGGCTGTGCCCTCGATGGCGTTGGAGGTGGCCCGCCATGTCTGCATGTAGGTGGGGCGGCCCCACACGCTGGCGGCCACCCGCAGTGTGGTGGTCTTGCCCTGGCTGGAGCCGCCCCGGAAATGGAAGCCGCCGCTTTCGGCGCCCGTGGGCTGCAGCAGCGCGCCGGCCAGGGCCGCACACACCCCGAAGGCCAGCCGGCTGTTGTGCTCGCACAGGGCGGCCACGGTGCGCTGCCAGTCGCCCAGCTCGCCGGCCCGCCGGTATTGGTCATCAATGCCGGACTCGCTTTGATAGACGTAGCGCCGCTCCGGGCTGGCGCTGATGCACCGGGTGGGCAGCACGAACACCCCGCCAGCATGCCAGCCCAGGCGGTCGGTGCAGGTCACCCGGTCGGCCGGATACCGGCTGTTGATGTACTGGCCCACCAGGTTGCGCACCCGGGTGCCATGGCCCATGTCCAGGCCCATGTCCCGCAGGCGGGCGGCCCACTCGGCCCCCTCCCCGCTCAGCAGCGCCGAGGGCATGGCCCAGGTCTTGGCGTTGCCGTCGAGGTCGGCGAACTCCAGCAGCAGGCCCCAGCCGTTGGCATCGTCGGCCCGGGTGCGGGCGGTGATGCGCAGCGGAGCACACAGCCACACCGGCCGCTTGGTGTTGCCTTCGGCATCGCGGGGTACGTGCCACACACCCCGCTCATCCAACACGAAGGGATCAGGCTGGCCGCCACCGGCTTCGGTCTGCTCGCCGTCCTGGTCATCGTCCCGGTCCTGGGCTGTGGCGCTGGCGTCGCCATCCAGCACCCTGGCCTCATCCTCGGCCCCGTTCGGGCCGCCTGCGGCCGGCCTGGTGCCACGGCGGGGCCCTGGCACGGTCGGGTGCGCCAGGGCCGCAGCCACCTGGCGGGCCACCTCGGCCGCGCCGGCATGCTGCGCCAGGTCGTTGAAGTCGCTGCCGCCCTCGGGCAGGCCATCCGGGAAAACAGCGCCAGCCAGTGCAGCGCCTTCCACCGCCACCGCCCGCGCCGCGCTGGCGGCCTTCTCTCGGCCGGGGTTCTTGCCGGTGCGGGTCTCTGTGTCGTGGTCATCGTCACCGCACACCAGCAGCAGGGCCCCGGGGTGAAGAGCGCGCAGCGCCTTGGCCACGTGCACCAGGTTGCCGGCGTCGAAGGCCACTGCCACAGGATGCCCAGTGGCCTCATGCAGGCTGGCGGCCGTGGCGTAGCCCTCGGCCAGCAGCAGCACGGGCGGTGCGGCTTGCCCCTCTGCGGGCGTCTGCACCTGGCCGATGAGGTGCCACAGGCCCGTCTTGCGGCCCCCAGCCATGAAGCGCTTTTCCCGCATGCCGCGGGCTTCCTGCTCGGCCGTGGGCCTGGCCGGCGCGATGCGCTGCAGGTTCTGCAACTGGCCCGCCTGGTCGCGCATGGGCACCAGCAGCGTCCCGTCCACCAGGTAGCGCACGCCGTGGCCTGCCACGCCCTTGCGCTGCAGGTAGGGGCTGGCGCCCTGCTCGCTGGCGCTGGCCCACAGCTTCACCGCATCCCGCGCGGCCTGGTCGGCGCGGCGGCTGTACTCGGCCTCCTCGGCCTCGCGCTGCTGGCGCTTCTGCTCAGCCAAGCGGGCCCGCTCGGCTTCGTCCTGCAGTTCTGCGGACGTCCGCGCATCCCCCGCCGCCGGGAAGCTAAAGCCTCGGTCCTTGGCCATGCCGAACAGCGTGCCAATGGTCACCTTGCCGCCTGCCTTGACGCTGCGCCAGGTGTCCCGGGCGGCGTGCTCGTCATAGCCCTGGCCCTGGGCGCTCCAGTCGTTCCACAGGTCAAAGCCGGCGACGTCCGGGAATTCGCTCTTGATGGCCATGGCCAACCTGGCCCAGGTGTCCCGGTCCACGTCTGGCGGGATGTGGCCCAGTGCCTGGCGCACCAGCTCGGGGGTGATGGGGTGGCGCGGTGTTGCAGCGCCTTTGGGCTTGCTGTTGGACATGGGTGTGGGGGGGTGGCCGCCAGCTGCGGACGCTGGTCAGTGGTAGTTCTTCGGTGTTGGTGCCACGGGCTGGTCGGGCATCAGCGGCCCCTGCGCGATCAGCCGCGCACGCATGGCATTGGCAAAGTGAGCTTCGAGCTCCTCGGCAACCAAGAGGCCGGATGCCAGCACCTGGTCATCGGCCCCGAGCACGGCCCATTGCCCGGGCAGAGCGGCCACCGCGCCCAGGGATTCCAGCGGCGGCCGACCCTCCATGAGCTGGAGCAAGGCAACAACGTCCACAGGCGCCAGGGGAGGCGGGCCACCCTCGGCCAGCGGCTTGCCGCACAGAAACAGCCAGTAGGCTCTGAAGGTGGCGAAGGCGGCCGTGTTGGCAACCACGGTGCCGCGAGCCACCACGGCACCGGCATCGTTGAGCACTGCCACCTCTGCAGGCCGGCCTTGGGCTGTCAGGGTCAACTGCCCCTCCAACGACACCGCCACATCGATGCCATGGGCCTGCAGGCGCCCTGTTTTCATGGGTCCGATCATCGTTCTCTCTCCTTCAGGTTTTGGGGCCACGGTTCGACGTGACAGGGTTAGCCGGGTCGATCAGCGATCAGCCTTCGGTGTCTTGCGCAGGCTGCGCGGGCGGGGCGGAAAGGGTCCTGAGCCAGCCGCCGGCTTTCAAGTAGTCCCGATAGCCTCTGACCATGACGGCCTCAACCTCGTCCGCGACGTCCTGACCGGACACGATCACTCGCCCTGTTCCATCAAGGATGGCCAGCGCGCCAGGGCATGAGCTCACACCACCAGAGGGATCGAGCAGCTCCACCCGCAAACCCTCGTGGGAAACGGTGCTGATTCGCGCGACAGCAAACAGGGCAGCGGGCTCCTTGATCTCAGAGCCGATGCGCTCCCAGCCCTTTGCACGCAGGAACTGCCTGTAGCCATTGACACTCACCAAGGCCGCCACGGCCGCCACAACCTCGCCCTGGCACACGATGCCCCCATCGGAGTCCAGCACAGCCAGGGTGGCCGGCGCGCTATTCACAGCGACAGCCACGTGCTCATGGGTGCCCGTCAACTTCACGCCATAGGCCTTCAGGCGGCCCTGTGCCTGCAGTCCAGTCATGCGCGTGCCCCCTGCTGAAACGAAACTGTGGGCCGGCCCGACCGCCCTTCCTCGGTCCACGCGCAACCGAGGCCTTCGGCTTCGATGTTGATCAGGTCGCTGACCTGATGGGCTACCTTGTCCTCCATCAGCTGCGCCAGCACGCCGACATGCTTCTCCAGGACGCGGGGCCTGGCCCGCAGCCACGGATCAGCGAGCATGAGCCGCTGCGCATAGGCCAGGGCACTAACCACGTCGGCCGCCTCTTGCACCAGGCCATCAGCGTTCTGCAGGGCGTTGCCCAGCGCTTGAACAGTGGGGGCCGGCTTGGCTTCTGCCGCTGCGGCCAAGTCACGGGGGATGTCTCGCTTCATTGCAGTTCTCCTTGAGAGTTGGACAGGGTTGAAATGCCATGCCGAGCGGCATGTGCTCGCAGGAATCGTTGGCCATCTGCCCAGCCAGCGACGCGGGACAGAGCCCCCGCTTGTTCCGCCAAGGCGGACACGCAGAAGAGCAGATCAGCCAGGTCTGCACCGGTCTGGAACGAACCGCTGCCCCTCCTTCCGTCGCGGTCGTCGCTCGCCACCATGCAGGCCAGCCCATTGGTGAAGGCAGCGATGTGCCCCATCAGGTTCTCAGCCTGCTCTGCGTGGCCCTCAAGGCTCTCCAGATCCTCGTCGGTGAGGTTTTCGCTGGCACGGTCCAGCAGGCTGTCCATCAACCTGGGCAGGTCGAAGGTGCCCACCAGCCTGGAAGCAGTCTTCGGGCGCATGTCATGTTCACCTTGCGCAGACGGATTCGGGGCCTGCACCGAGGCGAGGCGAGGCAATGCAGCGGCTTCACCGGTGGCGCTTGCCCCGGGTGTCTTGGTGATGGCCATGGTCAGTCCCCCCGGCTGGCGCTGGTGGTGGACTCGGCCGCATCGGCGGCCTGCTCGAAAGCCTGCGCCAGTGCGCGGGCCTGGGCGGCGGTGATGCGGCTGATGCGCTCGCTGTCGGTGTCCTGCAGCGCAATGGACACGGCCAGCGGCTCGCCGGCCTGGCGCGAGCTGTACACGCTCAGCAGCAGGTCACCAGCCAGGCAGACGCCTTGCAAGCGACGGGTGCGGGTGGACGCGGGGACGCGATAGAAAGGGCGCAGCGTGGCGCCAGGGGTGAGGACAGGCGCAGCGGCGCCCAGGGGATTACCAGCCATGATGTTGGCTCCTTCGTTGCGGTCATCAACCGCCACCCTCCACGCCAATGAAGGGCGGCGGCCCAAAGCAGGGTTGGCGTACCGGAACGAAGGGACCGGCGCACCCGAAGGTGCCCCCACCCGGGCCGCCATGGAATTGGAGCCTGAGCGCTGCGCGCAAAGAAAAAGCCGCTCTTGAGGCGGCCGCGCGCCTTCGTTTTCCGGGACGCCAATCCCGCTGGCTTTCGCCAGTGGCCACTGCATGTGCAGCGGTTGCAGGCAGTGTAGGGCAAAGCCAAGGCGCAAGGAAGCGCTGGCGCTGGCTGCAGCGTGCCGCATGTTCAGCCCCCCGCCTGCCGCTCTTCGTGGAGATGCAGGTCCACCAGGTCGTGGGGATAGGCCGTGGTGTCCAGGAAGGACAGATCCAGCGTGGTCAGCTCGTCCTCCGCAGGCAGCGAGCGGCACACGTAGTTGCCGCTGCGGCCATCGAACACCAGGACACGCGGGCCCGGCTGATCGGCCGGCCACTCCATGCGGGCGACGTACTGCCGCTCCTCGCCATCGGCCCACAGGGAGAAGTGGCCCACCGTGGCAGGCCAGCGCGCCCGCAAGATCGCCGCGGCGCGGTCCACCAGGTCGTGCATGTAGCGGGGTGCGCCCTGCGCAGGCGCGGGCACATCCGGTGTCCCGTCGAAATAGGGATCAAAGGTTGCGTCAAATGTCATGGTGTCACCCGTGGCGAGAGAAGGCGCGCACCGAGGCGGCATAAGCCCGCGTCGCCATCTGCTCTTGCATGGCGCGGCTGGTACCGGGTGGCGTGGTGATGTGCTGCGTCAGGTTGATGGTGCCGCCGTTGCGGACGTCCGCACGGCCCCCGCTGCCATCGGCACCGCTGCTGCGGGCAGGCTGCAGCGGTGTCACGAGGCCTGCCTTCTGCGGCATGAGCAGGTAGCTCTTGTTGCCGATGCCGAGAACCTCAGGCTCATTTCGCTCCACGATGGGGTGGATCCCACCGGCCTGCGCAGGCCCGCCGTTGGCCAGCCCAAGCCCCATCACACCGATGAAGTTGTCCAGCGAGTCGCCCGGCAGCGCGTTGGCCACGGCAGCACCCGAGGACGTGGAAAAGCCCCCGAAGAGCGAAGCGCCCCAGCCAATGGCGCTGCTCAACCAGGAGCCACCGGCCCCGGCTGCACCAGCGCCAGCCACACCGCCTGTGCCGAAGATGGCATTGCCGATCTTTGCAGCCAGGGCCTCCGCCGCCATGTTGTTCAGCATGTCCACGAAGCTGGTCTCGATGCTCTTGAAGTCGCCCTTCATCGCCTTGGAGAGGAAGCCGCTCATACTGTTCTGGATGTTGCGCTGCGCCTGGTCGGTGAAGGTGGTCCACTCGTCGGCTTGTTTCTTCACCTGTGGGTTCAACTGGTCCATGTCGCCATAGATCGACTTGGCGGCTTGGTCGAACTGCCCTTCGGAAATCGCCCCGCTGCTCAGCCGCTCCTGCAGGATGGACAGCTGTTCATTCAGCTCAGCCACCTTGTCGGCCTTGCCGTACAGCAGCTGGTCAACGGCTGCATTCAGATCCTGCAGGTGCTTCTGTGCCGGGTCGAGGTTCTGGATACTCTGCTCCAGGTTGAGGATGGCCTCATCAATACCCAAGCGGTTGTCCCCGCTGGACTTGAGGTTCGCCAGGTACTGCAGCTGCAGACGCAGGTTTTCAATCTTCACCGAGTCGGTTTGCTCCAGCGCGCGCAAGGCCTGGACGTAGCTCTCGGGAATCTCCGGCCCCACAAAGTCAGGCTTCTCGGTCTTGGCCTTGCCGCCGCCTGTCCGGCCCCCGGCGCCACCGGCCCCGCCAAACGTCACACCGGCCAGCGACAGCTTGGGCGCGTTGCGTCCCTCGTGGCTGTAGTCGGCCGGGGCGTCCTGCCCCACCAGACGCTTCAGCGCTTCGTTGGCCTGGGCGGCCTCACGTTGCAGACCGGGGATCTCGGCCCGCAGCTCGGCTACCCGCTTCTGCAGCGCGCTGTTGCCTGGGTCCTTGTTCAGCGCGTCAGACAAGTCCTCCAATTGGCTCACAGCTGCCTGCAGCTTCAGAGAAGACACCTCAGATCCCATCTCCGTGGTGTAGGTGTCCCAGAAGTTGGCCTTGCCGGACGTCACCTTGTTGAGCTTCTCTGCCCAATCGTTCAGTGCCGGCAGCATCTCAGTCACGATGGCCCGGGCCGAGAGAGTGACGTTCGTCTGAAACTGCGCCAGCTTCTTGTTGAACTCCTCGGCCCGTGCAGCTTCCTCGGCCGTGGTTGTGGCCACCAGCTGACCGGCATCTGCTAGGTCGTGCAGGAAGTGGGCTGCTTCCTTGGCGCTCTTGCCGAACAGCTCTTGGATGAGGCGGGCCTTGTCGCCATCGTCAGCGTAGCGAGACAGCGCTACCGCGGTCTGGCGCAGCGCCTCGGCCGGGTCCAGCTGGCGCAGCTCTTCGGCGTGCAAGCCGATGGCTTCCAGGGCCTGGCTCACGCCGTTCTTGCCGTCCGCGTCCTTCAGCACGCCGTTGAACTTCACCAGAACGTCGGAGACCAGATCCAGGTTATCGCCAGTGCGCAGGGCCAGGGCCTCCAGGGCGCTGATGCTCTCCACCGTGCTACCCGTGGCGTCCACCACGTCATTGAGCGCGTCCACCGCGTTGGCGTTGTTGCGGATGAAGGCCGCGATGGTTCCCAAGGAGAAGGCACTGCCAATGGCCACGCCAAGAGACTCGGCCGTCTTCTGCATCCGCTCCCAATCAGCCTGGATAGCGGCGGCGTGTTGTTCGGCGATGTGGCCGGCCTTGTCGAGGTTGTACTGGAAGTTGGCCAGGCGGGCTTCCAGGTCGATGGTCAGCTTTGCAATGGGCATGGTCAGACCTCCCTCGGCCCAGCGCCCTGCTGCCGCTGCTTCACGAAGTCATAGATGGCCCGCTCACTCCACCCCACGCAACGGGCGCTGATGCGAAACCCGCGTGGCGCTTCACCACGGGCCACCATGCCATACCAAGTGGTCTTGCTCACCCCAAGGATGCGCAGCACCTCGGGACGGCGAATGAGACGGTCACGGTTTGCGGCTTCAGGCGCCTGCTTCACCGAGGCCAAAGCGACAAGAGAGGACATGAGGGCTCCTTCCAAGTTGAGACGGAACCCGCCGGAACGCTTCGGACCGCGGCGGGCTTGGAAGGAACGATGGGGCCGGGAAGCACTTCCCGACAACTTCCCGATTCCGCCGTGAGACGTGGCGGTCCGCTGTCACTCTGTGAAGACCGCCCGAGTAGAAGGCGGGCGGGAAGTCCCGGGAAGTGCTGGCCCCGTTAGATCAAGCCGACTTGCGCGGCTTGGCGTGCCACGCCTGCTCCAGCGTCTCTGGCGCAGCCGCCTTGCCGCCCGGCACATCGGCGTGCTTCTTCGCCAGCGATGTGACCCACCTGCCGGAAATGCCATAGCGCTCGCCGACCACCCCACTGGCGCTCTTCGTTCCACGCTCTTTCTCAGTCCAGTAATCCTGCACGATCCGAACTTCCCGATCGACGCCAGTGAGCTCGCCTTCATCGGGCCCGGTGCCGGCGTCCATCTGATGGTCACCGTACCCGAACAGCTCGGCCGCCAGGCTTGCGCGGATGCACCATGTGGATGCGGATGAAAGATAGAGGTCTTCAATTCGCGTGGCCCTACCTCCCCACATTTCAGCGATCCAGATGACTGGCGGCAGCAGTCTCGTTAGCTCATCGGTCCAGTCGAAGAGATGATGCCGACTCTTCCATAGGACAGGATGCAATGTGCTCCGGCCACAGGGGAGCCTCCTAGCCGTGTCCGCACGCGAGGCAGCGAAAAATTCGGCGCGCTCGGTCTGCTCCTCGACCCATGTTCGATAGCTGCGGTCAAAGTCCCTGTCCATGAAATGCAAAAACGAAGGCGCGTTGTTGGCGGCCTGATCGCTTGCCAGTACCGTGGCCACCTTCCAGTGGTCGCCAAGTCGCTCGGCAATCAAGCGCGCGGCAGGCCGCAGCGGGATGCCCTTTTCGCGCATGACGTGGCGCACCACATCTGCCAGGCGAGCCAGTGCGCCATCGGGCGAGTCATCGGCCCTGAGGTAGAGAGAGGTTGTGCGTTTAACCTGTTCCGACATGGATTCCCCACAGCCCCGCAAGGTGAGTGCACCTCGCCGCCGGGCGGGGGCCGGACTGGCCGCCCGTGATCAGCGGGCGGTGGCGTGGTGCGCTGCCATCCTAAGGCTCATCAACTGATCCTCAAAGCGGACGTCCGCACTCGCTCGCCGCCGCTGGTTGGCGGCACGGGTGAACCCTTCGCCGCAGCATTCCAGGGAAGACCGGCGAGGGCCGCAGCGGTTCGGCGACGGGCTGACGATGTCCAGACAACGCCCCACCCCCTGAAATTCCCGCTGTACCCCCCCACCCCGAAACCCCCGCGCCCAAAAATTTGGCTGGGGGATCGGTTTCCGGGCCATGGGCCGCAGACTTTGACTCCCCCCCTGCCCTTGCCTGGCCGTGCATGGCCATAGGGCTGGCCTATCGACCAGGCGAGCCATCGGGCCTGGTGCTGAAGCTGAAGCAGTGACTTGAACTGAAGGACTCTCTCACTCTCTCCTGTTCCCGCCGTTCCCGTCCTGTTCACGGTGCCGTCCCGTCATTCCGTCGCCTGTCGTCCGCCCATTGAGGCTAGCCACACCTGCACTTTTCCTCTGAACGGTGTGGGTGTTCCCGCCGTCCCGCCCTACGTGGTACGCCGCCGCCTGTTCCTGCCCTGGAGCCCTACCCCTGGGCAGCGCGAACGTAGTCCCCTCCCCGCCACCGGCCAAGCCGGCCGCCCAATGACAAAGGGCCCCTGCGGGCCCTGGATCAAAGCTAGATGGACGAAGCCCGGCGGTCGCCGGGCTGAGGGTGTGCCTGCGCCTCAGGCGGTGCAGTAGCGCTTGACGGTGGCCGTGCTCAGGCCGAAGTGCGCCGCGGTGGTGGCGATGCTGGCCCGGTTGTCCTGGCGCCAGGTGCGCACGGCAGCAGCGTCCGCCTTGGCCGGCCGGCCCAGCGAGGTCTTGCCCCGATGTGTCAGGCCGGTGCTGGCCAGCGCCTGGCGGGCGGTGGCCCTGCCCTGCTCGGTGCGCTCCACGATGCGCTGGCGCTCCATGTCGGCCACCTGGGCCAGCACGGCCAGCACCAGCTCGCCCACGCCCTTGGCAATGGTGCCCAGGCCGCGCACCTCCAGCGTCACGCCACGCTCGATCAGGCCGCGCACGGTGGCCTGCACGTCCAGGGCATCACGGCCCAGGCGGTCCACGGCGTAGACACACACGGTGTCGCCCTCCCGGGCGTACTGCAGCAGCGCTGCAAAGCCGGGGCGCTTGGCCGCCGGCACGGCGCCGCTGATGCCTTCGTCGCTGAACTCCTTGGCGAACCCACCGCCCAGCGCATTGCGCTGGCTCTCGATGCTTTGGTCCGTGGTGGAGACGCGGTAGTAGGCGATGCGGCTCATGGGGTGCCCCGTCTGGCTCAATTGATATGTATTCATTATGATCCTAGCTCACAATGCATTGCAAGTATGTTTAGAGCCAATTCTGGAGCGGTTGGCGTGGGTGGCGCAAAAGTTAGAACTTCTGCACCTAGCGTGCGGCACCTTGGTCAAAAATCCCCGCACACTCAGGCCGCGCTGCGCGCCTGCCGGAACGGGATCACCTTGCCACCTCGCTGCACCTGGTCCAGGTAGTCGGCCCAGCCGCCCATCATCTGCCGGCGCTCTTCCAGGTACTGGGCATGGTTGTAGGCGGCCCGCACCTTGTTCGGGTCCACGTGCGACAGCTGGGCCTCAATCACCTCGCCCCGGTAGCCCATCTCATAGAGGGCCGTGGAGGCGATGCCACGGAAGCCGTGGCCGGTCTGCCGCCCTTGGTAGCCCATCACCTTCAGGGCCTTCAGGATGGTGCCGTTGGACATGGGCTTGTCGTGGTCGCGCTCACCAGGGAACAGGCGAGCCGGCCCGGTGCAGCAGTCGGCCCCGCCGCGCGCCACCTGCAGCAAGCGCAGCACCTCCAGCGCCTGAGGTGACAAGGGCACCAGGTGCGGCCGGCGGTCGCCCTTGCGTCCCTTGCGACCGGTGCGCTCCGGAGGAATCAGCCACTCGGCCGCCTCCAGGTCGAACTCCTGCCACTGGGCCTCGATTAGCTCCGAGGTGCGAACGAAGGTCAGCGCCATCAGCTTCAAGGCCAGGCGGGTGAACACCGCCCCCTGATAGGCGTTGATCCGCTGCATCAGGTCCGGCAGATCCGCCGCCCCCACCCGGGCGAAGTTGCGAACCTCCCGCGGCTGGAGGAAGTCGCCCGGCTTCACGTCGGTCACTGGGTTGCGCTGGGCCAACTCGTGGGCAATGGCCCAACGCATCACCAGCCCCGAGGACTGCAGCACCCGCCGGGCCAGCTCGGGGGCGCCGCGTGCCTCGGTCTTCTTGGCCATGCGGATGAAGTCCGATGCCTTCAGGTCGGCCACCGGCTTAGCGCCGATCTCCGGGAAAGCATCCGCCTCCAGCCTGGCCAGCACGTAATTGCCGTAGCGCTCGGTCACGCCCTTGCGCCAGTTCTCCCACCAGCGCCGGGCGACCGACTCAAACGAGTTCTCCATGGCCAGCAGGCGCGCTTCCTTGGCCTCCCGCCGCATGGCGCCAGGGTCCACGCCATGGGCCAGGGTGTCCCGGGCCTTGGCGTGCTCGCGCCGTGCCTCAGCCAGGCTGACCTGCGGATAGTGGCCCAGGGCCAGGCGCTTCTCTTTGCCGAGGAAGCGGTACTTCCAGCGCCACAGCTTGGAGCCACCAGGATTGCGGGGCCCCGGCCTGGTGACTTCCAGGTAGAGGCCGCCGGCATCGGCTAGGCGAATGAAAGCACGGTCCTCGGGGCACTTGGCGGCACGGCACTCGGTGTCAGTCAGGGGCATGGGCTGTTCCTGGGGGCATGAAGCGTGCCCCCAGCATAGTCCCTTCCCTGCCCCCAAATGTGCCCCCAAAAAGTCCCGGCTCTTGCCGAACCTTAACGGACCTTGGCGGAACGTCCAGACGCAAAAAAGCCCCGACTGGCGGGGCTTTATGCCGTCCCGGTGGACCTTGACGGACCTTGCCGGAACGATCTTTGGCGGAGAGGGAGGGATTCGAACCCTCGGTACGTTATTCACGTACGCCTGATTTCGAGTCAGGTACAATCGACCACTCTGCCACCTCTCCTGAAAGCGGCTTTTCACCCGGTTTTGCCAAACTGCAAAGCCCTCGAGTGAAGCTGTGCATTCTAGCGCAAGCTTTTCGCTTTCGGCAAGCAATCGCGAAGTCGCCGTCGCGGCTCACTCCGGCAGCGCTTCCTCGCGCATCAGCGCCACCAGTTCGTCGCACGAAGGCATGGCGCTGCCCTCCTCCCCGGCCAGCAGCATCTCGGCCAGCTCCCGCTTGTCGCGGTGCAGGGTGAGGATCTTTTCTTCCAGCGTGCCTTCACAGACCAGCCGGTAGACCGTCACCGGCCGCTGCTGGCCGATGCGGTGGGCGCGGCCGGTCGCCTGGTCTTCCACGGCCGGGTTCCACCAGGGGTCGGCGATCACCACGTAGTCCGCCACGGTCAGGTTCAGACCGAAGCCGCCAGCCTTCAGGCTGATCAGGAACAAATCGCCTTGCCCAGCCTGGAAGGCATCCACCCGCTGCATGCGCTCGGCGGCCGGGGTGCTGCCGTCCAGGTACTGGTAGGCGATGCCGGCCGCGTCGAGCGGCCCCTTCAACAGGGTCAGGAAATCGACGAACTGGCTGAACACCAGCGCCTTGTGGCCATTGGCCACCAGCTCGGCGGCCAGCTCGCCAAAGGCCTGCACCTTGGCCCCCACCAGGCTCAGTGACGGCGTGACCAGCCGCGGGTCACAGGCCGCGCGGCGCAACCGGGTCAGCCCAGCCAGGATGTTGAACTGGGCCTGGCCAGGCGCATCGCCCGACAGGCTGCGCTCGGCCGCCACCAGGGCGTCACGCCGCAAGGCCTCGTAGTGCGCCTGCTCAGCCGCATCGGGCTGGACCTTCAGAACCAGCTCGGTGCGTGGTGGCAGATCGTCCAGCACCTGAGCCTTGGTGCGGCGCAGGATGAAGGGGGCGATCAGCCGGCTCAGCTGCCGGCGCGCGGTCTTGTCGCGCTGGCGTTCGATGGGGCCGGCAAAACGTTCATTGAAGCGGGCCTGCGTGCCCAGCAGGCCGGGGTTGCAGGCCTGCATCACCGACCACAGCTCGCCCAGCCGGTTCTCGATCGGGGTGCCCGACAGCGCCAGCCGGAACCCGGCCTGCAGGCCGAACACGGCCTGGGTGCGCTTGGCGGCGGCGTTCTTGATCGCCTGCGCCTCGTCCAGCACCAGCGTGGCCCAGGGCCGGGCGGCAAAGGCCTCGGCCTCCGGCTGCAGCAGGGCGTAGGACACCAGCAGCACCTGGCCCGGCCGGTCCAGCGCCCGCTGGGCCGCTCGGTCGGCGCCGGGCTCGCCATAGACCTGCACATCCAGCGAAGGGGCAAAGCGCCGCGCCTCGGCCCGCCAGTTGCCCACCAGCGAGGTGGGCGCCACCACCAGCGCCGCGCCCTGGCCCGCGCGGGCCAGCAGCACGGCCAGGGCCTGCAGCGTCTTGCCCAATCCCATGTCGTCGGCCAGGCAGGCACCCAGGCCGGCATAGGACAGGCGCATCGCCCACTCGAAGCCCTCTTCCTGGTAAGGCCGCAGGGTGGCCTGCAGCGTGCGCGGCAGCGCCGGCACCCAGGCCCGGGCTTCGTCCAGCCGGGCCAGCTGCGCGGCGAAGGCTTCGTCCACCGTGACGGCCAGGTCCTGGGTCAGCTGCTGCAGCCAGGGCGCGGCCACCTTGGGAATGCGCAGGCTGGCCAGCCCCTCCTTGCCGGCGCGGGCTTCGGCCACGGTGGCCAGCGCCTCCAGCCGCTCGCGCAGTTCCTGGGTCAGCGCCAGAAAGCGGCCCTCCCCCAGCGGCACGAAGCGGCTCTTGCGCCCCTTCTGCAAGGCCAGCAGCTGTTGCAAGCCCAGCACCAGTTCCTCGTCCACGGCCAGCTCGCCCTCCAGCGCCAGCCACTCCTGGCGGGTGTGCACCCGCAGGGTCAGCGCGGACAGGCCACTGCCCTCGACCTTCAGGGCCTTGCCCTGTGGCCAGTCCAGGGCCTGCAGCGCGTGGAGCGTGCCCAGGCGCTCCACCACGGCCAGGGCCTGTTCGGGATCGTCCAGCGACCATTCACACGGCGCCTCGTCCGCAGCCGCGGACAGCGGCGGGCAGGCCTGCAGCACGGTGTCCAGATGGGCCCGCTCGGCCGCCAGGTCCCGCTGCACGCCCAAAGATTCACCGCCCAGGGTGGCCACCAGCCGGGCCCGGCCCGCCCCCGGCACCAGCCGCGGGCCTTCGGCCGCCCAGGCCGGCCCGAACGGCGCGGCCACCAGGCGCAGCTGCAGACCTTCGCCCACGGGCACCAATTCGGCCCGCAGCCGGGCGTCGGCCGGCACCTCGCGGGCAGCCTGGGCGGTCTGGGCATCGTCGCTGTGGATGCGGAAGTGCGAGCCCAGGCCGGTCAGCACCTGCTGCAGCTGATCGGCCCCTTGCGGCGGAATGTCCAAGCCCTCGGGCCCCAGCAGCTGGGCCACGCGCTTCTGGGCCGGCGTGAGCCGCACCAGCCGGGCCCGGTGGGGGCCGTCCCGCACCACGCAGATCAGCCGCAAAGCCTCCAATTGCTTCTGCTCGGCCGCACTGCCCCCCCAGCGGGGCTGGGCTTCGTCGCTGCCCACCTGCATGGGCGGCCACAGGCGCACGCGCAGCCGTTCGCCCTCGCGCAGCACCTCCAGCTCGGCCCCGGCCTCCTGCAGATCCACCAGTTGCTCGGGATCATCGGCCAGTGCCAGCGAGGGGTGGCCCACCAGGGCCGCGACGGCCGCCGGCAGATCAAAGCGCACCGTCCGGCCATAGCTCTCCTGCTGCAGGGTGCGGGCCACCGCCGCATCGGCCGGGGACAGGGATTCCGCACCGCGCTGCAGGCGCGACAGCGGCACCTCCTTGAGCTTGCCCCAGCCGCGCGCGCCATGCCGCTGCTCCATCGCCAGCAGGTCCAGCACCCCGCCGCGAGCGTCCAGCTCCAGCACCCAGCGCAGCCGGGTTTCAGCCGAGGGCGCGGCCTCGGCGGGTGCAGGCGCGACGATGCCGCGCAAGGCCTCCAGGGCCTGCTGCCAGTGTTCGCGCGGGCCGGCGATGAAAAAGCCGGCGGGTGGCGACTCGCCCTGCAGCACGCACAAAGCGCCCTCCAGCTGCCCCACCGCCACCGTCAGCCGCGCCGCCAGCAGGCGCTGGCGCAGCTGGCCGGCAGCTTCCAGCTCGGCCAGGGACAAGGCCTCGGGCTGGACGCCCTCCTTCAACCAGGCGCGCATCAGCCAGCGCCACAGGTCCAGCGGAGAGACCTGCACCCGCCCGCCCAAGGTGTAAGGCCGGAACGGCCCCGGTTCGCGGCGGGTGTCGCCCCGGCGCATCTGGATGGCCAAGGCGACGAACCCGAAGGGCGTGTCCAGCACGGGCTCGCGCTTGCCGCCTTCGCCCAGGCAGAACTTGAGCGCAGTCTCCCAGTCGGTGGGCGTGCCGCGCGCCAGCAGGGCCAGGGCATAGGCGGTGCCGGCCTGCGCCGGCAGCAGCCGGGTGCGGCGGCCGGTCAGCTTGCGCAGCTCGACCAGGGCTTGCTCGGCCAGGTTGATGCAGGCGTCCCAGTGCCCGGCCTGGGCCTGCGCCACGGCCGCCAGCGCGGTACGCATGGCCTGGCGACCCGGCAAGGCGGCGTCGTCCGGACGGTGGGTGGGCTGCAGCGCGGGCGCCAGCCAGGGGTCCAGCGCATCGGCCTGGCCCTGGGCGCACAGCCATTCGGCATAGGTCCAGCGCAGCACCCCGAGGTCGGCCGCCTCCCCCGGGCCGGAGGCCGTCAGCAGCCGGGCCACCAGGGCGTCCAGGTCCAGGCCCTCCGGCGGTGGCAGCAGGTTCAGGCAGCCGGCCACGACCTCTTGCAGGGCGATCGCGCAGACCTCCGGTGCCAACAGTTCGGCCAAGCCATCGACCAGCACCGGCCCCACGGCCAACGGCAGGATCTGGTCCAGCCGTTCGCAGCCCCAGGGCAGACGGGTCTCCAGGGTGCTCAGCTCGGTCAGCCCGGCGCCGGTCAGGGCCTCCAGCCGCAGGCGCGCCACCGCGGCATCCACCGACGGCAGTTGGCTGGGGCCGTAGCGGCTGAGGGCCAGCAAGGGGTAGCCATCACAGCGGGCCAGGGTGTCCCGCAGCGTCTCGGCCCGCGCCTGGTCCAGCAGGGCGCGCCAGGCCAGCGGCAGCGCCGCCGAGGTGGGCGACCAGTAACCGGTGCGGCGCAGGTCCTGCGCCGCCCAGCCGCCCTGGGCCAGGGTCTGCAGGGCTTCGCGCACCTGCTCCTGGGTGGGGCGGCGGGTGTCGGGTTCGCGCAGGCCCGGCTCGGCCAGGGCCTCGAAGACCCAGGTGCGCGGGCGCGGAACGGCGCCCAGTGCCAACGCCGCCAGCACCACGCGCGCCAGCGGCGGCAGCGCGGTGTGGGCGTCAGCGTTCAGCGGCACCACGTCGGACAAGCGGGGCTCAGGCCTTCAAGACGGCCACGCCGCCCAGATAGGGGCGCAGCGCCTCGGGAATGGCGATGCTGCCGTCGGCCTGCTGGTAGTTTTCCAGCACGGCCACCAGGGTGCGGCCAACCGCCAGACCCGAGCCGTTGAGGGTGTGGACCAGCTCGGTCTTGCCCTGGGCGTTCTTGAAGCGGGCCTGCATGCGGCGGGCCTGGAAGTCGCCCATGTTCGAGCAGGAGCTGATCTCGCGGTAGGTGCCCTGCGCCGGCACCCAGACTTCCAGGTCGTAGGTCTTGCTGGAGCCGAAGCCCATGTCGCCGGTGCACAGCTGCACCACGCGGTAGGGCAGGCCCAGCGCCTGCAGCACGGCTTCGGCGTGGCCGGTCATGTCCTCCAGCGCGGCGTTGCTGTGCTCGGGGGCGACGATCTGCACCATCTCGACCTTGTCGAACTGGTGCTGGCGGATCAGGCCACGGGTGTCGCGGCCGGCCGAGCCGGCTTCCGAGCGGAAGCAGGGGCTGTGGGCGGTCAGCTTGATCGGCAGCTCATCGGCCGCCAGGATGGTGTCGGCCACCGTGTTGGTCAGCGTGACCTCGGCGGTCGGGATCATGTACCACTTGCTGCTGGCGTCTTCGGCCGCGCCCGAGGTGACGTGGAACAGGTCCTGCTCGAACTTGGGCAGCTGGCCGGTGCCCTGCATGGTCTTGCCGTGCACGATGTAGGGCGTGTAGCACTCGGTGTAGCCGTGGCGCGTGGTGTGCAGGTCCAGCATGAACTGGGCGAGCGCGCGGTGCAGCCGGGCCACCGGACCCTTCATGAAGCTGAAGCGCGAACCGCTGAGCTTGCTGCCGGTCTCGAAGTCCAGCCCCAGCGGCGCGCCCAGGTCCACATGGTCCTTGACCGGGAAGTCGAAGGCGCGCGGCGTGCCCCAGCGGCGCACTTCCACGTTGGCCGTCTCGTCCGGGCCCACCGGCACATCGGCCTGCGGCAGGTTGGGCACGCCCAGCAGCATCTCGGTCATCTCGGCCTGCAGAGTGTCCAGACGGCTGGCGCCGCTGGTCATCTCGTCGGCAATGGCGTTGACCTCGGCCATCAGCGTGGCCACTTCGGCCGCGGTGTCCTCCCCCTTGGCGGCCTTGCCCTTGAGCATGCCGATCTGCTTGGACAGGGTGTTGCGCTTGGCCTGCAGTTCCTGGGTGCGCACCTGCAGTTGCTTGCGCTCGCCCTCCAGGGCGGTGAAACGGTCCACGTCCAGGTAGGGCTGGGGGTTCTTGCGGGTCTGAAGGCGGGCCACGACGGCGTCCAGGTCGCGCCGCAACAGGCTGATGTCGAGCATGGTGTGTTCTTTCAGGAGATGCTTGAAATTGTAGGCAGAGGGGCGTGCACCGCAGCGCCGGCCCCTCGGTCACGATCGGCGGCGACAGCGCTCAGGATCGCGACGCGACGAACTCGGCCATGGACTTGTCCCCTAGGCCCTTGGGCAGCGGGAACTCGGTGGTCTCCTTGACGCCCGGCATGTGCCGCACCGACACCGAGCCCAGGCTCTTGAGCCGGGCGATCACGGCCTGCACCAGCACGTCGGGTGCCGAGGCCCCCGCGGTCAGCCCCACGCGGGGCCGGTCGACCAGCCATTCGGTGCGCAGGTCGGCCGCCGAATCGACCATGTAGGCCGGCGTGCCCAGACGCTGGGCCAGTTCGCGCAGCCGGTTGCTGTTGGAGCTGGTGGGGCTACCCACCACGATCACCACGTCCACAGCCGGCGCCAGCACCTTGACCGCGTCCTGCCGGTTCTGCGTGGCGTAGCAGATGTCCTGCTTCTTGGGCTCGCGCACCAGCGGGAAACGGAGCTTCACCGCGGCCAGGATCTCGGCCGCGTCGTCCACGCTCAGCGTGGTCTGGGTGACCACCGCCAGCTTGTCCGGCCGGGTCACCGGCACGGTCGCCACATCGGCCACGTCTTCCACCAGGAAGATGCCCTCGTGCAACTGGCCCATGGTGCCTTCCACCTCGGGGTGGCCCTTGTGGCCGATCATGATGAACTGGTAGCCCTCCTTGGAGAGCTTGGCCACTTCCACATGCACCTTGGTCACCAGCGGGCAGGTGGCGTCGAAGACACGGAAGCCGCGCGCCGCGGCTTCGTCCTCCACCGCCTTGGGCACGCCGTGGGCCGAGAACACCAGCGTCGCGCCGGCCGGCACCTCGGCCAGGTCCTCGATGAAGATCGCGCCCTTGGCCTTCAGATCGTTGACCACGTAGGTGTTGTGCACGATCTCGTGGCGCACGTAGATGGGGGCGCCATGGATCTTCAGCGCGCGCTCGACGATCTCGATGGCCCGGTCCACGCCAGCGCAAAAACCACGCGGCTCGGCCAGCACGATGTCACCCGGTTGAAGGTTCAGGGCTGCGATGGGGCTCATCTCAGAGCACCCCGATCACCTGGACCTCGAAGGTCACAGCCTGGCCCGCCAGCGGGTGGTTGAAGTCGAACACCGCGTTGTCCGCGCCGACCTCGCGCACCACCCCGGCAAAGCGGCCCTGGCCGTCGGGGGTCGGGAACTCCACCACGTCACCCACCTGGTATTCAGCCTCCGGGTCGCCATGTTCGCGCAGCAGCGCCAGGCTCACCCGCTGGATCATCTCCGGGTTGCGCTCGCCAAAGGCCTCGCCCGGCGCCAGCGTGAAGCTGGTGCGCGTGCCCTCCGCCAGCCCCAGCAGCCGGGTTTCGATGGCCGGCGCCAGTTGCCCCGTGCCCAGCGTCAGGGTCGCCGGCTGGTCGTTGAAGGTGGTCACCACGTCCGCACCGTCCGGCCCGGCCAGACGGTAGTGCAAGGTGAGGAAGGATCCCGGCTGGATGGTATTCACAGGGTGAAGCTCGCGCTGATAGTCTGCGCCGATTTTACGGGGCGGCCGGATCGCCCCCGGGGAGGCGTGGATGTCATTGAAGGATCTGCCTGCGGCCCTGCGCCCGCGGGAGAAGCTGCTGGCGCAGGGCCCGGCGGCCCTGGCCGATGCGGAACTGCTGGCGCTGCTGCTGCGCACCGGGCTGAAGGGCAAGGGGGTGCTGATGCTGGCCGACGAGCTGTTGGCCAGCTTCGCCGGTTTCGGCGGCCTGCTGCAGGCCCGGGCGGAGGACTTCCGCCGCGTCAAGGGCCTGGGCCCGGCCAAGCGGGCCGAACTGGCCGCGGTGATGGAAATGGCCCGCCGCGCCCTGCGCCAGCCGCTGGAGCGGGGCCCGGTGTTCGATTCGCCCCGCACCGTCAAGGACTACGTCAGCCTGCACCTGGCGCGGCGCGAGAAGGAGGTCTTCGGCGTCCTCTTTCTGGACGCCCAGCATCGGCTGATCGAATGGCGTGAGCTGTTTGCCGGCACCCTCACACAGACGAGCGTCTACCCCCGTGAGGTGCTGCGCCAGGCCATGGACCTGAACGCCGGGGCCGTCATCCTGGCCCACAACCACCCCTCCGGCCTGGCCGAGCCCTCCAAGGCCGACGAGTTCCTGACCCAATCCCTGAAGACCGCGCTGCAGATGGTGGACGTGCGGGTGCTGGACCATCTGGTGGTGGGCGCCGGCGAGGTGGTGAGCTTCGCGGAACGCGGACTGCTGTAGCTGTTGTAGGCTTGGGGCCCGCTTGAGCACCTGAGCCAGAGAGAGACGATGAAGGGACACGGACTGCAGGACCTGGGCCGCTTGCGCGCCGAGCTGCGCCGTGCCCAGGCCGAGGCGGCGGCCGAACGGGCCCGCCAGGCGGCCGAGCAGGCCCGGGCCGAGGCTGAGCGCCATTTGTTCAGCCACGCGGTCGGGCCGGTCCAGCCTTTGAAGATGGACAACCGCGCCGTCGCCAGCCGCCCGCTGCCCGCCCCCATCCCCCGCCAGCGCGAGCTGGATGAGCAGGCCGCGCTGAAGGCCGCGCTCTCGGACGAGGTGGATGTCGAGTCGCTGCTGCTGACCGATGACGGCCTGAGCTTTCGCCGGCCCGACATCGGCCCCGACGTGGTGAGCAAGCTGCGCCGGGGGCACTGGAGCATCCAGGGCGAGCTGGACCTGCATGGCCTGCGCCGTGACGAGGCCCGCGAGGTGCTGTCGGCGTTCATCCGCCAGGCCCACCAGCACAGCCGCCGCTGCCTGCGGGTGGTGCATGGCAAGGGGTTGGGCTCGCCCGGGCGGGAACCGGTGCTCAAGTCCAAGGTGCAGCGCTGGCTGGCCCAGCGCCAGGAGGTGATCGCCTTCACCCAGGCCAGCGGGCCGCAGGGCGGCGCCGGGGCGCTGATCGTGCTGCTGGGCAGCCGCCGCCATGGCGGCACACCGGCCAGCGGCGGCTGAGGCTCAGTCGGCGCGGTTGCGCATCCAGTCGGCGGTGTCGAACAGCGAGCGCTCCAGCCGGGCCCGCATCTCAGGGGCGATGCCCTGCTCTTCCATGGCCTGGAACATGCACGTCAGCCACTGGTTGCGCTCCTCGACCCCGATCGAGAACGGCAGGTGCCGGGCCCGCAGACGCGGATGGCCAAAGCGCTCGATGTAGTGGTTGGGCCCGCCCAGCCAGCCGCAGAGGAACCAGAACAACTTGTCGCGTGCCTCGTCCAGCGTGCTGCCGTGCCGGGAGCGCAACAGCGCGTACGCGGGCTCCAGGTCCATCAGGTCGTAGAAGCGGTCGACCAGGGCCCGGATGACCGGCTCACCGCCCAATTGCTCGAACGGGGTGGGGCCGGGGGTGGGAGATTCTTCGACGTCGTCGGTACTCATCAGGCGCTCAGGCGGGTGGCGGCCGCCACGATGGCCTGCGCGGCCGGGCTGCCGGGATAGCATTCCAGCAGCAATTGTCGCCGAGTGACCGCGTCCCGCACCGCCGGGTCGGACGGCACTTCGCCGACGAACTCCAGCTTGACCGGCGCATCCAGCCCCGGTGAGACGTAGCGGTCCACCACCTGCTGCAGCTGGCCGCGGATGGCCCGCCCTTCGCCAGGCCGGATGACCTGGTTGATCAGCAGGCGCAGATCGCGCCGCCCATGGGCCGTGGCCAGCACCTTGATCGTGGCATAGGCATCGGTCAGCGCGGTGGGCTCAGGGGTGCTGACGATCAGCACCTCGTCGGCCAGCGAGACGGTGAACAGCACCACATCGGAAATGCCTGCCCCCGTGTCCAGCAGGATGCGGTCGAAGTGCGGCCGCATCTGGCGGATGACATCCAGCAGCTTTTCGCGCACATCGGGCGTCAGGCGGGAATACTCGACCATGCCGGAGCCCGCCAGCAGCACCGAGAAACCGCCCGGCGCCGGCATCACGGCCTCCTCGAGCGAATGCTTGCCGGTGAACACGTCGTGCAGCGTGATCTTGGGATAAAGGTTGAGCACCACGTCCAGGTTGGCCAGCCCGAGGTCGGCATCCAGCACCAGCACGCGCTGCCCCTGCCGCGCCAGGGCGGCGGCCAGGTTGGCGGACGAGAAGGTCTTGCCCACCCCGCCCTTGCCGCTGGTGATGGCGGTGATGCGGGCCTGCCGTGAGGTCCCCGCGGAGGAAGGTGCAAATGAAGTCATGCGTCGTCGTCCTCCGGCACGGCGCCGCCGAAGAGCAGGCCTTTTTCCTCGGCACTCACCGTGGAAACAGGCGTCGGTTCCAGACAAGTGCGGTTGCGCCCCTCGGACTTGGCCCGGTAGAGCTGCAGGTCGGCCCGCTCAACCCAGAGCGAGGCGGTCGACCGCACCCATTGCGGCGCGAAGGCGCCGCCGATGCTCACAGTGACACCCAGCCGCTGATCCGGGCCGGTGTCGATGGAGCGCCCCTCGATGCGGGTGCGCAAGCGCTCGGCCACAGTGTGGGCGAAGGCTGGCGCGCAGTTGGGCAGGATCACCGCGAATTCTTCGCCGCCAATACGGGCCGGCAGGTCCATCGGCCGCACGCATTCCTGCAGGGTGTCGGCCACGGCCTTGATCACCAGATCGCCAACCCGGTGGCCATGGGTGTCGTTGACCCGCTTGAAGTGGTCGATGTCCAGGATCAGCAGCAAGGCGGGCTCCCCCGAGCGCGCGACCCGGTCGATCTCCCGCAGCAGGGCCGATTCGAAGGCCCGCCGGTTGGGCAGCCCGGACAGGGCGTCCCGGCTGGAAAGATCGCACAAGGCGTCGATCAGCCCCTGCAGCCAGACCGCGCTGCCCGGTGCACCGCGCAACTCGCCATGGCCGGACTGCTGCAGCAACTGCATCGCATGGTCCAGCCGCAAGGCGTTCGGATCCGCAAGCATGCGGTGTTCGGTGGTGGTATTCACAGAGTATGTGAAATGGCTGACGTCTGTAGGGGTTTCGGAGCAGTCTAGCAGCGCAAATCGGGGCGCCAGATGCCGAAATAGCGTGGTGAACCCCCCTCAACTCCGGACCTCATGGGACAGCCAATTTCGCACCATTGCCATCAGCCCCCATCGGCCCATCCCACCCGGGTGAGCCGGTCCGAGCGTGTCCGTTTGCCCAAGCCTATTCCCACATGAACGCTTTCCTCGACGCACCGCGCAACCCCACGGCCATCGACGGCGACATCGTGGACCACGAGTTCAGCTTCGGCCCGGCGGATTTCGACCGGGTGCGCAAGCTGATCTACCAGCGCGCCGGCATCAGCCTGCATGAAGGCAAGCGGGCCATGGTCTACAGCCGGCTCTCGCGCCGGCTGCGCGAGACCGGCCATCGCAGCTTCAAGGACTACCTGCAGTGGCTGGAGAGCGCCACCGGCCCGGCCGCCGATCAGGAGTGGGAGCAGTTCGTCAACAGCCTGACCACCAACCTGACGGCCTTCTTCCGCGAGGAACACCATTTCCTGGCCTTTGCCGAGGCCCTCAAGGCCTTCAAGGGCAAGCCACCACGGGTCTGGTGCAATGCCGCGTCGACCGGCGAGGAGCCCTACTCCATCGCGATGGTGCTGGCCGAGGAACTGGGCGAGCACTCCGGCGCCCGCCTGATCGCCAGCGACATCGACACCAAGGTGCTGTCCACCGCGCGGCGCGGCGTCTACACGGCCGATGCCCGCGGGCTGTCGCCCGAGCGCCTCAAGCGCCACTTCCTGCGCGGCACTGGCGCCAACGCCGGCTTCATCCGGATCAAGCCGGACCTGGCGCGGATGATCGACTTCCGCCCCTTCAACCTGATGACGCCGAACTGGTCGATGGGCGAGCCCTTCGACATGGTGTTCTGCCGCAACGTGATGATCTATTTCGACCATGACACCCAACGTCAGGTGCTGCGCCGCATCCACGGCGTGATGCGCCCCGGCGGGCTGCTGTTCGTCGGTCATTCCGAGAATTTCACCGACGCACGCGAGCTGTTCGTTCTGCGCGGCAAGACGATCTATCAGCGCGTCTGAACGGAGCCGCCCCATGGTCACCTCTTCCCTCCCCGCGGCCCGCAGCAGCGTGCCCCCCCTGGTGCCTTCCGGGGGTGGGACCCGCACCGCCCGCCTGGAACGGCTCAAGGCCCAGCCCCGCAAGCCGGGTGAAGCCTCGTTCTTCTTCTACGACGCCCATTTCAAGAATGAAGCGGTGAAGGTGCTGCCCGGCGAGTACTACGTGGACAACGAGGACATCCTCGTGATGACCACGCTGGGCTCCTGCATCGCCGCCTGCCTGTGGGACCGCAACGCCCGCGTCGGCGGCATGAACCACTTCATGCTGCCCGAGGGTGCCGGCGACTCCGGCCGCTATGGCAGCTACGCGATGGAACTGCTGATCAACGAGATGATGAAGCGCGGCGCCTCGCGCATGACGATGGAGGCCAAGATCTTCGGCGGCGGTGCGGTGATCAGCGGCATGAACACGATCAACGTGGGCGAGCGCAACACCAAGTTCGTGACGGACTTCCTGGCCACCGAGCGCATTCCCATCGTCTCGAAGGACGTGCTGGACATCTACCCACGCAAGGTCTGCTTCCTGCCGGCCAGCGGCAAGGCCATGGTCAAGCGCCTGGCCCCGGCCAGCGCCGATGCCCTGGTGGCCCAGGACCGCCTGGCCGCCCAGCGGGCGGTGCCGGTGGCCACCGGCGGCGGCTCCATCGACCTGTTCTGACCCCCCATACCAACAAAACTCTTCTAGGAGGACGCCTGACATGCCCAAGACGACCGTCGTGGTGGTGGACGACTCGGCCCTGGTGCGCAGCCTGTTGGCTGAGATCATCAACCACCAGCCGGACATGACCTGCATTGGCGCCGCTGCGGATCCGTATGCCGCGCGCGAGATGATCCGCAACCTGAACCCGGACGTGATCACGCTGGATGTGGAGATGCCGCGCATGGATGGCATCGACTTCCTCTCCAAGCTGATGCGCCTGCGTCCGATGCCGGTGGTGATGGTCTCCACGCTGACCGAACGCGGCGCGGAAGTGACCCTCAAGGCGCTGGAGCTGGGCGCGGTGGACTTCGTCGCCAAGCCGAAGATCGGCATCGCCGACGGCCTCAAGCAACTGGCCGAGGAGATCACCGAGAAGGTCCGCATCGCGTCCAAGGCCCACATCAAGCGCATGGTGCAGCCCACCACCCCGGCCCGCCCGGCGGCAGCCGGTGGCGCGGTGGCGGCAGTGTCTGCCGTGGCGTCCGGTGCCGTCAGTGGCACCGCCCGCCCGGCCGTGTCCTCCGGCCTGGGGCGCATCTCGACCGAAAAGCTCATCTTCATCGGCGCCTCCACCGGCGGCACCGAGGCCACCAAGGAAGTGCTGCTGGGCCTGCCGCCCGATGCCCCGGCCGTGGTCATCACCCAGCACATGCCACCGGGCTTCACCCGCAGCTACGCCGCCCGCCTGGACGGGCTGTGCCGCATCCGGGTCAAGGAAGCGACCGATGGCGAACGCATCCTGCCGGGCCACGCCTACATCGCCCCGGGGGGCCTGCACCTGAGCGTGGAGCGCTCCGGCGCCAACTACATCGCCCGCGTGCGTGACGGCGAGCCGGTGAACCGCCACAAGCCCTCGGTGGAAGTGCTGTTCGAATCTGCCGCCCGGGTGGTCGGGCCCAATGCCTTCGGCATCATGCTGACCGGCATGGGGGCCGATGGCGCCAAGGCCATGCGGATGATGCGGGACGCCGGGTCCTACAACTACTGCCAGGACGAGGCCAGTTGCGTCGTGTTCGGCATGCCACGCGAGGCCATCGAGGCCGGCGCCGCGCACGAGGTGCTGCCGCTCACCCAGATCGCCCCGCACCTGATGGACAAGCTGCGCCAGACCCATGGCGCCCTGCTGCACCGGGTCTGAACCCGCCGGTGCCGCGCCGGCTCAGGCCTGCGGCACCAGGTAGCGCCGCTCCCAGGCGGAGATTTCCGCCAGGTAGTGGTCGTGCTCCAGCAGCTTGACCGCCAGGTAGGCCCGCACGAAGTCCGCCCCCAGCAGCGTGGCCGCATGGGGGCTGCCCGCCATGCGCTCGTAGGCCACCATGAAGGTGCGCGGCAGGTCATGCGCCTGGTCGTAGCCATCCCCCACCAGGGGCTCGCTGGGCGCCAGGCCCTGCTCGATGCCGGCCAGCCCCGCCGCCAGCGAGGCCGCGATCGCCAGGTAGGGGTTGGCGTCGGCCCCGGCGATGCGGTTCTCCACCCGCCGGGCCGCGGGCGCGCTGGTGGGCACGCGCAATCCGGCCGTGCGGTTGTCGGGGCCCCATTGCAGGTTGATCGGCGCCTGGCTGCCGCTGACATAGCGGCGGTAGGAATTGACGAAGGGCGCGAAGACCAGCATCAGGTCGGGCAGATGGGCCTGCAAGCCCCCGATGAAGTGGCTGAACACCGGTGTGGCGGCCCCGTCGGCATCGCTGAAGATGTTCTGGCCCTGGGCATCCACCACGCTCTGGTGCAGGTGCATGCTGCTGCCCGCCTCGCCAGCCATCGGCTTGGCCATGAACACGGCGTTCATGCCATGGCGCAGCGCGATCTCCTTGGCGGCGTACTTGAACAGAAAGGCCTGGTCGGCCACCTGCAACGGGTCGCCGTGCAGCAGGTTGATTTCGTACTGGCTGGTGCCCACCTCGTGGATCCAGGTGTCGGCGGCAATGCCCAGCGTCTCGATCGCGGCGTGGAACTCGTCCCAGAACGGCGCCAGCGCGTTCAGCTGGTTCATGCTGAAGGCCGACTGCCCCACCTCGGCCTGGCCGGCGCGTCCGGCCGGCGGGCGCAGCGGCTGGGCCGGGTCGGTCACGGCGGCGGTCAGGTAGAACTCGATCTCCGGCGCCACCACCGGGGCCAGCCCCCGGGCCGCATAGCGCGCCAGCACGTTCTTCAGCACCGAACGCGGCGCAAAAGCGCACAGCTCGCCAGTCAGCTCGACACAGTCGTGCACCGCCAGGTAGCGCGGCACGCTGGCCCAGGGGGCCGGCCGCAGCGTGCGCAGGTCGGGCACCAGGCGCACATCCGGGTCCTCGTCGGGGAAGATCTCGTCGTAGGAGTACTCGCCCGTGACGCACTGCATCGAGATGGCCTGGGCGATGCGCAGCTCCTGCCCGCGGGCAAAGGCCGCGGCCGGCATCAGCTTGCCGCGCGGGTAGCCGGACACATCGGGGAACAGGCACTCCACGTCCCGCACGCCCTCCGTGCGAAAGCGTTGCAGGAGGTCGTCGGGCACAGGGGTGGTGGACATGGGATGGCCCGGCGGGCGGGCGGCAAGGTCAGAGGAAGAGTTCCTGCAGATCGCTGAGGAAGTCGAAACCCCGCGCGGTCGGCCGCAACAGCGGCCCCTGCGGGCTGTCCCGTCGTTCTAGCAAGCCGCGGGCCACGGCCGCTTCCACGGGGCGGGCGATGGCCGAGGGTGGCAGGCCGGTGCGTTCACCGAACAGGGCCTCGTCAAAGCCCTCGCGCAGACGCAGCGCGTTGAGCATGAACTCGAAGGGCAGCGCCTTGCGGCTCACCTCCTCCTCGTTGGAGACGGCCCGGCCTGCCAGGGCCTCGCGCATGTAGGCAGCGGGCTCGCGCCACTTCACCTGGCGCAGCACCCGGTGCGGGAAGCTCAGCTTGCCATGCGCGCCGGCGCCCAGGCCCAGGTAGTCACCGAACTGCCAGTAGTTGAGGTTGTGCGCGCAACGGTGGCCAGGGCGGGCGTAGGCCGACACCTCGTAGCGTTCCAGCCCCGCCTCGGCGGTGAGCTCGACCAGCCGGTCCAGCATCTCGGCACTGGTGTCCTCGTCGGGCAGCACCGGCGGCCGGTTGGCGAACTGGGTGTTCGGCTCCAACGTCAGGTGGTAGAGCGACAGGTGCGGCGGCTGGAAGGCCAGCGCGGTGCGCAGGTCGGTCTCCAGCCCGGCCAGGTCCTGCCCGGGCAGCGCATACATCAGGTCGAGGTTGAAGGTGTCGAACACCTGCCCGGCGAGCTCGGCAGCGGCCAGGGCCTGGGCACGGTCGTGCACCCGGCCCAGGGCCTTCAGCTTGGCGTCGTCAAAGCTCTGCACCCCGATCGACAGCCGCGTCACGCCCGCGGCACGGAAGGCCCGGAAGCGCCCGGCCTCGAAGGTGCCAGGGTTGGCTTCCATCGTCACCTCGCAGCCGGGTTGCAGCGGCAGCAGCAGACGCAGATCGTCCAGCAGGCGGGCGATGCCCTCCGGCGAGAACAGGCTGGGCGTGCCCCCGCCCAGGAACACGCTGTGCACCGGGCGCCCCCAGACCAGCGGCAGGCTGGCCTCCAGGTCGGCGCGCAGCGCGTCCAGGTAGCGCGACTCCGGCATCTCACCGACCGCCGCGTGCGAATTGAAATCGCAGTAGGGGCACTTCTGCAGGCACCAGGGCAGGTGCACATAGACCGACAGCGGCGGCGGCGCGCCCAGCTGCAGGGTGCCCGGGCGCAGGTAGCGGTCGGTCAGGCTGAGCGCGCTGGCCGCGCCCGGCGACGGCGAGGTGTCGCGCGTCATGCGCCCAGGTGCCAGTCGCGGCGCAGGCGCTCGACCATCTGGGCCGCGGCCAAGGCGCGGTGGCTGTGCGCGTTCTTGGTCTCGGCCGGCAGCGCGGCCACGGTGCAGCCGAAGGCCGGGATGAACATCAGCGGGTCGTAGCCAAAACCGCCCTGCCCTTGCGGCGCGGTCAGGATCTCGCCGCCCCAGCGGCCGAAGGCGATCAGCGGCTCCGGATCGGCCGCCGAGCGCACCGCCACCAGTGTGCACACGAAGGCGGCTCGCCGGTCGGTGACGCTGTGCAGCCGCTGCAGCAGCAAGGCGTTGTTGGCCTGGTCCTGCAACGCCCGGCGGGCTTCGCGTTCCAGCCCGGCGTCAGCTTCCAGCGGCGCGAACACCGCGCTCTGCACGCCCGGCTCGCCACCCAGCGCGTCGACGCACAGGCCCGAATCATCGGCAATGGCCGGCAGCCCGGTGGCCTGGGCCGCGTGGCGCGCCTTGGCCAGCGCGTTCTCGATGAAGGTGATGTGCGGCTCCTCGGCCTCGCTGACCCCCAGCGAGCCCTGGGTCACCAGCTCGATCGGCAGGCTGCCGAACAACGTCCCCAGCTCCTTGAGCTTCTTGGCGTTGTTGGAGGCCAGCACCAGACGCAGTGGCGCGCTCATGGTCTCAAGCCTCCTTGGGCAGCGGCTGGGCCAGCGCCGCCTTCTGCAGGCCCACCAGCTCGCCGATGCCGGCCGTGGCCAGGCCCAGCAGCCGGTCCATCTCGGCCCGGGTGAAGGGCACGCCCTCGGCGGTGCCCTGGATCTCAACGAAGCCGCCGGCGCCGGTCATCACCACGTTCATGTCGGTGTCGCAGGCGGAGTCCTCAACATACTCCAGGTCCAGCAGCGGCGTGCCCTCGACGATGCCGACCGAGATCGCGGCCACCTGGTCACGGATGGGCGAAGCCTGCAGCAGCCCTTGGGCGATCAGCGTCTGCACCGCATCCTGCGCAGCCACGAAAGCGCCGGTGATGGCCGCGGTGCGGGTGCCGCCATCGGCCTGCAGCACATCGCAGTCCAGCGTGATGGTGCGCTCGCCCAGCGCCGCCAGGTCGAACACCGCGCGCAGCGAGCGGCCGATCAGGCGCTGGATCTCCTGCGTGCGGCCGGTCTGCTTGCCCTTGGCGGCCTCGCGGGCGCTGCGGGTGTGGGTGGCGCGCGGCAGCATGCCGTACTCGGCCGTCACCCAGCCCTCGCCGCTGCCCTTCTTGTGCGGCGGCACCTTCTCCTCGACCGAGGCGGTGCACAGCACGCGGGTCTGGCCGAACTCGATCAGCACCGAGCCCTCGGCATGGCGGGTGTAGCCGCGGGTGATGCGCACCGGACGCAGTGCATCGGCGGCACGGCCCAGGGTTCGTTGGTAGCTCATGGATTCGGATCCTTCTGAAAGAAAGCGGCCGCCCCAGGCGAGGCGGCCGCAGAAAAGGGCGGGGAGCCGATCAGTCGTTCGGCTTGCGCGAGGTGCGGCGGATGGCCTCGTTGATCTCGCGGATCGAACGCTCGATCTCGGCCTCGTCGAGATCACCGGTCGCGCTGTCACCCAAGGTAGCCTGGATGGTCGAGGCAAAGACGTCCTCGCCCAGCGAGCGGGTGGAGATGCCGACGGTGGAGTCGGCGTCCTCCACGGTTTCCCACTCCACGCCCAACAGCGTGACGTTGTCGGAATGGGGGCCACCGTTGCGCAAGGCCTCCTCGACCAGATCCGGCACCGCATCCTGCAGCGCCCGGGTGCTGAGCATGTCGACGATGACCTCGTCGCTCACACTGCTCCACAGGCCGTCAGAGCAGACGACGATGCGGTCGCCCGGCAGCAGCGGCACCGGCCCCACCGTGTCCACCACCGGCTTGCCGGGGCTGCCCAGGCAAGTGAACAGCACCGAGCGGTTGAAGCGCGCGTCGATGGGCACCACATGGGCCAGGCTTTCCTGCAGCTCCATGTAGGAGTGGTCACGGGTGCGGGCCTGCAACTGGCCCTTGCGCACCAGGTACAGGCGCGAATCGCCGCAGTGCGCCCAGTAGGCCGCGTTGCCCTGCAGCACGCAGGCCACGACCGTGGTGCGCGGGGTGTCCACCAGGGCCCGCTCGGTCGCGTAGCGCAGCAGCTGGTGGTGACCTGACAGGATGGCCTCCTGCAGGAACCGGATCGGGTTCTTCAACGAGGGCTTGGCCTCGCGCTGAAAGGCGGCGGCCAGCGCCTGCAGCGCCAGCTGCGACGCCACCTCCCCTTCGGGGTGGCCACCCATGCCGTCGGCCAGCGCGAACAGGCCGGACTCCCGCGTGTAGCAGTAGCCCATCCGGTCCTCGTTCTTCTCGCGCCCGCCCTTGCGGCTGATCTGGTAGACGGAAAACCTCATCACGGCACCTGTGCTGGTCTGGGGCGCGCCATCAGGCGCGGCTGCTGCTCTTGAGGTTCTCGATCTGCAGCTTCAGGCGCTCGGTGAAGCCGAGCGAGGTGTAGCGGCGCTCGGTCTCGCGCGAGAGCTCCTTCTGCAGTGCAAACACGCTTTGCGGGCGCGACAGCGGGTCGAGCGACATGCACCACTCGGTGACCTCGATCAGATTGTCGGAGTAGACGTTGCGCATGCGCGAGAGCGACAGCTGCAGGCGGTCCTTCTCAATGCGCTGCGGCGCATCGTTGGGCGGGTAGCCCTGCATGCAGGCATAGATGCAGGAGCCGATGGCGTAGATGTCGGTCCACGGGCCCAGTGAGCCGTCACGGCGGTACATCTCGGGGGCGGCAAAACCGGGCGTGTACATCGGCCGGATGAAGTTGCCTTCCTTGCTCAGCACCTCGCGCGCCGCGCCGAAGTCCAGCAGCACGGCCTTGTTGTCGTTGGTGATGAAGACGTTGGCCGGCTTGATGTCCAGATGCAGCATCTTGTGCTGGTGCACGATGCGCAGCCCGCGCAGGATCTCGTCGAACAGCGAGCGGATGGTCGACTCGCGGAACACCTTGTCGCGCTTCAGGTCGCGTGCGGTGACGATGAAGTCCTGCAGGGTGTCGCCCTGCAGGTAGTTCATCACCATGTAGACGGTTTCGTTCTCGCGAAAGAAGTTCAGCACCGAGACGACGCTGGGGTGGCTGATCTGCGCCAGTGAACGGCCTTCCTCGAAGAAGCTCTTCAGGCCCAGCCGGTAGAGCGGCTGCTTCTCGGGTTTGACGCGGGGGATCAGTTCGCCAGGCGCCCGCTCGGCCAGCGAGGCCGGCAGGTATTCCTTGAGCGCGACCAGGTGGCGGCTCTCATCCTCGGCGAGGTAGACCACGCCAAAACCGCCGGCGGCCAGCTTCTTGACGATCTGGTAGCCACCGACCACGGTGCCCGCAGGCAGCGGGGCGGGTTTCGGCTTTGACATAATCGGGTTTTTGCTTCCTGCAAAAGCTTCATGCCAGTTTACAGCATGACCGGCTTCGCCAGCGCGAGTGCAAGCCCGGTTACAGACGGCGACACGGCCGTTCCCAGCGTGACCGTGGAGGTCCGCACGGTCAACAGCCGTTTCCTCGACATCGCCTTCCGTCTGCCCGACGAACTGCGCCAGACGGAACCCGCGCTGCGCGAGCGCTTGACCACGGCGCTGCGCCGCGGCAAGGTGGAGTTGCGCGCGGCCGTGGGCCGTGGCACCGACGACGCCCTGCCCCAGCCCAGCACGGACCAGCTCAACCGCCTGTCGCGGCTGGAGTCCACCATTCAGGGTTGGCTGCCCAAGGCCCAGCCGCTCTCCGTCCATGAGGCGCTGCAGTGGTGCCGTGGCGGCAGCACCAGCGCGGCACCGACGGCCGCACTGGACGAACTGGTGCAACAGGCCACCAAGGCGGCGATCGACAGCCTCAAGCAGGCCCGGGCCCGCGAAGGCAAGCGGCTGGTGGCCATGCTGCTGGACCGCATCGGCTCGCTGCGCGAACTGGCCGCCCAGGCCGAACCGCTGGTGCCCGCGGTTGTGCAGAAACAGCAGGAGCGCTTCCTGGAGCGCTGGCAGGAGGCCCTGGCCAGCGCGAGCGACAGCGGCAACGGCGTGTCCGTCGAGTCGGCCCGTGAACGGGCCCTGGGCGAAGCCGCAGCCTTCGCCATCCGCATCGACGTGGCCGAGGAGCTCACCCGGCTGGTGGCGCACCTGGACGAGATCGAACGCCTGCTCAAGGCCGGCGGCGAGCTGGGCAAGCGCCTGGATTTCCTGATCCAGGAACTGCACCGCGAAGCCAACACCCTGGGCTCCAAGTCGGCGGCGCTGGAGCTGACCGGCATCTCCGTGGACATGAAGGTCCTGATCGAGCAGATGCGCGAGCAGGTCCAGAACATTGAATGAGCGCCCCGATGGAAACCCCCGGCAACCTCTTCGTGGTGGCCGCACCCAGTGGTGCCGGCAAGTCCAGCCTGGTCAAGGCCCTGCTGGAACTGGATTCGCACCTGCGGGTGTCCATCTCACACACCACCCGGGCGCCCCGCGGCCAGGAACAGCACGGCCGCGAATACTGGTTCATCGGCACCGATGAATTCCAGGGCATGGTCGCGCGTGGCGAGTTCTTCGAATGGGCGGAAGTGCACGGCAACCGCTACGGCACGTCGCGGGTGGGCATCGAGCAGCGGCTGATGGCCGGCGAAGACGTGGTGCTGGAGATCGACTACCAGGGCGCGCTGCAGATCAAGCAGATCTTCCCGAACGCCGTGCTGATCTTCATCCTGCCGCCCAGTTGGCAGGAACTGGAACAGCGCCTGCGCCGACGTGGCGAAGACCACCCCGACGTGATCGCCCAGCGCATGGTGAATGCGCGCATCGAGGTGGCGCAGGCCCGGCATTTCGACTACGTTATAATCAACGGCTTGTTCGAGACGGCGCTCTTTGACCTCAAGACCGTCGTCCATTCGCAGCGTCTCAAGTATGTGACGCAGCGGCGCGCCAAATCGGCCGTGTTCACCGCGCTCGATCTGGCCTGAGAAGCCGCATCCCGTTTGCAGAATTCACCATCAGGAATTCACATGGCCCGCATCACCGTCGAAGATTGCCTGAAGAAGATCCCCAACCGCTTCCAGCTGGTGCTGGCAGCAACCTACCGGGCCCGCATGCTGAGCCAAGGCCACGCGCCCAAGATCGAATCCAAGAACAAGCCCAGCGTGACGGCGCTGCGCGAGATCGCCGCTGGCGAAGTCGGCGTGGAGATGCTGCGCAAGGTTCCGACCTGAGCCCGCATCGGGTCAACCCGTCGTCAACGGGCGCCGCAAGGCGCCCGTTTTGTTTGTGTGCTGCGCCACCAAGGGCCCAAACCGCCGAGGTGGCGGGTTATGGGCTAAATTCAGTCCATGGGCATTCGTTCCTTCGCCGCTGACCTGTTGCCTGCCGCCCTGCTGGGTCGGCCCCATCTGCTGCCAGTCTTGGCCCCTGCCGTGGGAGCCAAGCCGCAGGAGATCACCACCTTTGCCGAACTGGCCGACAAGCTCGGCTATCTGAGCAAGGCCGACCTGAAGAAGGTCCGCGACGCCTACAAGTTCGCCGACGAGGCCCACCTCGGCCAATACCGGGCCAGTGGCCAGCCCTACATCACCCATCCCATCGCGGTCGCTGGACTGGTGGCCGACTGGAAGCTCGACGCCCAGGCCCTGATGGCCGCGCTGATGCACGACGCGATGGAGGATTGCGGCGTCACCAAGGTGGAGTTGATCGAACGCTTTGGTGCGCCTACCGCCGAACTGGTGGACGGCCTGACCAAGCTGGACAAGCTGCAGTTCTCGACCCGCGAGGAAGGCCAGGCCGAGTCCTTCCGCAAGATGCTGCTGGCGATGTCGCGTGACGTGCGCGTCATCCTGATCAAGCTCTGCGACCGGTTGCACAACATGCGCACCATGGATGCGATGCGCCCGGACAAGCGCAGCCGCATCGCCCGCGAGACGCTGGACATCTACGCCCCCATCGCCCACCGGCTGGGTCTGAACCAGACCTACCGCGAGTTGCAGGAGCTGTCCTTCTCCTACATCCACCCCTGGCGCTTTGCGGCGCTGCAGAAGGCCGTGCTGCGGGCCCGCGGCTACCGGCGCGACATCGTCTCCCGAGTGCATGACGACGTGGTCGAGGCCTTCAACGAAGCCAAGATGAAGGCGGAGATCAGCGGCCGGGAGAAGACCGTCTATTCCATCTACCGCAAGATGGAAGAGAAGCGTTCGGGCTTCGCCAAGGTCAACGACATCTTCGGCTTTCGCATCATCGTGCAGACCCTCCCGGAGTGCTACCTGGCCCTGGGCGTGCTGCACCAGCTCTACAAGCCGGTGCCGGGCCGCTTCAAGGACTACATCGCCATTCCCAAGCCCAATGGCTACAAGTCGCTGCACACCACGCTGGTGAGCCCCTTGGGCACCTCGGTGGAGTTCCAGATCCGCACCGAGGAGATGCATGCCGTTGCCGAGGCCGGCATTGCCGCGCACTGGCTCTACAAGGTGGGCCAGGAGGCCAACCCGAGCGACGTGGCCCAGCGCCTGGGCGCCCTGTGGCTCAAGTCCCTGCTGGACATCCAGGACGAGACCCGCGACGCCGGCGAATTCCTGGAGCACGTGAAGATCGACCTGGTCCCCGATGCGGTCTACGTCTTCACCCCCAAGAGCAAGATCCTGGCACTGCCCAAGGGCGCCACGCCGGTGGACTTCGCCTACGCCATCCACTCCGACGTGGGCGACCGCTGCGTGGCAGCCAAGATCAACGGCGAGGCCGCCACCCTGCGCACCGCGCTCAACACCGGTGACGTGGTCGAGGTCATCACCGCCAGCAGCGCCCGCCCCAACCCGGCCTGGCTGAACTTCGTGCGCACTGGGCGCGCCCGCTCCAAGATCCGGCATTACCTGAAGACGCTGGAGAACGAGGAAACCCAGGCACTGGGCCAGAAGATGCTGGCCCAGGCGCTGCGCGCCGAGGGCCTGCCCCTGCCGCCGCAGGAACCGAACAATGGCAAGCCCTCGGTCTGGCCCACGCTGCTGCGCTGGAGCGGCAACCGCACCCCGGCCGACCTGCTGACCGACGTCGGCACCGGCAAGAAGATCGCCACCATCGTGGCCAAGCGCATTGCCCAGTTGTTGCGTGAACAGGGCCAGGTGCCCGACGCCGTCACGCTCAGCCTGGGCCGCTACAGCAACGACGACAACGCCCCCAGCCAGGGGCTGGTCGTGATCGACGGCTCCGAAGGCGCGTCGATCACGCTGGCCCACTGCTGCCGCCCCATCCCGGGCGATGCCATCGTCGGCTACCTGGGCCGGGGGGAAGGCCTGGTGGTGCACACGGCCGACTGCCTGGTCGGCAAGCGCCTGTTCGAGCGCGACCGCGAACGCTGGATGCAGGTCGAGTGGAGCGAGGAGCCCACCCGCCTGTTCGAGACCGCGGTCAGCATCGTGATGCGCAACGGCAAGGGCGCCCTGGCCCAGGTCGCCCAGGCCATCAGCAGCGCCGAGGCGGACATCACCCACATCGACATGGGCGACGAGGCCGTGGGATCCACTGCCGAGATGCGCATCCTGGTGAGCGTGCGGGACCGCCAGCATCTGGCCGATGTGCTGCGCACCCTCAAGCGCAGCCCGGCCGTGCTGAAGGTCCAGCGGGTCAAGCCGGTCTGAACCGGCACCGGCCCTTGGCGGCTCAGCCGGCCGCGGGGGCTGGATACCGCACCGCCAGCACCTCCAGCGTCTCCTGCCCGCCCGGGGTGGTCAGGGTGACCTCGTCGCCCTCGCGGGCCTTCAGCAGCGCACGGGCGATCGGCGACACCCAGCTGACCTCGCCGGCCAACTGGTCCACCTCGTCCACGCCCTTGATCGTGATGGTTCGCTCCTCGCCCTTGCTGTTGGCGTAGGTCACGGTGGCGCCAAAGAAGATCTGGTCGTTGCCGTGGTGGGCGGAGGGATCGGCCACCTCGGCCAGGTCCAGGCGCTTGGTCAGGAAGCGGATGCGGCGGTCGATCTCGCGCAGGCGTTTCTTGCCATACAGATAGTCGCCGTTCTCGGAGCGGTCCCCGTTGGAGGCCGCCCAATGGACGATCTCGACGATTTTCGGGCGCTCGACATCGATCAGGTTCAGCAGTTCGGCCCGCAGCCGGGCATAGCCAGCCGGCGTGATGTAGTTCTTGGTGCCCGCAGGCAGCGGGGGCAGGCCACCGGTGTCGTCGTCGTCATCGGCGCCATCGGTCTCCTTGGTGAAGGCCTTGCTCATCTCAGGGTTCACAATCAGGTCAGGACATAGCGCACAGGCTGGGGGGCGGGTGGCAGATCGGTCTCCCCCAAGGCCTCGCGCAGGCTGGTTTCGATGGTGACACAGAGCGCGTCCAACGGCAGGTGGTTCAGCTGGGTGCCAAAGGGGTCTTCGATCTCGTCACCCAGCGCATCCAGCCCGAAGAAGGTGTAGGCCACCAGCCCCACCACCAGCGGCGTCAGGCCATGCAGGGTGTCCACCAGGCCGAACGGCAGCAGGAAGCAGTAAATGTAGGCCGTGCGGTGCAGCAGCAGCGTGTAGGCGAAGGGGATGGGCGTGCTGGCGATGCGCTCACAGCCGGCCGCACAGCCGGCCAGCTCGGCCAGCCGGTTTTCCATCGTGGCGGCCAACTGGGGTTCCAGCCGCCCCTCGCGCACCCACTGCCCCAGGCCCTGTCCGGCTTCCTGCAACAAGGCGGCCGGCACATTGCGCTTGCCCGCCAGCCGCGCAGCGGCGGCCTCGTCCAGACAGCGGGCCAGATCACCCCGGGCCGAACTGCCACGCAGTTGGTGCCGCAGGGCGTGGACCATGGCGGCCACGGTCATCACCAGTTGCCGCCGGCTCGGGCCGGCCGAGGCCTCGCCCGGCGCAGGATAGGTCATCACGCCCCGGGCCCAGCTGCGGCAGGCGTGGACCATCTCGCCCCAGAGCTTGCGGCCTTCCCAGTAGCGGTCATAGGCCGCGCTGTTGCGAAAGCCCAGGAAGATCGCCAGCGCCAGGCCGATCAGCGAGAACGGTGCCGTGGTGACTTCGATCTTGTGGTCCAGGAACTCGCCATGCACCCCCGTGACCAGCACGGCGAACAGCACATTCACCGCCAAGGCGGGCAGGATGCTGGGCAGCACCGAGCCACGCAAGATGAAGAACAGCGCCAGGCCGTGCGGCCGCTCGCGAACGATCATTTGCCGGCGGCTTGCGGGTACTGGGCCGCCGCTTCGCGCAGCCGCTGTGCCACCTGGCGCGCCAGCGCCGCCGGGGCCGTCACCTTCACCTGGGGCCCATGCCGCAGGATGTCCATGGCCAGCTCGGTCGCGTCCGCAAACGGCAGCTTCATCTCCAGGCAGCCATCGGCCAGGGTGCGCAGCGTCTGCCGCGGGTGCCATTCCTCCAGAGACACCCACTGGGCCGCCTCGGGCGTGAACACCAGGTTCGCCCACTGGACGGCCTTGCCACTGAAGATGCCGTAGCCACTGTCCAGCTCGGTCTCGACCGTCTTCACCGCCACGTCCTTGGCCCGGCTGTCGAGCACCTTGGCCGAGCGCACCGCATCCAGCGCGAAGCGGCGCAGGCCATCGCTCTGGTGGCACCAGGCATCCAGGTACCAGGTGTTGCGGTAGTGGATCAGGCGCTGCGGCGACACCTCGCGCTGCGATTCGCTCTGCTTGGCCCGGGTGAAATAGACGATGTCGAGCCGGCGGCGCTTCAGCAGGGCGCTGCCGATCGCCTCGAACCAGCGGCTGGGCACGGGCCGGCGGGCCGGATGGACGATCTTGACCCGCTTCATCAGCTCCTTGGACTCGGACGCCGTGGTGCCCAGCATGCCGTTGAGCTTGTCCAGCAGCGGCTGCAGATGCCGCCCCAGCACCCCGCCTTCATCCAGCCCGGCGATCAGCTGGTGCATGGTCAGCAAGGCCAGGATCTCCGATTCGCTGAACCAGACCCCCGGCAACTGGTGGGCCGTCTCGCCCAGGGCGGCCTCCCCTTCGAACTTGTAGAGGTTGTCGAACCGGTCATAGACGATGGGGGCGTCCATCCGGTCGCGCAGGTACTGCAGGTCACGCTTGAGCGTGGCGCGCGACACCTCCAGCTCGTCCATCAGGGTCTCGAAATTGACCCCGCCGCGGCTCTTGATCAGCAGTTCGATGCGGTAGAAGCGTTCGGTCCGGTTCATGTTCTCAGCTCATGGGATGAGCCATCAGCTTACCCCAAAAGAGGGGATTTCCTTCCGCCGGCAGGGCCGCGAAATGAGGTTTCAAGGCTCACGCCATGAGCTCATGGCCTCGCACACTGACCTCCAGGCTGACGGACATGGGGTCCGCCACCCGCCCGGCGGGCCGAACCGCCGACGAGACCTTGCCAAGGAGCACTCACCATGGCCCAGACCTCTTTCGCTTTCGACGAACTGCCCGTCACCGCGCCTGTTGGCCGCCCCCGTCCGGCCGACGCCGCGGAGATCGCCGATCCGTCCTTCCAGACCGGCTACGGCATCGGCTGGGACCACGCCCGCCACGGCCAGGTGCCGCCGCCCCGGCACCTGCTGCCCGGGCATCCGGTTCGCCAGGGTTGGCAGGCAGGGCGGCGCGCCTTTGCCCGCCGCACGCTGGCCGCCCACGCTGGCGTGCCCCTCTGGCTGGGCCTGCGCCTGGAGGCCTGGGAGCGCAACCTGGCCTTCGAGGAACTGCTGGTCACGCCCCGCTTCCTGGCCCAACTCGTCACGCCCCGGTGCCCGGTCGCCCGGGAGGCCCTCGCCGCCGGACAGGGCCGGGTGGTCCGGCTGAACCAGGCTGCTGGCTATGCCGCGGGCAACCTGGTGATGCTCTCTGAACGGGTGGCAAAGGTGCTGGAAGGCCTGGACCTGGCGACGGCCCAAGCCACCGCAGCGCAGGCTCGTGCCGCGGAAGACGGCCTGTGCCAGCAGTTGAGCGCGGCCGAGTGGGACCGCCTGGCCACCCTGATCTCACTGGCCACGCCCTTGGCACCGGAACAGGCGGCCACCCTGCCCTTGCGCGCTCTGCCGCCCAACCGGGTGCGTGTGTTGAATCCGGTCCAGGGTCTGCAGGCCTGGGTCACGTTGCAGGTGGAGTTGGATGGCTGGAGCCAGCGCATGAACCGCTTCGCCACCCTGCTGCCCGAGACGGCCCGTCCGGCCTTTCGGGTCTTCGTCGGTGGGCTGCTGCCCCGGGTCTGGCAGGCGGGACGCCCGCTGGATGCCCAGACCCTGCGGGAGCGTCTGGAAGATGCCTGGTGCGACGAGCGCGTGGTGCGCCGATGGCGGCGTCTTGCCCAAGCGCTGAGCCAGGCCGACATCGACCGGCTGCTCGACTCGGCCGTCACCCTGGGCTTGAGCGGGCGGCGCCTGTGCGGCCATGCCCAAGCAGCCGCCACCGAGGGCTGGGCCCTGGGCAGCCGGGGTCGGGTGGACGACGTCGCTGCGGCGACGCCAGTTCAGTTCAGGCCGATGCCGTGCAGGAAGCTGTCCACCGCCTCGGTGTAAGCCCCGGCCTCACCCAGGCGTTTGTTGACGTCGGCATGGGTCATGTCCAGCGGCAGCACCGTGGCCTTGCCGCCCAGGGACATCACCCGGTCCGCAAAACTGCGCGCCTGCGGACAGGAATCGGACCGCTTGGTGGAACACACCAGCATGAACGGTGCGGGCGCCTTGCGCAGACGGTCGATGGGGGAGGTCTGGCGCCAGAAATTGCGGTCGCTGCCGAACACCTTGTCATAGAAGCTGTAGTGCTTGTCTTCCATGGTGCGGGGCACATCCATGGACGCACTGTCCAGCGACACTGTGCCCAGCCAGGGCCGTGCCCCCTTGCCCAAGGCCATGCCGGGGTCGGACGCGATCAGCGACACCAGATGGGCCCCGGCCGAGTGCCCCATCAGCACAAAGCGGGTGGGGTCGCCGCCCCAGTCGGCCGCGTGTTTCTGGGCATAGACCAGGGCGTTGACGACGTCGTCCGCCTGGGCCAGCACATCCGCCTTCGGCAGCAGCCGGTAGTTGGGGCAGACGACGACATAGCCCTTGGGAATCCAGTGGGTGATCTTGTTCATCACCACATTGCTGGTGGACTTGTCCCCGATCATCCAGGCACCGCCGTGCACCATGAAGATCACCGGCAGCGGCGCATTGCCACTGCGGTTGGCGGGCAGATACACGTCCAGACGCTGGGCGGGATCCGATCCATAGTTGATGTCCAACTGCCCCTTGACGAAGGACGGCAGCGTCAAGGGCTCGGACTTGCCCTCCCCGAACTCACCGCTGTCCTGCAAGGCCTCCAGACGACGGGACAGCATGCGGTCCATGATCGCATCGCGCAGCGGCCCCCCGAAGACCGGCGTCACCAGCAGGCCTCCCAATGCGGCCAGAACCCATCGTTTGCTACGGTCTTGCATGGTGTTCCCCTGCACAGGATGGTGTTGCACATGCCACGTCCAACGCGGGGGCATGGCTTGGCGGTTGACACGGACATGTGAGTTTCAGTCTCCGGAAGAAGCCAGAAAGACCTCGCAGCCCCCGCGCGGATTCGGCACATACCGGTCCCCTCCCAGCGGCATGATCTTGGGCCCGAAGGGGTTGGCCGTGCCGATGAACATGCCGTGTGGCGTGGACACCAGCGTGCGCAGCCCCATGTTGTACGGATTGCCCATGCCATTGGTGGTCACCGGCACCCAGTTCACGCCGTCATAGCTGCGATAGAGGTCGAAACCGCAGGAATGTTCCATCAGGAACTCGGGCGTCAGCTTGTTGACGATGTTGGTGAAAGCGGGCGGCCAGCGCCGGCGGTTGGCATAGCCCAGCACCGAACTCCACTCGAAGGTGCCCATGTAGAGCCAGCCCTCGTGCGCGCACATGCGCCAGAAATAGCCGTTGAAGAAGTTGTCGAAGCCCGGCAGCCAGCCCGACAGGGCTTCCTTGCGGCCGATCGGCGTGTCGCGGCTCTCGCCCACCAGCAGGTCCCAGTGGCCATCCGGCGCGATGCGGATCATCTCCGGCGGCGCCGGACCGATGCGGTTCTGCGTGTCGACCCCACCGCCCTGGATGCCACCGCCCACGTAGAGATGGCCCTTGAACGGATACAGGCTCAGCACGCACTGATTCAGCGGCCCGCGATAGGCGCCCTTCTCGACCACCTTTTCCCAAAGGTAGGGCTTGGGGCCGTCCACCGTGCTGCGCCAGATCTGGAAACCTTCCAGGTTGAAGGTGCCCACGTAAAGGTGGTCGCCGAAACCGGCCATCTCGAAGATGGTCTTGTTGCCCGCGTCACCAAAACCGAAGTCGGACACCGGTTCCCACTCGCCGCTGCCAGGGTCGGTGCTCTCGTAGACCACCGAGTGGGCCGAGACGTTCGGGTTGCCGCCGCGTGAGCCCGCTGGCGTGGTGAACATGCGGCCCTTGAACGGCACCATGGTGCGGATGGTGGTGACCGGCAACCCGCCCAAGCCCGGCTCGCAGGTCGGCTCGAAATGCCGGCCATCGGTAGACCGCAGGATGTTCGGGCCCGGCCCACGGGCAGGGGACCAGGTGCTCACGAACAGCTCAGGCTCTGCCGCGGGCGTGGGCTGGTAGACCACCATGCCGCGAAAGCCCAGTTCCCGGGGAATGGGCTTGCCGTGGCTGCCAATGATCGTCGGCGCCTTGAACACCTTCTCCCAGCTGTTCTCGGCAGGCGTGTAGCGCCAGATCTCGGCGTGCATGTCGAGATCGAAGGGGCTCTCCGGACACTCGACCGGCCACACGTCCATGCCGATCGGCAACCGGGCCTTCATGAAGGGGAAATTGCCCCGAGTGGTCGCGACGTAGAGATGGTCCTTGTAGTAGGCCATCGAGTGCGCATAGGCATTCAGTCCGTCGCCAAACCCCCCGTGCGCGATCAATCGGAAATCACGCTGGCTGAATCCCGGATACGTTCCCAGCTTGTTAGACGGCCGCCGCACTCTGTTCTTCCGTTGCCATGGCCGCCATGAAGGAGGCCAGCAACTGCTCGGCCTCCTCCCGGCTGGCGGCCGGCCCCACACGGGCCTGTTCACGTGTCATGAAATACCAAGCATCGCCGGACTGGATGATCCGGTCGCAGCGGAAGTAGTTCTTCTGAATCTCGCCTGCCCGTTGGCGAGGTCGGGCCTGGAACTCCCCGCCCCAGAAGCGTTCGCAGCCGTGGATCAGTTCCTTGGGCCGTGACGAGGGAAAGAAGTGCCCCCCATCGGGCACCCGCCGAAACACCGCATGGCTCCAGACCTGCAGCAGTTCCCGGCCAGTCAGCCGCGCCTGCGAATGGTCGCCATACATCGCCATGATCGGGAAGCTCAGCTTGCGCAAGGCGTCCAGGCGCAGCCCGTCGTCGGCCCCCATCAGCTCCTGGCCTGCATCGGTCTGGTCCATCAAGCGGATCCACTGGCTGGCGGTTCGGTTGCCGTACTTGCCGATGAAGGGGCTCACCAGCTCGGCCAGGGCCGGCGGCACCTCCTCGCTGCGCAGCTGCAGATGCGCCACCTCGGTCAGCAGCTTGTAGCCAAAGTACGGGTCCCGCGTGTCCAGATGGATGTTGTGGGCGTGGAGGATGGCCTGCATCTCCTCGCCGAACTGCCCGGCCTCCCATTGACGCTGGTGCCGGGCGGCCGCGATGTGGGTGTCGGCCAGCACCAGGCTGCGAAACCGCTCAGGGGCTTGGCAAGCGGCGTTGAGGGTGATCACGCCGCCATAGCTGTGCGACAGGAAATGCGCTTTCTCGATGCCCAGATGGTCCAGCAAGGCCAGCAGGTCCTGGGCCTGCTGGGGCGGCGTGTAGCCGCCGGGCGTCATCTCGGAGCGGCCATGGCCCCGCAGGTCGTACAGGGTGACGCGAAAGCGCTGTGAAAACACCGGGGCATAGTGGAAATACCAAAATGCCAGATTGGTGGCGAGACCGTGCACCATCACGAGGTCTTCGACCTCACCCTCGGCGTTCTGCGGCTCCATCTGAACATAGTTCAGACGCACACCATGGACTTGTGCGACAGGCATGACGGCTTACTCCACCTCAGGACAGCTCGGCGCGGTGGCTCTGCTCGACTGCCAAGGCGATCACGGATTGCGCATCCCGATACAACGACACCTCCACCTGCATCGTGTCGTGCATCACCTGAGCATTCTGCCCCGCGGCATCCAGAAACCGAACCTCGAATTTCTCCGGCTGTCCCTGCAAGCCCGTTCCCAGACACTTCGCCGCCGCTTCCTTGGCGCACCACAAGGCCAGCAGATGCTCGCTGTGCTGCCCAGCAGGAATCGCGCCAAGCGCCGAGCGTTCCTGCTCGCTCAGCGAGGCGGCGAACAGTTCCGGGCTGCGGATGCGGCCCCATTGCTCGGCATCGACCCCGACCGGCACCTGCGGTGGGTTCACCGCCACCACGCTGCCCCAATCGTTGTGGGTGAGCGAGATCTCCGGCGCGGCGATCAGCCGATCCCGCCACTCGCCGTCCACCCAGGGCGCCCCCAGCGCGTCATGCCGGACCACGATCTCGGACGAGTACAGCCACTCCCCGGTCTGCTGGGCGATCCAGTAGCGCACGGCCTCCTTGATGCAGGCGCGGCCCAGCAGCCACTGCCGCTTGTGGCGGGTGTTGCCCGTCAACGCGGCCCACGCCTCCCGCTCCTCGGCACCGAGGTAGATGTGGGCCAGGATGCGCAGGAAGATGTTGGCCGACTGGCTGCAGAAGTCCTCCGGCAGGTGCTCCAGCGCCCACACCAACGTGCCGCGCTCGGCCCCAGCGGACATGGCTTGCCCCAGCCAGCCGTTCAAGGGGTCACGTCGGACCTGGTAGAAGCGATTCGGCACCGCGAAGAAGACGTTCACCAGGTTGTGCACCCGCACCAGCGGTTGCCCTTGCGCGTCCAGGCACTCGAACTGCCAGGCCCGCGGTGCCGTCACCGCATTGCTCGAGGGATCCAACGAATGCTGGCGTGCCAGCAGGCGCAGCTGTGGCAGATCGGCCGGACAGGGCGTGTAGAGCTCGATCCGGTCGATGGTCGACGGGAAGCAGTTGAAATCCGTGCCCACGAACTGGGCGATCCAGTAGGCCGCCAGCTGGCCCATGGCGTCCAGCAGCACCGGGTTGAGCACCAGCTGGGTGGGCTGGCCCGGCACAAAGAAGTCGCGCAGACTCACCGGCGAGAGCTGGCAATCGATGCCAGCGTCGTCCCAGCCGTCGATGTGGGTGATGCTCTGGAACACCGGGCCATGGAACATGCCGCAGGTGTAGAGCTCCTCGTCATTCCACAGCGAATTGCGCCATTCGGTCAGGGGCGTCAGGCCGGGCAGTTGCCAGACCGGCTGGAACAGGAACTCGCCACTGACCAGCTTGCCCGAGGGACCGGACAGCACCGCCGCATAGCGCTGCTGCGTCGCGTCGACCACGCGGGCCTCGACGGTCAGCTCCACCTCGCCATCATCCAGCGCGATCCAGTCGAAGGCACGGACATGCTCGATCACGGTGATGTTGACACTGCCGGCCAGGGCCGCGCAGGCCTGGGCCATGATCTCCAGGCTGACCATCATGGGCACACAGGACAAACCCAGCACCGCGTCCTGGGGATCCACCCGCCCCGACAGCACATGGTCGCGCAGGAAGTTGTCGCGCGCCAGGCTCAGCGCACTGCGGGCCACCAGATGCTCGGCGTCCTGCTCGACGATCTCGTCCAGGAAGCCCGTGGCGGCGGCGACCGGGTCCACGGCCGCAGCCCCTTCGCCGTCGAAGGTCTCGGGCTGAAAACGGTTCATCACCGACTGCTGCTGGGCCAGGAAACCCCGCATCACGTCGAAATACTCGCCCATGACCTGCTGGCGCAGTGCCAACTCGGCATCCTCAGTGGCTTCCACAGAGGCCGCGGCGAAGGCAGGTTCTGTCGATACGGCGGGCACTGCTGCAACGGTCGATTCGGCAGGTCCGGCCACCGCCTGCACCACCGCGGGGGCGGCCAGCGTCCCCAACTGGACGCGCTCCGCCTCAGTCAGGTGCATCTGCGGCATGGTGTTGTTCAGCAGAATGCCCTTGGCCTTGGGCACCGACAGATCGCCCAGCGGCACCTGCGCGAGCGCGCGCTGCTCGAACAGCTTGCCCAGCGATACCGGCTTGCGGTTGACCCAGAGCTGGCCCAGCACCATCAGGAACTGGTCCACGCCCGGGCGCTTGCGCTGGTTGGTGGCCACGGCCACATACTCGCGCCCGGCCAGGATGTCGTTCACGAAGGCGGTCAGGTTGGCCGAGGGGCCGACCTCGATGAACCAGCGCACGCCCTCGTCGTGCATCTTCTGGATCGTCTCTCGGAAGCGCACGGTGGTGGACCACTGCGACGCCGCCGTCTGGCGGATGGCCGTGGCGCCATCCGGGAACAGGCCAGTGGTGGCGCAGGAGTACAGCGGCACGCGGGGCGAGCCCAGCTTGATGGCCTTGTAATACTTCAGGAAGGCCTTGGTGACGGTGTCGAAGGCCGGCGTGTGGTAACCGCGGTCAAAGGGCAGCGGCATGCAGATGGCGCCGGCCTGGGTCAGGCGCTGCTGCAGCGTGGCCATCACGTCGACGTCCCCATACAAGATCACCTGGTTGGCGCAGTTGTCCATGGCCACGACCACGCCCGGGCCGCTCTCGGCCAGGTGCTGGTCCAGACTGGGCCGGTCCATGGCGCCCACGGCCAGCAGCGCGCCGGTCGGGATCGAGCCGTTGGCCAGCTCTTCGCGGTAGACGCGGTTGAGCTCGCGGATGAACTCCGCCAGCTCCTGCGACGAGGCGGCCGGAATGGCCCCCGAAGCCGCCAGGGCCGACGACTCGCCGGAGCTGTGACCCAGCATCACGTCAGGCTGCACACCCATCGTGCCCAGCAGGGCGTTGAGCGCCTGGGCCCCGACGAACACGGCCTCGGAGCCGACGTCCATGTCATGCATGCGCCGCTCGAGCTCAGCCCGGCGCTCCTCGCTCAGCCCGGTAGGCGGCGGGAAGGCGATGTCGGTGCGACGCTCGCCCGGCACATCGGGGTACAGGCCGCACCAGAAGTCCAGCCAGTCGCGCACATCGTCGAAGCACTGGGCCATGTCCGACAGCATCGCGCTGTACTGCGAGCCTTCACCCGGGAAGATGAAGGCCAGCTTACCCTCCAGCGGCTGTGCGCTGTAGAACATGCCGCCGCGGGTGGCCCAGGAAGTGGCGCCACCGCTGCCCAGCTTCTTGAGGGCCTGTTGCAGCTGCTTGTTCAGCCCGGCGGCGTCGCTGGCAACGATGGCCAGGCGACAAGCGCCCTCGCCCACCTGACCAGCCAGGGAAGCGGCGATGTCGCCCATCGACAGATCGGTGCGGGCCGTGAGCCAAGCCTGGACCTGCGCGATGCGCTCGACCAGGGCTTCGGTGGTATCAGCCGCCAGCACGCACAGCTCGGACGGCCAGGGCAGGCAGCGCGCCGGCTTAGCGGCGGCCACGGGCGCCTCTTCCAGCACGGCATGGGTGTTGATGCCACCGAAACCAAAGGAGTTCACCCCGGCGCGGCGCGGGGCGCCCTGCGGCGTGATCCAGGGCCGCGCTTCGTTGTTGACGTACAGCGTGGTGTCGTCGATGCCCAGCTCGGGGTTGACCTCGCCGCAGAGCATCGGCGGCAGCACCTTGTGGTGCAGGGCCAGGGATGCCTTGATCAGCCCAGCCATGCCCGCCGCCGGGATGGTGTGGCTGATCATGGACTTGACCGAGCCCAGGGCGATGCTGCCCTGCGCCGCCGTGCGCGCGCCGAACACCGACTTGAGCGAGGCGATCTCGGTCTTGTCGCCCAGCGGGATGCCTGTGCCATGGGCCTCCACCAGGCCGACCGTGGACGGGTCCACGCGGCTTTCGGCATAGGCGCGTTGCACCGCCAGCGATTCGCCTTCCATGCTGGGCGCGAGCAGACCGGTGCCCCGGCCGTCACTGGACTGGCCCACGCCACGCAGCACCGCATAGATGCGGTCGCCATCGGCCAGCGCCTCGTCCAGCAGCTTCAGCACCACGATGCCCAGGCCTTCGCCCAGCAGGGTGCCGTCGCTGCCCTTTTCAAACGGACGTACCTTGCCACGGCCGCTGAGGGCGCCGAGCTGGGTGAAGATCACCGCCACCTCAGCCGGCAGGGAGGCGTTGACGCCGCCCGCGATCATCAGCTTGCTGCGCCCCAGGCGCAGCTCATCGATGGCAGCGTTGACCGCCAGCAGCGAGGACGAGCAGGCCGCATCCACCAGGTAGTTGGGGCCCTTGAGGTTCAGGCGGTTGGCGATGCGGCCAGTCATCACATTGGGCACCAGGCCCGGGGCGATGTCGGGCGTGGCCGCCGGCAGCTTCTTGACCAGCAGCGTGCGCACCGATTCCAGCTGCTCCGGCCCCAGGTGGGGACAGGCCGCCTGCAGGATCTCCAGCGTCTGATCGACCACGATGTGGTTCTGGATCAGCGTGCCCTGCCCGCGGTGCAGGTAGGTGCTGTGGCCCAGCACGATGCCGGTGTCGCGGTGGTCGTAAGACGGATCGAGGTAGCCCGCGTCCTTCAAGGCCTCGGCTGCCACCTTCAGGGCCAAGAACTGGTCCGGCTCACCGCCGTCCAGCGAGCTCGGCATGATGCCGAACTCACGCGGGTCGAAGCGGTACAGATCCCTCAGGTAGCCGCCGTAGGGCGTCTTGATGCGACCGCTGTCCAGATAGCGCTGGGCATCCCAGGAATCCACCGGCTCGGAGATCGCGTCCACCCCGCCGATGATGTTGCGCCAGAACGCCTGCAGATTGGGGGCCTGCGGGTACATGCAGGCCATACCGATGATGGCGACAGGCGCCGGGGTGGATGCGTTCCCGCTCACGGGGACTCCTTGGGAAAGATCGGTCATGGCAACGAACTCACACCGACGACTTGCTGGGCTGCTGACCGGCGGTGCCGCCCAGCCGATTGAGGGCCTGGCTGGCGATGCACTGCATGTCCTCGATCATCATCACCACCTCACCGGCGGCATTGGTGTAGTAGACGTTGGCGCCCACGAGGCCGGCATCGTCCAGCGGCACCACCTCCAGTTCCATCGTCATCTGCTCGGGCAGCGTGTCCACAAAGCGGACCACCCGGCCGAAGCGCGTCGGCAAGCAGGTCTCGTTGCGGAACTCGCGTGACCAGACGATGGCCAGCTGCGGACCGGCGTCGATCACCGCTGGGTCGAAGACCCAGTGGTCGTGCTCGGCCGGCACGCCGCGCAGCCAGCTGTGCGGTGCGCTGGGCACCACGGCCGCGGCGGCGGCATCGGCCGACAGGCCCTTGAGCGCCGTCATCACCTGGAAGCGCGGCCCGTGGAACAGGAACTGGTCGTAGGCCTGGGCCACCGGCAGCTTCTTCTCGAAACGCGCCCGCACCGGATGGGCAAAGCCCTCGGGCAGGCGCTGCTCCAGGCGCAGCACGGCCTTGTAGTGCACCACCGTCTTGCCGCCCTGCTGCTCGCTCTGCAGCGTGGCGTTGACCTCGAAGCCCTCCGCACTGCCATAGGGCGGCGGGTTGATCACGATGTCAAAGCGGCGCACGGCCTCCTTGAGCTCCACGCCCTTCATCAGGCGGAAGTCCTTGACCTCGACCACGCGCCAGCCCGGCCACAGCGCGTGGCCGGCCTGGGACAGCAGTTCCAGCGCCACGGCCGCCGGCAGCACCGGGGTCGCATCGATGCGGTGTTCCTGCAGGTAGGCATGGTTGGCGTCGATGGCGAAGCTCACCACCTGACCGCCCATCGGCAGGGTCATCATCTCCGCAGCACCGAGCAGCGCACCCAGCACCTTGCCGGGCACCGCAGGCGCCTGCAGCTGCACGCTGCCCAGATCGGCCTCGCGCTGCTCCCAGGGGCCTGCGCCGCAGATGATCTCGACGTAGGTGTCGTCGGTGCGCAGCAGCTCGTCCTTGAGCAGCTGACGACCGTCGGCCGCCGTCACCAGGTAGACGCCCTTCTCGGCGAACTTGGCCTCGGTCTCGGCGGTGACCATGCCGGCGCCGAACATCGTCGGGCCCCACGGTCCCCAGCACAGGGCGTTGACGTTGACCTGCCCACCCCAGCGACGGTAGAGCTGGCAGCACAGGCGGTTCATCAGTTCGTTGGCGGTGGCGTAGTCGGACTGGCCGCTGTTGCCGTACCGGCCCGCCACCGAGCTGAACACCGTCAAGAAGCGCAGCGACTCGGCACGCAGGTACTTCTGCAGCAGCAGCAGGCCGATGACCTTGGTGTTCACCACGCGGTCCCAGCTGTCCGAGGCCTTGTCCACCAGGAGCTTGTCCTCAATCACACCGGCGCCGTGCAGCACGCCGTGGACGGCGCCGAACTGGGCGTACAGGTCCTCGATCAGGCCCTTCATGCCGGCGTCGTCAGCCACGTCGACCGAGCGGTATTCAACCTTGGCCCCGCGCTGTTCGAAGTCGGCGCGGTTGCCCCGCATTTCGCGGGCGGCCAGCACGGCCGCCACCTTTTTCTGAATTTCGGCCGGCTTGAGCGAGCTCTTGCCCGCGCGCACCTGGGCGATAAAGTGCTGGCGCAGGGCCTCCGGCGTGGCCAGCGCGGCCTGCTCCACCGGTTCGGCCTCGGGCCAGGCGCCGCGGCCGGTCAGCACCAGGGTGTTGCCCGGCAGGGCCAGCTCGCGCAGCACCTCGGCGGTGATGCCGCGGGCGCCGCCGGTGGCCAGCACCACGATGCCCTGCAGCCGGGCCATGCGGGCCGGATCCACCGGCGCGACCATGGCCTCGGTCTTGAAGACCGTGCGCTGACCGTCGGGGTAGCCCACTTCCTGGCGGCCCCCCACAACTTCCAGCTCGGTCATCATTGTCTGGATCTGGGCCGCCGGCGACTGGCTGGGGTCCAGGTCCACGATCTTGACCCTTAGCTCAGGACGTTCCTCGTGGAAGGACTTGAGCATCCCGGCGGCGCCGGATTGCAGGGTCAGGCCGGCCGGCACATGGGCCCCGGCACGGTTGAAATAGCCGCCCAGCGCGCTGACCGACATCACATGGGCGCCCTCGCCCAGATTGGCCGACAGTTCGCGCAGCAGCAGGAACAGCGATTTCTCGTTCACCAGCAGTTGCTGGCGCCATTCGGCCACCGAGCCTTGCGGGGGCAGCATCTCGCTGCCCAGCTCGGCCAGGTGGATCAGGCCGGCCAGGGGCTGCGCACCTTCGCGCAGCTTGGCCGCCCATTCGATCAGGGCCGACTCACTGCCCAGCACATCACGTCCCACCAGGACGGACTCGCGCCCCTGCTCACGCAGGGCGCCTGCCAGGGCCTTGGCCTGGCCTGTCAAGTCATCGGTGATGACGAACAGGCCGGCCTTGAGCTGCTTCAGTGCATCGGCATCCAGGGCTTCGTGCACGGGCACGACGACATGCCGAGGCGGGTGGTTGCTGCTGGCGGAGGCAGCAACCTTTGATCCCGTCTCGGCAACATCAAAAGGGCTGGCGACAGCGCTCCCGCTCTTGGCCGAACCCATGATGTCCAGCATGCCGTTCAGCGTGGGCTGGGTGTTGAGCTTGCTGCGGCTCTCGGTCAGGGCCGCGCGCAGGCCATCGGGCAGCTTCTGCAGCATGGCACCGACGACCTCGATGCGCTTGATCGAGTCGATGCCCAGGTCCGACTCGAGGTTCTGGTCCAGACCCACCATGTCGCGCGGGTAACCGGTCTTCTCCTCGACGATGGCCAGCAGCATGTCGACCATCTGCTCGCGGCTCAGTGCCGCACCGGCGGCCGGGGCCACCGCCACGGGAGCGACAGCCACTGGAGCGGCCACAGGGGCGGGCTTGGCAGCGACAGGGGCCGGCACCGGCGCAGGCATCACCGGCGCGGGCACGACCACGGGCGGGGTCATCGGCGCCACGGCTGCCGGAACCACCGCAGGCGCGGCTGGCGGCACCTCGGCCACACGGGCCAAGGCCACCGGCTGCACGGCACGCGGCAGACGGGACGGGCGGGCGGGCATGGCCACACCTTCGCCAACGAACATGGCCATCACCCGTTCCTGGGTTTCCAGGAACTGGCGCATGGTCTCGAAGTATTCCGACATGACGCCGGAAGAACCTGCCGGTGGCAGGGGACGTCGTTCATCCATACGGGGCTCTCTTCTCCAACGTGAAGGGGTTGCGGGCTGCGGGACCGAGGGCGTGGCCGCCACCGGCATGGAAAGGTGAGCGGCTGCTGCGGCCACCGGATGAGCCGCCGAGGCCGGGCCAGCGGCCGGTGCCGCCAGCGCGAGCGTCTCGGCCTGCTCCAGCGTGACACCGATCTGGCGCACCGGATCCGACAAGCGACGCACGCCGCTGCCATTGATCATCCAGGCGTGCTTGGGCACGCTGACGATGCGCTGCAGCGCGGCCAGCTGCGCAGGGTCGCCAACGCGGCAGTCGCGGCCGAACAGCACCGACAGGTCCAGGTCCAGGCCCGCGCACAGCATCTGCGCAACGCCATTGAGGAAGCCACCGATGCCAGAGCCGTCGTCCAGCGCAATCGCCGTGTGCGGCTGGCCGGCCAGGATCTTGGCCGTCAGCTTGGTCAGCACCGCCTTGGGCCCCACCTCGATGAAGGTGCGGGCGCCGTCGACATACATGCTCTCCACTTCGGACACGAATTCGACCGACTGCACCAGGTGTTCGGCCATGCTGCGCTTGACCGTCGCGACGTCGTCCGCATGCGGACGACCGGTGGCATTGGAGTAGACGGGCATCTGGCCCGGTTGCCAGTCGGTGGACTCGATCATCGCGGCCAACGCCGACTGGGCCGGCGCGACCAGCTTGGAATGGAAGGCCGCAGCCACCGGGATGGGCGTGACATCAAGGCCCGCCGCCGTCATCTTGGCCATGGCGGCCTCGACGCCCGCGCGGGTGCCCGAGATGATGGTCTGCAGCGGGGCATTGTGGTTGGCCACCACGACATCCGAGACATCCGCCAACAGACGGTCAACCTCAGCGCGCTGGGCCTGCACCGCCGCCATGGTGCCCAGCTCGGCCCCATCGGCCTTGGCCGCATCCACGATGAAGCGACCGCGCGCGGCCGACAGCTGCATCAGCGTGTCCAGCCCGAAGGCCCCGGCCGCATGATGGGCGACGAACTCGCCATAGCTGTGGCCAGCCGCCATGTCGGGCGCCAAGCCCATGCCTTTGAGCAGGCGCAGCAGTGCCACTTCGATCGCGCCCAAGGCGGGCTGGGCCACATCGGTGCTGGTCAGCGCTTTGCGGGCGGCATCCAGTGCCTCTTCGTCGTAGACCGCGGGCGGGAAGATGAACCGGCCCAGCGTGCTGCCGCGGCCGAAGCGTTCCTCGAACGGCGCCTTCAGCGCGGCATTGGCTTCGGACAGCGCATCGGCGAACTGAGGGAAGGCCACCGCCAACTCGCGGCCCATCATCGGGTACTGCGAGCCCTGGCCGGAGAACAGCACCGCGACCTTGCCCGGTTCGGCCCCGACGGCACCATGGTGCACACCCGGCGGCAGCATCGGCACCTGCCCATTCAGGAAGGCCACGGCCTTGCCCAGCTTGTCGGTCAGGTCGGCCAGGTCCTTGGCCACCACGGCCAGGGTTTCCAGGCCCGGTTGCCACTGCGATGCCAGCGTCGCAGCCAGATCCCGCAGGGCCAGCGCCCCCAGCGTGGGGAGCTCATCGGCCAGTGCAGCAGCCTTGGCCACCAGCTGGGCCTTGTCGTCGGCCGCCAGCAGCACCAGTTCGGCCGACCACTGGTTCATCGGCGCGGAGCGCAGCCAAGGACGGTATTCCCGGGTGTATTCCTCCATCACCACGTGGAAGTTGGTGCCGCCAAAGCCGAAGGCGCTGCAGGCGGCGCGGCGTGGCGTGGCATCGCTCGTCAGCCAGGGCTGGGCATCCAGCAGCACGTGCAAAGGAGCGTCCTCGGCCAGCAGAATCTTGTTGGGCTTCTTGACATGCAGGTGCGGCGGCAGCACCTTGTGCTGCAGTGCCAGGGCCGCCTTGATCAGACCCGCCACCCCGGCGGTTGCCTTGGTGTGACCGATCATGCTCTTGACCGAGCCGACGACCGCCGCGTGCGGCGCCACGCCCTGCTCGCGCATCAGCTGGCTGGTGCTCTCCAGCTCGGCGGTGTCGCCCGCCACGGTGCCGGTGCCGTGGGCCTCGAACAGCCCCACCTCGGCTGGGCCAAAGCCCGCTTGCGCGTAGGCGCGGCGCATCGCCCGCAGCTGCCCCGCGGGCAGCGGTGCGGTCATACCCTTGGCATTGCCATCGCTGCTGGCCCCCACCCCCTTGATCACCGCGTAGATGCGATCGCCGTCCCGCTCAGCGTCTTCCAAGCGCTTGAGGGCGATCATCGCGATGCCCTCGGAGATGGCGATGCCATCGCCTTCCTGGTCAAACGTCGCGCAACGGCCACGCGGCGACAACGCCTGGGTCTTGCTGAAGCACAGGAAACCAAAGGGGCCCTGCACCGTGTCCACGCCGCCGGCCAGCACGAAGTCGCTGCGCCCAGCGGTCAGCTCGGACACCCCCTGGTAGACGGCGGCCAGCGAAGAGCCACAGGCGGCATCAGTGGTGAAGTTGGCACCGCCGAAGTTCAGGCGGTTGGCAATGCGCCCGGCGATGACGTTGACCAGGATGCCTGCAAAGGAATCCTCGGTCCACTCGGGCAGACGATCCGCCACGTCCTTGGGCAGTTGGCCCGCGAAGCGCGGCAGCTCAGCCCGCAGGCCGTACTGCGTGCCGACATCCCCGGTGCCGCCGCTGGCCCCCAGGATGACCGAGGCGCGCTCGCGGTCGAAGGGGCGTTCCACATAGCCCGCATCAGCCAGCGCCCGGTGAGCCACCTCCAGCGCCATCAGCTGCATCGGATCGATGGCCTCCAGCGACTTCGGCGGCATGCCGAACTTCAGCGGGTCAAAGGCCAGGTCGTCCACAAAACCACCCCACTTGGAGTAGATCTTGTCCTTGGCGTAGCGGTCGCTGTCGAAATACAGACGCCAGTCCCAGCGATGCGAGGGGATCTCGCTCATCGCATCGACCTTCTTCAGGATGTTTTCCCAGTACTCCCGGGCCTCGGCTGCCTTGGGCAACAGGGTGGCCACACCCACGATGGCCACATCGGCGGGCGGCACCGGCACGGGTGCAACCACCTGAGGCTGGCTGTCTGCCAGACGATCAGCCAGCAGGGCCGCGGCATCGTCGGTCACTTGGCGGTGCAAAGTGGCGATGTCGGTCACTTCGGCGCGAAGCGTGGCCACCTGACCCAGCATGTACATGCCCTCGGCGCTCTGACGCTCCGGCGTCAGGGTCTCCAGCGCGCCGTTCAGACCGCTGCGGGTGGTGCCCTTGGAAGCGATGCGCAGCCGGCCCATCACCAGGTCGTCCAGCACCTTGCGCGCCTCATCCACCGGCACCTTGGCCTCGCGCATCTGGTCGCGCTGGCGGAAGAAGTCCTGGGCGAAGGCGGTGTAGGCACAGCGGCTGGCATGCCCCGGGCCGGACTCCAGCGCCACCGTGTGATCGCAGTCGATCACTTCCTTCTGGAACTGCTCAACAATCGCGCCGCTGTCGACGATTTCCTTGGTGAACAGATAGGCACTGCCCATCAGGATGCCGACCTTCACACCCTTGGCCATCAGCGGAGCCACCAGGGTCTGGACGAAGGCGGACGACACCGCGTCGTGGATACCGCCAGCAAACAGCACCTGCAACTCGGCCGGTGCGACCTTGCCCTTGCCCAGCTCCTCCAGCAGCTTGTCGACCATCGTGCTCCAGAGCACGAAGCTGCTCAAGGGGCCGATGTGGCCACCGCATTCGCGGCCTTCAAAGATGAAGCGGCGTGCGCCTTCCCCGACGAACATCGGGATCAGGTTGGCCGAGGGCACATGCAGGAAGGTCGGGATGCCCGCTTTTTCCAGGGTCACTGCCTGGTCGGGACGGCCGCCGGCGATGATCGCGTAGGCCGGCTTGTGCGCGGCCGCCATGGCCAGTTGCTCATCCAGCAGGGCCTGGGGTGCGAAGCCCAGCAGGCCGATGCCCCAGGGCTTGTTGCCCAGGCGCTGGGTGGACTCGTCCAGCAGCTTGCGCAGGGCTTCGCCCTTGAGCAGCGCAAAAGCCAGCATAGGCAGCGCCCCACCCTCGGCGACCGCTTGTGCGAAAGCCGCGCTGTCGGAGACGCGGGTCATCGGCCCCTGCACCAGCGGATAGGGAATGCCCAGAGCCTGCGCCAGCGGCGCGTCCTGGGACAACGCCTTCGAGGACACCGCGGCGGACAGGTGATCGATCACAGCGGCATCAATGGCCTTGAGCACCTCGCCCAGACGGCGGTACTGCTTGCGCCAGGTGCCGGCGAAGCAGACGTCCTGTCCCAGCGGCAGCAGGCCGCCACGCAGGTTCACCCAGTCGATCTTGCCCTGCACCAGGGTTCTCAGGCGTTCGAAGCCCGCGCCCTCCCCCTCCACCGCCAGTTGACGCGCCGCGGTGTGGCCCGGACGCACCAGCACGCGGATGTACTCGCCATGCTCGCCATCCCCGATGGCCTGGGCCTCGTTGCCTGACAGGTTGCCCAGCAGTGCCACCAGGGCCTCGGACGGGCCGGCATCCTCCAGCAGCAGCAACTGCGAATCCAGGGCCACACCCGCCATGCCGATGGCATGGCAGGCAGCCGCCACATGGGGGGTGACGCCTCCGCGCAGGTACAGCGGCAAGGTGGTGAGCTTGAGCCACTTCTGAATCAGGATGAAGCTGGCGTCTTCGCCGACGAAGCCGCCGGCCTCATTGCCCTTGAGCAGCCAGCCCTCCACCACGCCCTCGGCCGGCAACGCCGGCAACACCGGAGCGCAAACCTCGACCAGGATGTGCACGCCGCGCTCATGGAGCTGGACCAGAAGATCCCAACTGGAGATGGCAACCCCGGGCTCGACGATCAGCCAGGCCAGGCCAGCCAGCGCCGGGGAGCGCAGCGCGGTCTCCAGCGTCAGGTCCATGCGGTCCAGCTTCAAGCCATAGCCCTCGCCGGCAAAGCGGCTCACCGCCGCCAGCATCGACAGCACGGTCTGGCTGTCGGACTGGAATTCGGCGTTAACCACCCCGACGGCACCGGCACGGCAGGCCGCAATGGCCAGGGTCGCATCGGAAGCGCCCGCGGGGGTGAAGACAAATGTGGTGAACAAGGGCTTGGGCATGTCTTCGGGCCGGTTAACCTCCGGACGCGTCGGCCAAGCGCGCCGGATGGATAGGAGAAACGCCCATCAGTGGACCCGCTCGGATTCCACCTCCGATACGGATTCCGTTGATGGATATGCGTCTGGTGCTAATGTCCCCCGCCCCCCTTCTAGCGACTATCCCTAACTGACGCGCCAGCGCCCGTCAGGGGTATCGGCCGGGTCGGTGTGAGATTGTGGGGACGAGACGGGGTTTTGCCGTCATCCCTGAAGAGGGGACAGGACGGCTTTCAAGCTTGGGGGGCTCTCATCAAACAGAGGAGGAGACCCATCGGCCTGGAGCCCCCTCCGACACCCCACGGACTCAGGGAATCCAGGACCAGACCTGCACGGTCACGAAACGCTGCACGGCCAGCGTGAACGCCTTCCAGACCGGCATGGACAGCCCCGCGATCTTCGCGTAGCCCGTCATCCCGGTGCGCAGCTCCCCATCAGGATTGGGGACGACGGCGATCACCTTGACCACTGTCCCCAGGGATTCGCTGGTCACGTTCCGGTCGATCACCGTGACCTTGCCGTCGTAGATCCGATCGCTGAAAGCCACCGGCCGCACCCGCACGACAGCCCCTTCCTTCACATAGGAGATGTCCGTTTCCGGCACCTGGATCTCCACGGTCACGTTGGAGGTGTCTTCCACCGTGGCAAAAGCCTGCCCCTTGTCGATGTAGCTGTTGAGGCGATCCTTCAGGTGCAGTGTCAGCAGGTTGCCATCGAACGGCATCACCATGGAAGCCCGGCCCACCTTGGAGGCATACAGATCCCGCTCGTCCTTCAGGGACTTGAGCTTGGCCTCCGCGGCGGCGATCTCATCCTTGGTCGGTCCAGTCTTGGCCAGGGTCAGGGCGGCGCGCTTCTCTGCCGTCTGTGTCACGTCGACCTGGTACTCGCGGCGGGCGGCATCCAGTTCATCGTAGGACACGACACCGTCCTTGTGCATCTGCTCCATGCGCGGCACGCGGGCCTTGGTGAAGGACTCATGCTCCTGCGCCACCTCCAGCTCACGCTGGGCCACCGCCACATACTCGGGCTTCGGCTTGGACTTCAGGTCGGCCACCACCGCCTGCTGCTCGGCCACCTTGGCGTCAAGGACACTGACCTGGGCCTGGTAATCCGGCGTGGCCAGCGTCGCTATCAGCGTGCCTTTCTTGACCGTCTCCCCGCCATCGAAGTTGACCGACTGGACCACCCCACCGAAGTCGGTGGTGATCACCTGCCGCTGATTGGGATAGGTGCTGAACCGCCCGCCGCTCTCGTAGGGATAAGGCATGACCAGCACCAGCAAGGCGGTCAAGGCCCCGGCCACCTTCAGGTAGCGCGACCAGCCGCTCTTGGGCTTGAGCTCATCCTCGGCCTCGCCCACCGAATCGGGCAGGGTCCGCTTGCGCCAGCGGTCGAACTGCACGGAACGCTCGTAAGCGGCCTGGATCATTTCCAGACGCTTGATGGAACGCTTGATCAGGTAGAAGCCCATGATCAGGGCCAGCACGATGGCCGTGCCGCCCAGCATCACGGACTGGAGATAGGCCCCCACCATCAGACAGGCCACGATGATCAGCACGAAGGCATACAGCGTGGTCAGCAACGCGTAGGTGGACAGCAACCCGCCGTCGGCGTCCTTGTAGCCGCGGCCGTTCAGGCGGTTGAGCAGCGTCTTGTAGGCCTTGCCCCGCAGATGCGGCTCGTTGGCAAAGGCCGACAGCAGGTGGTAGCCACAGCCCTTGACCAGCGGATTGCCGGAAACGAACAGCAGGTCGAGGCCGGCAATGAAGAACAGCGCCATCCCGATCTTGGGCGCCAGGCTGCCCCCGTCGCGGGTGTTGTACCAGATCAGCACCCCGAGGCTGAACAGTGCCAGCCGGACCAGCAAGGGGCCGCCCTGCAGCCACATCCGCTCCCGGCGGGACAGCTGCTCGACATGGCTCACCTTGGCCACGAAGCGGGGCAGGAAGCCCATGAACACCGAGACCCCGATGGCGCTGACCGTGGCCCGGAAGGCGTGGGCGATGAACGCCGTGGTCAAGGTCACCAGCAGGTTGACCGTGAACATGCTGAAGATCACATGCTCCAGCAGGCTGGTGAGGCTGTGCAGCCGCTCCATGTCCTCGACGATCAGCCGGCTGTACTCGAAGCACAGCATCAGCGCCGCGACCAGCAGCAGCGGCAGCACGTAGACGACGTAGCGCAGTGGCGCGACCACTGGCCCCAGCAGCTTCAGGGCGGGACGGGGGTCGAACAGCTTCAGCATCCAGCGGGTGGCCCGTGGATCGAAGCCCACCGCGTCGTTCATCCCCGCCGGCAGATCGCCTTCGGGCCCTGCTGCCGGCTTGGCCGGCGTCGGAGCCGGCACCGGTGTCCCCTCCGCCGGCGCGGCCGTCACCGCCGCCGCCTCGACCTGCGCCACATGGGCCTTGCGAACGGCCTGGCCGTCCTTCACCTCGTAGCCCTTGTCCCGGAACGGAGCCAGCAGCGCGTGGGTGTTCCCCTCCATGTCCAGCAGTTGGCGATCCCCCAGGCTGGCGAAGAACAGCTCGATCTCCTTCTGCGAGATCGGACGACCGAACCGGTCCTCGAACACCGACTGGAGCTTGGGATAGTTCTCACAGCCCGGCAGCACCTCCAGCAGGAAGAACTGCCATGGCTCCATGTCGTGAACCTTGTTGAGCAGCTTGTCGCGCAGCAGATAGCTGGGCTGGCCGTCCTTGGTGATCTTGAAGGCTTCCAGGCGCTTGGGCAAATAGGCGGGCAAGGCCACCTTCTTGGTTTGCTCGGTCATGACCAGGTCTTTCTGCGTTTAATTCATCGGGCTCGAAGCCGGGCTCGTGGCCACGCTGTCCAGCACATCGGGGGCAGCGACCTTCCAGCCGCCTCCCAGAGCCTTGTAGATCAGCACCAGCGACAGATGCTCATCCCGCTGTGCGTCCAGCTTCAGGCGCTCGGCCGCGGTCAACTGACGCTCGGCGTCCAGCACCTCGAACAGGGTGCCCTGCCCGCCCTGGTAGCGCTTGCGTGCCAGCTCGGCCAGCGAAGCCACCGCCTTCATCTGCCGGCCCAGAGCCTGTTCCCGTTCCATCGTCTTCTGGTGGTAGACCAGCGCGTCTTCGGTCTCCATCAGCGCGTTCTGCACGGCACGTCGGTAAGCCTCCACATGCAGGACCTGCACCGCCTCGGCCGCACGCACCGAGGCGTCGTTGCGCCCGCCATCGAAGACCTTGAAGACCAGCTGGCTGCCCACGCTGCCGAACAAGGCCTTCTCGGTGATGAAGCGCGACAAGTCGGTGCTGGCATAGCCGAACAGGCCCGTCAGCGAGATCGTGGGAAAGAACTCGGCCTTGGCCACGCCGATGCGGGCATTGGCTGCCCGCAGATTCTGTTCGGCCATCCGGACGTCCGGCCGCTGCTCCAGCACCGACGCCGGCAAGCCCTGCGGGACCGGGGGCGGCGTCAGTTGAGCCAGACTGCGCCCACGCCCCACGGCCGACGGGTTGCTGCCCAGCAGAATGGACAAGGCGTTCTCGGCGGCGGCGATCTCACGCTCCTTGGCAGGGATGGCCGCGGCCGCTTCCTCGGCGGCGGCGCGTGCCTGCATCACTTGCAGCAGGGTGCCGGCGCCGCCCGTCTGGCGAACCTCGGCCAGGCGAGCCACCTCCTGGCGGTTGGCCACGTCCTTCTGGAGCAGCGCCAGTTCCCGGTCGAGCGCCAGCAACTGCACATAGGTGCTGACCACATTCGAAACCACGGTCAGCGTGATGGCCCGGCGGTCCTCGTCGGTGGCCATCAGATCGGCGATGTAGGCCTCGTTGGTCCGGCGGACCCGGCCCCACAGGTCCAGCTCCCAGCTCACCTGGGCCTGGATCTCGTAGGCGGCGCTGTTCACCGGGGTGCGGCTGGCCAGGGGCACCTGCCGCTCCTCGCTCAGCTTGTCACGCGTGGAAGATCCGCGCGCCGTGACCTCCGGCAGCGCCTGCGCCTTGGCCAGATCGGCCCGGGCCGCGTATTCCCGGACCCGCCCCACGGCGATGCGGATGTCCCGGTTGTTCTCCAGCGCCTGCTGGACCAGTGCGTCCAGACGCGAATCGCCAAAGGACTTCCACCACGCCAGGTTGGCCATGTCGGCCATCGCAGCGGCATCCGGCTCGGGCGTCCGCCAAACCCCCGGCGTGGGCATCTCAGGGCGCTGGTAGTCCGGTCCCATGGCACAGCCAACCAGCGTCGCCGCCATCAAGGCGGCCAGTGACAGGCGCATGGGAGGCAGGCTCCGGGCGCGCAGGGAAAGTGGGTACGTCATTCGTCCTTGTGCTCCCGTGCGAAGCGCTCGGCCAGCAGATCCAGCGCGTGCTCCTCGATTTCCTTGACCCGCACCAGGCGGTTGCGCAGTTCGTCGAGGATGGCCTCGAACCAACGGATCTCGTACTCGATGTGGCGCCGCTCGGCGACGATGTCCTCCATCGGCATGTTCGGCGGCGGGCGGCCCTCCTCGTCGAACAGGAACTTGATGCCCTCCGCGATGCGGGTGTTGGCATTGATGTACTGGACCTGCTTCTCGACGTACTTCTTGACCTTCTTGGCCTTGAACTCCTGGATCACAGCCAGGCGAAGCGCCCGCTGCTGGGGCGACAGCTTGCCGAGGTCGGGGTGGCTGGTCACGGGATCGCCGTCGATCGGGCCGATCCGTGGCCGGTTGCCGGGCTTGCGCTCTGGGTGGTCGGTCATGCGGGGTGTTCTCGTTCGATACCTGGTCCGGGCGTTCAGTGGTAGCCCAGCTCGGCGGCCAGTTCCAGCACCTTGGGATGCAGGCCCTTGCCATCGGGGCGCCAGGCCAAAGGCTTGTCCAGCGGAGGCACCTTGACCTTGTGAGGCCGGAATGCCGGTCCGCGCAGGAAATTGGGGTCGTTGCCAAACAGCGCCGTGATCGGCCCGAAGCAGGCAAACGGCGAGCGCTCCGGATGCATCATGGCGTCGATGGCCTCGGCATCGTCCCGGATGCCCAGCCAGCGGCACACATCCCCGAGGAAGTGGGTCGGGTCGTGCATGATGTCCTCCCCGCGCACCCGCATCTGCTGCGCCGGGGGTACCTGATCCAGGAAATTGAGGATGTTGGCGTTCAGGTCGTGCCAGGCGAACTGAGGATCGACAAAGGCCCGGTCCTCCAGGAAGTCGATCGAGTTCACGTAGAGCGCGAACGCACCATCGTTCATGGCCATGATGGACTTGCAGGTGGCCACCGGATGGCGTGTCAGGTGCAGGAAGCGTGCATCCGGAAAGGCCCGGTACATGGCCTGCATCCGCTTGATCGAGATGGTGTAGGACGGGCTCTTCTCGACTGCGATCAGCGGGTGGATGTCCGCCACCAGCTCCTGGTAGATCTCGGCGGTGCTGCGGTGCTGCCGCGCCGCACACCAGTGGTTGGCCATCTGCACTGTGGCGGTGGTTTGCTCTCCCCCATAGATCTCAGCCACCGCGCGCAACAGGCCTTGGCGGGTCTTGGAGAAGTTCTCGATCTCATCGCTGCGGCGAACCCACAGCTCGATCAGATGCTCCACATTGAACAGGCACAGCTCGGGCAGACCGAAGGTCTGCGGGTGCTGGCCGATCATCGCGTTCATCAGCGATGTGTAGGACCTCGGAGGGGCCAGAAGGAACAGCGGTGCGGCCATCGGGACTGCGTGGAGGAAGAAGAGGCCTCAGAGACTGGCGATGCCGAAGCGGACACACCCCAAGACGGGGATGTCGAGACACCCGCTGGCGTGCCTGACGGCGTGGTGCTTGCCCATGACAACGGCTCCGAAGGTCCCGCTGCGCGGGATCGATTGAGAAGGTGGTCCGCAGACCCGAAGCCGGAACGCGCCGCACAGAGCGGCTTGGCATCCCGGTGTGCGAACTGTCTCGCCCGCCCGCTCTCAGCACAATCCCGAACTTGCATGGCAACCCTCATGAACAAAGGGCATGTTCAGGCCTTGACTCGGCTGCCAAATGCAGGTTTTTCCTGCCTCCGCAACGCTCCCGCGTTGGCGAAGGACCCGCCGGAAATGAAAAAAGCCAGCACGTATTAAACGTGCTGGCTTTTCATTTCTGGTGCGGCTGGCAGGATTCGAACCCACGACCCCTTGGTTCGTAGCCAAGTACTCTATCCAACTGAGCTACAGCCGCCGGAATTCAGCAGTATATCGAAGCTTGGTGCGGCTGGCAGGATTCGAACCCACGACCCCTTGGTTCGTAGCCAAGTACTCTATCCAACTGAGCTACAGCCGCTTAACTTTTCGCTGAAGCTGACATTCTAGCACTGCCAATCTTTGGAATGCAAGCGTCTCCGCCAACACCCGTGCAGCGCCACGCAGCCCCTTAATCCAGCAACGCGGCGCGCTGATCGAAATGACAGGCTTGCACCTCGTCATCTTCCTGGCGCGCGATCCGGGCCAGCATGCGCAGGGCTTGGCGTCGCACGCGGCTGGGCAGGCCTTCGGCACTGGCCGTCTGCTCCAGCAGACGCCTGGCCCGCCCCCAGAGCTGGCGTTGGGCGAAGGCCAGACCAGCGGCGGCCGCCACGGCCGGCTCCCGGCCGAAACGGTTCAGCGCCTCTTCCAGCACGGGCAACCACCGGTTGTCCACGGCCTCGACACAGGCCACCAACCCCAGGGCCAGTTGCTCGCGGGCCTCGGCATCGGTCCGCTGCAGATGTTCCCAGGCCGGCCAGAGCCAGGACAAGCCCTGTTCTGCCTGCCCCAGCGTCGCCGCCCGCCGTGCGGCGCGCGCCAGCACCCAGGCATCCCGTCGATCGCCGTCGTCGAGTGCCTGCCAGACCTTCTGCAGCTGTCCTTCATCGAAGGTCTGATCCAAGGCCTCGAAGGCCAGTGAACGGAGCAGCGACTGGGCCGCCCCCGCCGAGAACCCCTGGTGCTTGGCCAGCAGACGGGCCGTCTGCAAGGCCTCCATCGGCCGCCGCAGCTGCTGTGCGGCCTGCAGCCGCAGCCGCAGGGCATGGGTGCGTCGTGCCACACCGGGGGGCAGTTCTGCCAGCAAGGCCATGCAGCGACCGGCATCGCGGTCTTCCATCGCCAACTGGGCCGACAGCAGTTGGATCCCTTCGAAGGCGCTGCCGCTGCCACCACAGGCCTGGGCCAGTGCCAGCTGCTCCTCGCGACCAATGCGGTCCTGCAACCGATGCAGGGCAGAGGCGGCGATCAGATGGGCCTGCACCGCGAAGTTGCGGTCTTGCGCCAGAGCTTCCGACTCGGCCTGCAAGGCCAGCGCCTTCTGAACCGCCCGCTGGGCCCGCGCATAGCGGGCGGCCATGAATTCGGCGAACCCCTCGCGCAGCAGGTCCTGCGCGGCACGTTCTCGTTTGAGGTCGCGCCATTCCCTGGCCCGGGTCGGCAGGCTCAGCAGCGCGTGTGCGGCCTGCAAGCCGGCAAACAAGACGATGCCCACCCCCACCAGCGACAGCAGGAACAGGTTGAGCGACATGTCCAGCCGCCAATGGCCATAGAACAGCGAGACCAGCGCATTGTTCTGGCCCAGCACACTGGCGGCCACCACGGCCACCACGAACAGGAGAACCAACCAGATGACCGACCGCATGACGCCCGCCTTTGTTCAGCGGCCAGCGGCCGCGGCGGCCAGAGCGGCCAGGGTCTCATCCGGACGCGGCAGGCCGCTCTGACGGCTCTGCCCGGCCACCTGCTGCAGCTGATCTGCCACGGCCTGCACCCGGCGCGAATCCTTGTCGAAATAGCGCGACAGCAGTTGCTGCGCCTGCGCCATGTCGCCCTGCGCCTGGTCGAACTGGCGGGACAAGAGGGCCAGCCGGGCGTTGAGCAGGTGCAGCTTGAGGTTCTCGCGCAAGAAGAAACCTTGTTCCGGCGTGAGCAAGGCGGCCTCGGGATGGTCCACCTGGGTGACCCTCACCAGCGAGCGCACCTCCTCCCACGCCAGGGTTGCCACACGCTGCCAAGCATCCTTGACGGTCGCCCACCAAGCGGCTTCGGGCAGATCGGATGCCACCTCCACGCCCGAGGCCGCGGAAGCAGCCGACGCGGGGTGCGCCGCACCACGGGCGGTCCTGGTCGGCGCGACCACCCCGCTCGGACGGCGGTTGGGGGTGTTCACCAGCGGCAGATCATCGACCTGACGCACCACCTCATCGAGCCGGATGGACAGCGCCGGCACATCGGCCACGCCGACCGCCCGCAGCCGGTCCATGTCCCGTGCGACGGCACGGTGCACCCGCTCCAGCCGGGGCTGGTTGACGCGCGAGAGCCGATCATCGGCTTGCTTGAGGGCCGACATCAGGGGCTCCACACTGCCGGTGATCGCCGCCTGCTGCTGCGCCACGCGAAGCCCGGCCTCGATGTCGGCCAGCACGTTCTCATCGCGCGAACGCGACAGCGAGGCGATCAGATCCTCCACCTGGGAACGCTGCAACGCCGTCTCGGCCACCTTCGCGTCCAGCAGCGCCAGCTTGGCAGTCGCCTGGGTCGCCTCGTCGTGCGCCTGGCGCGACAGCATGCGCGCCTCGGTGGCATCGTCCTGGCTGGTCTGCTGCCGGCGCACCAGTTCCGACTCCAGAACCTGCAATCGGTCATGGGTGGTCCACGCCAGCGTCAGGCTGCCGGCGCTGACCAATGCCATGGCCGCCAGGGCCCATGGCAAGACGCGCCGCCCCATCCCTGCGGGGGCAACGGTGGCCTCGGCGGCGGGAGGCGTGGCGGTGGGCGCCGCAGAGGCGGCGTCAGCGACGGTGGGGGGGGTGTCGGGTGTGCTCACGTTGCGGACAATTGTATCGACCACCCCCTGCCGCGCTTCTGCGCTGACGCAGCGCAGCCACAGGGCATGCTCACTCGTTCAGGGCGCCGCCCGCGCCGCGCCCACCGCACGCACGACCCCTTCGACGCCGGGCTCGATCAAGTCGACCTGCCCAAAGCCGGCTTGGCGCGCCCGGGCCACGATGCGAGGGTGTGTGGCCAGGGCCCGGGCGCGGGCCCAGTCGGCCTGCGGCAACAGGAGGCCCAGGTGCGCCACCGCTTCGGAACTGCTGAGCAGCCAGCAGCTGTGGGCAGGGTCATTCACGGCCGCTTCGGCCTGGGCCCGCTGCCCGTCCGTCCAGGAGGGTGTCCCACGGACATAGGCTTGCAGAACATGGACCTGGGCGCCTGCGGCGCGGAGCGTGCTGGAGAACCAGTCCCGGCCCCCGTCCCCGCGGACGATCCAGACCCCCCGCCCCGCCCAGTCTTCGTCCTTCAACCGGGCCCAGAGTCCTTCCGAATCCAGCGACTCCCCGAGGTCCGGCGCCGTCACCGCGGCCGCAGGCACCCCCGCCGCGGTCAGAGCCTGCGCCGTGCCGGGGCCGGTGCAGCCCGCTCGCACCCCTGCGGGCCAGGTCCAGTCCGGCGGCAGCGCCGCCAGGAATTGCTGCACGGCATTGGGGCTGACGAACATCACCAACATGCCGACACGCAGGCTGGCGGCCATCGCCCGCACGGCGTCGGCATCCGGTGCCGGACCGATGGCCAGCAAGGGCAGTGCCTGCGCCGGTAGCCCGTGCGCCGACAGCCGCCGGACCCAGTCGCCGGCCTGCGGCTCCGGACGGGTGACCATCAGACGTGCGAGCCCGGCGGCGGTCATCGCATTCAGCCGGCCTGGGCAACCAGATAAGCGGCGCCGCCGGCGTCCAACAGCCGGCGTGCCGCATCGTGTCCCAGCGTCTCGGCAGCGTCGGTGTCTGTCACATCGGCCTCCAGCCGGGCGCGCAGCAGCGGCATCTGCGGCTGCAGGGCATGGCCGAGCGCGACGTCGAGCCGCATGCGCCCTTCGCCGACGAACACGGCATGGGCCGCCAGGGGCACGCTGCAACTGCCCCCCAACGCACGGGACACGGCCCGTTCGGCATGGGTGGCCAGCCAGGTGGCCGGGTGGCCCAGCGAGGCCAGGGCCTCCCGCAGGGCCACGGCATCGGCCCGCACCTCCAGACCCAAGGCCCCCTGCCCCGCCGCGGGGATCATCGCCTGGGGGTCGAAGGTGGCACGGATGCGCGCCGCCAGGCCCAATCGCTTGAGGCCAGCTGCCGCCAGCACGATGGCGTCGTAGACCCCCTCATCCAGCTTGCGCAGGCGCGTGTCCAGATTGCCACGCAGCGGCTCAATGCGCAGGTCGGGACGCAGGGCCTTGAGCTGCACCACCCGGCGCAGGCTGGAGGTGCCCACGCAGGCACCTTGCGGCAGCTCGGTCAGGCCGGCGTACTGGTTGGACACGAAGGCATCGCGCGGATCCTCGCGTTCCCAGATGGACGCCAGGACGAAGCCTTCCGGCAGATCCATCGGCACGTCCTTGAGCGAATGCACCGCCAGATGGGCCCGGCCGGCCTCGATCGCCACTTCCAGTTCCTTGACGAACAGCCCCTTGCCGCCCACCTTGGACAAGGCGCGGTCCAGGATCTGGTCGCCCCGCGTGGTCATGCCCAGCAGTTCGGTGGGCAGGCCCAGCTCTTGCTGGAGCCGGTCGCGCACATGCTCGGCCTGCCACAGCGCCAGGCGGCTCTCCCGGGTGGCGATGACGACGGGGGTGACGATGGAGGCGGTGGACTGCATGGCCGGGATTATGGCCGCCCCGCACTGCTAGCATCGCGTCCGCCCACGGACGCCCTGGAAGGACTTTTCATGCCCGCTGCTCAGCCCGCCCGCCGCACCCGCACCGCCCGCCCGGCCGAGGATCCGGACAAGGACCGGCCGCTGGTCGAGGACATCCGGCTGCTGGGCCGCCTCCTGGGCGACGTGATCCGTGAACAGGACGGCAGCGGCGCCTACGAACTGGTGGAGCGGGTGCGTCAGCTCTCGGTCGCCTACCGGTTGAAGAAGGACGCCAAGGCCGGCCAGGCCCTGGACCGGCTGCTGAAGAACCTGACCGCCGACCAGACGGTCAGCGTGATCCGCGCCTTCAGCTACTTCTCCCACCTGGCCAACCTGGCGGAAGATCGGCACCACCTGCGCCGGCGCGAGCTCCACGAGGCCCTGGGCGAGCACCAGGCCGGGTCACTGGCGCACTGTTTCGAGAAGCTGGCCCAGGCCAACCACCGGGCGGCCGACATCGCAGCCGTGCTGGCCCAAGCCTACATCTCGCCAGTGCTGACGGCCCACCCGACCGAGGTGCAGCGCAAGAGCATCCTGGATGCCGAGCGCGCCATTGCCGAGCTGATCGGCGAGCGCGATCACCTGAAGAGCCTGGCCGACCGCACCGCCAACGAACGCCTGATCCGCGCCCGCATCACCCAGCTGTGGCAGACCCGGATGCTGCGCTACACCAAGCTGACCGTGGGCGACGAGATCGAGAACGCGCTCAGCTACTACCAGGCCACCTTCCTACGCGAGGTGCCCCGGCTCTACCAGGAGGTCGAACAAGCCCTGTCCGGCCATGACGTGGGCACCTTCTTTCGCATGGGCAACTGGATCGGCGGCGACCGCGACGGCAATCCCAATGTCACCGCCCCCACGCTGCGCCTGGCCCTGTCGCGCCAAAGCGAGACCGCGCTGCGCCACTACCTGACCGAGGTGCACGCCTTGGGCAGCGAGCTGTCCATGTCCCAGATGCTGGCACCGGTGACACCGGCCATGCAGGCACTGGCCGACCGCTCACCGGACCACAACCCGCACCGCGAGGACGAGCCCTACCGACGCGCCCTGACCGGCATGTACGCCCGGCTGGCCGCCACGCTGCAGGCGCTCACCGGCACCGAGGCCCTGCGCCACGCCGTGGCGCCCCAGCAGCCCTACGCCCAGGCCGAGGACTTCCTGGCCGACCTGCAGGTGATCGCCGATTCGCTGCGCCACCACCATGCCCAGGCCCTGGCCGAACCGCGGCTGGCGCCGCTGATGCGGGCCGTGCAGGTCTTCGGCTTCCACCTGGCCACGGTGGACCTGCGCCAGAGCTCCGACCAGCACGAGGCCGTGGTGGCCGAGCTGCTGCGCACCGCGCGCATCGAATTCGAGTACAGCGCACTGAATGAAGCGGAACGCCGGGCCCTGCTGCTGACGGTGTTGAACGATGCCCGTGGACTGCGCCTGCGCGAGGCGGACTATTCGGAGCCCACCCTCTCCGAGCTGGCCATCTTCGACGCCGCGGCCGAGGGCCGCCGCCGCTATGGCCCGGCCGCCATCCGCCACTACATCATCTCGCACACCGAGGATGTCTCGGACCTGCTGGAGGTGCTGGTGCTGCAGAAGGAAGCCGGTCTGCTGCACGGCCTGCTGGGCGAGGCGGCCACCGCCGACCTGATCGTCTCGCCGCTGTTCGAGACCATTGCCGACCTGCGCCACGCCGGCCGCATCATGCGCGAGTTCTACGCCCTGCCCGGCGTGGCCGCCATGGTTCAGCGCAGCGGTGGCGAACAGGACGTGATGCTGGGCTACTCTGACAGCAACAAGGACGGCGGCCCCTTCACCAGCAACTGGGAGCTCTACCGCACCGAGGTGGAACTGGTCACGCTGTTCGACGAACTGCAGGCTGCGCACGGCATCCGCCTGCGGCTGTTCCACGGCCGCGGCGGCACCGTCGGCCGCGGCGGCGGCCCCAGCTACCAAGCCATCCTGGCCCAGCCGCCGGGCACCGTGCGCGGGCAGATCCGGCTGACCGAACAGGGCGAGGTGATCGCCTCCAAATACGCCAACCCGGGCATTGGCCGCCGCAACCTGGAAACGCTGGTGGCCGCCACGCTGGAAGCCACGCTGCTGGCCCCGGCGAAGGCCCCACCCAAGTCCTTCCTGGACGCGGCAGAAGCCCTCAGCCAGGCCAGCATGGCCGCCTACCGCAAGCTGGTCTACGAGACGCCCGGCTTCACCGACTATTTCTTTGAATCCACACCGATCCGCGAGATCGCCGAGCTCAACATCGGCTCCCGCCCCGCCTCGCGCAAGGCCACCCGCGCCATCGAAGACCTGCGCGCCATCCCCTGGGGCTTCTCCTGGGGGCAGTGCCGGGTGGCCCTGCCAGGCTGGTGTGGCTTCGGCTCGGCCGTGCACCACTTCCTGGACCAGGACCCGGCCCAGCGGGACAAGCGTCTGGCCCTGCTGCGGCGCATGCACCAGCAGTGGCCCTTCTTCCGCACCCTGCTGTCGAACATGGACATGGTGCTGGCCAAGAGCGACCTCACCCTGGCCACCCGCTACATCGAGCTGGTGCCCGACAAGAAGCTGGGCAAACGCCTGTTTGCCGCCATCCGGGCGGAATGGGAACGCACCGAAGAGGCCCTGGCCTGGATCACCGGTGAGAGCCGGCGGCTGCAGAGCGCCCCCAGTCTGGCGCGCTCCATCGAGCACCGCTTCCCCTACCTGGACCCACTCAACCACCTGCAGGTCGAACTGATGCGCCGCTACCGCAACCGGCGCGAGGGCGACCCCGTCAACGAGCGGCTGCAACGCGGTATCCATCTGTCCATCAACGGCATCGCCGCCGGTCTGCGCAACAGCGGCTGACCAGAGCCGCCAGGGGCGCCTGTTCCCCCCCGGCACCGGACCTCCCGCGACCGATCCTCTGTCTCAGGTAGGGAAACCATCGTGCGACCTAGGGAGGGCCTTTGTGGGCCGGTGTTCTTATGATGCAAACGCAAAAAGGAATTTCTGACGCGAAACGCGGTTGGAGGGAATGGACAGCATGGAGCACACGGTCGAAAGCGTTGAGCCGAAGATCATCGAGATCGTTACGGAACTGACCGAGGACTGGGATGTCGACCTGGATGGTGGCGTCGGCCCCACCACGACGATGATCGCGGACATCGGCTTCGCCTCCATCGACTTCATCCAGCTGGTGGTCGCCATTGAGGGGGCCTACAAGCAGAAGCTGGGCTTCCAGGATCTGCTGATGCAGAACGGCGCCTATGTGGATGACCTCAGCGTGCGCCAGATCGCCGCGTTCGTGGCCGGCCGCCTCAGTGGTGCCGCCCCGGCGCCGGCACCGACTGCGGCGCCCGTCCCCACCAAGTCGGCTGCGCCGGCGGCGGTCGTCAGCAGTGTGCCCGACAGTGAACGTGTCACGGCGGAGAAGCTGGCTCGTTTCCGTGCCAGCATCGCCCGCCGCACGCTGACCGGTGACGGCGGCCCGAAAAACCCGCCCGCGCTGTTTGTGCTGTCCCCCCCGCGCTCGGGTTCCACCCTGCTGCGCGTGATCCTGGCTGGCAGCTCCAAGCTGTTCGCCCCGCCGGAACTGCACCTGCTGCCCTATGCCACGATGGGTGACCGCCTCAAGGCGCTGTCTGGCGAGCACACCGAACACCTGCTGGACGGCACCGTGCGCGCCCTGATGCAGCTGCACGGCTGGGAGGCCGAGCAGGCCCGCGCCTTCGTGTCCCGCTGCGAGCAGGAGAACATGAGCACCAAGGCGTTCTACCGCCTGCTGCAGGAGCCGCTCAAGGGCGAGAAGCTGCTGGTGGACAAGACGCCGTCCTATGTGATCGACGTGGACATTCTCAAGCGGATTGAGGTCGACTTCGAGAACTCGCTGTTCATCCACCTGCTGCGGCACCCCTGCGGCATGATCCGTTCGTACGAAGAATCCAAACTGCAACGCCTGATGCCCATGGTGCAGGAAAGCAGCTTCGGCGCCCGTGAACTGGCCGAGCTGACCTGGCTGACCGCCCAGCAGAACACCCTGGAATTCGCCAAGCAGGTGCCCAAGGAGCGCTGGCTGACGCTGCGCTACGAGGATGTCGTCTGCAGCCCGGAAACCTCAATCCGCCAGATCTGCGACTTCGCCAAGATCCCGTACGAGGACGCGATGATCAACCCCTACGAGGAGATGGATCAGCGCATGACCGACGGTGTGGACAACGCCTCCAAGATGAGCGGCGACTTGAAGTTCCACCTGCACAACGCCATCAACCCCGATGCCGCCGTGCGCTGGAAGCAGTTCTACACCGATGGCATCCTGGGCCAGCCCACCCTGGAGATGGCCCGGGCCCTCGGCTACTGACGTGCTGGCGGGGGCTCGAGGGGCGCTCAGAGTCCCTCGGCCGCCAATGCCTCCCGCACCAGGGGCAACTGGCGGCGCGACACGGCCAGCCAGTCGTCGTGGGGAGCCAGCCGCACGGCCCAGCCTTCGCCCGCTTCCTCCCCTTCCCCGGTCCCCACGCGCCGCTCCAGCGCCCGCACGGCCACTCGCGCCACCAGCGCATTGCGGTGCACCCGCACCACGGCACGCCCCAGGCGCTCTTCCAGATCGGACAGGGCGTCGTCCAGCACGTAGCAGTGCTCGCGGGTGCGCAGCGTGACGTACTTCTGCTCCGCCTTCAGGTAGACCACCTCCGGCACCGGCACCCGCAGCACCCGCCCCCGGTCGCTGACCACCAGCACCGGCAGCTCAGCCTCCGCGGCCTCGGCCGGACGCGCCAGCGGGCGCCCCAAGCGCTGCAGCACCCGCCCCAGGGCCTCTTCCAGGCGGGCACGCCGCACCGGCTTGGTCAGGTAGTCGACGGCCTCCAGCTCAAAAGCCTGCAAGGCATGTTCGGCGTGCGCGGTGACGAACACCAAAGCGGGCGACGGCCGCATCTGGCGCAACCGCTGCGCCAGCGCCAGCCCATCGGTGCCGGGCAGATGGATGTCCAGCAGCACCGCATCCACCCCTTCGCGCGACAGCACGTGCAGCGCCTCGGCCGCGCTGCCGGCCTCGTGGATCTGGGCCACCGGGGCGGCCCCGCCGGCCAGCAGGCCCCGCAAACGCAGGCGGGCCAGCGGCTCGTCGTCCACCAGCAGCAGCCTCAATCCCTCCTCGGCCATGCCTCTCCCCTTCCCATGGTTCAGCCTGCGGGCACGCTGAGCGAAGCCCGCCAGCGCCCGTCTTCGATGATGCCGCTGTGGAAATCGGCATCCAGGTCGTGCATCAGGCGCAGCCGTTCGCGCACGCTGGCCAGGCCGATGCCATGGCCGCGGCGGGAGGCACCGCCCTCCAGTGGCACCGTGTTCGTCACCGACACCAGCACCCGGTCGCGCCGGCGCCGCGTCCGGATCTCGATCTTGCCGCCCCGGTCGCTCGGCTCAACGCCGTAGCGCACTGCATTCTCGATCAGCGGCTGCAACACCAGCGGCGGCAGCCGCACGTCATCCGCCTGAGGGTCCAGGTCCCATTCCAGGCGCAGCCGGTTGCCAAAGCGCAGCTGCTCGATGTCCAGATAGCGCCTGCTGAGTGCCACCTCCTCCCGCAGGGTGGTGGACTCGTCCATCGCCCCCAGGGCAGCGCGAAACAGCTCGGCCAGATCCTCCAGCACCTCTTCGGCCCGGCGCGGGTCCACCTGCACCAGGGCGATGGCGGTGTTGAGCGTGTTGAACAGAAAGTGCGGCCGGATGCGGGTCTGCAGGTCGGCCAGCCGGGCGGCCGTCGCGGCGGGCAGACGGGCCCGGTGGCGCCAGCGCTCGGAGAGCAGCAGCAGCCAAGCCAGCAGGCTGCCGGCCATCCACGGCGCCAGCCAGGTCGTCTGCACATCGCCCGAGACGCCCAGGCGGTTCATCGGTACCCAGGCGCACAAGGCCGCCAACCCGCCCACGCTGGCGATGCCCCCGGCCTGCACCCAGGCGGGCAACCGCGCAATCAAGGGGCGCGCCGCACACACCACCAGCAGCCAGCCCAGCGTGGCCGGCACGGCCACGGCCGCCGCCTGGCTCAGCAAGGCCACCCAATGGCCCAGACTGCGGGTCACGAACAGCAAGCCGGCCCCCAGCACCGCATGCACCAACCACAGGGAGCGCAGCACCATGCCGCTGCTGCATCCCGGCAAGGCCGCGGGTGTGCCGGGGCGCGGCCCGTCCGGCCGCAGCTCGTCGAACAAGGTGGTCTGGGTGTCACTACTGGTTGGGCTCACGCGGGCGATTCTGGCCGGCCCGGCCGCCCCGGGGCAAGGCGGCGGCCTAAAATCGCCGATTCCCTGCCCGAACACGCTGCCCCCTGCCATGAGCACCAACCAACTCGACAAGAAATCCCAGGCCTGGTCCGCGCTCTTTTCCGAGCCGATGAGCGAGCTGGTCAAGCGCTACACCGCCAGCGTGTTCTTCGACAAGCGCCTGTGGGCCGCCGACATTGAGGGTAGCCTGGCCCATGCCGAGATGCTGGCCGCCCAGGGCATCATCAGCGCCCAGGACCTGGCCGACATCCAGCGCGGCATGGCCCAGATCCAGAGCGAGATCGAATCCGGCGCCTTCGAATGGAAGAGCGAGCTGGAGGACGTGCACCTGAACATCGAGGCCCGCCTGACCACCCTGGTGGGCGACGCCGGAAAGCGCCTGCACACCGGCCGCAGCCGCAACGACCAGGTGGCCACCGACGTGCGCCTGTGGCTGCGCGGCGAGATCGACCAGATCGCCACCCTGCTCGAAGACATGCAGCGCGCCCTGGTGGCCGTGGCCGAGAAGAACACCGAAACCGTGATGCCCGGCTTCACCCACATGCAGGTGGCGCAGCCGGTGAGCTTTGCCCACCACCTGCTGGCTTATGTGGAGATGTTCGCGCGCGATGCCGAGCGCCTGGCCGACCTGCGCAAGCGCGTGAACCGCCTGCCGCTGGGTGCGGCCGCGCTGGCCGGCACCAGCTACCCGCTGGACCGTGAGCGCGTGGCGCGCACGCTGGGCTTCGAGGCCGTCTGCCAGAACAGCCTGGACGCGGTGAGCGACCGCGACTTCACGATCGAGTTCACCGCCTTTGCCTCGCTGGTGATGATCCACATCTCGCGCCTGGCCGAGGAGATCGTCTACTGGATGAGCCAGAACTTCGGCTTCATCAACCTCAGCGACCGTTACTGCACCGGCTCGTCGATCATGCCGCAGAAGCGCAACCCCGACGTGGCCGAGCTGGCCCGCGGCAAGGGTGGCCGCGTGGTGGGCCACCTGATGGGCCTGATCACCCTGATGAAGGGCCAGCCCCTGGCCTACAACAAGGACAACCAGGAAGACAAGGAGCCGCTGTTCGACACCGTGGACACGGTCAAGGACACGCTGCGCATCATGGCCGAGATGATCGGCGGCGAGGTGGCGGCCGATGGCAGCCGCAGCGCCGGCCTGACCGTCAAGGCCGAGGCCATGGAGGCCGCTGCGCTGCGCGGCTACGCCACCGCCACCGACCTGGCCGACTACCTGGTCAAGAAGGGCCTGCCCTTCCGCGATGCCCACGAGGTCGTGGCCCACGCCGTCAAGGAAGGCCTGAAGCAGGGCGTGGACCTGGCCGAGCTGCCGCTGGCCACGCTGCAGGGCTTCCACGCCAGCATCGGCGAGGACGTGTTCGAGGTGCTGACGCTGCGCGGCTCGCTCAACGCCCGCAATGTGCTGGGCGGCACCGCGCCGGCCCAGGTCCGCGCCCAGATCGCCCGGCACCAGGCCCGACTGGGCTGAGGCGGCGGCGGTTCCTCCGTCGCCGATCCAAAGAGAAAGGGGCGCCACTGGCGCCCCTTGTCATGTAGAGGACGAGCCTCCTCAGTCGTCGAGCTTCACCTCGCTGGCGGTCACCAGCGTGCCGTCCGACGAGCGCACGCCCTTGACCTCGACCTTCAGGCCATTGGCCAGGTTGGCGGCGGTACCAGGTGGCTCAAAGGCTGCCTGGGCGTAGGACACCGTCTGGGTCCGGATCACGAAGGTCTGGGCCGTGGTGTCCAGGCTGCCGATCTGGCCGCTCAGCTCGAACTCCTGGCCACCGCCGCTGTCATCGCCGCCCGCGCTGTCCTCGCTGCCCTTGAGCTCCAGCTTGGTGGCCTTGAGCACCGTGCCCTGCATCCGGCCTTCCACCTCCACCCGCACGCCGGCGGCCAGGGTCAGGCCGTTGGCATTGAGTTGTGCGGCCGAGGCATCCACCGTCACGCCGGCGACGACGAAGCTCGACAGGCTGGTGTAGCTGGACACCACCGCCTCGATCTCGGCCTCGGTGCCGTCGGCGGGCAGGTAGGTGGCGGACTGGGCGGTGGTCACCACCCAGCGGCCGCTGCCATCGGCCTGGGTCGACAGGCGCAGGCGCAGCGTGGCGCCATTGGCCAGGCCGGCCGGCACGGCATCGGCCGCGTAGGTCAGCGTGGCCGGTCCCATCTGGAACTGGCGCTGGGCGCTGTCCCAGCCCGACACCACGCCGCGCAGGGTGTAGTGGTCGGGGTTGCTGCGGGGCAACACCAGCCGTGCCGCATAGACCGTGTTGACCGGATCGAAGATGGCGTACACCTCCACCTTCTGTCCCAGCGCGATGGCGGACAGGCCGCCCGCCAGGCTGCTGTCGAACAGCGTGGACGCGGTGATGCGCACCGTCTGCCCCAGCACGGTCATGGTGCTGGCCGTGAGATCCACCGCAGAGACCGGTCCGAGCAGGTCGCTGATGACATTGACGTCCTGCGCGGTGGCGGTCAGCGCGGTGCTGTCGATGGCGCCGCTCTGGATCTCCACCGTCATGCCCAGACGCAGCACGTCGCGGCTGAGGGTGTTGCCATCCGCATCGTGGATGCGGGCCGTGCTCTCGTCGAAGTGCACCCCGTTGACCACGACCGAGCCGAAACCGGTGATGGCGCCGCTGCTGTAGCCGGCGCTCATGCCCGTCCCACCGCTTTCAACGCCACCGCCACCACAGGACACCAGCAATGCTGCGGCTGTGAGCCATGCAAGGCCCTGGAATTTCAACCAGCGCCGTCCAAGGAATTCACGCATGGGGCTTCCCCTCCTGATCTTGTGCAGCAGGCCGCCCATCGTCTTGCTGCGAATACATGTACACCCCGACCCGCACACGGGCGTCAGGCGTCAGGTCTGTCGACTCGACCGCGTCAATGCGGCGCTGGATCTCCGGCACCAGCGCCTGGGAGAGCAGCTTCCACTGGGCCTCAATGATGGCCCGCAGTTCCCGGGCGAGGTCCAGGGTCAGACCATCCGCCCAGATCGCCTGCTCAAAGTGCCTGGGTTGAAGGCCGCCGACGTTCTCCACCGCGGCCGACAGATGGTCGCCCACGTTGGCGCCCAAGTAGGCCATGAGCTTGGCCGTGTCTGCATCGGGCACGAAAGCCGACTGGCGCAGTGTCACCGTGTCGGCATCGGCTTCCCACTCCACCAGCTTCAGGCGAACCATGTCATCCAGCACGCTGCGCGGATGGACATCGCGGGAAACCTGGGCCGCCAGTGCCTCGAAACTGGGTGCCACACCCTGACGCCGCAGGATTTGCGGCTGGCCCCGGCCATTGAGGTAGTCCGGGTCCGTGCGCCAGCGCTCAAACACGCGCAGTGCCATCGAGGGGCGCAAGCCGGACGATGCGTCGGGCTCGGCCAGCAGCCGGCCCACTTCACGGCGGTTGATGCCGGTGGCGGTCGATAGGCGACTGACAAGGCGGTGCGGCAAAGCCTCGGGTGTGGCACGCAGGGCGGCGTCGCGCGCCGCCTGCACATAGGCGGCCTTGAGACGCTCCTCGGCCTGCGCATAGGGCAGGCCCCGGGCCACCAGCAGCTCCGCCAGTGGCCGTAGAACCGCCTGCACGGCCCCCAGCAAGGCGGCGTGTTCGGGAGGAACCGTGGATGTGCTCATCGCAGCGAGGAGAGTCGATGAATGTGCATAAATCCCATTTTAACACAAACCTTCTCACACGGGGAAGTTCACCCTGTCCTCAGTCATCCGCGTTGACGACCGACACCACCAACGCCCCCATCGCAGGCTGAAAACTCAGGAGTCAAGATCCAAGGTTGGCCCATGACATGGACGCACCCCTTTTCCGCTTCGTTTCAAGTGCGAGACGCACATATGCGGTTTCTTCTTCCTGAGGCGGGGCGCGTTGGGGTTGCAACTACCGGGTTGGGCCAAGCCCCCTTCAGAGGGAGCCAAGAAGTTCGACCAATTAGATAATCTGACAATATTTAGCAAAGCCTTATCGTCACCATTGACATTCAGCTTAATTAAATTCAGACACTTTTACCAAAGTACAAGATGGATGCAGAGGTTCCCCATCCGCATCCATGAGCGCCGCTCAATAAAGATCGATGAACATCAACGACCCAGGAGTGTCGCCAACTGACTGACCATTGACGAAAGGCCAAACGTGCCAGTGCCCTGACCACCCACCCCGCCCCCGGAAGTCAGGGATTCGGATGCATACGAAGATGCCGCAGAGAAAGCAACCAAAGCGACAAAGAAGACCTTCTTGGAAAACTTCATGAGTTAATTCCCTATTGAATCGCCGTGACAAAGATGAAGAATTTGCATTCAAGACATGTGGCGACATTCCATGTCCGACCTGAGTCTATTCTGAAAATGACCGCAGTCAGTCGTCCATGCTAATTCGTGAAGCCACCAGCGTCGTCCCGTCTGTGGACAAGCTGCCCTTGACCTCGATCTTGGCCACGGTGGCCAGTTGCGCCTCGGTCAGGCCGACCCATTGGCTGACGCTGGCGTAGCTGACGGTCACGCCGCGCAGCACGAAGGTCTTGGCCATGGTGTCCAGGGCCGAGAGGCTGCCGTGCAGCTCATAGTCCTCGCCCTGCCCTTGCTCGGCCCCGTCCTCCAGGTGGACGGAGGTGGCCACCAGCACGCCGTTGACCACGCTGCCCTTGATCTCGACCTGGGCACCCAGCACCACGCCGCTCTGCCCATCGGGGAAGCTGGCGCTACTCGCGTCCACCGGAATGTCGTTCACGCTGAAGCTGGTGGCCGAGGTCCAGGCGGTGATGTTGCCCTTGACCTCCGCTTCGGCATGGTCCTCGGACAGCTTGCGCTCATTCGTCTTGAGCGACAGCGCCGTCCAGCTGCCGTCGGCGGCCGGGGTGGTGGCCAGCTTCACACGCACCCACTGGTTCACGGCCAGGCTGGTGGGTTGGGGGTTCAGGCTGGCGTAGCTGATGGTGGCCGCCCCCATCTGGAAGGTGTGGGCCGTGGTGTCCAGCGCCAGGATGGGGCCGCGCAGCTTGTAGCTGTCGGTGCTGTCCTCCAGATCCACCCGGCTGGCCACATAGAGCTGGCGGGCGGCGTCGTACTGGGCATGCACTTCCAGCGCGCGGCCCAGCACGGCGGACAAGCTGCTCAGCCCCCCGCTCAGGGCGGTGTCGTACACGGTGCTGCTGCTCACCTCCACCGTCTGGCCCAGCAGCGTGAAGCGGCTGTTGGCGGTGTCCACCGCCGTCAGCGGGCCCTTGATCTCGCTGCCGTAACGAATGACCGAGGCGACCGCGGTCTGGGTGCTGGCATCGACGCTGCTGCTTTCGATCTCCACGCTGTCGCCCAGGCGCAGGTCGTCGGCCGGATGGCTGGTGCCATCGTCGTCCAGCACGGTGACGTGGCTGGTGTCGAAGCGCACCCCGTTGACGATCACCGAGCCGAAGCCGCTGATGGCGCCACTGGTGTAGGCCGCGCTGGTCGCGGTGGTGGTCGTGCCCGTGCTGCTGGTGCCGCCCCCGCCGCCACAGGCAGCAAGGATGGCGGCCCCGCACAGGGCCACGAACGAGGCCCGGCGGGTGACGCCCGGGCGGGAGAGGGAAACCGGAGGAAATGGGTACATGGTCGGTCCTTGAGGCCTGCGGGAGAAAGCATTCGCCGCGGCGCCAAGTGCCGCAACGTGGCCCTACTATAACTGTGCAACTTGCACATTCAATGACACCGCTGCCGATCCTCACCACTGGTTGCAATTGGCGGGCGCCCCAGCAGGACTGATAATCCATCCAGTATGTCCAGCCCGCGTCGCCTGATCGCCCACCTCGACATGGATGCGTTCTATGCCTCCTGCGAGTTGCTGCGCTACCCGGAACTGCGGGGACAGCCGGTGGTGATCGGCGGCGGGCGGCGCCACCAGCCCGAGCGTCTGCCCGAGGGCGACCGGCGCTACGCCCGGCTGGGCGACTACACCGGGCGTGGCGTCATCACCACCGCCACCTACGAAGCCCGAGCCCTGGGCATCCACTCCGCCATGGGGCTGATGAAGGCCGCTGCCAAGGCCCCGAACGCCGTGCTGCTGCCGGTCGATTTCGACCTGTACCGCCGCTGCTCGCGGGCCTTCAAGGCCGCCGTGGCCGAACTGGCGCCGGTGATTGAAGACCGCGGCATCGACGAGATCTACATCGACCTGACCGAGGTGCCGGGCGCCCAGGACCCGGTCGGCCACGACCCGCTGGGCGGGGTGCGGGCCCTGGCGCGCGAGCTGAAGAACACCGTGCAGCGCGCCACCGGGCTGACCTGCTCGATCGGCGTGACGCCCAACAAGCTGCTGTCCAAGATCGCCTCCGACCTGGACAAGCCCGACGGGCTGACCGTGCTGACGATGGACGACCTGCCCACCCGCATCTGGCCGCTGCCGGCCCGGCGGGTGAACGGCATTGGCCCCAAGGCCGCGGCGCGCTTGAGCGCGCTGGGCGTGAACACCATCGGCGAACTGGCCCGCTGCGAGCCGCGCTGGTTGATCGAACGCTTCGGCCGCAGCTATGGCGCCTGGCTGCACGCCGCGGCCTGGGGGCGGGATGAACGCCCGGTCGTGACCGAGAGCGAACCCGTCTCGATCAGCCGCGAGACCACCTTCGAGCACGATTTGCACGCCGTGCGCGACAAGGCCCGGCTGTCCACCCTGTTCACCGACCTGTGCGTGCGCGTGGCCGAGGACCTGCGGCGCAAGGGCTACGTCGGTCGGACCGTGGGCCTGAAGCTGCGCTACGAGGACTTCAAGACCGTCACCCGCGACCTGACGCTGCCGCAGCCCACCGCCGACGCGGCCGAGATCCGCCACGCGGCAGGGCTGTGCCTGAAGCGGGTGGACCTGCGCCGGCGCCTGCGCCTGTTGGGCGTGCGGGTGGCCAACCTGCAGCGGGCCGATGCCCCGCTGCCCCCCAGCAGCGGCCGGCGTACCCGGCCGGCCTCACGCGGCAGCGCAGGCACACGCGCTGCCGGGGAGGCTGCACCGCCGCTCATGGGCGTCGAGCGCGATCTGTTTGAGGATCTGGACCCGCCGCAGCCGGCGCCCGCCCCCGCGGCGTCAGCGGGGCGGCGCCTCGCCGGGGGCTGAACCCACCGACAGCGGCTGCCGCGTCGGCAGGCGCCACAGCCAGGTGGCTACCACCGCGCAGCACAGGGCCGGTATCACCCGCCAGGCCGAGGCGATGGTGAACCAGGCCACCGTGCAGCTGACGGCCATCATCCCGATGGCCAGCTGCTTGGCCCGCAACGGAACGGCCCGCGTGGCCCGCCAGTCGCGCACCAGCGGTCCCAGGCGCGGATGGGCCAGCAGCCAGGCCTCCCAACGTGCGCTGCCACGCGAAAAGCAGAACGCCGCCAGCAGCACAAAAGGCGTGGTGGGCAACAGCGGCAGGAAGATGCCGATGCCCCCCAGGCACAGCGCCACGCCCCCCGCGACCAGCCACAGCGCACGCTGCCAGCGCGGACGCGGTGGTGAAGACGAAACCGACGGAACGTTCATGGGGGAGACGGCAGGCTGGAGCGATTGAGGCAGCGCAAGTTTGACCCAGTTGCGGCGGCTTTGCACTGGTGGGGCCCGCTGACCACGGCGACAATGGCGCTCTTTCTCACAGACTGCCGCTGCCATGTCCGCACTTGCCTGGTCCGAAGAACTCGTGCTGCAGCATCCCCAGATGGATGCCACCCACCTGAAATTCGTCGAGCTGCTGAATGCCGCCGAGACCGCGCTGGCCGAATCCGAGGCAGCCGGCCTCAGCGCCTGGGACGCCCTGGTGGCACACACCATCGGCCACTTCGACCAGGAAGACCGCTGGATGCTCTCCACCGGTTTTGCCGAGGACAACTGCCACACCCGGCAGCACCAGCAGGTGCTGGCCATCATGCAGGAAGTGGCCCGGCTGGCCCGCGATCATCAGGACTTCGGTCCGCTGCAGCGCATCATCCCCGAGCTGGCCGCCTGGTTCAGCATGCACGCCCAGTCGATGGACTCCTCACTGGCCGTGCACCTGGAAGTGGCCGGCTTCGACCCGGTGACCGGTGCCTGCCGCACGCCCCAGCCCGAGGGGAATGCCCCGATCAGCGGCTGCGGCAGCGACCACTGCGCGCCCGACCACGCCCCGGCCGCCTGAACGCGCCGCCCTGGTCGCCTGCGCTACAGTGCGGCCGCCATGGTCGCCCTGCCACCGCCTACCTGCCCACCCGCCGATGAGGAGGTCCGCCTCCCCTCACTGGACGCCCTGCGCGCCTTCGAGGCCGCCGCCCGGCTGGGCAGCTACGAGCGCGCCGCCGAAGCCCTGCACATCACCGCCAGCGCGGTGGGCAAGCGCATCAGCACGCTGGAAGACCAGCTGGGGCTGGCCCTGTTCCAGCGCGGCGGCAAACCGCTGCAGCTGAGCGCCAGCGGACGCGAGTACCTGGCCGGCGTGCTGCCGGCGCTGACGCAACTGGCCGCGCTCCCGCTGCACCGGCGCGCCGCCCAGCGTGGCCAACGCCTGCGGTTGAGCGCCCCCCCCACGCTGGCGCGCGAGGTGCTGGTGCCGGCCCTGCCCGCCTGGACACAACGGCACCCGGACATCGAGCTGGAACTGGTGCTGTCGGTCCCTTTTCTGGACCAGGGCGGCAGCGACGCCGATCTGGATGTGCGCCACGGACAGGCGCTGCGCACCGACGATGTGCCGCTGATGCAGGACGTGCTGATCCCGCTGGCCAGCCCGGCGCTGCTGCCCGAGGGCCGCTTGCGCGAGGCGGCCGACCTGGCCGGCCTGCCGCTGCTGCGCAACCCACTGGAGCCCTGGATCCCCTGGTTCAGGGCTGTGGGGCTGGACTGGCCCGAACCCGAGCAAGGCCCCCGCCTGTTCGACCTGGGCATGCGGCTGGAGGCTGCGCTGTGCGGCCAGGGCGTGGTGCTGTCCCGCCCCAGCCTGGCCCGCCAGGCCCTCAGGACGGGGCGGTTGCGCCCGGTGCTGGGCGTGGGGGCCACCCCCTGGCTGGCCGCCAGCAGTGCCTACTGGCTGCTGCCGCATGAGGACCATCCGGTGGCCCTGGCTGGCGCCCGCTGGCTGCGCGAAGCCTGCGAGCGGGCCGCCGCCGATGGGTTGGCCCTGGTGGCCGGCGGCCACTGAGGCCCGGTTTTCCGGCACGGCCGGACGAAATTTCCGCTCACGGCCGCCCCCTGCGGTCTAGCATCCCGGCTCCCGCAGAAGAACCGAGACTGACCGATGAGCGTGATCACCCACATCGAAGACCTGCGCGTGCTCGCCCAGCGACGCGTGCCCCGCATGTTCTACGACTATGCCGACTCCGGCTCGTGGACCGAAGGCACCTACCGCGCCAACGAAAGCGACTTCCAGAAGATCAAGCTGCGCCAGCGCGTGCTGGTGGACATGGACCACCGCAGCACCGCCACCACCATGATCGGCCAGCAAGTGGCGATGCCGGTGGCCCTGGCCCCCACCGGCCTGACCGGCATGCAGCATGCCGATGGCGAGATCCTGGCCGCCCGCGCGGCCGAGAAGTTCGGCGTGCCCTTCACCCTCTCGACCATGAGCATTTGCTCGATCGAGGACGTGGCCGCCCACACGACGAAGCCCTTCTGGTTCCAGCTCTACGTGATGAAGGACCGTGGCTTCATCGAGCGCCTGATCGAGCGCGCCAAGGCGGCCGGTTGCTCGGCCCTGGTGCTCACCGCCGACCTGCAGATCCTCGGCCAGCGCCACAAGGACCTGAAGAACGGCCTGTCGGCCCCGCCCAAGCCCACGCTGGCCAACCTGCTCAACCTGGCCACCAAGCCGCGCTGGTGCCTGGGCATGCTGGGCACCAAGCGCCGCCAGTTCGGCAACATCGTCGGCCACGTCAGCGGTGTCGAGAACATGGGCTCGCTGTCCGAGTGGACGGCCAAGCAGTTCGACCCCTGCCTGTCCTGGGACGATGTGCAGTGGATCAAGAGCCTGTGGGGCGGCAAGCTGATCATCAAGGGCATCCTGGACGTCGAGGACGCCAGGCTGGCGGCCGATTCCGGTGCCGATGCGCTGATCGTCAGCAACCACGGCGGCCGCCAACTCGACGGCGCGCCCTCCAGCATCTCGGCCCTGCCGCCCATCGTGGACGCGGTGGGCGACCGCATTGAGGTCTGGATGGACGGCGGCATCCGCTCCGGCCAGGACGTGATCAAGGCCTGGGCCCTGGGCGCGCGCGGCACCCTGATCGGCCGCCCCTTCCTCTATGGCCTGGGTGCCATGGGCGAGGAAGGCGTGACCAAGGCGCTGGAGATCATCCACCGCGAGCTGGACCTGACCATGGCCTTTTGCGGCCACACCCAGCTCAACCAGGTCGGCAAGGACATCCTGCTGCCCGGCACGCTGCCCGCCTGAACAGGCCCTTGGCCTCAGGCCCCGCTCAGAGGCTGCGCGCCGCGAAGGTGTCGCAGTCGCTGAGGTGGCCTTGCGACAGACCGCGCCGGAACCAGCTCACCCGCTGCTGGCTGCTGCCGTGGGTGAAGCTCTCGGGCACCACCCGGCCCTGGGCCGCCTGCTGCAGGGCGTCGTCGCCGATGTGCGAGGCAGCGTTGAGCGCCTCCTCCACATCCCCCTGCTCCAGCCAGTTCAACTGCGCCTGGGCATGCTGGGCCCAGACGCCGGCCAGACAATCAGCCTGCAGCTCCACCCGCACCGAGGTGGCGTTGGCTTGGGCCTCGCCCTGGCGGGCCCGCAGCGCGTCCACCTTGCCGGTGATGCCCAGCAGGTTCTGCACATGGTGGCCCACCTCGTGGGCAATCACATAGGCCTGGGCGAAATCGCCCGGCGCACCCAGCTGCTGACGCAGCGTGTCGTAGAAGGACAGGTCGATGTAGACCTGGCGGTCGCCGGGGCAGTAGAACGGCCCCATGGCCGCCTCGCCCGCCCCGCAGGCGGTGGGGGTGGTGCCGCGGAACAGCACCAACGTGGGCTTCTCGTAGGTCTTGCCCGCCTGGGCGAACACCGCGGACCACACGTCTTCGGTGCTGGCCAGAACCGTGGTAACGAAGCGGGCCTCCTCATCGTTGGGCGCCTGATGGGGCTTAGGCTGCGTGGCCACCGGGGCCCCCTGCGGCAGGCCCCCGCCATTGAGCAGACCCAGCAGGGTCAGCGGGTTCACGCCCAAAATCCAGCTGGCCAGCAGCGCCAGCACGATGCCACCCAGGCTCAGCCCCCGCCCGCCAATCGGCAGCATGCCGCCGCCGCCCGACGCGCCGTCATCGCGGCGGTCCTCCACGTTGTCGCTTTCCCGGTTGCCTTGCCAACGCATGGCGCCCTCCCCTGCAGAAAGATGGTTCGGCAGGGATTGTCGGTGCTTCGGACCGGCCTCGGCAGGTTCAGTGCGGTGGGGCCGGCGGGAGCGTCAGCAACGCGTCGCCTCGCCGCACCGCCGCGCGGACAAAGTCACGCACCGCGGCCTCGGCCACCTCCTCACCGTGGCGCAGGCGCAGGCTGCGCTCGCCCTCGTCGGCGCCCATCGCCTCGCCGCGCGGGCTCAGGCGCCGCAGGTGCACGCCGCTGCGGTGGGGTGCAATGGCCAGCACCGGCCGCCCGCCCTCGGGCGCCAGCACCAGGTTGCCCCACTTGATGGCCATGACCAGGCCCGGTTCGGCCTGCAGCGCCAGCGCACGCAAGCGCTCGGCCAGCACGCGCTGGCCTTCCGGCAGGAAGTCCAGCCAGGCCCGCACCAGAGCCTTTGAGGGTCCGGCCCGCATCGGAGGGCCTTCAGCCCGCGGCCGTCGCCCGGGCCACCAACTCGCGCCGGTGGTAGGCCTGGAACAACTCCAGCGCCAGGCGACGCAAGGGATCGCGCGCGCTGGCATGCGCCGTGGCGATCCGCTCGTAGGCGTAGCGGCGGTCGTAGCACATGCGCGCCACCTGCACCGGCTGATGTTCCAGCGCCATCATGGACTTGAAGCGCAGCAGCGCCCCCATGTCGATGTCCGCGGAGGACGGCGGCAGGGCGCGACGCGCCGAAGGCCGGGCCTCGGCCGGCCGGTGCGCCAGCACCTCGGCCAGCCAGGCCGGGACAGCATGCGATTCAACGGTGACGGAAGGGTCGCGGGGGGTCATGGGCGCTCCTGGCCTCCGGGGGATCCGGATGCCAGCGATGGTGCGCCCGCCGTCAAGCCCCCGAAACCGGGATCAACTGCCCAAAAACCAGGCAGTTCGCGCTGCCTCAGGTCTTGGGCAGCGTCACGCCGGACTGGCCCTGGTACTTGCCGCCGCGGTCCTTGTAGCTGGTCTCGCAGACCTCGTCGCTCTCAAAGAAAAGCACCTGCGCGCAGCCCTCGCCGGCATAGATCTTGGCCGGCAATGGCGTGGTGTTGCTGAACTCCAGCGTCACATAGCCTTCCCACTCGGGCTCGAAGGGCGTGACGTTGACGATGATGCCGCAGCGGGCATAGGTGCTCTTGCCCAGGCAGATGGTCAGCACGTTGCGCGGAATGCGGAAGTACTCCACGGTGCGGGCCAGCGCGAAGCTGTTGGGCGGGATGATGCAGACATCGCCTTCCACGTCGACGAAGCTCTTCTCGTCGAAGTTCTTCGGGTCCACCACGGTGGAATGGATGTTCGTGAACACCTTGAATTCCCGCGCGCAGCGGATGTCATAGCCATAGCTGGAGGTGCCATAGCTGACGATCTTCTGCCCGTCGGGGGAATGGCGGACCTGGCCGGGCTCGAACGGCTCGATCATGCCGTGCTGCTCCGCCATGCGGCGGATCCACTTGTCGCTCTTGATGCTCATCGGGTTTCCTCGGAAGGCCTCGATTCTAGAAGCGCGGCCCGGCCTGGGGCATGATCGACCCCACGCAACCGGAGACTGCCTTGGCCACGCTCTTTCGCCCCGCTGACGAGCTGCTGGTGGATTACGCGCGTTATCACCGCGACCGCCGCAACATCGCGACCCACTGCGTGGGGATCCCGCTGATCGTGTTCGGTCTGGACGTGCTGTTGTCCCGCCCGGTGCTGGGCTCGGTCCAGGCCGGTGGCGAGGCCTGGCACCTGCTGCCCGCCGGCCTGCTGTGGGGGCTGAGCACGCTCTGGTACCTGAGCCGCGGCCTGCCCGCCATCGGCCTGCTGGTGAGCCTGCTGCACGCGGCGATGGTGCTGCTGGCCGCCCCGCTGGGCCAGGGCAGCACCGGCAGCTGGCTGACCTGGAGCCTGGGCTGCCTGGCCCTGGGCGCGGTGTGTCAGGCCGTGGGCCATTACTACGAGGGGCGAGCGCCGGCCTTCGTGGAAGACCTGGTCGCCCTGCTGGCGGGCCCGCTGTTCGTGGTGGTGGAACTGCTGTTCACCCTGGGCTGGCTGGCCGGTCTGCGTCAGCAGCTTGAACGCGAAGCCGGCCCGACCCAGGTGCGGGATCTGGCGGGTCCGGTCACATCGATGCCAGGGGCAGGCCGCCGGCATCCTCGTCCGCACCGAGCAGCTCGATGATGCGCGACAGGTCGGTCTCCAACCGGGCCAGCGTGGCGGCGTCCAGTTGTGCCAGTGCCACCGGCAGCACGCCGCTGAACGGCCCCGGTGTGTGCTCGAGCAGCTGAGCCCCGGGCGGCAGCAGCCGCAACTCGACGGCCCGGCGATCGCGTTCGGAGCGGGCGGTGGCCACCAGTCCCCGGTCCACCAGTGCCCGCACCAGGTTGCTGGCCGTCGATTGCCGGATGTCCAGCGCCCGGGCCAGGTCGTTCACCCCGATCCCCGGCCTGGCCTGGATCACGCTCAGGGCCCAGACCTGCGCCCCGCCGATCCCGACCTGCCGTTCAACCTGCTGGAAGTGGGTCTTCACGGCATTGAACACCTGGCGAAAACGCCGCAACACCCGGGCGGCCGGCTCGTCCAGCACGGTGGCGGCAGGCGAGTGCTGCGGCGCCTCGTCCGCCGAAACAGGGGTGCAAGGATTTACCATTTCAGAATGATAGGCTGTCTTTTTGCCGGGTTTGCTGCCCGCAGCAGGGGCTGAGATGCGCTGGTACCTGCGCCTGCTGGCCATCCTGCACCGGGAACTGGGTCAATTCGATCTGTGGTGGAGCCGGGCCGTCGTGCTCACCTACGCCGTGCTCACCGGGCTCAGCATCGTGCTGTTCGCCCGCACCACCGAATGGGCGCTGTCGCTGTTCTTCGACCTGCAGCACGCCCTCTGGTGGAGCCCGCTGCTGTGGACCCCGCTGTGCACCGCCGCCATCGTCTGGGTGACACGCCGCTGGGTGCCCGGCGCCGCCGGCTCGGGCATCCCGCAGGTGATGGCCGCGCTGGACAGCCGGGTCGAGCGCGCGCAGCGCGGCCTGTACGTCTCCATCAAGCTGGCCGTGGGCAAGTACCTGCTGGCGTCCTGGGGCCTGCTGGCCGGGCTGTCGCTGGGGCGGGAGGGCCCCTCCGTGCAGGTGGGCGCCGGCATCATGCACAACGCCCGCCACTGGCTGCCCCAGCGCAACCTGGTGTCCGAGCATGGGCTGCTGGTGGCAGGCGGCGCAGCCGGCATCGCGGCGGCCTTCAACACGCCACTGGGCGGGGTGATGTTCGCCATCGAGGAACTCTCGCGCCGGCCCGAGCAGCGCAACAGCGGCCTGATCATCGCCGCCATCGTGCTGGCCGGCCTGATGGGCGTCTCGATGCAGGGCAACGAGAGCTATTTCGGCATCATCCGGGTCGACGAGTTCCGGGCCGATCTGTGGTGGCCGGCCCTGCTGCTGGCCGTCACCTGCGGTCTGGCCGGCGGCCTGTTCTCGCGGCTGATGATCCGCTCGCAGAACGGGCTGGAGAACGACCACTTCAGCCGCTGGCGCCGGGCCCGTCCGGTGGCCTTCGCCGCGGGCTGCGGCCTGTTGATCGCGCTGATCGGCGTGGTCAACCAGGGCATCACCTTCGGCAGCGGCTATGCCCACTCGCGCGCCATGCTCAACGGTGAAGGCGGCATCCCGGTGGTCTATGCGCTGTTCATGTTCCTGTCCACCTGGCTGACGGCCTGGTCGGGCGTGCCCGGCGGCATCTTCGCGCCCTCGCTGGCCATTGGCGGCGCACTGGGCAATGACATCGCGCTGCTGACCGGCAACCCGCAGGTGCCGGCGCTGATCGCGCTTGGCATGACCGGCTTTCTGGCCGCGGCCACCCAGGCCCCGCTGACCGCCTTCATCATCGTGATGGAAATGGTCAATGGCCACGCCATGGTGCTCAGCCTGATGGCCTGTGCCCTGGTGGCCAGCGGCGTCTCGCGCATTCTCAGCCGGCCGCTGTACGGTGCCCTGGCCGAGATGCAGCTGGAGCGGCTGCCCAAACCCGCAGCCCCCGAAGCGTCCGAGGTTCCCGTGGAAGCGGACAAAAAAACGGAGCCCACGCGGGGCTCCGGAACATAGTCACTCCTTGAGACGCCGGGCCGCTGCTGAGACAGCCCAACGCGCCCCGAAATTATATCGTCACAAATATAACCTTGCCTGGATCGCCATGCCCTCCGCACCGCCCCTGTCGAAGAACGTGCTGACCCGCTACCGCGGCAACTGGCAAAGCGAGATCGACAGCGCCGCGATCTACCGCGCCATGGCAACGGCCGAGCCGCAGGCGGACCTGGCCGCGCTGTACCGGCGGCTGGCCCTGGCCGAGGAGGGTCATGCGCTGTTCTGGCAGCGGCGACTGGAGCAGGCGCTGGGCCGGCCCCTGCAGCCCCGCACCAGCACACGAGCACGGGTGCTGATCTGGTTGGCCCGGCGGCTGGGGGCCAATGCCGTGCTGCCCACGGTGATGACCCAGGAGACCGACAACCGCGGCACCTACGACGGCCAGACGGAGACCCACGGCACCGCCATGCCGGCCCAGGAACGCTCACACGCCCGCCTGCTGGCCCACCTGGCCAGCCGGGCCCGCCACGGCTGGAACGGCAGCCGCTATGCCCAGCTGGAGGGCCGGCACGGTGCCGGCGATGGCAACGCCCTGCGCGCCGCCGTGCTGGGCGCCAACGACGGGCTGGTGTCCACCTTCTGCCTGCTGATGGGCGCCGCCGGGGCGCAGTTCTCCGGCACCACGCTGCTGACCACCGCGCTGGCCGGCGCGCTGGCCGGGGCCGGCTCGATGGCCATGGGCGAATGGATTTCGGTGCAAAGTGCCCGCGAGCTCTACGCCCGGCAGATCGCGGCCGAGGCCGACGAACTGGAACAGGCGCCCGAGGAGGAGCGGGAGGAACTGGCCCTGATCTACCAGGCCAAGGGCTTCAGCGCCGAAGAGGCGCAGACCATCTCGCACCGGGTGATGGCCCAGCACGGCAGCGCGCTGGACACCTTGGTGCGCGAGGAGCTGGGCATCAACCCGGACGACCTGGGCGGCTCGCCCTGGGCTGCCGCCGGCACGTCCTTCGTGGTCTTTCTGCTGGGGGCGGCGGTGCCGGCGCTGCCCTTGCTGGTGGCCTCAGGCCCGCACGCGGTGCTGGCCTGCGCGCTGGCCAGCGGGCTGGGCCTGCTGCTGATCGGCATGGGCATCACGCTGTTCACCGGGGGCAGCGCCTGGCGCAGCGGGCTGCGGCAGCTGGCCATCGGCGCCGCCGCCGCGGCCCTGACCTACGGGGCCGGCCGCTGGCTGGCCACCGGGCTGGGCTGAGGCAGGGCCAGGGGCTTGGCATTGCTCACCCCCACGCGGCGGGCGAGGGTGCCCACGGTGAGCCCCTGCACCAGGATCGAGAACACGACCACGCAGTAGGTCAGCGACAGCACGACCTCCCGGCTGTGTCCGGCCGGCAGCGACAGGGCCAGCGCCACCGACACGCCACCGCGCACCCCGGCCCAGGTCAGCACCCGCCAGGTGCCCCGCGGCAGGCTCATCGTCAGCCGCAGCAGCGCCATCAGCGCCGCCACGCTCAGGCCGCGCGCCAGCAGCGTGATGGCGATGGTCAGCGCCGCTGCCACCAGAATGCCGCCGCTGAAATGAACCCGGATCACCTCCAGCCCGATCAGCACGAACAGCAAGGTGTTCAAGATGCCGTCCACCAGACGCCAGAAGCGCGACAGGTGGTCCTGGGTGTCCTGCGGGAAGTCACGGTCGGAGCGGCTGCGGGTGCCCACCACCATGCCCACCACCACCATGGCCAGCGGGCCGGAGAAGTCCAGTTCCTCCACCAGGCCATAGCCGCCCATCACGGTGGCCAGGGTCAGCAGCACCTCCACCTGGTAGCTCTGCACGTCCTTGAGCATGCGGTAGAGCAGGTTGCCCATCAGCAGGCCCATCAGGATGCCGCCGCCGCCTTCGCGCGCCAGCTGGCTGAGCGCCTCGGACGCCGTGGGCCAGTCGCCGGTCTTCACCATCGACAGGGCCAGCGAGAACAGCACCACGCCCACCGCGTCGTTGAACAGTGACTCGCCGGCGATGATGGCTTCCATGGTGCGCGGCACGCCGGCCGACTTCAGGATGCTGCCCACCGCCACCGCATCGGTCGGGGAGATCAGCGCGCCGAACACCAGGCAGTACGGCAAGGCCAGCCGCACCCCCACCATCGGCAGCAGCTTCCACAGCGCCAGGCCGACCAGCAAGGCGCTGACCACCGTGCCCGCCACCGTGAGCGCGACGATGGGTTTCTGGAACCGCACCAGCTCGCCCAGCTTGAACTGCAGCCCGCCGGCGAACAGCAGCACCGCGAGCATGCCGCGCATCAGCACTCCGGGGAAATCGATCGACGCCACCATCGCCGCCTGGTAGCGGCGGGGTTCGCTCCAGCCGATGTAGTCCAGGCCGATCAGCGCGCCGGAGATGGCCAGCGCGATGGTCATCACGCCGATGGTGGTGGGCAGGCCGATGAAGCGGTGGTTGATGTAAGCGAAGACGGCCGTGATGACCAGGCACCAGACGGTGATTTCAAGCATGGGGCGGCGGATCCGGGACGCGGTGCGGCAGCGAGCACAGCGTCATACGGTACCACCGAGGCCACAAAGTTCCCTGGGAAATGTGACCGCGTCCTCCGCCCCGTGGAGGCTCAGAAGGTTTCCCAGTCGTCCGATCCGGCCACCGCCGCGGCCGCTGGTTTCGCCGCCGCGGCTGGCGCGGGCGTTGCGGCCCGCGTCACCGGGGGCCGTGCGGCTGCCTTCGGCGCCGGCTTGTGCGGAGCCGGCGCACTGGCCACGGGGGCGGCTGGGCTGGCCGTCGAGGTGCTGCGCACCTCGTGGGCCGACAGGCGGAACACCGCCACCGCCTCAACCAGATGCCGCGCCTGGTTCTTCAGACTGTCGGCCGCAGCGGCGCTTTCTTCCACCAGGGCGGCGTTCTGCTGCGTGGCCTGGTCCATCTGGCCCACCGCCTCGCCCACCTGGGACACCCCGTTGGCCTGTTCAGCACTGGCCGAACTGATCTCGGCCACGATGTCGCTGACGCGGCGGATCGACCCGACGATCTCGCCCATGGTCTCACCGGCCTGCCCCACCAGCGCACTGCCCTTCTCGACCTGCTCGACGCTGCGGCCGATCAGGGCCTTGATCTCCTTGGCGGCATCGGCGCTGCGCTGGGCCAGCGCCCGCACCTCGCCCGCCACCACCGCGAAGCCGCGCCCCTGCTCACCGGCACGCGCGGCTTCCACCGCCGCGTTCAGCGCCAGGATGTTGGTCTGGAAGGCGATCCCGTCGATCACGCCGATGATGTCGCCGATCTTGCGGCTGCTCTCGTTGATCTCCTGCATGGTGGTCACCACCTGACTGACCACCTCGCCGCCCTGCATGGCCACGGTGGAGGCGCCTTGGGCCAACTGGTTGGCCTGCTTGGCGTTGTCTGCGTTGTGGCGCACGGTGCTGCCCAGCTCTTCCATCGTGGCTGCGGTCTCTTCCAGCGCGCTGGCCGCCTGTTCGGTGCGGCTGGACAGATCCATGTTGCCCTGGGCGATCTCGGCGCTGGCCGTGGCAATGCTCTCGGAATTCTGGCGCACGGTGGACACCACCTGGGCCAGGCTGCCCTGCATGCGCGCCAGGGCCTGCAGCAACTGGGCGGTTTCATCCCGGCCGTCGATGTCGATGTGCGAGCTCAGGTCCCCCTGGGCCACGGCCGAGGCCAGCTCCGCCGCACGCTGAATGGGTTGCGTGATGGAACGGGTGATCACCCAGGCTGCGCCGATGCCCAGGACCAGGGCCGCCGCAGCGAGTCCGATCAGGATCAAGCGGGCGCTTTGTTCAGTGGCACGGGACGCCGCATCCTGGTCCTTGGCCAGCTTGACGTTGTAGGCCCACCATTGCCGGATGGCCTGCTGGGCCGCCGTGTGAGCCTCAAAGGCCGGGCCATTCATCAACTGGGCCGCCTCGGTCATCTTGGCAGGGTCGCTGGTCGTCAGGCGCGACACCGCCTGGACCTTGGCCCATTGGGCGTCATAAGCCACCACGGCCGCGCGGGTGGCCTCCAGGTTGCGCCGGTCCTCGTCGTCCGAGACCAGGTTCTTGGCGTAGTGGTCCAGTTGCTGGTCCAAGCCGCGACGGATCTCTGACATCTGGGCCTCGATCTGGTCCATCTCCTGCGTCGAATTGCTGAGGATGTGACGGAAGCCATAGCGGCGGACGTCGTCGAGCCGCTGCGCGATCTCGTGCTCGGCCTCATAGGAAGGCACCAGGTTCTCGGCGTAGTAGTTGGCATTGCCGGCCAGGCGGCTCATCTGCAGCGCGCTGACGCCCGCCAGCACGGCCAGCAGGACCAGCAGCAGGCCAAAGGCCAAGCCCAGTCGCTGTCCGATTCTCAAGTTCTTGAACATGGTGTCTCCTCCCGTCCTGGACGGGGCTGCAAATTTCTGAAGGTCGCGCCATCAGGCCCGGGGCAGTTCGCCCCCGCCACGCCACAGCGGAGCCTCTCTTGTCAGTCAATCCCTGGTCCCGTGTTCGGTAAAACCTGACACGACTTGAGTGTTCCCAAATCGGCCCCCTTCAGAAGAGGGCAAAAGTGCGGGAAATGCACGCCTGATCCCCACTTTGGTGCGGTTTGGGATCAGCGGAAATCCCGGCTGCGGGCGGTCGGCGCCAGCCGGCCCAGCCAAGGGGTCAGGTCCTCGGCGTGGCCGACGATGAGGTTGCAGACCTCGCCCTCGCGCTGCCAGGTGCCAGCCAGGCCGAGCAGCCGGGCCGACACCAGCACGGTGCGGAAACGCTCGTAGACCCGCGGCCAGCAGATGGCCTGGACCAGGCCGGTCTCGTCTTCCAGCGTGATGAACAAGGTGCCGCTGGCGGTGGGCGGGCGCTGGCGCATGGTGACGATGCCGGCATGGCGCACCAGCCGGCCGGCCGGACAGGCCCGCAAGGCCTCGGCGGTGAGCAGGCGGCGGCGCTGCAACTGCGGGCGCAGCAGTTGCAGCGGATGGCGGCGCAGGGTCAGGCCGGTGCTCTGGTAGTCGGCCACGATCTCCTCGCCCTCGGGGGCGGCCGGCAGGGCCAGCGGGGCCTCGTCCACCGGCGCGCCGCGCAGCAGGGCCGGGGCGCGGCGCAGGCCGGCGGCTTCCCACATCTGCTGGCGGCGGTGGCCGGCCAGCGAGCGCAGCGCGTCGGCCGCCGCCAGGTAGCGCAGATCGGTCTGCTCCAGGCCGGCGCGGCGGGCCAGGTCCTGGGTGTCGGCGAAGGGCCCGGCGGCGCGGGCCTCGACGATGCGCAGGGCCGCGGCTGCAGACAGCCCGGCCACCAGGCGCAGGCCCAGGCGCACCGCGGGTGGCGGCCCACCCGCCTCCAGCGGCGCCGGCGAGGGCCCGTCCAGCGCGCTGTCCACCCCGCTGTGCTGCACGTCCACCGGCCACACCGTCACCTGGTGGCGCCGGGCGTCCTGCACCAGCTGGGCCGGGCTGTAGAAGCCCATGGGCTGGGAATTGAGCAGGCCCACCAGAAACTCCGCCGGGTAATGGCATTTGAGCCAGGCGCTGGCATAGACCAGCAGGGCGAAGGAGGCCGCGTGGCTTTCGGGGAAGCCGTAGTCGCTGAAGCCCTGGACCTGCTTGAACACGCCCTCGGCAAAGTCCTGCTCGTAGCCGCGCGCCACCATGCCACCCACCAGGCGGTCGTGGTACTTCTCCAGCCCGCCCTTGCGCTTCCAGGCCGCCATCGCACGGCGCAGGCCGTCGGCCTCGCCAGCGCTGAAGCCGGCGGCCACCATGGCGATCTGCATGCACTGCTCCTGGAAGATGGGCACGCCCAGGGTGCGTTCCAGCGCCACCTTCAGCTCCTCGCGGGGGTAAGTCACGGGCACCTTGCCCTGGCGCCGGTCCAGGTAAGGGTGCACCGCTCCGCCCTGGATGGGGCCGGGCCGCACCAGGGCCACCTCGATCACCAGGTCGTAGTAGCACGCGGGCCGCAGCCGCGGCAGCATGCTCATCTGGGCCCGGCTCTCGATCTGGAACACGCCCACCGTGTCGGCCCGGCTGATCATGGCGTAGGTGGGCTCGTCGCCCTCGGGCACCTGGTAGAGCTCGATCGCCCTGCGTTCGCGCAGGCCCACCATGGCCAGCGTCTTGCGCAGCGCGCTCAGCATGCCCAGGGCCAGCACGTCCACCTTCATCAGGCCCAGCGCGTCCAGGTCGTCCTTGTCCCACTGGATGACGGTGCGGTCTTTCATGCTGGCGTTCTCGATGGGCACCATGCGCGAGAGCCGCCCGGCCGTCAGCACGAAGCCCCCCGTGTGCTGGGACAGGTGGCGGGGAAAGCCCTGCAGCTGGGTGGCCAGCTGCAGCAACTGTTGTACCGCCAGCGCGTCCGGGTCCAGGCCAGTCTCGGCCACCCGGGCCGCGTCCGGCCCGCGGGTCTCCCAGCCGCGGTGGGCGCTGGACAGGGCATCGAGCTGCTCAGGCGTGAAGCCCAGGGCCTTGCCCACGTCGCGCAGCGCGCTGCGCGGCTGGTAGCTGATGACGGCCGCGGTCAGCGCGGCCCGCTCGCGTCCGTACTTGCGGTAGAGGTACTGGATGACCTCCTCGCGCCGCTCGTGCTCGAAGTCCACGTCGATGTCCGGCGGCTCGTTGCGCTCCTTGGAGATGAAGCGCTCGAACAGCGCGGTGAGCCGGTCGGGCCCGACCGCGGTGATGCCCAGGCAGTAGCAGACCAGGCTGTTGGCCGCGCTGCCCCGGCCCTGGCAGAGGATGCCTCGGCCGCGGGCGAACTGCACGATGTCGGCCACCGTCAGGAAGTAGTGCTCGTAGTGCAGATCGTCGATCAGGGCCAGCTCGTGTTCGATCTGGGCCCGCTCCTTCGCGGGCACGCCCTGGGACCAGCGCTCGGCCGCCCCGGCCCAGGTCAGCGTGCGCAGGTGGCTGGCCGCCGTCTCACCCGGGGGGATGAACTCGTCGGGATAGTGGTAGGTCAGCTCGTCCAGCGAGAAGTGGCAGCGCGCAGCCACCGCCAGGGTCTCGGCCAGCAGCTCGGGCGGATAGGCCTGGGCCAGCCGCAGCCGGGTGCGCAGGTGGCGCTCGGCATTGGGCTGCAGGTCCAGCCCGCAATCGGTCAGTGGCCGGCGCAGGCGGATGGCGGTCAGCACGTCCTGCAGCGGCTTGCGCGAGCGCACATGGAAGTGCACGTCCCCGCAGGCCACGCAGGGCACGGCACTGGCGGCGGACACGGCCTGCAGCCGCTCCAGCCAGCGCTCGTCGTCCAGCGACTGCAGCAGGCTCACGCCCCACCAGCAGCGGCCGATGAAGTGGCGCAGCAGCCAGCGCGCCAGATCGTGCAGGGCCGCGTCATCCAGGTGGCGCTCCGGCAGGACGAGGGCCACGCAGCCGGCCAGGGCCTCGCCGTCGATCAGGTCCTGCGTCAGCCGGTACTGGCCCTTGACCGGGCTGGCCCGCCGCAGCCGGGTGATGAACTCGCACAACTGGCCCCAGCCCAGCAGATCCGCCGCCAGCAGCACCAGGGTGAAGCGGGTCTGGCCGGCCTCGTCCGTCACCCGGAAGCGGCTGCCCAGCCGCAGTTGCAGGCCGCTGGCCTGCACCGCCGCATCCCGCCAGGCCACATGGGCCCGCACCACGCCGGCCACCGAGCATTCGTCGGTGATGGCCAGGGCCCGGTAGCCCAGCGCGGCGGCGCGCTGCACCAGCTCCTCCGGGTGGCTGGCGCCCTGCAGAAAGCTGTAGTTGCTGACGCAGCACAGCTCGGCATAGTCGGGCAGCGGCGGGCGGGGTTCGGCCATCGCGCGTCCTCTCCAGGGGGTCAGGCAAAGTGGCCGTGCAGGAACCAGGCCTCGCCGGCCTCGCCCTCCAGCCGCGTCTGGAAGACCCAGAGCACGCCGGCCCGCTCGCTCCAGGCCACCCAGTAGTCGCGCGCCACCGCGTGCGAGACCACGACGCCGGTGGCGCCCTCGGGCGCCGTGGCCTCGGCCCCCGGCGGCAGCGGCGCCGTGCTGCGGTGCCACCAGCCCCCCTCCACCCGCTGCGGCCCCAGCAGCAGCAAGAGGGGCTGGCCCTGGTGCACCGGCCGGTGCTGGCGCAAGCCCAGGCGCTGCGGGGCCGGCAGCAGAAAGGCCGGCTGCGGCAGCGTGGGCAGGCGCGCCCCGGTGCGCGGCAGGGGCCGGTCCAGCGGCTGCCAGCCCTGCATCCACTCGGGCCGGTGGTCCTCGCAGACCCGTGGGCGGCAGACGCGCTCGGCCCCCAACCGGGCGGCCACCCGCTCCAGCACCTCGTCCAGGGCCTGGGCTTGCTGGCGGGCATCGGGCCAGAGCTGGCCGCTGGGCGGGGCCAGGGCCTGCACTTCGTCGGCTGTCAGACGCAGCGCCGCGGCGGGCGCGGCCAGGGTGACCCGTGCCAGGTGCTCGGCCAGCAACCGGGCCAGGTGCTCGGTCTGGCGGGCCGGCTGGGCGGTGCGCACGGTCAGCGCGCCACCGGGGGCCACGTCGCGGGCGCGCATGGAGTCGTGCTCCCAGGCCAGGGTGAAGGCCAGCACCCCGGCGTGGCGGGCCTGCAGCCAGCCGCAGAGCTGCAGCAGCAGGCGCTGGGCGCCGGCCAGCAGGGCCGGCGCCTGCTCCACGCGAAAGGCCAGTTCCAGCCGCGCGCTGAAGGTCTCGGGCAGGGTGAGCCAGGAGTGGGCCTCGGGCAGCGTCCCGTAGGCCTGGTCCAGCGCGGCCAGCAGGCCGGCCTCGAAGCGGCGGGCCAGGCCGCCGCGCGGCAGGTGGCGCACCTCGCCCAGGCGATGGCAGCCCATCAGGTGCAGGGTGTCGGCGTGCGGGCGCAGGCCGTCCAGCGTCTCCAGCGGCAGCGGGTCCAGGGCATCGGCCAGCGGTACGTCCAGCCCGGGCACCCGGGCCGGCTGCGGCGATGTGCCCTCCACCGTGGCTTGGCGGGCCAGGGCCTGGGCCGCACTGGCGGTGCTGGCCCAGGCCACGCCGCAGGCCCCCAGTTGGCGGCCTTCGGTGGCCAGGCGGCTCAGCAGCGTGGCCTGGCCGCCGAACAGGCGCTGGCTGGCGGCCAATTCCAGGCGCAGGGCATCGCCGCAGCAGGCCACCCGCGGCGTGAACTGCAGGGCCCAGCAGGCCGGCCCCTGCAGGTCGGCCGCGGGCGCGCCCTCAGCGGGCGCCGGCCAGCACAGGGCGGCCCAGAGCATCGACCTCCTCCTCCCGCACGGGCACGGGCTGCGGCACGGCACTGCGGCGCGCCGCCAGCCAGCGCCGCGGCTGCAGCAGGCGGCTGGGCAGTACCGCGCCCAGGGTGCCGGGCACCGAGGGCAGGCTGACCTCGCCCTCGTGCACCGGCCCGCGCCGCTTGAACACCTGGACCTGCAGCGCCCAGTCCAGGTCCACCCGGGCCTGCAGGCGCAACGGGGCGGCCGAGGATTCCTGCCGCGCCGCCAGTGGCCGGCAGGCAAAGACCAGGGCCTCGCTGCCCAGGGCGTTGACCTGCAGGCGGCGGATCTGCTCGGGCCGGGCCTGGGGCACCCAGGCCAGCACCAGGGCGGCGGCCTGGGCGCGCAGCAGTTGCTCGGTGCACCAGAGCCGCTCGGCCGTGGTCTGTGCCTGCACCCAGACCAGGGCCGAAGCCGGCAGCCCGCACTGGGCCAGGCCCGGCAGATGCGGCACCTGGGGCGGCCCCACCAGCACGACGGGTCGCCCCTCGGCCGCCAGGGCCCGGGCCACCGGACCCAGCAGACGCCACTCCAGCAGGGCCGGCTGGGGCTGCAGCAGCTCGGTCAGGGCACCGCAGGGCCAGCCGCCGCCGGGCAGCTCGGCGTCCAGCGCGGCGTGGCCGCTGGAGCGCACCGCGCCCCGCGGCCCCGTCCAGGCCCGGGCCGGCCAGACCCGGCCCGCCACCTCGGGCGGCAGGGACAGGGGCGCGGCAGCGGCGCGCGCGTGGACATCGGAGGCAGGCATGGCGGCAGAAGGCAAGGCACGGGAAGATACTGTACATCCATACAGCCTTCCTGGCCATGCCGGCAGGCCCGGCGCCCGGGATCAGGGGTAGCGGCGCCGTTGCGGATAGGTCCGCAAGTCCTCCGCCGCGGCAGGGTCGAGCACCCCCAGGGCCTGAGCCAGGGCGGCGGCCAGATCCCGGTCGGCCCAGGGCTGGGCGGTGATGCGGCGGTGCTCGGCATCCACCACCAGGTTCGCCCGCTCGAAGCGCAGGCCGGCCCAGTACGCTGCGGTCTGCGCCACGGCCTCGGGCGAGGCGTGTTCGGCCGTGTAGTTGTGCGTGCCCCGGCAGCCGTCCATCACCCCGGCGGCGGCCAGCACCAGGTTACCCCCGCAGATGCTGGCCAGCCAGGCGCCCTGGGCGGCCGCGACCTGCAGGCCGGCCCGCGCACGGCCGGTGGGCACGATGGAGCCTGGGTCCCCGCCCGGCACCAGCACCGCGGCCACGGCCTCGGTGTCCAGCCCGCCGTAGTCGCCATCGGCCTGCAGCCGGGCCCCGTTGGAAGCCCGGTGCACCGCGCCGTCCGGCGTCAGGTAGCGCAGCGGCCAGTGCGGGGCCAGCACCTCCACCGCCAGGGCGATTTCCTGGAACACGCAGCCGGGGTAGAGCAACACCGCCACCGGCCGGCGCACCAACAGATCGAGATTCATGGGTTCAGCGCCTGGCGGCGCCGGGCCGCGGCATCCGCCTGGGCCGTGTCGCCGCGGGCACGGTACAGGAGTTCCAGCTCTTCGTAGACATAGGGATCGGGGTCGGCAGCCGCCTCCCCCTCCTCGGCCAGGGCCTGCTGCCGGGCCAGCGCCTCGTCCTCACGTCCCTGCAGGCGCAGGCACCAGGCCACCATCCAGCGGGCGACACGGGTGGGGCCGGCCGCGCCCTGGGCTTCGCGCAGGCGCAGGGCCTGTTCGAACGAGGCCAGGGCCAGATCGTCACGGCCAGCCTCGTGCCAGGCCATGCCCAGGTTGTTGTAGAGCGAGGCCTGCCAGCGCTGAGCCGCAGGCTGAGGGGAGGCCTGGGCCACGGCCAGCGCCGCCTCGGTGCGCTGCCGCTGGGCGGCCGGCTCGGTCTCGACGAAGGCCAGCATGTGCAGGGCATCCACGGCCAGATCGTCCAGCCCGGCCGCGCGGGCCTGCTGCGCCGCCCGCTCCCAGGCCATGCCTGCCCGGGCACGGGCCTCGGCGGTGCGCTGCTCTGGCGCATGGGCGGCCGACACCCAGGTGCGCCCCCATTCCAGCCACCAACGCACCTGAACCTCGGGGCCGGCCCCCGCCAGCACGGGCTGCAGCCCTTCCAGCAGGGCCCGGGCCTGCACGAACTGCTGCCGCAGACCCTGGCTGCGTGCGATCTGGGTGTAGAGGATGAGGGTGAGGGCTTCGTCCCCCTGTGCCGTGGCCAGGGCCTGCCGAAAGCGCTGTTCGCTGCGCTCGGGGTGATCGAAATCCCAGAGGGACTGAACATCAATGGGCAAGCCCATGGCGTGACTCCCGATCGACAGCCCGCCCAGCCACAGCGTCACCGCCGCCCAGCGCTGGACACGGCCTCTCTGGATCGCTGCGGCAGGCTGGCTTCCCGTCATGGCCTGCAGCTTAGCCTGCCCCCCCGTCTCCGGGAAAGCCCGAGGCCATGTTGCAGCGCAGCTATGGGAAATCACCCAGACCAACGCACGAACGGTCGTTCTTTAATTCGCCCACTCCGGGTCGATCCCCCGTCGGGCGTCGGTGCCGGAGCCACAACACGCAGAGGAGACCCCATGAAACGCTGGTTCCTGAAGACGGTGGTGGCGGCGGCCTGCATCACCGGCACGGTCGCGCCGACCGTGGTCCATGCGGCCGACACCTACACCCAGACGCGCTACCCCATCGTGCTGGTGCATGGCCTGTTCGGCTGGGATTCGATCGGCCCGGTGGACTACTGGTGGGGCATCGACAGCGGCCTGGCCTCGGGCGGCGCCAGGGTCTATGTGTCGCAGGTCTCGGCGGCCAACAGCAGCGAGGTGCGCGGCGAGCAGCTGCTGGCCGAGCTGCAGCGTCTGCAGGCCACCTACGGCTACAGCAAGTTCAACCTGGTGGGCCACAGCCACGGCGGGCAGGCAGTGCGCTATGTGGCCGCCGTGGCGCCGCAGCTGGTGGCCTCGGTCACCACCATGGGCACGCCGCACACCGGCAGCCCGGTGGCCGACGACATCAAGGCCGGCACCACGGCCACCGGCACCACGGCCTGGGTGGCCTCGGTGGCCAATGCCTTCGCGGCGCTGATCAGCCTGCTCTCGGGCAGCCCCGACCTGCCGCAGGATTCCGAGGCCGCGATGAACTCGCTGACCACGGCCGGCGCGGCGGCCTTCAACGCCAACTACCCGCAGGGCGCACCCAGCAGCAGCTGCGGCCAGGGGCCGGAACTGGTCAACGGCGTGCGCTACTACTCGGCCGGCGGCAATGCGGTGCTGACCAATGTGTTCGACCTCAGCGACGCCCTGCTGACGCTGACCTCGGTGAGCTTCAAGGGCGCGTCCAACGACGGCCTGGTGGGCAAGTGCGCCTCGCACTGGGGCACGGTGCTGCGCGACGACTACGCCTGGAACCACCTGGACGAGATCAACCAGGCCTTTGGCCTGCGCGGCCTGTTCGCGCCCGACCCGGTGGCCTTCTACCGCTCGCAGGCCAACCGCCTGAAGTCGATCGGCCTGTGATGCCCGCCCGCCACACGGCCCTGTGGACCGGGACGGCGTTGCTGCTGTGCGGCGGGCTGTGGTGGGCCTGGACAACCCAGGCGCCCAGCGCACGGGCGGCGGGGCAGCCCAGCCCCTCAGCCTCCCCCCTGGGCACCACCGCGGCCGGAGCGCAGCCCGCGACCCTGGAGGCGGTGGCAGCCCTGCAACCCAACCCCTCGCGCGTCCAGCGCAGCGTGGCCCAGGTGCGACAAGCCCTGTACGAGCGAGGCTCGCTGCGTGGCGCGCAACCCGACGGCGGTTTCCGCCTGGATGCCCAGGGCCGGCTGGTGCCGAACCAGGCGGTGCGACGGCGCTTCGACCAGCTGTTGACCACGCTGGGCGAGGCCACGGTGGAGGAACTGGGCGCCCTGCTGCAGCACCAGGCGCGCACCGAGTTGGGCAGCGAGGACGGCGCCGCCCAGGTCATGGCGGTGTGGGAACGCTACCTGCAGCTGCAACGTCAGCTGGCGCCCACCAGCACCACCAGCCCGCCCACGGCGGACAGCCTGGCCCTGGCCCTGCAGGAGCGCGCCCGCCAGCGCCGCCTGGTGCTGGGCAACGACTGGGCCGAGGCCTTCTACGGCGACGAGGAGGCGGCGCTGCAGGCGCGGCTCAAGCGCGATGCGCTGACGCCCGCCGCCGCATCGGCTGACAAGCTGCCCGACAGCGGACTGCCCGCAGCGGCCCGCGCCCCGCACCCCGGCGAGGACCTGACCGCCCTGCAGCGGCAGCGGGAGGCCACGCTGGGGCCGGAGGCCGCCGCGCGTCTGCAGGCCCTGGACCAGGCCCAGGCAGCCTGGACGCAGAAGGTGGCTGAGGTGCGCCGCCAGATCACCCAGCTGCGCGGTGCGGCCGAGCTCTCGGCGCTGCAGCGGCAGCAGGCCATCGATCAGTTGGTCGAGGCCCGCTTTGCCCCGGAGGAGCAGCGCCGCGCCCGGGCCGTGCTGGGCCTGGATCCGGGCGGTGGCTGAACGACTGAGCCGCTGCCGTGGCGCTCACTCGCCGAGGTAGGCGGCGCGGACCTTGGGATCGGTCAGCAGCGCCTGGGCCGGGCCGCTCATGCTGACCTCGCCCGAGTCCAGCACATAGCCCCGGTCGGCCAGGGCCAGCGCCCGGCTGGCGTTCTGCTCGACCAGCAGCATCGTCGTGCCCTGCGCGTGGATGGTCTGCACCACCTCGAAGATCTTGTCCACCATGATGG
>NZ_JAGWCB010000020.1 GCF_020387415.1 Ideonella benzenivorans | reverse complement strand
AGCCACCAGTTGCCCAGCGAACAGGGCCTGGCGGCGCTGGCCGCCAGCCTGCAAGCCAGCGACAGCCGGCAAGGCGGTGACAGCACCAGTGACGAGAACACCATCGCCATCGACGGTGGCTGGGGCAACGTCAGCGCCTGGGACCGTCCGGACATCACCCTGGCTGCCCCGGCCGGCCTGGGCCTCTTCACCCCGGCCCAGGCCATCCTCAGCACCCAGGCCAGCCTGACCGTGAGCGCCGGCCAGGACCTGCTGAGCCTGGCCCAGGGCCACCATGCCAGCGTGGCCAAGGCCGGCGCCGTGCTGTTCACTTATGGCAAAGCCAGCAGCACCCGCAAACCCAACACCGAAACCGGCATCGCCATCCACGCCGCCACCGGCAGCCTGCAGGCCAGCGCCAACACCGCCACCGCCGAGCTCACCGCCAGCCAGGCCATCGACGTGGCCAGCACCCAGGCCAACGTCCTCGTCGGCGCCCCCACCAGCGTCCTGCTGACCGCCGCTGGTGCAGCCATCGACATCCAGAGCGGCAGCATCACGCTCAAGGCACCGGGCAGTGTGCAGTTCAAGGCGGCGAGCAAGGTGTGGACGACGGGGGGAAGCAGTTCGTCCTCTGTGTCTTTGACCAAGCCTTCTAGCTTCTCCGACTGTTCGAAAGCCATGCAAGATGCTGCGTTGACTGGCGCAGCGGTATAGCCGCGAGTGGAGAGGTTTCCCATGAATGACGTCCACCTGCGAGTAAATGACGGCATACAGCTGCTGCGCAAAGCCATCACAGTCGCTCCCTGCCCCAGTGTTGCCGTTTTGGTCGATCCGATGCTGGAAGACCCACTGAAGGAAAGAAGTGAGGTGGGCGAAGCCCAGGCGGCCGGACGAGTGGTCAGATGTCCCCTGCCACCGCTCCACCCCGACATCGCGTCTGAGCAGCGTCCGTACCTGCTGTTCGCACCCTCGGAGGCCGATGCTGAACGCGTTGTCAACTTGACGATTGAGCTGGCCATCGAGCGGATGTGTTCTGCTGCAAGCCCCCTGGGCGTTGTGCATCCGGTGGCTGGTTGGTTCGTCGGCCATCAAAGCCCCCAAATGCTCGCTGAGGCACTGGCGCAAGAAATTCGTGTGCAGCGTCCCGATGGGTGCCAGTGGCCACTGCGTTTGTGGGACCCGCGCGTGAACTGGCAACTGCCCTTCACACTCAGTCTGGCGAAGTGGCAACACTTGACTGGCGCCTTGCCTGGATGGATCGCTCTTTCACCCACTGGACAACTTCGGCAGCTATCCGCGCCTGGAAAGCCATCGAACCCAGGCTCCACCTCTGAGCGCATCTACACACCGACGGAATGGGATCAACTGGAACAGGTCGGCATCACGAACATGGTCCTAGCCATGGCCGTGGACTGGGATGTGGGGCCCAATCAGACCAACGCGATGCGCATCCGGCACTTGATTGCTCAATGCCGTCGCATGGGGTTTCCAACAGAACGCGACGCTCTGGTGTTTGCTGCCTGTGGCCTGACAAGCATCGACGGCTTCTACCTGCATCCAAACGTTGCGCAAGCCTTGAATCAAGCTGCCCATGCGCGGCAAAGCGTCAGCTCCGCACTGCAAGGCTTTGACGACCAATTCTGGTCATCCTTGCGCACCCCCATCCCATCCGCCTCACCATGCCTCTAGATTCTTCTCCATCCACCACGGCCGCAATGCAGCATGCCGCCAGCAGCGGCTCTTCTGCTCAGCCATCCGGGGGGTGCCAGGACTGTGTCAAGCAAGGTCTTGCGATTCTTCCTGTCGTGCCCATGGCCGTACCCATCGCCCTGTGCGGCAAGACAGATGGGCTCAAGCAACTCGACAATCGCTACAGCGCCGCCGACCTAAAGGAAAGCTGGATGGTGCTGCGCAGCCTGCCTGCGGGCTACCTTTACATCCTCCACCCAGACTTGAGCTGGGATATCTACCTGGTGGATCGCGAGGGCCTGCTTCGCAAGATGCCCTCCCCTTCCAGCTGCCCCGCGTCGCCCAGTCAGCAACCGCCTATGTCGGCGCTGTGCAAGCGATCCGGGCACAACGTGCCAGCGCAGGTCATAGCCATCGACCCCAAGAAGTCCGCCTCGGTGTGGCTGGCATTCAGCCGCTACCGTTGGACTCAAGACGTTCTGAACGCTTACGCGAAGAACACGGACAAATGCCGCGATCAGCGCATGACCAAGCTGGATGTCATGGCCGCGGCCGCCGGCTCGTTGGGCAGCACCAGCAAGGCATCCAACGCAGTGCGCTTCGGCGCTCCCATGTCGGCGTCCGTGAACACCATCGTCGCCGACTACGCTGATGACGCCACACGCAATGCCTTGAATGGTGCGTGCTTCGAGACCGTGCTCAACCGCTCTGCACAGAGCAAGGCCCTGGCTGACACCATGGCCCGATTTTCCGCGCAGACCCAAGCGAAGACCGGCGCCATCATCGCGCTGGACGACGACCTGGGGGTGGCCATGGCCATCAACGCCTTCCGCAACGCAGCACAAGTCGAGCGCGCCCAGGTGCTGGCGGCCTATGTGCGTCATGAATTTGTCAATCGCGCCGCTGCAGGCTTCAAGAAGCAATGCGAGTTGCAGAACGACCTCAAACGCTGGAACGAGAAGTACGCCACCGCATACAGTCAGCCTGCACTCGACAACGCGCTGAAAGAGCGCGCCAACAAGCTCAAGCCAATTGACACACGGCTGCCACGTCTGGCGGCCGACTGGGTCAGTGCGATCAAGAGTTCACGACTGGCTGCGATCATCCGCCATGACTTTGACAGTCAAGTGCTCGACGAAGGTCTGCAATGTGCCATCGCTGCAGCAAGTTGCCTGCATGGCGCCGGCAGCCAAGCCGCAGAACGCACCCTGTTGCAAGCCTGGATCAACGGCGACGTCAGCGATCCGGGCAACATCATTTGGCAGGCCCTGGCTGGCAACAACAAGACCCTGATTGCGCGCCTGGGTGATGCCAAGGACCTCATGCCCCCGGCATGGGATTCGGCCAAGAATGCCTGGGCTGCAGCCGACGAGTTCTTCAAATCACTCACGGGGACGCAGGCCGCATTGGTGCAACGTCTGCGCGAAGGTGCCAAGGACCCAGTCGCAGACGCCCTGGCCAAGCTGCTGCATTGCGTGGCGGCTGCCACCGACACTGCCGTCGCCCCTCTCGGAAAAGCTGCTGCCAAGGCTGTTCTTCTCACTGCGCTGTGGACCGGCGTGCGCATGCAGCCCGTTCAGCAACGCATGTCGCCCTGGCAAGCTCTGATGGACGCCAAGACGGCAGGCTGGGGTCAGCCCGCAGCCGCTCGGGTGCGCACCGTACGCAAGGTCAACACGGTCAGTTGGCGCTACGATCTTCTGGAAGTTGCGGATGTCATCCGAGCCAAGGGGGGGACCGCCATCCTCATCACCCGCTACGCCGTGGCTTCGGTGTGGCGAGGCAGCCGCTGGGTGGATACCGGCGATGTCACCCTGGTGTCCCCGTCCACCGGTTCAGGCCCACGCGGTCAAGCCCCCGGCGCCCCCGCCACACCAGACATCCACGCTGCAACGCCAAGAAATGTCCTGGCCCGGGGAATCAAACTGGCCCGTGAGGGGGGTGCCAACGGCCTATTGGCCAGCGGCGTGCTGGTGTTCCAGACACTCAGCTTCCTCCAGGCCCAGAAAGATCTGGAGGGTGAAGGCAGCGCTTCCAAGGGCGTGGAACTCAGCGCCGCGTATTACGCGGCCATGGCCGGCATGCTGGGCGCCACCTCCGAAATTGCCGCTGCGGCCATCCAGGCTGGGGCGCATACCCAGGGTATCAAGCTGGTCGGCAACATGGCTGGCTTTGTGCGCGGAGCTGCGGCGTTGGGAGGTGTGCTGGGAGGCGCGTCAGGAATCGGAATGTCGATCAGCAGCTTCGCCAAATACTCGACATTAAGAGACGCCGGCGACGAGGATGCAAGTCGCTGGGTCTTCGGGCTCGGTGTAGTGAACGCTCTTGGAGCGTCGACGTCCGTTGCTGGCGCTTTAACGGCAAGCGGCGTTGCCGCTGCAGAAGCAGGCACAGCCTCTCTGGTCGGAGGAACGCTTCTAGGCATCGGCCCCGCCGGTTGGGCCATTCTCACCGTGGGCTTGGTTGTGATTGGCCTGTACCTGGCATATCAAGCGGCTGAAACAACCGACGACCCCATCGAATCCTGGCTCAAGCAGAGCATTGCAGGCACGGCGCCACAGAAGTTCAAGCCGGACGCCGAAGTGGCTGCCTACAACGCACTGTTCAGTCTGCCACTTGAGGTCAGCCTCACGGGCAATGGCGGCTTTGGTGTCCACACCACGCAGGTCAGCATCACGGCTCCGGCACTGGATCCACAATCCGTTCTGGATTATCGGCTGGAGCTCACCGACCGCCAGCAGGGCAGCTTGGTGGTCACCGACACCCTGCACCTCAATGGCGAGAAGTCTTCACCTGCCATCCCGGCGGGGCTGCGCACCGGCGGCTTTGGGCGACCGCTGCTGACCGACCTGAGCAAGGTGGATGCCAGCAGTGCCCAAGTGCGGTTGATGATTCAGGCACCCGTGCTGCTGGCAGGCAATCGGGATCCCGCAACTGGCCAAATCCTGTCCAAAAACCAGTACACCATCACCCAGGCCAAGCTGACGGTGAAATACCTTCCCCTGGCCAAGACAGCCCCCACCTGGGTGATGCCAGATAGCACAGGGCGCACCGACAGCTACTCTCCGACATGAACTCAAGCTCGACAACGCCCGACACCCCGACAGCACGCCCGGAAGACACCAGGGCTTGGACCCAGACCCTGAAGGGACTGGGTCCACTGAGCTATTTGCCCAAAGACGCACCGGCCAGCAGTGAAGTGCTGGGCACTTTGGGAACCATCACCGCATTGGACTCCGAGAAGGCAATTCTCGCTGTGGGGGCGAGAGCAGGAAGGGGGCTAGGTATATTTGCAGGCATATTTTTTATATTTTCTTCCGCGTTCATGGCAGCGATGTCTATTGGCCTAGGATTGCTCAAGGGAGATCAATTTGGATTCCTCGGAATGGGCACAATGGCCATCCTCATGATGATATTTGGTTCAATATTCATTAGCGCAGACCTTAACCGCGTCGCAGAAACCCTAGTTCTTCTCAACCGCCAAACCCGCCAGATCGTCTGTGCCGATCCCACAGCTCGGGTCAAACGCGTGCGTGATATCCGCTTTCGCACCTGGAGCTGGGACGACTGCGACTTCGCCATTGAGCGCGTCATCATGAGCGCCACGGCCGCTCAAACCTTCCACCTGCGGGCTGTGCGCCGCAACGCACAGGGCGAGCCCGAGCAAACCGCCTTGCTGGCAGCCATGATCCCCAGCATCGACCATGCGCTGGCGCTCTACGAGTTCCTGCGACGCTACATGGCCCGAGACGACGCGCACCTGCCCGAGTGTGTGCGTCTGGTTCCCGCAGGCCGGCTGACCTTCTTCGAGGCCTGCAAGCAGAGCTTCATCACCTACCTGATCGAGGTGGGCGAGGACGGTCTGCCGCGTTGGCCGCGCCCGCTGGTGGCGCTGTTCTACGCCGTACTCGCCATCGGGCTTGTCATCGCCTTTCCCTTTGTGCTGGGCAAGGTCATCGCTGAGTGGAGCAGCCAGGAGATGCGCTTTCCCGATGGTGCGGTGCCCACCAATGGCCAGCCCTTGCCTGGTGTGCGCATCATTCCCGCCCGACAGGCGGTCTTTGCCCCTTGGGAAAAGGCTTACTACCTGGGTTGCATGGCCACAGGCCTCGTGGCCTGGACCTTCTGGATCCGGCATGTGGTGCAGGTCTTCAGCGCATGAGCTCTCAACCCGTCTGGCAGCCCGCCGCATTCGCACTGCTCCTCCTCGCCAGCGCCTGTACGCCGAAATCGGACTCTCCTCCCGCAGCGTCCGCGCCGGTCGCAGAGGTTTCCGCCAGTGCCGCCACATCGGCAGCCACGCCCCCCAGCAGCCCGGCCTCGAGCGTGACAGGCTCCTGCGCAGCGGCTCAGGAGGTTCTGGCCTCATGCGCCTACGAGGACACCTGCAGTTCCGAGATGACCCTGTATCTGCCTGCTGCGGCACGAGACCGGCTGGTCACGCTGGAAAAGGCTGGTGGTTTCAGCCGCGAGGCGTTCGACCGCTACTGCGAGCAGGCTTGCCGCCACAAGTCACCCCAGGTCGACCCGGCGGCTTTTGCCAGTGAGGTCTGCCCAGGGACTTCGGCCACGCCCGCCAACAAGGAAGCCGGCGCTTCCTCGTCCTCCCTGAAGTTCCAGGTGGGCAAGTTGATGCTGGACATGGCGCCCGTGGAACTCGCCAAGGTGAAGGACGCGCTGGGCGCCCCCTTGAAGTCCGAGCCATCGCCCTACCAATGCGACAGCGCCTATGAGTCGGAGGGCACCCGCCTGCTCACCTTCCGCGGTGCTGTCTTCGAGTCGGACGGCAAGACCGCCGTGCTGCGGCAACTGCTGGCCAACGGGTCTGCAGACGTTCAATGGAACGGCCTGCCCGGCGCCTGGGCCGACCTGACGCCGGAGAAGCTCCAGGCGCTGGCGGGCATCGAAAAGCTTCGAGTCGACGACCACACGCTGCGTCTGGCACCCGCCCCCGGTGCCTCCTTGGAGACAGGCTGGGATTTCCGTTTCAAGGGCGGACGTCTGACCTCCATCGACCACTGGATCGGTTGCTGATCGCCCAACCCCTCCAGCAGCGGATTCACAGGCATTGGCAAGGACTTAGCACTCCCTTCCCGTGAGTGCTAGTATTTGGGAACTTCCCTGGCTTCTCGGGGTCTCAACGACCATGAACATGACGAACACCACCACCAACGCTCTCGCTCTGCGTGACCCGTGGGCTCTGGTGCCGCCCATCGGCAATCTGGACGCCTACATCACGGCGGTCAACCAGATTCCGATGCTCACGGCCGAGGAGGAATCCCGCTTGGCCCGTGAGTTGCAGCAGGATGGCGATGTCCAGGCTGCCGGTCGGCTGGTGCTGTCGCACCTGCGGTTGGTTGTCTCCGTCTCCCGCCAGTACCTGGGTTACGGCCTGCCGCAGGGCGACCTGATCCAGGAGGGCAATGTCGGCCTGATGAAGGCCGTCAAGCGCTTCGACCCTGATCAGGGCGTGCGCTTGGTGTCCTATGCCCTGCACTGGATCAAGGCCGAGATCCACGAGTACATCCTGAAGAACTGGCGCATGGTCAAGGTGGCCACCACCAAGGCCCAGCGCAAGCTCTTCTTCAACCTGCGCTCGATGAAGCAGGGGTTGAAGGACCAAGCCGGTGACCATGAGACTTTCCGCAACACGCTGACGCCCGATGAGGTGGATGTGATGGCGCGGGAGCTGAATGTCAAGCCGGAGGAAGTGGTCGAGATGGAGACCCGGCTGTCCGGCGGTGACGTGGCCCTGGAGCCGCAGACCGAGGACGGCGAGGAGAGCTACGCCCCGATCGCCTACCTGGCCGACGACAGCCAGGAACCCACCCGGGTGCTGGAAGGTCGCAGCCGCGACCTGATGAGCTCCCATGGCATTCAGCACGCGCTGGACAAGCTGGACGACCGCAGCCGCCGCATCGTCGAGGAACGCTGGCTGAAGGTGAACGACGACGCCAGCGGCGGCATGACCCTGCACGAGCTGGCCGCCGAGTACGGCGTCAGCGCCGAGCGCATCCGCCAGATCGAGGTGGCCGCGCTGAAGAAGATGCGCAAGGCGCTGGAAACGGCCTGACGCCCACAGGGCCGGCCCTGTCCGTCGGCCTCCTTCAGCAAAAACGGCTTCCCGCGGGGAGCCGTTTGCTTTCATGCCGCGTCGTCGCCGTTTCAGGCGGCAGCCTTCTCCGCCAGCAGGATCTTCAGGTCTGCGGCCAGGGCCTCCGGACCTGCGCCGTAGCGACTGAACACCCGCACCCGGCCCGCCCGGTCGAAGAGGTAGGAGCCGGCGGTGTGGTCTACCGTGTAGGTCGACGGCGTCTTGCCGGGCACCTTGGCGTAGAAGATCTTGAATTCCTTGGCGGCGGCGGCGGTTTCCTCCGGCGTGCCGTGCAGGGCCAGGAAGTCGCTGCCGCCGAAACTGCCCATGTAGGCCTTCAGGATCTCCGGTGTGTCGCGCTCCGGGTCCACGGTGACGAAGATGCTCTGCACGTCCTTGCCAGCATCGCCCAGTTGCTGCTTGACGGCCGACAGTTCGGCCAGCGTGGTGGGGCACACATCGGGGCACTGCACATAACCGAAGAACACCACCACGACCTTGCCCTTGAAATCGGCCAGGGTGCGCGGCTGGCCGTTCATGTCGGTCAGGTGCAACTCGCGCGCGTAGGTGGCCCCGGTGATGTCGATGCCCTTGAAGGGAGCATGGGCCGGCACGTCGCCGCTCTTGAAGACCTGCCCGTCGCAGGCGGCCAGGGTGGTGAGCGTGGAGAGGGAGGCCAGGAGCGCGTGACGGCGGGACAGGGTCATGATCGGATCAGGAAGGCCCCAGCCAGGGGCTGATGTAGTGGTCCAGCAGCAGGGCCGCGAACAGCAGCGACAGGTACAGGATCGAGAACCAGAAGGTGCGGCGGGCCAGCGCCTCGCTGTACTGCCGCCAGAGCCTGAAACCATACACCATGAAGCACAACCCCAACGTGATCGCGCTCACGAGGTAGATCCAGCCGCTCATGCCGTAGATGAAGGGCATCAGCGTGCCCGCCAGCAGCACCACGGTGTAGAGGAAGATGTGCAGGCGGGTCAGCTCAGGCCCGTGGGTGACCGGCAGCATGGGCAGGCCGGCCCGGCGGTAGTCCTCCATCCGGTACAGGGCCAGGGACCAGAAGTGCGGCGGCGTCCAGAGGAAGATGATCAGGCACAGCAGCCAGGCCTCGGGGCCGACATCGCCCCGCACCGCGGCCCAACCCAGCACCGGCGGCATGGCCCCGGAGGCCCCGCCGATCACGATGTTCTGAGGGGTGCGCGGCTTGAGCCAGAGGGTGTAGACGACCGCGTAGCCGACAAAGGTGGCCAGGGTCAGCACCAGGGTCAGCGCATTGACCCACACCAGCAGCACCCCGCCGCCCAGGGCACACAGGGTCAGCGAGAAGACCAGCGTTTCCCGCGGCGACAGCTCGCCCCGGGCCGTGGGGCGCCAGGCGGTGCGCTGCATGCGGCGATCCAGCTCGCGCTCTACCAGGCAGTTGAAGGCCGCCGCCGCGCTGGCCACCCACCAGATGCCCGCCGTGCCGGCCAGCAGCACCTGCCAGTCCGGCCAGCCCGGGCTGGCCAGCAGCATGCCGATGACGGCGCAAAACACGATGAGCTGGACCACGCGCGGCTTGGTCAGCGCATGGAACTGTCGCCACTTGTGGCGCCAGCGGCCCCAAACGGACGGTGCGGCGAGGAGCTGTGTGTTCGTGTTCATGGCAGCACCACCTGTTGCTGTGCCCGCCAGGCTGGCTTGGCAACTGCCTGCGGGACGGTGATGGAACGCGGCTCGCGGCGTGCCAGCAGGCCCACCAGCGTGGCCACCAGGGCGGCAGCGCCCACCGAATGGAGCAGCGCCCCCGCCAGAGGCCACTGCAGCACCACGTTGCCGATGCCGGTCAGAGCCTGCAGGGCCAGCAGGCCGGCCAGCATGGCCGCGCCACGGTGATAAGCCGCCCCCCGGCGCCACAAGGCCACAGCCAGCGCCGTGATGGCCAGGGCCACCATCGCGGCCATCAGCCGGTGGGCCCAGTGGATGGCCACCAGCGCCTCCCAGCCCAGGTAGCCGCCATGGTGGGCCCGGCCCAGCTCACGCAGCAGGGTGAAGCCCTGGGCAAAGTCGGCCAGCGGCCACCACTGGCCATTGCAGCTGGGAAAGCCCTGGCAGGCGAGCACAGCGTAGTTGCTGCTCACCCAGCCGCCCAGGGTCACCTGGGTCAGCACCAGGGCCAGCACGCCCCCCACCGCCGTGCGCAGGCCCCGCCCCAGGGCCAGGGCTTGGTTCTGGTAGGCCCGGTGCTGGATCATCAGCAGGGCCAGCAGCAACTGCGCTCCGAGCAGGTGGGCGGTCACGATGGCCGGATAGAGCTTCCAGGTGACGGTGTAGCGGCCGAACAGGCCCTGCACGATGACCCAGCCCAGCGTGAGCAGCGGCCACAGCCAGCAGTGCGGCAGCTCGCGCCGCCAGCGCAAACTGGCCACGGCCAGGGTCAAGATCAGGCCCCCCAGCACCATGGCCAGGTAGCGGTGGGTCATCTCCACCCAGGCCTTGGACCAGGTGACGGGACCGCTGGGCAGGGCCTGCTGGGCGGCGTGAATGGCGTCACGCGCCGCCAACGGGCTGGCCTCGCCGTAGCAGCCCGGCCAATCGGGGCAGCCCAGGCCGGAATCGGTCAGGCGGGTGAAGGCGCCAAAGGCGATCAGGTCCACCGTCAGGAACAGAGCCAGCGTGGTGAGCGCCGCCAGGCGTTGACGGCGGCTGGCCCCCCGCCAGCGCCAGGCCAGGCCCAGCAGGATCAGCAGCGTCACGCTGCCGGAGCCGGCCAGCAGGGCCAGGGCCGGGCTCCAGTCCACGGGCGTCGCGTTCATCATGGCCCCACCTCCCGCCCCGGACGGTCCCAGAAGGCCGACGCCCTCAGGAGCCGCTCCAGGTCTTTGTGAAAGCGCTTGGGTTCGGGCTGCGACGGGGTGCGCATCATCCACTCCCCCATCGGGTCCACCACGTACAGGTGCTCGTTCAGCGCATGGCCGGGTGTGGGCTGCAGCCACTGCGCCAAGGCCTGGGGCGGCACGCGCAGCACCCAGGTGCCGGGGGTCAGCGCCTGCAAGACCTCGGGCCGCACCGGGGCGTCGTCGGGCACCAGCCACAGGTTGTCCACCCGGTCGCGTTCGCGGCCCAGCATCTCACGCAGTTGACGCTGCTCGAACAGCATGCGCTCGCAAGCCGTATCGCAGGCGCCCCCGGCCACCACCGTCAGCAGCCACTGCCGCTTGAGCGCCGCGGGCGTCACGCTGCGGCCGTCCAGGGTTTGCAGGGGCAGGTCGGCCGGCAGGCCGCGCGAGGGCTGGATCAGCTCGGCGTAGTTGCTGCGCCCCTGGGGCCGCAGCACGTAATAGGTGAAGTACGACGCCACCACCGGGGCTGCACAGGCCAACACCACCAGCAGCAGCGTGAAGCGCCCGCTCCAACGCGAGCGGACCCCCGGCGCATTGCCGGGCAGGCCATGCACGGTGAGCGTCAGCGGCTCAGGCGATGGGCCGTGCGAGGCGCGGGCGAATGAGCTGGAACCAGACATACAACCCCACGGTGAGCAACGAGAACAGGAACCACTGGACGGCGTAGAGATCGTGCTTGCGCACATCCAGGGCCGGAAGCGGCCAGCGGCGCTGCAGGGTCTGCTCTGCAGCGGCCTCGGGGCCGACGGTCAAGGCCGGCGTGGCCGCGAGCTGCTGCAGGGAATACGGCAGCAGGCGCACATGCCACAGGGCCTCCAGGGCCTCCGGAGTCACGTTCTGCCGGATTGGCCCGGGCGCGTCGGCCCCCAGGGCGGTCAGTGCCGAGGGCCAGGGGGCCACCCGGGCGGGCAGCGTCACCGGCCCCCCGGGCAGCGGCAAGGCAGGCAGCCGGCTGCGGTCCTGCACGTCGCGGGGCACCCAGCCCCGCTGCACCAGCACCACGGCGCCATGGCCCAGATCCAGGGGCGACAGCACAAAGAAGCCGGGCCGGCCATCCATCTGCCGGTTGTCCAGGAACACCGGCGCCACGGGCAGCCAGTGCCCCTGGGCCTGCACCCGCCGGTACCCCTGCCCCTGGGCCGCCAGCGCCGTGCGCGCCAAGGCGGCCGCGGCCAGCACCGGCGCCTGGGCGCGCTCGGTCATCTCGGCCTGCAGCGCCCGCTTCTCCTCGCCGCGGTGCATCTGCCACAGCCCCAGGCGGGCGGTCAGCGCGGCCACGGCCAGGGCCGCGAGCAGCGCTCCCCAGCGCCGCGCCGGGGTGTCCCTCCGGGCAAGCCCTCCTGCGCCCACCCCGGACTCGGCGCAAGATCGACACGCATGAAGATCCTGATCACCATCACCCTGTTCGCCATCCTGCTCAGCCTGGGCACGGCGGGCGTGCTGATGCTGCGCACCCGGCCGGACGACGACGCCCAGCGCAGCCGCCAGATGGCCCGTGCCCTGGCCTGGCGCATCGGGCTGTCCATCGCCCTGTTCGCCGCCGTGCTGCTGGCCTGGCGCCTGGGTTGGCTCCACCCCACCGGCCTGCCGCTGCCACGCTGAGCCGGGGACCGCCGACACCGCGGTCCCCGGCTGCAGCACACGGGGGGCGCGCATCACCGCCTCACAGCCAGTAGACGACCAGGTACAGGCCCAGCCAGACCACGTCGACAAAGTGCCAGTACCAGGCCACCCCTTCGAAACCAAAGTGGTGGGTGCGGCTGAAGTGGCCCTTCATCAAGCGCCCGGTGATGACCGTCAGCATCAGCGTGCCCAGCAGCACGTGAAAGCCGTGGAAGCCGGTGAGCATGTAGAAGGTGGAGCCGTACACGCCCGAACTCAGCTTGAGGTTGAGCTCCCGATAGGCGTGCAGGTACTCGTAGCCCTGGAAGCCGAGGAAGGTGACGCCCAGGGCCACGGTCAGCCACATCCAGCGCACACAGGCGGCGCGCCGGTCCCCCAGCAGCGCATGGTGGGCCAGCGTGATCGTCAGGCCCGAGCTCAGCAGCAGCGCGGTGTTCAGCGTCGGGATCGGCCAGGGCCCCATGGTCTCGAAAGGCGCCACCGTGCCGGCCGGTGAACCCGTGGCCCCCGCCTTGTCACTGGGCCAGACGCCCTCGAAGCCCGGCCAGAGCAGCTGGTTGTCCGGCGACCCGAGGTTGGGCACCGCATGGGCCCGGGTCCAGAACAGGGCCGCGAAGAATGCGGCGAAGAACATCACCTCGGAGAAGATGAACCAACCCATGCTCCAGCGAAACGAGGCGTCGATGCGCCGGGAGTACTGGCCCGTCTCGTTCTCTCGGATGGCGTCGCCAAACCACTGGAACAGCACACTGAACACCACCAGCAGGCCGGCCAGCACGGCGTAGCGGCCCCAGGCCTGCTCGTTCACCCATTGGCTGGCGCCCAGCGCGACCAGGAACAGCCCCAGTGCGGCCAGCGCGGGATGGCGCGACGGCGGCGGCACGAAGTAGTGCGGCGTGCCACGAGAGTCGTTCACTGCGGACATCGTCAGGTCTCCTCGTTGCGATCTCAGTGGGTCGCCTCGCTGCCCACCACCCAAGACACCAGCAGCACCAGCGCCAGCACGAACAGCACCGCACCGATCAGCCCTGCCGCAATGACATGCACCGGCCGGGTGTGCCGGATGTCCAGCGCCTGGTCGGCCCGACGGCGCACGCCAAAGAATGACCAGGCCACCAGCCGCACCGTCTGCCAGAACGAGCTGCCGGGCGGGGCGTTCATGTGCCGCTCCCCGGCGCCGGACGCACCTTGCCGCCCACCTCGAAGAAGGTGTAGGACAGCGTGATCGTGTTCACCTCGCGTGGCAGACGCGGATCCAGGTAGAAGACCACCGGCCAGCGGCGTGTCTCGCCCGGCTTGAGCGTGTACTCGTTGAAGCAGAAGCACTGCAGCTTCTCGAAGTAGCGGTCGGCCACCTGGGGTGCGTAGTTGGCGATGGCCTGGGCGGCCAGCGTGCGGGGTTGGGTGTTGGTGAACTCGTACATCACCGTGGTCAGCTGGCCCGGATGGACATCCAGCGAGCGCACCTCGGGCCGGAAGGCCCACAGCCCCTGCACATTGGCGTCGAACTCGACCGTCACGGTGCGCCCCAGGTCCACCTGGGTGTTGGCCGGCACGGCCTGCACCACCTCGCCGCCGCGCTCCGCCAGCGACAGCACGTTGATGCCGAGCGCCGTGCAGATGTGCCGGTACATGGGCACCAGCGCATAGCCGAAACCGAACATCACCGTCGCGATGGCCAGCAGCTTGCCGAACATCACCCACTGGTCGCGGCGGAAAGGGACGGACACCGGCATGGTCGGCTCCCGGGGCGTCAGGCGCTCAGCCAGACGATCTTGACCACGAAGGCCAGGCCGATCCCGACGGCCAGCGCCGCCAGGGTCCAAGCCAGGCGCAGGTTGGCGCGGCGCTGAGTGGTGGACAGTGTGGCCATGGTGTGCTCCTCAGCCGACGATGCGGGTGGCGGTCTCGTCCAGTTGCGGCGGTGTCTCGAAGGTGTGGTGCGGCGCCGGCGACGGCACCTCCCACTCCAGGCCCTCGGCGCCTTCCCAGGGCTTGGCAGGCGCCGGCTCGCCCCGGCCGCGCATCATCGGCAACACGGTGGCCAGGAAGAAATACACCTGCATGAAACCAAAGCCGAAGGCGCCGATCGAGGCGACCTCGTTGAAGTCGGCGAACTGCATCGGATAGTCCGCGTAACGGCGGGGCATGCCGGCCAGCCCCAGGAAGTGCATCGGGAAGAAGGTGATGTTGAAGAAGATCAGCGAGCCCCAGAAATGGATGCGGCCGCGCGTCTCGGAATACATCACCCCCGTCCACTTGGGGGCCCAGTAGTAGTAGCCAGCGAACATCGCGAACAGCGAGCCCGCCACCAGCACGTAGTGGAAGTGGGCCACCACGTAATAGGTGTCCTGCAGCTGCAGGTCCACCGGCGCCATCGACAGGATCAGCCCGGTGAAGCCGCCCATCGAGAAGACGAACAGAAAGCCCACCGCGAACAGCATCGGCGTCTCGAAGGTCATCGAGCCGCGCCACATGGTGGCCACCCAGTTGAAGATCTTCACCCCCGTGGGCACGGCGATCAGCATGGTCGCGTACATGAAGAACAGCTGGCCCGTCACCGGCATGCCGGTGGTGTACATGTGATGGGCCCAGACGACGAAGGACAGGATGGCGATGGAGCCGGTGGCGTACACCATCGAGGTGTAGCCGAACAGCTTCTTGCGGGCGAAGGCCGGGATGATGGCGCTGACGATCCCGAAGGCCGGCAGGATCATGATGTAGACCTCGGGGTGGCCGAAGAACCAGAAGATGTGCTGGTACATCACCGGGTCCCCGCCACCGGCCGGGTTGAAGAAGCTGGTGCCGAAGTGGCGGTCGGTCAGCGTCATCGTGATGGCGCCGGCCAGCACGGGCATCACCGCGATCAGCAGGTAGGCGGTGATCAGCCAGGTCCAGGCAAACAGCGGCATCTTCATCAGCGTCATGCCCGGCGCACGCATGTTCAGCACGGTGACGACGATGTTGATGGCCCCCATGATGGAACTGGCGCCCATGATGTGCATGGCAAAGATGCCGGCATCCATGGCCGGCCCCATTTGCAAGGTCAGCGGCGCATAGAGCGTCCAGCCTGCGGCCGGCGCCCCACCCGGCATGAAGAACGAGGTGACCAGCAGCAGGGACGCCGGGATCAACAGCCAGAAGCTGAAGTTGTTCATCCGCGCGAAGGCCATGTCCGAGGCCCCGATCTGCAGCGGAATCATCCAGTTCGCGAAGCCCACGAAGGCCGGCATGATGGCCCCGAACACCATGATCAGCCCGTGCATGGTGGTGAACTGGTTGAACAGCTCGGGGTTGAAGAATTGCAGCCCCGGCTTGAACAGCTCGGCGCGGATGCACAGCGCCAGCACGCCCCCGATCATCAGCATCGTGAAGCTGAAGAGCAGGTACATCGTGCCGATGTCCTTGTGGTTGGTGGCATAGACCCAGCGGCGCCAGCCGGGCAGCGGGCCATGGGCGGTGTCATGGGCATCGTGGGCCGGCAGGCCATGGGGATCGAGGACTGCGCTCATCGTGGCTCCTGACAGAAGACGGACTCGCGGGACATGAAGAGACTCAGGGCGAGGTGGCCGCCGCCAGCTGCGGCCCGGCCGACGCCGCCGCGGCCATGCGCTCGCGCTCGGCCGCGACCCACTGGGCATAGTCCTCGGCGCTCAGCACCCGCACGTGGATGGGCATGTAGGCGTGCTCCTTGCCGCACAGCTCGGCGCACTGCCCATAGAAGTCACCGGTGCGTTCGGCGCGGAACCAGGTGTCGCGCACAAAGCCCGGAATGGCGTCCTGCTTCACGCCAAAGGCCGGGATCATCCAGGAATGGATGACGTCGCTGGCGGTGGTGATCAGGCGCACCTTCTGCCCCACCGGCACCACCATCGGGTGGTCCACCTTCAGCAGGTAGTCGTTGCCCGAAGGCTTGCCTTCATCGGACATCTGGCGCTGCGCCGGGTCCAGCATCGACAGGAAGTGGATGCCCTCCCCCGGTCCGCGCAGGTACTCGTAACCCCATTTCCACTGGTAGCCGGTGACCTTGATCGTCAGGTCCGCGTAGCGCGTGTCCTTCTGTGCAATGACGGTCTTGGTGGCCGCAAAGCCCATGCCGACAACGATCAGGAAGGGCACCACCGTCCAGGCGATCTCGACCTTCGTGCTCTCATGGAAATGGGCCGGCTGCGCGCCCAGCGATTTGCGGTGCCGCAGGATGGAATAGAACATCACCCCGAACACGCCGACGAAAATCACCAGGCAGACGATCAGCAGCCCGTAGTGCAGCACCTGCACGTCCTCGGCGATGCGCGTGGCCGGTGGCGCCAGGTCCATCTGGCGCACGGCCGGCCCGCCGGGCAGGCTCTGTACCGGCCCATCGGCCGCCCAGGCCCCGTGGCTTCCCCACATTGCGAGGGCGGCTGTGGTGCGCCCTGTCCATCCCGCGGTCCTGCCCAGCATGCTGTTCATCCCCTTCGCGACGGCTGTCGTGTGGCGTCCACCGGCGACCGGGGTGGCACTGGCACACCCCACGCGACGCCCTCGGCAGACAAGCGCAGCGTAGGACAGGCTCGTCCCGTTCAGGGAGAGCGTTTCCACTCAAACGCGAGAACCGGCGGTGCTGCTAGGGCTTGATCCAGATCGATCCGGACCGCCGCGTCACGTCATGGAAAACACCATGACGCGTTGGGCTTCACTCCGACGACTCAGTCAGTGAGCCTCCCGATGAAGCATCGGGCCAACCCCAGTGCCTCAGTGCCTCAGTGCCTCAGTGCCGGGGCGAGGGCGCGCGCAACATGCGCCGCATGGTCGCCAGGTCCACCGCGGTCTCGGTGCTGACGGCCGGTCCACGGTCTGGCGCCTGAAAGGCGTGGCCATAGACCAGCTCCAGCGTCAGCGCGATGCGCCCCTGCGCATCGGCCCGCTCGCGCCAGGCCTGCAGCAACCGCTCGCGCCAGCGCCGCGTGCGCAGGCCCGGGTGACGGGCAGGCGAGAAGTTGCCGCCCCAGCCGTGCAGCTCGGCCAGCAACTGTTCGGCGCTGCCGTAGGTCAGGGTCAGCGTCTCCTGGTCGGTCACCGGGTCGGCCAGGCCGGCCTGCACCATCATGTCACCCAGGTCGTGCATGTCCACGAAGGGCACATGCGCCGGCCCCCAGCCCGCCGCCTCGTACAGCGCCCGCAGCTCGGCCAGCGAGCCTGGCCCCAAGGTCGAGAACATCACGAAACCATCGGGTTGCAGGGCACGCCGCCAGGCGGCCAGCACGGCCGGCGGGTCGTTCTCGAAATGCAGCGCCATGTTGGACCACACCAGCCCGGCCGAGGCCGCCGGCACGGTGTCGGGCACCACCGCCTGGATGCGCGAGCGGGCCTCCTGCCAGCGCCGCCACCAGGAACTGGCCGCAGCAGCCGGTTCGGTCCTCACCTGCCGCACCGTGGCCTGGGGATAGGCGCTCAGCAGTGCTTCGGCCGGCGCGCCGGCATCCAGCGACCAGTCCAGCACCTGGGCCGGCTTCAAGCGAATCATCGGCAGCCGCTCGGCCATGCGTCGGGCCACTTCCTGGTGCAACCAGGAGGGCGCTTCAGCCGCCTGCAGGCGCCGCCGGGCGCGCAGCACGGCGGCGGGATCGAGCCGGGACAGAGAGACTTCGGAACGCACAGGCTCGGTCATGGCCGGCAGTATATTGAGCCGATGGTCTCTTCGCCGTCCGCCCTCGCCAAGTCCGTGGCCCATGCGGGGTCGGCGCTGGCCCGCCACTGGCCGGCGCCTTGCGCTGTCTGTGGCAGCTGGGTGGCCGGCGGGCTGTGCACGGCCTGCCAGACCCGCTTCATCCCGCCGCGCCTGCGCTGCCGGTGCTGTGGCCTGGGGCTGACGGCCCCAGCCGAGGTCTGCGGCAGTTGCCTGCGCCAGCCGCCCCCGATGGCCCGCACCCAGGTGGCGCTGGACTATGCCTTTCCATGGGACCGGCTGATCACGGCCTTCAAGTTCGGCCAGCGGCCGGAACTGGCCGGCGTGCTGGCCCCGCTGCTGGCGGGCTCCCTGCGCGCCAGCGCCGCCACCCGGCCGGATGTGGTGCTGCCGGTGCCCCTCGCCCCGGCTCGCCTGCGCGAGCGCGGCTACAACCAGGCCTGGGAACTGGCCCGGCGCGTGGCCCGCGCGCTGGACTGCCCCGCCTGGCCCACCGGGCTGCAGCGCTGGCGCGACACCGCCGCCCAGACCCGGCTGGACGCGGCCGAGCGGCAGGCCAACCTGCGCGACGCCTTCCTGCCCGACCCGACGCTGCCGCAGCGCCTGGCCGGTCGGCATGTGGCCCTGGTGGACGATGTGATGACCACCGGCGCCACCGTGTCGGCCGCAGCCGAACTGCTGCACCGCTGTGGCGTGGCGGAGGTGAGCGTCTGGGTGCTGGCCCGCACGCCGCGGCCGGCCGAGGAGCTTCCGTCTGGCTGAGGGATCGGCGGACGGCGCGACAATCGCGCCATGTTCCGCATCGTGCTCGTCCACCCCGAAATCCCGCCCAACACCGGCAACGTGATCCGCCTGGCCGCCAACACCGGCTGCGCGCTGCACCTGATCGAGCCGCTGGGCTTCGACATGGAAGACCGGCTGCTGCGCCGGGCCGGGCTGGATTACCACGAGTACGCCACCGTGAAACGCCACGCCTCGTGGGAGGCTTTCCTGGCCGAGGAGCGTCCCGACCCCGGCCGCTGCTTCGCCTTCACCACCCATGCCAGCCGCCGGCCGCACGAGGTGTCCTGGCAGGCCGGGGACACCCTGGTCTTCGGACAGGAGACGGCCGGCCTGCCGGTCGCGCTGCGGGAGGGTTTTCCGGCTGAGCAGCGCCTGCGGCTGCCGATGCGGCCCGGCCAGCGCAGCCTCAACCTCAGCAACGCGGTCGCGGTGGCGGTGTTCGAAGCGTGGCGGCAGTGTGGTTTCGAGGGCGCGGCCGACTGAACGGCGGCCCACCGGGCCTCAGAAGCCTTCGGCTTCCATCCGGGCGTCGCGCTGCATCAGGCGGTGCACCGCCTCCAGCGGCTGCAAATGCCCCTGCAGCACGTCGTTGACGGCCTCGGCCAGCGGCATTTCCACGCCCAGCGCGCGGGCCCGCGCCACCACCGTGGCGGCGCTGTAGACGCCTTCGGCCACATGGCCCAGCCGGGCCAGCGCCTGTTCCAGCGTCAGCCCCTCGGCCAGCGCCAGCCCCACCTGGCGGTTGCGCGACAAATGGCCGGTGGCCGTCAGCACCAGATCGCCCAGGCCGGTCAGGCCCATGAAGGTCTCGGCCTGCGCGCCCATGGCCACGCCCAGCCGGGTCATCTCGGCCAGCCCGCGGGTGATCAGCGCGGCCCGGGCGTTCAACCCCAGTGACATGCCGTCGGCGATGCCGGTGGCGATCGCCAGCACGTTCTTGACGGCCCCGCCGACCTCCACGCCCACCGGATCGGTGGACATGTAGACCCGCAGCGTGCCGCTGTGGAAGGCCTGCACCGCCAGATGGGGCAGCTCGGCATCCATGCTGGCCGCCACCAGCGCGGTGGGCTGGCCAGCGGCCACTTCCTGCGCGAAGGACGGGCCGGACAGCACGCCACACTGCGCCTTGGGCTGCACCTCCCGGGCGATCTGGTGCCCCAGCCGCCCGGTACCGGCTTCAAAGCCCTTGCACAGCCACAGCACCCGCGCGTCGTGCGGCAGCTGCGCCAAGGTGGCCCGCAGTGCCGCCATCGGGGTGGCGATCACATACAGGCCATCGCCCTGCCCGGCCGCCAGGGCCTCGCCCCAATCGGCCGTGGGCTGCAAGGCGTCCGGGAAGGCATGCCGCGGCAGGTAGCGCGTGTTGCAGCGCTCGGCCGCCATGGCCTGGGCCTGGGCCGCATTCCGCGCCCACAGCGTCACCGCGTGGTGGCGTGCCGCGGCAATCGCCAGCGCGGTGCCCCAGGCGCCAGCCCCCAGTACCGAAATGCGCATGCCCTTGCTCAGCGGGAGTCAGCGGCTCAGTTGGGCGCGCCTTCGCCGCCCGCCGCCTGGGCCTGCTGGGCTTCCAGCATGGCCTGGAAGTTCACTTCCGGCAGCAGGATGGGCGGGAAGCCGGCACGGATGCAGACATCCGACACGATGGCGCGCAGGTAGGGGTGCAGGGTCTGCGGGCAGGCCACGCCGACCAGCAGCTGCAGCTGGTCCTGCGGCACGTTGCGGATCTCGAAGATGCCGGCCTGCTTGGCCTCGACCAGGAACAGCGCGCGGTCGCCCACGGTGGTCGTCACGGTGGCCGTCACGGTCACTTCATAGACGCCTTCGGCGATCGGCTCGGCGCCCATGTTGAGCTGGATGTCGACCTGCGGCTGCTGTTGTTCCAGCAGGATCTGCGGCGAGTTCGGTTGCTCCAGCGACAGGTCCTTCAGGTAGACGCGCTGCAGCTGGAACACGGGGTTCTGATCTTGATCGGCCATGGGTGTCTTTCAGAGAAACCGGGCCCGCCACCGGGATGGGGGCAGGCCCTGTGGCCGCAGATTATGGCGCAGGGGCATGGCGCCCCCGTGACCCGGCTCAGGCGCTCTGCAACAGCGGCATCAGGCCGCCGCGCTGGTCCAACGCCATCAGGTCGTCGCAGCCGCCAACATGGGTCTCGCCGATGAAGATCTGTGGCACGGTGCGACGGCCGGTGCGGGCCATCATGGCCTCACGCTGGGCCGGGTCCAGATCGACCCGGACCTCCTCGATCGCCTCGACACCACGCTGCTTGAGCAACGCCTTGGCGCGCAGGCAGTAGGGGCAGACCTGGGTGGTGTACATCAGCACCTTGTTCATGGCGAACTCGCTCCTTCGCATCGGACAGGCGCCAATTGTCGGCTCGCGCCCAAAGGCCTGCCGGCTCAGGGGCTCTTACCCCAGCCCGTACCCGGCCAGGCCCCCAAGGCTCACTTGCCCTTGGCGCCGGCCTCGACCGGCAGGCCGGCTTCGCGCCAGGCCTTCATGCCGCCACGCAGCACCTGGGCCTGGGCATAGCCCTTCTTGCGCAGCAGGGCCGCGGCCCGGGTGGCGCGCATGCCCGAGGCACACACCACGATCACCGGCTGCTCCTTGTTGGCCGGCAGGTTCTGGGCCGCGTCCAGCGTGCCCAGCGGAATGCTGCGCGAGCCCACCACATGGCCGGCGGCGAACTCGCCGGGCTCGCAGACGTCGATCACGGCCGCCTTCTCGCGGTTCATCAACCGCACCGCTTCGTCGGGGCTGACGCCGGCGCCGGAGCCGCCGGCCAGCGACTGGCGCAGCAGCATGCCGCCGGACACGGCCGCTGCCGCCACCAGCACCCAGTTGTCGATCAGGAATTGCACGTTGCTGCTCATGGGAGAGGATTCCAAGGGTCTGTGAAAAAGCCGGCGGATTATAGAATTGAGGGCTTTTTCCCCAGCGCCCGCCCGCTGCAGGCCGCTGTCTTGAACCCCAAACCGCGCTGCCGCCGCGCAGCCCTGAAGGCCATGTACAAGCTCGTGCTGATCCGCCACGGCGAATCGACCTGGAACCTGGAAAACCGCTTCACCGGCTGGACCGATGTGGAGCTGACCCCCACCGGCATCGCCCAGGCGATGGCCGCCGGCAAGCTGCTGAAGGCCGAGGGCTACGACTTCGACATCGCCTTCACCTCGGTGCTCAAGCGCGCGATCCACACGCTGAACTACTGCCTGGAAGAAATGGACCGCATCTGGCTGCCGGTGGTCAAGGACTGGCGCCTGAACGAGCGCCACTACGGCGGCCTGCAGGGCCTGAACAAGGGCGACATGGCCAAGCAGTACGGTGACGAGCAGGTGCTGATCTGGCGCCGCAGCTACGACGTGCCGCCGCCCGCCCTGGAGGCCGACGACCCGCGCGGGCAGCGCCAGGACCCGCGCTACGCCAAGCTGCAGCCCGAGCAGGTGCCGCTGACCGAATGCCTGAAGGACACGGTGGCCCGCGTGCTGCCCTGCTGGAACGAGCTGCTGGCCCCGACGATCCAAAGTGGCCAGCGCGTGGTCATCTCGGCGCACGGCAATTCGATCCGCGCGCTGGTGAAGTACCTGGACGGCATCAGCGACCAGGACATCGTCGGCGTGAACATCCCCAACGGCATTCCGCTGGTCTATGAGCTGGACGCGGACCTGAAGCCGATCCGCCACTACTACCTGTGCGACGCCGAAGCCGCGGCGAAGGCCGCCGCCGCGGTGGCCAGCCAGGGCAAGGCCTGAGCGCCCCTTGGAACCACGCCGATCAGGCCGGGACGGCCTGATCGAGCTGGGCCTGGATCTGCGCGTGCAGATGCTCGCCCAGCGCCCGCCGGTCCGCATGGGTGCTGCCCACGGCCGGCAGGAAGGTCACATGCACCGTCAGCCCCCGCGCGCTGACGATGCGCCAGATGCTGCCGATCAAGGTGGCGTCGCCAATGTAGGGCGCCGTGCTGCCGAAGGCCTGGCCCGGCTCGCTGTAGCGCAGCACGATGGGCTGGATCGGCTTTTCAACCGCAATCGCCGCCTGCAGCAGGTTGGCATGGAAGGGCAGCAGCAGCGGCCCCGCGCCGGTGGTGCCCTCCGGGAACACGGCCACCGAATCCCCCTGACGCAGCGCCTCGGCCATCTGGTGCACCACCCGCAGCGCATCGCGTTTGCGCTCACGCTCGATGAACAGCGTGCCCACATGGCGAATCAGCCAGCCCAGCAGCGGCCAGCGCTGCACGTCCGCCTTCGAGACGAAGCGGGCCTGCGGACAGGCCGCGTGGATGCTGGCGATGTCCAGCCAGGACACATGGTTGGCGATGAACAGCGTGGCGCCAGCGCGCGGCCCGCCCTGCAGCTCCAACCGCGCGCCGATCAGGCGGATCAGCTTGGCGCTCCACCACTGCACATAAGGCTGGCGCCCCCTGGCATCCAGGGTGCGAAAGCGCAGCGCCACCATCGCCATGCCGTGCAGCAAATGCAGCGCCAGCCGCCCCAGACGCCAGAGCGTCAGCGGCAGCCCCAACAAGGAACGCAGCACGGAATCAGCTGGCCTGGTAGGCCACCGTGCCGGCCACCAGCGTGGCGCGCACCCGGCCCGGCAGCGCCATGCCGCTGTGGCTGAACTCGAAGGGCGTGGACTTGCCGCGGCTCTTCAGGATGCCCGGGCTGACCTGCCAGACGGCGCTGGGGTCGAACACGCAGAGGTCGGCCACGCCGCCCTCGACGATCTGCCCGGCGCTGCCGGCCAGCGAGCCCAGCGATTCGCCCAGCACCTGCACCGGCTTGCTGGTGATGCGCGCCAGGGTCTCGGCCAGCGACAGGCCGCTGTCCTGGCCCCATTTGAGCGCCAGGCTCAGCAGCAGTTCCAGGCCAGTGCCACCGGGTTCAGCCTCGGCGAAGGGCACGGTCTTGGCGTCCGAGTCCACCGGGGTGTGGTCAGACACCAGCGCGTCGATGGTGCCGTCGGCCAGGCCGGCGCGCAGTGCGTCGCGGTCGGCCTGCTGACGCAGCACCGGGTTCAGGCGCATGGCCGAGTTGAAGTAGCCGATGTCCACATCGGTCAAATGCAGCGAGTTGATGCTGACATCGGCCGTGACCGGCAGGCCCTCGGCCTTGGCCTGGCGCAGCAGGGCCACGCCGGCCGCGCTGGACAGGCGGCACAGGTGGACCCGGGCGCCGGTGGCGCGCGTCAGCTCGAACAGGGTGTGCAGCGCGATGGTCTCGGCGGCCACCGGCACGCCCGACAGGCCCAGCCGCGTGGCCACCGCCCCACTGGCCGCCACGCCGGAACCCAGGCAGGCGTCCTGCGGCCGCAGCCACACCGGGTAGTGGTGGGTGGAGGCGTATTGCATCGCACGCAGCAACACCATGGTGTCGCGGACCGGCGTTTCCGCCTGCGAAAAGCCCACGCAGCCGGACTCCGTCAGCTCAACCATCTCGGTCAGCGTCTCGCCGGCCAGGCCGCGGGTCAGCGCCCCCAGCGGGAACAAGCGGCACAGGCTCAGCTTGCGGGCGCGGAACTTCAGCATGTCCACCAGACCGGGTTCGTCCAAGGCCGGGTCGGTGTCGGGCGGGCAGACCAAGCTGGTCACGCCCCCGGCGGCCGCGGCGTTGAGCTCGCTCTCCAGCATGCCTTCGTGCTCGTGGCCGGGCTCGCGCAGGCGAGCCGAGAGGTCCACCAGGCCGGGCGACACCACGCAGCCCTCGGCCTCGAGGATGCGGTCGGGCGTGAAGTCGGCGGCGATGCCGCCGATGCTGCGGATGCGGCCCGAGGCCACGGCGATGTCGGCGCGCTCGTCGCGGCCGGTGGCCGGGTTCACCACACGGCCGTTGCGAATCAGGACTTTCATGCTTCGTTCCCCGCGATGATGGACATCGCCGCCATGCGCACAGCGATGCCGAAGGTGACCTGGGGCAGGATCACGCTGTGGGTGCCATCGGCCACCGGCGAGTCGATCTCGACGCCGCGGTTGATCGGGCCCGGGTGCATCACGATGGCATCGGGCTTGGCCAGGGCCAGCTTCTCGTCGGTCAGGCCGTAAGTCTTGAAATATTCGCCGGCGCTGGGCAGCATCGCGCCGCTCATGCGCTCGTTCTGCAGGCGCAGCATGATGATCACGTCGGCGCCGCGGATGCCTTCGGCCAGGTCGCGGCAGACCCGCACCCCCATGCCGGCCAGGTCGCCCGGCACCAGGGTCTTGGGGCCGACGGCGCGGATGTCGGGCACGCCCAGCGTGGTGAGCGCATGGATGTCCGAGCGCGCCACGCGCGAGTGCACGATGTCACCGACGATGGCCACCGACAGGTTGGTGAAGTCCTTCTTGAAGTGGCGGATCGTGTACATGTCCAGCAGCCCCTGGGTGGGGTGGGCATGGCGGCCGTCACCGGCGTTGACCACGTGCACATGCGGCGCGCAGTGCTGGGCGATCAGGTAGGGCGCGCCCGATTCGCTGTGGCGCACCACGAACATGTCGGCGTGCATGGCCGAGAGGTTGGCCACCGTGTCCAGCAGGGTCTCGCCCTTGGCGGTGCTGGACTTGGCGATGTCCAGGTTGACCACGTCGGCCGACAGGCGCTTGGCCGCGATCTCGAAGGTGGTGCGGGTGCGGGTGCTGTTCTCGAAGAACAGGTTGAACACGCTCTTGCCGCGCAGCAGCGGCACCTTCTTGATCTCGCGGTCGTTGACGGACAGGAAGGTCCCGGCCGTGTCCAGGATCTGCGTGATGACGTCCCGGGGCAGGCCCTCGGTGGTCAGCAAGTGGATCAGCTCGCCGTGCTGGTTGAGCTGCGGATTGCGCTTGGAGAGCATTCAGTGCTCCTCTTGGAGGGTGAAGGTGAAGGCGCTGCCGTCGGTGCGGGCCAGCGACAGGCGCTGGGCCGCCGGCAGCGTCACGCGGGCGGCCGCGAACGCCGGCTGAATCGGCAGCTCACGCCCGCCCCGATCCACCAGCACCGCCAGCTGCACGCTGGCGGGCCGGCCGAAGTCGAACAGCTCGTTGATGACCGCGCGGATGGTGCGCCCGGTGTAGAGCACGTCGTCGATCAGCAGGATGTGCCGGCCATCAATGGCGAACGGCAGATGGGTGGCATCGGCGGTGCTGGCCAGGCCGCGCGCACCGAAGTCATCCCGATGCAAGGTGCTGGAGATCACGCCATGCTCGCCGGGCAGGCCCAGGTCGGCCTGCAGGCGCTCGGCCAGCCAAGCCCCTCCGGACCAGATGCCCACCAGCGACAGGTCGGGCTTCAGCAGGCTTTTGACGCCCTGCCGCAGTTCAACGTACAGGGCCTCGGCATCAAGGGACAGGCTGCTCATGGGGTGGGGTGCTCCCGGAAGAACTGGTCAAGAATGAGGGCGGCCGAGGCGGCGTCGGCATCGGCCGCGCCGGCGGCCAGCGCCTCGGTGGTGGTGTAGCGCTCGTCCACCTCGTGCACGGGCAGATGGAAACGCCCATGCAACTGGCGCGCGAACTTGCGTGCCCGGCGGGTGTTGTCATGCTCAGCGCCATCGGGATGGAACGGTACGCCCACCACCAGCGCGTCGGGTTGCCATTGCGCAATCAGGTCGGCGATGGCAGCAAACCGGGCATCGCCCTGGGCCGCCACGGTGCGCAGCGGCTGGCCCTGGCGCATCAGGCTGGAGCCGGTGGCCACCCCCACCCGCTTCTCACCAAAATCAAACGCCAGGAACGACGAGGTGGACGTGCCACCCATGCTCATGCGTGCCCCGCTTCCTGCGAGAGCATGCGCGGATCGATGCCCAGCAGCGCCAGGGCCTGCGCATAGCGCTCGTCCACCGGGGTGTCGAAGATGATGCGCGGATCGGCCTGGACGGTCAGCCAGCCGTTGCGGCCCAGCTCATCCTCCAGCTGCCCCGCCCCCCAGCCGCTGTAGCCCAGGGTGACCAGCACCCGCTTGGGGCCTTCGCCACGGGCGATGGCCTCCAGCACGTCCTTGCTGGTGGTCATGGCCAGGCCTTCGGGCACGGTCAGGGTGGAGTTGTAGGCCTCGGCCTCGTCGGCCGGACCGGCGTCGTGCAGGACAAAGCCCCGCTCGGTCTGCACCGGGCCGCCGAAATACACCGGCTGGCCGGCCAGCGCCGTGTCCTCCAGGCTGAGGTCGATCTTCTCGAACAACTCGCCCAGGTTGATGTCCACCGGCTTGTTCACCACCAGCCCCAGCGCCCCCTGGTCGTTGTGCTCGCACAGGTAGACCACGGCGCCAGCAAAGCGATCGTCCGCCATGCCTGGCATCGCGATCAGGAACTGGTTGGTGAGGTTGATGCCGTCCGCCGCCATGGCGCGCATTCTATTTCAGCCCTCTCGCCTGGCGGACGATTCACCGCGACACTCACGCCATGACGACCCGTTTCGACCGTGCGCTGGTCTGGTTCCGGCGCGATCTGCGTGCCGAGGACCATGCGGCACTCCATGCCGCCTGCCGGGCCGCCCGCCAGGTGTTCTGCCTGTTCGTGTTCGACACCGACATCCTGGCCCCCCTGCCCCGGCAGGACCGGCGGGTGGAGTTCATCCGCGACAGCCTGGCCGACCTGGACGGCCAACTGCGCGCCCTGGGCCTGTCCCATGGGGTGGAGGGCGTGGGGCTGATCGTGCGTCACGGCCCGGCCTGCCAGGTGGTGCCGGCCCTCGCCCGGCAGCTGCGGGTGCAGGCCGTGTTCGCCAACCACGACGACGAACCCGACGCGTTGGCCCGCGACAGTGCCGTGCTGGGCCATCTGGCCGACGAGGACATCTCGTTCTACACCAGCAAGGACCATGTGGTGTGCGAGCGCGCCGAGGTGATGACCGCCAGCGGCACCCCGTTCTCGGTCTTCACGCCCTACAAGAACGCCTGGCTGAAGAAGCTCGACCCCTTCTATCTGAAGCCCTACCCGGTGGCTCGCCACGCTGCGGCGCTGGCGCCCTGGCCCCAGGCCGAGCTGGGGCCGCCGGCCGGGGTGCCGGAGCTGCAGAACATCGATTTCCAGCGCACCGACCTGCACACGCTGCGCCTGCCCTCCGGCACCGCTGGGGCCAAGGAAATGCTGGCCGACTTCCTCGACCGCATCGACGCCTACGACCAGGCGCGGGACTTTCCGGCCGTCAAGGGTCCCAGCTACCTCAGCACCCATCTGCGCTTTGGCACGATCTCGATCCGGCGTTTGGTCCGCGAAGCCTGGCAGCGCATGGCAGGCGGCTCGCGCGGCGCGACGGTCTGGCTCTCGGAACTGATCTGGCGCGACTTCTACCACCAGATCCTGCACCACCACCCGCATGTGGTGGGCCATGCCTTCAAGCGCGAGTACGACGCGCTCCACTGGGCCCACGGCAAGACTGCGGACGCCCATTTCGAGGCCTGGTGCCAGGGCCGGACCGGCTACCCGCTGGTGGATGCGGCGATGCGCCAGCTGGCCCGCACCGGCTACATGCACAACCGGCTGCGCATGGTGAGCGCCAGCTTTCTGGTCAAGGACCTGGGCATCGACTGGCGCCGCGGCGAGGCCTGGTTCGCCCTGCACCTGAACGACTTCGACCTGGCGGCCAACAGCGGCGGCTGGCAGTGGGCCGCCTCCACCGGCTGCGACGCCCAGCCCTGGTTCCGCATCTTCAACCCGGTGACGCAGAGCGAGAAGTTCGACCCCGAGGGCAAATTCATCCGCCGCTACGTGCCCGAACTGGCCGCGTTGCCGGCCAGCGCGCTGCACGCCCCCTGGCTGGCCAAGCCGCTGGAGCTGGCCGAGGCGGGCGTGCGCCTGGGCAGCGACTACCCGCTGCCGCTGGTGGACCATGCCCAGGCCCGCCAGGCCACGCTGGCCCGCTACGGCATGGTGCGCAGCCAGGAACGCACGCCGCCGGCGGTCGACGACTGACGGCGCTCAGAAGAACTCGACGTCGCTGGCCTTGTCGTCGTCGATCAGCAGCCCCTGGCGCACCAGGGCCTCGGCACAGCGCACCTGGTTGCGCCCATGGTTCTTCGCAAAATAGACCGCCTTGTCGGCCCGCTCCACCGCGGCCACCGGCGTGTCGCCAGGCCGGACATCGGTGAAGCCGATGCTCAGCGTCAGATGCCGCACCTGGGGAAAGGCATGGCTGCTGACCCGCTGACGAAAGCGGTCGAACGCCAGCTGGGCCTCGTCCTCGGCGGCACAGCGCAGCAGGACCACGAACTCCTCACCGCCAAAGCGGTAGAGCTGGTCGTAATAGCGGAAACTGCTGCACATCAGCTGCGACACCATCAGCAGCACTTCATCGCCGATGATGTGGCCAAAGCCATCGTTGACCTGCTTGAAGTGGTCGATGTCCAGCACGGCCAGCCAGTAGCGCGCCACCGTGCTCTGGCGCCGCTCGGCCTGGCCTTCCGGCAGCAGTTCGAGCGCCGGCAGTGCGGCCACCTTGTAGAACGAATCGTCGAAGCTCTTGCGGTTGAGCAGACCGGTCAGCGTGTCGCGTTCGCTGTAGTCCAGCAGGCCCAGCTGGTTGCGCACCAGCGCCAGAATGGCCTGGACCCCGCGGATCTGGTTCGGCGTCAGCGCCCGGTCGCTGACCACCTCGACCACCCCGCCCTGCCGGCCCTGGCCCGGCAGCGGGAACAGGCTCAGCCGGTCGGCGGCATGCCAGGGCCGCATCTGGCCCAGCCGCAGGCAGTCCCGCCAGGCGGGCTGCTCGTCCAGCGTGGGCTGGTCCTGGCTGTCCGACCACAGGGAGGCCAGTGACGGCGTCGTCCCGGCCTCGCCCCGCTGGGCCCGGGTCAACCAGCGCTGCGCCCCATCGTCCCCCACCACGCGGTGCACGGCCACCCGGCGGGCATGGGTCAGATCGGCCACCGCGGCCACCAGGCCGGCGTCCAGCGCATCCCGATCACGCAGACCGGTCAGCGCAGCGAGTTGCTCGATCAAGGCAGGCATGGCGGAAACATCATGACACAGGGTGGTGCCGGGCCGATGGCCCCGCCTTCCCGCAGCGTCATTGTCCGGCCTCAGTGGGCAGCCGCCTCCTGTGTGTAGCCCCGGACCAGCGCCAGCAGCGCCTCTTCGTCATAGGGCTTGCCCAGGTAATGGTTCACCCCCAGGGAGCGGGCATGGTCTTGGTGCTTTTCTGCGATGCGCGAGGTGATCATGATGACGGGCAAATCGTTCAACCGCAGGTCACCACGCACATTGCGTACCAGGTCGAAGCCATCCATGCGCGGCATCTCGATGTCGCACAGCATCACGGCCGGTCGCTCCTCGGCCAGACGCTCCAGTGCATCCAGGCCGTCCTTGGCCAGCGCCACCCGGTAGCCTTCACGTTGCAGCAAGCGCTGCGTCACGCGCCGCACGGTCAGCGAGTCGTCGACCACCAGCACCAGCGGTGCCTTGGCCTCGGGCTCCGCCGCCGGCAGCGTCGGCGCCGCATCGACCGCCCCGGCCGGCACCACCGCCTGCAGGCGCGTCCGGACCTCCGCCCCATACACGGCCACCAGGGCCACCGGGTTGTAGATCAGCACCGTCTCGCCATTGGCCCGGACCGACATCCCGGTCAGGCCCGGCAGCCGGGACAGTTGCGGCCCCAGGTTCTTCACCACCACTTCCTGGTTGCCCAGGATCTGGCTGACGTGAACAGCCACCCGTTGCTCGGCACTGCGGACGATCACCACCGGGATGCTGCGCCCTTCCAGGGCGCCCCGCAGCGCCTCCTGCAGCAGGCTGCCCAACCAGAAGAAGGGCAGGTCCTCGTCCCCATGGCGCAACGTGCCGGTTGCATAGGCCTTTTGCACCTCCTCGACCGGCACGCGGCGCACGGTTTCAACCAGCGTCGACGGCACCGCCACCACCTGGGCACCGGCCTGCATCAACACCACCTGCGTCACCGCGGTGGTCAGCGGCAGAACCATGCGGAAGGCCGTACCCTGGCCGGAGGTGCTGGCGGTCTCGATGCGGCCGCCCATCGCGGTCACCTCGGTGCGCACCACATCCATGCCGACCCCGCGGCCGGCCAGTTCGGTCACCTCGGTCGCGGTGGTGAAACCGGGCGCGAAGATGAGCGAGGCCAATTCGGCCTCGGTGGGCCGGCTGTCCGGCGCCAGCAGGCCGGCGGCACTGGCCCGTTCGGCGATACGGGCCAGGTTCAGGCCAGCGCCATCGTCCCGCACATCCACCTCGACCTCGTTGCCGCTCTGGCGCACCAGCACGTCGATGCGACCCACGCCCGGTTTGCCCAGCGCTTCACGCAGGCTCGTCGGCTCAATGCCGTGCACCACCGCGTTGCGCAGCAAATGTTCCAGCGGGGGCGCCATGCGGTCCAGCACCGCGCGGTCGAGTTCGATGCCGCCCCCGGACAGGTTCAGCCGCACCTGCTTGCCGGTCTCCTTGGCGGACTGGCGCACCACACGGTAGAGCCGGTCGGACAGGGTGTCGAACTCCACCATGCGGGCCTGCAACAAATCGTCTTGCAGATCGCGCGCCAGCCGCTCCTGCATGGCCAACTGGTCTTCGGCATCCTGCAGCGTCTGCTGCAGGCTGCGCTGCACAGTGCCCACGTCGGCCACCGATTCGGCCATCATCCGGGTCAGCTCCTGCACCCGGGTGAAGCGGTCCATTTCCAGCGGGTCGAAGGACTGCTGGGCACTGCGGGCCGCCTCGATGCGGCTGGCCATCTGGGTCTCGGCCTGCAACTCCATGTCCCGCAGTTGGCGCCGCAGGCGTTCCAGGTTGTCGGTCAGCTCGCGCAGGCTGCCCTGCATCTGGTTGACGTCGGTCTCCATCCGGGCCCGGGCAATGCCGACTTCGCCGGCATGGCTCACCATGCGGTCCAACAGCGGCGCACGCACGCGCACGCTGCCCGCTGCCATCAGCTCCGCCCCCGTCTCGACCGGCGTCAGGCCCCCCCCCGGCAGAGCCTGGGTCTTGAAACGGGCCCAGTCCACGCGCACCGCCGGCTCGGCAGCAGCCTCCGGCGCCGCGCCGCCCGCCACCCTCTCGGCGGCGACCGGCACCGCCTCGGGTGCGGCCTCCACCAGCGCTTCGGCCAGGGAATCCACCATCGCCGGTTCGACCGCGGCCGGCATCACGGCCGACGCCGAGGGCACGGGCGCCAGGGCCTCGGCGTCACCACTGCGCAGGCGCTCAAACTCCTCGGCCAACTGGTCCACGCCCTGGTAGAGCTGGGCCAGCGTGGCCGGTTCGACCAGGCTTTGGGCGGTCTGCCGCTCGATGGCGGTCTCCAGGCGGTGGGCCATCTCGCCCAGGCGCATCGCGCCGGCCAGCCGGGCTCCGCCCTTGAAGGTGTGCAGGGCCCGCATCGCCGCCACGCCGGGGGCCACCTGATCGGGCAGGGACTCCCATTGCCGCAGCTGCGCGGTCAGTTCCGGCAGCAGCTCGGCCCCTTCTTCGACGAAGAAGCCGAACAGCTCCGGGTCGATCGCATCGGCCGCCTCGATCTGTTCACCCAGCAGCGTCACCGCACCCGCATGGGGCGATGGAACCGGCACCGGCTCGGCCAAGGGCGCGTCTTCCAGCGCCGAGAAACGCATCTCGCCCAGCGGATTGAGGGACGCGAACGAGGTCACCGGCCCGTCGGTCTCTTCGGGCATCCCCTCGACCTCGTCCGGCTCGGACACGTCCGCCAAGGGCGGCACCGGCTCGGCCAGGCGCTCCGCCAGTGCGGCTTCGTCGTGCTCGTGCGCGCTCAGCTGCGTCAGCAGTTCTGGCTGCATGGTCTTCAGGAAGCCGGCCGCGAACTGGTGCAGCAGCCGGCGGATTTCCTCGGCCACCGCCAGGTACAAGGCCGCCTCGGCTGCCTCGCCGCGGCCACGCGCCTGGGAACGCTCCAGCGCATGCTCCAGCCGCCGCGCCAGGGCCGACAGATCCTGGAAACCCACGGTGGCGGAGTTGCCCGCCAGCGAGTGCGCCAAGGCCACCGCCGTCTCGCCCACCGGGCGGTCCAGCTCATGCTGCCATTCGGACAGCTCGACCGACAGCCGGCGGGATTGTTCGTCGGCCTCGTTCAGGTAGATGTTGAACAGCGCGATCTGGATGCGCAGCGGACCGACCACCTTGTAGCGTTCGGCATCGTCCTCGGCCTCGGCGGAGAACGCAGGCGCCTCGGACGGCGCCAGGAGCTCGCCCGACGGGACACGCTCGTGCAGCGCCTCCGGCACCAGGGCCTGCAGATGGACCGGCTCGTCCTTGACCACGGGCGGCAGCGCGTCCCCCGGCGTCGACTCGGCGGCCGCCTCTTCCAGCTGCGTATCGGACCAGTCCGGTGCAGACGCATCCGGCAGGGGCAGCGGAGGCTCTGGTACCGCGACGGGCTCGGGCGCGGCGCCGATGGCCACCCGGTCCACCAACCCCTCGGGCACGTCAAGCAGGGCCGGCCGCCCCTCGGCCGGCACGGCGGTCTCCGGCTCGGAGGGGGCACCTTCGCTCAGGTCCAGATCCAGATTCAGGTCCAGCCCCGAAACCGCGCCCATCCCCAGATCCAGGTCCAAGTCCAGGGCCAGATCCACGCCGCCGTTGCTCAGGTCGGGCATCGCCTCCAAGCTGGTGGCGGGCCAGCCGGAGGTTTCCGCAGCGGTCTCGGGAGCCGAAGCCCCCTCCGTCGCGGCCAGCGGTTCGTCCAGCACCGGCAAGGGCAGCGTGGCCGCCGCCCAACCCACGGGTTCCTCCACCGGCGGCGTGGCGGCGGGTGTTCCCCCGGTCCGCAGGGCCTGGGCATCGGCGATCAGCGCCTCGCCACGCGGCGAGTCTTCCTGGTCGGCGGCCACACGGTCGACCCAGTCTGCCAGGTCATCCAGCGCCCGGCCGGTGAAGCCGCGCAGCGCGGCGTCCGCCTGCACCAGGGCCTCGGCCAGCCGCGTGTTGTAGAGCTGCTCACAGGCCCAGGCGGCTTCGCCAAAGGCGCGCAAGCCCACCATCCGCGAACTGCCTTTGAGGGTGTGGAAGGACCGACGCACGGTGGTCATCGCGTCCAGATCCTGCGGCGCTTCGGCCAACTGGGTGAGCGCCTCGCGGGCCTGGGCGATCACTTCGCGGGCTTCCTCGAGGAACACCTCCCGCATGTCGTCGTCATCGTCGCTGGCCACCGCGGGCGCCGGCACCGGCGCGGCCGCCGGTGGTGCGGCCAGGGTGGCCAGGGTCTGGGCCACGCCGGCCAGGGTGGCCTCGGCGGACTGGGCGTCCGGCGCCTGGGCCAGGGCCTCGCGCGCCTGGCTGACCGCCTGGGCGACGGCCGGTTGATCGGCCGCCACGGCCTGGTCGGCCAGGCCTTCCAGGTGACGGTTCAAGTCCTCGGCCGACACCGTCTCCTGCCCGGCGCTGCGCGCCAGCGACTGCACCCGGTCCAGCAGGGCCGGTTCGACCTCGGCCGAGGCCGGTGCTGCCTTGGCCCGGCCCATGCGCGCCGCAAAGCGCCCGGTCTCCGGGTCGTAGCGGAACAGCGACTTCGCCAGCTGGGGCTGCACCCCCATCATGTCGATCAGGAAGGACAGTGCCCCCAGATTGTCGGCCAGTTGCTCGGTCGCATGGGAGGCCTCGGCTTCCTGCGCCAGCACGGCGTGGACGTCATCGCGCATGCGCTGCGCGGCCTGCGCCGCCTGGTCCAGCCCCATCACCGAGAGCACGCCGCGCATGGCATTGAACTGGTTGGGCACCGGCGCCAGCACCTCGCGGTCCTCGGGGTGGCGGTTGAAGCGGTCCAGATGCTGCTCGATCTCGGCCAGGGTGGCCCGCAGTTCCTGCACCACGCTGCCCATGGATTGCCGGTCCGACACCTGCCGGTAGAGGGCTTCGACCCAGGGCTCCAGCGGCGGCGCCGGTTGGCCGGCCGAGACGGTTTCCAGCCGCCCGGCCACCTGCTGGATGCGGTCCTGCAGGTCGGGGTGTTCCGGGTCGGCCTCGTCCAGCGAGGCGTCCAGGCACAGCAGCGTGGTGGCCACTTCCATCGCCAGCTCGGGCGCCGGGCCGCGGCCCGAGGCCACGGCGGTGTCGGTCGCCGCTTGCAACGCCTGGGCCAGGCGTTCGCCCTCGCGGTAGATCTGGCGGATCGATTCCGCCACCTGCGCGGTCTGCTCGTGCAGGCTCGGCAGCGCGGCCAGTTCACCCGCCGCCACCGACGACCAAGTCTCTTTGAGCGCTGCGATGCGCCGCCGCGCCACCGGCACCAGCGCCGGGTCGTACCGACCCAACGGGCTCTCGTCGTAGCGCTCCTCCGCCAGGGCTGGCAGGGCCAAGCGCGTGGCCACTTCGGCCAGGCGCGGGGCCTTGGCCGGGTCACGTCCGGCCCGGGCACAGAAGAACATCAGGTCTTGCAGCAGGCGGTCCGGGCAATCCTGCACACCACGCTCCACGGCCCGCAACTGCACCAGCAGACGCGAGGCCAGGCGCTTCGCATACAGGTCGGGCACCAACAGCCCCACCGACTGGGCCTCGAAGAAGGCGGCCGCCAGCTGCCAGGCCTCGCCCAGCCGCCCCGCCGTCTGACCGGCCAGCTGCGCGAAGGCATCGCTCATCCGGCGGGCCGACGCCGCGTCCCCGCTGCGCAGGTACTTCAGCAGTCGGGCCTCGATGGCCTGACGCACCCGCGGGTCCGGCGTGGCGCCAGCGGTCGCCACGGTCGTGGTCAGCGTCGGTGTCTCGGTCCACAGATCGGCCGGGTGCACCCGGTCGGCCCCGGCCAGCTCGGCCACAACCCGGTATTGGGGAAACAGCCCCAGCGCCGAGGCGGAACGTCCCCCCAGCTGCCGGGCCAGGAAATCCAGCACCGCAAAGGAGGCCCGCTCGATCGCGTCCACGACCTCGGCACTGCAGACGAGCTCGTCCGCATCCAGGCGCTGCACCAGCTGCTCGCTGGCCCGCAACACGCGGGCGGCCGCGCCCTGGCCGATCAGCGCCAGCGCCCCCACCCCCTGATGGATCAGGTTACGGGCCTGCTGCAGGGCGGGATGGGGTTGGCCTCGGCCGGTGTCCGCGGGCTGCAGCTCCTGGTTGCGCAGCTGGCGACGCAGCGACTTGTGGGCGTTGTCCAGCGTGCGCCGCAGCTCGTCCTGCACCCAGGCCAGTGCGCTCAGGTCTCCCGGCAGTTCGTGATCGTGAGTTGAGTCCATGGTCGTGCCGGGTTCCTTTGCTCAGTCAGGCCACCGTGCTGCCGTCAGAACGTCAGGCAATCTTGAAACGGTCCACCGATTGACGGAGTTCATCGGCAGAACGCGAGAGGTCGTGAACCATCTGGGCGGTCGAGCGCGTGCCCTCGCCGGTCTGTTCCGTCACCGCGAAGATGTGCTGGATGTTGGCCGCCACCACGTTGGCGGATTCGGCCTCGCTGCGTGCTTCGTGGGAGATGCCATCGATCAGCTCGGACAGCTCGCGCGTCACCCGGTCGATGTCGGCCAGCGCGGCACCGGCCGCGTCGGACAGCTGCGCGTTCTGCACCACGCCCTGGGTGGACTGCTCCATGGCGGCCACCGCGTCCTGGGTGTCGGTCTGAATGGTCTTCACCAGCGCGGCAATCTGCCGCGTCGCATCGGCCGAGCGTTCGGCCAGCCGCTGCACTTCTTCGGCCACCACCGAGAAGCCCCGGCCCGCCTCACCGGCCGAGGCCGCCTGGATGGCGGCGTTCAGCGCCAGCACGTTGGTCTGCTCGGTAATGTCGGAAATCAGCTCGGTGATTTCGCCGATCTCCTGCGAGGATTCGCCCAGCCGCTTGATGCGCTTGGAGGTTTCCTGGATCTGCTCGCGCAGCGTGTTCATGCCGTCGATCGTGTCGGCCACCGCCTTGCGGCCGGAGGTCGCCGCTTCCAGCGACTGCCGGGCCACCGCGGCCGTCTGCTGCGCCTGGGCCGACACCTGGTTGATGCGGGACGCCATCTGCAGCACCGACTCGCCGGTTTCGCGGATCTCGCGCAGCTGTTCGGTGGAGGCCGCCAGCAGTTCGGTGGAAGTCTGCTCCACCTGCTGGGTGGTCTCCGTCACCCGGGCGGCCGTGCCCTGCACCTGGGCCACCAGGGAGCGCAGCTCTTCCACCGTGTAGTTCACCGAGTCGGCGATGGCGCCGGTGATGTCCTCGGTCACGGTCGCCTGCTGGGTCAGGTCGCCTTCAGCCACCGTCTGCAGCTCATTCATCAAGCGCAGAATGGCCGCCTGGTTCGCATCGTTGACGCGCTTGGCTTCGCGTTCCTGGTCCTCGGCGGCCAGCCGCTGCACTTCCGCCTGCTGGGCCCGCAGGGCCTGGTTGCGCACGAACAGGCGCAGCAATCCGGCACCGCCAGCCAGGATGGCCGCCCCCGACGCCAGCAGCACGATCAGGTAACCGGCACTCAAACCGCCCTGACCTTCCAGGCTGCGCTGCACCTGCTCCAGGCCCTTGCGCAGCGGTTCCGAGTCCGCCACGATTGCGCTCTGGGCCTCACGGGCGGCCACCAGGCCTTGCAGGTTGCCCAGAATGGCGGTGGCCTGCGCGCGCGTTTCCTCGTACTGCTTGATCAGCTGTTCCAGCCGTTCGCGTGTGGCGGCATCCTTGGTGCCGGGCAGACGCAGCTCCGCGTTGCCACGCAGCAGGCCATCGGCAATCTCGCGGAAGGAGTTCAGGTCCTTGCCCAGCAGGAACACCGCCTCGGGACTCACCCCCTCCAGCGTCAGGAATTCGTTGGCGCTCTTGCCGATGCGCTGGGTCAGCATCACCAGCTCGCCCACCGCGGAGATTTCCACTGGCGAGGCATTGCCCTGCAGCTTCAGCGAGGACACGGTCTCGGCCGTTTCCAGCAGGTCGGACGACTGCCGGTTGATCAGGCGCAGCGCCTGGCCCACCTGCGTCAGCACCGTTTGCTGCGCCAGCACGATGCCGGCGTTCTTCTCGGCCCGGTCCACCAGGGGCAGCAGCGGGGTCACGGCATCCTGGGCACTGCCCCCGACGGCCGACAGGTCATCCGCCCCCTTGGCCAGCCCGCGCAGGTTGTGCGCCAGCACCTGTCCGCTCTCGCGCACTTCCGGGAAGGCCGCCGGGCTGCCCACCAGGGCCTGCGACACCGACTTCGCCAGCCGCTGCGACTGCATCAGAGCCTGACCGGTCGCGGTCAGCTGGCTGGCCTGCCGGCTGGCAGAGCCCAGCGAGAGGGCCCCGGTGATCAGGAACACCGCCGCCCCCGCGCCGACCAGCGTCAGCAGCAGGCGCTGCTGCTCATAGACCGGACGGCGGCCGATCAAGGGCAGGCCGGTGCTCTCCTCACCGAAGGTCGAGACCTCCGGCGGCAGCTGGGACAGGCCGGCCTCTTCCGCGTCGGCCGCCGGTGCGGCGTCCTGGGCCTGCCCCAGGCGCTGATCGATCTGGTTGAGCAGCCGATCCACCTCGGGATCCCCGCCCTCCGGCGCAGCCACCGCGCCCTCCAGCGGCGCCTCGTCCTGCGACGCCGAACGGGCGGCAAACTTGTTCTTCAACTGATCGAGCAGGCTCATCTCATCCTCTCAGGGAATGCCTCGAATCACGGTGGATCGGCCACGTCAGGACGCGGCCACCTCCAGAAAGAGCGGATCCTGGACCAGGGCGGCCAGATCCAGTTCGTCCCAGACCCGGCCCTGGGCGTCGCGCCACTGGCGCACTGCGAAGGCCGGCCGCGGACCGTCATTGCCCGCCACGCGCTGCAGCTGCTCGGTGTCGCGCAGCCCCGCCAGGCGGTCGATCAGCAGCGCGCAGTTCACGCGCAAGGCCGGGTTGAACACCACCAACTGGCCGCTGCGCGCTGGCGCCCCGGGCTCCCGCAGGCCCAGGAACACCGCCAAGTCCATCACGGCATGCAACTGGCCCCGTACATTGGCCACCCCGGCCAGCCAGGGCGCGGCATGCGGAACCGGCGTCACCTCGCGCAACGACTGGATCTCGCCGGCCTGCCCCAGCGGCAGCAACAGGCCCGCCGAGGCGCATTCCACCGCCAGCCAGCCCGCCTCGCGCGGCCGTTCGCGGGCCGCCTGCAGGCGGCTGGCCAGGCGCACCTGGAGTTCGCGCAATGCTTCCTTGTTGGACATGGCCGCCGGCTCAGCCCAGAGCCTGGATCTTGGCCATCAGGTCGTCGGCGTCCACCGGCTTGACCACGTAGTCGCGCGCGCCCTGACGCAGCCCCCAGACCCGGTCGGTCTCCTGGCCCTTGCTGGTGCACATGATGACCGGCACATCGGCAAAGCGCGGATCGCGGGTGATGGTGCGGGTCAGCTGAAAGCCATTGGTCCCCGGCATCACCACGTCCATCAGGATCAGGTCGGGCTTGGCCTCGCTGAGGCGACGCATGGCCTCGTCACCGCTTTCGGCGGTGCGCACGCTGAAGCCCCGCTTGGTCAGCAGATCGGAGAGGAAGTACAACTCAGTCTTCGAGTCGTCGACGAGAAGGATGTTCTGGATGCTCATGAAGCTACCCTGCAAAACAGCACTGCACCGGGAAGGCCCCTGGCCGGATCACGTCCAGTGACCCCGCTCACCGCGGCACCGCGGCCAGCGCCCGGAAATGGGCCACGGCCTGCAGCAGCTGGTCTTTGGTGAAGGGCTTGGTGAGGTAGTCGTCCGACCCCACCATGCGGCCGCGCGCCTTGTCGAACACGCCGTCCTTGGAGGACAGCATGATGACCGGCACCTCGGCAAAACGGGGATTGCGTTTGATGATCGCGCAGGTCTGATAACCATCCAGACGCGGCATCAGGATGTCGCAAAAGATCAGATCGGGCTCGAAATCATTGACCTTGGCCAAGGCATCGAAACCATCCTCGGCCAGTATCACTTCGTAACCACCTTGGCGCAGAAAGATTTCGGCGCTGCGCCGAATGGTGTTGCTGTCGTCAATCACCAGCACCCGGGTGCTGGACGACGCTGCCTGCGTCAGACCTTCATCGGTCACTTCACGCCCCCCAACGAATGTCGCCCCGGTGGCCCCGGGGAAACTGCACCATGGCTGCCACGGCAGCCTGGCTCAGATCTGGACCATTTCGAAATCTTCCTTGCGGGCACCACATTCCGGACAGGTCCAGTTCATGGGAACATCTTCCCAATGGGTTCCGGGGGCAATGCCATGCTCGGGATCACCGGCCGCCTCGTCGTAAATCCATCCGCAGATGAGGCACATCCAGGTTCTGTTTTCGCTCACGGTATCCACGCCAGATCACTACAATCCGGCTGAGTATAGCGATGGCCCGAGACGAAACGGCAAGCATTTGTCGAGACTTGCGCTACATCGTTCAGATTCTTCCTCAGATCCCGAGCCGGTCGGCCCATCCCTCGTGAAGCCTGCCGCCCGGCCCCCGCCATGAAACCAGATTCCTCCCCCGAAGCACCCCCCGTCGACGAGGCCGGGCAGGACGCCGCGGCATCCCCTGCCTGCGTGATGAGCTTCAACGCCAGTGACCCAACCGGCGCCGGCGGTGTGGGTGGCGATGTGGCCACCATCGCTGCGATGGGTGCGCACGCGCTGCCGGTGGTCACCACGCTGCTGATGCGCGACACCGCCGAGGTGTTCGACCAGCACGAGATCGATGGCGATGCCGTCGTCGAGCAGGCCCGCAGCATCCTTGAGGACGTCACCGCCAGCGCCTTCAAGGTGGGCTTCCTTGGTTCGGCCGAGAACGTCAGCGCGGTGGCCGAGATCCTCTCGGACTACGCCGAACTGCCGCTGGTCTCCTACCTGCCCAACCTGTCCTGGCTGGACGAGGACGCGCTGCAGAGCTACCTGGACGCTTTCCGCGAACTGATCCTGCCCGCCACCGAGGTGCTGGTGGGCAGCCACAAGACCCTGACCGACTTCCTGCTGCCCGAGTGGGAATCGGAACGCCCGGCCTCACCGCGTGAGCTCGCCGTGGCCGCCGCCGAGCACGGCACCCGCTATGTGCTGGTGACCGGTGTGATGCTGCCGGCCAAGGCCGGCCAGTTCATCGACAACGTGCTGGCCTCGGCCCAGGGCGCGCTGACGGGCGAGAAGTTCGAGCTGTTCGATGTCAGCTTCGTCGGTGCGGGCGACACGCTGTCGGCTGCGCTGGCTGCCCTGCTGAGCGTGGGCGCCGAGATCCAGGCCGCCACCGGCGAGGCCCTGCAGTTCCTGGACCAGAGCCTGGACGCCGGCTTCCGGCCCGGCATGGGCCATGTGGTGCCGGACCGCTTCTTCTGGGCCCTGCCGCCCGAAGAGGAAGGTGCCGAGGCCCCGGCCGATGGCGAGGCCGCCGCGGCCAGCCCATCCGCCCCCAGCTTTCCCGATGAACCCCCTGCCGCGCCCGGAGGCCGCCGCCGTGTCCACTAATGCTCAACTGTTCGAACGGGCCCAGAAGTCCATCCCCGGGGGCGTGAACTCGCCCGTGCGCGCCTTCCGCGCCGTCGGCGGCACGCCCCGTTTCATCACCCGTGCCGAAGGCGCCTACATCTGGGACGCCGAAGGCCAGCGCTACATCGACTACATCGGCTCCTGGGGCCCGATGATCCTGGGCCACGGCCACCCCGCCGTGCTGGAGGCCGTGCTGGCCGCCGCCAAGGAAGGCTTCAGCTTCGGCGCCCCGACCGAGCGCGAGATCGAACTGGCCGAGGCCATCATCGCGCTGGTGCCCAGCATCGAGCAGGTGCGTCTGGTGAGCTCGGGCACCGAGGCCGGCATGAGCGCCATCCGCCTGGCGCGGGGCGCCACCGGTCGCAACAAGATCATCAAGTTCGAGGGCTGCTACCACGGCCATGCGGATGCGCTGCTGGTCAAGGCCGGCTCCGGCCTGGCCACCTTTGGTCACCCCACCAGCGCTGGCGTGCCGGCCGAGGTGGTGCAGCACACGCTGGTGCTGGAGTACAACAACCTCGAACAGATCGAAGAAGCCTTCAAGACCCAGGGCAACGACATCGCCTGCGTGATGATCGAGCCGATCGCCGGCAACATGAACTTCGTGCGCGCCAGCGTGCCCTTCGTGAAGCGCATCCGTGAGCTGTGCGACCAGTACGGCGCGCTGTTCATCTTCGACGAGGTGATGACCGGCTTCCGCGTGGCGCTGGGCTCGGCCCAGAGCCTGTTCGCCCAGGCCATCCCAGGCTTCACGCCCGACATCTCGGTGTTCGGCAAGGTGATCGGTGGCGGCATGCCACTGGCGGCCTTCGCCAGCAGCCGGCGCATCATGCAGAACCTGGCCCCGCTGGGGCCGGTCTACCAGGCCGGCACGCTCTCGGGCAATCCGGTGGCCACCGCCTGCGGCCTGGCCACGCTCAAGGAAATCGCCAAGCCCGGCTTCCACGACACCCTGCATGCCAAGACCCGCCGCCTGATGGACGGCCTGAAGGCGGCAGCGGCCGAGGCCGGCGTGCCTTTCAGCGCCGACAACCAGGGCGGCATGTTCGGCTTCTTCTTCGCGCCGGAACTGCCGCAAAACTACGGCCAGGTGATGGCCAGCGACCAAGCCCGCTTCAACCGCTTCTTCCACGGCATGCTCAACCGCGGCGTCTACCTGGCGCCGGCCCTGTACGAAGCCGGCTTCACCAGCGCCGCGCTGAGCGATGCCGATCTGGACGCCACGATCGCCGCTGCACGCGCGGCACTGGCCGAGGCATGAACGACATCCGACTCACCGAGTTCCGCGGCCAGCCGGCCGTCGCGCTGCGCGCGCCCGACGGCGCGCGGGCCACGGTGTTGCTGCATGGCGCGCATCTGGTGTCCTGGATCCCGGCCGGCGGCGAGGAGCAGCTCTACCTCTCCCCCACCGCCCGCTACGGCGTGGGCGCCTCGGTGCGGGGCGGCGTGCCGGTGATCTTCCCGCAGTTCAACGAACGCGGCCCGCTGCCGCGCCACGGCTTGGTGCGCACCCGCAGCTGGACGCCGGTGCAATCGGTGGTGCGGGGCGAACATGCGCTGGCCACGCTGCGTTTCACCGACGACATGGCCACCCGCGCCCACTGGCCGCATGGCTTCACGGCCGAGCTGACGGTGAGCGTGTCCGGCCGCGATCTGGACCTGGAACTCGCCATCACCAACACCGGCGACACCCCCTTCGACTTCAACACCGCGCTGCACACCTACCTGCGCTGCCAGAACGTCGAGAAGGCCCAGCTCGAAGGCCTGCAGGGTTGCCACTACGAAGACGCCCTGCTGGGCACCGAAGCCGACCAATGGGGGGATGTCACCGCGGTGATCGGCGCCATCGACCGTGTCTACCATCAGGTCCCGCGCCAGCTGATCCTGCGCGAACTGGGCCGCAGACTCCGGATCGGCCTGACCGATTTCGAGGACACCGTGGTCTGGAACCCCGGACCCGAGGGGGCCGCGGCCCTCAGCGACATGCCCGCCGACGACTGGCAGCACATGCTCTGCGTCGAGGCCGCCTGCGTGCGCGAGCCCATCACCCTCGTCCCTGGCGACGAGTGGGCCGGCCGACAGAGCTTCACCTGCTGAACCCGCGCTGGCGCCGCTGCGCCGGCGCCATTTCCTTCCTGCCATGCACATTCACATCCTGGGCATCTGCGGCACCTTCATGGGCGGCCTGGCGGCCCTGGCCCGCGAAGCCGGCCACACCGTCACCGGCTGCGATGCCAACGTCTATCCGCCGATGAGCGACCAGCTGCGGGCGCTGGGCATCGAGCTGATCGAAGGCTACGGCCCCGACCAGCTCGCGCTGAAGCCGGACCTGTTCGTGGTCGGCAACGTCGTGAGCCGCGGCAACCCGCTGATGGAAGCCATCCTGGACGCGGGCCTGCCCTACACCAGCGGCCCGCAGTGGCTGGCCGAGCATGTGCTGCAGGGCCGGCATGTGCTGGCGGTGGCCGGCACGCACGGCAAGACGACCACCACCGCCATGCTGGCCTGGGTGCTGGAAGACGCCGGCCTGCAGCCTGGCTTCCTGGTCGGTGGCGTGCCGGAGAACTTCGGCGTCTCGGCCCGGCTGGGCCAAGGCAAGGCCTTCGTCATCGAGGCCGATGAATACGACACCGCCTTCTTCGACAAGCGCAGCAAGTTCGTCCACTACCGGCCGCGCACCGCGATCCTGAACAACCTCGAGTACGACCACGCCGACATCTTCCCGGACCTGGCCGCGATCGAGACCCAGTTCCACCACCTGGTGCGCACCGTGCCCTCCACCGGCTGCCTGGTGGTGAATGCGCGGGAAGAAGCGCTGCAGCGGGTGCTCAACCGTGGCTGCTGGAGCCAGGTGCAACGCTTCGGCGCCCGCAAGGAGGAACCTGGCACCCTGCGCGCACGTGGCGAGCCCCATGCCTTCGACGTGCTGCGCGGCGCGATGAAGATCGCCCGCGTGGAGTGGGGCCTGCTGGGCGAGCACAACCAGCTCAACGCCCTGGCCACGATCGCCGCGGCCGAGCACCTGGGCGTGGCCCCGGAGGTCTCGGCCGCCGCACTGGCCCGCTTCCAGAGCGTGCGCCGCCGACTGGAGCTGCGCGGCGAGGCCGGTGGCGTGAAGGTCTATGACGACTTCGCCCACCACCCCACCGCCATCCGCACCACGCTGGATGGCCTGCGCCGCCGGGTGGGGCTGGACCAGCGCATCCTGGCCGCCTTCGAGCCCCGCAGCAACACGATGAAGCTGGGCACGATGAAGGCCCAGCTGCCTTGGGCACTGGAAGAGGCCGACCTGGTCTTCTGCCACAGCGGCGGCCTGAGCTGGGATGCCCGCGAAGCCCTGTCCCCGCTGGGCAAGCAGGCCCAGGTCTGCGACAGCATCGACGCGATGGTGCAGGCCATCGTGAAGGCCGCCCGCCCCGGCGACCATGTGCTGTGCATGAGCAACGGCGGCTTCGGCGGCATCCACGACAAGCTGCTGGCCGCGCTGGCGGCACCACCTTCCGCCACCTGAGTCGGCGCCGCCGGCCCCAGCGGGCCGGCGCACGCCCCGCGCGTCAGCTGCGGCTCATCGGCGCACGCAGCGCCTCGGTCAGGCCACTCAGGCTCTCGGCCAGATGGGCCCGGGTCTCGACCGACAGCTGGCCACGCGCCACCGCCACCTTGAGCTGGGCCTGCAGCTTTACCGCGTGCCAGCGCACCAGGCTGACCGCGTCGGCCGGCAGCTTGCCGCCCCCCTTGGTCAGGATGGCCACCACGCGCTGCAGCTGGGCGCGCTGCAGGTTGCGCCGCATCGGGTCGATCTCGCGGCCGCTCTGCAGCTCGCTCCAGACGGTGGACTGCAGCGTGCCATAGACCTCATCCAGCGACAGCGCGCCCTTGCGCTGTGCGGCGCTCAGGTAGCTGGGCAGGTCCAGCAGGCGCTGCGCGGTGCCGGCCGACATCAGCTTGTCCAGCGCCTGGGTCTGCAACTGCAGCACGATGGACGGGATGCTCACCGGCTTGGCCCGCTCCCACTCGTTGTAATCGGGGGCCAGGGTGGCAAGGAACTCCGGCCGGAAGCTGAAGCTGTCCACGCTGAAGATGTCCCGGGCCAGCATCTGCAGGGCCTGGCGTTGCAGCGCCGGGGCCACCGGCTGGTAGGCCGGCCGGCCGGTCGTGCCGGGCAGGTCGCGCACCGTCTGCATGCCGCCCACGTACTTGGCCACCATCTCGGGCATGTTGCGCAGCTGGCGGAAGCCGCTCAGCAGCACCCGGCGCGCGCGCAGCGGGTCGTCGCCGCGCTGCGCGCCACGCGCCTGCACCCGGGTCCAGAGCTCGCGCGACAAGGTCATGCGGCGGCTGTACCAGGCCAGCGGGTCGTCGCCCAGGTCGAAACGGTTGGCCAGCGGATCCAGGCCGCCCACCGGCCCGCCTTCGGCGTCCGCGTCATCGGCATAGGCCAGCGCCGGCTCGGTGCTGCGGCTGGCGATGCGGCCCAGGGCCTCGGCCTCCTGGGCCGGCGCCAGCGGCGTGTAGGCGTACTCGATGGCCCAGTAGTCATAAGGGCCCAGCGTGGTGTTGGTGATCGAGGACGCGACCTCACCCCGCAGCGGCAGGTTGTAGGCGTTGTAGTCCATCACCGAGCCCGAGATGCCGTGCGCCGCCGTCCAGGTCTTGTCCTTGAGCTGGTCCCGGCTCACGGTGGTGGAGGCCTTGAAGTTGTGCTTCAACCCCAGCGTGTGACCCACCTCGTGCATGATCACGTCCTTGATCACCGCCTGCACGAAGGCCTCGGCCTCGGGGCTGTCGGGGGCGACGTCGCCACGGGCCTCCAGCAGATCCAGCGCGAAGCCCATCTGGTCGACCGCCTCGTGGGCGTAATCGCAGTGCTCGGCCTCGGCCCGGCTGCCGCCAAGGCGCACCTGCACCGCCTGCGCGGCAGCCAGCGCGCGGGCCGCCGTCGTGTCTTCCGAGAACACCCGCCGTGCGCCGCGGGCGAACACATCGCTCATCGCGATGTCAGCGTCCAGGATCTGGCCGCTGCGCGGATCGGCCTTGCTCGGACCGCGGGCGAAGCCGACGTCCGAGCCCACGAACCAGCGGATCGAGGCATGGTCGGCGTCCAGGGTGTCGAAGTCAGCGTCGTCCGACTGCTGCTGCACCACGATCGCGTTCTTGAAGCCGATCTTCTCGAAGGCCTTGTTCCACTCCAGGATGCCGGCGGCGATCGTCGCGCGGTAGCGCTCGGGGATGTTCTTGTCCAACCAGTAGGTGATCGGCTTGACCGGCTCGGACAGCGCCGCGGACGGGTCCTTCTTCTCCAGACGCCAGCGGTCGATGTAGTGCACCCGCTGGTTGGGCTTCAGGTCGGCGCTGAAGTCTGTGAAGTCCTGGGTGAAAAAGCCCAGGCGCGGATCGGCCAGGCGCGGTGCCATCGGCTGCTCAGGCAGCTTGGCCAGGCTGTAGGTCACGCCGACGAAGAAGCTGCGCGGGTCGGGCGTGGTCTCGGGCGGCGGCGGGGTGGGCACCGGCGTCGGCATCAGGGGCGGGGCCGGCAGGCGCGGCGTGGCGAACAGCAGGCGGGCGTTCAGCGTGGTCAGCCCGGCATCGGCCCGGGCCGATTCAAAGAACGACTCCCCCCGCGCCAGGCCATACGGCAGGCGGAAGGCGGCCTCCAGCTGGGTGGAATAGCCCACCAGATCGGCCAGCAGAAAACTGGCGTCGATCAACACGCTCTTGCGTTGCGGATGCGGCGCACTGGCCACCGGTGCAGCGCCCAGCAGGCTCTCCGCAAAGGCCTGCCGCACGGCCGTCTGGGACGGCTTGTCCGCGCCCGGCCGGTAGGCCATGTTCAGCGCCACCAACTGCATCTGCCTGCCCACCTGCCGGAAGGCCACCGTCCAGTCCGGCCCCATCTGGCTGGCGTACAGGCCCCGCTCGCCCAGCGATTGGTTGATGGCGGCCGTCAACAGAAAGGGCTGGCCGATGCGCTCGGCCGGGATCTCCAGCCACACCTTCTCGTCCTTGCGCCAGACGGGGAAGAAGCCGTCCACACGCTGCGCATCCTTCACCACCTCGTCGAAGGGCTTGGGCGCCGACGGATCGGGCTTGGCCGGTGCGGCCGGTGCGCTGGCCGCCGCTTCGGGGGTGCCAGGCTGGGCGTGAACCGAAGCCATCGACAGCCCCAGCGCCGCGACCGCCAGCAGGACGGGCACCGGTCGGAAGAGGGTCAGGGCCGCCACGGCGGCGCGGGGAGAAGATGAACGCATGTGCTCAATGAAGGAGGAATGGGCTGCGCCCCGGTCGGGCACAGAAAAGCCGCAACGACCGGGATGAGGCCGCGCGGGATCAGGTCGTTCTTGTACCTCAAGATCCCCCTACACTCATCCCATGGTTCCCACCCACCTGCTGTACCTGCACGGCTTTCGCTCGTCGCCCCGCTCGGTGAAGGCGCGCGAGGTGGCAGCGTGGCTGCAAGCCCATCGCCCGGACCTGGTGTTCAGCTGCCCGCAGTTGCCACCGTCCCCCCGTGAGGCCATCGATCTGGCGCTGTCGCTGCTGGCCGACTGGCCGCAGGACCGCACCGCCATCGTCGGCAGTTCATTGGGCGGCTTTTATGCCACCGTGCTGGCCGAGCGCCTGGGCTGCCCCGCCGTGCTGTTCAACCCCGCGGTCAACCCGGCGCGGGATCTGGCCCGCCACATCGGCGAGCAGACGGCCTGGCACCACCCGGAGGACCGCTTCTACTTCCGCGAGGAGTTCATCGGCGAACTGCAGGCAATGACGCCCAGGCGACTCTCCCGGCCGGAGCGCTACTACCCCGTCATCGCCACGGGCGACGAGGTGCTGGACTGGCGCGAGATGCGCGCGCGCTACCAGGGCGCCCCCTGGCTGCTGATCGAAGGCGGCGACCATGCGCTGAGCGACTTCGAGTTGCCGCAGGCCTACATGGTGCGTTCGCTGGGCCTGGACGGCCCGGTCTTCTGACGGCGCAGCCCAGCCTTCGGCGACAATCCGGCGGTGATGTACGCCCTGTTCGATGATGCCGGCAAATTCTTGGCCGGCCGTGTGATGTCCGAGGCCGACAGCTCGATGCAGATCGAGCTCGATTCGGGCAAGCGCGTCAAAGTGAAGAATGCCAACGTGCTGCTGCGCTTCGACAAGCCGCAGCCGGCAGAGTTGATCGCGGCCGCACAGGCCAAGGCCGGTGAGATCGACCTCGACCTGGCCTGGGAATTCGCCCCCGAGGGCGAGTTCGGCTTTGCCGACCTGGCACGCGACTATTTCAGCGCCTCAGCCGGGCCAGAACTGCAGGCCGCCGCGCTGTTCCGCCTGTTCGAGGCGCCGCACTACTTCCGCCGCGCCGGCAAGGGCCAGTTCAAGAAGGCGCCGGAGGAGACCATCAAGGCCGCCCTGCTGGCCATCGAGCGCAAGAAGCAGGTGGCCGCGCAGATCGAGGCCTGGGCCGCCGAACTGGTGGCCGGCCAGTGCCCGGCCCCGGTGCGCGAGCAGCTCTACAAGATCCTGTTCAAGCCCGACAAGAACGCGCCCGAATACAAGGCCGTGGTCGAAGCCGCCAAGCACAGCCAGCGTGCCCCGCTGGACCTGCTGAAGGACGCTGGCGCGATCACCAGCCCCTACCAGTTCCACTGGCGGCGCTTTCTGTTCGAGCAGTTCCCCAAGGGCACCGGCTTCCCGCCGCTGGAGGCACCGGCCATCGCCGACGAACTGCCCCTGGCCGCGGTGCAGGCCTTCTCGATCGACGACTCGCAGACCACCGAAATCGACGACGCGCTGTCGGTCACGGGCCTGGGCTCGGGCGAGGTGGTGTTCGGCGTGCACATCGCCGCGCCAGGCCTGGCCGTGTTGCCCGATTCACCGGTCGACAAGGTGGCGCGCGAGCGCCTGTCCACCGTCTACATGCCCGGCTGGAAGCTGACCATGCTGCCCGACGCGGTGGTGCAGGCCTACACCCTGGACGAGGGCCGGGACTGCCCGGCCGTCAGCCTGTACGTGACGCTGGACGAAGCCACGCTGACCGTCAAGAAGAGCGAGACCCGGCTGGAGCGGGTGCCCATCGCGGCCAACCTGCGCCACGACCAGCTCGACGAGGTGATCACCGAGGCCACACTGACTGGCGAGGCCGTGGCCGACTACCCCTTCGCCGCCGAGATGGCCTTCTGCTTCCGCCTGGCGCGCCAGCTCAAGGCGGCGCGTGAGGTCGTGCGCGGCAAGCCTGAGAACTTCAACCGGCCGGACTACAACTTCCGCCTGGATGGCAACGACGGCGAGCCCGAGGGCAGCGAAACGGTGCGCATCAGCGAACGCCGGCGCGGCGCCCCGCTGGACCTGATCGTCTCCGAGGCGATGATCCTGGCCAACAGCACCTGGGGCGGCTGGCTGGCCGAACTGGGCGTGCCCGGCATCTACCGCAGCCAGGCCAGTCTGGCGCCCGGGGTGAAGGTGCGCATGGGCACCAAGGCGCTGCCGCACGCCGGCATGGGCGTGGCGCAGTACACCTGGGCCACCTCGCCGTTGCGCCGCTATGTGGACCTGGTCAACCAGTGGCAGATCATCGCCTGCGCCCGCCATGGCCGCACCGCGGCGCTGGCCGCCCCCTTCAAGCCCAAGGACGCGACGCTGTTCTCGGTCATCTCGGGCTTTGACGGCGCCTACGCGGCCTACAACGGCTTCCAGTCCGCCATTGAGCGCTTCTGGACGCTGCGCTGGATCGAGCAGCAGGGCGTGACCGAGCTGGATGCTGCCGTGCTGAAGGACGGCCTGGTGCGGGCCGACACGCTGCCGCTGGTCTTCCGCGCCCTGGGCACCGAGAGCCTCCTGCGCGGCACCCGCGTGCGGGTGCGCGTGACCGGCATGGACCTGCTGACGCTGGAGCTGCACGCCAACCTGCTCAGCCGCCTGGACGAGGCGCCGGCCGCTGAAGGCGAGGCCGACGAAGGCGAGGAGGACGCCCCGGCCGCCGGTCTCACCCTGGCGATCAACCTCGACGAGGCTGCCGAGGACGCCCCGCCCGCCCCTGCGGCCTGACCTGACTCGCACCCACCATGCGCCTGCCCAAGCTGCCCTGGCCCCCGACGCTGCTGCAGAGCATGCTGCTGGTCTCGGTGGCCTTGCACGCCGTGCTGCTGACGGTGCGCTTCGTCGACCCGGAGCGCTTCAACCGGGTGTTCGAGGACACGCCGCTGGAAGTCATCCTGGTCAATGCCCGCTCCGACGAGAAGCCGGTCAAGGCCCAGGCCATCGCCCAGGCCGATCTGGCCGGTGGCGGCAACATGGACAAGGGACGGGCCACCTCGCCCCTGCCACCGTCGGAGTTCAGCGCCCTGGGCGAGGATCCGGATGCGGCCCAGGCGCAGATCCAGCAGATGCAGGCCCAGCAGCAGCAGCTGTTGACCGCCGTCCGGCGCGAACTGGCCCTGCTGCCCCCCGCGGACCCGACCCGGCCGATCCAGTCGGCCCAGGATGCCGAACGCGAGGAGCGCCGCCGCCAGATGCTGCAGCTGCTGGCCGAGATCGAGAAGCGGATCAACGAAGAGAACGCCCGGCCGCGCAAGCGCTACATCAGCCCGGCCACCCAGGGGCAGGTCTACGCGATCTATTACGACCAGCTGCGGCGCCGGATCGAGGACCGCGGCACGCGCGACTTCCCGCAGGCCCAGGGCCAGAAGCTCTATGGCGAGCTGATCATGAACATCACGATCGACGCCCGCGGGCGCGTGATCGAGGCCGACGTGATCCAGCCGTCCCAATCCAAGCTGCTGGACCGCCGGGCCGTGGCGATCGTCCGTGCCGCCGCCCCCTTCGGCAACTTCACCGACGCGATGCGCAGGCAGGCCGACCAGATCGTCGTGACTTCGCGCTTTCGCTTCACCCGCACCGAGGGCTTTGAGGCCACGGCCGAAGGCCCAGCCCATCCCTGATGCCCCTGATTCCGGCCCATGTCCGAGTCTTCTGTCGCTTCTGATCTGTATGCGGTGATTGGCCACCCGGTGGCCCACAGCCGCTCCCCCGCCATCCACACGGCCTTTGCCACCGCCACTGGCCAGCGCCTGCACTACGAACGGCGGCTGGCGCCGCTGGACGGCTTTGCCGACACCCTGGCCGAGTTCGCCCGCGAAGGCGGCCGCGGCTGCAACATCACGGTGCCCTTCAAGTTCGAAGCCTTCACCGCCGCCGCCGAACGCAGCGAGCGGGCCGAACTGGCCGGCGCCGTCAACACCCTCAAGCGCGAAGGCGGGCGCTGGCTGGCCGACAACACCGACGGCGTGGGCCTGGTGCGCGACATCGTGGTCAATGCCGGCGTGCCGCTGGCTGGCCGACGGGTGCTGCTGCTGGGCGCCGGCGGCGCGGCCGCCGGTGTGCTGGGGCCGCTGCTGGCCGAAGGCCCTGCCGAATTGGTCATCGCCAACCGCAGCGTCGACAAGGCCCGGGCCCTGGCCGAGCGCCACGCCGCGGTGGCCGCCCGCCACGGCAGCGCGCTGCGCACCGCGCTGCTGAGCGCGCCGGGCGCCGCCTTCGATGTGGTGCTCAACGCCACTGCCAGCAGCCTGGGCGGCGGCGCGGTGCCGGTGGGCGCCTCGGTGCTCCGGCCCGGCTGCCTGGCCCTGGACCTGATGTACGGCCCGGCCGCCCGCCCCTTCCTGGACTGGGCGGCCGGCCAGGGTGCCCTCGGCCGGGACGGCCTGGGCATGCTGGTGGAACAGGCGGCCGAGTCCTTCGCCTGGTGGCGCGGCGTGCGCCCCCCCACCGCCGCCGTGCTGGCGGCGCTGCGCGCCGACATCGACGCAGGGGCCCACTGACATGAAGCTTGGCCTTCGTCTGGGCCGGGTCGCGGCCCTGCTGCTCTTGTGCGCACTGGCTCTGCAGCTGTATTTCCTGCTGCGCATCGCCCTGATGCTGATCGTCGACCCGCAGTCCACCACCTTCCAGCGCAGCGAGGCCTGGCGCCTGCTGACCGAGCAGCACCAGATCGTCTGGGCCCAGGAATGGGTGCCGGACGAGCGGATCGCCCCCTCGCTCAAGCGGGCGGTGATCGCCAGCGAGGACGCCGGCTTCACCGAGCACAGCGGCATTGAGTGGGACGCGATCGAGGGGGCCTGGCAACGCAACCAGAAGGCCCAGGCCCGGGCCGACCGACAGAACGAACGCCTGGCCCGCCAGAGCCACCGCCAAGACAAGCCCGGCAAGGCCGCCAAGACCGCCCCGGCCAAGCCGGCCCGCGAGGCGGTGGCCAAGGTGGTGGGCGGCTCCACCATCAGCCAGCAGCTGGCGAAGAACCTGTTCCTGTCGGGCGAGCGCCATGTGCTGCGCAAGGCCCAGGAAGCGGTCATCACCTACATGCTCGAAGGCGTGCTGGGCAAGAAACGCATCCTGACCATCTACCTCAACAGCGTGGAATGGGGTGAAGGCGTGTTCGGCGCTGAAGCCGCCGCACACCACTATTTCCATGTGGATGCCGCGCGGCTGTCTCCGGCGGCAGCGGCCCGGCTGGCCGTGATGCTGCCCGCCCCCAAGCGCTTTGAGAAAAACCCCGGTTCGGCCTACGTCAGCGGCCGTTCAGCCATCATCCAGGGCCGGATGGGCGCGGTGGACCTGCCCTAGGAGGACAGCATGGCGACTGGCTTGAGCCTGGAGATTGCCGCGGCCGCCGCCCGGCTGGTGGTGGACGAGGGGCTGGAGTACCCCGCCGCCAAGCGCAAGGCCGCCCGGGATCTGGGCCGCCGCGGCGGCCGGCAGGGTGAGCTGCCCAGCAACGAGGAGGTGGAGGACGCGGTGCGGGAGTACCTGGCCGTGTTCTGCGCCGACACCCAGCCCGCCGAACTGCTCGCCCTGCGCAACGTCGCCCTGCGCTGGATGGAGCGGCTGGCCGATTTCCGCCCGCATCTGGGCGGGGCAGTCTGGCGCGGCACCGCCACCCAACTGTCCAACATCGTGATCGACCTCTACTGCGACGACCCCAAGAGTGCCGAGATCGCCTTCCTGAACCAGGGACTGGACTTCGACAGCGGCAGCGACGACCCCGACACGGTGATCCTGAGCACGGTGGACCGCAGCCGCGACCTGCCCGAGCCGGTGACGCTGCACTTCGTGGTGCACGACCACGACGAACTGCGGGGCGCCCTGCGCCCGGACAGCCGGGGCCGAACCTGGCGGGGTGACGCCCCCGCCCTGCGCCGCCTGCTGGACGGGGCCACTGCATGACGCTCCGCCGACGCACCTGGCTGACCGCAGCGCTGGCCGGCGGGGCCGGCGCCGCCGCCGCGCTGTGGTGGTCGTCCCGCCCCCCACGGGGCGATGAAGACGCCGCCGCGCTGCTGGCCGGGCTGCGGAACAAGGCCTGGCCCGTGCCGCCCGGGCACCCCGCGCTGGCGCCAGACCAATGGCGGGAACGGCCTTTGCTGGTGAACTTCTGGGCCACTTGGTGCCCGCCCTGCGTGCACGAACTGCCAGTGCTGGACGCTGCGGCCGGCCGCTGGCCCGGGGTGCAGGTGCTGGGCTTGGCCCTGGATGGCGCCGATGCGGTGGCCGGCTTTCTGGCCCGCACCCCGGTGCGCTATCCTGTGGGCGTGCTGGGGCCGGCCGGCTTGGCCATGATGCGACCGCTGGGCAATCCGACCGGAGGTTTGCCGTTCAGCCTGCTGATCTCCGCACGAAATGAAGTCATCTGGCGCAAACTCGGTGCCACCAACGCCGACGAACTGGCCCGGTGGCTGCCCCAGGCCTGAGTGATCGGCCCGGCCATCGCCCCGCTGCGGAACCCTGGGCGGCGATGCCATTGGGCCGCCGGCGAGTTCACCGGCAGTCGGGCTCAACTTGAGCCATGACAGAGCGATCATCGGCAATCCTGCCTGCAAAGTGCGACAATGCCTGCTTCTTGCAGCGACAGTGCGCCAGCGAACCCCCAGTTCAAGATAGGGAGCAATGCTGGCAGATGTTGTCTGTTTCCGCATAATGCCGGGACTTCAGGTGGCTTCACCTGCACACGCGCCTCCGGATCAAGCCTCCGGGCCGCGTTCGTGTTTCCGACCTGCCCCACCCGGGCAGGCACCACGTCCCATCGACAGGAGCACTGCTTTTCATGGACCTGCGCAAGCTCAAGACTCTGATCGACCTGGTCTCGGAGTCCAACATCGCCGAACTTGAGATCACGGAAAACGAAGGCAAGGTGCGCATCGTCAAGTCGGGTGGCGCCACCTACGCAGCGGCGCCGATGATGACCATGCCCGCCGCCGGGCCGATGGCCGCCCCCGCGGCGGCACCGGCAGCGCTGCCGCCGGCCGAACCTGCCGCGCCGGCCGAACCCACCGGCACGCTGGTCAAGTCGCCGATGGTCGGCACCTTCTACGCCTCGTCCACCCCGGGCGGCAAGCCCTTCGTGGAAGTGGGCACCGCCGTCAAGGTGGGTGACGCGCTGTGCATCATCGAAGCGATGAAGATCATGAACGAGATCGAAGCCGAAGTTGCCGGCACGATCCGTGAAGTCCTGGTCGAGAACGGCCAGGCGGTGGAGTTTGGTCAGCCGCTGTTCGTCATCGACTGATCGGACCACCATGTTCAAGAAAATCCTGATCGCGAACCGGGGCGAGATCGCCCTGCGCATCCAGCGCGCCTGCCAGGAGATGGGCATCAAATCGGTGGTGGTCTATTCCGAGGCCGACCGCGAGGCGAAGTACGTCCGGCTGGCCGATGAAGCCGTCTGCATCGGCCCGGCCCCTTCGGCGCAGAGTTACCTCAACATGCCGGCGATCATCTCGACGGCCGAGGTGACCGATGCCGAGGCCATCCACCCGGGCTACGGCTTCCTGTCCGAGAACGCCGACTTCGCCGAGCGCGTCGAGCAGAGCGGTTTCACCTTCATCGGCCCGACGCCCGAGTCGATCCGCATGATGGGCGACAAGGTGTCGGCCAAGCAGGCAATGATCAAGGCCGGCGTGCCCTGCGTGCCGGGCTCCGAAGGCGTGCTGCCCGAGGACCCCAAGGAGATCATCCGCATCGCCCGCTCGGTCGGTTACCCGGTGATCATCAAGGCCTCCGGCGGCGGTGGCGGCCGCGGCATGCGCGTGGTCCACACCGAGGCGGCGCTGGTCAATGCGGTGCAGATGACCCGCACCGAGGCCGGTGCGGCCTTTGGCAATCCGGCCGTCTACATGGAGAAGTTCCTGGAGAACCCACGCCACGTGGAGATCCAGGTGCTGGCCGATTCCTTCCGCAACGCCGTCTGGCTGGGCGAGCGCGACTGCTCGATGCAGCGCCGCAACCAGAAGATCATCGAGGAAGCGCCAGCCCCCGGCATCCCCCGCCGCGTGATCGAAAAGGTGGGCGACCGCTGCGCTGCCGCCTGCAAGAAGATGGGCTACCGCGGCGCGGGCACCTTCGAGTTCCTGTACGAGAACGGCGAGTTCTACTTCATCGAGATGAACACCCGCGTGCAGGTGGAACACCCGGTGACGGAACTGGTGACGGGCATCGACATCGTGCAGCAGCAGATCCGCATTGCCGCGGGCGAGAAGCTGCCGTTCACCCAACGCCAGATCCAGCTGCGCGGCCACGCCATCGAGTGCCGGATCAATGCCGAGGACCCGTACAAGTTCCTGCCCTCGCCCGGCCGGATCACGATGTGGCATCCGCCTGGCGGCCCCGGCGTGCGGGTGGATTCCCACGTCTACACCAACTATTTCGTGCCATCCAACTACGACTCGATGATCGGCAAGATCATCGTGCACGGGGACACCCGTGAGCAGGCCCTGGCCCGCATGCGCATGGCGCTCAACGAGACCGTGGTGGAAGGCATCAAGACCAACATCCCGCTGCACCGCGAGCTGATGGCCGATGCCAAGTTCATCCAGGGCGGCACCAGCATCCATTACCTGGAAAGCTGGCTGTCGCACCACGACCGCTGATCGCAACAGGACGCTGACGTGGCAATGTACGAACTGGTGCTGAGCGCCCCGGAAACGCTGGTCGAGCCGGTGTCCGAAGCCCTGATGAACGAGCTGGAGGCGCTCTCCGTCTCGGTCGAGGACGCGGATGCCGACACCGACGCCGAACAGGCCTTGTTCGGCGAGCCGGGCATGCCGGCCGCCCGGCCGGGCTGGGACCGCTCGACCCTGACGGCCCTCTTCAACACCGAGGCGGAAGCCTCGCAGGCGGCCACGCTGCTGCTGGCCCAGGACTGGACCGAGGGGCTGGGCGTGCGGGCACTGCAACCGGTGGTGGAGCAGGACTGGGTGCGCCTGACGCAATCCCAGTTCGCCCCGGTGGACATCACCGAGCACTTCTGGATCGTGCCGAGCTGGCACGAACCGCCCGCCCAGGCCCGCCAGGTGATCCACCTCGACCCGGGTCTGGCCTTCGGCACCGGCACCCACCCCACCACCCGCATGTGCCTGCGCTGGATCGCCCAGCAGGCCCCGGCGCTGTCGGCCGGCTGGGACCGGGTGCTGGACTATGGCTGCGGCTCGGGCATCCTGGCCATTGGTGCGGCGCTGCACGGTGCCCGTTCGGTGGATGCGGTGGACATCGATCCGGCGGCGGTCGAGTCCACCCGCCAGAATGCCCAGGCCAACGGCGTCCGGCTTCAGGCCGGCCTGCCCGACCTGGCCCAGGGCGAGTACCCGCTGGTGCTGGCCAACATCCTGGCCACGCCACTCAAGCTGCTGGCCCCGCTGCTGTGCGGCCACGTGCGTCCTGGCGGGCACCTGGTCCTGGCCGGCATCCTGGAACGCCAGGCCGAGGAGCTCCAGGCCGCCTACGCCCCCTGGGTGGCCCTGCAGGTGCTCGACCGCGAGGACGGCTGGATCCTGATGGGCGCGCAGCGCATCTGAGCACGGCGGGCACCCGCGCGGGCATGGCATCATCCCGGACATGAGTCTGGCCACCCGCTGTCCCGCCTGCGGCACGGTTTTCCGTGTCGTCCAGGACCAGCTCAAGGTGTCCCAGGGCTGGGTCCGCTGTGGCCAATGCCACGAGGTGTTCAACGCGCTGGAGAGCCTGTTCGAGCTGGGCGCCTCCGCACCACCACCTGCCCCGGGCTTGACGCCACCGGCCGCTTCGGCACCGGAACCCACGCCGCCCACCCCGGCGGTGCCGCCCCCTGCCCCGCCAGCGGAGCCCGCCGCACCGGTACCCGAACCGGCGCCGATCGCAGCGGTGTCCCGCATCGCCTCAGCGCCAGCCGCCGATCCGCCGCCCCCCCCTCCAGCCGCTGCGCCGGTCCCCACACCGGCACCACCGCCGTCGGCGGTGGCTCCGGCGCCGCCCGTCCCACCGCCGCCACCACCGCCCGCGCCGGAGGCAGATGCCCCGGTCCACGCCGAGCCCCTGCGGGGCTACGCGCTGACGCCTCCGGAAGACGACGAGGACGACGCCCCGGACACCGACGCCCTGGCCGCCCCCTTCGGCGCCAGCCGCCTGCCCACCGCCTGGGAAAAGGAGGCGCTGCAGCCCGCCCCGGAGCCGGCGCCTGAAGTGGCCGCCGTGCCCAGCTTCCTGCGCCAGGCCGAGCCGAACGCGTCCTGGTGGCGGCGTCCGGCGCTGCGGCGCCTGGCCACGTGGACGCTCTGCACTCTGCTGACACTGCTGCTGGCGGGCCAGCTGGCGCTGCAGCTGCGAGACCGGTTGACCTCGACCTGGCCGGCCAGCCGGCCGGTGCTGGAAGGCCTGTGTCGCTGGGCCGGCTGCGTCGTCGGCCCACCCATGGCCCTGGACCAGATCGTGCTCGACAACAGCCAGCTGCAGTCGACCCCTGTCGACGGCCAGTTGCTGATCACCGCCGAGTTGCGCAACCGCGCCGCGGTGGCCGTGCGCCGACCAGCCCTGGAGCTCACCCTGACCTCTGACGACGGCCTGGTGCTGGCCCGCCGCGTGCTCCAGCCCACCGACCTGGGAGTCTCGGAGCAGCCCTGGCCCGCCCAGGGCAGCTGGCATGTCGAGCTGCGGCTGGACGTCGCCCCGCTCAAGGTCTCAGGCTACTCGCTGGAAGTGTTCTACCCTTGAGGGCGGTGTCGACTGCCGGCACCGCCCCGTTTCTCCCACCCTCTCCGAGGTACCGACTCCATGGCCTGTCTCGTCTGCGGCTCGCTCGCCTTCGACACCATCACCGATTTCCCCGGCCGTTTCGCGGACCAGATCCTGCCCGACCAGGTGCACATCCTGAACGTGTCGTTCCTGGTGCCCACGCTGCGGCGCGAATGGGGCGGCTGCGCCGGCAACATCGCCTACACCCTCCGTCTGCTCGGCGGCGAGCCGGTGGTGCTGGCGGCACTGGGCAACGACGGTCAAGCCTATCTGAACCGCTTCGAGGAACTGGGCATCGACACCCGCAGCGTGCTGCGGGTGCAGGACAACTACACCGCCCAGGCCATCATCATCACCGACCGCGACAACAACCAGATCACCGCCTTCCACCCCGGCGCGATGCAGCAGGCCCACGAGATCGGCCTGCCCGCCCGCGACGACATCCGCCTGGCCCTGATCGGCCCGGATGGCCGGGAGGCGATGCTGCGCCGGGCGCGGGATCTGCGCGCGGCCGGCATTCCCTATGTGTTCGACCCGGGCCAGGGCCTGCCGATGTTCAACGGCGACGAACTGCGCGAATTCATCACCGGGGCCCGCTGGGTCGCCGTGAACGACTACGAGGGCCGCATGCTGTGCGACCGCACCGGGCAGGATCTGGCGGCGCTGTCGCGCTCCCACCTGGGCGGTCTGATCGTGACCCTGGGCGAGCAAGGAGCTGACGTGTGGATCCAGGGCCACTGCGAACGGGTGGCCGGTTCCGCAGCCGAGGCCGTGGTCGACCCCACCGGCTGCGGTGATGCCTTCCGGGGTGGCCTGCTCTACGGCCTGGAACAAGGCTGGCCACTGACCCAGTGCGTGACCTTGGGCAACCGCCTGGGCGCACTGAAGATCGCCCACCGCGGTGGTCAGAACCACCCGGTCGACCGCAGCGCCCTCGGCCTAACCTGAAGGCGCGCCGCACAGGCACAAAAAAGCCCGGCCAGGCCGGGCTGGAAGAGACGCCGGGCAGAAACTGCCCGGTTCCCCCTCAGGGCTTGTTGCCGGTCGGGAACGGCCAAGCGGCCGTCGGACTCAGGGCCGTTTTCGCAGCGCTGGGCGCAGGGGCAGGCGCTTTCTTGGCGGCCGCCTTCTTCGCTGCAGCCTTCTTGGCCGGCGCAGCCTTCTTGGCAGCCGCCTTCTTGGCCGGGGCCGCAGCCTTCTTCGCCGCAGCCTTCTTGGCCGGAGCCGCCGCCTTCTTCGCCGGGGCCGCCTTCTTGGCCGGAACCGCCGCCTTCTTCGCCGGGGCCGCCTTCTTGGCCGGAGCCGCCGCCTTCTTCGCCGGGGCCGCCTTCTTGGCCGGAGCCGCCGCCTTCTTCGCCGGGGCCGCCTTCTTGGCCGGAGCCGCCGCCTTCTTCGCCGGAGCCGCCTTCTTGGCCGGAGCCGCCGCCTTCTTCGCCGGGGCCGCCTTCTTCGGGGCGGCCTTCACCACCGGCTTGACCGGGCTGGCCTTCTTGGCCGGGGCCTTCTTGGCCGGAGCCGCCTTCTTCGCAGTTGCCATTTCAAACTCCTTGATCAAGTTGCAGAAATACCGCGCCGCTCGAGACAGCTCGGCAATCCATCGCCCGCGGTGTTATCCCGGAGAGGTCCGGGGGCTCCCCTGGTGCGATGAATGGGGAGGCAGCCGGTCACGCGCCTTCTGCGATCGCGTTGACCCGCTGCGGATCTTGATCTCTCTGTCTGGAACGGTCTGCAGGCGGTCTCGGGCCACATCACCCGACCGACCGGCAGATCAATCCCAACTCAGTGCGCCACCGGATTGGTACTCGATGACACGGGTCTCGAAAAAGTTGCGCTCCTTCTTCAGGTCGATCATCTCGCTCATCCAGGGGAACGGGTTTTCCTCGTTCGGGAAGAGCGCGTCCAGACCAATCTGGGTGGCACGGCGATTGGCGATGTAGCGCAGGTAGCCCTTGAACATCGAGGCGTTCAGGCCCAGCACGCCACGCGGCATGGTGTCTTCGGCGTAGCGGTATTCGAGGTCCACGGCCTTCTCGAACAGCGCGCGGATTTCGGCCTTGAACTCGGCCGTCCACAGGTGCGGGTTCTCAAGCTTGATCTGGTTGATCAGGTCGATGCCGAAGTTGCAGTGCATGGACTCGTCGCGCAGGATGTACTGGTACTGCTCGGCAGCCCCGGTCATCTTGTTCTGGCGGCCCAGCGCCAGGATCTGCGTGAAGCCCACGTAGAAGAACAGGCCTTCCATCAGACAGGCGAAGACGATCAGCGAGCGCAGCAACGTCTGGTCGGCCTCGGGCGTGCCGGTCTTGAAGGTGGGATTCATGATCGCGTCGATGAACGGGATCAGGAACTCGTCCTTGTCACGGATCGACGAGACCTCGTGGTAGGCGTTGAAGATCTCGCTCTCGTCCAGGCCCAACGACTCCACGATGTACTGGTAGGCGTGGGTGTGGATGGCCTCTTCAAAGGCCTGGCGCAGCAGGAACTGGCGGCACTCGGGCGCCGTGATGTGGCGGTAGGTGCCCAGCGTGATGTTGTTGGCGGCCAGCGAGTCGGCGGTCACGAAGAAGCCGAGGTTGCGCTTGATGATGCGACGCTCGTCTTCGCTCAGACCGTTCGGGTCTTTCCACAGCGCGATGTCGCGAGACATGTTGATCTCTTGCGGCATCCAGTGGTTGGCGCAGGTGGCGAGGTACTTCTCCCAGGCCCACTTGTACTTGAACGGCACCAGTTGGTTGACGTCGGTCTGGCCGTTGATGATGCGCTTGTCGGCCACGTTCACGCGGCGCGTGCTGCGCGCCACCACGGTGCTCGCGGTGGTGGCTGCGGCCGAGGCGGGCGACGCGGAAGCGGAAGGATTCAAGGCCGGCTGCGCCGCCGTCGACGCGGGGGCAGCAAAGCTGTGAGGCTGGAGCGCGGGGGTCGCTGTCCGCGCGCTGCCGAGAGCATCGGGCGCGGGCGTTTGAGCAGGAGTCGGCGGGGTACGAACGTCGTCTTCCCAGACCAGCATGGCGTGTTTCCTTAGCGGCGAATTATCGGAGTGTTGTGTTGGAACACCAAGCACTTCTTGACAGATGCGCGACGACGATGTGGCACCACTGCATCGCCCTGCAGCAGGGTGCCCACCTTCGCGCAACACAAACGGACGCGAAGCGATCACCGATGGGCCTGTGGCACCAGGCCCATCGGCGCTTCACACGGGACTCACTGGCAGGCCTCGCAGCCCGGGTCGTCGATCGCGCAGAACTTGATGTCGGTGGCCGGCGCGGCCTCGGCCATTGCGGCCTGCGCTTGTGCGGCGGCGGCTTCCATCGCCGACAGGCCTCCCTGGCCACCGCCCATCGGCACCGCATTGAGCGAGCCCGCCGAGATGGTCGACTTCTCCGCGTGCGTCGCACCCATGGTGCGCAGGTAGTAGGTGGTCTTCAGGCCACGCACCCAGGCCAGCTTGTAGGTCTCGTCGAGCTTCTTGCCCGAGGCACCGGCCATGTAGATGTTGAGCGACTGCGCCTGGTCGATCCACTTCTGGCGACGGGCCGCGGCCTCGACCAGCCACTGCGTCTCCACTTCGAAGGCGGTGGCATAGAGCGCCTTGATCTCCTCGGGCACGCGGTCGATGCGGCGCAGCGAGCCGTCGTAGTGCTTGAGGTCCATCACCATCACGCTGTCCCACAGGCCCAGCGCCTTCAGGTCGCGCACCAGGTACTCGTTGACCACGGTGAACTCGCCCGACAGGTTGGACTTGACCGACAGGTTGCCGAAGCAGGGCTCGATCGAAGCGTCCACACCGATGATGTTGGAGATGGTCGCGGTCGGGGCGATGGCCACGCAGTTGCTGTTGCGCATGCCGTCGCGGGCGATCTTGGCGCGCAGGGCATCCCAGTCCAGCGTCGTGCTGCGGTCCACGTCCACATAGCCGCCGCGCTGCTGCGCCAGCAGGTCGATCGAGTCGATCGGCAGGATGCCGCGGTCCCACAGCGAGCCGCGGTAGGTCGAGTAGCGACCCCGCTCGGCCGCCAGCTCGGACGAGGCCCAGTAGGCGTGGTAGCAGATGGCTTCCATCGAGCGGTCGGCGAACTCCACCGCGGCCTGGCTGGCGTAGGGGGTGCGCAGCTGGTAGAGCGCATCCTGGAAGCCCATCAGCCCCAAGCCCACCGGACGGTGGCGCAGGTTGGAGTCGCGCGCCTTCTTGACCGCGTAGTAGTTGATGTCGATGACGTTGTCCAACATGCGCATCGCGGTGGACACGGTCTTCTGCAGCTTCTCGTGGTCGAGTTCCTTGCCGCTCACGCCGTCCTTCAGATGCTGGGCCAGGTTGACCGAGCCCAGGTTGCACACCGCGATCTCGTCGTCGTTGGTGTTGAGCGTGATCTCGGTGCACAGGTTGGACGAGTGCACCACGCCCACGTGCTGCTGCGGCGAGCGCACGTTGCAGGCATCCTTGAAGGTGATCCAGGGATGGCCGGTCTCAAACAGCATGGTCAGCATCTTGCGCCACAGGTCCTTGGCCGGCATGCGCTTGAAGAGCTTGATCTCGCCACGGTCGGCCTTGGCCTCGTAGGCGGTGTAGGCGCGCTCGAACTCGGCGCCCACCAGGTCGTGCAGGTCCGGGCAGGTCGAGGGGCTGAACAGGGTCCAGTCACCGCCCTCGATCACCCGCTTCATGAACAGGTCCGGAATCCAGTTCGCGGTGTTCATGTCGTGGGTGCGGCGGCGGTCGTCGCCGGTGTTCTTGCGCAGCTCCAGGAACTCCTCGATGTCCAGGTGCCAGCTCTCCAGGTAGGCGCAGACGGCGCCCTTGCGCTTGCCGCCCTGGTTCACCGCCACGGCCGTGTCGTTGACCACCTTCAGGAAGGGCACGACGCCCTGGCTCTTGCCGTTGGTGCCCTTGATGTAGGAGCCCAGCGCGCGCACATTGGTCCAGTCGTTGCCCAGGCCGCCGGCGAACTTCGACAGCAGCGCGTTCTCCTTCAGGGCTTCGTAGATGCCATCCAGGTCGTCGGCCACCGTGGTCAGGTAGCAGCTCGACAGCTGCGAGCGGCGGGTGCCCGCATTGAACAGCGTGGGCGTCGAAGACATGAAGTCGAAGCTCGACAGCACGTTGTAGAACTCGATCGCCCGGGCCTCGCGGTCGATCTCGCCCAGGGCCAGGCCCATGGCCACGCGCATGAAGAAAGCCTGCGGCATCTCGATGCGCTGCTCGTCCACATGCAGGAAGTAGCGGTCGAACAGGGTCTGCAGGCCCAGGTAGTCGAACTGCAGGTCACGGTCGGCCTGCAGCGCGGCGCCCAGCTTGGCCAGGTCGAACTGCATCAGCTTCTCGTCCAGCAGTTCGGCCTGCACACCCTTCTTGATGAACTTGGGGAAGTACTCGGCATAGCGCTGGGCCATCTCGGCCTGGGTCGCTTCTTCGCCGAGGACCTCCTTGCGGATGGTGTGCATCAGCAGGCGCGCGGTGGCGCGGGTGTAGGCCGGCTCCTTCTCGATCAGGGTGCGGGCGGCCAGGATCGCGGCCTTGTAGACCTCGTCGATGGGCACGCCGTCGTACAGGTTGCGGCGGGTCTCGGCCAGGATGGGCTCGGGGCGCACATCCGCGCCCAGGTTGGCGCAGGCCGACTCGATCAGGGCCTGCAGCTTGCCTTCGTCCAGCGGCACGCGCTGGCCGCGGTCGGTCACGGTCAGGGTGTGCACCAGCGCCGCTTCGGCGGCCTGCCCGGCCTTGGCCCGCTCCTGCGCGCGACGCTCGCGGTACAGCACATAGGCACGCGCCACTTCATGGTGGCCACCGCGCATCAGGCCCAGTTCCACCTGGTCCTGCACGTCCTCGATGTGGAAGGTGCCACCGCCCGGACGCGAACGCATCAGCCCGCGCACCACGGCGTCGGTCAGCGCCTCCACCGTCTCCCGCACGCTCGCCGAAGCCGCCCCCTGGGTGCCATGCACCGCCAGGAAGGCCTTCATCAGCGCGACCGCGATCTTGTTGGGCTCGAACGACACCACCGCGCCATTGCGGCGAATGATCTGGTAGCCCTGGAAGGCGCTGGGATCGCGCGGCGTGGCCGGCTCGGTGGTCGGACGGGCCACCACCATCGATTCGGTCGTGCTGGAAGCAACAGCTTGCATGGATTCCCCTCTGAGAAAAACTTGGGTCAGGGGCCCGGGGCCTGCACAGGGAAAAAGCGTCCCCGGCGGCGCCTGAGCGTCGCTGAAAAATGGTCTGGGTTGGAACAGGAGCTCGCCGCGGAACGGTCAACCCGTGGCGGCGATCCGACTTCGTCGATCCCCGATGGACATGAACCGCGGGGCAGAGGGGTGGGGCCTTCTGCGCACCTCGCCAGAGGCACGGCGGCAGGTCAGGTCCACGCCAGCGCGGTGTTGCATGTCAGGATGTCCGAGCCGAGAGCTTATCACGGTAGAGCACTATATCTGGGGTCACTGCACGCATCAAGCACTACCGATAGCGTGAAACCCTCGGTCACAGAGCAGCCCCCTCGGGGCGGGCGCCCTCAGGCCCGGGAGGTTCCCGCCGGCAAGTCCCAGCCCTGCGCGGCCGCCACGCCGTCCACCGCGGCCCAGTCGAAACCGGGGCCTGGATCCCGCTTGCGGCCGGGGGCCACGTGCTCATGGCCGGCCACCGCGCGCACCGGATAGGCCCGCCCGATCGCTTGCAGGAGACGTGCCAACTGGGCGTACTGGGCGGGCTCGAAGCGCTCGCCTTCCAGCCCTTCCAGCTCGATGCCGATGGCAAAGTCGTTGCAGTTCTCGCGCCCCAGCCAGGACGAGCGCCCCGCATGCCAGGCCCGGTCGTCGCAGGACACGAACTGCAGCACCGCGCCATCGCGCCGGATCACGAAGTGCGCCGAGACCTCCAGCCCGCGGATGCCCGCGTAGTACGGGTGGGCCGACCAGTCCAGCGTGTTGGTGAACAGGCGCTCGATGGCGTCTCCACCGTACTCGCCAGGAGGCAGGCTGATGGAATGCAGCACGACCAGATCAATGGCCACGCCGGCCGGCCGCGGGCCGAAGTTGGGCGATGGCACGGCGCGCGCCGCCTGCCACCAGCCGGCCCGCCATTCGTCCACCGGGCCACGGGGGTCCTGCGGACTCATCGCGGCCCCAGCTCCGGCACACCATCGCCCTCGGTGATGGCCAGGCGGGCCATGCGGTAGCGCATCTGCCGCAGGGACAGGCCCAGGCTGGCACCGGCCGCGGTGCGGTTGAACCCATGCTGACGCAAGGCACGCACCAGGATGGCCCGTTCGACCTCGTCCAGGTAGCCGGCCAGGTCGCAGGGTAGCGGTTCGGTCACATCGGCCCCTTCGTCCGCTGGTGCGGGGCCCGGTTCGACCCGCAGGGGCGGCAGGGACTCGGTCTCGCGTCCCGCTTCGCCCAGCAGCGCGTCCGGCAGGCCGAGATCGTCGGCCTCGATCACCTCGTGCGCGCTCAGGGCCACCGCGCGGTGCAACAGGTTCTCCAGCTCCCGCACATTGCCCGGGAACTGGTAGCGCGCCAGCCGGGCCAGCGCGTCACCGGCCAGCCGTGGGGCGGGCCAGACCCCGGCATCGCGGGCAATGCGCTCCAGCAAGGCATGGCAGATGTCGCCCAGGTCTTCCAGCCGATCGCGCAGCGGCGGCACCTCGATGCGAATCACGTTGACGCGGTAGAACAGGTCCTGCCGGAAGCGGCCGGCGGCGACCTCCGCGGCCAGATCCTTGTGCGTGGCGCTGACGATGCGCACGTTCAACGGCGTCTCGCTCACCGCGCCGACCGGCCGCACCGCCCGCTCCTGGATCACCCGCAACAGCTTGGACTGCATGGCCAGCGGCAGGTCGCCGATCTCGTCGAGGAACAGCGTGCCGCCATGGGCCGCCTGGAAGAAGCCGGCCCGGTCCTCCTGGGCCCCGGTGAAGGCGCCCTTGCGGTAGCCGAAGAACTCGGCTTCCAGCAGGTGCTCGGGAATGGCTCCGCAGTTGACCGCGACAAAAGCCTGCCCGGCCCGCGGGCTGACCTCATGGATGGCCCGCGCCACCAGTTCCTTGCCGGTGCCCGACTCGCCCTGGACCAAGACCGGCGCCATGCTGCGGGCCACCTTCTCGACCAGCGCACGCACCTCCGCCATCGCCGCCGACCGCCCCACCAGACGCGCCAGCGGCGCCACCGACTGGGGCCCGGCCGGTTGGGCCGGCGGCACCGGCGTGGCCACCCGGCCCAGGGCCGCCGCCACCAGGGAGCGAAACTGGCGCAGGTCCACCGGCTTGGTCAGGTAGTCGAAGGCCCCGGCCTTGAGGGCTTCCACCGCGTTCTCGGCCGAACCATAGGCGGTGATCACGATCACCTTCTCTGGCCGCCGGGCCTCTTCCAGGCGGTGCAGCAGCGTCATGCCGCTGCCATCGGGCAGGCGCATGTCGGTGATCACCAGCCCGAAGCGCTTGGCGCGCAGCAGGTCCCAGGCCTCACCGACGCTGGCCGCGACCTCGACCTCATGGCCTTCGCGCAACAAGGTCAGTTCATAGAGGGTGAGCAGGTCGGGCTCGTCGTCGACGACCAGCACGCGACCGATGGCATGGGTTTCGTTCATAGGTGCAGTCGGGCCTCGTCGGGGACGGCGTCGCGGCGCATCACCACGACGAACTGGTTGCAACGGGCCGCGTCGGGCCGGCGCACATAGTCGATCAGGGCGCCATGGCGCTCACACAGCTCGCGGCAGATGTACAGCCCCAGCCCGGTGCCACGGCTGCGGGTGCTGTGGAAGGGCTCGAACAGGTGCGGCTCCACCTCGGCCGGGATGGGCAGCCCGTCGTTGGCCACCGTCAGGCGCACGAACTCGCCTTCCAGGGGCTCCAGCTGCAGACACACGGCGCCGGGTTGGTCGCTGGCATGACGCAAGGCGTTGTCCAGCAGGTTCACCAGCACCCGGCGCAGGTGGTCGGAATCGAAGGACACCCCCAGCGGCGCGCTGGGCAGCAACACCTGCAAGCGGCTGGTGCCCCCCAGCGGCAGGCCCACGGTGTGGGCCCACTCGCTGACGATGGTGCCCGTCTCGGCCACGGCGTCCAGGCAGCGCGAGGGCGTGCTGCCGCCCGGTGCCGCCTCCAGCACATCGTCGACGATGCGCCGCAGGCGCTCCACGTTGTCGGCCATGATGCGCACCAGCCGCTGCTGGTCGGGGCGCAGGGCATCCTCCTGCAGCAGAGCATTGGCCTGGGCCACGGCGGCCAGCGGATTGCGGATCTCGTGCGCCACGCCAGCCGAGATGCGGCCCATCGCCACCAGGCGTTCCTGCCGCTGCCGCGCCAGCACCTGGCGCAGCTCCTCGGCGAACAACACCGCCAGCACCTCCTGCTGCCGGCCGGCCGAGGCCTCGGACGGTGTCAGGCGCACGCCGCGGGTGAAACGGGCCCGCACGCGGATGGAGCGGGGCACCTCGCCTGCCGCGGCCACCGACAGGTCAATGCCTTCCAGCGGCCAATGGCCGGCCTCGTAGGCGGCCTGCACCGCATCGCGCAACGGGCGCCAGCCCTTTTCCTGCCCCAGCGGAAACGGCGGCAGCGGGCACTGCCCCTGATCGGACAGCAGCGCACGCGCCGCCGGATTGGCCGCGCGCACCCGGCCGGTGCGGTCCACCACCAGCACGCCGTCGCTCATCTCGTCGATCACGAGCCGGTTCAGCTCGGCCTGCTGGAAGGCGAGTTCCAGGCTGTCCCGGGCAGCCCGCTCCTCGCGCGCCAGGCGCTGGGTCATCTGGCCCGCCACCAGCGCGATCATGAACACACCGGCCCCGGCCAGCCCGGCTTGCGACAGCATGCCGGCCAGGTCGCCGCCTTCCAGCCCCTTGTGCAGCGCGGTCAGCAGCAGCAGCAAGGTCACCGCAGAGGCCGTGGCCAAGGCCGGCAGGCGCGTGCTGAGCACCCCTGCCATCAGCACCGGCAAGACCAGCAGCGCGCCGTAGTTGAGGGCCGAGGTCGCGTCCAGCCAGTGCATCAGCCCGAACACCAGCACGTCGACCCCGACCGTGCCCCACCAGTGCACGGCCGTCAGACGCTGGGCCTGGGCCGCGCGGCGCTTCCACCAGCCCCAGCGCACACAGGCCTGGAGGGCATAGCCCACCCCCAGCCAGAACACCCAGCCTGTGCTGCGGGCGCCCAACCAGCTCAGCAGGCCCTGGGCCGCCAGCAGCACCAGCCCCAGGGCGGCGCGCGCCAGCAGGTAGGTGGCGTAGATGCGCCGCTGCGTGGCCCGGCCGCCGTGCAGCAGCCGGCGCACCCGCGCTGTCCAGACGGTGCTGTCGTCGGTGGTGTCGAGATCGTCGGCGAAGGCGGCCGTAGGCCCGAACCAGGAGCTGTCCTGCCCCGTGTCGGCGTCGCCGCTCATGGCGCGGCCCCCTGGCGACGGTGGGCCTCGCAGCAGTACCAGCGGCCCTCGGCGTCCTGCAACGCCTCGGCGGCAGGCAGGTGCAGCTGACAGTGGGCGCAGCGGACCATGGCCTGCAACCGCGGCGCCTCGGGCCGCTTGGGCGTGCCGACCGTCGGACCGCTGTCGCGACGGCGGGTGGCCCAGGCCAGGCCCAACACCACGGCCACCAACAGCAACAGGATGCGTGCCATGACCGTCTTCAGTTCGCGGCGCGCTGCAGCACCACCTCCAGCACGAAGCGGGACCCGACGTAGGCCAGCAGCAGCAGCAAGGCCCCGGCATACAGCCAGCGGGTGGCCAGGTGCCCGCGCCAGCCCCGCACCCGGCGGCCGATCAGCAGGGCCGCCAGCGTGGCCCAGCCCAGCAGCGACAGCACGGTCTTGTGGTCCCAGCGCCAGTAGGCCGAGCTCAGGCCCAGCACCAGCGCCAGCGTCAGCACGGCAAACCCGGCCTCCACGAAACGGAAGGTCAGGTGTTCCAGCCGCATCAGGGGTACGCCAAAGGCACCGCTACCGGTGCCCGCGCCGCGGCGCATGCGCCGCTCGGCATTGTCCAGCAGCAGCGCGTGCAGCACCGCCGCGCCAAAGAGGCCATACGAGCACAGGCCCAGCAGCCAGTGCAGCGGGGCCCAACGCGAATGGGCCACCACATGCAGCTCGCCCGGGAAGACCCAGGCCAGCGCGACCGCCACCGCCCCGGCCGAGGCCAGCGTGCGCCGCAAGCGAGGCACCGGCAACATCCGGCTTTCCAGGCCATGGATGGCCAGCACCAGCCAGACGGTCAGCGACAGCACCGGCGCAAACCCGATGCGCAGGCCCGGCACGCCGCCCTCGGGCAGGGCGTCACTGATCAGCACCAGCGCCTGCAGGCCCCAGGCGGCCACCAGCGCCTGCAACGGCCAGCGACGGTCCATGCCGGCCGGCAGGGCGGCAGCCAGATAGATGGCCACCGTCAGCACCGTGGCCAGCGTGGTCGAGGCGGCAGGGGGGTCGACGGCTAAAATCATCGCCACAGTTTACCGGCGCCCCCATCCGCCTTCCGTGCCGGAACGCAAAGGAGCGCACACCCCATGGCCACCACCCTCACCGACCGTCTGTCGCGCCTGGTCAAGACCATGCGCGGCCAGGCCCGCATCACAGAAACCAACGTCCAGGACATGCTGCGCGAAGTGCGCATGGCCCTGCTGGAAGCCGACGTGGCCCTGCCCGTGGTGCGGGATTTCATCGCCCGGGTCAAGGAGAAAGCCCTCGGCCAGGAGGTGGTGGGCTCGCTCAACCCCGGCCAGGTACTGGTTTCCATCGTCCACAAGGAGCTCGCCGCCACCATGGGCGAGGGCGTGGCCGACATCAACCTGAACGCCCAGCCGCCCGCCGTCATCCTGATGGCCGGCCTGCAGGGCGCGGGCAAGACGACCACCACCGCCAAGCTGGCCAAGCTGCTGACCGAAAAGCGCAAGAAGAAGGTGCTGACCGTCTCGGCCGACGTCTACCGCCCGGCCGCCATCGAGCAGTTGAAGACCGTCACCGGCCAGGCCGGCGCCGAATGGTTCCCCTCGGCGCCCGACCAGAAACCGCGCGACATCGCGCTGGCGGCGCTGGACTACGCCAAGAAGCACTACTTCGACGTGCTGCTGGTGGACACGGCCGGCCGGCTGGCGATTGACGAGGCCCTGATGGCCGAGATCCGCGAGCTGCACGCCGCGCTGAACCCGGTCGAGACCCTGTTCGTCGTCGACGCGATGCAGGGCCAGGACGCGATCAACACCGCCAAGGCCTTCAAGGAGGCCCTGCCGCTGACCGGCGTGGTGCTGACCAAGCTGGACGGTGACTCCCGCGGCGGCGCCGCGCTGTCGGTGCGGCAGATCACCGGCGCGCCGATCAAGTTCGCCGGGGTTTCCGAGAAGATCGACGGGCTGGAGGTCTTCGACGCCGATCGGCACGCCGGCCGCGTGCTGGGCATGGGCGACATCGTCGCCCTGGTGGAGGAAGTCCAGAAGGGCGTGGACCTGGACGCCGCGCAGAAGCTGGCCGCCAAGGTCAAGTCCGGCGAGGGCTTCGACTTCAACGACTTCCTGGCCCAGATCTCCCAGATGAAGAAGATGGGGGGTCTGTCCAGCCTGATGGACAAGCTGCCCACGCAGATCGCCGCCAAGGCCGGCCAGGCCGACATGGACCGGGCCGAGAAGGACATGCGCCGCATGGAGGGCATCATCAGCGCAATGACGGCCAAGGAGCGCGCCAAGCCCACCCTGCTGCTGGACCACAAGAGCAAGGCCAGCCGCAAACGCCGCATCGCCCAGGGCGCGGGCGTGCAGGTTCAGGATGTGAACCGGGTGATCAACCAGTTCGACCAGATGCAGGGCATGATGAAGAAAATGAAGGGCGGCGGCCTCATGAAGATGATGAAGCGCCTGGGCGGCATGAAGGGCATGATGCCCCCGGGCATGCCGGGCGGCCGCTGAGGCCCTTCAGTCCAGCAGGGCCTGCGCGAACTCGCGCGCGCTGAAGGTCTGCAGGTCTTCCAGCTTCTCGCCCACCCCGATGAAGTAGACCGGCACCGGCCCGGCCGCACGCTCACGCGCCCACAGCGCGATGGCCGCCAACACGCCGCCCTTGGCGGTACCGTCCAGCTTGGTCACCACCAGGCCGGTCAGGCCCAGGGCCTCGTCGAAGGTCTTGACCTGCGCCAGCGCGTTCTGGCCGGTGTTGCCATCCACCACCAGCAGCACCTCGTGCGGGGCGCTGGCGTCGGCCTTGGTGATCACGCGCTTGATCTTCTTGAGCTCCTCCATCAGGTGGAGCTGGGTGGGCAGACGGCCGGCGGTGTCGGCAATGACCACATCGCAGCCGCGGGCACGGCCGGCGTTGACCGCGTCGAAGCTGACCGCGGCCGGGTCCCCACCCTCCTGCGAGACGATCTCGACCTGGTTGCGGCCGGCCCAGACCGAAAGCTGCTCGCGCGCGGCGGCCCGGAAGGTGTCGGCCGCGGCCAGCAGCACCTTGGCGTCGTGCTCGGCCAGGTAGCGGGTGAGCTTGCCGATGCTGGTCGTCTTGCCTGCGCCGTTGACACCCACCACCATCATCACGGTGGTCGGGTGGCGGCCGATGGTCAGCGCCGCCTCAAGCGGCGTCAACAGCTCGGTGACTGCATCGACCAGCAGGGCCTTGACCTGGGCCGGCTCGGTGGCCTTGGCCTCCTTGACCCGGCGCTTGAGGTCGGCCAGCAGGTGCTCGGTGGCCTTCACGCCGGCATCGGCCATCAGCAGGGCCGACTCCAGCTCCTCGTAGAGCGCGTCGTCGATCTGCGTGCCGGTGAAGACCTGGGCGATGCTGGAGCCGGTGCGCGCCAGCCCGGCCTTGAGCTTGGACAGCCAGCCCTGCCGAACGGTCGGTGCGGGGGCCGGCTCGACCGCCTCGGGTACAGGCACCGGCACCTCCGCCGCCGGCGGCACCTCGATGGCGACCGGGGGGGGCAGCTCCGCCTCGGCCGGCACAGGGGCCACAGGTGCTGGCGGAACGTCTGGCACGGGCGGCGGCGCCGACTTTTTGCGGAAGAAACTGAACATGCCGCGATTGTCGCTGAGCCCGCCGTGGCGCCAGACGTGCAATCGATCACATTCCGCGCGATCCACTTGAGGATGCCCGCACCGGCCCCAGGGAATACGGGGGTGGTTGACCCACTGAAACACTCCACAATCGCTTGATCGCAGCCAAAACACAAGACAGGGAGTGCGATGTCCAAACCACAGCTGCTGCTCGTGGATGACGACTCGGAGACTGTGCAGGTGCTCGGCCGGATGCTGGCCGAGGAAGGCCAGCTGAGGTTCGCCTTGACCGGTGGAGACGCCCTGCGTCTGGCCCATGAGCAGCCGCCGGACCTGGTGCTGCTGGACGCCGAGATGCCGGGCATCGACGGCTTTGCCGTGTGCCGCGCCATGAAGGGCGATCCCGCCTTGTCCCGGATCCCGGTCATCTTCCTCACCAGCCACCATGACGCCCGCATCGAGGCCGCCGCGCTGGACCTGGGCGCGGCGGACTTTGTCAGCAAACCGCCGGTGGCCTCCCAGGTGATCGCCCGCATCCGGGCCCAGCTGCGTGCCCAACGGGTGGCCACCACCAGCCCCAGCGGAGAGGCCGAGCGCCCCACCGTCCTCGCGGTCGATGACGACCCCCTGGCCCGCGAAGCGGTTGCACAGGCCCTGAACGGGCTGGATTTGCAGCTGCTGTTTGCCGACGACGGACAGGAGGCGCTGGCCCTGGCCCAACGGCAGGCGCCCGACCTGATCCTGCTGGACATCGACCTGCCCCACGAAGGCGGACTCCAGATCTGTGCCCAGTTGCAGGCCCTGCCCCGCCTGCAGTCCGTGCCGCTGGTCTTCATCACCCGCTTCAACGACCCCTCCACCGAGGCCCGCGCCCTGGAGGCCGGCGGCACCGACTTCATTGCCAAGCCGTTCATCCCGGCCGTGCTGCAGGCCCGCGTCCGCAGCCTGCTGCGGGCCCGGCGCCAGGCTGAGGCCGTGCTGCGCGCCGAACGGGAACACTGGCGACGGCTGGGTGACGACCGGATGGCGGAAATCGTCGCGGTGGCCCCGGAGGCCTTGATCACCACCGATGCGCAAGGCCGCATCGTGCTGATCAACCAGGCGGCCTGCTGCCTGTTCCAGGTGCGCGAGGAGGATGCCCTGGGGCAGCCCCTGGCGCAGTGGCTGCCCCAGGACGCGTTGCGCCCGCGCCGGGGACCGGTGCGTGTGCTGCTGCCGCAGGCCACGGGGGATGCGGTGCCGGTCGAGATCACCCGCACCCCGCTGGGACAGGCCGAGGAACAGCTCAACAGCCTGTGGCTGCGCGACCTGCGGGGACAGGAACGGGCCGAACAGGCCCGGCGCGACCAGCTGACCGCCGAGACGGCCAGCCACACGAAGACGCTGATGCTGTCCTATTTCGCACACGAGATCGGCAACCCTCTGACCGGCATCCTCGGCTTCTCTCAGCTGATGAGCCTGGACCCCCACCACCCGCTCCCGCCGCCCCAGGCCGAGCGGCTGCGGCTGATCACCACCTCGGCCCAGATGCTGCAGTCCCTGATGCGGGATGTGCTGGACGTGAACCGCTTCGAGACCGGCCAGTTCCAGATCCGGCACGACCGGCTGGACCTGGCCGAGATCGTGCGCCAGGCCCTGCCCGGGCTGGCGACCCAGGCGGCCGAGCACACGGTCCAGATGACGCTGGACGGCGACGAACGCCCCCTGTGGATCCTGGGCGATGCGGACCGGTTGCGCCAGTGCGTGCTCAACCTGGGCAGCAACGGCATCAAGTACAACCGTCCCCAGGGTCGTCTGACCGTGCGACTGCAGGCCGAGGACGGCCAGGTGCGGCTGAGCTTTGCCGACGAAGGGGCCGGCATGACCGCGGACCAGCAGGCCCACCTGTTCGAGCCCTTCAACCGGCTGGGCCGCGCCGGCCAGGGCCACGGCATCGGCCTGGCGCTGACGCGTCAGCTGGTGCTGGCCATGGACGGGCAGCTCCAGGTCTGCAGCACGCCGGGCCAGGGCACGACGATGACACTGGTTTTTCCCGCCGCCACGGACGCGACCGCAGCGCGGTGACGCCGCGCCCACCTGGAGGAATCCTGTGCAGCCCTCCGCCGACATCCTGATCGTCGATGACGATCCCACCGCCATCACCTTCCTGAAGTCCGCTCTGAACGGACAAGGGCGGCTGCGCTTTGCCACCAGCGGCTCGGAAGCCCTGCGCATCGCCCGGCACACCGTCCCGGACCTGGTGCTGCTGGACATCGAGATGCCCGGTCTCTCGGGCTTCGAGGTCTGCCGGGCCCTGAAAGACGACCCGCAAACCGCCGAGGTGCCGGTGATCTTCCTGACCGGCCACGACCAGGCGGCCGAGGAGCTCACCGGCCTGTCCCTGGGGGCCGTGGATTTCATCGGCAAGCCGGCCCGTCCGCCGCTGGTGCGCGCGCGGGTGCAGACCCATCTGCGGCTCAAGCGCATGTCCGACGCGTTGCGCCGCGCGGCCACCGAGGACGCCGTCACCGGGGTCGCCAACCGGCGCCGCTTCAACGAAGCGCTGGACGCCGAATGGCTGCGCCACGCCCGCGGCAGCCGCCCTCTGGCGCTGCTCAGGCTGGATCTCGACCCGGCGCAGGCCGGCGAGGGCCCCCACGGCCCAACCGCCCCGGACCCGCAGCTGCGCCAGATCGCCCAGGCCCTGCGGACCGCCGCCCGTCGCCCGGGGGACCTGCTGGCCCGTCTGGAGGGCCCGCAATTCGCGCTGCTGCTGCCGGACACCGACGCCGCCGGCGCCGGCGCCATGGCCCGCCGTCTGCAAACCACCTGGGACGCACTCGCCGCCCACGCGGCCGATGGCCGGATCGGCCTGGCCGTCGGGGGGGCTTGCGCTGCCCCCATCAGCCCGCCCCCGCGCGCGGTCCCGGGCCATGCGCTGGAGCTGCTTGCCGCGGCCGACCGGGCGCTTGGCGAGGCCAGGCGCCTGGGCCAGCCCGGTTATGTGATCGCACCGCGATGAGCCCGCGCGCGCCCCAACGCCCCAGCCGGCTGGGGCCGGCCGTTCTCCTCGGCACCGGCCTGCTGCTGTCCGGTCTGGCCGGCTGGCAGCAGCAGCGCCACAACGCCGACTATGCGCAAGAGCAGTTCAACCAGCAGGCCCGACAGGTCACCGAAACCCTGGTCGAACGCATCCGCATCTACGAATATGGCCTGCGCGGTACGCGGGGCGCGGTGCTGGCGGCCGGCGAATGGGACATCAGTCTGCAGCGCATGCGGGTCTATGGTGCCTCGCGCGACATCGCCCACGAGTTCCCCGGCGCGCGCGGCTACGGCTTCATTCGCCGCGTGCCCGCCGAAGCCCTGCCCCGCCTGCTGGAGCGCCTGCGGCGGGAACGCGGCCCCGATCTGCGCATCCGTCAGCTCGGCCCGCAGGTCGAACCCCAGGCGATCATCGAGTACATCGAGCCCGAGCCTCCCAACAGTGCCGCCATCGGGCTGGACATCGCTTCGGAGCCCCACCGTGCCGAGGCGGCGCGCCAGGCCGCGCGCACCGGACTGGCCACGCTCACCGCCCCCATCACCCTGGTCCAGACGCGGGGTCAGGAGCAACAGAGCTTCTTGTTCCTGCTGCCCATCTACCGCCCCGGTGCCGTGCTGGACAGCCCGCAAGCCCGCGAGGCGGCCACGCTGGGCTGGGCCTACGCGCCCCTGTCGGTGCCCGACATCCTGCGCAGCGTCAACTGGACCGGCAGCCAGTTCGCCCTGACCCTGAACGACCTGGGCCCCCATGGGCAGATGGCGTTCTACCGCGCGGGCCAGCCCGATCCGCACACCCCCTTGCTGCGCAGCGAGCTGCGGCCGGTGTTCGGGCGCCGCTGGCGCATCGACCTCGCGGCGGGTCCGGGCTTCACCCAGCAGCTCAACCTGCTGCCCCCCTGGATCGTCCTGGGCACCGGGGTGCTGCTGACGCTGCCCCTGTCGGTCGTGGCCCTGGGGGTGCAGCGCAGCCGCCAGCGCCAGGCCGTGACCCGGGCCCTGCAGGCGCGGCTGGTGACCCTGATCGACAACTCCAGCGACGCCATCATCGGTGAGACGCCCGATGGCCGCATCGTCAGCTGGAACCGGGCCGCGGAACAGATCTTCGGCTACCGCGAGAGCGAAGTGCTCGGCCTGCACGCCGCCACGCTGATCGAGCCCGCCGACGGCCAGGCCCAGCAGACCCGGCGACGCGAGCAGGTGATCGCGGGCAAGCAGCTGAGTGCCTTCGACACCCAGTGCCGACGGCGCGATGGCCAGTGGGTGGATGTGTCCATCACGATGTCGGCCGTGACCGATGCCGAGGGCCATGTGGTGGGCCTGGGCAAGACCATCCGCGACATCCGCGACCGCAAGGCGGCCGAGCGCGGTCTGCGCGAGTTCAGCGCTCAGCTCGAGACCGAGGTCCAGGAGCGCACCGCCCAGCTGGAAGCCGCTCGCCATGACCTGCAGACCATCCTGGATGCCGTGCCCTCGATGATCGGCTACTGGGACCGGGACCTGCGCAACCGGTTCGCCAACCATGCCTACCACCGCTGGTTCGGGGTGGACCCGGGCTCGCTGCCCGGCCGCCACCTGAAGGACCTGCTGGGCCCGGTGCTGTTCGAGCAGAACCTCCCCATGGTGCAGGCCGCCTTGCGAGGCGAGCCCCAGACCTTCGAGCGCGCCATTCCGCGGCCGGACGGCACGGGGGACTTCCACTCGCTGGCGCACTACCTGCCCGATGAACAGGATGGCGAGGTGCGCGGCTTCTACGTCCTGGTGCACGACGTCACCGAACTGACCCAGAACCGGCTGAAGCTGGCCCAGCTGGTGCGCGAGAACGAGGCCCTGCTCTCCACGATCAAATCCCACGCGCTGTACTCGGTGACAGACCGGAGCGGCCGCATCATCGACGTCAACGAGGGCTTCTGTCGGATCAGCGGCTACCCGCGTGAGGAGTTGCTGGGGCAGAACCACCGCCTGATCAACTCGGGCACCCACGACAGCGCCTTCTGGAAGACCATGTGGGCCACCGTCACCAGCGGCCAGGCCTGGCATGGCGAGGTGTGCAACCGCACCAAGGACGGCCAGCTCTACTGGGTGGACAGCATCATCGCGCCCTTCATCGGCGCCCAGGGCCGCATCGAGCGCTTCATCTCGATCCGCTTCGACATCACCGAGCGCAAGCGTGCCGAGCGGCGCCTGGCCGAGAGCGAGGCCTTCCTGGAACGCACCGGCCAGCTGGCCGGCGTGGGCGGCTGGCAGTTCGAGTTGAGCACCGGCACGCTGACCTGGACCGAGCAGGTCCGGCGCATCCACGGCGCGCCGCCCGACTACCAGCCCAGCCTGAGCACCGCCCTGGACTTCTATCCGCCGCAGGCCCGCCAGGCGATCGCCCAGGCCGTGCAGGAAGCGCAGGAGACCGGCCGGAGCTGGGACCTGGAGCTGCCGCTGAACACCATGGACGGCCGGGCGATCTGGGTCCGCGCCGTGGGCGAACCCGAACGCCCCGCCGGCCAGCCCGACGCCCCGCCCCTGCGCCTGATCGGTGCCCTGCAGGACGTGACGGCCCGCCGCGAGGCCGACCAGGCCTTGCTGCGCCTGGAAGCGGCCGAGGCGGCCAGCGCAGCCAAGACGGCGTTCCTGGCCAACATGAGCCACGAGATCCGCACCCCGATGAACGCGGTCATCGGACTGGCCTATCTGCTGGAGCAGACCGAGCTGGACGAGGAACAGCGCAGTTGCCTGACCAAGATCCAGCTGGCCAGCCGTGCCCTGCTGGGCGTGATCAACGATGTGCTCGACGTCTCCAAGATCGAGGCCGGCGAGATGACCCTGGACGAAGCCCCGTTCGACCTGGACGCCCTGCTGCACGACCTGGGGGAATGGATGGCGCCGCAGGCCGAAGACAAGGGGCTGGTGATGGCCCTGCAGGCGGATCCGGAGGTGCCGCGCCGCCTGCGCGGCGATGTGCAGCGCATCCGCCAGATCTTCACCAACCTGTTGGGCAACGCGCTCAAGTTCACCGAACAGGGGCGCATCGACCTGCACATCGGCTGCCCCGAACACGGGCCCGAGCGTGCCCTGCTGCGCTGCGAGGTGAGCGACACCGGGATCGGCATCGACGAGGCCAGCCAGAGCCGGCTCTTCAGCCCCTTCACCCAGGCCGATGCTTCGACGACCCGCCGCTTCGGTGGCTCGGGGCTGGGCCTGTCCATCGTGCGCCACCTGGCCTCGCTGATGGGGGGCGAAGTGGGCGTGCACAGCCGGATCGGCAGCGGCAGCACCTTCTGGGTCACGCTGCCCCTGAAGCTGGCAGGCGCCGACAGCGCCGAGGCCGATGGCTCGCCGATTCAGACGCTGGAGGTGCTGATCGCCGACGATCTGGGCACCGACCGCAACGTGCTGACCGCGATGGCCCGTTCCCTGGGCTGGCGGACCGAGGCCGTCGAATCCGGGCAGCACCTGCACCAACGGCTGCACGAACGCTTGAGCGTCCACCAGCCGCCCGATGCGCTGGTGGCCGACCTGCACCTGTCCGATGCCGATGCGCTCAGCGTGCTGGCCCGCCTGCGCGACGAGTTCGGCCGTGAACAGCTGCCCCCCGCAGTCATCCTCAGCGCCCAGACCCCGCTGCCGGACAGCGACCTGGCCGACAGTCTGATCAGCAAGCCGGTCACGCACTCCAGCCTGTTCAACGCGGTCAACACCGCCGTGGCCCGGCGCAGCGGCCGCTGCGACAAGGTCCTGCAGAGCACGCGGCTGCAAGGCGTTGGCGCCCAGTGGCTGCCCGGCATGCGGGTGCTGGTGGTGGACGACAGCGACATCAACCTGGAGGTGGCCCGCCGCATCCTTGAACGTGAAGGGGCCAAGGTCATGGCCTGCGGCAACGGCCGCGAGGCGCTGGAGCGCCTGCGCCAGCAGCCCGAGGGCTTCGACGCGGTGCTGATGGATGTGCAGATGCCCGAGATGGATGGCAATGAGGCCACCCGCCGTCTGCGGGGCGAGCTGGGGCTGACCCAGTTGCCGGTCATTGCCCTGACCGCCGGGGCGCTGGTGGCCGAGCGGCAAAGGGCCCTCGAATCAGGCATGACCGATTTCATCAGCAAGCCGCTCGATCCACAGGCGCTGATCCGGACCCTGCGCCGGCGGGTCGAGGCCCAGCGGGGCGAGCCCTGGCCCGTCGAGCAGCGGGCGACCAGCGACGCAGCGCCGCCACCCAACTGGCCACGGCTCGAAGAGGTGGACACCCGCGACGCCGCCGAGCGGCTGGGCCCCGATCCGGCCGTGTTCCTGCGCATGCTGGGCCGGCTGCTGGAGGAATACGAGGACCTGCAGACCGTGCCGGCGGACCTGCACGCGGCACGCCCCCCGGACAGGCCGCTGTCGGCCCGGCTGCACAAACTGCGCGGCAGCGCCGGCATGCTGGGCGCCAAGGTCGTGCAGCGGCTGGCAGGCGATGCCGAGACGCTGGCCCGCGCCGGTGCCGAAGCCGATCAGATGCGCACCGCGCTGCAAGCCCTGGCGCAGGCGCTGCAGCGGCTGCGCCGCCAGGCGCGCGACTGGCTGGACGGACAGCGCCTGGAAGACGACCGCCACCTGCGCCAGCAGGGGCCTCAGCCCACCGTGGCCCTTGAGGCGCTGCAAGCCTGGGCCGCGATGCTCGAAGCCCAGGACCTGGCCGCCCTGGACCGCTTCAGGGAACTGGCGCCCGCGCTGCAGCAGCACCTGCCGACCGAAGCCTTTGCCACCCTGCGAGATGCCGTCGAGCACCTGTCCTTTGCCCAGGCCGCGGTGCTGGTGAACCGCCTGGTCGAGGCCGCGAGACGTCCGGCAGACGCGCCCACGAACGAGAACGCTTGACATCTCCAAAAATTAGGTGCTATAGTGCAAGGCTCTTGGCGCTTTAGCTCAGTCGGTTAGAGCGACGGAATCATAATCCGCAGGTCCGGGGTTCGAATCCCTGAAGCGCCACCAGAACATCTGGCCCGAGTCATTGCACAATGCTCGGGCCTTTTTCATTCACAGCCTCTGGATCCACACCATGCACCGCTGTGTCACCACCCGCCGGCGCCTGCTGGCCGCGCCGGCCGCCCTGCTGCTGGCCCCGCTGGCCGCCCAGGCCTGGATGTCCCGCACCTTCCCGGCCAATGCCTTGCGCGGCGTGCTCACCTTCACCGCCCCGCCGGACATCCTGCTCAACGGCCAGGCCGCCCGCCTCGCCCCCGGTGCCCGCCTCCGCGGCACCGACAACATGATGAAGCTGGCCGGCACACTGACCGGGCAACGGCGGGTGGTGAACTACACGCTGGAAATCCAATCCGGCGCGCTGCTGGACGTCTGGATCCTGCGCGACGACGAGGCCGCCAAGCGGCCCTGGCCCACCACGCTGGAAGAGGCCCACACCTGGACCTTCGACGCTGCGGCCCAGACCTGGACCAAGCCCTGACCCCGACCTGGCCGCCCCACCGTGCGGCCAAGGAACTGCCATGACGACCAAGAAAGTGTTCATCCGCACCTTTGGCTGCCAGATGAACGAGTACGACTCCGACAAGATGAGCGACGTGCTGCGCGCCGCCGAAGGCTATGAGCCCACCGACGACGTGGAGCAGGCCGATCTGGTGCTGTTCAACACCTGCTCGATCCGCGAGAAGGCGGCCGAGAAGGTGTTCTCCGACCTGGGCCGGGTCAAGCACCTGAAAGAAAAAGGCGTGCTGATCGGCGTGGGCGGCTGCGTGGCCAGCCAGGAGGGCGCCGCCATCATCGAGCGCGCCCCGTATGTGGACCTGGTCTTCGGCCCGCAGACCCTGCACCGCCTGCCGCAGATGATCGCCCAACGCCAGGCCCAGCGCCGCCCGCAGGTGGACATCAGCTTCCCCGAGATCGAGAAGTTCGACCACCTGCCCCCGGCCCGGGTCGAGGGCTCTTCGGCCTTCGTGTCGATCATGGAGGGCTGTTCCAAGTACTGCACCTACTGCGTGGTGCCCTACACCCGCGGCGAAGAGGTGTCGCGCCCGTTCGAAGACGTGCTGACCGAGATCGCCGGTCTGGCCGACCAGGGCGTCAAGGAAGTGACGCTGCTGGGCCAGAACGTCAACGCCTACCGCGGGGCCATGGGGGGGAGCGGCGAGATCGCCGACTTCGCGCTGCTGATCGAGTACGTGGCCGAGATTCCCGGCATCGAGCGCATCCGCTACACCACCAGCCACCCCAACGAATTCACCCAGCGCCTGATCGACGTCTACGGCCGCGTGCCGCAGCTGGTCAACCACCTGCACCTGCCGGTGCAGCACGGCGCGGACCGCATCCTCTCGGCCATGAAGCGCGGCTACACCGCGCTGGAGTACAAGAGCATCATCCGCAAGCTGCGCGCCGTGCGGCCGGACATCAGCCTGTCGACCGATTTCATCGTCGGCTTCCCGGGCGAGACGGACGAGGACTTCGAGAAGTCCATGAAGCTGATCGACGACGTCGGCTTCGACGCCTCCTTCAGCTTCATCTTCAGCGCCCGCCCCGGCACCCCAGCCGCCGCCCTGCCCGATGACACCCCGCAGGACGTGAAGCTGGCCCGGCTGCAGCGCCTGCAGGCCCGGCTGGAGGAGAACGTGCGCGCCATCAGCGCCGCGCGCGTCGGCACGGTGCAGCGCATCCTGGTGGAAGGCCCCTCGCGCCGCAACGCCGAGGAACTGATGGGCCGCACCGAGTGCAACCGCATCGTCAACTTCGCCGGCCCGGCCCGCCTGATCGGCCAGATGGTGGACGTGACCATCACCGGGGCCTACCCGCACTCGCTGCGGGCCGAGGTGACCGTGCGCGACAGCGTCGCCGCCTGAGGGGTCGGCGGCGGCCGGTCAGCGCCGCAGCAGGCCGCCGCGCCAGCCCAGCGCAAGGGCCACGGCCAGCACCAGGGCACCGTAGGTGGCCATCCGGCCATCGCGGCCGAACACCACCAGCCCCGCGATCAATACCACGGCCCCCACGGCCACGCTCCACAAGGCCAGGGTCCGGAACGACACGTTCTTGAGTTCGCGGTACCAGAGCAGTTTGACCAGCCCGGTGGCCAGCAAGCCCACCCCCACGGCCGGGCCAAAGAAGTTCAACAGGTGCCACAAGGCATCCAGGGGACCCATGCCAGCCGGCCTCACACTTGATGGTTGTCAACTCTGCCGCACTTGCCATCCCGATGGCCGGCGCAGAGGGAAGGCCGGAATTTTATAATTCACCGCATGAGTGTCATCGCGCTCGGACTCAACCACCACACGGCCCCGTTGGATCTGCGGGGCCGGTTTGCGTTCGCCCCTGAGCAGCTGACGCCCTCCCTGCAGGCACTGCGCGACGCCTTGCGGCGCGCCACGCCGGAGACCGCCATCCTCTCCACCTGCAACCGCACCGAGCTCTACGTGGCCTCCGCCACGCCCGAGCAGGGCCGCGAGCTGGTGCGCCCTGCGCTGGCCTGGCTGGCTGAGCGCGGGGGGGTGAGTGAAACCCACCTGCAGGACCATACCTACATCCTGGAGAACCGCGAGGCCGCGCGCCATGCGTTCCGCGTCGCGTCGGGCCTCGATTCGATGGTGCTGGGCGAGCCGCAGATCCTCGGCCAGATGAAGCAGGCCGTGCGCGGTGCCGACGAGGCCGGTACGCTGGGCACCACGCTGCACCAGCTGTTCCAACGCTCGTTCTCGGTCGCCAAGGAGGTCCGCACTTCGACCGAGATCGGCAGCCACTCCATCAGCATGGCCGCCGCCACGGTGCGCCTGGCCGCCCAGTTGTTCGAAGACCTCAGCCAGATCAAGGTGCTGTTCGTCGGCGCCGGCGAGATGATCGAACTGGTGGCCACCCACTTCGCCGCCCGCGAGCCCCGCCTGATGGCCGTGGCCAACCGCACGCTGGAGCGCGGCGAGAAGCTGGCCACCCGCTTCGGCGCCCAGGCCATGCGCCTGGCCGACCTGCCCTCGCGCCTGCACGAGTTCGACGTGATCATCTCCTGCACCGCCAGCAGCCTGCCCATCATCGGGCTGGGGGCGGTCGAATCCGCCCTGAAGGCCCGCCGGCGCCGGCCGATGTTCATGGTCGATCTGGCCGTTCCGCGTGACATCGAGCCCCAGGTGGCCCAGCTGTCGGACGTCTACCTCTACACCGTGGACGACCTGACCCAGGCCGTGCAGACCGCCACCGAAAAACGCCAGGCCGCCGTCGCCCAGGCCGAGGCCATCATCGACGCCGGCGTGCAGAGCTTCACCCACTGGATGGACCAGCGCGCCAGCGTGCCGCTGATCCAGGCCCTGAACCAGCAGGCCGACCAGTGGCGCGCCACCGAGATCGCCCGCGCCCGCCGGCTGCTGGCCCGCGGTGGCGATGTGGACGAGGTGCTGGAGGCGCTCAGCCGCAGCCTGACCCAGAAGATCCTGCACGGCGCCCTGGCCGAGCTGAATGCCGCCGAAGGCGAGCAGCGCCAGCTGACCGCCGAGGCGGTGTCGCGCATGTTCCTGCGCAACAGCACGCGCGACCCGGTCGACGGGCACGGCGGGCATTAGCGGGCGGGTCCACCGCCCCGGCGCATCCGCCCACCAGGACGGTTGCGCCTCCTTCCTGCCCCCCCCGCGCGCAGGCCGCCGTCCGCCCTTCTGCCCCGCCCTCCGGGGCCCACCACCCGATGAACGATTCGCTCCGCCAGCAGTTGCAGCGCCTGGCCCTGCGCCTGGCCGAACTTGACAGTCTGCTGGCCGACCCGCAGGTCACGTCCGACATGACCCGCTACCGCCAGTTGGCCCGGGAGCAGGCCGAAGCCGACGAGGTGGTCGGGTTGTACCGGCGCTTCAGCCAGCGCGAGGCCGATCTGGCCGCCGCCCGGGAACTGCTGGCCGACCCGGACATGGCCGAGATGGCCCGCGAAGAACAAACGGCCGCCGAAGCCGACCTGACCGCGCTGGACAGCCAGCTGCAGACCGCCCTGCTGCCGCGCGACCCCGACGACGCCCGCAATGCCTTCCTGGAAGTCCGCGCTGGCACTGGCGGCGAGGAATCGGCCTTGTTCGCTGCCGACCTGACCCGCATGTACCTGCGCTATGCCGAGCGCCAGGGCTGGCGCTGCGAGGTGATGAGCGAGAACGCCTCCGACCTGGGGGGCTACAAGGAAATCGTCATCCGTGTGGAAGGCACGCGGGTCTACGAACGGCTCAAGTTCGAATCGGGCGGCCACCGGGTGCAGCGGGTGCCGGCCACCGAGGCGCAGGGCCGCATCCACACCAGCGCCTGCACCGTGGCCGTGATGCCCGAGCCGGACGAGGCGGCGGAGATCACCCTCAACCCGGCCGAGCTGCGCATCGACACCTTCCGCGCCAGCGGCGCGGGCGGCCAGCACATCAACAAGACCGACAGCGCCATCCGCGTGACCCACCTGCCCACCGGCCTGGTGGCCGAGTGCCAGGACGACCGCAGCCAGCACCGCAACAAGGCCAAGGCCCTGGCCGTGCTGCAGGCCCGGCTGCAGGACAAGGAGCGCAGCGAGCGCCAGGCGAAAGAGGCGGCCACCCGCAAGGCCCTGGTCGGCTCGGGTGACCGCAGCGATCGCATCCGCACCTACAACTTCCCGCAGGGCCGGGTAACCGACCACCGCATCAACCTGACGCTCTACAAGCTGGGCGCGGTGATGGACGGCGACCTGGGCGAGCTGATCCAGGCCCTGCAGGCGGCCCGCGCCCAACAGCAGCTGGCGGCGCTGGAGACCGGCGCATGAGCGCCGACCTCACCATCGCCCAGGCCCTGCGCCAAGCCCTGCAGGCCGGCCTGGACCGGGTGGATGCCCACCTGTTGCTGGGCCATGTGCTGCAGCGCGACCGCAGCTGGCTGATCGCCCACGACAACGAGACGCTGAGCCCGGCCGACCAGACCCGCTTCGTCGGCCTGGTGCACCGGCGCCTGACGGGCGAACCCGTGGCCTACCTGCTGGGCGAGCGCGAGTTCCACGGCCTGACGTTGCAGGTCAGCCCGGCCGTGCTGGTGCCCCGCCCGGACACCGAGACCCTGGTCGAGTGGGCGCTGGAATGCCTGGGAGCGTGCCCCGCGCCCCAGCCGCGGGTGATCGACCTGGGCACCGGCAGTGGCGCCATCGCGCTGGCGCTGCGCCACCGCTGGCCGACGGCCAAGGTCACCGCACTGGACGCCAGCCCGCCCGCGCTGGCAGTGGCCGCAGCCAATGCCCAGCGCCTGGGCCTGCCGCTGCGCCTGCTGCACAGCGACTGGTGGCAGGCCGTGGCCGGCGAGACCTTCGACCTGGCGGTCAGCAACCCGCCCTACATCGCCGGGGACGACCCCCACCTGCCCACCCTGCGCCACGAGCCCCGGCAGGCCCTGACCCCCGAAGGGGACGGCCTGGACGCCATCCGGGCCGTGGTCAGCGCGGCCCCCGCCCACCTGGCCCCGGGCGCGTGGTTGCTCGTCGAACACGGCTGGGACCAGGCCCAGGCCGTCCAGGCCCTGCTGCGGCAGGCCGGCTTCCAGTCGGTCCAGACCCGGCAGGACCTGGCCGGGCGGGACCGCTGCACCGGTGGCCAATGCGCCCCGCAGATCGCCCGGCAGCCCTGAAACAGCCCGGTCTTCCCGCCGCATTTCGGTGGGCAGACCTTCCGCGGCAGCGTAGTATTTCTCCATGCGGTTCGGCGGCCTCTGCAAGGCAGTTCCAGCCTCCACCGCTCATCTGAGATGGAGGGCCACGGCATGCGCAACGTCCTGGGGTTTCTGATGGGTGGCCTGATGGCCGCATCCTGTGGTGCCGCGCCCCTGGGCGAAGGCCTGCGGACGGAAGATCATTGGCCGCAATGGCAGTTGCGGGTGAGCACGGTGATGCAGCCGATGGACCTGGGCAGCCAGGGGCCGGAAGCGCCTTCGTTGACCTTGGGCGCCGCCAGCGTGTCGGGAGACCGCTACTTCCCGCTCGGCCGTCTGGGCGATGGCGGCGGGCTGCGCGCCACCGGCGCCCTGCTGTTCGGCCCGCCAGATGTCGCGCTCGGCGCCCCGGTGCCGGCGGGCTGGAATCTGGTGCTGAGCCGGCCCACCCTGCTGAGCACCGGCGCCCGGTCCACCCATCTCGCACCCACCCCCTATCTCGGTATGGGCTACACCGCCTGGTGGTCCCACAGCGGCTGGCACGTCAGCGCGGACCTGGGCCTGCTGGCCCAGAACCCCGGCCGCTGGTGGCGCCCCGCCATGGTCAACCCGCAGACCGGCGAAGCGCTGGACAGCAGCCCCTGGTTGACCCCGGTGATGCAGCTCCAGTTGGGTTATCGGTTCTGAGGCCTTCTGCGGGTGGGGAATTTTCAGGGCGTCGTCCGGGGCCTTGCGCCAGCCGGACGACTCGAAATGCCGGCTTGGCGTATAAACCGCGCATTGGGCGCCACACCCCTTGGGGGTCTGGCGCTTTCTTTCCCTGCACAGCAACCGCGAAGACAGCCATGAGTGACGTTCAGCAACGCATCGACCAAATCGTCAAGGGCCACAAGGTCGTCCTGTTCATGAAGGGCACGGCCCAGTTCCCGATGTGCGGCTTCTCGGGCCGGGCCATCCAGATCCTGAAGGCCTGTGGCGTGAAGGACCTGACCACGGTGAACGTGCTGGAAGACGAGGAGATCCGCCAGGGCATCAAGGAATACGCCAACTGGCCGACCATTCCTCAGCTCTATGTGGACGGTGAGTTCGTCGGCGGCTCGGACATCATGATGGAGATGTACCAGTCCGGCGAGTTGCAGCCGCTGCTGACCGCCTGAGGCTGCGCCCTTGACGGCATCGCCCCTGCCACCGCGACCACGGGTCGTGGTGGGTATCACCGGCGCCTCCGGCGCCTGTTACGGCGTGCGCCTGCTGGAGCGGCTGCGCGCGCTGGATGTGCACACCCATCTGGTGGTTACCCCAGCCGGGGTGCTGAACGCCCACCATGAACTGGGCCTGGACCGGGACGCCCTGGAAGGGCTGGCCGACGAGGCCCATGGCGTTGGTGACATCGGAGCCTGCATCGCCAGCGGCAGCCACGCCACCGACGCGATGGTGGTGGCCCCTTGCTCGATGAAAACGCTGGCCGCCGTCGCCCATGGCTTGGGTGACAACCTGCTGACCCGGGCCGCCGACGTCACGCTCAAGGAGCGGCGGCGGCTGGTGCTGATGGTGCGTGAAACCCCGTTCAACCTGGCCCACCTGCGCAACATGACCGCAGTGACGGAGATGGGCGGCATCGTGTTTCCGCCGCTGCCGGCCTTCTACCACCGGCCGCAGAGCATTTCCGAACTCGTCGACGACACGGTCGAGCGGGTGATCGAACTGCTGGGCATCGGCGACGCGCAGCCACGGCGCTGGACCGGGCTCTGACCCTCGCGTTCAGGCCAGCGCGGCCACCCAGCGCTTGCGGGCGCCCAGCACCATGTTCGGATACTCGGCCCGGCCCCGGCTGCCGTTGTAGCGGCCCAGCGCCATGAACAGGTCGCCCTTCTCGACGTCGAGGTAGTGGCGCAGGATCACGCAGCCAAAACGCAGGTTGGTCTGCATGTGAAAGAGCCGGGAGACATCGCCATCGCCGATCTGGCGCATCCAGAACGGCATGACCTGCATGTAGCCGCGAGCCCCCGCGACGCTGATCGCGTACTTGCGGAAGTTGCTCTCCACCTGCACCAGCCCCAGCACCAGGGCGGGCTCCAGGCCGGCGCGCTTGCTCTCGTACCAGAGGGTCTCGAGAAACTCGACCCGGGTCTGCAACTCGGACTTCTGGCGCTTGAGCCGGTCGCTCATCGCGCCCAGCCAGCGCAGGTACGCCAGCCGGTCCTCGATGGTGTCGAACCGGGGTTTGGGTGGCGCGCCGTCGGCCACGGCGGCCGACAAGGCGGTGCGCACGGCATCGGCCAGTCGTTCCTCGACCTGGGCACCGGCCCAGGCCGGACGCCAGCCGGCGCTCAGACAGACCGCCGCGGCCCCCAGCAGGCAGAACCGCCGGCCCGCTGAGGGACCGGCGTCACGCGGGCTCATGCCGACAGGCGCGCCTTCACGAACGCGCCCACCTCGGCCAGCGGCACCTTGCTGGCTTCAGCATCCTGCCGCCCCTGCACCTCCAGCGCCCCTTCCTTCAGGGCCCGGTCGGAGATCACCACGCGCTGCGGCACCCCGATCAGTTCCCAGTCGGCGAACATCGCGCCGGGGCGTTCGCCGCGGTCGTCCAGCATCACGTCCAGGCCCGCCGCCAGCAACTCCTCGTGCAACGCATCGGCCGCCGCCTTGACCTCGGCCGAGCGGTCGTAGCCGATCGGGCACAGCACCACCTGGAAGGGGGCGATGTTGGCCGGCCAGACGATGCCGCGTTCGTCGTGCTTCTGTTCGATGGCGGCCCCGAGGATGCGGGTCACGCCAATGCCGTAGCAGCCCATCTGCATGAACTGGGGCTTGCCCGTCTCATCCAGGAAGGTGGCGTTCATGGTCTTCGAGTACTTGGTGCCCAGGAAGAACACGTGGCCCACCTCAATGCCGCGCTGAATGGCCAGCACGCCCTGGCCGTCCGGCGAGGGATCGCCCTCGACGACGTTGCGGATGTCCGCCACCAGATCGGGCTCGGGCAGATCACGACCCCAGTTCACACCGGTGAGGTGGAAGTCGACCTCGTTGGCACCGCAGACCCAGTCGGCCATGCGGGCGACGGTGCGGTCGGCCACCACCTTGACCGGCTTCTTCAGGCCGATCGGCCCCAGGTAGCCCGGCTTGCAGCCGAAGTGCTCATCGATCTCGGCCACGGTGGCGAAGCGAAAGCCGTTCTTCAGCCCCTCGACCTTGCCGGCCTTGACCTCGTTGAGCTCGTGATCGCCCCGCACCAGCAGCAGCCAGACCGTGGTGCCGACGATGTCGCCGGCCTCGTTCAGGTCGTCGGTGGCCAGCACCAGCGACTTGACGGTGCGCTCCAGCGGCAGGCCCAGCAGCGCAGCCACATCGGCACAGGTGCTCTTGTCCGGGGTGGCCGTCTTGGTGAGGGCCTGGGCAGGGGCGGCGCGCTCGGCCAGTAGCGGCAGGGCTTCGGCCAGCTCGATGTTGGCCGCGTACTCACTGGTCGGGCAGTAGACGATGGCGTCCTCGCCGGTGTCGGCGATCACCTGGAACTCATGCGACAGGTCGCCGCCGATGGCGCCGGTGTCCGCCGCCACCGCACGGTAGGCCAGCCCGAAGCGATCGAAGATGCGCTTGTAGGCGTTGAACATCGTCTGGTAGCTCTTGGTCGCCCCGGCTTCATCACGGTCGAAGGAATAGGCGTCCTTCATCGTGAATTCGCGGCCACGCATCACGCCGAAGCGTGGGCGGCGCTCGTCACGGAACTTGGTCTGGATGTGATAGAAATTCTTGGGCAGCTGCTTGTAGCTGCGCAGTTCCTGGCGAGCGATGTCGGTCACCACCTCTTCCGAGGTCGGCTGGATCACGAAGTCGCGGTCATGCCGGTCCTTGACCCGCATGAGTTCCGGCCCCATCTTGTCGAAGCGGCCCGTTTCCTGCCACAGCTCAGCCGGCTGCACGATCGGCATCAGCAGCTCCACCGCGCCGGCACGGTTCATCTCCTCCCGGATGATGGCCTCGACCTTGCGGATCACCCGCAGGCCCATCGGCATGTAGTTGTAGATGCCGGCGCCCAGGCGCTTGATCATGCCGGCACGCATCATCAGCTTGTGGCTGACCACTTCCGCATCGGCGGGAGCTTCCTTCAGGGTGGAGATGAAAAACTGGGAGGCTTTCATGGGGAGATGGCACCGTGTCGACCCCGTGCGGGTTAGCGAGAACCTGCGCAGCGGGCACGGCCGGTGCTATATTGATTTCAGTTCAAAATCAGGGGTTTGATTATGCTCGACCGGGAAGGCTATCGGCCCAACGTCGGCATCATCCTGCTCAACGTCCGCAACCAGGTGTTCTGGGGCAAGCGCTTGCGCACCCACTCCTGGCAGTTCCCGCAAGGGGGCATCAAGTACGGCGAGTCGCCTGAGCAGGCGATGTTCCGTGAGTTGCACGAGGAAGTCGGGCTGCGGCCTGAGCACGTCGAGATTGTCGCGCGCACCCGGGACTGGTTGCGCTATGACGTGCCCGAGAATTTCATCCGCAAAGACGCCCGCGGGCACTACAAGGGCCAGAAGCAGATCTGGTTCCTGTTGCGCCTGCGTGGGCGCGACAGCGACATGAACCTGCGCGCCACCAACCACCCGGAGTTCGACGCCTGGCGCTGGAACGAGTACTGGGTGCCGCTGGATGTCGTGATCGAGTTCAAGCGCGATGTCTACCAGCTGGCCTTGACCGAGTTGGCGCGCTTTCTGCCCAAGGTGTCGCAGCATCCGAACCGCTACCTGCGGGGCGGCGTGCGCCCGCATGGGCGGGACCGTCGTGACGAGCGACCGCCTGCCGAGTTCCCCCGTGGGGAGGCCAGCGTCACGTCCCCCTCAGAGCAGCACCAGATTGTCCCGGTGGATGAGCTCGGTGCCGTGGGTATACCCGAGCAGCCCCGCGATCTGTGACGAGGGCTTGCGCACGATGAGCCGCGCTTCGGTGCTGGAGTAGCTGGCCAGACCGCGGCCGACCTCCTGCCCCTGCGCATCGCAGACGGAGATCACGTCGCCACGCTGGAATTCCCCTTCCACCGCGGTGACCCCGATGGGCAACAGGCTGGCCCCTTCCTGGCTCAGCTTGGCCACGGCACCGGCGTCGATGCGGACGGCCCCGTGGATCTGCAGGTGGTCCAGGATCCACTGCTTGCGCGCCGCCATCTTGGCCGTGCCCGCCACCAGTGCCGTGCCGATCGATTCGCCCGCCACCAGGCGCAGCAGCACGTCGGGCTCGCGCCCCCAGGCGATGACGGTGCTGGCACCGCTGCCGGCCGCCCGCTTGGCCGCCAGCACCTTGGTGATCATGCCGCCCGTGCCCACGCCCGAGCCGGCGCCGCCGGCCATCTCTTCGAGCGCCGGATCACCGGCCTGCGCCACCTCGATGAAGCGGGCCGCCGGGTCCTTGCGCGGATCGGCCGAGTAGAGGCCTTTCTGGTCGGTCAGGATCACCAGCGCATCGGCCTCGATCAGGTTGGCCACCAGGGCCCCCAGGGTGTCGTTGTCGCCGAACTTGATCTCGTCGTTGACGACGGTGTCGTTCTCGTTGATGACCGGGATCACCTGCAGGCCCAGCAGGGTCAGCAGCGTGGAACGCGCGTTCAGGTAGCGCTCGCGGTCGGCCAGATCGGCATGGGTGAGCAGCACCTGCGCGCTGCCCATGCCGTGGCGCGACAACTGGCTCTCGTACATCTGCGCCAGGCCCATCTGACCGACGGCCGCCGCGGCCTGCAGTTCCGACAGCTCGGTGGGCCGGCTGGACCAGCCCAGGCGCTTCATGCCTTCGGCAATCGCACCGCTGGAAACCATGACAACTTCCAGGCCCTGGTGGGCCAGCGTCGCCATCTGGCGGCACCAGTTGCCAATCGCCTCGGCATCCACCCCGCGGCCCTCGTTCGTCACCAGGCTGGAGCCTACCTTGACGACGATGCGCCGCGCGTTCTTCAGGGCCTCACTCATGGCCGGCCTCGCCGGGCGCCTCGTCGAAACGCGGATCACGCTCGGGCGGCGGCAATTCCTGCTGGGCCGCGACGTGGTCCCAGATGGCGTGCAACAGCGGCTGCAAACCTTCGCGCGCCAGGGCAGAGATCTCGAACACCGGGCCCTTCCACTTGTAGCGCTTGACGAAATCCTTGACCCGCGCGGCCCGCTCGCCCTCGGGGATCATGTCCAGCTTGTTGAGCACCAGCCAACGCGGCTTGTTGAACAGGCCCTCGTCGTACTTGCGCAGTTCCTCGACGATGGCCTTGGCCTGCTGCACCGGGTCGACGCCTTCGTCGAACGGCGCCAGGTCCACCACGTGCAGCAGCAGCCGGGTGCGCTGCAGATGGCGCAGGAACAAGTGGCCCAGCCCTGCGCCTTCGGAAGCCCCTTCGATCAGGCCCGGGATGTCCGCGACGACAAAGCTCTTCTCGGGGCCGACGCGCACCACCCCCAGGTTGGGATGCAGGGTGGTGAAGGGGTAGTCCGCGATCTTCGGACGCGCATTGGAAATCGCCGCGATCAGCGTGGACTTGCCCGCATTGGGCATGCCCAGCAGGCCGACATCGGCCAGCACACGCAGTTCCAGCTTCACCTTGTAGCGCTCGCCCGGCCAGCCCGGCGTGTGCTGGCGCGGCGCCCGGTTGGTTGCGCTCTTGTAGTGCAGGTTGCCGAAACCGCCATCGCCGCCCTTGGCCAGCAGCACCGGCTCGTCCGGCTCGATCAGCTCGGCCAGCACGCGGCCGGTCTCGACGTCGGTGACGATGGTGCCCACCGGCATGCGCAGGATCACGTCGTCCGCCGCCGCACCGAAGCAATCCGCACCGCGCCCGCCCTCGCCGTTGCGGGCCTCGTGGCGACGCTGGTAGCGGTAGTCGATCAGGGTGTTGAGGTTGCGGTCGGCCACCGCGTAGACGCTGCCGCCGCGTCCGCCGTCACCGCCATCCGGACCGCCGAATGGGATGAATTTCTCGCGGCGGAAGCTCACGCAACCTGCCCCCCCGTTGCCGGCGGCGATGTCAATGGTGGCTTCGTCAACGAATTTCATGGTGCCTCGATGGTATCGGAGAGGATGCATCGCTCCCGCGATGCCGGTCGGCCACCGTCACGGGGCCAGAAGACAAAAAGCCCCGGCGAGCCGGGGCTTTGCGGTTTGCCTCGCGGCAAACAAAGAAGCGTGGCCTCAGGCCAGCGGCGTCACGTTCACGGTGTGGCGATCATGTTCGCCCTGCACGCGGAACGAGATGGTGCCATCGACCAGCGCAAACAGCGTGTGGTCACGGCCCATGCCGACGTTGGTGCCAGCGTGGAACTTGGTGCCGCGTTGACGCACGATGATCGAGCCGGCCGAAACCACTTGACCACCAAACGCCTTCACGCCCAGCATCTTCGGTTGGGAATCGCGGCCGTTCCGTGTGGAACCGCCGCCTTTTTTCTGTGCCATGGTTCAGAACTCCTTCTGATGCCTGGAATCAGGCGTTGACCGCGCTGATTTCCAGCTCGGTGTAGTTCTGGCGGTGACCGCCGTGCTTCTGGTAGTGCTTGCGACGGCGCATCTTGAAGATGCGGACCTTGTCGTGACGGCCATGGGCCACCACCACTGCCTTGACCGTGGCGCCGCTCACCAGGGGGGTCCCGATCTTCAGATCCGCGCCGCTACCCACGGCCAACACCTGATCGATCACGATTTCCTGGCCAACGTCCGCAGCAATCTGTTCTACCTTGATCTTTTCGCCGGCTGCAACTTTGTATTGCTTGCCACCGGTTTTTACGACCGCGTACATATGTGCCCTTTGCTCAATGGGGCCTGACCACTTGCTGCCCTCGCCTTCCCGCAAGAAGAAGAGGCGCAAAAAAGCCGGCCACCGCTCCGCCCAGGCCCATTCCCAGGCGAAGCCGGGCATCATAGCATGAAGTCAGCTCGAAAACCAGACGCCGCCCCCTCCCCGACATCAGGCGGGCAGCCTGTTTCTATAATGACCGGTTCGCGCCCAGAGCCGTTCCGTCCGCGCCCATGACTTCCACGCTTGCCCAGGCCTCCCCGACTGCTGCCCCCGCCGATCCGATGGCGTCGGACATGCAGCGCGTGGACGAGGTCATCCGCCAGCGCCTGAGCTCGGAAGTCCCGCTGGTGGAGCAGATCGGCCGCCACATCGTCGGCGCGGGTGGCAAGCGCATCCGCCCCCGGCTGGTGCTGCTGTTTGCCCAGGCGCTTGGCTATCAAGGTCAGCACCACTATGAATTGGCGGCCACCGTGGAATTCATCCACACGGCAACGCTGCTGCATGACGACGTGGTGGACGAATCCCTGCTGCGCCGTGGGCGCCCCACCGCCAATGCGGTGTTCGGGAATGCGGCCAGCGTGCTGGTGGGCGACTTTCTCTACTCGCGCGCCTTCGAGATGATGGTGTCGGTCGGCAGCATGCGGGTGCTGGACGTGCTGGCGGACGCCACCAATGTGATTGCCGAGGGTGAGGTGCTGCAGCTGATGAACATGCACCAGCCCGATGTGGCAATGGACCGCTACCTGCAGGTGATCCGCTACAAGACGGCCAAGCTGTTCGAAGCCAGTGCGCGCCTGGGCGCCGTGCTGGCCCAGAGCAGCGCCGAAGTGGAAGAGGCCTGCGCCGCCTATGGCCGCGCACTGGGCACCGCCTTCCAATTGGTGGACGATCTGCTGGACTACCAGGGCGACACCGCCACACTGGGCAAGAACGTGGGCGACGACCTGCGCGAAGGCAAGCCGACGCTGCCTCTGCTGGCGGCCATGCAACGCGGCACCACCGAGGAGCGCCAGTTGATCCGCCACGCCATCGAGCATGGTGAGGTGGATCGGCTGCGCGAGATCATCGCCATCGTGCACCGCACCGGCGCGCTGGAGGTGACGCGCGAGGCGGCCATGAAGGAGGCGGAAGCAGCCCGCCTCAGCATCGAAACACTTCCCTCTTCCAATGCGCAAAAAATCTTGCTAGAATTTCCTGCTCGATCAGTTGATCGGTCTTTCTGAGGGGAACCCAAGGAAAACTGGACAACCAATCGACCAGAAGTCGATGAGACTTTCGGGGTGTAGCTTAGCCTGGTAGAGCGCTACGTTCGGGACGTAGAGGCCGGAGGTTCGAATCCTCTCACCCCGACCAGGAATTTCCTTCTAGATCAAGCATTTATGCTGAACTACTCTGCATAGGCATTGATGCCAAGTTAGAGCAAATTCAAGATCTGGATGTCCCAAAGATGTCCCAAGACCGCAGAGGTTCTTGGGACATTTTTTTTGCGGACTCTCCTACTTCTCGGCTGTGGCGCATAGCCCGAGGTGGAACACCCAAGCAGGATGCCAACCCTCGCGCCTCGTTCGGCGCACAACTTCGGACCGGTAGGCAGTCGGCTCGGGAGGCGCTTTGCGCCTGTGTCTGGTGCAGTTGCAATGCAGGCATGCCGCAACAACATTTTCTGGTGCGTCACGGCCGCCGCTTGACCGAGGCACCAAGTGCTCTGCAGTACACCTCAAGCGAGATAAACCCGATCGCCTTGCAACCGATAGCTCGTCAGGGGAGGCGAGCCACATGTGGACGCCGCAATACCAGCAGCGCCCGCCCTGATGGTCGAAAGCTTTGCGGCGGAGGGTTTGGATCTTTGATGGCATAGGGACTCCTGGATGGAAAGTCCCCGCTGCCGAAATCCGGTCATCACGGGCACCGTCGCTCATGCGTATCGGCTGTGCTGCCCCATAGCGGGTTCAGCGGGCATGACCTCCCGGCCACGCGCAGCTCTATTCTGCCCGGCGCCGCGGGCCTCGGCAACGCGGGCGAGCCGCCCCAAAAAAAGTCCGCCTAGCTTGCGCATCAGGCGGACGAGAAACCGTCGCTGTCATCGCAATGCCCCCGCTCAGGGAGGAAAGGCGGGGAGGCCGAAGCCCTAGGGGGCTATACCGACCTCCTCGGCTTGCCCAGCCACGCGCGGTTTGCAATCCCGGAAAATGGAGGGAGAGCCGCCCGCCTGCCTCTTGTCCGGTTGGCCGCAACATCGGCGCGTCGGGAGACGCGCTGTTCTTCGAACATAAATTGAGCGGAGCCAGGGACATGACCAAATACACGAAGGGCCAAGACGACGATTTCGACTTTGACTGGGGCGACGATGCCGGCGCCGATGAACCGGAAGTCACCGAAGGCGAAGGTGATCAAGACGAGGTCGATCCCAATCGAGATCCAAACGCGCTGCCGGTGACTTGGAAAGCCGGCACGTTCAATGGCGAGGACTGCGTCAAGTTCTATGCGCACGGCGAAACCATGTCGTATGAGACAGGGAAAGTGACCAAGCGCGCTGTATTGCTCGCCCGCGTTTCCGAGCGCGAGCTGACGATGTTCCCCCTGGTCGCAAACCCCAGTCGGTCCAACTTTTTGGAGCCGAAATATGACGAGCTCACATCCATCACTGTCCTTCCCGAGGAAGGCCGGTCTTGGTGGCTCCCGGAGTCCCTTCGCGACTTCGAAGGGATGCTCAAAGAGCTGCCGACGGGCTTCGCCAGGCGCGCCATCTACGGGCTCGGCCTCCGGTGGGAATACCGGCTGATCCCCGAAGCCATCCGTGAGCTGGTGGGCGTGACGCACCTGATCATTGAGCCAGGCGACGACGCGAGGGTGGAATTGCCCGCATTCATGCTGGGCGCAGAGCGCTTCACCAGGATCCGCAAGGCCATCGACACAATCACCGGCAGGGCTTCATTGCGCTCTTTGAAGGCGCGCAGGCTCGCCGCTTATAACGAAACGCTGCATGCCGCCCTCCCCGATCAATTCGAGCATCGCTATCCCCCAGTCAAAGCCGGCGAAATCTACGAGCTAGTCCAACTGCGTGGCCGTGCGTCGAGTCGCAGCGCGAGGGACGGCATCGCTGCCGCGCAGGTGGTCAGGGAAGACGCGCAGAAGATCGCGAGCGAAGATCCATCGAAACTGTTCGAACTCAAGGCCGTCATCGAACAGGTCACGTTGGCGCAGCTCATTGGCGAGTTTGAGGCCATGCTGCAAAGAAACCTGCCCGAGCCGAAGTGGCAGTCGTTCTTCAAAGCCAACCCGTTCATCCTCGGCTTGGCCTTCCCCTACCCCGTCATCCTGTTTCAGGACCAAGCCAGCGTTGGGGGGACGACAATCCGCGGGAATGGAGAGAGCATCGTCGACTTCCTGATGGCGCAGCAATTCACGGGGAACCTCGCCATCGTCGAAATCAAGCGCCCGTCCACCGCGCTGGTCGAACCCAAGACCTACCGGGGCGACCTGCACGCGCCGCATCGGGATCTCACGGCTTCGATGGCGCAGGCGCTCGATCAGCGTGCAGTGCTGCTGCACCACTTCGCCGCGAAGAAATCTTTCGACCCCACCCTGGCCGATGCGCACGTCTCCTCGGTCAACTGCATCGTGATCGTTGGCTCGCTGCCGAAGGATGCAGCCCAAGTTCGCTCGCTGGATCTCTTCCGCCATTCATCGAAGGATGTCGCGGTCGTGACGTTCGACGAGCTGCTGGCCAAACTCAAGGAACTGCACCGCTTGATGTCGGCAAACGCGTCCGCTCCCGCGGCGCCGCCGGCCGCCCCAGAAGGGCCCAATAAAGACTTGTTCTGAGATCGACAAGCCGACCCCCACGCCACGCCGATGACCTCGCTGTTCGATCAATTCTCAATCAAGGGCAAGGATGTCTACGTAGTGGACGATCATCACAAGGCGTTGGCCGCGTGGACGCTGATCCGCCGGAAGACGGAGGCCCCTCCCAATCTGATCACGATCGATCACCACACCGACACTTACGAGGCATTCCTGGGCTATGCCCACTGGGAAGCCTACGAGGGACGTGTGGCCGATCAAGAGGCCTTCCGCCTCGCCCAGGTGGCGGACATTGATTGGCAGGACGACAAGAGCGTGGCAAAGGCCGTTGAGAACTTGAAGCACGACGAGCACATCGACGCCGCCACATGCTCAGGGGTGTTGGGAAACGCCTTTTGCATCCAATTGAGCGATTCGGACGCAACGCCATCGATCGAGCAGCTCGCCTTCGACAAGAGCATGGAGGAGAACTGGCCCAATCCGCCAACGGAGCCGAAGCCCAAGCGGCCGATGTCCTATGCCCCGGCGGCCAATCGCATCTATGCCTTGCCCTTCGATTGCTTCATCGGCTGCCAAGCCAAGCCGCACAACGACGCCTGCCTAGCGCGGCAATCGAACGAGATCATCGAGACTAGGTATCTCGACGACCAGCTCCAACGCGGCGCCGAGATCTCCCGCAGCATCGGCTTGGCCGATTTGGAAGCCGCGCCCTACATCCTGGACATCGACCTCGATGCCTTTCACTCCCGGCGGGCCATCACCCCTGAAGACACGTCGACGTTCTATCGCCTGATCAAGAACGCCGTGGCCGTCACGATCGCCACCGAGGCCGAATGCGTCGAAGACCTGTGGCTTGATGAGCAGGACCGGATGGCCGCCGCCGAACTCTTGAGGAAGATGCTGGCCCACATCGACAAGGCCTTATGAGGCAAGAGCTTGGTGGGCCAGGCGCTCCGCTTCTTTTCAAGAGTCGCTGTCGTCCATGGGATACCAAGACTGGTAACGCCCGGATGTGACGGGAGCGCTATCGCGCTTCTCGTGCTGATTGCACGGCACACAAAGCAACTGCAAGTTGGTGATGTCGTTGAGGCCCCAGCTCGACAGCGGGACAATGTGATCGTAGTTCTCGACGTTGTCGATGTTCAGCAGCCCCGTGAGGTCTCTGTCGCACAGCACGCAACGCCCACGGTCGCGAAAGAACACCGCCCGCCGCGCCCAACTAGGAGGCCGCACGCGCGCAAGCTTTCCACTGGGCGCCAACAGCGAACGATCAAGGTCTTCGGGCCGGTCCCAGTCTCCAAGTTCCAAGATGCTCGACACGAAGACGTTGAACATTATCATGAGTTCTCGGTTCTGGAAGAGAACGTGGAAGACCTCCCCCACCGTTTGCTCGATGAGCTCTTCGTAAGCGGCCGATATCCAGACCTCATTCATGTATTCATAGATATCGTCCGCATCGGCCTCTTCAAACGTCTTGCCCTCGTCTTTCAGGAACTCGAAGAATGTCTGATGATCGATTCCGTGGTGCTCAAAGGCGCGTTCGATTGGAAGCTTGTGCGGCTGCATGTCCGCGATCGCGGGCGGGATGTCTTTGAAGTTCGCGTAGATCGACTTCTGCTTCTTGATGTCGAAGTCGCCAGCTTGCTCCGAGTGCACGCCTTGGACCACGAACGCAATGAACTGGTGCAGCACCGATCGCTTTTCATACGGCGCGAGCCAGCCCGCCCATTGCTCGTCGCAGTGAAATCCCTCCAACCAAAGCGCGTGGTCAAACGGATGCTTAAGAAATCCGCTGATGACATCGCACATGTTGTAGGTCTCGTAAAACCTGGCCTCGAACTGCATGCTCTTCCCTTCTCGGCCGTCGGCCGCTCCGTGGGGATGAGGCCCACCTCCCCTCGCGGCCTCTTCCGCGCCGCATTCAACCCCATGCGACCCGGCAAGCCAAATACTCGCCAATCACGATGTGGGCGTAGTTCCCGCGGCCTTGGCCAACCAAATAGCGATAGCGACCCTCCTGCACATCCAGCCAGCCGTCGGGGATCTGACCACCCAAAGGCAACGCCCTGAGGAAAGCGCGGGATCCCAGCTCAGGCCAGACTGCCATGGGCTCCGGCTCAGGGCGCTCGAAGAACTCGCGGCTTTCCGCCGTCAAGACCGAAAACGGCGCAATCTCAAAGACATCAGGATCGTCCCGCTCCTGAATGCTGAACTCGAAATGCAGATGGCCGCGCGCGAGTTTGAGGATCACATTGCGCACACGATCCATGTCCGGGTGCCAAGTCTTGCCCCCATTTTCGTCGACCGCCACGGTGAACTGAATTTCGGCGGCCAACTTCGGCGTCCTTGAGAGGATCCTTTGGATGTTCTCGCGACGCAGCTTGCTCGGATCTGTCGACCCACACATGACGCGCTCCCAAAAGCACGCCAGGTATTGCTCGTCCAACGAGAAGGACTGGTTGCATGCCAAGCAGGCCTCGACAACTGGCAGATTGGCCGGATAGGGCTCGTCCAGCAAGACCTTCGAGGGGCAATGGTCCCTCGTGTCAGGCCTCGTTCCGCAGTAGACGCAAATCCCTGTCAACCGCTCGTCGACGAATCGCTTCCCTGGATCTTCCATCATCTCCTCCTTATGCGCGTCGCAGCCGGTCGCTGCGGCTTCTTTCAATGGATCCGGATCGCGACGGAATCCCGGCTGACGCCCAGCGCGCCTACCGCTTTATTCAGTGGGAATCCGGACTTTCACCTTCTGCCGCCTCTGTAGAATTTGTAATCGCTAGAAAAATCAAAAATGGCCTCATCGGCCCAGGGGGAAACGAGTGCATGGCGAAGACCAGCGCCTCACGACAGAGTGTGACAGCGCACTGAAAGAGAAACCGACGGAGTCCGCGAATCGACCGGGCGGAAAAGGCGCGCCCTGGTGATCGAAGCGAACGTCGCCGGCGCCCGGCCCCTGAGCCAATTCCTGCGGATGGCCGTGATGGCCGGTGTTGAAAGCGCCGTTCAAATCCACATCGAACGAGGCGACGACCTCAACGCCCGCGACGCCAGCGGCATGACGCCCCTCATGCTCTCCGCCGTCCGCAACAAGCCTGCCATTTGCAAGTTGCTTCTGAGCGCTGGGGCCGATCACGGCCTGCTCGACCCTTCAGGCAGGACCGCCCTCCAAATTGCCATCGCGGCCGGGGCGGAAGCCACGGCGGCGATCCTCGACGCTGCCCGCGCGCTGCTTCCGTCCTTCCCGCCGTCCGAGATGGAAGTCATCCTCGGTCCGGATCCTGCTTCTGAACCGCCTCCCCCTGCCCATCCGTTAGCCGAAGCAGGCACTCCGGCCGAACCGGCCGCGCCCTCGGCGGTAATTGAGCCAGATGCGGCGGCCGAGCCTCCTGCGCAGGAGGCCGTCCCGCCCCTGGCGCCTATCCTCGACGAGGTGGACGACGGGGAGTTCGACCTCTCGGGCTGGGAGGTCGAAGAGGAGCCCACGCGGCCCGAAGCCGACTTGGTGGTCGCGGATTCGGCCAGCGCGATCCAAATCGCCATCACGGCCCACGTGCCGATCGACTCATCTGCCGAATGGGACGACATCGAAGCCTACCTGCCGGAAGTGGCCTTGCCACTGGCTCGGGCGGATGATGCCGAACGCCGCGCGAGGCTCAGGCTTCTTTTGCTGCGGGCGCTCCGGGAAGGCAGCGTCCCCGCGCTGGATGTCCAAGCCCAGTCCACCAACGAGGACCGTTCGGCTAACCCTGAGGCCGAGGCTTATTTGGCCATGGTCATCAATGACCTTGGCGCAGAGGCTGACGAACGCGTTGAATACTCCAGCACACACGAAAGCTTCGAGGTGTGGATAGACCCCGAGGAGACGCCCGACGAAGAGGCGGCCCTGGATGAAGCCCTCGGCGCAATCGATCGGGCAACGTCGCCTCGCCACGAACCCCTGCGCATTTACCAGCGCGAATTCCAGCGCCTGCGGCTGCTCACGGCCGAAGAAGAGGTCCGGCTCGCAAAGGAAATGGAAGCTGCCCTCGACGTGGCGCTCGACGCTCTGGCGACCTGGCCAGAAGGCATCGCGCGGGTTTTGGCGACCGGTGCGGATGCCATCGCCGGATCGCGCCAGCTCTCCTCGATCTGGGTTGGCGGCGAGCCTGACCCGGAGCCCGCCTCGGCCGAAGGGTTGGAAGCAGGCGAACCTACTGCGGAGGATTCCGAAGACGCCGCGGAGGACGACAGCGAGCCGATGAGCGCAGAGCCTGCTGACGCCGGCTTCGCCAATGCGCTCCGTCACTTGGCCGCGCTGACACAACCAGAAGATGCTACTAGGGCCTCACCCCAAGAGATTCGCCAGGCACTTGCTGGTCTGCGCCTCAACCGACGCTTCTTGTTGGAGCTGATTGACGCCGCGCATGGATCGGCGCCCTGCCCCGCGTTCGCACGCGCCATGGCCGTCTTCCGGCTGCACCGCGACCGGATGACTGCGGCGAATTTGAAGCTGGCCTTCTTCCACGCCAAGAAGTATCTGTACAGCGGGGAGCCGCTGGACGACTTGGCGCAAGAGGGGAACATCGGGTTGCTCAAAGCCGTCGACCGCTACGACTGGCGCCGCGGCTTTCGCTTCTCAACCTACGCCATCTGGTGGATCCGGCAGCAGATAGGCCGTCACGTAGCAGACAAGGGCAGGACCATCCGGGTTCCAGTCCACATAGTCGAAAAGCTCCATCGCGTGGAGCGTGTATCCCAGGCGTTCGAAATTGCCTCAGGCCGCAAACCGACCCTCGATGAACTGGCCGAGCGCATGGAGATGCCGAGCCGCAAGGTAGCCGCCGTGCTGAGCATCGCGCCCGAGCCCTCGAGTATCGACGAACTGACAGTTGACCGAATGATCGCTATCGAAGCCCGCGACGCCCATGCATCACCCGACCCCGCAGACGTAACTGGCGAGATTCAATTGAATCAAGCGGTGGACAACTTCATCTCTGCACTGTCGACCAAGGACCGCAAGGAGGAGCAGATTCTGCGACTGCGCTTCGGCATCGGGGTTCCCGAGGCACTCACGCTCGATGAAATCGGAATTCGCTTCGAAGTCACACGGGAGAGGATCCGACAGATCGAAGCCAAAGCGATAAGGAAGCTCCAGCACCCTTCGCGATTGGAGCCCTTCGCGCGCGTGGCCATCGGCTTGCAACCCAAGGAGAGCCAACTAGCCGCTGACGGTTGTTCATCTAACGGTGGAGATGATCGCGGCACGAGAACCCCTGAGGTGCCGCCACCAATACCTAAGAGGCAGGGGGCGCACAGACCCAACCCAGAGGTGACTCAATCAGCTGGCTCCTCAAAGCCTTCTGCACTTGACCGGATACTCGGGCAAGCAAGTGCGATGGGCATTAGCGTTTTTGATGGGCGCCAGAGCACCGGGACCATTTGGGTCAAACTTCTGGAGCCCCAAGACAATGCACAACGTCGCCTCATCCGCAAGCTACTCGAGATTGGATTCACGTTCTCGCAAGGAAAGGGCTATTGGCAATGACCTTGAATGTTCGCAAGGCGCCGCCACGCGCGATGGCGATGCTCGAATCCCTGCGGGGCTTGGGCTACTCGACAGCAGCGGCCCTGGCCGACATCGTCGACAACAGCATCTCCGCGGGCGCGAGCGAGATCCGCATCGATTTCCAGTGGGACGGCGTCGACAGCCGGGTGTTGATCCAGGACGACGGCCGCGGCATGAGCGACCCAGAGCTCGAAGGCGCGATGCGTCTCGGGGACAAGAACCCCTTGGCAGCGCGCGAAGCCCATGACCTCGGCCGCTTCGGAATGGGCTTGAAGACGGCGTCGCTTTCGCAGTGCCGCCGCCTGACCGTCGCCAGCGTCAAGGGCGGCGAAAGGAGCTGCCTGCGATGGGACCTCGATGAACTGGCCGCCGATCCGCAGAGCGATTGGCTGCTATTCGAAGGCGCGGCGGAGGGGTCCGAACGTCATCTCGCCAGCCTCGGCGACAAGGCGTCCGGGACGCTAGTGCTTTGGGAAAGGCTCGACCGCATCGTCACCGCCGGCTACACGGTGGACAACTTCGGCGACCTTCTGGATATTGTCGAAGCGCATCTGGCCATGGTTTTTCATCGCTTGCTCCAGGGACCGCGGGCGCGGATCAAGCTGCTCATCAACAAACGCCCCATCGAACCCTGGGATCCATTTATGACAGGGCACCCTGCCAAGCCCTGGTCATCGCCCGTCGCGCAGCAACGAACCGATGGCGGGCTGGTGCTCGCCCAGTGCCACGTCTTGCCTCACCGTGACAAGCTGAGCAACCACGAGTTTGAAGCCAACGGAGGCCCGGCCGGCTGGACCGCGCAGCAAGGCTTTTACGTCTACCGAAACGAGCGGCTACTGGTCGCGGGTGGATGGCTCGGCCTTGGCAAGCCGAAGGCGTGGAATCGCGAGGAGGTCCATCGCTTGGCTCGCATCCGGCTGGACATCCCGAACACAGCCGATGCCGATTGGAAGATCGACGTTCGCAAATCGACGGCGCGACCGCCGGTGTCGCTGCGCCCATGGTTGACGGCGTTGGCCGACAACACGCGCGATCGCGCCCGCCGCGTATTCGCGTTCCGTGGAGCCCCGGCTCCAGCCGGTGACAGCCAACCCGTGGGACAAGCTTGGCGAGTCGACAAGCTCAAGGCGGGCATGCGCTATCGCATCGATGAGTCGCACGCGTCCGTGGCCGCCGTGTTGGAGCGCGCGGGAGATCTCCAGCCGCTGGTGAAGGCGATGCTGCGCGTGATCGAGGAGACCGTGCCGGTCCAGCGCATTTGGCTGGACACCGCCGAGAACAAGGAAACGCCTCGCACGGGGTTTGAAGGCGAGCCGCCGGCCGCCGTCATCGAAGTCGCCACCGTGCTCTTCGATGACCTGATCGAACGCAAGGGCCTGAGCGAAGAAGAAGCCCGCAAGTCGCTGCTCAGGACCGAACCATTTCAGAAATACCCTGCGCTGGTCGCAACACTAGGGAGCAACCAATGACCGCAGCAGAAGAGGCTGCCGCCCAAGCTGAATTGCAGGAAAACGTCATCGCCACCGCGCAGCGGCTGGTGAAGGCTGAGAAGGACCCGGCCAAGATCACGCCGGCCTTCATAGCGGAGAAGGTCCGGCTCGCAGCGGAGATGTTTGCTGGCGATTCACCGCATGCCGTAGACCAAAGTAAAGCCGTCGTCGCACTAATCCAGCGGTTCAGCCACCGGATCGGCAAGTCCACCACCCTCAAAGACAACACGAACCATTTCGACTGGCTCTCGGCCGCTCGCAAGCGCGATTGGCACTACTGGCGCCGTTACCGCGACTTCCTCGAAGCCAAGCTCTCCGACAAGGTCGTCGAAGAGCTCAACGAAGCCACCGACGAAATCCTGGGCTTGTTGGAAGACCCGCAGCGTTCCGACGACTGGGATCGGCGCGGGCTCGTCGTCGGCCACGTGCAGTCCGGCAAAACCAGCAACTACTCCGGGCTCATCTGCAAGGCAGCTGACGCAGGCTACAAAATCATCATCGTGCTCGCGGGCATGCACAACAACCTGCGCTCGCAAACCCAGATGCGGCTTGAGGAGAGCTTCCTGGGCTACGAGACGACGGTCGATAGAGACCCCGGCATGCCCATCGGCGTGGCTGAATTCGGCGAGGACTTGAAGACCAACTCCGCGACGACCCGCGCTGAGAACGGCGACTTCAACAAGTCCATCGCCAAGCACTTCCACGGCATCTCTCCTGAGGAGCGACCTTGGCTTTTCGTGGTCAAGAAGCAGAAGACCGTCCTCACCGAGCTGCTCAACTGGATTCGGACGCGCGTGGCCGACAGCACAGACTCGGTCGACGGCCGCAAGCTGGTGACCAAGCTGCCGCTTCTGGTGATCGACGACGAGGCGGACCACGCGTCGGTCGACACGGGCGAACAGATGTTCAACGACGACGGAACGCCTGACGAAGAACATCAGCCGAAGACCATCAACAGCTTGATCCGCCAGGTACTGCACGCCTTCACCCGCAAGGCCTACGTCGGCTACACCGCCACCCCCTTCGCCAACATCTTCATCCACCACAAGGGCTCGACCACCAAGGAAGGCCCAGACCTCTTCCCGCGGGCCTTCATCATCAACTTGGCCGCGCCGTCCAACTATGTGGGACCGGCCCGCATGTTCGGCAAAATGACGAAGGAAGGGCGGGTGGGCGCGCTGCCGCTCTCCCGGAACATCACCGACCACTACGACCCCGAGGCCGACTCGGGCTGGATGCCGCCCAAGCATAAGAAGACGCACGTCCCGACCTACAACGGTCACGAGACTATTCCGCCTTCGCTGCGCGAGGCGATCTGCGCATTCGTCCTCGCCTGCGCGGTTAGAGATCTTCGCGGCCAAGGGGATCAGCACAGCTCGATGCTGGTCCACGTCACGCGCCTCAACGACGTTCAAGCCCATGTGCGTGACCAGGTTGAAGGGACTGTGCGGCGCATGCGCCAGAAGATCACCCGAGGCATCGATGCCGACGTACTGTTGAATCAGTTTCGCGAGCTCTGGGAACAGGACTTCCTCCCTATCCGGGACCAGGTCGCCGAACTCTCCCCTCCCGAGGAACGCCCGCCTGCGATGCCCAGCTGGGACGATGTCCTGGGCGCCTTGCCCGATGTTCTGGATGACATCGAGGTTCGATCCATCAACGGGACGGCCAAAGACGCGCTTGACTACGCGACTCCAGGCGCGGCTCTCAAAGTGATCGCGGTTGGCGGCGACAAACTGGCGCGGGGGTTGACGCTCGAAGGGTTGTGCGTGAGCTACTTCGTGCGCACCACGAAGATGTATGACACGCTCATGCAGATGGGCCGCTGGTTCGGGTATCGCCCGGGCTACTTGGACCTGTGCCGCCTCTACACGTCGCCCGATTTGGTGAGGTGGTTCGCCCACATCGCCGACGCCTCGGAGGAGCTGCGGGAGGAGTTCGACTTCATGGCCGATGCCAAGCTGACGCCTGAGCAATACGGCCTCAAAGTGATGTCGCACGAAGTGCTCACCGTCACCTCTCCGTTGAAGATGCGGAACGCTCAGACGCTCTCGCTAAGTTATAGCGGCACGCGCCCGCAGACCATCCTCTTCCATCGGGATGCTGAAATCCAAAAGCAGAACCTCGCCGCAACCGACGCCTTGATCGCCTCGCTAGGCGACAAATGGCTCGATGACCCGAAATACGATCGCGATGGCGACCAGGACTCTTGGCCCGGAGCGCGCCTGTGGAAGGACGTTGACGCATCCAACGTGCTGACATTCCTTGGCGCCTACGCAACGCATCCGAACGCCAGCAGCGCAAAGGCCGCGCTGCTCTCGGAATACATCGTCAAGATGATTGCCACCGGGCAACTCGGCAAGTGGAGCGTCGCCTTGCTCGGCGGCGGCATGGGCGAAGGCCAGCCACACACATTCCCCGGCGGAAAGCCCTCGAAGAACTACTCGATTCGCAAGACTGAGGATCCGAACGAGGAAGAGCGAGTCGATCCAAAGCTCTTCGCGATCGGCGTCCTCACCGATCCGAAGGATGAGGGAATCGACCTTGACGATGTCGCTTGGCGAGAAGCGTTGACCCTCACCAGAGCCGCATCCAAGCGCGAGCCTGCGAATCCGCCGACCTTCCCCAGCGGCAAAGGCATCCGAGCGGCGCGAGGAAAGCTGGGAGGCGACGTGGACCGCGGGCTGCTCCTGCTGTATCCGCTCACGCCTTACCTCTACAAGGGCAAGACGCGCGATCGCCTCATCGTCCCTGGATGGGAGAAGCCCATCATTGCCTTCGCCATCGCATTCCCAGCAAGCGACAAGGCAATCAGCGTGGAATACGAAGTCAACTACCTCTATTGGTTGCAGGAATATGGCCCGTCCGAGTGAAGAGTTCCTGCTGGCTTGGTCGTCGCTGTCCTCAGACGACCCCACGCCCGGCTGGCAAGCCATCGCGCTGCCGCCAGCCGGCCCCATCGACATTCAGGCGGGCCGGCGCTCGCCCGACAACGCCGAAGCGATCCTGCTTGGCTTCGCCACCGCTCGGCTCGCGCCGGCCGAGAAGCTGCCGGAGGGCCAGGGCTTCAGCGTCGAGCGCGCGGACTCCGATGGTGCAGGTCAGCTGCGGCTCGCGCTGACGCGCCGGGCCGCCGGCAGCGCCGAGCTCTTCGCGGCCATGGCCTGCGATGTGGTCGGCGCGTTGGACGAGGCCGCCGCCGCGGGGGCGGCCGAGCCGAAGCTGCTGCAAGTGTTCCTTGGCCGGGTTGGCGCTTGGCAGGAGTTCATGCGCAAGGGCTCCCAGTCGCTGAGCCCAGAGGCGGAGATCGGTTTGGTGGGCGAGCTCACGCTGCTGCGGGCGATCATCGATGAGGGCGTGCCGGTTGCCTCCGCGATCGAATCATGGGTCGGGCCGCTCGATGGCGTCCGGGACTTTGAGATCGGCACAGGGGCTTTGGAAGTCAAGGCCACGCTGTCGGCGGCGGGCTTCCCGGCCAAGATCGGTTCGCTCGAACAGCTCGATGACTCCGCGCGCCAGCCGCTGTTCCTCGCCGGCGCGAGGCTGCGCCAGGGTGAGACCGGGACAAACCTGCCTGAGCTGGTGGCGGAGATGTGCGATGTCGCCGCGGGCGAGGCCGAGGCTGTGCGCCTGCTCAGCGAGAGGCTGATCGCAGCGGGCTACTTCGACGCCCACGCGGACCGCTACATCCGCCGATTCACGCTGGTCGACACTCGCATAGTCGAAGTGAAGGATGACTTCCCCCGACTGACGCCTGGTACTGTCCCGCTGGGCATCACCAGGGCCACCTACGAGATCGACTTGGACAAGGCCGCGGGGCCAAGCATCCCGGCCGCCGATGCATTGAAGAAATTGGGAGCGATATGAGTTCTAACCTGCCGGATTTCCTGCGCGACACGCAGTCCGCCGTCAAATCTCAGATGCGCGAAGGCGCGCTCTACGAGGAGCTGGTCTTCGCAGGCATCGTGATGGAGCACATGTCTGAGATCGGGATGACCTTCGAACCCGTCGAGTGCCATTTCGAAGGCACCGTGGGCAACGCGATCCTGCGGCTGAGCGGCTACTCCATCTCCGATGACACCGATCAGCTTGACTTGTTCGTGAGCCTGTATGCCGGCGTCGACGAACCCACGCCGATTCCCGACTCCGAAACGAAGGTGGCCGCCGAGCGCTGTCTGCGCTTTTTGACGCTGTGTGCCGAGGGGAAGATGGCCCAGCGGCTGGACCAGTCCAGCGATGTGGCCTCGCTGGCCAACACCTTGCAGCACATCTACAACGACCTCGAACAGATCCGGGTCTACGTCATCACCGACCGGGTCGCCAAATCCAAGAGCTTCAAGACGCGCGACATAGGCGGCAAAGCCGTGCGACTGGAAGTGATGGATATCGAGCGGTTGCACCGGCACACCTCCGAAGGCAAGCCGCGCGACGAGCTGGTGGTCGACTTCAAAGAAGTTTCGGGCTCTGCCCTGCCCTGCGTCTATGTGCCCGGCGAAAGCGATGACTACGACTACGCCATGACGGCGGTCCCCGGCGAAGCGCTGCGGCTGCTCTACGAGAAGTTCGGCGCGCGCCTGTTGGAGGCCAACGTCCGCTCCTTCCTCAGTGTCAAGGGCAAGGGCGTCAACGCCGGAATCCAATCGACGCTTCGCGCCGCGCCCGAGCGCTTCATGGCCTATAACAACGGCATCGTCATCGTGGCCGACGAGATGGTGCTGGGCAAGACCTCCGCGGGCGAACAAGGCATAGCTTGGCTCAAAGGCCTGCAGATCGTTAACGGCGGGCAGACCACGGCCTCGCTCTATTTCACCAAGAAGAAGTATCCCGACACCGACCTCAGCCGCGTGCGCGTGCCCGCGAAGATCATCGTCATGAAGGTACAGGACTCGACCAAGGAAGAGGCTCTGGTGTCAGACATCTCGCGCTATGCCAACAGCCAGAACGCCGTCCGCCAGTCGGACCTCTCGGCCAACAAGCCTTTCCATGTCGAGATCGAAAAGCTCTCGCGCTCGGTCTACTGCCCCGACGGCGTCGGCCAATGGTTCTATGAGCGCGCAGCCGGCAGCTACAACACGCTGCTCTCCCGCGAGGGCACCACGCCGGCCCGACTCAAAGCGTTGAAGGATGCCATCCCCACCGCGCGGCGCGTGACCAAGACCGACCTGGCCAAATACCTCAACGCGTGGGACCGCAAGCCCGATATCGTGAGCCTGGGCTCCCAGAAAAACTTCGACCGCTTCATGGCCGCGCTCTCGCCAGCCGAGGGCCAAGAGGCACCACTGCCCAATGTGGCCGACTTCAAGGCGATGATCGCCAAGGCCAAGCTCTACCGAGACGCCCAAAAGCTTTTGCGGCCGATGTTCCAGGCGTTCCAAGCCAACGTCACGGCCTACACGATCTCCATCCTGTCGGAGAAGCTCGGCTCGCGCATCGACCTGAACCGCATCTGGGAGAAGCAGGCGGTGTCGCCGAAGCTCATGGAGCAGATCGCCACCTGGGCCAAGGAGGTCAACGACACGCTGCACGCCACCTCCGGCGGGCGCATGGTGTCCGAGTGGGCCAAGCGGCCAGAGTGCAAGGACGCCATCATGGGCGCTAGCTACTCGGAACCCGCTGACGGCATCCCCGAGGTCAAGGTCGCCTGAGCGACAGGCCGGGGCTGTCGGGCGTATCGCGATCCACTATGGCAGATGTCGTCAGCCCCGCGAAGCGGAGCCAGATGATGTCCGGCATCAAGGGCAAAAACTCCGTGCCCGAGATGCAGGTCCGCAAAGCGCTGTTCGCGATGGGGCATCGCTTCCGGCTGCATCGGCGCGACCTGCCGGGCACTCCCGACATCGCTATGCCGGGCCGCAAGATCGCGATCTTCGTTCACGGCTGCTTCTGGCACGCGCACCAGGGATGCAAATACGCAAAGACGCCGTCGACGCGGACTGAGTTCTGGACGGACAAACTGCAGGGCAATGTCGATCGCGACCGACGCGCCGCCAACAAGCTCGCGGAGATGGGCTGGCGGGTGCTCAGCGTCTGGGAATGCTCAACGCGTGACCCGGGGTCCGCTGCGAAATTACCCTGGGCGCTCAGAGCCTGGATCGACAGCGGTGCACCTGCGGGTGAAATCAGCGCTCAAAGCCTCGCAGCCGCCTCCTTGCGATAACTCTGCAGTCACACCACACCCGGCTGCGGACACGCTTGCTGTTTGCAGCCGGGCCCCACATCAGCATCGTGATCGCCACAACGCTAGCCAAGATAATGCTCAGAAAGGTCTTCCAGAGAGCGTGACAGGATGACGCCGTATTTCGAGTCGAGCTTCGCCTGCTGCGCGTGGGAGATGGCTGCCTTCTCGGCGATGACACGGTCCGAATATGGAATCGCGGTATAGAAAGACTGCACGTCCAAAACGTCGTTGGCCGATAGTGCCCCGGTCTTTGCTTCGAGGCGCGTAGCCATTTCAACTTCCACGTTCATCGTCGGCACGTCCTCAAGTAGAGCTCGCATGGCACTGTCCCCGAGCGCCGACAAGTCGTCGAACGAATACCCCAGCGCAGCCACAATCCGGTTGAGGACATCCAGATGGTCCACCCATGACTGCGCTGCGTATATGCGCCGGCGCATATCGAGGGACTCACCTGCAAACCGTGCGCGCCGGCCCTCGATCCGGGCGACCAACCCCGAAAGCCCTTGGCTCAATTTGGCATTGGCCTCTCTGCGGCGGGTATCGTCCTGCGTAATCATGTAGTCTAGGTAGAGTGCCGCGGGGTCCACAAGGGACGTCATCCGTCCTACGCGTGCAAGTTCTCCTGGGGACGCCGTCAGCTCGTCCATGGGCTCGAAGGCCTGCATAAAGCCTAGTGCAATCGCCCAATGGGCCGGCATTGGCTCAGGCTCAATGCCGAATCGGCGTTGAATGGCAGCTCGCAGCTCCACCTCTATCCGGGCTGCCCGGCTTCGGTGGACATAGCCAAGGCTGAGCATGGCCTGTGTTTCGGCGATGAGTCGCCGACTGACATGGTCGTTGCGCTTGGCGGTCTCGATGATGTTCGCCACCGACAACGGAAACAGGACGCGCCCCTCTCGTACGGCTGCGACGAGCCGAGGGAACAACTGGGCGATCGGGCCGCCCTTTGTTCGACCGCTGTGCACTTGAGCCAGCTCGATCCATTTGTTCTGGTCCAGAAAGATGATTTCCATAGGGCTGGGCGTCTACGGGTTCTTTTGCAGCGCCACGCGGAACTCCAGGGCAGCCTGTGGGATCAGGCTTGGCCCCCATTTGCTGACGGGACCGCCAAATCGCGGACAGTGCAACATCGCACAGGCCCTCACCGCCTACGCGGAGAAATCATGAAGTCACGGATGATTTCTCCAATCTGCTTGGCCAGCAGCGGCGGGACAGCGTTGCCGATCTGGCCGTATTGCTCCGTCCGATTCCCCTCGAAGAAGTAGTTGTCGGGGAAGGTTTGCAAGCGGGCTGCCTCACGCGCGGTCAGGCTGCGGCACTGGCCCGGGTCCGGGTGGATGTAGTAGTGCCCATCTTTCTTGATGTGGGCTACCACCGTCGACGATGGATACTTGCCCATCTGAACCCGGAAGCGGTCCTTAAAGGGGATCGTCTCCTCGTCCACGTTCACATGGTCGGGCAGCAGCTTCGGCGGAAAGTCGCGCAGGTCCGGGGCGTACTTCTGAGTGGCTGCGAAGCAGGCCGCGAACATGTAACGATGCAGATCCGAGCGCATGTGGCTGCGAGTCTCGTGGTGCAAGACACCGCCGAGTTTCGGATCCAGATACCAGTCCCGCAGATCCTTGGGCATGTAGTTGCCCGGGTCGACGGCAACCTCGATGAAGGGACCGCCGAAAGTCGATTGCTTTTCGGCCTTTTTGATGAATTTCTCCATAGCCGTCTCGATATCGGCGCGCAGCGGCACTCGCCAGCCCGCCAAGGCGCTCGGAGACTCTTTGACGGCATTGATCCAGGCTTCTTGCGAGTCAGGCTCCTTGGACAAGCGACTGCGAAGCTCCGGCAGGCCGGCCAAGGCGGCGCTGACGCCTACCTTTTTGGACTGTTTGCGAAGCAGGAAGTCCTCCGGGCGCTCCCTCAGAGCAGGGGTTGCCGCCGCCACGTCCGATCGGATTCCGAACAGGATCACCCGATGACGGCTTTGAGGAATGCCGTGGTCGTCGGCCTCGATCACATAGTCGTTAGGGCACAGCTCGCCCTCCGCCTTGTGAACCACCAACGAGCGAACCTCGTAGCTCAGCCCAGCCTTGGGTGCCTTCAAGTCGGCGAGGATCTGCTCGAAAATCCGCTTGCCGGAGTTGGTGGAGTTGAGCATCCCCTTGACGTTTTCCATCACGAAGGCTGCTGGGGCGAACTGCTGAATGATCCGCAGGTATTCGATATAGAGGAAATGCTTGGCGTCGGACTCGAACTTCTTCACGTCCTTGCTGCGCAGGCGCGACCGGCCAGCCAGCGAGTAGGCTTGGCAAGGCGGCCCCCCGATGAGCACCCAATCGGTCCGCCCGCCCAGGGCTTCGCGGATCCAGCCGTCGACCTCCTTGGCGGGCGTGAGGCCCAGCTCAGCGCATCGAGCCTCCTTGGCGGCATGCTCCGCTGCGACCTTGATCTCAGGATGCGCCAGAAACTGCTCGCGGTTGATCTTCCCTCGGGCGTAGTCGTAGTAGCAGCTCGGGACCTTCCCCTTGGGGAACTTGCGGAAGATCGCCCGCAGCAGAAGGGTTCGGTGGGCAATGGGATCCTTTTCGATGGATACCTTGACGTCGAAGCTACGCGCTCCCGACGCGTCGACGACCGACGAGAATCCCTCGCAAAGCCCCCCCGGACCGGCAAAAAGATCTATGACCGGTATTGCTTCTTTTCTTTTGTGCATCTTGCCTGTAGCTGTGCCGCAGATGGACTGACCTGCTCCCCATCACGCCTTTCCAGTATTCTGCCAGGCAGACTCCCGATGCGATCAATTGTGGCGCCTGCCCCACCGTGCAAAGGAGCGCTGAACTGGGGCTGCGTCTGCCCTTTCACAGTGATCGCCGGCGCGGTCCAGCACGACGCGCGCGCAAGCAACGTAGAGTTATGCAGCGCCACTGAACCAGCAGAAGAACCCGACAAGAACACGCCTCCAAGATGTGCTGAATATCCACAAGTGAGGGGGGCGTGGCCGAAAGCGCGCGGCCTGCGCATCACATGCACAGGCCGCTTGAAAACTACGTTCGACGGTGCGACAGCCTACTACTTCTGCTGAACACCAGCGGCGATCCAAGACCCGACAAAGGGATCGCGGTCAACCCGCGGCGTATCGCCGCGACTCAACGATCTCATCGATCTCCCTTGCGATATCCTCCTCAATGTCCGCGAGGAGCTGGTCGTCGATCGACCTGATCACCGCTTGCCGCACGGCGCTGTCCACCGGCGGATAGTCCTCCATCAAGCCCTCCAGCCAGTCCCGCAACCAGACATCCTCATCGCCGTCCCGCAAACCCCGGCTCCTACGCGAGGTCCAGCGATGAACAGCAGGGAGGTCGGCAATGTCCTCGAGGTGCCGGATCGTCTTCATCTCCCCCTCGAAGCTCAGAAAAAGCCCTGGCGTCGACATCAAGGGAATGTCGATGCCTGCGTGGTGCTCATGCAGTTCAAGAAAGTCGGGGTTGGACGTAAACACGATTTCGAACTCGGTCTTCGGCCTAGGGCCGCGCAGTCCGGAGACGCCAAGACCTTGCAGATCGGCGGCCAAATTGGCGACCTTGCGAGAGCTTCCAGTGGCGACGAGAGAAGTGAGAGCTCGGAGAATACGAGTTCCAAGTGCTTTTGACATGGGAATCGATGAAATGTTGGGCAGTGAAGAACGGCCGATCAGGCTTGCTGACGACGAAACTCCGTGATGAAAGGCAAATCTTCGGGATCAATGCCAGGCCAACTGGTCCGGTTACAGGCATGCCAAAGCTTCTGAGCCGACCTGATCGTCCTGATCAGTTGTGCACGGACACCGCGAAACATCGAAAAGATCTGCACCCAGCTCTCCGTTTCAGTCCGGATGGCAGAAGCGTTTCTGGATTTCACCAATTGCGTGAGCCGTGCGAACAGCCGAGCGCGAATGCTTTCCTGCAGGTTCCAGGTCCACGAATAGCCGCCCTGCGGCCTTGGCGAACGAACCATGATGTAGACGCCACACCGAGGGAGGTGCTCCACCCACTTCTCCTTGGCCCATGGCGAATCAGGATGCGCAGTCAGCGCAAACGGCGTTGCCATCAAGATCAGCTCACGCTTCGACGGGCTGCCGTGGACCTGCGTGCTGAGGGCAACCGCCGTAGGCAGCCGACGCTGCTTGCGGTCCTGCTTTTGATATGACAAGAGGCGTGTGCCGAAGTCGCGCTCCCATTGGAGGGCCTTCCCAGGAACCTTCTCAGATTCGGTCACGAACGCAATCGAAACGGTATACCCGCGCTGATGGTGCTGCATAACCTGCCAGAGCGCGGCGGTCGTGTTGAGAACTTCGCGCATGCTCAGCCCTCCTCTCGCCGGACGGGCTTAGATTGACTAGACATCCAGCGTTCGCGGGACAACTGTTCGGCTTTGGTTGGCCGCCCACGCGGACGCCGCGGCGGTGGCGGCTCAGAAGGACGACTCGATTCGATCCAGGACAGAACATCAGCCAACGTCCAGCAGAGCCGCCGGCTGTTTGGCAGTTTCCGCGGCCGCGGAATCAAGTGGTGGTACTTCTGATTTGACGAGCAGGTCCGAATTGTTGTCACGGACTTGCCGATCATTACGGCAAGCTCTTCAATGAAAATGAAGCCGCACGTTGGCCGAGAGCGGCGCTGCCAGCAAGGCGATATTACTTTCGCCAGTTGGCGGGGATGAACCAATCGTCGAGCAGACGACGGTCTTTTTGGGACTGACCAAGGCAAGAACTCCGTGTGATGCACCCGCCAAAAATCATCAATTGGCGGAGAAGTTACACAGCGGCCAACTTGAACAATGCCTATACGGGCATTTTCAATGCTGGCTTTAATTTCGCAGTCTTTAAGGACCATGCTGCGAGGTGGCCGACAAGCACCGGTTCTAAGTCCCTTGGTGCATTCAATGTAGCGCGCTTACTCAATAGACGCAATATCCATCACCATAAATCGACCAGACATTCACCGATTTATTGAAACAGATTGTTACTTGTCTCGGAACAACAAGAGAATTCAGTAGCGAGATCGGCCGCCAACCACTGCGCAAATACGATCACGGAAAATTCAGACTGCTTGGCACCTCCCAGGAATCCCCTTCACAAATCATTTATCAAAGGCAGCTTTTCTTCAGGAACGGCAACAACGACAAGGGCAATGGCGCCGATTCTTTTCATGCGATGCTGGCATGAATGCCAGCGTTCATGCTGGTATCAATGCTGGTATCAATGCTGGTATTCTTAGCACCACGACCGTTAGTTCTACATGTCGGCCTTGATTCAACTTGGCGGCGACTCGACTAAGTCATTGAAGCTACAGCGTCGTAGCCATCGCTGGCTACGACGTCAAATGAAGGTGGTGTTTTGCGGCGCATTACACGCGCCTGTCTCGCATCACCAGTCACCAGGACAGCTAAGGTGACCGAGTGCGGCAATCGCTCCCTGGTCGGTTGGCGGCCCACCCATGCGCAGCGTGCGTGTGCATGGGCGGGCCGCCAACCCGACCACAGCCACTCGTTATCGTCGACGCGCAATGCGTCAGGGGGTTGCCAGCCCCCACGCCCCTCGGCCGCCAGCCAAGGGGAATCTGTTCGTTTGCGCCGAGTGCAGTGAAAGCTGCATGCTCGGTGCAAGGGCGGGGCCAGGGACTAATCCGACGTTCGTCGAGTAACCCCCTGCGCTCCAGCCCATGACCTGGTGGACGCAGTCCACGAGGAGGTGTGCGAGCAGGAAACGGCGCACGGGAGGGAATGCCCGTGTGACCTGATTGCGGTGAAAGTCGGTGCAAGTCCGATCCCGGGAGACGCAGGAAAGCTGCGTAACCGGTGCTGCAGACGACGGCAGTCCAAGTCGAAGAAAGATCGACGTCGGCGTCATGGGCCAAGTGGCCCAGGGATGTCGGTGGAGCTGATGGTGAACGGGGTCGCACCCGGAAGCCAGAAGCCCAGGCTGATAGCTTAAGCGTCTAAAAGCGCCCTTCGGGGTGCGATGCAGAGAGTCCGAAAGGCCGCCCATCGCGGCGGCCGATAGGTGCTAGGGCTGAGATGCCCGCTGATGGCCATAAAACGGCAATTGAATCGTAGGGGGAGCGCTTTACTGCCTTCGGCCCCCCGAAACCTGGTGGATGCGTCCAGGGACTGAGTTCAACAAGCCGGGTCACATCTAGGATTCGATAGGAAGTAACTGCAATCTAACTGTGCAAGTCTCGTCCGTGTCGGCGCGCGTGGCAGCGCGTCGGAAGCCTGTGAACGACAGGTGTTAGCGCGGAAGGGATGAGAGCGGAGTTCGTGTAGGCATTGAAGGACTGGCCGAAATCCAGATCCGAGGTCGAGAGACCACGACCGGTTGGCACCGGTTGGCCGAAAGACTGAGCGAACGGAGAAACGTAACGAGCGAGACCGGGAGGTCTCATGGGAGCGGTCGGGGGTGGTTCCCCGGCCGCAGTCACCTTTGGCGTTGGCGCGCCTATTCAATAGGAAAGGATCCACAGGCATGAAGCCAATTCATCGAGAGACGTGATGCGACCTTGATCCATCACTGCGAGCGAGCGTCCGTGTTGATCGGCATCGCTACATAACCAGCTTGAGGGCACCAGATTTGACATCGTCGTCACTGATGCACCGAAAACCATCCCCGCCGACACAGCTGTGTATCGGCTCATAGGCCCCGGACTAACGTCCGGGGCCCCTTCTCCGTGCCTCGCCGTCCCGGCACGGCAATAGACGCGCGGCCTGCACTGCCGCCCCTCACCGTGTCGAGTTGCCTCGACTCCCTACGAGGCCCCGGGGACGACACAGGCGATCCCACGTCCGTCGCCGAACGAAACGACAACCATGTCGAAGGTCGGCATGGCGACGCCTGGCCGCCATTCGAGTGCGCACGCGCCAGCAACATGGCTCAGCAATCACTCTATCCGACGCAAACACGAGCTCGACACCCCCCCTTTGAACTGCCATCGACCCGAATTGCCAGGCGCCTTCCGGAAGATTGAATGTCTGCACCAGGCTGTGTTTTAGGTCACGTGTCGCAGCCTTACAACGCGCCGCTCATGAGCCGCCGCCATGCTTTTCCACCGTGAAAAGTAACTCTGTTACGGCGGCACACTGTTCAGATGCAAATAGCACCCCATCAGATCGGTAGAAATTATTCTGCACACGACGATTACCAAATGCGCAACGCAATATCAATGACTTATGAAAGCCATCGACAGAAATTTCTCACGAACAACAGAAAAACCAGCCGCCTATTTGTTTCACCGTGACATTAGAACCCCACCACTCGGTAACTTGAGGTACTTGTTCATCTGCAATTCTGTAGCTCCATTCGGCACAAACGGCGCCAGACTTCCCTATGGGTGGGGCGACACCTAGACTCACGCCATTGCTCCCCGACAGAAGAAGCACTAATCCCTCACCCGTGCCGCGGCCTCACCCAATAGAGAAAAATACAGAACATATTCATGGAATTAGGACCAACGCACGCCAAACATCTTCAACCATCAAAATAGAAATTATTCATATCAGAAGGCATTCAAAAAATTATCCAACCAGATTTATGACCAGGAAGCAAAACATGATTCGCAATATTTTCCGCGCCCGCTGGGCCCTTGGCGCCCTGACGCTGGTCGCTGCCATTGACAGCGTCTACTTGATATGGGATGCGATAGGGCTGAGCGCCCTTGCCGGTGGCACCGTCGGCATTGCCCTCCCCCTGCCCGGTCCCTCTAAACCCTGGGCTGCTGAAGATCAGCTGGACCACGACCGTCGCTGGAAGCGGGACGGCTCGCCCAACGATGACGGCCTCCCCACCTGAGAGCCTCGCACGATGAACTACGGAAAACTGATCATCGCAGTCTTCACTGTTGGCCCCCTAGGTTTTGCCATGGGTGCCGGATTCGCCTGGCTGTTCGGCGCTTCCACTCCGTCCCTTTTCGGTGGTGGTGTCGGCGCACTCTTTGTGGTGCTCGCCATGCTGCAGAGCGTGAACGGCAAGAGCATCCCCGAGAGCGACCGAAAAAAGGCTCACCTCGATGAGATCCCAAACCAGCGCACCCTGAGCTACGACGTTGCAGAGCGGCTTGGGTTCCCTTACAGCAAGCACGAGTCCGAAGGCTGAATCACAAGCCGGGACGGCTGGACACCACGACATGAAGAGCCGCCACATCCGTAACCCCCCACCATCAGCATCCTCTCGCCTCCTCGACCGATGACGATCGACATACGCAGTTGGGAGGGCGTTGGAACCCTCCACTCTTGTCCTGAAATGCCCCCACCAAATGACGATCTGTTGTTGCACGGAACTGTCTGCCTCGACGTGACCGAGCGCTGGCGCGTATCAGTAGTGCGTGTTCGGGCTCAGGCGTGGTTGGACCTGACCTCGGCAAGACTGCGTTATCGGCTGTTGATCGGAAACGTCCCGGGTTGGATGAACCACCGTATGCGAATTGCTGGCGTAGGGCCCGACTACGTCGGCACGCTAGGCCCCAACGAGGAAGTCCAGGTCGCCGGGTGGCGGAACACCACAAAGGAGATGGAGGGGTCGAGTCTGACGCTGCTGATCTATTCAAGCTCGCTTGGCAGCGCGCCAATCGAACGGCTTCTCGCGTGAAGCCTGGGTTCCCGCAGATGAGCGGACAACAGATGACAAGCGATATGAAAACAGCCAATTTGCAGCGCCGAGTCTGCGCAGAGCAGCATGATGCGCCAGTTCAGTTCCACCGGCTGGTGGCTCTCATCTTGCTGCTGGTAGCGGTCTGCACGCCGACCTGGGCGGATGCTGTCTTGCAGGGACGCGTGATCAGCGTTCAGGGTGGCGGCGCGCTCACACTTGTCGACGCCCAGCAGCGCGAGCACAGAATCCGACTCGCCTACATCGAGGCCCCAGAACTCACGGAAACCTTCGGCGCGGAAGCCCAGACCGCGCTCGCAGCATTGGTGCTGAACAGGGAAGTCAAGATCCAAGTGTTGGAGACGACAGCCGACGGATCCGAACTGGCCGAGGTCGTCAGCCCAAACGACAAGAACGTGAACCTTGAGCTACTGGGTCGAGGCCTCGCGTGGCACGCCTATTTTGATCGACAGTCTGCCGCACAGCGCGAGCGATATCAGACCGCACTGCTGGAGGCCCAGCGCGAGCGGCGAGGCATGTGGGCGCTTGATCGGCTCGAGACTCCCCGGGAGCTTGCGGCACGCCGAGAACAGTTGCTGCGCTGGTGGCTTTACGCCATCGCTGTTTGTGCGGCGTTTCTGCTGATCGCCGAAATTGGCTCTGTCAACGGGCACCGCATCGACGCATGGCTGGCGGGGCAGGAGGCTCAAAGCGAAGCGAGTGCAGAGGGATATCGAAACGCCCGGATCACAGAAGAAGCAGCGGCGGCAGAAAGAGATCACACACGTGAGGTCGCTGATCACGAAATGGACCGCTTGGCTGCGGAGAGGCGGCAACGGATGCAGTCAGCCGGAAATCCGACGCCCAAGGACTAAACGTTGGCCTATTGCGGCCGTGCACGACAAAAGAAGAGGTCTCGCGCCGAACGACGCGAGACCTCAGCGATGGTTAAGGCCTAGAACTCGGAGAAGGGATCCTCAGTCGAGTCGTCTGCAAGCCTGTGTTCCGAGGCATTTGGATGGAATGTGAGCCTGATGTGCCAAATGCCGCCGTCAGGAGTCTGCTCCCACCCTCGAACGCAGATTTCATTATTTGGTCCGATGAATCCGAAGAAGTCGAAGTCCGTGTCGTTCAGCTTCATTGGGCTCTTGAACAGGTAGCCGGTCCAAGGTCCAACAGTCAGTTCGTATCGCGAAGCCCTGTCTGAGTAATCCGCGGTCACGTTTGAAGATGTCCGCCTGCTGCCCCAATGATCGTCAATGTCCATGATGGCTGAGCCAATCAGAGCGGGGAATCGTTGCTCCTGGAAGCCCGGCGTGGCGAAGAACAGTGCACCGGCACCACCAGAGAGTCGTGTTTGCATAAGCATTGAGAAGTTCCTTGTTGGTTGGGTTGAGAGTCAAGGTCGCCAGCGACAGCTGTTTTGCTTGACGCAGCCGGGATGACCAACATTTGCACGTACGCGTTGCCCGCCAGGGTTGGATTGGAGCCATCGCGCCGAGGGTCATGGGATGAGCCTAGAGTTTTTGAAGGTAGCAACATGACGCAAGGTAGCAACTTTTCTGCAGGTTGCTACCTGGTGTAAAGTAGCAACCTATGCATCAAAGCTACTTCGCGGACGCCAACAGGGAATACGACGGCCGCTGGGTCGGTCCCGCCGGAGACTTCCTTATCGAGGTCAAACGCACCAACAACGCCCGCGACCTGCGCGGCGCGCTACTGGCGCTTGCCTATGCACTGGAGAAAGAACCGTCCAGCGCACAGGCCATGCTGGTGCTCAAGGAATCGAAGCTGAGCAGTTCCAGGTTGCGCGATGAGTTGACCCAGTTCCGCAACATCGTGAGAGACGGCGTGGGACAGAAGATCCACCTGGTAGCTTTTGGTGAAGACATCGACCGAATGCAGGGGGTCCTACCGCAGTTCAACGAAGAGCTCGCTCTGTTCATCCGCGACCTAGTGCGCCATGACACGGCCACCCACGGAGGGCGGGTCAGTCGCGTGTTCGTCCAGTCTCTGGTTGTAGATCGATGGCTGCAGGGCCGGTCAATGACATCCTCCTTGGAAGTCCTGAGTGAATCCAAGGCCAGCAAGCCCACGGTCATCTCCGCGCTTGAGCATCTGCGGGAGCTCGACGTCATAGCTGGCCAGTTCGGCGAATTCGTGCTCCAGCCTCCCAGCTGGGACGCATGGCAAAGCCTCGCGCTGGATCTGAAGTTGGAACGCAAAGCCGTCTACTTTGCGGACCCGAGCGGCTTGGCGCGAGGCCCGTCAGCACTTCTCAGCCGGCTCATCAAGGTCATGGACCGAGCCAGCAAACCGCTTGACGTCGCTCTAAGCGGGGTCATGGCGGCCTATCACTTCTACGAGCATCTGAACATCACGGCGGCTCCACGCCTGGATTTGAGCGTCTACGACGGAAATACGGAATTCGTTCGCAAGCTCGATGCAGGCCTTGTCGAAGTCAAGAACTTGAAAGCGCACGCACCGCTGGTGCTACACCTTGGAAGGCGACTTCGGACTCCATCGGCCTCGCGGACACCAGGGGTGGGTCAGGCCTCGCCGTTGGAATGCCTGGCTGACTTGCTGGACATCGGTCTCATGGCCGAGGCCCATGAGTTCGCAGAGCATCTGAGCCGAGCCACTACTCAAGGGGCAACGTTTCAATGATCGAACCCGAAAATCTCTCCCCAAGCCAGGTTCTCGCTCAAGTCGCAGCCGCGCTGCCTGGCGACGCACGTGACAACCTGATCGTCTGCGGCTCGCTGGCCGCCGCGTACTGGTTCTTCGCCGGCGACGGAACCCGGGCCATCCGCACGAAGGATGTTGACGGCCTGTGTAGCCCTCATGCCAAGGCCGTTGCTGCAGCCACAGCCATCACCGACCAATTGCTGGACGCCAATTGGAAGCCGCGCGAAGACCCCCGTTTCCCGCCCGGCAAGCCTGGCGATGCACCGGATGGACTGCCAATGGTGCGCCTCCATCCGCCAGAGGGCAGCAACTGGTTCCTGGAGCTAATGGCTGCACCGCCGCCCTATCAGCCAGGATCCTATGCCAAGAAGCTCCAGGCGATCGACACCGCCCATGGCACCTTTGCCCTGTGCAGCTTCGACTTCCTGGCGCTGGCCGAGTGGAATCCGCAGATGACGAAGGTGGGCATCAGAATCGCTCGCCCGGAGATGATGGCCCTGGCAAACATGCTTCATCACCCGACGATCGCGGGCACCCTCATCGCAGGCACGACGTGGAAACGCTCGAACAAGGACCTCGGGCGGGTGCTCGCCCTGGCCCACCTGACGATCGAACAGGACCGGCGCGTCGGAACTGAGGTTCTAGGCGAATGGCCGGCGAGTATGTGGGCTGCGCTGCAGGAGAAGTTCGGCCCAGATGCGCGCGATCTGGCGCTGCGCGCCGGCACGGGAATCCAGGAACTGATGCGAAGCGAGTCCGATCTGCACCAGGCCGTGCACATCGCCAACCTGAGCCTACTGGCTTCTATGGACCTGGGAACCGAGGAGCTTTCGGCCACCGCGCGCCGCCTGGAGGCGGAAGTGCTCGAAGAACTCGAGCAGCTCGCCGCCGATACTCCATGAGGCGAAGGTAGAAGGTCAGGCTTCCGGCGAAAGCATTTCCGCACCGACAGCGTTGAGCTGCGGGCGCTGGCCTGCATTGACCACCGTGCCGGCTTGCATCGACCAAGCGGCTGGTCATGACCGTGCACCAACTGCCGCTACGCAGCGATTGCTGCCATTGGTACTGGAAAGTATCGATCAAAGCGCAGCGCGATGCTGGTGCAGCGTTTAGCAGCACATACATTTGAGGCTCAGCGTCTCATTTGGCCCCAATGTCAGGCTGATAACGACTGTTGCCCTTCGACACCTCGACTTCGCATCAACAGACTCGAATGAACTGAAGAATATGACATCGTCTCCGCCTAAAACTTTGGCCACGCTACTTCAATACGGTCTTGCTGATGACTTTGCTAGGAAGGTTCATGAGGCCGGCCTCACAGTGACTATGGCACGTGCACTTCGCGCTGCAGATCTAGTTTCAAAGTACGGCCTTTCCCTCGCTGAGGCGCAAGTGCTGACCGAGAGCGTACGCCGCCGACCGATTGACCCCGATGTCGTCAATTTGTTACTTCAACGAAGCAACTTCCTGTGCAACGTTTGCAAAGGACATAAGGGCTCCTCATACATCCTTCACCACATCGTGGAGTATGAGAAGACTCAGGACAACAGCTACGAAAACCTAGTAGTTCTATGCCCGACCGATCATGACTTGGCACACCGAGATGGCTTGACTCTAGGTATCACGGTCGATCAATTGCGCCGCGCAAAGATCGATTGGGAGCGCCAGGTCGCGAACGCCAACGCCCAGCTTGCAATGCATAAGAGCACCATGGGAAGTAACGTCAATGTTCATGGCAATGACATTCAAATGGCCGTTATGCCGGTGGCCCGACAGTCGCTAGAAATCTTGCCGCAGTTGCGCGCGAAGTACCCTCGATCTCTTCGCCCCGAGATGACCTCTGTCCAGTTCGTCCAGTCCCAGGAGCGCTGCTATCTTGAGATTACGACGGCTAACCGAGTCAACGATTACCTAGTTGACGAAACAAGCAAGCGCACCGACCTAGCATTCATCTCTGGCCATCCCGAGCGACTTCTTTTCGATCCTGGCAGGTCGATCACCGAAAATGTGCACTGCTTCATCTCAGACTTCGATGAGGTGTCGATCATCAACTGCACTGATTTGTTCACTCACACCGCAGCGAAACGGATCGACGACCACTGGCGGCAGCACGGGTGCGGCCCAGGTAATTTGTAGTTTCCGTAGTATTGACACTGGATCAGCCCACGCAAGCCGATGGGCTCCTCCCGCCAGGCGACCGCTTTCAGCCTTATGCTGGCGCCGTGCTTGGTCAGGGACCCGCCAGCGAGCTGCGCTGCTATGGGCAGTACAAACCGGCACGGGCGGCCAAGGTTTCCGGGATCCGCATTGATCGGCACGTATGGCACTGCGGGTCAGGCTGCTGGCGGTACTGAGTGGGCGCCATGTCGACTATCCAAGCTTCTTCGCCAAGTCTTCAGCCCTCGGGTGGTAATAGCGCTTCAGCATTCGAAGGTCACGATGGCCGGTGACAGCTGAAAGCTCCAGCACGTTCGACAGTTTGTCCGCCAAACGCGACGCCGCTTCGTGGCGCGTGTCATGAAAATGCACGTCCTCGAGAAATCCTGGCCTTGGTTTGCGCCGCGCCTTCCGGCAGTCTTCAACATACCGCTGCTGCGCTCGTTCGACGCTTCGAACGAACCCCTTCCGCAGCGCGAGGGCCGTCGTCTCGAACACGGGGCCATGCCGATCGGCTTCTTGCTCATCCTCCTCCGCGTCTCTAGGCAAGGCCTTGAGGATCGCAACCGCACGCGTCGAAAGTGGAACAGTTCGTGAGTCGCCGTTCTTGGTTTCTGGCAAATGTGCTGTCTGCCGATCCAGGTCCACGTTTTCCCACTGCAGCGAGAGCAGCTCACCGCGCCTCATTGCTGTTTCAAGGGCGAGCTGGACAAGCGGCAGCAGCCATGGATTTCGAGCGCCTTTGCTGAACGTTCCATCGGTTTGGCGCTCGCCGCCTGTCAGCGCAGCAAGAAGGTACGACTCCTCTTCCGGCGAAAACCGGCGATCTCGCGCGTTTGCGCGCTCCGGACGCTTGACGTCGCGGACAGGGTTCTCGACATGGATGCGCCACTCCCGGCGCGCGTGATTCAAGACGGCCGAGAGAACATCGAGCTCACGGTTTACGGTCGCGCCGGTCACATCTTCGAGCCGCCGGTCTCGCCACGCCGCGATCGCATCGCTCGTCACCGCCGTCATCTTGAGCTTCGGCAGGATCGCGTCCTTGAGGATCACGTTGATCTTCACGGACTCGATGTTCGCAGACTTCTTTGAGGGCGTGATCTCCTCCTGGTAGCGCCGCAGCACCTCAGCCAAGGTGTTCTTGTCGGCCTCCCGACGATCGACAAATCCGGTGGTCTCAAGCTCGCGCTCGATGCCCCGCACCCACTTCTCGGCATCCTCCTTGTAGGAGAAGGTTCGCGACTGAGTTGGAAAGCCCTTGCGCCTGACCTTGGCCTGCCATTGGAGCTCCCCGCGTTTCGTAATGGTTCCCATGGGACTCGATTGTCCCAAGAGTGTCCCAATTAATCCATACTTGTCGCACAAAGCCCAACAAATCGCGATTCACACCTGCGTTCGGGACGTAGAGGCCGGAGGTTCGAATCCTCTCACCCCGACCAGGCATTCTTGCAAAAGCCGCGGTGATCCGCGGCTTTTGCATTTCTGCGCCCCCCGCATGAGCCCGCGCCGTGACGCCCCGTCACACTTTGTCGCCTGTGGCCGCCATTCCCGTGCTGATTGAGCGATCAGTGCCGCGCGAAACGCCCAAGATTGCCCGGACGCCATGTTTTTGCGTCATCATGTGGCGCTGAACTTGTCCGCGCAAGTGATTGACTTGCGCCTTGCTGGCCTGAGTGACCCCTGTGGATACCGTTGTCGATGTCTCCAAGCCCGCGCTGTCTGGCGTGGCACGCGTGCTCGTCCATGGTGGCAAGTTGCCGGCCAAGCGGGCCGAGGAATTGGTGCGCAGCGCGAAGGAGAAAAAGATCTCCTTCATCAGCGAGCTGGCGGCGTCCGGCGAGCTCTCTCCAATCCAGTTGGCGCACGCCCTGTCCACGGCCCTGTCCGTGCCCTTGCTGGATCTGGACGCGGTGGATGTGCAGCGCCTGCCCCGGTCCATCATCGATCCCAAGCTGATGCTGCAGTACCAGGTGCTGCCGCTCAACAAGCGCGGCAGCCGGCTGTTTCTGGCCTGCATCGACCCCACCGACCAGGAGGCCAGCGAACGGATCAAGTTCGCCACCCAGCTGTCCCCCGAGTGGGTGGTTGTCGAGCACCACAAGCTGACCAAGCTGCTGGAAGAACAGGGCGGCTCCGCCAACCAGACGCTGGAAGCCATCAGCGCGGCCGAATTCGACTTCGAGGTCACCGAGGAAGACAGTGCGGCGGCTCAGCAGAGCGCCGAGGTGGTCTCCGAGGTCGAGGACGCCCCGGTGGTCCGCTTCCTGCAGAAGATGCTGGTGGACGCGATCAACATGCGCGCTTCGGACCTGCACTTCGAGCCCTACGAGTACCACTACCGTGTGCGTTTTCGCGTTGACGGTGAGCTGCGCGAGATCACCCAGCCCCCCCTGGCCATCAAGGACAAGCTGGCATCGCGCATCAAGGTGATCTCCCGCCTCGACATCTCCGAGAAGCGCGTGCCGCAGGACGGCCGGATGAAGCTGCGCTTCGGCACCAAATCGATCGACTTCCGGGTCAGCACGCTGCCGACGCTGTTCGGCGAGAAGATCGTGATCCGGATCCTGGACTCTTCCAGCGCCAAGCTGGGCATCGAGGCCCTGGGTTACGAACCGCAAGAAAAGGAACGTCTGCTGCACGCCATCCACCGTCCCTATGGGATGGTGCTGGTGACCGGGCCGACCGGCTCGGGCAAGACGGTGTCGCTCTACACCTGCCTGAACCTGCTGAATCAGCCGGGCGTCAACATCTCCACCGTCGAGGATCCGGCGGAAATCAACCTGCCGGGCATCAACCAGGTCAACGTCAACGACAAGGCCGGACTGACCTTCGCCAGCGCCCTGAAATCTTTCCTGCGCCAGGATCCGGACATCATCATGGTCGGCGAAATCCGGGACCTGGAAACCGCCGACATCGCCATCAAGGCCGCCCAGACCGGCCATCTGGTGCTGTCCACGCTGCACACCAACGATGCCCCGTCCACGCTGACCCGGCTGCTGAACATGGGCGTCGCGCCGTTCAACATTGCCTCCAGCGTGCTGCTGATCACCGCGCAGCGTTTGGTGCGCCGCCTGTGTGAGAGCTGCAAGCAACCCGCCGACTATCCGCGCGAGGCACTGATCCGCGCCGGCTTCAACGAAGGCGATCTGGACGGCAGCTGGCAGCCCTACAAAGCCGTGGGCTGCTCGGCCTGCAACAATGGCTACCGTGGTCGGGTTGGTGTCTACCAGGCCATGCCCATCAGTGAAACCATCCAGCGTCTGATCCTCACGAATGGGTCGGCGGTGGATCTGGCCGAACAGGCCCAGCGCGAAGGCGTGCGTGACCTGCGCCAATCCGGCCTGGTCAAGGTCCGCCAAGGGGTCACGACACTGGAAGAAGTGATCTCCGCCACCAACGACTGAGGCGGCCCCAGCCCGGACCCAGAACACAACCACCTATCAACCGTCGGGAGCGGTCGGAGGCTCAATGGCAACTGCAGCGGCAGCGAAGAACGTCAAGGACTTCACCTTCGAGTGGGAAGGCAAGGACAAGAACGGCAAGATCGTCCGTGGCGAAATGCGCGCCGGAGGAGAGGCGGCCGTCAGCGCCTCGCTGCGCCGTCAGGGCGTGCTGATCACCAAGGTGAAGAAGCGTCGAACCTCGGGCGGCAAGTCGATCAAGCCCAAGGACATCGCCATCTTCACGCGCCAACTGGCCACCATGATGAAGGCGGGCGTGCCCTTGCTGCAGGCCTTCGACATCGTGGCCCGCGGCAGCACCAATGCCAGGCTCACCCGGCTGCTGCTGGACATCCGTGCCGATGTCGAGACCGGGACGGCGCTGTCCTCGGCTTTCCGCCGGCATCCGCAGTATTTCGACGCGCTCTACTGCAACCTCGTGGAAGCGGGTGAGGCCGGCGGCATCCTGGAACAACTGCTCTCCCGTCTGGCCCTCTACCAGGAAAAGAGCCTGGCGCTGCAGCAGAAGGTGAAGTCGGCGCTGATCTACCCGGTGTCGGTGCTGGTGGTGGCCTTCGCGGTGGTGACGGTGATCATGATCTTCGTGATCCCGGCCTTCAAGGAGGTCTTCTCCAACTTCGGCGCCAATCTGCCCGCGCCGACCCTGGTGGTCATCGCGATGAGCGAGTTCTTCGTCCAGTACTGGTGGGCCATCTTCGGCGCCCTCTTCGGTGGTGGCTACATGTTCTTCCGGACCTGGAAGCGCTCCGAGAAGATGCAACTGGTGATGGACCGCCTGATGCTGCGCATGCCCATCTTCGGCGAGTTGATCCGCAAGTCGGTCGTGGCCCGCTGGACACGCACCCTCTCGACGCTGTTCGCCGCCGGCGTGCCGCTGGTGGAGGCGCTGGACTCGGTGGGCGGCACAGCGGGCAATGCGATCTACGCACAGGCCACCGAGCAGATCCAGCGCGACGTGGCCGCCGGGACCGCCCTGACCCCGGCCATGACCACCACCGGCGTGTTCCCGAACATGGTGCTGCAGATGACGGCGATCGGCGAGGAGTCCGGCGCCCTGGACGACATGCTGTCCCGCGCGGCCGACTTCTATGAAGAAGAAGTCGACGAGATGGTCAAGGGCCTGTCCACGCTGATGGAGCCGATCATCATCGTGATCCTCGGGGTCATCATCGGCGGCATCGTGGTGTCCATGTACCTGCCGATCTTCAAGCTGGGCCAGGTGGTCTGACGCCGATGCACGATTTGTTGGAGCTGGAAGCCTGGTGGCTGTCGCCCTGGGTGCTGGGGTTGCTGGGCCTGTGCGTGGGCAGTTTTCTCAACGTGGTGGTGCACCGCCTGCCCCGCATGATGGAGCGTCAGTGGTGGGCCGACGTGACCCAGCAACTGGGGGATGGCGAATCCTGGCGCCGCACCTTCGGTGACGACGCCCCCAAACCCCTGGGCCTGACCGCCCAGGAGCTGGACCGTCGCCTGCAGGCCCTGGGACCGCTGTCGCTGGCGCGACCGGCGTCGCGCTGCCCATCCTGCGGCCATGCCATCCGCTGGCACGAGAACATCCCACTGCTCAGCTGGCTGTGGCTGCGCGGCCGCTGCTCGGCCTGCGGCACCCGCATCTCGCTGCGCTACCCCTTGCTGGAACTGGTGACCGCGCTGCTGTTTGCCGCGCTCGCCTGGCGCACGGGGCCTCAGCCCGTCGTGCTGCTGTGGTGCGGCGTGGCGGCCACATTGGTGGCCCTCACCGCGATCGACTGGGACACCACCCTGCTGCCAGACTCGCTGACGCTGCCGCTGCTCTGGTCGGGCCTGCTCGCCGCGGCCCTGGGCTGGACGCTGCCGCTCACCACCGCCCTGGGCGGCGCCATCGCGGGCTACCTGTCACTGTGGTCGGTGTACTGGCTGTTCAAGCTCACCACGGGCAAGGAGGGCATGGGCCAGGGCGACTTCAAGCTGCTGGCGGCCCTGGGGGCCTGGCTGGGCTGGCAGGCCATCCTGCCCATCGTGCTGATGGCCTCGGTGATCGGGGCCCTGGTGGGCATCGGCATGAAGCTGAGCCATGCGCTGCGGGAAGGCCGCTACGTGCCCTTCGGCCCCTTCCTGGCCGGCGGTGCACTGGTGGTGATGCTGGCCGGCTTGGATCGGGTGCTGGGCTGGATCGGCCAATGAGGCCGCGCCGCATCGGCCTGACGGGGGGCATCGGCAGCGGCAAGAGCACCGTGGCCCGCCTGTTGGCCGAACGCGGTGCCCGCGTGATTGACACCGACGCGATCGCCCGCGCCCTGACCGCCCCGGGCGGCGCAGCCCTGCCCCCCATCGTCGCGGCCTTCGGGCCCGAGATGGTGGACGCCCAGGGCGCCCTGGATCGGGCCCGCATGCGGGCGCTGGTGTTCCGCGCGCCCGAGGCCAAGCAACAGCTGGAAGCCATCCTGCACCCGATGATCGGTGAGGCGACCGACCGCCAGGCCGCCGCCACACCGCCCGCCCAGCCCATCGTGTTCGACGTCCCACTGCTGGTCGAGACCGGCGCGCGCTGGCGCGCCCGCGTGGACCGCGTGCTGCTGGTGGACTGCAGTGAAACGACCCAGGAGGCCCGTGTGCAGGCCCGCTCCGGCTGGCCCACGGAACAAATCCGCCAAGTGATCCACCAACAAGCCAGCCGGATCCAGCGTCGGTCTGCCGCCGATGCCGTGCTCCTCAACGAGGGCCTGGACCTGGCCGGCCTGGCCACCGAAGTGGACGCCTTGTGGAACCTGGGCTTCTTCGGTGTCCCGGCCGCCATCCGGCTGTGAAACAATCAACGCCGCCCCGCACCCGTCTGGAACACCCACCTTGGTCTTGTACGAATATCCGTTCAACGAGAGCATTCGCACCATGCTCCGCCTCGAACACCTGTTCGAGCGGTTGACCATCCTGGTCCCACGCGACGCGCCGGTGGACCACCATTTCGCCCTGGTGACAGTCTTCGAGGTCATGGACGTCGCCTCGCGCGCCGATCTCAAGTCCGACCTGCTCAAGGAACTGGATCGGCACCGCAACGTGCTGCTGGGCTACCGCGGCAACCCGCACATCTCGGAAGCGGCGCTGGACGAGGTCATCGGCCAGATCGACACGGCCTACCAGTCGCTCAACCAGCAAGCGGGCAAAGCCGGGCAGGCGCTGACCGCCAACGAGTGGCTGATGAGCATCCGCAGCCGCATCAGCATCCCGGGCGGCACCTGTGAATTCGATCTGCCGGCCTACTACGCCTGGCAGCAGCACGCCCCCGAGGCGCGCCGCCAGGACCTGGCCCGCTGGATCGATTCGCTGTGGCCGCTGAAAAGCGCGCTGGACCTGCTGCTGCGCCTGTTGCGCGACAGCGGAGTGCCGCACCGCGTGGTCGCCACGGGCGGCCAGTACCAGCAACCCCTGCCGCAGGGGCGGACCTACCAATTGCTGCGTCTGCGCCTGGACGAAACCCTGGATCTGGTGCCTGAGATCAGCGGCCACCGGCTGATGGTGTCGGTGCGTCTGATGCGGGCAGATACCGAGGGACGTTTGAAGCCGTTCGGGCAGGATGCGGCCTTTGACCTGTCGCTGTGTGCCTGAGAACGTGAACCCTCCGACGACTGCCACACCGGCGCGGCCACCGATCCAAGTGGACTGCCCCGCCTGCGGGGAAAAGACACTGTTCGGCCCCGCCAACCCTTACCGCCCCTTCTGCAGCGCGCGCTGCCAGGGCCATGATTTCGGCGCCTGGGCGAGCGAAAACTACCGCGTCGCCCAGCCGTCCGCGCCGTCGGACGGGGACGCGGCATGAGCCGCCGCGCGCCGCCGCGCCGCCGCGAATTCCTGTTCGCCCTGGGAGCGGCCAGTCTGCTGGGTGCCTGCGCAAGCCAGCCCGAGCCGCTGACGGTCACGACCTACCACGAGACCCTGACCTCGCTGCTGCTGTCGCAGGACCGGCAGCATCTGGTGGTCATCGGCGAGCACTACCACTACATCTTTGATGCGCCCACGCCGCTGGTGGACGCACTGGCCTCGCCCCTGCATGCCCAGATGGAAGGCGAACTGGGGCGTTTCACCGTGGCGGCCGACGGGCGGACCCAGGGCGACTACGCGCTGATCCTGCCCACCGGTCTGAACGAAGCCGAGCGCGCCCAGGCCGTGGCGCTGGGGTTTCAGGCCGATCTGGCCTCGGCCGGCGGGCTGCGGATGACTGGCCGGATCGCGGGCCAGCGTTACCTGCAAGGCACGGTCAAGGCCCACCGCGTGCGCACCAGCCTGAACCACCCGTACACGGTGGAGATCCAGGCCGAGCAACCCCGCAGCGAGCAGGTGGCCCATGCGCTGGTCACCCCGGTCTCCACCGCGGCCAATGGCGTCACGCTGCTGTACTACGTGGTGCTGGCCCCGATCATCGTGCCCTTCGCGCTGCTGAGCCGCGAACGAGCCAAGTGACGCCGTCCACCAGGACGGGCGCTCCACTCTTGAAAGCCGACAACCCGTCCCTATAATGCGAATTAGCACTCACCCCAGGGGAGTGCTAACAAGCATGCAGTCCCGCTGAGGCTGCTGGTTTTTGGAATGGAAGCGGCCGCATGGCAAATCGCCGCGGGCCACTTCCTCTCTCACCGTCAATGCTCCAAGGAGATGCAATGAAACTTCGTCCGTTGCACGATCGCGTGATCGTCAAGCGTCTGGAAAACGAGACCAAGACCGCTTCCGGCATCGTGATTCCCGACAACGCCGCTGAGAAGCCTGACCAAGGCGAAGTTCTCGCCGTGGGTCCGGGCAAGCGCAACGACAAGGGTGACTTCGTGGCCCTGAACGTGCAGGTCGGCGACCGCGTGCTGTTCGGCAAGTACTCGGGCCAGGCCGTCAAGGTCGATGGCGAGGAACTGCTCGTCATGCGCGAAGAAGACCTGTTCGCCGTGATCCAGAAGTGATCGTCTGATCCTTCCCGATCACCGCCAACCCATCCTGTACTGAATTCGGAGATTTCTCAAATGGCAGCAAAAGACGTTGTCTTCGGCGCGGACGCACGTGCCCGCATGGTCGAAGGCGTGAACATCCTGGCCAACGCGGTCAAGGTCACCCTGGGCCCCAAGGGCCGCAACGTGGTGCTGGAACGCTCGTTCGGCGCCCCCACCGTCACCAAGGACGGTGTCTCGGTCGCCAAGGAGATCGAGCTCAAGGACAAGCTCATGAACATGGGCGCCCAGATGGTCAAGGAAGTTGCTTCCAAGACCTCTGACAACGCCGGTGACGGCACCACCACCGCCACCGTGCTGGCCCAGGCCGTCGTGCGCGAAGGCATGAAGTACGTGGCCGCCGGCATGAACCCGATGGACCTGAAGCGCGGCATCGACAAGGCCGTGGCCGCCCTGACCATCGAGCTGAAGAAGGCTTCCAAGGCCACCACGACCTCCAAGGAAATCGCCCAGGTCGGCACGATCTCGGCCAACTCTGACGCCGACGTCGGCGGCATCATCGCCGAAGCGATGGACAAGGTCGGCAAGGAAGGCGTGATCACCGTCGAAGACGGCAAGAGCCTGAACAACGAGCTGGATGTCGTCGAAGGCATGCAGTTCGACCGCGGCTACCTGTCGCCCTACTTCATCAACAACCCGGAAAAGCAAGTCGCGCTGCTGGACAACCCGTTTGTCCTGCTGTACGACAAGAAGGTCAGCAACATCCGTGACCTGCTGCCCACACTGGAAGCCGTGGCCAAAGCCGGCCGTCCGCTGCTGATCATCGCCGAAGACGTCGAAGGCGAAGCCCTGGCGACCCTGGTGGTCAACACCATCCGCGGCATCCTGAAGGTCGTGGCCGTCAAGGCCCCGGGCTTTGGCGACCGTCGCAAGGCCATGCTGGAAGACATCGCCATCCTGACCGGTGGCAAGGTGATCGCCGAGGAAGTGGGCCTGTCGCTGGAGAAGGTGACCCTGGCCGACCTGGGCCAAGCCAAGCGCGTCGAAGTGGGCAAGGAAAACACCACCATCATCGATGGCAACGGTGCCGCTGCCGACATCGAAGCCCGCGTCAAGCAGATCCGCATCCAGATCGAGGAAGCGACCTCCGACTACGACCGTGAAAAGCTGCAAGAGCGCGTGGCCAAGCTGGCCGGCGGTGTGGCCGTGATCAAGGTCGGCGCCGCGACCGAAGTCGAGATGAAGGAAAAGAAGGCCCGCGTGGAAGACGCGCTGCATGCCACCCGCGCTGCCGTGGAAGAAGGCATCGTGGCCGGTGGTGGCGTGGCCCTGCTGCGTGCCCGTCAGGCCGCTGGTGAGATCAAGGGCGACAACGCCGACCAGGACGCCGGCGTGAAGCTGGTCCTGAAGGCCATCGAAGCCCCGCTGCGCGAGATCGTGGCCAACGCCGGTGGCGAGCCGAGCGTGGTGATCAACGCCGTGCTGGCCGGCAAGGGCAACTACGGCTTCAACGCGGCCAACGACACCTACGGCGACATGATCGAGATGGGCATCCTGGACCCGACCAAGGTGACCCGTACCGCGCTGCAAAACGCCGCTTCCGTCGCCTCGCTGATGCTGACCACCGAATGCATGGTCGCCGAAGCCCCGAAGGAAGAAGCCCCCGCGATGCCAGGCGGCGGCATGGGTGGCATGGGCGGCATGGGCATGGACATGTAAGCTGTCCTGCCTGAGCACACTGCTCCCGCAAGCCAACAAGAGGCCACCTTCGGGTGGCCTTTTTCATGGCCGGTCGACGGCGCTCGGCCACAATGCGCGCCATCATGCCGCGCCTTCTGCCTGTCGCCCTGCTGCTGGGCCTGCTTCATTCGGTGGTTCTGGGTCAGACGGTCGCCCCACCCCCTGCCACAGAAACGCCCACCGTGGCCGCACCGGCGGCCGACAGCCCCCACCGCCCCCGGATCGGCCTGGTCCTCTCGGGCGGGGGCGCGCGTGGCATCAGCCATGTGGGCGTGCTCAAGGTGCTGGAGCAGCAGCACATCCCGATCGACGTGATCGCCGGCACCTCGATGGGCGCGATCATCGGCGGCCTCTACGCCAGTGGCATGAAGGCCGACCAGATCGAGGCGGAGTTGCGTGCCATCCATTGGGACAAGGTGTTCTCGTCCCGGGTCAACCGCGAGGAGCTGTCCCAGCGGCGCAAGGAACAGGATTTCGAGCTCAGCACCGCCATTGAGCTGGGCTGGCGGGATGGCGAATTTCGTGCGCCCCAGGGGGCCGTCTCCAGCCGGGGCCTGGATGCCTTGCTGCGCCGCTTCACGCTGCCCGCCCTGTCGATCACCGACTTCGACCACCTGCCGATCCCGTTCCGCGCCGTCGCGACCGACATGGAAACCGGTCAGCCGGTCATCCTCGACCACGGCGACCTTGCCACCGCCCTGCGCTCCAGCATGAGCGTGCCCGGCGTGTTCCCCGCCACGGAGGTGGGTGGGCGCGTGCTGGGCGACGGCGGGCTGGTCAACAACGTGCCGGTGGACGTGGCGCGGGCCATGGGCGCCGACATCGTCATCGTCGTCAACATCGGCACCCCGCTGGCCGGGCGCGAGACCCTCAACTCGGTCATCGGTCTGACGGCGCAGATGATCAACATCCTGACCGAGCAGAACGTGCGCCACAGCCTGGACTCGCTCGCCCCACAGGACATCCTGATCCAGCCCCAGCTCGGCAAGCTCACATCGGGGGACTTCGACAAGGTGCCCGAATTGATCGCCATTGGCGAACAAAGTGCCCGTGCAATTGGCGAGCGGCTGGCCACGCTGGCCACCACACCGGAACGCTACGCCCAGTGGCAACTCGCCACCCAGGCCCCGTCGCTGCCGCCGACCCGGCTGAACTCGGTGGCCTTCAGCGGCACCACCGTGACCAACCCCGGCCGCCTGATGCCCCAGCTGGAAAGCCACGCCGGCGAGCCCTTCGACCCGGCCAAGGCCGAGCGTGACACCCGCTACCTGGCGGCCAGCGGCGACTACGTGCAGACCGACTACCACCTGGTGCAGAGCGCCGAGGGCGACGGCCTGCTCTTCACGCTGGAGGACAAGCCCTGGGGACCGACCTACCTGAATGCCGGCCTGGACCTGTCGACCGACTTCAGCGGCAACAGTGCTTTCAACGTCAAGCTGGCCCTGAACCGCCATTGGCTCACGCCCAACGGAACCGAATGGCGCAGCCTGGTCCAGATCGGCGAGGTACCGCGCCTGTTCACCGAGCTGTACCACCCGCTGCAGTGGCATCTGGGTCTGTCCAACGATTGGTTCGTCTCGGGCTGGACCGACGGCGAACGGCGCACCCTGTCGGTCTATGAGCGCAATGGCGGCGACAAGATCGGCGAACTGCGCCGCTCACAGTTCCGTGTCGGCCTGGATCTGGGCCAGCCCTGGGCCAACCTGGGCGAGCTGCGCATGGGCGCCGTGTTCCAGGCGGCCCGCAGCGTGCCGCTGCTGGCCGGCAGCGACCAGACGGTCGCCAACACTGCCGAGACCTGGCAGGAGATCGGCCTGCGCACCCGCCTGGTGGTGGACCAGCTGGACTACGCCAACTTCCCCCAGCGGGGCTACCGCGTCGAATCGGAAGCCCTGCTCGGCACACGCCACCAGCAAGACAGCAGCACCCTGGCCTGGCTGGACAGCCAGGCCACAGGCGCCGCCAGCTGGGGCCGCCAGACCCTCACGCTGCATGGCGAGGTCAAGGTGGCCAACACCCATTCACCGTCCAGCGTCGGCCGCTATGCACTCGGCGGCTTCCAGCAGCTGTCGGGCTACCAGCCGGGGCAGGTCTCGGGCAACGCGATGGTGTTCGGCCGTCTGAACTGGTACATGCGCCTGGCCGAGACCCCGGTGTTCGCACGTGGCTTCTTCGTCGGCGCCAGCATGGAGGCCGGCGACGCCTGGCTGAACTACCACGACATGCGCTTGAATGGCCTGCGCTACGGCGGCAGCATCTACCTGGGCGCCGACACCGGGCTGGGCCCGATGTACCTGGGCCTGACCTGGGCACCCCGTGGCACCGCCGGCCTGGCGCTGGTGATCGGACGGCCCTGAGCGTCAGTCGGCGGCGGGTGGGGTGTCGCCCTCGTCGGCCGACACGCTGGCGTTCGGGGCCTCATGCACCCAGCCGTGGATGGTTTCGGCCAGGTCGGTCAGCCCCTGCTGTTTGGTGGCGGAGAACAGCAGCATGCCCACATCGGCCTGCTCGGTGACCCGCTCTCCCAGCTGGGTCTGTACCAGGCTCAGCGCAGCCTGCTGCTCGCGACGGTTGAGCTTGTCGGCCTTGGTCAGCACCACCAGCAGCTTGACCTCGCCGGTGTTGATCCGCGGCGCCACGAAGTCGAGCAGCCGCTCGTCCAGAGGGGTCAGGCCCAGGCGGCTGTCCACCAGCAAGACCACACCATTCAGGTTGCGCCGCACCTCCAGGTAATCGGCCATCACCTGCTGCCAGCGCACCTTCTCCGTGCGGGACACGGTGGCATAGCCGTACCCGGGCAGGTCGGCCAGATAGGCATCCGGCGCCTCACGTGGCCCCAACGCAAACAGGTTGATATGCTGCGTGCGCCCCGGTGTCTTGGAGGCGAAGGCCAACTGGCGCCGCTGGGCCAGCGCATTGATGGCAGTGGATTTGCCGGCATTGCTGCGGCCCACGAAAGCAATCTCGCCCAGATCCCCCGGCGGCAGCTGGTTCAGCTGGCTGGCGGTGGTCAGGAAACGAGCACTGTGGGCCCATGCCAATGCAGGGTGTTTGAGCTCGGACAGATCCGCGCGCTTTTGGCTGGAGGTTTCACGCATAGCGCATTGTAAAATCCCCTGGTTTGATTGCTGTCTTCCGTACAGCAAACCTACACCCAGAACATCCACAAATCCCGAGGCCCTCCGAATGAAGTCTCCTGTCGCGTTCGCCAGCTCCCTCGTGCTCGCAGCCCTGATGTCGGTGCCCGCGCTTGCCGCTGAGGCCGCCGCTCCGTCCAAGCCGGATCTGGCCCGCGGCCAAGCGATCGCCGCGACCTGCGGCGCCTGCCACACCAGCGACGGCACGCGCGGTCTGCCCACCTACCCCATTCTGCAGGGGCAGCATGCCGAGTACCTGGTCAAGCAGCTGACCGAGTTCAAGGCCAGCAAGCGCGCCAACCCCATCATGAACGGCATGGCCGCGCCGCTGACCGAGGCCGACATGAAGAACGTCGCCGCCTTCTATGCCAGCAAGAAGCCGGTGCTGGGCGCGGCCAAGAACAAGGACACCGTGGCCTTGGGTGAAAAGATCTACCGCGGTGGCATTGCCGAGAAGAAGGTGCCCGCCTGTGCCGGCTGCCACGGCCCGAGCGGCGCCGGCCTGCCGGTGCAATATCCCCGCCTGAGTGGCCAGCACGCCGAGTACGTCGAGCTCCAGCTGACCACCTTCCGCAGCGGTGCCCGCGCCAACAGCCAGCAGATGCTGGACATCGCCGCCCGCATGAGCGACGCGGAGATCAAGGCCGTGGCAGACTACGTCGCCGGCCTGCGCTGACCTCCTGAACGCCTCTGCCATATCCGGCTGAAGGCATTCTTATCCCTCCTGAAAGGCCGGTCCCTGACCGGCCTTTGTTTCGTCCGGCCTTGACCCCGGATAATCGCCGCATGACCGCCTCCACCGGCACCCCTGTTTCCCTGCACCGCCGCGCCTGGCGCGACAGCCTGGAGTTGCTGTCCTCGATGCGCTTCGCGATCACGCTGCTGTGCGTGATCTGCATCGCCTCCGTGATCGGCACGGTGGTGAAGCAGAACGAGCCGCTGAACAACTACATCAACCAGTTCGGGCCCTTCTGGGCCGAGGTGTTCAGCCGCTTCCACCTGTTCAATGTCTACAGCGCCCCCTGGTTCCTGCTGATCCTGGGCTTTCTGGTGCTCTCCACCAGCCTGTGCATCGCCCGCAACACGCCCAAGATCCTGAACGACCTGCGCAGCTTCAAGGAGCATGTGCGGGCACAGTCGCTGAAGGCCTTCCACCACAAGGCGGAAGGTGATCTGCCCGGCAACGGGGAGGCCGCGCTGCAGCAGGTCTCGCAGTTGCTGCAGCGCCGGGGCTGGCAGGCCCGCGCCCAGGTGCGCGAGGACGGCACCATGGTCGCGGCCCGCCAGGGCCGGCTCAACAAGGTGGGTTACCTGGCCGCCCACTCGGCCGTGGTGCTGATCTGCCTGGGTGGCCTGTTCGACGGTGACCTGATCGTGCGGGCCCAGATGTGGCTCACCGGCAAGAGCACCTTCGAAGGGGGCGGCTTCATCAAGGATGTCTCGCCGGAGCACCGTCTGCCGCCCGGCAACCCCACCTTCCGCGGCAACCTGCTGGTGCCCGAGGGGGGACGGGCCAACGCCGCCGTGCTGAGCATGCCCGACGGGATCGTGCTGCAGGACCTGGACTTCGACGTGGAACTCAAGAAGTTCATCGTCGAGTACTACGACACCGGCATGCCCAAGCTGTTCGCCAGCAAGATCGTGCTGCACGACCACGACACCGGGGCCAGCACCGAGGCGATGGTCAAGGTCAACGAGCCGGTGTTCCACCGCGGCGTGGCGATCTACCAGAGCAGCTTCGACGACGGCGGCTCGCTGCTGGAGCTCTCGGCCCAACCGCTGGCTGGCAAGGGCCCGCCGCTGGTCCTCAAGGGCCGCATCGGCGACAGCATCCCGCTGACCGGCGGCCAGGACAAGTACACGCTGGAGCTGACCGGGCTGCGCGTGATCAACGTCGAGAACCTGGGCGGCGCCAACCCGGCCGGCGGCACCGATGTGCGCAAGGTGGACCTGGGCGGTGCGCTGGAGAAACACCTGGGCGCCGGCATCAACCCGGACAAGAAGAAGCAGCTGCACAACGTCGGCCCGTCGTTCACCTACAAGCTGCGCGATGCCAGCGGACAGGCGCGCGAATTCCAGAACTACATGCTGCCGCTGGAGATCGATGGCCAGCGCGTCTTCGTGATGGGCGTGCGCGAGGCCTCGGACCAGAACTTCCGCTATCTGCGCATTCCGGTGGACGACCAGAACAGCCTGAACGGCTGGCTGCACCTGCGCAGCGCGCTCAATGACCCGGCGCTGCGAAGCCAGGCCGCCCGCCGCTATGCCGAAAGCGCCACCCCGGCCGATCGGCCCGAGATGCGCGACCAGCTGCGCATCACCGGTGAACGGGCCCTGGCGCTGTTCTCCGGCGCCGAGCGCGCCGCCAAGACTGACGCCGTCCCCGGCGGGCTGGCCGCGCTGAGCCAGTTCATCGAAACCACCGTGCCCGAAGCCGACCGCCAGCGCGTGGCCGACGTGCTGCTGCGCATCCTCAACGGTTCGCTGTTCGAGCTGGAACAAATGGTGCGCCAGGCCGACGGTCTGGCCCCGCTGGCCGCCGACGCCCACACACAGACCTTCATGACGCAGGCCGTGATGGCCCTGTCGGACAGCTATTTCTACCCGGCCCCGCTGATGATGCAGCTCACTGGCTTCAACCAGGTGCAGGCCAGCGTGTTCCAGGTCGCCCGCGCCCCGGGCAAGAAGCTGGTCTACCTGGGCGCCGTGTTGCTGATCCTGGGCGTGTTTGCCATGCTCTACATCCGCGAGCGTCGGCTGTGGATCTGGCTGAGCCCGTCGGGCGAAGGCCGCACCCATGGGCTGATGGCCATGTCGACCCCGCGCCGCACACTGGACATCGACGCCGACTTCAACGCCCTGCGGCAGGACCTGTTCGGCCCGCCCCCCTCCTCTGGAGAACCCACGCCATGACCACCACCACGCTCCCTCTCGGCAAGCCCGGCTGGTTCAGCCAGCGCAGCGCCTATGACTGGCTCTATGCCCTGTGCATCGTGCTGGGTGCCGGCTATGCCTTCCACCGCTACGACGCGTCGATGAACGACTACGAGCACGGCATCTTGCTGGGTGCCGTGCCGGTGCTGATCGGGCTGGGCTGGTTCTGGGGGCCGCTGCGCACGCTGGCCCTGGGGGTGGGGGCCGCGAGCCTGCTGGCCATCTCGCTCTACAACCAGCATCTGGACAACTTCGGCGCCGATCTGGCCGCTGGCGACAAGGTCTTCCTGCTCAAGTACTTCCTGGCCAGCCAGAGCGCCATCATGTGGATGAGCGTGCTCTTCTACATGAGCACCCTCTTCTACTGGATCGGCTTCCTGGACCGCAAGGGCGGCGAGAACGCACTGGGCCTGAAGGTGGGTTCCGGCCTGGCCTGGGCCGCGGTGTTCATGGCCCTGACCGGCACCATGGTGCGCTGGTTCGAGAGCCACCAGATCGGCCCGGACATCGGCCACATCCCGGTCAGCAACCTCTACGAGGTGTTCGTCCTGTTCTGCTGGCTGACCACGCTGTTCTACCTGTACTACGAGGCCCATTACAAGGTGCGCTCGCTGGGTGCCTTCGTGATGCTGGTGGTCAGTGCCGCGGTCGGCTTCCTGCTCTGGTACACGCTGGTGCGCGACGCGCAGGAGATCCAGCCGCTGGTGCCCGCGCTGCAAAGCTGGTGGATGAAACTGCACGTGCCGGCCAACTTCATCGGCTACGGCACCTTCGCACTGGCTGCGATGGTGGGCCTGGCCTGCCTGCTGAAGGAGTCGGCCTCCCGCTCGCTGTGGATCGGCCTGGTGGCGGTGCCCGGGGTGCTGGCCGTGGCCATCGCGGCCTATGCGGCCCTGGCCAGCGCGCCTGACGCTCCGGTCGAGGCCGCCTGGAAGGCGGTCCGCCTGATCGGCGGCACCGCGCTGTTCTTCGCGCTGATGGTGGCGCTGCGCAAGCCCATCAACGCCCGCACGCCGGACCTGACGGTGATGGACGACGTGATGTACCGCGCGATCGCGGTCGGGTTCGCCTTCTTCACCATCGCCACCGTGCTGGGCGCCTTCTGGGCCGCCGAGGCCTGGGGCGGCTACTGGAGCTGGGACCCGAAGGAAACCTGGGCCCTGATCGTCTGGCTGAACTACGCAGCCTGGCTGCACATGCGCATGATGAAGGGGCTGCGCGGCGTGGCCTCGGCCTGGTGGGCGCTCAGCGGTCTGGTGGTGACGACCTTTGCCTTCCTGGGCGTCAACATGTTCCTGTCGGGCCTGCATTCCTACGGCACCCTGTGACCCTGTCCTGAACCCGGAGATCGCGCGATGAGCCAGATGATCGAATTCAAGCGCCCCGACGGCCAGACCGCCCAGGGCTGGATGGTGGAGCCGGCCCAAGCCCAGGGCGCACCCGGCCTGGTGGTGATCCAGGAATGGTGGGGTCTGAACGACCAGATCAAGGGTGTGGCCGAGACCTACGCCGAGGCCGGCTACCGGGTGCTGGTGCCCGACCTCTACCGCGGCCAGGTGACGGTCGAGGCCAAGGAAGCCGAGCACCTGATGAATGGCCTGGATTTCGCCGATGCCGCCAGCCAGGACATCCGCGGCGCGGTGCTGCAGCTGCAGGCCCGCGGCTGCCCCAAGGTGGGCGTGACCGGCTACTGCATGGGCGGTGCGCTGACCCTGCTGTCGACCTGCTTCTCGCCCGAGATCGCCGCCGCGGTGACTTGGTACGGCTTCCCGCCGCTGGAATACATCGACGCCACGAAGATCCGCGCTGCGGTGATGGGCCATTTCGCGACCCAGGACGCCTTCTTCTCCATCACGCAGGTGCCGGCCCTGGAGGCCCAGCTGAAGGCCGCCGGCGTGCCGGTCACCATCCACACCTACGAGGCGATGCACGCCTTCGCCAACGAGACGCAGGTGGACCCGCACCGGGTGCCGACCAACCGCTACGACGCCCAAGCCGCCGCGCTGGCCCTGGAACGCACGCTGGCCTTCCTGAAGCAGCAGTTGGGCTGAACTTGCCGGGCAAGACCCGGTCGTAAGGTGAGCGCGGCAGGCGCGACTCATGGAGACACCCTGCCCGGCGGCACTGCGCCGCCCCTCCTCGAGGACTCACCATGCATCCCCTGAAAGACCGCGGCTACCAACACCCGATCTCCTCCGAGATCACCCCCCGCGAGGCGTGGCAGAGCCGGCGCCAGTGGCTGCAGGCCGCGGCCCTGGCCGGCACCGGCCTGGCAGGCTGGACGGCCCGTGAGGCCCTGGCCCAGCCCGCCAGCCCCCCCGGCAAGCTGCCCCGGCTGGCCGCCACCCGTTCCGGCGTGGCCGGCGCCATCGTGATGGACCGGCCGACCGCCTACGAGGACATCACCCGCTACAACAACTTCTACGAGTTCGGCACCGACAAGGGGGATCCGAACCGCCTGGCCGGCTCGCTCCAGACCCGCCCCTGGACGGTCAGCATCGAAGGCGCGGTGCACAAGCCGCGCAGCTTCGGCATCGACGATCTGCTGAAACTGGCGCCGCTGGAAGACCGCATCTACCGCCTGCGCTGCGTTGAGGGCTGGTCCATGGTCATCCCCTGGGTCGGCTATTCGCTCGCGCAGCTGCTGCGCCAGGTGGAGCCGACCGGCAATGCGAAGTACGTGGAGTTCGTCACCCTGGCCAACCCGGCCCAGATGCCCGGCCTGCGCCGCGGCGTGCTGGACTGGCCCTACCACGAAGGCCTGCGCCTGGACGAGGCGATGCACCCGCTCACCCTGCTGGCCTTCGGCCTGTATGGCGAGGTGCTGCCCAAGCAGAATGGCGCGCCGGTGCGTCTGGTCGTGCCTTGGAAATACGGGTTCAAGAGCGCCAAGAGTCTGGTGAAGATCCGTCTGGTCGAGCAGCAGCCGGTGAGCAGCTGGACCCAGGCGGCACCCAGCGAATACGGCTTCTATTCCAACGTCAACCCGCAGGTGGACCACCCGCGCTGGAGCCAGGCCAGCGAGCGGCGCATCGGCGAGGATGGGCTGTTCGCCCGCAAGCGGCCGACGCTGATGTTCAACGGCTATGAAGCCCAAGTGGGCTCGCTCTACGCAGGCATGGACCTGAAGAAGTACTACTGATGAACCGCTGGCTGTTGCATCCAGCGGCCAAGCCGCTGCTGTGGGTGTTGCTGGCGTGGCCGGCTGCCGGCCTGCTCTGGCAGGGCTGGCACGACACGCTGGGCCCCAACCCCGCCGAGGCCCTGATCCGCGGGCTGGGCGACTGGACCCTGCGCGGGCTGTGCCTGACGCTGCTGGTCACCCCGCTGCGCACCTGGACCGGCTGGCACGCCCTGCTGCGCTGGCGGCGCAACCTGGGCGTGGCCACCTTCCTGTACGGCACGCTGCACTGGCTGGCCTATGCCTGGCTGGACCAGGGGCTGGACTGGAACGCCCTGGTCCATGACGTGGGCAAGCGCCCGTTCATCCTGGTAGGCACCGCCGCTTGGCTGGCCATGTTGCCGCTGGCGGCCACTTCCTTCAATGCCGCCATCCGCGCCATGGGAGGGCGGCGCTGGCAGGACCTTCACAAGGCGGTCTACGGCATCGCGCTGGCCGCGCTGTTGCACTTCTTCTGGGTCAAGGCCGGCAAGAACGATCTGGCCGAGGTCGCGGTCTATGGGCTGGTCATCACCGGGTTGCTGGGCTGGCGTTGGCAGCGCTGGCGCACAGGGATTCAGCCCCCCTAAGACGACATCGCATTCACGCCCTGGAAACAAAGCGCAACGATGAGAATGCGCGCTCATCGTTCGTTTTCGGGCCCCCACCAGGGCGCGAAAACGGTGTGGCCGAAGCGAATGTCCCACCGGATGTCGCGCGGCGCTCCCATGCTGGAAGTTCCAAACCATGCGTCACTTTGCCCTGGGTACCCTCGCTGCGCTGTGGGCCACCGGTAGCCTGGCCGCGCCTGCGGCCTCCCCCCTGTCCGCCCAGTTCAAGTCTGGCGAGCTGCGCGACTACGATGCCGCGCTGCAGGCGCGTCAGGTCGCGGCCCCCACGCTGCGCCAGACCGCCGATGCCCAGGTCTCCCGCTTTGGCTTCCGCAGCCAGTACGACGCGCGCCTGGGCGTCACCTTCCTGTGGGCCAAGAAGGGCCAGAACGTCTCCACGCTGCGCAGCAACCTGAAGGGTCAGGCCCTGCGCGAAGCCACCGCCCGCCACTTCCTGGCGCGCCATGCCCAGGCCCTGGGCCTGACCCAGCGTGCCATCGATGAGGCCCAGCTGTTCGACCAGCAGGACGGCGGCACCGGCCCCGTGATCCAGCGCTTTCGCCAGCGCGTCGGCGGCGTCGAGGTCTTCGGGCGCGACATGAGCGTGCTGATGGATCGCCAGAGCCGTCTGGTGGCCATCTCGGGCTACTTCGCAACCCACACCGACAGCAGCAGCCTGACGGCCACCAAGTTCTCGCTGAGCGAACCCCAGGCCATCGCCAAGGCCTTCGCCAACCTGGGTGGCCGGGTCGGCACGGACTTCACCGCCGGAGCGGCCCAGGGGGCCTACCGCAGCTGGAAGCGCCCCGCGGCCCAGGGCGACTTGCGCCTGGAAAGCGACCCGCGCGTGAAGCCGGTCTACTACGCGCTGGGCAGCCAGATCATCCCGGCCTATTACATCGAACTGTCGGCCGCCACCCGCGACGGCGCCCGCCAGACCGACTTCGGCTACGTTGTTTCGGCGCAGGACGGCAGCGTGCTGTTCCGCAAGGACCTGCGGGCCTACGAGGTCACCTCGCCCTACACCTACCGCATGCTGGCGGACCAGTACGGTGTGCCTTATGACTCGCCGCTGGGCAACGGCATGGCGCCGTTCAAGAAGTTCGACCCGACCAAGTCGATGCCGCGCAAGGACGTGGCCTCGCGCCTGATCACCCAGTCGGCCAGCAGCAAGATCTCCACCCAGGACCCGTGGCTGGCCAATGGCGCCAACACGACCTCGGGCAACAACGTCACGGCCTACCTGGACCTGGCTGCGCCCAACGGCTACTCCGCCCGCCGGGGTGATGTGATGGCCGCCGCCACCGCTGCCAACGCCTTCGACTACCCGCTGCAGGGTGACACCGATCCGAGCACCACCACTGCCAAGAACGCCGCCGTGGTCAACCTGTTCTACATGAACAACTGGCTGCACGACTTCTGGTACGACCACGGCTTCAACGAGGCCGCCGGCAATGCCCAGACCAGCAACTACGGGCGTGGCGGTGTCGAAGGCGACCCCATCCTGGCCGAAGGCCAGGACTACTCGGGCCGCAACAACGCCAACATGTCCACGCCGGCCGACGGCGGTTCGCCGCGCATGCAGATGTACCTGTTCGACGGCCTGATCAAGGGCGAGTTCCGGGTGCTGGACCCGGCCTCGCTGGCCGGCAAGATGACCTTCTCCACCGCCGCCTTCGGTGCAACGAGCTTCGACCTGACCGGCACGCTGCAGCTCGTTGACGACGGCACGGCCCCCACCACCGATGCCTGCACGGCCGTGACCAATGGCGGCGCGCTGGCCGGCAAGATCGCCCTGATCGACCGCGGTGCCTGTGACTTCGTCACCAAGGCCAAGAATGCCCAGAACGCCGGGGCGGCCGCCGTGCTGGTCGTCAACAATGCGGCCGGCTCGCCGATCAGCATGGGCGGCACCGATGCCACCATCACCATCCCGGCGATGATGGTGTCCATGGACGATGGCGCCAAGCTGAAGGCCTCGGCCACGCCAGTGACCGTGCACATGCAGCGTGACCCGGCCATGGACCTGGATGGCACCCTGGACGAAGGCATCATCGCGCACGAGTTCTTCCACTACGTCAGCAACCGGCTGGTGGGCAACGGCAGCGGCCTGTCCAACAACCAGGGCCGGGGCATGGGCGAAGGCTGGAGCGACTTCAACACGATGCTGCTGCAGGTCCGCGCCGACGATGTGCAGGTCAAGACCAACACCAACTGGAACGGCGCTTATGCGGTGGGCAGCTACGTGCTGGGCGACTACTACTTCGGCATCCGCCGCACGCCGTACTCGACCGACTTCGCGAAGAACCCGCTGACCTTCCAGCACATCCAGAACAACGTGGCCCTGCCCACCACCGCGCCGATCGCCTTCGGCCAGGACGGCTCCACCAACGCCGAGGTGCACAACACCGGCGAGATCTGGGCCAACGTGCTGTGGGAGGCCTATGCCGGCTTCCTGCAGGACGGCCGCTACAGCTTCAAGCAGGCCCGCAGCAAGGTGCAGGACTACATCATCGCCGGCCTGAAGATGACGCCCAACGCCCCGACCATGCTGGAAGCCCGCGACGCCATCCTGGCCGTGGCCGATGCCACCGACGACGCCGACTTCATGGTCTGGGCCACGGCCTTTGCCAAGCGCGGCATGGGCCTCGGCGCGGTCGGCCCGGACCGGGCCAGCACCGACAACATCGGGGTGACCGAAAGCTACGTGGTGGCCACGCCGACGCCCTGAGCCCGGCCCCCCCCCGGAAAGCCCGCCCTCCGGCGGGCTTTTTTCTGGCCGCGGCCGGGGATCAGCCCCCCGCGATCAGCCCCGCGATCGTCTGCTCGCTGACGTGCATGGGCAGGGCATGGGCCGACAGCAGTGAGGCCACGGCATGGCTGTCGCGGGAGGTGTCACGCACCAGCGGCGCCCGCCGGGGCTCGCCAGTGGCAGTGGTCAGAATGGCCACCCGCGGGTGGTAGGCCTTCTCGCCATTGCGCACCACGATGCCCATCTCCCCGCTGGCCAGACGCACCACGCTGCCCGGCGGGAAGATACCGAAGGATTTGATCAGCGCACCGGCCAGCGGACTGGTGGCGGCCATCTGGTGCAGCTCGCGCCCGGCCTGGCGGGCACTGATGGCCGGCCGGTCGGCCCGGTCGCTCAGCAGCGCGGTGTAGACATCGGCAAAGCGCAGCATCTCGGCCAGCTCGCTGCTTTCCGAGGTGCCCGCCGGGTAGCCGGAGCCGTCCGGCAGTTCGTGGTGCAGGCGCACCGCGTCCAGCCAGGCGGCATCGGTGATGCCCGCCTCGGACAGCATCTGCACCCCGCGCACAGGATGGTCGTGGATGGCCTCCCGCTGCCGGGCCGTCAGCGGCGAGACCTGGGTCGCCAGCCGGGCCTGCAGGTCGGCCATCGCAATGTTCATCGTCAGCGCCGCCTGGAAGGCCCGCCGCTGGTCATCCGAGTTCCAGCCCAGGAAGTGCGCCGCGGCCTGGCAGGCGGTGGCGGCATGGATGGAATGGTTGATCCCGTAGTGGCCTCCGCCGCCGGGTTGACGCACGATCTGCGCCAGCGCCACCTCGGGCGACTCCTGGATCAGCGCCAGCAACTGGTCCGTGACCCGGTCCACCGCCCCCGCCAGCTGATCCGGCGCCGCACTGAGCACCTGGCGCATGTCGTGGCTGCAGTGGTCCCAGGCGGCAGGCAGCTGGTCCGGGCGCCGTGCGCGGGCGCTGCGACGCACCGGCTGCAGCACGCCGGCCAGTTCCTCGACTTCGACCATGGCCCCGCGGTGGAACAGGTCCTCCAACTGTTGCGTGTCGGCAATGACCTGGCCCCGGGCCAGCAACAGTTGCTGGCTGGCGTCGCGCACGCTGAACGGCAGCGGCTGCCCGAGCTCGATGCAGTTCTGGACGGATGAGAGTGAGCAGACGCGCATGAAGGGAATTGGAGATCGCTCAAGGCCCGGACGTCAGGACGACGGGTTTTCCATGACATCGGCGCCGGCTCGGCCAGCTTGAGGCTGAATCTACCTCAAGGTCAGGGCGGGGTGGCGGGGCCGTCTCAGGCCCGCGCCAGCACCGGCTGCAGTGCCACGCCAGTGGCGGTGCCGGTCTCGACCAGAGTCTCCGGCGTACCGGCGCAGACGATGCGCCCCCCTGCGGAGCCGCCATCCGGTCCCAGGTCGATGACCCAGTCGGCCTCGGCGATCACGTCCAGGTCGTGCTCGATCACCACCACGCTGTGGCCCCCCTTGACCAGGCGGTGCAGCACGTGGATGAGCTTTTCCACGTCGGCCATGTGCAGGCCCACGGTCGGCTCGTCCAGTACATACAGCGTGTGGGGCGCCTTCTGGCCGCGTCGGCCCACCTCGTCGCGCACCTTGGTCAGCTCGGTCACCAGCTTGATGCGCTGGGCCTCGCCGCCCGAGAGCGTCGGGCTGGGCTGGCCCAGGGTCAGGTAGCCCAGGCCCACGTCCTTGAGCAGCTGCAGCGGGTGGGCGATGGACGGCATGCTGGCGAAGAACGCCACCGCCTCGTCCACCTCCATCTTCAGCACGTCGCCGATGTTCTTGCCGCGCCAGGTCACCGCCAGCGTCTCGGGGTTGAAGCGCTGGCCGTGGCAGACGTCGCAAGGTACCTTCACATCGGGCAGGAAGCTCATCTCGATGGTGCGCAGGCCCTGGCCCTCGCAGGCCGGGCAGCGGCCCTGGCCGGTGTTGAAGGAGAAGCGCGCCGCGGTGTAGCCCCGGGCCTTGGCCTCCAGCGTCTCGGTGAAGAGCTTGCGGATCGCGTCCCAGAAGCCGATGTAGGTGGCCGGGCAGGAGCGCGGCGTCTTGCCGATGGGGGTCTGGTCGACCTCCAGCACCCGGTCCACGCCGCCCCAGCCGCTCAGGCGCTGGCAGCCCTGCAGGATGACGGACTGGGCCGCAGCCTCGTCGTTCTTGCGGCCCTTGGCGGCCACCAGCGCGGCCACATTGGCCAGCAGCACGTCGCGCGCCAGCGTGGACTTGCCGGAGCCGGACACGCCGGTGACCGCCACCAGCCGGCCCAGCGGCACGTCCACATCCACCTGCTGCAAGTTGTGCAGGCAGGCGCCGCGCAGCTCCAGGGCCGGCGTGGCGCGGGTGACCTCGCGCCGGGCCTGCAGCGGATGCAGCAGCGGATGGGCCAGGCAGCGGCCGGTCACCGAATCAGGCTGCAGCGCCAACTCGGCCGCCGTGCCCTGGGCGATCAGCCGGCCGCCGCGCTTGCCGGCACCGGGGCCGATGTCGATGATGTGGTCGGCCCGGCGGATGGTGTCCTCGTCGTGCTCCACCACCACCAGGGTGTTGCCGTTCTGGCCCAGCTGGTGCAGCGCGTTGAGCAGGATGCCGTTGTCGCGCGGGTGCAGGCCGATGGTCGGCTCGTCCAGCACATAGCAGACGCCCTGCAGGCTGCTGCCCAGCTGCGCGGCCAGGCGGATGCGCTGGGCCTCGCCGCCCGACAGCGTGGGCGCGGCCCGGTCCAGCGTCAGGTAGCCCAGGCCCACCTCTTCCAGGAAGGCCAGCCGGCCCTGGATCTCGGTGATCACGTCGCGGGCGATGCCCAGCTCACGGGTGCTCAGCTGCCCACCGGCCGTCAGCCCCTCGATCCAGGCCCGGGTCTGGTGGACCGACCACTGGGCCACCTCGTGGATGCCCTCGCCCTGGAAGCTGACCGCCCGCGACATCGGGTTCAGGCGCGCGCCATGGCAGTCCGGGCAGGCCTCGCCGGCCAGGCCTTCGACCTCGGGCTCCTCGCTGGGAAAGCTCTGCTCGCGGCCGCGGTTGTCCTCGTCGCGCACGCTGTCATCGAAGGCCTTGCGCTGCTCGCGGGTGAGCGCCAGGCCGGTGCCCACGCAGCTGGTGCACCAGCCATGCTTGCTGTTGTAGCTGAACATGCGCGGGTCCAGCTCGGGATAGCTGGTGCCGCAGACCGGGCAGGCCCGCTTGGTCGAGAAGACCTTCACCGTGCCGACGCCCAGCGTGGGCTCGCCCTGTTCCAGCGCCTCGGCCAGGCCATCCAGCGGCGCCAGCAGGTGCAGCACGCCCTTGCCCACGTCCAGGGCCTGCGCCAGCAGGCGGCGCAGCGCGGCCTCGTTCTCCGGGCTCACCACCAGGTCGCCCACCGGCAGCTCCAGCGTGTGCTCCTTGAAGCGGTCCAGCCGCGGCCAGGGGTCCACCGGCAGGAACTCGCCATCGACCCGCAGGTGGGTGTGGCCGCGCGCCTTGGCCCACTTGGCCAGGTCGGTGTAGACGCCCTTGCGGTGGACCACCAGCGGCGCCAGCAGGCCGATGTGCTGGCCCTTGTGGTCGCGCAGCAGCTGGGCCGCAATGCTCTCGGCCGATTGCGGCATCACCGGCGCGCCGTCGTGCACGCAGTGCTGCAGGCCCAGCTTGACCCATAAGAGGCGCAGGAAGTGCCAGACCTCGGTGGTGGTGGCCACGGTGGACTTGCGTCCGCCGCGCGAGAGGCGCTGCTCGATGGCGACCGTGGGCGGGATGCCCCAGACCGCGTCCACCTCGGGCCGGCCGGCCGGCTGCACGATGGAGCGGGCATAGGCGTTGAGCGACTCCAGGTAGCGCCGCTGGCCCTCGTTGAACAGGATGTCGAAGGCCAGCGTGCTCTTGCCCGAGCCGGACACGCCGGTGATGACACTGAACTTGCCCCGCGGGATGTCCACGCTGAGCGACTTCAGGTTGTGCTCACGGGCGTTGATGATGCGGATGGCCTCGTCCTCGGCCCGCTGCTCGCGCACCACGCGGCCCAGGTAGCTGCCACTGTCGGCCGCGGTCTTCTCCCCGGCATGCAGGGCGCCGTCGTACTCGCGCAGCGCGGCGCCGGTGTGGGAGGAGGGATGCGCACGCAGGTCCTCCGGCGTGCCCACGGCCACCACCTCGCCGCCGGCCTCGCCGCCCTCGGGGCCCAGGTCGATCAGCCAGTCGGCCGCGCGGATCACGTCCAGGTTGTGCTCGATCACCAGCAGCGAATGGCCGGCGTCCAGCAGCTTGCGCAGCGCGCGCATCAGCTTGGCGATGTCATCGAAGTGCAGGCCGGTGGTCGGCTCGTCGAAGACGAACAGCGTGCCCTTCTTGGCCACCGGCTGGCGTGGCCGGCCCGCCGCCTCGGCCAGGAAGCCGGCCAGCTTCAGGCGCTGGGCCTCGCCACCCGAGAGCGTGGGCACCGGCTGGCCCAGGCGCACATAGTCCAGGCCCACGTCGACGATGGGCTGCAGCTTGGCCACCACCTCACGGTCGCCAGCAAAGCACTGCACCGCCTCGCTGACGGTCAGCTCCAGCGTGTCGGCGATGGACAGCGAACGGCCCAGGCGCTCGATCTTCACGTCCAGGATCTCGGCGCGGTAGCGCGTGCCGTCGCAGTCCGGGCAGCGCAGGTAGACGTCGGAGAGGAACTGCATCTCCACATGCTCGAAGCCCGAGCCGCCGCAGGTCGGGCAGCGCCCGTCGCCGGCGTTGAAGCTGAACATGCCGGCGGTGTACTTGCGCTCCTGCGCCAGCGGGGCCACCGCGAAGAGCTTGCGGATCTCGTCGAAGGCGCCGACATAGCTGGCGGGGTTGGAGCGCGCTGTCTTGCCGATGGGCGACTGGTCCACGAAGGCCACGTCGGCCAGCAGGTCGGCGCCCAGCAGGCGGTCGTGCAGGCCCGGGGTCTCGGTGGCGTGGCCGAAGTGGCGGTTGAGCGCCGGCACCAGCACGTCCTGCACCAGGGTGCTCTTGCCCGAGCCGGACACGCCGGTGACCACGGTGAGCCGCTGCAACGGGAACTCGACCGAGAGGTTCTTCAGGTTGTTCTGCCGCGCGCCTTCCAGGATGAGGCGCGGCGTGCCGGGTTCGACGAAGCGGCGAATGCCCATGCCCACCGACTTGCGCGCGCCCAGGTAGGCGCCGGTCAGGGTGTCGGCCTCACGGGCCTGCTCGGGCGCGCCGTCGAAGACGATCTGCCCGCCCTTCTCGCCCGGGCCGGGGCCCATGTCGATCAGGCGGTCTGCCGCCAGCATCACCGCCGGGTCGTGCTCCACCACCACCAGGGTGTTGCCGGCGTCGCGCAGGCGATGCATGGCCTGGACGATGCGGTTCATGTCGCGCGGGTGCAGGCCGATGGAGGGCTCGTCCAGCACGAACAGGGTGTTGACCAGCGAGGTGCCCAGCGCGGTGGTCAGGTTGATGCGCTGCACCTCGCCGCCCGACAGGGTGCGGCTCTGACGGTCCAGCGTCAGGTAGCCCAGGCCCACGTCGCACAGGTACTTCAGGCGGTGCTGCACCTCTTCGAGCAGCAGCTTGAAGGCCTCGTCGCGCAGCGCATCGGGCAGGGTCAGCCGGTCGAAGAAGCGGCGCAGCCGTTCCAGCGGCAGCAGCATCAGGTCGTGCAGGGACAGACCCGGCAGCGCCTCCAACTGATCGCGGCGCCAGCCCACACCCTGGGGCAGAAAGCGCTTTTCCGGCGGCAGCACGGCGTCGGCATCCGCCTTGGAGCCCACGCGCCAGAGCAGGGCCTCCAGCTTCAGCCGCGCCCCGCCGCAGACGGTGCAGGGGGTGTAGCTGCGGTACTTGGACAAGAGCACCCGGATGTGCATCTTGTAGGACTTGCTCTCCAGGTACTCGAAGAAGCGGCGCACCCCGTACCACTGCTTGTGCCAGTTGCCGGCCCAGTTGGGCGAGCCTTCCAGCACCCAGTCGCGTTGCGCCGGGGTCAGCTGGTTCCAGGCCGTGTCGCGGGGGATGCCGGCATCCCCCGCGTACTTCACCAGATCGTCCTGGCATTCCTTCCAGGCCGGGGTCTGCATCGGCTTGATCGCGCCGTTGCGCAGGGTCTTCTTCTCGTCCGGGATGACCAGACCGAAATCGACCCCGATCACCCGGCCAAAGCCGCGGCAGGTCTCACAGGCGCCGTAGGCGGAGTTGAAGCTGAACAGGGCCGGCTGGGGCTCGCTGTAGCGCAGGTCGCTGTCCGGGCAGTGCAGGCCGGTGCTGAATTTCCAGAGTGCGGGCTCACCCTCCTCGTGCAGGGCATAGACGGTGATCAGGCCCTGGCCGCGCTTGAGGCACAGCTCAATGGCCTCCATCACCCGGACGCGCTCGGCGTTGCCCAGGCGCAGCCGGTCGGCCACCACGTCAAGCAGCTTGTGGTCGCCCGCGACCCGTTCGGCCTGCACCCGGCTGAAGCCACTGGCGGCCAGCCACTGTTCCAGCTGCTCGGCCGTCGTATTGGCCGGCAGCTCGACGGGAAAAGTGAACACCAACCTCGGATCCCCCGCTGCCGCGGCGCGGGCCTGCAGCTCCTGGTAGATGGTCTCCGGGTTGTCGTGCCGCACCGGCAGCGCGGTCTGGCGGTCGAACAGCTGGGCGGCCCGGGCGAACAGCAGCTTCAGGTGGTCGTTCAGCTCGGTCATCGTGCCCACCGTGGAGCGGCTGGTGCGCACCGGGTTGGTCTGGTCGATCGCAATGGCCGGGGGCACGCCCTCGACCTTGTCCACCGCCGGCCGGTCCATGCGGTCCAGGAACTGGCGGGCGTAGGCCGAGAAGGTCTCGACGTAGCGGCGCTGGCCCTCGGCGTAGAGGGTGTCGAACACCAGGCTGGACTTGCCCGAGCCGCTGGGGCCGGTGACCACCGTCATCTCGCCGGTGCGGATGTCCAGGTCCAGGTTCTTGAGGTTGTGCTGGCGGGCGCCGCGGATGTGAATCAGGCCGGAGGACATGACGGAGACGTAGAGGTGGTGCCAAGGGCGGGGATCAACCGCCTATGTTGACACGGGCCACATCCCCAGGGGCGTCCACAGGCCATTTCCTTTGCCTCGCCGCCCGGATGAGACCCCGCACGTGTCGCAATGTAAACGCCGGGTAAATGAGGCCTGTACGTGGCCCCAACTCTCTCGGCAGCCCCGGGGGGCAGCGCTTAGGCTTGCACTTCAGGAAAACCCGAACTGCGCCATGAAGTCCCACATTGCCCCCGAGCCCCGGCTCCCCGCCCGCATCCTGGTGGTGGACCACGACGCCGACAGCCTGGAGGCTGCGACCCAGAGCCTGCGCCTGCGCGGCCACCAGGTCGAGCCCTCCGACGACATGGGCCTGGTGTCCCTGGCGGCCCGGCGTGGCTTCGATCTGCTGGTGCTGTCCCCGGAGACGCGGCTGCGCCGTGGCCCGGACCCGTGGCAGCAGCTGCGGGAGCTGCGGGCCACCGGCGGCTCGCTGCCGGTGCTGGTGCTGCTGCAGGCCAGCCACGCGGCCGACCGGGCCGTCGCCCTGGAACTGGGGGCCGATGCGGTGCTGGACAAGCCCTTCCACCCCGGGGAGCTGCGGGCCCGGGTCCAGGCCCTGCTGCGCCGCTCCCGGCCGTCCACGCCCACGTCTGCCACGGCGCTGCGTGTCGGTGACTGGCAGCTGGACCCCGACACGCGCACCCTGCAGGCGCCCACGGGTCTGCAGGTCCACCTCTCGGAAGCCGAGTGCGCACTGCTACGCGCGTTCCTGGAACACCCGCGCAGCACCCTGAACCGCCAGCAGCTGATGGACCTGGCCCGGGGTCAGGGCGTGCAGCAGCTCGACCGCAGCATCGACCTGCTGGTGTCCCGCCTGCGCCACAAGCTCGACGACGATCCCCGCGCCCCCCGCCTGATCCACACCGTGCGCGGGGTGGGCTACCTGTTCCAGGCCCTGGCCGGCGACGATCACCACACCGGCCATCCAACGACATAGGGACTCCCTCGCGGAAGGTCTCCTCCTACACTGCCGCCGGGGCCATCCGCCCCGGAACGACTGCGGCCGCCTTCGGCCGGCAGGTTCCCTGGAAGAGAGTGCGGGAAGACCCATGGTGTTGCGTCTGTTGCGAGGTGGCCTGGCGGCCCTGTGGATGTTGGGCATGCTGGTCGGCTGTGGCGGCGGACGGGCCGAGGACCCCACCCTGCAACTGAACCTGTCGGTGGACGGCAGCGCTGCCAGCGCCGACTCGGCCAGTGGCACCACCACCCTGCAGATCCAGTCCGGCCAGACGGTCACGCTGGACAGCAACATCAGCGTGGCGGTCGTCGAGTCGCCCGGACAGGCCACGCTGAACTCCTTGACCAAGACGTCCACCAGCTGGGTCGGTCTGGTCAGCAGCGCGGTCGAGGACGACGTCACGCTGCAGATCACCTCGCGCGACTACCCCGACCAGAAGGCCACGGTGGTGCTGCACGTCACGCCCACGCCACTGGCCATCAACGTGCTGGTCGATGGCGTGACCCGCACCGCCACCGCCGTGGGCAATGGCGACGACTACACGGTCAGCATCCAGTCTGGCCAGACGGTGGCCCTGCAATCCAGTGTGGCCCTGAACCTGAGCGGCGATTTCGGTGACGCCCGGGTGGCCAACCGGGTCGTCTCCAAGACCGGCTGGCAGGGCACGCTGACCAGCGCCGTGAACACCGAAGTCACCTTCACCGCGACGGTGGATGGCGACAGCAGCCGCAGTGCCACCGTGCATGTGCAGATCACCGCCACGCCGCTGCAGGTCAGCGTGATGGTCGATGGCGTGACCCAGAACGCCGCCCCCGTGCTGGCGGGCGAGAGCTACACCCTCACCATCAGCTCCGGCCAGCAGGTGGCCCTGCACAGCGCCGTGGCCATGGTGGTGGACGAGAGCCTGCAAGCGGCCAGCAAAACGACCTACACCAAGACGGCCACCGACTGGTCGGCCACGCTGACCAGCGCCAGTGCCACCGAGGCCACCTTGGCGGTGAAGTCCAACACCGACCCCACGTTGATGGCCACCATCCATGTGCAGATCGATCCCAAGCCGCTGGCCGTGACCGTCTCGGTCGACGGCACCTTGGAGACCGACACCGCGGTGACCGCGGGCCAAACCCATGAGCTCAGCATTGCCTCGGGCCAGCAGGTGACGCTGGACAGCAGCATCAAGGTCAACTTCGCCTCGTCGCTGGGCGCGGCCAATGCCAGCGGCTTCAGCAAGTCCAGCACCGAATGGCAGGCCAACCTGAGTGCGGGCACGGCCACCACGGTCACACTGACCGCCACGGCCCAAGGGGACAGCACCCGGGTCGTCACCATCCTCGTCCACGTGGCGGCCTCCCCGCTGCAGGTGGGCGTGGCGGTCAACGGGGTTGCCGTCACCCCTGCCCCGCTGCTCGCCGGTCAGGCCACCACGGTGAACATGAACTCCGGCCAATCGCTAACCTTGAACAGCAACGTCTCCTTCCAGGTCGACGAGTCGCTGGGTACCGCCAGCAAGAGCGCCTACACCAAGACCGCCAACACCTGGTCGGCCACGCTGAGCAGCAGCGCCCCGACGGTACTGACGCTCACCGCCAAGTCAGCTGCAGACAGTACTCAGGCCGTGACGATCAACGTCGTGCTCGACCAGATCCCGCTGACGGTGAACCTGCAGATCCTCACCAGCGATGGCAGCACCGTGGTACAGACGGACACCGCCACCGCCGGTGACGTCAAGACCTACAGCATCCCGACCGGCTACCGGGTGGCCGTCGGTTCGCCCACGTTGCCGATCAACGTCGCGGCCGACTTCGGCGATGGTCTGGCCCGCTATGTGAACAGCACCAACCACAGTTGGAACGCGATGCTGGTCAGTGGCAGCGCCACCGAGGCCGTGCTGAACGTGACGCCCCAGGGTGCCACCACCGGCGGCCTGACACTGAAGTTCGACATCGTGCCCAAGGACCTCTCGGTCGATGTGCGCGTCAATGGCTTGGCCCTGGCGGCCAGCCCCTTCGCCGCCGGGGACGACGTGACGATCCTGGTGTCCTCGGGTGACTTGGTGGCCCTGGCCAGCGACAACAACACGAACATCGCGGTCAGCAGCGTGCTCAATGGCCTGACGGAGGCCTCGGTCACCAAGACCAGCACCGCCTACACGGTGGCCCTGACCAACGGCACCGGCAGCGACCAGACCGCGGTCTACACCATCACCTCGGCCTCGGATGCCACGGCCAAGGTGACCCTGCGCATCACGGTGCGCACCCCTTGATCCGGACACGCGGGACATAAAGAGAGACGGGCCCACAGGCCCGTCTTTTTTCATCCTGGGCCGAACGGTTCAGTCGGGCACCACCAGGGTGTGGCCTGAAAACACGATCTGGCTGCCCGACGCCGGTATCGTCTCGATCGGCGGCAGGTTGGCGCTGGACAGCGGCGTGCTGCTGGTCGCCCTCGGCACCGTGTGCACCACCTGGCTGGCGGGCAGCGGCGCGCCGGTGGTCAGATGGGCCCAGACCGCATCCAGCGCGGCATTGAAATACACGTGCAACGGGATGAAGCGCGTGTCGTAGCCCAGCAGGGCCCCGTAGGACAGGAAGGCGTCGAAGTGCTGCCCATGGGTCACCTCGATGTAGCGGGTGGGGCTGCCCGGCTCCATCCGCTGGTTGCGGGCGAAATAGGCCCTGGCCGCATGGTTCACCGGCAGCAGGGCGTCGCTGCGCCCCGCCACGATCAGCGTCGGCTTGCCATGCAGACGGGCCCCCAACTGCACCTGGGCCACCCCAGCCTGCACCCGCGCCGCCGCCGCGGCCATCGCACCGGTCAGACTGCGCCCGGTAGCGGCATCCCGGCCGGTGGCCAGGGCCCGCAGGCACAGCGCGCCATCCAGGCCGAAGTCGGCCCGGCCGGTGCTGGGCGAACTGGACAGGAAGTCCAGCCGCGGCCCGCCCACCGAGCCGTCGTAGACGATGTTCACCCCCGAGGTGGGCGGGATGCCGTTGCCACTGGCGAACAGCCCCGCCTGGGTGAGCGCCGACTGGGCGATGGGCAGCCCGCTGGCGTCGGTGTTGGCGAAGCTGTAGCCGCACAGGTCGTCCAGCACGCTGAAACGCCCCAGCGCATTGGCGTAGGTCACCGCAATGGCGTTGGTGGCGAGCCGGAAGTGCGACTGCTGCAGGAAGGCGCTCTCGGGCGTCCAGCCGTGGGCCAGCAGCACCGCCCAGGCGCTGTCGGCCTGGGCCGCCACGGTGTCACCGCTGACCAACCCACGCTCGGCCAGGCCGGTGCAGCGCTGCTGGGCCGAGCTGGTGTAGCTGGCGGGCCAGAAGGCCGGGTCCATCGACAGGCCCGTCTGCGAGGACAGCAGGGCACAGGGTTGGTAGAGCGCCGCCAGCGTGAAGTAGTCGATCAGCGGCAGACCGGTCACCGGCACCGTCGTGCTGCCCTGGCGGATCTGCACCCCCGGCGTAGGCCGGGGCTGGGCGTTGGGCTCGCTCACCGCCACCGCGTCGATCAGGCCCTCGGTGTCCTGCTCGGCCGCGGCCAGCGCCGCACCACCGCCATTGGAGACGCTGGAGGCGATGACCAGGGTGTTGCCCGGGGTCAGGCGGCGCCCGCCCGCATGCTGTTCGTTCAGCACGTAGAGGGCAAGGCGGACCGCGCTCAGCGTGTCCTGGCCCCAATCCTTCTCCGGGTTCAGCCGCGAGTGGGCGTGTTTGTAGGCCATGCGCTGGGGCAGGGCCGCGTTGAAGTCCGCCAGCTTCGGGGCGGGCGCACGCACTCGGAACAGGGCCTCGGTGCCGGCGCTGGCCGCGTCCAGCGGCAGCCCCTCGCGCGAGGTGACCACCCCGGTCATCAGGTCGTGGTAGCCGTTGCCCGAGCCCTTGTCGGTGTAGGCCACCGCACAGCCATGCTTGAGCCCCCATTCACCGGCAGTGCCGATCGCCCCGTAGATGCCGCGTGAGCCCGACGAGGTGGCCGTGACGATGCAGGGGCGGGCCGGATCGAAGCCCACCGGCACCTGCACCATCAGGGTCACGTTCTGGCGCCCGCTGCCGTCATCGGCCCAGGCCAGGTATTCGCGGCCGGCGATCTTGCCTTCACCCAGGGTGTCCTGGCCATGGATGTCGATGTTGGGCCCGTAGAAGACCCCCATGCCCCCCAGCGCGGTGATGTCCACCAGCGCCCGGTAGTTGGTGTAGATCGCGTTGCGGCGCAGCTCGCTGGCCGTCGGGTGGGCCGGATCGACATAGGCCGGCGTGGCCCCCATCAGCCCGGTCTTGCCCAGGCCCGCGGTCAGCAGATCGTCGCTGACGCCATCGGTCACCCGCACCGTCACCGGCCCGCGCACCCCGGGTGGCAAGGGGTGGCCCGCGGCCAGCGCCGCCCCCGCCACGCCGATCCAGACGCACAGCAGCCCCAGCGCTCGCAGCTGGCTGCGACCGTTCATGACATGGTTCATCGTGTCTCTCCCTGTGGTGGCCTCCAGGCACGGAGGCCGAGCGGATTCTGCGGGGCCGGTCCGGGCTTGTGGCCCCCTCCGCGGGATAGTCCCAATGCCAGTCCCCTGCGTGGTGAAATCGTGGCATCCACTTCGTCTCTACCTCTGTCACCGAACCGCCATGCCCGGCCACATTCATTTCCATCCCGCCGATGCCCAGGGCATCGCCCATGTCGTGATCAGCCATCCCGGCAAGCTCAACGCGCTGGACATCGCCATGTGGCATGACCTGCGCAGCGGCTTCGACGCCATCCGCCAGGCCGCCCGGCCGCCACGGGCAGTGATCGTGCGGGGTGAAGGCGGCAGCTTCGTGGCCGGCGGCGACATCGAGGAATTCCCGCGCTTCCGTTTCGACCCGGCGACGCTGGCCGACTTCCACGAGGAGACCGTCGCCCCGGCGCTGGAAGCGATGCTGGCCTGTGACGTACCGCTGATCGCGCAGATCGACGGTGCCTGCATCGGTGGCGGGCTGGAGATCGCCGCCTGCTGCGACCTGCGCCTGTGCGGTGAAAGCAGCCGCTTTGGCGTGCCAATCGCCAAGCTGGGTTTTCCGATGGCCCCGCGTGAGATCGAGATCGTGGCCCGCGTGGTCGGCGAAACCGTGCTGCGCGAGCTGCTGCTCGAGGCCCGGGTGCTCAAGGCCGAGGAGGCCCGGCAGCGTGGCTTGGTGACGCGGGTGCTGCCCGACGGCGACGTGGCCGCCGACGCGCTGCGCACCGCCCAGCGCATCGCCGAGCTCTCGCCCCAGGCCATGCGGCTGAACAAGCAGGCCTTGCGCCGCTTCACCCTGGCTCCCGCCAGCAACCGCGCGGAGCGGGCGCCCCACTACGCCTATGCCCCCTCGGCCGAGCACCGCGAGGGACTGGCCGCCTTCAACGAGAAGCGCCCGGCCCGCTTCCTGGATCCGGACGACCCGGCGCGCGGCTGAACACCGCCGGCGCTTCCCCTGGCCTGGGTCGCCATGCAGAATCGACCGCAGGAGGAGCTTCATGGCACGCACAGGGACGCGGCTTGCTGGAACCATCACCGGAGCCACCGGTCTGCTGCTGGCCGCCGGCATGGCGTCGGCCGCTGCCCTGGAGCCCGCACCGCTGTGGTGGGCGCAGTGCCGTGAAGCGGCCTCACCACTGCCCTGCCTGGCGGCACGCGAGGTCGCGGTGCTCTCGGCCTCAGCCCGGGGTCAGCGGGAAGGGGCCTTGCTGCGGCTTCAGGCCCCTGAGCGCCCCTCGGTGGATTTTCTCGATGGCCCCGAAGGCCAATACCGCGCCGTTGGCCCGCTCGACCGGCATGGCACCGACTGGCTGATCGCTCAGTGGCCGCTGCTGCCGCCCGGCGTGGCGCTGCAGGCTGCCGACGTGCACTTCACCCTGGCCGCGCTGGCCTCGGGACAACGCCTGGCGCTGGATGCACCGCCCTGGCCCGCACCGGACGGTCACCTGATGATCACCGTGGACCAGCGCGCTGCGACCGAAGGCAGCCGCATCGCGCTGCTCCAGCGCAGCGGCACACGCTGGAGCCAGGTCTTCCGCTACGACGCACCAACCGGACTGCAGCTGAGCTTCCGGCGCTGGCGCACGGACAGCGCCGCGCTGCACCTGCACTGGCGCCGGTCGGCCCGCCCGGACTGCCCGGCGGCAGAAGGACCGATCCAGCTGCGGGATGGCCCGTTCGGCTGGGACTTTGTGCCGCCCCTGCCGCCCCCATGTGGGGCGGCCGAGCGCCCTCACTCCTCGTCTTGAGCGGCTGGGGCCGGCGCCGTGCCCGGCTGGGCCTGCGGCACGGGCACATCCTGCATCATGGGGCGCAGCGGCGCCACCAACCGCGGGTGGTTGGGTTGGGCTGCCGCGCCGGGGGCACTGCGCTGAACCGTGTCGGGATCGGGCAGCGTCAACTCGGTGCTGGCCGGCCCCCCCTTGGGGCCCAGTTGCACCGTGCGCTTGCTGACCGACAGCAGCACCGTGTCACCGGAGACCACCGCCCCCGTGCGCCAGGGCCGGGGCGGCTGGCCGTCGACCGACATCAGCGCCACGCCCTCGCTGTGCGCGGCCGCGCCGACCGGGGCCACGATGCCCCAGAGCTGGAAGCGGCCCTCCCCCTCGTCATCGCCTTCATCGTCCTGCGCCGCGACCACGGTGCCCAGCACCCGGGTCAGGCCGCCGCCCTGCGGCAAGCCGGCCACCACGGCCTGGGCGCCGCTGGGCAGCCCCGGGGCACGGACAAACAGCTTCAGACCCCAGAAGAGAGCACTGACGGCCACCAGGGCCCACACCACGAACGTTAATAAACGCGACGCCATCGGACGATTATCATGCAGGCCCACATTGAGAACCATGGCCATCCGGCCTCCCCTGACCATCATGTCTGTGACGTTTTCAAAGCAGCCGATCCGACGGCTGCGCCAAGCCGGTTTCACGCTGATCGAACTGATGGTCGTGCTGGTGATCATCGGCGTGCTGGCGGCGCTGATTGTGCCGAATGTGCTCGACCGCGCCGATGACGCGCGGGTGACAGCGGCCAAGACCGATGTGGGCAACCTGATGCAGGCGCTCAAGCTCTACAAGCTCGACAACCAGCGCTACCCCACGGCCGAGCAGGGCCTGGAGGCCCTGATCCACAAGCCCAGCACGGTCCCGGTGCCGCCCAACTGGCGCCCCTACCTGGACAAGCTGCCCAACGACCCCTGGGGCCGCCCCTACCTGTATGCCAACCCGGGCGTGAAGGGAGACATCGACGTCTACAGCCTGGGCGCGGACGGCCAGAGCGGTGGTGAGGGTGTGAACGCCGACATCGGCTCCTGGCAATAAGGCCGTCGGCGGTCTTCAACCGGCCATGGCCACGCCACACCACCTGCCACGGGGCTTCACACTGCTGGAACTGATGGTGGTGATGGCGCTGCTGGCCGTGGTCGTCGGCATGGCGACGCTGTCCCTGCGCGACAGCAACGCCGCCCGCCTGGACGAGGAGGCCGCCCGCCTGAGCGCCTTGCTGGAAGGCGCACGGGCCCGGTCTCGGGCGATGGGGGTCGAGGTGGATTGGCAACCCCAGCCCAACGCGCCGGGCTTTCGTTTTCTGGGCCTGCCCGAGGCGGTCCACCTGCCCGACCGCTGGCTGGATCCGGACACCCGCGCCGAGGTGATCGGTGCCCCCCAACTGGTGCTGGGGCCCGAGCCGGTGATCGGCGCGCAACGGGTGGTGATCAGCCTGGGTGAGCGCCGCGTCGTACTGGCCACCGATGGCCTGGGGCCCTTCCAGCCGGTCGGTGACGCCGGCGGGACCGCCCCATGACCCGCTTCCCACCGTCTCGCCATCGGCCCCGGGGCTTCACACTGGTCGAGGTGCTGGTGGCGGTGGCCATCGTGGCCATCGCGCTGGCCGCGGGCAGCCGGGCCGCCGGCACCCTGCTGGGCAATGCCCAGCGGCTCTCGGACGTGACGCTGGCCCAGTGGTGCGCTGGCAACGCCCTCGCCGGGCTGAAGCTCTCGCGCCAGTACCCGGACCTGGGCACCTCCACCGCCAGCTGTTCGCAGCTGGGCCGTCAGTTCACCAACGCGCTGAAGGTCCAGGCCACCCTCAACCCCAGTTTCCGGCGCATCGACGTCACGGTCACCGACGAGTCCGGCCAGAACCTGGTCACGCTCTCGACCGTGCTGTCCCGCTACTGACCCGGCATGCGCCCCACTCCTTCGCTGTCCACCCCGCGGGGCTTCACACTGGTCGAGGTGCTGGTCGCCCTGTTCATCATGGCCGTGCTGGCCACGATGGCCTGGCGTGGCATCGATGCCCTGGTGCGCTCGCGCGATGGCGCCCAAAGCCATGCCGACCAGACCCTGGCACTGTCGACCGCCGTCTCCCAGTGGGAACAGGACCTGGCCCAGGTGCAACGCACGCCGGGCGCGCCCGCACTGCGCTTTGACGGCGCCGCCTTGCGGCTGACCCGCCAGAGCAAGACCGGCATGGTGCTGGTGGTCTGGATGCTGCAGGGCGACACCCTCTACCGCTGGGCCTCGCCTCCGCAGACGCGCATCGCCGATCTGCAGGAATGGTGGCTGCGCAGCCAGCAGTGGTCCGGCATCCGCGACGGCGCGCTGCCGATGCTGGGCCAGGTGTCGGAATGGCAGGTCTATTACTACCGGCAGGGCGACAACGCCTGGAGCAATGCGCAGTCCAGTGCCGGCAGCACGCCAGCCGCCGCGACCGCAGCCTCGGCCGCCAGCGATGCCGACACGGCCGACGAGGAAGCCGACCAGTTGCCGCAAGGGGTGCGGCTGGTGCTGCGGCTGCCCACCGGGCTGCTGACCCGCGACGTGGCGCTGGCCGGAGAACGCTGATGCGACGCCCGCCCCGCCACGCCGAACGCGGCGCCGCCCTGCTGCTGGCCATGGTCATCGTGACCCTGGTCGCCACGCTGGCCGCCGGCATGGTCTGGCAGCAGTGGCGCGCCATCGAGGTGGAAACCGCCGAGCGGGCCCGGGTGCAGTCCTCCTGGCTGCTCGACGGCGCGCTGGACTGGGCCCGCCTGATCCTGCGCGAAGATGCGCGCGAGGGCGGCTCTGACGCGCTGACCGAACCCTGGGCCACCGGGCTGGCCGAGATCCGCCTGTCCACCTTTCTGTCAGCCGGGCAGGAGAACACCACCGACACCGACCTGAACGCCTTCCTCTCGGGCGACATCAGCGATGCCCAGAGCCGCTACAACCTGCAGAACCTGGCCACCGACGACGCCAAGCTGTTCCAGGCCGGGCAGGCCATCCTGGCCCGGCTGTGCGACCTGCTGGGACTGCCGTCCAGCGTGGCCAGCGTGATTGCGGAGGACATGCAGGCCGCCAGCGACGCCCAGGACCTGGCCGACGAGGGTCAGAAGATCCAGGCCGGCGCCCCGGTGCGGATCCAGCGGGTCGACCAGTTGCGCTGGCTGGGCCTGGACAACGCCACGGTCGAGAAGCTCAAACCCTATTTGGTCATCCTGCCGCAACGAACACCGGTCAACATCAACACGGCCCCACCGGAAGTGCTGATGGCCGTGGTCGAGGGGCTGGACCGGGCCAGCGCACAACGTCTGGTGCAGCAGCGCCAGACGCTCAAGAAAGGCTTCGAGCAGCTGTCCGCGGCCCAGTCCCTGCTGGGCCAGAAGGTGAAGCTGGAAGCGCAGCATGTCGGCACGACCAGCAGCTACTTTCTGGTCACCGGCCAGTTGCGCTATGAGGATTCGGTGCAACGGGAGGTCTCGCTGGTCCAGCGCCGCGGGCTGAACGTGCGGGTCCTCTGGCGCGAGCGGGTGCCGGTGCTGTAAAGCCCCCAAGCCATGCGTTTCAGCCCACGCCGTCCCAAGCCACAATAGGCCACGCCGTCCGACGCTTCTTTCGTTCCGCCTTCACCCCATGTCCCTCCTGATCGTCCAGTTGCCTGCCAGGCCCCGGTTGTCCGCCCAACCTGCCGACGCCGAGCCCGCCGCCGACACGCTGGACTTCGCCTTCAGCCAGGATGGCCGGCACCTGACCCGCAGCGGCCGCTGCCCGGTCGCCGAGCTGCCGGCGGCCGATCAGCGGGTGGCCGTGCTGGCCCCGGAAGACATCAGCTGGCACCGCATCACCTTGCCCAAGGCCAGCGGCCCGCGCCTGCGCCAGGCCCTGGCCGGCCTGCTGGAGGAGGCGCTGCTGGACGACGCGGCCGAACTCCACTTCGCGCTGCCACCGCAGGCCCGCGCCGGTGAATCGGTCTGGGTGGCGGCCGTCCACCGCAGCAGCCTGCAGCAGCAGATCGCCCGCCTGGAACCGGCCGGCCTGAGCCTGGACCGGGTCGTACCGGGCTGGCTGCCCGACGGTCCGATCGCCGCCCACGCCTACGGCCCGGCCGAACACCCCCGGCTGGCCTGGCGCGATGCCGATGGGCCCGTCTGCCTGCCCTTGAGCGGCGCCGGCCCCCAGCCCCTGCTGACGGCCCTGTTGAACCGCGTGCCGGCCGACGCCACCGTCCACTGGAGCGCCACGCCCGAGACCGCCGGCCGGGCGGCCGAGCTGGCCGGCCAGCCGGTGGCGGCCGGCTCGGCCGGCGACTGGCTGTTGCAGGCGGCCAGCACCGACTGGAACCTGCGCCAATTCGACCTGGCCGCCCAGCGTCGCGGCCAACGGGCGTTGCGCGAAGCCCTGCTGCCGCTGTGGCGCAGCCCGCGCTGGCGCCCGGCCCGCATCGGCCTGGCGGCCCTGATCGGCATCCAGCTGGTCGGCGCCAATGTCTGGGCCTGGCAGCAACGCCATGCGCTGGCCGTGCGCCAGCAGGCCATGACGGCGCTGCTGCAGCAGAGCTTTCCCCAGGTGAAGGCCGTGATCGACCCGCCCGCCCAGATGCAGAAGGAAATCGACCTGCTGCGCATGGCCGCCGGCAAGCCGGGGGACACCGATCTGGAGCCACTGCTCTACGCCAGCGAGGCTGCCTGGCCACCGGGCCGCGGCCCCGCCAGCGCCCTGCACTTCGAGCCCGGCCGCCTGACGCTGAGCAGCCCCGGCTGGACGCCCCAGGAGGTGGACGGCTTTCGCAGCCGGCTGCTGCCGCTGGGCCTGGATGCCGAGCCTTCGGCCAGCGGCCCCAGCATCGTGAAGGCCCGCCCCGGCGCCCTGCCGCCCGTGGGGGCGGCTCCCGCCGGCCCGCCCGGCCCCGTGCCAACCGCCACCGGTCCCGGCCCGCAGGCCCGCCCGGTCCCGGCCACCACGCCAACGCCGGTCCCCTCGGCCGAGGATGACGAAGAGGACGTGTCCGGCCCGCCGCCCGCCAACGTGCCCCTGCGTCCCCTGGGCAAGGCACCGACGCCGACCGCCCCCTCCCAAAGCAACACCGAATGAGCGACGCCGCTGTCCCCCGCCCCGCCCTGCTGGCGCCCTTGCAGGCGCGCTGGCAGACCCTGACCGCCCGAGAGAAAAACCTGGTGGCCGCCATGGGCCTCGCCCTGGGTCTGCTGCTGCTTTGGCTGGTGGCCATCCGGCCCGTCTGGCGCACCTGGCGTGAAGTGCCGCCGCAGGCCGAGCAGCTCGAGGCCCAGTGGCTGCAGATGCAGCGCCTGGCCACCGAGGCCCAACAACTCAAGGGCCAGCCCCCCATCACCAGCGCCCAAGCCACCGAGGCCCTGCAGTCCGCCACCCAGCGCCTGGGTTCGGTGGGCCAACTGGCCGTGCAGGGGGACCGGGCCACGCTGACTGTCCAGAACGCCACGCCCGACCAGCTGCGCAGCTGGCTGGGTGAAGCGCGCCAGGGCGCGCGGACCCGCCCGATCGAGCTGCAACTGCAGCGCGACGGCACCGGCCACTTCAGTGGCCGCATCGTCGTCAGCCTGCCGGGCCAGCCATGACCCGGGCCTTCCGTCTGCACGCGCGCCCGGGCCTCGCCCGCGCATCGGCGCCCCCCCGGCCGGACCAGGCCCGGCTGCGCGCCTGGGCGGGGGCCGGCCTCGTCGTCGGCAGCCTGCTGACCCTGCCGGCCGTGCTGCCTGCCGCCTGGCTGGCCCAGGCGGTCAGCCAGGCCACCGACGGACGGCTGCAGCTGGCCGAGGCCGAGGGCAGTTGGTGGAACGGCAGCGCCCTGCCCCTGCTGACGGGCGGGCCCGGCAGCCGGGATGCCGCCGTGCTGCCCTCGCGCCTGCACTGGCGGCTGGGCCTGCACTGGAACGGCCTGAGCCTGACCCTGTCGCAGCCCTGCTGCGCCGCGCAGCCCTTCACCGTGCGCTGGCTGGCCGGCTGGCGCCAGAACCGCATCGAAGTCCAGACCGCCCCGGGCGGCGCCCTGGGCCAATGGCCCGCCGCGTGGCTGAGCGGTCTGGGCGCGCCCTGGAACACCCTGCGCCCGGATGGCCAGCTGCGGCTGAGCAGCCAAGGCCTGGTGTTGACACTGCAAGGCGGCGCGCTGTCGGTCCAGGGCCTGGCACAGGCCGAGTTGATGCAGGTGTCCTCGCGGCTGGTGCCACTCGACAGCCTGGGCAGCTACCGGCTGCAACTCTCCGGTCAGGCGGGCGGGCCCGCCCGCCTGAACCTGCAGACCCTGGAAGGGGCCCTGCAGCTGCAAGGCCAGGGCGAATGGCGGGGCGGTCGCCTGCGCTTCCAGGGGCAGGCCCAGGCTGCGCCCGGGCAGGAACCGGTCCTGAACAATCTGCTGAACATCATCGGCCGCCGCCAGGGGGCGCGGTCCATCATTTCCATCGGGTGAACATGAGCTCTCGTAACCACCACGCACCGCGCGGCGTCCAGGCCGCACCGCAGACCCGCCTCAAGCCCCTGGCCGTGCTGCTGTCGCTGAGCCTGGCGGTCCCCTTCCCGCTGCACGCGGCCAGCGAGGATCCGCCGATGCCGGCCACCCGTCACCACGCGCCGGTGACGCTGAATTTCGTCGACGCCGATGTCGACGCCGTCTCGCGCGCCATCGGCACCATGCTGGACCGCCAGATCGTGGTCGACCCGCGGGTGCGCGGCAAGATCACCGTCACCAGCGAGAAACCGCAACCACCGATGGAAGCCTGGCGCAGCTACCTGGCCGCGCTGCGCGGCCTGGGCTTCACGGTGGTGGAGAACGCCGGCCTGCTGAAGGTGGTGCCCGAAGCCGAGGCCAAGCTGCAGGCCGGCACCGTGGCGGTGGGCACGTCGAGCGCCCGGGGCGACCAGATCATCACCCAGATTTTCCGCCTCAACCACGAGAACCCGAACAACCTGGTGCCGGTGCTGCGGCCGCTGATCAGCGCCAACAACACCATCAACGCCAATCCCAGCAACGGCACGCTGGTCATCACCGACTACGCCGACAACCTGCAGCGCCTGGGCAAGATCATTGCCGCGCTGGACCAGCCCGCCGCCTCCGAGGTGGAGGTGGTGCCCATCCGGTACGCGATGGCGTCCGATCTGGCCCCGCTGGTGCAGAAGCTCAGCGACGTGGCCGCCACCAACGCCCCCGGCGCCGCGGCCGCGCAGGCGGGCAGCAGCACCTCCATCCTGGTGGAGCCCCGGACGAACGCGCTGGTGATCCGCGCCGCCAACCCGACCCGCATGGCCGCGGCCAAGGCCCTGATCGACAAGCTCGACCGCCCGGTGCCCGGCGGCGGGCCCGCCGGCAACATCTGGGTGGTCTACCTGAAGAACGCCGATGCCGTGCGCCTGGCCGAGGTGTTGCGGGCGGCGATGGCCAGCGGTGCCGCCGCCGCCAGCAGCGGCAACAGCGCGACGGCCGGCGGTGCGAGCCTGACCGGCAATGCCGGCAACAGCAGCCGCCCGACCACGCCCGCCACCAACCCCGGCCTGGGCAGCAGCACCAGCACGACCAGTACCACCGCGCTGTCAAGCGCCTCCACCGCCCCGGTCAACGCCACCGCCTCGGTCTCCACCGGCGGCCAGGTCCAGGCCGACCCCGCCACCAACTCGCTGATCATCTCGGCCCCGGAGCCGGTCTACCGGCAGATGCGCCAGGTGATCGACCAGCTCGACACCCGCCGCGCCCAGGTCTATGTCGAGACCATGATCGTCAAGGTGGATGCCCAGAAGGCCGCGCAACTCGGCGTGCAGTGGCAAGGCATCCTGGGCAGCACCAGCAACAACACCATCGGCTACGTCGGCACCAACTACGGCAGCACCGGCAACATCGCCAACCTGACCCTGGCGCAGTTCACCGGCACCAGCAGCAGCTCGAGCAGCACCAGCAGCGCCAGCACCGCCGCCTCGCTCAACCAGGGCATCAACATCGGCATCCTGAACCGGATCAACGGGGCCTTCACGCTGGGGGCCCTGGCCAACTTCCTGCAAACCCAGGCTGGCGCCAATGTGTTGTCCACCCCCAATCTGGTGGCGCTGGACAACGAGGAGGCCAAGATCGTCATCGGCTCCAACGTGCCCTTCGTGACCGGCAGCTACACCAACACCGGCGGCAGCAGCAACTCGGTCAACCCGTTCCAGACGGTCGAGCGCAAGGACGTGGGCATCGTGCTGCGCATCAAGAGCCAGATCGGCGAGGGCGGCACGATCCGCATGACGGTCTACCAGGAGAACTCCACCCTGCGCTCCGATGGCAGTTCCATCACCGACAAGAGCTCGATCGAGACCACTGTGGTGGTCGACGATGGCCAGACCATGGTGCTGGGCGGTCTGCTCAAGGACGAGTATGGCGACAGCGACAGCAAGGTGCCGTTGCTGGGCAGCATCCCCTGGGTCGGGCGACTCTTCAGCAACGACAGCCGCACCCGCACCAAGACCAACCTGATGCTGTTCCTGCGCCCGGTGGTCATCCGCGACAACAATTCGATGGACAAGCTGGTGGTGGACCGCTACGACGCCATTCGCGCGCTGCAGCAGAGCGCCCAGCCGGAGAAGGACATCCTGCTGCCGGTGGACAGCGCACCGCTGCTGCCCGAACGGCTGCCAGGCCAGAAGGTGCCCGCCGCACCGCTGGTCATGGGCCCCGACGCGGTGGCACCGGTCGAACGCCCGGCCCCGTCGTCGCCGGCACCGGCGACGGACGACAGCGCAGCCAACAAGAACTGACGCCATGGGCCAGCGACATCCCCTGCCCTACGCCTTCGCCAAGGCCAACACCCTGCTGCTGGAGGACGATGGCCAGCACCTGGTGCTGCAGTGCGCCGACAGCAGCCCGCGCAGCGCGCTGAGCGAGGTGCTGCGGCTCTATGCGGTGGACCGGCTGGAGCCGGTGCCGGCCGAGGCCCTGGCCCAGCGCCTGGCCGAGGCCTATGCCGGCGGCGAGGGCAGCGCCGCCTCGGTGATCGGCGAGGTCGAGAGCGCGGTGGACCTCTCGCGCATGATGCAGGAGCTGCCGGCGGTGGAGGACCTGCTGGAGGCCGCCAACGACGCCCCCATCATCCGCATGCTCAACGCCCTGCTGACGCAGGCAGCCAAGGACGGCGCGAGCGACATCCACATCGAGCCCTACGAGCGCAGCAGCTCGGTGCGCTTCCGGGTGGACGGCACGCTGCGCGAGGTGGTGCAGCCCAACAAGGCGCTGCATGCCGCGCTGATCAGCCGGCTGAAGATCATGGCCGAGCTCGACATCGCCGAGAAGCGCCTGCCGCAGGACGGCCGCATCAGCCTGCGCATCGGCGGCAAGGCCATCGACGTGCGGGTCTCGACCCTGCCCAGCGCCCACGGCGAACGCGCAGTGCTGCGGCTGCTCGACAAGACCGAATCCAAGTTCACGCTCGAGGGCCTGGGCATGGACGGTGCGGTGCTGAGCGCCTTCGACCACCTGGTTCACCAGCCCCACGGCATCGTGCTGGTGACCGGCCCGACCGGCTCCGGCAAGACCACCACCCTGTACGCCAGCCTGGGCCGGCTGGACACCGCCACCACCAACATCCTGACGGTGGAGGACCCGGTCGAGTACGAGCTGCCGGGCATCGGCCAGACCCAGGTCAACGCCAAGATCGACCTCACCTTCGCCAAGGCCCTGCGCGCCATCCTGCGCCAGGATCCGGACGTGATCATGATCGGCGAAATCCGCGACTTCGAGACCGCCCAGATCGCCATCCAGGCCTCGCTGACGGGCCACCTGGTGCTGGCCACGCTGCACACCAACGATGCCCCGTCCGCCGTCACGCGGCTGGTGGACATGGGGGTCGAGCCCTTCCTGCTCAGCTCCAGCCTGCTGGGCGTGCAGGCCCAGCGCCTGGTGCGCAAGCTCTGCGCCCACTGCAAGAAGCCGGGCCCGCCCGGCCCGGACGGCCAGCCGCGCTGGGTGGCCGTGGGCTGCCCCGAGTGCGGCGGCAGCGGCTACAAGGGCCGCACCGGCGTCTACGAACTGATGGTGGTGGACCCGGCCGTGCAGGCCCTGATCCACAGCCAGGCGGCCGAGAGCGAGATCATCGAAGCCGCGCGACGCGGCGGCCTGCGTTCCATGCGCGAAGACGGCGAGCGCCTGGTGGCCGCGGGCATCACCTCGCTCGAAGAGGTGCTGCGCGTGACCCGCGACTGAGCCCCACCCCAGCACCATGTCCGCATTCAAGTACGAGGCCCTCAACGACGCCGGCAAGACCCTGCATGGTCTGGTCGAGGCCGACCATGCCAAGGCCGCCCGGGCCCAGGTGCGGGCCCTGGGCCTGGTGCCCCTGAGCGTCACGCCGGTGGCGATGGACGAGGCCGACGGCAGCACGATGCTGCCCCGCAGCCGTCGCGCCTTCAGCAGCAGCGGTCTGACCGTCTGGACCCGCCAGCTGGCCGGCCTGGTCAGCTCCGGCCTGCCGCTGGAACGGGCGCTGACCGCCCTGGCGGATGAGGCCGAGGAACCACGCCAGCGCGAACTCATCGCCCACCTGCGCAGCGAAGTGAACGCCGGCAGCCCCTTTGCCCGTGCGCTGTCCACCGCCCCGCGCGAATTCGACGACGTCTACCGCGCCGTGGTCTCGGCCGGCGAGGCCAGCGGCGCCCTGGGCCTGGTGCTGGACCGCCTGGCCGACGACCTGGAAGAACGCCAGGCCCTGCGCGCCAAGCTGATCGGCGCGATGCTCTACCCGGCCATCGTCTCGCTGATCGCGGTGGTCATCGTGACCTTCCTGGTCAGCTACGTGGTGCCGCAAGTGGCCTCGGTGTTTGCCAATGGCAAGCACGCGCTGCCCGGGCTGACGGTGGCCATGCTGGCCATCAGCAGCTTCGTGCGCCACTGGGGCCTGCTGGTGCTGGTGCTGGGGGCCGCCGGGGCGGGCGGTCTGGTGCTGGCCCTGCGCAACCCCGGCTTCCGCGCCCGCTTCGACGCCGGGCTGCTGCAGGTGCCGCTGGTGGGCCGGCTCTCGCGCGGCTACAACGCGGCCCGCTTTGCCGGCACGCTGGCCATGCTGGCCGGCGCGGGCGTGCCCATCCTGAAGGCCCTGCAGGCCGCCGCCGAGACCCTGGGCAACCACGCCATGCGGGCCGACGCGATGGACGCGCTGGTGCAGGTGCGTGAAGGCGCGCCGCTGGCCTCGGCGCTGGCCGGCAAGAAGCGCTTCCCCGGCCTGCTGGCCATGTTCGCCCGCCTGGGCGAGCAGACCGGCCAGCTGCCGCTGATGCTCGAGCGCGCCGCGCGCCAGCTCGGCAGCGAGGTGCAGCGCCGCGCGATGGCCTTGGCCACGCTGCTGGAGCCATTGCTCATCGTCGGCATGGGCGGCGTGGTGATGCTGATCGTGCTGGCGGTGCTGCTGCCCATCATCCAGCTCAACACCTGGGTCAAGTGAGGCCGGGCCTCAGGCGCCCAACCTGAACGCTGACACCACGCTGCTCAGGCGGCTGGCCTGGTCCTTCAGGCTTTCGGCCGCGGCGGTGGACTGCTCCACCAGCGCCGCGTTCTGCTGGGTCATCCGGTCCAGGTCGGTGACGGCCACATTGACCTGGCCGATCCCCTGGCTCTGCTCACGGGTGGCCGAGCTGATCTCGCCCATGATGTCGGTGACGCGCTGAACGCTGGTCACGATCTCGGACATGGTGCTGCCCGCATCGCCAACCAGGCGGGAGCCGGTCTCCACCCGCTCGACGCTCGCGCTGATCAAGGTCTTGATCTCGCGCGCGGCCTCGGCAGAGCGCTGCGCCAGGCTGCGCACCTCGCCCGCCACCACGGCGAAGCCCCGGCCCTGCTCGCCGGCCCGGGCCGCCTCCACCGCCGCGTTCAGCGCCAGGATGTTGGTCTGGAAGGCAATGCCATCGATCACACCGGTGATGTCCGCGATCTTCTGACTCGACTGGTGGATGGCATTCATCGTCGCCACCACCTCACCCACCACCGCACCGCCGCGCTCGGCCACCGTGGCGGCAGACGCCGCCAGCTGGTTGGCCTGCGACGCCGCATCGGCGCTGTTGCGCACCGTGCTGGTGAGCTGCTCCATCGCAGATGCCGTCTCCTCCAGGTTGGAGGCGGTCTGTTCGGTGCGGGCGCTCAGGTCCTGGTTGCCGGTGGCGATCTGCGCGCTGGCGGTGGAGATGCTGTCGACCGAGTGCCGGACCTCCTGCACCGTCTGCCGCAAGGCCTCGCGCATGCGGTCGATGGCGCGCATGAGTTGGCCGGTCTCGTCCTTTGCATAGCGCTGACGGGCGGGCTGGCCCAGGTCCATCTGGGCGACCGCCGTGGCCGCCAGCTCCGCCTCACGCAGCGGAACCGTGATGCTGCGGCCCAGTTGCCAGGCCAGGAAGGCCCCCACGCCGACGGCCAGTGCGCCCACCGTGATCAGCACGGTGATGGCCCGCAGCCGCAAGGCCTCCACCTCGGCGGCGGACTGGTCGAAGGTCTTGCGCTGCAGGGTCACCAGGTTCGCGACGCCCGCCAGATAGGCGGCCGAGGTGGGTTCGAACTTCTCGCTGAAGAGCTTGCTGGCGCCCTCGACATCACCAGCCTTCTTCAGCTGGCTGACGGCCTCCCGGGCGCCGAGGTAGGCCTTGCGCAGTGCCGTCACCTTGTCGAACTCGGCCCGCTCTTCGTCGGTGTCCATGGCCGCCTCGATCACCTTCTGAAGGGCATCGGTGTCCCGGATCGCCTTGGCACTGGCCGGGGCGAAGTAGCCCACCAAGGTGGCATCGCTGCTCTTGGCGATGGCGGCGGCCCGCTGCACACCCGCGGTGGTGTTGTTCAGCCAGCCTTCGCCGGCGCGCTCAACCTTGAGCTGGTCGTCCACCATCGCGTGGACTTCCCGCCCCAGGGTGTGGAGCATGGCCACGCTGGCGATGGCGCTGAGCAGTGACAGGCCCAGGATGATGGACAGGACGACCGCCAGGCGACGTCCGATGGTCAGGTTCTGAAGACCCATGACAACTCCCTAGATGTGATGACTCAAATATTTCAGCTGTGAATCAATTGATCGGCTTGCATTCTTGGAGGCCGGCCGGCCGCCGAACGGGAGAAAAGCGGCCGAATGCACCGTCAGAGCGCCCTGCCAATGGCCTGTCTCTTGCTTTCGTCCGAACTGAGCCCGCATCCGACCGCTGATCGCGGTTTGGGTGCGGCGGGTGCTTTGCTGCAATGAAGGCACCGGGGCGGCCGGTGCCGGATTGGATGGAGGTTCGATGTCCACATCTCACGAGCTCATGACCGTTCAGGGCGGATCGATCCCGATCGCCCGGATGCGCAATGTCTACCGCGTCAACGAGGTGGAGCAGCGCCTGGCCAAGCTACCCGACCGGGAGCACGAGCACCTGCGCAGCACCTACGAGCGCATGCTGGAAAAGGGGCCCGAGCGCTTCCAGGTCAAGCCCGCCGGCCTGCCGGCCATGGACCACCTCTACGACGAACTGCCCAACTTCCACGAGGCACTGGACGACCTGCGCCGCCAGATCGCGCTGGTCGAGGACAGCCGCGACGCGCTGGAGATCACCCCCATGCTGCTGCTGGGCCCGCCCGGCGTGGGCAAGACCCATTTCGCCCGCGAGGTGGCCCAGCTGCTGGGCACCGGCATGGGCTTCATCAGCATGAGCGCGCTGACCGCCGGCTGGGTGCTCTCAGGCGCCTCCAGCCAGTGGAAGGGCGCGCGCCCCGGCAAGGTCTTCGAGACCCTGGTGGACGGCCAGTACGCCAACCCGGTGATGGTGGTCGATGAGATCGACAAGGCCCGCGGCGAGCACGCCTACGACCCGCTGGGCGCGCTCTACAGCCTGCTGGAGCACGACACCGCCCACAGCTTCACCGACGAGTTCGCCGAGGTGCCGATCGATGCCAGCCAAGTGATCTGGGTGGCCACCGCCAACGACGAGCGCAGCATCCCCGAGCCCATCCTGAACCGGATGAACGTCTATGAGGTGCAGATGCCCGATCTGGAAGCGGCGCGGGCCATCGCCCGGCGCCTCTACCAGTCGATCCGGGCCGCCCACGCCTGGGGCGAGCGTTTCGACGAGGCGCCTTCGCAGGCGGTGCTGGAGCACCTGGCCGAGGTGGCCCCGCGCGAGATGCGCCGGGCCTGGATGACCGCCTTCGGCAATGCCCGGCTGGATGGCCGCGGCACCCTGCTGCTCAAGGACCTGCCGGCGGCGGGCAGCAGCCGCAAGACCACGATGGGCTTCGTGCACTGAGCCTCAGTTGCGGGCCGGCGCCAGGGTGTAGCCGGCCACCCAGGCCTGCCGGCCCAGAGCCTGGGCCAGGGCATCCAGCGGCGCGGCCTCGCTGCGGCGCTGGATGATGGCCACGAAGCGCCATTCGGTCAGACCGGCCTCGCAACGCAGCGACAGCGAGCCCGGTGCCAGTTCGTAGCCCAGGCCACGCAGGAAGGTGTCCAGCGCGGCGGCCTCCAGGGCCGCCCCGGCGGCGAGTTGGATCGTCACCCCCAAGGCGTGGTGCGAAGGCAGCCAGGCCTCGACCTTGGCGCCCCACATCATGGTGCCCGCGCACAGCAGCGCCAGCAGGATGGCCGCCGCCGCCCAGATGGAGGCCGCCGTGGTCAGGCCGCTGATCGTCAGCCCGTCCTTCATGATGACCCCGGCCCCGAGGAAGCCGATGCCGGTGACGATGCCCTGGATCACCCGGGTCGGATCCCCGGTATGCAGGGCCGCCGTGCCGTCAAAGCCCCCATACCAGGCGCTCGGATAGCCCGTCATCACCGTCAGCGCGGCCGACGCCATGCAGACCAGGCTGTAGGTGCGCATGCCAGCCGCCTGAGCCTGCCCCTACACTGGGGCCCCGGCTTCTCCGCAAGGACAAACACAATGGAATTCGCGGCCTCGACCGCCTGGTGGGTGGCCACCGGCCTGCTGGTGACCCTGGAGTTGACCAGCGGCACCTTCTACCTGCTGATGCTGGCCCTCGGCACGGCGGCCGCCGCGCTGGCTGCCCATGCCGGCCTGGGCCTGGTGGTCCAGATCGCCACCGCTGCTGTGGTGGGCGGTGGTGCCACCGCCCTGCTGCAACGGCAACGCCGGCTGCGTCCGCGGGGCGCGCCCGAGGCCCAGAACCGCGACCTGCACCTGGACATCGGCGCCACGGTGCAGGTGACCCGCTGGAACCCCGACGGCACCACCCGGGTCGAGCACCGGGGCACCCAGTGGAACGCCCGCCTCGAACACGGCACCGCCGGCCACCCTGGGCCGCACCGCATCAGTGCGGTCGAGGCCACCGGCCTCGTGCTGGTGCCACTGCAATCCGCCCCCTGATCCCCGAACCCCTCACCCGAAGGACTGCCCCATGGAAATCGCCCTCGTGCTGCTGGTCATTGCGGCCATCTTCGTCAGTCAGGCCGTCAAGATCGTGCCGCAGCAGAACGCCTGGGTGGTCGAACGCCTGGGCAAGTACGACCGCACGCTGACGCCCGGCCTGGCCTTCGTCACCCCCTTCATCGAGCGGGTGGCCTACAAGCATTCGCTCAAGGAGGTTCCGCTGGACGTGCCCAGCCAGGTCTGCATCACCAAGGACAACACCCAGCTGCAGGTCGACGGCATCATCTACTTCCAGGTGACCGACCCGATGCGGGCCAGCTACGGCTCGAGCAACTACGTGTTCGCCATCACGCAGCTGGCGCAGACGCTGCTGCGCTCGGTGATCGGCAAGATGGAGCTGGACAAGACCTTCGAGGAGCGCGACCAGATCAACGGTGCGGTCGTCAGCGCCCTGGACGAAGCCGCCGCCAACTGGGGCGTCAAGGTGCTGCGCTACGAAATCAAGGACCTGACCCCGCCGGCCGAGATCCTGCGCTCCATGCAGGCCCAGATCACCGCCGAGCGTGAGAAGCGGGCGCTGATCGCCGCCTCCGAAGGCCGCAAGCAGGAGCAGATCAACATCGCCACCGGCGAGCGCGAGGCCTTCATCGCCCGCTCCGAGGGCCAGCGCCAGGCCGAGATCAACAACGCCCAGGGCCAGGCCGCCGCCATCGTGGCCGTGGCCGAAGCCACCGCGCTGGCCATCCGCCAGGTGGCCCAGGCCATCCAGGCCCCGGGCGGCGAGCAGGCGGTGCAGCTCAAGGTGGCCGAGAAGGCGGTGGAGGCCTACGCCCAGCTGGCCCAGAAGAACAACACCATGATCGTGCCCGGGCACATGGGCGAGGTGGCCGGGCTGATCGGCACCGCGATGGCGCTGATGAAGGGCGGCGCCACCCCCGGCCCGCGCTGAGCGCCGGGCCACCCCACCATGGCCGCCACCCCCACCGACCGCCTGATGGTCGCGATCTCCTCGCGGGCCTTGTTCGATTTCGAGGAGGAGAACCGGCTGTTCGAGACCGGCGACGACCAGGCCTACATGGCCCTGCAGATGCAGCGCCTGGACCAGCCCGCCGCGCCGGGCGTGGCCTTCTCGCTGGTCCAGAAGCTGCTGGCCTTCAACCGCGACCAGCCGCGGGTGGCGGTGGTCATCCTCTCGCGCAACGACCCGGTCTCGGGCATGCGGGTGTTCCGCTCGGCCCAGTCGCACGGGCTGACGCTGGAGCGCGGCGTCTTCACGCGGGGTGAAAGCCCCTGGCGCTACCTGCGGCCGCTGCAGGCCCATCTCTTCCTGTCGGCCAACGACACCGATGCGCGCTCGGCCCTGGCCGCGGGCGTGCCGGCCGCGCGGGTGCTGCCACATGCCAGCCGGGCGTCCGACGCCCACCCCGACGAATTGCGCATCGCCTTCGACGGCGACGCGGTGCTGTTCTCCGACGAGGCCGAGCAGATCTTCCAGCGCGATGGCCTGGCCGCCTTCCAGCAGCACGAGACCGAGCAGGCGGCCCGCCCCCTGCCGCCCGGCCCCTTCAAGCCCCTGCTGGATGCGCTGACCCGGCTGCGCCAGAGCACGCCCGAGACCGGCATGGGCCTGCGCACCGCGCTGGTCACCGCCCGCGGCGCGCCGGCCCACGAGCGCGCCATCCGCACGCTGATGGCCTGGCAGGTGCCGGTGGACGAGGCCATGTTCCTGGGCGGCTGGGACAAGGGGCCCTTCCTGGCCGAGTTTGAGCCCGATTTCTTCTTCGACGACCAGACCCGGCATGTCGAAAACGCCGCCTCCCATGTGCCCTCCGGCCATGTCGACGCCGGCACGATGAACGCGCGCTGAGCCCGGCCCGCGCGGCTGGCGACAATACGCGGTTTCGCCCGCGGCCCACCCGGTCGCTGGGCGGTCCTGTTCCGACCTGTCACGACCCGCATGACTTCACCTGCCTCCGCCGGCGGCACCCCCGCCACGACCACCCGACGACACCCCCCCGGCCTCCAGGTCATCTTCATGACCGAGATGTGGGAGCGCTTCAGCTACTACGGCATGCGCGCCCTGCTGGTGCTCTACCTCGTGAACGCCCTGGGCTATGCGCGGGCCGATGCGCTGCGGCTCTACGGGATCTACACCGGCCTGGTCTACATCACCCCGCTGATCGGCGGCTACCTGGCCGACCGATGGCTGGGCGCCCGGCTGGCGATGGTGATCGGCGGCGTGGTGATGATGCTGGGCCACTTTGCGATGGCCTTCGAACCGCTGCTGCATGTCGCGCTGGGCCTGCTGATCGTCGGCAACGGCTTCTTCAAGCCCAACAGCACCTCGCTGGTGGGCATGCTCTACGCGCCGGGCGACCCGCGCTGCGCGGGCGGCTACACCATCTTCTACATGGGCGTGAACGTGGGCGCCTTCTTCTCGCCGCTGGTGGCCGGTTCGCTGGGCGAGCGCCTGGGCTGGCACTGGGGCTTCGCCAGCGCCGGCGTGGGCATGGCCTTCGGCCTGGCCGCGCTGCTGTGGCGTCAGGCCCGGCTGGGTCGCGCCGGCCTGCGCGAGGGCCAGTCGGCGATCGGCTGGGCCGACCTGCCACGCATCGCCCTGTGGAGCGTCGGCAGCCTGGCACTGGTGCTGGCGGTGCTGGCCGGCGGCCATCTGCTGGCGCCGCTCTGGGCCCAGCTGGGCAACGCCGGCCGCACGCTGGCGGGCCTGGCTTTGTTGGGCGTGGCCCTGATCGGGCTGAAGCGCCCCGGGCGCGACCACGCCGGCCCCGCCCTGAGCCGGGCCGAGCTGTCTGCCATCGCCGCCATCGCCATCACCACGCTGTTCGTGATCGTGTTCTGGATGGGCTTCGAGCAGGCCGGCGGCTCGATGAGCCTGTTCGCCGACCAGCAGACCGACCGCCACCTGGCGGGCTGGGAGATCCCGGCCTCCTGGTTCCAGAGCATCAACCCGCTGGCCATCATGGTGCTGGCGCCGCTGTTCTCGGCCCTGTGGCTGCGGCTGGACCAGAGCCGCTACGCGCTGCCGGACCCGGCCAAGATGGGCCTGGGCATGATCGTGCTGGGCCTGGGCTTCGTGCTGATGGCCGCCGCGCAGAACCGGGCCCAGGCGCTGGGCTCGGTCGGCCCGCTGTGGCTGGCCGGCGTCTACGTGCTGCACACCATTGGCGAGCTGATGCTCTCGCCGGTGGGCTACGCCATGGTGTCCAAGGTGGCGCCGACCCGGCTGATGGGCCTGCTGATGGGCGTCTGGCTGGCCGGCATTGGCGTGGCCAACTACCTGGCCGGCGCGCTGGAAGGCCTGCTGGCCGGCAGCGGCATCCCGCCCTTCGTGTTCCTGTTCAGCTCGTCCATCGGCGCTGGCGTGCTGCTGTTGCTGATCACGCCCTGGCTGACGCGCCTGGGCCGGGCGGCACGCTGAAGCCGCCCGACGCGCCCCGGTTCTCTTGATGGGGCTCAAATCCCCACCCGCGTCCTGCGCTCAGACTGCGCCGCAGCCGACCGGTGTTCGCCCATGAGGTGGCCACCGGTCTTTGCCACGCAACCCTCTGTCGCCAGGAAGCTGCCATGAGCACCACGATCTTCTTCATCCCCAGCGTCAACCTGATGGGCACCGGCTGCCTGAAGGACGCCGCCCTCGACATCCAGTCCAAGGGCTGGCGTCAGGCCCTGGTCGTCACCGACGCGCCGCTGGTGCGCACCGGCCTGGTGGCCAAGGTGACCGAGCTGCTGGGCCAGCACGGCGTCACCTCGGTGGTGTTCGACGGCGTCAAGCCCAACCCCAACGTGGCCAACGTGGAAGCCGGTCTGGCCCTGCTGAAGACCCACGCCTGCGACTTTGTGATCTCGCTGGGGGGCGGCTCGCCGCACGACTGCGCCAAGGCCATCGCGCTGGTCGCCGCCAACGGCGGCCACATCACCGACTATGAGGGCCTGGACAAGTCCGCCAAGCCGCAGCTGCCGCTGGTGGCCATCAACACCACCGCCGGCACCGCCAGCGAGATGACGCGCTTCTGCATCATCACCGACGAGACCCGCCACGTGAAGATGGCCATCGTCGACAAGCACACCACCCCGGTGCTGTCGGTCAACGACCCGGAGCTGATGCTGGGCATGCCGGCCTCGCTGACCGCCGCCACCGGCATGGACGCGCTCACGCATGCGGTCGAGGCCTATGTCTCCACCGCGGCCAACCCGATCACCGACGCCTGCGCGCTCAAGGCGGTCACGCTGATCAGCCAGCACCTGCGCACCGCCGTGGCCCAGGGCCAGGACGTGGCGGCCCGCGAGGCCATGGCCTATGCCCAGTTCCTGGCCGGCATGGCCTTCAACAACGCCTCGCTGGGCTATGTGCACGCGATGGCCCACCAGCTGGGGGGCTTCTACGACCTGCCGCACGGCGTCTGCAACGCCATCCTGCTGCCGCATGTGCAGGCCTTCAACGCCCGCGTGGCGGCCGCCCGCCTGGGCGACGTGGCCCGCGCGATGGGGGCGGACACCGCGGGCCTGAGCGACGCGCAGGCCGCGGACGCCTGCCTGGCCGCCATCCGCCAGCTCAGCGCCGACGTGGGCATTCCGGCCGGTGTGGGCAGCCTGGGCGCCAAGGAGGCCGACATCCCCACCCTGGCCACCAACGCCATGAAGGACGCCTGCGGCCTGACCAACCCGGTGCAACCGACCTTCGAGGAAGTCTGCGCGATCTTCCGCGCCGCGCTCTGAACGGCCCCAGGTGCGGCGCGGGTGGCAGCCCGCGCCGCACCCTTCAGCCAAATACCTTTTTGAGGATCGCGCTGCCGGTGCCCACCGGGTCGCGGCGGATCTTCTTCTCTTCCTGGCCGATCATCAGATAGAGGCCATCCAGCGCCTTGCGGGTGACGTACTGCTGGACGTTGGCATCCTCCTGCGCCACCAGGCCCAGACCACTGGCCTTGCCGGCCACCGCGTTGTACTTGGCCGCCAGGTCCACCTTCTCGGTGGCCTGGGTGACGATGGGCAGGAAGCGGTCGGTCAGCGGCGCGCGGGTTCTGCGGGCGAAGAAGTCGGTCACCGAGGTGTCGCCGCCCTTCACGATGCCCACCGCATCCTCGACCGACATGGTCTTGACCGCCTGCACCAGCAGCGTCTTGGCCTCGGGCACCGCCGCCTCGGCGGCCCGGTTCATCGCGGTCACCAGTTCGTCGACCCGCTTCTGCTGGCCGGTGAACTTCAGCAGCTGCGCGGCCTCCTTCAACCCGCTGGGCAGCGGAATGCGCACCTGGGGGTTGCCCAGAAAGCCGTCGGGCCGCCCCAGCAGCGCCACCGCACTCGACGCGCCCCGCTCCAGCGCCGTCTTCACCCCCAGCGAAGCGTCCGCCTCGCTGAGCCCCGCGGCCCGTGCCAGCGGCCAGCCCAGGCCGGCCCCCAACATCCATCCCCCCAACCAGCGGCCACAGTCCCGTCGTTGCATCCAGGTCTCCCATCTCGGATCAGTTGTCACTGTCGCGCATCGTGCGCCTGCCCGCCAGGGGCTGGCAACCCGTCCACCGGACACACGTCGCGCGCGTTTCGGGTACAACCCGCTGCAGCCTTCTTCGTTTCGGCACCCGACCGTGCTTGCCCAGCCCTCTTCCGCCCCCCCCGCCCCCGCTGCCGCTTCCCGAACCGCTCGCTGGGCCCATGGCTGGAGCCGCTGGCGCCCCTGGCTGCTGGCCGGGCTGGGGCTGCTGCTGGCCGCGTTGGTGGGCGAGGCACTGCACCACCTGCTGCAGGAGGTGCGCTATGGCCAGGTGATGGCGGCGGTGCGGACCACCCCGGGCCAGAACCTGCTGTGGTCGCTGCTGGCCACTGTGGCCAGCTACTTGGCACTGACCCAGTACGACAGTTCGGCCCTGCGCTATGCCGGCGCGCAGGTGGCCCGCGGCACCGTGGGCCTGACCTCGTTCGTGGCCTATGCGCTGTCCAACACCATCGGTCTGGGCCCGCTGTCGGGCGGTGCGGTGCGCATGCGGCTCTACACCCACGCGGGGCTGGAGCCGGGTCAGATCGCCCGGGTGATCGGCTTCAACACGGCCGCCTTCGTGCTGGGCATGCTGGCCTTCGGCGCCCTGGGGCTGTGGTGGGGCGCGGAAGCCGTGGCCCCGCTGCTGCGGCTGCCCGCCCCGCTGCTGCAGGCTGGCTCGCTGGCCATGCTGGGGACGCTGGCAGGCTTTCTCTGGCTGTGTCACCGGCAGCGCACCATCGTCTGGCACTGGGGCCCCGGCCGGCGCTGGCGGCTGGGGCTGCGCCTGCCCCCGTTCGGGCTGGCGCTGCGCCAACTGGCGATCTCTGCGGTCGAGCTGACGGCCTCCGGTCTGGCGCTGTGGTTCCTGCTGCCGGAAAGCGCCCTGCCGCTGTTCAGCTTTCTGGCGCTGTATGCGGTGGCCATCGCCGCCGCGCTGATCAGCCATGTGCCGGGCGGCCTGGGCGTGTTCGAGGCGGTGATGCTGCTGGCCGCCGGCCCCGACCTGCCCACCGCCAAGCTGCTGGGTGCCCTGCTGCTCTACCGCGGCCTGTACTACGTGCTGCCCCTGGTGCTGGCCAGCGGGCTGCTGGTGGGCTACGAACTGCGCGCCGGCACCGTGGCCCCAATGGGCCGGGCGGCCGTGCGCCAGAGCCCGCGCCTGCTGGCCGCGCTGACCCTGGTCGCGGGGCTGTGGCTGATGGTCTCCGGCGTCACCCCCTTCACCCGCGATGCGCGCGCAGTGCTGGTGGCACTGAATGTGCCGCTGCCACTGATCGAGGCCTCCCACTTCCTGGGCAGCGTGGCCGGGCTGGGGCTGCTGATCGTGGCGCGCGGCCTGCTGCACCGGCTGGACGCCGCCTGGTGGGCGGCCCTGGGCCTGTCGCTGGTCGCCGCCGTGCTGGCCCTGCCCAAGGGCATCGCCCTCAACGAGGCCGCGCTGCTGAGCGTGCTGGCGGTGTTGCTGGTCGTCTCGCGGCGCCAGTTTGACCGCCGCTCCTCCCTGTTCGCCCAGCACCTGGAGCCTGAGTGGCTGCTGGGGCTGGCCGGCGTGCTGCTGGCCTGTGTCTGGGTGCTGTTCTTCGCCTACAAGCAGGTGGCCTACAGCAACCACCTGTGGTGGGAATTCGAGCTCGACGCCCAGGCGCCGCGCTCGCTGCGGGCGCTGACCGCGATTGCGCTGCTGTCACTGGCCCTGGGCCTGTGGCAGCTGCTGCGGCCGCGGGCCGGCGAACTGCCACGGCCCACGGCCGAGGCGCTGGCCCGCGCCGCGGACCTGGTCCAGGCCGGGCCGCGGGCCGAAGGCTGCTTCGTGCTGATGGGTGACAAGCGCCTGCTCTTCTCGCCCTCGGGCCGCAGCTTCCTGATGTACGGCCGCCAGGGCCGCACCTGGGTGTCCCTGTTCGGCCCTTTTGGCGAACGCCGCGAGTGGCCCGACCTGGTCTGGCAGTTCATCGAGCTGGCGACCGCCAACGGCGGCCGCGCGGCCTTCTACCAGGTGCGCCCGGGCGAACTGCCGCTCTACCTGGACTGCGGTCTGCAGGCCATCAAGCTGGGCGAATATGCGCAGGTGCCTTTGCCGGAATTCAGCCTCAAGGGCGGCAAGCGGGCCAACCTGCGGGCTGGCGTGAACCGGGGCGAGCGCGAGGGGCTGAGCTTCGAGGTGGTCCCCGCCGAGGCGGTGGCACCGCTGCTGCCCGAACTGCAGGCCATCTCCGACGCCTGGCTGCAACAGCAGCAGGGCCGGGAAAAGGGCTTCTCGGTCGGGCGCTTCGACCCGGCCTACCTGGGCCAGTTGCCCGTGGCCCTGGTGCGCCAGCACGGGCGGCTGGTGGCCTTCGCCAACCTGCAGGTCACCGCCTGCAAAGAGGAGGCCAGCATCGACCTGATGCGCCACCGCCCCGAGGCGCCGGCCGGCACGATGGACTTTCTGTTCGCGCGCATCATGCTGCACCTGCAGGCCGAGGGCTACCAGCGCTTCGGCCTGGGCATGTCCCCGCTGGCCGGCATGGCCGAACGGCGCCAGGCGCCGCGCTGGCAACGCCTGGGCCGCCTGCTGTACAAGTACGGCGACCGCTTCTACCGCTTTCGCGGCCTGCACAGCTTCAAGGACAAGTTCGAACCCCAGTGGGAGGCCCGTTACCTGGCCACCCCGGGCGGATTGGCCCCGGTGTTCGTGCTGGCCGACATCGCCGCGCTGATTGGCGGCGGCCACCCTGACGACCCTGAATCCCGATGACACGACGCACCGCCTCCCACGCCACCTGGCACCTGGCCAGCGGCTTGGCCGCCCTGGCCCTGGCCGGCTCCTCGGCCCTGGCGGCCGAACCCGCCGCGCAGAAGATCTCGCACGGCCTGTTCACCGATGTGCTGGTGCAACGCCCGGCCGGCGCGCCCCAGCAGTTCGTGCTGCTGCTGCAAAACGAGGCCGAGGGCCCCTCGCCCAGCGAGCGGGCGCTGGCCGACCGCCTGGTGAACAAGGGCGCCATGGTGGCCAGCGTGCCGCTGCCGCCGTTCTACCAGCGGCTGGCGGCCCAGGACGGCAAGTGCACCTACCCGGGCGGTGCCTTCGAAAACCTGGCCCGCCACATCCAGGCCCAGGACCATCTGCCGGCCTACCTGCTGCCCACGCTGGTCGGCAACGGCCCCGCCGCCGCGCTGACCTACGCCGCCCTGGCCCAGGCGCCGGCGGGCACCTTTGCCGGCGGTCTGTCGGTGGGCTTCTGCCCGCATCTGACCCAAGCCCCCCCGCTGTGCGCCGGCCCCACGCTGAAATGGCGCAGCGCCGACAGCGGGGTCGATCTGCAGCCTGCGCCGGTCGCCCTGCCCACCCACTGGCTGGCCCTGGGCTCGGGCGAGGCCTGCACGGCAGGCCAGGCCCAGGCCTTCGTCCAGCGCGTGCCGCAGGCCCGCTGGCTGGCCAGCCCGGGCAGCGCCGCCGGGGCCTTGCCCGCCGGGCTGGACGCGGCCTGGGCCACGCTGGCCGTCAAGCAGGTGCCGCTGGGCCCGCCCCCGACCCAGCTGTCGGACCTGCCGCTGATCGAACTGCCCACGCCCGACGATGGTCTGGGCCAGCCCGCCGGCGGCCACGGTGCCGCGCCGTTCGCGGTGCTGCTGTCGGGCGACGGCGGCTGGGCCAGCATCGACAAGGGCATCGCCAAGGCCCTGGTGGCGCAGGGCGTGCCGGTGGCGGGGATGGATTCGCTGCGCTACTTCTGGAGCGAACGCACCCCGGCCGGCCTGGCGGCCGACCTGGACCGGGTGATCCGCTACTACGCCGCCCGCTGGGGCCGCAGCCAGGTGATCGTGATCGGCTATTCGCAGGGTGCCGACGTGCTGCCTTTCGCGCTCAACCGCCTGCCGGCCGCCACCCGCGCCCGGGTGCAGCTGGCCGCCTTGCTGGGGCCGGGGCAGAAGGCCTCGTTCGAGTTCCACGTCGCCAACTGGATCGGGCCCAGCGGCGACAAGCCCATCGCCCCGGAGGCCATGAAGCTCGCGGCCAGCCACACCCTGTGCGTCTATGGCCAGGACGAGAAGGACTCGCTGTGCCCGGCACTGGCGCCCGACCATGCCCGCGTGCTGCCGCTGACCGGCGGCCACCACTTCGGTGGCGACTATGAGGGCCTGGCCCGCAAGATCCTGGAAGCAGCCGGCCACTGAGGGCATGATCCCGCCATGGATGACTTCGAGCTCAATCCCGATTTCTTCAAGCCCCCCGCCTTCCAGCCGGCAGAGGCCTTGCAGCGCCTGCGGCGCGAACTGCGCGCGACCGGGCTGACCGAACGGGAGGGCCGCTTCGAACGGCAGGGGCAGGCCCTGCTGCGGGATCTGGCCGTGTCGGCCGATGGCACGATGCTGACGCTGTCACTGGCCCGGCGCCTGGCCCGCACGCCGGAATGGCAGCCCCGCAGCCTGCGCGACAGTGCCCAGCTGCGCGACCTGCTGGCCGAGGTCAAGCAGCGCCTGGCCGCCGCCCGCGAGGACGACTGAGCACGCGCGTCTCGGTCCCGGTCAGTGTCAGTGCACCGTCATCGGGATGGTGACCGGGCCGTCGTTGACCAGGTGCACCTGCATGTGGGCGGCGAACTCGCCGGTGGCCACCTGAGGGTGGCGCTGGCGGGCCTGGGCGACCAGGTGGTCGTACAGCGCCTGCCCCAGCGCGGCCGGCGCCGCACCGGTGAAGCTGGGCCGGTTGCCGCTGCGGGTGTCGGCCGCCAGCGTGAACTGGGACACCAGCAACAGCCCCCCGGGCGTGCCCGCGCCATCCAGGTCCTGCACGCTGCGGTTCATCTTGCCGGCGTCGTCGCTGAAGATGCGCAGCTTGAGCAGCTTGTCCAGCAGCCGGTCGGCCTGGGCCTCGGTGTCCTGCGGCTCGGCGCAGACCAGCACCAGCAGGCCCGGCCCGATGGCGCCCGTGACCCGGCCGTCCACCGCCACCCGGGCCTCTTGCACCCGCTGAATCACTGCGATCACGACAATTCCCCAAAGATCAGCGCCCAGGCGCGCAGTTCAGTCACGTCCCGTGGGCCGCTGCGTTCAGAAGTTGGTGATGGCCAGCAGCTCGACCTCGAAGGTCAGCGTGGCATTGGGCGGAATCACCCCACCCGCCCCCTTGGCGCCGTAGGCGATGGACGGCGGGCAGGTCAGCCTGGCCTTGCCGCCGGCCTTCATGCGCTGCAGGCCCTCGGTCCAGCAGGGAATGACACGGTTGAGCGGAAACTCGGCCGGCTCGCCGCGGCGGTAGGAGCTGTCGAACTCGGTGCCGTTGGCCAGGGTGCCGCGGTAGTGGACGCGCACCGTGGCCGAGGCGGTCGGCGAGATGCCCGTGCCGGCCTTCAGTTCCTGGTAGACCAGCCCGCTGGGGGTGGTGACCGGTGCGGGCAGGGCCGAAGCGGCCTGGGCCCACAGCGGCAGACACAGGGCCAGGGCCCCGCCAACGAACGACAGACGCGACATGGAAGATCCTTCTTTCAACGCAGAGTGCGGCCTCTTCAGGCCAGCGTGACACGGGCGAACTTGCGCTTGCCCACCTGCAGCACGAAACAGCCGGCCTCAACCTTCAGACCCTTGTCGCTGACCACCGTGCCATCGATGCGCACGCCGCCTTGCTCGACCATGCGCAGGCCTTCGCTGCCGCTGGCCACCAGGTTGGCGGCTTTCAGCAGCGCGCCGATGGCCATCGGGGCACCGCCGAGCGCCACCTCGGGGATGTCGTCCGGGATGCCGCCCTTGCTGCGGTTGACGAAGTCCTGCTCGGCCCCTTCGGCCGCGGCGGCGTTGTGGAAGCGCGCGGTGATCTCCTTGGCCAGCGCCACCTTGGCGTCACGCGGGTTGCGCCCGCCTTCGACCTCGGCCTTCAGCGCGGCGATCTCGGCCTCGGAGCGGAAGGACAGCAGGGTGTACCAGCGCCACATCAGCTCGTCGCTGATCGACATGACCTTGGCGAACATGGTGTTGGCCGGCTCGGTGATGCCGATGTAGTTGCCCTTGGACTTGGACATCTTGTCCACACCGTCCAGGCCCTCCAGCAGCGGCATGGTCAGGATGCACTGCGGCTCCTGGCCGTACTCGGCCTGCAGATGGCGGCCCATCAGCAGGTTGAACTTCTGGTCGGTGCCGCCCAGCTCCAGGTCGCTCTGGAGCGCCACCGAGTCGTAGCCCTGCATCAGCGGGTAGAGGAACTCGTGCACCGAGATGGCCGTGCCGCTCTGGAAGCGCTTGGTGAAGTCCTCGCGCTCCAACATGCGGGCCACGGTGTACTTGGCCGCCAGCTGGATCATGCCGCGCGCACCCAGCGCGTCGCACCACTCGCTGTTCCAGCGCACCTCGGCCCGGTCCAGGTCCACCACCAGGCGGATCTGCTCGAAGTAGGTCTTGGCATTGGCCTCGATCTGCTCGCGGGTCAGCGGCGGGCGGGTGGTGTTGCGGCCGGAGGGGTCGCCGATGGTGGTGGTGAAGTCGCCGATCAGCGGGATCACCGCCAGGCCCAGGTCCTGCAGCTGGCGCATCTTGTTGAGCACCACCGTGTGGCCCAGGTGCAGGTCCGGCGCGGTCGGGTCCATGCCGAACTTGATGCGCAGCGGCACGCCGGTGGCGTCCCAGCGTTGCAGCTTCTTCACCCACTCGGCCTGGGGCAGAAGTTCGGCGCAACCGCGCAGGCTGATGGCCAGGGCCTCCTGCACACGGTCGCTCAGGGGAAGGTCGGAAGGCTCGGCCCCGACGGAAGCCGGGACTGCATCAAGATCGGACATGGTGGTGGCTGAGGTGTCTGGACCGCCCGGTGGCCCCGGTGGCCCCGGTGGCCAAAAGCGCGCTTGGTATACTCGGCCGATCGGTTACTGACCGGCATCGTGGCCAAGCCCGGGCGTGAAACGTCCGATTCTACGAGGGAGTCCACAGGGTGCCGGAATCGTCGCCCCGGGGCCGCGGCCTGCGCCGCAGGCCCTGGATCGTTTCAGGCGCCGGTGGCCTGGTTGCTTCAGGGAGCAGCCGCCCCGCCGCCCGACACCTCTGCTGACTTTCCGGACGGGGCCTGGCCCCGGCAGTTGACCTTGAATTCGTTGTTGGGCTCTTCCCGTTTTTCGCTCCGCCCGCTGCAGAACCTGCTGCGCGCGGCCACCCAGACCCTCCGCCGGCATCCCCGCGCCGTCACCGGCAGCATCGTCGCCTTGCTGGCGGGCACCGGTGTCACCGCCTTCGGCATTGCACCACTGGCCCCGGATGCGAGCGACCTGCCCCGGCGCCTGATCGTCGAGGACGTCACCCCCGAAGCCATCGCGCCGCAGCTGGAGGCCCTGGCCGGTGCCACGCTGACGCTGCACCGCACCGAGCAGACCCGCGCCAGCGACACCCCCGACACCCTGCTGCGCCGCCTGGGCGTGGTGGACGCCGCTGCCGCCGCCTGGATCCGCAACGACCCGATCGGTCGGCGGCTGTTCGAAGGCGGCGCCGGCAAGCTGGTCACCGTCAGCAAGGCGGCCGATGGCCGCCTGAGCGAGCTGGTGGCCCGATTCCCCACCACCGACGACGAAAACGGCCATCCCCGCTTCGCCCGCTTGCGGGTGGAACGTGACGCGCACGGCCAGTTCGCCTCCCACCTGGAGCAGGCGCAGCTGGAATCCACCCCCCGGCTGGCGAGCGGCACCATCCGCAGCTCGCTGTTCGCCGCCACCGACGAGGCCGGCCTGCCCGACGCCGTGGCCACGCAGATGGCCGAAATTTTCGGCAACGACATCGACTTCCGCCGCGACCTGCGCAAGGGCGACAGCTTCCGGGTGGTGTTCGAGACCCTGACGGCCGACGGCGAGCCCGTGCCCTGGAGCCAGGGCAGCGGCAAGGTGCTGGCCGCCGAGTTCGTCAATGCCGGCCAGCCCCACCAGGCGGTCTGGTACGCCGGCGCCGGCAAGGGCGGTTATTTCGACTTCAACGGCGAGAGCAAGCGGCGCGCCTTCATCTCCAGCCCGGTGGCCTTCTCGCGGGTCAGCTCGGGCTTCGCGATGCGCTTCCACCCCATCCTGGGCGTCTGGAAGAAGCACCTGGGCGTGGACTACGCCGCCCCGATCGGCACCGCGGTGCGCACCGTGGGCGACGGTGTGGTCAGCTTCGCCGGCGTACAGAACGGCTACGGCAACGTGATCATGGTCCAGCATGCGGGCGACCGCACGACCGTCTATGCCCACCTGAGCCGCATCGGCGTGCGCAAGGGCCAGAAGGTCGGCGCGGGCGACGCCATCGGCAACGTCGGCATGACCGGCTGGGCCACCGGCCCGCACCTGCACTTCGAATTCCGCCTGCATGGCGAGCAGAAGGACCCGGTGGCCATCGCCAAGGCGTCCGAGACCGTGCGCCTGGATGGCAGTCAGCGCAACCGCTTCGCCCAACTGGCCCGCACGGCGCAGTCCGAGCTGGATGCCGCGACCGGGCTGAACGGCATGCCGGGCCGCTTCGAGTAAGCCGCTGCCATGGGCGCCGCCGAGCAGTTCATCGGCCTGATGTCCGGCACCTCGCTGGACGGGGTGGACGGTGTGCTGGCCCGCTTCGACGCCCAGGGCCGGCCCCGCGTGCTGGCCCATGCGCACCGCCCCTTCCCGGCCGCGTTGCACGACGAGCTGCTGGCGCTCAACAGCCCCGGCTCCGACGAGCTGCACCGTGCCGCCCTGGCGGCCAACCAACTGGCCGAGGTGCAGGCCAACGTGGTGGCCGACCTGTTGCAGCAGGCGCAGGCCACGCCCGCACAGGTGCTGGCCATCGGCTCGCACGGCCAGACCGTGCGCCACCGCCCAGGCGAATTCGACGGGCGCGGCTACACCCTGCAGCTGAATCAGGGGGCGCTGCTGGCCGAGCGTTGCGGCATCGACGTGGTCTGCGACTTCCGCAGCCGCGATGTGGCGGCCGGCGGCCAGGGCGCACCGCTGGTGCCGGCCTTTCACGCCATCGTCTTTGGAGGCCAGACCACCGATGGCGCGGCACTCAACCTGGGCGGCATCGCCAACCTGACGCTGCTGCCGCCCGCGGGCGATGCCCGGCCGGTGCGCGGCTTCGACTGCGGCCCCGGCAATGCGCTGTTGGACTTCTGGATCCAACGCGAACGTGGCCTGCCCTATGACGCGAGCGGGCAATGGGCGGCCAGCGGCCAGGTGCTGCCCGTGCTGCTGGCCCGCCTGCTCGATGAGCCCTTTCTGCGGCTCCCGCCGCCCAAGAGCACGGGGCGCGATCTGTTCAACCCGGTCTGGCTGGCCGGCCGGCTGGAGGGCCTGCCGCCTGCCACCGCCCCACAGGACGTGCAGGCCACCCTGGCCGAGTTCACGGCCCGCTGCGCTGCCGAGGCCCTGCAAGCCGAGGCCCCGCGCACCCGCACCCTGCTGTGCTGCGGCGGCGGCGCCTTCAACGACGACCTGATGGCCCGGCTGCAGCGCCTGCTGCCCGCCACGACGGTGGCCAGCACGGCCACGGCCGGCCTGCCCCCGCTGCAGGTGGAGGCCGCGGCCTTTGCCTGGCTGGCCTGGGCCTTCTGCCACCGCCAGCCCGGCAACCGGCCGGAGGTCACCGGCGCAGCCGGTCTGCGGGTGCTGGGCGCGCTCTACCCCGCCCGCTGAGGCCCCCAAAACAAACAGGCCACCCGAAGGTGGCCTGCATGGGAGCCGAGGTGCGGCCTCAGACCGAGAAGCTGGAACCGCAACCGCAGGTGGTGGTCGCGTTCGGGTTCTTGATCACGAACTGCGAACCCTGCAGGTCTTCCTTGTAATCGATCTCAGCGCCGACCAGGTATTGCAGGCTCATCGCGTCGATCAGCAGCGTCACACCAGCCTTGCTCATCTGGGTGTCGTCCTCGTTGACGACCTCATCGAAGGTGAAGCCATACTGGAAGCCCGAGCAGCCACCGCCCTGCACGAAGACACGCAGCTTCAGGTCGGGATTGCCTTCCTCAGCCACCAGATCAGCCACCTTGGCGGCGGCGCTGTCGGTGAAGATGATGGGCGACGGCATTTCGGTGCTGACGGTTTCAGTGGTCTCGGCGACGGCGGTCATTCAGATGTCCTTCGAGGTGATGCATGCGCGCCCAGCCATCGACCGGGCCGCCTGCATGGGAAATGGGTGCGGGGCGCCGGCTTTCAAGGCGCAGGTCGACATGTTCCCATGCCAGCCCATGACCTTGCCAGAGGCGCGGATTTGAAAACGACAAAGGCCGCCCAGCACGGAGGCTGAAGCGGCCTTGGATCCTGGCTGTGGTGCCAACGTTGGCACCACAGGATCGCGATCAGCGCTTGCTGAACTGCTTACGACGACGAGCGCCGTGCAGACCGACCTTCTTACGCTCGACTTCACGGGCATCGCGGGTCACGAAGCCGGCTTGGCTCAGCGCAGACTTCAGGGCGGTGTCGTAGTCGATCAGGGCGCGGGTGATGCCGTGACGGACGGCACCGGCCTGGCCGGATTCACCACCACCGCACACGTTGACCTTGATGTCGAAGGCTTCGACGTTCTCGGTCAGCACCAGCGGCTGCTTGACCACCATGATGGAGGTCTGACGGCCGAAATACTCGTCGACGGGCTTGCCGTTGACGACGATCTGGCCAGTGCCCTTCTTCAGGAAGACACGGGCCACAGACGACTTGCGGCGGCCAGTGCCGTAGTTCCAATTACCGATCATCACCGCTCCTTAGATTTCCAGCGCCTTGGGCTGCTGGGCGGTGTGCGGATGCGTGTCGCCCGCATACACCTTCAGCTTCTTGATCATCGCGTAGCCCAGCGGCCCCTTGGGCAGCATGCCCTTGACGGCCTTCTCCAGGGCACGGCCCGGATGCTTGGCTTGCATGTCCTTGAACTTGGTGCCGTAGATGCCACCCGGGAAACCGGAGTGACGGTAGTACACCTTGTCGTTGGCCTTGTTACCCGTCACACGCAGCTTGTCTGCATTGACGATGACGATGAAATCGCCGGTATCCACGTGAGGGGTGTAGATGGCCTTGTGCTTGCCGCGCAAACGGAGTGCCACTTCGCTGGCAACACGTCCGAGCACCTTGTCGGTGGCGTCAATCACAAACCACTCGTGGACCACCTCGGCCGGCTTGGCGCTGAAGGTCTTCATGAGAGTCTCTGAGAACAGAAAAAACGGCTGTATGAGCAGCAGGCCCCGGCCCCATCGGTGCTGCTTGGAAAGGCGGTGGCCACGAAGGTGCTCACCGCCGGCAGCCTCTCAGGCATTCCGGTCAGACCCGCCAGGCGGCCCCCATGCATCATGAAGGCTTGGCCAGACAGGCGCTGCTCTCCCCGCCGATAACGGGAAAGCCGGTAAGTATAGCTGCTTCGGCAATGTAGAAACAAGTCCATTGTGTGGCAAGCCGCACACCCCGCCTGGAGCAGACTCCGTGAAAACCCTGTACAGTCCGGGTAAACCCTAGACCTGACACGGGCCTGTCACGCCTGCCGATGGCCATGCACACACTTCACAGCCTCTCCCCCGCCTCCGCCGGCCACGGCCCATGGATTCCCGTCCGTTCCCTGAGCGAGGCGAACCGTTCGGACGTGCTGAGCCACTTGATGGCCCTGTCGCCAGCCGACCGCTATCTGCGCTTCGGCTATGCCGCCAGTGACACCCAGATTGAGCGCTATGTCGCCTCGCTGGATTTCGGGCGGGACGACATCGCCGGTGTCTTCAACTGGAAGCTGGAACTGATCGCGATGACCCATGTGGCCTACCTGTCGGCCCATGGTGAGGACACCCACACGGCCGAGTTCGGCGTCTCGGTGGCAGCCCATGCCCGCGGACGCGGCTACGGCGCCCGGCTGTTTGCCCATGCGGTGCTGCGCGCCCGGGTCCGGGGCGTGGACACGATGATCATCCATGCCCTGACCGAAAACACCGCCATGCTGCGCATCGCCCGCAAGGCAGGCGCCACCGTCGAGCGGGATGGCCCGGATTCCGAGGCCCGACTGAAGCTGCCGCCCGAGTCCTTCAGCGCGCGGTTGGAGGCCATGATGGCCGACCAGGCCGCCGAGTTCGACTACAGCGTCAAGAGCCAGGCGCAGTTCATGCGCCTGATGGGTTCGTGGATGCGCGGCGACCTGGCCTGGTCCACCGAGAAGACAGCGCCCCAGCGCAGGTCGGAGACCATCGAGTAAGCCCGGTGGTGGGGCCGGCGTACCATGCGCCGATGTCCCATCCCCTCCCCTTCGCCGGTCTGGACCCAGCCACCGTGCTGGATGCCCTGTACCAGGCCGGCCTGCCAGCCGATGGCCGGCTGCTGCAGCTGAACTCCTACGAGAACCGCGTCTGGCAGGCCCATCTGGACGACGGCCGGGTGGTGGTCGCCAAGTTCTACCGCCCCGGCCGCTGGACCGATGCCCAGATCGCCGAGGAACATGCCTTCGCGTGCGAACTGGCCGAGGCCGAGCTGCCCGTGGTGCCCCCCCTGGTGCTGCAGCCGCTGGCCGACCAAGGCCCGCTGACGCTGTCGCCCGCCACGCCGACGCTGGCCCATTTCCACGCGGCCGATGGCAGCCTGTTCCGGCTGTCCGTCAGCGAACGACGGGTCGGCCGGGCCCCCGAACTGGAGAACCCGGAAGTCCTGGCCCGCCTGGGCCGCCTGCTGGGGCGCCTGCATGCCGTCGGCACACGCGGCCGCTTCCTGCACCGGCGCACGCTGGATCCGCAGACCCTGGGCCACCTGCCCCGTCAACGGCTGCTCGACAGCGGCCGCGTGGACCCGGAGATTGACCATGCCTGGGTCCGCACCAGCGCCGAGGCCTTGGCCCTGGTGGATGCGGTCTGGGCCCGGCATGCGCCGGCACGGCAACTGCGCCTGCATGGCGACTGCCACCCTGGCAATGTGCTCTGGCGCGAGGAAGGTGCCTGGGCCGGCCCCAATCTGGTGGACCTGGATGACTGTGGCACGGGCCCGGCCGTCCAGGATCTGTGGATGCTGCTGCCCGGCGAGCGCGGCGCGGTGAGCGCGGCGCAGGACCCGCTGCTCAACGGCTACCGCGAGTTCATGCCCCTGGACGAGCAGGAGTTGCTGCTGATCGAGCCGCTGCGCACGCTGCGCATGATCCACCACAGCGCCTGGATCGCCGAGCGCTGGGAAGACCCCGCCTTTCCCGTCGCCTTCCCCTGGTTTGACAGCCCGTCCTACTGGAGCCAGCAGGCCAACGAGTTGCGCGAACAGATCGAGCGTCTGCAGGATTTGCCTTAGGATGCCTCCATACCCGCCGCAGTACACAAGGGAACGACGAGGGGACACCGAGCAATGAAGTTCACGGCATGGATCAAGGCGCTGGCCGGGCGCAGCCGCGGTGACCACACGGTGGCACCCGACACCGAGACGCCCGTCACCCAGACACCGGAGGAAGAGACCCAGAGCGAGGTGGGTGGGCTGGATTTCGCCGCCGCCATCCGGGCGCACCAAGCCTGGAAGGGCCGCTTGCTGGCGGTGGTCGAGGGACAGTCGCAGGAGGTTCCCGTCTCCGCCGATGTGTCACGCGACGACCTGTGCGTGCTGGGGCGTTGGCTGCACGGCCCAGGCAGCCAGGCCTTCCAGGGTGAACCGTTGTTGGACACCGTGCGCACCACCCACGCGCGCTTTCACCTGCTGGCCGGCGCGGTGCTGCGCGCGGTCGAGGAAAACCGCATCCAGGATGCCCGCCAGCTGCTGACCACCGATTACCAGCGGGCGTCGGTGCAGGTGCAGGGCAAGCTGGCCGAGCTCTTCCTGCATGCCACCGGGGCGGAGCGGACCTCGTCCTGATCCGCCCCGGGGGGTGCGCGCGTTCAGGCCGCGGGCACCAGCAGGCGCGTCACGCGCTGCACATAGGCGGCCGGGTCGTCGAGCTGGCCGCCTTCGGCCAGCAGGGCCTGGTCGAACAGGATCTGCGCCAGATCGTCGAAGCGCGGGTCGTCGGCCAGGCGCTTGACCAGTGCATGCTCGGGGTTCACCTCGAGAATGGGCCGTGCCTCCGGCGCGGCTTGGCCGGCCTGCTTGAGCAGACGGGCCAGGTGGGCGCTCATGTCGCCCTCTTCCACCACCACGCAAGCCGGTGAATCGACCAGGCGGGAGGTCACCCGCACATCCTTGGCGCGGTCCTTGAGCGCCTCCTTCAGGCGCTCAAGCACCGGCTTGAAGGTCTCGGCCGCTTCTTCGGCCGCCTTCTTCTCGGCCTCGTCCTGCAGCTTGCCCAGGTCCACCGCACCCTTGGCCACGCTTTGCAGCGCATGGCCTTCGAACTCGTGCAGATGCGACAGCATCCACTCGTCCACGCGGTCGGTCAGCAGCAGCACCTCGATGCCCTTCTTGCGGAAGATCTCCAGCTGCGGGCTGTTCTTGGCGGCGGCCAGGCTGTCGGCGGTGATGACGTAGATGGCCTCCTGGCCTTCCTTCATGCGGGCCACGTAATCGGCCAGCGACACACCCTCGTCCGCGTGGGTCGAGGCGAAGCGCAGCAGCTTGGCGATGCGCTCCTGGTTGGCGAAGTCTTCGCCCAGACCTTCCTTCAGCACGGCACCAAAGGCGTTCCAGAACTGCTGGTACTTGGCCTTGTCGTCGGCGTTGTCGCTGTCGGCCAGACCTTCCAGCATGGACAGCACGCGCTTGGCCGAGCCGTCACGGATGACCTTCACATCGCGGCTTTCCTGCAGCAACTCGCGGCTCACGTTGAGCGGCAGGTCCGCCGAGTCGATCACGCCCTTGACGAAGCGCAGGTAGACCGGCATCAGCGCCTCGGCGTCGTCCATGATGAAGACGCGCTTGACGTAGAGCTTCACGCCGCCGCGCTTGTCGCGGTTCCACAGGTCGAACGGGGCCTTGGACGGGATGTAGAGCAGCTGCGTGTACTCACTGCGGCCCTCGACCCGGTTGTGGGTGTAGGCCAGCGGGGGGTCGCTGTCGTAGCTGATCTGCTTGTAGAAGTCCTGGTATTCGGCGTCGGTGATGTCGCTCTTGGCGCGGGCCCACAGCGCCGCGGCCTTGTTGACGGTTTCCCACTCGTCGGTGACGACCTGCTGGGCCGCCTCGGCGTCCCAGGTCTCCTTCTTCATCAGGATCGGCAGCGAGATGTGGTCGCTGTACTTGCTGATGATGGCCTTCAGACGCCAGGTGGACAGGAACTCGGCCTCCTCGTCGCGCAGGTGCAGGATGACGTCCGTGCCCCGTTCGCCGCGGGAGATCGTTTCCAGTTCGTACTCGCCGGTGCCTTCGCTGCTCCAGCGCACGGCCTGATCGGCCGGCAGCCCGGCGCGGCGGCTTTCCACCGTGATGCGGTCGGCCACGATGAAGCCGGAGTAGAAGCCCACGCCGAACTGGCCGATCAGGTTGGCGTCCTTCTTCTGGTCGCCCGAGAGCTTGGCCATGAAATCGCGCGTGCCGCTCTTGGCGATGGTGCCCAGGTGGGCCGCGGCCTCCTCGGCGCTCATGCCGATGCCGTTGTCGCGGATGGTCAGGGTCTTGGCCTGGGCATCGAAGAAGACCCGGATCTCCAGGTTGGGCGATTCTTCGTACAGCGCGGGATTGTCCAACGCCTCGTAGCGCAGCTTGTCGCAGGCGTCCGACGCGTTCGAGACCAGCTCGCGCAGGAAGATTTCCTTGTTCGAGTACAGCGAATGGGTCACCAGGTGAAGGATCTGCTGGACCTCGGCCTGGAAGGAATGGGTTTGCTTGCTCATGGGCTTGGGTGGATTCGACAGGTTTCACCGCGGCAGCGTGCGCGCGCACGGCAGCGGCCTACGGTCGCGCACATGGGGACGTTCTCCCCGGTTTCAAGAGCCGGCCGGCACCGTGGCGCACCAGCGGCCCTGGGCCTGTGCCGCGCGGCCCTCGTCCTCCAGCTTGCGCAGGTGGGCCCACAGCGAACGCTCGGCCACCGCATGGCGGGCCGTGGGCACGTCGCCGTACACCTGGGGCAGCAATGCGGCCAGCGCCACCGGCGCGGGTTGGGCCTGCAGCGCCTGCAGCACCTTGGCCTCGCGGCCCAGGCGGTGCGCCACCAGCCGGGCCAGTTCGCGCTGCGGCTGGGCCATCAGAAAGCCGTGCCCCGGCGCCAGCCATTGCAGCGGCAGCGTCTGCAGGTGCTGCAGCGAGGCCAGGTAGGCGGCCATGTCGCCATCGGGTGGGTTGATCACCACCGTCGAGCCCTGCATCACATGGTCCCCGGTGAACAGCAGGGCCTCCTCCTCCAGCCACCAGCAGATGTGGTTGGCCGCGTGGCCGGGCGTGTGCACCGCGCGCAGCGTGGTGTCCGGCCCCAGGAGCCAGCGCTGCCCCGGGTGGGGCGGCTCGTCGGGCGCGAAGGCGGTGTCCTGCCATTCCGGATGGGCCGCCGGCAGACCGACCACGCGGGCCCCGGTCAGGGCCTGCAACCGGCGCACCGCGGGCGAATGGTCCTTGTGCGTGTGGGTCACCAGGATGTGCGCGATGCGGCGTGGCCCGGCGGCGGCCAGCACGGCCTGCAGGTGGCGTTCCGTGTGCGCGTCGTCCGGGCCGGGGTCCAAGACCGCCAGCGCATCGCTGCCGGGCGCCCCGATCAGGTAGGTGTTGGTGCCGGGCCCGGTCATCATCGAGCCGTTGGCGCAGGTGATGCGCTGCACCCGCGCGGACAGGGTCACCGCCCGTTCCGGTGCCAGCGTGATCCAGACATCGCCGCGGCCCTCGGCGTCCAGGCGCCCGATCTCGGCCCAGGCCGGCTCCTGCGGCAGCACCGGCCGGGTGCCCTGTTCGTCCCGGCCCAGGCGGGGAAACTGGCGCTCCACGGTGGGACGCTGTCGCGCCGCCACCAGCGCCTCGGCGACGCTGGCATGGGCCGACAGCTCCTGCAGCAGGCGACGGGTGACCGGCAGCATGCGCAGCTGTGCCGCCAGGGCCTCGGCCGGCGTCAGCCAGGCCAGCTCCAACGCCTCGCCCGCATCGACCACGGCCTCCTGGCCCTGCGGCGCCCGGGCCAGGAAGAAGCGGGTGTCGAAACGCGGCTTCATGCCCAGCGGGGTCAGCCAGTGGGCCTGGTAGGCCAGTTCATCCCCGGCCAGCCGCAGGTCCAGCCGGCGCACCAGGGCGGCAAAGGCGGCGCCGTCGCCCAGCTGGGCGCGTTCGGCCCGGGCCTGTGCCAGCGCTGGCGACCGGCCATGGGCCAGCAGCAGCCCCACCTCCTCGAAGCACTCGCGCACGGCGGCGATCGCATAGTCCAGCCCCCCCGTGCTCAGCTGCATCCGGTCGCTCAGGGCGGCATCGTCCGGCCCGTCGATCCGGTCCCGCAGCGCGGGATCGGCCGGGTCCAGCACCCCGCCGGGGAACACCCAGACGCCACTGCGCATGTCGCCGTCGCGCACGGCCCGCCGCAGCAGCAGCACCTGGGGCCCGGCCGGCGCGTCCCGCATCACGATCACGCTGGCCGCCCGCCGTGTGCCGGCCAGCACCGGGTCGTCGAGCAAAGGCCCGCCGGGCAGCGGCAGGGCGGCGGCGGTGGCGGGGGCATTCATCCGGTGTCTCCTGGGTTCTTTTTGTGGCAAGGCTGACAAGCCCGGTCACAGTCTAAGGAGTTTGGCCGGTGGCGGCAGTCGGGGATGACTGACCTGGGCCGCGCGCTACAGTGGCACGATGTCCGCCGACGATTCCCCTGCCGCCTGGCTGCGCATCGAGCCTCTGGGCCGCACCGTGCCGGTGGCCCTGGGACAGAGCCTGCTGGAAGCCGCTGATGCCGCAGGCATTCGGCTGCCGCGCTCCTGCCGCAATGGCACCTGCCGGACCTGCCGCTGCACGCTGCGCAGCGGCCAGGTGCACTACCGCATCGACTGGCCCGGCCTGAGCGCCGAGGAACGCGCCGAGGGCGAGGTGCTGCCCTGCGTGGCCGAGCCGCTGGAGGATGTGGTGCTCGTGGTCCCGGGCGCCCGCCTGGCCTGAGCCGGGCCGACCCGGATCCGATCGGCTCACGGGCTGTCGCCGTCCTGTCAGATTCAGGTCCGATCCTTGCTTGGGGTGCGCAAGAACCCGGTGCATCTTCGATGCCCCCACGCCGTCTGCCCACCCTCAGGAGGACACGATGCCTGGATTGCCGAGCTTCACCCGCTGCAGCCTGCGCTGGCTGCTGTGCGCTGGCCTCAGCCTGAGCGCCTGGAGTGCCCAGGCCGCGGACGGTGCGCTGGCGATGCACCGGCTCGGTGCCTCGGAGAACGCGGGGGCCCAGCTGCACGGCCCGGCGCTCTACCTCAAGGGCGATGGCCCGCCGGAAGCGGCCTCGTTCGCCGCCTTCCTGCATCAACTCTCCGATGACCGGCTTGATGTGGTGGTGCTGGGCGCCAGCTACCCGAACTGGGAAGGGGAATGCCGCACGATCGCCGCCCTGGACCAGGTCAACTCCTGCACCACCATCGTGATCCGCGACCCGCAGGAGGCCTCAGACCCCGCGGTGCTGGACACCATCCGCCATGCCGAGGTGGTCTATTTCCGCGGCGGCGACCAGTGCAACTTCATGCAATGGCGCGACAGCCCCCTGCCGGCGGCGGTGCGCCAGGTGGTGCAGCGCGGCGGCGGCACCGGGGGTGGCAGCGCCGGTCTGGCCATCCAGGGCTCGCTAGCGGTCTATGACGGTTGCCAGGGCAGCGTCAGCTCGTCCACCGCGCTGGCCGAGCCTTACCAGGACAGCGTCAGCTTCAGCGAGCACATGTTCGACTGGAGCGCGCTGCACGACACGCTGACCGACAGCCACTTCGTCAAGCGCGACCGCATGGGCCGCCTGATGGCCTTCCTCTGCCGCCAGCTGGCCAGCGGCCGCACCGGCCAGGCCTGGGGCCTGGGCATCAACGAGGGCACGGCCGTGCTGATCGACCGCGACGGCCTGGGCACGGTCTATGGCGATACCGCCTACATGGTGCTGGCCGACCGCCCCGACGACGGCTGCCACAGCGACAGCGAGCCGGTCAGCTACGCCGGCTACAAGGTCTGGCGGCTGGACGCCGGGCAACGCTTCGACTTCGCGCAACGCCCGCGCAGCGGCTACTACCGCGTCGATGTGGACCAGGGGGCTTTCAGCAGCGACCCGTACGAGGCACCGGAGCGCGGCCACACCCTGGCCATGCGCACGCCGGACCGGCGCGGCGGCTTCTGAGCCTCTGCGCCGGGGGAGCGCCTCAGGCGCCCAGTTCGTCGGCGCGGGTCTGGGCCGACGGGAAGTCCAGCGCGCCGGTGTAGATCGACCGGCCGCAGATCACCCCTTCGACGCCCTCGTGCTCCACGGCGCACAGGGCTTCGATGTCAGCGATGTTGGACAGGCCGCCCGAGGCGATGACCGGGATGGACAGGGCCTGGGCCAGCTTCACGGTGGCGTCGATGTTGATGCCAGTGAGCATGCCGTCGCGCCCGATGTCGGTGTAGATCACCGCTTCGACGCCGTAGTCCTCGAACTTGCGGGCCAGGTCCACCACCTCGTGGCCGGTCAGCTTGCTCCAGCCGTCGGTGGCGACCTTGCCGTCCTTGGCATCCAGGCCGACGATGATGTGGCCGCCAAAGGCCGAGCAGGCATCGCGCAGGAAACCGGGGTTCTTCACCGCGGCGGTGCCGATGATCACGTAGCTCAGGCCGCCATCCAGGTAGCGCTCGATGGTGTCCAGATCGCGGATGCCACCGCCCAGTTGCACCGGAATCTTGTCGCCGACAGCTTTCAGGATGGCCTTGATGGCGCCTTCGTTCACCGGTTTGCCGGCAAACGCGCCATTGAGGTCCACCAAATGCAGACGGCGGGCGCCGGCCTCCAGCCAGCGTCGGGCCATCGCGGCCGGGTCTTCACCAAAGGTGGTGGAGGCGTTCATGTCGCCCTGTTGGAGGCGGACACATTGACCGTCTTTCAGGTCGATCGCAGGGATCAGCAGCATGGCTCGGTGAGCGCGAGTAGGGAATTTGTTGCAGAAACTGTGGGCCCAGGTGACCCGACAGGCGGAACGGAGAACGCCTCAGACGGGCAGGTCAGGGGTTCCAGTGCAGGAAATTGCGATACAGGGCCAGACCTTGGGCGGCACTCTTCTCGGGGTGGAACTGCGTGGCAAAAATATTATCCCGGGCTACCGCGCAGGTAAAGCGGCTGCCATATTCGGTTTCACCCGCAGTGTGGGCAATTTGGTCGGGGCAGGTGTAGTAGCTGTGCACGAAATAGAACCAGGCCCCGTCGGGCACCTCACCCCAGACCGGATGCCGCACGCCCTCCGGCGCCGCCTGCCAGACCTGGTTCCAGCCCATCTGCGGCACCTTGTAGCGGCTGCCATCGGGCTGGTGCTGGCCTTCCAGGCGGAAACGCCGCACGCGGCCCGGGATCAGGCCCAGGCCCGGCGTGTCCTGTTCTTCGGAGTGGTCCAGCAGCATCTGCATGCCCACACACACGCCCATCAGCGGCTTGCTGGCGGCAGCTTCCAGCACCGCGTCCTGCAGGCCGGAATCGCGCAGTTCGCGCATGCAGTCGCGCATGGCGCCCTGGCCGGGCAGCACCACCCGCTCGGCGGCCCGCACTTCGTCCGGCCGGGCGGTGACGATCACGTCCAGCCCGCTGTCGGCAGCCACATGCATCACAGCCTGCGACACGCTGCGCAGATTGCCCATGCCGTAATCGACGACGGCGACGGTTCGGCGGCTCATCTCAAAGACATCCCTTGGTCGACGGAATCACCCCCGCGGAGCGCGGGTCTGGCGTCAGTGCCATGCGCAGTGCGCGGCCGAAGGCCTTGAAGATCGTCTCGCACTGGTGGTGGGCATTGTGGCCCTTGAGGTTGTCGATGTGCAGCGTCACGCCCGCATGGTTGACAAAGCCCTGGAAGAACTCGAACACCAGCTGCGTGTCCAGCGCGCCGATCATGCCGGCGGTGAAGTTCACATCCATCGCCAGGCCCGGGCGGCCGGAGAAGTCGACCACCACGCGCGAGAGCGCCTCGTCCAGCGGCACATAGCTGTGACCGTAGCGGGTGATGCCCTTCTTGTCGCCCACGGCCTGCGCCACCGCCTGGCCCAGCGTGATGCCCACGTCCTCCACTGTGTGGTGGCCATCGATGTGCAGATCGCCCTCGGCGGTGATCTCCAGGTCGATCAGGCCATGGCGGGCGATCTGGTCGAGCATGTGGTCGAAGAAGCCAATGCCGGTGGCCAACTTGGACTGGCCCGTGCCATCCAGGTTGAGCGAGACGCTGATCTTCGTCTCCTGGGTGTGGCGGGAAACCTGGGCGGTGCGCATGGGGTCGTCCTCCGGGGGAAATCGAGGGGTCAGGCCAGGATGGCGTCCAGCGCCGCGAGCAGCGCATCGGTCTGCGCCTCGGTGCCCACGCTGATGCGCAGGAAGGGCGCGACACGCGCGGGCTGGCGAAAGTGCCGCACCAGCACCTTGTGCTCGCGCAAGCCGGCCGCCAGCGCGGCGCCGTCGCTGCCGGGGCGCTGGGCAAACACGAAGTTGGCGGCCGAGGGCAGCACCTGGAAGCCACGCGCCCGCAGGCCGGCCACCATGCGCTCACGGGTGGCGATGACCTTGCGGCAGGTGGCCTCGAACCAGGCCTCGTCCTCGATCGCGGCCACCGCGCCGGCCAGGGCCAGGCGGTCCAGCGGGTAGGAGTTGAAGCTGTCCTTGACGCGGGTCAGCGCCTCGATCAGCTCGGGGTGGCCCATCGCATAGCCCACGCGCAGGCCGGCCAGCGCGCGCGACTTGGACAGGGTGTGGATCACCAGCAGCTGCGGGAACTCGGCGATCAGGCCCACCGCTGATTCACCGCCGAAGTCCACATAGGCCTCGTCCACCACGACCACCGAATCCGGGTTGCCCTGCAGCAGGCGGCGGATTTCAGCCAGCGGCAGCGGCATGCCGGTGGGGGCGTTGGGGTTGGCGAAGATGATGCCGCCATTGCCACCCAGTTCACGGCCTGCCTGCAGGTAGTCGTCCACCCGCAGCGAGAAATCCTCGGCCAGCGGGATGGCGCGCGTAGCGATGCCGTAGAGCTTGGCGTAGACCGGGTAGAAGCTGTAGCTGATGTCCGGGTACAGCAGCGGGGCGTCGTGCTTGAGCAGCCCCAGGAACACATGCGCCAGCACCTCGTCGGAGCCGTTGCCGACGAAGACCTGGTCGGTGGTCAGACCATGGCGGCGGGCGATGGCGGCCTTCAGCGCGCTGGCCTGCGGGTCCGGGTACAGGCGCAGGGACTCGCTGTTCTGCCCGGCGATGGCGGCCAGCACCTTCTCGCTGGGGCCGTAGGGGCACTCGTTGGTGTTGAGCTTGACCAGCCCGTCGATCTTCGGTTGCTCGCCCGGCACGTAAGGGGTCAGCGTGCGGACGATCTCACTCCAGTAGCGGCTCATCGTCGGATCCTTTTCAACCACGGTTCTTCAGGCGCAGCTCGGCGGCCCGGGCGTGGCCCTGCAGACCTTCGCCATAGGCCAGTTCGGCGGCGATGGGGCCGAGGATCTGGGCGCCCTCGGCGCTGACCTCGATCAGGCTGGAGCGCTTCTGGAAATCGTAGGTGCCCAGCGGCGACGAGAAACGCGCGGTGCCCGAGGTGGGCAGCACGTGGTTGGGACCGGCGCAGTAGTCGCCCAGGCTCTCGCTGGTGTAGGCGCCCAGGAAGATGGCGCCGGCGTGCTTGAGCAGCGGCTCCCAGCGGTTCGGCTCGGCGCTGGAGACCTCCAGGTGCTCCGGCGCAATGCGGTTGGCGATGGCGCAGGCCTCGTCCATCGAACGGGTCTGGATCAGCGCGCCGCGGCCTTCCAGGCTGGCGCGGATCACCGCCTGGCGCGGCATGGTGGGCAGCAGGCGTTCGATCTCGGCGCGCACCTGGGCCAGGTAGGCGGCGTCCGGGCACAGCAGGATGCTCTGCGCCAGCTCGTCGTGCTCGGCCTGGCTGAACAGGTCCATCGCCACCCACTCGGGCGGTGTCGTGCCGTCGGCCAGCACCAGGATCTCGCTGGGGCCGGCGATCATGTCGATGCCGACCTGGCCGAAGACGCGGCGCTTGGCGCTGGCCACGTAGGCATTGCCCGGGCCGGTGATCTTGTCCACCGCCGGCACGGTGGCGGTGCCGTAGGCCAGCGCGGCCACGGCCTGGGCGCCGCCGATGGTGAAGGCGCGGGTCACACCGGCCACATAGGCGGCGGCCAACACCAGCGCGTTCTTCTCGCCCTTGGGGGTGGGCACGACCATGATGATCTCGCCCACGCCGGCCACATGGGCCGGGAGGGCGTTCATCAGCACGCTGGAGGGGTAGGCGGCCTTGCCGCCGGGCACGTAGATGCCCACGCGGTCCAGCGGCGTGACCTTCTGGCCCAGCAGCGTGCCGTCCTCGTCGCGGTAGCTCCAGCTCTGGCCGCTGGCGGCCAGCTGGCGCTCGTGGTAGCTGCGCACGCGGGCCGCGGCGGCTTCCAGCGCACGGCGCTGGGCCGGGGTGATGGCGTCGAAGGCCGCCTTCAGTTCTTCGCGGGTCAGCTCCAGCGCGGCCACGCTGTCGGCGCTCAGGCCATCGAAGCGAGCGGTGTAGTCCAGCACCGCGGCATCGCCCCGGGCCTGCACATCGGCCAGGATGTCGGCCACCCGCTGCTCGATGGCCGCGTCGGTGTCCGCGGACCAGTGTCGCAGCCGGGCGAATTCCGTTTCGAAGTCGGCGGCGGTGGTGGCGAGCTGGCGCAGATTCAGGGCAGACATGGCAACAGTCCGGGTGGGTGACAAAGGGTCAGGGCTGGATGGCCGAGGCGAAGGCGTCGATCATCGGGCGCAGCTGCGCCCGCTTGAGCTTGAGGGCGGCCTGGTTGACGACCAGACGGGAGGAGATGTCCATGATGTGCTCCACCTCGACCAGGTTGTTGGCCTTCAGGGTCTTGCCGGTGGAGACCAGGTCCACGATGGCATCGGCCAGGCCGGTCAGCGGGGCCAGCTCCATCGAGCCGTAGAGCTTGATCAGGTCCACGTGCATGCCCTTGTCGGCAAAGTGCTGCCGGGCCACGTGGGTGTACTTGGTGGCCACGCGCAGGCGCGAGCCCTGGTGCACGGCCGCGGCGTAATCGAAGTCGGCCCGCACCGCCACGCTCATGCGGCACTTGGCGATGTTCAGGTCCAGCGGCTGGTACAGGCCCACGCCGCCGTGCTCCAGCAACACGTCCTTGCCGGCCACGCCCATGTCGGCGCCGCCGTACTGCACGTAGGTGGGCACGTCGGTGGCGCGCACCAGCACCACCCGCACATCGGGCTGGTTGGTCGGCAGGATGAGCTTGCGGCTCTTCTCCGGGTCTTCCGTGACGGTGATGCCCGCGGCCGCCAGCAGCGGCAGCGTCTCTTCGAAAATGCGTCCCTTGGACAGGGCCAGGGTGATCATGCGCCGATCCTTTCGCTGACGCGCTCGATGTCCGCACCGATCGCGCGCAGCTTGTCTTCCATGCGGTCGTAGCCGCGGTCCAGGTGGTAGATGCGGTCCACCAGGGTGGTGCCTTCGGCCACCAGACCGGCGATGACCAAGCTGGCCGAAGCGCGCAGGTCGGTGGCCATCACGGTGGCGCCGGAGAGGTGGTCCACCCCGGTCACCATCGCGGTGTGCCCGTCCACGACGATCTTCGCGCCCAGGCGGATCAGCTCGTTGACGTGCATGAAGCGGTTCTCGAAGATGGTCTCGGCAATGCGGGCCGCGCCCTCGGCCACACAGTTCACCGCCATGAACTGGGCCTGCATATCGGTGGGGAAACCGGGGTACTCGGTGGTGCGGAAGCTGACCGCCTGGGGGCGGGCCGTGGCCTGCACGCGGATCCAGTCCTCGCCGGAGGTGATGGTCACACCCGCCTCGCGCAGCTTGTCGATCACCGCGTCCAGGTGGCCGGCACGCGCATCGCGCAGCACCACGTCGCCGCCGGTGGCCGCCACCGCGCACAGGAAGGTGCCAGCCTCAATGCGGTCGGGCACGATGCGGTGGCCGCCCTCGGGCGCGTTCAGGCGCTCGACACCCCAGATGCGGATGCGGTGCGTGCCCTGCCCTTCGATCTGGGCGCCCATCTTGATGAGCATCTCGGCCAGGTCGGGAATCTCGGGTTCGCGCGCAGCGTTCTCCAGGATGGTCTCCCCGTCGGCCAGGGCCGCGGCCATCATCAGGTTCTCGGTGCCGGTCACGGTGACCATGTCGGTCGTGATGCGGGCGCCGCGCAGGCGCCGCATGCCGGCCTCGCTCTGCGGCGCCAGGGCCTGGATGTAGCCGTGCTGCACGCTGATCTCGGCGCCCATGGCCTGCAGACCCTTGATGTGCTGGTCCACCGGCCGCGAACCGATCGCGCAGCCGCCGGGCAGCGAGACCTTGGCCGCGCCGAAGCGCGCCAGCAACGGCCCCAGCACCAGGATGGAGGCGCGCATGGTCTTGACCAGCTCGTAGGGCGCCTCGGTCGAGTGCACGGTGCTGGTGTCGATGTGCACCACGTCCGGCCGCTCGGCATCCCGCTCGGCGCTGGCACCCAGGTGCCGCAGCACCTTCAGCGTGGTGGACACGTCCTGCAGCTTGGGGACGTTGCTCAGCGTGACCGGCTGCGCGGTCAGCAGCGCGGCGCACAACTCGGGCAGGGCCGCGTTCTTGGCGCCGGAGATGGTCACCTCGCCTTGCAGGGGATGGCCGCCGCGGATGAGAAGTCTGTCCATGATGGGTCGGGGGGCTGGTCAGAGGGAGGCCGCCCGCGCCCTGGAGGATGGGAAGGGAGCCATCGCGACCGCGACGTCACCCAGCCCCCACGGCACGGACCGCGGGGAGGGTCAATGGCGGTGTTCGGCCGGCGCCTGCAGTGCGGCGGCGGGACCCTGGGCGGCCCATTCGGCCGGGGTCAGGGTCTTCATCGAGAGCGCGTGGATCTCTTCGCGCATGCGTTCGCCCAGCGCGGCGTACACCCGCTGGTGGCGACGCACACGCGGCAGGCCGTCGAACTCGGGCGAGACGATGGTGGCGTAGAAGTGCTGGCCGTCGCCCTGCACGTCCAGGTGATCGCAGCCGAGGCCGGCGGCAATGTACGCGTGGAGCTGGGCGGGGGTCGGATTGGCCATGATGCGCCGATTATCGCCGATAAGCCCCGGCCACCGTCACCCCGGGCTCAATTCCGGATCTTGTAGCCGGACTTCAGCAGCCGCAGCGTCAGTGCCGACACCGCCAGAAAGGCCAGCCCCACCACCGCCAGGCTGTGCCACGGCGACACGTCGCTGACCCCGAAGAAGCCATACCGGAAGCCGTCGATCATGTAGAAGAAGGGGTTGAAATGGCTGGCCGCCTGCCAGAACGGCGGCAACGTGGCCACCGAGTAGAACACCCCGGCCAGCATCGTCATGGGCATGACCAGGAAGTTCTGGAAGGCCGCCATCTGGTCGAACTTCTCGGCCCACAGACCGGCGATCAGGCCCAGCGCCCCCATCAGCCCGGCCCCCAGCAGCGCGAAGGCCAGCACCCACAGCGGCTGCGCCAGCCCGGGCGGGCCGAACCAGACGGTGACCGCCAGCACGCCCAGCCCCACCACCAGGCCGCGCACGATGGCCGCCCCCACATAGGCCAGAAACCAGGCCCAGTGCGACAGCGGCGTGACCAGCAGGAACACCAGGTTGCCGGTGATCTTGCTCTGAATCAGGCTGGACGAGGTGTTGGCAAACGCGTTCTGCAGCACGCTCATCATCACCAGGCCCGGGATCAGGAAGGCGGTGTAGCCGATCTGGCCGTAGACCTTGACGTGGTCTTCCAGCACATGGCCGAAGATCAGCAGGTACAGCACCGCGGTCAGCACCGGCGCACCCACGGTCTGGAAGCTGACCTTCCAGAAGCGCAGCACCTCCTTGTAGAACAGCGTGCCGGCGCCCGCCAGCGGGCCCAGGTCGGCCTGCGGCACCGCTGCGGTCCTGTTCTTTTCCTGCGGCCCGTTCATGCCACCCCCTCCACCGCTGGTGCAGGCACCGGCGGCACCGGCGAGGGCGCCCCCTGCATGATGGCCAGAAAGACGTCCTCCAGATCGGCCCGGCCGATCTCCAGGTCCTCCACCCGCACCCCGGCCGCCCGCAGCCGGGCCAGCATGCTCTCGACCTCGGCCGCATCGCGCGCAGCGATCTGGGCGATCCGCCCGGTCACGCGGGCACGGCCGGCCAGGTCCGGCGGCAGCACATCGTCGGTCTTGAAGCGCAGCATGCTGCCGGCCGCCGCCCGCAACAGGTTGCTGGTGCGGTCCAGCGCCACCACCTGGCCGCGCTTGAGCATCGCGATGCGGCCGCACAGCGCTTCGGCCTCTTCCAGGTAGTGGGTGGTCAGCAGCACCGTGTGGCCCTGCTGGTTCAGGCGCGCGACGAACTGCCACAGCGTCTGGCGCAACTCCACGTCCACCCCGGCGGTGGGCTCGTCCAGCACGATGACCGGCGGCCGATGCACCAGGGCCTGGGCCACCAGCACACGGCGCTTCATACCCCCCGAGAGCTGGCGCATGTTGGCGTCGGCCTTGTCCGACAGGCCCAGGCCGGCCAGCACCTCGTCGATCCAATCGTCGTTGTGGCGCACGCCGAAGTAGCCGCTCTGGATGCGCAGCGTCTCGCGCACCGAGAAGAACGGGTCGAACACCAGCTCCTGCGGCACGATGCCCAGGGCATGACGCGCTCGGGCGAAGTCCGTCACCACATCGTGGCCCATCACCGTGACGCGGCCTTCGGTGGCCCGGGCCAGGCCGGCCAGGATGCTGATCAGCGTGGTTTTGCCGGCCCCGTTGGGGCCCAGCAGGCCGAAGAACTCGCCCTCGGCAATGTCGAAGCAGACGCCGTCCAGGGCCCGGAACGGGCCTTGCGACCCCTGGAACACCTTGGTGACACCCTGGAAGGAAACAGCTGGCATGGCGCGGGATTCTAGGGAGAGTGCCAAGGGCCTACGACCCGTCCGGGTGCTAGATTGGTCCGGCCATGACCGCCAAACCCCCTCGCCGCACCGCCCAGCGCATCCTGGAAGCTGCGCGGCTGCTGTTCAACCGGTTCGGCGTGCCCAATGTCTCCACCACGGCGATTGCCGCCGAGCTCGGCATCAGCCCCGGCAACCTGCACTACCACTTCCCCAGCAAGAACGACCTGCTGGACGCCCTGGTGGCCGATTACCTGCAGGCGCTGGCCGAGGTGCTGGCCGCCGCACCGGCCGTGCGGCGGGTGGACGAGGCCTGGGAGCATGTGCAGGCCCAGTTCGCGCTGGCCCATGGGCACCGCTTCCTGCTGCGGGACCTGAACGAGCTGCTGAGCCGCAACCGGCAGCTGGAGCAGCAGGTGCAGGCCTTGTTGGGCCGGCAGACCGACGCGGCCCGGGCCCTGCTACAGGGCCTGGTGGCGGGTGGCGAGGCCCGGATGTCCCCGGCCGAGATCGAGGACCTGACCACCACGATGGTGCTGGTGCTCAGCGGCTGGCACAGTTTTGCCTATGCCCGTGCCCCGCGCCAGGCCCTGGAAGATGCCCAGGCCGACCGCACGCTGGCCGAGGGCGTGGGCCAGGTGCTGACCCTGGTCGCCCCCTACCTGGTGCCGGAGGCGCGGGCACGGCTGGCCCAGTTGCGCCAAGCGGGCGATGCCGCTGGCGGCCGGCCCTGCCCCGCCCCTGCGCTGGCCACCGGCTGACCCCCTCAAAAAGATCGGCCGCCGGTGCCCACGGCCACGCCGCTCTGGGTAATATGCGCAGCGTTCAAATCGAACGACCGTTCGTTTTTACCCCTTGGAGGAGACCATGTCCGACCTGACCGCCCTGTTCCAGACCGCCGTGGCCGAAAGCAAGCAGCTGCCGGAGAAGCCCGACAACATGACGCTGCTGAAGATCTATTCGCTCTACAAGCAGGCCACCGAGGGCGATGTGCAAGGCGAGCGCCCCGGCATGATGGACTTCGTGGCCCGCGCCAAGTGGGACGCCTGGTCCAACCTGAAGGGCCAGACGGCCGAGCAGGCCATGCAGGCCTACATCGACCTGATCGAGTCGCTCAAGGACTGAGCGCTCAGCCCTTCTTGCCGGCTTCGCGGGTCAGGGCCTCGTCCAGCATCTTGCAGGTCTCGGCCTCGATCTTGCCCGCAAAGGCCTTGAACAGCAGGCCCAGCTTGGCGTCCAGGTCGAAGCGGCTGCCCGTCACCCGCAGCGAGCCAGAGACCCCCGAGCGGTTGAAATCGATCACGTCCTCGGTGGCGCCGGGGCGCAGGGTGCAGCGCATGTCGAGCTTCTTCTCGGCATAGCTGGCCCAGTCCTGGGCCACCTTGCGGGCCTTCTCCAGGCCCAGTTGGTGTTCACGGTGCACGCTCAGATCGGCCATCTCAGTTCTCCTTGGTGGGGGTCGTGGGCATCAGCGCCTGCAGCCGACGCTCCCGCTCGGCCGGCGGCAGATCGGCCAGGCGTTGCACGGCCGCATAGAAACGGGGGAGATTCTCCCCCTCTTGGGTGAACAGGGTCTGGAAGGCCGGCACCCAGACCAGGTAGGCCCCCAGCACCCCCAGCGAGGCGTTGTTGGCCTGCGCGAAAAAGACATCGTAGCCCCGGTAACCCTGCCAGGGGCCGTCGCGCAGCGCCGCATAGTCGGCCCGCATCGTCGCCATCACGGCCGCCTTGCGTGCGCGCTGGGCCGCGACGTCGAGCGGCCCGGCATACAGCGCCAGCAGGGCCGCTCGGGTGCGGCCAGTCAAGGCGCGGAAATCCGCGCGCCGTTGCTCGGCCTGCGCATAGGCCTGCCGGGCCGCCGGGCTGCCGTGCTGGGCCAGCCAGCGCTGGGCGCCGATCTGCTCCACCGTGGTCGCGAAGCTCTCGTTGAAGGCAGTGTCGCCGGCGACATAGACCACCTGGTGCGACAGCTCATGGAAGACCAGCCGGGCCAGCTCGCCCTCGGGCCAGCGGATGAAGGTGCTCAGCAGCGGGTCGCCGCCCAGCCAGTTGCTCATGCCCAGCGTGGAATAGGCCGGCACCGGGTAGACGCTGACCTCCTGCCCTTCGGCGCGCAGGGCGGCACCTTCGGCCTGGGCCGCCGCTTCGTCGAAATAGCCGCGGTAGCCCACGCAGCCCACCACCGGAAAGCACCAGGTCTGCAGCGTGAGCGACAACTCGGGCGCGGCCACCACGTTCCACACCGCCGCCTCGCGGTGCAGGTCGGTATAGCGCCGGTAGCTGGGGTTGTCGGGCAGCGCCAGCGCCTGCACCGCGAAAGTGCGCAACTGCTGGCTCAGGACCAGTCGATCGCGCAGGGTGGCGTCGGTCTGCGGATCCTGCAGCCAGTCGTCCACCGGCCGCGCGCTGTGCAGCAGGCTCAAATGCCCGCCAGCAGACTGCCACAGGTAGCCCGCCGAACTGCAGCCGGAGGTCAGGCACAGCACGCCCAGGGCCAGCAGCAGCGCCCCCAGGCTGCCGCCCCCGGCCCAGGCCAGCCCGCGTCGCCAGCGTGGCCCGGCCGCGTGGTCCGCCCCTCTCACAGGGCCGCCACCTCCACCAGGCAATCGTAGAAGCAGGGCGAGTCGCCCAGGTCCGTCAGGCGCTGGTGGGTCAGCTGGTTCACGTTGGTGCCGTTGCGGCCCAGCTTGCGCCACCAGATGCCCAGACCGTTCACCACGCCCGGCCGCGCCCGCGGGCTGACGCGGGCCACGCAGTGGTACTCGCCCCGGTCGTTGAAGACCCGCACCGGCTGACCGTCGACCAGCCCCCGCGCCTGGGCATCGTCGGCACAGATCTCCAGCAGCGGCTCACCCTCAATGTCGCGCAGGCTCTTGACGTTCACGAAGGTGGAGTTGAGGAAGTTGCGGGCCGGCGGCGAGATCATCGCCAGCGGGTAGCGCCGGGCCAGCGCCGGGTCGCGCTCGGCGCTCTCGTGGTTGGGCACGTGGTCGGGCAGCGGCAGCCCCGGAGCGCAGGCCTGCGCCTTGCCGCTGGGGGTGCGGAACCCGCCCTCGGCAAACGGCGCTTCCGGCACCGGCAGCTTCAGCCAGCCCACGCGGCGCAGCGCGTCAAAGTCCACCCTGAAGGCCTGGCGGGCCAGGCTCAGGTCGTCGTCGCAGAAGCAGGGTTCGTCAAAGCCCATGCGGGCGGCCAGCAGGCGGAAGATCTCGGCGTTGGACTTGGCCTGCCCGGCCGGCGGCAGCGCTGGCTCGTTGATCAGCAGGTAGGTGTGGCCGTAGCTGGCATGCACGTCCCAGTGCTCCATCTGCGTGGTGGCGGGCAACACATAGTCGGCCTGGTCGGCGGTGTCGGTCAGGAAGTGCTCCAGCACCACGGTGAACAGGTCCTCGCGCTGGAAGCCGGCCACCACCTTGGCCGATTCGGGCGCCACCGCCACCGGGTTGCTGTTGTAGACGATCAGCGCTTCGATCTTCGGCCCGAAATCCGGTGAGGCCTCGCGCAGCAGGTCGTCGCCGATGGTGCTCATGTTGATCGTGCGGGACTGGCGGCCGGCGCGCAGGTCGGGTCGCTCCAGGTCCGGATTGCGGAAGGGCTTGTTCCAGCCGGACGCCGACAACAGCAGGCCACCGGCCCGGTGCCGCCAGGCGCCCACCAGGCAGGGCAGCAGCGCGATCAGCCGCGCCGCATTGCCGCCACCGGCCACGCGCTGCATGCCGTAGTTCAGGCGGATCGCCGCCGGGGCGGTGGTGCCGTAGTCACGCGCCAGGCCGCGCACCTCGTCGGCGTTCAGGCCGCAGACCTCGGCCACACGCTCGGGCGGCCACTGCAGCGCACGCTCGCGCAGCGCGGGCCAGCCCTCCACGTGCTGGGCCAGGTAGTCATGGTCCAGCCAGTCGTGCACGATCAGCTCGTGCATCAGGCCCAGGGCCAGCGCGCCGTCGGTGCCGGGCCGCAGGGCCAGGTGCTGGTGGCACTTCTCGGCCGTCTCGGTGCGGCGCGGGTCGATCGCGATCAGCTTGGCGCCGGCCCGTTTGGCCGCCTGGGCAAAGGTCCAGAAATGCAGGTTGGACGCCACCGGGTTGCTGCCCCAGATCAGGATCAACCGGCTCTCGACGAAATGCTCCAGGTGCATGCCCAGGGTGGCGCCATAGGTCAGCGCCAGCCCGGTGGCCCCGGCCTCGGCGCAGATGGTGCGGCTGAGCTGCGAGGCCCCCAGCCGGTGGAAGAAACGGCCCGCCATCGCCTCGCCCTGCACATAGCCCATGGTGCCGGCGTAGCTGTAGGGCAGGATGGCCTGGGGGTCTCGGGCGGCGATGGCGCGCAGGCGCTGGGCGATGTCGGCCAGCGCCGTCTCCCAGCTGACCGGCTCGAACTGTCCCGCCCCCTTCGGCCCCACGCGGCGCAGCGGTTGCAGCACCCGCTCCGGGTGGCTGTTGCGCTCCGGATAGCGGGACACCTTGGTGCACAAGGCCCCGTGGGTGGTGGGGTGATCGGGCTCGCCCTGCCAGCGGATCAGCTGCTCGCCTTGCAGGGTCACGCGGATGGCGCAGGTGTCGGGGCAGTCGTGCGGGCAGGCCGCGTGGATCACACGGGTCGGAACGCTGTTCAAAGTCATTCCGTGATGATGTCACAGCGCCCAGGCGAAACCCCCGGGCGGCGCGCAGGGAAGGCTAAGATCGGCCGTCCGAACCGCGGCTGCCCGCGGTGCCTTCCCGGAGACTCCCATGACCCTGCAGGCCGACCTCCAAGCCCAGGCAGACGACTTCGTCGCGCTGCGGCGTGACCTCCATGCCCACCCGGAGCTGTGCTTCCAGGAACACCGCACCGCAGACCTGGTGGCCGAGCGCCTACAGAGCTGGGGCATCCCGGTCCACCGCGGCCTGGGCCGCACCGGGGTCGTGGGCATCTTGAAGCGCGGTGCCAGCCACCGCGCGCTGGGCCTGCGGGCCGACATGGACGCCCTGCCCATCACCGAGCACAACCGCTTCGCCCACGCCAGCCGGTCTGCCGGAAAGATGCACGCCTGTGGGCACGATGGCCACACCACCATGCTGCTGGCTGCGGCCCGCCACCTGGCCCTGCATGGCCAGTTCGATGGCACCGTCTACCTGGTGTTCCAACCGGCCGAGGAGGGCGGCGGTGGCGCGCGCGAGATGATCGCCGACGGCCTGTTCGAACAGTTCCCGATGGAGGCCATCTTCGGCCTGCACAACTGGCCCGGCATCCCGGCCGGCCATTTCGCGGTCTGCAAGGGGCCCATCATGGCCTCCAGCAACGAGTTCCGCATCGTCGTGCGGGGCAAGGGAGCCCATGCGGCCCTGCCCCAGCTGGGCATCGACCCGGTGCCGGTGGCCTGCCAGATGGTGCAGGCCTTCCAGACCATCATCACCCGCAACAAGAAGCCGCTGGACGCGGCGGTCATCTCGGTGACGATGATCCACACCGGCGAGGCCAACAACGTGGTGCCCGATGTCTGCGAAATCCAGGGCACGGTGCGGACCTTCTCCGTCGGCGTGCTGGACCTGATCGAGCGCCGCATGGCGGAGATCACGCAGCACACCGCGGCGGCCTTTGGCGCCACCGCCGAGTTCCACTTCCACCGCAACTACCCCCCCACGATCAACCATGACCGCGAGGTGACCTTCCTGCGCGACGTGATGCACGAGGTGGCCGGTCCCAAACATACGCTGGAGATGGAGCCGGCCATGACGGCCGAGGACTTCAGCTTCTTCCTGGAGAAGAAGCCGGGCGCGTATTTCATGATCGGCAACGGCGGCGGTGAACACCGCGATGCTCCGAGCGACGCCCAGCGGCAACTGGGGCCGTGCACGCTGCACAACCCCCATTACGACTTCAACGATGCCCTGATCCCACAGGGCGCGGCGCTGTGGGTGCGGCTGGCCGAGCGCTGGCTCGCACCGCGCTGAGGGCGCCGCCCTCAGGCCGTCACGTCCAGCGTGCTGCCGGTGGTGGCCATGGTTTCGGCGCCCGCGGGCACCGGATCCTCCATCGGCGGCAGCGACTGCCGGCTGCTGCGGATCTCCTTGACCGCCTCGGTCGCGATGGAGCGGGCCTGCGCCATGTCCCCCCGGGCCAGCGCCTTGCCCAGTTGGGCAAAGGACCCCTCCGGGTTCCAGGTGGCATTGGGCGGCGGGTTCTTCAGGATGGCCTTGTAGGCGTCCTTGGCCGCATCCAGGTTGCCCTGGCGCAGGGCCTTGCCCAGTTGGTGAAATTCCTTCGCGGTGGTGGCGGTGGACGACGACCAGTCGACAGCACCGGCACGGACGGCGGACACGGACATGGGTTCTCCCTCATGGCGACAGCCGGCCCGTATGCCGGACCTGTCTCACTGCGCCGTGGGGCATGGTGCGACGGAAACAGAGGCCACAAAACCAGAAACAAAGAGGACATCCACGCCGAGTTTCGGGCGCCCAACGCCCCCACGGGCAGGTTGGCCCGGCCACTCACAATGTCCTGAAATGTCCGAACAGGGTCCCGCACCGGTCTCGTTCCGAGCCCGCAGACTGGGCAAGATGACATCATCCCCACCCTGAACGCCGCCCCTCTCCATGTCCCCAATCGACCCACTCCGCACCGCCCTGCTGCTCATCGACGTGCAAGCCTCCTTCACGGCCCGGCCGTACTGGTCCACCGCCGAACTGCCTGCCTTTCTGGCCGCGACGAACCGGCTGATCGACGGCGCCCGGCAGGCCGGCCTGCCCATCGTGCGCATCCTGCACACCGATGGCCCGGACCGCGCCGACAACCCCTTTGCCCCCGTCAGCGGGCTGGTGTGCCCCCTGGACGGCCTGGTGGAGGTCGAGCCCGCCCGCACGGTGGAGAAGCACCGCCACAGCGCCCTGGTGGGCACCGGTCTGGGTGACTGGCTGCGCGCGCAGCGCATCACGCGGCTGATCGTGGCCGGCATCCGCACCGAGCAGTGCTGCGAGACCACCGCCCGCCATGCCAGCGACGAAGGCTGGGAGGTGGACTACGTGACCGAGGCCACGCTGACCTTCGACATGACCACGCCCGCGGGCGAGCGCCTGTCGGCGGCCCAGATCCGCGAGCGCACCGAGACCGTGCTGGCCGGCCGCTTCGCCACCCTCTGCACGGTGGACCAGGCGCTGGCCCGCGCCGCCACACCGGAAGCGGTGACGCCATGAGCCTGCGCGTGCAACTGCTGATGTTCGACCAGGTCGAACTGTTGGACTTCGCCGGGCCCTATGAAGTCTTCACCACCGCCAACCGGGTGGCACGACGCGATGCACCCGAGGCCCCTGCGCCCTTCCAGCTGCACACGGTGTCGCCCGACGGACGGGCAGTGCGGGCCCGCGCCGGTCTGCGCCTGGAGCCGGACGGCGCCCTGGCCGACGCCCCCGCGGCCGATCTGCTGCTGGTGCCGGGCGGGGTGGTCGAGGCCCTGCAGGCCGACGCCATCTTCCTCGATCGCTTGCGCCAGCAAGGCCAGGCGGCACGCTGGGTCGCCTCGATCTGCAACGGTGCCTTCCTGCTGGCCGACGCCGGCCTGTTGCACGGCACTGACGCCACGACCCACTGGGAGGACCTGGACGCGCTGGCGCGCCAGCACCCCCACCTGCGGCTGCGCCCCGACCGCCGCTGGGTGGACACCGGCCGGGTGCTGAGCTCGGCCGGCATCGCCGCGGGCCTGGACCTCAGCCTGCACCTGGTGCGGCGATTGGCCAGCGCGGACCTGGCCCACCGCACGGCCCGGCAGATGGACTACCCATGGCGCGACAGCGACTGAGCCCCGTCGTGACCCCGCCGGTGAACCTGCTGTTCATCGTGCTACCCGACACCTTGCTGCTCGACCTGGCCGGCCCGGCCGAGGCCTTCCGGCTGGCCAACCAACAGTGCGCCCGGCAGGGTTGGCCGCCGGCTTTCCGGCTTCGCTTTGCCGGGCCGCAGGCCCAGGTGCGCTCCTCCGTCGGTCTGACGCTGGCCGAGCTGGAGCCGCTGCCCGCCACGCTGGAGCCCCCCACCTGGGTGCTGCTGCTGGGCCGCCCCGGGGACGCCCTGCAGGTGATCCAGCGCCAGCCGGCCTGGCTGGACACCCGTGACTGGCTGGCCCGCACGTTGGGGCCGGCGCTGGCCCCCCTGGACACGCCGCACCGCCTGCTCACGGTCTGTGTCGGCGCCTTGCTGGCCGCCGACGCGGGCCTGCTGGGCCAGCGCAGCGTCACCACCCACCACGAACTGCTGGCTGACCTGCGGCGCCTGGCCCCGGCCGCCCAGGTGCGGGCCAACCGGGTCTTCGTGCAGGACGGTCCGGTCTGGAGCAGCGCCGGCATCACCGCCGGCATCGACCTGGCGCTGCACCTGATCGCCCAGGTGCTGGGCGAAGGGCTGGCTTCGGCGGTGGCCCAGGTGATGGTCGTCTTTCACCGCCGCGGCCAGGAAGACCCGGAGCGTTCGCCCCTGCTGGCTGGCCGCAGCCACCTGCACCCGGCCGTGCACGCGGTCCAGAACGCCGTGGTCGAAGCCCCGGCCGAGGACTGGACGCTGGAACGCATGGCGGCCGAAGCCCATGTCACCCCGCGCCACCTGACGCGCCTGTTCCGCCAGCATGCCGGGCTGTCGCCGCGTGCCCATGTGGAATGGGTGCGCCTGACCCTGGCCCGGGAGGCCTTGGCCGCCGGTCTGTCCCGGCCGCGCGCCTGTGCCCTGGCCGGCTTCAGTTCAGAGCGGCAGTGGCGACGGGCGGCAGCACGCCATCCAGCGCCAGCCCCTGGGCCCGAAGGTCCGCCAGCAGACGCGGCGCCGTCGTGAACTGCAAGGCGGGCAGCCCCAGCTGGCCGGCCGCGGCAATGTTCTCCGGATGGTCGTCGATGAACAGCGCCTCGGCCGGGGCCAGCCCAAAGCGCGCCAACGCGATGCGGAAGATGTCCAGCCCCGGCTTGCCGGTTTTCACCCGGGCCGAGAACACCCCGTCCTCGAACCAGGCCAGGAAGGCGTGGTGCGTCTCCAGATAATGGGCATAGGGCTCGGGCATGTTGGAGAGGAAGAACAGCCGGTGGCCTGCGGCCTTGAGCGCCTGCAGCAGTGCGACCGTGTCCGCCTGCGGCGCCAGCTCCTGCGGCACCGCGTCGATCACGGTCTGCACCTCGTCACGGCTCAGCCCCGTGCGGGCGGCAATGCGGTCCCGGCATTCCTCGGCGCTGATCAGGCCGCTGTCGAACGCCCCCCAGTCGCCCTGGTAGGCCTGAAAAAAGGTGCGCTTCCAGTGCTCGGCCTCCTCGGCCGAGCAAATCCGGTGCGGCAGCACCCGGGCCAGCAGGTCGGCCGGGCGCCACTGGAACACGACGCCACCGAAGTCGAAGATGAAATGGGGAGCGGGCATGGGCATGTCGGTCAGGCCGTGAGGTTCAGGCGCGCAAGCGGTTCAGCAAACCGGCTGTGGAACTGTCCAACCCGCTGGCGTCGCCCGTCTGCAGGCGGGGCAGCAGTTGGTGGCACAAGGCCTTGCCGAGCTCCACCCCCCACTGGTCGAAGCTGTTGATCCCCCACAGCGCGCCGCTGGTGAAGACCCGGTGCTCGTAGAGCGCGATCAGCGCGCCGAGCGCGCGCGGGGTCAACTCGTCCAACAGCAGCATGGTGCTGGGACGGTTGCCCGGGAAGCTGCGGTGGCGTGCCAGCACGGCGCGGTCCAGAGAAGGCGCAGCGGTGGGCGCGGACTCGGTCAGCGCCTGGGCCGTGCTCTTGCCCCACAACAGCGCCTGGCTCTGCGCCAGGCAGTTGGCCAGCAGCATGCTGTGCAGGGCCGCATGGTCGTGCGTGGGCCGCTTGACGGCGATGAACTCCACCGGCACCACGTCGGTGCCCTGATGCAGCATCTGGAAGAACGCATGCTGGCCGTTCGTGCCCGGCTCGCCCCAGACCACCGGGCAGCTGGCCTCGGCCAGGGGACGGCCCTGGCTGTCCACGCCCTTGCCGTTGGATTCCATCTCCAGCTGCTGCAGGTAGGCCGGCAGGCGCCGCAGCCCCTGGTGGTAAGGCGCCACCGAGCGGCTGGCAAAGCCGTGGAAGTTCCGGTACCAGACGTCCAGCAGCCCCAGCTGCACGGGCAGGTTCTGCGCCAGCGGCGCCTCGGCGAAGTGCCGGTCCATTGCATGGGCGCCGGCCAGCAGAGCGCGGAACTGCTCGGCACCGATCGCGATCGCCAGCGCCAGGCCCACCGCGCTCCAGAGCGAGAAGCGCCCGCCCACCCAGTCCCAGAAGCCGAAGGTGCGGTGGATGCCGAACTCGGCCGCGGCCTCCAGGTTGGTCGTCACGCCAACGAAGTGTCGGCCCAGATCCGTTCCGCCCTGGGCCAGGAACCAGGCCCGGGCCACCTGGGCGTTGGCCATGGTTTCCTGGGTGGTGAAGGTCTTGGAGGCGACGATGAACAGCGTGCGGGTCGGGTCCAGCCGGCGCAGCACCGGGCTGATGTCGTGCCCGTCCACGTTCGAGACGAAGTGGAACCGCAGCCCCGGGTGGCACCAGGCGTCCAGTGCCGGGACCGCCATCTGCGGCCCCAGGTCCGAGCCGCCGATGCCCAGGTTGACGATGTCGGTGAAGCCACTGCTGGCCGTGTCCCGCACCTGTTCGGCATAGGCCAGGAAACGGTCGAGCATGTCGTGCACCGTGTCGCTGAACGGTGCCGTGCCCCGCGGCGCCCGCAAGGCGGTGTGCAGCACGGCCCGGCCTTCGGTGGTGTTGACCGGCTCGCCACGCAGCATCGCATCGCGCCGCTCGGCGAGGCCGCATTCCTGGGCCAGCGCCAGCAGCAAGGCCCGGGTGGCCTCGCTCCAGCGGTTCTTGGACAGGTCGGCAAAGACCTCGGGAGCCTCCAGGCTGAAGCGCTCGAAACGCTGCGGCTCCGCGCCGAACGCCTGCCGGAGGTCGAAACTCCGGCCGCTGTCGTCAAAGTGGCGCCGCAGCGCCGCCCACGCGGCCGTCTCGTCGCAACGGGGTGCAGGCATGCTCACTGGCCCTGGATCAGGGCGTCCAGCTTGACCGCATCGACCGCGAATTGGCGGATGCCCTCGGCCAGCTTCTCGGTCGCCATCGCGTCCTCATTGAGGGCCCAGCGGAAGCGGGCTTCATTGAAGGTGCAGCCATGCGGCACCTCGGCCGCCTCGGTCTGGGGCGACAGGGCCCGGGCCAGGGGGGCTTCGCTGGCCTGCAGTTGCCCCAGCAGGTCGGGGCTGATGGTCAGCAGGTCACAGCCGGACAGTGCCAGGATCTGGCCCACGTTACGGAAGCTGGCCCCCATCACCTCGGTCGCGATGCCGTATTTCTTGTAGTAGTGGTAGATGCGGGCCACCGAGCGCACGCCCGGGTCGTTGGCACCGGCCATGGCGGCCTCGTCCCAGCTGGCACCGGCCTGCTTCTTGTACCAGTCGTAGATGCGGCCAACGAAGGGGCTGATCAAGCGCACGCCGGCATCGCCGCAGGCCACGGCCTGGCAGAAGCTGAACAGCAGCGTCAGGTTGCAGCGGATGCCCTGCTGTTCCAGGGCCCGCGCGGCTTGGATGCCCTCCCAGGTGGCGGCGACCTTGATCAGCACCCGCTCCCGCCCGATGCCCGCCGCGTCGTAGAGCGCGATCAGGCGCTGCGCGCGGGCGATGGTGGCTCCGGTGTCGAACGACAGGCGGGCATCCACCTCGGTGGACACGCGGCCCGGCACCACCTTGAGGATCTCCAGCCCGAAACGGACCAGCACGCGGTCGACGATCTCGTCGAGCACCCGGCCCTTGTGCGCCGCGACGGTTTCGGTCAACAGGGGCGCGTAATCAGCCTGCTGCACCGCCTTGAGGATCAAGGACGGGTTGGTGGTGGCGTCCCGCGGCGCGTACTGCGCCATCTGCTTGAAGTTGCCGGTGTCGGCCACGACGGTGGTGTAGGCCTTCAGTTGTTCGAGCTGGTTCATGGTGCGCTGACGACGTGCAAGGAAAATGCCACGCCCCAATTAGAACTCGACTTGGTGACGCTTGGCCTCCCCAAGTCTGCCCTGCGGACTTGGGGCGGGTTTGACCCCCAGGCACGGCTCATGCATCATGCCTCGCAATCACCCCATCACGGGCCGACAGCATGTCCTTCGACCTGGTTTTCTTTGGTGGCACCGGCGACCTCACCTGGCGCAAGTTGATGCCCGCGTTGTTCCAGGCCTTCCGGCACGGCAAACTGCCCGAAGGAGGACGCATCCTCGCCGTGGCCCGTGACGAGCGGACCGACGAAGCCTACCGGCAGTTCATCCACGATCGTTTTGCTGAGGTGGAGAGCTCCAAGCGTCCCAGCGACGAGGAGTTTGCGCGCTTTGCCGCGCTGCTGCACTACCGCCGGATGGATCTGTCCCGGCCGGAGGACTACCTCGGCCTGAAGGAGTGGATCACGGCCCGCGGGGCCGACACGGCTGTGCTGTACCTGGCCACCAGCCCCTACCTGTTTCCGGTGATCTGCGAACAGCTGGGCGCCGTGGGCCTGAACGGGCCACAGATCCGCGTCGTGCTGGAGAAGCCCTTGGGCCACGACCTGGCCAGCGCCCAGCAGATCAACCGCGTCGTGCGCTCGGTGTTCACCGAGCGTCAGGCCTTTCGCATCGACCACTACCTGGGCAAGCCCTCGGTGCAGAACCTGATGGCGCTGCGCTTCGCCAACGCGCTGTTCGAGCCGCTGTGGCGGCGCGAGAGCATTGCCAACATCCAGATCACCCTGGCCGAGGCCATCGGCGTGGGCACCCGGGGCGACTTCTACGACAAGACCGGCGCCCTGCGGGACATGGTCCAGAACCATGCGCTGCAGCTGCTGACGATGATCGCCATGGAGCCGCCGTCGACCAACGACGCGGACGCGATCCGCGACGAGAAGCTGAAGGTGCTGAAATCGCTCAAGCCCTTCACGCCGGAGAGCGTCGCACGCGATGTGCTGCGCGGCCAGTACAAGGCCGGCAGCGTCGGGGGCCAGGCGGTGCCCGGCTACCTGGACGAGGCCAAGGTGCCCCCCGGCAGCAGCTGCGAGACCTTCGTCGCCCTGCGCACCGAGGTGCAGAACTGGCGCTGGGCGGGCGTGCCCTTTTACCTGCGCACCGGCAAGCGGCTGGCCGCCCGCGACGCGCAGATCGTCATCAACTTCCGCGAGGTGCCGCACCCGATCTTCCCCGGCGCGGCCCTGCCCAACAAGCTGGTGATCAAGCTGCAGCCGGAGGACGGTCTGGAGCTGCACCTGATGGCGGCCAAGGGCAGCGGCCCCAGCGACGGGCTCTCCCCGGTCAAGCTGGACCTCGATTTCGACCGGGCCTTCGCCAGCGAACGGGTGGGCGCCTATGAGCGCCTGCTGCTGGACGCCATCGCCGGCCGCCTCAACCTGTTCGTTCGCAGCGACGAACAGGAACAGGCCTGGCGCTGGGTGGAACCCATTCTCGACAGCTGGGGCCGGGACACCGGTGGCCTGCGGACCTACGCGGCCGGCAGCTGGGGGCCGGCCGCGGCCAGCGCCCTGGTGGCGCGTGACGGCTTTGCCTGGGCCGAGGAACAATGAGGCCCGCGCGACCCCATCGGGACGCGCATTGAACTGCTCTGAACCATGTTGGACCGCATCCGGGCCTCGCTGCCCGCCCTGCCCCCGGCCGAACAACGGGTGGCCGAACTCCTGCTGCGAGATCCCCGCAGTTTTGCTTCGTTGCCGGTGGGCGAGCTGGCCCGGCGCGCCGAGGTCAGCAAGCCCACGGTGGTGCGCTTCTGCCGCAGCGTGGGCTACGACGGCCTGGTCGATTTCAAGCTCAAGCTGGCGGGCACGGTCAACGAGGGCGTGCCCTTTGTCCACCGCGCCGTGGACGAAGATGACCGTGCGGCCGAGCTGATCATCAAGGTGGTCGACAACGCGGTCAGCGCCTTGATGAAGTACCGCAACGCGGCCGCCCCCGCCGCCTATGAACGCGCCATCGAGGCCCTGGCAGGCGCCGCCCGCCGCCAATGCCGGCTGGAGTTCTACGGCATGGGCAACTCGGGCATCGTCGCCCAGGATGCCCAGCACAAGTTCTTCCGCCTGGGGGTGAATGCCACCGCCCCCGGCGACAGCCATGTGCAGGTGATGAGCGCCACCATGCTGCGCCCGGGCGACTGCGTGGTCGCCTTCAGCAACTCGGGCCGCAGCCGGGACCTGATCGAAGGCGTGGAGCTGGCCTTGCGCAAGGGCGCGACGTTGATCGCGGTCACCGCCAGCGGCTCACCGCTGGCCCAGCTGGCCCAATCGCATGGGCAGATCCTGCTGGCGGCCGACCATCCCGAGGATTACGACCGCTACAGCCCGATGGTGTCGCGGCTGTTGCACCTGACCATCGTGGACATCCTGACCACTGGCGTGGCGCTGAAGCTGGGACAGGCCCTGCGGCCGACGCTGCAGGAAATCAAGAGCAACCTGAAGTTGCGCCGTTACGCCGCGGGTGACTGAAGCCCCAGCAACCCATCCACGCCGTACAGGCGGGCCAGCTGGGTCAGGTGCACCGGTGCGCCCTGGACCGACCAGGCGAGGTTGCGAGCCTCCGCCTGACGGCGGCAGGCCAGCAGCACGGCCAAGGTGGCGGAATCGACCTGCTGCAGGGCCTGGGCATCCACCGTCAGGGTGGTGCCCGGCGCTGCCGCAATGCGCTGCAACAGATCGGCCCGAACCTGGCGGGCCTCGTGCAGCGTGATCTGGGCCGGCAGGGTCAGCATGCTCACCCCTTGGCCGGAGTCGCCTTGTTCTTCTCGACCAGCTTGGTGATCAGCCCATCGATGCCACTGGCATTGATCTCCTGGGCGAAGCTGCTCTTGTACTGCTCGACCAGCCAGACCCCCAGCACGTTCACATCGTAGATGCGCCAGCCGTCGCCGCTCTTCTCCAGCCGGTAGTCCAGCTGGATCGGATCGCCCCGGCCACGGATCTCGGTGCGCACCACCACCTCGGTGTCGGTCGGCGCGGCCCGCAGGGGTTTGAGTGCCACGGTCTGGTCACGCACCTGCGCCAGCGCACCGGCATAGGTGCGCACCAGCAGGGTCTTGAATTCCTGCTGCAGGCGCTTCTTCTGGTCCGGCGTGGCGGTGCGCCAGAAGCGGCCGACGGCCGAGGCCGTCATGCGCTGGAAATCGACGTTGGGCATCACCTTGGCGTCGACCAGTGCATTGATGCGGCTGACATCTCCACCCTGGATGGCCTTGTCGGCCTTGACGGCGTCGATCACCTCGGTCGACAACTGGCGGATCATGGTGTCCGGTGCCAGGGCTTCGGCATGCAGCGTCGGCAGCACGGCCGAGGCGGCGGCCACGGTCACGACCATGGCGGCACGGGGCAGATGGATGAGCGGATTGGACGGCACGGTTGGCGCTCCTTGTTGTGTGCGGGCCCAAGGCCCTTGTGTGGTTTCAACGGCCCGGGACCGCGCGGGGTGTACCGACGAACAGGTGACCAAATGTTGTCACGGCGTTTCGTCATCGTCCGGCGGATTGCCGTCGTACACCTGGCTGCGGCGGCGGGCCAGATAGGCGTCGCGCAGGAAGCTGTAGCGGTCCAGCGCCACCTCGTTGAGCAGCTGGCTGGCCCCGAGCAGATTGGCCCGCGTGTTGACCACCTTCAGGACAGACACGCCCATCGTGGCAGAGGTTCCGCTGGTGAGCTGGGTATCCAGCGAGGCGTACAGATCCACCGGCGTGGCCAGCGTGTCACGCGCATCGGACGGCCCCAGCAGCGGCAGCACGATGTAGGGTCCGGGCGGCACCCCCCAACGGCCCAAGGTCTGACCAAAATCCTCGCTACGCCGTTCCATGCCCAGTTCGGTGGCCTGGTCGAACAGGCCGCCCATCCCGAAGAAGGTGTTGGTCAACACCCGCATGGTCATCTCCAGCGTGTTGCCCATCTTGCCTTGCAACAGCTGATTCACGGTGGACCAGACGTCGCCCAGATTGCCCAGCACATTGGACACCCCGGTGCGCACCATGCTGGGCACCACCTTCTGGTAGGTCTCGGCCACCGGCTTCAGCACATGGACATCCAGCTTGTCGTTGAACTCGAACACCTGCCGGTTGAGCCTCTCATAGGGGTCACGTGGGTTGACCGCGGGCGCCTCGTCCTCCGGCGGCAGAGCCTCCTCGTCCGGCGCCGCCGCCTCACCCTCCGCCGCGGCAGAGGCCGACGCTGCGGGCGCCGCCGGTGCCGAAGCAGCCGAGGCCGCGGCCGCAGAGGCCTCCGCCACGGCCTCGGGCATCTCGTCGGCCCAGCCCCCCGCCGACAGCAGGGCCAGCAGGCTCCAGACTGCCAGCCGCGCCCTCATTGCGCCGCTCCCGAGGCGGCCGTGCCCGCATCAGCCGCCTTGCTGAACAGCAGTTGGCCGATCAGGTTCTCCAGCACCAGGGCCGACTGGGTCTGTTTGATCATGTCCCCGGCCGCCAGGTTCTTCTCGTCTCCCCCGGGCTCCAGGCCCACGTATTGGTCGCCCAACAGGCCCGAGGTCAGGATCTTGGCCGAGGAATCCTTGGGAAATTGCACATCCTTGTGCAGCTCCATGGTGACCACACCCTGGTAGGTCTGCGGATCGAGCTTGATCGACAGCACCCGGCCCACATCCACCCCAGCGGAACGCACCGGCGCCCGCGGCTTCAGGCCGCCGATGTTGTCAAAGCGGGCCTGCACGACATAGCCATCGCCGCCGGCAGAAAAACTGGCCAGGTTGGCCGCCTTCAGCGCCAGGAAGACCAGCGCCAGCACGCCCAGCACCACGAACAGGCCGACCAGGATCTCGGTACTTTTCTTGTTCATCTCGTGTTCTCTTCTCGCGGTCCGCGGTCTCTCAATGCGTCTTGAACATCAGCGCGGTCAGGATGAAGTCCATCCCCAGCACCAGCAGCGAAGCGATCACCACGCCGCGCGTGGTGGCATAGGACACGCCACCGGGTGTGGGCACGGCCTCGTAGCCCTGGTAGAGCGCCACAAAAGTGCAGATCACGCCGAAGGCCAGGGCCTTGAGCATGCCATTGCCGACGTCGTGCCAGACATCCACGCCCGACTGCATCGTCGCCCAGAAGCTGCCCTCATCCACACCAATCAGCCAGACGGCCACCACGTAGGCGCCCAGGATGCCCACGGCGCAAAACAGGGCCGCCAACAAGGGCATGGACACCAGTCCGCCCAGGAAGCGGGGGGCCAGCACCCGGGAACGGGGATCGACCGCCATCATCTCCATGGCGGACAGTTGTTCGCCTGCCTTCATCAGACCGATCTCGGCAGTCAGCGACGTGCCAGCCCGTCCGGCAAACAACAATGCCGCCACCACCGGCCCCAGTTCGCGCACCAGCGCCAGGTTGATCACCAGGCCCAGCGAACTGGCGGAGCCGTAGGTGCTCAACACGTAATAGAGCTGCAGGGCCAGCACAAAGCCCACCGCCAGGCCGGAGGCGCAGATGATGGCCAGCGACCGGTAGCCGATGGCGTAGATCTGCGCGACCACCAGCCCGAAGCGACGCAAGGCCGCCGGCGAGTGGCGCAGCAAATCAAGGAAGAAATAAGCGGCCTGGCCCAGCGAGCTCACCCAGGCCAGGGTCATCGCGCCAATGCGCCGCAGCAGTTCGGTCATGCCTTCAACCCCAGGTCCTGCGCCAGCGGTGGAGCCGGGTAATGGAACCGCACCGGGCCATCGGGTTCCCCCCGGATGAACTGGCGCACCTCTGGATCCTCCGAGGCCATCAGTTCGGCCGGCGTGCCATGGGCCACGACCCGCCCCTGCGAGGACATCAGGTAGACGACATCGGCGATGGCGAAACTCTCCTGCACGTCGTGCGACACCAGCAGCGTGGTCGCCCCGGTCGTGTCGTTGAGCCGGCGCACCAGGTTGGCAGTGACGCCCATCGAGATGGGGTCCAGCCCCGTGAAGGGTTCGTCGTACATGATGACTTCCGGATCCAGTGACACGGTGCGGGCCAGCGCGATGCGGCGCGCCATGCCACCGGAGATCTCGTTGATGCGCAGCTCCGCCGCCCCCCGCAGCCCCACCGCCTGCAGCTTCATCAGCACGATGTCGCGGATCATTGCCTCATCCAGATCGGTGTGCTCACGCAAAGGAAAGGCGACGTTGTCGAACACGTTCAGATCCGTGAACAGGGCGCCAAACTGGAACAGCAGGCCCATGCGACGACGCAGCCGGTACAACTGCGCCCGATCATTGGCCTGGATCACCTCACCGCCAAAGCGGATCTCGCCTTTCTGCACCCCATACATGCCGCCGATCAGGCGCAGCAATGTGGTCTTGCCACAGCCAGACCCGCCCAGAATGGCGGTCACCTGACCGCGCTGAAAGGCCAGGGACACGTCGTTCAGGATGGTCCGGCTACCGTCATAGCCGAACGAGACGTGGTCAAACGCGATCAGAGGGTCGGACAAAAGCCATCGGGCCAACTCAATGGCCGAAAGTTGAACATGGGGGGTACTTCACATGCGCCCAGCGCAGCACATCCAGGATGCACGCATCCGGGGCAATCCGTAGGATACCGGATTCGCAAGCCGCACTTGAAGCGGCTGGGTTTCACCGCGCCTTGGCAAGGCCATCCGCGCTGGCGCCAGCAGGATCGCCGAAACCCAGTGCAATCCACTGCCCGAAACAGGCTTCCCATGTGAAAAGACCCCACCAACCAGCGGTCGATGGGGTCGACAGGCGGCGCAGACCGGACGAACCAGCAGTCCCCACCCGGCGCGCGATCAGCGCGGCAGCACGGTGCTGCCCATCAGGTACGCGTCCACAGCGCGGGCGGCCTGCCGCCCTTCCCGGATGGCCCAGACCACCAAGGATTGACCTCGGCGCATGTCGCCGGCGGCAAACACCTTGTCCGCGGTGGTGTGATAGCCGACCACCGAATCGGTCGTGGCCTTCGCATTGCCTCGGGCGTCCTTGTCCACGCCAAAGGCGCTCAGGATGGACGCCACCGGTGACACGAAGCCCATGGCCAGCAGCACCAGATCGGCCTTGTATTCCTTCTCGGTACCGGGGATCTCGATCATCTTGCCGTCCTTCCACTCGACGTGGACGGTCTTCAGCCCGGTGACCTTGCCCTTGCTGCCGATGAATTCCTTGGTCGCGATCGCGAATTCGCGGGTGCAGCCTTCGTCGTGGCTGGAGCTGGTGCGCAGCTTGATCGGCCAGTAGGGCCAGACCAGCGGCTTGTTCTCGTGCTCGGGCGGCATGGGCATCAGCTCGAACTGGGTCACGCTGGCTGCGCCATGGCGGTTGCTGGTGCCCACGCAGTCGCTGCCGGTGTCGCCGCCACCGATGACGATGACATGCTTGCCATCGGCGCGCAGCTGGCCCTTGAGCTTGTCGCCGGCGTTGACCTTGTTCTGCTGCGGCAAGAACTCCATCGCGAAGTGCACGCCGTCCAGGTCACGCCCGGGCACCGGCAGGTCGCGGCTCTGCTCGGAACCACCGCACAGCAGCACGGCGTCGAACTCGGCCTTGAGCTGATTGGCGCTGACGGTTTCGGTGGCCCAGTTGGTCACCTTGGAACCTTCGGGCATCTCGCCCACCAGGGTGCTGGTGCGGAACACCACGCCCTCGGCCTCCATCTGGGTCACGCGGCGGTCGATGTGCGTCTTGTCCAGCTTGAAGTCGGGGATGCCGTAGCGCAGCAACCCGCCGACACGGTCGTTCTTCTCGAACACGGTGACGGCATGGCCGGCGCGGGCCAGCTGCTGGGCCGCCGCCAGACCGGCCGGGCCGCTGCCAATGACGGCCACCTTCTTGCCGGTCTTCACGGCCGCGGGCTGCGGCTTCACCCAGCCCTCTTCCCAGGCCCGGTCGATGATGGCGTGCTCGATCGACTTGATGCCCACCGCATCGTTGTTGATGTTGAGCGTGCAGGCAGCCTCGCAGGGCGCCGGACAGATGCGACCGGTGAACTCGGGGAAGTTGTTGGTGCTGTGCAGCACCTGGATCGCCTGCGCCCACTCGCCCCGGTACACCAAGTCGTTGAAGTCCGGGATGATGTTGTTGACCGGGCAACCGTTGTTGCAGAACGGCGTGCCGCAGTCCATGCAGCGCGCGCCCTGGATCTTGGCCTCGTCGGCGTTCAGGCCGATCACGAATTCCTTGTAGTTCTTCAGGCGCTTCTCGACCGGCTGATAGCCCTCGTTCAGGCGCTCAAATTCCAGGAAGCCAGTGACTTTTCCCATGATGTGATTCCTCGCGTTCCCGGGGATTACTTGGCGGCCGCGGTCTTGGCCGCCTTCTTGTCGCCCTTGGCCTTGGCCACGATGTCGCCCGCTTCCTTGGCCGCGTGCAACTCACCCAGCGCCCGCTTGTATTCGTTCGGGAAGACCTTCACGAACTTGGCGCGGGACTCGGCCCAGTGGTCCAGGATGTCCCGGGCCCGCAGTGAGCCGGTCCACTTGTGATGGTCCTCGACCAGCTTCTTGAGCAGGGCCTCGTCGGTGGCGCCACGGTGCCAGATGGCCGGGTCCACCGCGGTCTCCTGCTCGGCGGCCGGCAGCACCTTCTCCAGGGCCACCTGTGCCGTGTTGCAGCGCTTGGCAAACAGGCCGTCCTCGTCATAGACATAGGCCACGCCGCCGGACATGCCCGCCGCAAAGTTGCGACCCGTCTTGCCCAGCACCACCACCGTGCCACCGGTCATGTATTCGCAGCCATGGTCGCCGGTGCCTTCCACCACCGCCGAGGCGCCGGACATGCGCACAGCGAAACGCTCGCCCGCCACGCCCCGGAAGAAGGCCTCACCAGTGGTGGCGCCGAACAGCGCCGTGTTGCCGACGATGATGTTCTTGGCCGCATCACCGCGGAACTCGATCGACGGACGCACCACGATGCGGCCACCCGACAGGCCCTTGCCGGTGTAGTCGTTGGCCTCGCCGATCAGGTACATCGTGATGCCCGGCGCCAGGAAGGCGCCAAAGCTCTGACCGCCGGTGCCTTCCAGCTGGATGAACAGCGTGTGGTCCGGCAGACCATCCGGGCGGTGGCGGATGAGCTCGCCCGAGAGCATGGCGCCCACCGAGCGGTTGACATTGCGGGCATCGTCCATGAACTGGACCTTCTCGCCCTTCTCGATGGCCGCACGGCTCTTCTCGATCAGCCGCACGTCCAGCGACTTCTCCAGGCCGTGGTCCTGCGACTCCACGTGGAAGCGCGGCACTTCGGCCGGCACTTCGGGCAGGTGGAACACCTTGCTGAAGTCCAGGCCCTTGGCCTTCCAGTGGCTGATGGCCTTCTTGGTGTCCAGCAGGTCGGCCCGACCAATCAGGTCGTCGAACTTGCGGATGCCCAGCTGGGCCATGATCTGGCGCGCTTCCTCGGCAACGAAGAAGAAGTAGTTCACCACGTGCTCGGGCTTGCCCGAGAACTTCTGGCGCAACACCGGGTCCTGCGTGGCCACGCCCACCGGGCAGGTGTTCAGATGGCACTTGCGCATCATGATGCAGCCCTCGACCACCAGCGGTGCGGTGGCGAAGCCGAACTCGTCCGCACCCAGCAGGGCACCGATGACCACGTCGCGGCCGGTCTTCATCTGACCGTCGGCCTGCACCCGCACGCGGCCGCGCAGACGGTTGAGCACCAGGGTCTGCTGCGTTTCGGCCAGCCCCAGTTCCCAGGGCGTGCCCGCATGCTTGATCGAGCTCCACGGCGAGGCGCCGGTGCCACCGTCGTGGCCGGCGATCACGATGTGGTCGGACTTGCACTTGGCCACGCCCGCCGCGATCGTGCCCACCCCCACCTCGGACACCAGCTTCACGCTGATGCTGGACTTGGGGTTCACGTTCTTCAGATCGTGGATCAGCTGGGCCAGGTCCTCGATCGAGTAGATGTCGTGGTGCGGCGGCGGCGAGATCAGCCCCACGCCCGGCACCGAGTGGCGCAGACGGCCGATGTACTCGGACACCTTGCCGCCCGGCAGCTGACCGCCTTCGCCCGGCTTGGCGCCTTGGGCCATCTTGATCTGGATCTGGTCGGCCGACACCAGGTACTCGGTTGTCACGCCAAAGCGGCCGGAAGCCACCTGCTTGATCTTCGAGCGCAGGCTGTCGCCGGCCTTCATCTCGTAGTCGGCCTCGATGACCTTCGCGCCGATCACGTCCGACACCTTGGTGCCCGCGGTGATGGGGATGCCCTTGAGCTCGTTGCGATAACGGGCCGGATCCTCGCCGCCCTCACCGGTGTTGGACTTGCCGCCGATGCGGTTCATCGCCAGCGCCAGCGTGCTGTGGGCCTCGGTCGAGATGGAGCCCAGCGACATCGCGCCGGTGGCGAAGCGCTTGACGATCTCGGAGGCCGGCTCGACCTCATCCACCGGAATGGCCTTGGCCGGGTCGAACTTGAACTCGAACAGACCGCGCAGCGTCAGATGGCGCTTGCTCTGGTCGTTGATGATCTGGGCATATTCCTTGTAGGTGTCGAACTTGCCCGAGCGCGTGCTGTGCTGCAGCTTGGCGATGGCGTCAGGCGTCCACATGTGCTCTTCGCCACGGGCGCGCCAGGCGTATTCGCCGCCGGCGTCCAGCATGCCGGCCAGCACCGGGTCGGCACCGAAGGCCGCGCGGTGGTTGCGCAGGGCTTCCTCGGCCACCTCGAACACACCGATGCCTTCGACCTGGGTGGCCGTGCCGCGGAAGTACTTCTGCACCAGGTCCTTGGACAGTCCGATGGCCTCGAACAGCTGGGCGCCGCAGTAGGACATGTAGGTCGACACGCCCATCTTCGACATGATCTTCGAGAGACCCTTGCCGATGGCCTTGATGTAGTTGTAGATCGCCTTCTCGGCCGACAGCGCCCCCGGCAGGTCGGCGTGCATCGCCGTCAGGGTCTCCAGCGCCAGATAGGGATGGACGGCCTCGGCACCGTAACCGGCCAGCACGGCGAAGTGGTGCACCTCACGGGCCGAACCGGTTTCGACCACCAGGCCGGCCGAGGTCCGCAGACCCGCGCGCACCAGGTGGTGGTGGATGGCCGACAGCGCCAGCAGGGCCGGGATCGCGATGTTGTCGCGGTCCATCGCCTTGTCGGAGATGATCAGGATGTTGTGGCCGCTCTGGATGGCATCCACCGCCTCGGCGCACAACGAGGCCAGCTTGGCCTCCACCCCGCGTTTGCCCCAGGCCAGCGGGTAGGTGATGTTGACCTCGTAGGTCTTGAACTTGCCGTGGGTCTGGGCCTCGATGCTGCGCAGGCGCGCCATATCCTGGAAGTCCAGGATGGGCTGGTGCACTTCCAGCCGCATCGGCGGATTGACCGCGTTGATGTCCAGCAGGTTCGGCTTCGGACCGATGAAGCTGTTGAGCGACATCACGATGGCTTCGCGGATCGGGTCGATCGGCGGGTTCGTGACCTGGGCGAACAGCTGCTTGAAGTAGTTGTAGAGCGGCTTGCTGCGGTCCGACAGCACGGCCAACGGGCTGTCGTTGCCCATCGAGCCGATGCCTTCTTCACCATTGGTCGCCATCGGCGCCAGCAGGAACTTGATGTCTTCCTGCGTGTAGCCGAAAGCCTGCTGGCGGTCGAGCAGCGTCTCCTTGAAGGTCGCGGGCACGGCACCTTCCGGCGCCTCGACATCGTCCAGGCGCACGCGGACGTTGTCGATCCACTGACGGTACGGACGGGCGCTGGCGAACTGCGTCTTCAGCTCCTCGTCGTTGACGATGCGGCCCTGCTCCAGGTCGATCAGGAACATCTTGCCCGGCTGCAGACGCCACTTCTGGACGATCTTGTTCTGCGGGATGGGCAGCACGCCCGATTCCGAGGCCATGACCACCAGATCGTCGTCGGTCACCAGGTAGCGGGCCGGGCGCAGGCCGTTGCGGTCCAGCGTGGCGCCGATCTGCTTGCCGTCGGTGAAGACCATGGCGGCCGGGCCGTCCCAGGGCTCCATCATCGAGGCGTGGTACTCGTAGAAGGCGCGGCGGCGCTCGTCCATCAGCTCATGGTTCTCCCAGGCTTCCGGGATCATCATCATCGCCGCGTGCGCCAGCGGGTAGCCCGCCATCGTCAGCAGTTCGAGCGCGTTGTCGAAGGTGGCCGTGTCGGACTGGCCTTCGAAGCTGATCGGGTAGAGCTTGGGCAGGTCGTCACCCAGCACCGGCGACTTCATCACGCCTTCGCGGGCCCGCATCCAGTTGAAGTTGCCCTTGACGGTGTTGATTTCGCCGTTGTGGGCCACCATCCGGTACGGGTGGGCCAGCGGCCACTCGGGGAAGGTGTTGGTGGAGAAGCGCTGGTGCACCAGGGCCAGGGCCGAGACGGCGCGCGGATCCTGCAGGTCCTTGTAGTACTTGCCGACCTGGTCGGCCAGCAGCAGGCCCTTGTAGATGATGGTGCGGCAGCTCATGCTGGGCACGTAGTACTCACGCGAGTGCGTCAGCTGCAGGCGCTGGATGGCGGCCGACGCGGTCTTGCGGATGACGTAGAGCTTGCGCTCCAGGGCGTCGGGAACAATGATGTCCTGGCCACGGCCGATGAAGACTTGGCGGATCACCGGCTCGGTCTTGTGCACGGTCGGTGACATCGGCATGTCGCGGTCCACCGGCACGTCACGCCAGCCCAGCAGCACCTGGCCTTCGGCCTTGATCGCCCGCTCCAGTTCCTGCTCGCAGGCCAGGCGGGAGGCATGTTCCTTGGGCAGGAAGATCATGCCCACGCCGTACTCCCCCGGCGGCGGCAGCGTCACGCCCTGGGCGGCCATCTCGGCCCGGAAGAACTCGTCCGGAATCTGGATCAGGATGCCGGCGCCATCGCCCATCAGCTTGTCGGCCCCGACCGCACCCCGGTGATCCAGGTTCTCCAGGATCTTCAGACCCTGCTCAATGATGCGATGGTCCTTGTTGCCCTTGATGTGCGCCACAAAGCCCACACCGCAGGCGTCCTTCTCGGACGCGGGCTGGTACAGGCCGTTGGCGGCCAGCGCTTCGATTTCCGTGCGGACAGCAGGTCCCGTGGCGGCCGTGGTCATGGCGCACTCCTTGACAGATGACGAGGGAATGTGAGCGAGTGTGCTCGGAATTGCCTCCACCGACAAGCGGAAATAAATAGTGTCAGACTCGAATTATTTGTCCAAGTCTTTCGCTGGGTCAATTAATTAGTGCCAGAGTCGAGGCCACTCAGATCCGTTTTGCGGGGGCGCCCCCTGGGTCGCGGGGCCAGCGGCCGATGCAACTCACGTTCCAGGCGTTGCCGCGCTTGCGGGCTGCCGTACAGCAGGCCCTGCCTCAAAGCCTGTTCAACAGCACGCTGCTGCGGCACTGTCACCCCCTGCGCCAAACGCTCCCGGTACGCCGCCTCACGTTCAAACGGGGTGTTGCCCAAGGCCCAGACCGCCGCGTGGTCGGTGATCAATGCATCGGTGCGCACCCCAAGGTGGTGCGGTGCACTGGACCAGGCGTACTGATCGGCCCTGACGGCCTGCCCTGCCATCCGCTCCGGGGCGGTCTCGATGAACCCCTGGCAGTCCAACACCGCCTCCGCATCCACCAGATGCGAGGCGAAGCGCCCCTCCCACAGGGTGCCGGTGCGTCCGTGGCGGCGGTTGAAATCCGCCACGTAGCGACGCCCCAGGGCTTGCATCATCCGGCTGATGCCCTCCTGGGTGGACGGGGTGAGCAGCAGATGGATCCGGTCATCCAGCAGCACATAGGCATGCAAGGCCACCCGGTATTCGCGGGCCACCGTCCGCAGGTGCGTCAGATAGCACCGGCGGTCCTCGTCGTCCCGGAACACCGGGCCCTGGTTGTGCCCTCGCACCGCCACATGGTGCGGATGTCCAGGCAGGAAGATGCGCTGTGGGCGGGCCATGGCTTCAGTCTAGCCAAGCCAGCGGCCGGCGCCTTGGCTCAGACGGCGTCGGCGAACAGGTCGCGGCCAAACAGCCGGCGATGTTCCCGGCAGGCAAAGCGGTCGGTCATCCCGGCCAGATAGTCGGCCACGGCCCGCGCCGTGTCCTGTCCCTGCTGGTACTCCGCAGGCAGGGCGCCAGGGTCGGCGGTGTAGGCGCTGAACAGCTCGCGCACGATGGTGCGCCCCTTCTCCGTCGTCGCCATCACCTGCGGATGCCGGTAGAGATGGCGGAACAGAAAGCGCTTCAGTTCGGCGCTGCGCACCCGCATCTCTTCGCTGAAGCACACCAAAGGGCCGGCCCGGCGGACGGCATCAACGCTGTCCACACCCGAAGCAGACAACACCAGTCGCGTCGCGTCGATCACGTCGTAGACCTGGGCCGAAAGCATGCGACGGATCACCTCCGCCAGATAGCGCCGTGGCTCTGCCGCCTCCAGATGGGGATGGTCCGCGCTCACCGACTGTGCGAACTGTCGGAACAGCGGCACCTCCCGCAAGGCTTCGATGCTCAGCAGACCAGAACGCACGCCGTCATCGATGTCATGCGCGTTGTAGGCGATCTCGTCGGCGAGATTGGTCAGCTGGGCCTCCAGGCTGGGCTGCTCGCCCCGCAGAAAACGCTGCCAGATGCCCCCCGGCTCGACCGCATCCAGCCGCTCGGCCAGCCCCCGCGGACAGCGCTTCAAGATTCCTTCCCGGGTCTCGAAGCACAGGTTCAGGCCGTCCCACTCGGGATAGCGGCGCTCCAGCCGATCCACCACCCGCAGGCTCTGCAGGTTGTGCTCGAAACCACCATGCCCTTGCATGCAGTCGTTCAGCGCATCCTGCCCGGCGTGGCCAAAGGGCGTGTGCCCCAGGTCATGGGCCAGGGCCACCGTCTCGACCAGATCCTCGTTCAAGCCCAGGCTGCGGGCGATCGAGCGGCCCAGTTGGGCCACCTCCAGCGAATGGGTCAACCGCGTCCGAAACAGATCGCCCTCGTGGTTGAGAAACACCTGTGTCTTGTAGACCAGACGGCGAAAGGCACTGCTGTGCACGATGCGGTCCCGGTCGCGCTGAAAATCCGATCGGGTCGGCGCCGGTGCCTCGGCAATGCGCCGTCCCCGGGAGCGGCCCGGGTCGCAGGCATAGGGAGCCAACTCGGTCACAGACAGCGCACCGTCAACCCGTACAGGCAGCGAGCGTTTCCCGCACCAGGGCCTCCGGCGCCGACTGCACCACCGCCGAGCCCAGCCCGTCGATCAACACGAAGCGGATGTCGCCGGCCTCCGCCTTCTTGTCCACGCGCATGTGGTGCAGGTACTCGTCTGCCGACAAGGCCGGACCGCGCGTGGGCAGCCCAGCGCGTGCCACCAGCCGCCGCAAACGGTCCACGAACTCGCGAGGCATCAAACCCAACCGAGCCGAGAGATCCGCCGCCATCACCATGCCGGCCCCCACGGCCTCGCCGTGGAGCCAGACGCCGAACCCCAACCCAGCCTCAATGGCGTGGCCGAAAGTGTGGCCGAAATTCAGGATGGCGCGCAGCCCCCCCTCGCGCTCATCTGCCGAGACGACGGAGGCCTTGATCTCGCAGGAACGCTGCACGGCCCGCGCGACCGCTGTGCCGTCCAGCGCCACCAGGTCACCGATGTGGCCTTCGATCCAGTCCAGGAAGGCCGCGTCGGCGATGGGGCCGTACTTGATGATTTCGGCCAAGCCGGCCGACACCTCGCGCGCGGGCAGGGTGCGCAGGGTTGAGATGTCGCAGATCACGCGCTGAGGCTGATAGAAGGCCCCAATCATGTTCTTGCCCAGCGGGTGGTTGATCGCGGTCTTGCCCCCCACCGATGAATCCACCTGGGACAGCAGCGTGGTCGGCACCTGGATGAACGGCACGCCGCGCATGTAGCAGGCCGCGGCAAAACCGGTCATGTCGCCGATCACACCGCCGCCCAGCGCCACCAGCACGGTCTTGCGATCGCACTGCCGCGTCAGCAGGTGATCGAAGATCAGGTTGAGGGAGGTCCAGTCCTTGTGGCTCTCCCCATCGGGGAGCACCACCTGCTCGACGCGGGGATAACGGGACGCCAGTTCCGCCACCAGCGACTGGGCATAGAGCGGCGCGACCACAGTGTTGGTGACCACCATGGCAGCGCTGGCTGCAGGGAGATCGGCCCAGGCCTGTGCCGACTGCATCAGGCCCTCACCAATCAGCACGTCATAGCTACGCTCTCCCAGCGCAACAGGCACTCGAGCGACCATCCGATCCACGACTTCCTCCATGGGAGGGAGTTTACGCGGAGCCGCTGCGTTGGCCGGTCTCCACCGGTGCCGAGGCAGGCGAAACACCGTTCGGCGCCAGTTCCAGTTGCATGGCCAGGAGATGGGAGATGGCGGACACGGAAGAGCGGCCAGTGTCGATCACGTGATCGGCCATCTCCCGGTAGAGCGGATCCCGCTGGGTGTAGAGCTGCTGCAGGCGGATCACGGCGTCCGTGTCCTGCAGCAGCGGCCGTTGGGTGTCGTGCCGAAGACGCCGCGCCAAGTCATCAACGCTGGCCCGCAGGTACACCACGGTGTTGCCGTGAGCCTTCAGCGCGCGGCGGTTGGCTTCCCGCAGCACCGCACCTCCGCCCGTGGCCAGGACGATGCCAGGCTGGGCCGCCAGATGCTCAATCGCCGCCTGCTCCAACTCCCGGAAGCTGGCCTCCCCATGCTGCTCGAAATGGGCGCGAATGGAGTGACCCAGTTCGCGCTCGATCTCGGCATCGCTGTCGACAAAGCGCCAACCAAGCAGCCTGGACAGCTGGCGCCCGACTGTGGACTTGCCACTGCCGGGCATGCCGATCAAACACACGGTCACGCTGATGCTGCCCAGTGGCTGGCCACCATCAATACGTGTTGGAGCAGCCTGCGCTGACTCCATACGGAGAGTAGACGAAGGCCGGGGTGCTGTTGATGTTGGTGACAGCAGAAGCCGGAATAGGCAGGATGCCCTGCATGCTTGCATGTCCTTCCGTCCCACTGATGCCGCTTGCAGTCACCGACAGGGTGTAACCCACCCAAGAGGCGACATTTTTCGGGTAACGCAGTTGCAGCACCACCAAACCGTCGCTGCTGGTGGTCTTGGAACCCACCACCGTCACCGACGCATCCGACTTGTGGGGATCCAATTCCCCATTGCCATTCATGTCCTCAGACACGCCATTCAGAATGTCCAGCACGCCATTGCGATTGACGTCTTCATTCGAACAGGCATCTTGAATCACACGAGTCCACTGGGTGCCCTTTTGGTATGCCCCCTTGTAGAACGCAGGCAGATCCAGCACTGGCGTCACGGTGACACCAGACATGGCAGCCCCCGAGCTATCGACGACCATCACCACAAACTGCTTGATGTAAGTCAGCGTGTCATCGCCCTCGGAGATCAACTCATTGGTCCCCAGTGTCACCGCGACAGGAGAGGCCGTCACGGTCAAGGTCGTGGTCACACTGTTCGGACAGGTCCCCACCGCAAAATCCGCATAGTCCCAACAAGCCCGAACCGTCAACCCGTTTGTCGGACTGGCCTGTGAGCCAGGTTTGTAGGCCCCCGTCACCACACCACTGCTGTTGGAATACAGCATGGTGGTTCCAGACAGGATGCTGCCACCAACGTTGTTGACGTCTCCAGCAAGATCAAATCGAACACGTACATTCTGGACGGGCTGGTTGTCCGCCCCGATGAACAGTGCACGCAACTGCGCCTGATTCGAAGTCGAAGACGTGTTCACGGCCACGACGCTGGGATTTGCGCTCAAAGAGGCCGAACTGACCACGCCTTGCGCCGTGGGCACCGACCCATTTTGCGCCAGCACCTGAATGACCTGGGTGTCCGTGACCCCCGCCGCCGTGGCGGTCAGTGTGATAGACCCCGGCGAGGAGGGCGCCGAATAGGTATAGACGTACGAACCATTCGAATCAGTCACGCCATCCACCGTCGTCAATCCCGGTGCCGAAATCGTGATCGCTTGATTGGAGATGGCGTTGTCATTGACATCGGTAACCCGATAGACCACTTGATTGCCAGTCGACGAAGGTGCCACCGAAACCGAGAGAGAAGCCGTGATCTGAGCTCCCGTCACCTGGAAACTGGCGGTCTTTTTGATGCTGCCGCTTGTCGCGGTCACCGTGATCACACGATTGGACCGGTCCGCACCAGGGGACACCGTTCCGGTCACCGCCCCGCTGGTGCTTGTTGTCGTGGAGGAGGTCGTCAGGATTGCATCAGAATCTGCCGACAGATTGACCGTGGCCCCACTCACGGCATTGCGATTCGCGTCCACCGCCGTCACCGTCACGGCCAAGGTGTCGGTTCCGTTGTTCGACAGAGTGGTTGAGCCCAGGGACAAAACGAGATCGGACACCGCGGTCGACGTGCCATCACCAAACGGAGACGTTCCTGCGTCACTGCTGCTGCCACCGCCGCAGCCGCTGATGGCCACAACCATGGCCATCAGCAATCCACTCCAAAGCCTACGAAACATTGTCAATTCCCCCTCAGAATCGTCGTACCCAATATCCACCGCTCAGCGGGTGGCAGACCGATCGGTCACGATCTTGGGTGTGATGAAGACCAGCAATTCCGTGCGCGTGGTGTAGCGGACACGGTCTTTGAACAGATAGCCCAGCACGGGGATGTCCCCCAGCAGCGGCACCTTGTCGACGTCGTCGCGATCCTGCTGGGTGAAGATGCCGCCGATGACCACGGTCCCACCGTTCTCGACCAGCACCTGGGTCTTCACGCGCTTGGTGTTGATGGCCGGCCCCGCGGTGGTGTCCGAGCCGCGGCTGTCGTTGTTCACTTCCAGTGCCAGGATCACATTGCCTTCTGGCGTGATCTGGGGCGTCACTTCCAGTCGCAGGCTGGCCTTCTTGAAACTCACCGAGGTTGCACCGCTGGATGTGGCCTGTTGGTAGGGGATCTCCACGCCCTGCTCCACCTCGGCCTTGGTCTGGTCGGTGGTGATCACCCGCGGGCTCGAGACGATCTTGCCCTTGCCTTCAGACTCCAGCGCCGAGAGCTCCAGGTTCAGGAAACGATTGGCCGAGGAGCTGAACAAGGACAGCGCAAAAGTCGCGGCAGAGGCCGTGCTGATGGCGCTGGTGTTGGCCGGCAGGTTCACGAACTGCGTGTTCGAGTAGTCGGTGGAGGTGGTCTGTTGACCCGTCTGGTAGCCCACCTGGTTGTAATTGCCCCCGACAGTGACGTAGTTGCTCCCGCCCACGGAATACCCTGGGGTGCCACCACGCACACCGCGCAGATCGGTCGCCCCCAGCTTGACCCCCAAGGCCCGCCCGAACTTGTCGTCGGCCTCAACGATGCGTGCCTCGATCAACACCTGCCGCACGGGCACGTCGATCTTGGCGATCATCATTGACACCTCCTCCAGCTTGGAAGGAATGTCCGAGACGAACAGCTGGTTGGTCCGCGTCTCGTAGAGGACAGAACCTCGCTGCGTGAGGATGCGGGTGGCATTGCCCGACGAGCCGGTCGAGGCGGTGTCCCCAATCAGCGACTTGGCCACCTCTTCGGCCTTGGTGTAGTTGAGCTGGAAGGACTGGGTGCGCACCGGCTCCAGGTCAGAAATCTTCTTCTTGGCTTCCAGATCGCCCTGCTCCTTGGCCGCCAGCTCATCCTTGGGCGCAATCCACAGCACGTTGCCAGACTTGCGCATGCCCAGGCCCTTGGCCTGCAGGATGATGTCCAAGGCCTGATCCCAGGGCACGTCCTTCAAACGCAGTGTGACGTTGCCTGTGACCGTGTCACTGGTGACGACGTTGAAGTTGGTGAAGTCAGCGATCACCTGCAGCAGCGCGCGAACTTCAATGTTCTGGAAGTTCAGCGACAGTTTTTCGCCCTGGTAGCCAGGGCCCTGCACCACCTTGTTCGGATCCATGCGCACCGGCCGGACTTCCAGCACGAACTGGGTGTCGGTCTGATAGGCGCTGTGCTCCCAGGCGCCTGTCGGATGCACCACCATGTGCACCCGGTCGCCGACCTGTGTCGTGGTGACCGATTGAACCGGCGACCCGAAGTCGGATACGTCCAGCTTGCGGCGAAGGCTCTCAGGCAAGGTGGACTTCAGGAAGTCCACCACCAGGTTCTGCCCCTGTTGGCGCAGGTCGACGCCCACCTGGGTACTCGCCAACCCGACGATCACCCGGCCCGCGCCGTCCGGCCCACGACGGAAGTCAATGTCCTGGATGGCCAGTTGGTCCACGTTCTGGCTGTTCGCAAAGTGCACCGACTGGGATGTTCCCGCCCCCACGGGGTTGGAGGACACAGCATCCAGTGTGATGGTGAGCACGGTGCCTTGCACCTTGGTCTGGTACGACGCTGATTGCTTGAGGTTCAACACCAGACGCGTCCGCTCGCCCGTGCTGGCAACGCTCACCGACCGGACATTGCCTTGATTGAGCTCGACGCTGGACGTGCCCAGGCCATTACCGACCTGGGGTAGGTCGATGGCCACGCGTGGCGGCGCCTGGATGGCAAAGCCGGAAGGCGCGCCGACCAGCGGCTGGCTCAACTCAACGCGCACCACATCCCCATTGGCCTGCTGACTGGCCGTGACGGACCGGATCATGTTCTGCGCCTGCGCCCACGCGGGGGCCAGCATTCCAGCCGACAGCAGCAGTGCAGCCGACAACCATCCACGCATCTTGCGAGACTCCAACCTGTTGTTCATTTCCCCGACTCCTGAAGCTGGAGGGTGCTGGTGCGTTCAATCCACTCGCCCGAGGCATCCTGCACGATTTCGCGCAGGTCCACCTCGGTTTCGGTGATCCGATTGATCCTGCCGAAGTTCTGGCCAAGGTAGTCCCCCACCTTGACGTAATGAAGCAGTCCGTCGACCTTGATCAAGGCATGTGGCAGATGCTGGCGCACCACCGTCCCCACCATGGTCATGGCATCCAGCGGGTAGGCCTCCAGGGGCTCCTTGCGCCGCGTCATCTCGGCGCTGAGCAGGGCGCTGGAGCCGGCTGCATCCAGACGCGTACCAGCCACCAGCTTGCCCGGTCCGAAGGGATCGGGGCCACTGGCACCAGCGTAAGGCTCCGGCTCGAACTTGCGCGGCGGCGCAATGGGCTGCACGTTGGGCTTGGCCGCTTGGGCCTGCAGGTCCATCCAGGCCCGGATGTCGTCGTTCTCGCCACTGCAGGCCGCCAGCATCAGGGCCAGGCACCCCAGCGAAATCAGGTGGTGCCGACTCATGGCTGCCCCTTCTTGCCATTCTTGGCGGCTGCGGCGCGCTTCACCTCCGCCACCTCGGCCGGATCCAGGTAACGGTAGGTGCGTGCGGTCGCCTCCATCGCCAGATTTCCTGAGCTGTCCTTGTCCTTCGGCGCAATCGACAGGTCGTGCAAGGTGACGATACGCGACAGGTTGGCAATGTCGGCGGCAAAGGACCCCACATCGTGATACCGCCCCGAGACACGGATCGCGATGGGCAGTTCGGCGTAGTAGTCCTTCACGACCACTTGCCCGGGCCGGAACAACTCAAATTGCAGGCCGCGCCCGATGCCGGCCTGGTTGATGTCCGACAGCAAGGCGTCCATCTCGGCCTTGCCAGGCAGCTGCTTTTCCAGCTGCGTGACATATTCCTGCACCTGTTCCTTCTGCTTGCGCAGTTCACCCAGGTTCACGGCCTGCGCCAGTTTCTGGCTGTACTCGGCTTTCAGCCGGGGTTCCTGATCACGCTCGGCCTGCAGCCGATCGCCTTCATCACTGAGCACAAGGAACCAGCCCAGGAAGACCACCACCGCCGCCGCCAGCACCCACACGGTCACCTTCGGCAGAAGGGGCCATTGCCCAGGTTCCTTGGGGTCAAGCCCCTGGAATTGCGCAGAGGCCCCCTGCAGCCAGGCAGAGACGTCGATCTCGAGTTTCTTGCTTTTCGTCGCCATGTCAAGCCCTCAGGAAGCCGCCGCCGACTTGACGCCTGGCTTTGCGCCCGAAGCCGCACCACTGGCCGCCTCCGCCGCGGCACCGGGCTGCTTGATGTACACCTTCATCGAGAAGTCGAAGAGCCTGCGCTGATCCCGCCCCGGCTGCGGCGCTGCCGCCTTGATTTCCACCAACTCCGGCCGTTCCAGCCAAGGTGAGTTGTACAGGGTATTTCGAAGGAACTCGGAGACCCGTTCGTTGGTCTCAGCCTTACCAGCCAAGGTCACCACTGCCCCTTGTTGGCGCAAGGACGTCAGATAGACGCCCTCAGGTGTCTGCTTGACCAGTTCATTGAGCAGATAGACCGGCACGTTGCGGTCGGTCTGGAGGTTCTCGACGGCATTCTGGCGGGCCTTGAGTGCTTCAATTTCCGCCTTCAGATTGGCAATGTCCTTGATCTTCACGTCCAGCTTGCCGATTTCGCCCTTCAGGAACGCATTGCGGCCTTCCTGGGTCGAGATCATCTGCTGCAGCAAGCCGTACCACAGCACCAGCACCCCCACACCAACCAGTGCAGCCAGCCCCAGGGTCGAGAAGAAAGCACGCTTGCGCGCCTGTCGCCGTGCCTCGCGATGAGGCAAGAGGTTGATGAGAATCACTGCACGAACCTCCGCATGGCGAGGCCGCAGGCCGTCAGGTAAGAAGGCGCTTCACGCTTGAGCTTGGACTCGCGCACCGCCGGCCCCAGTTTCATGCCTTCGAAGGGATTCACCACCTGGGAGTCGAATCCCGTGACATCCCGGACCCGTTCGCTCAGGCCAGGCATGGAAGCGGTGCCACCGGCCAACATCACATGGTGAACCTTGTGGTGCGGCGTGCTGGTGAAGAAGTACTGCAGCGCACGGCCAATCTCATGGGCCAGACTGTCCACGAAAGGGGTCAGCAGCGTCGGACCGTAATCGTCCGGCAAGTCCCCGCTGAGCTTCTTCTGCTCCGCCTCCTCATAAGAGAAACCGTACTGGCGAGAAATCAGCTGGGTCAGCTGGGAGCCGCCAAAAGACTGGTCCCGGTCATAAAGGAGCTCATCCTCCTTCAGCACCTTGAGGCTGGTGGTATCCGCACCGATCTCGAACAAGGCGACCAATGCGTCCTTTCCTCGATCCGGCAAGGCCGAGATGATCCGACCGATCGCCAGGCGGGATGCGTGCGACTCAATATCGAGCACCATCGGCGTCAGTCCGGCCGCTTCCGCCAAGCCCTGCCGGTCCTGGACACGATCCTTGCGGGACGCTGCAATCAGCACATCCACATCCCCCGCCGAATTGGCATTGGGACCGATCACGCAAAAGTCCAGGCTCACCTCATCCAGCGAAAAGGGAATGTACTGGTGGGCTTCTGCCTCGACCTGGACTTCCATCTCTTCTTCTCGCAGCCCTGCGGGCAGGACGATCCGCTTGGTGATCACGGAGGCCGCCGGCATGGCCATCGCCACCTGGCGGGTTCGCGAACCGCTGCGGGCGACGACCCGCCGCACAGCGTCGGCCACTTCATCGAATTTCTCGATCTGGCCGTCCACGATCCAACCCTTCTCGAAGGGCTCGCTGGCCAGCCGCTCGAGCACCAAGTCCCCGGAAGCGGTCTGCCCCAGCTCCACCAGCTTGACACTGGACGTGCTGACGTCGAGACCCATCATCTGGGGATGTTTCCGGCCTACAAGGCGATCTAGAAAACCCACGAAAGACGGCTCCAGCGGCCCGCGATGGCCACGTTAAAGTTAAGAAGGCACTTGAATCCTAGCAGCAAGCCCGTTGACACAACAAGGAAATCCTCAAGGGCACTTGCGGGTTGCGTTGCAGTGTGGATGCATTTAGTAAGAGAACGCTACATCCCGCCCGCACTGTAGGCGGCCGCGCCAGCCGAGAAGCCCGGAGAAACACGCCCCTTCCAGGGGCAGTTCCTATAATCGCTGCGCCCCGCCGGGAGTCCTCCCGGGAGCCACATGACCGACGCAGAACACACCCCCTCCCCGCCCCCCCGCTCTTCGACTCTGGCCTCCCGCCTGGCCCGCATGCTGGGACGTTTCTTCCTGTGGTCTTTCGGCTTGCTGGGTGCCTTGCTGGCCACCGCCGCCCTGTGTGGCGGCATTGCGCTCGCCGTGGCCTACCCGGCTCTGCCCGAGCTGAGTGCCATCACCGATTACCAACCCAAACTGCCGCTGCGGGTCTATTCCGCCGATGGCCTGCTGCTGGGTGAATTTGGTGACGAACGACGTCACTTCACCCCCATCGCCGAAATCCCCAAGGTGATGCGCAATGCGGTGCTGGCCATCGAAGACGCCCGCTTCTATCAGCACAGTGGCGTGGACTACCTGGGCGTGCTGCGGGCCTCCATGGCTCAGCTGGGCGCAGCCGGCAGCCAAGGCGCCTCCACCATCACCATGCAGGTGGCGCGCAATTTCTATCTCTCGACGGAAAAGACGCTCACCCGCAAGCTCTACGAGGTGCTGCTGGCCCTGAAGATCGAAAGCCAGCTGAACAAGGACCAGATCCTCGAGATCTACATGAATCAGATCTACCTGGGGCAGCGCGCCCATGGCTTCGCCGCGGCCAGCGAGATCTACTTCGGCAAGCCGCTGCAGGACATCACGGTGGCCGAAGCTGCCATGCTGGCCGGCCTCCCCAAGGCCCCCTCCGCCTACAACCCGATCGCCAACCCGAAGCGGGCCACGGTCCGGCAGCGCTACATCATTGACCGCATGTACGAAAACGGCTTCATCACGGCCGAGGAGCGGGATGCCGCCCTGGCCCAGAAGCTGGCGTACCGCCCCACCAACGATCTGCCCGTGCATGGTGAATATGTGGCAGAGCTGGCCCGGCAGATGATCTTTGCCGAATACGGCCCCGAAACCTACACACGCGGTTTGCAGGTTCAGCTGACCGTGCGCTCGGAGGAGCAGAACACCGCCTACCGGGCCCTGCGCAAGGGGCTGATGGACTATGAGCAGCGTCAGCATTACCGCGGCCCGGAGTCCTACGTGGATCTGCCGGCCGACCCACAGGATCTGGATGCCCGCGTGGCGGAAGCCCTCGCCGACCATCCCGACAACGATGAGTTGAAGGCTGCCGTGGTGTTGTCCGCTTCGCCGCGCAAGGTGGTGGCCGCCCTCCAGTCTGGTGACACCGTGACCATCACTGGCGATGGACTGAAACCCGCCCAGTCTGGTCTGTCCGACAAGGCGGACCCCAAAGTGCAGGTCCGGCGCGGCGCGATCGTGCGCGTTCTGCAGGACAACAAAGGCAACTGGATCCTCACCCAACAACCCGAGGTAGAGGGCGCGTTCGTGTCCATGGACCCCCATACCGGGGCCGTCCATGCCATGGTGGGCGGTTTCGATTTCAGCAAGAACAAGTTCAACCACGTCACCCAGGCGTGGCGCCAGCCAGGCTCCAGCTTCAAGCCCTTCATCTATTCCGCAGCACTCGAGAAGGGTTTCACGCCGGCCACCGTGGTCAACGATGCGCCGCTGTTCTTCGACGCTGGCACCACCGGCAGCCAACCCTGGGAGCCGAAGAACTACGACGGCACCTACGATGGGCCCATGACGCTGCGGCGCGCACTGGCCAAGTCAAAGAACATGGTGTCGATCCGCGTGCTGCAGTCCATTGGCGTGCCCTACGCCCGCGAATGGATCACCCGGTTCGGCTTTGAAAAAGAGAAGCACGACCCCTATTTGACGATGGCCCTCGGTGCCGGCTCGGTGACCCCCATGCAGATGGTGGTGGCGTACAGCGTGTTTGCCAATGGTGGCTACCGTGTCGACCCGGTCTTGATTGCCAAGGTGTCTGATGCGCGCGGCCATGTGCTGCATGAGACGCCTCTGAAGGATCCAGACGAGTCCTTGCGGGTCATCGAACCCCGCAACGCGTTTGTGATGGACAGCCTGCTGCAGGAAGTGGCTCGTTCAGGCACCGCCGCCAAAGCGCAGGCGACCCTGAAACGACCTGACCTCTTCGGCAAGACAGGCACCACCAACGACTCGATGGACGCTTGGTTCGCGGGCTTCCAACCCAGTCTCGCCGCCGTGGTCTGGATCGGCTATGACAACCCGCGCAAGCTCGGTGCTCGGGAAACCGGCGGTGGCTTGGCCCTGCCGGTCTGGATCCAGTACATGAGCCAGGCCATCAAGAATGTGCCAGTCGCGGAATACGAGCCGCCGGCCGGGGTCGTCAACGTCAACGGCGAATGGTTCTATGACGAGTACGCCAACGGCCACGGGGTCAGCGCACTGACCAACGATGAGCACCTTCCCCACCCTCCGACGGAGGACGAGAAGAAGGGCATCCTCGACCTGTTCCGCTGAGCGAGACGCGCCCTCAGGGCGCCTGGAAGATCAGTGACCGCCCCGACTGAGCCGAGGCGTGCTGAGACAGACTGGCGAAGAGTTCAGTCCCATCCCGGGTGTCCACCCAACGGCCAAGCTCGTGGCGATAGTGATAACCGCCCCCCTTGGCCGCCAGCCAGATTTCCTGCAACGGTGGCTGGGTGTTCAGCACCATCTTGCTGCCGTTCTCAAACGACAATTCCAGCAGCCCACCCGTCCGGTGGGTGTCGATGTCCACCACATCCTGATCCAGCCATTGGTCGATTTGCGACTCCACGACATCCAGAACCCGGGTGGCGAGTTGGTGATACTCCAAATCCGAAAGAGGAAAGGCCGTCATGATGGCTGGCTGATGCAGTTGGTCGAAGATAGTTTGGCCAGTGTAATCTTCCGCATTTCGAGGCATTCCATGCGACCCCTGTTCCCGACCTGGACACTCTGCTGCGCAGCCGCTCTGTTGCTGGCCGCCTGCGGCCAACGCGCCCCCCTGGTGCATCCCGATCAAGCCCCACCACCGGCCAAACACGCGGCGAAGACTGCCTCGCCCCCCGGTTCGCAGCCCGCCCCATGAAAAAAGCCGCCCCGAGGGGCGGCTTTTAGCCATCTGCAGGCTGCACACTGGCCCGAAGGCCAGTGAACGCCATCAGAAGGTGTGGCGCAGGCCGAGTTCGTAGCCGTTCTTGTTCTTGTCGGCCGTGCCGCCATCCACCATGTCGCCAGCGGCGCGGATGTAGTCGGCGTACAGCTTGGTGCGCTTGGACAGGTTGTAGTCGGCGCCGAGGCTGCCCTTCTTGACCACTTGGTCGCCAGAGGCCAGCTCAACCTTGGACTGAGCGTAGCCCGCCTTGAACACGAAGGCACCGTAAGGAGCGGTCGCGCCCACCAGGAAGCCCTTCACGTCACGGTCCGCAGCGTTGGTGCCCGCGGCGTAGTTGGCGTAGGCCTTGGCCATGCCGAAGTCGTAGGTGGCACCGACGATCCACATCTTGGCCTTGTCAGCCGACAGCTTTTCGTAGCCAGCGCCGACGTACAGAGGACCCGCGGTGTAGGAACCACCGACGGCCCAGGGCTTGTCTTCAGCCGTGGCTTCGCCGATCGAGGCCGAGCCCTTGAAGCCTTGGTAGGCGATGTCGTAACGGACCGCGTTGTTCACACGGCGGGCATCCAACGTGGTGGCCTTCGCCGCATCCCAGGAAGAGGTTTGCAGCGTGGAGCCAACGTCACGCAGGTTGGCATAGGCCTCACCGGCGAACGGATCGAACGAGGATTCCACGTCCCAGGCACCGTTTTCCAGACGACCCAGGGTCAGGGTGCCGTACTTGGCGGAGGACAGACCGACCATCGCATAGCGATTCCAGAAGGGATCGGAAGCAGCGCCGGTGTCCGCGCTGAAGCCATGTTCGAAGCGGAACACGGCCGACAGGCCATTGCCCAGATCTTCCGTGCCCTTGAAGCCCAGACGGCTGGCGTTATCGGCGATCTGCTTGTCCTTCGAGGCAGCGGGCTTGGCAAACTCTTGGTCCACGCGGCCGTAGATGGTCACGGACGATTGGGCAGAGGCAACGCCAGCGAAAGCGCCCAGAACGGCGAGAGCGAGGAGGGATTTTTTCATTGCAACTTTCTCCAGTGTGTGAGAACGAGAGATTCCACCGGCCTTCGTCGACACGCCAACAGCGCCATTCATTGCACTGCCATCAAACGCTGGGCAGAAACCATGGCGCAGCGGGTGGACGCCCCTTTGCGGAAGCTGACGCTATTGCACCAGAGGCCTGGGGCGCTGGCAAAGGTTTCGGCGACTGGCGGCAACAGGCGTTGCCGATGCACAACGGCCATCCGCTGTAGCTGCAATGTCATAATCCTATCGCATATCTAGGTATTACTACCAGTCGGTTCTCGTTTTGCGCCCAAGACCCAAGAAGAAGACCCACTGGTCATTTCTGCCATGAGCCCTGCCCTTGATGCGTGGATCATCGCGGCCGACACCATGCTGCGCACCGTGTCTGGCGGCGCACAGGCCCGGCGCCCCAGCCCGGCCCGCGATCTGGTCAACGACCCAGCCCTGTCACCCGAAGCGCAACGCCTGTCCGGTGCCTTGATGCGGGTCGACCATGTGGGGGAGGTCTGTGCCCAGGCCCTTTATGAGGCGCAGGCCCTGGGGGCCCGGGACCCCGCGCAGCGCGACCATCTGCGCCAGGCGGCCCAGGAAGAGACCGATCATCTGGCCTGGACGGCCCGTCGTCTGGAGGAGTTGGGCGCCCACCGCAGCTGGCTCAATCCACTCTGGTATGCCGGGGCCTTTGCCCTGGGCAGCCTCGCCGCCAAGGCGGGCGACCGCTGGAGCCTGGGGTTCGTGATCGAGACTGAACGTCAGGTCGGGGCCCATCTGGCCGACCATCTGAACCGCTTGCCAGAACACGACGTGGCCTCACGGGCCGTCGTGACCCAGATGAAGGACGACGAAGCCCGTCATGCCGAGGCTGCCGCCAAGGCGGGCGGCCGCCCCCTGCCTTGGCCGGTGCGTCAGGCCATGCGGGCGGCGGCCAAGGTCATGACCACCACCGCTCACTACCTCTGAGGTCTGAGGGTCAGGTCGCTTCCCGCACCTCGAAGCTGGTCGTGATCTCTGCGGTCTGCCCCAGCATGGCGGTGGCCGAGCAGTACTTCTCATGGGACAGCGCCACGGCCCGTGCCACAGCGGCTTCCGGCAATCCCTTGCCGGTCACCACGAAGTGCAGGTGCAGCTGGGTGAACACCTTCGGATCGGTCTCGGCGCGCTCGGCCTTGAGCTGCACCGAACAGTCGCTCACCTGGTGCCGCCCACGCTGCAGGATCAGCACCACGTCATAGGCCGTGCAGCCACCGGCCCCGGCCAGCAGTGTCTCCATCGGCCGCGGCGCCAGGTTGCGCCCTCCCCCCTCGGGTGCACCATCCATCACCAGCGTGTGGCCGCTGCCGGTCACTGCCATCATCGCCATGCCGGCATCCGGCACCCAGTGGATCGTGCACTCCATCGTTCTCGTTCCTTGATCGCCAACGGGACTCGGCACCGAACCCCTCAGGGACGGCATTATCTGCAACCCGGCAATTCCTCACGGTCCGTGCGAGCTGTATCCGGGAGAACACAACCGTCATTGCGATGCAACATCCCCCGGGTGTACACTGATTGCCATCGCATTGATGGTTTACCGATCAATGCCCCGGTTGTCTCCTCCACCTCCTCCATTGGTGGATTCAGCCCGGAGCTTCGCGGCTCCGGGCTTTTTTCTGGGCGGTTCCGGCCGACTACCCTGCGGTCCTTGGACACCGCCTGGACACACACCGGGCGATGCGACATTCCTTGTCCACACCGCACCCAGGAGATTCCCATGGCTGGCGCCACCCCGGCGCGCCGCAGCTCGCGCGCGCCCCAGAAAGCAACGTCCCCCCGCAGCAAGGCGCCCAGCCGCATTGACTACCTCCGCAAGATTCTGACCGCCCAGGTCTATGACGTGGCGATCGAATCCCCGCTGGATGCGGCCCGCACCCTGAGCCGCCGCCTGGGCAACCAGGTGCTGCTCAAGCGCGAAGACCTGCAGCCGGTCTTCAGCTTCAAGCTGCGCGGCGCCTACAACAAGATGGCGCACCTGACGCCCGAGCAGCTGAAGCGCGGCGTGATCTGCGCCTCGGCCGGCAACCACGCCCAGGGCGTGGCCCTGAGCGCCAAGCGCCTGGGCTGCCGCGCCGTCATCGTGATGCCCACCACCACGCCCAAGCTGAAGATCGACGCCGTGAGCGCGCTGGGCGGCGAGGTGGTGCTGGCGGGCGAGAGCTATTCCGACGCCTACACCCGCTCGGTCGAACTGCAGCAGGAGCAGGGCCTCACCTTCGTCCACCCCTTCGACGATCCGGACGTGATCGCCGGCCAGGGCACCATCGCGATGGAGATCCTGCGCCAGCACCAGGGCCCGATCGACGCGGTCTTCGTCGCCATCGGCGGCGGCGGCCTGATCTCCGGCGTCGCGGCCTACATCAAGGCCGTTCGGCCCGAGATCAAGGTGATCGGCGTGCAGACGGTCGATTCCGACGCGATGGCGCGCTCGGTCAAGGCCGGCCGGCGTGTCGCGCTGAGCGATGTCGGCCTGTTCTCGGACGGCACCGCCGTGAAGCTGGTGGGCGAGGAAACCTTCCGCCTGACCCGCGAACTGGTCGACGATTTCATTCTGGTGGACACCGACGCGCTGTGCGCGGCGATGAAGGACATCTTCCAGGACACCCGCAGCATCGTGGAACCGGCGGGCGCGCTGGGCATCGCCGGCATCAAGCAGTACGTGGCCACCCACAAGTGCAAGGGCCAGACCTTCGTGGCCATCGCCTGCGGCGCCAACATGAACTTCGACCGCCTGCGCTTCGTCGCCGAGCGGGCCGAATACGGTGAGCAGCGCGAGGCCCTGTTCGCCGTCACCATGCCCGAGGAGCGCGGCAGCTTCCGCCGCTTCTGCGAGCTGGTGGGCTCGCGCAGCGTCACCGAGTTCAACTACCGCATCTCGGATGCGCAACATGGTCACGTGTTCGTCGGCGTTTCGATCAACAAGCCGGAAGAAGCTGACAAGATCGCCCGCAGCTTCCAGCGCCAGGGCTTTGCCACCGTCAACCTGACCCACGACGAACTGGCCAAGGAACACGTGCGCCACATGGTCGGCGGCCGCAGCGACCTGGCTGAGGACGAACGCATCTACCGCTTCGAGTTCCCGGAACGGCCGGGCGCGCTGATGCGCTTCCTGTCGGCCATGAGCCCGGACTGGAACATCAGCCTGTTCCACTACCGCAACCAGGGCGCCGACTACGGCCGCATCCTGGTCGGCATGCAAGTGCCCAAGTCCGACAAGAAGGCCTTCAAGGCCTTCCTGGACGGGTTGGCCTACCCCTGCGTGGACGAGACGGACAACCCGATCTACCGCCTGTTCCTGCGCTGAGCACCGCCCCGGGGCTTCAGCCCCGCGGGCTGCACGGGTGTTGCCCCCTCGCTAGACTGTGGGGCCGTTGTCCACTCCACGAACCTGCGCACCCGACGCCATGGCCCTGACCGAACCCGCCGTCCTCCAAGCCCTGCAGACCGTCATCGACCCGTTGACGGGCAAGGACTTCGTCAGCACCCGGCAGATCAAGAACCTGAAGCTCGGTGGCGAGGGCGTCGGCTTCGAGCTGGTGCTGGGCTACCCGGCCCGCAGCCTGCACGACAGCCTGCGCCAGCAGCTGACCGGTGCCCTGCGCCAGGCCGGCCTCACCGGCCCGGTCGAGATCGACATCCGCAGCGAGATCACCCCGCACCAGGTGCAGCGCGGCGTGGCCCTGCTGCCCGGGGTGAAGAACATCATCGCCGTGGCCTCTGGCAAGGGCGGCGTGGGCAAGAGCACCACCACCGTCAACCTGGCCCTGGCGCTGGCCGCCGAAGGGGCCCGGGTCGGCATCCTGGACGCCGACATCTACGGCCCCAGCCAACCCATGATGATGGGCCTGTCCGGCCAGCGGCCCGAATCCCTGGACGGCCAGAGCATGGAGCCGCTGCAGAACCACGGCGTGCAGGTCAACTCGATCGGCTTCCTGGTCGCCCCGGACGAGGCCATGATCTGGCGCGGCCCGATGGCCACCCAGGCCCTGGACCAGCTGCTGCGCCAGACGAACTGGAAGGAACTGGACTACCTGCTGGTGGACATGCCCCCCGGCACCGGCGACATCCAGCTCTCGCTGAGCCAGCGCGTGCCCATCACCGGCGCGGTCATCGTCACCACGCCGCAGGACATCGCCCTGCTGGACGCCAAGAAGGGCCTGAAGATGTTCGAGAAGGTGGGCGTGCCCATCCTCGGCATCGTCGAGAACATGGCCGTCTACTGCTGCCCCCACTGCGGCCACACCGAACACATCTTCGGCGTGGATGGTGGCAAGACCATGGCGGCCGAGTACGGCGTGGACTACCTGGGCGCCCTGCCGCTCAACCGCTCGATCCGTGAACAGGCCGACGCCGGCCACCCCACCGTGCTGGCCGCGCCGGACAGCGAGATCGCCGGTCTGTACAAGGCCGTTGCCCGCCAGGTGGCGGTCACGGTGGCACAGCGGGCCAAGGACTTTTCGTCCAAGTTCCCGACCATCACCGTCTCGAAGAACACCTGAGGTGGCGCCCACATCGCCCAGCGCCATCCCCCGCGAGGCCATCACCGGGCTGGTGCTGGCCGGTGGCCGGGGCCGGCGCATGGGGGGCGAAGACAAGGGGCTGCTGCCCCTGCACGACCAACCGCTGGCGGCACGGGCCCTGGAACGGCTGCGGCCGCAGGTGGGCCCGATCGGCCTCAGCGCCAACCGCCATCTGGCGGCCTACCGCGCGCTGGGCGTGCCGGTCTGGCCGGACACTCTGCCCGATCAGCCCGGCCCTCTGGCCGGCCTGCTGACCGGCCTGACCCATGCCGACACGCCCTGGCTGGCCAGCGTGCCCTGCGACTGTCCGGACTTCCCCGGCGACGTGGTGGCCCGGCTGGTCGATGCCGTCCAGACAGCCGGTGCCGACCTGGCGGTGGCCGTGGCCCCCGCGCCCGACGAGGCCGGCCACTGGGCGCCCAAGCTGCACCCGGTGTTCTGCCTGCTGCAGGTGCGGCTGAAGGACGACCTGGCGCTCTACCTGCAGCAGGGCGGCCGGCGGGTACGCGACTGGCTGGCCCGCCACGCCACCGTGGAGGTGGCGTTCGACGACGGCCCCGCCTTCCTGAACGTCAACACCCCCGAGGACCTGCGCCAGCGCCACACTCGCTGACCGGGTCCGTCGCACAATCGTCGCATCCCCTCGCATGGAGTGCGTGATGCTTGCGATGACCCTGCCGGCGATCGGCCAGCCCCTGGTGCCCCAACAACGCCCACAGCCGGAACCCGGCCCGGGCGAGGTGCGGCTGGCGGTGCGGGCCTGTGCCGTCTGCCGCACCGACCTGCATGTGGTCGATGGCGACCTGCCCCCGGGGCCGCTGCCCATCGTGCCCGGCCATGAGATCGTCGGCACTGTGGAGGCGCTGGGCCCCGGCGTCAGCGGCCTGCGCCTGGGCGAGCGCGTGGGCGTGCCCTGGCTGGGCGGCACCTGCGGCCACTGCTTCTACTGCGGCCACGGGCAGGAGAACCTCTGCGACACGCCTGTCTTCACCGGCTATCTGCGCGACGGCGGCTTCGCCACCCAGGTCATCGCCAACGCGCAGTACTGCTTCTCGCTGGAGGACGTGCCGCTGGACGATGTGCATGCCGCGCCGCTGATGTGTGCCGGCCTGATCGGCTGGCGCGCGCTGCGCATGGCGGGCGACGCCCAGACCCTGGGCCTGTACGGCTTTGGTGCTGCCGCTCACCTGATCGCCCAGGTGGCGCGACAGCAGGGCCGGCGGGTGCTGGCCTTCACCCGGCCGGGCGACACCGCCGCGCAGGCCCTGGCCCGCTCGCTGGGTGCCGTCTGGGCCGGCGGCTCCGACGAGCCCTCGCCCGAGCCGCTGGACGCGGCCCTGATCTTCGCGCCGGTGGGCGCGCTGGTGCCGATCTCGCTGGCGCAGCTGCGCAAGGGCGGCACGGTGGTGTGCGCCGGCATCCACATGAGCGACATCCCGGCCTTTCGCTACCGCCTGCTGTGGGAGGAGCGCCAGGTCCGCTCGGTGGCCAACCTCACCCGTGCTGACGGCGAGGAGTTCCTGGCCGCCGCCCGCACGCTGCAGCTGGAGGTGACCACCACGGTGTTCCCGCTCACCGAGGCCAACGAGGCGCTGCGCCAGCTGCGGGCAGGCGAGCTGGTGGGCGCGGCCGTGCTGGTGCCCTGACCGACGGCAGGGCACCGGGGCCGGTCAGATCTGCACCCGGGTCCCCAGCTCGACCACCGCGTTGTCGGGCAGCTGGAAAAAGTGGGCGGCATTGCCCGCATTGCGGCTGAGGGTGGCGAACAGGCGCTCGCGCCAGGCGGCCATGCCACCACCGGGCGTGGACACCACCGTCTCTCGGCTCAGGAAGTAGCTGGTCTCGAACAACGGCACCTCCAGGCCCTGCGCGCCACACTGGGCCAGCGCATGGGGCACGTCCGGTGTTTCCATGAAGCCAAACACCAGCAGCACGCGCCAGAACCCCGGCGCCAGCAGCTCCACCGTGGCCCGCTCGGATTCGTCCACCCAGGGCTGGTCGGCAAAGCGCACGTTCAGGATCACATTGCGCTCATGCAGCACCTGGTTGTGCTTGAGGTTGTGCAGCATGGCCTGAGGCACGGTGGTGGGATCGGCCACCGCGTAGACCGCGACCCGGGCGGCCCGGGGCATAGGGCTGGCCGACATCTCCTGCACGAAGGGCAGCAGGTCCAGCCCCTCGCGGCGGATGGCCTCCAGCACCAGGACGCGGCCGTGCCGCCAGGTGCTCATGACGGTGAAGAACAGACCGGCCATGGCCAGCGGGAACCAGCCGCCGTCGGTGAACTTGAGGGCGCAGCCGGCAAACAGCGCCAGGTCCACGGTCAGGAACAGCGCGGTGGCCGGCACCACCGCCCAGACCGGCAGGCGCCAGACCTTGCTGACCACGACATAGGCCAGCACGGTGGTGATCAGCATGGTCAGCGTCACCGCCACGCCATAGGCCCCGGCCAGCGCCGCCGAGCTGCGGAACGCCAGCACCGCCGCCAGCACGCCCGCCAGCAACAGCCAGTTGACCAGCGGCATGTAGATCTGCCCCTGCTCCCGGGCCGAGGTGTGGCGCACCGCCATGCGCGGCAGAAAGCCCATCAGCATGGACTGGCGCGTCATCGAGAACGCGCCGGAAATCACCGCCTGCGAGGCGATGATGGCCGCCAGGGTGGCCAGCACCACCGCCGCGGGCCGCCAGGCGTCCGGGAACATGTGGAAGAAGGGACTGGCCAGCGCCGCCGGCTCCTGCAGCAGCAGGGCCCCCTGGCCCAGGTAGTTCAGCGCCAGCGCGGGCAGCACCAGGCCGGTCCAGGCCAGCTGGATGGGCCGGCGGCCAAAGTGCCCCATGTCGGCATACAGCGCCTCGGCCCCGGTCAGCGCCAGCACGATGGCGCCCAGTGCGGCGAACACATGCCAGCCCCGCTCCAGCAGGAAATGCAGCGCGTGCACGGGATTGAGCGCCGCCAGGATGGCCGGCGCCTTCAGGATCTGCCACAGGCCGGTGGCGGCCAACGTTAGGAACCAGACCACGATGACCGGGCCGAACAGCCGCCCGACCGACGCCGTGCCCCGGCGCTGCATGGCGAACAAGGCCACCAGCACCACCAGCGACAAGGGCAGCACCGCACGCGAGAGCCCCGGCGCCACGACGGACAGCCCCTCGACCGCCCCCAGCACCGAGATGGCTGGCGTGATGATGCTGTCACCATAGAACAGCGTGGCGCCGAACACGCCCAGCATCAGCAGCACCGCGCGCCGCCCCGGCCGGCCACCGACCGCCTGGGCCGCCAGCGCGGTGAGCGCCAGGATGCCGCCTTCGCCGCGGTTGTCAGCCCGCAGGATCAGCACCACGTACTTGAGCGTGACCACGAACATCAGGGCCCAGAACAGGGTGGACACCGCCCCCGTCACCGCCTCGGGCGTCAGCGGCACGCCGTTGGCCGGCGAGAACACCTCCGCCATCGTGTAGAGCGGGCTGGTGCCGATGTCGCCGTAGACGACGCCGATGGCCCCCAGCACCAGGGCACCCAGGGGACCGTGGGCCCCTCCCGGGTGGGGGGGGGAAGCTTCGTGGGAGATGTCTGTGCTCATGGTGTCAGTGTGCCGCGACAGGGATCAGGAAGGCATAAGCCCCGGGGAGCCGGTTCAGGCCAGTGGTTCATCCTCCACATCGACCAGACGGTAGCCCACCCCGGGCTCGGTGAGCAAGCAACGCGGGGCTGAGGCCTGCTCCTCCAGCTTGGCCCGCAACTGCCCCATGTAGAGCCGCAGGTACTGAGTCTGCTCCACGCACTCGGCCCCCCAGACATCGGACAGCAGCTGACGGTGGGTGACGACCTGCCCGGCACTGCGCACGAGCCGGGCCAGCAGCTTGAACTCCGTCGGTGTGAGGTGCACCGGCTCGCCGCCGCGCGTCACCCGCCGGCTGGCCAGATCGATCGCCAGCGCTCCATGGCGGTAAGTCAGGGCCGCCGGCGCCACGGTGGTGCCCCGGTGGCGCCAGGCCACCCGCATGCGGGCCAGCAGCTCGCCCACGCTGAAGGGTTTCACCAGGTAGTCGTCCGCGCCGGCATCGAGCAGCCCGATCTTGTGCTCATCGGCCTGGCGCGCCGAGACCACCAGCACCGGCACGGCGCCCTCCCGCCGCACGGTGGCCAGGAAGTCAGCGCCCTCGCCATCGGGCAAGCCCAGGTCCAGGATGACCAGCTCGGGGCGGGCCGTCCCGCCGTGGCGCCACAGGGCCAGGGCCTCGGCCAGGCTGGCCGCGGTCTGGACCGCGTGCCCCTCCAGGGCCAGGGCCTCGCACCACAGCGTGCGCAGCTCGCGGTCGTCCTCGACCAGCAGCACCCGCTGGCTCATGACCACACCTCCGCTTCGGGCGGGGCGGGCTGTCTGGCCACGGGCAGCCAGCACTCCAACGCGCAGCCTCCGTGGGCCCGCCGTCGCACGCGCATCTCGCCCCCATGGGCACGGGCAATGGCCCGGCACACCGCCAGCCCAACCCCCGCGCCCGCCCGGGCCCCATCCGCCCCGATACCCGGGCCGCGCTGGAAGGGTTCAAACACCTTGTCCCGCCAGGCGGCGGGCACCCCGGGCCCCCGGTCCCGCACGGCCAGCACCACCTGCCCGTCCTGCTGGCGGGCCAGCACCTCGATCGGCGATGCGGGCGGGCTGTAGCGCAAGGCGTTGTCCACCAGGTTGTCCAGCAACTGGGCCAGCAGCAGCGCATCGCAACGCAGCAGCGGCAGATCCGGTTCCACCCGGCCGTTGACCCGCTCGCCGCCCGGCCGGCGCCGCACCCGGTGCAACACCGCACCGACCACCTCCTCGGCCGACTCCCAGTCCAGGTGCAGCCGCAGCCCGGGTGCCTCCAGGCGGGCCAGCTGCAGGGTGTTGTCGGTCAGGCGCCCCAGCTGCTCGGTCTCCTCAACGATGGTGTGGGCCAGGCGCTCGCGCTGCGTGGCGGTCATGCGTTCGCCCTGTGTCTGCAGCGAGGAGGCCGCGCCCAGGATGGTGGCCAGCGGGGTGCGGTAGTCGTGCGAGACCGCGGCCAGCAGGGCGTTGCGCACGCACTGGGTCTGTTCGCGCTCGCGGGCCGCCTGCTCGTCGGCTTCGGCGCGGGCCCGCTGGCGTGCCGCACCCCAGAGATCGCACAGGGACTGCAGGTGCTGCCGCAGGGCCTGGCCGTCCCCCTCGACGGCCTGGCCGAACACGGCCACCGCCCCCTGGGCCACCCCGGTGCCGCGCATTGGCAGCACCCAGAAACCCAGTCCGTCGTGGTAGCCCGTGCCCGGCCCCATGGGGCGGCCCTCGGCCAAGGTGTGTCGCAGGGCCGCGCCCGCCTCCTCGTCCACGGGTGCGCCCAGCGTCTGCAGGGCCGCTTCCTCCAAGGGCCACCGAGGCGCCTCGCGCCACGCCAGCAGGGCCACTGGCGCGTCCACGGCGGTCTCCAGCCGGTGCACCAGTTCCGGCAGCAAAGCCTGCGGGTCGGGGCTCTCACGCAGCCGGTCGCTCCAGGCCCGCAGCGCCTCTGCGTCTTGGGCCTGACGGCGGGCCAGACCGGCCTGTCGGCGCTGCGCTGCCAGCAGCAGGCTCACCTCCACGGTGATCGCCAGCATGCCCAGCAGCAGCCCCAGATTCTGGGTGCTGTCCACCTGCAGCGTGTCGCGTGGCGGCACGAAGCGCCAGTTGAAAGCAACCATGCCGACCAGGCCCAGGCCCAGGGCGCCCCACACCGGCAGCCAGACGGCCGACAGCGCACCGGCCGCCACCAGGATCAGCGCCTCGTTGGCCAGGTCCAGGCGGGCCTGGAACCCCAGCACCAGCGCCCAGCCCCCCAGCCAGACGAGCAAGGCCAGCGCGCTCCGCCAGCCGCGGCCCTGCGTGTCCCTGTCTGCAAGCTCTGCCATGAACCGAACCATAACCGGACCGCCATCAGGAAAACATCAGGGCCGGGCACCGCCGGGGCACCTGAGGAGCGCTGGTCTGGCATGGGGATTGCCTGTTGTTGTCTCGCTATAGTGTTTTGTATATAACGAAACAAGGAGCCCCCAATGTCCCTTGTCCCGCATGTCTCCCCCTGGCAGACCGCCTGTCTGCGCGGCATCCATGTCGCCGCCGACGGTGCGGAGGCCGTCCTGGCCCTGGCGGGCTGGCAGTTCCTGCGCCTGCCGCTGTCGGCAGCCGAGGCGGAGCGCTGGCGCCCGCGGATCGGGCAGGCGGTCCGGATCGACCTGGACGCCCAGGCCCTGCATGCCCTGGAGGTGCGCCATGGCTGAACCCTTCACCGATCCCCTGCAATGGCTGGACGAGCTGCCGGTCGACTATGCCGGCCAGGTGATCGTCCCCACCCGCTACGAGGCCCATGAGGACGGCCTGGCCCATGCGCGCATGGTGGTGGGGCTCGATGCCCAGGGCCAGCGCTGCTACCTGCGCCACACCCACACGGTGACGGAAGATCGCTTCGACATCGACGAATTCCCGCTGGAAGTGGCGGTGCTGCGGGAGCGCCGCATCGCCTGGCGTCTGCAGAACGGCCAGTGGCTGACCGTGCTGGACCGGATGGACCGCCTGGACAGCTGCCGCCCCCGCGTGCTGCGCGAGGGCCCGCGACAGGCCCCGGCCCCGCTGACCGGGGGCTGAGGCCCCGCCATTGCGACAAGCCTGACAAACGCGACAAGCGCGATCCCCTCATGGCCTCCATGCATCCTCCCGACCCCACCAGCCCGGCCCGCTGGCGCCCCTGCGATCACGCCTGCCGAGCCACCTTGCGCTGGCCAGTCCGCCAGGAGAGCCCGCCCCCGTCGACGGACGCGCCAGGCGTCTGGCCCATGCCCGCGCCGCTGCCCGAGGTGCCGCCCCCGGCCCACAGCGTGCTGGCCCTGTGCGGCGAAGGGGGCCTGCGCCGGCTGGTGCACCGGCACATGACGCGGCTGCAGCTGACGCCGCTGCTCGACGAGGTGCAGGACTGCTTCGACTGCGTGGCCGACCGGGTGGCCGACTTCGTGATCGAGTCCTGCGGCGGTCCGCTCTACTACAGCGAGCGACACAGCCGGCTGCAGGCCGGCGCAGGCCTGCCGGTGCTGCTCGACGAAGTGGGGCGGGAGATCTGGCTGGTGCAGCTGTGGCACAGCTTCGACGACGTGGGCTTGCCCGACTGGCTGCGGGCCGACCTCTGGCGCTGGGCCGAGCCCCTGTCCATCCACCTGCTGGCGCCGCGCGCGCGCCGCCTGCCGCTGCGGCGCTATCCCTTCGAGGAGGTGCGCGGCTGGTTCAGGCCGCCACCGCCAGCAGCACATCCGCCGGCCTGAAGCCCACCACGATCTGCCCACCGGGCGTCAACCCCAGATCCCGGGCGCAGGCCACCGACAGCACCGAGGTCGCCTGCAGGTGGTGGCCGGCCAGGGCCACCGTGATGTCGGCCTTGCGCTGCCCCCAGGCGCAGCGGGTGATCTCCCCAGGGTAGTGGTTGAGCCCCTCGGGCCGCTCCCCCTCGGGGCCCCACAGGCCCACGGCGCCGGACTTCACCAGCGCATGCACCTCCTGGTCTTGGCCCAGCTTCAGGCGCTCGGCCGATTCGGTCGTGACCAGCGCTTCCAACGTCAGGCCACTGCCCAGATCCAGCCAGACCCGGGCCTCCACCTCGTCGGCCAGCACCCGCTGCACGGTCCCCACGAACTGGTTGCGGGCACTGGTCTGCAGCGAGAAGCGGTGCAGCAGCCGACGGTAGGCCAGCGCATCGTCCGCCGGCACGGCCTGCGCCGGCCCGGCCAGCACCTGTTGCAGGCGTTGCAAGGTGGCCTGGTGTTCGGCCTGCAAGGCCCGGTAGAACGCGATCAGCCGCAGCGCATGCGCCGTCAGCGTGGTGCCGCCGCCGCGCGGCCCGCCCGCCACCCGCAGCACCAGGGCCTCGGTGGAGAGGTTGTTCATGTCGTCCACCGCCTCCCAGGCCGCCTTGTAACTCAGGCCCACCACCTTGGCCGCCCGAGCGATCGAGCCCTGCAGGCCAATGGCCTCCAGCAAGGCAATGCGCTGCTCGCCCAGGAAGGCCCCCAACGGGGTGTCGATCTGCAGCCGGGCCTGCAGGCGTCCGAAAGCGGTGTCGGTGGGGCGGTTCATGCGTTGGGCTGGACGAGGGAAAACGCTGGGGCGCAAGATGCCGGGAGGCCGGCATACCTGTCCGGCTCTCCATCGACTGCCAAGGAGGCTCCCATGAAGATCAGCGCCCGCAATGCATTCGAAGGCACCATCGCCGCGGTCAAGGAAGGCCCGGTGAATGCCGAGGTCGACTTCCGCCTGACCACCGGCGAGACCCTGGTGGCGGCCATCACCGAAGGCAGCGTGCACAGCCTGGGTCTGAAGGTCGGCGCCCCGGCCGTGGCCTTCGTGAAGGCCCCGTTGGTGCTGCTGGCCACCGACATCGCCGGCTGGAAGTTCAGTGCGCGCAACCAGCTCAGCGGCACGGTGTCGGCCATCCACAAGGGCGCGGTCAATGCGGCGGTCTCGGTCAAGCTGCCCGGGGGGGCAGAGATCTCCAGCATCGTCACCAACGGTGCCGTGGACGATCTGGCGCTCGTCGTGGGCTCGCCGGTCACCGCCTTGTTCAAGGCCGGTTCGGTGCTGGTGGGTGTCAAGGGCTGAGGCCTCCGTCGCCGGGCACGGGGGTGATGCCCACCTTCACATCGGCGGGCCGGGCGAAATAGGGGGCCGAGCTGACCAGCAGGTCGGCCCCGGCACGGGCATAGTCCAGCGCGTTGTCCAGCGTCACCCCGCCGGCCGGGGCCAGGCGCGTGGTCAGCGATTCGGCCCACAGGGCCGCCCGCAACTCGGCCAACGCCGCCGGCGAAAAGCGTTCCAGCTGCAGCACGTCCACGCCCAGTCGGGCCAGGTGCAGGGCCTCCTGGGGATCGGCCGTCTCCACCACCAAGCGCTTTTCGGGCTGCTGGCGCCGCAGTGCCTGCAGCCGCGCAGCCACATCCTGGCCGGCCAGCAGGGCCCGGTGTTCCGGGAAGACCAGCAGCGTTTCCGACAGCCCCAGGCGATGCATCACCGCCCCACCGGCCTCCACCGCCCAGGCCGCCCACCAGTGGGTGCCGGGCGGTGCCTTGCGGGTGCAGGCCAGCGGCGTGTCAAGCCCCGCCGCGCGCAGCCGGTCGACGATGGCCGCCGCCGCCCCGGCAATGCCGGAGGCCGACTCGACCAGATTCTGGGCCACCTTCCAGCCCAGCAAGACACCCTCGGCCGGACCATGGCCCTCCAGCAGCAGGGCCCGGGCCACCGCACGGTCCCCACTGCCCACGGCCGGCACCGCCACCACGCCGCACAGCTGCAGCAGCCGGGCGGCGGCCTCGATGCAGGCCACCACCATCGGCCCCCGCGCGGTGAAGGTGATGCGCGCCGGCTGCCGCCCCAGGCCCAGGGCGCGGCTGCTCAGATCGCCTTGCGGTGCATCCTCGCGCAGCAGCGCGCGCAAGCGGTCATCCTCCAGACCGCCGGCCCAGACGCTGGACAGCGCGGCCCCGGCGCTCACAGCGCCCCCGGCAAGGCCAGCAGACGGCGCACGGCCCGGGTGCGGTCATCCTCGAGCGGCGGGGGCGCCAGCCCCAGCGAGCGGTGCACCGCCGCCCGCTCCATGCCCTGCCCCACATCCACCGCCCGGATCACCTGCCCGTGCTCGACCACGCAGGCCACATCGGCCAGGGCCAGCACGTCCTCCACGTCATGGGTGATCAGCAGCATCGGGATGCGCCAACGCTGGCGCACCAGGGCCAGCTCCTGGCGCAGGCTCTGCCGCAGCATGGGGTTGAGGGCCGCGAAGGGCTCGTCGAGCAGCAGCAGCGCGGGCTCGCAGGCCAGCGCGCGGGCCAGGGCCACCCGCTGACGCTGCCCGCCGGACAAGCCCTCCGGCCGGGAGGCGGCCAGCGCGGTCAGGCCGAAGGTCTCCAGCAGCCCGTCGACCCGCCGGGCATCGGCCGCCCCCAGTTGGCGCCGCCGCCAGCTGGTCAGGCCGAAGCCCACGTTCTGCCGCACGGTGAGGTGCGGAAACAGCGCGTAGTCCTGGAACAGATAGCCCACGCCGCGCTGGGCGGCCGGCAGGTCCACACCGGCCTGCTGGTCGTACAGCGTGCGCCCGCCGATGCGGACATGCCCGGCCTGCGGTCGGATCAGCCCGGCGATGGCCTGCAGCGTGAGCGACTTGCCCGCACCGGAAGGGCCGAACAGCGCCACCACCGGTGCATCACTGGCAAAGCGCATGGCCAGATCGAAGCGGCGATGGCGATCCGCCACCGTCAGCTTCAGGTCCACATCGATCATGCCGAACGCCCCGCGTGCTCAGGGCTTGCCAAAGCCAGCCGCAGCCAGCACCTTCTGCGCCGCCGGGGTCAGCAGATAGGCCGCGAACTGGCCAGCCTGTGCCTTCTGCTTGCTCTCGCTGACCAGGACCATCGGGTAGCGCACCGGGGTGTGGCCGCCCACGGTCATCACCACCTTGACCTTGTCGGCCATGATGGCTGCATCGGTGGAATAGACGAAGCCGGCGTCCACCTCACCGCGCGAGACATAGTCCAGCACCTGGCGCACGCTGTCGGCATAGACGAACTTGGGCTCCAGCGCGCTCCACAGGTGCACCGACTCCAGCGCCTGCTTGGCGTAGCGCCCCGCCGGCACGCTGGCCACCTTGCCCACGGCAATGCGCTTGACGGCAGGGCCATAGAGGTCCGCCAGGCCCGTGATGGGCTGGGGATCCTGCGCCGGCAGGATCAGCACCACGGCGTTCGAGGCCAGGGTCTTGCGGCTGTCGACATCCAGCAGCTTCTGCCCGATGCCCTTGTCCACCGTGGCCTCGTCCGCGCTGATGAACAGATCCACCGGCGCGCCCTGGCTGATCTGCTGCAGCAGCACGCCCGAGGCGGCGAAGTTGAACTGCAGCTTCACCCCCGGGTGGGCGGCCTCGTATTTCGCGCCCAGGTCCTTGAGCACATTGGTCATGCTGGCGGCGGCCGAGACGGTCAGCGTCTGCGCCGAGGCCGCCAGACTGGACAGGCCCAGCGCCAGCGCGCCCAGGGCGCTCACCAGCACGCGCCGGCTCACTGCGGTTTCACGAAAGGACATGGGATACCTCCAAGGGAAGGGTCAAGGAAAGATCAGCGCTTGCGGGCCAGCAGCCAGTTGGACAACACCAACACCGACACCGACAGCACCGAGGTCACCAGCACCAGGGCCAGGGCGATGTCGTCCTCCCCGGCCTGCACCGCGTCGTAGATGGCCATCGACAGCGTCTGCGTCTTGCCGGGGATGGAGCCGGCCACCATCAGCGAGGCGCCGAACTCGCCCATCGCCCGGGCAAAGGCCAGCAGCGTGCCGGCGATGATCCCGGGCGCGGCCAGCGGCAGCGTCACCCGCACGAAGACCGACCAGGGCGACTGGCGCAGCGTGCGGGCGGCGGCCTCCAGGTGCCGGTCCACCTGCCCGAAGGCCGCGCTGGCGGACTTGAGCACCAGCGGCAGGGCCACCACGGCCGATGCCACCACAGCGCCATGCCAGTTGAAGATGATCGAGTAGTCGAGGTGGGCATGCAGCCAGCTGCCGATCGCGCTGCGCCGGCCGGCGGCCAGCAGGATGGCGTAGCCGATGACCGTGGGCGGCAGCACCAGCGGCAGCATGCAGATGGCCTCCAGCAGCCCGCGCCCCGGCAGGCGGGTGCGGGCGAACACCCACCCCAGCCCGACGCCGAACACCCAGGCCAGCGCGGTGGCCACACCAGCCACTTTGAGCGAGAGCCAGAACGGTGCCCAGTCCAGGGCCTGTAGGGTTTGCCACATTCGCTGTATTTTGACGTATACAACGAAGTCCAAGCAAACAGCGGGCCAGATCACGGGTTGCCCACGGGTCCGGGGGAAGCGTCAGTGGGAATGGACGGACGGGCTGCCCGGCAAAGGAACCGGGCGACCACCCGCAAGCGGGGCCGGCCCGGCCAGCGCCTGGCCGTCCTCAGGCGCCTCGAAGCACTGTGCGTGGTCCGAGCAGACCGCACAGCTGGGCGACTTGCAGATCAGGATCTCCGCCTGCTGGCAGAGCTGACGGTAGAAGAACTTCTTCCACTTCATGTCGCCGGTGTTCAGCGCCACCAGCGAAGGGAACCAATGGCGCAGCAAGGCGCCCAGCTCGCCGCGGTGCGCCAACCGCAGGTCCTGCCAGAGGTGGTCGTCGCCCAGGCAGGCCACGGCCACCAGTTGCGCCACCAGCCAGGCCATCTCGGCCGGGCCGGCGGCCGGGTCGGCATGCGCCAGCAGCAGGCCGCGCACGTCCTCCACCTCATCGCCCCGGCGGGCCAGGCGGTCGGCGAAGTCGGTGCGCAGTGCCGGCTGGGCCATGGCTCAGACCTCGGCCGCGGCGTGCGTGTAGCACTTCTTGGGGCAGATCTTGGCGCAGGCGGTGCAGCCGATGCACAGCTCCTGATGCGCGATGGTCATCACCTTCTTCTCGTACTCCTCGTCCTCGTCGTCGTCCAGGTCGACGTGGATGCGTTCGCCGTCCTCGGTCAGGCCGACCAGTTCCAGCACGCCGCGGGGGCAGACCTTGAAGCAGCGGCCGCAGCCGATGCACTTGTCTTCGTTGAGTTCCTGCACGAAGGTGGGCGTCCAGTCGGCGCCGCTGGGCAGGGTGACGTGAAAGGCAGACATGGCGGGGCTCCGGCTCAGGCGGGGGTGGCGTCGGCCAGCGCCTTGCGCGCGGCCATCAGCTTGGCGTGGGCATCGTGGGCGGTCTGCGCCACCTCGAGGATCTTTTCCCAGTTGGTGGGCAGTTCCTCGGACAGGTCGTGCAGGTCCATCTTGGCCTGGGTGGCCTTGGCGTTGAGTTTCTTGACCTCGGTCTTGAGGGTGTCGATGTCAGCCATAGGTGGCCACCTCCTTGTACTTTTCGACCATGCCAACGCCTTCGGCCACCAGCTTGTTGCCGGTCTCGGCCAGCTTGGCCAGGCTGGGGTAGCCGAAGCGGTGCACATCGCGCAGGTAGCGGTTGACGACGATCAGGCGGCCGGTGGTGAGCACCGCGCGGCCGAAGCCCTCGTGGCTCATCTTCATCATCGGGCTGACCATGCAGCCGGTGGCCCGCTCGATGCACAGGCCGATGGCGTTGTGGAACAGGTCCAGGCGCCAGAGGGTCTCGGGGTCCGGATCGCCCATCATCGGCAGCGCCTTGCGCGCCTCGGCGGTCAGGATGTAGGGCTCCAGCAGCTTGAGGTCGGGCTTGCCCTCCCAGGTGCCATGGGTGTCCTGGGCCCGCAGCTGCTTGACCAGCTCGCGGATGAAGGGGTCTTGCAGCAGGGCCTCGTCAGAGGTCTCTGCGGCTTCGGTGGCGACGGCGTCGGTCATGGGTTCACTCCTCGAAGTCGTGGGTCACTTCCTGGCCCCGGGTCAGCGCCTTGCGCAGCCAGGGCGGCGGGGTGCCCTTGAGCACCTCCTGCAGCTTTTCCAGGATGTCCAGGATGGGTTCGGGCTGGGGCACCTTGATCGGGTGGATCTTCAGGGCCACCACGCGGGCCGCGCCGCTGCCGCCGATGGCGGCCACGTACAGGATGGCGCAGTCGTGGATGGCATCCAGCTTGGGCGCGAGCTTGTCCTCGTTGCCGTCCTCGGCCAGGTCCTCGCCGAAGTGGAAGGTCTGCACGAAGCTGAAGCCCTCGGGCGTCACGTCGTAGATCGCCAGGTGCTTGGCCCAGCCGAAGTGGGCGTCGACACGCTGCTCGTCCTGGGTTGCGAAAGCCACTTTCATCGCAGGCTCCTCGGGTGGATGGAATCGGGGGTCACGCCGCCGCGTCGGCGGGGCGTGCGCGGGGGATCTGGGCCGGCACATGGGCCACGCCGGGCATGGCCGCGGCCACCTGCCCCTGGGCGGCGGCCAGTGACAGCGCCGGCAGCGGCCAGTCGTCGGCGTGGTGGTGGTGGATCAGGTCGATGAACAGGTTGCCCAGCTCGTAGACGAAGTTGCGCGTGCCGCGGTAGCCGACATGGCAGATGTGCGCATTGCCGATGCGGTCGAACATCGGGATGCCCAGTCGGAACAGCGGCAGGCCCAGGCGTTCCGACGCCTGGCGGCCGTGCGCATGGGTGATCAGCACATCGCAGCCGGCCGCCTTGGCCGCCAGCTCCAGGTCTTCCAGGTCACCGATCACCACCTCGTTGGCGGGCAGGCGCGCCAGCACCGGGCTCTGGGTGGTGGTGACGCAGACCGACAGCTCCACCCCCATCTCGGCCAGGAAGCTGCCGGCGTCCCACAGCAGGTCGGGCTCGGCACCAATGGCCACGCGCTTGTTGCCGAAGTGGAAATGGCCGTCCAGCATCGCGTCCACCAGCTGGCTGCGCTGGCGCCGCCACTTGGCGGGCACCGGCCGGCCGGAGAGCTCGGACAGGCGCTGCATCAGCGCGTCGGTGGCGGTCAGGCCGGTCAGGCGGTCGAACAAGGTGAAGGGCACGCCGCAGCGCGCCTGCAGTTTCTCGGCCGCTTCGCGCATCTGCTCGCCCAGGGCCAGGCAGTGTTCGGCCGTGCCCAGGGCCTTCAGATCGGCCAGCGGGGTGCCACCCAGCGTGGTGCCCAGCCAGTCGTCGGGGATGTGTCCATCCAGCGAGCCGGAGACGTCCGGCGCGATCAGCGGGGTCAGACCGAAGGATTCGATGATCTCGCGCAGCTCTTCGAGGTCGCCCGGGGTCAGGTGGGCGCCCGGCAGCACCGCCACGCGGCCGGCCACGGTGGGGCGGCCGGCTTCGGGCAGGTTCTTCACCAGGGCGGTGACCGCATGGGCCCAGCCGTCCTGGAAGGCGCCCACGTAGTCGGGCGTGGAGACGTAGACGATCTCGGTGTCGGCCAGCTCGGGGTGCTTCTGGCGGGCCAGCTCGATGTAGGCCTCCACATCGTCGCCCTTGGTCTCGGTCAGCCCGGTGGAGCAGAGGGCGATCAGCTGCGGCTTGGCCCGCTGGCGGATGTTGAGGAGGGCCTTCTCGATGTTCTCGTAGCCACCCAGGATGGTGGTGACCTCGTTCATCGCCGTGGTCTGCAGCGGAATGGCCTCCTTGAAGTGGCGCACCAGCAGCACCAGGCCGAAGGAGGTGCAGCCCTGCGAGCCGTGCATGACGGGCATGCAGCTCTGCAGGCCCATGAAGGCGTAGCTCGCGCCCAGGGGCTGGCTCATCTTCAGCGGGTTGACCGCACACGCCTTCTTGGATTCGCTGACATGGGCCATGGGGCACTCCTGCACAAGCGGGTTCGGTCAGTCCATCGCAGGTTTGGTGCCAACCATGAAGTCCTTTGAATTCAAGGACTTGGCGCACCACACGGGCCACAACCCCTGCGCGGGCTTTGAAAGGTTTGAGACAAAGTCCACCGTGACGGCCTGCTTCAATGCGCCGCCTCGCTGGCCAGCTGCGCCGCGTCCTGCTCGCGCAGCAGCGGGTCTTCCAGCTCCCAGGGCGCCGGCGTGCGCACCTGCGCCCACATCGGGTTGAACAGGGCCTTCTCGATCTCGGCCACCATGGTCACCATGCCCTCGTAACCGGCAAAGGCATGGTGGCGCTCCTGGTTGATGTCCATCCAGGGCATGCGGGCCTTGAGCGCGATGAACTGGCTGCGCCCGCCACTGAGCATGATGTCGGCCTTGGCCTCGCGCAGCATGGCGTACATCTGGCGCGGGGTCATGTCGTCGATCATGTGGGCGTCGGCCTGGTCGCCGAACATCTCCTTGATCTTGTCCTTGTCTTCCTTGGTGGACTTCTTCACCGAGGTGCCCACCACCTGCAGTCCGGCCTCCTGCAGCGCCGAGACGACCGACCAGCTCTTCACGCCGCCGGTGATCAAGAGCACCTTCTTGCCGGCCAGGCGCTCGCGGTAGGCGCGGATGCGCTCCCAGGCCCGCGCCTCCTCGGCCGCGATCAGCGCCTCGGTGCGGTCCTTCAGCTCCGGGTCGGCCCCGCGCTCGACCAGCAGCCGCGCGATCTCGCGCAGCGTGGTGCTCATGTCCGAGATGCCGTAGAACGAGCCCTCGAAGTACGGGATGCCGTAGCGGTCCTGCATGCGCGTGGCGATGTTGATCATCGACTTGGAGCAGACCATCATGTTGGCCTTGGCCCGGTGCGCGGTGGCGATCTCGTGGTAGCGGCCATCGCCCGAGATGCAGGACAGGATGCGCACGCCCAGCGCGTCCAGCAGCGGCTTGATCTGCCAGAGCTCACCCGAGAGGTTGTACTCGCCGATGATGTTGATGTCGTAGGGCGTAGTGGTCTCGGGCTCTTCGGTGCCGATGACATAGTCCAGCACGCTCTCGGCGCCGAGTTTGTTGCCCAGGTTCTTCGGGCCCGCAAAGCCCGGCGCGTTGACCGGGATGACCGGCTTGCCGAACTTCTCGGTGGCCCGCTTGCAGACGGCCTCGATGTCATCGCCGATCAGCGCGGTGACGCAGGTCTGGTAGACGAAGACCGCCGGCGGGTCGTACTTCTCGATGATCTCGCGGATGGACTTGAACAGGCGCTTCTCGCCGCCATAGATCACGTCCAACTCGTTGATGTCGGTGGTGAAGCCGGTGCGGTAGACCTGCGAACCGCTGGAGGCGCTGTGCCGGTTGTCCCAGCTGTTGCCCTCGCAGGCGATGGGGCCGTGCACCAGGTGGGCCACGTCCACGATGGGCTGCAGTGCGATCTTGGCGCCGTCGAAGGCACAGCCGCCCGCCGCAGCTCCCGGCGTGAGCTGCTTGGTGCAGCCCTTCTTGCGCTCCTTCTCGCTCTTGCCCTGGTTCTTGTCGCAACCGGGTTCATCAAGGACCTGGGCGATCTTGGCTTTCAGCGACGCGGACATGGGGGCCTCCTGGCGCAGTGCAAGCGTGGTGCGGTGTGACTCACCATGCAGCTTCGGTGCCAACCCGGTCTGACCGCAGAACCTGAGACAGATCAATCACTTGGCGCCAGTGCCCGCGCGGCGGACCTTGGCGCGTTTGCGACAAACCCCACAGCCGCGCGCCCTGGCGTTTGATCTGGCGCAGAAGCCAGGCCCATGCCACGGTGCCGTCATGCAGACGACCCGGAACCGTCACGCACGGTGGTCACGCTGGCGGGGTGTCACATTTCCTGGAGCCACACACCGTGCATGACTTCATCGCCAAGCTGCGCACCCTGCGCTGGGACGACCACCGCTACTACCACCAGTGCCGCATCAACCAGACGCTGCACCTGGTCAGCGCAATCAGCTTCCTGGTGGCCTACGGCCTGCTGTTCGTGGACCCGGCCGCGGCCGCCCTCGTGGGCTGGTGCGTGGGCATGGTCAGCCGCCAGTCCGGCCACATCTTCTTCGAGCCCAAGGGCTACGACGCCATCAACGGCTGCAGCTACGAAGCCAAGGAAGGCTTCAAGGCCGGCTACAACATGCGGCGCAAGGCCATCCTGATTGGCGTGTGGCTGGCCCTGCCGCTGCTGCTGTGGGCCCGGCGCGATCTGTTCGGGCTGATCATGCCCAGCACCGGCACGGTCGGCGTGCTCGGCCTGAGCGGCTACTGGCACGACCTGGGCCTGCTGTGGCTGGCCTTGGGCACGGGCGGCGTGCTGCTGCGCACGCTGCAGCTGTGCTTCCTGCGCAGCCCGGCCTGGGGCCTGGCCTGGATGAGCAAGATCATCACCGACCCGCTGCACAACATCGATATCTACTGGCGCTCGCCCATCGCGCTGCTGCAGGGCCAGCGCTACGAGCCGATCGACCCGGCGGCTGCGCACTGAGCGCAGCAAGGCCTCAGGCCGGCAGCTGGAAGCCGCTGATCACCTGCGCCAGCTGGCGGGCCTGCTGACGCAGGCTCTCGGCCGCGGCGGCGGACTGCTCCACCAGCGCGGCGTTCTGCTGGGTCATCTGGTCCAGCTGGGCCACGGCGGTGTTCACCTCGCCCAGGCCCTGGCTCTGTTCGCCGGCGGCGGTGGAGATCTCACCGACGATGCGGCGCACCTGGCCGACGCTGTCGACCACCTTGCCGATGGTCTGGCCCGCATCGCCGACCAGACGGGAGCCGTTCTCCACCTGCGCGACACTGGCGCCGATCAAGGTCTTGATCTCCTTGGCGGCCTCGGCGCTGCGCTGGGCCAGCGAGCGCACCTCACCGGCCACCACCGCGAAGCCGCGGCCCTGCTCGCCGGCCCGGGCCGCCTCGACGGCCGCGTTCAGCGCCAGGATGTTGGTCTGGAAGGCAATGCCGTCGATCACGCCGATGATGTCGGCGATCCTCTGGCTGGCCTGGTGGATGTCGCCCATGGTCTTGACCACCGCCTGCATCACCTCGCCGCCCTGCTGGGCCACGCCGGCCGCGCCACCGGCCAGCTGGTTGGCCGTCCGGGCCGCATCGGCGGTGTGCTGAACGGTGCCGGTGAGCTGCTCCATCGAGCTCGCCGTCTGCTGCAGGCTGGACGCGGTCTGCTCGGTGCGGGCGCTCAGGTCGGTGTTGCCGGCCGCCACCTCGCGGCTGGCCACCTCGATCGAGTCCGTCGCAGCACGCGCCTGGCTGACCAGGCGGCGCAGGGATTCCTGCATCTGCGCCACGTCACGGGTCAGCAGCGCGGTCTCCGATGCACCGTCCATCGTCGGCACCTCGTGGCTCAGGTCACCCTGGGCGATGCGCTGGGCCGCCTGCTGCAGGCGGTTGAGCGGCGCGGTGAGGCTGCGTGCCAGGCTCCAGGCCATCGCCACCGCCAGCAGCACGCCCAGGCCGGTGCCTCCCCACAGCGTGGCGCGGGCCCGCGCCAGATGCTGGCTGACCTGCTCGGCCTGGGCCGCCTGCCGGGCCAGCTCGCTCTGGCCGATCTGCTCAGCGGTCAGCCAGGCCACCAGCAGCATCAGTGCGATCACAACGCTGTAGCCCAGCGCCAGGCGGCGTCCCAGTTTCAGTCGGTCGAGCACTTGCATGGGTCTCCTTGGTTGTGTTGTGAAGCGCGGTTCTGGACGGACATTTCGGCGGCCGACAGGGGGACTGAAGTGGCGCCGGCGGCCAAAACCGGTGCGTCACCGACCCACAATGCGCACTCCCCGTTCCACGAACCGCCCTGCCATGCGCCTCCTCCTGCCCCGTCTGCCGATCCCGTCCCTGCGCTGGCGCCGCCCGGTCGGCCTGCTGGCCCTCCTGCCCCTGACGCTGGCCGCCTGTGCCCAGCCCCCCGTGGCCTCCACCCCGGTGCCGGCAGCGTCGGGCATCCCGCTGCGGCTGATGGCGGTGAACGACTTCCACGGCCACCTCGAAGAAGAGGCGGACCTCACGCTGACCTGGTCGGCGTCGGCCCCGGCCGGCCCGGCTCTGCGCCTCCCCACCGGCGGCGCCCCGGCACTGGCGGGGCTGGTGCAGGCCCTGCGGGCCCAGGTGCCGCACAGCCTGTTCCTGTCCAGCGGTGACCTGGTGGGGGCCGCGCCGCTGGTGTCCTCGCTGTTCCGACACGAATCCACCGTGACGGTGATGAACCAGATCGGGCTGGACCTGGGCATTCCGGGCAACCACGAGTTCGACGCCGGCCAGACCGAGCTGTTGCGCCTGCTGAAGGGCGGGTGTGCGGCCGCCGACCCCACCCTGAGCAGCTGCGCCACCGGCCCCTACCCGGGGGCGCGCTTTCCGCTGCTGGCCGCCAATGTCGTGAAACAGGCGGACGGCCAGCCGCTGCTGGCCCCGGCCCTGGTGCGCACGATCGGCGGCGTGAAGGTGGGCTTCATCGGCGCGGTGACGCGCCACACCCCGGCCATCGTCGTGCCGTCCGGCGTGGCCGGGCTGCGCTTCACCGACGAGGCCGAGGCCATCAACCGCACCGCCGCCGCGCTGCAGGCCCAGGGGGTGCAGGCCCTGGTGGCCCTGGTGCACGAAGGGGGCGAGCTGGACGCGGCCCACCGCAGCGACTGGAACGACGAGCGCTGCCCGGGCGCCAGTGGCGCCATCTTCGACATGGCCCGGCACATCACCCCGGCGGTGGACGTGGTCTTCTCGGCCCACACCCACCAGGGCTACCGCTGCCTGATCGACGGCCGCCCGGTGGTGCAGGCCGGCTCCTACGGCCGCGGCCTGGCCGTGGTGGACCTGGTGCTGGACCCGGTCACCGGCGACGTGGACCGGGCCGCCACCCGCAGCCGCAACCTGCCGGTGCTCAACGACCACACCCCGGCCGCGGCGCGGGCGCGGGTGCTGGCCGACACGCCCGCCCCCTGGCATGACGCCCTGGCCCAGGCCCGCGAGGATGCCGGCGTGGCTGCCACGGTGGCCCGCTATGCCGCACTGGCCGCGCCGCAGGCCGACCGGCCGGTGGGCCGCATCGGCGGCAGCTTCACCCGCGCCGGCGCGACGGACAGCACCGTGGGCCGGCTGGTGGCCGACGCCCAGTTGGCCGCCACCCGGGCCCCCGCCCTGGGCGGCGCGCAGATCGCGCTGACCAACCGGGGCGGGCTGCGCAGCGACCTGCTGTGCCACGGCACGCCCCCCTGCCCGGTCAGCTTTGGCGAAGCCTTCACCCTGCAGCCCTTCGGCAACAGCCTGGTGGTGATGACGCTGACCGGCGCCGAGCTGAAGGCCTTGCTGGAAAACCAGGCCCACCGCGCCGACGATGAGCCTCACTGGCTGCAACCCTCGGCCAGCCTGCAGTACCGCTGGCGGCGCAGTGCCGCGCGGGGCCAGCGTGTGCAGGAGATGCGGCTCAACGGCCAACCGATCACGCCGGACCAGCCGCTGCGGGTGGTGGTGAACAGCTACCTGGCCGAGGGCGGGGACGGTTTCCACGGTTTCCGCGCGGGCCGTGAGCGGCTGGGCGGCGTGCAGGACCTGCAGGCCCTGGTGGAGCAGCTGGCCCGTGGGCCAGCCCCGGACCCGCAGCCGCGCATCACGCTGGCCGACTAGGCAAAACGCCAGGTGTTGCGCCCGGCCGCCTTGGCGCGGTAGAGCGCGCCATCGGCCAGGCGCGACAGCTCGTCAAGCGTGCGTCCCTGGGTCGGATAGCAGGCCACACCGATGCTGGCACTGGTGCTCATCGGCTCGTCACCGAACACCACCGGGCGCTCGAAGGCCTGCACGATGCGGCGGCACACCGGCTCGATCGTGTGCGGGTCGGTCAGCCCGGAGAGCAGGATCGCAAACTCGTCGCCGCCGATGCGGGCCACCGTGTCCACCTCCCGCACGGCCTGTTTCAGCCGCTCGGCAGCCGCCTGCAACAGGGCATCGCCGGCCGCGTGGCCCAGGCTGTCGTTGATCTGCTTGAAGCGGTCCAGGTCCAGCAGCAGCAGGGCAAAGCCGCCCTCGCCCTCGCGCCGCACCGTGCTGGCCAGGCGGTCGAAGCGCTCGGCCAGCATGCGCCGGTTGGGCAGGCCGGTCAGCGCATCGAAGTAGGCCATCTCGGCCAGCTTGGCCTGGCTCAGCTGCAGCTCGGCACTGCGCTGCTCCAGCTCGGCCGTGCGCTCGGCCACCAGTTGCTCCAGCTCATGCTGACGGCGGGTCAGCCAGAGCGTGCGCACCCGCAGCATCCCCCACAGCAGGGCCAATCCCAGCAACGCCGCCAGCAGGCGAAAGCCGACCCGCTGGAACCAGGCGGGCTGCACCTCGACGTCGATCACCATCGGCGGCGACGACCACAAGCCGTCGGCGTTCGAGCCGCGCAGCTCCAGCCGGTACTCGCCCGGCGGCAGATTGGTGTAGGCAGCGCGGCGGCGGCTGGCATCGGTCGGGATCCAATCCTCGTCGTAGCCGTCCAGGCGGTAGGCATAGCGGTTGGATGAAGGCGCCAGGTAGTCCAGCGCGGCGAATTCCACCGCCAGGTCATGCTGCCCCGGAGGCAGCGTCAGCCGGGTCACCTGCCCGGGCTGGTTGAAGCGCCCCATGGTCTGGGCCTGCCCGCCCACCCAGACCTCGGTGGCCACCACCGGCGCCTGGTAGGTGCGCCACTCGGTGACCTGGGGCACCACCACGCTGATGCCCCCCAGGCCGCCGAAGATCAGCTCGCCCTGGGGCGTGCGGGCGCCCGAGGCGGCCCAGTATTGCAGCAGCGCCACGCCTTCCTTGGCCCCGTAGGCCCGCACCGCCAGCGTGGCCGGGTCGATCTGCACAATGCCCTGGTCGGTGCTGGCCCAGACGCCGCCGAGGTCATCGGGCAGCACCTTGTTGATGAAGTCCTTGGGCAGGCCCTGCGCCGAGCCCAGGTGGCGCACCTGGGGATGATCGCTTTCGGGCGCGTCGACCACGAACAGGCCGGTACCGCCGGTGGCCACCCAGAGCCGCCCCTTCGGGTCCAGCTCCAGCGAGGTGACATTGACGCTCGCCAGGGCGGCGTCCTGCCAACGGCCTCCAGCCCCCAGGTGAAGCACCTGGCCGGTGCGCTCGTCATAGAGGTTCACGCCGCTGTTGGTGCCCACCCAGATCCGGTGCGGCGATGCCCGGGTGATCGCGCTGATGCGGCGGTCGCTCATGCCGACGGCCCACCGCGCACCCTCGGGTCGCCCCTGGCGGTCCAGCGTGAGCCGCCACAGCCCCTCCGGTCCGCCGACCCAGATGCCGCTCCAGCCCCGGGCCAGCACCTGCACCTCCTCGTCCGACCGGTGGCCCGGCACCTCCAGCCGCCGCACCCGCGTGCCGGCCAGATCGGCCAGGTACAGGCCTTTTTGCGTGCCCAGCAGCACCTCGGCGCGCTGCTCCAGCGGCAGGCCGGTCAGCACGCGCTCGGGCGGCAAGGCGGCGAGCGGGTGTTTCATGTCGGGGCGCAAGGTGGCCACCACCCCCTGCGCCGGATCGACGATGTCGACCCCTTCGGTGCCCACCCCCAGCCAGATGCGGCCGTCGGGCGTCGGGATGACCGCGAGCACATCCTCGCTGCGCAAGGTATCGCGCGGTCCGTCCCCGCCAAACACGGTGTGGACGAAGGTGGCCTGCAGGTTGTGGCGCAGCAAGCTGCGCGAGGTGCCGACCCAGAGGATGCCGGAGCGGTCGCGAAACAGGGACCAGATGGCCTCGCTGTCCAGGCCGAAGGCGCTGGTCGCGTTGCGGTGGATGCGCCGCAAGGTCAGGTTGTTCTCGTCCACCAGCACCAGGCCGTTGCTGCGGGTGCCCACCCAGACCTGCCCGTCGCCGGATTCCACCAGCGAGCGCACGGTCTGCTGGTCCAGGCCCGCGGCCGCGTCCACGCTCCGGCTCTCGACCCGGCGCAGGCTGCCCTGGGCCAGGTCCAGCACCCACAGGCCCTGGTGGTCGACCGCGATCCAGAGCCGGCCCCGCTGGTCCTCCATCAGCCGGCTGATCCGAGGTGTGTCGCCCGTGCCGGGCAAAGGGTAGCGGGCCACGCCCCGGCCATCGGCCGCGGCCCGGAACAGGCCCGCGTCGGAGCCGATCCACAGCTGCCCGGACCGGTCGGTCAGCACCGCCTGCACGGCGGGGTCCTCGGTGCGCCCGGGGTTCAGCACCACCCGCTCGGCCCGGCCGGTGGTGGGGTCCAGCCGGTCCAGCCCGGCGCCCGTGCCCACCCACAGGCAGCCTTGCGGCGCGCCGGCGATGACATTCACCCCCACATGGCGCAGGCCGTGCGGGCCAAGCCCGACGGATTCGAAGTCATCGCTGTGGGGACGGTAGCGCACCAGACCATGGGCGACGGTGCCGATCCACAACGTACCCTCGGGGGCGACCCAGAGCGACTGGATGAAGCCATCGGGCAGGCCGTGGGGCTGGCTCAGGTCCGCGGAATAGGTGCGCAGGCGGTAGCCGTCCCAGCGGACCAGGCCCTGCTGCGTGCCCACCCACAGGAAGCCGACCGGGTCCTGGGCCATGGCCATCACGCCCAGGTCGTTGGGCTCGCCGGTGGCGCTGGTGACGCGCTGGAACAGGCGGTCGTCCCAGCCGCTCCAGCGGCCCAATGGCGCCGCCAGCGCTGTCAGGCAGGACAGCGCCATCCACAGGACAACGGCAAGACCTCGGAACATGCGCAGCGGGGTTGGGTGGAGGACTCGGCGCGGGCAGACCGCACCCCTCCCACCGGAAAGCAGGGAATTCTCCACTGCTATCGACCGCCGCAGGAAAAAACTGAGCCCGGACGCGGGCCCGGCGTCAATGGTCGTCGGCCAGCGCTTCCACGGCGATCAGCTGCTCGCGCAGGGCCCAGCGGGCCCGCCAGCCGCCGGGGGCGTCGAACAAGGCGTCGGGCGCGTCCACCGCGGCCAGCGCCACGTCCTCGTGGCCATAGACCCGCCACTGCCCGCCGCGGGCCTGCAGTGCCGCCAGGCCGGCCTCCAGCGGCGTCACCGGCTCGGGCCGCAGCTGGCCGGCCCCCAGCAGGTGGTCGGCGCGGTAGAGCGGCGTGTCCCAGCCATGCGTGTCCGCCAGGGCGCAGATGGCCGGGCAGGCGCTACGGGCGTCCGGGCTGTCGGGGGTGCGCTCGGTCAGCGCCAGCAACTCGCGGGCGGTGATGACGTCGTGCACCGCCCAGGGCTCCAGCGTGTCTTCGGTGCAGACCTTGCGCAGGAAGTCGTCGGCGTCATAAGCGAACCAGCAGCGGGCGGGCGTGCTGTCCGGCTGTTCGACCACGAAGATCATGGCCGCCTCCCGTTCACTCGGCGCCTTCGGCGAACACCTTCTTCCAGGCCGCCTGGCGCATGCGCTCGGACACCGCCAGCGCCGAGCCGTCGAAACGGTCATGGTGGCGACGCAGGGCGGCCTGGGCCACCGAGGCCTCCGGCATCGTCAGCGGCAACCGCCCGGCCATGTGCGTGGCGTTGGGCACCGCCTTCAGGATGGCCTGGCGGTTGGGGTGCTCCTCCAGCACGACGACCTCGTCGGTCTCCGGCTGACCCGCGAGACAGACCCAGCCGTTGATGACCTCGACGGCGCGGCCGTCCAGAGTGGTCTTGACGAGTACCTTGTCCATGCTGTGCCACCTTTGATCGAAGAGGAGCGGCTGCGGCCCACGGTCACCCGTGGGCCGCGGTCCGCGTTCAGCGGATGATGTCGTAGCTGTAGTCCGTCTTGCCCGGGACGATGGTGTTGGCGTCCAGGGTCTCGAAGAACTCGTCCAGGAACATCACCAGCGTGCGCAGCGCACCCTCGTAGCCCCAGGTGGGGAAGCGGTGGTAGTGGTGACGGTCGAAGATCGGGAACACCATGCGGATCAGCGGCGTGCCGGTGTCGCGCTCCAGGTACTTGCCGTAGGTGTTGCCGATCAGGAAGTCCACCGGCTCCACGTTCATCAGGCTGCGCATGTGCCACAGGTCGCGCTTGGGGTAGGCCTTGCAGCCGGCGCCGTAGGGCGAGGCGTCGAAGAGCTTCTGGACCTTGCCGGCCCAGTCTTCGGTACCGTTGGTGGACAGCACGTGAGCCGGCTCGGCGCCCAGCTCCAGGATGAACTCGGTCAGGCCCAGCAGCTGGTCCGGATCGCCGTACATCGCGAAGCGCTTGCCGTGCAGGTGGGCCTGGCTGTCGGCCATGGCATCCACCAGGCGGCCGCGTTCCTTGATCAGCTGCTCGGGCACATCCTTGCCGGTCAGGTCGGCGATGGCCTGGATGAAGCGGTCGGTGCCGGCCACGCCCACCGGGCAGTTCAGCACCACGACCTCCTGGCCCTTCTCCTTCAGGTACTTGATCGTCTTCTCGGCGCAGAACTCCTGGAAGACGATGGTGGCCTTGGCGTTCAGGGCCTTCTCGACCGTTTCCTTGGTGGTGCCGCCTTCGTACATCCGGAATTCGCCATCGGTGGGGGTGTCCCACACCTCGGACGGGTCGCAGATGATGTTGTAGTCCGCACCGAACAGGTCGAAGATGCGCTTGACTTCGCGCATGTTGCCGACCACGAAGCCGTCGAAGCCGCCGATGAAGTTGATCGACGCATCCGGCACGCGGGTCAGCGGCTCGGCGGTGCCGGCCTTGCCGTCCCAGAAGTGCTTGAGCACGCCCAGCAGCGCGTTGTCGTAGCCGGTGATGTGGCTACCGACGAAGGCCGGGGTGTGGGCGAACGGCACATCGAAGTCGGCCGGGATCGAGCCCTTCTGCTTGCTGTTCTTGATGAAGGCGTCCAGGTCGTCACCGATCACCTCGGCCATGCAGGTCGTCGAGACGGCGATCATGTCCGGCTTGTAGAGGTTGTAGGTGTTGGCCAGGCCGTCGATCATGTTGTTCATGCCACCGAACACGGCGGCGTCTTCCGTCATCGACGACGACACGCAGCTGGTCGGCTCCTTGAAGTGGCGGCTGAAGTGCGAGCGGTAGTAGGCCACGCAGCCTTGCGAGCCGTGCACGAAGGACAGGGTCTTGTGGAAGCCATTGGCCACATAGACCGCGCCCAACGGCTGGCAGGCCTTGGCGGGGTTGACGACCAGCGAGTCACGGGCGAAGTTCTTCTCCATGTACTCGCGGGACTTGGTCCAGTCGCGGATCTCCTGGACCTTGGCATCGCTGTGGTTGAACTCGAAGTTCTCCTTCTTGTTCTTGAACAGCTCCTGGTATTCCGGCTCGCGGAACAGCATTTCGTGGTCAATGACCTTGTCGGCGTTTTGAGGCATGGTGGCGCTCCAGACGATTCAGGTTGGATGGGCAGGGGGCGAGCCGGGCTTCAAGCCGCCTTCTTCTTGAAGGGCGACTTGGACAGGCCCCAGATCGGGCTGGAGATGGCCATGTCCATGTCACGGGCGAAGATGGCGAAGCCGTCATAGCCGTGGTACGGGCCGGAGTAGTCCCAGCTGTGCATCTGACGGAAGGGCACGCCCATCTTCTGGAAGACGTACTTTTCCTTGATGCCCGAACCGACCAGGTCCGGCTGGACCTTCTCGACGAACTTCTCGAACTCGTAGCCGGTCACGTCGTCATAGATCAGCGTGCCGTCCTTGATGTAGTGGGTGGTGCGCTGGTAGTCGTCGTTGTGGGCGAACTCGTAGCCCGTACCGACCACTTCCATGCCCAGGTCCTCGTAGGCGCCGATCACGTGGCGCGGACGCAGGCCGCCCACGTACAGCATGACCTTCTTGCCCTGCAGGCGCGGCTTGTACTTGGCGATCACCGCATCCACCATCGGGCGGTACTTGGCGATGACCTTCTCGGCGTTGGCCTTGATCGTGTCGTCGAAGTGGCTGGCGATCTCGCGCAGGCTCTTCTCGATCATGCTCGGGCCGAAGAAGTTGTATTCCACCCAGGGAATGCCGTACTTCTCTTCCATGTGCCGCGAGATGTAGTTCATCGAGCGGTAGCAGTGCAGCACGTTGAGCTTGGCCTTGGGGGTGTTCTCCAGCTCGGCGATGGTGCCGTCGCCGGACCACTGGGCGATCACGCGCAGGCCCATCTCTTCGAGCAGGATGCGGCTGGCCCAGGCATCGCCACCGATGTTGTAGTCACCGATGATGGCCACGTCATACGGGGTGGAGACGAACTCGGGACGCTTGTTGGGGTCGGTCTTGTCGAAGACCCAGTCGCGGATCGCGTCGTTGGCGATGTGGTGGCCCAGCGATTGGGACACGCCGCGGAAGCCTTCGCAGCGCACCGGCACGATGGTCTTGCCTTCGTATTCCTTGGACTTCTTCTTCGAGACCGCCTCGATGTCGTCGCCGATCAGGCCGATCGGGCATTCCGACTGGATCGAGATGCCCTTGTTCAGCGGGAACAGGTCCTGGATCTCGTCGATGATCTTGTCGAGCTTCTTGTCACCGCCGAAGACGATGTCCTTCTCCTGGAAGTCGGAGGTGAACTGCATCGTCACGAAGGTGTCCACACCGGTCACGCCGATGTAGTAGTTGCGGCGGGCGGCCCAGCTGTACTGGCCGCAGCCCACCGGGCCGTGGGAGATGTGGATCATGTCCTTGATCGGGCCCCACACCACGCCCTTGGAACCGGCGTACGCGCAGCCGCGGATGGTCATCACACCCGGCAGCGACTTGATGTTGGACTTCACGCCGCAGTCGGGCTTGCCCTCTTCGTAGGTGCCCAGGTGCTTGGCACGACGCTTGGCCATCTTTTCGGGATAGGCCTTCAGGACTTCGTCGATCAGGGCCTTGTTCTCGGCCTTGCGGTCTTCAACAGTGATGCTCATGGTGGATGCTCCGTCAGGTTCCAGCGCGGGGGTTGGGGCACCGGGCGGCGGCGACGACCGCCGCCCGGTGCGAGCCAAGGCCGTGATCAGGCGGCCAGTTCGGCGGCGGTCTTGCCGACTTGCGACTCGTCAATGGACTTCATGATCCCGTGCTCCATCAGCAGGTCTTCCAGCTCGTCCATGGTGATGGGGGTGGGGATGGTGCCGTTGCCAGCGTTGGCGTGCACCTTCTGGGCCAGCGTGCGGTACTCGGCAGCCTGCTTGCTGTCCGGGGCGTACTCGATCACGGTCATGCGGCGCAGCTCGGCGTGCTGCACGATGTTGTCGCGCGGCACGAAGTGGATCAGGCGGCTGCCCAGCTTGCCGGCCAGCGACTGGGCCAGTTCCAGTTCCTTGTCGGTCTGGCGCTCGTTGCAGACCAGGCCGCCCAGGCGCACACCGCCGCTGTTGGCGTACTTCAGAATACCCTTGGAGATGTTGTTGGCCGCGTACATGGCCATCATCTCGCCGGACATCACGATGTAGATTTCCTGAGCCTTGTTCTCGCGGATGGGCATGGCGAAGCCGCCGCACACCACGTCACCCAGCACGTCGTAGGACACATAGTCCACGCCGTCGTAGGCGCCGTTCTCTTCCAGGAAGTTGATCGAGGTGATCACGCCACGGCCGGCGCAGCCCACGCCGGGTTCCGGGCCACCGGATTCCACGCAACGGATGTCGCGATACCCGATCTTCATGACGTCTTCCAGCTCCAGATCCTCCACCGAGCCGGCTTCCGCGGCCAGCGACAGGATGGTGTCCTGGGCCTTGGCGTGCAGGATCAGGCGGGTCGAGTCGGCCTTGGGGTCGCAGCCGACGATGAGGATCTTCTGACCCATTTCGGCCAGAGCGGCCAGGGTGTTCTGCGAGGTGGTGGACTTGCCGATGCCACCCTTGCCGTAGAAGGCGATTTGACGAAGTGCAGCCATTGCTATCTCCAAGTAAGTGATCTAGCGAAACCGAGGTTGAGGGCTCATGCGTTTGTCGCGATCTCGATGCAGCCTTGGGTGCCTCTATGGGTCTTCTTCTGAAGCCTCGTCGGGACTTACACGGGTGCCGCGCAGCCTCGTCATTGCAACGGCCGTGCCATGTTGACCCGCAACATGCAAGTGCTTGTTTTTGCTTGGGAAAAATCGCCTTGACCGGCGATAAGCCAGCCTGACAGGGAATGTTTGAAACCCGACAAAGACAGGTTCGCGACGTGAGCCTGTCGCAGCCCGAACGCGCCAGGCCCGACCGGCCTCGCGCACGCGCAACGCAGGCGTTCTCCCAGGGAAACACAGGGGTTTGGCGAACGCCCCGGCCCTTCCGGGCACGGCACCGCTCGGGGTGGTACGGGGTTTGCAGTCTTCGGCCGCATGAACACGCCCGCCCTCCCCGTCCGACCGGCTCCCCCCGCCAACCCGCACTGGGCGCGCGTGGGCGGCCGTGACACCGTGGTGCGCCTGGTCGACGCCTTCTACCGCGCGATGGACACCCGGCCCGAGGCCGCCACCATCCGCGCGATGCACGAGCCCGACCTGAGCCCCACCAAGGCCGTGTTGGTGCAGTACCTGTGCGAATGGATGGGCGGCCCCAAGGACTACAGCGGCCAGCGCGGCAGCCCGATGCTGCGCCGGCGCCACCAGCCCTTTGCCATCGACGCCGCCGCGCGTGACGCCTGGATGGCCTGCATGCGCCAGGCCTTGGCCGAGTGCATTGACAACGAAGGCCTGCGCGCCGAGCTGGACGCCGCCTTCTGGAAGATCGCCGACTTCATCCGCAACACCGAGGACGGCGGCGCCACCCGCCCGCACCCCGGCCGGCCGATGGAAGTCGCCCCCCATGCCACCCCGGCCACGCATGCGTCGGCGGCCGCCGCCGGGGTGTCCGTTTCCCCTGCCGCAACTGTTCCACCCCCCACCCGGAGTTCGACATGACCACCATCCAGGAAACCGCCTTCGCCCGTCTTGAGTCCGAAGGCCGCCTGCTCAACAGCGTGCTCAAGGCCGCCACCCACAAGCCCGGCCGCTTCGGCTTCCGCGGTGACATCGCGCTGAAGTTCCAGGCCAAGCTGGCCGACGAGGCCCGCCCGCCGGAGATCTCCTCGGACCAGGTGATCGCGGTGGCCCAGGCCGGCGAGAGCACCCTCCCCTTCCTGGCCGGCTTCCTGCTGAGCTTCGAGTACCTGAAGATGCTGGCCGAGGTGCTGGGCGACACGCTCTCGCCCACCGGCAAGTACTTCCTCTTCGTCGACAACATCGACATCTCGAAGAAGTACCAGTGCGAGTACGGCGGCGCGACCTTCTACATCCTGCCAATCGACGAATCCACCGTCTACAACGAGCTGCTGCAGCTGCTCTACATCGACAAGGGCGACCTCAAGAAGCTCGACACCGCCGGCAAGACCGACGCCGTGGCCGACAAGGCCCTGCAGTTCAGCGACAGCTTCCCGAAGATCAGCTACGAGGAAGGCCTGGCGCTGATGGGCCCCGTGCGCAACCTGTACGAAAACAGACCCGTCTGATGTCCCCGCAGGGCAGGCATGGCCGAGGTGGACGATGAGCAACCGCACCGCTGGTACAGCACCAACCTGGTCGGCGTGCCCGCCCCGGTGCTGGCCAGCGTGGCCTTTCATGCGCATCCCCAGGCCCTGCACATCGCCGGCACACGCGAGGCCCACCCGGGCCTCTTCGCGCTGCTGGCGCGCGCCGACCACCTGAACGAGGCGCGCGAGATGTTCGACCACTACCTGGGCACCGCCTTCGGCCTGCGCAAACCCGACGCGGCCGAGCTGGCCCGGCTGGGCCCGGCCGAACAGCGACGCTGGCGCAGCAGCTGGCGCAAGCTGCTGCAGGGCTGGGGCATGGACGCCAACGGCCCGGCCGGCGCGGTGCTCAAGGGCTGGGTGGAAAGCCGCTTCGGCCTGGTGCCGCGCTTCCACCGCGCGCCGCTGGGGCGCTTCCCTTCGCCGGCCTGGGTGCGCTACCTGGAAGAGAAGGCCGCCAGCCGTTACCACAACAACAACATCCACCAGCAGCTCGACCTGCTCTACGAGTTCTGCCAGTGGGCGCTGGCGCGCTTCGGCATCCCCGGCCACAGTGCACCCGGCGCGCGCCACATCACGCTCTGGCGCGGCACCCTGCTGAGCGAGGAACAGCGCGTCGGCGCTGGCCCGCTGCGCCGCCAGGGCACGCTGCGTCTGAACAATCTGGTCTCCTTCAGCCTGGACGCCACCGAGGCCGGCTGCTTCGGCGACACGGTCTTTCGCACCGCCTTGCCGGCCTGCAAGCTGCTGGTCTTTCCCGGCCTGCTGCCGGGCCAGGTGCTGCAGGGCGAGCAGGAGGTGCTGGCCCTGGGCGGCGATGTGAACGTGGAGATCGTCCATGTCTGACTGGGACGGCCGGCTCTACGACAAGGCCCTGGGCGCCTACCTGGGCCTGGCCATCGGCGACGCGCTGGGCGCCACCGTCGAGTTCATGCGCCCGCGCGAGATCCAGGCCCAGTACGGCGTGCACCGCGACATCGTCGGCGGCGGCTGGCTGCGCCTGGCCCGCGGCCAGGTGACCGACGACACCACGATGAGCCTGGCCCTGGGCGATGCACTGCTGCTGGGGGGCGAAGAGGGTCTGCGCGGCCTGGCCCATGGCGACACCGGCCTGACGCGCGGCATCGCCGACGCTTACGTGCGCTGGTGGCGCGGCAAGCCGGTGGACTGCGGCCACACCTGCCGCCGCGGCATCCTGCGGTATCTGCACGACGGCACGCTGGCCGGGCCCCTCAACGAGGGCGACGGCGGCAATGGCGCGCTGATGCGCAACCTGCCCGCGGCGCTGGCCACGCTGGGCGACGATGCCCTGTTCGAGCAGCTCTCGCTGGCCCAGGCCCACATCACGCACCACCACCCGCTGTCCGACGCGGCCACGCTGGGCCTGGGCCATCTGCTGCGCAACCAGCTGAGCAGTGACGATCCCACGCTGCTCAACCAGACGGCCCTGCAGTGGGTGAGCACCCAACCCGCCTTCCGCTTCACGCCCTACCCCGGCCGCGCCACCGCCTATGTGGTGGACACCGTGCAGACGGTGTTGCACCATGTGACGCTGCACGGCTTCTTCGAGGATGCGCTGGTGGCCACCGTGAACCAGGGCGACGACGCCGACACCACCGGCGCCCTGGCCGGCATGCTGGCCGGCGCCCGCTGCGGCGCCAGTGGCCTGCCGCCACGCTGGCTGCAGCGCCTGCAGCCCGCCATCGTGCAGGCGATCACCGACCAGACCAGTGGGCTGCTGGCCCTGGCCCAACGCCTGTCGGAGGCCGCCCATGCCTGACACCACCACCGCAGCCCGCCTGAGCGACACCGAGCGCGTCAGCCGCTGCGCGCTGGCCGCGGCCTACCACGAGCGCACCAAGCACCGGCTGGAACGCTACGCCAACGGCCCCGAGACCCTGGACTGGGACGCCCAGCCCGATCCCTTCCGCCGCTACCGGGGCGCGCCGCTGACCCCGCTGCCCCTGCTGACCCAGGAGCCGGCCACGCCCTGGACCGCCCTGGGCACACCCGGTGCTGCGCCGGCCCAGGCCTTTGGCCTGGACAGCCTGGGCGCCTTCTTCGAGCTGAGCCTGGCCCTGGCCGCCTGGAAGCAGGCCGGCCCCGACCGCTGGTCGGTGCGCATCAACCCCTCCAGCGGCAACCTGCACCCCACCGAGGGCTGGCTGCTGTGCCAGGGTGTGGCCGGCCTGCCCGACGGGGTGCACCACTATGCGCCGCATGAACACGCGCTGGAGCTGCGGGCCGCCCGGCCAGCCGACGCGGGCGATGCGACGCCGCGTGTCTTCGTCGCGCTCAGCAGCATCGCCTGGCGCGAGGCCTGGAAGTACGGTGAGCGCGCGCTGCGCTACTGTCTGCTGGACGCCGGCCATGCCGCCGGTGCCCTGGCCTACGCCGCCGCGCTGCAGGGCTGGGCCCTGCAGCCCCGCCCCGTGGCCGCCCACGAATTGGCCGCCTGGCTGGGCCTGGACCGCGACGGCGACTTCCCCGGTGGCGCCGAACGCGAGGAGCCCGAGCTGCTGTTCGAGCTCTGCCCGCCCGGCCAGTCGCCCGCCCCGCTGCCAGGCCTGTGGCCGCACCAGCCACTGTGGCACGGCCACGCCAACCGGCTGGATGCCCACCCCATGTACCGCTGGCCGGTGATCGACCAGGCCCTGGCCGCCACCCGCCCCACGGAAGCGCCCGCCACGGCCGAAAACAGCGTGCGCCCGCTCCGCCCGCCCTCCCCCGTCACGCTTGGCGATCCCCGGCACGCCGCCACGCTGATCCGCCGGCGCCGCAGTGCCCAGCGCTTCGATGCCCAGGCCCGGCTGGACGCCAGCGCCCTGTGGCCGCTGCTGCAGGCCCTGCTGCCCGGCCAGTTGCCCTTCTCGGCCCTGCCGGTGGCCGACCATGTGCACCTGCTGCTCTTCGCCCATCGCGTGGACGGCCTGGCACCCGGCGCCTACCTGCTGCCGCGCAGCGAAGGCGGCGCCACGCTGCTGCGCCGCCAGCTGCCGGTGTCGATGGACTGGGCCCCGGTGCCAGACGCTCCGGCCGAGCTGCCGTTGTGGCGCCTGGCCGCCAACCCCGCGCTGGCCGGCACGCTGCGCACCCTCAACTGCCACCAGGCGCTGGGTTCGGACGCCGTCCTGGGCTTCGCGCTGCTGGCCGAGTTCCAGCCCCTGCCCACGCCCTGGGCCTACCGAGAGCGGCTGATGGAGGCCGGTCTGCTGGGCCAGGTGCTGTACCTGCAAGCCGAAGCGATGGGCCTGGCCGGCACCGGCATCGGCTGCTTCTTTGACGACGCGCTGCACCAGCTGATCGGCCTGACGCCCACCGCCGCGGCCCAGGCCCCGCTGCAGTCGGTCTACCACTTCACGATCGGACGCCCGCTGGTCGATGCCCGCATCGCCACCACCGCGCCCTATGCCCACCTGCCGGCCAGGCCCCAGCGCCTGGCCGACGCCGCAGACAGGAGCACCCCATGAACGATCACCACTTTCAACGCCTGACGCCGGCCCAGGCCGGCGCCTGGCTGCAGGCCCGGCCCGATGCGCTGATCCTGGACGCCCGCGAGGCCCGGCATCACGCGATGAGCCACCTGGCCGGCTGTACCCGGCTGGACGGTCGCAACCACGAGACCCTGCTGATGCGCGAGCGCAAGAGCCGGCCGGTGTTCATCTACTGCTACCACGGCAACGCCAGCCAAACCTGGGCCGGCATGTTCACCGACTTCGGTTTCACCGAGGTGGCCGACCTGATCGGTGGCTGGAGCGCGGTGGATGGCGGTGGTCGCCTCTACGGCCCGCAGCCGCTGGAAGCGGTGTTCCCCCCGGCCACCCCGGCCCCCGCCGCCGGCCCGGTGCCGGCCGAGCTGGCCACCTGGCTGGCGGCCAACGGCTTCGACCCCGGTCAGCCCGCGGCGCCTGGCCCGCACGGCAACACCCCACTGATGCACGCCGCCTGGCGCGGCGCCCACCACACGCTGGACGCCCTGCTGGCCCTGGACGTGCCGCTGGACGCCACCAACGGCGACGGCAACAACGCCCTGTGGCTGGCCTGCGTGAACGGCGAGCCGGGGTTGATCCGCGCGCTGGCGGCGCACGGTGTGCCGCTCGACCATGCCAACCTGACCGGCGCCACGGCGCTGATGTACGCCGCCTCGGCCGGCAAGGCCGAGGTGGTGGCCACCCTGCTGGCCCTGGGCGCCGACCCGCACCGGCGCACGCAGGACGACTTCAGCGCCCTGGACATGGCCGCCACGATCGAGTGCCTGCGCCTGCTGCGCAGCGCCACCCGGCAAGCCGCCTGAAGGAGAACGCCCATGACCGCCCTGCTCTTCTACGAAAAACCCGGCTGCGGCGGCAACGCCCGCCAAAAGGCCGCGCTGCTGGCTGCCGGCCACACCCTGCAGGTGCGCAGCCTGCTGGCCGAGCCCTGGACCCGCGACAGCCTGCTGGCCTTTCTGGCCCCACTGCCGGTGGCCCAGTGGTTCAACCGCGCCGCACCGCGGGTCAAGAGTGGTGAGGTGCAGCCCGAGGCCCTGGACGCCGAGGCCGCGCTGGCCCTGCTGCTGGCCGAGCCACTGCTGATCCGCCGGCCGCTGATGCAGCGCCTGGACGACGCCAGCCGCTGCGTCGGCTTCGACACCGCCGAGGTGGCGGCCTGGGTGGGCCTGACGCCCGCCGGCACCGCCCGCGCCAGCCTGGAAGGCTGCGCCTCGCCCGTCGAGCACTGCCCCACGCCCACCGTTTCCGAGCTCTCCCCTTCCACCCCTGTTGCAGGAGCCTGAACCATGCCGCTCTTCGACTACCACTGCCCGCAATGCGGGGCCGACTTCGAGCTGCTGGTGCGCGCCAGCACCACGCCCACCTGCCCGCACTGCGGCAGCACCACGCTGGAGAAGGCCGTCTCGCGCATCGCCCCGGCCGGCAAGATCGAGGCCATCCGTCTGTCCAACCGGCGCGCGGCCGACGCCCAGGGCCTGTTCAACCACTACTCGCCCAGCGAGCGGGCCCGCCTGCTCAAGGGCAAGACCGTCTGAACGGAGCACACCATGGACCTCGTCTACTCCACCACCATGCTCAGCCAGGGCGGCCGCGGCGGCCAGATGCAGAGCGATGACGGCGGCTTCAAGCTCAAACTGAGCGTGCCCCCCGAGATGGGCGGCGCCCCCGATGCGGCCCCCGGCCCCAACCCCGAGATGTTGATGGGCGGGGCGCTGGCCAGCGCGCTGGATCACTCGGTGCGCCACATCGCCCGCCAGGGCAAGCTGCCGGTCAAGGGCTGCTACGTCGAATCCAAGCTCTCGCAGTTCCAGGATTTCGAGGGCGGCTACCGCATGGCCCTGTCCATGGTGGTCTACCTGGCCGGCCCGCTGGACCAGCCCACGGCCGACGACCTGGTGCAGCGCGCCCAGGGCATCTGCCCCTTCCAGGCCGCCATCAAGAACAACGTCACGGTCAACCTCAAGGCCGTGCTGGACACGCCCGCCTGAGCGGAGCGGCCCCGCCATGCAGGAACCCTCGCTCCAGCTGGACTGGACCGCCTACGACGCCTATGGCGCCGGCGATGCCTATGCCCACCTGCCGGCCCACGGCGCGGGCTTCGGCAAGGCCGCGGCGGTCTGTATCGGCAGCCGCACTTGCCAGCGTGCCGACGCCAAGGGCGTGATGTGCCCGAGCTTCCGGGCCACGCAGGACGGCACCCACAGCACCCAGCACCGCGCCGCCATGCTGCGCGCCGCGCTGGATGGCGAGCTGGGCGAGCGGCCCTTCGAGGATGAGCGCCTGCGCGAGGCCCTGGACCTCTGCGTGGCCTGCAAGGGCTGCAAGCGCGAATGCCCCAACGGCGTGGACATGGCCCTGCTGCGCACCGAGGCCCTGGCCCAGCGCTGGGCCGACCGCCCCCGCCCACGGCGCGAGCGCCTGATCGCCCAGCTGCCCCAGTGGCTGCCCCGGCTGCGCCGCTGGCGGGTGCTGCTGAACCCGCTGCTGGCCCTGCGCGAACGCTGGCCCTGGCTGGCGCGCCAGGTTCAGGCCCGCCTGGGCCTGGCCGCCGCCCGCAGCCTGCCCCGCCCGGCCGCGCAGGCCTTTTTGGACCAGGCGCCCCGCGGCCCCGTGGGCCCGGGCCCGCGCGAAGTGGTGCTGCTGGTGGACACCTTCCACAACCAGCTCGACCCGTCCACGGCCCAAGCCGCGCTGGAGGTGCTGCAAGCCATCGGCTGCCGTGTGCACGTGCTGCACGCGCCCGCGGGTGAAGCGCCGCTGTGCTGCGGCCGCAGCGCCCTGGCCGTGGGTGACGTGGCCACCGCCCGGGCCGCCGCCACCCGGCTGCAGCGCGCGCTGGCGCCCTATGTCGAGCGCGGCCTGCCCATCATCGGCCTGGAACCCTCCTGCCTGCTGACCCTGCGCGACGAGCACCTGGCCCTGGGCCTGGGCGAAGCCGCCACCCGCACCGCCCAGCAGGCCTGGCTGCTGGAGGAATACCTGGCGCGCGAATTCAAGCCCGGCGAACTGCCCTTCCAGGCCCTGCCCGAACCCAGCCCACCGGTGCTGGTGCACGGCCACTGCCACCAGAAGGCCTTCGGCGCCATGAAGGCCCTGCGCAAGGTGCTGGGCGGCGTGCCGGGGCTGCAGGTGCAGTTCATCGACAGCAGCTGCTGTGGCATGGCCGGCGCCTTCGGCTACGAGGCCGAGCACCACGCCATCTCGATGACCATGGCCGAGGCCGAGCTGCTGCCCGCCGTGCGGGCCGCCAGTGCCGACACCTGGCTGCTGGCCAACGGCACCAGCTGCCGCCACCAGATCCACGACGGCGCCCAGCGCCAGGCCCGCCACCTGGCTCACCTGCTGCGCGCCGCCCTGCCTGCTACGCCGCCCGACCCTGCCGCCCCCGCCCCATGAGCGACACCCTGCGCTACTTCCTCACCTACCGCGGCGCCGGCCTGCCGCTGACACTGACCGAGGAACTGGCCGAAGCCGACCTGCGCCACCGCAACACCTGGTTCGAGGCCCGCTACGACGCTGCCGGCCGGCTCATCGCCATCGACAAGCGCGTCTATGGCGAAACCGAAATGCAGCACCGCTACGACTACGACGCCAGCGGCCGCCTGTGCCGGGCCACCGTCACCCTCGGCGACGAGGCACCGCTGGTGCGAGAGTTCCCGCGCTGAGGCCGACGCATCCGCCAGAGGGAGGAGACGGGCTCGGTCCACGCCCCCACCCGCGCCGTTCTCGCCGTGGCGCGGTGATACGCTGCCTCGCTGCCACCAAGACGCCCCCCGCCATTTCAAGCCCGAGCGGGACGCCTGGATGAGCACCTTCGTGAAAATCATGAGGACCCTGGATCCTTTCCTCCAAGTACCGTCAAAGGTTTCGCCTTGAACCCCAGCCTGTCCACGTTGAAACACCTGCCCCTGCTCGTGGTGACCGCCACCCTCGCCGCCTGTGCGTCGACACAGACTGCCACGCCCACCAACCCGTCACAGCCCGGCACCGACACCCGTCTGACGCAGGCGGCGGTGGCGCCGTTGAACGACCTGAACCTGGTACGCGACGAGATTCCGCCCGTTCTGTTGGCGGCGCGCAAAGCGCCGTATGCGGCGCCGGCGGACCGCTCCTGCAACACACTGGGCGCCGACATCCTGGCGCTGGACGCGGTGCTGGGTGCCGACCTCGACGTGCCGGCCACCGGGGACGACCCGAGTCTGGTCGAGCAGGGCACCGGCGCCGCCGGCGATGCGGCCGTCAGCGCGGTGCGAAACACGACCGAAGGGGTCATCCCTTTCCGCGGCTGGGTTCGCAAGCTCACCGGCGCAGAGCGCCACGCCCGCGATGTTTCGGCCGCAATCACCGCCGGCCAGGTCCGGCGCGCCTACCTCAAGGGCCTGGGCCAATTCGCCGGCTGTCAGACCCCGGCCGCGCCCAGGTCGTGAGGCGACTCGCTGTCAAGCGACTCTTGAGAGCCATGCGGCAGGTGGTCCTGGTGACCGTGTCCGCCATGGCCATCCTGCTGCCCGCGATGCGATCGGGTGGGCTGCATCTGACGGTGGGACTCTTGTTCCTGCTTGAAGCAGGCATGTTCATTCACCATGCATGGCGGACGGGTCTGCTCCGCGCGACGCCGCTCGCGCTGTATCTGCATTTCAGGACAGTTGGGCCTTCTCCACACCGCCCGCTGGGCGCCCTGGCAATGGGCCTGAGCGTCATCGCCCTCGTCGTTATCCGTTGGTAGGGCAGGCTTGCGCCAACGGGCGCTAAAGTCCCTGGTCGCTCACCCAGGACCCAGCCACCATGCCCACTGACCTTCCGCCGCTCCCCTCCCTCCCGCTCGGGCGCTACCGCCACTACAAGGGCGGCGAATACGAGGTGCTGGGCGTCGTCCGGCACAGCGAGACGCTGGAACCCCTGGTGCTCTACCGCCCGCTCTACAACGACTCGGGCGCGTGGGTGCGCCCGTTCAGCATGTTCCTGGAGCCGGTGCAGCACGACGGCCAGAGGCAACCCCGTTTCCGCCTGGTGAGCGTCCCCTAAACCTCCGGCGGATCCTCATCCACCGGCAGGGGCTCGGCCACATGCACCCAGTCCACATGGCTGGCGTAGAAGGCGTGGGACTCGGGCGCGCGGTCCAGCGGGCCGTCGAACAGCGCGCGGGCCAGGTGCAGCTCGCCCGGATAGCGCGGTGAGCGGAAGGCCATCGGGCTGCCGCAATGGCGGCAGAAGCCGCGCTCGGCGCCGGTGGCCTCGGCGCGGTACCAGTGCAAGGCCTGCTGTGGGTCCTGCCACGCCACCTGGGCCGTCTTCCACCCCACCCAGGTGACGAAGGCCGCGCCATGCGCGCGCTGGCAGCGTTGGCAATGGCAATGCGCCACCCACAGGCTGGGGCCCTGGGCGGAGAAGCCCACGGCCCCACACAGGCAACGGCCGCTGAACAAACAAGACATCACCCCCTCCTGCATGCCGTTTCGGGCACCGTGAAATCCCCCACGGGAAGCACCGCGACTGGCCGGCCCGGCGGGCGCTTTTCCCGCCGCCGCCCTGCGGGGACCGGTGTCAGACTTTCCTGAGGTCCGTGGCCCCTTCATGGTGGGGCGGCTTGGTGGCCACCTGGAGGCACGACGAACATGACGATTCTGCGCGAGATGAGCATCCGCCACCGGCTGTACGCCCTGGTGGCGCTGGCCGTGGTGGCCACCCTGAGTGTGGCCGCGCTGGCCCACCGCAATGCCGGTCAGGCCCGCCAGGCCGCCCTGGCGCTGCAGCAGACCGCCGATGCGGTGCGCGACGCGATGATGGCGGACATGATGCACGACGCCATCCGCGCGGACGTGATGGGCGCCGCCGACGCGCAGGAGAAAGGGCAGGCCGTGGGGCTGAAGGAGGCCCGGGCCGATGCTGCGCGCCACATGGACACGCTGCAGAAGAGCCTGGCGGCGGCACACATCGACACCCTGCCGCCGGCGGCGTTGGCGGCGCTGGCGGCCACCCGCCCCGACGCGGAGCGTTACCTGGCGGCGGCCCGTGCGGCCCTGGCACAACCGGACCAGGCGGCGGCACAGGCCACGTTTGCCAAGGCCTTCGCCAGCTTGGAGACTTCGATGGGCGCCGCGGGCGACGCCATCGAGGCCGCCGCAGGAACCTTGCGGACACGGACCGACGCCCAGCTGGCCCAGGGCCAGCACCTGACCTGGGCGGTGATCGCCGCCAGCCTGGGGCTGCTGCTGGGCCTGGGGGCCGTGACGGTGCGGGCCATCCTGCGGCCGCTGGACCGCATGCAGCAGGCGGTGCATGAGCTCAATGCGGAGAACGGCAACCTCTCGCGCCGGCTGCCGCCGGCCCAGGCCGAGCTGCACGAGGTCACCGAGGTGTTCAACAGCTTCCTGGACAAGGTCTCGGGCCTGGTGGGCGGGGTGCAGTCGGTGGCGCGGCAAATCTCCACCACCAGCGACGAGATCGCCACCGGCAACATGGACCTGAGCCAGCGCACCGAGAAGACCTCGGCCAGCCTGCAGCAGGCCGCGGCCAGCGTGAGCCAGATCGCCTCCACGGTGCAGCAGAGCAGCGAATCGGCTCACCACGCCCGCGAGTACGCGACCGAGGTCACCGGCGTGGCCGCGCGCGGCGGCGAGGTGGTGTCGCAGGTGGTGGTGACGATGGAAGAGATCCACCAGTCGGCCCGCAAGATCAGCGAGATCACCGGCGTGATCGACGGCATCGCCTTCCAGACCAACATCCTGGCGCTGAACGCGGCAGTGGAGGCCGCCCGTGCGGGCGAACAGGGCCGCGGCTTTGCGGTGGTGGCGGCCGAGGTGCGCAGCCTGGCCAAGCGCAGCGGCGAGGCGGCCAAGGAGATCAAGACCCTGATCGACACCAGCGTGGCCAAGGCCGAGGCCGGCAGCACCCTGGTGGGCCATGCCCGCCAGGCCATGGACGAGATCGTGGCCAGCGTGGACCGCATCCACGGGATGATCGAGGACATCACCCAGGTGACCACCTCGCAGAGCGAGGGCATCCTGATGGTCAACGGCTTCATGACCGAGATCGAGCACGCCACCCAGCAGAACACCGCGCTGGTGGAGGAGACGGCCTCGGTGGCGCAGGAGATGTCCAGCCAGGCCGCCCACCTCTCGCGCACGGTCAACGTGTTTCAGGTGGGTTGAGGGCCCGGACGGGCCCTCCCCCCCGGCGCGCCGACTCAGTACTTGCCGTAGTTGGCCATCACCCGCTGGGTCAGGAACTCGCCGGCGGTGATGGGCGCGTGGGTGTGCTGCGGGCTGTCGATCAGCACGCTCTGGTTGGCCTGGGCGAAGTAGGCGATGCTGTAGCGCGCCCCCTGGTACTCGTCGGGGCGCGGGTTGCGCACCCGGTGGAAGTTGGACGGCAGGCGGTCGTCGCTCCAGCGCATCAGCATGTCGCCGATGTTGCAGGTGATGACGTCGTCGGCCGGCGCGACCTCGGTCCAGGCCTGGCCTTCGGCCTCCTTGCCCGGCAGCACCTGCAGACCGCCCTGGCCGGTGCGCTGGAACAGCAGGGTCAGGCAGTTGAAGTCGGTGTGGGCGCCGCCGCGCCACACGCCTTCGGGCAGGGTCTCGCCCTCGGGCACCGCAAAGTAGTGCAAGAGACGCAGCGTGCTCTGGTAGTCGGGCGCGTCATAGGCATGGGCGCGGGCGAAGAAGTCGCGGTCGAAGCCCAGCCTCTCGGCGAAGCAGGACAGCACCTTCATCGCCAGGGTCCAGCAGCGCTGCTCGAAGTCCAGCGCCGCGGCCTGGAAGCCCGGCAGCTCGGCCTCGCTGGGCCAGAGCTGGGCCATGCGCGGGCGGGTGATCTGATAGCTTTCCTTCTGGTCCGGCGTGCCAGTGGAAGGCCGCACCTGGGCGCGGAACTCCCAGCCGGCATTGGTGCCCTTGGCCATGATGTACTGAGACTTCACGTCCTGCGGCAGCGCGAAGAAGCGGTCCGCGTCGGCAAACATCTGGCGCACGCGGGCCACGTCGATGCCGTGGTTCACCAACTGGAAGAAGCCGACCTCCACCGCGGCCGACCAGAGCTGTTCGGTGATCTCGGCGCGGCGCGCCTCGAAGTCGCTCACGTCGATGCGGCGCACCTCGCGCGCGCGGGTGCTGCCGGCACCGCCCATGCGGGCTTCCAGCTTCAGTTCGTCCAGGGTGTAGTCGTTCACGCGATCGTTCATCTTGATGCTCCAGGCCTCTTGCAGGCCATGTTGGGAGGGACGATGCCGACCGCTGCGTCAACGGGCGCTGTGAATGAGCCCGTGGCCACGTCCGCCGGCATGCATCGCCTCTTGAAGTCCATGGCGGGGTCTTGCGGACCCCACCGCTCCAAGAGCAATGACCCGCCAGCACGCCCTCCGGGAGAAGGAGGGCTGCGCGACTGAACGCTTCTACTCTTGTCCGGTATCAAGCAGGTTTCAGGCCAGGGGCCACGCCCCCGGGGCCGCCCCGGTGGCGGCACGGCCAATGTCAGCCGGCCTGCCCCAGCCACGGGCCTGTTGCCCCCCAGGCGGGCAAGCCTGCCCCAGGCTGGTTCATACCTCCCAGGCCCCCTCGCGTGCGCGCGGTCCCAGTTCGAGGCCCTCGGCGACGGCCCGCTTGGCACGCCAGATGCTTGATGCGGGGCAAGAGTAGAAGCGTTCAGCGCGCGGCCTGGCCGGCGCCCGGAAATTGCTCTTGCAACGCCGGTGTGGCTCCTCAGGGGCCCACCGGGTTCCAAGCCGTTTTGATCCGGAGCCCTGCCCCATGCACCGTCGCCAGCTTCTGTCCCTTCTGCCTGCCGCCGCCGCCAGCACCGCTTGGCCCCTGTCGGGTGCCGCGCGGGCCGCCACGCCCGGCCTGCTGCCGCTGCGCTTCACGCTGGATTTCCGCATCACCGGCCAGACGTCGCCCTTCTTCCTGGCGCAGGCCAAGGGCTATTACCGCGCCGAGGGGCTGGACGTCAGCATCGACACCGGGGCCGGTTCGGTGGCCTCCATCACCCGGGTGGCCAGCGGCGCCTACGACCTGGGCCTGGGCGACATCAGCGCGCTGATCGAGTTCCAGTCCCGCAACGGCGACGCGGTGAAGGCGATCTTCCAGTACTACAACCGCGCGCCCTTCGTGATCATCGGCCGCAAGGACCGCGGCATCACGACCGACTTCCACAGCCTCAAGGGCAAGCGCGTGGCCGCCGCCGCGGTCGAGTCCACCCGCCGCCTGTGGCCGATGGTGGAGCGCAAGCTGAAGCTGGGGGGCAACTTTTTCGAATGGGTGACGACCGACTTCTCGGTGCGCGACAACGTGATGGTGCGTGGCGACGTGGACGCGGCCACCTACTTCCACGACTCGGCCATCTCGCTGTTCGCCCGCATGCCGCCCGCCGAGCTGTCGGTGCTGCCCTATGCCAACGCCGGCCTGGACCTGTACGGCAACGCCGTCCTGGCCAGCCGCAAGCTGATCGCGGAGCACCCGCAGGCGCTGCGCGGCTTTCTGCGCGCCACGACCCGCGCGATCAAAGAGACCCTGGCCCACCCGGAGGCCGCGCTGGCCGCCCTCAAGCAGCGCGAGCCCATCCTCGACCTGGCGGTGGAGCGCCAGCGCTGGGGCATCACCCGCGGCTATGTGGCCACCGCCGAGACCCGCAGCGAAGGCCTGGGCGGCGTGCACATGGCGCATGTGGGCCGGCAGATCGCCGGGGTGACCGAGACCTTCGGCCTGAGCAGCGCGCCGACCGGCGCCCAGCTCTACGACCTGTCCTTCTTGCCCCCGCTGGCCGAGCGCCTGGTCAAGGCCTGACCGGCCGGCTTGGGGCGTGAGCGCGCCGGCTTGGCCACCGGCGCGGGCAGCGCGTCGGCGGTGACGCCGATCAGCTGGGCCAGCCGCTGGCGGTCCTCCAGCGCATCGCTCAACAGGAAGTGCGGCTTGGCCCCGGGGTAGGGGAAGCCGTCCACCACCGGGTCCAGCAGTGCGCGGCCGGCCTCGGTGGGCTTGAGAAAGCACTGGTTGTCGCACAGAAAGGCCACCACCTTGCCGTGCTGGTACAGCGCGTACTCACCGAACATCTTGCGGTGGGTGATGCCCGGCGTGCCGGCCAGTTGGTCCAGCACGAACTGCAGAAAATCGACATCGGTGGCCATGGCGGCATCCTAAGCCGGCACCCGGCGCGGCGCAGCACCTAGAGCGAGGCCAGGAAGGCCAGCAAGGCCGCGCGGTCCTCGGCGCTCCAACCCACCACCGCGGCGCGGGCCGGCGCCGCTTCGCCGCTATGCCACAGCACCGCCTCCAGCGGATCGCGGGCCCGGCCGTCGTGCAGCAGGCCCACCCGCTCGTCCACCACCGCGCGCAGGCCCAGGCCCCACAGTGGCGGCGTGCGCCACTGGCGGCCGCTGGCCTGGTAGTCAGGCCGGCCGTCGGCCAGGTCCGGCCCCAGGTCGTGCAACAGCAGGTCGGTGTAGGGGTGGATGGTCTGGTCCGACAGCGCCGGCAGCGCGTCGAAGCGGCCGGTGTGCAGCACCGGCTGGTGGCAGGCCGCGCAACCGGCCTGGGCGAACAGGGCCTCGCCGCGGCGCACGCGGGGCGCGTCCGCCTCGCGCCGCGCCGGCACCCCCAGCACCTGCAGGTAGCGGGTCATCGCGTCCAGCCCGCCATCGGCCAGCTCGGGGTGGCGGTCGGCCGACCAGGCGGCGCAGGCGGTCTGCGTCGGCGGGCAGTTGGGCGTGGGAAAAACCGGCGTGGTGATGCCCATGTCGCCCGCCAGCGCGCCGGCCACCTGCTGGCGCACGCTGGGCTGGTTGGCCTTCCAGCCGAAACGGCCCAGCACGGTGCGACCGGCCACCGCGTCCCACACCCGGTTGGGCTGGCCGGCCACGCCCTGGCCGGCGCGGCGCTGGGCCTCGGCCAGGGCGAGGAGGTCGGCCTCGGGCACGGCCTCGAGCAAACCCAGGCCGACCATGGGCGGGGCCACGCGCACGGAGGTTTGCACCGCCGCCGCCATCGGCCCGAAGGCCAGGTGCTGGAAGGACAGGTGGGGGCGGCGCAGGGTGATCACCGTGCCGTCGGCCAGCGTCACCGGCACCGGCGCCCACTGCAGCACCGCCTCGCCCTCGCCCGGCACGCCGGGCACGCCCTGCTCGTTGAGCTGGTCGCCATAGCGCGGCTCGGACCGCGGGCCGCCATGAGCGTCCTGGCCCGGCACCGAGAGGCGCACCAGCAACGAACGCATCGGCTCGGCCGCGCTGTCGGGCGGCGCGCCGCCGCCGTTGCGCGCATGGCAGGCAGTGCAGGCCGGCCGGTTGCAGGTGGGCCCCAGGCCGGCGATGCCCGGGTCCAGCGAGGGCGAGACGACCCAGGTCTGGCGCACCAGGCCGCGGCCCTGGGCCACGCTGCCCTGGGCCTCGGGTGGCACGGCCGCCCAGACGATGCGGCTGTAGGCCTCGCGGTCGGCCGCATCCACGGTCAGCACGCCCCCGGCGCCCAGGCGCGATGCAGACGCCAGCGCCAGCAGACCGGCACAGGCCAGCAGACCGCCCCCCAGCGCCAGCAGGCGCCGCCACCGACGCAGACTCAGAACCCGCATGGACACTCCCTTCAGGCCAGGCCGGCCACCGGCAGACGGCTCAGCTGTTGGCGGGCTGCCGCCAGCCGCGCATCGCGATCGGCCGCCCAGTGGGCCAGCAAAGCGTTGCGCGCCGGGTCGGGTGCCGGCTCGGGCTGGCCGGGACGGCGCTCGGGCCAGGCAAAGCGCTGGCGCAGCGCGGGGTCGGTCTGTTGAGCGTCCGCCACCGGCGGCGCGCTCAGCAGGGCCCGCGCCTCCCGGATGGCGGCGTGGCCGGGCTGGGCCTGCTCGGCCCGGTGCAGGGCCGCCCACAGCGCCGCCTGCTCGTCGTGGCGTTGCACCAGGGCCAGTTCGAACAGCGCGGCCACCAGGCCGTTGCGCGCGCGGGTCAGCGTGCCGTCGTAGGCCAGGTTGCCGGGGGCGAAAGGCCGGGCCGGCAGTTCGGGGTGGGCCGCATACAGGCCCGGTCGCACCGGCAGGCGCCGCACGTCCGGGTGCAGCAGCAGGGTCTGGCCCGGCTCGGACAGGCACAGGGCCGCGAAGGCCTGGGCCAGCGCCGGGTGCGGCGCATCGGCCAGCACGCCGATCTGGGCCGGGTTGTAGGCGGTGCGGCGCGGGTAGACGAAGGCCAGCGGCGCGCCGCCGGCGATCGCCTGGTTGGCGAAGAAGTCGATCGTCAGCCGCGCGGCGCGGGCGCCGCTGACCACCTGGTCCGGCCCGGGACTGGCGTCGCTGGCCGCGCCGAAGTCCGCGTTGGCGCCCAGCGCGGCCAGCAGCGCCCAGCCGGCGTCCCAGCCAGGGCCCTGCAGCAGCGCCTCGATCAGCACCGGCGCAAAGCCGATGCGGCCCGGGATGGGGATCTGAACCTGGCCGGCATAGGCCGGATGGGTCAGGTCGGCCCAGTCCTTGGGCGTGGGCCGCCCCAGGCGCTGCACCGCGGCCGGGTGGTAGGCGATGCCGTAGCCCGCCAGCTCGAAGGCGGCATAACGGCCCTGCGGGTCGTCGATGGGCTGGCCCGCCACGGCGTGGGCCAGCGCCGGGCCGTCCTGGCGGATGGCCTGCAGGGGGGCGAAGCGACCCTCGCCCGCGAGTGCCGTGAAGTTGCCGGGCGCAGGGGCCCAGTAGACATCCACCTCGCCCGGGCTGCGGCGCAGGTAGGCCAGCGCATCGGCCGACTGGCGCCAGAGGATCTCGACCCGGCTGCCCGGGTGCAGGCGCTCGAACAGCGCCTGGTAGCGCACGCTGAGCTCCTCGGCATAGCTGGTCAGCACGACCACGGTGCCCGCGCCCGGGGGCGTCTCGGCGCCACGGGCCCAGCCGGTGGCGCCGGCCATGCCCGCGGCCAGGCCGCGCAGCCAGTCGCGGCGGGTCCATTGGAAGGTGGATGTCATGCGGGGCCTCCGATCAGAAGCGCCCGACGGCGCTGACCACGAAGTTGCGACCTTCCTGCGGATAACCGGCGGTGGTCGCGTAGTTGCGGTCCAGCAGGTTGCGCGCGGCCAGCGAGAGCTCCACCGTGGGCGTGAGCTGCAATGCGGCCTTCAGCCCCCACAGCGGGTAGGCGCCCAGCTTGGTGTAGCCCGTGCCGCTGGCCGCGCTGGACCAGCGGGCGCCGGAATACTCGAGGTTGGGCATCACGCTCAGCTCGGGCAGGGGCTGCCAGCGGCCCCACAGCAGGGCCTTGTTGCGCGGGGTGGTGGTCAGGCGGGCCGTGGCGTCGCTGGGGTTGTCGATCGTCGCGTCCACATAGCTGTAGTTGCCGCCCCAGGCCAGGGTGGGGCTGAGCGTGACGCCCAACGCCAGCTCCAGGCCACGGTAGGTGGCCTCGCCCACGTTCTGGCTCTGGCTGTAGGTGCTGCCGTTGTAGAGGATGTTGACCGACTGGATGGCATCCTTGACCTGGCTGTGGAACAGCGTGGCCGAGCCATGCCAGCCCGGGGCCAGGTCGTCCTCGATGCCCAGCTCCAGGTTGAGCGCCCGCTCGGGCTTCAGCCCCGGGTTGGAGATGGCGCCGCCGAAGCGCGAGGAGAAGCGCTCGAACAGGGTCGGAAAGCGGGTGCGGTCCGAGGCCGAGAGGTGCAGCTTGCCGCTGGCGCGGTACTGCCACAGCAGGGCCGCCTGGCCATTGGTGGCGTGGCTGTCGGCCGTGGGCTGGTCGAACAGGCCGGTGCCGCTGGCGTATTCCTGCGCCTCTTGTGTCTTGCGCTGGTCCCGGCTCAGGCCGCCCACCAGCTGCCAGCCGGGCGCAAAGCGCCAGGTGTCCTCCAGCGCCACGGAATAGACGTCCTCCACCGTGTTCTGCTTGGGCTCGGTGAAGTCCGTGGCATAGGTGGTCTGCCACTCGGTGTGGTCGTCGCGCCGCCAATGCAGCGCGGCCTTGAGCGTCTGCTGCGGCAGCACGGTGGTGCCCAGCTCGGCGCTGGCGCCCTTGGCGTTGTCGTCGTAATGGCTGATCCAGTTCTTGGCGCCGGTCTTGACGGTGTAGGCCAGCAGGTCGTTGACGAAGGCGTTGTAGTAGAGCTTGGTCTTGAGCGTCCAGCCGGGGCTCAGCTCGGTGCGGGTCAGGGCGTACAGGCTCCAGGTGTCCCACTTGGGCCAGTCCCACCACTGGCTGTCCGCGGCCTCGGTCGAGCCGCTCTGGGACTTCTTGCCACTCTGGGTCACGAAGTTCAGCGAGTACTCGTCCACCGCATTGGGCGTCAGGCCGGCCTTGAGGTTGACCCGCCAGTCGCGCTTGTGGCTGTGGTCGCGGTCGCCACCGTCCTCGTAGGCGGTGGGCTCGTAGTTGTGCGACAGCGCCCATTGGTCCACCACCCGCTGCTCGGCGCTGGCCTGCAGGTAATAGCGCTCCTGACGGCTGCCCACATGGGCGTACAGCGTGCTGCCGTTGTACTGGCCATTGCCGCCCAGCAGCAGCGAGCTGCGCACCTCCGCCTCGAAGGGCTTGACCGGCTTGCGGGTCACCAGGTTGATCGCGCCGCCCATGCCGTCGGGCCCGTTGAGCACCGAGACATAGCCCTTGGAGATCTGGATCTCGGCCAGGTCCGGCGTGAGGAAGCGGTCGAAGTCGATGCGGTTGTCGGCCGGCAGGTACAGACGGATGCCATCCATCAGCAGCGGCACCTGCCAGCGGTCGAAGCCGCGCACGCTGATCAGCGCCTCGTTGCGCCGGCCCGAGCCGGCGGTGCTGGCCACGCCGGGCACCAGGTTCAGTGCATCGGCCAGGCCGTCCTTGCTGAAGTCCTGCAGTTGCTGGGCGTCCAGCGTGTCGGTGGCCAGCGCGGGGCCTTCCGGGGTCTGGCCGACCACGCTGATCTGGCCCAGCGTGAAGACGGGTGTGGGCGTGTCATCGGCCTGGGCGGCCGACGCAGAGGCCAGGGCGATCGACCCGGCGAGGGTGCAAGGAACCCATCGGTGCTGCATGGTGGTTCTTTCCTGAAACGACGTTGGATCGAACCGGCACCGCAATATACATACCAATACAACGCGTCCGATCTTCTCTCCGGGACGAGACCGGGTCACCCGGATTCTGAGTCCGCCCAGCAACGCACCGGGCGCCATTCACGTTGTATTGTTTGCTACATAGCGTACACAACACATCCCCGCCGTCGCGGGCCCCGCCGCGCCTGCGGTGTGCGGCGGGTCGCCTCAGTGCGCAGCGCCCTGGCGGCGCTTGTCGCGCAGGAAGGTCCAGGCCTCCTCGGCCACTTCGATGTCGCCGTTCTGTCGGCCGACCACCGCCGCATAGGCGGCCGTGACCCGGTGGCGCAGGCTGGGCTCCACATGGCCGGCGCCATCCAGGCGCAGCAGCTCGATCTGCAGCCCGTCCGGCCTGGCGCCCCAGACGGTGCGCTGAGCCCGGGTGGGGTCGGCCGGATCCCGGTGCGGCACCGATTCACTGCGCTGCGGCTCCCCGAACAGACCGTCGCGCTCGCGCCAGCGCATCACGGTGGCCTCGGCCCCGATCACGCGGCCGCGCCGCCCTTCCTGGCGTCGGCCCACCGGGCCGCCGTCCCAGGGCATGGTGCCGTCGGCCGTGCCGCCGATGAGCAGCAACGACAACGGCGCCTTGATGGACGGGCAGCGGCTGTCGGTGGCCATCGACGCGCTGACGGCCACCACGCCGGCCAGCCGGTCGCCGGCCTCCATCGCATAGCGCAAGGCCATCAGCCCGCCGTTGGACATGCCCATCAGGTAGATGCGGTTCGGGTCGGCCCGGTGCTGGGCCACCTCGCGCTCGATCAGGGCGCTCAGGAAGGCGACGTCGTCCGAGCGGGGGTTGGTGGCGGTGTCGCGCCGGCAGTCGTTCCAGCCGCTGCGGCCATCGCTGCCGGACAGCCCATCGGGCGCGGCGATCAGCAGGCCTTCGCGCTGGCCGATGGCCAGCCACTCGGACAGCGGTGCCGCCGTGCGGGCCTGCCCCAGCGCCTGGGCCGCCGAGCCGCCATGGCCGTGCAGCAGGATGACCAGCGGCCGCGGGCCGGCCGGCGCGTGGTCCGGCAGCGCCAGCAGGTACTGGCGCGGGCCTTCGGGACGTGCCAGGGTCTGCGGCTGGGGGGCGGCTGCCTGCGCCAGCCCGGTCCACCCCAGGCACGCGCCCAGGGCCAGGGCACCCACCCGCTGCTGCCACCGGCGCCGGCTGGCGCCCACCGATTTGCCTTGCTGCATGAAGACTCCGCGCGCCGCCCGGAACCACCGGCCGTCGCCCGGGGCGGCGCTCAATGCGACGGGCGGCGGTCGCGATGGTACGCGCCCGTGCCCCGCTGCAGCACCGTGTCGCCGGGGCACAGCTCGCCGGGCTCCAGGACCTCGCCCCCCGCGACCTGGGCATACACCGGCCCGAAGTCGACCCGGGCCAGCGCCAGCAGCTCGTCCAGGTCACGCAGCACGAAGTAGCAGGCCTGGAAGTCGTCGATGTGGTAGCGGGTGCGCATCACCCGCGCCAGATCGAAGCGCAGGCGGTGCGGCGAGGCGTCCTCCAGGCAGAAGCGGCTTTCGCTGAAGGACGAGGCGATGCCGGCGCCGTAGAGGCGCAGCCCCTCGGGCTGCATCACCAGGCCGAACTCCACCGTGTACCAGTAGACCCGCGCCAGCTCGGCCAGCATGCCCAGGCGCTGCGCCCGCAACCCGCCCACCCCGTAGGCCTGCAGGTAGTCGGCCATCACCGGGTTCATCAGCAGCGGCACATGGCCGAACACGTCGTGGAAGACGTCGGGCTCCTGCAGGTAGTCCAGCTGATCGGCCCGGCGGATGAACTGGCCAGCCGGGAAGCGGCGGTGAGCCAGGTGCTCGAAAAACACCTCGTCGGGCACCAGCCCCGGCACCGCCACCACCTGCCAGCCGGTGGTCTTCATCAGCACCGCGCTGAGGGCGTCGAAATCGGGGATGCGGTCGGGCGACAGTGGCAAGGCCCGCAGGCCGGCCAGGAAGGCGTCGCAGGCGCGGCCCGGCAACAGCCGGCTCTGGCGCGCGAACAGCGTGGCCCAGGTGGCGTGCTCGGCCGGACTGTAGCTGGCCCAGTCCTGCGGGATGGTCCAGTCGGCGCGGGCGGGCGGCCCCCCCGCGCCAGCGGCCAGGCCATGCAGCACGGGCCCGCCCGGATCGAGATGGGGCGGGCTGTGCTTCATGACCGGCCCCCGCCGCCGGTCAGCGCGGCATGCACCGCATCGATGTACCGGGCCAGGGCCAGGTCCCGGTCGGTCAGGCCGCCCGCGTCGTGGGTGGTGAGCCGCACGTCGACACGGTTGTAGACGTTGAACCATTCCGGGTGGTGGTCATGCCGTTCGGCATGCAGTGCCACCTGGGTCATGAAGCCGAAGGCCTGGCTGAAGTCGGCGAAACGCAGGCTGCGGCGGATGGCCGTGCCCGTGTCGTCCAGCTGCCACTGGGGCAGTGCTTCCAGGCCCGCGCGCAGGGTAGAGGCGTCGAGCTTGTCCATGCCCCATGCTAGGCCGCGCCCCGCCGGCCGCACCCCAGGGGGAACCCGGGGGACGCGGACGGTGCGGCCCTCAGTGCGGGCGCAGGCGGTCGAACACGGCCGCCATCTCGTCGGCCGGCACCTCGTGCACCGCGGCGGCGGCCAGCACGTCCTCGCCGCTCAGCCAGCGAGCCTCGGCCTCGGGCTGGTCCAGCGCCAGCAGCAGGGCCTGGTTGAACTCGACAGAACCCCAGGCCAGGCCGGCGTCGCGCAGCGCAGACTGCATCGCGTTCTGCACCAGCGCGCGCACCAGGTGGTGGCCGGCGCTGTAGGGCACCTCGTCGCGCTCGCCGCGGGCCGCGGCCACGCAGGCCTTCACGTCGTGCGAGGCATGGCCCCGGCAGGCCAGCGGCCGCACCGCGTAGATGACGCAGACGCCTTGGGCGATGAAGGGACAGACTTGGCGCAGGCCCACCCGCTCCTGCTCGCCCAAGCCCTGGCTGCCGGCATTGGCGGCCCGCAGCTGGCCGATCAGATCGATGCCGCGCGCCCGCAGGGCCGGCTGCACCGCCCGCAGGAAGCGCGCAACCAGCAGCACCTCGGGCGTGGTCGCCGTCACCCGCAGCGTGCAGCAGGTGGCGCAGCCGCGGTGGCAGGCCAGCGGCGGCTCGTCCTCGCACTGGATGGCGACATTGCCCTGGAAGCTGTCGAAGGCCTGGCCCAAGAGCGCATCCAGCAGCGCCGGCCGCCCCGGGTGCCGGGCCAGCGTGGCGTCAAAGGCCTGGTGCAAGGCCCGGTAGAAATCCTGCGGCCCGCCCGAGGCGGCCGCGGTGGAGGTGTCCATGGAGTGCGCTCCGGCGTGCCAGCAAAAGGCTCAGCCTAAGAGCCTGTGGCGGCAGTCGGCATTGAGCTGGCTCAAATCCGACGCGGAGCGCTCTCAGTCGGCGGCCTCGTCGCCGCGGCGGCGGTCGTGGGGCAGGCTGGTGTAGTAGACGCGCTTTTGCGCATACATCTGCTTGTCGGCCCGGTGCAGCGCGGTCTCCAGCCGCTCGCCGGGGCGGGAGATGGCCAGCCCGACCGAGAACTGCAGCGGCAGCCCGGCGTGGTACTGGTTGTTGATCTCCACCAGGCCCTGGATCTGGCCGATCAGCTGCTCGGCCGCGGCCTGGTCCGCCCCCGGCAGCAGCAACGCGAATTCATCGCCGCCGATGCGCGAGGCGGTGGCCGGTGCCTCCACGGCCTGGCCCAGCACCTCGCCCACCCGGCGCAGCAGCGCATCGCCGGCGCGGTGGCCCTGTTCGTCGTTGACCTGCTTGAGGCCGTTGAGGTCGATGATGAGCAGCGCCACCGGCTGCACCGCCTTGCGCTCCAGCCGGTTGAGCTCGTCGTCGAAGAAGGAGCGGTTGCGCAACTTGGTCAGCGCGTCGTGCTTGCCCAGGAACTCCAGGTAGGTCTCGGCCTTCTTGCGGGCGGTGATGTCGGTCAGCGAGACCTGCACCAGCGACCAGTCGTGCTCGTGGCCAGGCAGCACCGCGAACTGCAGGTGCACATGCAGCATCTCGCCATCGAGCGCGTAGTTGACGGTCTCGCGCTGCTGGTAGAGCTTGCCGTCCCACAGGTCGATCAGCTGCTCGGTGAAGGGGCGGCGCATCTCGTCACGGAAGATGTCGCCCAGGTGGTGCAGCAGCGTGGTCGGGTCCGGCGCGCGAAACATGGTCAGCGTCTGGCGGTTCACGTCGACCACCCGGATCTCGGCCATGCAGCGCTCGACGAACTCGGGGTGCACATCGGTGAAGACACGGAAATCGGTGATGCCCTGGCGGCGCACTTCGTCGATCAGCCGCTTGACCGCGCTGAAGTCCTCCACCCACAGCGAGACAGGCGAATGCGCGAACAGGCCCTGGGCGTACTGCTCGCTGCGCTGGTGGGCCAGCCGGGCCTGCTCGCGCGCGGTGACGTCCTCCAGCGAGAACAGCACCCGGCCCCAGTCCTGCTCATGGCCGGGCAGCACCCGCACCTGCAGCGCCACGTCCAGCCGGCGACCGTCCAGCGTGTAGTTGACCGTCTGGCTGGCGTAGCTGAGCGCACCGGACCAGAGCTGGGCCAGCTCCTCGACATGGTGGTCCAGCATGTCATCGCGGAAGATGCGGCCCAGGCCGGTCAGCAGCTCCGCCTGGCTGGCCGCGCCGAACAGCTCCAGCGTGCGGCGGTTGACCCGCAATACCTGGATGGCCCGGGTGCAGGCCGCCACGCGCGTGCGGTCGGCGCGCAGCCAGGCGCGCAGGTCGCTCACACCCTCGGCCCGCCACTGCGCGAACAAGGCCGCGACCCCGCTGAAATCCTCCAGCCAGAGCGACACCGGCGCCAGGTCGAACATCAAGGCGTCTTCGGACGGGAGAACGGCAGAGGTCGTAGCGGTCGGAGTCACGGCAGGCCCAGAAACAGCGGCCCGCGCCCCACGGCGCAAGCCAGTTCGACAGTCTCGCACGTTCAGGTGGCCACCACCCCGTCGGCCCCGGGCGGCGGCCCCGTCAGCGGCACCCCCATCGACACGAAGCCCGGCGGCAGCGCCTGCAGGCTGCGCACCGCGCGAAACCCCAGCCGCCGGTAGAAGCCCTGGGCGGCAGGCGCCGCGTTGAGCCGCAGCAGCGGCCGGTCGGTGCGGCCGCAGCAGGCCGACCAGGCGGCCCGCACCAGGGCCCGGCCCAGGCCCCGCCCCTGCCAGGTCGGCGCGACGAACAGGCTGCACAAGGCCCAGTGCCCCCGCACCAGCACCACGCCCACCGGCGCGCCGGCCGGATCCAGCGCCAGCAGGTGGCAGGCGGCGCGCTCGGGTTCGGGCTGGGTCTGCCACCAGGCCAGGTTGTCCAGCGCATGCTGCAGCATCAGCGCGCGCGCCGCGGCGTCCAGTCCCGGCTCGGCCCGCACCACGGTGGCAACCAGGGCGGCGATGTCAGCCGCCTGCGCGGGCCGCGCCGGCACCAACGTCGGAAGGTCCGCCATCGCCCTGGCTCGGCGCGGGCGCGGCTCAGTACTGGATCTCGAACCAGTCGGGCTCCTTGTCCCGCAACTGGTCCAGCAGCACCAGCGTGGCCGGCAGCAGGCCGCAGACGGCGTACCAGACGATCTCGCGCCGGTCCGGGGTGGGCTGCTGCAAGGCCTGCAGCAGGGCAGACCAGCCCGCCCAGTCCACCTGGGGCAGGCGCAGCATCACCACCGGCGGCAGGTGGGCCAGCGTGGTGGCCACCTGTCGCAGATGGCCCTCGATCGCGGCCAGCGTGTTGGGGCTGGCGAAGAGCTCCTCGGCCCCCTCTTCCAGCGCGACCACCAGCTTGAGCGCCTGCTGGCCATGGGTGTGGACGATGTCGAACAGGGCTTTGGCGTACATGGGGGCTCCTGGGTCAGGGGGCGGTCGGCAGCATGGTCGGGCCGCGCAGCGCGTGGTGCACGGCCTCGGCCCGGCGCTGCTGCGCGGTCTCCGGGTCCAACCCGTCGACCGCCGTGGCCAGGTAGGCGGCCAACGCGCGGCGCAGGCGGGGCGCCTTGGGGTAGTCCTCCGGTCGGTGGCCGGGATAGGCCGCGAAATCGCAGGTGCACAGCTGCAGCAGCTGCTCGAAGCGCTCGGGCTGGCCCGGTGCGTCCAGACGCTCCAGCAGCGCGGTGATCGCCCCGGCCCGCAGGTCGCTGGCGCGGTGCACGCGCTCCAGCTCGTCGATGGCAACGCGCGACAGCGCCAGCGTGGCCACCGGCCAGGCAAAACGCACCGAGAGCCGCGCCAGCAGCTCATGCGCCCGCTGCTCATGCTTGTAGTGGCTGGGCCAGATCTCGCGCGGCGTGCCGGCCTTGCCCAGCGCGTGGGTGAGCGCCGCCAGCCGCACCGGCAACGGCGCATCGGCCCGGGCGGTCTCCTCCAGCAGCGCCAGCAGGTGCTCACCCACATCCACCGGCGTGGGCAGGTCGCACAGCTCGGGCACGCCGAACAGCGCCGCCACCTCCGGCAGCCAGCGCGACAGCACGCCCCCCTCGCGCAGCGCCTGCACGAAATGGCCGGGGTGCGGCGCCATCAAGCCCTCGGCCAGCAGCAGCCAGGCCTCGCCCGGCGGCAGGGGCTGCTGGGTCAGCGCTTCGGCCACCGCGGCCCAGGCCGGGCGTTCCTCGGGGGGCAGAGCGGGGGTGTCACGGTGCGCCGCGGCCAGGGCCAGGCGCCAGAAAGAAGAGGTCATGGCTTGCTCGTCGCGCCAGGCGCGGTCTGTCAGGGCACGAGAAAGCGGGCGTGACGTGGGCAGGGTCTTCTTCTTGTCGGCTTGGCCACATTCCGCACACCGGCGGGCCGGCCTGAGGCCGGAACCGGGGATGCCTGGGCAACAGCGCAGAAACCGTGCCAGATGGCCTGCAGATGACGCCAGGAAGGCGCCGCTTCGGACCACGACATCCTCTCGCCTTAGGACATCCCCCCTCGGCACGGCCACCGGCAGGCCGCAGACTTGACAAGTACGGGTGCGGAGGGCGTGGCCGGCCCGTCGCGGCCCTCTTTCCGGTCTTCCCGGTCTTCCCGACACAGGGCCATCCATCACCATGCGGTCTTTCCACCGACGTTCCATTCTGGGGCTGCCCGTGCTGCTGGCAGGCGGGCTGGGCGCGTTCTGGTGGCAACATGCCGAGCCCCCGCCCAGCCTGGCCCGCGTCCGGGCGGCCGGCGCGCTGCGCATCGGCTATGCGATCGAGGCCCCCTACGCCCTGCTCGACCCCCAGGGTCAGCCCACCGGCGAATCACCGGGCGTGGCCCGGGCCGTGGCCACCCGGCTGGGGCTGGGCACCCGGTGGGTCCTCACCTCCTTCGACCAGCTGATCCCGGATCTGGAGCGGGACCGTTTCGACCTGATCGCCGCCGGCCTGTTCGTGACGCCGGCGCGGGCCCGCCGGGTGCGCTTCAGCCGGCCGACCCTGGCGGTGCGGCCCGGCTGGCTGACCCGGGCCGACCAGCCGCTGAACCAACCCTACGAGGCGGTGCAGCCCCGTGCAGACTGGCGTGTCGCGGTGCTGCAGGGGTCGGTGGAGGAGGCGGGGTTCCTGCAACGCCAGGTGCCGGCGGCCGGGCTGCTGACCGTGCCGGACGCGCAGAGCGGCCTGGGCGCGGTGCTCAGCGGCGAGGCCCGGGCCCTGGCCTTGTCACTGCCCACGGTGCGCGCGATGGCCCTCGCCTCGGCCGGTCGCCTGACGGCCCAGCCCGCGGTCGGCCCGCACACGCCCATCCAGCAGGTGGCACTGGCCCTGTCCCTGGGGGCGGCCGACCTGGACACCGCCATCGACCAGGTACTGGCCAGCTACCTGGGCAGCCCGGCCCATCTGGCCCTGCTGAGCCGCTGGGGCCTGGGCCGGGATGATCTGCCGCCGGCCCGGCCCCCGGCCGCATGAATGTGCCTGTGATGCCCGGGCCGGTCGCGCCACGCCCCTCCCCCACCCCCGGAACGGCGCGGCTGTGGCTGCTCGCCGTGCTGCTGGGTGCGCTGACGCTGGCCCTGACCCTGGCGGTGGTGGACCGGGTCCACAGCCGGGAGGCGGCGCGGACCGCCGCCATCCTCTGGCAGGTCAAACAGTCCTCCCAGGACGCCTACCTGGGTGCCATGCACCTGCGCCTGGGCGGCGATCCGGCGTCGCCCTGGCAGCGCTCCCAGGGACGGGTGCTGCTGCGCCAGACCCGGACCGAGCTGGGCGCCATCTTGTCCCAGCACAGCAGCCCGGAACAGGCCCAGGCCCTGCTGACGACCCTGGACCAGCTGGAACAGCTCTGGCGGGACGGCCGTGCCGGCAGCCCGGAGCAGGAACTGGACGCCCGGCGCCTGCTGCACGAACTGGCTGGCCAGCTCGACGCCCTGGCCAACCGGGTGGAACAGCAGAGCACGGCCCGGGAACAGCAGCTGCAACAGGTGCGCCTGCTGACCCTGGGCCTGGGCGCCCTGCTGTTCGGCGGACTGATCCTTGGCGCGCTGCGCTCGGACCACCGGCAGCGCGAGGCCGGCCTGGCCCTGACGCAAAGCGAGGCCCAGATGCGCTCCACGCTGTCGGCCATGGCCGAGGGCGTGTTCGTCTGTGACGCCCAGGGCCGGGTGCTGGACAGCAACCCGGCTGCCGTGCGCCTGCTGGGGTCGGCCGCCGAACCCAGCGCGGACCGTCGCTTCCTGGACCAACCGGGCTTCGAGGTGTTGCAACCCGATGGCCAGCCCATGGCGCCCGAGACCGGACCGCTGAGCGATGCGCTGCGCCTGGGCCAGCCCCAGCGCGACCGCATCGTCGGCATCCGCCGGCCCGGGCAGCCGCTGCACTGGCTCAGCGTCAATGTGGAACCACTGTTCGAGCCCGGCGCGGACCGTCTCCACGGGGCGGTGATCTCGTTCACCGACATCACCGAACTGCGCCAGCAGGCCATCGAACTGCAGGCCCACCGGGGCCATCTGGAGGCCCTGGTCGCGCAGCGCACGGCCGAGCTCTCTGCCGCCCTGCAGGCCAAGCTGGCCCTGCAGTCCTTTGCCCAGCTGATGAGCGACCACCAGACCTCGCTGCTGGCCTACTGGACGCGCGACCTGCGGCTGGCCTTTGCCAACCAGGCCTTCATCGACTGGTTCGGCCTGCCGCGGGATGCCCTGATCGGCCGCAGCTATGGCGAGGTGTTGGGAATGGCGTCGTACCAGCAGCGCAAGCCATCGCTGGAGCGTGTGCTGGCTGGCGAGACGGTGCAAGACGAATTCGAGCTGATCCGCCACGACGGTCACCGGGGGCACTTTCTGGTCACCCGGGTGCCCGATCGGCGCACCGAGGTGCCCGAGGCCGGCTTCATCTCGTCGGCCACCGACATCACCGAACTGATCCTGGCCCGCCAGCGCGCCGAGAGCCTGGCCGAGGCCCTGGCCCGCAACGAGAAGTTCCTGCGCCGGCTGGCCGACAACGTGCCGAGCATGATCGCCTACTGGGACCAGGGCCTGCGCTGCCGCTTCGCCAACCAGGCCTACCTGGACTGGTTCGGCAAGCCGGCGACCGAGCTGATCGGCAAATCGGTCACCGAGGTGCTGGGGGACACCTTCTACGAGCGCACCCGCCCCTACCTGGAGGCGGCGCTGAACGGCGAGCGGCAGGACCTGGAACGCACCCTGACCCGCCCCGACGGCACCGAGGTGCACACCCTGGGCAGCTATGTGCCGCACCGCATCGGCGAGCAGACCCAGGGCTTCATCGTCGTCATCACCGACGTGACCCCCCTCAAGCAGGCCGAACAGGAGCTGGCCCGGGCCAACCAGGCCCTGGCGCTGCGTGCCGATCAGGCCGAGGCCGCCACCCGGGCCAAGAGCGCCTTCCTGGCCAACATGAGCCATGAGATCCGCACGCCGATGAACGCCATCATCGGCCTGACCCACCTGATCGCCCGCGACCTGCGCGACGAAGAGCAGCGCGAGCGCCTGCACCGGGTGGACGTGGCCGCCCGCCACCTGCTGCAGGTGATCAACGACATCCTGGACCTGTCCAAGATCGAGGCGGGCAAGCTGCTGCTGGAACAGGTCGACTTCGGGCGCGACGCGCTGATGGCGCGCGTGGTGGCCATGGTCGGTGAGGCCGCGGCGGCCAAGCACCTGGAGCTGATCGTCGACACCGACCACCTGCCCGCCCGCTTGCACGGCGACCCCAAGCACCTGGCCCAGGCCCTGATCAACCTGATGGCCAATGCGGTGAAGTTCACCGAAGCCGGCTGGGTGCGCCTGCGAGCCGAGAAGCTGGAGGAACAGGCCGACCGGCTGCTGCTGCGCTTCTCGGTGAGCGACACCGGCATCGGCATCAGCCCGGAACAGCAGCGGCACCTGTTCGAGGCCTTCGAGCAGGCCGACAGCTCCACCACCCGCCGCTTCGGCGGCACCGGCCTGGGCCTGGCCCTGACCCGCCACCTGGCCCGGCTGATGGGTGGCGACGCCGGCCTGCAGAGCCGGCCGGGCGAAGGCAGTACCTTCTGGTTCACCGCCTGGCTGGCGCGCTCGTCCGGGCAGATCGCTCCGCCCCCCCAGCTGCCCGCCCAGCGTCTGCGGGCGCTGCTGATCGACGACCTGGAAGAGGCCCGCCAGGCCCTGGGCACCCAGCTGGAGCAGCTGGGCCTGGCGGTCGAGACCGCCGCCAGCGGGAGCGAGGGCATCCAGCAGGCGCTCGCGGCCCGGCAGCAGGAACGCCCCCCCGACGTGCTGCTGGTCGACTGGGGGATGCCGGGCCTGGACGGCATCCAGACCCTGCAAACCCTGCAGGGTCAGTGGGAAGGCCCGCTGCCGCCCTGCCTGCTCATCACCGCGCTGGACGAGGACGAGGCACGGGCTGCCCTGGCCTTGGCCGGCCTGACGGCCCGGGTGCTGCCCAAGCCGGTCACGCCCTCCACCCTGCATGACGGCCTGGCCCAGGCGCTGGCCCCCGAGCATGGCGGGCGCACGCTGGATGCGGCCCCGCCGCCGCCGGCGGTGCTGATCGAGGCGCTGCGCCGCCAGACCGTCGGTCGCCGGGTGCTGCTGGCCGAGGACAACGAGGTCAACCAGGAAGTGGCCCTCGAACTGCTGAACAGCGTGGGCCTGACAGTGAGCGTGGCCGACACCGGCCACCAGGCCGTCCAGCGGGCCCTGCAGGAACGGCCGGACCTGGTGCTGATGGACATGCAGATGCCCGAGATGGATGGCCTGGAGGCCACCCGGCGCATCCGCGCCGCGCTGGGCGACGCACTGCCCATCATCGCGATGACGGCGAATGCCTTCGAGGAAGACCGCCAGAGCTGCCTGGCCGCCGGCATGAACGACCACCTGGGCAAGCCGGTCGATCCGGTCGAGCTCTACCGCCGGCTGCAGCACTGGTTGCCGGCTGTCCCCGCCGGGCCGCCGCCGGTCACGTCATGACGGTGGTGGCCTCGGCCTGGGCAAAGACCTGGCGGGCCACCGCCAGGCCGTTGAGCGCCGCCGGGAAGCCGGCGTAGACGGCCATCTGCATGATGAGCTCGACGAGCTCCTCGCGCCGCACGCCCACGTTGAGCGCCGCGCGGATGTGCACCGCCAGCTGCGGCGCGGCCGTGCCCATCGCGGTCAGCGCCGCCACCGTGCCGATCTCGCGGGCCCGCAGGTCCAGCCCCGGACGGCTGTAGATGTCGCCGAAGGGAAACTCGATCAGGTGGCGGGCGAAATCCGGCGCGATGTCGGCCAGGCTGGCCACCACGGCCTCGCCGGCCGCGCCATCGATCTCCTTCAGGCGGGCCAGGCCACGCGCGTAGCGGCTGTCCTCAGCGGGCGCGACGGGGGTGTTCACGTTCGGCATGGGGTTCTCCTTCCGGGGGTTGGCACAGGGTGTCGTAATGGGCGATCTTGGTCTGCAGCGCCCGGGCGGCCTGCTGCAGATCTCGGATGTGGGCCTGCACGCCGGCCAGGTGGGCCTGCAGCAGGTCGCGGCGCGCGGCGGCGGTGGCGTCCCCCTGGCTGCGCAGGGCGGCGAAGTGCAGCATGTCGCGGATGGGCATGCCGGTGGCGCGCAGGCGCTGCACAAAGGCCAGCCAGTCCAGGTCGGCCGCGCGGTAACGGCGCTGGCCGCCGGCGGCGCGAGCCACCGACGCCAGCAGGCCGATGCGCTCGTAGTAGCGCAGCGTGTCGGCACTCAGCCCGGTGCGGGCGGCCACCTGCGCGATGGTGAGAAGCAAGTCCATGGCAGGCATTCTGGAAGTTGGAGTGCGCTCCAGGTCAAGCGCTTTGTCGTGCGCTGTCGCCGTGGCACGGGTGTTATCTAGCCGTCAAGACGATGCCGAATTCGCCAGGCCTGTGGCGGTGGAAGGTCGACCAGCTGTCAATTGTTGACTTGCTGGCTATGGACGCAGAGCGGGTGGAAGCCGTGGGAGACGACCTGTGGCCTCGACGACGACGGGAGAACGAGTGTCTTCAACGGGCTAGTGCACAGCAAGGTACGCACAAGCGGTCGACGGACGGGCTCAGCGGCTGGCCATCGGGCCATCGTCGAATACGCAACGGCCTAGAAAAGAGAGCCAAAGCCAGGCGCGCGTGGCCGAAGAGCGCCAAGTTCACTTCCGGCGGGAAGGCACATACGACCCGTACTCGGTGTACTTGCGAGCGCCGACAGTCGGGTCGAACCTGGAGTGAAAGGCCGCCTCGCCCTCTAGGTAGATGAGCACGAGCACGTCGTCGTTGCGAGTGCGTACAGCGTGCTCCGTTACCTCAAATCTACCGGCGTCCTCGTTAGTGAACCACGTATCCGCAGGTTGCTTCCCCTGACCAGTGGTCTTGCCCTGGAAGAGCACGTCGTACGCGAACGAGTCGGGGTCGACCTCGTCGCACAGCCACCATCGCTTTGGCACGTCCTGCGCCGAAATCTTCCAGCGTCGCCCGTTCTTGCCAAAGCAAGCTACGACAACTGGGAGAGTGTTGATGCCTGCCAGCCGCAACGTGGTGGCCATCAGGCTCGTGTCGAACTCCTTACGCAGCTCATCAAGCTGTCGGAAGCCCGGCCGACCGAGTGACGCGACGCACGGGTTGAACAGGGAACGCGGCATGAGCAAGTGGGCCGCGAACGTGTCAGCCTCACGCTCAAGGGGGCGGTTAGAGGACAGGTTTTGATTCATGCCATCCGCTCGGCAACGGAATGATTGCCCGCGGTGCAGCATCCAATGTCCAAACTCGTGACCGATTGAGAAGCGGTCTCGACCCGCGGCCGGCGCAGGCCTAATCGTGGCGATGGCACTATCACCGTACCCAACCAGGGTCGCCGCGCATCCGTCCAACTCCGCTCGCTGTACACGCATACCGTGCATGAGCGCAAGCGCCTCCACGTCCAGTTCCCCTGGCGCAGAGATACCGCACTCCTCGACCAGGGCCTCAGCCAGTTCCCCGGGTTCGGTCACTTTTCGCTCTCGCCTTTCGCGTCCGCCAGAACCTGCTGCATGGTTGCGTACAGACGCAGGATGTCCTCATCGGACATCTCATCAAGCTCGCGAGCAGCAAGCGTGAACCTAACGTCGTTCGCAGCTGCAGCGATGAACGCACGCGCTTCGGCGACCGAAACGAGTACCGGCTTAGCGGCTCCCCCAGCTTCAGCGCCGCGGGCGAGCGCTGCTTTGGCAGCAGCAAACTTGCGCTTTGCGACGGCCGCCTTCGCGGAGCGCACCAACGCAAGGCCGAATGCACGCGCCTCGTCTTCCGTCGTTCCAGCCAGGATTTCCGAATCAGGCGTCGCCACCAAGTCATGGAACTGTGCCTCTAGAAAGGCCGCGGTCGGATGCTTGTTTGAACTTTGTCCCATGGTCATTGCCCCTTTTGTTGAAGGGAAGCAAGCTTGCGTTCCAGCTTCTTGCGCAGCGCGTCGAACTGCTTCTGGTCGAGGCCCAAAGCCGCAGCAGCTTTAGGTCCGCTGAGACCCTCCATGCGTACCGTGAGCAGGTCCTCGAGCTCTTGGTCACCGGCCACGAGTTCCTCGAGTGCATCGAAGAGTTCTTGCGCCGCAGCGTAGTCCTCGGGAGTGTTCAGTTCGACAGCGTAATCGAGATGCGGTTCGTCGTCTTCCGCTGCCTCGTCCAGCGTTGTGGTCTGCCGTCTACTGTCGATTGGTGCGTTCTTGACCTTCTTCCGCTCGTTGAAGGCCACGCCATCCATAGCCGTGGCCAGCGTGACGAGCGCCGACATGCCGCGTCGCCACCCTCGGTCTTCCCCAAGCAGTTTCTCGACGACCTTGTGCAGTAGGTCGTCGCTCGACATCTCAGTCAGGCCGACCGCGCGCTCGCGAGCCAGGCTCTTCGCCCGCTCCCAGTCGGCGGGAGGCATAGCGTTCAACGCTGCCTCCACCTCTGCGCCACTAAGGTACTCGTGTTTGTCGGACCTTGTCCGCATTGCTTGCCTTCCTCCTCGTAAGACTCTCGGCGTGTAGTCAGTCGGACGCTCGAAATTTATTTCTTTGTACGCGTCCAGGCGCTCGTTCCCGAGAGTCTTACTGACTGTACCGCCCAGCCACCGGTTCGTCAGTGGTCTGGTGGCGCGCTTGACCAGCGCCAAACCACAACTCGAAAGCGGACCACGACCCCTATGGCCACGAACCACAAACGACTGCCTATCCCGCTGCCGGTTCGGCACAGCCTCTGGATTGCCGCCGCTGGGCGGTGCGAGTTCCGCGGCTGCAACGAACCGGTCTCGCGGGACTTCCTTACGGAGCGCACTGCGTACGTCGGCGAGTTCGCACACATCGTGGGCGATAGCCCCGACGCGCCGCGCGGCGACTTGGTTCGCTCGAAGCTGCTCGCGCAAGACGAGCGAAACCTGATGCTCATGTGCTACGGGTGCCACAAGCGCATCGACCGTCACGGTAAGGCCAATGCGTACAGCGAGGCTGACTTGCTGGCGATGAAACGGGAACACGAGGCTCGCGTGGAGCTCATTTATTCGTCCACGGGCGTCAAGCAGACACTGCCGGTGCTGATGACGTTCCCGATTGCGAGCCACACGCCAGTCATCGACATCCGCGACATCAACCACGCCATCATCGAAAACTCGAAGTACAAGCGATTCCCGTCCGGGAGGCATGTTCACATCGACCGGAGCGACTTCGACATCACAGACGGGTCACCTGACTTCTGGGCACGGGCAGAGGCGACGCTCACGAGCATCTTCGAGACGCGGCTTCGACCAGAACTGACTGCTCGGCACACTCCATCCCACCTGACCATTGCCGCGTTCGCACCGATTCCCCTGCTCATGAAGCTCGGGGCGTTGCTTGGCGACAAGATGGACGCCAGCGTGCTGGACCTGCCGGTTGAGCGCTGGCTTTGGGACAAACGCACAAATGTCGCGGCGCCCAACTGGCAGTTTGCCGTACCGACGCAACTTCCGCGTGTCGTTGCCGTCGAGGTAGGTGTGTCGAGCCGGGTGACGGGGGTGCTGCCACCAGACGGCGCGCCGGTTCTGCGGTTCGAGGCCGCTATGCCCAATCGGGGAATCATTCGGACCCAGGCCCATCTTCAGGAGTTTCGCGCTCGCTGCAACGAGTTCTTCGTGGCTCTGACCGCGGCCGGCGCTCGCGTCGTGCACATCTTCCCGGCCACGCCACTGTGCGCAAGCGTCGAGCTGGGAAGGCTGCTCCTGCCAAAGACGCTCGAAGAGGTCCACGTCTGGGACCGGCAGGCCCCGACCTGGGTTCATGCCCTCTGCCTGAAGTAGCCCGACGCCGCCACGACTATGTCCAACTTCGACGGCTCGAGAGTCTTACTACCCAGGGCGCCCGGAAGTCGAGCGTGACGCCCAACCCCGAGCTAGAAGAGGAGGTTAACGTGCATCACGACTTTCCCATGCCCCTGCCCAGCAATGAAGATGCGCTCGTCGGCGCATCCGGCGCGCTGGCCGCCATCACCCAGGCGCACTCCCTCAGCGATACCGAGCGCGAGCGGCTGAAGAGCAGCTACGAGTCCATCGGCGAGTTCCTGAGCGAGCACCCCTTCTTTGGCGGGCTCACCGTCGAGGTTCATCCCCAGGGCTCGATGGCCATCGGCACGACGACCAAGCCTGAGGGCAAGGCCGAGTTTGACGTTGACCTGGTCGCCCGGCTGACCTCGTCGGCGCAGCGGCAAAGCGCGGTGCACCTGCTCCAACAGCTGGACGAGGCGATGGGGGAGTACGCCGAGCGGCACGACCTCAAGGTCGAGCCCAAGCGCCGGTGCACCCAAGTCCAGTACGCGAACGCCATGCATACCGACGTGACCCCGGTCATCGACTGGCCGAGCCATCTGGAGGCTTACGGCGATGTGGCGGGTCTGGTTCCGGACCGTGAGCGCGGGGAACACCTGGGGACCAACCCCCGCGGATACGTCCGCTTCTTCAACGACGCGGCAGCGCTCCTGCCGAGGTTCTCGTTGATGGAGTCGCGCCAAGCACTTGTCAAAGCTGACGTGCTGCCGCTACCGGGTCCATCGGCATGGGCAAAACCGCTGGCTCGCTATGTCCAGCTCTTCAAGATTCACAGGAACCTCCTGTTCGCCGTGCACCCGGAGCTCGCGCCGACCAGCACCTTCATCACGACGCAGGTGGCGTTGGCCTACGCTGACTTGGTGCGGCCAGGCGCCGCCTTCCAATCCCCCGTTCACCTGCTGCTCGCCATCTTCGCGAAGATGCCGGAGTACGTCAGTGTGGGATACCGTGATGGCCGCGAGCACTGGGTGCTCTGCAACCCGACGCACCGCAAGGAAAACCTTGCCGACCGTATGAACTCGGGTGACCGCCAGGACGCCTACCGTCAATGGCGGGCGCGGTTCGCCCAAGACGTCGCCAGGTTGTCCGAGATGTACCTGCCGCACGGCGCGGGCGTAAATGCCCTCGCCACCTCAGTCCAGAACAGCTTCGGGACCCGGGCTAGCAAGGCCTTGACGGACTCGTACGCGGCTGGTGCGGCACGCGAGCGCGCCAATGGCATGACCCGCATCTACGTTCCGGCAGCAGCTGGCGTGGCTTCGGTCTTGCCGATTGCTGCGCGCGCGCACACCTTCTTCGGCGACTGATGAGGTACGGGGGGGCATCCACGGACAGGTCGCTTGCGCTGCAGGCGATGCACCTGCAGGCGCTTGGGCTACCAGGAGCGCGCACCTCGATACCAGGCGGTCGCCAACTCGAGTACGAGTTCGAAGTCGCTCCCTTCCCGGGCGCGCGCGTATACAGGTGCCGAATCACGCTCAAGAAGGACGGCAGCTCGCCCAAGGTGTTCGTTCTGTCTCCGAACCTTCACGAGTTGGCCGAGGGGAAGAAGCTACCGCACGTGTACCAGCATGACGGCAAGAGCTCACGCCTCTGCCTGTACTTCCCTGCCGACAACGAGTGGTCGCCGGACATGCTGCTGGCGGAGACCTTCGTAGCCTGGACCATCGAGTGGCTACGGTTCTTCGAACTGTGGCTGGTGGACGGCGAGTGGCGCGGCGGGGGGCGTCATCCGGAGGAGTAGCCGCGCGAGCAATGTTGTCCTGAGATTGAGCCGCTGTGCCCCGCCTTGCGCCCCCTCAATGGCTATACCAAAACATCAGAAACCTCGAAAGGATCTTATACATGCGATTCAACTTCCAAGGGCTGAGCCCCCTCTACCGTGCCGCGATGGCACAGCGCATGCCAACCATCGCCTTTCCACTGAGAGATGGTGTTGGCCAGTTTGTATTCCTTGTCTTCGTACCCTCTGACAAGGACGGAACTCCGAAGTGGAGCGAGTCCGACTTGTTCATCCTGCTGCTTCGCACGAAGCAGACACTGCAGTTTCGCCTGCTCGGAAGACACCTTCGTTCGGACGGTCAACCCGGAGAATTTTCCATCGTCCTTGACCATGACGACGAGCGCGCGTTCAGAGCCGAACTGAACATCCCGCCGAACGCGGTTAACGGACCGATGTTCAGGCTGCAAGACCTGCTGACAAGGTTAAACGCAGCGTTCCCGGCACACGTGGCCCCGGAACACACGGTCGACGTGTTCCAGCAGCATCGGGTCATCATCCGAGAGAACTGCAAGAAGCAGATTGCCGACGCGGCGAAGATTCACCTCGTACGGTTCGGTACGCCCAGCCGCGGTGCCCCAAGGGAGGAGACGCTTCGAAAGCTGTACATGCTTGGCGGGCAGGCACCTGCACGAGTCACTGCACTGGTAGACATGCTTCGGAGTGTCGGCTGGACCGCCTTCTGGTCAGACAAGCCGCAGCCCGCAGACAAGTTCCAGCAGAACTGGATGAGACTGAACGACGAATACCAAAGGCGACGTCAGCGTCGAGCCTAGCGTTGATTCACGGCGCCTGCCCCTCAGTGGACAGGCGCTTCTTCTCTCGGCGGCCGCGTCCGCCGCCCAAGTCGAATTTTCATTCAACGCCAGTCCGGAAACGACTTAATTTGTTGATTTCAAATGTTTTTTATCAGCCAGATAACACCCTGTGCCATTAAAAAAGGGGCCCGAAGGCCCCCTGGTCACCGCGAGCGCAGGCGCCTCAGAACGCCGCCGGCCGCCACTTGAGCAGGCGCTTCTCCAGCGAGGTGAGCAGGAAGTCCGCCAGCAGGGCCACCACCGCCAGCACGATCATCGCGGCGAACACGCCGCTGGCGTTGAAGGCGCCCTGGGCGGTGGAGATCAAGAGGCCGATGCCTTCCTTGGCGCCCAGGAACTCGCCCACCACCGCGCCCACCAAAGCGAAGCCGAAGCTGGTGTGCAGGCTGGCCAGGATCCAGGACATGGCCGAGGGGATGACCACCGCGGTGGTCAGTTGGCGCGGCGAGGCCCCGAGGATCTGCGCATTGGCAATCAGGTACTTGTCGGCCTCGCGCACGCCCTGGAAGGCGTTGCCGAAGACGACGAAGAAGACCATCACCACCGCCAGTGCCACCTTGGAGGCCATGCCCAGGCCCAGGGCGATGACGAAGACCGAGCCCAGCACCACGCGGGGGATGGAGTTGGCGATCTGGATGTAGAGGCTGAAGATGTCCGACAGCAGCTTGTTGCGACCCAGCAGGATGCCGCAGAACACGCCGGCCACCGAGCCGATCAGGAAGCCCAGCACCGTCTCTTCCAGCGTGACGGCCACCTGGCGCCACAGCGAGCCCTGCGAGGTGCCGTCGCGCACCCACTCGACGATCTGGTCCCAGATCATCGAGGGCATCGAATAGAAAAAGGGGTCGATCCACTTCAGGCGGGCGGCCACTTCCCAGCCGCCCAGCACCACCACCAGCACCGCCACGCGCAGGCCGATGATGAGCCAGCGGCGCTGGCGGATGCGGGCCTGCGCGGCCTCGGATTCACGGGCCAGGGCCTCGTCGCTCAGGGCCGCGGGCAGGGCGGCCGTCAGGAGGCTTGCAGCATTCATTGGATCACCACCTCTTCGCGCAGGTCGTCCCAGATGCGCTTGGACAGTTCGACGAAATGCGGGTCGTAGCGGACCTGCGACATGACCCGCGGGCGCGGCAGGTCGATCGTGTAGACGCGCTTGAGCGTGGCCGGGCGGGCCGAAAGCACAAAGACGCGGTCGGCCAGGGCGATGGCCTCCTCCAGGTCGTGGGTGACGAAGACCACCGAGCTGCCGCTGGCCGACCAGAGCTGCAGCAGCTCGTCCTGCATCAGGGTGCGGGTCTGCATGTCCAGGGCCGAGAAGGGCTCGTCCATCAGCAGGATCTCGGGTTGGTTGACGAAGGTCTGCGCCAGCGCCACGCGCTTGCGCATGCCGCCCGAAAGCTGGTGCGGGTAATGCCCGCCGAACTTGCCCAGGCCCACGCGGCCGATCCAGTCCCGGGCGCGGGCGTAGGCCTCGTCCTTGGAGGCGCCGCGGAACAGCGGGCCGGCGGCCACGTTGTCCAGCACATTGCGCCAGGGAAAGACCGCGTCGGCCTGGAAGACGAAGCCGATGCGCGGGTCGATGCCGCCCACCGCCTGGCCCATGATGCGCACCTCGCCCACGGTGGGCTTGAGCAGGCCGGTGATCATGTTCAGCGTGGTGGACTTGCCGCAGCCGGTGGGCCCGACGATGGCGATGAACTCGCCGCGGGCCACCGCCATGGAAAAGTCGCGCAGGGCCACGGTGGCATGGCCGTCGGCCGAGATGTAGCGCAGCGAGACGCCGCGGAACTCGATGGCCGGCGCGCTGCCGGCGGCGATGGCCGGGGTGGCCGCGCGCTCAAGGGTGGCGGTGCTCATTTGGCGGCGTCCAGGAAGGCGTTGGTGAAGGTCTTGGACAGGTCGATGTTCTTGCTCTTGACCAGCGGCTTGTAGCTGGCCAGCACCTTCAGCACCGTCTCCGGGCCGCCGGCGGGCATGCGGGCGTCGGTGGTGTACATCGGCAGCGAGGCCTTCAGCGCGGTGACGTACAGGGCCTTGTCGGCGCCGTAGTAGTCCTTGGGCATCTTCTCGGCGATGTCCTCGGCGCTGTGGGTGTGGATCCAGGCCATGGTGCGGGCGAAGGCGCGCGCCAGCTTGGTGGCCTCGGCCTTGTGGCTGTCGGCCCAGGCGTTTTGCACGTACAGGCTGGCCGCGGGGTAGAGGCCGCCCAGCGCGGCCTTGCTGCCCTCTTCGGTGCGCAGGTCCACCAGCACCTTGGCCTCGCCGGTCTTGAGCAGTTCGGAGACGGTGGGCTCGGTGGTCATGCCGGCCTGGATGCGGTCCTGCTTGATGGCGGCGATGAAGGTGTTGCCCGCGCCCACGGGCAGCAGGGTGTAGTCCTTGGAGGCCACGCCCTGGCGGTCGGCCAGGTAGCGGGTGAGGAAGTCGGTGGAGGAGCCCAGGCCGGTCACGCCCAGGGTCTTGCCCTTGGCGTCGGCCATGGTCTTGAAGCTGGGCGCGGCCTTGGTGGAGACCAGCTCGACCTCGCCGGGCACCTTGCAGAAGACGGCGATGGCTTCGAGCTCCTTGCCCTTGCTCTGCAGGTCGATGGTGTGGTCGTAGAAACCCACCACGGCCTGCACCGCACCGGCGATCAGCTGGTTCTCGGCGTCCACGCCGGCGGGCTGCGACTGCAGCTCCACCGTCAGGCCCTCGGCCTTGAAGTAGCCCAGCGACTCGGCCAGCTTGGCCGGCAGGTAGATGATCTTGTTGATGCCGCCCACCATGATGGTGATGGGCTCGGCGGCCCGGGCGCCGGCCAGCGGCGCGAGCGCGCAGGCCGCGACGGCGGCGGCAGCCAACAGGGAACGGGCAGGACGAAGGCGCATGAGATGTCTCCAGAGGGTGTGTCGGATGGCGCCCTGTGCCGGGTGCCTGGAGGCCACTGTAGGCAGGGCCGTCTTTCGGCCAGGTTTCATGGCGCGCGCCGAACCCTCATGGGAAACCCGTAACCCCCAACAGCCCGAAGGAATTGACGCGCAAGCCGGGCATCATGGCGGCCCCCTGCTACCGTGCGCGCGGTCATGAAACTGCTGCTGATCGAAGACAACACCGAGCTCTCGCACTGGCTGGCCAGTCTGCTGCGCCAGCAGGACTTCATCGTCGACACCGTGGCCGACGGCCAGGCCGCCGACCAGCTGCTGCAGGCCCACCATTACGACCTGGCCCTCCTGGACCTGAACCTGCCGGGCCTGTCCGGCAAGGGCGTGCTGCGCCGGCTGCGTGAGCGCCAGAGTGCGCTGCCGGTCATCGTGCTGACCGCCTCGGCCGCGCTGGACCAGAAGGTGATCTGCCTGGAGATCGGTGCCGACGACTACCTGGTCAAGCCCATCGAGGTGCCCGAGCTGGTGGCCCGCATCAAGGCCCTGATGCGGCGCCTGGTGCCGGGCAAGGCCAACGACATCGTCTGCGGCGACCTGGCCTACGACCTGCCCACCCGTCAGTTCACGCTGGCCGGCCAAGCCCTGGCCCTGCCGCCGCGCGAGCGCTCGCTGCTGGAGGCCCTGGTGCTGCAGCTGGGCCGCACCGTCAGCAAGCAGGCCCTGCACGACAGCATCTTCGCGCAGGAGGACGAGGCCGGCACCGACGCGGTGGACCTCTATGTGCACCGGCTGCGGCGCCGGCTCGAAGGCCGCCAGGCGGCCATCATCACGCTGCGCGGCGTGGGCTACCTGCTGCGCCCGCGCGAGGAGGAGTGAGCCCGATGGGCACGCCGGCCGTCCCGCGCGCGCCCAGCCTGCGGCTGCGCCTGCTGGCCTGGCTGCTGCTGCCGCTGTCGCTGTGCGTGGCCGGCTGCGCCTGGCTGGCCTGGCTGGGCGTGGCCACGGTGGCCGACTATGTGCAGGACCACGACCTGCTGGCCTCGGCCAAGGTGCTGTCGGACCGGCTGATCTGGGAGGACAACGACGTGGCCGCCAGCGTGCCGCCCTCGGCGCTGAGCCTGTTCGCCTCGGCCGACCGCGACCGCGTCTACCTCAGCGTGACCGACGCCGAGGGCAATCTGCTGGCCGGCTCGCCGGGCTTTCCGCTGCCCCGACCGCGGCGGCTGGTGGGCACCGACCGGGCCCAGTGGTACGACGCGTCCTTCGATGGCCAGACCCTGCGCGCGGTGGTGACCGAGCGCGCCATGTACGAAGGTGGCAGCGGCCGGGCCATCACCATCGCGGTGGGCAAGACCACCCGCAGCCGCGACCACATGGCGCTGCGCTTGTGGTGGCCCACGGTGGCCTTTCTGCTGGTGACGCTGGTGGCCGCCGCGGCCTTCGTCAGCTTCGGCCTGCGGCGCGAGCTGCGGCCGCTGGTGCGCCTGGCCCGCCAGCTGGAGACGCGCGACGCGCTGCGCGCCGACATCGCGGTCGACGCGCGCCGCCTGCACCGCGAGCTGCGGCCGGTGGCCGACACCATCAACGCCTTCGCGCGGCAGATCCGCCACCACATCAAGGCCCAGCGCCGCTTCATCGCCGACGCCGCCCACCAGCTGCGCACGCCGCTGGCCATGCAGGCCTCGCAGATCGCCTATGCCCGCCACCGCCGTGCCCACCGCGCCCCGGGCGAGCTGCTGCGCGAGGACATGGACGCGATGTGGCGCGAGATGCAGGCCAGCAACCGGCGCCTGGTGGCGGTGACCAACAAGCTGCTGCTGCTGGCCCAGGCGGAGCACCAGGACGCCGCCACCCAGCGCGAGACGGTGGACCTGGCCGCCGCCGCACTGCGGGTGGTGGAGGAACTGGCCGCGCTGGCCGAGCGCCGGCAGATCGACCTGGGTTTCGAGGCGCCATCGCTGCCGGTGCCGGTGCAGGCCCAGCCCGCCCTGCTGGATGCGCTGCTGTCCAACCTGGTGGACAACGCGCTGCGCTACAGCCCCGAGGGCGGCCACGTCACCATCACGGTGGGCCGCGAGGGTGACCAGGGTCTGTTCACGGTGGACGACGACGGACCGGGCATCCCGCCGGAGGCGCGCGAGCGGGTGTTCGAGCGCTTCTACCGCCTGGCCGGCGACACCGAGGGCACCGGCCTGGGCCTGGCCATCGTGCGCGAGATCGCCACCGCCTGGGGCGCCGAGGTGGTGCTGAACCGCCCGCCCGGCACGGACGGCGGGCTGCGCGCGCAGGTGCGGTTTGCGCCCTGCCCGGCGGTACCCACCGGGGTCTGAGCCCCGCGCGGCGTGTTCAGACCGACCGCGGCGGCCGGCTGGGCGGGCGCACGCCGGGCACCTGGGGCAGGTAGTCGCGCATCAGCGCGATGAAGGCCCGCAGCCGCGCCGGCGGGAAGCGCCCGGGCGGATGCACCAGCGAGATGGGCAGCGCCGGCGCCGTCCAGTCCGGCGCCAGCTGCACCAGGCGGCCGGCGGTCAGGTCCTCGGCCACCGCCCAGGTGGACGCAATGCCCACCCCCAGCCCGCCACGCACCGCATTGCACAGGGCGTAGAGGTGGTCGGTGGACAGGCGCGGACGGATCGCGAAGCGCGCGGGCTGGCCCCGGCCGGCGTGCATCAGTTCCACCTCGTCGCGGTAGAAAGTGTTCAGCGCCAGCCAGGGCAGGCGGGCCAGCTCGGCCGGCGTCTGCGGCAACGGGCCGTCGCCCCACAGCCCGGGCGCCGCCACCACGATGCGCGGCAGCTCGGCCAGGCGGATGGCCACCAGGCCCGGGTCCTCCACCACGCCAATGCGCACCGCGCAGTCGATGCCCTCGGCGATGAAGTCCGGCAGGCGGTCGTGCAGCAGCCACTCCACCGAGACGGCCGGGTGCTGCTGCAAAAAGGCCACCAGCGGCGGCACCAGCTGCTGCTGGCCGAACACCGACGGCACCAGCACCCGCAGATGGCCGCGCGGCGCGTCCTGCACGCCGCGCAGGTCGGCCAGGGTGGCGTCCCAGCGCTCCAGCAGGCCCTTGGCATGCTCGAAGCAGCGCTCGCCGTCGCCGGTGAGCTTCATCGCATGGGTGGAGCGCTGCAGCAGGCGCAGGCCCAGCTGGCGCTCAAGCTGCTGCAGCCGCCGGCTCACGGTGGGCTGGGTGGTGCCCAGCTGCTGGGCCGCGGCCGAGAGGCTGCCGGCCTCGACGATGCGCACGAAGGTCTGCAGCAGGTCCAGGCGGTCGGCGCCTTGGGAGGCTTGTTTCATACGTCAAGCGTATAGCCAATCTGCAATTCAGCCCACTACCGCGATTTTTCATGCATCGAGAGAATTCAACCCATCGCGCCGCTTGTGGTCGCGCCGCCTGCCCCCTGAAGGAACACCGCCATGTCCACCGCCTCCACCCTGGCCCCAGTGCCCCCCCACCCGGAGCACCCGCCCCTGCCCCGCTCGCTGGTGCTGCTGATGGCCACCGGCACCGGCCTGGCCGTGGCCTCCATCTACTACAGCCAGCCGCTGCTGGGCCGGCTCGGTGAGAGCCTGCACGCCAGCACCGGCACCATCGGCCTGGTGCCCACGCTGACCCAGCTGGGCTATGCGCTGGGCATCCTGCTGCTGGCCCCGCTGGGCGACCGGCACGACCGCCGCAACCTGATCACGCTGAAGGCCGCCGGCCTGGCCCTGGCCCTGCTGGCCTGCGGCCTGGCCCCGGGCGTGGGCACGCTGCTGGCCGCCAGCCTGGTGGTGGGCGTGACGGCCACGATGGCGCAGGACATCGTGCCGGCCGCCGCCGCGCTGGCGCCCGAGGCGCAGCGCGGCCGCATCGTCGGCACGGTGATGACCGGGTTGCTGCTGGGCATCCTGCTGTCGCGGGTGGCCAGCGGCCTGGTGGCCCAGCAGTTCGGCTGGCGCGCCGTCTATGGCCTGGCGGCGGTGGGCGTGGCCGCCATCGGCGTGGCCAGCTGGCGCGGCCTGCCGCATCTGGCGCCCACCACCACGCTGGGCTATGGCGCGCTGATGCGCTCGCTGACCCAGCTGTGGCAGCGCCACCCGGCGCTGCGCCGCGCGGCCTGGGCCCAGGGCCTGCTGTCGGTGGGCTTCAGCGCCTTCTGGTCCACACTGGCGGTGATGCTGTTCCAGCGCTACCAGATGGGCAGCGCCACGGCCGGCGCCTTCGGCCTGGCCGGTGCGGCCGGGGCCCTGGCCGCGCCGCTGGCCGGCCGGCTGGCCGACCGCCGCGGCCCCGGCTGGGTGACCCGCCTGGGCACCGGCCTGACCGCCCTGTCCTTCGCCGCCATGGCGCTGGAGCTGTGGCTGCCCGCCCCGGCCTGGCTGCCGCTGCTGGTGCTGGCCACCATCGGTTTCGACTTCGGCGTGCAGGCCACGCTGGTGGCCCACCAGACGCTGATCTACGGCCTGGAGCCGGCCGCCCGCAGCCGCCTGAACGCGGTGCTGCTGACCGCCATGTTCATCGGCATGGCCGCCGGCTCGGCCCTGGGCAGCCAGGCGCTGGCGCACGGCGGCTGGCTGGCGGTGGTGGCCCTGGCCACGCTGATGGCGGCAGCAGCTTGGGGGGTGCGCATGGCCAGCCCCGCGCCACGCCGACCCTGAGCCGTAACATGGCCGTCCTTCCGCTCCTGGAACCTTCCATGCCCCTGAAGCCCTTCGCGCTGGGCCCGCTGATCGCGGCCGGCGCCCTGGCCTGCGGTCTGGCCGCCCCCACCCGGGCCCAGACGCCCCCGCCCGCCCCCAGCCACCCGGTGACCGAAACCCGGCACGGCGTCACCTGGGTCGACCCGTACCGCAACCTGGAAACCCGCTCGCCGGAGACCCTGGCCTGGATGCGGGCCCAGGCCCGTTTTGCCAGCGACACGCTGGCGCGCATCGACCAGCGCCAGCCGCTGCTCACGCGCATCGGGCAACTGAGTCGCAGCACCGGCGATGCCGTCCGCAACGTGATCCGCATGCCCGGCGAGCGCTACTACTACCTGCGGCGCCAGGCGGGCCAGAACCAGTTCCAGCTGGTGATGCGCCTGGGCCTGGAGGGGCCCGAGCGGGTGCTGGTGGACCCAGAGGCCCTGGCCCGGGCGGCCGGTGGCGTGCCGCAGGCCATCAACTACTTCATGCCGTCCTGGGATGGCCGCTACCTGGCCTATGGCGTCTCCGCCGGCGGCTCCGAGAACGCCACGCTGTCCGTGCTGGACATCGGCAGCGGCCAGACCGTGGGCGAGCCCATCCCGCGGGTGGTGGAGGACGGCGTGAGCTGGATGCCCGACAGCCGCCGCTTTGCCTACAACCAGCTGCGCGCCCTGCCCGCCCAGGCACCGGACACCGAGACCTACCAGGACAGCACCGTCTTCCTGCAGACCGTGGGCCAGAAGGCCGATCAGGCCCGGCCCTTGTTCGGCCGGACGGTCTCCCCCGCCCTGAAGCTGGACCGCCTGGAGGTGGGCCAGGTCTTCTTCAGCCCGGACAGCGGCTACATGGTGGCCCGCACCACCGACACCACCTCGCCCGAGGGCCAGCTGTTCGTCGCCCCGCTGGCGGCCCTGCAGGCGCCCCAGGTGGCCTGGCGGCGCCTCGCCGGGCCGGAGGACCAGATCACCGACGCCGCGCTGCGCGGTGACGAACTGGTGGTGCGCACCTACCGGGGGGCGCCGCGCGGCCGGCTGATGGCCCTGCCGCTGGAGGACAACACCCTGGCTGGCCCGCGCACCCTGGTGCCGGAACCCACCACCGCGGTGTTGGAAGGCTTCGAGCTGACGCCCGACGCCATCCTGGCCGAGGAACGCAGCGGCTTCAGCCTGCGCGCGGTGCGCTACGACGCCCAGGGCCGGCACGACATCGCGCCGGGGCAGCCCGGCAGCACGCTGATCACCGGCAACCCGGCCCATCTGGCCGGTGACACGCTGGTGAGCACCTCGTCCTGGACCCAGCCCGCGCGCCTGCTGCGCGTGGATGCCCAGGGCCACACCCGCGACACCGGCCTGCTGAACCAGCAGGCCCCCGCGGGCGTGCCGGAGCTCGTCGCCGAGGAGGTGATGGTGACCAGCCACGATGGCGTGAAGGTGCCGCTGGCCATCCTGCACCGCAAGGACCTGAAGCGCGACGGCCAGGCGCCGACGCTGCTGATCGGCTACGGCGCCTACGGCGTGAGCGAGGAGGCGCACTTCCTACCGCGCGATTTCGCCTGGTTCGAGCGCGGCGGCGTGATCGCCATCGCCAATGTGCGCGGCGGCGGCGCCTTTGGCGACCCCTGGCACCGGGCGGGCTTCAAGGCCACCAAGCCCAACACCTGGAAGGACGGCATCGCCGCCGCCAAGTACCTGATCGACCAGGGCTACACCACCCCGAAACGCCTGGGCATCTGGGGCACCAGCGCGGGCGGCATCTTCGTCGGTCGCGCGGTGACCGAGGCGCCGGAGCTGTTCGCCGCCGCCATCTTCGACGTCGGCATGCTGGACGCCCTGCACTCCGAGAACTCGGCCAACGGGGTGACCAACATCTCCGAGTTCGGCACGGTGCAGGACCCTGCGGAGTTCAAGGCCCTGCAGGCGATGAGCACCTATGAGCACATTGAGAAGGGGGTGGCCTATCCGGCGGTGCTGCTGATCCACGGCATGAACGACCCGCGGGTGGACACCTGGGAGAGCGCCAAGACCGCCGCCAAGTTGCAGGCCAGCTCCAGCAGCGGCAAGCCGGTGCTGCTGCGCCTGGACGAGCAGGCCGGCCACGGCATCGGCAGCACGGCCCAGCAGGCCTACGCCAAGCAGGCGGACATCATGGCCTTCCTGCTCTGGCAGTTCGGCCTGGCCACGGCGACGCCCTGACCGGCGTGGGCGCCAGCCTCAGGGCCGGCCGCCCTTGGCCGAGTACATCGCGCTGTCGGCCGCGCTGAGCAACTGGCCCTCCTCCTCGCCATCGGCGGGAAAGTCGGCCAGGCCGATGCTGGGCTGGATGGGCAGCGGGCGGCCGTCCACCGACAAGGGGGTGACAAAGGCCTCGCGGATCTTGTCGGCCGCCGCCCGGTTGCCGGCCAGCCCTTTGGGTGACTCCAGCAGCACGACGAACTCGTCCCCGCCCACGCGGGCCACGGTGTCCGAGGTCCGCAGCTGGGACTTCAGGCGCTCGGCGAAGGCCTGCAGCAGGCGATCGCCCACCAGATGGCCATGGGTGTCGTTGACCTCCTTGAACCGGTCCAGGTCCAGGTAGAGCACCGACAGAAAGCTGCTGCCCCGCCGGGCCCGGGCGATGGCCTGCTGGAGCCGGTCGCGCAGCAAGGCCCGGTTGGGCAGCCCGGTCAGGGCGTCGTGGTGCGACATGTGGCGCAACCGGCCAAACAGCCGCTGGCGTTCGATCACGGTCGCGATCTGGGTGCAGATGTACTGCAGCAGGGCCAGGTCCTGCTCGCCGCAGCCGGCCTCATCCCCGTAACTTTTGAGCACCAGGGCGCCGATGACCCCGTTGTGGGTGCGCAGCGGCACGCCCACCCGGCAATGCAGGTCGCCATCCGGCCAGGCCTCGGCCTCGGGATGGCACCCGCGGCGCACCAGCCGAACCTCGCCCTGGCGGATCACCTCCTCGCAGAAGGCCGCCAGGTCGGCGCGCCGCTCGGCGTTCACCTCCCCCCGCCCATCGGCCCAGTACGGGAAACTGAGCCCGCCACTGGCCGCGTCGTCGCGCAGGGCCACGGCCAGGTGGTGGCCCGGCATCAGCCCCACGATCGCCAGGTGGATCTGCTGGCACAGCCCGCCCAGCTCCTCGGTCCGGTGGGCGGCCTCGGAGATGGCGTAGGTGGCGGCCTGGATCAGCTCGGCCCGCTTGCGCTCGGTGATGTCGCGCGCCACGGCGATGCGCAGGCGCTCCTGGGGCAGCCAGCGTGCGGACCACATCAGGTGCACGATCCGCCCGTCCTTGTGCAGGTAGCGGTTCTCGAAATTCAGGTGGGTGTGCCCGGCCATGACACGCTGGCCGGCCTCGCGGGTGCGCTCCCGGTCCTCGGGCAGCACCAGCTCGATCATGCGGGTTCCGATCAACTCCTGCGGCGTGTAGCCGAGGATGGGTTCGCAAGCCGCGCTGACGTAGACGAAGAGCCCCTGCTCATCCACCATGCAGACCGCATCGAGCAAGAGATCGAATGCGGGTGCCAGCGAGGATGCCATGGGCGAGATCTGGTCGGACATGACGACAGCCTCCCGGTGAACCAGTGTAGGGGTGCCGGACCGGCCAGGTCCTCACAAAGAGGGATGTTTCCAGCCGCAGATCCGTGGACCCCGGCAGGCCCGCGGCCTGCCATGCGGCGGGGTCAGAGGTAGAACGCCTCGACCGTGCCCTTGAGCTTGATCAGCAGCGGCTGGCCCTTGCGGTCCACCTTCTTGCCCACCGGCACCTTGATCCAGCCTTCGCTGATGCAGTACTCGGCCACGTCCATGCGCTGCTGGCCGTTGAAGCGGATGCCCACGTCGTGCTCGAACACCTTGGCATCGAAGAACGGGCTCTTCGCGTCGGTGGAGAGATGGTCGGGCAGTTCGGGGCGGTCGGTGGTGGGCGTGGCGTCGGTCATGAGGCGGTGCGTGGTGAGATCAAAAAGGGAGAAGGCCGGGGGGCTCAGCCCTGCAGGCCAACGTACACGTTCTGCACGTCTTCGTTGTCGTCGAGGGCGGCCAGGAAGGTTTCCACCTCCTCCAGCTGCTCGGCGCTCAGGCTGGCCGGGTCGACCGGGTTCTTCGGCTTGTAGCCCAGCTTGGCCGACAGCACCGTGAAACCCTGGGCCGGCAGCGCACGGCTGACCAGATCCAGGTCGGCCGGATCGGTCAGGAACAGGGTGGCGCCATCGTCGCCTGGCTCCAGGTCCTGGGCCCCGGCCTCGATGGCGGCCATCTCCGGGTCGGCCCCCGGGCGGGCGGGCTCGGCCTCGATCATGCCCAGGTGGTCAAAATCCCAGGACACGGAACCGGAGGTGCCCAGCTGGCCCTTGCGGAACAGCACCCGCATGTCGGAGGCGGCGCGGTTCACATTGTCGGTCAGGCACTCGACCATCACCGCCACGCGGTGCGGGGCGAAGCCCTCGTAGAGGGCGTGCTCGAAGTGCACCGCCTCGCCGGTCAGCCCGGCGCCCTTCTTGATCGCGCGCTCCAGCGTGTCCTTGGGCATGGAGACCTTGCGGGCCTGCTCCACCACCAGCCGCAGGCGGGCGTTGGCGGCCGGATCGGCGCCGTTGCGCGCCGCGATCATGATGTCTTTGGCGAGTTTGCCGAACAGCCGGCCCTTGGCATTGGCAGCCAGGTCCTTGTGCTTTGCTTTCCATTGCGCACCCATGGTGGAGCTTCCCTTGCGTTGCCGTGAACCATGGGCCGCTGGCAGGATGCGGGCGAATGGCGAAGAGCGCGCCGCGGAGAAAACCGCCCCGACCGGCGCGAAGAGGCGGCAATTTTAGGGGACAGGCGGGTGCCGATGGCTCACCCCAGGCGTTCCCTGCGTGGCGGTGGCGCGGCCACGCGGCGATCCCCCGGTCCGCGGGCGCGCGGCGATGGCCATCCCGGCCTCACTCGTCGAGCAGGGGCCGCACCTCGTCGACAAAGGCGGCAAGGATGTGCTTGTGGGTGTCGAACTGGCCGCTGGTGGGCACGATGGCCACGTGGGTGGCACCGTAGCGGTCGGCCAGGGCCTTGAACTGCTCGGCCACCTCGGCGTGGCGGCCGACGAGCGCCAGGGCCCGCAGTGCGGCGGGGTCGCAGGCCGTGGCGCCCCACCCCTGCCGGATGGCGCGCTCGGCCCGCTGCTGCAGGTAGGGCCGGGCCACGGCCTCGGCCTCCTCGGGGGTGTCGGCGCTGCAGGCGAAGCGGGCCAGCACCAGCCGGGGCGCCTGACCCCCGCTGGCCTGGGTGTAGAGCCGCACCATGCGCTGCACGCGCTCGGCCGTGTGGGTGGCCGAGGCCACCAGCCCCCAGCCCTGCTCGCCGGCCAGGCGCAGGCTGGCCTCGTCCTCCGCGGCCAGCCACACCGGCACGGGCGCCGGCGCGGGCTGCACGGCCTGCGGCCCCTCGGCCCAGGCGGCCGGCCAATGGCGCAGAAAGTGCCACAGGGCCTGACGGGCCTGCCCGGCCGTCAGGCCATGGCGCTGCAGCAAACCAGGCAAGGCCGCGCCGCTGGCCACGCCCAGCTGGAAGCGGCCCTTGGACAGCAAGGCCAGCGTGGCCAGTTCCTCGGCCAGCAGGGCCGGGTCGCGCAGCGCCGGCAGCAGCGGCAGGCTGCCGATGCGGGCCTTGCTGGTGACGGCGCTGAGGTGGCCCAGCAGGCTGAGCACGCCCGCCTGCGGCCAGGCGGATTCACCGTGGTGCTCGGCCAGCCAGATGTCGTCGTAGCCCATGCGGTCGGCCTCGCGGGCCAGCACGAACTGCCGCACCAAGGCCCGGCCGGCTTCGTCGGTCGGGTTCTCGGACAGGGCCAGATAGCCCAGCTGTGGCGCCCCCATGGTCTCAGACTCCTGGTTCAAAGCCGCGGAACACGGCGCAGCGCTCGAAGACCTCGCGCGAGGGCGCCACCTGCTTGTGGTGGCAGTAGGTGGTCACCAGCTTGGCCAGGCCCTTGATGTCGCGGCCGCTGGCCTGGGCGTAGTGCCGGGCCAGCCACGCGATCTGCGCCTCGTCCAGCGCCAGGCCGAACTGCCCGGCCATCACGCGCCAGATGCGGGCCCGCGCCGCCTCGTCGGGCGCCTGGTAGCGGATCAGCGCGATGCAGCGGCTGACGATGGCCTCGTCGATGTCGTCGATGCGGTTGGTGGTCAGGAACAGCAGGCCGTTGAAGTACTCCAGCACCCGCAGGAAGACGCCCACCACCGCGTTCATGGCCAGGTTGTCGTCGCGCCGCTTGATGTAGACATCGGCCTCGTCGATCAGCATCACCGCGCCCCAGCGCTGGGCGCGCGTGAGCGCCTCCTTCAGCGCGGTCTCCATCGTCGCCACGTTCAGGCCCAGCTGGCCCGAGTGCACGCGGTAGAGCGGCCGGCCGATGATCTCGGCGTAGACCTCGGCGGTCAGCGTCTTGCCCACGCCCGGGGGGCCGGCGCACAGCACCGTGGTGCCGCCGCTCTTGCCGGCCACGATGTCGTCCATCAGCACGTCCATCTCGGCGGTCAGGATGTCGATCAGGTCGGTCTGCTCGGGTGGCAGCACCAGCCGGGTCTTCAGCTCGGGCTGGTAGACATAGGGCGTCAGGTCGTCCACATGCACCCACAGGTGCTGGTGCAGCTCCAGGTGGAACAGGAACAGAAAGCCCTGCACCGGCAGCTGGGTGAACAGGCCCTCGGGCTGGGCGGCGCGCTCGGCCTGCACCTCGTCCTCGGCGGCGTAGCGGTTGCTCTTGGCGGCCTTGCGCAGATAGGGCCCCAGGATGTCGCCGGTGCTGTCCAGCGTGGCGCTGCGCGGCGGCAGGATGCCCTCGTCGTTGACCAGACGGGCCGGCTGGCCCGAGGCCGAGAGCACCACCTGGTCCTTGCGGGTCCAGTCGGTGTCGCGGTGGGTGGCGCTGGGGTCTTCGGCCACGAAGCCGATGCCCTGGCCGCAGAACTGTGCACCGTAACGGCCGCGCCAGTCGATGTAGCGCTCGGCCATGGCGTCGTAGGCCGCCAGCAGCGCGGGTGTCTCCTTGAGCAGGCCCTTGGCCGCCAGGATCTCGGCCACCGTGTGGCCGGGCAGATCGGCCTCGACGATGCGCACCGTGGTGCTGACGATGCCGGCGCGCAGCAGGGCCTTGAGCTCGATGAGCACCTTGCCCATCTCCTCGTTGGAGCCCGAGACATAGTCCAGCCGCGTCACCACCCACGCAGCCGCCCGGCCGCTGGGCGCGGTGGCGAACAGCCAGCCGCGCTGGGCGTCCTGGATCAGGTAATGCGCCAGGGCCGGCAGCAGCTGCTCCAGCTCGTCGTCCTCGCCGAAGCGCGGGCCCTCGTCCTGCAGCGCGGCCAGCAGACCCTGCAACTGGCGGTGGCGGGCCTCGGCGCCCTGGGCCTGGTAGAGCTTGCCCAGGAAGGTCAGCTCGGCCAGTTGCAGTTGCTGCCAGGGCAGCTCCAGCCGGTGGGTGTAGCGCAGCTGGTCCTGCAGCTGGGCCAGCCGCGGGAAGGACTCGCTCAGGGCCTGCACCTGGGCCCGCTCCAGCGCCAGTTTCATGCGGCCCCCGTGGCGGTGTCCGCCTTGCGCAGCAGGCGGTCGTTGGCGGCCAGCGCAAAGGCCTGCCAGACGGCGGCCAGATCGCGGCGAATGGTGGCCAGGTACTCACGGGACGGCTGGTGCTCGAAGGGGAAGTTCGACAGCGCGCAGGAGCTGCTGTTGAAGCGCACCGCCTCCACCAGCAACTCGTCGGCCAGGCCGTGGAAAGGGGCCAGCACCTGCGGCGTGAGGGCCGCCCGTCCCTGGGCCGGTGGCGTGGCGGCCTGCAGTGGCAGGACATCCAGATGCTGCAAAGCCTCGGTGTAGAGCGACTCCAGCGCCTCCACCAGGGCGCGCTGGGTCAGCTGGGCATCCTGCTGGCGCGACAGGGCCTGGTGCAGGCGCTGGCGGTAGCGCTGCACCGCCTGGCCGCGCTGCTCCGCCACCCAGTCGCCGAACAGGCGCAGCTGGGCGTCGTTGGCGGCCTCGGGCGGCCGGGCCGGCAGCAGGGGCTGCTGCAGCAGGTGGCGCAAGCGGGCTGCCGCGCCCAGCGCGCCCTCCAGGTAGCCCGTGCCGCGCTGGGCCGTCTCGGCGCCGCCGAACAGGAGCCGCCCGTCCCACTGCGGCAACTGCAAGGTGTCGGTGGCGGCACCGGGCTCGGGATGGGCGGCCAGGGCCTCGGTCGCCCGGTCCAGCGGACTGCAGGTGAAGGGCTCCTCGGCCCAGTCCTGCCAGTGCAGCTCACCGTCGCGCGCGCCTTCGCCGAAGAGCATGGCCATCTGGCTTTCCACCAGCAGCGGCATGCTGCGCGCAAAGGCCGGCCGCTGTGACGCGGCCAGGGCACTGAAGCCCGCCAGCGCGGCACCGGCCGGGCCGCTGGCGTCGAAAACCTCGGCCAGCACCGCCTGGGCATGGGTGACCCAGGCATTGCCGCTGTGGCCGTCGGCCCGCCAGAAGGCGCTGGGGTAGGCCACGGCCGCCTTGGCCGCGGTGGCCATCCAGGTGGGCTGGGCCTGCAGGGCCTCGTTCACTTCGACCGGCAGGGCCGGCTCGAAGCGGACGCCCGCCTGGGCCACCCGCGGTGGCAGGGCCAGCACCACACGCCGGGCCCGCACCGTGTGCTCCTGCCCGCCCAGGCGCAGGGACAGACGCACATGGTCGCCCGCATCGGTCACGGCCAGCAGGGTCTGGCCCAGGTGCAGGCGGGCCAGCGGCAACGGCCGCGTCAGGGCGGCCGCCAGGGCCCCCATGCCACCGGCCAGGCGATGGGCGCCGCCATGCAGGCTGCCCTGCCCGGGCGGGGCCGGCAGGGCGGCATCCGCGTCCTGCGCGGTGGCGCTGGCCACGGTCACCGTGGCGGGGAGCTCGGCGGCCTGGTCCAGCAACAGCACCCGACCGTCATCGGCCTGGGCCACGGTGTCCAGCCCGAGGTCAGCCACCAGGCGCGCCATGGACGGCTGGTGGCCGGGCCAGTACCAGGTGGGCCCCAGGTCCAGGGGCTGACCCTGGGCGCCGGTGGCCGTCAGCACCCGGCCGCCCAGGCGCTCACGCGCCTCGAACAAGGCCCAGTCCAGGCGGCGGGCCTGCAGGCTGTGCGCCAGCGCCAGCCCGCACACGCCGCCACCGACAATGGCCACGTCCAGCATCTTGTCCATGGGGCCTCCTGCGGCCGGGGGGTGGGAATCGGAAGCCCGGCTCAGAAGCCGGAGAGCGCGCCCAGCAACTCCACGGTGACCGGCTCGGTGCCCAGGATGTTGACCTGGCAGGCCAGGCGGGACTTGCTGCCCACGCCCACCAGGCTGTCGAGCTTGGCGTTTTCCTCGGAGGTCATCTTGGAGACGCCTTTGCGACCCTCCTTGATGAACACGTGGCAGGCGCCGCACTTGGCCTGGCCGCCGCACTTGCTCACCAGCTTCTCGCCAGCCGCCAGCAGGGTCTGCAGCAGGTTGGCGCCTTCGCTCACGTCCAGGGTGGTGCCCGAAGGCAGGATGGTCAGGGTGGTCATGGTGTTCTCCTTGTCGTGTGGGAAAGAGAGGGGGCTCAGGCCGGGACGGCCACGCCTCGGGTGAGCTGTGCGGCCACCTCGGCCAACGGCAGCGCAATGCGGGTGACGCCCTGCTCCTCCAGGAAGCGGGCCTCCATGCGGGTGGGCTCGTCGGGCAGGACGGCGTAGTGCGGGCCGCCGGAGCGCTTCATGATCTGGCGCGCGAAAGTGCGCGGCAGCTGGTCGTTGAAGCGGCAGCCCAGGAACACGAAGCCCAGGCGGGCGCGGCGGGCCTGCACCACCGGTGGGATGGGCGTCTGGATGTCGATCTCGGTCAGCACCTCGACATGGTCCGTGTCGGACACCAGGTAGTTGCTGGCCGGCAGGTGGCCGCCCCAGGGCTTGTAGTACACGGTGGCCATGTCCACCGGCTCCTCGGTCAGCGGCTGGCCATCGGCGCCATACCAGCCGAACCAGGTGCCGAAGTGCTCGCTCTGCGACAGCCCCTGCACCTCGGCCCAGTCCGCCCGCGCGCTCAGCGCGCCGCGCATGGTGTCGTCGTACCAGGCGTCCACGATCAGCGGGGCCTTCAGGCTGGCGACCCAACGGTGCAGCGCACTGGGCGCGGGCAGAGCGGCAAAGGCCAGGTCCATGCCGCTGACCAGGGTCTTGCGGTGCTTGAAGTTCTCGATGAACTGGGCGGCCTGGGTCAGGCGGTGCTTGATCTTGCCGGGCACGCTGTTGCGGGTGGTCAGCACGGTCGCCAGGGCCAGCGGGTCGCCGGGCACCGGCAGGTCGGCCACCAGGCCCAGCATGCCGGGGCCCAGGTAGGGGGCCAGCGAGCCGGCGATGAGACCGGCCGCGACATCGTCGGGCAGGTGGTCCAGGGTGGTGAAGGTCATGGGCATCTCCGGGTCAGTAGATGGGCACGCCGGCCCCGATGTTGGTGGCGATGTCCTTGAGCGCCCCGACGATGAAGCGCACCGCGTCCTCGTCGAGCTGGGCGTGGAAGGGCAGGGCCAGGGCGCGGTCGCCGATGCGCTCGGCCAGCGGCAGGTCGCCCCGCTTCCAGCCCTGCTGCTGGTAGAAGAACTGCTGATGCAGCGGCTTGCAGAAGGGCGCCGCCTCGATGTGCTCGCGGTTGAGGTCGTCGACAATCTGCTTGCGGGCGCTGGCGGTGAAGCGGGTGCCCAGGTGCACCTGCCAGACCATCCAGTGCACCTCGTCGACCTCGTCGGCGATGTAGGGCGGCTTGATGCCCTCGAAGCTGTTCATCAGGTCGCGGTAGAGGGCCTCCACGACCTTGCGGCGTTCCAGCAGCTCGTCGATGCGGGCCAGCTGCCCCACGCCCATGGCAGCGGTCAGCTCGCTGATGCCGGCCTGCAGCGGCACGCGGGCGCCCACCGACAGCGAGTTGCGGTCCTTGATGGAACGCTGACGCAGGTAGCGCAGCTCGATGGCCAGACGGTCGTCGTCGGTGACGACCATGGCCCCATCGCCGCAGGACAGGGCGCTGGGTTGCGAGAAATCGAACACCGCCAGATCCCCGAAGCTGCCGACCTGGCGGCCCTGGTAACGCGAGCCCAGGGCCTCGGTGGAGTCCTCGATCAGGGCGATGCCATGCCGGTCGGCCAGTGCGCGCAGCGGGCCCCAGGCGGCCGGGTGGCCGTTGATGTTGCCGGCCAGGATGGCCTTGGTGCGCGGGGTGATGCGGGCCTCGGCCCGCACCGGGTCCAGGCAACCCGTCCAGTAATGGATGTCCGAGAACACCAGCGTGGCGCCGGCCAGGCTCACCGCCTGCGCCACCTGGTGCCAGCCGTGCGGCGAGGCGATCACCTCGTCGCCCGGGCCGATGCCCAGGGCCCGCAGCGCCAGCCAGGTGCCCAGGGTGCCGCTGGCCACCGAGACCGCATGCGCGCGCCCCACCCAGCGGGCAAAGCTCTGCTCGAAGCGCTCGACCATGGGACCGGCCGTCAGGCGCGAGCCCGACATGGCTGTCTCGACCAGCTTGAGCTCCAGCGCCGAGAGGTCTGGGTCGGACAGCACGATCCAGTCGTCGCCCAACAGCGCATCGCTCTCGGGCTGCTCGTCGGCCACCAGGCCGTCCTGGCCGATGGCGGCAAAGGGATCGCTGCCCTCGGCATTGCCGCCGGGCACCGGGGTGACGTGCGCCGCATCGGCGATCAGGGTGGCGGGGCTGTTCATGGCGGCGACCTTTGCTTGGGGGTTCAGGCCTTGTCGGCCAGATAGAAGCCGGACAAGGCCGACAGGTCGGTGCTGATCTGCCAGCAGTGGCCGTCGCTGACGGCGCCCCAGAGCAGGCGGCGTTCGCCGCTGGCGGCCGGGGTTTCGCCGCGCATGTCGAAGGCATCGACGACGATCACCCGCAGCGGGGCGAAGCGCTCGCGCAGCAGCAGGGCCGCCTCGCGCACGGTGTTGGCGCTGTCGGCCAAGGCAAGCGCCTCGGCCAGCGAGGCGGTGGGGGAGCGCACGTCGGCGGAGGCGTTCATGGCGGTCCCCTTCAGTCGCCGGAGAGGCGGCGGGCCTCGACGGTGATCGGCAGGCTGGTGCCTTCGGGCATCTCCGGCAGGGCCAGCACCCAGTCGTTGGCCAGGGTCACGGTGCCGCCCCAGAGATCGGGTTTCTCGTGCGAGACGATGGGCTCCTCCAGGTCCTTCTTGGCCACGTAGGCGGACAGGACACCGGCGGCGCTCTTGCGGATCATCACTTTCATGGGAACTCCGGGGGATGGTGAGAGGGGTTCGGTCAGGCCGCGGTGGCCAGGGCTTGGTCTTCGAGCAAGAGGGGCAGCACGCTGGTCCGCACGGCGGCCAGGGCCTGGCCGATGTCCTGCGCCGTGGTGTCACGCCCCAGCGAGAAACGCACTTCGGCCTTGGCCTGGGCGGGCGTGAGGCCCATGGCCAGCATCACGTGGGAAGGCTGGGTGCTGCCGGCGCCACAGGCTGCGCCGCTGCTGGCCACCACGCCGGCCCGCTCCAGCTTGCCCAGCACCTGTTCGGCATCGCGCTCGCCAAAGCGCACACACACGGTGTTGGGCATGCGCTCAGCGCCCTGCCCCAGCAGCGCGATGGCCGGGTGCAGGGCCAGCAGGCCCTGCTCCAGGGTCTGGCGCAGGTCGGTCATGCGGGCCACGTCCTCGGCCAGTGTGGCGCCAAGCACCTCGGCGGCCGCGGCAAAGCCGGCGATGCCGGGGCCGTTCTCGGTGCCGCCGCGGCGTTTGCGCTCCTGCTTGCCCTCGATCAGCGCGGGCCAGGCCAGGCCCTTGCGCACCACCAGCGCGCCCACGCCTTGCGGGCCGTGCAGCTTGTGGGCCGAACAGGACCAGAGGTCCGCCCCGCTGGCGTCGAAGCGCAGCAGCGACTTGCCCACGGCCTGGGTGGCATCGACATGGAAGGGCACCTCCTGCGCTCGGGCCAGGGCCGAGAGTTCGGCCAGCGGATGCCACACCCCCGTCTCATTGTTGGCCGCCATCACCGACAGCAGGGCCACGTCCGGGCCGATCAGGCGCGCCGCGGCGTCCAGGTCCAACCGGCCTTCGCCATCCACCGGGATGCGGTCCACCGGTGTGCCCTCGCGCTGCAGACGCTCGACCAGGGCCAGCAGTCCCGCGTGTTCCACGGCCGACACGACCAAGCGGGTGCGGCCCAGCGCGCGGCCGCGGGCCAGTGCGCCCAGCACGGCCTGGTGGTTGGCCTCGGTGGCGCCGCTGGTGAACACCAGCTCGACCGGCTGGCAGCCCAGCAGCGCGGCGACACGGGCGCGGGCCTCGGCCAGCGCGCGCCGGGCGGCCTGGCCGGGCTCGTGCATCGACGAGGGGTTGGCCCAGGTGCCCTCCATGGCCCGCACCATGGCCGCGACGACCGCCGGCAGCGGGCGGGTGGTGGCGTTGTGGTCCAGGTCAATCATGGTGGCCTCCTGCGTCGTGCCGGGTCAGACCCAGTAATCGCGCGCTTCGTCGCGCACCAGGGTGTCCAACGCGGCGGCCAGCGTGGGCGCACGCTGCTTGAGCACCCAGCAGCCATTCACATGGTCCCGCGCATGCAGCAGCCAGGCCCCGGGCACGCCGCTGTCGGGCGTCTGGGTGGGCACCAGCCAGGCGATGTCGATCTCGCCACCGTCGCGCTCGATGTTGCGCGAGCAGTTGGGGCTGACCACCTTCCAGCCCAGGCCTTCGCGCAGCACGCGGGGGTGCACGTACTTGTAGCGGCTGCGCTGCTCCAGCGCGACCTCGATGCGCACCCGGTCGAGCACGAAGACCTGGCCCCCCACCAGGCTGCCGCTGTCCGCGGGTCGCCCAGGCTCGTCGGGCGGGCGGCGACCGGAGCAGGAGGCGCTGGCCATCACGCCACCTCGCCCGCCGGGGCCGGTGCGCTGCGCGGCGCACCGGGCACGTCCAGCTCGATCTCGTCTTCCAGCACGCCCAGCACGCGGCGCGGGCCGAACTCGACCAGGTAGACCGGCACATTGGCCTCGGTGTGCAGGCCCACGTTGACGATTTCGCCGATGCCGCCGGCCGGCACCAGCAGCTCACCCTCGGCCGCCTCGGGGAAGCTGCCGTCGTTGACCAGATCGGCCACCGCGCGCACGCGCTGACCCCATTCGTACTTGGGCTGGGCGGGTTCCATCATGGTGAGGCTCCTGGGGAGGGGAATGAAACGGACGGTTCAGCGGAGGTCGACCAGGCGCTGGGCCTTCTCGCCCAGCTGCGCCAGGATCTCCTCGGGCAGGTGGTCCAGCGTGCAAAGCTCCTTGGCCCGCATGCCCACCTGGTGGCCCGAGTCGGTGAACTCGACCGCGTAGATGTAGAACTGCTGCAGGAAGGTGCCGATCGAGCGCACGTAGCCGATGTCGCCCTTGTTGACCAGCACCTCGCCGATGTCCTTGCCGGTGTAGGTGCCGTCGTTGCGGATCACGGTGCGGCTGATCACGCGCTCGCCCATCTCGAAGCGGGGCGGCAGCGCGATCTCGATGATGTCGTCGTCACGGTCGATGTCCACCATGGGGCGCTCCTGCAGGCAATGACAAGGGGGTCGGTTCGGCCAGACGTTCCTGCGCCTGGGCGCGCACCTCGGGGTCGGCGTCCTCGGACAGGCGCAACAGCCACTCGCGCTGCTGGCGGGCGTCGGCCCGGTGCGCCACGGTCCAGCGCACGGCCCAGTCCGGGTCGGTCAGAAAGGCGGACAGCAGGGGCTGCGGCGCGCGCTCGGCCACGCTGCGGCGCACCCGGCCGGACGGGTCCTGCGCCAGGCGCCACAGCGCCGGCATCTCCAGGCGCTCGGCCACCACGCGGCGCACCTGCTCGTCGTTGTCCCCGGCCAGCAGGGGCAGCAGGGCCACGGGCAGGCGGCGGGCCACCACGGTGCGCACCTCGTAGTCCGGGTCGTGGATCAGGCGGCTGAGCTCGGGCGTGTCGATGCGCTGGGCCACGCGGATGCGGACCTCGCGGTGCGGGTCGTCGCACATCGGCGAGAGCAGGCGCTGCGGCACGCGCAGGGCCACCTGCAGGCGCACCGTTTCATCCGGATCCTGCCGCAGCGGACCCAGCTGGAAGATGTCGACATAGCGCGCGGCGATGGCGCGCACCTCGAAGTACGGATGGTCCAGGTGCTGCCCGGCCAGGTCGCGGTGGGCACGGAAGAAGCGGTCGATGCGGCGCGCATAGGCGTCCTGCATGCAGCTGTGGCCGGGCTCGCAGCCGCCCTCGGTCCGCAGGTCCTGGTGTGGGCAGCGCGCACAGTCCACCGGCAGGCCCTGCCAGTCCCGCGTCGGGATGTCCCCGGCCGGCGGACGGACCGTAGCGCGGGCGGTGGGGGGCGTGGCGGTGGTGTTCACGTCGAACCTCGGGCTCAGGCCGGCGCCGCGGGGTGAACGCCCGACGGACGCTGCGGCGCCAGCCGGGCCCAGGCCGCGGCCCCGAAGGCCGGCGGTGCGCTGGGTGCGTCCTCGTCCTCGCCCACCAGGGCGCGCTGACGCACCGCCTCCACCAGGGCGCCGCCCACCCGGTCGTCCGGGTCCAGGTGACGCAGCAAGGCCAGCGCATCGCGGGCCTCGGTCTCGTCGCCCAGGCGCAGGCTCAGGTAGGCATAGCCCTTGAGGGTGAACAGGTAGAACCGGGTGATCGGCTCGTCGCGTGCGCCCGCCAGGGCTTGACGCGGCACGTCGCGCCAGCAGGCCGGCAGGCCCAAGGCCCGGGCCCCGGCCACCAGCGCCCGGCGGGCCACGTCGCGGGCCGGGCCGAGGCGGTGGCCGTAGAAGTGGTGGCGGTAGAACGCGATCAGCACGGCCGGGTGCTCCGGCGCCAGGGCCTGGGCCCGCATCAGCGCCGCCATGGACCGCGGCGCATCGCTGCGGTGCTCGCCGGCCTCGCGCAGCGCGGCCTCGGCCAACGGCGGCAAGCCCAGGCCCAGCACGGCGTCATCGAAGTCCACGCCGAGGGTGCCGGTGGTCGCGACGGTCATGGCGTGGCCCCTGTGATGCCGGGCGCTCAGTGGCGCTTGAGCGAATCGAGCGAGACCGTGGCCTGCGCCGGCTTGGCCGCATCCCCCGAGCTGGAGCAGGCGCAGGGCGCCGCTGCCGGGTTGAAGAAGCTCAGGCCGGAATGGGTCGGGCTCTCGCTGAAATCCATCGTGACGCCGTCCAGCACCAGACGGCTCTCGGCCGGCAGGAACACGCGCACGTCGCCGAGCAGCAGCTCCGCATCACCGTCCAGCGGCGCCGCCAGCACCGAGAACTCGGCGCTGTAGCCGGAGCAGCCGCCCGGCGTCACCAGGAGGCGCATGCCGCCGGCGGGGTGTTCGGAGAAACGCACCATGCGGCGGATGAACTTGGCCGCGGCGGGCGTGACAGTGACGTTGGGCAGGATCATGTTCAGCTCGTCATTCAAAAGAGGTCAGAAGCGGACAACGTGGGCCGGGTGCCCCATTCCCCGTGGGCCAGCGCCGGGCCGCCCCAAGCGGCCCGCGCACCCGCCCGGCGGGTGGTCCCGGGGTTCACCCCGGGACCGGGTGCCCCATTCAGGCGGGCTTGATGCAGCCGTCCACCGGGCAGACCGACACGCACTGGGGTGCGTCGAACTGGCCTTCGCACTCGGTGCACTTCTTGGGGTCGATCACGAAGGTGCCGCCCTTTTCACGGATGGCGACGTTGGGGCACTCGGGCTCGCAGGCGGAGCAGCCGGTGCACATGGAGGCGATGATCTTCAGGGCCATGATGGGACTCCTTGGCTAGGGGCTGGGGAAGGGGCGACCGCTTGGCGCAATGGCTCAGGCGGCCGCTTCGGCCGTGCCAGTGAAGGCACCTTGCCGGATCTGCGCGTCACCGCGCGGTTGGTGGACGAGCTGGCCGCTGGCGATGCGCTGGCGGTAGTCGGTGAACCAGGACAGCGCGGCCTTCTCGATGAACTCGTGGGCGTACTGGTCGACCGGCTCGATGCCGGCGGCCTTCAGCTCGTCGCGCGGGCAGGCGCCGATCTTGGCCACCAGCACGGCGTGGCAGTCGTTGATGGCCTTGACGATGGAGGGCAGTTGCTCGTCCTCGCCATAGCCGCCCTGGCAGTACAGGTCGACGCGGCGGTGGCCGACGAACAGGGCCTGGGCCTTGCTCACCTCGAAGATCTGGAACTCGGTGGCGTGGCCGAAGTGCTGGTTGACCTTGCCATGACCTTCGGTGGCCACGGCGACCAGCACCTTCATGTCCGGGTCCACGCCGTCGTCGTTGGCCGCGGCGGCCAGCGCCTCGGCCTTGGCCGCCACCTGGGCCTGGCGCTCGGACTCGACCTTGTCCTGGTAGGCCTTGCGCTTGTCCAGGTCGTAGACGACTTCCATCTCCTCGATCTTGTCGAGGGTGAACTCCTCGGAGCGGTCCTCGCCCAGCAGGCCGACCGCATCGGCACGGCACTGGCGGCAGTGGCGCATCAGGTTGGCGCCGCCCATGCAGGCGTCCTGCACGGCCTTGAGCTCCTGGGCGGTCGGGCCGCGCTGACCGGTCAGGCCGAACACCGTGCCGTGCTCGGCTTCCGAGATCAGCGGCATGATGTTGTGCAGGAAGGCGCCGCGCTTCTTGACCTCGCGGTTCACCTCGATCAGGTGCTCGTCGTTGATGCCGGGGATCAGCACCGAGTTGATCTTGGTGAGCACGCCGCGGGCGGTCAGCATCTCCAGGCCGAGCATCTGGCGCTCGTGCAGGATGCGCGCGGCCTCGACGCCGGTGACGCGCTTGTGGTCCCAGAAGATCCAGGGGTAGATCTTGGCGCCCACTTCCGGATCGACCATGTTGATGGTGATCGTGACGTGGTCGATGTTGTACTTGCAGATCTCGTCGACCAGATCCGGCAGGGCCAGGCCGTTGGTGGACAGGCACAGCTTGATGTCGGGCGCCTGCTCGTGGAGCATGCGCATGGTGTCGAAGGTCTTCTTCGGGTTGGCCAGGGAGTCGCCGGGGCCGGCGATGCCCAGCACCGTCATCTGCGGGATCTCGCTGGCCACGGCCAGCACCTTCTTGACGGCCTGATCGGGCGTCAGTTTCTGGCTCACCACGCCGGGGCGCGATTCGTTGCTGCAGTCGTACTTGCGATTGCAGTAGTTGCACTGGATGTTGCAGGCCGGGGCCACGGCCACGTGCATGCGGGCGTAGTGGTGGTGGGCCTCTTCCGAATAGCAGGGATGGTTCTTGACCTTGTCCCAGATTTCAGCGGGCATGTCGTCCGGGCCGGCGGACGTGCCGCAGCTGGCCTTGCCGTCCCCGCCGGTGGAGCCACAGCCCCCTCCGGTCTCGACGACTTCGCTGACGGCTTGACGACCCTTCTTCAGATCGCCGATCGATACGAACGTGGTGTTGGCGGACATGGGGCACCTCGTGTGGTGGCAGGTGCCAAGTCCATTGCGAGAGCCGTGCCAGTCAGTTTTTCCATGTGAATCAATGGCTTGCGTTGATTGTTCCGTTGTCCACCGCTGTGCAGGTCATCACAAAAGCGACAAGCGGCCTGTTTCCTTCCGTTCCACCGCCGCACGCCTGCGGCGTTGACGCGCGTCAACAGGTGCCCTTTGTCTGTGGCAGTCATTTATTTGATTGCAAATCATTTTCATTTACATTCGTGCACTTGCTGTTCATGCCGGCCCGGCTGCAGGCCCCTGCGGCCGGGTCATCACCCCTGCCCCATGAAGACTCACCGCCCCCTTGCCCGAAGCCGCCGGATGCGGCGCCCCTCCCCCCTGTCCTGGGCCCTGGCCACGGCCGCCCTGGGTTCCGCGGCCCACGCCCAGGCGCTGCCGGGCGCCGACGGCGCTGCAGCCGATCCGGCGCCCCCGTCGACCCAGCAGGTCATCGTCACGGCCACCCGCAGCGGCAAGGCCCTGGACAAGATCCCGGGCGCGGTGGCGGTGATCAGCCGGCAGGACATCGACACCCAGACCTTGGTCAGCGAGGACCCCAGCGCCCTGCTGGCCACCCAGGTGCCGGGCTACGCGCCGTCGCGTCAGAAGCTCAGCAGCTTCGGCGAGGGGCTGCGGGGCCGCAACGCCCTGCTGCTGCTCGACGGCATTCCCCAGACCAATCCCCTGCGCTACGGCGGCCGCGAGGGCTATTTCGCCGACGCCCTGATCATCGACCGCATCGAAGTGGTCAGCGGCGCCTCGGCGGTGCAGGGCATGGGCGCCACCGGCGGCATCATCAACACCATCACCCGCACGCCCACCGAGACCGGCACCCACCAGACCCTGGAGCTCAAGGGCAGCAGCCAGGGCCGCAGCCACACCCAGGGCTGGAAGGCCGGCTACATGCTGGAGCACCTGAGCGAGGGCGAGGACCCGTGGTCGGCGCTGCTGTATGTGGGCCGTCGCGAACAGGACATCGGCACCGACGCGCAGGGGCGCACGCTGGCCACGGAATCCCTGCACACGGCCAACGACGGCTTCCTGAAGCTGGGCCAGCGGGTGGGCTCGCAGCAGTTCCAGCTGATGGTCAACCAGTTCCATGCCGACGGCTTCAGCGACTGGGTGGACGTGCCGGGCGACCGCAGCACCGGCCTGCCCACCACCTCGGCCCAGGGCAGCCTGGCCTGGGCGCCGCCCCGCAGCCGGGTCCGCTCGGCCAGCCTGGGCTGGGACGACGATGACCTGGCCGGCGGCATGGCCTCGGTGCAGTTGTTCAAGCAGGACTTCCGCGCCCGCTACACCGGCGGCGTCATCACCACCTTCCAGGACGCCAGCATCGCCCCGGTGGGCACGCTGGTAGACCAGAGCCAGATCAATGCCGACAAATGGGGCCTGCGCAGCACCTGGGTGCGGCCCGATCTGGGCTGGCGCGGGCTGGAACTGACCACCGGCGTGGACCTGCTGCACGACACCTCCTCGCAGACCCTGACGATGACCGGCCGCACCTGGGTGCCGCCCCTGAAGTACCGCAGCCTGGCCCCCTTTGCCCAGCTGGAGTACAGCTGGGGCGACCTGACGCTGCGCGGCGGCCTGCGCCACGAGGACAGCCAGCTGGACGTGGACAGCTACACCACCCTGGCCTTCTACGGCAGCCGGCAGGTGGCGGGCGGCACGCGCCGGTCCGACCAGTTCGTGAAGAACCTGGGCGCCGTCTGGCGCTGGGGTGACAGCGGCTGGTCCAGCTTCGCGTCCTACAGCGAAGGCTTCGGCATGCCGGACGTGGGCCTGATCCTGCGCGCGGTGAAGACCGCGGGCCAGTCGGTGGACAGCCTGGTCGATCTGCAGCCCATCCTCACCTACAACCGCGAGCTGGGGGTGGCCTGGCGGGGCAGCGCCGGCAGCTTCACCGCCTCGGTCTATGACTCGCGCTCCTCGCTGGGCAGCCAGATCACGGTCAGCAACGGCATCGGCTCGGTGCAGCGCGTGCCCATCGAGGTCAAGGGCTTCGAGTTCACCGGCCAATGGCGGGCCGCGCCCGGGCTGACCCTCAACGCCCTGTACGCCCTGACCCGGGGCCGCACCGCCGCGTCGGCCGGCGCGCCGCTGAGCCTGGACCTGGGTGCCCGCTCGCAGGGTCCGGACAAGCTGGTGCTGAGCGGCCAGTGGCGCCTGAACGACGCGCTGGACAGCCAGCTCACGCTGTCGCACTTCCGTCCGCGCGACGCCAACGAGGGCAAGCTCTCCGGCACCACCTCGCTGGCCGAGCACTTCAGCGGCTACACCGTGGTGGACCTGGCCGGCACCTGGCACACCGCGCAGGGCAACTGGAGCCTGGGCGTGGAGAACCTGCTGAACCGCCAGTACTTCACCTACTACGGCCAGGCCAACTACTCCGGCACCAACGACGACTACTACGCCGGCCGTGGCCGCACCGTGACCCTGGCCTGGAAGCGTCGGTTCTGATGCGGTCGACCCGTCCCGGGTGGGTGTGGCTGCACCGCTGGGCCGGCCTGGTGGCCGGCCTGCTGATGGTCCTGCTGGGCCTGAGCGGCGCGCTGATGGTCTGGCAGGCCGAGCTGGACCGGGCCCTCAACCCGGCCTGGCTGGGCCCGCAGGCCCTGTGCCCGGGCCCGGCGCCGGCGCAGCCCGTTGCCGCCACGCTGGCGGTGCTGCGGCGCAGTGCCCCGCCAGCCCGGCCCGCCGTGGTGCTGGCGCCCGAGCAGCCCGGCGCCGCCTGGCGCGTCTGGGAAGCCCGCGACCCGCGCACCGGCTGGCGGCGCGAGCATTTCATCGACCCCGTCTGCGGCCGCGCGCTGGGCTGGCGCGACCGGGGCGCACCCCGGGCCGACCGCGCCCACCTGGTGCCCGCGCTCTATGAACTGCACAGCCATCTGCTGGCCGGCGATGCCGGGCACAAGGTGGTGGGCACCGGCGGCCTGCTGCTGCTGGGCCTGAGCCTGAGCGGAGCCTGGCTGGCCTGGCCCCGGCCGGGCAGCCGGGCCGCCTGGCGCCGGACGCTGAGCATCCGCACCGACGCCTCGCGGGTGCGCCTGTGGTTCGACGCCCACCGCGCCCTGGGCCTGTGGGGACTGCCGGTGGCCCTGCTGCTGGCGGGCACCGGCGCGATGATGGTCTTCAAGGACAGCAGCCGGGCCCTGGTGGGGGCCGTCTGGCCGCTGCAGCCCGCAGCGCACGCCGCCCGGGCCGACACCCCACCGACCGGACCGGCCCTGCCCCCCGATGCCCTGGTGGCCCGTGGCGAGGCGGTCTTTCCCGGGGCGCGCTGGTCCCGCCTGAGCCTGCCCGCCCGTCCGGGCGCGCCGTGGGAACTGCGCCTGCTGCAGACCGGCGAGCCCCGGGCCGACACGGGCAACACCCGGATCCGGCTGAGCGCCGATGGCCGTGTGCTGTCGGTCCAGGACCCGCTGCACAGCGCCCCGGGCAACCGGGTGCTGGACTGGGTGTTCCCGCTGCACTCGGCCGAGGCCCTGGGCGGGCTGGCTCGCCTGCTCTGGACGGTGTTCGGCCTGCTGCCCGCGGTGCTGCTGGGCAGCGCGGCCTGGCTGTGGTGGCGGCGCACGCGCATGCGCCGCGCCCAGCTCAGAGCTTGCGCACCTCGATGCGGTGCTTCTGCAGCGCGTAGCCCAGCTGACGCGGGGTGACCTTGAGCAGCCGGGCCGCCTTGGCCTGCACCCAGCCGCACTGCTCCATGGCCCAGATCAGGCGCTCGCGCTCGCCCTGCGGCGGCTCGCTGCCGAACTGGCGCGGCGGCAGCACGCTGGCATCGGTCAGGCGCTCGGTGGGGCCGATGCGCACCACGGTGTCATCACCGTCCTCTTCGTCATCGTCGAAATAGCCGCCGCCATGCCCGGCCGGGGTCACGGCCCGGCGGTTGTCGACCGGAACACTGCTGCCGTCCGGGCGGCCCACCTTGTTGACCGTGATGGTGGAGGCCGGTGCCACGGCATCCTCCTTGTCCATGTGGTGCAGCGTCTGCGTCAGGCAGCGGTTGCTCTTGCAGGGGAAGGCCAGATCGCGGATGGCCTCGCCGTGCACCATGGTGGCGGTGCGCTCGATGCAGTTCTGCAGCTCACGCACATTGCCCGGCCAGTAGCAGTTGGCCAGCACCTGCATGGCCTCGGGCGTGACCTTGAGGTGGCGGTGGTTCTCCTTGTTGTAGCGGTCCAGGAAGTGGGCCACCAGCGGCGGGATGTCGTCGCGCCGCTCGCGCAGCGGCGGCAGGAAGATGCTGACCACGTTGATGCGGTAGTACAGGTCGGCGCGGTACTCGCCGCGCTGCACCATGCGCTCCAGGTCGCGGTTGGTGGCGCAGATCAGGCGCACGTCCACCTTGACCGGGCGGCTGCCGCCCACGCGCTCGAACTCGCGCTCCTGCAGCACGCGCAGCAGCTTGGCCTGGAAGCCCGGCGAGATGTCGCCCACCTCGTCGAGGAACAGCGTGCCGCCGTGGGCGAGCTCGAAGCGGCCCTTGCGCTCACCCACCGCGCCGGTGAAGGCGCCCTTCTCGTGGCCGAACAGCTCGGACTCCAGCAGCGACTCGGTCAGGGCCGCGCAGTTGACCTTGATGAAGGGCGCGTCCTTGCGCGGGCTGAGGTAGTGGATCGCGCGGGCGATTTCTTCCTTGCCGGTGCCGGATTCGCCGCGCAGCAGCACGGTGGAGCGCGAGGGCGCCGCCTGGTGCACCTCGGCAAACACCCGCTGCATGGTCTTGCTGTGGCCCACCACGTTGTCCAGTGAGTAGCGCCGGCGCGGCGCCTCCTGGCTCAGGGCCTTCTGCAAGCGGGTGGTCTCCAGCTGCAGGCGGGCATGCTCGGCGCTGACCGAGCGGTGCAGCGCCAGCGACTGCGCCAGCAGCGTGGCCACCATGGTCAACAGACGCTGGTCGTCCGACAGCCGGGCCATGCCCTCCACCTCGCGCTGCGCCGCCAGCACGCCCAGCGTGGTCTGGTCGGTGCGCAGCGGCATCACGATGAAGGCCAGCCGCTTGCCCTCCTGCGGGCCGAAGGCGCCGGTGCGGTCGATGAACTCGGCACTGTCCTGCACATTGGTCACCACCACCGGCAGGCCGGATTCATAGACGCGGCCGATGACCCCTTCGCCCTGGTCCCAGTGGCCCCGGGCGATCTGGTCCCGGCTCAGCCCGACGGCGCTGTGCACGAACAGCTCGCCTTCGTCCGGATCGGACAGGACGATCATGGCCCGCAACAGCCCCAGCTGGGCCGCCAAGGTGTTGAGGGCCGCCCGGAAGGTGCGCTGGATGTCCAGCGAATCCCCGAGGATGCGACACACCTCGTAAATGGTGCTGAGCTCCAGATGGGAGCGTTCCTGTGCGATGCGGCTGATCACGGTGCACCTCCAGCAGTCCTTGGGGAGCCGTTGCGGTGCATGTCACCGCCTTGGCACCAAGTCCATGCCTCGTCACAGCGCATGGGGCGCATGGCGGGCCGGGCCTGGACGAATAACTGCAAGATTCCTGCCGTCTCGCGCCCCGTCACCGCCTCCGAAGAGGACTCCTTCGCATGGGGTTGATACAGGTCAAACGTGAGCACGCAGGGGCTCGCTCACCAGGTGGCGGCGGGGGCCAGCAGGCGCTGCACCGGCTCACCCTTTTCGAGGTGGCTGTCGAAGATCTCGACCACGTCGGCCGGCGTCACCCCCTGGTAGAGCACCCCTTCGGGATACACCAGCACATTGGGCCCGCCATCGCAGGGGCCCAGGCAGCCGGAATAGGTGATCGCCACCTGCTCGTAGGCCTGGCGCTTCTGCAGCTCCCCCCAGAAGGCCTGCAGCAAAGGCGATGCCCCCTTGGCGGCGCAACTGCCGCGCGGGTGACCTGGCGGACGTTGCTGGCTGCACACGAAGACATGGCGTGTGGGACGGGTCATGGTGGAGAGTTCCTTTCCAGTCGGGCGGCCAAGCGGCCAGGGGCCTGCCAGCCGCGTGGGGAGATGGGGTCAGGCCGGCAAGGCGTTCAGGCGCTTCTCCAGGGCCGCCATGTGCTCGGCCTCTTCGGCCGCGAACTCGCGGGCCAGGGCCTTGAGCTCGGCATCGGGCGTGGTGGCCGCGATGGCGGCGTACCAGGCATGGCAGCGGCGCTCGCTGTCCAGCGCCAGCTGCAGCGCGCCGCGCGCGTCCAGTGACGCATCGACGCCGACCCAGTCGGCCACCTCGGGGGAGACGCCGTCGGGCCACTGGAACTCGCTGGGGGTCAGCTCGGGCAGCTCGCGGAAGCCGCCGCGGGCCACGGCCTCGGCCAGGTGCTTGCGCGAATAGCCGGCCATCTCGGTGAAGAAACGGCGCAGCTCCGCATTGCCTTCGGTGCCCATGGCCGCCGCCAGCTCTTCGTAGCGGCGGGCCGCCTCGCGCTCCAGGGAAATCGCGTGCGCGAGGAATACGTCGACGTCGTGCATGTCAGCCAAACTTGAAAAGAATGCCGTGACCACCGCGCGGGTACTCCCACGCGACATTGCTGTGCTCGGTGCAGATGACCCGGCAGCTGCCGCATTCCAGGCAGCCGTCGGTGATCAGCGTCACCGTGCGGTTGCCCTCGGTCTTGTAGCAGGAGGCCGGACAGACGTAGGTGCAGGCCTGGGACTGGCAGTCGTTGGCGCAGACCTCCGGGGCCTTGATCTGGATGTGCGGCCGACCGTGGTCGACCTTGTAGCGGTTCTGGAACAGCTTGTTCTCGACGTTGACAGCAGCGGTGCTCATGGCGCTCTCCGGTCAGTGTGAGGAAAGGGTGGCGGCCTCAGCGGAAGGCGCGCCAGAACTTGAAGGCATCGCTCACCAGGCCGGTGAGGCGGCGGGCGCCCTTGAAGCTGCCGAGGATCTCGCGCTCCTTGGTCTTCTTGTCCACGCCATCGACGGTGAACATCGTCTTGGCCGCGCGGTTGATCAGCTCGGGGTAGGTGGTGAAGAACTGCGGCGTGGTGTGCAACACCTCCGGCATCGCCTTGTACTTCTTCAGGTCCTTCATCACGAAGGACTCGTCCATCTTGGTCTTGTAGAGCTTGAGGTTGGCCTCGGTGGGCGCCTTGTTGCCCTGCTTGAGCGCGACGATGGTCTCGCCCGCCAGGCGGCCGCTGGTCATGGCCAGGTTGGAGCCCTCGCGGTGCACCGCGTTGACGAAGCCGCCCGAGTCGCCGACGATGATCCAGCCGTTGCCGTAGATCTTGGGCACGGCGTTGTAGCCGCCCTCGGGGATCAGGTGGGCCGCGTACTCCTTCATCTCGCCGCCTTCGATCAACGGGGCGATGCTGGGGTGGGCCTTGAGCTTCTCCAGCAGGGCGTAGGGGCTGGTGCGGTTCGGGTTGGCCTTGAAGTCCGACAGCAGGCAGCCGATGCCGATGGTCAGCGAGTCCTTGTTGGTGTAGAGGAAGCCGGTGCCGACCATGCCCTCGGTGACCTTGCCCATCAGCTCGATCACCACGCCCTCTTCGTCCTTGATGTTGAAGCGCTGCTGGATGACTTCCTCGGGCAGGAAGAGGATTTCCTTGACCGCCAGGGCCACGTTCTTGGCCTGCAGTTCGGGGTGGAAGCCGGCCTTGCGCGCCAGCGTGCTGTTGACGCCATCGGCCAGCACCACCACGTCGGCATAGACCTCGCCGCCCAGGCGGTCGCAGCGCACGCCGATCACGCGGTCCTTGTCCAGCAGCAGCTCGTCCACCGTGGTTTCGCAGACCAGCAGGGCGCCGGCCTCGCGCACCTTGCTCGAGAACCACTTGTCGAACTGGGCGCGGATGATGGTGTAGCGGTTGTAGGGCGGCTTGTTGTAGTCGTCGCTGCGGTAGTGGGTGCCGATGAAGCTGTCGTCATCCATCACCCAGATGCGCTGCTCGATGATGTGGCGCTCCAGCGGCGCGTCCTCGCGGAAGTCGGGGATGATCTTCTCCAGCGCATCGCTGTAGAGGATGGCGCCCTGCACGTTCTTCGAGCCCGGGTACTCGCCGCGCTCGATCTGCAGCACCTTCAGGCCGGCCTTGGCCATGGTGTAGGCGGCGGCATTGCCCGAGGCCCCGGCGCCGACGACGATGGCGTCAAACTTCTCTTTGGTAGCGGACATCGTTGTTCTCCTGAGGGGTAAGGGTCAAGCCACCTTGCGGATCTGCTTGGCGAGGCGGGCCTCGAAGGCCTTGGTGAGAGCCGGCAGCACCTGCAGGGCATTGCCGACGATGCCGAAATGGGCGAAGTCGAAGATGGGCGCGTTGGCATCGGTGTTGATGGCCACAATCACGTCCGAGCTCTCCATGCCCACCCGGTGCTGGATGGCGCCGGAGATGCCGGCGGCGATGTAGAGCTTGGGCCGCACCGTCTTGCCGGTCTGGCCGACCTGGCGCTCGGCCTCCACCCAGCCGGCCTGCACCACCGGGCGGGTGGCGCCCACCTCGGCGCCCAGCACGCGGGCCAGGTCCCACACCAGCTTGAAGTTGTCCGGGTTCTTCAGGCCCTTGCCACCCGAGACGATCACGTCGGCATAGGCCAGGTTGACCGTGTTGCGGTTGGCGTCGGGAATGAAGTCCAGCAGCTTGGTGACGATGTCGGTCTCCACCATGCCCAGCGTGGCCTCGGTGATGCTGCCGCTGCGGCTGTCGTCGCGGCGCGGCATCGGCGCGGTGCGCGGGCGCATCGTGGCCATCTGCGGCCGGTAGGCCAGGGTCATGATGGTGCACAGCAGGCTGCCGCCGAAGGTCGGCCGCGTGGCGGCCAGGGCGCGGGTGGTGCCGTCGATGTTCAGCTCGGTGCAGTCGGCCGTCAGGCCGGTGCCCAGCGTGGTGGCCACCGAGCCAGCCAGGTCGCGGCCCATGGTGGTGGCGCCCAGCAGCAGGATCTCGGGCTGGTACTGGTTGACCAGGTCGGTCATGCCCTTGGTGAAAGGCTCGTTGCGGTAGCCCTTGAGCACCGGATCGCGCATCACGTAGCAGCTGTCGGCGCCGTAGGTGTAGGCCTCCTTGGCGAACTCGTCGAGCTTCTCGTCGGGGCCGCCCATGACCACACCGGCCACCGACACGCCCAGCTTGTCGGCCAGCTTGCGGGCCTCGCCCATCAGCTCCCAGCTCACGGAGTGAACCTGGCCTCGGTCGTGTTCGATGAAGACCCAGACGCCCTTGTAGCTCTTGAGGTGTTCGGGCAGTTCCAGATTGCGGCCGCGGCCGGCCGGCTTCAGGGGGGCGTTTGCATTGCTCATGGCAGGTGCTCCTTGGGGCGGCGCGTCAAGCAGAAAGGTGGTCCACGATCTCCTGCTCCAGCATCGGGTGCTGGGTGAAGATCTTGTCGAGCAGGTTGAGCGTGACGTCGTTCAGGCTGGTGTCGGCCACGCTCAGCATGTCGGCCTTCTCGCTGCGCGGCGTGGGGCCGAAGACCTTGCTCACCACGGTGGGCGAGCCCTTCAGGCCGATCTTGGTGACGTCCTCGATGCCGGCATCGTCCTTGTTCCACTTGCGCACCTGGAAGCGCGCCGCGCGCAGCATGTCGTCCATGGTCGCGAAGCGCATCTCGTTGGTGCCTTCGAGCATGGTGATCAGGCTGGGCAGCGTGGTGTCGAGCAGTTGCACACCGCCCTCGGCGCGGCGCTCCACCTGGATGCGACGGTTCTCCAGATCCACCTTCACGATGCGGCTGACGTAGGTCAGCAGGTTCCAGCCCAGGCGCTTGGCGATGCCGGGGCCCACCTGGGCGGTGTCGCCGTCGATGGTCTGCTTGCCGGTGAAGACCAGGTCCACCGCCTGCTCTTCGTGGATCTTCTTGATCGCCGAGGTCAGCGCGTAGGAAGTGGCCAGGGTGTCGGCGCCGGCGAAGGCGCGGTCGGTCACCAGGATGGCGTCGGTGGCGCCGAAGCTGATGCACTTGCGCAGCGCCTCCTCGGCCTGCGGCGGGCCCATGCACAGCATCGTGACGCGCCCGCCGAACTGGTCCTTCAGGCGCAGGGCCTCTTCCAGCGCGAACAGGTCATAGGGGTTCACGATGGCCGGAACGCCCTGGCGCATGATGGTGTTGGTCACCGGGTGGACGCGGATCTGCGCCGAATCCGGCACCTGCTTGATGCAGACGACGATGTGCATGGAAGTCTCCGGTGGAGGTGGTGCGGCTCAGGCAGCGCGCAGGTTGGCGGGAGGGGTGGCGGCGGGCGCGCCTTCGCGGCGTTCGGCCAGGCTGTCGCGCAGCTTGGACAGCGACACATGCTGCTGGCCACCGGCGTCCTGGAAGACCTTGAAGACCTTCTCGGTGGCGGCGTCGGACTGCACGAAGTCCTGGTAGGCGTGCACCAGCAGCTCGCGGTAGCGCTGGAACATCGCCAGCTCGTCCAGCCCGCCCAGGCCCTCGGCCTTGTGCAGGTACTGGTAGAAGCGCTTGAGGATGTGCAGGCGGTTCACGTTGACGACGTGCTCGTCGTACGCGATGCCGAAGAAGTCGAGGAACTCGTTGGCGCTGGAGAGCGCCTTGAGCTGGGTGATGAAGTCGTTCATACGAGGCTCCAGACCGTCAGGCGGCCAGACGGGGGGACAAGGTGGTGCGGACATCCGCATGGAAGCGCAGCAGATCGGCGTTGTCGGGCGGGTGCTTGGTGGCCAGCACGTGGGCACGGATGCGCTCCAGCAGCACCGGCACCTCGTCGCCACCCAGCGTCAGGCCCAGTTGGCCGTAGGCCGCGATGACCGCGTGCGAGCCGCTGTGCTTGCCCAGCACCAGGGTGTGGTGGCGCCCCAGCTCGGCCGGGTCGAAGCCCTGGTAGTTGCGCGGGTCCTTGAGCAAGCCGTCCACATGGATGCCCGACTCGTGGGTGAAGACCGCCTCGCCGACGATGCTCTTGTTCTGGGCCACCGGCCGGCCCGAGGCGCGGGCCACCAGATCGGAGATGCCCGCCAGTGCCAGGCCGTTCACCCCGCTCTCCACCCCGTAGAGATGGCGCATGGCCATCACCACCTCTTCCAGCGCCGCATTGCCGGCCCGCTCACCCAGGCCGTTGACCGTGGTGCTGACGTGCGTGGCCCCCGCCCGCCAGGCCGCCAGCGTGTTGGCGGTGGCCAGGCCCAGGTCGTTGTGGGCGTGCATCTCGATGGCGATGTCCACCTCGCGGCGCAGCGCGCCGATGCGGTGGGCCGTCTCGAAGGGGTCGAGGATGCCCAGGGTGTCGGCGTAGCGCACCCGCACCGCGCCGGCATGCTGGGCCGCGGCCGCCACCTTGGCCAGGAAGCCGTCATCGGCCCGCGACGCATCCTCGAAACCGACGCTGACCAGCGCGCCGGCATCGGTGGCCCGGTGCACATGGCGGATCACGCTGGACAGCACCCAGGCGCGGTCCCGGCCCAGCTTGCGCTCGATCTGCAGATCCGAGACCGGGATCGACAGGTGGACCAGGTCGGCGCCGCAGCGCAGCGCGCCTTGCAGGTCGGCCTCGCACATGCGGGCCCAGACCATGGTGCGGGCCTTCAGCCGCAGGCCCACGATGGCCTGGATCAGCTCGACCTCGTGCGCACCCATCGCGGGGATACCGATCTCCATCTCCGGCACGCCGGCGGTGTCCAGCGCCTGGGCGATGGCCAGCTTCTCCTCATCGGTGAAGGCCACGCCAGCGGTCTGCTCACCGTCGCGCAGCGTGGTGTCGTTGATCGTGAAAGGCCAGGTCCGGTCGAAGGTGTCCATGTCGGCGTCCTCGTTGGATGGACCTCTCAACGCAAGCGGTGTGCCACCCCTCTCACAGCACCCAATCGATTGATTTCATTGGGTTTTTCTGCCGATCCGCCATGCCCGAAGCGGCTGTGGGTTTTGTCGCGTTGCCGACAGCTGGCGGCTGGCTCAGGCAGGGAGCCTGGCGACGACGGTGGGCAGCGGTGGGCGGCTGCCCGTGTCCGGGGGCGTGGAGGGTGCCGAGGGATGGGGGTGGCGGGCCGGGGGGCGCGTCAGCGCGCCCTTCCCGTCTGACTCACCGTGGGTGTCTGAGCGGAGCGCGCCTGGCGCGCGCAGCGAGTTCCACGGTGCCGGCCCGCCGCGTCCAGCCCGAGGAACGTCCGAGCGAAGGCGAGGACCACCCGATCGCCCCCGGACACGGGCAGCCGCCCGCCGCCGGGGCAAGCGCCCGCCACGAGGGAAACATCACTCCCGCGCGTGGTTCTTCGAGTACTTCGGCAGTTCCACCACCAGCCGTGTGCCGTTGAGCTTGACGCAGCAGGACAGCCGCGACTGGGCGTCCAGGCCCCAGGCGTCGTCCAGTTGGTCTTCCTCGTCCTCGTCGGCCGCCGGCAGGCCGGCCAGGCCCTCGCGGATGTGCACATGGCAGGTCGCGCAGGCACAGACCTTCTCGCAGGCGTGTTCGATCGCCACGCCGTTCGCCAGCAGCGCGTCCACCAGCTTCTGCCCGGTGCGCGCCTCGAAGGACACCCCGACCGGGCAGAGCTCCGGATGCGGCAGCACCGTCACCGAGGTGGGCGGCTTGGCCGGCTTGGTGGATTCAGCGGCCGGGGCGTCAGAGGTGGCGGTCATGGTCGGCTCCGGAACAAGATGAATGAAGGCTCAGGCGGCCAGACCATGCGCGGTCGGAGCCGGGGCTCCCAGCGCACCGGCCAGGGTGTCGAGCGACTGCCCCGACAGCGCCTCGCGCACCCGGGCGTCCATGCGCCGGGCTGCAAACGGCGTGGTGGCCTGGTTCAGGCCCTCGGTGGCCTGGCGCAGGCGCTCGCGCATCGTGCGGTGCTCATGCAGCGACGGCCCCTCGTCCTCGGCACATTCCTCCAGGCCGTCGGCCACGTCCTGCATGGCACGCAGGATCACGAACTGTTCGCGCGCCAGCAGCAGATGGCCGTCCGCCCGCAGCGCGGCCTCCACCGCATCCAGCAGACGCCGGGCCTCGACCTCGGCCTCGCGCAGCATGCGGGCGGCGGCGTCGGCCTCGGCGCTCTGGATGGCCGACTGCAGCATGCCGGCCACCTCGTCGTTGGCCAGGCCATAGCTGGGCTTGACCTCGACATGGGCCTGCACGCCCGAGGTCTGCTCCTGCGCGGTCACGCTCAGCAGCCCGTCGGCGTCGATCTGGAAGGTCACGCGGATGCGCGCCGCCCCCGCCACCATCGGCGGGATGCCGCGCAGCGTGAAGCGCGCCAGCGAGCGGCACTCGCTGACCAGCTCGCGCTCGCCCTGCACCACATGCAGGGCCATCGCGGTCTGGCCGTCCTTGAAGGTGGTGAAGTCCTGCGCCCGCGCGGTGGGCACGGTGGAGTTGCGCGGGATGACCTTCTCGACCAGCCCGCCCATCGTTTCCAGCCCCAGCGACAGCGGGCAGACATCCAGCAGCAGCAGGCCGTTGTCGCCCACCGCCTTGTTGCCGGCCAGCTGGTCGGCCTGGATGGCCGCGCCCAGGGCCACCGCCTGATCGGGGTCGATGCCGGTGTAGGGCTCGCGGCCGAACAGCGTGGCCACCGCGCGGCGCACCTGCAGCAGCCGGGTCGAACCGCCGACCATCACCACGCCATCGACCTCGTGCGCCTTCAGCCCGGCGTCGCGCAGGGCGCGCTTGACCGGGCTCAGCGTGCGCTCCACCAGCGGGCGGGTCAGCGCATCGAACGTGGCCCGATCCAGAGCGGCGGCATAGGCCTGGCCGCGCGCGGCACAGGTGGCGGTCATCGTGGCCACCGCCTGGTCGGAAAACGCCTCCTTGGCCTGGCGGGCCGCGGCGCGCAGCGCGCCGGCATCCACCGGGCCCCAGGGGGCGGTCGGGCATTGGGCCAGGAACCAGTCCACCAGGGCCTGGTCGAAATCGTCGCCGCCCAGCTGGGCATCGCCGTTGGTGGCCAGCACCTCGAACACGCCGCGCGACAGGCGCAGCACGCTGACGTCGAAGGTGCCGCCGCCCAGGTCATAGACCACGTAGACGCCCTCGTTGGCGGTGTCCAGGCCATAGGCCACCGCCGCCGCGGTGGGCTCGTTGAGCAGGCGCAGCACAGTGAGGCCCGCGGCCTGGGCGGCGTCCTTGGTGGCCTGGCGCTGCGCGTCGTCGAAATAGGCCGGCACGGTGATGACCGCGCCCACCAGCGGGCCGCCCAAGGCCGCCTCGGCGCGCTCCTTCAGCGCCCGCAGCACCTCGGTGCCGACCGCCACCGGGCTCTTCACGCCCGCCACGGTGCGCACGCCCACGGCGCTCTCGCCCAGGGCTTCCAGCGCGTAGGGCACCACCCCGGCGGGGATGTCATCCAACGCGCGGCCGATCAGCCGCTTGGCCGAGGCGATGGTGTTGAACGGGTCCTGCGCGGCCAGCGCGCGGGCGGCATCGCCCACCGTCACCGTGCCATCGGCCGCGTAATGCACGACGGAGGGCAGCAGGCAGCGCCCCGCCTCGTCGGCCAGCACCACCGGCACGGCGCTGCGCACGGTGGCCACCAGCGAGTTGGTGGTGCCCAGGTCGATGCCCACCGCCAGCCGGTGCTGGTGCGGCGCCGCGGCGCGACCGGGTTCAGCGATTTGCAACAGAGCCATGGTCAAGCACTCCTGGTGGTTCGCGCCTCCGTCCAGCGGCCACCGCGGAACCGGCTTGGCCGGGCCGCTGGTGGCGCCCCCTTGAGGGGGCCGCCGAAGGCGGTACGGGGTGGTCCGTCAGACCGCGAAGGACTCGCCGCAGCCGCAGTTGGCGGTGGCGTTGGGGTTGTGGAACTTGAAGCCCTCATTGAGGCCTTCGCGCACCCAGTCCAGCTCGGTGCCGTCCACCAGCGGCAGGCTCTGGGCGTCGACCAGCACCTTCACGCCTTCGGTCTCGAAGACCTGGTCCTCGGGGTTGGCCACATCGGCGAACTCCAGCGCATAGGCATAGCCGGAGCAGCCGCTGGTCTTCACGGCCACGCGCAGGCCGACGCCGCCGCCACGCTGCGTCAGCGCCTTCTGGATCTGCTTGGCCGCCTTGGGCGTCACGCTGAGCGTCATGGCCGTCTCCTTCAGACCGAGAACGAGCTGCCGCAGCCGCAGGTGCTGGTGGCGTTGGGGTTGCGGATCACGAAGCGCGAGCCTTCCAGGCTGTCTTCGTAGTCAATCTCGGCGCCGGCCAGGTACTGCAGGCTCATCGCGTCGACCAGCACCTTGATGGCGCCGCGCTCGACTTCCAGGTCGTCTTCCTTGGCGGTGTCGTCAAACGAGAAGCCGTACTGGAAGCCCGAGCAGCCACCGCCGGTGACGAAGATGCGCAGGCGCAGGTTGGGGTCGTTCTCCTCGGCCAGCAGTTCGCCCACCTTGGTGACGACGGCGTCGCTGATGCTGATGGGCGGTTGGCCCTCGGCGAAGACGGGCATCACCGGCGGCGTGGCCGGGGTGGAGCTGCAGCTGCTGGCGGCGCCATTGGGTTGGGACTGACAGGCCATGGGAATCTCCGTGTCGGGTGAGGGGTTCGGGGGGAGCGCGTTGGGGACCGCCGCCTTCAGGCGTTGGCCGGCGCACAGGCGGGTTGTTCCAGCGTGCTGGCCCCCGTCTTCGTGCGGTAGTCGTTGACCGCGGCCTTGATGGCGTCCTCGGCCAGGATGGAGCAGTGGATCTTCACCGGCGGCAGCGCCAGCTCTTCGGCGATCTGGGTGTTCTTGATCTCCAGCGCCTGGTCCAGCGTCTTGCCCTTGACCCATTCGGTCACCAGCGAGCTGGACGCGATGGCCGAGCCGCAACCGTAGGTCTTGAAGCGGGCATCCTCGATCACGCCGGTGGCCGGGTTGACCTTGATCTGCAGCTTCATCACGTCGCCGCAGGCCGGCGCGCCCACCATGCCGGTGCCGACGCCTTCATCGGCGGTTTCGAAGCCGCCCACATTGCGCGGGTTCTCGTAGTGGTCGATGACCTTGTCGCTGTATGCCATGGGGTGCTCCTGAAAGGGGTTGTGGGGTCGGGTCAGTGCTCGGCCCACTGGACCGAGTTGAGGTCGATGCCGGCCTGGTGCATGTCCCACAGGGGGCTCAGGCCGCGCAGGCGTTCCACGGTCTCGCGCACCTGGGCGGCGGCGCGGTCGATGTCCTGTTCGGTGGTGAAGCGCCCCATCGAGAAGCGGATCGAGCTGTGCGCCACCTCGTCGGACAGGCCCAGGGCGCGCAGCACGTAGCTGGGCTCCAGGCTGGCCGAGGTGCAGGCCGAGCCCGAGGACACCGCCACCCCCTTGATGCCCATCAGCAGCGACTCGCCTTCGACGAAGGTGAAGCTCATGTTCAGGTTGTGCGGGATGCGCCGGGTCAGGTCGCCATTCACGATGACCTCGGGGATGTCGGCGAGCCTGGTCAGCAGCCGGTCGCGCAGCGCCCGGATGCGCACGTTCTCGGTGGCCATGTGCTCCTTGGCCAGGCGGTAGGCTTCGCCCATGCCGACGATCTGGTGCGTGGGCAGCGTGCCCGAGCGCATGCCGCGCTCATGGCCGCCGCCGTGCATCTGGGCCTCGATGCGCACGCGGGGCTTGCGCCGCACGTACAGCGCGCCGATGCCCTTGGGCCCGTAGCTCTTGTGGGCCGACAGGCTCATCAGGTCGATGCACTGGCTGTGCATGTCCAGCGGGATCTTGCCGGTGGCCTGGGCCGCGTCCACATGGAACAGCACGCCCTTGCGGCGGCAGAGCCGGCCGATGGCGTCGATGTCCTGCACCACGCCGATCTCGTTGTTGACGGCCATCACCGACACCAGGATCGTGTCAGGACGCATCGCCGTTTCCAGCACCGCCAGGTCGATCAGGCCGTTGGCCTGCACCGGCAGATAGGTGACCTCGAAGCCCGCGCGCTCCAGCTCGCGCATGGTGTCCAGCACAGCCTTGTGCTCGGTCTGCACCGTGATCAGGTGCTTGCCCTTGCTCTGGTGGAACTGGGCCACGCCCTTGATGGCGAGGTTGTCGGACTCGGTGGCCCCACTGGTCCAGACGATCTCGCGCGGGTCGGCACCGATCAGCGCGGCCACATGCTCGCGGGCAATCTCCACCGCTTCTTCGGCGGCCCAGCCGTAGGCATGGCTGCGCGAGGCGGGATTGCCGAACTGCTCGTACAGGTAAGGGACCATGGCCTGGACCACCCGCGGGTCCACCGGCGTGGTGGCAGCGTAGTCCAGATAGATCGGCTTGACGGTTTCCATCGTAGCGACTCCCGAGGGCTGTTCATGCCCCAAATCGCAACCACCGTGCCAGCCCCAGGCCCGTCCGAGAAAATCTTGCAAGTCCTTGATCTGATACGGATTTCCGACAAGACCACATGGTCATCATGGCCATGCCCGCCCCCCACCTCGTCGCGTCGTCGGCCGGGCCTGTGGCGTTTGTCGGCATTTCGACGCGCGTCAGCCATGCCGGCGATGGCGGCTGCCCTCGTGGGCGCGCGATGGCACCCAATCTGCTTGCCAGCAGCGCAGCCCACCAGGAGATGACGATGAACCTGTTCACCGGCGAGGCCGCCCACGAGTTGTTCGGCGGCGAGCCCCCTCCCCACATCCGGACGCTGCTGGACCAGGCCCAGGCGCTGCCGCGCGATCAGGTGTCCAGCCTGCTGTGGACCGCGCAGGCCTGCGCCCCGCAGGCGCTGGCGGTCTATTACCTGCTCTACAAATGCCACGCCGGGCTGCGGGAGTTCGCGCTGGCCGAGAAGGCGGCCCGGACGGGCTTGGCCGAAGCCGCCCGCCAGGCCGGCCTGCCCGAGAACTGGCGCCTGGTCCAACCGGGCATGTCGGATTTCGGCGGCACCGGGCCGCAACGTTTCTGGCTCTTCACCTTGAAGGCCCTGGCCTTCATCTCGGTGCGCAGTGGCCGGCCCGAGGAGGCACAGGCCCTGCTGGATCAGATCCGGTGGCTCGACCCGCAGGCCAGCGTGGGCGGCGAGGTGATTGCCAGCCTGCTGGCGGCCGCACAGGCGCCGGGGCGCTGACAGCGTCCGAGGCCGGTGACATGGGCCCTCGGTCGGGCGGCCGCCGCCGCGCGGCTCAGGCCGCGAAGCGGAACAGCTCGGGCTGCGACTGGCGGTACACACGCAGCCAGCTCAGGGTGGCGGGCACCAGCGAGCGCACGCCGAACCAGAGCGCGTCGTCCCGCGCCGGGCCTTCCTCACGCAACGCGATGCTCATGCCACGCCAGCCCGCCCAGTCGATCTCGGGCATGGCCTGGATGGTGGTGCCCGGCAGATCGCGCAGCATCGCCGCCAGCACGCCCAGCTGCCGCGTGACCTCGCCGCGGGTCAGGCGCGAGCCCAGCAGCTCGCCCTCTTCCAGCCCCTCGGTCAGCGTCAGCACGGCCGAGCCGGCTTCCTCGATGGACCCCAACATCGCGGCGGTGATCATGGCGTGCCTCCTTGCATTTGCATCCCAACCTCAGCATGTTTAGTGCCAGCCTGTGCAGCCCGCTAGACTGCGCCTGCCCCTTGCTCGGCACCAGCCGGGCCAACCCTGACCCCTCCTCACACGGATCCCGATTGCCATGGCCAGTTCCCGTCGCGCCGCGCGTCCCGCCCTCAAGGGAAGCATCTCGTTGCAGACGCCGCTGGGCGCGGTGCTCAGCGACAGCCGCATCCGCCTGCTGGAAGCGATCGACCGGGTGGGATCGCTCAACCGCGCGGCGCGCGAGGTGCCGCTGTCCTACAAGGCCGCCTGGGATGCGCTGGACACGATGAACCAGCACGCCCCGGAGCCGCTGGTGGTGCGCGCCACCGGTGGGGCGGGCGGCGGCGGCACCCGCCTGACCGACTACGCGCGTCAGCTGGTGGCCCTCTACCGGGCGATGGAGAGCTCGCAGCAGGACATCCTCAACCGCCTGCCCGGCGTGCCGACCGAAGGCGATGCACCAGCACTGCGCACCCTGATCCGCCGCATGAGCATGCGCACCAGTGCGCGCAACCAGCTGGCCTGCCATGTGCTGGACCTGACCGACCGCGGCGGGCTGGTGGACGTGCGCCTGGACCTGGGCCAGGGCGATGCGATCGTCGCCACCATCACCCCCACCTCGGCCCAGGCGATGGAGTTGCGCCCCGGCGACGAGTTGTACGCGCTGATCAAGGCCCCCTGGGTGCAGGTCAGCCTGCGGGCGCCGCGCCGCCAGGCCAGCCGCAACCGGCTGTCCGGCCAGCTGGTGTCCCTGCAGCCGCGCCGCACCCACACCGGCTGCACGGTCGCGCTGACCGGCGGCCTGCGGCTCGAGGCCACGGTGCCCAACGAGGAGGCCACCGCCCTGGCCCCCGGCGATCCGGTCTGGGCCAGCTTTGCCACCGACAGCGCGGTGCTCGTCACCTTCCGTTGACCTGGCCGAACCCCGCGGAGGTCGACCGCCCCGCGCGGGATGGGCACAATCTCGCTTCCGTCAGTTTTTCCGGATGTCCATGACCTCGATGCCCACGCCGCCCGCGGCAGATCCGTCGACCCCGTCCGCGGTCGACACCGCGGCCCCCCAGAGCGCTCCGCAGAGCGCGCCGGAGAGCGCACCGCCCAGCAGCCCGCAAGGCGCGGCCCCGGCGATGAGCGCGGCCGAATGCGCCGAACAGCTCAAGCAACGCTTCCCGGCCCTGTTCGGCGGCGCGCCCAAGCCCATCAAGCTGCGCGTGCAGGCCGACATCCAGGCCCGGGCGCCCGGCGTCTTCCCCAAGGCCGCGCTGTCGGCCTTCCTGCGCCGGCACACCGGGGCGACCAGCTATCTGGTGGCGTTGAGCAAGGCCAGCCACCGTCTGGACCTGGACGGCCAGCCCACCGATCCGGTCAGCGACGAGCACCGCCAGGCCGCTGTCGAGGAACTGGCCCGCCGCCGCGCCATCACCCAGGCCCGCCGGGCCGAGGAAGACCAGGCCCGCCGCGAGCGCGCGCACCTGCTGCGCGATTTCGAGAAGACCACGCTGACCGAGGCGAACTTCTGCGCGCTGAAGGGCCTGTCGGCCGAGGCGCTGCAGACCACGCTGGCCCAGGCCCGGCAGGAAGCGGCCGAAGCCCCACCGCGCGACCCGCGCCACGACCCCCGCGGCCCGCGGGAAGGCCGGCTCGAGCGGCCGTTCAGGCCGGATCGCGCTGCCAGGGGGGCAGGCGGGCCCCGCAATCGCGGCAGTAACGGGCCGAAGGCAGGTGGCCCTCGCTGAGGCATTCGGGGCAGTGGCGCGTGGTCGGCTCCTGGCCGCGGCGCGCAGCGAACTCGGCGCTGACGATGCCCGTGGGCACCGCCAGCGTGCCCCAGCCCAGCAGCATCATGGCCGATGAGATCAGCCGGCCCAGGTCGGTCTTGGGCGTGATGTCGCCGAAGCCCACCGTGGTCACGGTGGTGATGGCCCAGTAGACCGACACCGGGATGCTGGTGAAGCCGTTGGCCGGCCCCTCGACCACATACATCAGCGTGCCCAGCACCACCACCATCATCAGCACGAAGGTCAGGAAGATCAGGATCTTGCGCCGGGTGGCCCACAGCGCCGTGCCCAGCGCGCCGTACTCGGCCACGTAGGCGCCGAGCTTCAGGATCCGGAAGATGCGCAGCAGGCGCAGCACGCGCACGTCGATCAGCGCGTGCAGGCCGGGCACCAGCACCGCCAGATAGGTGGGCAGCACAGCCAGCAGATCGATCACGCCATAGAAGCTGCGCGCGTAGCGCCAGGGATGGCGCACGCACAGCAGGCGGGCCAGGTACTCGGCGCTGAACAGCCCCGTCAGCGTCCATTCCAGCACCGACAGCAGGACCCCATGCTCGGATCGCAGGCTGGCCATGCTGTCGGCCATCACGACGCCGATGCTCAGCAGGATCAGCCCGATCAGCCCCAGATCGAACAGGCGCCCCGCCCGGGTGTCGGCCTCGAAGATGATGGTGTAGAGCCGCAGCCGCCAGCCCGCCTGAGGACGCCCCAGCGGGGTCAACAGTTCATCGGTGCGGGACGGCGTGGGGGAAGCGGGGGCCGGGGCGGTAGAGGTCATGGCTGCAGATCGGCACGATGCCGCAGCCAGCATATCCCAGCCCCGTGTGGGGCCCGTGGGCTCAGAACGTGGTCCAGTCGTCGCCGCCCTCGGCCGCCACGGCCGTCGCTGGCGCGGCCGCCGGCTTGGTCACGGTCACCGGCCTGGCCGCCGGGCGGGCCGACGACACCGGCTTCAGCGCCGGGCGCGACACGCTCGCCGCACGGGGTGCCGGCGCCGCCATCGGCGTCGCACGGGTGGCCACTTCATGCCCCAGGCGGAAGCGGCTGACCACCTCGGACAGGCGGTGCGCCTGCTCGCGCAGGCTTTCCGCCGCGGCCGCCGATTCCTCCACCAGTGCGGCGTTCTGCTGCGTCATCTGGTCGAGGTTGGTGACGGCCTGGTTGACCTCGCCGATGCCCTGGCTCTGTTCTGCCGCCGCGGCGGTGATCTCGCCCACCACGTCGGTCACCCGTCCCACCGAGGAGACGATCTGCGACATGGTGTCGCCCGCCTGGCTGACCAGGCGCGCGCCGGTCTCGACCTGTTCAACGCTGGCGCCAATCAGGGTCTTGATCTCCTTGGCCGCCTCGGCGCTGCGCTGGGCCAGCGAGCGCACCTCACCGGCCACCACCGCGAAGCCGCGGCCTTGCTCACCGGCCCGGGCCGCCTCGACGGCCGCGTTCAGCGCCAGGATGTTGGTCTGGAAGGCAATACCGTCGATCACGCCGATGATGTCGGCGATCTTCTGGCTGGCCTGGTTGATGTCGTTCATCGTGTGCACCACATTCGACACCACCCGGCCCCCTTCTTCGGCCACGCCCGCGGCCGACGAGGCCAGCTGGTTGGCGGTGCGGGCGGCATCGGCGCTCTGGCGCACGGTGCTGGTCAGTTGCTCCATGGAGCTGGCCGTTTCCTGCAGGTTGGACGCCGTCTGCTCGGTGCGGGCGCTCAGGTCGGCATTGCCGGTGGCGATCTCGCGCGCCGCCACCGAGATGCTCTCCACCGACTGCAGCACCTGGGTCACCGTCTCGCGCAGCGAGCCGACCATCTGGTGCAGAGCGCCCATCAGGCTGCCCGTCTCGGCCGGCGGCAGGGAGACGGCCAGGTTGCCACGGGCCACCTCGTCCATCGCACGCTGCGCCTCGGCCGGGTCACCGCCGATCTGCCGCAGCACGCTGCGCCCGACGCCGTAGGCCACCGCGCTCAGCACCGCCAGCAGCACCAGGACCAGTAGACCGGTCTGCAGCGCCGCGGCACGGACCATCGCGGCCACGTCATCCATGTACAGGCCGGAGCCCACGAACCAGTTCCAGCCCTCGACCTTCTGCATGTACTGCAGCTTGTCCACGGCCTCCGTCTGGCCCGGGCGGGGGAACTTCGCATCCACGAACGCGGTGCCATCCTTGCTGGCGCCCACCGCCTGGGTCATCCGCTGGATCAGGTCGCCCCCCATGCCGTCAGGGATCTTGCCCATCATCGACTGGCCGGTCCATTCCGGCTTGAACGGGTGCATGACCGTGCGGCCATCCATCGTCCAGATGTAGACATAGTCCTTGCCCGAGTCGCCATAGCGCAGCGAACGCAAGGCGTCGGCGGCCGCCTTCTGGGCATCGGCCTCGCTCATCTGCCCGGCCGCCGCCTTGCTGTGGTAGCCCTCGACAATGGTGTAGGCGGAACGGACCACCTCGACCAGTTGGGCCCGGCGACCGCTTTCGATGTAGCGCGCCACCATCACCAGGGCCAGAACGGCCATCACCACGAGGGCGGCCATGGCGGCGCCACCGAGCGCGAAGATCTTGCGTTTGAAGGTCAGGGATCCGAACATGCGTGCTTCCTTGTCTGCCCGTCTGAATGAAATACAGCGGCGACGGAGAGACGTGGGCACGCCCGGTGCACAACCCATCTACTTCCGGTTCCCGCCGCTGGGAACGTGCTGGCAGTGTGTTGTGGGAGATCGGCAGGACAAGTCGAAAAGAAAGGTTGGGAAACCCTGCACTTTTCAATCCGCTGATCCCAGGTCAAGAAAAGCAGGCGGTCCTGCCCCCGGGTTCAGGTCAACCCGACGGTGAAAACACCGTGACGTTAAAGGAAGCGCTCCAACAGACGCTTGGAAGCGCGATCCAGCACCGTCAGATCCGGCACCAGGAAGACGATGCCGTGGCCGCTGGTGATCAGCAACCGGCCGCGCTGCGGCAGGCGGCGGATGTCCTCCTCGACCTTGAGCACCAGCGTGGCCGGCCCGCGGTCGGTGTCGACCTCCCAGGTGCTGGGGGTGGAGAAGGTGGAGACGCTGCGCAGGCGCTGGATCACCGGCATGAAGTCACGGCCGGCCAGTTCTTCCTCCAGCAGGCCGCGCTGCGGCTGTGGCACCTCGGACAGCCGGGGCAGCCAGGCCAGCTCCTGGCCCTCGGTGCTGACCAGCGAGACGCCCTCGTCCGGCGCAGACAGCGGAAAGGCCCGCACCGGGGTGATGCCCGCGCGGGCCACGCCATCGGCCCCGGTGAACACCAGCTGGCCCAGGGGATTGCGATGCAGTTGAAAGTCGATCATCGGACGCTGCTCCTTCTTCAGGCCGTGGCCGCGTCGTGGGCCGGAGGCTGCGGCAGGTGGCTGGCCAGCAGCGCCGCGTCGTAGTCGGATTCGTCCTCGTCGGCCTCGGCCTTGCGGGCCTGGGCCTCGTACAGGCGCCAGTAATGTCCCTGCCGGGCCATCAGCTCGTCGTGCGGCCCGACCTCGACGATCTCGCCACGGTCCATCACCACCAGCCGGTCGGCCTTGCGCAGCGTGGACAGGCGGTGCGCAATGGCGATCGTCGTGCGGCCCTGCACCAGGTTGTCCAGCGCCTTCTGGATTTCCTTCTCGGTCTCGGTGTCCACCGCCGAGGTGGCCTCGTCCAGGATCAGGATCTTGGGGTCGATCAGCAGCGCGCGGGCGATCGAGATGCGCTGGCGCTCACCGCCCGACAGGCCCTGGCCGCGCTCCCCCACCACCGAGTCGTAGCCCTGTGGCAGGCGCAGGATGAAGTCGTGCGCATGCGCAGCGCGCGCGGCGGCGACGATCTCCTCGCGCGTCGCGCCGGGCTTGCCGTAGGCGATGTTCTCGGCCACGGTGCCGAAGAACAGGAAGGGCTCCTGCAGCACCAGGCCGATGTGGCGCCGGTAGTCGGACACGGCAAAGCGCCGGATGTCGGTGCCGTCGACCTTGATCGCGCCCTCGGTCACGTCGTAGAAGCGGCAGATCAGGTTGACCAGCGTGCTCTTGCCCGAGCCGCTGTGGCCCACCAAGCCGATCATCTCGCCCGGCCGGATGGCCAGGTCCAGCCCGCGCAGCACCGAGCGCGTGCCATAGCGGAAGCCGATCGCGTCCATCGTCACCCCGCCCTGCAGGCCCTCGGCCGAGACCGGCTGGGCCGGTTCGGGCACGTTGGAGACATGGTCCAGGATGTCGAAGATGCGCTTGGCGCCGGCCGCGGCCTTCTGGGTCACGCTGACGATGCGGCTCATCGAGTCCAGCCGGCTGTAGAAGCGCCCGATGTAGGCCAGGAAGGCCGACAGCACACCGACGGTGATCTGGCCCTGGCTGACCTGCCAGATGCCGAAGGCCCAGACCACCAGCAGGCCGATGTCGGTCAGCAGCGAGACGGTGGGCGTGAACAGGCTCCAGGTCTTGTTGAGCTTGTCGTTGACGACCAGGTTGGCCTGGTTGGCCTCCTTGAAGCGGGTGGCCTCGCGCTTCTCCTGCGCAAAGGCCTTGACCACCCGGATACCGGGGATGGTGTCGGCCAGCACATTGGTGACCTCCCCCCAGACCCGGTCGATCTTCTCGAAACCGGTGCGCAGCCGGTCGCGCACGGTGTGGATCATCCAGGCGATGAAGGGCAGCGGCACCAGGGTGACCAGGGCCAGCCAGGGGTTGATCGAGAACAGGATCACCGAGGTCATGCCGATCATCAGCACGTCGGTGATGAAGTCCAGCGCATGCAGCGACAGGAAGACCGAGATGCGGTCGGTCTCCGAGCCGATGCGGGCCATCAGGTCGCCGGTGCGCTTGGCGCCGAAGTAGTCCAGCGACAGGCCCAGCAGGTGCTCGAAGGCGGTGGTGCGCAGGTCGGCGGCGATGCGCTCGGACACCAGCGCCAGCAGGTAGGTGCGGGCCCAGCCCAGGCTCCAGGCCAGCAAGGCCGCGCCCAGCAGGCCCGACAGCAGCAGCAGCACATAGTGCGGGTCGATCTGCTGGCCGTTCTGGAACGGGATCAGCACTTCGTCCATCAGCGGGATGGTCAGGTAGGGCGGCACCAGTGTGGCCGCGGTGGAGGCCAGCATCAGCAGGAAGCCGGCCAGCAGCCGCCCCTGGTAGGGCTTGGCGAAGCGCCACAGCCGCAGCAGCACCCAGGTCGAGGGCGGCGTGTTCAGCTCGCGGGTGCAGATCGGGCACTCGTCGCTGTCAGGCGGCAGCGGCGCGTGGCAGGACGGGCAGCGGGTCGGGTCCTCGCCCTCGGCCATCCGGCCCGTGGCCAGGGCCTCGATCACCTGGGCAAAGCGGCGGGCGAAGCGGATCGCCTGCACGTTCACCGCCAGCGTGAAATGCCACTGGGCCACCCGCTGGGTGGTGGACAGCAACTCCAGCGTGCCCACGCCGGCATGGTCGTGGTGGCGCAGCAGCCAGTCGGCCTGCAGCGGGTAGGCCACCCACTCGGTCTGGCCGTGGGCCCGGGCCAGCAGGCGGCGCTCGGTCAGCCGCAGTTCGCCCTGGCCGAAGTGCTGGTCGTCCGTGAGGTCAACCGTCAGGCTGGCCAGCACGTTTTCACCAGCACCCAGCATGGGCAGGGCCGAGGTCGATTCCCCGGCGCGATGTTCTGGATGGGAGTGATGCATGGTGGGTGGAGGCACCGCCCGGAGCCGGCAGCGACCCGGCGGGTCCTGCGCCGTTCCGGTAGGCGCACAGCGATTTTCGGCGATTCCACCACGCCACCCAAGCCCTTGTGGCGTCCTGTCCTCGCCGCACCGCTTCGAGCGGCCCCACCCGGCGCACAATGTGTCATGCTGCGGTCAGATACCGCCTGTTTTTCCCCTCCACCCCGCCCTCCCGCCCATGAGCGACAAGAAAAAGGCCATTGAGCTGCTGCGCATCACCTATTTGCGTGGCCCGAACATCTGGACCTACCGTCCGGCCATGGAGGTCTGGCTGGACCTCGGTGAACTGGAGGACTATCCCTCCAACAAGCTGCCCGGCTTCACCGACCGGCTGCTCAAGCTGCTGCCCGCGCTGGAGGAGCACCACTGTGGTGTCGGCGAGCGCGGCGGCTTCATCGAGCGCCTGCGCGAAGGCACCTGGGCCGGCCACATCCTGGAGCACTGCGTGATCGAGCTGCTGAACCTGGCGGGCATGCCCACCGGCTTCGGCCAGACGCGCTCGGTCTCCCAGCGCGGTGTCTACCGCATGGTGTTCCGGGCCCGTGACGAACAGGTCGGCCGCACCGCGCTGGCCCAGGGCCATGCCCTGCTGACGGCCGCGATCAACGACGAGCCCTTTGACGTGGCCGCGGCCGTGCACGCGGTGCGCGACGCGATCGACGACTGCTACCTGGGCCCGTCCACCGCCTGCATCGTCTCGGCCGCCACCGAACGCGGCATCCCGCACATCCGCCTGAACGACGGCAACCTGGTGCAGCTGGGCTACGGCGCCCGCCAGCGCCGCATCTGGACCGCCGAGACCGACCTGACCAGCGCGATCGCCGAGAACATCGCCTGCGACAAGGACCTGACCAAGCTGCTGCTGAAGGCCTGCGGCGTGCCGGTGCCCGAGGGCCAGATCGTCCACAGCGCCGAGGAGGCCTGGGAAGCCGCCCAAGACCTCGGACTGCCGGTGGTCGTCAAGCCCAGCGACGGCAACCACGGCCGCGGCGTGGCCCTGGACCTGCGCCAGCAGGCCGACATCGAGGCCGCCTACACGCTGGCCGAGACCCACGGCAGCGAGGTGATCGTCGAGAGCTGCATCCCGGGCGATGAGCACCGGGTGCTGGTGGTCGGCGGTGAGATGGTCGCCGCCGCCCGCGGCGAGAGCGCCTGGATCACCGGCGACGGCAAGAGCACGGTCGTGCAGCTGATCGACAACCAGATCAACTCCGACCCCCGCCGCGGCACCACCGAGGGCCACCCGCTCAACCGCCTGAACGTGGCGGAAGACGAGGTGATCCGCCTGGATCTGCAGCGCCAGGGCTTCGCCCCGAACGACGTGCCGCCGGCCGGCAAGCGGGTGCTGGTGCAGCGCAACGGCAACGTGGCGATCGACTGCACCGACGACGTTCACCCCGAGGTGGCCCATGTGGTCAGCCTGGCCGCCCGCGCCGTCGGCCTGGACATCGCCGGCATCGACCTGGTCTGCGAAGACATCGGCAAGCCGCTGGCCGAACAGGGCGGCGCCATCGTCGAAGTCAACGCCGGCCCGGGCCTGCTGATGCACCTGAAGCCGGCCGAGGGCACGCCCCGCCCGGTGGGCCAGCAGATCGTCGAGCACCTGTTCCCGACCGACGAGGACGAGCCGCACCCGGGCCGCATTCCCATCGTCGGCGTGGCCGGCACCGAGGACAGCACCTTCATCGCCCGCCTGGTGGCGCGGCTGGTGCACCTGGGCGGCCGCCCCACCGCCCTGGCCTGCGCCGATGGCCTGTTCCTGGGCCACCGCCGCACCGAAAAGGCCGGCAAGCAATATTGGGATGCCTGCCACCGCCTGCTGATGAACCGTGAAGCCCAGGCCGCCGTGTTCGAAAACCCGGCCTCGCTGATCCTGGACCACGGCCTGCCCTATGACCGCTGCCACGTCGGCCTGGTGACCGACTTCGGCGGCGCCGAGGCGCTGGCCCGCCACGACATCACCGAGCCCGACCAGCTCTACCGGGTGCTGCGCACCCAGATCGACGTGGTGCTGGCCGATGGCGTGGGCGTGCTCAACGGCAACGACGCCCGCATCGCCGAAATGGCCGGTCTGTGCGATGGCGAGGTGCTGTTCTACGCCACCGCCGGGGCCGATGGCCTGCCCGGCCCTGTGGCCGACCACCTGGCCCAGGGCGGCCGCGCCGCCGTGATGGACGGCCAGCGCGTGAGCCTGCGCAGCGGCCATGCCGAACAGGGGGCGGTCGATCTGGGCCAGATCCTGCGCCGCCGCGGCCAAATGGCCGGCGAAGCACGCCTGCAGTCCCTGCTGGCCGTGGTCGCCACCGCCTGGGCCTTCGGCATCTCGCCCGAGCTGATCGCCGCCGGCATCGAGACCTTCGAACTGCCGCTCGCCTGAGTCCCTCGCCATCCGACGACGCACCGAACAATGGACATCTCCCGCATCCGAGCCCTGCGCGGTCCCAACCTCTGGAGCCGCCACACCGCCATCGAAGCCATCGTCACCTGCAGCGAGGCCGAACATGCCCTGACCACGCTGCCCGGCTTCGAAGACCGCCTGCGCGCCCTTTTCCCCGGCCTCGGCCCCTTGCGCCGCCAGCCCGACCAGGCCTCGCTGGCCCATGTGCTGGAGCTGGCCACGCTGGCCCTGCAGACCCAGGCCGGCTGCCCGGTGACCTTCTCGCGCACCACCGAAACGGTGGAGCACGGCACCTTCCAGGTGGTCGTGCAGTACAGCGAAGAAGCGGTCGGCCGCAAGGCCCTGGCCGCCGCCGAGGCCCTGATCCAGGCCGCGCTGGCGGGCGGCAGCTTCGACGTGGCCGGCACCATCGACGCCCTGCGCGAGCTCGACGAAGACCTGCGCCTGGGCCCCTCCACCGGCTGCATCGTGCACGCCGCGGTAGCCCGGGGCATTCCGTTCCGGCGCCTGACCAGCGGCTCGCTGGTGCAGCTGGGCTGGGGCGCCAAGGCCCACCGCATCTGGGCGGCCGAGGTCGACTCCACCAGTGCGGTGAGCGAGTCCATCGCCCAGGACAAGGATCTGTGCAAGACCTTGCTGAGCGCCGCTGGCGTGCCGGTGCCCACCGGTCGGCCGGTGGACAGCGTCGATGAGGCCTGGGAAGTGGCCCAGGAGATCGGCCTGCCGGTGGTGCTCAAGCCCCAGGACGGCAACCAGGGCAAAGGTGTGACGGTCAACGTGGCCTCGCGCGAGCACCTGGAGATCGCCTACAAGGCCGCCGACGAGATCGGCCATGTGATGGTCGAGAAGTTCCTGCCCGGCAGCGACTTCCGCCTGCTGGTGGTGGGCAACAAGCTGGTGGCCGCCGCCCGGCGGGATCCGCCCCATGTGATCGGCGATGGCGTGCAGACGGTGCGCCAGCTGGTCGACCAGGTCAACGCCGACCCGCGCCGCGGCACCGGCCACGCCACCTCGCTGACCAAGATCCGCTTCGACGAGATCGCGGTGGCCCGGCTCGAGCTGCAAGGTCTGACCCCCGAATCGGTGCCCGAGAAGGGCCGCCGCGTCGTGCTGCGCAACAACGCCAACCTGTCGACCGGCGGCACCGCCACCGATGTGACCGACGAGGTCCACCCCGACGTGGCCGCCCGCGCAGTGGCCGCCGCCCAGATGATCGGCCTGGACATCTGTGGTGTGGACGTGGTCTGCGAAAGCGTGGGCCGGCCCCTGGAAGAACAGCGCGGCGGCATCGTCGAGGTCAATGCGGCCCCCGGCCTGCGCATGCACCTCTCGCCCTCCTTCGGCAAGGGCCGGCTGGTGGGCGAGGCCATCGTGGACCACCTGTTCCCGGCCGGCGAGGACGGCCGCGTGCCGGTGGTGGCCGTGACCGGCACCAACGGCAAGACCACCACCGCCCGCCTGATCGCCCACCTGTTCGCTGCCAGCGGCCTGAAGGTGGGCATGACCAACACCGACGGCGTGCATGTGGACGGCCGCCAGACCGACTCGGGCGATTGCTCCGGCCCGAAGAGCGCCCGCAACGTGCTGATGCACCCGGACGTCGAGGCTGCCGTGCTGGAAACCGCCCGCGGTGGCATCCTGCGCGAAGGGCTGGGCTTCGACCGATGCCAGGTGGCGGTGGTGACCAACATCGGCGCAGGCGACCACCTGGGCCTGAACTACATCACCACGGTCGAGGACCTGACGGTGCTCAAGCGGGTCATCGTGCAGAACGTGGCCCCGCAGGGCTACGCAGTGCTGAACGCCACCGACCCGCACTGCGTGGTGATGGCGCCGACCTGCCCGGGCGGTGTCATCTACTTCGCGGCCAACCGGCACCACCCGGTGCTGGCCACCCACCGGGCCCAGGGCCAGCGCAGCGTGTTCGTCGACGATGGCTGCATCGTCGCCGCCGAGGGCAATTGGCGCGAGACCGTGCCGCTGAAGGACATTCCGCTGACCCGTGGCGGCGCGATCAGCTTCCAGGTCGAGAACGCCATGGCCGCCATCGGTGCAGCCTGGGGCGCGGGCCTGAGCTGGGACGCCATCCGGGCCGGCCTGGCCAGCTTCGTCAACGACGCCGACAACGCCCCGGGCCGCTTCAACGTGATGGACTACCACGGCGCCACCATCATCGCCGACTACGGCCACAACCCGGACGCGATGCGCGCCCTGGTGCAGGCGGTGGAGGCCATGCCAGGCAACCGCCGCTCGGTGGTGATCTCCGGTGCCGGTGACCGGCGCGACGAGGACATCCGCGAGCAGACCCAGATCCTGGGCAAGGCCTTCGACGATGTGATCCTCTACCAGGACGCCTGCCAGCGCGGCCGCGCCGACGGCGAGGTGCTGGCCCTGCTCCAGCAGGGCTTGAAAGGTGCCCCGCGCACCACGCATGTGGAGGAGATCCACGGGGAGTTCGTCGCGATCGACGCCGCCCTGGGCCGGCTGCAACCGGGCGACCTGTGCCTGGTGCTGGTGGACCAGGTCGAGGAAGCCCTGGCCCATCTGCAGAAACGGGTGAGCGAACCGCCGCTGCACTGAGCCGAAATCAACCCACAGCGCCTTGATCCACCTCAGATGGAGGTGGATCGGGTGCTTTTTCAGACCTTCGCCCGTCGGGCTCTCGCGGAATACTGCTCAGGGTTATCCCTGAGAGGCGAGGCCCCATGCCGTCCCGATTTCACTCCCTGCGCCTGCGGTTGATCGCCGCCTGTGGCGCGCTCGTGCTGGTCAGCCTGTTGTTGCTGGCTGGCCTCAACCAGTGGACCGCACACCGCGCGGCCCTGCAGAGCCTGACCGGCCAGACCCTGGCGCTGGGTCGTGCCCACGCCAGCGCGATCGCCGAATGGATGGCCCAGCGGCGCGCCGTGGTCGCGTCCATCGCCCCCGCGGTGAGCGAAGCCGATCCGGTGCCACGTCTGCGCCAGGCCGACCAGGCCGGTGGCTTCGACACCACCTACTTCGGCTTTGCGGACAAGCGCATCGTCTTCTCCAAGCCGCAGGAGCTGCCCGCCGGCTATGACCCGACCAGCCGCCCCTGGTACACCAGCGCCGCCGCCGGTCAGGGCGTGGTCATCACCGCGCCCTATGTGGACGCCAGCACCAAGAAGCTGGTGATCACCTTTGCCCAGGCCCTGCGTGACGGCGGTGCGGTGCAGGCCGTGGCCGCCGGCGACGTGTTCATGGACGGCGTCTCGCGCAACGTGGCCGCCATCCGCCCCACGCCGCACAGCTTCGGCTTCATCGTGGCCAAGGACGGCAAGGTCATGGTCCACGAGGACGTGAGCAAGGTGCTGCAGCCGGCCGCCCAGTTGGCCCCGGCCCTGGGGGATGCCGCCACGCTGGCCTCGCCGGACCGCTTGAGCGAAGTGCGCATCGGCCAGCGCGACATGCTGCTGGGCGCCCAGCCCATCGACGGTACGGACTGGACCCTGGTGGTGGCCCTGGACCGCGACGAGGCCCTGGCCGGCGTGACCGCGATGGCCTGGCAGTCCCTGCTCGGCAGCCTGGCCCTGGCGGCTCTGGCCGTGGGCGTCGTCGGCGGCCTGGTCGCGGCCCGGCTGCGCCGGCTGACCCAGCTGCGCGACGCGATGCGCGACGTGGCCTCCGGCGAAGGCGACCTGACCCGGCGCATCCCGGCCGATGGCCACGACGAGCTGGCCGACATCGCCGGCAGCTTCAACCGCTTCGTCGACAAGCTGCAGCACACGCTGCGCGACATCCGCGGCGCCAGCGAATCGGTGCGGGTGGCCAGCCACGAGATCGCCACCGGCAACCAGGACCTGTCCTCGCGCACCGAGAGCATGGCCTCCAGCCTGCAGCAGACCGCCAGCTCGATGGAGGAAATGACCTCGCAGGTCGGCCATTCCGCCGACACCGCGACCCAGGCCAACCAGCTCGCCATCTCGGCTGCCGAGGCGGCCCAACGGGGCGGCGAGGTGGTGACCCAGGTGGTGGCCAGCATGAACGAGATCTCCGGCAGCTCGCGCCGCATGGCCGAGATCATCGGCGTGATCGACGGCATTGCCTTCCAGACCAACATCCTGGCGCTGAACGCGGCCGTCGAGGCGGCCCGGGCCGGCGAGCAGGGCCGCGGCTTCGCGGTGGTGGCCGGCGAGGTGCGCCAGCTGGCCCAGCGCAGTGCCGAAGCCGCCAAGGAGATCAAGGGCCTGATCGAGACCTCGACCCGCCAGGTCACCGACGGCGCCGAGCAGGTGGGCCGCACCGGCGCGGTGATGGAGGAGATCGTCGGCAGCGTGCGCCGCGTCTCCGATCTGATCGGCGAGATCGCCTCGGCCTCGGCCGAGCAGCGTGATGGCATTGGCCAGGTGAATCAGGCCGTCAGCCAGCTGGACCAGGTCACGCAGCAGAACGCGGCCCTGGTGGAACAGGGCGCTGCGGCGGCCGACAGCCTGAAGGCGCAGGCCGCCCGCCTGGCCGAGGCGGTGGGCACCTTCCGCATCGGCCACTGAGCCTCGCTCCCATCCGCTGTGCCACACTGGGTCCATGGCCCCTCTGTGTGACACCGTGTCCGCCGCCACCGACCGCTGCCCGCGGTGTGGCGGCGCTTTCCATTGCGGCCGCCAGGACAGCGAACCCTGCGCCTGCGGTTCGCTGACGCTCAGCCCCGCGCTGCTGACGGCCCTGCGCGAGCGCTACCCCAGCTGCCTGTGCCTGGCCTGCCTGAAAGCACTGGCGGCGGGGGCCCCGCTGGAGCCACCCGCCGCCTGAAGGGACCGGGATCCGGAGACTCAGGCCGTCATCAGGCCTGGGGCGCCGGGGTGCGGATCAGGTGGTCGAAGGCCGACAGCGCCGCCTTGGCCCCTTCGCCGGTGGCGATGATGATCTGCTTGTAGGGCACGGTCGTCACATCGCCCGCGCCGTACACGCCCGGCACGCTGGTGTGGCACTTGGCATCCACCACGATCTCGCCGAACTTGGACAGCTCCAGCGTGCCCTTGAGGAACTCGCTGTTGGGCACCAGGCCGATCTGCACGAACACGCCCTCGAGCGCCACCGTGTGCTCCTCGCCGGAGACGCGGTCCTTGTACTTCAGGCCGTTGACCTTGTGGCCGTCGCCGGTGATCTCGGTGGTCTGCGCGTTGGTGTGGATCTCGACATTGGGCAGGCTCTTGAGCTTGTTCACCAGCACCGCGTCGGCCTTGAGCTGGTCGGCGAACTCCACCAGCGTGACATGGGCCACCACGCCGGCCAGGTCGATGGCCGCCTCGACGCCGGAGTTGCCGCCGCCGATCACCGCCACGCGCTTGCCCTTGAACAGCGGGCCGTCGCAGTGCGGGCAGTAGGCCACGCCCTTGGTCTTGTATTCCTGCTCGCCCGGCACGTTGACATTGCGCCAGCGCGCACCGGTGGCCACGATCACGGTGCGGCTCTTGAGCTCGGCGCCATTGCCCAGCTTGACCGTGGCATAGCCCCCCGGCTGGGCGGCCGGCACCAGCTGGTCGACCTTCTGGTTGGCCATGATGTCCACGTCATAGACACGCACATGGGCTTCCAGCGCGGCGGCGAACTTCGGGCCCTCGGTCTCGGGCACGGAGATGAAGTTCTCGATGCCCAGGGTGTCCAGCGTCTGGCCGCCGAAGCGCTCGGCCACGATGCCGGTTCGGATGCCCTTGCGGGCCGCGTAGATGGCCGCGGCCGCGCCGGCTGGGCCCGCGCCCACCACCAGCACATCGAACGGTGCCTTGGTGGAGAGCTTGGCGGCATCGCGGGCGGCGGCGCCGGTGTCGATCTTGGCCAGGATCTCGGGCAGCTCCATGCGGCCTTGGGCAAAGGGCTGGCCGTTCAGGAACACGGCCGGCACGCCCATGATCTGGCGTTCGTCGATCTCGTTCTGGAACAGACCGCCGTCGATCGCCACATGGCGGATGCGCGGGTTGAGCACCGCCATCAGGTTGAGCGCCTGCACCACCTCCGGGCAGTTGTGGCAGGTCAGCGACATGTAGGTCTCGAAGACGAAATCGCCTTCGAGGGCCTGGATCTGCGCGATCACGTCGGCCTCGACCTTGGGCGGGTGACCGCCGGCCCACAGCAGGGCCAGCACCAGCGAGGTGAACTCGTGGCCCATCGGGATGGCGGCAAAGCGCACGCCCATGTCGGCACCGGCGCGGGTGATCTGGAAGCTGGGCCGGCGGGCGTCCTGGCCGTCGAAGCGGGCGCTGATCTTGGCCGGCGCAAGGGCGGCGATCTCGGTCAGCAACTCGCGCATCTCGGCCGAGGCCGGGCGGTCGTCGAGGCTGGCCACCAGCGCGATGGGCTGGCTGATGCGCTCGAAATAAGCCTGGAGCTGGGCTTGGGTGGAGGCGTCCAACATGGCGTGTCCTTTCTGCGGTGTGTTCAGGCGAGGTCATCCCGACCCCGTTGAAACCACCCGCGGCACACACCGGGACGATTTCAACGGGGCCTGAGCACCCCGGGAGAGGCGGGAGCGCCGCTCCGCGGGGGGAGGCTAAAGGCGGACTGGGTGCCCGCCTTGGCTTGGGTCATGGAAAACCGGTTTAGATCTTGCCGACCAGGTCCAGCGAGGGCTTCAGCGTGGCGGCGCCTTCGGTCCACTTGGCCGGGCAGACTTCGCCCGGGTGCGTGGCCACGTACTGGGCGGCCTTGACCTTGCGCAGCAGCTCGCTGGCGTCACGGCCGATGCCGTTGTCATGGATTTCGCACAGCTTGATCTGGCCTTCCGGGTTGATCAGGAAGGTGCCGCGCAGGGCCAGGCCTTCCTCTTCGATCATCACGTCGAAGTTGCGGGTGATGGCGCCGGTCGGGTCACCGACCATCACGTACTTGACCTTCTTGATGGCTTCCGAGGTGTCAGCCCAGGCCTTGTGGGCGAAGTGGGTGTCGGTCGACACGGAGTAGATCTCCACGCCCAGCTTCTTGAATTCGGCGTAGTGCTCAGCCAGGTCTTCCAGCTCGGTCGGGCAGACGAAGGTGAAGTCGGCGGGGTAGAACACCACCACGCTCCAGTGGCCCTTCAGCGTGGCATCGGTCACTTCCAGGAACTTGCCATCTTGGTAGGCCTGGGTCTTGAACGGCTTGATTTCGGTGTTGATCAGGGACATGCGTCACTCCTCTGTGTGGTTGGTGAGGTGAAAAACGGTACGGGATGAATGTTAGGCCGCGATGATCATGTCATGGATTGATTGATCGAATCCGACTGATTGGTTCATCCTATCGCCCCTGGGACTGGGATTGGTGCAAGCGGGTGTACAGCCCACCCTGCGCCAGCAGCTCGGCATGCCGGCCCTGCTCCGCCACCTGGCCCTGGTCCATCACGACGATCCAGTCGGCCGTCTCGATGGTGGACAGCCGGTGGGCAATGACCAGCGTGGTGCGGTGCCGGGCCAAGGCGCCCAGCGCCTCCTGCACCTGGCGCTCGCTCTCGTTGTCCAGTGCCGAGGTGGCCTCGTCCAGGATCAGCACCGGCGCGTCCTTCAGAAAGGCCCGGGCGATCGCGATGCGCTGCCGCTGGCCACCGCTGAGGTTCACGCCGTTGTGGCCGCAGGGCGCGTCCAGCTGTTGCGGCAGGCGCTCGATGAACTCCCAGGCATGGGCGGCCTGGGCTGCGGCCTGGATTTTCTCGCGCGGCAGGTCCGGCCGGCCATAGGCCATGTTGGCGGCCACGCTGTCATCGAACAGCACCACCTGCTGGCCCACCCAGGCCAGTTGTTCGCGCCAGCTGCGCAATTCCAGACCGGCGATGTCGTGCGTACCGTAGCAGATGGCGCCCTGTTGCGGCGTGTAGAAGCGCGCCAGCAGCTGGGCCACCGTGGTCTTGCCACTGCCGGAGGCGCCCACCAGGGCCACCGTCTGCCCCGGCGGCAGCGTCAGGCTGAAGTCGCGCAGGGCCGGCGACTCCTGCCCCGGGTAGGAGAAGGTGACATGGTCGAACACGATGGGCTGCAGCGGCGTGCCGGCCGGCAGCGGCGTGCCCTGGCCTTCGGGCTCCAGCGGCTGGTCCAGCAGGTCGAACAGGCCACGCGCGGAGGCCAGGCCGCTCTGGATGGTGCCGTTGACGTTGGTCAGGCGGCGGATCGGCTCGAACAGCAGCGACATCGCGGTGACGAAGCCGAAGAACTCACCGGGGGTGAGCAGATTGCGCGCCGACAAGGTCATCACGACGAAGATCACGCCCGAGACCGCCAGGGCCGCCAGCACCTGCACCAGCGGCACGTTGGCCGACTGCACCCGCACCGCCCGCATCGTGGCCCGGCGCAAGTCCTCGCTGAGGTGGTTGAAGCGGCTGGCCTCGTAGTCGCGGGCGCCGAAGATCTTCAGCTCCTTGATGCCGTTCAGCCCCGCCTCCAGTTGGCCGGCCAGTTGGCCCGCCAAGGTGCGCATGGTCTCGTTGGAGACGCGCAGCTTGCGGCTGGCCACGCGGATCATCAGGGCCACCACCGGCGCCACCAGCAGGATCAGCAGGGTCAGGTGCCAGGCCAGCAGGAACAGCTTGATGGTCAGGCCGATGATGATCAGCGTGTCGCGGATGACGATGATCCAGGCCGAGGACAGGGCCTGGCTGAGCAGCGGAATGTCGTTGAGCACGCTGCTCAACATGCGCCCGTGCGAACGGGCCTGGTGCTCGGCCAGCGGCAGGCCGGTCTGATGCGCGAACACCTGCTGGCGCAGGTCCGACATCGCATGCTGGGCCACCGCCTGGCTGGCCACGTTGGCGATGTAGTCCACCAGCCCCTTGGCGGCGAAGGTCAGCGCCAGCAGCAGCGGCAGGCGCCAGCCGGCCTGCGGGTCCTTCGCGATCAGGCCCTTGTCCACCAGGCCCTCCAGCAAGGTGGGCACCAGCGGCTCCAGGCCGGCCGCGGCCCCCATGGCCAGCAGCGCCACCACCGCGATGCGCCAGTAGGGCCGGGCATAACCCAGCAGACGGCGGTAGACCTGGACGGAATCGTTCATCGCAGCCCCCTCATTCGCGGCGCAGCACCTTGTCGACGAACCAGGCCCCCAGGCGGGAATGCTTCTGGTGGTCGTACTCGGCCTGCAGGGCCTGCGGGTCGTAGACGTTCTGCACCCAGTCCAGGAAGGCGATCGGCGCGGCCCGGTTGGCCTTCAGGTAGGCGTCGAAGAAATAGTCGAGCCGCCCGGTGTTGCCGAACTTGAAATGGCCGTAGCGCCAGTTCAGTTCGGTCAGCTGCTCGATCGGCTCGCCCAGGTGGAAGTGACGGTACAGCGCCGCCGCCAACCCCGCCCGGTCAGCGCCCGACTTGCAGTGCAGCATGGCCGGGTACGCGATCGTCTCGAAGGCGTCGCGCAGCGCCAGCACTTCCTCCTTGGAAGGCATGCGGCGGGATCCCAGCGAGTGGTTCACCAGGGTCAGCCCCAGACGGCGGCAGGCGTCTTCCTCCAGGGCATAGGCGCCCTGCTGCGGATTCACGCCGCGCAGGTTGATCACCGTGCGTACCCCCAGCGTGCGCCGGTAGCGGCGCAGCTGGGCCGGGCTGGGCTGGCTCAGGCGGTACATGCCGCCGCCCAAGTGGTGCAGGTTGTTGTAGAGCGCCCGAAACGCCCCGTGGTCCACCAGGTACATGTCGAGGCGGGCGATCAGCCGGCCCAGGCGGGTCTTGAGGTTGTGGCGCATGAGAGGGGGGGAGCAGACGCGCCGTGCGCTCCCGCGGACGGCAAAGGGCTGATTTTAGCGGGCCGGTGCCACCAGCAGCACCGGCAGGGTGGCCTCCCGGCTGCGCTCCTGGGCCTCGGAGGTCAGCAAATTCACGGTCCAGACCTGCCCGGCCAACAACCCCTCGCGGTGGCGCCCGGTGACACCCAGCTCGACGCTGTCGTAGGCATAGGGGTTCACCGCGCCGGTGTGGATCACCCGTGAGCCGGACCAGCAGGGCCGGTCGGTCGGCAGCGCCAGGCTGGCCAGCAGCTCACGCCCCTCGCGGGAGCCGCGCAGCTGGTTGGTGAGCCGGCGCAGCTCGGTCACCGTGGGCAGGCGCCAGGCCGGCGCCCCGGCCGCCGCCAGCTGTCGCGCCTGGGCCTGGGCTTGCGCGAAGTTCAGCAGCGTGGCGTCCCCGGCGCAGCGCGCCGGGTGCGGGCGCATGCCCAGTGGGCAGCGTGACCAGACCAGCGGCCGGACCGTGTCCTGGAGGGTCCGGCCATCGGCCGACACCACCAGGCTGGGCCCGGGCGGCGCCGAAGCGGGCGCTGCGCCCACCGAGGCGGCGCCCATCAGCAGCCCCGCCGCCAGAGCGCCGGCGAGGCCGCTCATGTGCGTCGCACCAAAACGTGAAAGCTCTTAGCCCGGCAGACCTCCAGAACGGTGGCCATATTGCGAAAGCTTCGCCCGGCATAACGTGCAAGTGTCGCTGCACACTGCGGCATAAGCTGAAAGTATACGCGCGGCCTCACGCGTCACAATTCGTCAGGCTAGGCGTGCCTCGCCGCCCCCCCTTTTGCCGAGCCCAGAAGATGGATTCGTCTCAGGCCCGCGCATAGTTCGATGGCCCGAACTCATCGGGTGCCACGCGCATTGAAAGCCCCCTTCCAGCCAAGGATCGCGCTTTCTGGCGAAGCCATCCGAGACAGCTTGAACCAGCCGTGGCCAGCGATCGGTTATCAGATGGTTGTTTCGACGCGCTGCGGCTGTCCTGCGACAGGCATCGCGGCACTCAAGCGCAGGCGCTATAGCAGTGAGTTGAAGGCCCAGACCCTGGATGAGTGCGAGGCGCCTAGCGTGTCGGTGGCCAAGGCACCCAGGCGCACGCCATCAATGCAAACATCGTGCACGGCTAGCGCTAGCGGGCGCGCTGCTCGGAGCCGGCGGTCGTACGACGGGAATTCGTGCCGGTGGATGCCGCACCGACCGCGCAGGCCCGCGACGACGGCCGAGGTATAGAGCTCGAGTGCACCGCGGCGTCGTGCCGATCAAGCCGCTGTGGCCAACGAGCGCGGCGGCGGAGTGAACATGCAAGGGAAATACCGGATGGCGACGACTATTGATATCTTTTCGATCAACGGACTATACTTCAAAAGTACGCCGGAAAGGGTAGCAACCTGCCGTAAGCGGCCGATAGGCTATGGTGAATTAGCTTGAAGTGCTGGCGTACGAATAAGGGCAGCTACGGATTCCCGCGGCCTTCTCCGTAAATACGCGATCGAATGCTTACCCGACGCACTCCGAATATCGACTTTGTCGAGGAGCGTTTGTGCGTAAATTTATCTCGAGCAGCTGCGATATTTCGCGGCGATATTGGTCGCACATCCAAGTAGAGTGCATCGAGCACACGGCGCTCAATCAGCGACGTTGCTCCCCGCGGCAGTACTATGCAGTGCAGACATGAGCGCAGGTCCCAAAAAGACCTCGGTCAGGTCAATGCGCTACGGTCACCCCGTGCATGGTCCCGATGCAGTATTGAGCGTCCAGTTTGCGCCTGAAGGTACTCGCGCTCGCGAGATTAAGACGCGTTCCAAGACCAAGGCTTCCGGAGCTTACCCCAGCTTTCGCATGCGCCGAATGATTCATTGGGAGTCAGAAGGCGAGCGCAACGTCATCAAGATTTTTGATGCAGACGCTAGCGTGTTTTCGCTCGCGGAACAGGCTTGCGTCGTTGTCTATCGGCTGGGTGGGGAGATCCATCGCCACTTTCCTGACCTTCTGGTCGTGCGGCTTGCGAACAAGCGGCTTGTTGAAGTGAAGACTGAGGTCGAGTCTCGCGACCCTGAGGTCTCCGCCCGTACTGAGCTCATGCGTAGAGAGCTGCCGCGATTTGGCTACGACTACGACATCGTTCTCTCGGAAGACGCGGCACGACAGCCACGACTTCGAAATGTTGAGTTTGTGCTCCGATTCGGGCGAACGGACATCGACCTTGTGGAACGGGAGCAGCTCCGCCAATACCTGCAAGACCGCGACTCGGTGCAATGGGCAGATGTCGTGGGAGGACTGGCAGGCGTGCTGACCACCGGACGTGCGTGTCGGCTCATCCTCGAGGGAACGCTTTCGATCGACTTCAACTTGTTGTGGTCTCAGCGTGATGTGACGCTGCGACGAATCGCATCTAGAAGCGAGCAAGCGGTCTCTATCTGCGATGAAGAACGGCTTGCGCGGCAATGCGGCGACGCAGGATGCGCTGATGAGTAAGGCATTCCTGAGGGCGGGTGTAAAAGTCCTGATTCGAAAGGAGGAGCACGTCGTTGAGCGTCAGTGCGAAGACGGCATCTGGGTTCTCCGCAACGAGAAGACCGACAGAGCTCTTGAGCTGAACACGGATGAAATCGTCAATCTGTATGCGACAGGACACTTCGTTTTCAGGGCAGGACCCATCGTCTCCTTGCGTGACGGGAGAATACGGCCAGCCCCTCTCCCGGAGCGCCCTGTCGATGCAGGCTCCGATCCAGATGCGAAATACCGACTGAAGTTTGTGCGTGGGGTGGCGGGATTCCCAATAACCCAGGCGGTTCTCCAACCGAGGATACAAGAGATCTGGGAGGCGCTCGATCCTCGGCATGACCGTCCGCCCGGATGGACAAGCGTCTATAGGTGGGTGCGCGCGTTTGAACGCTCAGAGGGTAATCCTCTGTCACTCATCGCGAGTGTAAGCGCTCGTGGAAATCGCACGCCTCGGTTCGAGAAGGAGGTGCTGTGGATTTGCGAAGACACCATTGAATCCGAATACCTCACGCTCGAACGCCCGTCCATCGCTGACGTCACGAGGATCTGCCAAGCACGTGTCCGGGCGGTGAACAAGACCCGGAGCCCGCGCGAGGCGCTGAGGAAGCCGACCGACCGCCTTTTGAAGCGCCTCATTGGGCTTCTGCCAGTATTCGACGTCTACCGAGCCCGTCATGGGCGCGACGCGGCACTCAAGAAGTTTCGCAATTCCACCAAGGTTCGTATAGCGGAGGCCATCCTCGAACACGGTGAGATGGACCACACCCGTCTTGACCTGTTTGCAATTGACGACGATACCGGAGTCCCGTTAGGTCGACCTTGGCTAACCGTACTGATTGACGTTTACTCGCGTTACATCCTTGGCATTGCCATCAGCTTCGAGCCACCCAGTCGTGCAACGGTCGCGCAGTGTCTTCGCCATGCCTTCATGCCCAAGCAGGGACTGCGGGAGCGCTTCCCGGAAATCGTCAACGACTGGGATGGGTATGGGATATTCAGTGGCATTACGGTTGACGGCGGCGCTGAGTTCCGATCAGAGGAACTCGAGCGCATCTACTTCGAGTGCGACATTGAAGCCGTCTTTGCCCCTCGCAAGACGCCTTGGTTCAAAGGCAAGGTTGAACGTGTCCAGGGAACGCTGAACCGCGGAATATCTGCATTCGCGCCAGGCAAGACGTTCGAAGGAATCGTCGACAAGGAAGACTACGACCCAACTCAGCACGCAATCGTGACGTTATCTCAGTTGGAGTTAATCGTTAACAAGTGGATCGTCGACGTCTACCACCAGAAACCGCACCGCGCGCTCGGATGCTCGCCTGCGAAGATGTGGAAGGACTCCGCTAAGACGACCAACATTCCGATGATCGCCGACCCTCTTCGCTTCGAAGCAATCGTGGCGGGCTCGGACAAACGCATCTTGTCGCACAAGGGTATCGAATACTCAAACCTGCTCTACAACTCTCCGGAGATGGGTGAACTGCGTCGAATATACGGGGACCGCATCGAAGTCGAAATTCGCTTCAATAGGTCGAACTATGGCAGTGTCATTGTGCTGCATCCCGAGCGCAAGACGCCCATTCGCGTGCCGTGCCTGCGTCCTGACTACGCAGAAGGGTTGACAGAATGGCAACACAAAATCTGCCGACGCTACGCCAGGGAGCATGGCAGTGGTGACGATCCGGATGCGTACCTCGACGCGTTTCATGCCATTAGCAAGCTCGTTCGTGCGGATCTCAAGGTTGGAAAGGCGAAGGGTGTCTCCCGAGAACGGATGGCCCGTTGGAAAGGAGGAAAACAAGGCGACGAAGCGAACGATCTGCCTCAGCATCAGCCTGAGGCTCAGCCCCCAAGCCTGGGCGATCAGCTGGCGCCACTGGTGACCGGTAAAGCGTCGCCCACTCCAGCACCTTCGCCGGCGCCAGAGCCTCGCGCTAAAACTCGACCAATTCACCGCTTCGAGGTGCGCATCGAAGATCGAAATCCTGCAGTTGATGGCGACCGCGAAGCGCCCGAGAAGGATATGCAATGATCCCGAGAAACCTAGTTGAGTGCGTTTTGATCTCGCATAGTGCCTTCGAAGAGGCGGGGCGGCGAGCAGAGCAGAAAATTGATTACGTCAAATATGGAGGACGTGAGCCAGCTTGCTTGGCACTCATCGGGGAGTCGCGCACTGGCAAGAGCCGTTGTATCGAGGGAATTCTCCGGCGCCACCCTGTGCAGCGCACACAAGAAGGGATCTTATCGCCTGTTCTCGCGATCACGGTCCCGTCCAAGCCCACCGTGAAATCTCTCGCAGAAAACTTTCTAAGGAAGCTACGAGTTACGGACTGGGAGAAGGGAACCGAGCCTCAGAAGACGGCGCGGCTTATCAAACTCTTGGAACAGTGTGGCGTGGTGACACTCATTCTGGATGAGTTTCACCACTTTTACGATAAGACTTCGAACAAGGTTCAACACCATGTTGCCGACTGGTTGAAGAACATTGTTTCCGAGGGCCATGTGGCGCTTGTTGCCAGCGGTCTTCAGTCGCTGCAGAGCGTCATTGATCAAAATGAACAGCTTGCTGGGCGATTTGGAGCACCTGTTGTTATGCCCCGCTTCTTCTGGTCAAACGAAGAGCAACAGGCAGAGTGGCTTGGAATCCTTGCGGGATTCGATGACGTGCTTCGCGAGCACTTCGATTTCCCGTCTCTCTGCAGCGAAGAAATGGGCTTTCGCTTCTACTGTGCGACTGGCGGCCTCATCGGTTACCTCACCAATACGTTACGTCAGATTGTCTGGAATGCAATAGATGATGACAGGGCGAAGATCCGCTTACAGGACTTCGATAGGGCCTACAAACAGGCGATCTGGGTGATGGACAGACGTAGTGCATCGAAGGGCGAAGTGACACCTTTCGACGAACGATGGAACGCCAACCCGAATGAGGCAGCTATCGGCGCGGCTACGACGGTAGGGTGCCACGTCGGCGAGGTACGTGAGAAGAGCTTCGGCTCCAAAGCCCCAACCACCGCAGCGCAGGTGTTTTCGAAATGATCGAAGAGCCTGCAAATAATCTGCTGGCGCGTACGCCCCCACAGCTACCTGATGAGAGCACTTGGGGATATTTCTTGAGGCTTTCTGCCAGCAATGGCTATTCCCGACCTGCAACGATGTTCTTGCTTGCCGGGATGAAGAAACTGGAATACTACGGCGTGAAGCTTCAATGCGACAAGCTTAGAGCAGTGCTTGGTGCTAACGGCGAGACTGTGCGGCCCTACATGTCGGAGCAAGACGGAACAGTCTCGCTTCAAGCGGCGAGGGACCTAGCTGCAACCGACCTGCAAGTCGGCATGGGCCGCGTCTGCGTCACTTGTATTCTCGAACTCGGCTACATGCCCGCGTGGATGGATTTGAAGATCATCGACGCATGTCCGGTTCACAAGCGCTACCTATTGACCCATTGTTCGACATGCCTCCGCGAGCTTCGCCTGATGCGGCCTTCCTTACTGAAGTGCATCTGCGGGGCCGACTTTGCGCACAACGAGGACGACGAGGTGTCGCAGGATCATGCTGAGCTCAACCAGAGCTTGGTTGGCCTCGTGCGTGGTCAAGAGCCCGTTGGCGTCCTGCCTCTGAATGGCATGCCCGCAATGACCCTGAACCGCATGACAGGCCTCTGCAGTGGCCTCGCGTCCTTGCATGCCAGAGTCTTTCCGGACGCCGAGCTAAGCATTTGCCAGCGCGCCGCGCGCATGCTCAGAGACTGGCCAAAGAACCTTTATCGTGCGCTTGACATTCTCTCCAATGGCGAGCGCCTTGAAGGTGTCACCGGAGGGCTTCTGCTCAAGCGGTTGGCCCCGGCGTCATACCGAGCTCTCATTAATCAGAGGGTTACAGACCCGAACGACGTCGCAGCGATGCTGTCCGTTCTCGCGCAGTACACCCCGGGAGATCACCTTAAGGCGAGGGAAGCGCTGATCATCGCCCAGCGCGCGAAGCCAGAAGCGCGAGCCCGTACGTCGAGGCGCCGGAGCGCAACATCGCTCCGCGCCGCATCCGTTCCCAGCAGGGTGGCTGCAGCACGACTCGGCATTCCGGTTAGCGTTCTGAAGTATTTGAGAAGAACGGGGCACTTCTCAAATCAGCATCGAGCGGCTCTCAGCTCGGCGTTCAGCACTGTTGACCTGGCCGCCTTCGAGGAGAAAGTGGCATGCATTCCCCTGTGCGACTCACTTGACCGGGAAATGGTCCCCGTCCGCAAGCTGTTTCTGCGCAAGCTGCGAGGTGATGCTAAGGGCATCTTGGCAGCAGCTATCGTCGACGGCACGATCTCCTGCTTTGAGCGGCACGGCCCCTCGCTTTTAGACTTGGTTGTGGACGCGACACAGGCTGAAGAGCATCGCCAGTTCTTGCGGCGGTCGACATTTGGCGGAACCTTGAGCTGTGCCGAAGCTGCCGCATTGCTGGGCGGGATTAGTGCGGCCAAGGTTGTCGCGGCTTGCCGGATGGGCATCCTTCGAAGCTACAAGTGCGTCGCCGGATATCGCGTTCACGCCGACGCGATCGAACACTTTAACGAGGATTACGTAGGCATTGCAGAGGTCGCGGTTGCAGCGCATTCAGGGCCCCGGTGGGTTTCGATCGCGGCCACCGAAGTGGCGGTGCGGCTGTATCGGGATGAGTTGCGCCCGACCAATCATGTTTTCATCCGGCGGGTAGACATGCCTGTGGTTGTCCAACGATTGCGAGAGACGCGCCGTGGCGCCGCCAAGAGCAGTTCTCGCAAGGCGTTACCGGCTCTCGAGGACCCCGTGCCGGAGAGGCGGGGCGACCTCCAACAGCTGCGTCGCAGCAAGGGCTATGTGCCGCGGAAGCGCATCAGGAAGAACCCCGTTGGGTGCTCCTAGGTAACCGCACCATCGCGCGTTTGAGCGGCCTTGACTGCGGCAACGTAGTGGCGTGATCACGCTGGATGCGCCGGGCAAACACGTCGATCACGAAGGCCACATACAGCCAGCCCTGCCAGGTTGAAACGTACGTGAAGTCGCTGACCCACAACTGGTTGGGCCGCTCAGCGCGGAACTGCCGATTGACCCTGTCCAGCGGGCACGGCGCCTTGGCATCGCTGATGGTCGTGCGCACGACCTTGCCGCGCAGTATGCGTCCGGCAAAGTCATCTTGAAGCGGCCCGAAGCGGCGGCAAGGATCGTGTCCACGTAACTTAGGTGGACACGATGACAAGCGAGAAGGCGGAGACCCGACGGCGGTACAGCGCGGCGATGAAGGCCCTGGTGGTGGCTGCGTGCGACCAGCCCGGCGCGTCGGTAGCCAAGGTGGCGATGGCGCACGGCATCAATGCCAACGTCGTGCACCGGTGTCACCGACCGGCGTAATGGAGCCACTTCGTGATCGGCATATTGGAGCCAGCCGATGATCGGCGTTATGGCGCCAGTGCGAGATCGCCGTATTGGAGCCAGGGGCGGATCGGCGTAATGGAGCCAGTCTGCGCTGACTGAACAGCCTCCCGAATCGATTCGGGCCATCTCTACCCTGTGGGCTTTTGCCTGGAGACAGGGGATGGCCCGCAGGAGATTCGAGATGCATCACTACCGACAGGCCCTGCTGCGCATGCGTCAGGGTGACTCCGACCGGGATATCGCCGAGGCCAAGATCATGGGTCGGCGCAAGGCGGGCCACTGGCGTGCGCTGGCCCAGGCGCATGGCTGGATGGATGCTAAGGCGCCGCTGCCTGACGATGAGGCTGTGGCGGCCGCCCTGCAGCCACCCAAGCGTGCCAGCACCACCGTCTCCAGCCTGGAAGAGCATCGCGCGAAGGTGGCCAGTTGGGTCGAGCAGAACGTGCCCGGCACAGCCATCCACCAGGCGCTGCAGCGCCAGCATGGCTGGACGGGCAGCTACTCGGCCGTGCGCCGCATGGTCGCCGGCATCCGCGCCAGCTTGCCCCCAGAGGTCACCTGCCGGCTGGACTTTGCCCCGGGCGAAGTTGCCCAGGTGGACTTCGGTGCCGGCCCCATCTTGCTGCACCCGGACGGCAAGCCCCGACGCACCTGGGCCTTCGTGATGACCCTGGCGCACAGCCGCCACCAGTACCTGGAGTTCGTCTGGGACCAGACGGTGGCCACCTGGCTGGGCTGCCACCGCCGAGCCTTCGAGTGGTTCGCCGGGGTGCCCGAGCGCATCGTCATCGACAACGCCAAGTGCGCGATCACGAAGGCTTGCGCCCAGGACCCGGTCGTGCAGCGTGCTTACGCCGAGTGTGCCGAGGGCTACGGCTTCAAGATCGACCCGTGCCCGCCGCATGACCCGCAGAAGAAGGGCATCGTCGAAGCCGGCGTCAAGTACGTCAAGGGCAACTTCCTGCCGCTACGCGAGTTCCGTGACCTGGCCGACCTCAATGCCCAGGCCAAGGCGTGGGTCATGGAGACGGCGGGCCAGCGCATCCACGGCACCACGCGCCAGCCACCGCTGGCGCTATTCGCCCTGGAGCAGCCGCTCTTGAAGCCACTGCCGGCCATCGCGCCAGACCTGGGCACCTGGCACCGGGTGAGCGTGCACAAGGATTGCCACGTGCAACTCGAGCGCATCTTGTACTCGGCCCCGTTCGCGCTGGTGGGCAAGACGCTGTGGCTGCGGGCCACCGACGCGGCCGTGGCCCTGTACGAGGACTACCGACATGTGGCTACGCACCCGCGAGGGCAACGCCCCGGCCAGCGGATCACCTGCAAGGCGCACCTGCCGCCCGAAGCCCAGGCCTTCTTCGCCAAGGACCGCCAGTGGTGTGTCAATCAGGCCGTGCAAGTCGGGCCCCAATGCCGCGCGCTCATTGAGCGGCTGCTGGCAGACAACGTCCTGGAGCGGCTGCGGGCTGCCCAGGGCGTTCTGGGCCTGCTCAAGCCCTATGGCGCCAAGCGGCTGGAGGCCGCCTGCGCACGTGCCCTGGCGCACGACTCACCGCACTACCGCACCGTCAAGACCATCTTGAGCACGAAGGCTGATGTGCAGGCTGCTCAAGCCGACAGCCACACCCCGCCAGCCTATGCCGGTGCCAACCGCTTCACGCGGCCTGCTGCCGAACTCTTCCCCGCTCCAACCCCAAACCCGCAGCCCAGCGCGCTGCATTGACCACCCAAGGAGATCGCCATGACGACCATGAACCCCGCACCCGAACTGGGTCCCCAACTCAAGCAACTGCGCCTGTCGGGCATCCTCGACTCCCTGGATGCCCGCAACCGCGAAGCCATCCAGGGCAAGCTGGCCTACACCGACTTCCTGGCCCTGCTCATCAGCGACGAGGTGGCACGGCGTGAGCAAAAGAAGTTCAGCTCCCGCCTGCGCCGAGCCCAGTTCCGCACCACCAAGACGCTGGACCAGTTCGACTTCGAGCGCCTGCCCAACCTCAATCGCAGCCTCGTGCACGACCTGGCCACCGGACGGTATCTGCAAGAGAAGGCGCCCGTGCTCATCGTCGGGCCCTGCGGCACCGGCAAGTCGCACCTGGCTCAGGCCCTGGGGCACTGCGCCGTGCGCCAGGGCGTCGATGTCATCTTCACCACCTGCGCTTCGCTCACCCAGAGTCTCAACGCCGCGCGCGCCACAGGCGGCTACGAACGCAAGCTCGCCACGCTGGCGCGCGTGCCGCTGTTGATCATCGATGACTTCGGCCTCAAACCGCTGCGCTCGCCCGCAGACGAGGACCTGCACGACCTCATCGCTGAGCGCTATGAGCAGGCCGCCACCATCGTCACGAGCAACCTGGACTTCCCGGAGTGGGATCAGGCCTTCCCCAACAACCGACTGCTGGCCAGCGCCACCTTGGATCGCCTGCGCCACAACGCTTATTGCATGGTCTTGGATGGCGCGTCGTACCGCGCGCCCAGAACCGCCCCCGGCAGCGTCAAACCCACCCCCGCCAAAGCGGCAAAATAACCCCGTTCCTCAACCCCTCGGGAGCCCTGTTCAGCAGCCAGAAACTGGCTCCATTACGCCGAACATCCCTGGCTCCATTACGGCGATCCGTGACACACCGGTGGCGGCAGTTGGCCCGTGAGGGCAAGGCGGCGCCAGCCAAGGCAGGTGAGTTCATCGCACTGCCGCTCGCGGTGGCACCCGGGACCGCACCAGCATCAGCAGACATCCGCGTCGAACTGCGCCGGGGCCTGGTCACGATGACCCGTAAGCTCACCTATCACGTCCAAGGTAACACCCTCAAGATTTAGGAAGGCTGGCCCTGAGGGCTCCCCCCGCCAAAGGATCGCGCAGTTAGGCTATTGCACGACAGGGAGGAGATGACGATGACGACTCAACCGATTGCGGTGACCACTCCGAAGTTCGCGATCATGGAGTTCCCCACTCCCCACCCCGCGCCAGGCGGAGGGTTGGTCTGCTACGGATTTGCACAGGACTGCGATCAGGATGAGGTGTGTACGAAGTGCGCCACCCTCTACAACTACGTCGATAAGTGGTTCCCGCTGCAAGCAAACGGCGCCGCGGTCGCGTGCGGACCCTGGACGGCCAGCATCGCCGGTGTCACTCGTATCCAACTCGCCTGTTACCGGATTTGAGGAGGAGCGTCATGATCAAGTCGACTACGATCGGCACATTGGCACTGTTTCTGACCGGATGTCAGTCGCAGCTCTTGCACTATAAGGTATTGGACAAGTCGCCCGAATTTAGGGCGCCGACCATCAGTGCGTTCGCTATCACGCCCCAAGCTGACGACGCCCCGGCGTTCATCAGGGGGCTTTCCGATCGTGGGCAGGCGGCGCTAATTCAGGCGTTTGCTGCAAGTGCTAAGGATGCGAAGCCCGACGACATCCTCGCGCTCGTCGCCAAAGACCATGGGCCTGATGGACCGGATTGTGGGGCACCGCATCCGCTGGTGCTCAAGAAGCGCATCGTGTTCAACCTAAGTGGTCAGCAGGTGCATCAGGCCGACCGCATCGATCGCGTCGACCTGCACCTTCGCATCGCGGATACGAAACCGCAACAGCCCAGCGCCAAGATCGTTTCGTGGGATCGTTTCGACACGAAGTACGACTCATACAACTTGGGTTCGGCGACGTACACGCAGAGCGGTAAGACCAGCCTGGGCAAGGCCTCGTCCGAGTCCATCACTGCGGGCGCCGAATACGAGAGCGGGCTTCAGGAGACGGTTGCCTACTCCATGCGCAAGATCACGCTGGGCGGAAATCTCACAGAAGGAGGCAGCGCAGCAGATCTGCTGCTCGAGGGAGGACCGCTCATCGGTCTGTTCGGCAGCTTCAGCGCTGTGGTGTCGTTGCAAGTCGAAACCAGCACGCGCACACCGTCTTATGTCCACAAGCTGTCCCTGTCCAAGGATGGGGCCGACCTGACCGCTGAAAAGGCAAGTGTCGAGCGTTGCCTCGACAGCTATGCGGAGCGTGCCAAGGAGATCGTCGCGACAGTCGACGGCATCGCGCTCAATCGCGTTGCGGTGGAAGGCTTCGAGACGGTCACGGAAAGCGACGATCGGGTGAGTTTTCAACCATATCCCCTCGGCAAGGTGTCCTTCCCGCTAGTCAAGGAAGATGAACTCGCCGCCGTTCGGTATGGCTTGGTCAAGTGCGTAACGACCGCGGGAGTGCCGGCGAGTTGCGCAGCCATTCGGATAGAAACCGAAGAAAAATCCGGTACTTTCGAACGCCTCGCGCTTCGATCCCCGCAAGAGGCCCGCGCATTACGCGCTTGGCTCGTTCACTCGTCGAAGACGGTGATTGGGACTCGGAAGATCGCGTTGCAAAATGCGCAGGGCAACGTCGCATGGCCGCTGACCCAGCTTAATGCGCAAGACCTGCAGATCCGCGTCGTTGGGGGCAATACGGACATAGCCACGGACTTCTGATCCCGGGCCGGATTCGTCCAGGTTTGTCATGGCTTACACCTCTTGTGATCGATCAAGCTCGTGCTGGCAGCAGCGCGTTCCGCTCTGCAGCGATTACTGCCGGTTAGGCGAATTGCTACGAAGTCAAGTTTCAGCCAAGAGCGGGCGCTTGCCAGCGGCCGCATTTGCGTGCTCCGGTAGAAGGCAGTGTGTCCGTCGGACTTCACGCGACCGCAGCCAACTTACACGTTGACGGGAGCGAGGCATTCGCCCCATCACTTCTTGATAAATACACACTCGAAGTTCAACACCGGTGTCGACTTGGCGCTGTTGCCTTGGATGCCGCCCTGCATGCGCGCTTGGCCGACGACTGCGACCGCGCGACTGGTCAGGGTCTGGGCGGCAGCCTCGCAACTGGCCTTGGACCCGAAGCCGCCCATCGTCGAGAGCGAGACGTCGCGGATTTCGCCTGGCGTGCTGCTGGCGATGTTCAGCGCGAGGATTAGAACCCACTCACCCATGACGGCTCCCTGTCGTGTTTTGCTCAAGGTATTCTGCCCATCGCGGCGCAGGGGCCAACCTCCCGCGCGCCCCGAATTGACGGGCTATAAACATTTAGTTACCGTGATTGCACAGGGATAAGACAAGAGATCACATGGCACTTGCTCAATCTGAACTTCAGCGCGCCGCCCAGCGGCAGCCGCTGCGCAAATCGCAGGTCTATAGTGGTCGTCAGCGCATGGCGTTTCTCTGCCACAGCCATGTCGACAAGGAACTCGCCGAGGGCCTGCAGGTCTGGCTGGCCGAGCAAGGGGTGGACCTGTACATCGACTGGAAGGACAGCACGATGCCGGAGACGCCCGACCGCGAGACCGCCCAGCGCATCCAGCGACGCATCGTAGACAGTGATTGGTTCCTGTTTCTGGCTACTGCGAATTCCAAGGCGTCGCGCTGGTGTTCCTGGGAGTTGGGCTACGCCGATGGCAAGAAGAATCTGCACCAGATCGCCATCGTGCCGACGGCTGACGGCCGCGGCACCTACGGCAACGAATACTTGCAGCTTTACCGCCGGCTGGACTCCAACTCGCTCAACCAGCTGTACCTGCACGAAGCGGGCTCAAGCCTGGGCACGGCCGTTCGCAACATCCGCTTCTAGGAGGCAGCATGGCCCTATACCAATGCCTGTTGCTGGGGGCGCCGAGCACGGACCAGACTGCGGCGTTCGTGGCCACCTTCGACGAGTGCCTGGCCTTGTTCGGGCTGCAGCGCGGCCGCGACTACACGGTCGACCGCGGGATCACGGACGACTTCAGCGACACCACGGCCACCGTCGCCGTCTTTTTCGGTGCCGAGGGCGCCGTGTACCCGGAGGCCGCCAGGTTGACCAAGCTCGGCGTGCCGGTGGTGCCCATGGTAAGCGCGGCCGCGCGCGTCAGTGCCGAGCTGCCTGCCGAGCTGCGTAGCATCAATGCTATGTTCCACGACGCGGCCGACACACACCTGCGCCGCGTCGTTACGGCGGCGCTGCAGTGTCTGGGCTTGCTGCCGGCCCAGCGGCGCGTGTTCGTCAGCTACCGCCGCGAGGAATCCGCCGACGTCGCCCTGCAGCTCTTCGAGGCGCTGTCGGCGCGTCACTTCGATGTCTTCCTGGACACGCATTCGGTCGCCGTTGCCGCCGACTTCCAGGCGGCCCTCTGGCACCGGCTGTGCGATTCCGACGTGCTGGTCATGCTCGATACGCCGGGCTACTTCAAGAGCCGTTGGACGACGGTCGAGTGGGGACGTGCCATCTCCAAGCACATCTCCATGCTGCAGCTAGTATGGCCCGGGCACTCTCCCGAGCGCGAGTCCCACCTGGCCACTTCCAAGAAGCTGGCCGATGCCGACTTCAACGGGACGCGCCTGAAGCCCGAGATGCTCGCGGAGGTTGCACTGGAGCTGGAGCGCGTGCGCGGCGTCGGCGTGGCGCTGCGGCACTCGAACATGGTCGGCACGCTGCGCACTGCCATCAAGGACCTGGGCGGCAGCGTCGAGGGCGTCGGCCCGAAGCGCTCAGTCATCCTGAAGTTGCCCTCCGGCAAACCGCTCGTCGCCTACCCGGTCGTCGGTGTGCCCACTTCGATCGACGTCCACGACTGCATCGACCTGAGCGACTCGCGTGCGGCTGCCGTGATCTATGACCACCTGGGCATCAGCAAGGAATGGTGCCGCCATCTAGACTGGCTCGCCAACCGGGTCGGCGCCGTCAAGTGGCTCCGAAGCCGGGAGGTCGACTGGCAGTTGGCCGAGATCGAGACGTAGGCGTGGGTGCGATCTTCCTGTCCGCGAGCGTGCCGACGCGCGAGCCCTACAGCCTGGACTGCCGGCCGCAGGAGATCCAGGCTGCCATCAATGCGCTCGCCCAGGTAGTGCTCGGCCGCAGAAGGCTTGTCTGGGGCGGCCACCCCGCCATCACGCCGCTGCTGTGGTCGGCCGCCCAGGCGGTGGGCGTGGAGTACACGATCGCCGTCGAGCTATTCCAGTCCAGGCTGTTCACGAAGGTGCTGCCGGCAGAGAACAAGTACTTCGCCAACGTCAGGCTGATCGACGCCGTCGGCGACGATCAGGAAGCGAGCCTGCTGCAGATGCGCAAGGCCATGTTCACGTCCACCGAGTTCGAGGCCGCGGTGTTCATCGGCGGCATGCACGGCATCCTGGACGAACACAAGCTGTTCACGCAGTACTGGCCTAACGCCACCTGCATCCCAATTGCCCAGACCGGTGGCGCGACCGTGCAGCTCGCCGCAGACCTGAGCTACGAACCGCCAGACGACCTAGCGCCGCTGGATTTTGTGGCGCTTTTGTACGGTGGGCTTGGCATCCGGCCGAGCGAGAGGCGGGAAGCCCGCGCAGACCAAGGAAGAGACGATGGCACGAGTTCCGGTGTTCTATAGCTTTCACTTCGACAACGACGTCATGCGGGTGCAACAGATCCGGCAGATGGGCATGATCGACGGCGACGAGCCCGTGTCCCCTAACGACTGGGAGACGGTCAAGCGCAGCGGCTCGGCGGCCGTCGAGCACTGGATCGACGACAACATGAAATACAAACGCTGTGTGGTCGTGCTGATCGGCACCGAGACTCATGCGCGGCCCTGGATTCAGCATGAAATCCGCAAGGCCTGGACGGACAATCGCGGCCTGCTAGGTATTCATATCCATAACCTGAACTGCCCCCGTCAGGGTACCTGTTCCAAGGGCACCAACCCGTTCGACCAGTTCACTTTCCGAGACGGCAACAACATCGTTCGGCCACCGGTCTATGACCCGCCCGCCTACGGCACCTACAACCACATCAAGGACCACCTGGCGGCATGGGTCGATGACGCCATCGCGCGTCGCCGGTAGACCCGCCAAGCACTGCGCCATGTCCGACATCTCCAACAAGCACAAGCACCTTGAGTTCATCCAGGCGTCGATCAGCCGGATGTCGGGAAACCTGTTCTTGCTCAAGGGTTGGAGCATTACGCTTATCGCTGCTCTCTTCGCCTTGGCGGCCAAGGACACAAACCAGGCCTACATCGTCGTGGCCTACTTCCCGCTGTTCATCTTCTGGTTTTTGGACGGCTACTTCCTCTCGATGGAGAGGCGGTTCCGTTCGTTGTATGAGCACGTGCGGCAGCTCAAGGAGGAAGAAATCGACTTCTCGATGAACACCGAGCCGTACAAGACCGACCCAAGAAATAAATGGATCTCGGCATTGTTTTCCCGGACCTTGTTCCCGTACTACGTCACTTTGGCCCTCCTGATGATTCTGCTGTCGTTCTTCTTGCACTGAGCGACGCGGACCGTGATGGCCCGCTGAACTTACCGAAAACCAGTCTTGAGGAAAGGAATATGGTTCGCAAAGATTTCTTTATCTTTGAGTACTACGATCACGCGATGAATGACGCCAGCCGGCCGCTGGCCAATCAGCAGCCCACCGTGATCCAGGCACTCGACGAACTTCAGGGGATGTGATGGCAACGCGTCATTTCACAAAGGCGGAAGCACGGGCGGCTGCCCAGGGCGCAACGCGACAGTTCGCTGCGCGGTCCGCGGGACAAATTCTGGAATCCGTGCGCGCCAGTGCGCGCGACTCGGAGGCGTTTGACATCTTTCTGTCGCACGCGATTGCTGACGCTGAGTTGGTTCTCGGTGTGAAGCAACTGTTGGAGCAGCAGGGGGCCACGGTCTACGTGGACTGGAGCCACGACCGACAGCTTGATCGGTCCAAGGTCAACGCAGAGACAGCGGCTCTGCTCCGTCAGCGGATGCGGCAATCGAAGTCCCTGGGCGTTCTCAAATCTGAAGTGCAACACCCCACCCGGGTTGCTTGATCAGTGGACTGTAGCCTGATGGGCTTGGGCCAAGCCGCGCATGAGTTCTGCGAAGACCTGAATGGGGCTGCGCCAGTTC
>NZ_JAGWCB010000006.1 GCF_020387415.1 Ideonella benzenivorans | reverse complement strand
CTACCGCCAGCGGGTGCTGCACAACCTCAGTCAGCGGGCCAGCAAGCTCGGCATGAAACTCGTCGCAGCAGAACCCGTCTAAAAAACACCTTTGCAAATCAATCACTTGGTTGGTGTTTCTTGAGAGGCCAATGCTGCAAACAAAAGTGCTGCCAGCGCGAACAGTGCATAAAACATGCCTCCGATGAAAAAAAGACCTGTAGCGGTAAACACGCGCTGACCATCACGCTTAAACGATAGAGCGCCTGCGGGACTGTGAATGCGGCCTTCAGAACTACTGAGTTGCTCGCCGCGCCAGCGGCCAAAACTGGCAGCCGATACGACTGCTTTACCCGTGAAGATCATCGCGACCTCCAAAACAGCCCCAAGGAGTGCTGCAATGGCCTCTCCCATATTTGCTCCCTAACGTGTTGTATACGGCACTGAGTGACGGATAACACCGGACCGAGCCGCATAACAAAGTTGGAGAGCCCTCCGACAAGCACTTGATCGAATTGACATTTTTGGCCTGCACCGGGATGTAACAGCGGCGTATTCAGCCGGCAAAAGCGGCAGCGCGGACGGTGCTGCCACCGGTGCCTTGTACGGTGTTGACGCATAACATCGACCGGCGCCGCATAACAAGCCGCGCCAACGTCACGCCAAGTCCCTGTTCCAGCACGCTTCCTCCCCTGGTTGACTGGATGTTCATCCAGTACTAAATTGGCCGCAAAAGCGGCTCTCTGTCGGTTGATTCTGGCGAGGCCCGATGGTCTTGCCAAGGGAGGCTGGACATGCACGAGCACGGGCATCCCCCTCGGGTTGGGGATCTATCGGCAGGCCTTCGTGTCTTGCGAACGGCCAAGCCATCCTCCGTCTGCGCAGAACGACCCGCACCGCGCTTGTTGGATCAGGTGCGCCGCCAAGTGCGTGTGTTGCACTACAGCCTTCGCACCGAGCAGGCTTATGTGTACTGGTGCAAGGCCTTCATCCGCTTCCATGAACTGCGGCACCCGCTGCAGATGGGAGGCGATGAGGTGTCCGCCTTTCTCAGCCACTTGGCGGTCGAGCGGCAGGTGGCCCCCTCGACGCACCGTCAGGCCTTGTCCGCGCTGCTGTTTCTATACGGCAAGGTCCTGGGGCAACAGCTGCCATGGATGGATGACATCGGGCGCCCTGTGCCCAAGCGACGCTTGCCGGTGGTGCTCTCGCGCGACGAGGTCGGGGAGGTGTTGAACCGACTCACTGGAACCCACCAGCTGTTGGCCCAGCTGCTCTATGGAACCGGCTTGCGCATCAGCGAGGCCCTTCAGCTGCGCGTCAAGGATCTTGACTTTGGACAAGGGGCCTTGTACGTGCGCTCTGGCAAGGGCGACAAGGACCGAGTGGTGATGCTACCCAAGGTCCTGGTTCCCGGCCTGCGTCAGCAGTTGGCAGAGGTGCGTGAGATCTGGCTGTCCGATGTGTCCGCCGGGCAAGCGGGTGTCGAGATGCCGCATGCGCTGGATCGCAAGTACCCCAGGGCGGGCCAGAGCCTGGCCTGGTTCTGGGTCTTTCCACAGGACCATCATTCGGTTGATCCACGCAGCGGCGTGGTGCGCCGCCACCACCTGTATGACCAGACCTTCCAGAGAGCCTTCAAACGGGCGCTCACGGCTTCGAACATTGCCAAGGCCGCCACGCCCCATACGCTGCGGCACAGCTTTGCGACCCATTTGCTGCAGTCCGGCAGCGACATCCGCACGGTGCAGGAACTGCTGGGCCATGCCGACGTTGCCACAACGATGATCTACACCCATGTGCTGAAGGTGGGTGGGGCAGGAGCGCGTAGCCCCTTGGACTCACTCATGTTGCCTTGACGGGAGACGCCGATGCCTTTGGACCCGGATCGCATTGATGACGCCGTTCTGGCTCTGCTGCTGTTGGGGCTGCATGACGGGGACAGGGTCTGGAAATCGTTCGACTGGGAAGCGCTGAACCGCCTGCACGCGCGAGGGCTCATCAGCAACCCGGTGGGCAAGGCACAGTCGGTGGTCATCACGGCACAAGGCAAGGAACAAGCCCAGGCGCTGCTCGATGCGCTGTTCGGTGCCGAGCGTCGACCTTAGCAGTGGCACATTGATGGATGGGCTGAGAGCATGGTCGGGTGGGGTGTCTCATGGCCTGCGTTTGGTGACCGCTCGTGCCGAGAGCGGACCTTCAAGCAGCAAACATGAATAGCTGCAATCAGTCTGAAGCTGCCCATCGCCCCTGAGCGTACAGCTGTGCAGCACTTGTCCCCCCGTCGCCCATGCGGACCAAGCTCACGCCAAATGGCCATGCGCCATCACGGGCCATGTGGACGGCGTGGCCGTGACGGAATCAGTGCGCGACCGACTTGGAAAATCCATTCACGAGCACGACACCGGCGATGATGAACCCGAGGCCCACCAGAGCCACCGTGTCGAGCGTCTGTCGGAAGACCAGGTACCCGACGGCCGAGATCAGGACGATGCCCATCCCGCTCCAGATCGCGTAGGCCAAACCGATCGGGATCGTCTTGAGCGCCAGCGACAGCAGGTAGAAGGCGCTGATGTAGCAGCCCGCCATCAGCGCCGTCGGAATCACCTTGGTGAATTGCGCCGACTTCTGCAGAAAAGTCGTGCCAATGACTTCAAAGATGATGGCCGCGCCCAGAGCGGCGTAGCTGGCGATGGAACCCATGCTTTCCTCCGGTTGGCACGGCATTACGCGTTCGTCGTCGACGGCCCCTCCGCCGCCGCGGGCTCAGCCGGCGATGGCGCCGCCGGTGCCGGAGCCGGAGCCGGAGCCGGCCGCCGCTTCGCCAGCCACTGCTGAACCCAGCCGCCCAGCCAGAGCAGGGTCACCGGGTCCTGGGCCTGGACCCAGAGCCAGGCGGCCGCCCGGCCGGGCCAGGTGCGGGTGCGCCGCTTCAGCCAGCGGCCGAGCCAATGGCGCCCGACCACCACCCCGGCGCCGGCGGCTGCAGCGGCCCCCAGCGCCAGCCCCGGGTGCCGCCGCACCCAGGGCAGCACGACGGTGCGGGTTTCTGCCAGCCCTTGGCGCGCCCACGTCGCCACCGGCTGCCGCGCCCACCAAGCTTCCAGCATGGGCACCAGCACGGCCCCCTGGGGCAGGCTGAGCAGCCGGCGCCGCCAGTGGCGCCAGGCCGCGCGCAGGCGGCGCCCGCCCAGGCCGACCTGGGCCGGGTTGCTTGGCTCGGCCGGGTCCATCACGGCGGCCCGCAGCTGGGCCCGTGAACGGGCCAGCCGGTCGAGCGCCTGTTGTTTGGGGCTGAGCGGCGCGGTCTCGGGGGCGGTCGACGTCATGCCTGGGCCGCCTCGCGCCAGAGCGCCTGGTCCAGCGCCCACTGGGCCTGCAACGCCGTCCAGTCCAGGGTCACCACCATCCGGGCCTGCCACCCGGCCAGACCGGCGGCCAGCAGCAGCAGAGCCCCCGGCACGGCGACCAGCGCCCAAGGGGCCGGCATGCTCGCCAGCGGCAGGGCTGCCGCCAAAAGGGCGGCCACGCCGCCCAGACCCAGCCCCGCCAAGGCCAGCGCGGCCGCCAGCACTTGCACCAGCAGCCGCCGGCGCCACTGGCGCACCGCCTCGCGAAGCTCCGCCGACGCCAGTGCCGCATAGGCCCCAGCGTGCTCCGTCAACATCTCCGGGCGGCTGGCGAGCACACCGAGCAGCGGGTGGATCAACGCCATGACAGCCTGCAGCAGCGAAACGGGGCCGGTCCGTTCAAGCTTGGCGGCGCGAGCGCAGCAGCCAGCCCATCAGCCCGGTCACCGCCGCCCCGGCAGCAGCGGCCAATAGCAGGGACTTGACCGGCTCGTCGCGGACATAGGCACGGACCCGGCAGCTGGTGTCCTCGAGCTGTTGCCGGGCACGCTGGGTGACATCACGGGCCTGATCGAGGACCTGGTAGGCCAGGCCGCGACCGTCGTCGACCACGCGTTCAGCACAATCAACGGCACGCCCGATGAGCGGCTCGGGGGAAGCAGAGACATTCTGTTCAGTCATCGCCTGGCTCCTGAATCTTGAGGAAGAGTGTGGCACACCAGTGTCGCCACCGCAGCCCACCCACAAGGCAGGCCATGGCCGCATCCGCGCGTCGGCCAAGGCGCCAGGCGACCGTAGGACACCCACTCGCTCGCGTACGCCAAGATGAGGCCCGTGAAAAGAAGGGGCAAGTTCCTACACACACCGAGGAACCATCCAGACACGATGCGCCTCTATCCTTCCAACAAGAACAACGCTCCGTGATGAGTCCTCTCGTGCAGCCACCGTCTTCCACCGCGCGTGACGCGGCGCCCCCTGTGGTCCTGGCACTGGACGCCATTCCCACCGCCCCCGATGCCACCATCGCCGGAGAGCTGGACATGGCCTTCAGCACCCACCTGTCCGTGGTCGTGAACGCCCAGCTGGAGTTCGCCGGCGGGCAGCCCCCGATGGAGGTGGCGCTGGTGGTGCCCCGCACCCATTGCCTGCACGGGCAACCGCTGCTGTCGGCCCTGATGGACGCGGCCCGCATCGCCATCGACCGCAACACCCATGCCTGGCAGGCCGATGGTCGGCGGCCCAGCAGTCTGACCCTCCAGGTGAACCAGCGCCGCTACGCGCTGTACGCCTTCCCGGTCTGAGGGCCGGGGCGCCGCCGGGTTGGCGATTTTCCAACACCGGCCGCCACTAGCGCACACGCCGGGCGAGCACGGTCAGGCGGCGCCGCACCGCCCCGGCAGAGCGGGCCCCGCCCCGCACACAATCGGCGGCGATGTGCCGCCTGCCCGCCACCCCCCACCTCCGCCGAGCCGCTCTGGCACGCCTGGTCTGGGGCCTGCTGGCCGGCGGCCTGGGCCTGCCTGGGCGGGCCGCCCCGGCGGTGGCGGCGGCCGATTCCGAGTGGAGCGCCCCGGAGGTGGTCGCCCGCATCCTGCACTACACCCGCTGGCCGGGTGAGCCGCGCCCCCTCACTGTCTGCATCACCCGCCAGAGCGAGGGCGCGACGGCCCTGCTGCAACGCCTGCAGGCGGCGGATGCCGGCCGGGCCCTGACCACCCTGGCGATCGACGCCGACCAGCCGCTCCCGCCGGCCTGTGATGTGGTGTTCTTCGACGGTTGGAGCCTCACCGGCCAGCAGGCGGCGCTGCGGCGCCTGGCCAACCGGCCGGTGCTGACGATCGGCCGCGGTGCCGAGTTCTGCAGCGATGGCGGCCTGTTCTGCCTGGAATCCCGCCCCGGCGGCACCCGGTTTGAGGTCAACCTGGATGCGGTGGCCCGCAGCGGCCTGCGCATCCACCCCCAGGTGCTGCGCCTGGCCCAGCCGCCCCGGAGCGCCGGATGAGCGCGGCGCCGTCGCTCAGCCTGCGCCGCGTGGTGCGGCGTGCCCAGGTCCGCGTGGCGATGGTGGCCACGCTGGTGGTGGCCACCCTGCTGGCCGGGGCCTCGGCCCTGCTGCTGCGCCTGGCCGAGCAGCACAGCCTGGACCTGGTGGCCCGCTCGATGGCCTATTCGGTCGACGCGGCGGTGATGTTCCGCGATGCCACGGCCGCCCAGGAGCTGCTGGACGAGATGGCCCGCAGCGAAAACCTGCTGGACGCCCAGCTGCTGCTGCCCGATGGCCGGCCCCTGGCCCAGCACCGCCGCGCGGCCCCCGACACCCTGGCCGACCGGCTGGCGGCGAGCCTGCCGGGTCTGCGCGCGGTGCAGCCGGTGCAGGAAAACGACCAGGTCATCGGCACGCTGCTGCTGCAGTCGGATGCCGGCTGGCTGCTGAAGTCTGCCGGTTGGGCCCTGCTGGGCGTGCTGGCCGGCGCCGCCGCCACCGCGGTCGGCATCGCCCGTGCCTCCCACGAACTGCAGCGCCTGGTCGGGACCCCGCTGCTGGCCCTGAGCACCCGCACGCAGACCATCCGGGCCCAGCGCCGTTTCGACCTGCGCGTGCCGCTGGACGGCGCGACCGAGATCCAGGCGCTGGGGCAGGATGTCAATGCGCTGCTGGCCCAGGTGCAGCAGCAGCAAAACGACCTGCGCCAGCGCCATGCCGCCCTGCAGAGCGCACACGATCAGTTGGCCGACCAGAGCCGGCGCGATGCGCTGACCGGCGTCGCCAACCGGGCCTGGTTCGAACAGCAGCTGGCCGCCGCCATCGACCGGGCGCAGGCGCACCAGGAGCGCCTGGCGGTGCTGTTCATCGACGTGGACGACTTCAAGCGGGTCAACGACCGGTACGGCCACGAGGCGGGCGACCGGGTGCTGACGGCCCTGGCCAGCCGGCTGCGCAGCAGCGTGCGTGAACACGACCTGGTGGGCCGCCTGGGCGGCGACGAGTTCGTCGTGCTGATCGACCCGCTGCGCCAGCCCGAGGACGCCCAGGCACTGGTGCGCCAGCTCTCACGCACGGTGGCGGCGCCGCTGGAACCGGACCTGGCAGAGGGTCTGCCGACCCGGCAGTTGCCTGAGCTCAGCATCGGCGCCGCGATCTTCCCCGACGACGGCGACAGCGTCGATGCCTTGCTGCGAGAGGCCGACCGGCAGATGTACCGCCGCAAGTCGACACCCCGCAGCCGCCCCTGACGCCATGAGAGTGTGCCCATGAACCGCATCTGTCTTTCCCGCCGAGCCTGGCTGCTCGCGCTGCCCAGTCTGGCCACCGGTTGCCAGACCCCGTCACAGCCGTCCCACCCCATGCCGCGCGAGGCGCGCCTGCGGGCACTGGGCTTCGAGCCCGGCGACGAGGGCTGGAGCCTGAACCTGTCCGCCCGGATGCTGTTCGGCTTCGACGCCGACGCGCTGGACGCGCCCCAGCGCCAGCAGCTGATGGACCTGGGTCGGGAGCTGGCCGCGCTGGGCATCGCCAGCGTGCGCATCGAAGGCCACACCGACCAGACCGGCTCCAGCGTCTACAACCTGCGGCTGGCGCAGCGCCGGGCCGAGGCGGTGGCGGCGGTGCTCAAGGACTCGGCGCTGGGCACCGCCCGCTTCACGGTGCGCGGCCTGGGCAAGGAAAAACTGGTCTGTACCGACGACACCGACGCCTGCCGGGCGCAGAACCGGCGTGTGGTGTTGATCGTGCCGGCCGGGGAGTGAGCCGGGACCGGGGAACCGGCCTCAGCGGGCCAGTTCGGCCCGCATCGCGTCGATGACGCTGCGGTAGTCGGTCTTGCCGAAGATCGCGCTGCCGGCCACGAAGGTGTCGGCGCCCGCGTCGGCGATGCGGCGGATGTTGTCCACCTTCACGCCGCCATCCACCTCCAGGCGGATGTCGCGCCCGCTGGCGTCGATGATCTGGCGCGCCTTCTCCAGCTTGCGCAGGGCCGAGTCGATGAAGCTCTGCCCGCCAAAGCCGGGGTTCACGCTCATGATCAGCACCAGGTCGACCTTGTCGATCACCCATTCCAGCACATCCAGCGGCTCGGCCGGGTTGAACACCAGACCGGCCTGCTTGCCCTCGGCCTTGATCAGCTGCAGCGTGCGGTCCACGTGGGTGGATGCGTCCGGGTGGAAGCTGACCAGGTCGGCCCCGGCCTGACAGAAAGCCTGGGCCAGCGCGTCCACCGGCTGCACCATCAGGTGCACGTCGATCGGCGCGGGCGTGCCGTCCGCCTTCACCGCATGCTTGCGCAACGCCTGGCAGACCATCGGCCCGAAGGTCAGGTTGGGAACGTAATGGTTGTCCATCACGTCAAAGTGGATCCAGTCGGCCCCCGCGGCCAGCACGGCGCGGACCTCCTCGCCCAGGCGGGCAAAGTCGGCGGACAGGATGCTGGGGGCGATACGGTAGGTGGGGGCCATGATGCACAGGCCCGTGCCCGGGCCAAAAACCGTGAAAACTCTCTATTTTACGGAGCCTTGCTAGGATCAACGCCATGACGCCAGCCCAGTTCACCTGCTCGATCGTGACGCACTACCTGCCCGAGCAGTCGTCGGCGGCCGAAGGCCGCTACGCCTTCACCTACACCATCACCATCCGCAACACCGGCCCGGTGACGGGACAACTGGTGGCCCGACGCTGGATCATCACCGACAGCCACGGCCACACCGAGGAGGTGCGCGGCCTGGCGGTGGTGGGCCACCAGCCCCTGCTGCGGCCCGGCGAGCAATTCGAATACACCAGCTGGACCCAGATCGCCACCCCGCAGGGGCGGATGGAAGGCACCTTCTTCTGCATCAGCGAGGATGCGCACTGGTTCGACACCCCGGTCGGTCCGTTCGAGCTGGCCCAGGCCAGGGCCCTGCATTGATGGCGCGCATCCGCTGGGATCTGACCGCGCTGCTGAACGCCGCCCAGGCCCCGACCAACCGGGTGGAGCGCCACCTGTGGCTGGTGCACCTGCTGGAATGGCTGCGCCATGACAGCGAGGAGCCCGCACCATCGATCGAGCCGGTGGCCGCCAGCACCCCCTGGCCGGTGCGGCGCCTGCGCCACCTGCTCAATGTGCTGGACCGCCATCCGGCGCACCGCGCCCGCGTCTCGGCCCTGCTGCGCCAGACCCTGTCCGAGCTGGACGCCCCGGGCCTGCTGGCCGATTTCGGCTTTGCACCGCGCCATGGCTTCTTCAGCGAGCTGGCCGACCGCCTGCGCCTGAACTTCCTGCCTGGCACGCCCGAGACCGGCGACCTGGGCGAGCTGTTCCTGCTGATCTTCGATGACGAGCGTGACCCGGAATGGATCGCCGCCATCGACGAGCGCACGCTGCGCCGCCTGCTGGCCCTGTGCGCCGAGGACCCGGCCCGCCTGCCCTGGCAGAACGCACTGATCGAGTCGATCGAGCTGCTGGTCAGCCAGATCCGCGCCAGCGCGCTGTCCTCCGCCCTGCGCCAGCGCATGGAGCCGGCCCGGCTGGCCGACCGGCCCTTCCACCAGGTGGTCGAGGCCGCCGCCGCGCTGCGGCAGGACCTGGCCGACGGAGCCAGCCCGACACAGATCCAGCAACGCGCCCAGTACCTGCGCGCGGTGCTGGCAGCCTGCCTGGAGGCGGCCGCCAGTGTGCGGGGCCACCTGGACGAGTACGGCATTTCGGTCGACCTGGTGTTCCAGCTCGACCAGCTGCGGGCCCGGGCCGACCGGGTGGAGGACCTGCTGGCCTGCCTGGTCAGCCCCGACCCGCTGCCCGACCTGCGCCACCTGCTGCTGGAACTGGCCCGCGCCAGTGCCGAGCGGCGCAGCGTGCGGGCGCTGTTCACCCAGCACTACGCCCTGCTGGCCCGCAAGGTGACCGAGCGCAGCGCAGACACGGGCGAGCACTACATCACCCGCGACCGCGACGAGTACCGCCACATGGTGGGCATGGCGCTGGGCGGCGGCGGCGTGATCGGCTTCACCACGCTGATCAAGTTCGCCATCACCGCGCTGGCCCTGCCGGTGTTCTGGAACGGGCTGGGCGCCGGGCTGAACTACGCGCTGAGCTTCGTCGTCGTGCACCTGCTGCACTGGACGGTGGCCACCAAGCAGCCGGCCATGACGGCCCCCAGCCTGGCGCGCCGGCTCGAAGGCATTGCCAGCAGCGACGTGGCGCTGGGCCGCTTCGTCGACGAGGTGGCCAACCTGCTGCGCTCCCAGACGGCGGGCATCCTGGGCAACCTGGTCGCGGTGGCGCCGGTGGTGCTGCTGCTGCAAGGGCTGTCGTGGTGGCTGGGTGGCCAGCCCCTGATCGGCCAGGCCCAGGCCCACTACGTGCTGCACAGCACCACGCTGCTGGGGCCCACCGCGCTGTTCGCGGCCTTCACCGGCGTGCTGCTGTTCGCCTCCAGCCTGATCGCCGGCTGGGTGGAGAACTGGTTCGTCTTCCACCGGCTGGACAGCGCGATCGCCTGGAACCCGCGCTCCATCGCGCTGCTGGGCGAGACCCGCGCCCAGCGCTGGGCCCTCTGGTGGCGGGACAACATCTCCGGCCTGGCCGCCAATGTGTCGCTGGGCCTGATGCTGGGCCTGGTGCCGGCCCTGGCGGCCTTCTTCGGCCTGCCGCTGGAGGTGCGCCACGTCACGCTGTCCACCGGCCAGATCGCGGCCGCGCTGGGCACGCTGGGCCTGCCGGTGCTGCGCGAAGCCGCCTTCTGGTGGTGCGTGGCGGCCATCCCGGTCACCGCGCTGCTCAACCTGGGCGTCAGCTTCGCGCTGGCCTTCCGGGTGGCGATGGTGTCGCAGGGCCTGAAACTTCAGGACCGCGGGCGGATCTACCAGGCCTTGCGCCAGCGCTGGCGCGAGGCCCCGGGCAGCTTTTTCTTCCCGCCCCGGGGGTGACAATGCTCACGGGGCGTCCGAAGGCGCATCCGGCGGCACGTCGTCGTCGGCCGGCGCATCCTGCCGGCGCCGCGAACCCATCGTCCACCACACCATGAAGACCAAGAGCCCGGCCGCGATCAGGGCTTCCAGCAGCAACCATCCCATGTCGTCTCCTGTCCGCCGCAGTGCCGGCATTGCGCCATTGTGGGCCGCCCCGGCCCGCCTGGCATCCTGCCTGAGCAGCCTGGCCGGCGCCGCCCTGCTGGCCAGCTGCAGCCACGTGCCCCTTGAACCCACGGTGCCCGCGCCAACCCCGGCACCGGCCCACCCCGCCGTGCAACCGGCCCCCGCCGGCACGCTGGAGCGCAGCCATGCCCGCTGGGTGCCGGCCAGCTTCGGTGAACTGCCCGGCTGGAGCCAGGACCGGGCGCTGGAGCTCTGGCCGGCACTGCAGCGCGGCTGCCAGACCCCGCTGTCGAGCTGGGCCCGGGTCTGCGCCGGCGTGCGCCAGACCCAGCCGGCCGACGATGCCGCTGCCCGCGCCTGGCTGGAACAGCACCTGAAGGTCTACCGCGTCGAGTCGCCCGAAGGCGATCCCACCGGCTTGGTGACCGGCTACTTCGAGCCGCTGGTGGCGGCCAGCCGCCGGCCCAGCGCCACCCAGCGGGTGCCGCTCTACCAGGCGCCGCCCGACCTGGCCTGGCGCAAGCCCTACTGGACCCGCCAGCAGATCGAGACCCAACCGGCCGCGCAAACGGCTCTGAAGGGACGCGAGATCGCCTGGGTCGAGGACCCGCTGGATGCGCTGGTGCTGCAGATCCAGGGCTCGGGCCGGCTGCAGATGACCGAGGCCGATGGCCGCCAGCGCCTGGTGCGGCTGGCCTTTGCCGGCCACAACGGCCAGCCCTACAAGTCCGTCGGCCGCTGGCTGATCGACCAGGGTGAGCTCAAGCCGGGCGAGGCCTCCTGGCCGGGCATCAAGGACTGGGCCCGGCGCAACCCGCGGCGGGTGCAGGAGATGCTGTGGCAGAACCCGCGCTACGTGTTCTTCCGCGAGGAGCCGCTGCCCGACCCCAGCCTGGGGCCCAAGGGCGCGCAGGCGGTGCCGCTGACGCCCGGCCGCTCGGTGGCGGTGGACCCGGCCTCGGTGCCGTATGGCACGCCGGTCTGGCTGGACACGACCGAGCCGCTGTCCACCCGGCCGCTGCAGCGCCTGGTGATGGCACAGGACACCGGCAGCGCCATCACCGGCGCGGTGCGGGTCGACTATTTCTGGGGCTGGGGCGACGAGGCCGAGACCCAGGCCGGCCGCATGAAGCAGCCACTGCGCATGTGGGTGCTCTGGCCGCGCTCCTGATCCAGCCGCCCCGCCGGCTCAACCGGTTCAGGGGCGGGTGATGCGCACCTCGAGCCAGCGCAGCTCGGCCGTGCCGGCGCCACCGACATCGCGGGTGCTGGTGACCACGTCGCCGTGCCGGCCCACCGGCGGGCTGGCGGCCCACTGCCCCAACGGGGTCCAGCGGCCCAGCGGCAGCAGCAGCTCGCCTTCGCCTTCCAGCACGCGCGGCGGCGCCTCGGCGACATCGCCATCCAGCGCCTGCGGCAGGCGCAGGCCATAGAACAGATTCACCGGCTGTTGGCCGCCGGCCCAGCGGGGCTGCAGTGTCAGCTGGGCCGTGTCGGGCTGCCAGTCGCTGCGGCCGCGCAGCTCCGCCTGCCCGGACGCCTGCGCTGCCGAGGTGGCCGTGGTGCCGCTGTCGGTGCGCCAGCGCCATTCGGTGGAGGTCACCGGCCGCCAGCGGGTCAGCGCCACCCGGGCCTGGGTGCCATTGCGCACCGTCACCACCGGCAGCGTGCCTTCCGGGGAGAGCGGATCGGCCGGCGCCGGCGCACTGCGCCAGACCTGCCCGGGCCCGTGCGAGTCGACGCGGCGGCCATCGCTGCGCACGATGACCGTGCCAGGCGCCACGGCAGGGCCCGGCTCCTGCCGCCAGCGCAGCTCAATGCGCAGGTTGACGGTCGGTGTTCCGGCCGCCAGCGCCGGCCACCCGATGGCCAGCAGCGCAGCCCCCAACAGGCTGCGCCGACGCAGCGCCTGGTCCTTCCTCACAGCGTGTTCTCCTCGTGGGACGGCTGCCCCATGCCCGGCCCGGCGGCCAGTTCGGTGCGGTTGCGGCCCGTGGCCTTGGCCAGGTACATCGCCCGGTCCGCCGCCTCGATGGCCTCCTCGAGCCGGTCCATCTGGTAGCAGGCCGAGACCCCGGCCGAAAACGTCATCCGCGCGCCGCGCCAGCCACTGTCCGGCGGGCGGGCCGCCAGACGGGCGCGGATGCGCTCGGCGCAGCGCCAGGCCTCCTCCAGGCCGGAACGCGGCAGCATCAGCAAAAACTCCTCGCCGCCCCAGCGCGACAGCACATCGCCCGCCCGCACCTCGGACAGGGCCACCTCGGCAAAGCGCTGCAGCACCCGGTCGCCCGCGGCATGGCCCAGGGTGTCGTTGATCTGCTTGAAATGATCCAGGTCGAACAGCACCAGGGCCAGCGGCTGGTGGTGCCGCTCGATCTCGCGCGCGGCGATCGTCATCTGCTGCAGCATGGCCCGCCGGTTGGTCAGGCCGGTCAGCCCGTCCCGGGTGGCCAGCTCCTGGTTGCGCGCCAGCGCCAGCTTCAGATCGGCGGCCTGCTCGCGCAGGCGGTCGCGCATGCGCCCCAGCCGCACGGAGATGGCGACCACCCCGGTGAAGACGATGCCCGCGAACATCAGGTGGACCAGGTCCAGCTTGAGGTCCGGGTGGCCCGGCTGCGACCAGGCCCGCCAGGCAATGCCCAGCGCCAGCATCAGGAAGCCCAGCCCCGCCATGCGCCGCCCTTCGTGGGGCGGCAGGCCGAACTGGCCGAACATCAGGATGACCAGCATCAGCACCAGGATGCTGCCCCGGGCCGGCCCGCTGATCAGGTAGGCCCAGGTGGAGGCCACCATGCCGAACACCATCTGCGGCCGGGTCAGCGAAGGCTCCGCCATGCGCAGGTTGGCCCCCGAGCGGATCAGCCCATAGAACAACAGGCTGCCGCCCAGGCCGAACAGGGTGAGCGGCAGGTCATGCGCCTCGCTCACCATGCCCAGGGCCACCTCGACCTGCAACACCACGGCGAAAGCCAGGTAGAGCCCCAGCGCCAGCAGCGACTGGGACGCCCGCACGCGCTGCGGGCCTTGAGGGCCCAGCAAGGTATCGAAAAAGTTCGCCGCGGAAAGGTTCATCGTCTCAATGGGTTCGTCAGACACGCGCAGCCACTGAAGCCCTGTCACTGTCCATTCTGTGCATTCCTTGGAGGGTATGTCCGCTTTGTGTCCCCCGTGGGGCTCAGCGGGGTGGCAGCAAGTGGTCCAGCGGCAACGCTGCCCCGGCCTTGACCTCGCCCAGCGAGAAGCTGGTGTGCAGATCCTTCACGTTGGGCAGCGAGAACAGGGTGTCCCGGGTCCAGCGGGAATAGGCGTCCAGGTCGGTCACCAGCACCTGCAGCTCGAAGGTGCCGGCGCCGCTGATGTAGTGGCAGGCGATCACCTCGGGCAGGCCGCGGATCGCGTCCTCCAAGGCATGGATGGCCTCCCCGTTGTCGCGTTCGGTGTCCACCCGCACGAAGGCCAGCACGCCCAGGCCGATTTTGCGGCGGTCGATCTCGGCGCGGTAGCCGGTGATGACCCCGAGCTCCTCCAGCCGGCGCACCCGGCGCCAGGTGGGCGCGGCCGACAGGCCGATGTGGGCCGCCAGCTCGGCGTTGGACTGCCGGGCATCGCGCTGCAGCGCCTGCAGGATGGCCACGTCATAGCGGTCCAGCGCCACCGCGCCAGATCCACGGGTTATCCCGAATTCGCGATTTTCCGGCATGACTCAATCTTGATTTGTGAATTTGACGAAATGATGTTGCGCCAGATGGGGTGTTCCGGCAAGCGAACGCAAGCACTTGTCGCCACGAACTTCCTACACTGACGCCACATCCCGGCCGTGCACCGGGCCCGGCGTGGCCACAAGCCGCCCCGGGCGCCGCACGGCCTTTCCCAACGGGCCCGCCGGGCCCAGGAGCCGCGCCATGAATGCCCCGCTGACCGACGCCGTCCGTCAGGCCCTTGAGACGGTCTCGCTGGATGACAAGTACGCCCTGCCCACCGGGCGGGCCTTCATGAGCGGGGTGCAGGCCCTGGTGCGCCTGCCCATGCTGCAACGCACCCGCGACGCCATGGCCGGGCTGAACACCGCCGGCTTCATCAGCGGCTACCGCGGCTCCCCGCTGGGCGGCTACGACCAGGCCCTGTGGCAGGCCAAGAAGCACCTGCAGGCCCAGCACATCGTCTTCCAGCCCGGCGTCAACGAGGAGCTCGGCGCCACCGCGGTCTGGGGCACCCAGCAACTGGACCTGTTTCCCGAGAAGGCCAAGTACGACGGCGTGTTCGGCCTGTGGTACGGCAAGGGCCCGGGCGTGGACCGCTGCATCGACGTCTTCAAGCACGCCAACATGGCCGGCACCAGCCGCTTTGGCGGGGTCATCGCCATCGCCGGCGACGACCATGTGAGCAAGAGCTCCACCGCACCGCACCAGAGCGACCACGTGTTCAAGGCCTGCGGCTTCCCGACCTTCTTCCCCTCCAGCGTGCAGGACATCCTGGACATGGGCCTGCACGCCTGGGCGCTGTCGCGCTTCTCGGGCGTGTGGACGGGCATGAAGACCATCCAGGAAGTGGTGGAGTCGGCCACCACGGTGGACGTCTCGCCCGACCGGGTCAAGATCATCCTGCCCGAGGACTTCCCCATGCCGCCGGGCGGCCTGCACATCCGCTGGCCGGACCCACCGCTGGAGCAGGAAGCCCGGCTGATGGACCACAAGTGGTACGCCGCGCTGGCCTATGTGCGGGCCAACAAACTCAACTACAACGTGATCGAGAGCGCCCAGGACCGCTTCGGCATCATCGCCAGCGGCAAGGCCTTCAACGACACCCGCCAGGCCCTGGCCGATCTGGGCCTGGACGAGGCCACCTGCCACCGCCTGGGCATCCGGCTGCACAAGGTCAACGTGGTGTGGCCGCTGGAGGCCCACATCACCCGCGAGTTCGCCCTGGGCCTGCAGGAGATCCTGGTCGTCGAGGAAAAGCGCCAGATCATCGAGTACCAGCTCAAGGAGGAGCTGTACAACTGGCGCGCCGATGTGCGGCCCAATGTGATCGGCAAGTTCGAGGAAGGCGATGACGCCGACCTCTCCGGCGGCGAATGGAGCCGCCCGAACCCGAGCGAGAACTGGCTGCTGCGCGCCAAGGCCGACCTGACGCCGGCCCTCATCGCCAAGGCCATCGCCAAGCGGCTGAAGAAGCTGGGCGTGCCCGAGGACATCGCCCGCCGCATGGACCAGCGCATCGCGGTGATCGAGGCCAAGGAGCGCGAGCTGGCCGCCCTGGCCAGCGCCGGCGCCACCACCGGCGACCGCGTGCCCTGGTTCTGCTCGGGCTGCCCGCACAACACCAGCACCCGCGTGCCCGAGGGCTCGCGCGCGGTGGCCGGCATCGGCTGCCACTACATGGTCAGCTGGATGCCCACCCGCCATACCGCCACCTTCACCCAGATGGGCGGCGAGGGCGTGCCCTGGGTGGGCCAGGCGCCGTTCACGAACGAACAGCACATCTTCACCAACCTGGGCGATGGCACCTACTTCCACTCCGGCCTGCTGGCCATCCGCCAGAGCATTGCCGCCGGGGTGAACATCACCTACAAGATCCTCTACAACGACGCGGTGGCCATGACGGGCGGCCAGCGCGTGGGCGAGCGGCCGGAAGGCCACTCGGTGCTGCAGATCATGACCAGCCTGCTCTCCGAGGGCGTGGCCAAGCTGGTGATCGTCAGCGACCTGCCGGACAAGTACGCCCGGGTGGACCTGCCCACCGGCGTGACGGTGCACCACCGCGACGAGCTGGACCGCATCCAGCGCGAGTTCCGCGAGCTCAAAGGCACCACCATCATCATCTACGACCAGACCTGCGCCACCGAGAAGCGCCGCCGCCGCAAGCGCGGCACGCTGGCCGGCGCCGACACCCGCGTCGTCATCAACCCCCTGGTCTGCGAGGGCTGCGGTGACTGCTCCGAGAAGAGCAACTGCGTCTCGGTGGAGCCACTGGAGACGCCGTTCGGCCGCAAGCGCCAGATCAACCAGAGCAGCTGCAACCAGGACCTGTCCTGCGTGAAGGGCTTCTGCCCCAGCTTCGTCACCGTCACCGGCGGCACGCTCAGGAAGCCCGCCCCGGTGACCGGCCAGACGGCCACCCTGCCCCCCGTGCCCGAGCCGGTGCTGCCCGAGGCCCAGAGCGCCTGGGGCATCGTGGTGGCCGGCGTGGGCGGCACGGGGGTCATCACCATCGGCCAGCTGCTGGGCATGGCGGCCCACATGGAGGGCAAGGGCGTCATCACCCAGGACGCCGCCGGCCTGGCCCAGAAGGGCGGCGCCACCTGGAGCCATGTGCAGATCGCCGACACCATCGACGCCATCCACACCACCAAGGTGGACACGGCCAAGGCCGACCTGGTGATCGGCTGCGAGGCCATCGTCACCGCCGGCAAGACCACGCTGGCGGTCATGCACCCCGAGCGCACCTACGTGGCGCTCAACACCCACCGCACCCCCACCGCGGCCTTCGTGACCGACCCGGACTGGGTCTTCCCCAACGAGGCCTGCGAGGCCGCCATCGGCCGCGCGGTGGGCAGCGGGCACCTGGGCGCCTTCGACGCCGAGGCCCTGGCGGTCAAGCTGCTGGGCGACTCGATCTACACCAACCCGATGATGCTGGGCTACGCCTGGCAGAAGGGCCGCATCCCGCTGACGCGCGAATCGCTGATGCGGGCCATGGAGCTCAACGGCGTGCAGATCGACAAGAACAAGGCCGCCTTCGAATGGGGCCGCCGCTGCGCCCATGACCTGACCGCCGTGCAGGCCCTGACGCAGACGGCCCAGGTGATCCAGCTGGTCAAGCGCCCCGCGCTGGACGAACTGATTGGCAGCCGCGTCGAGTTCCTCACCGCCTACCAGAATGCCGGTTACGCCGCCGAGTACCGCGCCTTCGTCGACCGGGTGCGCGCCGCCGAAGCAACGGTGGCCCCGGCCGGCAGCACCCGCCTGACCGAGGCGGTGGCACGTTCCCTGTTCAAGCTGATGGCCTACAAGGACGAGTACGAGGTGGCCCGCTTGCACACCGACCCGGCCTTCGCCGCCCAGATCGCCGCCACCTTCGACGGCCCGGTGAAGCTGCAGCACCACCTGGCGCCGCCGCTGTTCGCCCGCCGCGGAGACGACGGCCAACCGCGCAAGACCGCCTTCGGCGCCTGGGTGCGGCCGGTGATGGGTGTGCTGGCCAAGTGCAAAGGCCTGCGCGGCCGCTGGCTGGACCCGTTTGGCCACAGCGAGGAGCGGCGCACCGAACGCGCGCTGATCGCCGAGTACCGCGCCAGCATCGAGACGCTGCTGAAGGACTTGAGCGCCGAGCGCCTGCCGCTGGCCCTGGAAATCGCCCGGCTGCCGGAAGAGATCCGCGGCTATGGCCATGTGAAGGCCCGCCACCTCGCCAACGTGCGGCCGAAGTGGGCCGCGCTGCTGCAGCGCTGGACCCAAGAGCCGACCGCAGCACCCGCGGGCAAGGCTCAGCCGACCGAGGCCGGCGCCGCCGCACTGCTGCGGTAGTCCAGCAGCCCCTGCACCAGCGCCTCGAAGGTGACCTGGCAGCGGGGGCTGTGGCGCAGGTCCTCGTGCATGGTCACCCAGGTGTCCAGCGGCAGGGCGAACTGCGCCGGCAGCACCCGCACCAGGGCCGGGCCGCGCTGCGCCAGGCCCACCTGGCACGGGCCGATGCCAGCCCCCGCGCGGATCAGCGCCAGCTGGGCCACGTCGCTGTCGGTGCGCAGCGCAAAGCGCTCGCGCCGCAGGGCCGGCCAGGCCGCCCCCACCTGGCGGATGTAGGCAGTCTCCGTGTCAAAACCGATCAGGCTGTGCCCCGCCAGGTCGGGCCAGTCCTGCGGTGTGCCGTGCCGGGCCAGGTAGTCCGGATGGGCATGCAGCCCCACCTCGATCGCCCCCACCCGCCGGGCCAGCAACGCGCCCTGCTGCGGCGCCTGCATGCGCACCGCGATGTCGGCCTCGCGCTGCAGCAGGTCCTGCAGCCGGTTGGACAGGGCCAGCTCCACCGTCAGGCCGGGGTGACGGGCCCGCAGCGCCGCCAGGATGGGCGGCAGCACCGCCACCCCGACCACCTCGCTGGCCGTCACCCGCACCACCCCTTGCACGCCCGCCCCCTGGCTGGCGGCCGTGCGCTCCAGCGCCCGGGCCGCATGCTGCACGGCCTGCGCCGGCGCCCGCAGGGCCAGCGCCGCCTGGGTGGGCTGCACACCGGTGGGGGAGCGGGTGAACAGGGTCAGCCCCAGGGCCTGCTCCAACGCGGCCAACTGGCGCCCGACCGTCGGCTGGGTCAGGTCCAGCGCCCGGGCCGCGGCCGACAGCGAGCCGTGCTCCAGCACGCCCAGGAAGGTCCGGTAAAGCTCCCAGCTGATCGATGAGGTCATGCATCAATGTATAGCCGACCCCCGATGATCGCCAATTCCGTTTTATGGACCCCTTGCCCAGAATCGCCGCCTGTCCCCTCTTTGACCAGGAAGAACCCATGGAACACGAACACAGCACCCTGGTGCTGGGCGCCACCGGCGGCATTGGCGGCGAAGTGGCCCGGCAGCTGCGCGATGCCGGCTGGCCGGTGCGGGCCCTGCACCGTGGCGGGCCCTCGGCCGACACCGGCCTGTCCTGGGTGCGCGGCGACGCCCTGAACGCCGCCGACGTGAGGACCGCCGCCCAGGGCGCCCGGGTGATCGTGCACGCGGTCAACCCGCCCGGCTACCGGCACTGGGCCGACTGGGTGCTGCCCATGCTGGAGAACACGCTGGCCGCGGCCCGGGCCCAGCGGGCGCTGGTGGTGCTGCCCGGCACGCTCTACAACCACGGCCCCGATGCCGGGGCCCTGCTGGGCGAGGCAGCGCCCCAGCACCCGCTCACGCGCAAGGGCGCGATCCGGGTGGCGATGGAGCAGCGGCTGCAGGACTTCGCGGCCGCCGGCGGGCGGGTGCTGATCGTGCGGGCGGGCGATTTCTTCGGCCCGCGCTGCGGCAACAGCTGGTTCGCCCAGGGCCTGGTGCGGCCGGGCCGGCCGGTCACCCAGGTGCAGCAGCCTGGCCGGGCCGGCGTGGGCCACCAATGGGCCTACCTGCCGGATGTGGCACGCAGCATCGTGGCCCTGCTGGCCCGGCGCGACGCGCTGGACCCCTTCGCCCGCTTTCACCTGGGCGGCCACTGGGATGCCGATGGCACGCAGATGGTCCAGAGCATCGTGCGCGTGGTCGGCCGGCGCAGCGGCCGGCTGCCCCGGGTGCGGGCCTTTCCCTGGTGGCAGGTGCGGCTGGCCGCCCCCTTCGTGCCCACGCTGCGTGAGGTGCTGGAGATGCGCTACCTGTGGGAACGCCCGGTGCAGCTGGACAACCAGGCCCTGCGCGCGCAGCTGGGCGTCGAGCCGCACACCCCCTGGGATGCGGCGGTGGAGGCCACGCTGGACGGCCTGGGCTGCCTGCCAGCCTGATCAGACCGCCAGCGGCAGCGTCCAGCTGGGCCCGCGCACCCATTCTGCGGGCACCGCCAGGGTCTGCGGCGAGGTGCCCCGGGCCCGCAGGGCCAGCACCTCGTCGCCGGTCTCACCCGCCACCAGCCAAGTGGTCGAGGGCCATTCGCCGCGCGGGCGGGCCGCCACCAGGCTGCGGCGCCGCACCTGCAGCACCGCGGGCAGCGTGTCGACCCGGGCCTCGAACACCGGTCCCCCTTCGTCGAGCGTGACATGGTGGCCGTAGTGCAACCCTTCGGCCGCCAGCACGCCCAGCAGCGGGCGGGCCGCCACCGGCACCTGGGCGATGGCCGCCTGCGCGGCGGCCGGCAGGAAGGAGACATAGACCGGCTGACGCGGCAGCAGCGCGGCCACATGGCTGCGCCAGGCCGGGCCGAAGCGGCGCAGCGCGGCCTCGGGGTCGCCGCTGTAGAAGTGCCGACCCAGCCCGTCCCAGAACGGCGAGCGGCCGGCGTGGTCGCGCCAGCCCGGCAGTTCCACAATCAGCTGGGCGCCCAGGGCGGCCCGGTCGCGGGCCACCAGCAGCAGGGCCGCGCGCAGCAGGTGCTGCAGCGCGCTGGCCTGCTCGGCCAGGTCCAGCGCCGGGTCCCAGGCCAGGTCGGCCAGCTCGGCCGCGCCGGTGTGGTCGTTGCCCAGCAGCAGCGTGTTCTGCTGGTGGAACAGGCCCAGCGAGGGCGCGGCATGCACCACGCAGCCCACGTGGTACCAGTGGCGCAAGGGCTCGCGCCCGATCACCGGCCGCAACCGGGCACAGGCCTGCGGGCCGTCGGCGGTGTCCAGCAGCCACCAGCGCTCCCCCGTGTGCGGGGCCGGCAGCACCCGGTCCGCCGAGGGGGGCAGCCACAGGGTCAGCCGCGGCAGATCGGCCTCGGTCACCGGCCGCAGCCGCCAGGCCAGCGGGCCGGGCCACGCTGGCGCGGCCGGGGGCGGAAACGGTGTCGTCGCGCTCATGCCCGTGCTCCCGTGTCGAGATCCAGCGGCGCCAGGGCCACGGCCGCCTCGGGCGCCTGACCCAGCGGCGCCAGGTCGGCCGCCGCCACCGGCCCGGTCAGCGCCGTGGCCCGGAAGTCGTGGTGGCCGGTGCTGGCGGCCAGCCAGGTGCCGCGCCGCGCCGCCCGCGCGACGGCGGCCGCCGACGGGCACAGCCGCCGCCCGGCCACGCTGCGCAGCAGCGGCAGCCGCCCCTCCATCGTCGGCCCGCCGTCGAACAGGTTGAGGTAGGTGTCGGCGTCGAAGCCCTCGTCCTGCAGCATCTGGAACGGCAGTTCCCCCACCGGGGCCAGCTGGCCCAGCGCCCACTGGGCCTCCTCGGGCAGCAAGGGCACGTAGATCGGAGACTGCGGCAGCAGCTCGGCAATCAGCGTGCGGCGCGGCCCGCTGGCCAGTTGCTCGGCGGCCGGGTAGTCCATGTGGAAGAAGCGCCGGCCCACCGCGTCCCAGAACGGGCAGCGGCCGTTGTCGTCGGCCAGGCCCGGGTGCTCGGAGGCGATGCGGTCGGAGAAGCGTTCCGGGAACTGGGCGATGAACAGCAGCCGCCCGCGCGAGAGCAGCTGCGGCGCCAGCCCCCCGGCATGGGCCGGGTCGATGTGGAAGCCGGTCAGCAGCGTGACGCCCGTCAGGTCATGGCACAGGTGCAGGGTGTGGATGCGGTTGCGGGCCTCCAGCTCGGGGCTGACCTGCACCACGTACTCGTTGCGGTAGCTGTAGAAGCGGTCGTGGAAGCCCGCGCTGGCGGCGATGCCGCTGGTGCCCACCAGCACGCCGCCCTGGGCCCGGTCCTCCAGCACGAACAGGTAGTGCTCCTCGCCGCTCACATCGTCATCGGCGGCAAAGGATTTCAGCGAGCGTTCCAGCTTGTCGCGCAGCAGCGCGCGGTCGGGCACCAGCGAGCTGATGCCGATGGCGCTGGCCTGGGCCAGCCGCTCCAGGCCCGGCAGGTCGGCCAGGGCGGCCGGCCGCAGCAGGTAGCGTCCCGAGGCATGCCCCGAGGCGGCGGCCACCGGCTCAGGCGACGGGGAGGTCACGGTTCGGCTCATCGGCACTCCGATCAAGAACGGCCGGCGGCGCGCCGGGCGGGACGGACACCCCGGCCTGCGCCGCCCGCCAGGCGGCCGCCCGGGGGCTGCGCTCCTCGCGCGGCGTGTGGCCGTAGCGCGCCCGGTAGGCATTGGAGAAATGCGCGCCCGAGGCAAAGCCGCAGGACAGCGCGATCTGCAGGATGGACTGGTGGGTCTGGCGCAGCATGCCGCGGGCCCGCTCCAGCCGCAGCTCCAGGTACCAGCGCGACGGCAAGGCATCCAGGTGCTGTTTGAACAGGCGCTCCAGCTGGCGGCGCGACACCCCGACCAGCCGCGCGATCTCCTCGGTCGGCAGCGGCTCGCCCAGGTTGGCCTCCATCAGCGCGACGGCCTCGGACAGCTTGGCGGAGCCCCCCCGGGCCGGCGCGGCCAGCGGCAGGCGCTGGCGCGCCTCGCGTGGCGACAGCTGCTCGCGCCCCAGCGCGGCCAGCAGCTCGGCCACCAGGCGCTCGCCATGGCGCTGGCCCAGCCAGGCGATCAGCAGGTCCTGGCTGGCCCGGTGACCGGCGCAGCTCAGCCGGGTCACGTCCAGTTCGTAGAGCTGCTGCGAGACGATGACCTCGGGGTGGCGTTCGGCCAGCGCGGCGCCGTGGGGCCACTGGGCGGTGGCCCGGTGGCCGCGCAGCAGACCCGCCTCCGCCAGCCAGGCGGCGCCGGTGCCCACGCCGCCCAGCACGGCCTGAGCGGCCGCCTGCTGGCGCAGCCAGGCCAGCAGCGGTGCGGCCTCGACGGGGCTCTCGCGCCAGGGGCCGTCGGCGTGCACCAGCACGCCTTCCAGCCGCGGGGCCGTGCCCAGGGCATGGGCCAGCACCGCCACGCCTTCGGCCGAGGGCACGGCCCCGGCCTGGGCGGCCAGCAGCACGCTGTCGTAGGCGGGTTGTTCCAGCAGCTGGTTGGCGGCCTGCAGGGTCTCCAGCACGCCAGCCAGGCCCATCAGCCCGAAACCGGGCCGCAGCAGCAGGCCGAAGCGCCACAGGGACGGGACCACCGCCACGGCGGGTCGCGCCCTACTTCAGGCCGCCCGAGAGGAACTGGCGCAGGCGCTCGCTGTGCGGATGCACCAGCACCTCGCGCGGCTTGCCCTCTTCCTCGATCAGCCCCTGGTGCACGAAGATGGCGTGGCTGGCCACCTCGCGGGCGAACTCCATCTCGTGGGTGACGACCAGCATCGTGCGGCCTTCCTCGGCCAGGCCGCGCATGACCTTCAGCACCTCGCCAACCAGCTCCGGGTCCAACGCCGAGGTGGGCTCGTCGAACAGCATCACCTCCGGGTCCATCGCCAGCGCGCGGGCGATGGCCACGCGCTGCTGCTCGCCGCCGGAGAGCTGGGCCGGGTAGACATCCTGCCGGTGCGACAGGCCCACCCGGGCCAGCAGTGCCTGGCCGCGCTCAATCGCCTCGGCCTGGGGCTGGCCCAGCACGTGGATGGGCGCCTCGGTGACGTTCTCCAGCGCGGTGCGGTGCTGCCAGAGGTTGAAGTTCTGGAACACGAAGGCCAGGCGGGTGCGCCAGCGGCGCAGCTGGGCGGCATCGGCCGCGCGCAGGCTGCCGTCCCGGTCGCGCACCAGGCGCAGGGTCTCGTCACCCAGGCTCAGCGTGCCTTCGTGGGGCTGCTCCAGCAGGTTGAGACAGCGCAGCAGCGTGCTCTTGCCCGAGCCGCTGGAGCCGATGATGGCGACGACGTCGCCGGGCTGAGCCTGCAGCGACACGCCGCGCAGGACCTCGCGTTCACCGAAACGCTTGTGCAGGTTCTCGACCTTCAGGCTGTGGGGGGTGGCAGTCATCACATCAGCGCTTCAAACGGACAGCAGAGAGCCCTGGCGGGTCGCATCGCGCCCCGCCACCTTGCCCAGCGACATGCCGGCCACCGCGAAACGCCGCAGATCGCGGGCGAAGAACAGGCCCGCCACCGGCGCCGTCAGCGTGGTGACCGCACCGCTGAGCGGGTCGATCAGGTCCACCAGGGGCTGGCCCGCCTGCACCGGCGTGCCCGGCGTCTGCAGGAAGACCACCATGCCGCCATGCGGCGCCACCAGCGGGATGGAGCCGGCCAGCGGCGTGGGCGCACGCTTGAGCGGCGGCAGCGGCGGCTTCACCCCGCCCGCGGGCGCCACCGCCCCGCGCTGGACCAGGAAGTCGACGATGCCCTGGGCATCGGCAGCGGCCAGGTCGTGCCGCACATCGGCCTCGCCGCGCAGCTCGATGGTGGCGGCCAGACAGGCTGGCGGCAGCGGCTTGGCCGGGCCCAGACGCTCGGCCAGCTGCGGCCAGACCATGGAGCAGGCCTCGTCAAACGGATCACCACCCGAGCGTTCGGCCAGCAGCGCCACCTCGGCGCCGATGCAGCGCGCCAGCAGCTCGCCGCCGTGGTCCCAGGTCTGCGGCGTGGTGTAGAGGTGCAGCAAGGCCTCGCCGTCGCTGTGCAGATCCAGCACCACATCGGCGTCGATGGCCAGGCCCAGCAAGGTCTTGCGCAGGCTTTGCAGCGGGCTGGTGGCCGGCAGCGCGGCCACCGCGTCGCGCAGCGCGCCGCGCACCAGCGCCACGTTGTGTGACGGGTCGGCCCCCAGCTGGTCCATCACCGCGTCCAGCACGGCGGAGGTCAGGTCGGCGTAGTGGCGGTTGAAGTTCTCGCCGCTGCCCAGCTCGAAGCGGCCCTGGTAGCCGTGCAGCACCCACTGCCCCACCCCCAGCGGGTTGGCCATGGGCACCAGCACCACCTCGCCGGTCAGCCGGCCCGCGGCCTCCAGGGCGTCCAGCTGGCGGCGCAGGTGGAAGGCCACCAGCATGCCGGGCACCTCGTCGGCATGCAGCGAACCCTGGACCGTGACCTTGGGGCCCTGGCCCGGGGTGCCGTAGTGCAGGCTGAGCAGTTCGTGGGTGGTGCCAGGGGTGGCGCTGGCCAGGACGTGTCGGACGGTGTGCATCGTGATGGGGGAAAAGTCAGTGCCGGCCCTGCAGCGGCTGCACCCAGCGGCGCTCGGCCGCCCGGAACAGGCCCACCAGCACCACGGTGATGGCCAGGTAGAAGGCCGCCGCGGTCAGGAAGGCTTCGAACGGCAGGTAATAGGTGGAATTCATCTCGCGCGCTGCGCCGGTCAGGTCGGCCAGCGTGACCACGCTGGCCAGCGAGGTGCCGTGCAGCATCAGCACCACCTCGTTGCCATAGGCGGGCAGCGCGCGCCGGAAGGCCGAGGGCAGGACGATGCGGCGGAAGGTCACCCAGCGCGACATGCCCATGGCCTGGGCCGCCTCGATCTCCCCGGCCGGCAGGGCCTTCATCGCGCCGTGCAGGATCTCGGTGGTGTAGGCACAGGTGTTGATGGCAAAGGCCGCGATGGCGCAGAACCAGGCCGAGCTGAGCCAGGGCCAGGCCGGGCTGCTGCGCACCGCCTCGAACTGGGCCAGGCCGTAGTACAGCAGGAACAGCTGCACCAGCAGTGGCGTGCCGCGGATCACATAGGTGAAGGCCCAGATGGGCCGGGACAGCCAGGCGATGGGCAGGCTGCGCAGCATCGCCAGCGGCAGGGCGCACAGCCCGCCGGCCAGCAAGGCCGCCGCCAGCAGCGCCAGCGTGACCAGGGTGCCGTGGTAGTAGAGCGGCAGGCTGTCGCGGATGGCCTGGAAGTCCATGGGCGGTTCCTCCGGGCCTCAGAGCGCCACCTGGCGCACACCGACCGACAGTCGGCGCGCCAGCCAGGCAAAGCCCAGCTCGGACACCGTGGTGAAGGCCAGGTACATCACCCCGACCACGGCGTAGAACAGGAAGGGCTCGCGCGTGGCGCCCGCGGCCTGGCCAGCCCGGCTCATCATGTCCGACAAGCCGATGACCGAGACGATGGAGGTGCTCTTGATCATCACCAGCCAGTTGTTGGAGAGCGCCGGCAGCGCATGGCGCAGCATCTGCGGCCCGACCACGCGGGTCAGCACCTGCCAGCGGTTCATGCCGTAGGCCAGGGCCGCCTCGCGCTGGCCCGGCGGCACGGCCAGGAAGGCGCCACGCAGCACCTCGGTCAGGTAGGCGCCGAAGATAAAGCCGATGGTCAGCACGCCGGCGATGAAGGGGTCCACGTCGATGTAGTCCCAGCCGCGCGCCTCGCCGATCTTGTTGACCAGCATCTGCCCGCCGTAGAAGACCAGCAGCATCACCACCAGATCGGGCACCGCCCGGATCAGCGTGGTGTAGAGCGTGGCCGGCCACTGCAGCCAGCGCCAGCGCGAGAGCTTGGCCAGCGCACCGGCCAGCCCCAGCAGCAGCGCGATGGCCAGCGAGGCCAGGGCCACCCCCAGCGTCAGCAGCGCGCCTTGCAACAGGCTGGCGCCATAACCATGCAGCATCGTCCCCGGCCCTCCCATGCGCCCGGCTTACTTGCCGTAGACGTCGAAGTCGAAGTACTTGGCGTTGATCTTCTGGTAGACGCCGTTGGCGCGGATGGCCTTGATCGCGGCGCTGAACTTCTGCTGCAGCACGGCGTCGTTCTTGCGCACCGCGATGCCGGCGCCGGCGCCGAAGAAGGCGGGGTCATCCGGCGGCGTGCCCAGCACCGCGAAGCCCTTGCCGGCCGGCGTCTTCAGGAAGCCCAGGTTGGCGGCAACCGAGTCGCACACGGTCGCGTCGATGCGGCCGGCGGCCAGGTCCAGAAAGACCTCGTCCTGCTTGCTGTAGCGCACGATCTCGCTGTCCTTGTAGGTGGCGGTGGCCCAGCGGTCATGGATGGAGGTGCGCTGCACGCCGATCTTCTTGCCCTTCATCGCGGCCGGCGAGATGTCGTGCGGCAGGCCGCTCTTGCCGATCAGCCAGGGCGGCGTGTTCTGGTACTTGTCGGAGAACAGCACCGACTTCTTGCGTTCCTCGGTGATGGCCATCGAGGCGATGATGGCGTCGAACTTGCGCGCCTGCAGGGCCGGGATCATGCCGTCCCATTCCTGCTGCACCAGCGTGCACTGGGCCTTCATCTCGGCGCACAACGCCTGCGCGATGTCGATGTCGAAGCCCTTGAGCTTGCCGTCGGTGCCGACTTCGGAGAACGGCGGGTAGGCGCCCTCCACCCCGATGCGGATCTTCTTCCAGTCGGGGGCCTGGGCGGCGGCGCCCAGGCTGGCAGCGGCCAGCACCAGCGCGGTGACAAGTTGACGGCGTTGCATGAACGGGTTCTCCTGACGAGATCGAAACAGAGGGGAAGCAGCGAAGCGGACCGGGGTCAGCGCGAGGTCCACGGGGTCGTCAGCGGGCGCGCCATGCGCACCGGCACGATGTCCAGGTAGAGGTTCATCACGCTGTAATCCTCGCCACCCATTTCATCAGAGTACCAGCCGACCGAGTCCTTGCCCTTGTAGAGCCGGAACTGGAAGGCCAGGTCGGCCCGCTTGTCGTTGGGCGAGGCCAGCGGGTCGAAGGTCAGGCCGCGCACCTCGTGCTGGCTGCTGTCGATCAGGTAGCCCATCGCATTGACCAGCGCGGTGTCGCCCAGCATGTCGGTGTAGTACAGCGGGGTGTTGAAGTCCGGCTTGTAGCCCTTGGCGTTCGGGTCCAGCAGCTGGCCACGCTGCTTCCATTCGGACGGCGTGGCCCGGCGGTTGCCCAGGTTGTAGCTGTCGCCCCGGTCCAGGTAGGTCAGGCGGGCGCCGGTCACGTTCAGCGCGTTGACCTTGGCGTCGGTCTCGACGTCGTTGAGGTCGACCAGCAGCGCCCCCTTGGCGCCGATCACGTCGATGTCGTCGCCGTGCACGATCGCGGCGCTGTTCTCGTCCACGCCCAGGCCCAGCTTGTAGCCCTTGGCCAGCATCAGCGGGATCATGCGACCGAAGCGGCCACGCTTGAGGAAGTGCTGGTCCACGAACAGATTGGAGCCGACGAAGCCCAGGCCTCGGTCCACCTCCTTGCCGTCGTGCAGCTGCCCCTTCATCACATTGATCACGCTGGGCGCATCCCGGAACATCACCGCACTCATGATCGCGGCGCCCGCCGAAGTGCCCGCCACCACCCCGCCGCGGCGGTAGACATCCCAGATGGCTTCCAGCATCGGCGTGCTGCGGCCGCCGGGCGCGAAGGTGTCGACGATGCGCTCCTGCGCACCGCCGGAGAAGAAGATGCCGTCGGCGTTGTTGACCACCTCCAGCAGCGACTTGTCGCGCACGGCCTTGTCCAGGTCGACCCATTTCAGCGCCGGGGCCACCGGCAGCACATCGACCACCGCCCCCTGGCGCTCCAGCAGGTCGGCCAGCCGGCGTCCGGTCTTGTCCGGCGCCTCGGAGGCGGTGGCCAGCACCACCCAGTGCGAGCCCTTGCCACCGGCCAGCGCCACCACCTTGTTCCAGACCTCCTCGTTGTCGGCCTTCAGCGCCCCGCCGATCACGACCGCATAGCCCTGGGCCGGCGTGACAGGTTTGGACGCGGGCGCCGCCTGCACCCAGGTGGCGGTGACGGACAAGACCAGGGACAACAGCACCCGACGGCGGGCAAGACGTTCGGCAATGAAGTGGTGCATGCGAGGCAGACGAAAGTCCGAAGGTTCCAGGCTGCCATCTTGGCACCGGCCGGGGTGGGATACCACCGCGCCGTGCGTCAAATGGTGCGATTGCAAAAGAAGATGTCGCTTGGCCGCAAACCGGGCGACGGTCTTGGTGTGCGGACCACAGCCAGTTGCACCCAGGCGACGCCAAGTTGCGCTTTCGCGACGGCCCGGTGACGGCACCGTGACCGGCAGGGCCCTGGCTTCCTAGACTCCGGACACCCACAGACACACCGGCTTCACACAGCCCCGGAGGGATTCCATGGCCCGCACCGTGTCGGCACACCCGTGCCGCCGTTCTCCCTGTCCGCGCCCCCGCCTGGGCGTCCTCGCGGTGCATGCCGCTTTGCTGACACTGGTCGCCACCGGAACCGGTGCCGCCCTGGCCCAAAGTGAGACCGACACCGCGGCCAAGCCGCAGCGCATCGAAATCACCGGTTCGGCCATCAAGCGCATCGACGGCGAGACCGCCCTGCCGGTGCAGGTCATCACCCGCGACCAGATCGACAAGGCCGGGCTGACGACGGCGGCGGAGATCGTGGCCCGCCTGAGCGCCTCGGCCGCCAACATGACCGATGGCGCCAGCATCGGCACCGGCGGCTTCCATGACCAGATGGGCATGAATGCCGCCAACCTGCGCGGCCTGGGCGTGTCCTCCACGCTGGTGCTGCTCAACGGCCGGCGCATGGCCAACTTCGCCTCGCCGGGCGACGCCAGCGGCGTGGACCTGAACAGCATCCCCGCGGCTGCGATCCAGCGGGTGGAGGTGCTGCTGGACGGCGCCTCCTCGCTGTACGGCAGCGACGCCATCGGCGGCGTGATCAACTTCATCACCCGCAGGGACTACCAGGGCGCCGAGGTCAACGTCTCCTATGGTGACACCAGCGAAGGCGGCGGCGGCAAGAAGACGGCCTCGCTGGCCGGCGGCTTTGGCGACTACGGCCTCGACGGCTTCAACATCTTCGGTGTGGTGGACCTGCAGAAGACCCAGAGCCTGAACGCCAGCCAGCGCCGTTTCATCAAGGACCTGAACATCCCCGGGCGCCTGCCCGACCTGCTGTCCAGCGCCGGCTTCCCGGCCAACATCCGGCTGGACCGGGAGGACGGCCAGACCCAGTTCGACACGCTGGTGGCCGAAGGCTTCTCGACCAATGGCAAGACGGTGATCGACAGCACGACGATCAACCCGGCCGCGGCCACCGGCTGCAACCCGCCCGCCACCCTCTACCTGCCCGACGGCATCGGCGGTGTGGACGGCTGCACCTACGACTACATGCGGGACATCGAGCTCTACCCGGAGTCGGAGAAGACCAACCTGTTCGGCCGGGGTGTGCTGGACCTGGGCGGTGGCCACCAGCTGTTCGCAGAAGCCTCCTATGCGCGGGCCCGCACGCTGTACTCCGGCACCCCGAACCGGGTGGATGCGACGATGGACGTGTCGCTGGTGCCGGCCCTGGCGGGTACCAGCCTGGCCAGCCTGCCGGCCGACGATGTCAACCGCATCGTCAACGTCCGCCTGCGCCTGGCCGAGGCCGGCGCGCGCGAGAGCGAGCTGGTCTCCACCACCCAGCGCTATGTGGCCGGCCTCAACGGCACCTTGGCCAACTGGGATTACGAGCTGGCGTTCAACCACAGCCTGAGCACCGTCTCCGACCGTGACCACCAGGGCTACCTGAACGAGCAGATGGTCCTGGACGGCTTTGCCAACGGCACGCTCAACGCCTTCGGCCCGTCCAGCGCGGCCGGCCTGGCCCTCTACGAGGCCGCCCAGATCCGCGGCGAGGTGCGGCGCGCGGTGGGGGTGATGGACAGCCTGGACTTCAAGGCCAGCCGGCCACTGATGGCCCTGGCCGGCGGCGATCTCAGCCTGGCGCTGGGCGGGGAGTTCCGCCGCGAGACCCAGCGTTACCACCAGTCCCAGGCGCTGGCCGATGAACTGATCCTCGGCGAGGCCTCCGCCGGCAGCGACCTGGACTTCGGGCATGGCCGCAACGTGGCCGCGGTCTTCACCGAACTGAGCGCCCCCCTCTCCAAGACGCTGGAACTGACCGCCGCGCTGCGCTACGAGAAGTACCAGGTGACTGGCAGCGCCACCAGCCCGAAGGTCGGGCTGAAATACCTGCCAATGAAGGAACTGCTGCTGCGGGCCTCGGCGGGCACCGGCTTCCGCGCTCCGAGCCTGTCGGATCTGTACCGCCCGGTGAGCCAGAGCACGGCTGCCACGCTGGTGGACCCGGTCTGCATGGCGCAGAGCCCGGACAACACCGTGACCGATTGCTCGGACACCTGGACCACCTACCAGTACAGCAACGCCCAACTCAAGCCGGAGCGCTCGCGCCAGTTCTCGCTGGGCGCGGTGCTGGAACCCACCGCCGGAGTCAACCTGAGCCTGGACTACTGGAACATCGCCAAGCGCGACCTGATCAGCACCCTGGGTGCCGACGTGATCCTGGCCAACCCGGACAAGTACGGCGATCTGGTGCACCGCGATGACACGGGCTGGATCGACCACATCGACCTGGTCAAGGAGAACCGCGGCCGGCAGTTCATCTCGGGCCTGGACCTGGGCGCCGGCATCAGCGGACTGCGCAGCGGCTTCGGCACCCTGGGCTTCCGGCTGAACGGCACCTGGACCCTGAAGTCCAAGCAGCAGACCGGCAACGGCGACCCGTACGTCAGCAACCTCGGCCACTTCATCAACGATGGCGTGGTGCAGCGCTGGCGGCACACGCTGGCGGTGGATTGGGAACAGGGCCCTTACAGCGCCACCCTGTCCAACAGCCACCTGTCGGGCTACACGGACCAGAGCATTGTGGGCAAGCCCGACCGCCGGGTCGGGGCCTACTCGCTGTGGGACCTGACCGGCGCCTGGACCGTGAACGAGGCCTTCACGCTGCGTGGCGGCGTCAAGAACCTGTTCGACGCCGCCCCGCCGTTCTCACAGCAGGCCTGGTTCTTCATCTCGGGCTACGACCCGAGCTACACCGACCCGCGCGGTCGCTTCTTCTACATCGGCGCCCAGTACAAATTCAAGTGACCCCCTGAACCACGCTGGATGCCCGGCCCCGCAGCGATCCTGCGGGGCTTTTTCATGCTCAGGGCTTCTTGGGGGCGCGGGCCGGGGCCAGCAGGCGCTTCTTCTCGTCCAGCCCCAGGCCGTGGTTGACGAACTGGAAGGTGGCGACCTTCTTCAGGTCCACCTCGCCCGGCCGGTACAGGCCGGCGCGCACCATCTTGTCGTAGAAGTCCTGGATGCGCTCGGGTTTCATCGCGCCGATGCCGGCCGTCAGGCTGTCGCCGCTGTCGACGATGCCCAGCGACTTCATCAAGGCCACCGACTGGTCGATGGTGGCCTGGTCCATTTCCGGGTTGTCCTTCAGGATCAGCGCGTCGGCGGCGCGCCGGTCGCCGTAGAGGTAATGCACCCAGCCCAGGATCGAGGCCTCGACGAAGCGCTTGACCAGGTCGGGCTTCTTCTGCACCGTCTCGACCCGGGTCTCGATCGTCGTGCTGTAGGTGCTGTAGCCGTGGTCGGCCAGCAGGAAGGTCAGCGGCGCGAAGCCGCCCTGCTTGCGGATGCTGATCGGCTCCTCCACCGCATAGCCCTGCTGGATGCTTTTCGGATTCGCCAGGAAGGGCCCCAGGTTGTAGTTGTAGGGCCGCAGCTGCTCGTCCTTGAAGCCCTGCTCGGCCTTCAGCCAGGCCCACCAGGAGAACTGCGCGTCCTTGGCGATGTAGGCCACCGGCGCCTTCTTCAGGTCGGCCCAGGTCTGGTAGCCCTGGCCCGGGTGGGCCATCAGCGCCTGCGGGTCCTTCTGGAACAGGCTGGCCACCGTGATGACGGGCACGCCGTTCTTCACGTTGTCGAAGCTGTGCAGCAGGTTGCCGGTCATCAGGAAGTCGATCTTGCCGGCCGGCAGCAGCGGCCGGTTGTTGACCTGCGGCCCGCCCTGGCGGATCTCCACCGCCAGGCCGTAGCGGGCATAGGTGCCATCGGCCTGCGCCTGGTAGAAGCCGCCGTGCGCGGCCTGCGCTTTCCAGTTGGTGGCAAAGACCACCTTGTCCTGCGCGCCGGCCACCCCGGCCCACCACAGCGACCCCAGCGCCACCCCCAGCAGCACGGCCCGGCGGGCCCCCCGTTGCATCCGCGTCATCGCGACATCCTCCTGATGGCGGCACATGGTAGCGAGGGCCGCCGGCCGCTGCGGCGCCAGGGACTTGGGCCCCGGCTCAGTGCGTCCAGTCCTCGCTGTGTTGCCACAGCGCGCGGGCCAGGGCTTCGTCGCGCCCGGCGGGGCTGGGCTGGGCCGGCGCGCCGTCGCTCCAGTACAGGCCGGACTGGCCGGCCAGCGCGGGGTCGGTGGCGCAGCGCAGCGGCGTGCGGGCGCCCTCGTCCACCGTGATCATGCGGCGCAGCCAGTGGAACAGCGGGCGCAGCGGCGCCGGCACGGTGCGCCAGATGTCCGAGGCCACCACGCCGGGGTGGACCGCATAGGTGGCGACGCCGCTGCCCGCCAGGCGCCGCCCCAGTTCGGCGCTGAACAGCAGGTTGGCCAGCTTGGAGACGCTGTACTCGGGGATGCCGGTGGCCGAGCGGGTCGGCTCGCGCAGGTGTTCGAACGGAATGCCGTCCACCCGGCGGTGGGCGCGGCTGGCGATGGTGACGATGCGCGCGGCCCCGGCGGCCCGCAGCGCCGGCAGCAGGCGCTGGGTCAGCAGGAAATGCCCCATGTGGTTCACGCCGAAGGCCATCTCGAAGCCCGAGCGCGTCAGGCCACGGGCCCCGGCCAGGCCGGCGTTGTTGACCAGCAGGTGCAGCGGCAGGCCCTGGTCGAGGAAGCGCTGCGCGCAGTCGCCCACCGAGGCGAAGTCGCCCAGTTCCAGCGGCAGCCAGGGCGCGGGCCGGGCCCCGGGCAGGGCGTCGATCTCGGCCTGCACCTCGGCCGTTCGCTCGGCGCTGCGGCAGGCCAGGAAGACCCGCGCGCCCTGGCGGGCCAGCTCACGGGCGATCACGCGGCCGATGCCGGTGTTGGCCCCGGTGACCAGGGCCACCTGGCCCGCGAGGGGAAGGGAAACAGGAGGGAGGGTGTTCATCGTGGCCCGCAGGCTAGCCATGCCAGATGACAGCTCATCCGGGCCCGGCGCGGTTTGAGGGTTTCGCCTCGGTCACCGTGTGTATCCGGCGGTGTCTGCGGGGCGTTCAGTCCCGCGCGCTGTCGTGCCAGCGCCGCAGCAGCCAGCGGCCCAGCAGCTCGAAGCCCAGGTGGATCAGCACCCCGGTGGCGGCCACCAGCAGCAGGGCCGCGAACATCTTCGGGATCTCGGTGCGGAAGGCCGCCTCCAGGATGCGCGAGGCCAAGCCGGTGTTGCGGCCGGCAGCGCCGGCGGTGAACTCGGCCGCCACCGCGCCGATCAGGCTCAGGCCGCCGGCGATCTTCAGGCCAGCCAGGAAGTACGGCAGGGCCGACGGGATCAGCAGAAAGCGCAGCGTCTGCCAGCGGCTGGCCTGGTAGAGGCGAAACAGCTCGCGCAGGCCGGCGTCGGCGCTGCGCAGCCCGGCCAGCGTGTTGGCCAGCAGCGGGAAGAAGGCGACGATCCAGGCGCAGATCAGCACCGTGGCCTCGGCGCTGTCGGTCAGGATCATGATCAGCGGCGCCACCGCGATCACCGGCGTGACCTGCAGCACCACCGCGAACGGGGTCAGGCTCCACTCCAGCCAGGGCGACAGCGCGAACAACGCCGCCAGCCCCACGCCGCCGGCGCAGGCCAGCGCCAGCGCGCTGAAGGTGATGCGCACCGTGACCCACCAGCTCGCCAGCAGCGAGCCGGCGTTGGCCCACAGCGTCTGCAACACCAGCAGCGGCCCCGGCAGCAGGTAGGGCGGGATGTCCCAGACCCGCACCGCGGCCTCCCAGCCCGCCAGGGCCAGCCCCACGGCCAGCGTGGGGGCCAGCCAGCGGGCGCGGCGCGCCCGGCGGCCAGACCCGCGCCCGGTGTCAGCCAAGGACCGCTTCCCCGGCCGCGCGGGCCAGCGCTTCGCTCAGCCGGGCGCAGGCGGTGGCAAAGGCCTCGCTCTGGCGGAAGGCCGGCGTGCGGTGGGCCGGACCGTCCACCACCACCTCGTCGAGGATGCGGCCGGGACGGGCGCTCATCACCAGCACGCGCTGGCTGAGGAACACCGCCTCGTACACGCTGTGGGTCACGAACACGGTGGTGAAGGCCGGGGCCTGGCCCTCGGGGTGCCAGAGGTCCAGCAGGGCCTGGTTCAGGCCGAAACGGGTGATCTCGTCCAGCGCGGCGAAGGGCTCGTCGAGCAGCAGCAGCGCGGGCTGCGTGACCAGGGCCCGGGCGATGGAGGCGCGCATCTTCATGCCGCCAGAGAGCTCACGCGGCATGGACTGCGCGAAGTCCAGCAGGCCCACGCGCGCCAGCGCCGCCCGCGCGGCCTCGGCCCGGGGCTCGGCCGCCACCCCTTGCAGGCGCAGCGGCAGTTCGACATTGCTTTGCACGTCCGCCCAGGGCATCAGCGTCGGCTCCTGGAACACGAAGCCGGTGTCGCGCACCGGGCCGCGCACCGGCTGGCCGGCCCGCAGCACCTGGCCGGCGCTGATCGGGTCCAACCCGGCCAGCACGCGCAGCAGCGAGCTCTTGCCGCAGCCCGAGGGGCCCAGCAGGCTGACGAACTCGCCCGGGGCGATGCGCAGGTTCACGTCCTGCAGGGCCTGCAGCCCGGTTTCGTAGCGGCGGTCCACCGCCTTCAATTCGATCAATGCTTGAGGAGACTTCACGGGCGAGACTGTACGCGACGTGGGAAGATGCCCCCGCCATGCCCACCCTGGAGGTCGTGCCCGACCGCTTCCCGCACGCGAGCGATCGCGCCAGCTTCCGCCGCCCGGCCGCGCTGCCCGGGGTGGAGCTCTACCGCGCCCGCATCCTGCGTCATGCCTTCGACCCGCATGCCCACGATGGCTATGGCCTGGGCATGGTCGAGGCCGGCGCCCAGCGCTTCCACTACCGCGGCCAGGACCACGAGGCCCCGGCCGATGCGCTGGTGCTGATGCAGCCGGGCGAGCTGCACACCGGCGCCCCGGCCTGCCCGCAGGGCTGGACCTACCGCATGCTCTATGTCGACGAGGCTGTGCTGCAGGCCCACCTGGGCGAGGCGGCCCCGGCCTGGCACTTCCGCGAGGCGGTGCGGCGCGACGCCCGCCGGGCGCAACGCTTCGGCCAGGCGCTTGGGGCCCTGTGGGAGGCCACCGACGCCGGCGACATCGGCCTGCAGGACGATCTGCTGGCCCGGTGCCTGGACCTGCTGCAGCCGCTGGCCGAGGCCCGGGGCCCCACGCCCGGCCTGGTGGCCGACTTCCGGCCGCTGCTGGCCCGGCTGCGGGACGACCTGGCCCATGCCTGGCGCCTGCCCGAGATGGCGACGCTGGCCGGCATGAGCCCCTGCCACTTCCAGCGCAGCTTCAGCGCCCACCACCAGGTCAGCCCGCACCAATGGCTGATGGCCCAGCGGCTGGCCGAGGCCAAGCGCCTGCTGGCCCGGGGCCAGGCCCCGGCCGAGGCCGCCGCCGCCGTGGGCCTGACCGACCAGGCCCACCTGACCCGGCGCTTCGCGGCGATGTACGGCATCACGCCGGCGCGCTACCAGCGCGAGATCGGCGTGCGCCCCACCCCGCGGGGCTGAGGCCCTGCGTCAGCGGCTGGGGGCCGCGCTGGCCGGCAACACCGCGGCAGCGGCCGCCAGCACCTCACGGGTCAGCGCCGCCGCCACCGGCAGGCCTTGCCGGCACTGCCAGTACAGCGGCACCCCCAGCGGCCGGCCCGGCACCAGCTCCTGCAAACAGCCCTGGGCCAGCGCCTCCCGCACCAAGGGCTCGGGGTTCATGCCCCAGCCCAGGCCGGCCAGGCTGGCGTCGACGAAGGCCTGGGTGGACGGCAGCCAGTGCGTGGGCAGCGCCGGGGCCTCGGCCGTGCCCAGCCACTGGGCCACCCACGCGGTCTGCAAACGGTCGCGCCGGCTGAAGGTCAGGCTGGGCGCCTGGGCCAGGGTGGCGGCATCCACGCCGGCCGCGAACCAGCGCGCGCAAAAGGCCGGGCTGGCGGTGGCGCGGTAATCCAAGGTGCCCAGCGGCACGCTGCGGCAGCCCGGCACGGGCTTGTCCAGCGCGGTGACGGCGGCCACCACCTCGCCGCGGCGCAGACGCTCGGCGGTGTGGTCCTGGTCCTCCAGGCTGATGTCCAGCAGCAGGTCCAGCCCGTCGGCGATGCGGGCGGCGGCCGGCACGAACCAGGTGGCCAGGCTGTCGGCATTGACCGCGATCGGCAGCGTGACCCGCTGGCCGCCACTCGGCCCGGCGCCGGGCAGCTCGGCCGCCAGCGCCCGCTCCAGCAAGGCCACCTGCTCCTGGTGACGGCACAGCCGGGCGCCGGCCTCGGTCGCGCGGGTGGGGGTGTCGCGCACCACCAGCACCTGGCCGGCGCGTTCCTCCAGCAGGCGCACCCGCTGCGACACCGCCGAGGGGGTGAGGTGCAGGGCCCGCGCAGCCCGCTCGAAACTGCCTTCGCGCACCACGGCGGCCAGGGCTTCGAGCAGGGTGTAGTCGTACATGGTGCGCGGGTAGAAAAGAGGCGGTTCAGCCACGCTACCGCGGCTGAAGCAAGTCTAACTGGCCCCCTGGCGGCGGGCCGGGCATGCTGCGCGCCCATGATGTCTTCCGTCCTGCTTCCCGTTCCGGCACCGGCCGGTGCCGCGCCGCTGTGGAACGCGGCCAGCCATGGCCTGGCCCTGTCGCTGGGCCTGATCGTCGCCATCGGCGCCCAGAACGCCTTCGTGCTGCGCCAGGGCCTGCAGCGGGCCCATGTCGGCCCGCTGGTGCTGGCCTGCGTGGCCGCCGACGCGCTGCTGATGGCCGCCGGCGTGGCCGGTCTGGCCGGCCTGATCGGCGGCCACCCCACCCTGGCCCGCGTGCTGGCCGGCGCCGGCATGCTGTTCCTGCTGGCCTACGGCCTGCGGGCCCTGTGGTCGGCGCGCCGGCCCGGCAGCCTGCAGGCCGGCGCCACGGCCCCGCTGAGCCGGCGCCAGGCCCTGCTGCAGCTGGCCGGTTTCACGCTGCTGAACCCGCATGTCTACCTGGACACGGTGCTGCTGGTCGGCTCGGTCGGGGCGCAGCAGCCGAGCTGGGCGGCGCGCGGCGCCTTCGTGGCCGGGGCGGCCAGCGCCAGCGCGCTGTGGTTCACCACCCTGGGTTATGGCGCGCGCTGGCTGGCGCCCTGGTTCGCCCGGCCCCGGGCCTGGCAGCTGCTGGACGGCCTGATCGGCGCGATGATGCTGGGGCTGGCCTGGCAGCTCTGGCCGCTGGCGCGCGGCCTGGCCGGCTGAGCAAGACGGTACAAGACCGCCCGGACCGGAACGCCTAAGCTCGCGGCCATCATGGGAATGGGAATCTTCTTCGCGCTGGCCGCCGGCCTGATGTGGGGCTTGGTGTTCGTCGGCCCGCTGTGGCTGCACGACTACCCGGCCGTGATGCTGTCCTTCGGCCGCTACCTGGCCTTCGGCCTGATCGCGCTGCCGCTGGCCTGGCTGGACCGGGCCGAGCTGCGCCGGCTCGGCCGGGCCGACTGGCTGGAGGCCGCCAAGCTCTCGCTGGTGGGCAACATCGTCTATTACCTGTTCCTGGCCTCGGCCCTGCAGCGGGCGGGCGGGCCCTTGCCGACGATGATCATCGGCACCCTGCCGGTGGTGATCGCGGTCAGCGCCAACCTGCGCGACGCCCGGCGGGACGGCCGCCTGCCCTGGCGCAAGCTGCTGCCCTCGCTGGCCCTGATCGCCACCGGCCTGGCGCTGGTCAACCAGGTGGAGCTGGACCACCTGCGCGCCGACCCGCAGGCCGACCTGGGCCGCTATGCGCTGGGGGCGCTGCTGGCCGGGGGCGCCGTGGTCTGCTGGACCTGGTATCCGCTGCGCAATGCCGACTGGCTGCGCGCCCATGCCGAGCGCAGCCCGCGGGCCTGGGCCACGGCGCAGGGCCTGGCCACGCTGCCGCTGGCGGCGCTGGGCTTCGCCCTGACCTGGGTCGTCTTCGCCCTCGCCGAGCCGGCCTGGCCGATGCCGCTGGGGCCACGGCCGGGGCCCTATGTCGGGGCGATGTTCACGATCGGCCTGCTGGCCTCCTGGCTGGGCACGCTGTGCTGGAACGAGGCCAGTCAGCGCCTGCCCACCACGCTGGTGGGCCAACTGATCGTGTTCGAGACACTCTCGGCCCTGGGCTATGCCTACCTGCTGCGCCAGCAGTGGCCGGCCCCGGCCACGCTGGCCGGCATCGGGCTGCTGGTGGCCGGGGTGGTCTGGGCGCTGCGGGTCAAGCCCGAACCGGCCCCCGCCCAGACGCCGGCCGCCTGCTGACTCAAGTTTTCCCCGGTCCGAGCCGATAAGCAGGGACATGCGGGGTATCTCCCCCGCTCACGCACGCCCCTGCTGTACCCCATGGCCCGCCCCGACGCTGTCCGTCTGAAGGTGTTGCTGGTTGACGACCAGCTGTCCCACCGCGCCGCACTGAGCGCCGAATTGCAGGCCATGGGCCATGACGTGGTGGAGGCCGGCAATGCCGAGGACGCGGTCGCCCTGTTCACCAGCCTGCGGCCCGATGCCGTGCTGCTGGACGTGGCAATGCCCGGCCACAACGGCCACTGGGCCGCCCAGCAGATCCGCCAGGCCGAGCCCGAGGGCTGGACGCCGATCCTGTTCTTGTCGGGCTGCGTGTCGGACGTGGACCTGGCCGCCGGCATCGAGGCGGGTGGCGACGACTACCTGTTCAAGCCGGTCTCACCGGTGGTGCTGCAGGCCAAGCTGCGCGCCATGCAACGCCTGTGGAGCCTGCACCACCAGCTGCAGATCCTGACCGACCAGCTGCGCGCCAGCAATGCCGACCTGCAGGTCCAGTCGCTGCACGACCCGCTGACCGGGCTGGCCAACCGCCGTGGCCTGGACATCCGGCTCGACGAGGCCTTGCGCACCGCCCGGCGCGAACACCAGCCGCTGACGCTGATCCTGTGCGATGTGGACAACTTCAAGGCCTACAACGACACGGCCGGTCACCTGCAGGGCGACCAGTGCCTGATCCGCATCGCCCAGGTGTTGGGGGAGACCTCCCGCCGCCCGCGCGACCTGGCTGGGCGCTTCGGCGGCGAGGAGTTCGTGATCCTGCTGCCGGGCACCTCGCACTCCGGCGCGATGTACTTCGCCAAGGGACTGCAGCGCCTGATCCACCAGCTGGCCCTGCCGCACCCGGCCACCGATGGCCGGACCTGCGTCACGCTGTCCGGTGGCATCACCACCGTCGTGCCCGATGGCAACACCACCATCGAGTCGCTGCTCTCGCGCGCGGATGCGGCGCTCTACACCGCCAAATCGCTGGGCCGGGACCGCTTCTTCTGCTTCGAGACCCAGACCGACACCCGCACCGGCCTGGCAGAGGTGCCCGACTACGACCGCGAGCAGGGCAGCACCGCCACGCTGTTCTGAGCGCCGGCCGCGACGCCGGGAGGCGGGCGCGTCTTGATGGTTTCTTGACGCCGGCCGCGGGAATCTTGTCCGCGCCTTGATGCGGCGCTTCCTAGCATTCCTCCAACACTTTGGAGGATCTCATGGACCCGCTGGAATGGACAGCCGCCGCCCTCGCGCTGGCGCTGCTCGTCTACCTCGTCGCCGCCCTGCTGCGGCCGGAGGACTTCTCATGACCGCCGCGGCCTGGATGCAACTGGCCGCCTTTCTGGCGGTGTTGCTGGTGGCCGCCTGGCCCCTGGCACGCTGGATCGACGCGGTGATGGCCGGGCGCTTCCGGCCTGGCCACAGGGTGGAGCGCCCGCTCTACCGCCTGGCCGGCGTGCGCGCCGACCAGGAATCGGGCTGGCAGCGCTACACCCTCGGCCTGCTGCTGTTCAACGCGCTGGGGGTGCTGGCCGTGTTTGCGCTGCAGCGGCTGCAGGACGTGCTGCCGCTCAACCCGCAGGGCCTGCCAGCGGTGGCCCCCGACCTGGCCTTCAACACCGCGGTCAGCTTCGTCACCAACACCAACTGGCAGGCCTATGGCGGCGAAAGCACGATGGCCTACCTGACCCAGATGCTGGCACTGACGGTGCAGAACTTCCTGTCGGCGGCCACCGGCATCGCGGTGGTGGTGGCGCTGGTGCGCGGCTTCGCGCGCCATTCGGCCCAGGCCATCGGCAACGTCTGGGTGGACCTGACCCGCGCCACGCTGTGGGTGCTGCTGCCGCTGTCCTTCGTGTTCGCGCTGGCCATGGTCGGCCAGGGCGTGATCCAGAACCTCCGGCCCTACGCCACCGTGCAGACGGTCGAAGCCTTCCAGTGGCAGGAACCCCGCCTGGGCGAGGATGGCCTGCCCGTGAAGGACGCCCAGGGCCAGACGGTGCTGCAGGACAAGCAGGACCAGCACCAGACCCTGGCCATGGGCCCGGTGGCCTCGCAGCTGGCCATCAAGATGCTGGGCACCAACGGCGGCGGCTTCTTCAACGCCAACTCGGCCCACCCCTTTGAGAACCCGACGCCGCTGGCCGACTTCCTGCAGATGCTCGCCATCTTCCTGATCCCGGCCGCGCTGTGCTTCGTCTTCGGCCGGATGGTGGGCGACCCTCGCCAAGGCTGGGCGGTGCTGGGCGCGATGACGGCGATGTTCGTCGTGATGGCGGTGCTGGCCACCGCGGCCGAGCAGCAGGGCAACCCCGGGCTGAGCGCCCTGGGCGTGGACCAGCAGGCCAGCGCCCTGCAGAGCGGCGGCAACATGGAAGGCAAGGAGGTGCGCTTCGGCATCAATGCCTCCAGCCTGTTCGCCACCATCACCACCGCCGCCTCCTGCGGCGCGGTGAACGCCATGCACGACTCGTTCACCCCGCTGGGCGGCGCCGTGCCACTGGTGCTGATGCAGCTGGGCGAGGTGGTGTTCGGCGGCGTCGGCTCCGGCCTGTACGGCATGCTGGTGTTCGCCATCATGGCGGTGTTCATCGCCGGGTTGATGATCGGCCGCACGCCCGAGTACCTGGGCAAGAAGATCGAGATCTTCGAGATGAAGATGGTGGCGATCGCCATCCTGGTCACGCCGCTGCTGGTGCTGGCCGGCACCGCGGTGGCGGTGCTGACCGACGCCGGCCGGGCCGGCCTGGCCAACCCGGGGGCGCACGGCTTCTCGGAAGTGCTCTACGCCTTCAGCTCGGCGGCCAACAACAACGGCAGCGCCTTTGCCGGCCTGTCGGCCAACTCGCTGTTCTACAACCTGATGCTCTCCGTCGCGATGGCGCTGGGCCGCTTTGGGGTGATCGTGCCGGTGCTGGCCATCGCGGGCTCGCTGGCCGCCAAGAAGCGCCTGGCCGTGACCGAGGGCACGCTGCCCACCCACGGTCCGCTGTTCATCGTGCTGCTGATCGGCACGGTGCTGCTGGTGGGCCTGTTGAACTACGTGCCCGCCCTGGCCCTGGGGCCGGTGGTCGAGCACCTCGCCCTGTGGGCACATTGAAGGAGCCCCCATGTCCCGTACAACCCTGACCCTGTTCGACCCGGCGCTGGTGCGCCCGGCCCTGGTCGATGCCGTGAAGAAGCTGGACCCGCGCGTGCAGTGGCGCAACCCGGTGATGTTCGTCGTCTATGTCGGCAGCGCCTTCACCACCGCCCTGGCCGCCGCCCAGCCCAGCCGCTTCACGCTCGGCGTGGCGGTGTGGCTGTGGTTCACCGTGCTGTTCGCCAACTTTGCCGAAGCCCTGGCCGAGGGCCGCAGCAAGGCCCAGGCCGCCAGCCTGCGCGGCCTCAAGCGCCAGACCTGGGCCAAGCGCCTGACCGACTACCAGCGTGGCACGCCGCAAGGCCAGCTCAAGTGGCACCCGCTGGAGGCCGATGCGCTGCGCAAGGACCAGCATGTGCTGGTGGAAGCCGGCGACGTGATCCCCGCCGACGGCGAGGTGGTGGACGGCGTCGCCTCGGTGGACGAGAGCGCCATCACCGGCGAATCGGCCCCGGTCATCCGCGAATCCGGCGGCGACTTCAGCTCGGTCACCGGCGGCACCCGTGTGCTGTCGGACTGGATCGTGGTGCGCGTCACGGTGAACCCGGGCGAGACCTTCGTCGACCGCATGATCGCGATGGTGGAGAACGCCAAGCGGCAGAAGACGCCCAACGAGATCGCGCTGACCATCCTGCTGGTGGCGCTGACCATCGTCTTCCTGGGCGTGGTGGCCACGCTGCTGCCCTACTCCGTCTTCAGCGTGCAGGCCTCCGGCGCCGGCCAGCCGGTGGGCCTGGTGGTGCTGGTGGCCCTGCTGGTCTGCCTGATCCCGACCACCATCGCCGGCCTGCTCTCGGCCATCGGCGTGGCGGGCATGAGCCGCATGATGCAGGCCAACGTCATCGCCACCTCCGGCCGGGCGGTGGAGGCCGCCGGCGACGTGGACGTGCTGCTGCTGGACAAGACCGGCACCATCACGCTGGGCAACCGCCAGGCCGCCGCCTTCGTGCCCGCCCCGGGCGTGAGCGAGATGACACTGGCCGATGCGGCCCAGCTGGCCTCGCTGGCCGATGAAACCCCCGAAGGGCGCAGCATCGTGGTGCTGGCCAAGCAGCGCTTCCAGCTGCGCCAACGCGAGCTGGCCACGCTGCAGGCCGAGTTCGTGCCCTTCACCGCGCAGACCCGCATGAGCGGGGCCGATCTGCCGCAGGCTGGCGGCACGCCCCGGGTGCTGCGCAAGGGCGCGGCCGACGCAGTGCGCCGCCATGTCGAAGCCCTGGGCGGCGACTGGCCCGCGGCGCTGCAGACCAGCGTGGAGGACGTGGCCCGCCGCGGCAGCACGCCGCTGGTGGTGGCCGACGGCCGCCAGGCCCTGGGTGTGGTCGAGCTCAAGGACATCGTCAAGGGCGGCATCCGCGAGCGCTTTGCCGAGCTGCGCCGCATGGGCATCCAGACGGTGATGGTGACCGGCGACAACCGGCTCACCGCGGCCGCCATCGCCGCCGAGGCCGGGGTGGACGACTTCCTCGCCGAGGCCACGCCCGAGGCCAAGCTGGCCCTGATCCGCGAACACCAGGCCGCCGGCCGCCTGGTGGCCATGACCGGCGACGGCACCAACGACGCCCCCGCGCTGGCCCAGGCCGACGTGGCGGTGGCGATGAACACCGGCACCCAGGCCGCCAAGGAGGCCGGCAACATGGTGGACCTGGACAGCAACCCCACCAAGCTGATCGAGATCGTCGAGACCGGCAAGCAGATGCTGATGACCCGCGGCTCGCTGACCACCTTCAGCATCGCCAACGACGTGGCCAAGTACTTCGCCATCATCCCGGCGGCCTTCGTCAGCACCTACCCGGCGCTGGGCGCGCTCAACGTGATGCACCTGGCCAGCCCAGGCTCGGCCATTCTGTCGGCGGTGATCTTCAACGCGCTGATCATCGTCGCGCTGATCCCGCTGGCCTTGAAGGGCGTGCCCTACCGCGCGGTGGGTGCGGCCGTGCTGCTGCGCCGCAACCTGCTGATCTACGGCCTGGGCGGCGTCATCGTGCCGTTCATCGGCATCAAGGCCATCGATCTGCTGATCGCCGGCCTGGGCCTGGCCTGACCCCAAGGAGTCTCCATGAACACGCTCACTGCAACCCCGGCCGCCGCGCCCATGTCCAACGCCGAAGGCCTGTGGCGCCCGGCCGTCGTGCTGTTCGCCGCCCTGTCGCTCGTCACCGGCCTGGCCTATCCGCTGGCCGTGACCGGCGTGGCCCAGACGGCCCTGCCCGCGCAGGCCAACGGCAGCCTGATCCAGCGCGGTGGCCAGGCCATCGGCTCGCGCCTGATCGGCCAGCCCTTCAGCGATCCGGCACACTTCTGGGGCCGCCCGTCGGCCACCAACCCCATGCCGAACAACGCCGCCAATTCCGGAGGGTCCAACCTGGGCCCCAGCAACCCCGCCCTGGTCGACGCGGTGAAGGGGCGCATCGCCGCCCTGAAGGCGGCCGATCCGGGCCAGACGGCCGCGGTGCCGGTGGACCTGGTGACCGCCTCCGCCAGCGGGCTGGACCCGCACATCAGCCGCGTCGCCGCCGACTACCAACTGCCCCGCATCGCCCGGCTGCGGGGCCTGCCCGAGAACGCCTTGCGCGCCCTGGTCGAGGCCCACACCGAGCGCCCCTGGCTGGGCTTCCTGGGTGAGCCGCGGGTCAATGTGCTGCAGCTCAACCTGGACCTGGACGCCAGCCACCCGCTGCCGCCCCGGTCCTGATCCGGCATGAATGGCGACCCCCGCCCCGATCCCGACGCCCTGCTGCGCCAGGTCCAGGCCGACGAGGCCCAAGCCCGGCGCGGCAAGCTGAAGATCTTCTTCGGCGCCTGCGCCGGCGTGGGCAAGACCTACGCCATGCTGGCCGCCGCGCGCAGTGCGCTGCAGGCCGGCACCCCGCTGGTGGTCGGGCTGGTGGAGACCCATGGCCGCCCGGACACCGAGGTCATGGCCCGCGACCTGCCGCAGCTGCCGCGCCGCAGCGTGCCCTACCGGGGCCGACAGCTCGACGAATTCGACCTGGACGCCGCGCTGGACTTCGGCCGCACGCACGCGGGCGCGCTGGTGCTGCTCGACGAGCTGGCGCACAGCAATGCCCCCGGCTCGCGCCACCCCAAGCGCTGGCAGGATGTGGAGGAACTGCGCGACGCCGGGCTGGACGTCTGGACGACGATGAACGTCCAGCACCTGGAGAGCCTCAACGACATCGTCAGCGGCATCACCGGCATCCGGGTCTGGGAGACCGTGCCCGACACCTTGTTCGACGCCGCCGACGAGGTGGTGGTGGTGGACCTGCCGCCCGACGAGCTGCTGGACCGGCTCAAGGCCGGCAAGGTCTACCTGCCGCAACAGGCCGAGCGCGCCGCCGCGCACTTCTTCCGCAAGGGCAACCTGCTGGCCCTGCGCGAGCTGGCGCTGCGCCGCACGGCCGACCGGGTGGACGGCCAGATGCAGGACTACCGGCGCCGCAGCGCGGTGCGGGTGGTGTGGCCCAACCGCGAGGCCCTGCTGGCCTGCGTGGGCCCGGGCGATGGTGCCGAGAAGGTGGTGCGCCGCTGCGCCCGCCTGGCCGCGCAGCTGGACGTGCCCTGGCATGCGCTGCATGTGGAGACGCCCGCCCTGCGCCGCCAGCCCGATCGGCAGCGCGAGCGCCCACAACAGGTGCTGAAGCTGGCCCAGGACCTGGGGGCCAGCATCGCCACCGTGCCGGCCACCGAACTCGGCCCGGCGCTGGTGCGCTATGCGCGCGAGCACAACCTTTCGCGCCTGGTGATCGGGCGCCGCCCGCGGCGCTGGCCCTGGCCGCCCACGCTGGCCGGCCAGGTCGCCGGGCTGGCCGAGGATCTGGACGTGCTGCAGGTGGCCCTGTCCCCGGCGGCGGGCACGCCGCTGCGCCCTGCCGCACCCACGCCGCGCAGCGGGCCGCCCGAATGGCGCGGCTATGCCGCCGCACTGGCGGCCTGCGCACTGATCACCCTGCTGTGCACGCCGCTGGCCCGGGTGCTGGAGCTGAGCAACATCGTCATGCTGTTCCTGCTCGGCGTGGTGGGCGTGGCGCTGCGCCACGGGCGCGGGCCGGCGGTGCTGGCCGCCTTCGTCGGCGTGGGCCTGTTCGACCTGTTCTTCGTGCCGCCGCGCTTCTCGTTCGCGGTCAGCGACGTGCAGTACCTGCTGACCTTCGTCGTGATGCTGGTGGTCGCCCTGGTGGTCGGCCAGTTGACGGCCGGGCTGAAGTTCCAGGCCGAGGAGGCCCAGCAGCGCGAGCACCGGGTGCGCCGGCTCTATGAGATGGCGCGTGACCTCTCGGCCGCGCTGATGCCCGCGCAGGTGTCGGACATCGGGGCGCGCTTTCTGGCCGCCGAGTTCGGTGCCCGCGCCACCTTGCTGGTGGCCGACGACGACGGCCCCTTGCAGGCCCTGCCCGGCGGCCAGGCCACGGTGGACCTGGCCGTGGCCCAATGGGCCTTCGACCGCAGTGAGCCCGCTGGCCACGGCACCGACACGCTGCCCGCCAGCCCCTGCCTGATGCTGCCGCTGCGCGCGCCGATGCGCACCCGCGGCGTGCTGTGCGTGGAACCCGGCCGGCCCGGCGTGGTGGGGCTGGAACAGCGCCGCGTGCTGGAGACCTGTGCCTCGCTGCTGGCGATCTCGCTGGAGCGCATCCACTACATCGAGGTGGCCCAGGCCAGCACGCTGCAGATGGAGTCGGAGCGGCTGCGCAACTCGCTGCTGTCGGCCATGTCACACGACCTGCGCACGCCGCTGGCCTCGCTGCAGGGCCTGTCCGAGACCCTGGAATGGACCGCGCCGCCGCTGGCACCGGCCCAGCAGGAGATCGTGCAGGCCATCCAGCAGTCGGCCCGGCGCATGAGCGCACTGGTCAGCAACCTGCTGGACATGGCCCGGCTGGAGGCCGGCACGGTGCAGCTGCGCCGCGACTGGCAGCCGCTCGAGGAGGTGGTGGGCAGTGCGCTGGCCGAATGCCAGCCCTTCCTGGGCGAGCGGCCGGTGCAGGTCCAGCTCGACGAAGGGCTGCCGCTGCTGGCCCTGGATGCAGCGCTGTTCCAGCGCGTGTTCGTCAACCTGCTGGAGAACGCCGCCAAGTACACCCCGGCCGGCAGCCCGGTGGAGATCCGCGCCCGGCGGGAGGACACGCAGGTGGTGATCGAGGTGGACGACCACGGGCCCGGCCTGCCGCAAGGCCGCGAGGAGGCGCTGTTCGAGAAGTTCGAGCGCGGCCAGCGCGAGAGCGCCACCCCCGGCGTGGGCCTGGGCCTGGCGATCTGCCGCGCCATCGTGCAGGCCCATGGCGGCACCATCACCGGCGAGAACCGTTGGGAGGACGGCCGGTTGGCCGGCGCCCGCTTCACGCTGCGCCTGCCGGTGGGTCAGCCCCCGGGCGACGATGGCAGCCTGACCGCCACCCCGCTAGCATCGGCCCCATGAGCGAGCCCCTGCCCCATGTGCTGGTCGTCGAGGATGACCCCGACATCCTGCGCTTCGTGCGCCTGGCGCTGGAAAGCCAGGGCCTGGAGGTGCACACCGCCGACGGCGTGCAGCGCGGCCTGATCGAGGCCGGCACCCGCCGCCCGGAGCTGATCGTGCTGGACCTGGGCCTGCCCGATGGCGACGGGGTGGACCTGATCCGCGACCTGCGTCAGTGGTCGGCGGTGCCGGTCATCGTGCTGTCGGCGCGCAGCCAGGAGACCGACAAGATCGCGGCACTGGATGCGGGCGCCGATGACTACCTGGTCAAGCCCTTCGGCAGCGGCGAGCTGCTGGCCCGGGTGCGGGCGCAACTGCGCCGCCACAGCCAGCAGACCGCCCAGGGCGAACCCACCCAGCGCTTTGGTGACATCGCCATCGACCTGGTGCACCGCACCGTCACCCGCGCGGGCGAAGCGCTGCACCTCACACCCATCGAGTACCGGCTGCTCACCCACCTGGCGGCCCAGCCCGACCGGGTGGTCACCCACCAACAGCTGCTCAAGGCCGTCTGGGGCCCCGGCCACACCGAGGACACCCACTACGTGCGGGTGCACATGGCCAACCTGCGCAAGAAGATCGAGGCCGACCCCTCGCGCCCGCGCCACCTGATGACCGAAACAGGCATCGGCTACCGGCTGGTGGCGCAAGCGCGCTGAGCGTCAGCGCGTGAGCCGGCAGCGGTCGCCGCTGGCCTCGCGGCGCACCTCGACACAGACCAGCTTGGCGCCGTAGACCAGCTCCATCGCACGCCAGAGGTAGGCGCACAGATTCTCCAGCGTGGCCGGGCCCAGGCCGGCCACCTCGTCGAGGAAGCGGTGGTCCAGCTCGCGGCGCAGGGTCTCGATGTTGCGGCGCAGGTAGCCCAGGTCCACCACCATGCCGCCCTCGTCGGGCGCACCGCCCAGCGTCACCTCGGCGATGTAGGTGTGGCCGTGGATGCGCAGGCTGGGCTCCACATCCACCGTGCGGTGCAGGGTGTGGGCAGCTTCGAAATAAAAGGTCTGGCTGAGTTCGTACTTCATGGTCAATCTTCGTCGGGAGGTCGTGGACGGCGGTCGGGTCAGCGGATGCCCAGCACCTTGTGGGTCTGCACCGAGAGCCGCCAGCGCGGATCGGCCAGACAGCGCGCGGTGGCCCAGGCGGTGTTCTCACGCGCCAGCGGGCCGTCCATCGCCTGCAGGAAATGGTGCTCGAACGGCAGCTCGGCCAGTGACCCCAGGTCCAGGCCCGGCTGCGGCACCACCACCTTGAGCTCCTGCCCGGCGCGCAGCACCAGGGTGCTGCCGGCCTTGGGGCTGACGCAGATCCAGTCCAGCCCGGGGGGCGGCGCCACGGTGCCGTTGGTCTCGACGGCGATGCGGAACTGGCGCGCGTGCAGTGCGTCGATCAGCGCGGCATCGACCTGCAGCAGCGGTTCGCCGCCGGTCAGCACCACCAGCCGATGCCCGGCCCCGGCCGGCCACTGGGCTGCGATCTGCTCGGCCAGGGCCTCGGCGCTGGCGTACTTGCCGCCCAGCGTGCCGTCGGTGCCGACAAAGTCGGTGTCGCAGAACTGGCAGACGGCGCTGGCGCGGTCTTCCTCGCGGCCGCTCCAGAGGTTGCAGCCGGCGAAGCGGCAGAACACCGCCGGGCACCCGGCATTGGCACCCTCACCCTGCAGGGTGTAGAAGATTTCCTTGACGCTGTAGGTCATGGCGGGGCCGGGTGGCTCGCGAAACAGGCGAGGCCCGGGACAGAGAGTCGAACGACCCGCGATTGTCCGACATCCCGCCCGCCGAAGCCTCAGCCCACGCCGGCCAGGTGCAGGGCCGCCGTGTCGGTCAGGCCGGACAGCCGGTCGCACAGCAGGCGTGCCCAGGCGTCCGGGGGGACGCTGTCGTGCGCCGGCAGGCCCAGCAGCGCCGGGTCGGTCCAGGCCCGGTGCCACAGGCGCTGCAGGGCCTGGCGCCCATCGCTGGCGGCGGCCTGCGCCGGTGGCCAGCGGGTCCAGGCCTGCGTGACCACCGCCTGCAACTGGGCCAGGAAGGCGTCGGCCGGGGCGATCCACTGCGCCCGGTGGTGCAGCAGGGGCTCGTCCAGCGTGGCGTCGGCCTCCACCTCGACCGAGATCAGCATCGCGTTGACCAGCGTGCCGATGGCCCCGCGGCGCGCCGGCCCGGCACCGCCGAACAAGGCCTCGGCCAGCCGATCCGGGTCCAGCGCCACCGCCTCGGCCCAGACCGGCTCGGGCTGCACGCGGGCCCATTCCTCCCGCCGCACGGCGCCGGCGGCCAGCGCGTCGTCCAGCCCATGCACCGCCTGGGCCACCGCCTCGGCCAGCCTCACGAGGCTGGCATCCAGCGTCAGCGCCTGGCTGGCCGCGGCCGGCCGCACCGGGCCCAGCAGGACCTGGCGGTCACGGTCGCTCAGGGGCTGCAGCAGCCACTCCTGCCAGGCCAGGCAGGCGGCATCCCGCCCCGGAGTGGGCAGCGCCAGCATGGCCCGGTGCAGCAGGCCCATCAGCGTGCGACGGGTCAGGTCCAGACCATGGCCCTCGGTGTGCGGCTCCAGCCACTGCACCAGGCGCAGAGCCTGCCAGCCAGGGTGGAAGCCGCCGTGCGGCTGCATCAACACGGCCAGCGTCTCATCGCCGGCCGCGCCGAACGGGGCGTGGCCCAGGCTGCGGCCCAGCGCGATCGCCTCCAGCAGGTTCACGTCGGGCAGGCTGTCCAGCCAGGGCTCACCGTGCGCATGCAGGTGCTGCAGCGCGCGCAGCATGCCGCGCGAGAGCTGCGACACCTCCAGCACATGGGTCTGCCAGGAGCGCGGCAGCATGGTCTGCAGCAGCCCCGGCACCTGCGACTTGCCCATCAGCCGACGGGCCGCCGCGGCGTGCAGCAGCCGCGCCCGGTCACGGGCATACGGGTCGCGGTATTCGCTGGAGCGGGCCCGCAGCAGGTCCTCGCCCGAGTGGCGGGCCCGCCAGACCCAGCGGCTGCCAGCGGCCAGGCCGGCCGGGAAGGGATGACTCAGGTCCATGGTCGGCTCCTTGGGACACAGGGGTCTGCGCACGCTAGGCCGCCGCCGCCCACGCCGGGCCTGGGTGCAACCCATGGATGCAGTGCACCAATGGCTCCGGGTGTGACAGGTTGCCGGTTTTCGAGGGGGCCACCGTCCCCTGCCGGGGTGACGCCGGACCTGCCGGACCGACGCATCATGCAGCGCTGGTCCTCTCTGCTGGAGTCACGATGGACACCCTGACCGTCATCCCGGCCGACACGCTGTTCGGCGCCAATCCCCCCGACCTGGGCGGCTACGGCCGCCGGCTGCTGGCCGAGGGCGATTCCTGGTTCACGATCGGCGCGCTCAACCCGTTTCGCAGCAGCAACCTGCTGCTGAACCTGAAGGTCACGCAGTCGACCGTGGTCATCAACTGCGCCTATCCCGGCGACACCCTGGTGCAGATGGTGGACCATGTGCACGACCCGCATTTCGACCGCCTGCTGCGCTACCCCAACTTCGCCAGCCGATGGGAGGGCATCCTGCTCTCGGCCGGGGGCAACGACCTGATCGCCGCCGCGCAGCAACGCCCCCGCCACCGGGACGGCCACGCCGCCGCCTGGGACGAGCGCCTGCTGCTGACCCCCGCCGAGGCCGCGCAGGTCCACCCCGGCGTGACGGGCCCGGAGCGCTACCTGAGCGAGCCCGGCTGGCAGCGCCTGGCCGGCTACCTGGTGAGCAACCTGACCGAGCTGGTGCAGCGGCGCGACCAGGGCATGAACCGGGGCGTGCCGCTGCTGCTGCACACCTACAGCGCGCCGGTGGTGCGGCCCTGCGGCGTGCTGACCGCCCCGCAGGGTTGGCTGTGGCCCGCCTTCGAGGCCTTCGGCATCCCGGTGGTCGACCGGCAGGCGGTGTCGGACCGGCTGTTCGAGCGCCTGCGCCGGCTGTGGCTGGACAGCGCGCCCACCCTGCCCCAGGTGCAGGTGTTCGACAGCGCGGCCGTGCCGCTGACCCCGGCCCAGCCGGGCAGCACCCAGCCCTCGGGCGACTGGGTCAACGAAATCCACCTGACCCGCGCGGGCTACGCCAAGCTGGGCCGGGCCATGGGCCCCTGGATGGAGGCCCGGCTGTGACGCCGCGGGCCCGGCTGCGCCGTTCGGTCAGGTTTGCGGACAGGCGCGGAAGGCCGCCAGCCCCTCGGCCTCGGCCGTGTGGGCGGCGAGTGCCGGGTGGGCGAGCGCATCGAAGCGGCCCGGCAGCACCAGGTTGGCAAAGCTCCACGCCACCGCGGCCGTGATGCCGTCCTGCTGGATGTGGGGCGTGCCCATGGCCAGCGGGTGGGCCGTCATCTCGGCCTCCAGCAGCGCAAAGGCGCGCTGAGCCTGCTCGCTGACCCGGTCCAGCCAGGGGCCGTGCCGGTGCTCGGGCGGGCGCAGCTGCATCTCGTAGACGATCTGCACCGTCTTCTCACAGGCGGCCAGGGCCAGGCCCAGCACGCGCAGGCATTGACGCGCGGCGACCGGCTCGCTGGGCATCAGCGGCCGGGCCAGCGGGGTGCCGACGATCAGCGGCAAATGGTCCAGGATCAGGCTGGAGTCCATCAGCACCGTGCCGTCATCGGTCACCAGCGTGGGCGCCTTGACCAGCGGGTTGATGGCCTCGAACTCGGCCTTCTGACGGAAGACCGAGATGGAATGGTGCTCGAACGGAATGCCCAGCAGCTGCAGCGACACCGCGACGCGGCGCACATAGGGCGAATCCAGCATGCCAATGAGTTGCATGGCGAGGGTCCAGTGCAAAGAGGAGGGCCGACCAGTGTAGGGGCCGGCCTCGCCCCTGTCAGGCCCGGGGGCGTTCGTCCAGTGCCTCGTCCAGCACCTCGATCCAATGCCGCACCGGCCGCTCGCTGGCGGAGGCCAGGTGCTGGATGCAGCCGATGTTGGCCGACACCACCGTCTCGGCCCGAACCGGCGCCAGAGCCTTGAGCTTGCGGTCGCGCAGCGCGGTCGACAGCGCGGGCTGCAGCACCGAGTAGGTGCCGGCCGAGCCGCAGCACAGGTGGGCGTCCACCGGCGCGGTGCGCACGTCGAAGCCCAGCGCGGCCAGGTGGGTCTCCACCCCGCCGCGCAGGCGCTGGCCATGCTGCAGCGTGCAGGGCGGGTGGTAGGCCAGCGGCAGCGGCGGCGCGTCGGCCGGCTCGTTGCGGCGCGCGCGGGCACGGGCCAGCAGCGGCTGCAGCCGCGACACCAGGTCGGGCAGCAGTTCGCTCACATCCCGGGTCAGGGCGCTGATGCGGCGGGCCTTCTCGGCGTAGGCCGGGTCGGCCGCCAGGGCCAGGCCGTATTCCTTCACCGACAGGCCGCAGCCGCTGGCGTTCATCACGATGGCCTCGACCTGGCCGGTTTCGGTCAGGCCCTCGACCATCGGCCACCAGGCGTCGATGTTGCGCCGCATGTCGGCCAGGGCCCCGGTGTGGTCGCCCAGGTGGTCGCGGATGGCGCCGCAACAGCCGGCCTCGTCGGCCACCACGGTCTGGATGCCCGCGGCGTCCAGCACCCGCGCGGTGGCCGAGTTGATGTTGGGCATCAGCGTGGGCTGCACGCAGCCCATCAGCATCAGCACCTTGCGCGGGTGGCTGCGGGTCGGCCAGCGGTGGGCATCCTTGCCAGGGGCCGGGGTGACCTTGGCCTGCAGCTTGGCCGGCAGCAACGGGCGCAGCGCGCGGCCCACGGCAATGGCCGGCGCGAAGGCCGAGGAGGTCAGCCCCTCGCGCAGCAGCCAGCGCACCGCGCGCTGGCCGGCCGGGCGCTGCACCCGCTCGTCCACCACCTGGCGGCCGATCTCGACCAGCCGGCCGTACTGCACGCCGCTGGGGCAGGTGCTTTCGCAGTTGCGGCAGGTCAGGCAGCGGTCCAGGTGGGCCTGGGTGGTGACGGTCACCGGCGCGCCTTCGAGCACCTGCTTCATCAGGTAGATGCGGCCACGCGGGCCGTCGAGCTCGTCCCCCAGCAGCTGGTAGGTGGGACAGGTGGCGGTGCAGAAGCCGCAGTGCACGCACTGGCGCAGGATGGCCTCGGCGGCCTCGCCTTCGGGCGTGCCGGCGAATTCGGGGGCGAGATGGGTTTGCATGAGAGAAAACTCGGTCGTCGATTCAGAAGGCCAGCCAGCGCGCGGCCAGCGGCAGCAGCAGCGCCGCCAGCAAGGCCTGCAGCCCCAGGGCCAGGCCGGCGTAGGCCCCGGCCTCGGGATGCTCCTGCAGGGCGCGCGCCGCGCCGATGCCATGGGCGGCCGTGCCCAGCGCAAAACCGCGGGGCGCCTGGCTGCGCACGCCCAGGGCGTCGAACAGGAACTTGCCGGTCAGCGCGCCGGTCAGGCCGGTGATCAGGGCCGCCACCGCCGCCAGCGCGGGAATGCCCCCCAGGCGCTCGGCAATGCCCATGGCCACCGGCGCGGTGACCGACTTGGGCGCCAGCGAGGCCAGCACCTCGCGCGGCAGGCCCAGCGCATGGCCGATCAACACCGCGCTGAGCGCGGCCACCGCCCCGCCGGTCAGCGCCGCCAGCAGCAGCGGCACCCAGCGGGCGCGCAGCTGGGCCCGGCGCTGCCACATGGGCCAGGCCAGGGCCACCACCGCGGGGCCCAGCAGGAAGTGGATGAACTGCGCACCGGAGAAGTAGCTGGGGTAGGAGGTGCCGGTGAGCAGCAACAGCAGCGACAGGGCCAGCACCGTCCACAACACCGGGTTGGCCAGCGGCGGGTGGCCCAGCCGGTGGCTCATCATCTGCGCCAGCACATAGGCCGAGACGGTCGCGGTCAGGCCGAACAGCGGCGTGGCGGACAGGTAGACCCAGAGTTCGACGAAGGAGCTCATCGGCCCGTCTCCCCGATCTCGTCACCCTCGTCGCCGGCCGGCAGCAGCGCGCGCAGCACCAGCGCCGTCACCGCCAGGCCCAGCCAGGTGGACAGCACGATGGCCAGCAGCATGTGCACGCCATAGGCGCCCAGCAGGTCCAGATGGGTGATGACACCCACGCCCACCGGCACGAACAGCAGCGACAGATGGCCCAGCAGGCCGTTGGCCGCCACGCCCACCGGCCCCTGCAGCGGCGCCCAGCGCAGCAGGCCCAGCAGCAGCACCGCGCCCAGCACCGGCGCCGGCAACGGCAGGCCCAGCAGGCGCACCAGCGCCTCGCCGGCCGACTGGCTCAGCAGCAGAAGGGCGAAGCCTTGCAGCAGCGGCACGGGCGGTCTCCGTCAGAACGCCGGGTGCAGGCGCTGGCGGTTGAAGATGCCCGCCGGGTCGAAGGCCTGCTTGAGCCGGTGGTGGATGCGCAGCAGGGCCGGCGACAGCGGGCTGAAGACCTCGCCGCCGCGCTCGCCGCCCCACCAGGCGGTGGCATGGCCGCGCGCATCCTGCGCGGCGGCGCGCACGGTCTCGGCGCTGTCGCGGCTCACCAGCCAGCGGCAACCGCCGCCCCACTCGATCAGAGTGTCGCCGGCCAGGGCGATCTTGGGCGCGGTGGGCGCCACCGACAAACGCCAGAGCACGGCCCCGTCGGCCACCGCCGCGCGGGCGGTGCTGAAGAACTCGTCGCGCTGGTCGCGCAGATCCGTCCAGAAGCGCGCCGCCAGGGCCGGGTCGATCAGCTCGCCGCCCAGCTTCTGCGCCGCCGACCCGACCGCCGCCGCGGCGCCGCCCAGGCGGACGACCAGCGCGCCTTCCCACCAGGCGCTGGCCTGCAGCGGCAGCGGCTGGCCGGCCCAGTCGTTGACCCGCTTGAGGGCATTGACCTGGTCCAGGTCGAAGCGCAGCGTGGCGCTGGCCGGCGGCACCGGCAGCACCTTGAGCGAGACCTCGCAGATCACGCCCAGCACGCCCATGGAGCCCGCCAGCATGCGCGAGACGTCGTAGCCGGCCACGTTCTTCATCACCTGGCCGCCGAAGCTCAGCAGCTCGGCCTGGCCGTTGAGCAGCGTGGCGCCCAGCATGTAGTCGCGCACCCCGCCCAGCGCGGCCCGCGCCGGGCCGGCCAGGCCGGTCGCCACCATGCCGCCCACGGTGCCGCCGCCCGGCGTGTGCTCGAAGCGCGGCGGCTCAAAGGGCAGCCACTGGCCCTTCTCGGCCAGCGCGGCCTCCAGCTCGGCCAGCGGTGTGCCGGCGCGCGCCGTCACCACCAGCTCGGTGGGCTCGTAGGACGAGATGCCGCGCAGCTCGCCCAGCGGCAGCGGCTCGCCGATCAGCGGGCCGCCGTAGAAATCCTTGCTGCCACTGCCGCGGATGCACAGCGGCTGGTGGCGCTCGGCCGCCTCGCGCACCCGGGCCACCAGATGGGCCAGCGCGGGGTCTTGGGTCGTTGGTTCGGCCACGGTCAGAAACGCTCCAGTTCGGGGAAGGGCAGCAGGCCCTTCTTCACATGCATGCGGCCGTATTCGGCGCAGCGGTGCAGCGTGGGCAACACCTTGCCGGGGTTGAGTCCGCCCGCCGGGTCGAAGGCGGCCTTGAGGGCGAACATCTGGGCCCGCTCCTCGGGGCTGAACTGCACGCACATCGAGTTGAGCTTTTCCACGCCCACGCCGTGCTCGCCCGTCACCGTGCCGCCCATCGCGACGCTGGTCTCCAGGATGTCGGCGCCGAACAGCTCGCAGCGGTGCAGCTGGTCGGGGTCGTTGGCATCGAAGAGGATCAGCGGGTGCAGGTTGCCGTCGCCGGCGTGGAAGACGTTGCAGCAACGCAGCTGGTACTTCTTCTCCATCTCGGCGATGGCCAGCAGGATGTCGGCCAGGCGCTTGCGCGGGATGGTCGAGTCCATGCACATGTAGTCGGGGCTGATGCGGCCCGAGGCCGGGAAGGCGTTCTTGCGCCCGCTCCAGAACCTCAGGCGCTGGGCCTCGTCCTGGCTGACCTCCATGCGGGTGGCGCCGGCCCCGGCCAGCACCGCCTTCATGCGGCCGATCTCCTCCTCCACCTCCTCGGGCGTGCCGTCGCTCTCGCACAGCAGGATGGCGGCCGCATCCAGGTCATAGCCGGCATGGACGAAGGCCTCGACCGCGGCGGTCATCGGCTGGTCCATCATCTCCAGCCCAGCCGGGATGATGCCCGCGGCGATGATGGCGGCCACCGCCTCGCCGGCCGAACGCACGTCCGGGAAGCTGGCCATGATGCAGCGCGCCACCTGCGGCTTGGGCGTGAGCTTGACCGTGACCTCGGTGACCACGGCCAGCATGCCCTCGCTGCCCACCAGCACCGCCAGCAGGTCCAGGCCGGGCGCGTCGTAGGCGTCGCCACCGAACTCCACCGGATCGCCCTCGACGGTGTAGCCCTTGACCTTGAGCACGTTGTGGACGGTCAGGCCGTACTTCAGGCAGTGCACGCCGCCGGAGTTCTCGGCCACGTTGCCGCCGATGGTGCAGGCGATCTGGCTGGACGGATCGGGCGCGTAGTACAGGCCCAGCGGCGCCACCGCCTCGGAGATCGCGAGGTTGCGCACCCCGCACTGGACCACCGCGGTGCGGCTGGCCTTGTCGATCTGCAGGATGCGGTTGAACTTGGCCAGCGCCAGCGTCACGCCGTCCGGGTTGGGCATGGCGCCCCCGGACAGGCCGGTGCCCGCGCCGCGCGCCACCACCGGCACGCCCAGGCCATGGCAGACCCGCAGCACCGCGGCCACCTGCTCGCCGGTTTCCGGCAAGGCCACGGCCAGCGGGCGCTGGCGGTAGGCCGACAGGCCATCGCATTCGTAGGGAGTGGTCTCCTCGCTCTGCCACAGCAGCGCGTGGGCCGGCAGCACCGCGCGCAGTGCGGCCACCACCTCGGACTGGCGCGCCGCACGCCGGGCGGAGTCCAGGGAAACGGAAGGAGCGTCGGTCAGGGGGGTCGTCATGGTCGCGAGGGGGCGGTTCGGCAAGGCCGAAGGGCCGACAAAGGGGACATGGGCAGCCCGAAGACTGTACCGCCGGCCGGCCGCGTTGCCCTCGGGAAGAACGCGGCCCGGCCGGCAAAACAGCTGTGACCGGCAGCGGGGCAATCCCGCCGCCGGCCGGGGCTCAATGCACCATCAGCGTGAACGGCGGCACATAGGCCTGCAGCGTCACGAACAGGCCCACCAGACAGGCCAGCGCCACCGAGTGGAAGAACACGTAGCGCAGGATGTCGCCTTCATGGTTGAACCAGCGGGTGGCGGTGGAGGCCACGACGATGGACTGCGCGTCGATCATCTTGCCCATCACGCCGCCCGAGCTGTTGGCCGCGCCCATCAGGTTGGGGTTCAGGCCCAGCTGGTCGGCCGCCACCTTCTGCATGCCGCCAAACAGCACGTTGGACGCGGTGTCGGAGCCGGTCATCGCCACGCCCAGCCAGCCCATCAGGGTACCGAAGAAGGGGTAGAGCACACCGGTGTTGGCAAAGGCCAGGCCCAGCGTGGTGTCGGTGCCCGAGAAGCGGGTCAGCGTGCCCAGCGCCAGCATCAGCACGATGGTCACGAGCGACATGCGCACCAGCCAGAGCGTGCGCAGGAAGGTCTTGACGATGGCCACCGGGCCGTAGCCCATCACGAAGGCGCCCACGATGGCCGACAGCAGGATGCCGGTGCCGGTGGCCGACAGCAGGTTCAGCACATAGACGGCCGCCTCCTTGTGCGGGCTGTTGACAACCGGCGGCACCTTCTCGACCAGGTTGTTCAGCCCCTCGATCGGGAACTTGGCCAGGAACAGGCTGTTGAGGTAGTCCTTCACCGGCGGCAGGCCCCAGACGAAGACAAAGACCGTCAGGATCAGCCAGGGCGTCCAGGCGCGCAGCAGCTCCTGGCTGCTGTAGGCCACCATGGTCTTGGGGCGCGGCGGCTCGCCGCCGTCCTGCTCATGGCCCTTCAGCGAGGGCGAGGTCCAGATCTTCTTGGGTTGCCAGACCTTCAGGAAGCTCACCAGCGCCACCATCGACACCAGCGCGGCGATGATGTCCACCAGCTCGGGGCCGATGAAGTTCGACACCAGGTACTGCGGAATGGCAAACGACAGGCCGGTCACCAGGATGGCGGGCCAGATCTCCATCATCGCCTTGCGGCCGGCAAAGGCCCAGATCAGCCAGAACGGCACCAGCAGCGAGAAGAAGGGCAACTGGCGGCCGATCATGGCCGTCACTTCCATCAGGTCGTAGCCATGCACCTTGGCCAGCGTGATGACCGGTGTGCCCAGCGCGCCGAAGGCCACCGGCGCGGTGTTCGCGATCAGCGACAGACCCGAGGCGGCCAGTGGCGAGAAGCCCAGGCCGATCAGGATGCCGGCCGTCACCGCCACCGGGGTGCCGAAGCCCGCCGCGCCCTCGAAGAAGGCGCCGAAGCAGAAGGCGATCAGCAGCAGCTGCAGGCGCCGGTCCTCGGTGATGCCCGAGAGCGAGTCCTGCAGCACCTTGAAGCTGCCGTTGCCCTCGGCCAGCTGCTGCAGAAAGATGATGTTCAGAACGATCCAGCCGATCGGCAGCAGGCCGGTCAGCCCGCCGTAGATGGCCGCGTTGCCGGCCAGGCCGGCCGGCATGCCGTAGCCGAACACGGCCACGCAAAAGGCGGCGGCCAGGCCCATGCCGGCGGCAATGTGCGCCTTGATGTGGAAGAAGCCCAGGGCCACCAGCATCACCACCACCGGCACGGCGGCCAGGGCGGTGGAGATGAACATGTTGCCGAAGGGGTCGTAGATCTGCTGCCAGGCCATGGTGGGTTGTCTCCTCGTACTGCGGTCGTCGTGCCTGCGAACACACCGCGGCCCCGGGCATGGTTGGCACGCCCGGGGCCGCGAATCGGCTGCGACTGTAGGGAGACGGGGCGCCGGGGCGATTGAAACTTGCTGCCCGTGCGCGTGAGAGTTCTTCAATTCGAGGGTTAACCCTCGGCGCTGTCCGCGGCCTCAGCCCGGTTCAGGCCAGGGCGGCCTTCAGCCAGTCCACGAAGGCCGCGCACTCCCAGCGTTCCATCGCCCCGGGCTTCCAGCACAGGTGGTGGGCACAGGGCGAGGGCACGGCCTGCGGCGACAGCCGCACCAGGCGGCCCGAGTCGACCCAGCTCAGGCCCAGCTTGGTGCGCATCAGCGCCACCCCGAAGCCGGCCGCGGCCGCATCCAGCACCAGGCCCACGTCGTTGAACTGCGAGCCCACCCGCGGTTCGGGCAGGGCGATGCCGTGGGCCTGGAACCAGGTGCTCCAGGGGTCCAGCGGGCTGCGGATCAAATGGGCCCGCGTCACGTCCTCGATGGTGTCGAAGCCCCCGAAGGGGCCGAACTCGTTGAGGTAGTCGGCGCTGCAGACCGGCGTGACCTCGTCGCGAAGGATGCGCACATGCTCCACATCCGAATAGGGGCCGGTGCCGTAGCGCACCTCCAGGTCGGCCTCCTCGGCCTTCACGTCGGCCAGCGGAATGGCGACCTGCAGGATCAGCTCGATCTCCGGGTAGGCATGGCGGAACAGCGCCAGCCGCGGCAGCAGGATTTGGCGCGAGAAGGTGGGCGTGACCGCCAGCCGCAGTCGCACCGAGCGGCTCGTCTCGGGTGCCTGCCCGGGCACCTGCTGCAGCGCCCGCAGGCCCTCGCGCACGGGGCCCAGGTAGGCCGCCCCTTCGGCGGTGAGGCTGAAGTCGCGCCCGAACAGCTTCAGCCCGAGCTGGCCCTCCAGCTGGCGGATGCGGTGGCTGACGGCACTGGGCGTGACGTTCAGCTCGTCGCCCGCGGCGGTGACGCTGCGCCGCCGGGCCAGGGCCTCGAAGGCCAGCAGGCACTGGATCGGCGGAATGCGCGGCGGGGTCATGCCCCCGCCTCGGTGGTGAACACGGTCAGCACCCCGGTGTAGCTGACCAGGTGGTGGCCGGTGATCTCGCCAGCGGCGAAGAAGCCCACCAGCGGCACCTCGCCCAGCGCATGGCGCAGGATTTGCAGCTCGGCCGAGGGCCCGCCGAAATGCGCCCCGCCGCGGCCGGTGCAGCTGATGTAGACCGCGCCCACCAGCTGGCGGGGCGGCACGCCCTCGGCCTCGTCACCGGCCAGTTCCTCGCGGATCTCGGCGCACAGCCGCACCAGGTCGCGCCGGGCGGCGGCCACGTCCCGCTGGCAGAAGGCCAGCTGCTGGCCGGTCATGACCCAGTCGGCCACGGCCTGCCGCGCCGGGTCCAGCCCGACCAGGTGGCGCACCCGGGTGTCGATGCCGAACTGCCCGCCCCGGCCATGGGGCCGGTCGCCGGCATCGGTCAGCCCGGCCAGCACGCTGCGCAGCCGGCGCACCAGCTGTTCGGGCGGGTCCAGGGGCATGTCCAGATCGGCCAGCAGGGCCGGCAGCGCCGGCTGCCCGTCCAGTTCAAACACCAGGTTGCGTTCCGAGGCGGTGATGCTGCGGGTCGGCCCGATCGGCTGGCAGCCCTGTGTCATGCGCGAGACCAGACCCACCCAGGGCCCGAAGGCCACCCCGGACAACCCGCCCGTGTAGACGCCGTTGGCCAGCTGCACCGGCCGATTGCGGGCACTGGCCACGCCGCCGAAGAGCTGGCCGCTGCCGGTGCGGCCGGCCTGCTCGCCGATCAGCTCGGCCAGGTCGGGCGTGCTCGGGTCGGCATGGACCAGCGCGGTCCAGTGCGCAGCCGCCCCGGCTTCGGCCAGCGGCTGGCGACCGCTGAAGACGCTGAACTGCGCCCGCGGCAGGTCCATCAGCAACAGGGCCAGGGCCGGCTCGTCCCAGTACTCGGCATCGCCAGCGGCAATGCCCACCCCCACGGTGCCGACCACCTGCACCCCGGGCCAGCGTTGGCCGACGTCGGCCAACAGGGCTTCGGCCTGCGGCGCATAGGCCTCGGTCAGGTAGAACAGGGCCAGCGTCGGCTGGAAGCCCGGCCGGGACGCACGCTGGGCGTCGATCTGGGCCGCCGCCAGGGCCAGGGCCATGTGCGGATCTGGATGGGTGGCATGGCCTTGCAGACAGGCCAGCGCAACGGTGGCGCTCATGGGCGCGGCTCAGCGCGGCGCCGCCGGCTTCTTGCGGGGCGCGGCCTTGCGCGGTGCGGCGGGGGCCGCCGGGCGCGCCGCCGCCGGCGCGGGCCGAGGGGCGGCCGGCCGGGGCGCCGGGGCGGGACGGGCCGCCGCCGGCGCAGCGGACGGGGCCTCCTGCATCGCCTGCGCGGCGATCTGGCCGAACTGCTGGGTCAGCGCGCCCCACCACTGCATCGGGTCCACCATGCCGGCCGGCGGGGCCGCAGGCGGCTCGGTCTCGGCCGCCGCCGCAGCCGGCGCAGAGGCCGGCTCGTCCGCCGCCGGCACGGGCGGGATCGACATCGCATCGCGCAGATCGCCCATCGAGACGTTCATCGTCTTCAGGGTGGCCAGCGTCATGCGCTGCACCTCCAGCGCCTGGATCGTGGTCGCCAGCAGGCGGGCGTTCTGCTCCAGCCAGAACTGCACGGTGCGCAGCTCGCTGATGCGCTTGTCCAGCTCCTCGGGGTCCAGCGTCGGGGCGATCCACTGGTTCATGCCCGGCAGCGCCGCGCCGGCCTGGCGCACCAGCCCCTGCAGAAAGTCGAAGCCCGGCATCAGGCCAGGGAAAGGGGAACGCTCGCTCATCGGGTTGTCTCCTGCGGGCCACTGGCAGCGGCTTCAGGCGCCGATTCTGCGCCTGAAGCGGCCTGCGGTGCGACCGGCCAGCTGACGCGCTCGACCGTGAAGCCGCGCGCCGCCAGCAGGGCCGGCAGGCCCTGGCTGCCCACCATGTGCAGGCTGCCCACGGCGACGAACACCGGGCCGGCCGTGCGATGCAGCTCGGCAATGCGATCGGCCATCGGGCCGTTGCGCTTGTCCAGCAGGCGGTGCATCAGCGTGCGGTCGAAGGCGGTGTTCAGGCACTGGCACCACTGCGGGTAGGTTTCCAGCTCATCGAGCCGGCCGTCGGCCCAGGCCTGGGCCAGCCGGCGCAAGGTGGCGCGTGCCTGGCCGTTCTCCAGCTCGTCCAGCGTGGTGTCCACCATCTCGGCGGCCTGGGCCGCGTCGGGCTGCAGGATGATGTCCATCTGCTGCTCGGGCGTCTCCAGCGCCTGCACCGGCAGGTTCAGGCCGTGGGCCAGGCCGGTCAGGAAGCCGTCCACGCCCCAGGCCGGGTCCAGGCCCTCGTCGCGCAAGGCCATCACGCTGAGGGTCGTGACCCGCATCTCCGGCCGCCAGCGGCGCAGGGCCCCGCCCACGCAGGCGGCTTCCTCCTGGCGCTGCAGGCGGGCTTCCAGCGCCGCCGGCAAGGGGTTGGGGCCGTTGAGCTGGGCCAGCCGGGGCAAGGCCGCCATCGTGGCGGGGTCGGACATGTCGACCTCGACCACCAAGCGTTGCGCCCGGCTCAGCGCCGACAGCACCGCCGGCCCGGGGTACATCCAGGCCTGCCGGGCCACGTGCACCGTGCCGTACAGCCAGGAGCGGCGCCCGTCGCGTTCGATCTGCCACAGAAAGCCGTGGTTGCGGGCCTGAGCCAGGCCCTGGCGCACCGCGTCGGCCGTGGGTGGCACGGCCGGCGGCGGGCAGGCGGCCTGCACCGGTCCGCACCATCCAGCCAGCCCCCCGACCAGCAAGGCCACGACCCGTTTTTTCCACCCGTTCCACGGCGTCATGCAACCTCCACCACGGTCTGGGTGATGGCCCCGAACACCGATGGACCATCCGGGCCCGTGAGCTCGATGCGCACGGTGTCGCCGAACTGCAGCCCGGCCGGCGCTTCCGGCAAGGCCGCCAGACTGGCCACCCCCTGGCCGGTGCCATCGGCCACCGGCCCGCTGCCCACCACGGTGCCGGCCTTCACCGGGCGGTGGCGGGCCAACTGGGCCAGCAGCTGGCCCATGTGCCAGGCCAGGCCGGTCCCGGTGTCGCACGGCCCCAGGGCGCGGCCGTTCCACTGCACCTGCAGGCGGGCGCGCAGCACGCCGGCCTGCCAGCCCTCGCCCAACTCGTCGGGCGTGACGGCCACCGGCGCAAAGGCCGTGGCCGGGCAGGACAGCACTCGGCCGGCGCCGCGCTGGCGCTCCTCGGCCTCGGGGCCGCGCAGGGTCCAGTCATTGGCCAGCGCCAGCAGGCGCACCGCCTCCAGCGCCTGGGCCGGCGGGGCGCCGCGGGCCAGGTCGCCCGTGATCACCGCCCACTGGGCGCCGAAGTCCGGCCCGTCCTCCAGGCGGTCCACCGCGAGCTCCGCCGTCGGCCCGGTGAAGCCGTCGCTGGTGCCAGGCTCCAGCCAGGGCTGGGCCAGTGCGGCCTCCGGCACCGCCCCGTCGGGCCAGCCCAGGGCCAGCTGCGCCCGGTAGGCCCGGCTGCGCACCCACTGGCCGCTGCGCGGCAGCGGGGCCAGGCATTGGGCCGGATCGAAGGCGAAGGCATGGCGGGCCTTGCCGTGGTTGAGCTGGCGCGACAGGTCTTCCAGTTGCGGGGCCAGAAAGCCCCAGTCATCGAGCACCTGCTGCAGCCGGGTGGCGATGCCGCTGGCGAAGTGGGCCGAGCGCAGGTCCCGCGAGACGACGACCAGTTGGCCGTCGCGGGAACCGTCCTGATAGGTGGCAAGTTTCATGGTGTGGCGACAATGCGAGCAGCTATTGTGTCCAAAGCCGCCCGCCCCGCCCCCATGCGCCGCCCCATTTCCGTCCCGCCCCGCCACCGTTGGGTCCTGGTGGGCATCGTCCTGGCGGTGCTGACCGTGCACGGGCTGCTGCTGGGGCCGGCCTGGCGCGCCTGGTCCGTGGCCGACGGCGCGCCCCCGCCCAGCGCGGGCCGGCCCGTGCCGGTGCAGCTGGTGATGCGGCCGCCCGCTCCACCCATCCCCCCGACGCCACCCGCCCCACCGGAGGAGCTCCCGCCTGCGGAACCGACGCCGGTGCAGCCCCCGGCCGAGACGGAGGCCCCGGCCCCTCGCCCGGCCCCGGCATCGCCCCCGCCCGCCACCGCCGAGGCCACGGCCACGCCGGCGGACCCTGCGCCCCCCCCCGAGCGCAGCGGGGAGCCCACGGTCAACGCCAGCGACGACCGCAGCGGGAGCGAGGCCACCCCCTTCCCCGATGGACCCACCGCCGACGACGCCGCCCATGTGCTGCAGCCGCTGCCGGTCATGCCGCCGCTGCAGCTGGTCTACGCGGCGCAGAAGGGCGGCGCGACCGGCCAGGCCCGCCTGGGCTGGCAGCCCCGGCCCGAGGGCGCCGGCTACCGCCTGAGCTGGTCCCTGGCGCTGGACGGCCGGGAGGTCCAGTCCTGGCTCAGCCAGGGCCGGCTGGGCAGCACCGGCGTGGAGCCGCTGCGCATGGTGGAACAACGCCGCGGGCGGGACGTGGCCGCCGTCAATTTCCAGCGCGACAAGGACCTGGTGACCTTTTCCGGCCCGTCCGGGGCGCTGCCGATGACCGCCGGCGCCCAGGACCGGGCCAGCTGGCTGGTCCAGGTGCCGGTGCTGGCCCAGGTCATGTCGAGCCACTGGGCGCCCGGCCGCGCCACGCTGAGCCTGGAGGTCTACACGGTGCGCGGCGAGGGCCAGCGCTGGCGCTTCGAAGTGGCCGAGGCGGTGACCCTGCCCGGCCCGGACGGCCAGCCCCTGCGCTGCTGGCTGTTGCGGCGCGAGCCGCTGATGCCCTACGACAGCCGCATCGAGGTCTGGCTGGCGCGCGACCACGCGATGGTGCCGGTACAGCTGCGCATGACGCCGGTGCCGGGCGACCAGGCCCTGACCTTGCGCCTGACCGACGGCCTGCCGCCGGCGCAAATGCCGGTGGAACTGCACCCCTGAAGGGCTTGAAATCCACCGGGGTGTGCCCACCTGCGGGGTATCTTCAGGAGACCGCCATGCAAATGCTCTACAACTCCGACAGCTTTTCCGTGCTGGAGATCGAGTGGGCCGACGGCCCCGCGCCGGCGGATGAGGCCGTGCCGACCGTCACGCAAGGCGGTTACGAGATCGTCGACAAACTCGCCGGCAAGGGCATCTTCCTGAATGGCGAGCTGGCCCGCCACTTCCGCGAGCAGGCCCTGGCGCTGAGCCAAGGCGAAGCCGACGAGGACGTGGTGGACGACTTCATCGCCGGCTACGCCGGGCTGGCCCAGCAGCCGGTGGTGCTGCACTGAGCTGAGCCCGGGCGGGCTCAGCCGCGGGCGCGCCGCGCCGCCACCGCATGCGCCAGCTGGCGCAGCAGCGGCTCGGTGTCGGTCCAGCCCAGGCAGGCGTCGGTGATCGACACGCCATACTGCAGCGGCTGGCCGGGCAGCAGGTCCTGCCGGCCCTCTTCCAGGTGGCTTTCGATCATCACGCCGGTGATGCGGCGCTCACCCGCCTCAATCTGGCCCGCCACATCGGCGGCCACCGCGATCTGGCGGCGGTGCTGCTTCTCGGAATTGGCGTGCGAGAAGTCGATCATCACCTGCTCGCGCAGGTGCGACTTGCGCAGCCCGGCGCAGGCGGTCTCGACGTCCTCGGCGCTGTAGTTGGGCTTCTTGCCACCGCGCAGGATCACGTGGCAGTCGGTGTTGCCGCGGGTCTCGAAGATCGCGGCCTGGCCCATCTTGGTCATGCCCATGAAGGCGTGCGGCGCGGCCGCGGCCACCACGGCGTCGGCCGCCACCTTCACGCCGCCGTCGGTGCCGTTCTTGAAGCCGACCGGGCAGGACAGGCCCGAGGCCAGCTGGCGGTGGGTCTGGCTTTCGGTGGTGCGGGCACCGATCGCGCCCCAGCTCACCAGGTCGGAGATGTACTGCGGGGAGAGCAGGTCCAGGAACTCGGTGCCGGCCGGCAGCCCCATTGCGGTCAGGTCCAGCAGCAGGCGGCGCGCCTTGCGCAGGCCTTCGTTCATGCGGAAGCTGCCGTCCAGACGCGGGTCGTTGATGAAGCCCTTCCAGCCCACCGTGGTGCGCGGCTTCTCAAAGTAGACCCGCATCACGATGACCAGGTCCTGGGCCAGTTCCTCGCGCAACACGCGCAGCTTCTGGCCATAGGCCAGGGCCTGTTCATGGTCGTGGATGGAGCACGGCCCCACCACCACCACCAGACGGTCGTCCTCGCCGGCCAGCACACGGGCGATGTCGGCCCGGCTGCGCTCCACCACCGCTTCGGACTTGCGCGTGAGCGGCATCTCGTCCTGCAGCAGGGCCGGCGAGATCAGCGGCCGCACGGCGCCGATGCGCAGGTCATCGACGCGCGTCGTGTCCTGGGTGTGGTCGAGCGCGCCCTCTTCCTCGGAATTCAGCGGCATGTTCACGGCTTCGGGACGGTTCACGACTCACTCCTGGCGACAACCCGGCGGGAAAAACTGGAATTATCCCCTGGCCCGGCCGCCCGGGCCGGGATGGCACACTGCCGGCCTCTGTCACGAGGAGACCGTCCATGATTCTGGAGATTGCCGACTTCCGCATCGCCCCGGGCCAGCAGGCCGCCTTCGAGGCGGCCGTGGCGCGCGGCGTGGCCGAAGCCATCAGCACCGCCAAGGGCTTCAAGGGCTACAAGCTCAACCGCTGCATCGAGACGCCCGAGCGCTTCGTGCTGATGATCGACTGGGACACGCTGGAGGACCACACGGTGGGCTTCCGCGAATCGCCGGCCTTCACGGCCTGGCGCGCCATCGTCGGCCCCTTCTTCGCCGCCCCGCCGGTTGTGGAGCACTTCGAGCTGGCCTCCAAGTCCTGAAGGCAAAAAAGGGCGGCGCCCCGCGAGGAGCGCCGCCCAGATCGTCGTGGGAACGACGATAGGACAATCAAAAAGAGGTCGGCGGCTTACTGCTTCACGCCTTCGACCTGGATCACGACGCGCACGGCGTCGGGGAAGCCCCAGTTCAGGCCGTAGTCGATGCCGTACTGGCTGCGCACGACGGTGGCTTCGAAGTCGCCACCGCACACTTCACGCTTGACCATCGGGTTCATGTAGCAGTTGAAGTTCAGCGCCTTCAGCGTGACCGGGTGGGTCTTGCCGTGCAGGGTCAGCTGACCGGCAATCTCGGTGACCTTGTCACCGTTGAAGCTGAACTTGTCGCCGACGAACTGGGCGGTCGGGTACTTGGCCGCATCAAAGATCTCGGCGCTCTGCAGATGCTTGTTGAAGGCGTCGTAGCCGGAGTCGATCGAGCTCATGTCGATCGTCACGTCCACCTTGCCGGACTTGGCGGCCTTGTCCAGCACGACCGAGCCTTCCTTCTTGTCGAAGCGGCCGCGGTTGGTCGAGGTGCCGAAGTGGGCGATCTCGAAGGTGGCGTAGGTGTGGGTGGGGTCCAGCTTGTAGGTGACCGGCTCGGCCTGGGCGGCGGTGGCCAGCAGGGCCGCAGCAGCGGCGGCGATCAGGGAGATCTTCATGGTGTGTTCCTCAGGGGGTCTCAAGGGGGTTGAACGAAAGAAGGTCCGGAAGTTCCGGCTGCGGAAAGAGGCTCAGAGTGCCGCCATGCCGGTCACGGCCAGCTTGAAGTGCACTTCGACGTTGTTGGCCACGGTGGCGGTGTCGGCCCATTCGCCTTCGCCGATCTTGAAATCCAGCCGCTTGAGGGTGAAGGTGCCGGTGGCGGTGGTGGTGCCGCCGGTCTGCTTCAGGACCACGGGCACGACGACGTTCTGGGTCGCGCCCTTCACGGTCAGCTGGCCGCTCACCGCGTACTGGCCCTTGCCCGTGGCCTTGATGGCGGTGGACTGGAAGGTGGCCTTGGGGAACTTGGCGACGTTGAACCAGGGCGCCTTCGGCACCTCGGCGTCGGTCTCGGGCACGCCGAAACTGGCGCTGCCGGTGTCGATGGCGAAGCTGACCTTGCCCGCTTCCGGCTTCTTCGGATCGAAGCTGATCTGCGCGGTCCAGCTGCGGAACTTGCCGTCCACCGGCACGCCCATCTGGTGCGAGGTGAACGAAATTTCACTCTGGGCGGGGACCACCTTTTGCTGGGCGAAGGCCGGCGCCGCCAACACGGTCGATGCCAGCAGAGCGGGGGCGATGAACGAACGGATCATGGTGTGAACTCCTGTGGGAGATGTCTGGGAAGTCGCGCAGCAGGCGGGTGACGCTCAGCCGCGGCCGGGACGCATGCGGTTGAGCAGGCCGTCCTTGTCGATGAATTGATGCTTGAGGGCAGCGCCGGCGTGCGCCACCACCAGCAGGGCCAGGGTCCAGGCCAGGGTTTCATGCCAGGGCTTGATCAGCTGGGCCAGCTCGGCGTTCTTGGCCACGAAGCTGGGCAGCGGCAGCACGCCGAACAGCACGATGGGGAAGCCCGCGGCCGAGCTGTAGGCCCAGCCGACCAGCGGCACTGCGAAGAACAGCCCATACAGCAGGTGGTGCATGCCGTGGGCCGCCAGACGCTGCCAGCCGGGCATCGGCACGTCGGCGGGCGGCTGGTGCGTCAGGCGCCAGACCAGGCGCAGCACCGCCAGGGCCAGCACGATCACGCCGGCCCACTTGTGGTAGTTGAAAAGCTTCAGCCGTGTCAGCGACATCGGCAGGTCGGCCATGTAGAGGCCCAGGAAGAAGACCCCGGCAATCAGCAGGGCCATCAGCCAGTGCAGCCAGATCGCGGGGCCGGTGTAGCGCCCCGTCGACGGGATGGAAGTGGAAACGGAAGACATGCGTGACCTCGTGCGAGCGGCCCGGTGGGGCCGGTTCGCGTGGATTCGATGTCACCCAGTGTCGGCAGGACGGAAGGCCCTGCGGTTCAGCCCACTTGAAGGCAATGATGCAGTTTTTCTGAACGACGGCGCGCTCAGACGGTCGCCGGGACCGGGGGATCGATGCGTTCGGCGCGTTCTGGCGCCACCCACAGCCCCGCCGTCGCCTCGGCCAGGGCGGCGGCCTCGGCGGCGGGCAGCAGCCCGTGGCGCAGCGCGAAATCCAGCGTCGCCAGCGCGGCGTCGACGGTCATGTCACCGCGGGCCGCATGGTCCAGCGCCTGGGCCACCGGCATCAGGCGGTGCCAGGCCACCTCGCCGTCCTGGTTCACCGGCTGCAGCCCGGGGGGCAGGGCCAGGTCGTAGACGTGCAGCCATTCGCGCTGCAGGCCTTCGGGGATGTCGCAGCACAGCTCGATCACCCGACCGCGGGCGATGCCAGCCATCTGGCCCGGGGTCAGGCCGGCCTCTTCCCAGGCCTCGCGCAGCAAGGCCTCGCGCGGGGTCTGGCCATAGGGCACGCCGCCGCCGATCAGGTTGTCCAGCCGGCCGGGGTCGGTGGGCTTGTCCTCCGCCCGCCGGGCCACCCACAGGTGGCTGGGCCGGCCGTCCGGCCCCCGCACATAGCCGTTGCAATGGGCGCCAAAGGTCAGACACCCCCAGAAGCGGGCGGACGCGCGTTCGATCACGGCCTGCAGCCGGCCCTGCGCGTCCAGCAGCGGATAGGGTTCGTCACGCCAGGCGCGGATCACGCCCGCGTCGCGCAGCCGGCCATGGAAGGCGGCCAGCGCGGCATCGCGCCCGTCGCGCGGCAGGGTCAGCACCAGGCCGGCCGGCCCCTCGGCCAGCGGCCAGCCGGTGTCACGCAGCCAGGCCAGGTGCGTGCGGTCAACCGAGCCGATGGAGGCGGACGCCTCGCCGGGCGCCGCCAGCCCGACCGGGACCCGGTCCTGCCGGGTGTGGCGCGCCAAATGAACACAGCCCCAGGTGGGGCTGTGGGTCCGGTCTGAGGCCACCGATCGGTCGTCAGTGCTTGTCATGCCCCCGGCCATGTCCGTGGCCGTTGCCATGGCCCGGGCCGTCATCACGGCCATGGTCCCAGTCGCCACCGCGCTGCGGCGGGCCGTTGCGGCGCTCGTCATAGCGGTCCCGCACCCAGCGCTCCTGCACGAAGTACACCGGCTGGCCGCAGGCGTTGTAGCGGCCGCAGTACTTGCCCCAGTGCTTCTGGTGGCCGGGCGGCACATAGAGATAGATCGGCCGTTGCACCACCGCCACCGGGCCCGGGGCGATGACCATCGGCTGGGCATAGACCACCGGCGGTGGCGCCGTGTTGCCGATGTCGACGCGCCCATAGACGCCCGGTTGGACCACGCTGATGGAAACGCCGACATTGGTGCCGGCCTGCGCCGACAGCGCTGCACCGGCCAGGGCGGCGGCCCCCGCGAGCTGGAGGATGGACTTCGTGTTCATGCCGCCAGTCTAGGGCAAGACGCCCGCCCCCCGGTGTAGGACAGCACCCCGGCCCGGCGTCGGCCGCAGGCTCATTCGGCGCGGGGCCCGAAGGGACAGTGGCCGGGCTTGGGCCCGACCTGGGGATGCTTGCGGCAGGTGTCGGGCCGCTGGGCGTAGACGGTGCAACGCCGGGTCTGGGCATCCAGCAGGGCGCAGTCGCCGCTGGCCCGCCGCGCCAGCGTGAAGATCTCGTGCTTGCCGTTGAAATGGTCCACCCGGCCGGCCTTCTGCAGGCGGCGGGCGATCTGCTTGGGCGCCTCGTGCTCGGCCTCGAAGGGGTCGACCCAGCCCAGGCGAACCAGGTCCGCCAGGCGCACCTCCACCGGCATGGTGCAGCAGTGGGCGGCGCAGCGATCGCACAGCCCCGGGCGGTAACGGGTCCAGGTTTCACAGCGGTCGACATCGACCCGGTGCAGCAGCATCGTCATCCTTTCACCAGCCCGCCCCGGCCCTCGTGGCGCAAGCGGGCCTCGGCGGCCGCCAGGGCCGCCGGCGTGTCCACATCCTGCACGCAGCCGGGGTCGGCCACGTCCAGCCAGTGCAGGGTCCCTTCGGCCTGGGCCTGGGCCACCAGGGCCCGCGCGCCGGCCGCGGCCTGCAAGCCCAGCAGCGCGGCCCGCCAGCCCGGCCCGAACCCCACCGGGTGCCCCGGCTGCCAGTGCCCGGCGTCATCGGCCACGCGGGGGCGCACCACCGCACGCGGCGCGGCCTCCCGCTGCAGACGCTGGGCGACCGCCTGCAACAGCGCGGGCGACACCAGCGGCAGGTCCCCCGGCAGCACCAGCCAGCCCGGTGCCCGCGGGGTGGCGGCCACGCCGCGGACAATGGAGGCCCCCATCGGCGCCGCCTCGATGCCCGTGCCAGCGGCGGGATCGGCCGTCACCACGGTCCAGGGCAGGCCGCTGGCCTGGACGGCCGCCAGCGTCCAGTCCAGCACCGGGTGCCCGGCCAGCATCGCATGCAACTTGCTTCCGACCCCACCGGCAACCCGGAAACGTCGTCCCGCCCCGGCGGCCAGCACCAGCACCACCGGCAGCGAGGCCCCCGACGCACCGGAGGGAACGGACGAACACGACGACATGGCGTTGAATTGTAGGAATCATGCACACCCCTGACATTGCCTGCCTGCGCGCGGCCGTGGCCTGGCGTCAAACCGGCCACCGCATCGCGCTGGCCACGGTGCTGAGCACCTGGGGCTCCTCGCCCCGCCCGGCCGGCTCGCTGCTGGTCATCCGCGACGACGGCCGCATCGAAGGCTCGGTCTCGGGCGGCTGTGTCGAGGACGACCTGATCGACCACGCCCGCGGCCGCATGGCCGAGGCCGACGCCCGGCCCGAGGTGCGCCAGTACGGTGTGGGCCCGGAGCAGGCCCGCCGCGCCGGCCTGCCCTGCGGCGGCCAGCTCAGCCTGCTGCTGGAGCCCGACCCGCCCGCCGAAGCCCTGCAGGAACTGCTGAACGCGCTGACCGAAGGCGAGCGGCGCGTGCGCCGGGTGGACAGCCTGTCCGGCCAGTGGCTGCTGCTGCCCGCGATGGGGGCCGGCCAAGCCGTGCGCTGGGACGGCCGGCGGCTGACCCAGACCCTGGGCACGCAGTACCGCCTGCTGCTGGTCGGAGCCAACCAGATCGCCGGCTACCTGGCGCCGATGGCGATGAGCTGCGGCTTCGCGGTGACCGTCTGCGACCCCCGGCCCGAGATGGAGGACGACGCGCTGCCGCCCAACGTGCCGCGGGTGCGCGACATGCCCGACGACGCCACCCTGGCCTTCGCCCCCGATGCCCACTGCGCCGTGGTCACGCTCACGCACGACCCCAAGCTGGATGACCTGGCCCTGATGGAAGCGCTGGCGACGCCGGCCTTCCTGGTCGGCGCGCTGGGCTCGCAGCGCAGCAACGACGCCCGCCGCGCCCGGCTGCGCGAACACTTCGGCCTGACCGACGCCCAGCTGGCCCGGCTGCGCGGCCCGGTGGGCCTGCCGCTGGGCAGCAAGCGCCCGCCCGAGATCGCGGTCAGCATCCTGGCCCAGCTGCTGGCCGAGAAGAACCGGCAGCTGGCCCCCGCCCCGGCCAGCAACTGCGCCTCGGCCCTGGCCTGATGCCGATCCGGCAGCGCTGAGCCGCCAGTGATGCCGAGCCTGGCACGGCCTCTGCAGGCCGGCTGGGCATGCATGTCCACGCCCGCGCCATCACCTACTTCGACATGATCCGCCGCAGCGGCTCGATCCGCGAGGCGGCCCGGCGGCTGCATGTGGCCTCCTCGGCGGTCAACCGGCAGCTGCTGCAGCTGGAGGACGAGATCGGCACGCCGCTGTTCGAGCGCATGTCCACCGGGCTGCGGCTGACGCCGGCCGGCGAGGTGTTCTCGCGCCATGTCATCACGGTGCTGCAGGACGAACAGCGCCTGAAGACCGAGCTGGAGATGCTGCGCGGCGTGCGCCGCGGCGCGGTCAGCGTGGCGGCGGTGGAGGGCCTGAACGCCGACCTGATGCCGGCGGTGCTGACCCAGATGCATCGGCGCTACCCCACGATCCAGATCCAGGTGCGCACCTGCGGCTCGGAACAGGCGGCCCTGGCGGTGATCCAGGGCGAGGCCGACGTGGGCATCGGCTTCTCGATCCGGCGCCACGACAGCCTGCGCCAGTGCACGGTGGGCCGCTTCGCGCTCGGCGCCATCGTGCCGCCGGAGCACCCGATCGCCCGCCTGCACCGGGTGGACTTCGCCACCTGCGCCAGCTACCCGCTGATCCTGCCGGCCGCCGAGCTGTCGATGCACGGCCTGCTGCAGCCCCTGATCGCGCACCACAAGCGCGCGCTGCAGGTGCTGCTGGAGACCTCGTCGATCGAACTGGCCAAGAGCCTGGTGGAGCGCGGGGTCGGCCTGTTCTTCCAGAGCCGGCTGGGCCTGGAGCGCGAACTGCGCGAGGGCCGCCTGGTGCATGTGCCCTTGGACACGCCAACACCGCTGTGCTCCGAGCTGGGGGTCTATGTGCGGGCCGGCCGCACCCCGCCGGCGGCGCTGGACGCCTTCAACCGCATCGTGGCCGAGGCCATCGAATGGCGCGAGGATGAGGAAAGCGTCGCGCTGCGACAGCAACGATCTGGTGCATCAGGCACCACGATCGAACACATCGACCCGCTCAATGCACCACCGGAGGACAGGCACTTGACCTGACGCACGGGCCGATCTCTTTTTGGCATCGCCCTGCACCAAATTCAGCGCTATCCGACGCAGGAGCCGCTTCCTACACTGGCCCGCATCGCCTCTCCCGCCCCCTGCTGCCGTGCCTTCCGACACCTCCCCTGCCGCTTCCGCCCTGCCGCTGATCGACATCCGCGGCCTGCGCAGCGCGGACCCCGCGGCCCAACGCGCCGTGGCCGACCAGCTGCGCCAGGCCTGCCTGGAACACGGCTTCTTCTACATCACCCACCACGGCATCGACCCGGCCCTGATCGATCAGGTCTTCGCCGCCAGCCAGCGCTTCTTCGATCTGGGCCTGGACGACAAGCTGGCAGTGGACAAGCGGCTCTCGCCCTGCAACCGCGGCTATGAGCCGCTGAAGGCGCAGACGCTGGAAACCGGCGCCCCGCCGGACCTGAAGGAGAGCTTCTACATCGGCGCCGAGGTGCCGGCCGACGACCCGCGCGTGCGGGCCGGCCGCTTCAACACCGGCCCCAACCAGTGGCCAGCCACGCTGCCGGACTTCGCACCGGTGATGAACCGCTATTACGCCGCCGCGCTGGACCTGGGCGAGACCCTGGTGCGCGGCCTGGCTCTGTCGCTGGACCTGCCGCCCGCCCACTTCGACGCCTACCTGGACGACCCGTCGGCCACGCTGCGCCTGCTGCACTACCCCCCGCAGCCGGCGAACCCGCAACCGGGCGAGAAGGGCTGCGGCGCCCACACCGACTTCGGCGGCATCACGCTGCTGCTGCAGGACGCCGCGGGCGGCCTGCAGGTCTGGGACACCCGGCAGCAGTGCTGGATCGACGCACCGCCGGTGCCCGGCGCCTTCGTGGTCAACATCGGCGACCTGTTCGCCCGCTGGACCAACGACCGCTATGTCTCGACCCTGCACCGGGTGATCAACGTCTCCGGCCGCGAACGCTATTCGGTGCCCTTTTTCTTCACCGGCAACCTGCAGCACCCGGTGGCATGCCTGCCCACCTGTCTGGCCCCCGGCGAGACGCCCAAGTACCCGGTCGTGACGGTGGAGGAACACCAGATCGCCTGCTACCGCCGCACCTACGGTTGAGCCCATGCCCCACATTGTTCTGATCCACGGGGCCTGGCAGGGCCGTTGGGCCTTTGCCGCCTGGACCCCGCTGCTGGAAGCCGCCGGCTGGACCGTGCATGCGGTGGACCTGCCCGGCAACGACGCCCAGCCCGAACAGGCCACCGAGGCCAGCCTGGCGGGCTACACCCGGCATGTGGTCCGTCTGCTGGAACAGCTGGAGGAGCCGGCCGTGGTGCTGGGCCACAGCGGCGGCGGCATCACCGCCTCGCAGGTGGCCGAGGCCGCGCCCGAGCGGGTGCGCGCGCTGGTCTACCTGGCCGGCATGATGCTGCCCAGCGGCATCGGCTATGGCGATGTGATCGACCAGTGCCGGGCCGCGGACCCGGCCTTTCAGTACACCGGCATCGACCCCTTCCTGCAATGGTCCGCCGACGGGCAGACCAGCTGGGTGCCGCCGGACGCCGGGGTGGCACTGTTTATGCACGACTGTCCGCCAGAAGCGGCACGCCAGGCCAGCCTGCGCCTGTGTGCCCAACCCGAAACCGGCCGCGTCATGCTCAACCAGCTCAGTCCCGAACGCTTTGGCCGCATCCCGCGGGTCTATGTGGAATGCCGGCAGGACCGCTCGGTCACGCTGCCGCTGCAACGCCGCATGCAGGCGCTCAGCCCGGGCGCCCTCGGCATCAGCCTGGACTGCGGCCACGTGCCACAGCTGGCCTGCCCCGAGGCCCTGACCGGCGCCCTGCTGCCCTTGCTGGACCAGTTGCTGCGGCCGCCGCAGGCCCGGGCCGCCTGAACCGCACCGCCCCTCTCCCATCCGTCCCTTGTTTTCCCAGGAGTTCCCCATGACCTTGCGTCCCCTCTTCGCCTCGCTGCTGGTGGCCTTCTCCGCCGGCGCCATGGCCGCCGACAAGCTGACCGTGCAGCTGGACTGGCTGCCCGGCGGCGACAAGTCCTTCGTCTACGCCGGCGTGCAGGAAGGCTTCTTCAAGGCCGAGGGGCTGGACGTGAAGATCGTGCCGGGCCGCGGCTCCTCCGATGCGGTGACCAAGATCGGCGCCGGCGCGGCCGACGTGGGCTTTGGTGGCATCTCGGCGCTGATGATGGCCGCCGCCGAAAGCGGTGTGCCGGTCAAGGCGGTGATGTCGCTCTACTCCAAGGGTCCGGACGCGCTGTTCACCCGTGCCGACACCAAGATCAAGACCCTCAAGGACGTCGAGGGCAAGACGGTGGCCATGCCCACCTTCTCGTCGTCCAACCAGCTCTGGCCGGTGGTGCTGCAGAAGAACGGCGTGAACCCGGACAAGGTCAAGATCATCAAGGCCGACCCCGCCACGCTGGCCCCGATGCTGGCCCAGGGCCGTGTCGATGCGACGATCAACTGGGTCACCGTCGCACCGGGCTTCAACGCGGTGCTCAAGCAGGCCGGCAAGGAGCTGCATGTGCTGCCCTGGTCGCAGTTCGGCCTGGACGGCTATGGCTGGTCGGTGATGGCCAGCGACAAGACCATCAAGGAACGCCCGGAGGTGCTCAAGCGCTACCTGAAGGCCCTCAACAAGTCGCTGGCCTTCGCGATCCAGAACCCGCAGAAGGCCGCCGAGGACCTGAAGGCCCAGGTGCCCGAGACCGACGTGGCCGTGGCCAAGGCCGAGTTCGAGGCCTCGATCCCGCTGCTGCACAACGAGATCAGCAAGCGTGACGGCATGGGCAAGTTCGAACCCAAGCTGCTGGGCGAGACCTGGCAGTGGGTGGCCAAGTCCATGAACTATGCGCCGACCAAGGTCGATCCGGAAAAGCTGGTCGACCGCAGCTTCCTGGCCAAGTAAGGCGGATCATCCGGATGCCCGCAGCCCCTGCCCCGGTCATTGACCTGAACGCGGTCACGCAGACCTTCGTCTCCAGCGACGGCAGCCCCGTGACGGCCCTGCAGGAGGTGAACCTGCACCTGCACCGGCACGAGTTCGTCTCGCTGATCGGGCCCTCGGGCTGCGGCAAGTCCACCATCCTGCGGCTCATCGCCGGGCTGCTGCGGCCCACGTCCGGCGAGGTCCGCATCTTCGACCTGCCGGTGACCGAGCCGCGCGACGAGATCGGCATGGTGTTCCAGAAGCCCACGCTGCTGCCCTGGCTCAGCGTGCTGGACAACATCACCTTCCCGATGAAGCACAAGTACGGCCGGGTCGATGCCAAGGACCAGGCGCGGGCGCGCGAGCTGCTGGCGATGATCGGGCTGCAGGACTTCGGCCACAAGCGGCCCGATGAGCTCTCGGGCGGCATGCAGCAGCGGGTGTCCATCGCCCGCTCGCTGCTGCACGACCCCGAGATCCTGCTGATGGACGAGCCCTTCTCGGCGCTGGATGCGCTCACCCGCGACGAGATGAGCTTCGAGCTGCTGCGCATCTGGAACGAGCGGCCCAAGACCGTGGTCTTCGTCACCCACTCGATCCAGGAGGCGCTGCTGCTGTCGGACCGCATCGTCGTGATGAGCGCCCGCCCCGGCCGCGTGGCCGACATCATCGACGTGCCGCTGGCGCGCCCGCGCACCCTGGCCACGCTGGCCGATCCGCTGTTCACGCAGATGGCCAACGACATCCGCGTGCAGGTCTTCAGCCGCAAGCCCGAATGAGGACGCCATGCCCGCCCTGCTGCAACGCCATGTCTCGCTGATCGTCTTCCTGCTCGCGCTGGCCGGCTGGGAGGCCGCCTGCCATCTGCTGGCCGTGCCCGAATACATCCTGCCCGCGCCCAGCGTGGTCTGGCACGCAGCCCTGGACCTGGGGCTCAGCCGCTGGCTGGACCACCTGGGCGCCACGCTCTCGGTCGCGCTGGCGGGCTATGCGCTGGCCATCGCGCTGGCCCTGCCGCTGGCGGTGGCCATCACCCGCTCGGCCCTGCTGTCGCGCATCATCATGCCCTGGCTGGTGGTGATCCAGTCCACCCCCATCGTCGCCATCGCGCCCATCATCGTCGTCACGCTGGGCGCCGGCGTGCTGCCGCGGGTGGTCATCACCACGCTGATCTCCTTCTTCCCGCTGGTGGTCTCCACCGCGCTGGGCCTGTCCTCGGTGCCGGCCGAGCTGATCGAGCTCTCACGCTCGCTGCGCGCCACCGGCACCCGGCAGTACTGGCAGATCCGCATGCCCTTTGCCGTGCCCTATGTGTTCTCGGCGCTGAAGGTGTCGATCACGCTGTCGGTGGTCGGCGCGGTGGTGGCCGAGTTCGTGGCCGCCGAGAAGGGCCTGGGCTACCTGATCCTGTTCTCCACTTCCTCCTTCAAGGTGCCGGTGGCCTTTGCCGCGCTGGCCCTGCTGGTGCTGTGCAGCCTGACGCTCTATGGTCTGGTGCAGCTGGCCCAGCGGCGTCTGTTCCCCTGGAGCCAGCGCGCACAGGCCTGAGCCGCGCGCGGTCCCCTCCCGTTTCCGAGCCGATCCATGACCGACCCGACCCCACTGCCCGCCCAGGGCCTGCCCCCCACCGCCGAGCAGATTCACCGCCATCTGCGCCATGCGCAGCGGGTGGCCGAACGCGCCATCGCGCTGGGCCACCACCCGTTTGGCGCCATCCTGGTGGGGCCGGACCAGGAGACCGTGCTGCTGGAGCAGTGCAACATCGACAGCGTCAACCACGCCGAATCGACCCTGGCACGGGTGGCCGCCACCAACTACACGCCGGAGTTCCTGTGGGGCTGCACGCTCTACACCACGGTGGAGCCCTGCTGCATGTGCGCCGGCACCGCCTACTGGGCCAACATCGGCCGCGTGGTCTTTGGCATGACCGAGGCCGCGCTGCTGGCGCACACCGGCAGCCATGCCGAGAACCCGACGATGAGCGTGTCCTCGCGCTATGTCTACGACCACTGCCAGAAGCCGGTCGAGCTGATCGGCCCGGTGCCCGAACTGGAAGCCGAGTTCGCCGCACTGCAGCAGCGCTTCTGGGCCACCCGCTGAGCCCGAACGCGATGGAGCTCGTCACCCCGCCCAGCCCGCAGGCCGCCCAGGCCCTGGCCGACCGGCTGGGCCCGCGCGCCTGCTTCATCGCTGGTGGCACCGTGCTGCAACAGGGTTGGGACGAGCCGCGCCTGGCGCCGGACGGGGTCTGCTTCATCAACCTGCAGGCCTGGCCCGAGACCCAGCAGATCACGCTGGACGACCACCACCTGCACATCGGCGCCGGCGCGCGGCTGGAGACGGTGCGCACCGACCCGCGGGTGCGCGCCCAGGCCCCGCTGCTCAGCGAGGCCCTGGGCCAGTTGGGCGCCCTGGGCGTGCGCCGCCTGGGCACGCTGGGTGGCAACGTGGGCTGGGGCGTGGGCGACACCGGCCCGGTGCTGCTGGTGCTGGACGCCGAGGCCCGGCTGGCCGACGGCACGCACGCGCCGCTGGTCGAGGTGCTGCAGCGCCCGGTGCTGCCGCTGCTGCTGGGCTTTCGCCTGCCGCGGGCCGATCGCCGCCCCGTGCACACCGCCTTCGAGAAGGTGGGCTACCGCGCCGCGTTCTCGCCCGCCCGGGTGCGGGTGGCCTTGCGCTGGGCCCGGCCCGAGCGGGGCCTGAGCCTGCTGCGCGCCGCCGCCGGCGCACCAGGCACGCCCATCCGCCGGCTGACCGCGGTCGAGGCCCTGCTGGATCAGCCCGGTGCGGTGACGCCCGACCTGGCCGCGGTGCGCCGCGCCTGCCAAGCCCATCTGCCTGCCGAGCTGGCCCTGATGGTCAGCCGCCTGATCGCCGGCCACTGTGGCCTGCTGTGACCCGCCAGCCCATGCCCGACGCCTTCGACACCCCGCACCAGCTGCTGCGCCCGGTCGAGCAGCTGCCCCATGACGTGCGGCCCGACGCGGCCGCCAAGCTCAGCGGCCAGCCCGGCTTTCTGACCGACCGCATCGCGCCCGGCCAGCTGCGCGGGCTGATCCTGGGCAGTCCGCACCCGCATGCGCGCATCCTGCGCATCGACACCTCAGCCGCCCGTGCCCTGCCCGGCGTGGTGGCGGTGCTGACCCATGCCGAGATCCCCGGCGTGGCCGACTACGGCCTGCGCAAGGTCGACCGGCCGGTGCTGTGCCGCGACAAGGTGCGCTACGTGGGCGACCCGGTGGCCGCCATCGCCGCGGTCGACCTGCCCACCGCCTACGCCGCGCGGGACCTGATCCGTGTGGACTACGAGGCGCTGCCGCTGGTCGACGACCCCGCCGCCGCGCTGGCCCCGGCGCTGCCACCCGCCGCCTGGGTGCATGCCGGCGGCAACCTGCTGCATGCGGTGCAACACACCCACGGCGACCCGGCCGCTGCCGAAGCGGCCACCGTGCACTGGGTGGAGGACACCTACACCACCCCGCGCCAGATGCACGCCTTCCTGGAAACCGAGGGCGGCGTGGCCGAGCCCGATGGCCAGGGCGGGCTGCGCCTGTTCTTCGGCGGCCACAACCCGACGCGCGAAGCCCAGGTCATCGCCGACCTGCTGGCCCTGCCCCGCGACAAGGTCCAGTCCACCGCCACGCCGGTGGGCGGCTCCTACGGCGGCAAGGACGAGCTGACCGTGCAACCCATCGCCGCGCTGCTGGCCTGGGCCACGCAGCAGCCGGTGCGCCTGCACCTGAGCCGGCCGCAGTCGACCGACTTCGGCGTCAAGCGCCATCCGATGCGCATCCACATGCGCACCGGCTGTGACGCCGCCGGCCGGCTGACCCTGCACCAGGTGGACATCCTGGCCGACACCGGCGCCTACGCCACCCACGGCCCCGAGGTGCTGGACGCGGCGGTGGAGCACGCGCCCGGCCCCTACCGCCACCAGGCGGTGCGGATCAACGCGCGCCTGGCCTACACCAACAACGGCGTGGCCGGCGCCTTCCGCGGCTTTGGCGCGGTGCAGGTGCAGTACGCGCTGGAGCAGCAGATGGACCGGCTGGCCGCCCGGGCCGGCCTGGCGCCGGACGCCTTCCGCGCCCTGAACCTGGTGGCACCCACCGACCCGGGCCCGCTGGGCCAGCAGGTCCTGCCCTTCGATGGCCCACAGCGCGCGCTGGACGTGGCCCGTCAGCAGCCGCTCTGGCGCGACGGGCCACACCACTGGCGCAGTGCCGACGGCCGCCACCGCCGCGGCGTGGGCCTGGCCCTGGTGCACCGCAGCGACGGCTTCGGCAAGAACGGCCCCAGCGCCAGCCGCATGACCCTGGCCCTGGCCGAGGACGGCGCGATCGAGCTACGCACCAGCTTCACCGAGCTGGGCCAGAACCTGGTCGGCGTGATCCGCGCCAGCTGTGTCACCCACCTGGGCTGCGGCCCGGCCGATGTGCGGCCGGTGCTGGGCGACACCCGGCGCGCCCCCGATTCTGGCCCGGTGGCCGCCTCGCGCGCGACCACGCTGGTCTGGCGCACGGTGACGCAGGCGCGCCCGGCCTGGCAGGCGGCCCTGTTGGGCGCTGCCGCCGCGCGGCTGCAGGCCCCGGTGAACACGCTGCACCTGGGCCCGGGTGGCGTGCACGATGCCGACGGCCTGCGCCTGGGCTACGCCGCCTTGGCCGCGGCCATGGGCCCCGATCGCCCGACGCTGTGCATCGAACTGCCGCCCGAAGACCCGGCGGACAACGCGCCCGATGTGCATTTCGTCTTCGGCGCCTGTACCGCGGTGGCCCAGGTGGTGGTGGACAGCTGGAGCGGCCTGGTGCGGGTGGAGAAACTGGTGATGTGCACCGCGCTGGGCCCGGTGGTGACGCCGCAGGGCTACCTGGGCCAGATGGAAGGCGGCGCCGTGATGGGCCTGGCCATGGCCACGCAGGAGGACCTGCGCTGCGAAGGCGGCCACTACACCGCCCGCAACCTGGACGCCTACCTGGTGCCCACGCTGGCCGACGCGCCCGAGATGGACCTGATCGCGATCCAGAACCTGCCCGAGGGCGACCCGGTCGGCCCGCGCGGCGCGGGCGAGATCAGCGTCAACTTCGCCACGCCGGCGGTGGCCAATGCGCTGGCGGCCGCCCTGCAGCACCCGATCACCCGGTTGCCGCTGCTGCCGGCCCAGGTCATCGCCATCCTGGAGCAGACCGCATGAATGCCGCCCCCACGCCCGAGAGGCTGATCACCGTCACGCTGCAACTCAACGGCCATCCCGTGCAGGTGGAATGCCGTCCGGACACCCGGCTGCTGACGCTGCTGCGCGAGCACTGGGGCCTGACCGGCGCCAAACCCGGCTGCGAGGTGGGGCGCTGCGGCGCCTGCATGGTGTGGCTGGACGATGCGCCGGCCAATGCCTGCCTGCTGATGGCCTACCAGCTGGAGGGGCGCGCGGTGCGCACCATCGAATCGGTGGCGGCCGACCCGGCCAGCCTGCCGGTGCGGCAGGCGCTGGCCGAATGTGGCGGCGTGCAGTGCGGCTACTGCAGCGCCGGCATGGTGATGACGATGAGCCACCTGGCGGGCCTGCAGCCCCGGCCCTCGCTGGCCGAGGCCGAGGCCCTGATGTGCGGCAATATCTGCCGCTGCACCGGCTACGGCGGCATCCGCCGCGCGCTGGTGCGGGTGTTCGACGCTCAGTGAGTGCCGCGCCCCGGCGGCAGCATCGACTTCAGCACGCCATCCTTCAGCATCACATGGTGGTAGATGGCGGCGGCGGCATGGCCACCGGCCAGCCAGAGGATGGCGTCACCCAGGAAACCATGCACCTCGCCCCAGTCGGCCGCCTCGGCCAGCGGGCTGTTGGCGATGAAGGGCATCTGGTCGACCCGCAAGCCGCCCAGCAGCGTCAGCGGATGGCCTTCGCTGCCCAGCGCCAGCAGCGCGGTGATGGGCAGCAGCAGCATCAGCAGCCACAACGCGCCTTGCACCATGCGCGCGGCGCGCTGCATCCAGGGGTTCATCTCGAACTGCGGGGCTGCCGGGCGCAGGGCCACCCAGAGCAGGCGCAGCAGCGTCAGCACGAAGACCGACACGCCCAGGCTTTCATGCCAGACGATGTCCCAGCGGGTGGCCGGGTCCAGCCCCTCGCGCATCTGGCGGCCGAAATGCTCCGGGCCCAGGGTGAAGGCCGCCACGATGATGATCGCGGTGAGCCAGTGGAAAGCCCGGCTGACCGTGTCGAAATGGGTCGCCGGCGTGGTGGTGTTGTTCATGAGACCGTGTCTTCGTCAGAAGTCGTGAGGGTTTCATTGTCCGTCGCCCAGCGGCCTGCGGTGCGCCCCTACCTTACCCGAAGCTGAAGGCCGACAGCGTGGTCTCCATCACCCGATCGGAGAAGGTCTTCTGGCCCCGGTCCTCTCCCGCGGCGCCGGCCACCACCATCAGCGGCAGCAGGTGCTCCTCGGCGCGCGGCGGGTGGCACCAGCGGGCCATTGGCGCATCGGCCCAGGTGGTCAGCGCGGCATCGCGCTCGGCGGCCGGGGCCTGCACGGCCTCGGTCAGCCAGGCATCGAAGGTGTCGGACACCGGGCCGAAGCGCGGGTCGCCGTAGCCCCGCATGTTGTGAAAGCTCATGCCACTGCCCACGATCAGCACGCCCTCGTCGCGCAGCGGCTGCAGCGCGCGGCCCAGCGCCAGGTGGGCGCCCGGGTCCAGCGACACGTTCAGCGAGAGCTGCACCACCGGGATGTCGGCCTGCGGCACCATCAGCAGCAGCGGGACGAACATGCCGTGGTCGAAGCCGCGCCGTGCGTCGATGTGCGAGGGCAGGCCGGCCTGCCCCAGCAGCGCGGTGATGCGCTCGGCCAGGGCCGGCTCGCCCGGGGCCGGGTACTTCAGTTCGTAGGTGTGCGGCGGGAAGCCGTAGTAGTCGTAGATCAGCTCAGGCTGGGCGCCGCCGGTGACGGCGAAGTCGCCCTCCAGCCAGTGGGCCGAGACCATCACGATGGCGCGGGGCCGCTGCGGCAGGCCGTCGACGATGCCGCGCAGGTAGGCCGCGGTCTTGTCCCAGGCATGCGGTGGGTTCCAGTCCATGAAGAAGCAGGGGCCGCCGCCGTGCGGGATGTACACGGTGGGCAGGCGGCCCGGCGAGGTGGTGACGGTGTGCTCGGTGCTCATGGTTCGACTCCGGAAACAGGCGAGAAAGGGGTAGAGGAAAGGGGGGCGCCCAACGCCAGCGGGACACGGGCTTGGCCGCCGATGTCCATGTCAATCCTGGGTCAGGGTCTGTGGCCGGGCCACGGTGAGGGTGGCCTGCGGCAGGTGGTGCAACCATTCGCGCAACACCAACAGCGTGGCCGCAAAACGGCCAGCGACAGGCAGCGCATCCTGGCTGGTGGGCCGGCCCAGGGCCAGCGCCGCCCAGCGGTTGAACAAGGCTTCCACCGTCTCGCGGTCCAGCGTGACAGGCCCGGCGTCCAGGGCGAGGCCGGCCTGGACGGCCACCTCGGCCACCGCGGCATCGGTGCTGACCAGCAGCGCCTCGGCCGGCAGGGCCGCACGCAGCGGCATGATCACGTCCTCGACCTCGGCGATGGCCATCTCGATGGCGGCCTCGCCCGGCCGGTCGGACGTGAAAAAGCGCCGCGCCAACGTCGCCAGGCCCAGGTCCACGGCGATCACCTGCGCCGGCCGGACCGCGGTGCCCAGCGCCAGCGCGGCGGCCTCGTCGCCCAGGTGCAAGGCCAGCCAGGCGGGTGCTGCAGGGCATGCGGCCCGCGCCCTGGCGTAGCTGGCCTCCGCCGCGCGGCGGGCCGAACTCAGTGCGTCATCGCTGGTGGCCATGATCGGATGCCTCGTTGAACGGCCGGCGCCTCAGGCGAGGGCCTGCCACCAAGCCAGAAAGTCGCCCTGCATCTCGGCGCTGATGCCATGGTCGATCGGGTAGAGCTTCAGCACATGGGGCACGCCGAGCGCGTCCAGCCACTGGTGGGCCCGGTGCGCCCAGTCCACCGGCAGCTTGCTGTCGTACTCGCCATGGCCGACAAAGCCACGCAGGCCGGCCAGGGCCGCCGGCGGAGCCAGATGGGGTTCCAGCTCCGGCAGGATACGCCCGGACAGCAGGCCGAAGCCCGCCACCGTGGCCGGTGCCGACAGGGCCACACTGGCACTCATGATGCCGCCCTGGCTGAAACCGGCCACCACCGTGTGCGCCGGCGCCACGCCATGCACGTGCTGCAGCTCGGCGATCAGGGCGATCAGCGCCCGGCGGCTGTGCTCGGCCTGCTCCGGCACGATGCGCGGGCCCTGCGCCGTGAAGGCCACCTGGAACCAGGCGAACTGCTGCGGCCCCAGCGCCAGCGGGCCGCGCACCAGGGCCACCAGCGTGTCATCCGGCACGCCATGGGCCAGGCCGGCCACCGACTGCTCGTGGCCGCCCACGCCGTGCAACAGCACCAGCAGTCGGCGGGGCGCCGCAGGGGCCGGCTGCAGCAGGCGAAAACTCAGGCCCGACACCGGATCGATCTCGACCGGCCCCGGGGAAGGCATCAGGGAACTCATCATTCGGCTTTCAGCAGCTCAGTCTGCGCGACGCCCTCAGGCGCGGTGGATCCAGATCGGGGCGATGGTGGCGTGACGGCCCTGGCCGAAATCGGCCCGCGTGGCCGGCGCCGATCACGGTGACTTTCATGTCCATTCCTTGGGGTTCAGTGCATGGCGTTCACTGTATTGATTCGAGCTTCGCCGATAAACTCCGATTCGATTGATTGATTGTCACGAGATGCGAGACAGTGGACCGCTTTCTGGAAATGCAGAGCTTCAACACCGTGGTCGAGGCAGGCAGCTTCGTCGCCGCGGCCGAGACGCTGAACCTGTCCAAGGCCGCGGTATCGCGCCATGTGGTGGAGCTGGAGAACCGGCTGGGCATCCGGCTCTTGCACCGCACGACCCGGCGTGTCTCGCTGACGCCCGAGGGCCAGGTGTTCTATGCCCGCAGCAAGGAGCTGCTGGCCGAGCTGGTCGATGCCGAGACTGAAGTCACCTCCAACCGCGAGGCCGCCTGCGGCCTGTTGCGCATCAACGCGCCCTTCACCTTCGGCATCCTGCACCTGGCGCCGCTGTGGGGGCGCTTTCGCGCCCTGCACCCGCAGGTCACGCTGGAGGTGACGCTGGCCGACCGGCTGGTGGACCTGGTGGAGGAAGGCTATGACCTGGCCATCCGCATCGCGGCGATGGAGAACTCCTCGCTGGTCAGCCGGCAACTGGCCACCACGCGCCTGGCCCTGTGCGCCTCACCGGCCTACCTGGCCGCCCACGGCACGCCACAGCACCCGGCCGAGCTGACGCAGCACCAGGTCATCGCCTACAGCTACTTCGCCACCAAGGACGAGTGGCACTTCACCGGGCCGCAGGGGCCGGTGAGCGTGCGCACCCGGCCCTGGATGCACACCAACAACGGCGAGACCTGCCTGGCCGCCGCCCTGGCCGACCAGGGCGTGATCCTGCAGCCCACTTTCCTGGTGGCGCCGGCCTTGGCCTCGGGCTCGCTGGTGGAACTGATGCCCAGCTACTGCGCGCACGAGATCGGCATCCACGCCGTCTACCCCAGCCGCAAGCATGTGTCGGCCAAGGTGCGGGTGCTGATCGACTTCCTGGTCGAACAGTTCACCGGCCAGGATGCGCGCTGGTGATGGTCTGAGCAACAGGCTCAGCGCGTGAGCCGATAGGCGGCCAGGCCGATCCATTCGTGCAGGGCCAACTGCCAACGATGCAGGCTCTCGGTCAGCGAATACTCGGTCCAGGGCGTGTCGGCCCCGGTGCGGAAGTCCACCGGATAGGGCGTGACCTGGCAGCCCACCGTCTGGAACTCGGCCACCGCGCGCGGCATGTGCCAGGCCGAGGTCACCAGCAGCCAGCGCTGCTCGCGGCAGCGCGGCCCCAGCAGCGCGGCCACGCGCTGGGCGTTCTCGCGCGTGGAGCGCGAACGGCTCTCCAGCACCACGTGGGCCATGTCCAGCCCCTGCTCGGCATAGAAGCGGCGGGCCAGCTCGGCCTCCGACACGCCGGTCACCCCCACCAGTCGCCCTTCCCCGCCGGTGAACACCAAGGTCATCGCCGGGTGCTGGCGCAGCCAGGGCAGGGGCACGGTCATGCGCTCGGCCGCGTCATTGAGCGGCACCTGGCCATGGGTGACGAAGCTGGCCGGGTGATCGAAGGCACCGCCCAGCACGATCACCCCCGCGTGCTGACCGATGCGGGCATCGGGAGGAACCGGGTAGCGGTCCTCCAGCGAACGCAGCAGCGCATCCGGTCCCGCCTGCACCCCCAGCAGCACCAGCCCACCCAGCCCGCCCCACAGCATGGACAGCGCCGCCCGACGGTGGCGCTTCAGCAGCCACAGAGCGATGATCCACCACAGCCCCAGCCAGCACAGGGGCTGGGTGATGGCCGACAGGAGCTTGGAGAGGGCAAAGAGCATGCGCCCATTCTGCCCACCTGGGTCAGTCGACGCCTGGCCCGCCTGCGGCGGATCAAAGACAGCGCCCCGCCACGGCGGCAAGCTCGCCGGCAGTCTTCCAGGGAGTTCCCATGAACCGCCGTCAACTGAACCATGCAATTCCCCTGGCCTGGCTGGCAGGCGGGCCCGCCACGGCCGCGGCCTGGAACCCGGGCGAGGACGACTACGACGCGGCCGTGCAGCAGATCTGGCGCACTGGCACCTTGCGCGGGCTGGAGGGGCGGGCCCTGAGCCTGGAACTGGTGCGTTGCGCCACCCTGGCGCCCAGCAGCCACAACACCCAGTGCTGGCGCTTCGCCATCGCGCCGCACACCATCACCGTGCTGCCGGATTTCAGCCGCCGCTGCCCGGCGGTGGACCCGGACGATCACCATCTGTTCGTGTCGCTGGGCTGCGCCACCGAGAACCTGGTGCAGGCGGCCGGCGCACATGGGCTGCAGGCCGAGGCCCACTTCGAGCCCACGCCTGCGGCCGTGCGGGTGACACTGACCCGCGGCACGCCGCAAGCCGGTGCCCTCTACACCGCCATCCCGGCACGCCAATGCACGCGCGGTGACTTCGACGGACGTCCGCTGGCGACCACCGAACTGAGACAGCTGGCCGCCGCGGCAGCGGGCCCCGGTGTGCAGTGCCATCTGTTCACCGAACGCGCGACGCTGGAGCGCATCCTGTCCTTCGTCGTCGAGGGCAACACCACGCAGATCCGTGACCCGGCCTTCGTGCGGGAGCTCAAGCAGTGGCTGCGTTTCAACGCGGCCGATGCCGTGCGCCTGGGCGACGGGCTGTACACCGCGGCCTCGGGCAACCCCACGGCGCCGGCCTGGCTGGGGCGGCTGCTGTTCGATCTCTTCTTCACCCCGGGTGCAGAAGCCGACCGCTATGCCCAGCAGGTGCGCAGTGCCGCCGGTGTGGCCGTGTTCGTGGCCGAACAGGCCGATGCCGCCCACTGGGTGGCCGTGGGCCGCGCCTACCAGCGCTTCGCCCTGCAGGCCACCGCCCTGGGCGTGCGCAACGCCATGCTCAACCAGCCCGTGGAAGTGGCCGCGCTGCGCCCCCGGTTCGCCACGGCGCTGGGCCTGGGGCCGCTCAGGCCCGACCTGGTGGTGCGCTTCGGCCGCGGCCCGGCCCTGCCCCGCTCGCTGCGCCGGCCGGTGTCGGCGGTGCTGGTCTGACAAGAAGACCGGGCCACCGAGCACCGCGCAGACGCAAAAAAGCCCGGACAGGCCGGGCTTTTGAGGCGCCTCGCGCAGGACACGCAAGACAGGTGTTTGGTGGCCTGGGGCGGAATCGAACCACCGACACGCGGATTTTCAATCCGCTGCTCTACCAACTGAGCTACCAGGCCGGGAAGCTGCGCAGTATAGCAGTGTTTCGGCGGAGCCTGCAACTGCCGCGCCGTGGAACCTTGTGCAAGCCCAAGAGCCGCCGCGATCCACACTGGATATTTCCCACCAATGCCTTCATGCTCAATCGCAGGAGGGTCAAGGATGTGAAGTCCTGTCCTCCGCTTCGGGCGTTCTGCCGCGCCACCCCGAGCAGGAACGCGGCGCCGCCGGGGGCCCATTCCAACGGAAGAGGAAACGAGGAACAAGCCATGAAACACACGAACTTCAAGCGTCTGCTGCTGGTGACCGCGTTGTGTATCGGAGGAGCCAGTGCACTGTCGCCGATGGCCTGGGCAGGTCCTGGTGGCGGTGGCGGCGGTGGCGGCGGTGGCGGCGGTGGTGGCGGTGGGGGCGGTAGTGGTGGGGGCAGCGGTGGCGCTGGCGGAGGCAGCGGGATGGGACCAGGGTCTCCTTCGACGCAGGCCACCACGGCACGCCAACAGACCCAGACCATGAGCCAGGAGCAGATGCGCACGCAGACGCGCGAGCAACTGCGCACGCAGGAGCAACTGCTGGTACAGACGCGCACGCAACTGCGCCAGCAGGAAGAAGCGCTGACGCAGACACGCACCCAGTTGCACCAGCAAGAACAGATGCTGCAAGCCACGCGCGCGCAGGTGCGCACCCAAAGCCAACTGACCACGCAACAGCGCGATCAGTTGCGGGAACAGGAGCGGCTGCAACAGCGCACCCTGGACCAGCTTCGAGACCAGGAACACCTGCAGACCCGGTTGCAGACGCAGTTGCGGGACCTGGAAAAGCTGCAGGTGAAACTGCAGACGCAGTGGCAGGAGCAGGACCGCCTCCAGGAGCGGCAAAGCCAGCCTTAATAGGGACTAACCCTGGCAGCCTCCACTCACTTGACGCGCATCAAGTGCGCTGGTGCGTGGAGGCCAAGAATGAACATCGCAAACGGATACAGGTAGAGGTACTTGATCCGGTGATTGCGAGAAGGAGGAGTTTGGAATGTCTCAGCCGCACGCCACGACAGGAAGCCCCAAGGTTTCTCAGCGTTTTGATTCACAGAAGGCATGGTCTCCGATCTGTGCTGCCATCCTGATGCTGGGTTGCAGTGCTGCCGGTGCAGCCCCGCTGAGTTGGTCGACCGTGGCCAACAGCGCCGACGTCATGCCGGGCAGCAGCAAGACATTCAACAGCTTCAACCAGCCGTCTGTGAACACCAATGGGCTGGTGGTGCTGCGTGGGCGCAGCAAGGGTCAGGATGGGCAACCGGCCAAGGGCATCTATGCCCGTGACATGAGCCAGGGCGGGCAGGCCCTCCAGCTGGTGTTCGATGTCTCGAGCACCGTGCCCGGCCCCAACAACACCTCGTATGACGGGAAGCTGGCCAGCCTGACCGAATTCCCCGCCTTCCCGCGCATCGGTAAGGACAGTGCCACCATCGTCACGCGGGGTCAGTCCAACCCGGTGTGGACCTACACCGATGCCAACGGCGCGGACACCAAGGCTGGCACCAGCGGCGTCTATGTGAAGCACAAGGGCACGGCCAAGGCCGCGGAAACCCAGTTGGGCGCCGCGCCCGGCATGAACCAATACAGCGTGCCCGGCGCGCCCGCCGGCACCCGGTTCGACCAGTTCCCCGGTGCGCCGGCGGTGGGTGGCGACAAGATCGTCTTCAAGGGCAACTACACCTCTGGCACCTCGAGGACCGGCATTTACTTCCGCAAGATCGCTGACAGCGCCACCAACGCCAAGACGCGCGTGGTGGCCGACAGCACCATGCTGATTCCCGGTCAGGTGGAAGGCGGCGTGACCTTTGGCTCGACCGCGCCGCCATCGGCCAGCGCGGAGGATGTGGTCTTCCTCGGCCTTGACAACGAAGCCAGCCCAAGCCTGGGCGGCATCTACCGGGCCCCGCTGGCGTCCCGCCCGGCGCTGGAATCCCTGGTGATGCTGAGCGACGCGGTGCCCGGCGAGGTGGCGGGCACCACCTTCCGGCAGATCGGCGAGGCCCTGTCCTACGATGGCCGGTTCGTGGGCTTCTGGGGTGCCTGGGGCAACGAGATGCGCGACATCCTGCTGACCTGCCCCACCGATGGCCAAGCCGACGTGGTGGCCTATTGCCAAGCCACCTATCCGGACGGCTATGCCACCCAGGTACCGGTTCACCAAGGCTTCTTCGTGATGGACACGCAGTCGCGCCAGCTGTACGCCGCGGCCAAGACCGGCGCGACCTACCAGGACTTCCTGTACTGGACCTTCTCGGGCAAGCCGCCCGGCAAGGGCGATGCCGACGCGGAGGATCCGGAACCGCCCCGCTGGCGCTCCGCCGCCTTCGTGTCCACCGCCCACAAGTCGGGCGGCAAGGCCCAGGTCGCCTTCAAGGGCCATCTGGCGAGTGGCACGGTGGACGGGCTTTACCTGACCACGGTGCCGTCCAAGACCAGCAGCATCAGCACGCTGGTGGACACAACCACGGCCGCCCGACTGATCGACCCGGCGGCACCGGCGGGGGCGGTGGTGTCCTCGATCGGTCTGGAGCGGGAGGCCCTGCGTGGCCCGTGGCTGGCCATCACGGCCAGCATGCTGGACACGGTGACGGGCGAAGCCTGGGCGGGGGTGTACGTGACCCGCACCAAGTGATGCGCGGCTGACACCGCCCCACATGACAACGCCCGGCAAGCCGGGCGTTTCTCATGGTGGGGGTCAGCCGCTCAGGCCAGAGAGCCGCGCTTGTTGCGCGAAAGATCGACCCCCAGCTGCTTGAGCTTGCGGTACAGGTGGGTGCGCTCCAGCCCGGTCTTCTCGGCCACCCGGGTCATGCTGCCGTTCTCTCGGGCGAGGTGGAACTCGAAGTAGCTCTTCTCGAAGGCATCGCGCGCTTCGCGCAGCGGGCGGTCCAGGTCAAAGCTCTGCTCGGACTGCGGCCCCAACTCCACGGGCATCGGCACGGGCAGGCCCATGCCGCCGGTCATCGCGGCCTCCACGGTCAGGCCGGGTTCAGAGCGGTAGACACCGTTGCCGGACACGGCCGCCGCCCCCGGTGCCGCCGGCGCCTTGGGCACGGCGCGGGCCAGGCCCTGCTCCACCGCCCGCAACAGCTTCTGCAGCGTGATGGGCTTTTCCAGAAAGGCCATGGCCCCGAACTTGGTGGCCTCGACCGCGGTGTCGATGGTGCCGTGGCCGCTCATCATCACCACCGGCATGTTGAGCTGGCCGGTGGCCCCCCACTCCTTGAGCAGGGTGATGCCATCCACATCGGGCATCCAGATGTCGAGCAGCACCAGATCGGGCCGCATGCGCTCCCGGGCCGCACGCGCCTGTGCGGCGTTCTCGGCCAGCTCGATGGTGTGCCCTTCGTCGGTCAGGATTTCCGAGAGCAGGGCACGGATGCCCATCTCGTCGTCGACTACAAGTATCGTTGCCATGGAGGTCGCGTCAGGTCCCTGTCCCGGGTGGGTTGGCCGTGGGAGGTCCTGCAGGATCCTTCTGTTCAGTGATGCCCGAAAATGATAGCGAAACCTGAGCCCCGCCCGCCGCGCCAGCCTCCCCGGCTTCAGAGGAAAGGTTGACGATGCGTACGCGGGCTCCGTGTTCGTCCGCGATTTTCTTCACCACCGCCAGCCCCAGGCCGGTGCCTTTGCTTTTGGTGGTGACATAAGGTTCAAAGGCCCGCTTGAGCAGCTTCTCGCTGAACCCGGGGCCATTGTCCGACACTTTCAGACGCACGGTCGGCGCGCGACTGTCCTCGTATCGGACGACCTCGGTTTCCAGCAGCACCCGCGCGTGTTCCTGCGCCTCCACGGCGTCCAGCGCGTTCTGCACCAGGTTGTGGATGACCTGGCGCAGCTGGGTCGCATCGCCCTGCACCAGCGGCAGGGGCTCGGCACAGCGCGCGACCAGGCGCCCCTTCTCCTGCTGGTCGCCGTAGAGGGCCAGCACCTCGGCCACCAGCGCGTTCAGGTCGGTGGGCAGCAGCTTGGCTGCCGGCAGGCGGGCATAGTCGCGGAACTCGTTGACCAGCTGCTTCATGGCCTGCACCTGGGCGACGATGGTGGCCACCGAACGCTCCAGCATGGCCCGGTCCGCGCCCTCCAGCTTGGACGAGAGCTTGAACTGCAGCCGCTCGGCCGAGAGCTGGATGGGCGTGAGCGGGTTCTTGATCTCGTGCGCCAGGCGGCGGGCTACCTCCCCCCAGGCCTCGGTGCGCTGCGCGGAGACCAGCTCGGTGATGTCGTCGAACACCACCAGCCGCGCCTGCCCCGGCAGCATGGCCCCCCGCACCAGCAGGGTCACGGCACTGTCGGCCCCCGGCAGCTCGAACGACTCCTGCCAATGGTCGCGCTCGCCGGTTTCGGGGCTGTTCTCCAGCTGATCGAAGCGCTGCCAGATGGCGGTGGCGAAGTCGGCCAGGCCCGGCACCTCGCCCAGCGGGCGGCCGATGTAGGCCGACAGCGGCACCCGCAGGATGCGCGTGGCCCCGGGGTTGACCGTGTCGATGGCCTGCGCGCGGTCGAACATGATCACGCCCGCGGTCATGCTGTCCAGCATGGTCTGCAGCCGGGCCCGGGCGCCGTCGAGCTGACGCATGCTGCGTTCGGCCTGGGACCGCGCGCTGCCCAACTGCTCGGTCATGTCGGCAAAGCTGCGGGTGAGCTCGCCGATCTCATCGCGCGAGGTGAACACCGGCTTGGCCCCCAGGTCGCCCGCGGCCACCTGGCGCATGCCCTCGGCCAGTAGCAGCAGCGGTCGGGCCAGCTGGTTGCCCAGCAGCACGGCCAGCACCACCGCGCCCAGCACCGAGAGCACCATCGACAGCGTCAGCGTGCCGATGTACATGCGCCGCAACCCGTCGCGCGAGATGTGGCGCTGCTGGTATTCACGGTAGGCCGCCTGCACGATCAGGGCATTGCTGGTCAGCGCCCTGGGCAGGGGCTGCACCACCATCAGGTAGCGGTCCTCGCGCTGGGCCAGGCTGAAATGGGTGTCGGGCAGCCGGGCCAGCGCCCGCAGCTGGGCCTGGGGCGCCGCTTCGGCACTGGCCACGTCGTCCTCCAGCCCTTCGATCTGGCTGGCCGACTGCTGCAGCTTGGCCTGACGCAGCAAGGCGCTGGGCGGCCGGTCCAGGCCCAGCGAGGTGCTGGTGCTGGCGGTGGACAGCACCTGTCCCGCCGACGACACCAGGGCCACCTGGCGTGCGCCCAGCTGCTCGCGCAACCGCTCGAGCGTCAGCACCTCGGGATCGGCGGACTCGGCCAGGCGGTCGGCCGCATTGCGGGTCTTGGCCACCAGGTCGGCCGACAGGGCTTCCAGCGTGCCCTTGCCCAGGGCCAGGCCGGCGTCCAGCGCCCGCTCCACGCCAGTGTCGAACCAGGCCTCGACGCTGCGCGAGACGAACTGGTAGCTCACCGTGTAAATCAGGGCCCCGGGCAGCACGCCCACCAGGGCGAAGATGCCGGCCAGTTTGAACAGCAGCTTGCTGCCGAACTTGCGTTGGCGCAGCCGCACCCCCAGGCGCACCGCCGCCGCCAGCAGCACCGCCACCAGCAGCGCCGCCACCCCCACGTTGACCCAGAACAGCCAGACGAACTGCTGCTCGTAGCCCAGCGCCCGCTGACCCACCAGCGAGAGCACGAAGGTCAGCACCAGGCCGATGCCGGCCACCACCAGCAGGCCGATGACCCAGGCCCACAGCGTGGAGCGTTTCATGAGGGTGTGTGTTCCCGGCCGCTGGCTCAGTCGAGCCGAATCGTGCGCTCGACCGACAGCCGCCAGTCCGACTGCATCGTCAGGTCCAGTTGCAGCGGCCGTGGCAGCAGGCTGTTGTCCAGGCGGTAGCTGAAATCAACGTAATAGTGCTCGCCAGGGTCGATCTGGTCGGCATCGGCAATGTGCCAGGAACTGGCCCGCGACACCGCCCCCAGCGCCCCCGCCACCGAAGCGAAGGACTGGCTGAACGCGCCCAGGCTGACCCGCCAGGACGAGGTGAGCGGTTGATAGGAGACGCGCCAGGTGCGGGTGGCACTGGCCACGCGGTCGTCACGCCAGTACCAGCGCGGCCGGTAGACCCTGGCCTCGGCGGTGAAGTAGAGCGGCACGCCGCGGCGCAGCGCGTCTTCCACGGTGCGGCCCAGCGCCAGGCGGACCTCGAAGTCCAGGTTCAGCCCGCCGTCGGCCCGGCTGACGGCCAGCGACGGCAGCTCAATGCCCTGGGCCTGCGCCGGCACCCCGGCCAGCAGCCCCAGCGCCAGGACCAGCCAGGCCCACAGCCGCCACACCCCCCTCTGCCGCCAGGAACGGCAGGCATCGGAACGCGGGAGCCAGGACAGGGCCATCACGATGGATCAGGGGGCGAACAGAGCAGCGCGTAGAAAAAACCGTCCGCTGGGGCCACGGGGCCGGCGGCGGACGCAGAAGACCCATTGTCCGGCAGCGGCAGCAAATGCCCCGGTGACTGGGCCGAGACATGCGCCGGCGACAGGCCATGGCGTTGCAAAAATGCGTCGATCTGCTGCGCCCCTTCGGCCTTGAAGATCGAACAGGTGGCGTAGACCAGCCGCCCGCCCGGCTTCAGCAGCGGCCACAGCGCGTCCAGCAGCCCCGCCTGGGTGCGGACCAGGCTGTCGATGTCCTCGGGCCGGCGCAGCCAGGCGATGTCGGGGTGGCGCCGCACGATGCCCGAGGCCGAGCACGGCGCGTCCAGCAGGATGGCGTCGAAGGGCTGGCCATCCCACCAGCTTGCCACGGCACGGGCATCGGCGGCGCGGGTGCGGGCCTGCAGGCCCAGGCGCCGCAGACCCTCGTCGACCCGGGCCAGGCGTGTCGGGTCGGCATCCAGCGCCAGCAGGTCCAGGTCGGCCAGTTCGAGCAGATGGGCGGTCTTGCCACCGGGGGCGGCGCAGGCGTCCAGCACCCGGGCCCCGGCGGGCAGGCCGGTGCCGACCAGCAGGGGCGCGGCGCGCTGGGCCGCCAGGTCCTGCACCGACACCAGGCCCTCGGCAAAGCCGGGCAGGCGGTCCACCGGCACCGGCGCGTCGAGCACGATGGCGTGCTCCCAGCCCGGGCCGGCCACGGGCTGGCCGGACAGCCCGGCCTGGGCCAGCCGGGCCAGGTAGTCCGGCACGCTGCTGCGGCGGGCATTCACGCGCAAGGCCATCGGCGGACGCCGCCGGGCCTGCTCCAGCACGGTCTGCCAGTGCTCGGGCCAGTCCGCGCGCACCCGGTCGACCCACCAGGCCGGGTGGTTCCAGCGGGCCTCGGGGCGCTGGCGGGCCTGGGCGACCTGGGCCTCGCGCTCGCGCAGGAAGCGGCGCAACACCGCGTTGACGAAGCCCGCGGAGGCGGGCGCGGCCTTGCGCACGGCGGTCACGGCCTGGTCCACCAGGGTGTGGTCGGGGTAGGCCGGTGCCTCGTCGGGCCACAGCAGGGCCAAGGCACACAGCAGCAGCCCCTCCACGACCGGCGGCGGGCGGCGCGGCGCCAGCTGGGCCCGCAGCACCTCGGCCGCCCCCAGGCGGCGCAGCACCGCGAACGACAGGGCCTGAACCCCGGGGCGCACCGGCCCCGGCACGCCGGCCAGCACGTCGGTCAGCGAGCGGCCGGACCGCACGGCCTGCACCGCGCGGGCGGTGAGGGTCAGCAGGCGGGCCAGCGAGGGCCCGGCCGGATGGGGAACTGCAGCATCGGTCACGGCCGGCAGTCTAACCACCCCAGGCTGGCAAGGTGCTTGGCCCCTGTCCGACAATGGACGACTTTCCCGACCCGAGGCAAGGATCCCGGCATGTCCCATTCACGATCGGCCCAGGCGGCACCGGCCACGCTGTCGCCAGACGAGCTGGCCGCACGGCCGGCGTCGGAACGCATCCGCTACCGCCTGGTGCAGGCGGGACGGCGCCACCATGCCAATGACAACATCGCCGACTTCGTGCAGGCCGGCGAGCTCGACGAGCTCAAGGCCGAGGTGGCGGCCAAGATGGCCGAGGTGCTCAAGGCCCTGGTGATCGACACCGACAGCGACCACAACACGCATGAGACCGCCAAGCGGGTGGCCAAGATGTACGTGGACGAGGTGTTCCGCGGCCGCTTCCGCCCGATGCCGGACGTGACCGAGTTCCCCAATGTCTCGCGCCTGAACGAGCTGATGATCGTCGGCCCGATCACGGTGCGCAGCGCCTGTTCGCACCACCTCTGCCCCATCGTCGGCAAGCTGTGGATCGGCGTGCTGCCCAACGAGCACTCCAACCTGATCGGCCTGTCCAAGTACGCGCGCATCGCCGACTGGATCATGAGCCGGCCGCAGATCCAGGAAGAAGCGGTGATCATGCTGGCCGACACGCTGCAGGAACGGGTCAAGCCCGACGGCCTGGCCATCGTGATGGAGGCCGACCACTTCTGCATGCATTGGCGCGGTGTGAAGGACAATGATTCGGCGATGACCAACAGCGTGATGCGGGGGGCCTTCCTGAAGGACCCGAACCTGCGGCGCGAATTCCTGTCCCTGCTGCCCAAGAAGGGGTGAGTGCGATGCTTGTCCGCCTGATGTACGCCAGCCGCGCCGTGAATCCGCAGTCGCCCGAGGCGCTGCAGGCTCTTTTGCACCAGTCGCGCTCGGCCAACCCGGCCCAGGGCATCACCGGCGCGCTGTGCCATGCCAACGGCGTGTTCGTGCAGGTGCTCGAAGGCGGTCGCATGGCGGTCAACCGGCTCTACCAGCGCATTGCTGCCGATCCGCGCCACACCGACGTGGTGCTGCTGAGCTACACGGAAGTGGCCGAGCGCCGCTTTGCCGGCTGGTCGATGGGCCAGGTCAACCTGGCCCGGCTGAACCCGGCGCTGGTGCTGAAGTACTCCGAGACGGCGACGCTGGATCCGTACGCGCTGCCCGGCGAGGCCATGGCCGCCCTGTTCGACGAGATGCTGGCCACCGCGGCCATCATCCAGAGCTGAGGCCGCGGGCCGGCCTCACATGGTGGCGGCCGGCCGCAGCCGGAACAGCGGCACCAGCAGCTGGGTCGGGAATTCGCCCAGCGCATCGTTGTAGGCCTGCGCGGCCTGGTTGTAGGCCTGGCGGCCAAAGCCGACCCGCCCGTTGAGGTCCACCAGCTGCTGCAGCGCGCGCTGGGCATCCTCGCGGTCTTCCAGCTCGGGATGCTGTTCCAGCAGGGCCTGCAGACGGGCCAGCGGCGAACCCATCTCGCGCTCGGCCACCACCCAGGCCTGCACCGGCTCGGCCGCGTGGGGCCGGATGCGCACCGCCAGCGTGGTCTCGCGCTGGCGGGCCACCGCCTGCTCCAGCGCCTGCAGGCTGCCGGACTCGTGCTGCAAGGTGTCGCGCACCGCGGCCATCAGCATGTCCAGCGCGGCCGAACGCCGCATCAGGATGTCGTCCAACTGGCCCCAGGCCCGGGCGATGCCCGTGCGCAGCCGGGACAGCCGCCCCCAGGCGCCGACCATCCAGAAGACGATCACCAGGACCAGCGCCAGCTCCACCAAGGACCCAGCCCAGGCCTGCCAGAAGCCGGTCATGCCCTCGTCGGGCGGTGGCAAGGGCCAGGGATCCGGCAGCTCGGTGGCCGAACCCGTCTCGGCACCCGCGCTGGCGGCGGCCCCGGGCGTCATCAGGCCGCCCCGTGCGCCGCCACCCAGGCCGCGTGGCCATGGGCCCGCAGCTGGCAGGACGGACAGTCACCACAGCCATAGCCCCAGGCGTGGCGGTGGCCGCGGTCGCCCAGGTAGCAGGTGTGGGTGTGCTCGACGATCAGGTCGTTCAGGCGCTGGCCGCCCAGCTGGTCCGACAGGGCCCAGGTCTGGGCCTTGGTCAGGAACATCAGCGGCGTGTCCAACGTCATCGGGCTGTCCAGGCCCAGGCTGAGCGCCACCTGCAAGGCCTTCAGCGTGTTGTCGCGGCAGTCCGGGTAGCCGGAGTAGTCCGTCTCGCACATGCCGCCCACCAGCACGCTGGCACCGCGCCGGTAGGCCAGCGTGGCGGCAAAGGTCAGGAACAGCAGGTTGCGCCCGGGCACGAAGGTGTTGGGCAGACCATTGGCCTGCAGTTCGATGGCCCGCTCGCTGGTCAGCGCGGTGTCGGAGATCTGGCCCAGCAGGGACAGGTCCAGCAGGTGGTCGTCGCCCAGGCGCTCGGCCCAGGCGGGGAACTGCGCCGCCAACTCACGCCGCACGGTCTGGCGACAGTCCAGCTCGATCTTGTGGCGCTGGCCGTAGTCGAAGCCCAGGGTCTCGACCCGGGCGAAGCGCGCCAGGGCCCAGGCCAGGCAGACGGTGGAGTCCTGGCCGCCGGAGAACAGCACCAGGGCCGTGCGCGGGTCGACGGACGGCAGGGGATCGTGCGAAGTCATGTCACGGATTGTGCCGCGCCAGGCTGGCGGCCGCCTGGCCGGCACGCCTGCCGGCTCAATCCGCCTCGGTCACCACGCCGTAGCGCAGGCCCAGCTGCTTGAGGTAGCGGCGGTAGGCCAGCGACATGCGGTCCACCGGAATCGACATCTCCATGCCCGGCACCAGGGGCAGGCGCAGCGGGCTCTGGTTCTCCACGATGGGCTGGTCCTGCAGGAAGATGGTGTCCTGGAAGTGGCGCAGCTCGTCGTCGCTGCTTTCGAAATTGGTCATCGCCAGGATGATCCAGGCCCGGGTGCGGGTCTCGGTCATCGGCTGCAGGTGCAGGCTGATGGCCTCGTGGAAGCCGGCCATCACCGTCGGCACCTTGGTCAGGATGGCGGTGAGCGGGCGCACCACCCGGTAGGTGTACTCGACCAGGCTGCCGCTGTCCGACAGCTGGTTCGAGCGCGGCTGCCAGGCCTGGCACTGCACCGCCCGCACGCCACTGCCGTAGACGGGGTCGTCGAAGCTCTGCACCTCGTAGTCCGGGATCTCCGGGCGGGTCTTCTCACCCAGGATGTCGGTGTGCACCCAGGCGAAGTGCGACATGTCCAGGAAGTTCTCGACCAGGCGCGGCCCGCTGGCCGCCACCTCATAGGGACCGCACCAAACCTTGCGCAGACGCTCGTCGGCGAACTCCGGGAAGGGCAGCACGTCCTGCGCCGGCTGCCCCAGGCAGACCCAGACCAGGCCGTAGCGCTCCTGCACCGCGTAGGTGGTGACGCGGCCGGTCATGCGCTCGGGCGTCAGCTCGGGCATGGCGGGGATGTGCTTGCACTGGCCGTCCTCGCCGAAGATCCAGCCGTGGTACGGGCAGGTCACGCCGTCGGACTGCAGCGTGCCCATCGACAGCTTCATGCCGCGGTGGGGGCAGCGGTCTTCCCAGGCGTGCAGGCGGCCGTCCTGGCTGCGCCAGACCAGCACATGGGTGTCCAGCAGCAGGGTGGCCGTCTGCTGGCCCGGCGCCAGCTGGGCCGCAATGGCCACCGGATGCCAGTCGTTGATCAGCACGGGGTCACGCAGCGGCGCAGTCATCGGAAATCCTTCGGAAGATGGAACGGCAAAGCCTGGGTTGTACCCAGCCAGCGTTTCCCATGTAAGGGCCTGGGCGCAATGGCCTGTTCCATCTGTGGAACACTGGCCCCATGATCGACATCCGGCTGGTCGAGCACTTCGTGCTCTTGATGACCCACGGCAGCCTGACCCGGGCCGAAGCCGAGAGCGGTGTGCCCAAGGCCACGCTGAGCCGGCAGATCGCCCGGCTGGAGGCGGAGCTGGGCATGCCGCTGTTCGTGCGCACGCCGCGGCGCATGGTGCCCACCGAGGCCGCGCAGACCTACCTGCTGCACTGCCGCCAGGTGCTGGCGGACCTGGGCGCCGGGCTGGACCAGGCCCGGGTGGCGGTGCAGAACCTGGCCGAGGGCCTGTCGGGCGACCTGCGGGTGCTGACCAGCAACTACTTCAGCACCTCCTTCGTCTGCCAGGTGCTGAAGGCCTTTGCCGAGCGCCACCCGCAGGTGACCTGCCACCTGGACTTGGCCGGCGACGGCCTGCAGGACCTGCCCGAGGGGGTGGACTGCTATGTCTGCACCCACCTGCCGCGCCACCCGCACCTGGTGGCCAAGCGCCTGGGCCGGCTGGCCTATGGCCTGTTCGCCAGCCCGCGCTACCTGCGCCAGCATGGCGGGCCCAGCCACCCGGGCGAGCTGCCCCGGCACCGCACCATCTGGCTGGACGGCCCAGGCGCCGTGCCGGTCTGGTCGCTGATGTCCAGCGAACGGTCTTGCGAGGTCGCACTGAGCCAGCCCACCACCACCAACGACCCCTGGGTGCTGAAAACCTTCGCGCTGGACGGCTTCGGCATCGCCCTGCTGCCGGACTACTTCTGCCGGCCCGAGCTGGAGACCGGCGCGCTGGTGCCGGTGCTGCCGGACTGGCGCCCGCGGCCAATGCCGGTCTACGGCGTCTACCCCAAGCAGCGGGCGGTGGGCAAGAAGCTGGCCGCGCTGCTGGAGGTGATGGCCGACTGCTTCGCGCGCATCGACACGCTGCAGGTCTACGCCGGCCGGGGGGCCTGAACCCGACTCAGCTGCGCACCTCGCCCTGGCCCAGCACGATCCACTTCAGCGAGGTCAGGCCTTCCAGGCCCACGGGCCCGCGGGCGTGGAACTTGTCGGTGCTGATGCCGATCTCGGCGCCTAGGCCGTACTCGAAGCCATCGGCGAAGCGGGTGCTGGCGTTGACCATCACGCTGGCCGAATCGACCTCGCGCAGGAAACGCATCGCGTTCGGATGGTTGGTGGTCAGGATCGCGTCGGTGTGGTGCGAGCTGTAGCGGTTGATGTGGGCGATGGCCTCGTCCACGCTGGCCACGACCTTGACGCTGATGATGGGCGCCAGGTACTCGGTGGACCAGTCGGCCTCGGTCGCATCGGCCAGCCGGGCGCCCGGCACGTCCGACAGGATGGCCTTGGCCGCCGGGTCACAGCGCATCTCCACGCCCTTGGCCGCGAAGATGGCGCCGATGCGCGGCAGGAAGGCCACAGCGCTCTGCGCATGCACCAGCAGCGACTCGGTGGCGTTGCAGGGGCTGTACTTCTGGGTCTTGGCGTTGTCGGTCACCACCAGGGCCTGGGCGATGTCGACCTCGGCGTCCACGTAGGTGTGGCAGTTGCCGTCCAGGTGCTTGATGACCGGCACCTTGGCCTCGGCGCTGATGCGCTCGATCAGGCCCTTGCCACCGCGCGGGATGATCACGTCCACGTACTCGGGCATGGCGATCAGGCGGCCGACGGCGGCGCGGTCGGTGGTCTCCACCAGCTGCACCGCGGTGGCCGGCAGGCCGGCCTCGGTCAGCGCCTGCTGCACCAGCTTCCACAGCGCCAGGTTGGAGTGGATGGCCTCGGAGCCGCCGCGCAGGATGCAGGCGTTGCCGCTCTTGATGGCCAGCGAGGCCGCCTCAATGGTCACGTTGGGCCGGCTCTCGTAGATCATGCCGAACACGCCCAGCGGCACCCGCATCTGGCCCACGCTGATGCCGGTGGGGCGGCGCTTGACGCCGGTGATCTCGCCGATCGGATCGGGCATGGCGGCCAGCTGCTCGCAGCCCTCGGCCACGGTGGCGATGACCTTGGGCGTCAGGCGCAGGCGGTCCACCATCGGCGCGGCCAGGCCGGCAGCCTCTGCGGCGGCGATGTCGCGGGCGTTGTCGGTCTGCAGCGCGCTGGTCTGCTCGCGCAGCAGGCGCGCCAGCGCCAGCAGCGTGTCGTTCTTGGCGCGCGTGCCGGCGCGGGCCATGGCGGTGGCGGCCGCGCGGGCGGCCTGCCCCAGCTGGGCCATGTAGGCGGGGATGTCGTGCGTGCTCATGGCCTGATTATCCAGCGGCGGCCATGGCCTGCGGCGCCCCTCTTGACCGCGGGGTCAGCCGCCGCTCAGCCCCACGTCACAGGCGCGACAGCGTCGGGTCGTCATGAGCACGACACATGCGGCCCCTAGATTGTCGCCACGCTGCGGCAAGGTTGCCGCAGGTTTCGCCACACGTCCGGACGTTTGTCTGGCCACCCGAACGGACTCGACTCTCATGCACAACATCCAACTCTCCCGCCGCAGCCTGATCAAGGCCCTGGGCGGCGCCCCCCTGCTGCCCCTGGCCTCGTCGCTGAGCGCGGCCGGCCTGCTGTCCGGCTGTGACGACTCGAACAGCCCCAACTACGTCAGTGCGGCGTTCTCCAGCATGGCCGCTCCGAGCCTGAGCACGCCGGCCGACATGGCCACCACCTACACGGCCTCCAGCCTGACGGTGACCTTCGACGACAAGAGCACCCGCACCTTCGAGCTGGCCTACGCGCCTTTCTTCATCACCGGCGCCGAAGTCCCCGACGGCAAGGGCGGCAAGGTCATCGCGGGCGGCTACTACGACATCAACAACAACCCGATCATGGACGCCTCGGTGGCCGGCTCGGCGCGCCAGTTCTTCTCCGACTGCCCGGACGGCACCTCGCTGATCCAGCTGGACAAGACCACCGTCACCGGCATCAAGGGCAAGCCGGTCTTCGCCGTGGTCCAGTTCGAATACGCCACCCGCAACCAGGCCCAGGCCTCGATGTACGGCCTGCTGCCCTCGCCCATCGCCGTGCTGACGCTGGACCAGGACCAGGACACCGGCAAGCTGAGCCTGGTGAAGTACCACAACGTGGACACCTCGGGCGTCAAGGGCCTGTGGATCACCTGCGGCGCCAGCCTGTCGCCCTGGAACACCCACCTGTCCAGCGAAGAGTACGAGCCCGATGCCACGCTGGCCACCAACAGCCAGCTGCAGGGCTTCAGCCTGAACCTGTTCGGCAACGCCAGCACCGCCAACCCCTACGACTATGGCCACCTGCCCGAAGTCACGGTGAACGCCGACGGCACCGGCAGCATCCAGAAGCACTACTGCCTGGGCCGCATCTCGCACGAGCTGGTGCAGGTCATGCCGGACAACCGCACCGTGCTGATGGGTGACGACGCCACCAACGGCGGCCTGTTCATGTTCATCGCCGACGCCGAGAAGGACCTGTCGGCCGGCACGCTGTATGCGGCCAAGTGGACCCAGACCTCCTCCGTGGGCGCGGGCGCCGGCGACATCAGCTGGATCAAACTGGGCCATGCCACCAGCGCCGAAATCAAGACCCTGGTGGACGGCGGCATCAAGTCCACCGACATCATGGACGTGAAGACCAGCGACCCGGCCGACGCCAGCTACACCCAGATCTTCTTCAACGGCAAGAAGAACTGGGTCAAGCTCAAGACCGGCATGGAAAAGGCCGCCGCCTTCCTGGAAACCCACCGTTATGCTGCCCTGGTGGGCGCCTCGTTGGGCTTCACGAAGATGGAAGGCACGACGGTCAACGCCGCCGACAAGAAGGCCTACTCGGCCATGTCCTACATCTACAAGAGCATGGTGGCCGGCAATTCGGCCAACGAAGGCGACATCGCGCTGGACGCTGCGATCAACGCCGGCGCGGTGTACGAGCACACGCTGGCTGGCAGCCAGAAGGACACGGCCGGCAACGCGATCGCCAGCGACTGGGTCTCCACCCACATGGAGGCCCCGGCCGCCCTGGTCGGTGAGGACCTGGCCACGGCCGACGCGCTGGGCAACCTGGCCAATGCCGCCAAGATCGCCAACCCCGACAACATCAAGTTCTCGGAAAAGCTGCGCACCCTGTTCATCGGCGAGGACAGCGGCAACCACGTGAACAACTTCCTGTGGGCCTACAACGTCGACACGAAGACCCTGAGCCGCATCCTGTCGGTGCCCGCCGGCGCCGAATCGACCGGCCTGCAGGCCGTCGACGAGATCAATGGCTGGACCTACGTGATGAGCAACTTCCAGCACCCGGGTGACTGGGAGTCCCCGCTGCACGACGTGGTGAAGGCGACGCTGGACCCGATCATCCGCGAGAACTACGACGACCGCTTCGGCGCCGCCGTGGGCTACCTGACCGCCACCAGCGCGCAGATCCAACTGTCCAAGTAAGAACACCCGGGGCCGGCCCACGCGCCGGCTCCGGGCAGGGGAACCGGCTCCATCCTCGGCCACGCGCCTTTGCGGCGCGTGGCCTTTTTTCATTCCGTCATTCCGCCGCAGTGGTCTTGCGGGCCGCCTTCTTGGCCGGCACCTTGGGTGCGCGTGGTTCGAACTCGAAGACCACCTTGCCCTCCTTCTTGTCATAGGCCAGGAAGGCCTTGAACTTGCGCCGGGTCTTGTTGGAGACGAAGTTCTCCAGCAGGTCGGTCTTGCCGGTGGCCAGCAGCTTGCTGAACTGCTCGTGCGAGACCGGCTGGGTCAGGATGACCTTGCCGCTCTTGAAGTCGCAGGTGACGGGCGTGCCCACGGCATGCTCGCAGACGTAGTTGCTGCCGTGCTCGTACACATGGCCCTGGCACTTGGGGCAGGTGCCCAGGCTCTGCTGGGCGGAGAAATCCACCGGCTCGCCTTCCTCGGCCTGCTGGGTGTCCTCGCCGAAGTCGAACTCCAGCTTCCAGTTCTTCACTTCCTCGTCGTGCACCAGCTTGAGCTCGGCCGTGAAGGGCCAGCCCGCCTTGGAGCGGAAGCCCTCCAGCGGACCGATGTGCTTGTCACGCAGGAACTGCTCCACCTCGTGCAGCTCGAAGCTGCGCCCGGCCGGGATCTTGGTGATCGAGAAACCGCAACCCTCGCCGTGGCCATCGGCCCCGGTGCAGGTGAAGCGGCGGTAGTTCTCCTTCACCACGCCGCCGCAGTTCGGGCAGGGCGTCTGCAGCGTCGCGTAGTCGCCCGGGATGGTGTCGCGGTCGTACTCCTTGGCCTTCTTGACGATGCGCTCGGCCATCGCCGCGATGTCCTGCATGAACTTCTCGCGCGAGAGCTTGCCCTGCTCCATCTCGGCCAGCTGGTGCTCCCAGTTGCCGGTCAGCTCGGGCTTGGTCAGGTCCTCCACGCCCAGGCCACGCAGCAGCGTCATCAGCTGGAAGGCCTTGGCGGTGGGCAGCAGCTCGCGCCCTTCGCGCAGCATGTACTTCTCGGTGATCAGACCTTCGATGATGGCCGCGCGCGTGGCTGGCGTGCCCAGACCCTTTTCGGCCATGGCGGAGCGCAGCTCGTCGTCGTCGATCAGCTTGCCCGCCCCTTCCATCGCCGACAGCAGCGTGGCTTCGGTGTAGCGGGCCGGCGGCTTGGTGCGCAGCGCGGCCAGGGCCACGTCCTCCGTCACCACGCCCTCGCCCGGCTGCACCGGCACCAGGTTGGCATCTTCGTCCTGGGCCTCCTTGCCATAGACGGCCAGCCAGCCCGGGTTGACCAGCACCTTGCCGTTGGTCTGGAAGTGGTGCGTGCTGCCGCCGTCCACCGGCACCTTGGTGATGCGGGTGGTGACCAGGTACTCGGCCGAGGGAAAGAAGATGGCAATGAAGCGCTTGACCACCAGGTCGTAGATCTTCGCCTCGGCCTCGGTCAGGCTCCTGGGCGCCTGCAGCGTCGGGATGATGGCAAAGTGGTCCGACACCTTGGCGTTGTCGAAGATCCGCTTGCTGGGCTTGATGTAGCCCGCCGCCAGGCCCTTGCGCGCATGGGGGGCCAGGTGCTGCAGCGGGCCGGGCAGGTCCTCCTCGGCCAGCATGCCGAAGGTCTGCTGGACCACGCCCACATAGTCCTCCGGCAGATGGCGCGAATCCGTCCGCGGGTAGGTCAGCACCTTGTGCTTCTCATACAGCGCCTGCGCCAGCGACAGCGTGGTCTTGGCCGAGAAGCCGAAGCGGCTGTTGGCCTCGCGCTGCAGCGTGGTCAGGTCGTACAGGCCGGGGCAGGCCTGGCTGCTGGGCTTGGCCTCCTCGGTGACGGTGCCGTTGCGGCCGCGCACGGCCTCGACGATCGCCTTGGCCTGGGCTTCGTCCCAGAGCCGGTCGGCCCGCTTGTCGGCGTCGCCCGGGTCCTTCTTGAAGGCCGGGTCGAACCACTTGCCCCCGTACAGCCCGGCCTGGGCGGCAAACTCGGCCTTGACCTCCCAGTAGTCGCGCGGCACGTGCTTGCGGATCTTCTCCTCGCGCTCGACGACGATCGACAGCGTGGGCGTCTGCACCCGGCCCACGGTGGTCAGGAAGAAGCCACCATCGCGCGAGTTGAAGGCCGTCATCGCCCGCGTGCCGTTGATGCCCACCAGCCAGTCGGCCTCCGAGCGGCTGCGCGCCGCGTCGGCCAGGCCCAGCATCTGCTCGTTGCTGCGCAGCTTCTCGAAGCCATCCCGGATGGCCTGCGGCGTCATGCTCTGCAGCCACAGGCGCTGGATCGGCTTGTCGATCGGGCCCTTGGCACCCCCGGCGTACTGCACGATCAGGCGGAAGATCAGCTCCCCTTCGCGCCCCGCGTCACAGGCGTTGATCAGCCGGGTCACGTCCTTGCGCTTGACCAGCTTGACCACCGCCTGCAGGCGCGACTTGGCCTTGTCGATCGGCGCCAGGTCGAAGTGCGGCGGCACCACCGGCAGGTGGGCAAAGCTCCACTTGCCGCGTTTGACGTCGTATTCCTCGGGCGCCTTGATCTCCACCAGGTGGCCCACGGCCGAGGTGACGACGTAGTGGTCGTTCTCGAAATGGTCGGCCAGTTTTTCGAACTTGCCGGCCACCGGCGTGAGGGCTCGGACGATGTCCTGCGCCACGCTGGGCTTTTCCGCAATGATCAGTGACTTGCTCATCGGTGTTGTGTGTCTCTCGGGTCCGCCTCGGGCCATGCCTACAATCAGCCCGTCTCGCGCGTACACGCGCACGCGCGCTCATGAATTCAATGTACCCAATGAAGCCTGCCACGCAAGCGAAAGCCCCGCGCCCCGCGCCCGCCGCCACCGGGCGGCGCATCCAGGTCCGCCGCAGCGGGGTGCATGGCAAGGGCGTGTTCGCGCTGCAGCCCATCGAGCCGGGCGAGGTGCTGATCGAGTACACCGGGGACCGCATCGACTGGGACGAGGCCTTGCGCCGCCACCCGCACGACCCCTCCAACCCCGAGCACACCTTCTATTTCCAGCTGCGCACCGGCGAGGTGATCGACGCGCTCTACGACGGCAACGCCTCGCGCTGGATCAACCACTCCTGCGACCCCAACTGCGAGGCCGAGGAGACGGACGACGGCCGTGTCTTCATCAAGGCCCTGCGCCCGATTGCCCCGGGCGAGGAGCTCTCCTACGACTACGGGCTGACCATCGACGAGCGCTACACCCCGGCGCTGAAAAAGCGCTACGAGTGCCGCTGCGGCGCCCCGCACTGCCGCCACACGATGCTCAGCCCCAAGCGCCGGCCCGCCCGCAGGGCCTGAGACGACCATGGCCACTGCCAACCACTCCTCCATCCCGGCCGACCGCCACAGCGTCTGGGGCATTCACGCCCTGTGGGACGAGCTGCAGGGCGATCTGCCCGACCTGTCCATTGAGGTGGTAGACCGGCTCGATTCGACCAACGTCGCGCTGATGGACCGCCTGCGCCAGCTGACCGTGGCCGCCCAGGGGCGGCCGCTGCGGGCCAGCGACCTGGCGCCGTCATTGCTGGTTGCCGTGCAGCAGACCCAGGGCCGGGGCCGCCTGGGCCGCAGTTGGGAATCGCTGCCGGGCGCCTCGCTGACCTTCTCGCTGAGCCTGCCGATCCGCCGGCCCGACTGGTCCGGGCTGTCGCTGGCCGTGGGCCTGGCCGTAGCCCAGGCCCTGGACCCGCAAGGCCAGGCCATCGGGGTGAAGTGGCCCAACGACCTCTGGCGGCTGGATGCGCCCGGACGCGGCCGCAAGCTGGGCGGCATCCTGATCGAGGGCCTGCAGGTGGCGGACCAGCGCATGGCCGTCATCGGCATCGGCCTGAACATCGCCCCGCTGAGCCTGCCCGAGCCGGTGGCCTCGGTCAGCGAAGTGCTGCCCGGCCTGGACGCACCGGCGGTGCTGGCGCGGGTGATGCCCGTGCTGGCCCGGATGCTGGCGCGCTTCGAACAGGACGGCTTTGCCGGCCTGGTGGCCGACTATGCCCAGCGCGACCTGTTGCGCGGCCAGACCGTGACCACCACCGATGCCGCCTGCCCCCAGGGTCAGGCCGAGGGTGTGGCCGAGGACGGCGCCCTGCTGGTGCGCCGCGACGGGGCCCTGTACCGCATCGTCAGCGGCGAGGTGAGCGTGCGCCCGGTGCCTGCCGTCTGAGATGCAACGTGCGCTGCTGATTGTCCTGCTGCTGGCCAACCTGGCGGTCTGGGCCTGGCGGCAGCCGAGCGTGGCCCATGCCCTGGGCCTGCCCAGCCCGGACAGCCAGCGCGAACCCGAGCGGCTGAGCCGCCAGGTCAACCCGCAGGCCGTGCGGGTCGTCCCCCCCGCGGCCTCAAGCGCGGTGGCGGCGGCGGCCCCCGCCGAGCGCGTGTGCCGGCAGACCGGGCCGCTGGCCGAGGATGTCCTGGCCCAGGCCACCCGCCAGCTGACCGAGCTGGGCCTGAAGAGCGAGCAGTGGCAGGACCACCCCCAGGACAGCGCCGGCCGCTGGGCCGTGGTGATGGGCCCCTACAAGAGCCGCGAGGCGATGCTGCGCAAGCAGGAGGAGTTGCGCAATCTGAAGATGGCCAGCGATGAAATCGTCAACCGCCCTCGCCTGAGTCAGGCGCTGTCGCTGGGCCAGTTCAACAGCCTGGACGAAGCCCAGGCCCGCCAGGCCCAGGTGGCCCGACTGGGTGCCCGCACCGCCCGGGTCGAGACCCTGGTGGCCCCAAAGCGGCTGCACCTGCTGCGGGTGGAGACACTGACGGCCGCCCAGGCGGCCCAGCTCAGTGCCGCCGCGGTCGACGGGACGCCAGGCTGGCAACCCTGCGACGAGGCGCCCTGAGCCGCGACACGGCGGCCAACAACAGCCCCAGACCGGCCAGCTCGGCCAGGCCCAGCCCACCGCCTCCGCCCGTGCTGGCCGTCCCATCCGTGGTCGTGCTGGTCCCGGCGGCAGCCTCGCGGTCGGGACCCAGAGCCACGGCCTGACGCAACTCGGCGTTGTCGATCAGCACCTGCGGCCAGCGGGGCGCCTGGTAGCTCAGCCCGGCCGCGGCCGCCTGGGCCCAGCGCAGCGCCTCGTCGGCATCCAGGATGCCGGCGCCGCAGGTCGCGGTGGTGCACAGGCAGCGCCCCGGGTTGCTGCTGCTGCAGGCGGCCATCAGGGTCGACTGCACATGCGGCCGGGCGCTGGCCTGCAGCCCGGTCACCAGGTCGGCAGCGCTCAGCGTGGGCGCCAGCGTCAGCATCTGGGCCGCGACCGCGCTGACCACTGGCGCGGCAAAGCTCGTCCCCACATGCCGGTTGTAGATCCCGGCCCCGGCGGCCATGCCGCCGTCGTTGCCCAGGCTCAGCAGCCCGCCATCGGCCAGCAGGCTGCCCCAGCGCCCGCCGGTGTCGTCCCCCCCGACGGTGGCCAGGCCCAGGGCTGCGCCGAAGTTGGAGTAGTTGGCCTTGAAGCCGTCGCGGTTGAGCGCTGCCACGCCCAGCACATGGGTGCAGTTGGCCGGCCGGCTGGGGTCGCCATGGTCGTTGCCGCCCGCGGCCACAACCAGGATGCCCTTGGCCCACAGCTCGTCGACCGCGCTCTGGTAGGCGGCATTGCAGGCGGCCGCCCCGCCGAAGCTGATATTCACGATCCGCGCCGGCGTCGGGTTGGTGGGCGCCCACTGCATGCAGGAGCCATTCGGGTCCTGGCTGTCGGTCCAGCGCTGGCAGACCGCCAGCCCGGCCGCCCAGCGCATGCCGTCCACGATGTCGCTGACCGAGGCGCCGCACTTGCCGGCCACCCGCACCGGCAGCATGCGCACACCCCAGTTGGCCCCGGCCACGCCCAGGCCGTTGCCGCTGGTGGCGGCAATGATGCCGGCCACCGTGGTGCCGTGCCAGCTGCTGGACTGCACGCCGCAGTCGCCATAGCGCCCGGCATCCAGGGCCTGGTCACTGCTGCTCACCCAATCGCCCGGATCGGTGGGGTCGGCATCGCGGCCGTCGCCGTCGTTGGCATAGCCGCGGCCGGTCGTGCTGTCCCAGTCGGCCACCATGTCGAAGCCCGGCAGCCAGCGGCCGGCGGCCAGATCCGGGTGGCCGGTGTTGCCCGTGTCCAGCACCGCCAGCACCGGCCCGGCGTCGCCGGTGGTGCGTGACCAGGCGGTCTGGATGCCCGGCACCCCCCGCAAGCGGGCGGCCAGGGGCAGGCTGTCGCTGCCACTGACGGGCTGCAGCCACCACTGCCCCGTCTCGCCGGCGAAGCCGGGATCGTCCGGCGTGACGCTCTGCAACGCGGGCTCCAGCGTGTCCGGCACCACCCAGGCCACCTCGGGGCGCGCCGCCAGCCGGGCCTGCCACAGGCGCTGTTCCTGCACCGTCAGGGGGTGGTTCCAGGCCAGGCGCTGGGCCGAGGCCCCCACAACCTGCAGCCGCCAGCCGGCGTCCCGGTCCAGCCCGGTGCCCTGGGCCAGCTGCTGCCAGCGCTGACGCCACTGGCCCTGCTGTCGCAGCTGCGCCGCCTGCACGGACTGGGTCGTCGCCTGCTGGGGCCGGTGGTTGGCCGGCGCATCGCGCAACTGCACGATGAAACCGCGCACGGGCAAGCCGCTCGCACGGGCGCTGCCCGCGCCCAGGGTCACCATCGCCATCGCCACGCACAGCCCCGCCGTGCTTCGTCGCCAAGTCATTTTGCCCATGCCATCGCTCCGATCCTGACACGGTTATCGGCAGGCACGCGGGCAACCCAAGTGCTTCAAACGTGAAAAAGGGGGCCTCAGCCCCCTTTTCCCTGCCCCACAGGCGGGATTCAGACCGACCGGCGACGCAGCAACAGGCCCAGGGCCAGCAGCCCGGCCTGCCACCAGAGCGCCATGGCGCCCCCACCCCCGCCCCCACCGGAAAACGCGGCGGTGACCGTCAGCGTCTGCGCGGTGCTGGCGGACAGGCCGTGGCTGTCCGTGACCGTGAGCGTCACGGTCACCGTGCCCGCGCCGGTGGTCACCAGGCTGGCGGTGCTGCCGGTGGTGCCGCCCGAGAAGCTGGCCAGACTGCTGCCCTCGGTGATGGACCAAGCGTAGCTGACGATGCTGGCATCACTGACCGCCGAGGAGCCGCGACCATCCAGCGTCACCGTGCTGCCGGCCGGCACCGAGGCCGAGGCCAGGGCGATGCTGGCCGTGGGCGGCAGCACCGCGGCCGCCGCCGCAACCGCCGTGGCACTGTCCAGCATGCCGGCGCCGCAGGTGCTGGTGGTGCAGTAGCACTCCTCCTGCGTCGTGACGCCGTCCGAGGCGTGGCAGCTGGTGGCGGTGCGGTCCTCCGCACCGGTGGTCGGGAAGGCCCGTGCGCTGGCCTGCAGCAGGCTGCGGATCGTGGCCGGCGACAGGCTGCTGTTCGTCGAGAACATCAAGGCTGCGGTGCCCGACACCATCGGCGCCGCAAAGCTGGTGCCGATCGCGTAGTCCGTCGCATTGGTGTAGCTGCTGGTGCCGGCGCTGGTGGTGCCCGCGTTGGTGGCGGTCAGGATCCCATACTGGCACAGGGGGCCTGTCCCGCAGTTGCCCCCGGGCGCGCTGAGGGCAACGGCAGACCCGAGGCTGGAGTACCACGCCTTGGTGCCGGCATGGTGCAGCCCGCCCACCGCGATCACCCCACTGCAGTTGCCCGGGGTGTTCACGGCCAGGCTGTCATTGCCGGCCGCCGCCACCACCACGGCGCCGGCGGCGTTGATCGCACTGACCGCATCGGCATAGGCCGAGGTGCAGGAACCCGCCGAGCCCAGGCTCAGGTTGAGCACCTTGGCCGGATGGCTGTTGGAGGTCACCCCCGGCACGCTCAGCCCGGCGGCCCATTGCATGCCGGCGATGATGTCGGAGTCATAGCCGCCGCACTTGCCCAGCACCCGCACCGGCAGGACCATCACATTGGGGGCAATGCCGGCCATGCCGATGCCGTTGTCGGTGGCCGCGCCGATGATGCCCGCCACATGGGTGCCGTGCCAGGAACTGCTTTCCACCGTGCAGCCGGACAGCACGCTGTTCGTGTCGCCCGATTCCGCTGGCGTCACCCAGTCGCCCGGGTCGGTGGGGTCGCTGTCGCGCCCGTCGCCATCGTTGGCGATCACGGTGTCCGACACGAAGTCATGGCCCGACAGCAGCTTGCCGGCCAGGTCAGGATGTTCCGGCCGGATGCCGGTGTCCAGCACCGCCACCACGACGCTGCTGCTGCCTTCGGTCACGCTCCAGGCGCCGGACGCATTGATGGCCGAGACGTAGGTGCTGGTCGGGGCGCGCAGATACCACTGCCCGGCCGTCAGGTTGTTGACCGTGGCGGCCAGACCCTCCGGATAGAGCGGGTCGTTGGGCACCGCGGTGATGAAGCGGCGCCCATCGACCACCGCCCACTCCACATTGCTGTCCTGGGCCAGCCGCTTGGCCAGCGCCTGGCTGCCCAGGCTGGCGGATTTCAGCACCTGGGTGCGCGCGCCCAGCGCGCGGCCGTCGGTCAGCGTGAGGCCCAACCGGGCGCCCATGCGGCTGGCCGCCTGCACCCCCTGGATGGCGCCGCGGCTGGACTGGGCCGTGCTCAGCGTGGACGCGGACAGCACGCTGGCATCGGCCCGGTACTTGACGATGACCCGCCCTTGATCGGGCAGGGACTGGGCCGCCTGCCGGGCCACCCCCAGCTCGGCCCCATGCAATGCTGGCGGGGTCAGGACAGCGAGCATGGCAGCCAATGCTGCCAGCCACGGACGCTTCGAACACATGCTTCTACCTCTTCTCAGCGGGGTGCGCCAGGGTGCGCACGATGCACCAGTGTGAAGTCTAGACCGGCGCACATTGCTGGGACGTGTCCAAGCGTGCGTCCCGGCGCGCCGATCCCGGCATTGGTGGGCAGCCCAAAGCAAAACGCCCCGGGGCTCGAAAACCCCGGGGCGTGGGCACAGACGACGGACAAACCGTCGGCAGCGTTTACTTGGCGATCACGCGGGCCATCTCCAGGCACTTGTTCGAATAGCCCCACTCGTTGTCGTACCAGGACACGACCTTGACGAAGGTCTTGTCCAGCGCGATGCCGGCATCGGCGTCGAACACCGAGGTGCGGGCCTCACCGCGGAAGTCGGTGGAGACCACCTTGTCCTCGGTGTAGCCCAGCACGCCCTTCATCGCGCCTTCGGAGGCGGCCTTCATCGCGGCGCAGATGTCCTCGTAGCTGGCTTCCTTGTTCAGTTCGACCGTCAGGTCGACCACCGAGACGTCGGAGGTGGGCACGCGGAAGGACATGCCGGTCAGCTTCTTGTTCAGCTCGGGGATCACCTTGCCCACGGCCTTGGCGGCACCGGTGGAGCTGGGAATGATGTTTTCCAGGATGCCGCGGCCACCACGCCAGTCCTTGTTGGACGGGCCGTCGACGGTCTTCTGGGTGGCGGTGGCGGCGTGCACGGTGGTCATCAGGCCGCGCTTGATGCCGAAGGTGTCGTTGAGCACCTTGGCCACGGGCGCCAGGCAGTTGGTGGTGCACGAGGCGTTGGAGATGATGGCCTCGCCGGCGTAGGTCTTGTCGTTCACGCCGTAGACGAACATCGGGGTGTCGTCCTTGGACGGGGCCGACATGATGACCTTCTTGGCGCCGGCCTTCAGGTGCTTCTCGGCGGTTTCCTTGGTCAGGAACAGGCCGGTGGACTCGATCACGACCTCGGCGCCGACCTCGTCCCACTTCAGCTCGGCCGGGTCCTTGACGGCCGACAGGCGGATCTTCTTGCCGTTGACCACCAGGGTGTTGCCCTCGACCGCCACGGTGCCTTGGAAGCGGCCGTGCACGCTGTCGTGCTTGAGCATGTAGGCCAGGTAGTCGGGCTCCAGCAGGTCGTTGATGCCGACAACTTCGATGTCGTCAGCGAAGTTCTGCACCGCAGCGCGGAACACCATGCGGCCGATGCGGCCGAAGCCGTTGATACCGATCTTGATGGTCATTGGGATCTCTCCGGGTCAGTCAGTAAGGATGGGATGAACAGCGGAAGTGATCGGCGATGGCTTACTTGGCCAGCACCTTGCGCACGGTCAGCGCAATGTTCTCGGCGGTGAAGCCGAACAGCTTGAACAGCTCGCCGGCCGGGGCGGATTCGCCGAAGCGGTCCAGGCCCACCACGGCGGCGCAGCCGTACTTCCACCAGAAGTCGGTCACGCCGGCTTCGACGGCGATGCGCGGCAGCTTGGGCGGCAGCACCGCCTTCTTGTAGTCCAGGTCCTGGCGGTCGAACACGGTGGTCGAGGGCATGGAGACCACGCGCACCGGGATCTTCTTCTTGGCCAGCTCTTCCTGGGCGCGCAGCGCCAGCTGCACCTCGGAGCCGGTGGCGATGATGACCGCCTTGGGGGCCTTCTTGAGGCCCACCTCGGCCGGCTCGGCCAGGATGTAGGCACCGCGGGTGATCACGTCGGCGTCGGTCTTGGGCAGGTAGGGCAGGGCCTGGCGCGACAGCAGCAGCGCGCTGGGGCGGTGCTTGTTGGCCAGGGCCATGGTCCAGGCCACCGCGGTCTCGGTGGTGTCGGCCGGGCGCCAGACGTCCAGGCCGGGGATCAGGCGCAGGCTGGCGGCGTGTTCCACCGACTGGTGGGTCGGGCCGTCCTCGCCCAGACCGATCGAGTCGTGGGTGAAGACATGGATCACGCGCTTCTTCATCAGCGCGGCCATGCGGATGGCGTTGCGGCTGTAGTCGCTGAAGGTCAGGAAGGTGCCACCGTAGGGGATGTAGCCACCGTGCAGCGCCACGCCGTTCATGATGGCGGCCATGCCGAACTCGCGCACGCCGTAGTTGATGTGGCGGCCGATCTGGCCATCTTCCGTCTTGACCACTGCGCCCGCCTCATCGACCCGGAAGGCCGGGGTGCTGGGGGTGTTGGTCAGGTTCGATCCGGTCAGGTCGGCCGAGCCGCCCAGCAGCTCGGGCAGCTTGGCGGTGAAGTGGGTCAGCGCGATCTGACTGGCCTTGCGGCTGGCCACGGTCTCGGCCTTGTCATGGGCGTTGCCCACGGCCTCGACGGCGATCTCGGCGAAGTCGGCCGGCAGCTCACCGGCCATGCGGCGCAGGAACGCGGCGGCCAGCTCCGGGAAGGCCTGCTCGTAGGCGGCAAAGCGCTCGTCCCAGGCGGCCTGGGCGGCGGCACCGGCGGCGGTGGCGTCCCAGCCGGCCTTCACGTCGGCCGGGATGGTGAAGGGCTCGGCCGACCAGCCCAGGGTCTCGCGGGTCAGCGCGATCTCGTCGGCGCCCAGCGGCTCGCCGTGGGCCTTGGAGGTGTTCGCGCGGTTGGGCGAGCCCTGGCCGATGGCGGTCTTGCAGATGATCAGCGTGGGCTGGTCGGCGCTTTGCTTGGCCTGGGCGATCGCGGCGTCCAGCGCGTCCACGTCATGGCCGTCCACCGGGCCGATCACGTTCCAGCCATAGGCGGCGAAACGCTGGGCGGTGTTGTCGACGAACCAGGGCGTCACCTTGCCGTCGATCGAGATGCCGTTGTCGTCGTACAGCGCGACCAGCTTGTTGAGCTTCCAGGCGCCGGCCAGGGCGCAGGCCTCGTGGCTGATGCCTTCCATCATGCAGCCGTCGCCCAGGAACACATAGGTGTGGTGGTCGACGATGGCATGGCCGTCACGGTTGAACTCGGCGGCCAGCAGCTTCTCGGCCAGCGCCATGCCCACGGCGTTGGTCACGCCCTGGCCCAGCGGGCCGGTGGTGGTTTCCACGCCCGGGGTCACGTCCACCTCCGGGTGGCCCGGGGTCAGGCTGTGCAGTTGGCGGAAGGCCTTCAGCTGCTCGATCGGCAGGTCGTAGCCGGTCAGGTGCAGCAGCGCGTACAGCAGCATCGACGCATGGCCGTTGGACAGCACGAAGCGGTCCCGGTCGGCCCAGTGCGGCGCGGCGGGGTTGTGCTTGAGGTGGCGGGTCCACAGGGCCTGGGCCATCTCGGCCATGCCCATCGGGGCGCCCGGGTGGCCGGAATTGGCCTTCTGGACGGCGTCCATGGCCAGGGCGCGGATGGCGTTGGCCAGGGTGTGGGTGGACAGGGCAGAGGTGCTGGGGGTGTCGGAGGACATGGGCGGTGATCGGTGGACTTCGGGGACGGGAGGAGCCCGTGTGCAGCACGAACGCCGCGGACGAGCCAGCCTGGCAGGGAGCCCACCATTTTACCGGCGCCCGATAATGTGCGGCCATGCAGGGTCTGCACCTCACCGCCGATCTGGCCGGCTGCCCCTCCGAGCTGCCGGAAATGACCGACGCGGCCGCGCTGCGCCGGCGGTGCCTGGCCGCCGTGCAGGCCAGCGGGCTGCAGCCGGTGGGCGAGCTGTTCCACCGCTTCGCGCCCCACCCCGCGGTGGCCGGCCCGGCCGGCGTGACCGGCGTGGTGCTGCTGGCCGAATCGCACCTGGCGGTGCACACCTGGCCGGAACGCGGCGCGGTGACGCTGGACGCCTATGTCTGCAACTTCGGCCGCGACAACGCCGCTCGGGCCGAAGCCCTGCTGCAGGCCCTGCTGGACGCCTTTCAACCCACCCGGCAGCAGGTGCAGCGCCTGCAGCGGGGTTTTGCCGCCGACCGATGACCGCTTCCCTGCCCGCGCCGCGCGCGCTGATCCTGGCCGCCGGCCGCGGCGAGCGCATGCGCCCGCTGACCGACGCCACCCCCAAGCCGCTGCTGACCGTGCATGGCCAGCCGCTGATCGCCTACCACCTGGCGGCGCTGGCGGCGGCCGGCGTGCGCGAGGTGGTCATCAACACCGCCTGGCTGGAAGAGCAGTTTCCCGCCGTGCTGGGCGATGGGGCGCGCTGGGGGCTGAAGATCCACTACTCGATGGAAGGCCGCGACCACGGCGGCGCGCTGGAAACGGCCGGCGGCATCGCCAAGGCCCTGCCCTGGCTGGCGCCGCGGGGCGAGGAGCCGTTCTGGGTCGTGTCGGGCGATGTGTTCCTGCCCGGTTTCCCCTTTGCGGCGACCGAGGCAGCCGCTTTCAGCGCCGGCCCGCACTGGGCCCGGCTGTGGCTGGTGCCCAATGCGCCCCACCACCCGGGCGGGGATTTCGGCATCACCCCGCAGGGCCTGGCCAGCCGCGATGCGACTGAGAAGTTCACCTGGGCCAGCGTGGGCCTGTTCCGGCCCCGGCTGTTCGCGGACATCGCCCCCGGCACCCGGTTGGCGCTGCGCCCCAAGCTGGAAGCGGCGCTGGACGCCGGCCGCCTGGCCGCCAGCCGCTGGGACGGTCCCTGGACCGACGTGGGCACCGTAGCGCGCCTGGACGCGCTCAACGCCTCGGCCTGAGCCCGGCCGGCCGGGGGCCACCGTTCTGCGAGGCCCCGGCCTCCCGGTCCAGCACCTCGGCCGCCGCCTTCTGGTCCTTCTTCGGGTCGATGATGGTGACCACGAAGGCCGAGGGGACCACCGCTCGGGGCTCAGTCGGCCAGCGGGGCGGTGACCGCGTCGATGCGGGCCAGCAGCTCGGGAGTGAGGCGCTCGGCCACCGCCAGCGCGCCCAGGTTGGCTTGCAGCTGCGACAGGCGCGAGGCGCCGGTGATGACGCTGGACACCTGCGGATGCCGGACCACCCAGGCAATGGCCAGCTGGGCCGGCGTGGCGCCCAGCTCGGCCGCGATCGGGGCCAGCGCAGCCACCGCGGCATTGCGGGCCGGGTCGGTCAGCTGATCGCGCAAAAAGGCCAGGCTCTCCAGCGCGCCGCGCGAGTCGGCTGGGATGCCGTGCTGGTACTTGCCCGTCAGCAGGCCCGAGGCCAACGGGCTCCAGGTGGTCAGACCCAGGCCCAGGTCCTCGTACAGCCGGGCGTACTCCTGCTCAACCCGCTGGCGGTGGAACAGGTGGTACTGCGGCTGCTCCATCACCGGCTTGTGCAGGTGATGCCGCTCGGCGATCTCCCAGGCCGCGCGGATGTCGGCCGCGCTCCATTCGCTGGTGCCCCAGTACAGCGCCTTGCCCTGGGTGATGATGTCGCTCATCGCCCAGACCGTCTCCTCGATCGGCGTGTGCGGATCGGGGCGGTGGCAGTAGACCAGGTCGATGTGCTCCAGCCCGAAGCGGCCCAGCGAGCCGTCGATGGCCTGCATCAGGTACTTGCGGTTGAGCGTGTCGCGCCGGTTGATGCCAGCGCCCTCGCGGTCCAGGCCCCAGAAGAACTTGGTGGAGACCACGTAGTCCAGCCGCGCCCAGCCCAGGCGCCGCAGGGCCTCGCCCATCACCGTCTCGCTCTGGCCGTTGGCATAGACCTCGGCGTTGTCGAAGAAGTTGACCCCCGCATCCCGGGCCGCGGCCATCAGCTCCACCGCAGCATCGACCTGGACCTGGTTGGCGTAGGTCACCCAGGAGCCCAGTGAGAGCGCACTGACCTGCAGACCCGAGCGGCCCAGACGACGGTATTGCATCAGCGTTCTTCCCTGTGAAGTGGATCCAGGCCTGGAGCTTAGCCGGCCGGCACGGACCTGAGGCCACTGCGGTCTTCATCCGGCGCCATCTGGCCGATGAAGCCCACCCCGCCGGCGCCCAGGGCCTTGATCGCATACATGGCCCGATCGGCATGGGCCAGCAGCTCGCTGGCGCTCTGCCCATCCTCGGGGAAGCTGCTGACGCCGATGCTGGCATCGACGGTCAGGCCCAGGCCGGCCACCCGCACCGGCTCCCGCAGCACGGCCAGCAGCTTGTGCGCCACGGTGCCGGCCGCCGAGGCGTCCATCGCGTCGCCCAGCAGCACCACGAACTCGTCGCCGCCCAGGCGCGCCACGGTGTCGAGCTCGCGCACCTGCTCCCGCAGCCGCTGGGCCAGGGCGCGCAGCACCTCGTCGCCGGCGGAGTGGCCGTGGTGGTCGTTGACCAGCTTGAAGTCGTCCAGGTCGATGAACAGCAGGAAGACCCGGCAGCCATGCCGGCGGGCATGGGCCAGGGCCTGCTCCAGGCGGTCCATGAAGAGCCGGCGGTTGGCCAGGCCGGTCAGGCTGTCGTGCTGGGACTGGTGGGCCAGTTCATCCTGCTTGCGGTGCAGCGCGTCGATCTGGCGCCGGATCTGGGCCTGCATCTCGTGCAGGCTGCGGGCCAGCGAGCCCAGCTCGTCGGCCCGCTGCAACGGCAGGCCGGCCATCTCATGCCCATCGGCAAAGCGCCGGGCCGAGGCGGCCATCGCATTGAGCGGCCGGGTCAGGGCGCGCCCCAGCAGCAAGGCCCCCAGGAGGACGACCAGGCTGGCCCCGCCGACGATGCGCAGCAGCATCCCGCCCATCTCGGTGGACTGGGCGAGCGCCACCGACTCGGGCTCCGACAGGCCCAGCACCAGCCGGTCGTGGTTGGCCGGCGAATAGAGCGACTGGACGACGAAGGCCGCGATCTGCGCCGGCCGTGGGCCCGCCGGCGCGTCCACCACCGCGGCGCTCTGCGGGCCGCGCAGCAGCGCGCTCACGGCGGGAAACTCGTCCTGCAGCAGCGCCCGCTGCCCGCGGTCGAAGGCGAAGGTGCGCGCCGGGTCGGGGTGGACCAGGATGTCGCCCGCGCCATTGGCCAGGTACAGCTGGTAGCTGTCGGGCAGATCGGCCGCCAGCAGGCGGAACAGGCCGTTGAGGTCGACGTTGACCACCACCACGCCCAGGGCCGGCCCGACATGCTCACGCACCGGGATGGCCATCTGCAGCATGGGCTGCCCTGCCCCCGCGCCGGTGGTCAGCTCGTGGTTGATCGAGATCTTCGACAGGTAGAAGACGTCATCCTGCAAGGGCAGTGCATCGGCCACATAGGGGAAATGCCCCTTCTCCTGCAGGCCTTCGCCACTGACGCGCTGCGGCACGCTGTGCACCCGGTCCACCCGCACCCGCTCCAGCCCATGGCGATCGGCCGCGATCACCCGCAGCTGCAGGTAGGAGGGGTTGGCGTCCAGCATGCCGGCAAACAACACCGCCAGCCGGTCGGCATCGACCGCGCTGTCGGTGCTGAGCAGGTGACGGGTGGACGGCAGGTGGGCGATCACCTGCAGGTTGCGCTCGATGGACTCCAGGTTCAGCGAGATCCGGCGCGCCAGCACCTGGGTCGAGGTCAGCAGCTCGCTGTGGGCCGACTGCCGCTCCAGCCGGCAGCTGGCATCCCAGGCGTAGTAACCGGTCAGCCCGGCGGCACCACAGCCCAGCAGGGCCAGCCAGACGGCCAGCCGCGATGCGATGCCCGGGCCCCTCATGGCGCCAGCACCCGATCCGGGCTGTCGCCCGCGATGATGCGCCGCCACAGCCGGTTGCGCCGCTCGTCGTCTTCCACCGGCTGCAGCCAGATCAGCCGGCCCGAGGCTGCCGGGGTCTCGCCATCGTGCGTGGTCGCGCCCAACCCCTGGTGGTCACGCAGCGCCACAGAAGCCTCGGGGGACAGCAGGTGGTCGATCCAGGCATGGGCCAGGGCCACCTCGGCGGCCTGGCGGGGAATGGCCCAGCAGTCCAGCCAGGCCAGCGCGCCTTCCTGCGGCAGGGTGTAGCGGACGTCCAGCCCCGCCCGCTGGAACAGCTGAACCTGCTGGCGACCGTAGTTGGCCAGCATCAGCCAGGCGCCGCGGCGCCGCCAGAGGTCCAGCGACTCCTCGGGCTCGGTGTAGAAGCCGGTGACATTGCGCCGCAGCGCCACCAGCGCCCGGACCAGGGCCGGCCACTGCGCGGGCGGAATCTGGAACGGCGACGCCAGCCCCAACCGCAGAGCCGCCAGCGAAAAGGCATGCGTGCCGCCGTCATAGGCCAGCACCCGGCCCTGCAGGCGCGGATCCCACAACGCGGCCAGCGAGGTCGGCGGCTGCGTGAACCGGTCGGGGTTGTAGATCAGCCCCATCTCGCTCCAGGCATAGGGAATGCCGTGGGCGCGCCCCTGGTGCCACAGGCCGGGAATGCCCGCCAGGTCCTGGAAACGCGCCAGCTGGCGGGCCCGGCTGGGCAGGCGTTCCAGCTGCAGCGGCTGCATCCAACCCCGCTGGGTGTGGCGCTGCAGCTCGGCGGTGTTGAGGGCCACCACATCGAAAGCCCGGCCGGTCGACGCGCTCTGCAGGTGGCGGGCCAGGGCCTCGTCGGTGTCCACCACGGTCAGCTCGACGGTGACCCTCTGGGTCTGCTCGAAGCGGCGCACCAGATCGGGCTCGGCATAGCCCGGCCAGGCCAACACCCGCAGCACACGGTGCGCCCCCGCCCGCGCCGGCAGGCCCGCGGCACAGGCGGCCGCGCCCAGCAGGCGGCCCAAGTCACGGCGACGCCTGTCGCGCAACCGACTCGCCCCGCAGAGCCCTCGCACCGTGGATGACATCGACATGAAGCCCGTGTGGCGTCCCGCCCGGATCGACTGCCCGGGTCAGCGCACTGTGGCGGCAGACATTCCCTGTAGGCGGGATCCTACCGGGAGCGTCGCACGGACACCACGTGAATCTGTCGCATTCCACCCGCCCTCGGCCTCCGGTCAAGCCCGCATGGCGGCCGCCCCGGCCCGGCAGCCCAGGGTGAAGGCCTCCTCGAACACCGAATAACCCGCCAGTTCCGCATGGGCGAAACGCAGCCGGCCAGGGGCCTCGCGCAAGGCCAGCAGGGCCGCCGAGCCCCGGGTGCCCGGGGTGGGAATGCGCATGGCGTGCCCATGGCGCATCAGGTCGGCCGCCTGCAGGCGCCGCGACAGGTCCGGGTGGACGGGCGCCAGATCGGCCAGCACCCGCTGCAGCCAGAACGCCGCCGGCTGGTCGCGCAGGACCGGGCGGTCGGCCTCGGCCAGCGCGTGGTAGACCGTCCAGACCGGCGGCACCGGCCGCGGGTCCAGGCGCTGGTGGGTGGCGTCCACATAGCCCAGGCAGCGGGTGCTGCCGGCCGGGGCGTAACCCACGTTGTCCCAGGCCGGCGGGAAGCCCGGGCGCGGCAGCGGCGCTTCGTCCAGCGCCAGGTTGCTGACCAGCCAGGGCGCGTAGCGGGCCCCGGCCACCGCAGCCCCCAGGGCCGGCGGCGGGTTCACCAGCACCCGGGCGGCGATGAACAGCGGCAGGGCCAGCACCGCCTGCGGCGCCTGCCAGGCCTCCACCCGGCCGGCCGCCTCGTTCCAGACCGTGACGCTGACGCCCTGCCGCCCCTCCTCCACCGCCAGCACGGTCTGGCCGGTGTGCAGGCGCTCACTCAGCGGCTGAGCCAGACGTTGCGTGAGCCAGCCATTGCCCTCGGGCCAGGTGAACAGGCCCGGATCGGCCTCGGCCGGCTCACCGGGCGCGTCAAAGCCGTGTCGGCTGGCGAAGTAATGCAGCCCGGCCCAGGCCGAGACCGTGTCCAGCCCGGCGCCGTAATCGTCGCGGCAGGCGTAGTCCAGGTAGGCCCGCAGGCGGGCGTCATCCAGGCCCTCGGCAGTCAGCCAGGCGGCAAAGGTCTGGCCGTCCAGCGCGGCGTGGGCCGGCGTCCAGGGTGCGCGCCAGGTGGGCAGGGCAAAGCCCAGGCGACGGGCTTCGGCCACCCGCCGGGCAAAGCGGCGGTACTGGTCCAGCGTCTGCGGCCGGCCGGCCGCCGAAGGCAGCTGGCCCTCCTGCCAGGCGCCGTCGATGAACAGGCGCTCCTGTGGCGCGTGACACAGATAGCGCTCGTCGGGCCGGCTGGCGCCGCGCAGGCCGTCCCACTGCAGCAGGCCGATCTCGTGCAGCCATTCGCCCACCTCATGGGCCGTGTGCCCCGGCACCGGCAGGTAGTGGGCGCCCAGCGGGCAGCCCTGCCCGGCCAGCCGATGGCCGCGGGCATTGCCGCCCACGGTGTCCTCCAGCTCCAGCAACTGGGCATCGTCCACCCCGGCACGCACCAGGGCCCGCAGGGCCGACAGGCCCGCTACCCCGCCGCCCAGCACCAGGGCACCGGCGCGGCGGGTGAGGGCCGGCGCGGGCCAACCGCCGGCCTTGCGCTCGCGCAAGCGGTGGCCGCGGTCCAGCCGGGCGCCGACCCAGCGCACCGGAAGATCGACCGGCAGGGCGTCCGTCGTGTGCGGCGTGCAGCCCGGCAGGGCCCCGCCGGCGGCCAGCGCCAGACTGCCGCCCAGCCAGCGGCGGCGGGTCGGGCCGTTCATCGCGCCGCGGCCCTCACGGCTGGTGCACCTGGCCCCACTCCTCCTCGAAGGTGTGGACCAGGCCCTGGGTGGACAGGCGGTTGGGCTCGGCCGGCACCCGGGCCATGTCGGGCGGGAAGTCGAACAGCGCGGGCAGGCCCGACAGGGTCAGGAAGCGCAGGCCCGGCGGCAGCGCGGCCGGCGCGTGCCAGGGCCGGTGGCTGGCCAGGATGAAGCCCCATTCGCCGAAGCTGGGCACGTCGGCGTGGTAGGGGGTGGTGGTCAGGCCCACCGCCTCCAGCGTGGCGGCCACCGTCCAGAAGCTCTTGCGCGCCACCAGCGGCGAGGTGGTCTGCACCACCGCGTAGCCATCGGCCGCCAGGTGCTGGTCCACCAGGGTGTAGAAGGTGGTGGTGTAGAGCTTGCCCAGCGCGAAATTGGTCGGGTCGGGGAAGTCGATGACGATGACGTCGAACACGTCCTCGGGCCGGTCGTGGGCGGCCAGCCAGCCGAAGGCGTCCTCGTTCACCACCTTCAAGCGCGGGTCGGTGAGCGCGCCATGGTTGAGCGCCGTCAGCAGCGGCTGGGTGGCGAAGAGCCGCGTCATCTGCGGGTCCAGCTCCACCAGGGTCACCTGCTGCACCGAGGGGTACTTCAGGATTTCACGCGCGGCCATGCCGTCGCCCCCGCCCAGCACCAGCACCTTCCTGGGCGCGCCCTGGGCCGCCATGGCCGGGTGCACCAGGGCCTCGTGGTAGCGGTACTCGTCGCGCGAGTGGAACTGCAGGTTGCCGTTGAGGAACAGGCGGATGCCCGCCCGGCTGCGGGTGACGACCACACGCTGGTAGGCGCTGGTCTCGCGCAGCAGGATGGTCTCGCCGTAGAAACGGTCCTCGGCCCAGGTGGTCAGGCGCTCTGCCCCGGCCAGGCCGGCCAAAAGGACAAGAACCACTGCGGCGCAGGCCAGCGCATGGGCGCGCCAGTGGCGCAGGCTGCGGCGGAACAGCCACAGCGCCCAGACCGCCACGCCCGCGTTGAGCAGGCCGAAGAAGAAGCCGGTGCGGATCAGCCCCAGGTGCGGCACCAGCAGCAGCGGAAAGGCCAGCGCCACCACCAGCGCGCCCAGGTAGTCGAAGGTCAGCACCTGCGAGACCAGGTCCTTCAGCCCGTAGCGGGCCTGGAAGTGGCGCTTGAGGATGCGCATGACCAGCGGGATCTCCAGCCCCACCAGCACGCCCACCAAGACCACCAGCGCGTAGAGCAGCACCAGGAAGGGCGCCTGCGCCGCCACTGGCAGGCTGGAGTGGGCGGTGAACAGGGCCGCCGGCAGCGTGCCGCCCACCACGCCCACCAGCAGCTCGATGCGCAGAAACTGCGCCACCAGCTGCCGGTCGATGAAGCGCGAGAGCCAGGAGCCCACCCCCATGGCCGCCAGGTAGGCGCCGATGATGGTGGAGAACTGCAGCACCGAGTCGCCCAGCAGATAGCTGGCCAGCGCGCCGGCGCTCAGCTCATAGACCAGGCCGCAGGCGGCGATGACGAAGACCGAGGCCAGCAGCAGCACCTCGGCGGCCGAGGCGGTGCTCGGCGCCTCGTCGGGCGCGGGGGCGCCGGACGGGTTCTGGGGGACAGCAACGGTCATCCGTGGATGGCGGCGGCCACGATCTGGCCGATGGCGATGAACATGCCGGCCACCACGATGCCCAGCGCCACGTTCTTGTGCTCGACGATCTCCTCCCACAGCTTGTAGGGCGTGATCTTGTCGATCACCGCGAAGCCCACCCACAGCAGGGCCATGCCCAGCAGCGCGTACAGCACCGAGCCCAGCACCACGTCGGGGTGCAGCCAGTCCCAGGTCATGATCATCGTTGCATCCTCCGCAAAAGCCGGGGCGCGGCACTCACTTGTGCCCACCTCCGCCGGTTGAGAAACCGCCGAACGAGCCACCGCCCGTGCCGACATGAAAGCCGCCCGAGCGCTGCTGGCGCGCCAGGCACTGCTGGTACTCGGTGCTGGCCTGGCCGAAGGTGGCCCGCTCGTCGCTGCAGGCATCCTCGCTGCCGCAGCGGCTCATCAGCAGCATCACCACGATCACCACCACCAGGATGACCACCCCTTGGCTGAGCCCGCCGCCCTTGCCGGCCAGCGGGGCGGCGTCGCGCCGCAGCGCCGCCGCGGCCGGGCCGCTCAGGCCGAAGGCGGTCTGCACCGCGGTTGCGTCCAGCGCCTGTCCCAGGGACCAGACCACCTCGCGCCCGGTTTCCTCACGCGACAGCATGGCCCCGCCCGGGCCGTCGTAATCGGTGACGGTGGCGCGCTCGTCGCGCTGCACCCGCCAGTAGAACTCGCCCTGCACCCAGGTGACCTTGGCGTCGTAGCGCCAGCGCTGACGGAACACCCGGCCCGCCACCATGGCCTGCTCGCCGCGCACCACCGGCACGCCGGTCATCGGCCGCACCCAGCTCCAGCCGTCCTCGGCATCCACCAGGAAGGCGAAGCCCGCGGTGCGGTGGTAGAGCAGGTACTCGCGCCAGAAGGTCTGCTCGTCGTCGCTGCCCGGCGCGGGCAGGTCGCAGCGCTCCTGGTAGCCCACCACCTGCCAGTCCAGCGGCCCTTCCGCGCCCAGCGCCAGCCGGCCGGTGCGGCCCAGCGGGATCTGCGGCGCCAGCCCGCCCACGCCGCTGTTGGCCTGGGCGTAGCAGGCCAGATCGGCCCCCAGGCCCTGCGAGATGTCCACCACCGCGTGGCACTGGCCACAGGTGATGCTCTGCGTGGTCGCCAGCGTGGGTGCCATGGCGGCGCCGCAGCTGGGGCAGGCGAAGCTGCGGCCGGTCACTGTCTTCTCGCTGCCCTCCTTCAGCCCCTGCAGCGCCAGGTCGGCCAGCGCCACGCTGCGGCCGATGGCCCATTGCAGCGGCGTGCCGTCGGCATCGTCCAGCGTGCCCACCTCGCCGCGCTCGTTGCGCAGGTCCACCACGGTGAAGCTGCCCTGCAGCTTCGGTGGCCGGGGCAGTTCCCCTTGCGCGGCGATCAGCGAGGCCGTCTGCACCGAGGCCACGTTCCAGGCCCGCCCATCCACGAGCACCCGCTGGCCGGCGAACCAGCCGTCCAGCGCCGGCGGTTCGGCCAGCGGCGGCTGGTCGAAGCTCAGCACATAGGCGCCGTTGTCCTCGCTCAGCCAGGCCGGGCGCGGCGGTGCGTCGGCCCCGGCGTCGAACAGCAGGTGCCATTCGTTCCAGGTGCCTTCGGGGTAGCGGTACTGCAGCCGGCCCACCAGCGTGAAGCCCACGCCCTGGTGGCGGCCCGTCACCCCCAGCTGCAGCGGGCTGTGGTCGTCGAAGAGCTCGGCGCTGACACCGATGCGGCGCAGGGCCTCGCCCTCGCGCACCAGGGTGCTGCGGCAGAAGCTGCAGACGGCGCTGGCCGAGGCCGCCGAAGCGAACTCGACCGGCGCCCCGCAGTTGGGGCACAGCGCGCGCCAGGCCCGCTGGGGCCGCGGCGTGGAAGACGGCTCGGTCACGCGAACAACAACGGCGCGCTCAGACCAGCTTCTTCAGCAGCTCGGCCTTCTTGGCGGCGAATTCCTCGTCGGTCAGGATGCCCTTGGCCTTGAGTTCGCCCAGCTTCTCCAGCGTGGCCATGATCTCGTCGGGCTGGATCCCAACGGCCCCTGCAGCGGCGGTCGCCGCGCCGCCCAGGCCCTGCCCCAGCTGCTGCGCCAGCACCTGGCCCAGCGCCACGCCGGCCCCCAGGCCCATGGCGTCGCCCGCGATGCCCCCGCCCTGGCCCACGCCCTCGGCCAGCTTGGGGATGGCCTGGGCCGTCTGGTACTGCATGAACTGGCCCATGTTCTGGCCCACCATGCCCATGCCGATCTTCTGGTCCAGGATCTTCTGCAGCTCCTCGGGCAGCGAGACGTTCTGCACCGTCACGCCCTCGAGCTTCAGGCCCAGGGCCTCGAAGGAGGGCGCCGTGGCCTGCTGCAGCTGCTGGGCGAACTCGACCTGGTTGGCCGCCAGGTCCAGGAAGGGCACGCCGCTCTGCGCCACCGCGTCGCTGATGTGCTGCAGCATCAGGCCGCGCAGCTGGCCGTCCAGGTCGGCCGCGGTGTAGCGCTCGCGCGTGCCGGAGATCTCGGTGTGGAAGCGCCTGGGGTCGGTGATGCGGTAGCTGTAGTTGCCGAAGGCGCGCAGCCGCACCGCACCGAAGTCCTTGTCGCGCAGGGTGACCGGCTGGCTGGTGCCCCAGCGCTGGTCGATCTGCTGGCGGGTGCTGAAGAAGTAGACGTCGCTCTTGAAGGGAGACTGGAACAGCTTGTCCCAGTTCTTCAGGTTGGTCAGCAGCGGCAGGGTCTGGGTGGTCAGCGTGTGGCGGCCCGGGCCGAACACATCGGCCACCTGGCCTTCGTTGACGAACACGGCCATCTGGCTTTCGCGCACCGTCAGCGAGGCACCGTACTGGATTTCATGGTCGGCCATCGGGTAGCGCCAGGCCAGGGTGCCATCGCCCTCCTCGGTCCACTCGATGACGTCGATGAACTGTTTCTTGATGAAATCCATCAGGCCCATGCTCGGCTCCCAGGCATCCGCCGGCCCCTCGCCGGCGCGGCGAATAATACGCGTCGGGGCCGGAGCGTCCAGCCCCACTGTTTTTGTGCCGCTGCCCATGGAAGCTTCCGCCCCCACCCCCCCGTCCCCGCCGGTGCCCCGGCCGCTGCGCCTGGCCGTCATCGGTGCCGGCCCGGCCGGCCTGGCCCTGGCCCTGCTCGCCGCGCGCGAATGGCCCGAGGCGGCCGTCACCGTGTTCGATGCCCGCCCGGCCGACAAGGATGTCTCGGGCGACCCGCGCACGCTGGCCCTGTCGCTGGGCAGCGTGCAACTGCTGCAGCGCCTGAAGGCCTGGCCCGAGGGCGTGGCCCAGCCCATCACCCAGGTGCATGTGTCCCAGGTGCCGCCCACCTTCACGGGTCTGTTCGGCCGGCCGCTGCCGCAGGCCGAGGTGCGCATCACCGCGCTGGAGCAGGGGGTGCCCATGCTGGGCGCGGTGCTCGCCTACGGCCAGGTGGTGGCGCCGCTGCAGGCCGCCTGGGTGGCCGCCTGCGCGGCCCAGCCCGGGCGCTGCGCGATGCGCTTCGGCACCCCGGTCTCGGCCCTGAAGAACCTGCCCGAGGGGGCGGGCGTGGAGGTCGATGCCGGCATTGCCGAGACCTTCGACCTGGCGGTGGTGGCCGAGGGCGGCGTGTTCGCCGAGCAAGCCCGCAAGAGCGTGGTGCGCGACTACCACCAGAACGCCTGGGTCGGCCCGGTCACGCTGGCGGGCGAGGGCCCGAGCGGGCTGGCGATGGAGCGCTTCACCCGCCACGGACCGCTGGCCCTGCTGCCGCTCAAGCCGGCCGCCGACGGCACGCGCCGCGCGTCACTGGTCTGGTGCGTTCCCGGGGAGGACGACCCGGTGGCCGGGCTGGACGACGCCCAGCGCCTGACGGTGATCAACAGCCTGCTGCCCAGTGCCGTGGGCCGGCTGACCGGGGTGGGCCCGCTCAAGTGCTTCGCGCTGGGCCTGAACGCCGAACGCACGCTGGTCAACGGGCGTCAGGTGCGCATCGGCAACGCGGCCCAGACCCTGCACCCCGTGGCCGGCCAGGGCCTGAACCTGGGCCTGCGCGATGCCTTCGCGCTGGTGCAGGCGCTGCGCCACGCGCAGGACGTGGACACCGCGCTGCGCCGCATCGAATGGCAGCGCGCGCCCGACCGCTGGAGCATGATCGCCGCAACCGACTTCCTGGCCCGCAGCTTCACCTGGCAGTGGCCCGGCCTGGGCGCCCTGCGCGGCCTGGGCCTGGCGGCCCTGCAGGCCCTGCCGCCCGCGCGCCATGCGCTGGCGCGGCAGATGATGTACGGGCGGCGCTGAGAGCGCCCGCCCCTGCGGCTCAATCCAGCCGGAACATCAGCCGCACCCAGCTCGTCATCCCCTCGGGCCGGTTGCGGGCATGGAATTCCGGCAGCAGCTTGAGCTCGGCCGCGAAGTTGCCGTCCTCGGACTGGTAGCCCACGGCCGGGCCCAGCGCATAGGTCTGGGCCTTGTTGCCGTCGGCCGCCACGCCGGGCCCGGTGTCGCGGGTGAACTGCTTGACGGCATAGCCGTGCAGGCCAAGGCGCCACAGGTCGTTGTAGCGGTACATCAGCGAATAGTCGGCGTGCAGGTACTGGCCCGAGCGCACATGGGTCGCGCTGTTCACGCCGTTGAAGGAGTAGAGCATGCGGGTGCCGAACTCCATCCCGTTGTCCCAGGCCCGGCCGTAGACGAAGCCCGGCCGCCAGGTCCAGTAACGGCCTGAACCGGCGTTGACCGGCTCGGCCGGGTCGTAGTGGCCGGTGGGCGCGACAAAGGCGGCCATCAGCACCAGGCGCGAGGTGTCGTCCTGGTAGTCGACGAAGGGCGCCACCTCCATGTCGCCCTGGGCCGTGGTGCTGCCCGAGGCGCCTTGCGCGGCCAGGTCCAGCTGCGACTGCACCGCCTGGGCCATCGCCGACGGGAAGCCCTGCGGGAACCGACCGGTCAGCCGGGTGTGGGCCGTCAGGTCGATCAGCGGCAGGGTCACGGACACCCCCAGCCGGCCCTCGCCCAGGTAGGTCTCGCTCAGGTAGGTCAGGCGCGGCACCAGCACATTGGCCTCGATCGAGCCGCCCCGCACCGCCGTCACCCCATTGCCGACGTCGATCGCCTGGGCATGGCCCTGGCCGTCGCGGAAGGTGCTGGCGTCATAGCGCTGGACCCAGAGTTGGCCGTACCAGCCCGGGTTCTGGGGCACCACCAGTTCCTGGCCGGGCGCGCCCAGCAGGGCCCGCAGCTGCTGGTTCTCGGTGGCATGGCCCGGCAGGGCGCCGACGGCCAGCAGAGCGAGGCCGGATACACGGGAAAACAGGGACAACGGCATGGGAGGTGTTTCTGTACAGTCCGCGGCAAGGCCCTGACCTTACCGTGGCCCTCCAGTCCGAAGGGTCGAGAAAAGCCCTGTTCTGTCGGTAACTTGCCACAGTCACCCCCTATCCCGATCGTTGGAGCGTCATGACCCTGTCCCGCCGTCACGCCCTGGCGCTGCTGATGTCCGCCACGGCGGGTCGGTCGGCCTGGAGCCAGTCCGCCCCCGCCGCCGGGGCTGCACCGGTCGAGGTGGCCGGTTTCCGCTTCGACCCCACCTACACGCTGGCCGGCAAGCCGCTGCTGCTCAACGGCGCCGCGGTGTCCCACATCCTGTCGGTGCGCACCACGGTGGTGGCGCTGTACCTGGCCCGCAAGCAGACCAGCGTCGAGGCGGCGCTGGCCGAGGCCGGTCCCAAGCGGCTGTGTTTTTTCAGCCTGCGCGAGATCTCCGCCAAGGACCTGTCCAACACCTTCATCGACCGGCTGCGCAAGAACGCCAGTTCGGACGAGATCGCCGGCCATTTCATCCAGATCGCCCAGTTCGGCTCGGCCTTCAGCAACCGCAGCAAGCTGGCGAAGGGCGACTTCGTGACGCTGGACTACAACCCGGTCGCCAACCTCACCGAAATGACGCTGAACGGCCAGCGCATCGGCGAGGCCATGAGCGGCGAGCCCTTCTTCCGCATGCTGATGAAGATCTGGATGGGCCCCCGGGTGCGCGCCTCCACCCGGGACGGGCTGGTGGGCCAGCGGCAGGACGATTGAGGCCGCTGACGGCGGAAAACCGGGCGGACGGTGGCGGTTTTCCGGCCGCCACCCCTTGAAGGGAAGGCCGAAGATGGGGTCTCACCGCCCTGATCCGCCGGAGTTCCCGTGTCGCTCACCGATCCCTACGTCAAGAAGGCCGCCACCCTGCCCGCGATGCCGGAAGTGGCCTGCCAGTTGATGGACACCTTTGGCCGCGAGGACCTCTCCCTGGGCGAGCTCTCCGGCCTGATCGGCCGCGACCAGGCCCTGGCCGCGCGCGTGCTGCGGGTGGCCAATTCGGCCTGCTACACCCCCAGCCGCGAGGTCGACACCCTGCAGGACGCCGCCGCCCTGCTGGGCCTGCGCACGCTGCGCGAGCTGACGCTCTCGGTCAGCGTGATGGGGGTCTTCCCGGCCATGGAGGGGTTCGACCGCCTGGCCTTCTGGCGCGGCACGCTGGCCGTGGCCAGCCACGCCCAGGCCCTGGCACCGCTGCAGGGCGTCGACCCCGCGGTGGCCTACCTGGGCGGGCTGATGCTGCGCACCGGCCAGATCCTGATGGCGATGGTGGACCCGGCCGGCGCCGCCGAGGTGGCCCGCCACGCCCTGGCACCGGACAGCCGCATCGACTTCGAATCCGGCATCCTGGGCTGCGCCCACCCGGAAATCACCGCCGAGATGGCCCGCCACTGGGGCTTCCCGACCGGGCTGGTCACCGCCTTCGGCGCCGCCGTGGATCCGCTGGGCGCACGCCCCTTCTCACGCCTGGGCGCGGTGCTGCGCCTGGCCAGCGTGGTCACCGACCACTGCGAACTGGGGCTGGACCCGGTCCAGGGCCTGCTCGACACCCAGGAAGCCCTGGTCGCCCACCTCGGCCTGGACCTGGCGGACGTGACCGCCGTGCTGCCCGACCACCGCCTGGCCACCGCCGGCGCCGACGTGTTGATGCACTGAGCCCCCGGCACGCGGCCCGGCCAGCACCTGGGCCAGGCCGGCGTCCAGCCGGTCCAGCCAATCGTGGCGCGCCTGCAGCAGCGCGCGCTGCCCCGGGTCCACATCCTCCAGCGGGCGCCGCCCCACCACCAGGGGCAGCAGCCAGTGCCCGTCGGGCCGGCGCAGCCCGCCCGCGTCCTGCCAGAAGGCCGACAAGGGCGGGTGCCACGGCGGGCCGGCGGGAATTTGATGCCCCGGGTCCACACCCCACAGATCGCTCACCCGCCAGCGCTGGGCACACAGGCGCAGCAGCTGCAGCAGCAGGTGGTCTGGCGGCAGACCCAGGGCTTCGGCGGTCAGCCGCCGCACCAACCCGGGGTGACCGGCCAGCACCGGCGCCGGTGCGCCGACCGCGGCCCCCAGCAGCAGCGTGTCCGGGGTCAGGAAGCTGAACGGCAGGCTCAGCAGCACCTGCCCATGACCGACCAGGCGCAGGGCCCAGACCCCGCCCGCCCACGACGCGGAGGGACGGCCCAGCGCGATCTGCGTGCCCCCGGGCAGCGGCCCCAGGACCAGCGACTCGCCCAGCACCAGCGCGGCGGCGCGGTGCGCCCCCAGGGCCATGGCCATGCCGCGCAGGCTGTTCAGCAGCAGGTCGGCCCGCTGCCCCGCGTCCAGACGGTCGTCCACCAGCCCGGTCAACACCGGCTGCAGCCCCTGGGGCTGGAAACGCAGCAGCGCGTCCAGCGGCGCGCAGTGCTCCGCCTCGGCCAGCAGGCGCTGGCGCACCGCAGCCGCGCGGGCCCGGCGCAACCGGTCGGCCAGGCGCTCAGCCAGCGAGGGCGGCTGCCCGGTGAGCTGGCCGATCTCGGCCAGGCTGGGCCAGTGGCGGGGCGGCGCAAACCGGTCCAGCACAGACATCGTCGTCATCACGCGGCTCCCAGGCCCGGCCGGTCCACCGGCCGCACCACCAGGGCGACATTGCTGCCGCCAAAGGCAAACGAGTTGGACATCAAGGCCCCCGCCCGCAACGGACGGCCGCCCTCCGGCACCAGGTCCAACTGCTGACGCAGCACGGCGTCGCGCACATGGGCGCTGGCCGGCGCCCGGCCACGCCGCAGGGCCTGCACGGTGGCCACCAGCTCCAGCGCCCCGCTGGCCCCGATCAGGTGGCCATGCAGCGCCTTGGTCGCGCTGACCGCGACGCCGCGCACGCCGAACACCCGGGTCAGCGAGGCCGCCTCGACGGCATCGCCGGTGTCGGTGGCGGTGCCGTGGGCGTTCACATAGGCGACCTGGGCCGGCACCAGCCGGGCATCGGCCAACGCGGCCGTCATCGCCCGCACCTGTCCCTCCACCTCGGGGCGGGACAGGTGCACCGCGTCCACGCTGTGACCGTAGCCGGCCAGCTCGGCCAGCGGCTGCGCGCCGCGCTGGCGGGCATGGCGGGCCGTCTCCAGCACCAGGGCCGCGGCCCCTTCGCCCAGCACCAGGCCGCGCCGGCAGTCGTCAAAGGGGCGGCAGCTTTCGGCCGGGTCTTCCGGGTCGGGCGGCGCCATCACCCCCAGGGCCTGCCAGGCCAGCACCGACCCCGGGTTCAGCAGGGCCTCGGAGCCGCCCACCAGCGCCAGGTCGGCCCGGCCCTGGCGCAGCCACCACAAGGCCTCGCCGATGGCCTGGGCCGAGGAGGCGCAGGCATTGCTGAAGCTGATCAGCCCGCCCTGCAGCCGCCGATGGATGGCCAGCAGCGAAGCCGGCGAGTTGCCCATCACCCGCAGGACGGTGAACGGATGCAGGCGCGGCGCGGGGCGGGTCAGCAGCTCGGTGTAGGCCTGCTCCAGCGAGCCGGAGCCGCCCAGGCCCGTGCCCCAGGCGCAGGCCGCGCGTTCGGGCACCTCGGCGGTGTCCGGCAGGCCGGCCTGGCGCCAGGCCTCGTCCGCGGCCTGCCAGGCCATCAGGCTGTGCCGATCACACAAGGCCCGCTGGGCGGCGCCCAGGCCCTGGCCCAGCGGGGCCGTCACGGCCGCCGCGACAAACGGCGGCACGCCCTGCGCGGGCGCCCCGGCCTGCAGCCGCACGCCCGAACGCCCCTGCTCCAGCGCCTCGGCCAGCGCGGTGGCGTCCGCCCCGAGGGCGCTGCAGGCTCCCAGGCCGGTGATCCAGACGGGTTCGTGCGATGCGCGCATCACGCCGCCAGTGCCGTCGGGCGCTGGGCCATCAGCGCGTCAACCAGCCGTGCCAGCCCGGCCAGCGTGGGTTGTTCCAGCGCCCGGTCGTGGTCGATGCGGATGTCGAAGTGGTCCTCGACCTGGAACATGAAGTCCACCAGCATCAGCGAGTCCAGGCCCAGGTCGGCAAAGCCGGTGTGGACATCCACGGCCGTGTCCTCCGTGCCCAGTTGCTGGCTGGCCATCACCGTGAGTTGTTCAAGCGTGGAAAGCGGCATTCAAAACTCCTAGGGTGGGACGCAGCGGGGCCAGCGGGGTCGGCGCCGGCCGACCCGCGGGCGCCACGCGCTGCAGAAAATCACGCGCCGCCGCCGCGACGGCCACGCGCTCGTTGTCCAGGGTCAGCATGTGGTAGCTGTCGTGGAACCACTGCACCTCGGGCGGACGGCCCAGGCGCTGTTCCAGCGTGCGCACCGAACGCGGGCTGGTGACGTCGTCATGCACGGCCTGCAGGGCCAAGGCGGGCGCCTGGATGGCCGGCAGACGGCGATGCACCTGGCGCAGCAGGCGGCTGGCCTGGTGCAGCGCGGCGGCCGACAGACGCGCCGCCCCCGCCACCGACACCTGCTGGTGGCTCATCGCCTGCGCCACCCAGGCCTGCATCGACGGGTTCTTGATGCCGTAGGGCGGCTTCTCGCGAAAGCTCAGCCGCCCGCGCAGCGGCGGCAGGTAGGCCAGGGGCAGCAAGCGGCGCCAAGGCGAGACGTTCCAGCCATCGAAGTACAGCGTGGTGGACACCAGCAGCAGCGCCCGCACCGGGCGCTCGGCCGCCAACGCCAGCGCCAGCACCGCCCCCATGCACAGCCCGCCCACGATCACCGGGCCGTGCTGTGCGGCCAGCGCCTCGTGGTAGTCGCGCACCTGGGCCAGCCAGTCCTCGAAGCGCGACACCGGGGGCCGGCCCGGCGCGGCCTCCAGCGGCACGCCGTAGCCCGGCAGCGCCGGGATCTTGACCTCGTAGCCGGCCTCGCGCAGCGGCCGGGCCAGCGGCATCAGCTCCATCGGGTTGGCGCACAGGCCGTGCAGCAACAACACCGCCGGACGGGCGGCGGGCGCAGCGCAGAGCAGGCTCTTGTCCATGGCGCCAGTCTCGCCACCCGCCCCGTCCGCCACGTGTCTGCCAGCTTGCGCCAAGCTGTCCACGGCTGGCCGTCAGGGCCCGGACAGCCTGCAGCAAGCTTGCAAGGCCCAAAGGAGCGGGCTTGCCGCTATCCTGTGAGCCCATGCGAATCCTGCTCGTCGAGGACGATGAATGGCTGGCCGAATCGACGGCCCGGGCCCTGCGCTCCCAGTCCTGGGTGGTGCACACCAGCCCGCGCGGCGAGCCGGTGCCCTTGTCGCTCAACCAGGATCCCTACGACCTGCTGATCCTGGACATCGGCCTGGCCGGCATTGACGGCTTCGAGACCCTGCGCCGGGTGCGCGCCCAGGGCAGCCAGCTGCCGGTGCTGTTCCTGACGGCGCGCGACGCGATCGAGGACCGGGTGCGGGGCCTGGAAGGTGGCGCCGACGACTACCTGGTCAAGCCCTTCTCGCTCAACGAGCTGATCGCCCGCGTGCGGGCGCTGGTGCGGCGCAGCCAGGCCCGCACCGGCAACACCCTGCAGCGCGCCGCGCTGCGCATGGACCTGGAGGCCCGCCGCGCCTTCATCGGCGAGGAGCCATTGGCCCTGTCCGCCCGGGAGTGGGAGGTGCTGGGCTTTCTGCTGGCCCGCGCCGACAAGGTGGTGGCCAAGGAACAGCTGGCCCTGGCCAGCAGCGGCTGGGAACAGGGCGTGTCCGACAACGCGATCGAGGTCTGCATCTCGCGGCTACGGGCCAAGATCGAGCCCGCAGGCCTGCGCCTGCGCACGGTGCGCGGCCTGGGCTACCTGCTCGAAGAGGCCTGAGCGTGACGGCCGCGGTGCCGTTGGCGCCCCTGAGCCTGAAGCAGCGCCTGGCGCTGTGGCTGATCGTCCCGGTGCTGCTCACCACCCCGCTGCTGGGCTGGGGCCTGTACCGGCTGATGTACGACACCGCGATGGGCTGGCTGGACCAGTCGCTGGGCGACACCGCGCTGTCGCTGGTGCCGCTGGTGCATGCACGCCCGGACGGCTCGCTGGCGATGGAGGTCTCCGCCGCCACCGACCAGGCGCTGCGCTTTGACCGGCAGGACCGCGTCTATTACCTGGTGCTGGGCCCGGACGGCCAGGCCCTGCAGGGGGATGGCCCGCTGCGCGCACTGCCCCAGGCCCGCCAGCGGCTGCCCGCCGGCGGCTGGGCCTTTGCCTCGCCGCAGCTGGGCAGCGAGACGGTGCGGCTGGCCCACCTGGGGAGCCACTGCGGCCCGACCCAGGCGCTGTGCCAGGTGCTGGTGGCCGAGACCCTGCACAAGCGCGACAGCCTGCAGCGCCAGCTGTTCATCGCGATGGGCCTGGTCATCGCCATGCTGTGCGGCCTGCTGGTGCTGGGCAGCTGGCTGACCATCTGGCAGGGCCTGCGCCCGGTGCAGCGCCTGGGCCAGGAGGTGGAACGGCGCGACCTGGACCGGTTGGAACCGCTGGACACTGCCGTGCCCAGCGAGCTGAGCCCGCTGATCGCCGCCTTCAACCGGCTGTTCGGCCGGCTGGGCCAGGCCGCGGCGGCGCAGCGTGAGTTCCTGGCCAACGCCGCCCACCAACTGCGCACGCCGCTCACCTCGCTGCGCACCGAGATCGACCTGGCCCTGCTGGAGCCGCACGACCCGCAGGTCGACCCGCTGCTGCGGCGGCTGCAGCGCTCGGTGGACCGCACCGCGCGGCTGGCCCACCAGATGCTGTCGATGGCCCGGGCCGAGGCCGAGCCGCTGGCCCCGCCGCGCGCGCTGGACCTGCGCGATGTCGCGGCCCAGGTGGCCGAGGACTGGGTGCCGCGCATGCTGGCCAGCCAGCGCGAGATGGACTTCGACCTGCAACCGGCCCCCGTGCGCGGCCAGAGCTTCCTGCTGCGCGAGCTGCTGGAGAACCTGCTGCACAACAGCGCCAACTACGCGGGCACCCAGGCCGCCATCACCGTGCGCACCGGCCAGCAGGGCCCGCTGGCCTTCCTGGAGGTGGAGGACAACGGCCCCGGCATCCCGCCGGCCGAGCGCGCGCAGGCCTTGCAGCGCTTCCAGCGCGGGGCCGGCGCCCAGGGCCAGGGCAGCGGGCTGGGCCTGGCCATCGCCACCGACATCGCCCAGCGCCATGGCGGCCGGCTCTTGCTGCTGGACCCGCAGACGGGCCCTGGCCTGCGGGTGCGGCTGGAGCTGCCCGCCCAGCCCATGCCCGGGGAAACCCCCAAGGCATGACCGGCCCGTCGGCCCCATGACGCGGGCGATACTGCGCCGGTCGTGAACGCCATCCTGTCCATCACCGCCCCGTTCTTCGCACTGATTCTGCTGGGCTGGTGGGCCGCGCGGCGGCGCTGGCTGCCGGTCAGCGCGGTGCCGGGGCTCAACAGCTTCGTGCTGTACTTCGCGCTGCCGGCCATGCTGCTGCGCTTTGGCTGGCGCACCCCGCTGGCCACGCTGTTCGACCCGGTCGTGCTGGGCCTGTACCTGGGGGTGGGCCTGGGGGTGGTGGCCGTGGCGGTGGCGCTGGCCCGCGCCCGCGGTGTGCCCGGCGCGGACGCTGCCTTCGGCGCGCTGGTGGCGGCCTTTCCCAACAGCGGCTTCATGGGCGTGCCACTGCTGGTGGCGCTGCTCGGGCCGGCCGCCGCCGGGCCCATCATCTGCACCGTGCTGGCCGACATGATCGTCACCAGCTCGGTCTGTGTGGCCCTGTCCCAGGCGCTGGGCGGGCATGGCGGCGATGCCCGCGCGGCGGCGCTGCGGTCGCTGCGGGGCGCGCTCTCCAACCCGCTGCCCTGGGCCATCGGGCTGGGCGCGCTGCTGGGCGGCCTGGGGTGGTCGCTGCCCGGCCCGGTCACCGCGGTGGTGAACCTGCTGGCCGACGCCGCCAGCCCGGTGGCGCTGTTCACGATTGGCGCGGTGCTGTGGCGGTCCACCCCGCACACCGGCGCCCATGGCGAGCCGCCAGGCTGGCACCGCGCGCAGCGGGTGCTGGCGCCCTTTCTGCCGGTGCTGCCGGAGGTGCTGCTCAAGCTGCTGCTGCACCCGGCGCTGGTCTGGGGCGGTGGTCGGGCGCTGCAGGCCGCTGGCCTGCCGCTGGACGACGCGGCCCTGCTGGCCCTGACCCTGACCGCCGCCCTGCCCAGCGCCAGCAACGTGGCCCTGCTGACCGAACGCTACGGCGCCGACACCGCGCGGGTGGCCCGCATCATCCTGGCCAGCACGCTGCTGGCCTTCGCCAGCTTCAGCCTGCTGGCGCGCTGGCTGGTCACAGCGGCACCGTCCGGGGGGTGAAGCGGGGCGGCTGACGGGCCTGGGTCACCTGCTCGAAGTGCAGGCCCAGGCTGAGCAGCGTCCACTCGCTCCAGGCCGGGCCGACAAACGACAGCCCCAGCGGCAGGCCGCGCACCAGGCCGGCCGGCACCGTCAGGTGCGGATAGCCGGCCACCGCCGCAGGGGTCGAGAAGCCGGCCAGCGCATGGTCGCCGGCGATCGGGTCGGTCAGCCAGGCCAGACCGCCGGTGGGCGCCACCAGCGCATCCAGGCGGTGGGCGCGGAACACCTTGTCCAGCCCCTCCTCACGCGCCAGCCGGCCGCACAGCGCCAGCGCCGCACGGTAGGCCGGCGTGTCCAGGCCGCCCAGGGCCTGGGCCCGCTCGAACAGCTCCTGGCCGAACCAGGGCATCTCCTGCGCGCGGTGCGCCTGGTTGAAGGCGATCACGTCGGCCAGGTTCTTCACCGGCGCCTGCGGCGCGAAGCTGGCCAGCCAGGCCGCCAGGTCGTGCTTGAGCTCGTAGAGCATCACGTCCAGCTCGGCATCGTTGTAGGGCGTGGTGGGCGGCAGGTCCACCGGGTCGATCACCTCGGCGCCCTGGGCCTGGAGCACCGTGATCATCCGGTCGATCAGCGCATCGGCCTCGTCGAAGCCGGTGAAGTAGGTCCGCGCCACGCCCAGGCGGGCGCCGCGCAGGGCCTGGGGCCGGAACTGGCCGTCACCCGCCTGCGACGCGGGCGCCCGCTCGGTGGCGGCATCGGCCGGGTCACGCCCCGCCAGCACTTTGTAGAGCAGGGCCGCGTCGGCCACGCTGCGGGTCATGGGGCCGGCCGTGTCCTGCGTGTGCGAGATGGGGATGATGCCGTCGCGGCTGATGCGGCCCACCGTCGGCTTCAAGCCCACCAGGCCGCAGATCGAGGCCGGCGAGACGATGGAGCCATCGGTCTCGGTGCCCACGCCCAGGGGCGCCAGCTCGGCGGCGAGGGCGGCGGCCGTGCCCGCGCTGGAGCCACTGGTGTTGCGGTCCAGCGCATAAGGGTTGCGGGTCAGGCCACCGCGGCCGCTCCAGCCGCTGGTGGCGCGGGTCGAGCGGATGTTGGCCCACTCGCTGAGGTTGGTCTTGCCCAGGATGACGGCGCCGGCCGCGCGCAGGCGCTGCACCAGGTGGGCGTCGCGTGTGGCCCGCACGCCGTCCAGCGCCAGCGAGCCCGCGCTGGTGCTCATGCGGTCGCCGGTGGCGATGTTGTCCTTGAGCAGCACCGGCAGGCCGTGCAGCGGGCCATGCAGCCGGTTGCGGGCCCGCTCGGCATCCAGCGCGCGGGCGATGTCCAGCGCCTCGGGGTTCAGCTCGATGACGCTGTGAAGCTGCGGCCCCTGCCGGTCGATGGCCTTGATGCGCTGCAGGCTGTCCCGCACCAGGTCCTCACTGCGCAACCGGCCGGCGGCCAGTTGGGCGGCCAGTGCGGTGGCGGTGGCACCGCCGGCTGGGGGTGACGTGCCCCACGCGCCGGCCTGGACGGTGCCGGCCGCGGCCAGGCCCAGGGAAGAGGCGGAAGACAACAACAGGGTGCGGCGTTGCATGGGGCGCTCCATCAGAGTTTGTGGGTGGACAGCAGCAGGCTGGTCTCGGTGTGGGCGATGCCCTCGATCTGGCGGATGCGGCCCAGCACCCGGTCGAAGGCCTCCAGGCTGTCGGCGCGCAGCTCGGCCACGATGTCCCAGCGGCCGTTGGTCGTGTGCAGGGTGGCCACCGCCGGGTCGCCGCGCAGCGCACGCAGCACCGCGTCGGCCCGGTTGCCCTCCACCGCGATGGTCATCCAGGCGGCGATGCGCTGGCTGTCGGTCTGGGGCTTCAGGCGCACCGTGTAGCCGGTCAGGGTGCCGTCCGCCTCCAGCCGGGCGAGGCGGTTCTGCACCGTGCCGCGCGCCACCCCCAGCGTCTTGGCCAGGGCGGCCACCGGCGTGCGGGCGTTGTCGCGCAGCAGGGCGATCAAGGCCCGGTCGATGTCGTCCATGTCCTGCCTCTCGATTGAACACATCGCCAATTCTGCGCGTCAGTTTGCGCAAACCTGCTGCGCAATCCGCCAGGATGCTGGCTTCACTCTGGCCGGGCCGGTCCGCAGAATCGACCAACAAGGAGATTCCCATGGTGAACTACATCGGCGTGTCCGACATCCAGACCCTGGTGCGCGAGATCGGTGCCGCCGACTTCCTGGCCCGGCTGGCCGACACCCTCGAGGACGACTACCGGCGCTGGGACCAGTTCGAGAAGTCGGCCCGGGTGGCCAGCCACTCGGCCCAGGGCGTGATCGAGCTGATGCCCGCCAGCGACGGCGCGCTCTACGGTTTCAAGTATGTCAACGGCCACCCGAAGAACACGGCCGCCGGCCTGTTGACGGTGACCGCCTTCGGCGTGCTGGCCGAGGTGGCCACCGGCTACCCGCTGCTGCTGTCGGAGCTGACGGTGACCACCGCGCTGCGCACCGCCGCGATGTCGGCCCTGGCGGCCCGCCACCTGGCGCGGCCCGACAGCCGGGTGATGGCCCTGATCGGCAACGGCGCGCAGAGCGAGTTTCAGGCCCTGGCCTTCCACCGCCTGACTGGCGTGCGGGTGCTGCGCCTCTTTGACACCGACCCGCGCGCCACCGCCAAGCTGGTGCAGAACCTGCGCGGCCTGCCCGGGCTGGCCGACTTGCAGCTGCAGGTCTGCGCTTCCGCGGCCGAAGCGGTCGAGGGGGCCGACATCGTGACCACGGTGACGGCCGACAAGCGCCGGGCCGTGGTGCTGACGCCGGAGATGGTCCGCCCGGGCATGCACCTGAACGCGGTGGGCGGCGACTGCCCGGGCAAGACCGAGCTGGCGCGCGACATCCTGCTGCGACCGGATGTGAAGGTCTTCGTCGAGTACGAACCGCAGACCCGGCTGGAGGGCGAGATCCAGCAACTGCCGGCCGACTTCCCGGTCACCGCCTTTGCCGACGTGGTGCGCGGCCAGGCGCCGGGCCGCGAACGGCCGGCGCAGGTCACGCTGTTCGACTCGGTGGGCTTTGCGCTGGAGGACTTCTCCGCACTGCGCCTCTTGCACGAACTGCTGCAGGCGCGGCAGTACGGCGTGCGCCAGATCGATCTGGTGCCGGCGCTGGACGACCCGAAGGACCTGTTCGGCGGCACGCTGGGCCGCGCCGCCACCGGCCCGACGCGGCTGCGCCGGGTGGCCTGAACCCGCCGCGAACCGCGCTCAGCAGGCCAGCGTGCGGTGGCGCAGCGCGGGCAGCTGGGTGCGCACGGCGTCGCGCCGCAGGCGGGACAGCTCGCCCAGCACCACGCCCTCGCCCTCGGCCTGCATCGCCATCACCTCGCCCCAGGGGTCGACGACCATGCTGTGGCCCCAGGTGCGGCGGCCGTTCTCGTGCAGGCCGCCTTGGCCGATGGCCAGCACATGGCACTGGTTCTCCACCGCCCGGGCGCGCAGCAGCAGCTCCCAGTGGGCCTGGCCGGTGGTGTAGGTGAAGGCCGCCGGCACGACCAGCAGGTCGCAGGGCGGGGTCATCAGCGCCCGGTACAGCTCCGGAAAGCGCAGGTCGTAGCAGACCGACAGGCCGATGCGGTGGCCATCGGCCTCAAAAGCCACCGGCGTGTCACCCGCCTCCAGCACCCGCGCCTCGTCATAGGCCTCGCGGCCGTTGTCGAAGGAGAACAGGTGGATCTTGTCGTAGCGGGCCACGCGGGTGCCGTCCGGCCCCCAGGCGCAGCAGGCGTTGCGCACCCGGCCGGGCGTGGCGGCGCGGATCGGCAGCGTGCCACCGATCAGCCACAGGCCGTGCTGGCGGGCCAGGGCGGACAGCGCGTCCTGGATCGGGCCCTGGCCATCGGCCTCGGCGATGGCGAGCTTGTCTTCGTCGCGCCGGCCCATCAGGCAGAAATACTCGGGCAGGGCCACCAGGCGGGCACCCGCATGGGCGGCCTCGCCCACCAGGCGGGCGGCGGTGGCCAGGTTGCGGTCCACGTCGGGCGTGGAGACCATTTGCAGGGCAGCAATCTTCATGGTCGCCGAGCATAGCGCCCGCCGCCCGGGCGTCAGCCGCCGTGGGGTTTTGAAGCCGCCGGGGCGGCGCCCTCGGCCTCGCGGCGCGGCACCGGCACCACGGTGGGATCGTCCCAGGTGCCGCCGACACGGAATTCGCGCGTGCCGGCCTCGGCCAGCGGCTTGCTCAGCAGAAACTGGGCCAGGAAGGCCCCCAGGCCGATCACCGGGTTGATCGCCGCATAGGCCAGCGAGGCGGTGCCCGCGCTGATCTCGGGCACCACCACCATGCGCAGATCCTGGGTCTCGTGGCGCAGATCGGTCTGGCCGTCCATCAGCACCACCGCCTGCACGCCGCGGATGCGCAGGTTGTTGGTGCGCGCGATGCCGTCGGAGAGCTGCACGTCGGCACTGACGTTGTCAAAGGCAAAGCCGGCGTCGAACAGGTCCCGGAAGTCGAGCAGAAAGCGGCGCGGCAGGGCCTGCAGGCTGAGCACGCCCAGCAGGCGGCCGGCCCCCGGGTTGATCTTGAGGAACTGGCCCTTGTCCAGCGCCAGCTGCATGTGCCCGGTCATGCCCGACCAGTCGGGCGACAGCGGCGAGCCGTTCCAGGCCAGCTGGCCGGTCACCTCGCCCTTGGCGCCCTTGAGCTGCCGGCCCAGGCCCAGGTGTTCCAACAGGTTGCCGCCATCCTGCACCTCGAGCTTGAAGTCCAGCGCCATGCGCCGGCGCGGCCCGGGCAGCCATTGCCCGCTGCCGGTCAGGCGGGCATCGGGCCCGCTCATCGCCAGCCGGGACAGCCGCCACTCCTGCCCATCACTGCCGCGGTAGTTGGCCAGCACCTCCAGCTTGCCCAGCGGCCGGCCCTTGAAGACGAAGTCGTCGACCACGATGTCCAGCGCGGGCACGCTGTCCCCAGCCTGGTCGAGCAGGCTGTCGACCTGCTCGACCTCGGCCGCGGGCACCACCAGCCGGCCCAGCCGCGCCACCAGCCGCCCGGACTGGGGCGCACCGGCCTGGGCCGGCCGGTAGTCGACCCGGCCCTGCACCTGTTGCGCGCCCAGCTCGGCCAGCCAGTGCAGGCCATCGGCCTGGCTGCGGCGCTGCACCTGCGCCTGCACCTGGTCGAGCCGACGCCCATCCAGGTGCAGCGTGCGGGCGCGGACGCTCAGGTCGGTGGGTTGGTAGTCCAGGTGCCCCGAGGCGGCGGTGGTGGTGGCGACACTCTCCAGGCTGCGGCCCAGCGCATGCCAGGCGTCCAGGTCCACGTCGCCCAGCTGCAGCGCGGCCTGCACGCTGCCGGGCGCCGCGGCCGGCAACGGGGCCCCCACCCCGACGGCACCGCGCAGCACCTGGGGCTGCGGGCCGGACAGGTCGCGCTGGTATTCCGCCACGACCAGATCACCCAGGGCCACCCGCAGCGTGTCGCGCAGCGGTGCGCCCGCGGTGCTGTCGTTCAAGGTCGTCTGGTAGCGCAATGGCAGGGCCGCCTCGGCCGGCTTGGCCAACGGGGCCGGCAGCCGGCTGGCCAGGCCGGTCAGCGGGCTGGTCAGCAGCATCTCGGTCTGACCGTGCCGCACGTCCAGCGCCAGCCGGTACGGGGCCTGGCCGCTCAGCTGCGCAGCCAGACGGGACACGGCGCCCAGCTCCGGCGCCTGGCGCAGCCCCTCCGCGGTGGCCACGCCCTGGCTCTGGAAGCGCAGGCTGCCATCGCTCTGCAGGCTGCCCGCCAGCGTGGTCTCGCCGCCCAGCACCCGGGCGGTGGCACCGGTCAGGCTGAAGCTGGTGTCGCTGAAGGCGATGGTGCCGCGCGTGCGGCCGAGCAGCGGCAGGTCGGGCGCCATGCGCACGTCGTTGCCGGTCAGCGCCAGCTGGCCCTTCACCGTCGTCTTCTCGGTGTGCTCCAGCGGAATGGCCAGGGCCAGCGTCAGGTCCATCGGCCCGGCGGCGCTGGCCTGGCGCAGCGCGCCGTCGATCAGGCCGTCCACCGGCGAGTTGGCGACGTAGCGCAGCCCGTCGGCCAGCGGGCCACGCACCATGCCGCCAATCGTCAGCACCGGGTGCTGGATCAGGTCGGCGATCTCGCCGTTGATGCCCTGCAGCGTCAGCCCATAGACGCGGGCCTGGGCGTTGCGGATGCGCATGCGGTCGCGGTCGAACAGCAGCTCGCCGCGCAGCTGCTCGAAGGCCGGCCAGGCCGGCGCGGCCCCCGCCTGGTCCGGCGGCACATAGGCCAGTGTCACGTCCTGCAGCTGGGCGCCGATGTGGAACTCGCCGCTGCCGGCCTGCGGATAAGGGAAGTCCCAGAGGTCGCCCCGGGTCTTGAACTGCAACTGCCGGACCTGGCCGGCCAGCACCGCGGCGCGCACATAGTCGCGCGCCTCCGGGCCCACCCCCAGCGGCAGGTAACGCACCACCCGGGGCGCCGCCACCTGGGCGATGCGCCCGCTCAGATCCAGCCAGCCGGGAAAGCGCTTGCCGCTGCCCGTCCCGGGCTGGGCCCCGGTGCGCCAGCGGGCCTGCAGCTCGCCCTGCAGGTCGGGGTTGGCGAAGCGGACATCGCGCACCAGCAGCTCGATGGCGGACGGCTGGCCGGCGGTGCTCTGCCGGAGCTGCCACACCAGCCTGGCCGACAACCGGTCCATCGGCACCTCGGCTTGCTCGAACACGCCCGGGAAGCTCAGCGCGCCCTGGTGCACCGACAGCTGGCCCTCGCCGCCGGACTCGTTCGCATCCACCGTCAGCTCGGCCCCGCGCCAGCCCGGCCGGGCGGGTTCGGCGGGATGGGCCGGGTCCACCTCGCCGGGCTGCAGTGACAGGCCGGTGGCCCGGGCCTGCACGCGGTAGTGGTCCGGGTGGTCCAGCGGGCCGCTCCAGCGCGCCTGCAAGGCTTGCACGACGCCTTCGGGCTGGGTGCGTGCCAGGCCCTGGCGCAGGCCGGCGGGCAGCGGCAGACGCTCGGCGATGTGGGCCATCACCGCCAGGTCGAGTCGGTCGGCGCTGAACTCGCCGCCGATCACCGGCGCCTCGGGCCAGGAGGCCCCTGCGGCGGCACCGCGCTGCTGGTCCTGCTGCCAGCGCAGCGAGAAGGCGCCGGCCGGCCAGACCTGGCCGTCGTCGGTCACGAAACCCAGCCCGCTGGCGCTCAGCTGCACGCCGTCGCGCTGGCGTTGCAGCTGCAGCCGGCCGTGCAGCCGGCTCAGCGCCAGCGGCTCCAGGCCGCGCCCCAGGGCCAGCCGGACCTCGTCCAGCGCCATGTCCAGCGTGCCGCCGCGCCAGTCGCCATGGTCCACATCCAGCCACAGCCGCAAGCCGCCCAGCCCGGCCTTCAGGTCGAAGGGCAGCGCGACGTAGCGGTTGAGGGTGTCCACATCGGCCCGCGGCAGGTCGGCATAGGCGGTGCCGGACCAGCGCTGCCAGTCCCCCGCGCGCGCCAGCAGCGGCTGGGCAAAGCGCCCGCGCAGGCTGAAGCGCTGGCCCCAGTCGGCCGGCGGGGTGGCGTCCAGCCGCAGTTCGTGGCGGCGCAGGCCGTTGCGCACCACCAGATCCACCTGCGTCAACACCAACGGTGGCGCGGCGCGCTGCTCGTCCAGCCAGCGCAGCTGGCCATTGCGGATCACGAATTCGGGCTGGGCGAAGAACCAGTCGGCCACCCGGTGGTCGTCCGCGCCGGCCGGCCGGCTCAGGTCCAGCCCGCCGATGAACAGGCGGCCTTGCGGATCGCGGCGGATGTCGAGCCGCGCGCCGTCGATGTGGATCTGCGAGAGCCGCAGCGACCAGCTCAGCAGCGAACGCAGCGACAGCGCCGCGTTGACCCGCGGCAGGCGCAGGGCCTCGCGGCCTTGGGGGTCCAGCAGCACGACGTCGCGCAGCTCCAGCGCCGGCACCCAGCGCGACGAGCCGGCGCGGATGCCCCCGAGCCGGACCGGCACCCCCAGGGCCCGCGAGGCCTGCTGCTCGATCTCCGGACGCCACTGGGCGATGTGCGGCAGAATCCCCCAGTGCAGGGTCAGCCATCCCAAAAGCAATAAGCTCCACGCGCTGATCAGCATCAGCGACAGCGCACGGAAGGCACCGCGTGACAGGGATACGAGCAAAGGACGGCGAGGCTTGGGCACTCGCTCGGATTCTGGGGGCATCAACGGCATGGGACGGCGTCTCGGCGTGCACCGCACCCCCCCTGGACGGAACGGTGCTCCGCAACGTGGTTGCACGCCCGTCGCGTTGGCAATCTAGCACACCGGATGGACGCGCGTGATGGAAGGTTTACAACCGGTGACGCCCCCTTGCCGGGCGCAGGCAAGCCACAGCCGTTTCGTACAACGCATCCGCCGCCGCTACCCGGACGAACTCAGCCTGCTCCCACCGGGGGTGCCGGACCGCGCCACCATCCTGGCCCTGATCGCCCGGCTTGAGGCCGATGGCCGGCCGCTGGTGTCGGCCCTGCGGGTGGCCCGGCAGTTGGTGGTGGAGCGCCTGGTGGTGCTGGATGTGGAGCAGCACGCAGCGCTGGCCGATGTCACGCTGACCATGACCGCGCTGGCCGAGGCCACACTGGAGCGCGCCCTGACCCAGGCCCGCCTCGAGGCCGATGCGCGCCACGGCAGCCCGCGCACCGAGCGCGGCGAGCCGATCGACTTCTGGATCGTCGGCATGGGCAAGCTGGGCGCCCGCGAGCTCAATGTCTCCTCCGACATCGACCTGATCTACGTCTACGAGGACGAGGGCGAGACCGACGGCCCACTGCCGGTGACCGCGCACGAGTACTTCGCGCTGGTCGCCAAGAAGCTCTACGCGCTGATCGGCGATGTGACCGAGGACGGCTTCGTCTTCCGCGTCGACCTGGCGCTGCGCCCCAACGGCAACTCCGGCCCGCCGGCGGTCAGCCTGGGCATGCTGGAGGAGTATTTCTTCGTCCAGGGCCGCGAATGGGAGCGTTTCGCCTGGCTCAAGAGCCGGGTCGTCGCCCCGCTGGCCAGCGTCGCCAGCGGCCGGCCACTGGCCCTGCGCGCCCTGGTCACCCCCTTCGTCTACCGCAAGTACCTGGACTACGGCGTCTTCGAGGGCCTGCGCCAGCTGCACCGCAAGATCCGCGAAGAGGCCCAGCGCCGCGCCGCCGGCCGGCCCGAGCGGGCCAACGACGTCAAGCTCTCGCGCGGCGGCATCCGCGAAATCGAATTCATCGTCCAGCTGCTGCAGGTGGTGCGCGGCGGGCAGTACCCGGAGATCCGCACCCGCGCCACGCTCAAGGGCCTGCAGAAGCTGGCCGCCGGCGGGCTGATGAAGCCGCTGACCGCCCAGGCGCTGGCCGACGCCTACGTCTTCCTGCGCCAGGTGGAGCACCGCATCCAGTACCTGGACGACCAGCAGACCCACTTGCTGCCCACTGCGGACACCGATCTGGGCTGGATTGCCGGCAGCCTGAACCTGGCCTGCAACGCCGACGCCTGCGAGCTGCTGGACCGGCTGTGCGAGGTGCGCGAGCTGGTGGCCACCGAATTCGACGCCCTGCTGCACGACGGCCAGGGCGGCGGCACCTGCCGCGGCAAGGGCTGCGGCGCCCCGCTGCCGATCGACAGTGAACGGCTGTGGGAGAAGCTGCCGCCCGAACTGCTGCCGCGGGTGAAGGCGCTGGCCGCCAGCCCGCGGGTGCAGGCCTTGCGCGAGGACAGCAAGCTGCGCCTGGGCAAGCTGGTGCTGCGCGCCGCCCACCGCGTGGCCCAGGGCGATTGCAGCCTGCAGGCGGCCGAACGCTTCGTCGACTGGCTGGAGCCGCTGCTGCGGCGCGAAAGCTACCTGGCCCTGCTGGTGGAGCGGCCGGCGGTGCACCAGCGTCTGCTGCGCCTGCTGGGCCTGGCCCGCTGGCCGATGCGCTACCTGATGCAGCACCCGGCGGTGATCGACGAGCTGGCCGACGAGCGCCAGATCGCCGAGCGCTTCGACCGCGCCGCCTTCACCGCCGACCTGGACGAGCGCCACACCGCCTGGGTGCGCGCCGGCGAGGCCGACGAGGGCGAGCTGCTGGACACGCTGCGCCGCGCCCACCACGCGGAGACCTTCCGCACCCTGGTGCGCGACGTGGAGCAGCGCATCACGATCGAACAGGCCAGCGACGATCTCTCGGCCCTGGCCGACGCCATCGTCGACTGCTGCATCCGCTGGGCCTGGGCCCACCTGAAGCAACGCCATCGCGACGAGCCGCAGTTCGCGGTGATCGCCTACGGCAAGCTGGGCGGGCTGGAGCTGGGCTACGGCAGCGACCTGGACGTGGTCTTCCTCTACGACGACGATGCCGAGCCCGACACCGACCGGGCGCAGGAGGTCTACGCCGCCTTCGTGCGCAAGCTGATCGCCTGGCTGACGCTGCGCACCGCCGCGGGCGAGCTGTTCGAGATCGACACCGCGCTGCGCCCCAATGGCGGCGCCGGCTTGCTGGTGACCTCGATCGCCGCCTTTGACAAATACCAGCGCGGCCGCGGCAGCAACACCGCCTGGACCTGGGAACACCAGGCCATCACCCGGGCCCGCTGGTGCGCCGGCAGCCGCCACCTGGCCGAGCGCTTCGAGGCCACGCGGCGCGCCGTGATCAGCGCCCCGCGCGACCCGCAGGCGCTGCAGCAGGAGGTCACCGCGATGCGCCAGAAGGTGCACGCGGCCCATCCGGAGCGCGGCGGGCTGTTCGACGTCAAGCAGAGCACGGGCGGCATGATGGACGTGGAGTTCTGCGTGCAGTACCTGGTGTTGGCGCACAGCGGCCAGCACCCCGAGTTGCAGGACAACGCCGGCAACATCGCGCTGCTGCAGCGTGCCGAAGCAGCCGGCCTGCTGCCGGCCGGCGTGGGCCATGCGGCAGCCGATGCCTACCGCGAGCTGCGCCGCGCCCAGCACCGGGCCCGGCTGGACGAGCAGCCGACCCAGTTCCCGCCCGAGCAGCTGGCCACCGAGCGCGCTGCCGTGCAGGCCCTGTGGCAGGCCGTGTTCGGCGCCTGAGCCGGCGGCCCCGTGCGCCTGCGCCACCGCCGGCATCTGGCCCGCCCCGCCGCTCTGGCCTGGCCGCTGTTCGCGGCCGGGCTGGCGCTGCTCGCGCTGGGGCTGCAGGCCGGCAGCCCCGCCTGGCCCGACCCGCGCTGGGACTGGCAGCCCACGCTGGCCTTTCAGCAGCCCTGGCGCTGGTGGACCGCCGCCGGCGCCCACTGGAGCCCGCAGCACCTGCGGATGAACCTGGTCGGCTGCGGCCTGCTGGCCTGGCTGGGCTGGCGGGCCGGCCTGGGCCCGCGCGCCACGCTGGCCTGGGCCCTGGCCTGGCCGCTGACCCAGCTGGGCCTGCTGCTGCAGCCCGCGCTGGCCCACTACGGCGGGCTCTCTGGCGTGTTGCACGCCGGCATCGCGGTGCTGGACATCTGGCTGCTGCAGGGCCCGGCGCGTGACAAGCGACTGGGCCTGGCGCTGGCCGCCGGCCTGCTGCTCAAGCTGATGAGCGAACAGGCCTGGACCGGCCCCGCCCATGCGGTGGCCGGCTGGGACTTCCCCCTTGCGCCGCTGGCCCATGTGAGCGGCGCCATGGCCGGCTGGCTGTGCGGCGCGGCGCTGCTGCGCCGCCCCCGGCGCCCTCCCCCTGTTGCCGAATGACCGAACGACACCTTCACCTCGACCGCCTGGCGGTGCTGTGCCTGCTGGGCTGCACCGCCGTCTGGGGCCTGAACCAGGCCGCCGTCAAACTGGCGCTGCATGATTTCCCGCCGCTGGCGCAGGCCGGCCTGCGCTCGCTGGGGGCGGCGCTGCTGCTGCTGGCCTGGGCCCGCTGGCGCGGCATTGCGCTGGCCCCGACGCGGGCCACCTGGGGCCCCAGCCTGCTGACCGGCCTGCTGTTCGCCGGCGAGTTCGGCATCTACTTCAGCGGGCTGCAGTTCACCACGGCCTCGCGCATGGTGGTGTTCGTCTACCTGTCGCCCTTCGTCGTCGCGCTGGGCATGCCGCTGATCGCGCCCGGCGAGCGGCTGGGACGGGTGCAAATGGCCGGACTGCTGCTGGCCTTTGCCGGCGTGGCCGGCGCCTTCACCGACGGTGGCCACGGCCACCCACAGCAGTGGCTGGGCGATGCGATGGGCGTGCTGGGCGCGGTGCTGTGGGGCAGCACCACGCTGGCCATCCGGGCCAGCACGCTGTCCCACGCCCCGGCGGAACAGACGCTGATGAGCCAGCTGGCCGTCTCGGCCGTGGCTCTGCTGGCGGCCTCCCGGTTGGCGGGAGAGCCCTGGCCGGCCCACATCCAGCCGCTGTCCTGGGCCGCCTTCGGCTTTCAGACGGTGATCGTGACCTTCGCCAGCTACCTGCTGTGGTTCTGGCTGATGCGCCACTACCCGGCCACCAAGATCTCGGCCTTCACGCTGCTCACGCCGGTGTTCGGCCTGCTGGCCGGGGTGCTGCTGCTGGGCGAGCCGGCCACACCGCGCATCCTGCTGGCGCTGGCGGCGGTGGCAGCCGGCATCGCGCTGGTGAGCCGGCCCAGCCCGGCGCCGCGGGCGGCGGCGGCGGACTGAAGCTGCCGCTCAGGCCGGCTTGACGGTGCCGGCCGGGGCTGCGGCGGCCAGGCGCTGGGTCAGTTCCTTGCGGAAGCGGTTGAGCTCCTGCACGGAGGCGAAGCTGCGCTCCATCAACAGGCTCATGTTGTGCAGGATGCGCTCGACCACCTTGCTCTCCCAGACGGCGTCGAACTGGATCTGGGTGTCCAGCCAGCGTTCCAGCCACGCCGGGTCGGGCAGGCGGCTCTGCACGGTGTCGCGCGGGAACAGCTTCTCGTTGACGTGCAGGTTGGTCGGGTGCAGGGCCTGGGCCGTGCGCCGGGCGCTGGCCATCAGCACGCCCACCTTGGCGAAGGCGGCGCGGGCCTCGTCGCCGAACTTGTTCATCGCGCGCTTCATGTAGCGCAGGTAGGCGCCGCCGTGCCGGGCTTCGTCCTTGGACAGGGTCTCGTAGATGGCCTTGATCACCGGCTCGGTGTGCCATTCGGCGGCGCGGCGGTACCAGTGGTTCAGCCGGATCTCGCCGCAGAAGTGCAGCATCAGCGTCTCCAGCGCCGGGGCCGGGTCGAACTCGAAGCGCACCTCGTGCAGCTCTTCCTCGGTGGGCACCAGGTCGGGACGGAAACGGCGCAGGTACTCCATCAGCACCAGCGAATGCTTCTGCTCCTCGAAGAACCAGATGCTCATGAACGCGGAGAAGTCCGAATCGTCCCGGTTGTCGCGCAGGAACATCTCGGTGGCCGGCAGTGCCGCCCACTCGGTGATGGCGTTCATCTTGATGGTCTGGGCCTGCTCCTCGCTCAGCAGACTGGCATCGAAACGGTCCCAGGGAATGTCTTTGTCCATGTTCCAGCGAACGGCTTCCAGTTGCTTGAACAGTTCGGGGAACAACATCGGGCTCGGCTCCTTGGCGTTGATGCAGATCAGAAAAAGACCGCGCAGTGTCTCATGCCCTCTTTACAGACGGAAATCAAAAGCCGTGGAACTTTCCCTTGAACCGCGGTTCTGACAGAGCGTGGGTTGGGTTGTGGCGCTTCGGCGCCCACCCCGGTCTCGGCGCAGTGGTGCCCGGGGCCGTCTTCTTTGAGCCGCGCAGCCGCCGGAGTTTTCCGGTCGATGCCGGGAGTGCCTCTCCTCCTCCCTCCCTGTTGCACTCCCGGTCGCTGCGCGGCTTCTTCTTTTCCGCCCGCGCCTCCCCCTTCGCTTCCTGCCGCCGGGCTCAGTCCGGCAGCGCGTCCAGTGCGTCGGCCAGGGCCTGCAGATCCGCCACGATGCGCCAGGGTTGCGCCGCCGTCGGGGCCGGCACGGTCAGCTCGGGCCGGCGACGGACCCAGACGCTGGGCAGGCCGGCGGCATGCGCCCCCTCAATGTCCAGCGCCCAGTCGTCCCCGATGTGCAGCACCTCGTGCGGCGCACAGCCCAGCTGCGCGCAGGCGGCCTGGAAGAAGGCCGGATGGGGCTTGCCCAGGCCGAAGGTCCGCGCGCCCAGGGTGCCCACGAAATGGGCCCCCAGACCGATGCGCGCCACATCCGCATTGCCATTGGTCAGCGCCAGCACCGGAAAGGCGGCCGAGAGCCGGGCCAGGGCCGCCGGCACGTCCGGGTAGAGCTCGACCCGCTGCCGGTGGTCCATGAAGAGGGCGAACGCGGGCTCCGCCAGCACGGGGTCGTCCCCACACTGGGCCAGGGCCCGGGCGATGCTGGTCTGGCGCAGCCAGCTGAGGTCGTGCGCCCGCTCCGGGTGCTCGCGCCCGACCTGTTCGCGCACCGCGCGCAAGGCCGGCGTGTCGAAGGCCGCGGCGGTGGCCGGGGCATGGTCCCTCAGCCACGCATGCAGGACCGCCTCGGCCCGCTCGATGGCCGGCCAGACCGGCCAGAGCGTGTCGTCCAAGTCCAGCGTGAGCGCCCGCGGGCGACGGGTCAGACTCACCGCATCCAGCCCTTGCGCCGGAAATAGATCAGCGGCGCCGCCACCGACGCCACCATCAGCGCCAAGGCGAAGGGATAGCCCCAGGTCTGGCTGAGCTCGGGCATGTGCTGGAAGTTCATGCCGTAGATGCTGGCGATCAGCGTGGGCGGCAGCAGGGCCACCGAGGCCACCGAGAAGATCTTGATGATCTTGTTCTGGTTAATGTTGATGAAGCCGACCGTGGCGTCCATCAGGAAGTTGATCTTGTCGAACAGGAAGGCCGTGTGGCTGTCCAGCGAGTCGATGTCGCGCAGGATCTGGCGCGCCTCCTCGAACTGCTCGGCATGCAGCATGCGGCTGCGCATCATGAAGCTGACCGCCCGGCGGGTGTCCATCACGTTGCGGCGGATGCGGCCGTTCAAGTCCTCCTCCTTGGCGATGGCGGTCAGCGCCTCGCCGGCAGCGGCGTCATCCACCTCGTGCTTGAGCACCCGCGCCGAGACCTGCTCCAGCGCGTCGTAGATGCCCTCCAGCGCGTCGGCGGAGTATTCCGCGTCGGCGTCGTAGAGCTTGAGCAGCACGTCCTTGGCGTCCTCGATCAGGGCCGGGATGCGGCGCGCGCGCAGGCGCAGCAGGCGAAACACCGGCAGGTCCTCGGAGTGCACCGAGAACAGCACGTTGTTGTAGAGGATGAAGGCCACCCGCACGTTGCGCGGGGTGACATCGTCGTCGATCAGGAAGTCCGAGCGGATGTGCAGCTCGCCGTTGTCTTCCTCGTAGAAGCGGGCCGACTCCTCCAGGTCATCGTCGACGATGTTGCCGGGGATGTGCAGGCCGAAACGGCCGGCGATCCAGCCGATCTCCTCGGCGGTCGGATCTTCCAGGTCGACCCAGATCGGCTGCACCTGGGCCAGGCCGGCCGCGGAATCGATTTCCTCTTGCAGCAGGCGGCCACTCAGGCGGCCCTTGTCGAGGGTGAAGACATTGAGCATCGGGTACTTCCAGCATCGACACGCCCCTCACGACGGGAGGGGCATGCGCATGTGAACAGGCAGGCGAGGGGGCGGGGGTCAGACCGTCTCGCCCCGGCCTGCACTCCGGGCGCGGCAAGCGCCAGTGGGCTGCTGGAGCGGACGGTCACCGAGGGTGAGGTGTGTCCAAAAGATGCTCTTCTTTCAAGAAACGCAAGGCACGGAACCGGCAACGCGGAAACAGGTCTGTGGGTGGACAGTGGACCCGTGCCAGACCTCTCGTTCAGCTGTGCGGTTGTGCACGCCAAACGGAAAGTCTAACCGGGGTTTCCCTGCCTGACCATTCTTGTCAAAGCATGGCCCGATGGGCACACTGATTCCAACCGATGGCGTCATCGAGGCGTCATCGGCCACGCAGGGCGAAACGTCCTGCTTCTGTCACCTGTCCTGAGAAAGGAGTCCTCGATGAACCTGACGATCAGCGGACATCACCTGGAGGTCACCCCGGCCCTGCGCGAATACGTGCGCACCAAGCTGGATCGCATCACGCGCCATTTCGACCAAGTCGTCGACGTCAACGTGCTGCTGATGGTGGAGAACCTGAAGGAAAAGGCGCGACGCCAGAAGGCTGAGATCACGCTCCACATCAAGGGCAGGGATATTTTCGTGGAACAGTCCCACGAGGACCTGTATGCCGCGATCGACCAGTTGGTCGACAAGCTGGACCGGCAAGTCTGCCGTCACAAGGAACGCATCCGTGAATACCATCACGAACCGGTCCGCCGTCAGGCCGCCAGCCTGACGTGACGCAAACGAAAGATCCCTGACCCGGCGGCCCTCAGGGGCCGCTTTGTTTTGGGGCTTCTGTTGCTGCAATGCAGCACCCAGGCCAACCGTTCGGGGTTCTCGCGCGTTCTCAAGTCACCGCACCGGCCGCCGATTTCTATAATCCGCTCCCTTACGCGTGCAGATCAGTTCCAGGATCCGGGCACGCAGGGGTCGGCCCGACCGCCCGAGTCTCATTCAGTTGCCGGAGATTTGCCCATGAACCGCCTTGCCGCCATCCTGCCTGCCGCCAACGTGTTGGTGGGTGTGGAAGCCACCAGCAAAAAGCGCGCGTTCGAACACGCCGGCCTGCTGTTCGAGAACCAGCACGCCATTGCCCGCGCCACCGTGACGGACAACCTGTTCGCCCGTGAACGCCTGGGCTCCACCGGCCTGGGCCACGGCGTGGCCGTGCCGCATGGCCGCGTCAAGGGCCTGAAGAACCCGCTGGCCGCGGTGATCCGCGTCGAGCAGCCCATCCCCTTCGACGCCCCGGACGAGGAACCCGTCAGCCTGCTGATCTTCCTGCTGGTGCCGGAAGCCGCGACGCAGCGCCACCTGGAGATCCTCTCGGAAATCGCCGAGCTGCTGTCCGACCGCGAGATGCGCGAGAAGCTCAAGACCGCGCCGGACGCTGCCACCGTGCACGAGCTGATCCAGCGCTGGGAACCGCTGAAGTCGGTCGCTTGAGCCCGACCCGGCGCGGCCCATGAAGGCCCTCTCCATCAGCGCCGAGGCGCTGTTCGAGGAACACCAGCCCACGCTGCGCTGGGAGTGGATTGCCGGCCATGCCCATCCGGAACGCCGCTTCGATGAAGCGGCCATGCGCGAGGCGCAGTCGGCTGCCGACCTGGTCGGCTACCTGAACTACATCCACCCCTACCGGGTGCAGCTGGTGGGCAAGCGCGAGGTCGCCTACCTCACCGCGAACATGGCGGCCGACGTGATCGAGCGCCGCATCCAGCGCATCGTCACGCTGGAACCGCCGGTCATCATCGTCGCCGACGGCCAGCACCCGCCCGACCGGCTGGTGGCCTTGTGCGACCGGGCCGAGATCCCGCTGTTCGTCACCGACCAGCCGGCCGGCTACGTGATCGACGTGGTGCGCAGCTCGCTCACCCAGCACCTGGCCGAGCGCACCACCCGCCACGGCGTGTTCATGGACATCCTGGGCCTGGGCGTGCTGCTGACCGGTGAATCCGGCCTGGGCAAGAGCGAACTGGGGCTGGAGCTGATCTCACGCGGCCACGGCCTGGTGGCCGACGACGCGGTGGACCTCTACCGCATCGCACAGAACACGCTGGAAGGCCGCTGCCCCGAGCTGCTGATGAACCTGCTGGAGGTGCGTGGCATCGGCCTGCTGGACATCAAGGCCATCTTTGGCGAGACCGCCGTGCGCCGCAAGATGCGGCTCAAGCTGATCGTCCACCTGGTGCGCAAGGAGACGCTGGAGCGCGACTTCGAGCGCCTGCCCTACGAGCCGCTGCACGAAACCATCCTGGGCGTGCCGGTGCAGAAGGCGGTGATCGCGGTGGATGCCGGCCGCAACCTGGCCGTGCTGGTGGAGGCGGCCGTGCGCAACGCCATCCTGCAGCTGCGCGGCATCGACACCTACAAGGAATTCATTGCCCGTCACCAGGCGGCCATGAACTCGTCGGCGGAGTCTTGACCACCGTGGCACGGTGTTCGCACTGCGGCTTGACGCAGGTGGCATAAAGCGCCAGCGCATGGTCCTGCAGCGCGAAGCCGTGTTCTTCGGCGATCGCGCGCTGGCGGGCCTCGATCGCAGCGTCGTAGAACTCCTCGACCCGACCGCAGGTCAGGCACACCAGATGGTCGTGGTGCTGCCCCTCGTTGAGCTCGAACACCGCCTTGCCGGACTCGAAATGACTGCGCTCCAGGATGCCCGCCTGCTCGAACTGCATCAGCACCCGGTAGACCGTGGCCAGACCGATGTCGGACCCCTCGGCCAGCAGGGCCTTGAACACGTCTTCGGCCGTCATGTGGCGCTGCTGCGCCTTCTGGAAGATCTCGAGGATGCGGATGCGCGGCAGCGTGGCCTTCAGGCCACTGTTCTTCAATTCGTCTACATGGCTGGTCATGGTGTCTCCTGGCCCGGGAACAGCGCCGGCGGGACCGCTAGAATCGGCGCATCATAGCCAGCCCCACCGTTTCCACGAACGATGGGGGTGTTTCCGGCCCCGTGCCGCTGCCCCGCCGCGCAGAGCGGCCCGCCGTATGCCCTTGTCTCCTCGGATTGTCGCACTCGCCTTGCCACTGGCCGCAGGCCTGCTGGGTGGCTGCACCCTGATCTCCCGCACCATGAGCGAAGGCATCACCAGCGTGATCACGCCCTACAAGGTGGAGGTCGTGCAGGGCAATGTGGTCACCCGGGAAATGCTGGCCCGCATCCACCCCGGCAGCTCCCGCACCGACGTGCGCGACGCCCTCGGCTCACCGCTGCTGGCCGACCCCTTCCACGCCGACCGCTGGGACTACGTCTTCACGATCAAGCGCCAGGGCACCGAGCCGCAGAAGCGCTCGGTCGTGATCTGGTTCGACGGAGACTCGGTGAAGTCCATCGACGCGCCGGAACTGCCCTCCGAAGACGAATTCGTCGCGTCCATCACCCGCCAGCGCGCCGAGCCCCTGCCCGAGCGCAAGCTGATGCTGACGGATGAAGAGCGCGCCGCGCTGCCCGTGCCCAAGGCCCCCGAGCCCACCGAGGCCCAGCCCCAGGGCGCCAAGCGCAGCTACCCCCCGCTGGAGAACCCGTGAATTCCGCCTCCCCTTCCCTGCGCATCGCGATTGCCGGTGCGAGCGGCCGCATGGGCCGCATGCTGATCGAAGCCGTGCAGGCCGCCCCCGACTGCGTGCTGGCCGGCGCGCTGGACCGCGCAGGCAGCCCCACCATCGGCCTGGACGCCACCGCCTGGCTGGGCGTGTCCAGCGGCGTGGCCATCACCGACGACCTGGCCCAGGGCCTGTCGCAGGCCGACGTGCTGATCGACTTCACCCGCCCCGAGGGCACGGTGGCCCACCTGGCCGCCTGCCGCCAGGCCGGTGTCAAGATGGTCATCGGCACCACCGGCTTTTCCGAAGTGCAGAAGGCCGAGATCGCCGAAGCCGCCAAGGACATCGCGATCGTGATGTCGCCCAACATGAGCGTGGGCGTGAACGTGGTGATGCGCCTGCTGGACATGGCCTCGCGCGCACTCAACGAGGGCTATGACATCGAGATCATCGAAGCCCACCACCGCCACAAGGTCGATGCCCCCAGCGGCACCGCGCTGGCGATGGGCGAGGTGGTGGCCAACGCGCTGGGCCGCGATCTGCGCCGCTGCGCCGTCTACGGCCGCCAGGGCGTGACCGGCGAGCGCGATCCCTCGACGATCGGCTTCGCCACCATCCGCGGCGGTGACATCGTGGGCGACCACACCGTGCTGTACGCCGGCATCGGCGAGCGCATCGAGATCACCCACAAGAGCAGCAGCCGCGTCACCTATGCCCAGGGCAGCCTGCGCGCCGCGCGCTACCTGGCCGGACAGTCCAATGGCCTGTTCACGATGAACGACGTGCTGGGTCTCTGACCACCATGAACGGGCTGCAGGATTTCTGGTCCCAGAGCGATGCCGTGGGCCGCAGCGTGGCCCTGCTGCTGCTGGCCATGTCGATCGGCACCTGGGTGGTGATCCTGTGGAAGGGCTGGCTGCTGCGGCGCGCGCTGCGTGGCCTGGCCCCCAGCAGCCACGCCTTCTGGCAGGCCAGCGACCTGAGCGCCGGGCAGGACCGCCTGCGCCAGCTCGACCGCGAGCAGGTGCTGCTGCCGCTGGCCGTGGCCGCCGCCCAGCCCGTGACCCACGGCACGCTGGAAGCCGCCGCCAGCACCGAGGCTCAGCTCACGCGCCGCCTGCGCGACGCCCTGCAGGCCACGCTGGGCCGGCTGCAGACCGGCCAGGTCTTCCTGGCCTCGGTCGGCGCCACCTCGCCCTTCATCGGCCTGTTCGGCACCGTCTGGGGCATCTACCACGCACTGCTGGGCATCTCGGACGCCGGCGCGCTGTCCATCGACAAGGTGGCCGGCCCGGTGGGCGAGAGCCTGATCATGACCGCCTCGGGCCTGGCTGTGGCCATCCCCGCGGTGCTGGCCTACAACCTGTTCAGCAAGTGGCTGGGCCAGTGCGAAGCGGAACTGGAAGGCTTCGCGCAGGACCTGCTGCAGCTGGCCCAGCGCCAGGCCTGAGCCCCGCGGCGGCAGACGATGGCCTTCGGACGCCTGACCCGCCAGCCGGCCCCCAAGCCGATGAGCGACATCAACATGACGCCGCTGATCGACGTGATGCTGGTGCTGCTGGTGATCTTCATCATCACCGCGCCGCTGATGGCCAGCAGCCTGCGCCTGAACCTGCCCAAGGCCCAGGGTGCCGCCCCCAGCGACAGCACCACCGTGCTGGCCATCTCGGTCGATCCTGGCGGGCAGCTCTACCTGCAGGACCAGAAGATCGACGCCGTGCACCTGACCGAACAGGCCAAGGCCGCAGCCCAGCGCAGCCCGGAGACCGAGGTGCAGCTGCGCGCCGACCAGAGCGTGCCCTACGGTCGGGTGGCCGAACTGATCGGCCTGCTGCAGGACGCCGGCCTCTCGCGCATCGGCTTCGTCACCAGCGGCACCCCGACAGATCCGCCAGCCGGCCCCTGAGCCCGGCCCGGGAGCGGGCGCCGCTCCTACAATCCGGGGATGAACGAGAAATACGTCCCCGCCGAGGTCGAAACCGCTGCCCAAGCGCACTGGAACGCGCTGGACGCCTACCGCGTCACCGAGGGCGCGCGCGACAGCCAGGGCCAGCTCAAGCCCAAGTTCTACGCCTGCTCCATGCTGCCCTACCCCTCGGGCAAGCTGCACATGGGCCATGTGCGCAACTACACCATCAACGACATGCTGACCCGTCAGCTGCGGATGAAGGGCTTCAACGTGCTGATGCCCATGGGGTGGGACGCCTTCGGCCTGCCGGCCGAGAACGCCGCCATGAAGGGCAAGACGCCGCCGGCGCAGTGGACCTACTCGAACATCGCCTACATGAAGGGCCAGATGCAGGCCATGGGCCTGGCCATCGACTGGTCGCGCGAGGTCGCCACCTGCCAGCCCAGCTACTACAAGTGGAACCAGTGGCTGTTCCTGCAGATGCTCAAGGCGGGCATCGCCGAGCGCCGCACCCAGGTCGTCAACTGGGACCCGGTGGACCAGACCGTGCTGGCCAACGAGCAGGTGATCGACGGCAAGGGCTGGCGCTCGGGCGCGCCGGTCGAGAAGCGCGAGATCCCCGGCTACTACCTGAACATCGTGAAGTACGCCGACGAGCTGCTGAGCGCGGTGGCCAACCCCGAGGACCCGAACTACCTGTCGGGCTGGCCCGAGCGCGTGCGCCTGATGCAGGAGAACTGGATCGGCAAGAGCGAGGGCGTGCGCTTCGCCTTCCCGCACGAGATCCGCGACGCCTCGGGCACGCTGATCCAGGACGGCAAGCTCTACGTCTTCACCACGCGCGCCGACACCATCATGGGCGTGACCTTCTGCGCCGTGGCGCCGGAGCACCCGCTGGCCACCCATGCCGCCGCCGGCAATGCCGAGCTGGCCGCCTTCATCGAAGAGTGCAAGAAGGGTGGCACGACCGAGGCCGAGCTGGCCCTGAAGGAAAAGGAAGGCCGCCCGACCGGCCTGTTCGTCACCCACCCGCTGACCGGCGCCCAGGTCGAGGTCTGGGTCGGCAACTATGTGCTGATGAGCTACGGCGACGGCGCGGTGATGGGCGTGCCGGCGCACGACGAACGCGACTTCGCCTTCGCCCAGAAGTACGGCCTGGCCATCCGGCAGGTCGTCGCCGTCGACGGCGAGACCTTCTCCACCGAGGCCTGGCAGGAGTGGTACGGCGACAAGCAGAAGTGCGTCTGCGTGAACTCCGGTGAACTCGATGGCCTGGGCCACAAGGCGGCGGTCGGCAAGGTGGCTGAACTCTTGGTTGCCCGTGGCCTGGGCGAGAAGAAGACCACCTGGCGCCTGCGCGACTGGGGCATCAGCCGCCAGCGCTACTGGGGCACGCCCATCCCCATCATCCACTGCGACGATTGCGGCGCCGTGCCGGTGCCCGAGCAGGACCTGCCGGTGGTGCTGCCCGAGGACCTGATCCCCGACGGCAGCGGCAACCCGCTGAACAAGTGCGCGTCCTTCCTGAACGTGCCCTGCCCCTGCTGCGGCAAGCCGGCCCGCCGCGAGACAGACACGATGGACACCTTCATCGATTCGTCCTGGTACTTCATGCGCTATTGCGACCCGACCAACCCGGACGCGATGGTGGCCGAGGGCGCCAAGTACTGGATGCCGATGGACCAGTACATCGGCGGCATCGAGCACGCGATCCTGCACCTGCTGTACGCCCGCTTCTGGACCAAGGTGATGCGCGACCTGAAGCTGGTCGAGGTCAGCGAGCCCTTCACCAAGCTGCTCACCCAGGGCATGGTGCTCAACCACATCTACTCGCGCCGCACCGACAAGGGCGGCATCGAGTACTTCTGGCCGCACGAGGTGGAGAACGTGCTGGACGCCGGTGGCAAGGTCGTCGGCGCCAAGCTGAAGGACGCCAAGGGCGATCTGCCCGCCGGCACGCCGATCGACTACCAGGGCATCGGCACGATGTCCAAGTCGAAGAACAACGGCGTGGATCCGCAGGACCTGATCAACACCTACGGCGCCGACACCGCGCGCCTGTTCGTGATGTTCGCCAGCCCGCCCGAGCAGACGCTGGAGTGGAACGACGCCGCCGTGGAAGGCGCGCACCGCTTCCTCAAGCGGGTCTGGGGCTTCGCGGCCAAGCACAGCGAACTGCTGAAGGCCGCTGGCAGCGATTTCGCCGCCCTGTCGGCCCCGGCCAAGGTCCTGCGCCGCGAAGTGCACCTGGTGCTCAAGCAGGTCTCGTCCGACTACGAGCGCATGCAGTACAACACCGTGGTGTCGGGCTGCATGAAGCTGCTCAACGCGCTGGAGGGCTTCAAGCCCGACGGCTCGGCCGGCGACACCGCCGTGCTGCGCGAAGGCTACTCGGTGCTGCTGCGCGCCCTCTACCCCGCCTGCCCGCACATCACCCACGGCCTGTGGACCGAGCTGGGTTATGCCGCCATGCTGGGTGACCTGCTGGACGCGCCCTGGCCGCAGGTGGACGAGGCCGCGCTGGTGCAGGACGAGATCGAGCTGGTGCTGCAGATCAACGGCAAGTTGCGCGGTGCGGTGAAGGTGTCCGCCACGGCCGACAAGGCAACCATCGAAGCGGCCGCCGTGGCCGCACTGGCCGACCCGGAGCTGGCCAAGTTCACCGAGGGCAAGCCGCCCAAGAAGGTGATCGTGGTGCCGGGCCGTCTGGTCAACGTGGTGGTCTGAGGCCGGTGCCCATGACGCCCCCCCGTCGCCGCCTGCTGCAAGGCTTGGTCAGCCTCTCGCTGGTGGCCGCGCTGGCCGGTTGCGGCTTTGCGCTGCGCCGCCCGCCCGAGCTGCCCTACACCCGCATCGCACTGGTGGGCTTCCAGGCCCGCTCGCCGATGGAAGCCGCCCTGCGCGCTGCGCTGCCCACTTCGGCCGTGGTCGTGGACAGCCCGGCCCAGGCCGAGGTGGTGCTGACCGCGCTGGATGACCGCACCTACCGCATCGTGGCCGCCTCGACCACGGCCGGCCAGGTGCGTGAATTCCGCCTGCGGGTGCAGCTGCGCTTCCGGCTCAGCCGGCCGGACGGCCGGGTGCTGCTGGGCGACACCGAACTGCAGCGCGAGCGCGACCTGAGCTACAACGAAACCAACGCCCTGGCCAAGCAGACCGAGGAAGCCAGCCTGCTGCAGGAGATGCGCGACGACCTCGCCCAGCAGGTCCTGCGCATGCTGGTGGTGGCCGCGCACAAACCGCTGCCCCCGCTGCCGGCCGCCTCGACGGCCAGCGCCGCGGCCTCGGCCCCGTCGGCCCCCTGAGGCGCGCGCGATGCAGGTGCGCGCCGACCAGTTGGCCTCGCAGCTCGCCCGCGGGCTCAAGCCGCTCTACACCGTCCACGGCGACGAGGCCTTGCTGGCCCAGGAGGCCGGCGATGCGGTGCGCGCCGCCGCCCGGGCCGCCGGCTACAGCGAACGCCAGGTCTTCACCGTCAGCGGCGCCCACTTCGACTGGAGCGGGGTGCTGGGCGCGGCCCAGTCCATGGGCCTGTTCGCCGACCAGAAGCTGATCGAGATCCGCATCCCCTCCGGCAAACCGGGCAAGGACGGCTCGGCCGCGCTGCAGCAATACTGCGAGCGGCTGCCCGAGGGCGTGCTGACCCTGGTGCACCTGCCCCGGCTGGACCGCCAGCAGCTGCAGGGCGCCTGGTTCCAGGCCCTGGACCGGGCTGGCGTCACGGTGCGGGTGGATCCGGTGGAACGCCACCAGCTACCGGCCTGGATCGCCCAGCGCCTGGCCGCCCAGGGCCAGCGCGTGCCCGTCGGCGAGGCCGGTCAGCAGGCCCTGGCCTTCTTTGCCGACCGGGTCGAGGGCAACCTGCTGGCCGCGCACCAGGAACTGCAGAAGCTGGCCCTGCTCTACCCGGCGGGCGAGCTGGATTTCGCCCAGATCGAAGAAGCCGTGCTGGACGTGGCCCGTTACGACGTGTTCAAGCTGGGCGCGGCCGTGCTGGCCGGTCAGGCCGGCCGGGCCTTGCGCATGCTCGACGGCCTGAAGGCCGAGGGCGAGGCGGCCGTGCTGGTGCACTGGACGCTGGCCGACGACATCCGCGCCCTGGCCCGTGCCCGCGCGGCGATGGCCGATGGCAAGCCGCTGCCCATGGCCCTGCGCGAGGCCCGCGTCTGGGGCGAGAAAGAGCGCCTGTTCGAGCGGGTGCTGCCCGGTCTGGACGACACCCGGCTGACGGCGCTGGTCGAAGCCGCCAGCGTCTGCGACGGCCTGGTCAAGGGCCTGCGCCACCCCGCGTGGCCGGAAGACGCCTGGGACGGCCTGCGCCGCCTGGTGCTGATGATGCTGGACACGGTGGCCACGCCGCCGCGCCGCGGCCAGCCGGTGCCGGCCCGGTTGACCCTGCCCGCCTGACACGCCGGTCCGTCGCCAGCGTGCGACACTGCCCGCTCCCGACGGAGGATCTGCCATGGACGCCACCTTCCACCCGCTGAGCGAACTCTTCAAGCAACTGGGCCTGCCGTCCTCGCCCGAGGAGATCGAGGCCTGGATCGCCGCCCACCGCTGCGACGCCCAGGGCTGCGCCCTGCCGGAGGCGACGGTCTGGACGCCGTCCCAGGCGGCTTTCCTGCGCCAGGCCATTGCCGACGACGCCGACTGGGCCGAACCCGCCGACCAGCTCTGCGAACGGCTCTGCCGCTGAACGGGCCCGCCCCGAAGGGCGCCCGTACAGCGCCTTCGGCGACGACACGGTCCAGAACGCCAGGCAAACCCAGCGCAGCCGCGCCGTCTGGCACGGTGGTTCGGCCCGGCGGCACAACCTGGGCCTGCACGGCGACTTCTGAACCGGCGTCGCCGCCGCCCGCTCAAGCCTGCAACAGGCCCTGCGCGGCGCGCTGCAGCGCCTGCAACGCGGCGGCCACGGTGGCCGAGCGCACCGCCGTGCGATCCCCCGGCAGCGACAGCAGCCGGCTGACGACCTCGGGCGCCACGCCAGTGCCACGGCGGGCCAGGGCCAGCCACACGGTGCCCACAGGCTTGCCCGGCACCGCGCCGCCGGGGCCGGCAATGCCGGTGACGGCCACCGCCAGTTGGGCCTCGCTGTGGGCCAGCGCGCCCAGGGCCATGGCCTCGGCCACCGGCTGGCTGACGGCGCCCTCGGCCGCAATCAATGGCGCCGGCACGCCCAGTTGGGCCGTCTTGGCGGCATTGCTGTAGGTCACGAACCCGCGGTCGAACCAGTCGCTGGAACCGGCCACGCTGGTGCACAGCGCAGCGATCAGCCCGCCGGTGCAGCTCTCGGCCGTGGCCAGGCGCCAACCCTGGGCCCGCAGCGTGTCGCCCAGGGGGCCCAGGGCCGCCTGCAGCGCGGCGGCATCGGTCAGCAAGGTGTCCATCGCGTCCTCAGGCCTGCCAGAGGGCCAGCACCAACAGCGCGCACAGCGCCGCCACCAGGTCGTCGAACAGGATGCCGAAGCCCTGCGCCCAGCCCGGCATCTGACCGGGGGCGAGCTTGAACAGGCGATCGGCCCAGCCCACCGGCCCGACCTTCACCATGTCGAACAGACGGAACAGCACGAAGGCGGCCAGCTGCAGGCCGAAGCTGGCGGGCATCACGACCCACAGGATGATCCAGAAGGCCAGCACCTCGTCCCAGACCACGCAGGACGGGTCGGCCACCCGCAGCGCGCGGGCGGTGGCGGTGCAGGCCCACCAGCCGGCGAAGAAGCCGACCCCCAGCACGATCGCCCAGGCCGGCGTGCTCAGCCACGGGTCCAGCAGCCGCCAGGCCAGCCAGGCCCACAGCGTGCCCATGGTGCCCGGCGCCACCGGCGACAGGCCACTGCCCATGGCCAGCGAGACCCAGTGCAGGGGCGAGCGCCCCAGCAGCCAGACGCCCGGCCGCACCGGCGGCTGGGCCGCGGCGGGGTCCAGGCCCGTGCGGGTGGTTTCGGCGAGGACGCGGGCGTCGGAGACGCCGTCCTGCGGATCGGTGATGCTCATGTCCTGAAGTGATCAAAGGCGGCCCAACCCGCCAGGTCCAGCGCTGCGCCCGTTTCGTCCCGAACCTGCAGGCCGGGCTCGGCGGTGATGCGGCCGATGCGGTGCACCGGCACCCCGGCCTGGGCGGATGCCGCCTGCACGGCATCGGCCGCTGCCGGCGGCGCAGTGAACAGCAGTTCGTAATCGTCGCCGCCGGTCAGCCAGGCCATGCGCTGCACCGCCGCGGGCTGACGCGCCAGCAGCGGGCGACGTGGAAAATCGGCCAGGCTCAGCGCCGCCCCGACGCCAGAGGCCTTCAGCACATGGCCCAGGTCGCCCAGCAGGCCGTCGCTGACGTCGATGGCCGCGCTCGCCACGCCGCGCAAGGCCAGGCCCAGCGCCACGCGCGGCTCGGGCTGTTCCATCGCCCGGCGGGCGGCGTTGAAATCCACCTCCGGCAGCGACAGGGTGCCGCGGAACACCTCCAGCGCCAGCCGGGCCTCGCCAGGCCAGCCACTGACCCACAGCGCGTCGCCCGCCCGGGCCCCGCTGCGGCGCAGGGCCTGGCCGGCCGGCACCTCGCCCATCACGGTGATGCCGATGGTGAGCGGCCCGGCCGTGGTGTCGCCCCCCACCAGCTCGATGGCATGGCGGTCGGCCAGCGCCAGCAGGCCCTCGGCAAAAGGCGCCAGGAAACGCTCATCCGGCCGGGGCATCGACAGGCTCAGCGTGAAGGCCAGTGGCTCGGCGCCACAGGCGGCCAGATCGCTCAGGTTGACCGCCAGCGCCTTGTGCCCCAGCCGCACGGGGTCGACGGTCGAGAGGAAGTGCCGCCCCTCCACCAGCAGGTCGGTCGAGACGGCCAGCTGCATGCCGGGACGCGGCTGCAACAGTGCGCAGTCATCCCCCACGCCGAGCACGGCGCGCCGCACCGGACGGCGGAAAAAACGGTCGATGAGTTCGAATTCGCCCAGGGCCATGGCAGGGATTGTCGCAGCCGACAGAACGGCCCTCTGCCGCGATGATGGCGAGCGATGCCAGGCGGCCCAGGGGGCCGGTTTTTCGCATGGCGACCTGGCCTTCTACAATTTGGGATTCCCTGCACCCAGCCGGGGCACACGAGACCAAGGAACGCCGCGATGTCCACTGCCGAAGAACGCCAAGCCCAGCTGCGCCGTGCCGCACTGGAGTACCACGAGTTCCCGACCCCGGGCAAGGTTGCCATCAGCGCGACCAAGCAGCTGGTCAACCAGCGCGATCTGGCCCTGGCCTACTCGCCCGGCGTGGCCGCGGCCTGCGAGGAGATCGTCGAGGACCCGGCCAACGCCTTCCGCTACACCAGCCGCGGCAACCTGGTGGCCGTGGTCTCCAACGGCACCGCCGTGCTGGGCCTGGGCAACATCGGCCCGCTGGCCTCCAAGCCGGTGATGGAAGGCAAGGGTGTGCTGTTCAAGAAGTTCGCCGGCATCGACGTCTTCGACCTGGAGGTGGCCGAGAACGACCTGGACAAGCTGGTCGACATCATTGCCGCCCTGGAGCCCACCTTCGGCGGCATCAACCTGGAAGACATCAAGGCGCCGGACTGTTTCTACGTCGAGCGCAAACTGCGCGAGCGCCTGTCGATCCCCGTCTTCCACGACGACCAGCACGGCACCGCCATCGTGGTGGGCGCCGCCCTGCTCAACGGCCTGAAGGTGGTCGGCAAGGACATCAAGCAGGTCAAGCTGGTGTCGTCGGGCGCTGGCGCGGCCGCGCTGGCCTGCCTGAACCTGCTGGTGAAGCTGGGCCTGCCGCGCGAGAACATCTACGTCACCGACCTGGCCGGCGTGGTCTACAAGGGCCGCACCGAGCTGATGGACCCGGACAAGGCGCTGTTCGCCCAGGACACGCCGCACCGCAGCCTGCGCGAGGCCATCGCCGGCGCGGACATCTTCCTGGGCCTGTCGGCGGGCGGTGTGCTGAAAGCCGACATGGTGGCCAGCATGGCGACCCAGCCGCTGATCTTCGCGCTGGCCAACCCGACGCCGGAAATCATGCCCGAGGAGGTCAAGGCGGTGCGCGACGACGCCATCATGGCCACCGGCCGCACCGACTACCCCAACCAGGTCAACAACGTCCTGTGCTTCCCCTACATCTTCCGCGGTGCGCTGGACTGCGGTGCCAGCACCATCAACGACGAGATGGAGATCGCGGCGGTGCGGGCGATCGCCGAGCTGGCCCAGGCCGAGCAGAGCGACGTGGTGGCCTCGGCCTATGCCGGCACCACGCTGTCCTTCGGCCCGGAATACCTGATTCCCAAGCCCTTCGACCCGCGGCTGATGATCCAGATCGCCCCGGCGGTGGCCGAGGCGGCGATGGCCTCGGGCGTGGCCACGCGGCCGATCGCCGACATGGTGGCCTACGAGGAGAAGCTGCAGAGCTTCGTCTATGCCTCGGGCACGCTGATGAAGCCGATCTTTTCGGTGGCCAAGAAGGCCAAGGCCAAGCGCGTGGCCTTTGCCGAGGGTGAGGACCGCCGTGTGCTGCGCGCGGTGCAGGTGGTGGCCGACGAGGGCCTGGCCCGGCCGGTGCTGGTGGGCCGCGCCCACATCATCCGCACCCGCATCGAGAAGCTGGGCCTGCGCCTGGAAGAGGGCCGCGACTACGAGATCGTCAACATCGACGACGACCGCCGCTACCGCGACTTCTGGCAGACCTACCACCAGATGATGGAGCGCAAGGGCGTCACCGAGCAGTTCGCCAAGATCGAAATGCGCCGCCGCCTGACGCTGATTTCCAGCATGCTGCTGCACAAGGGCGAGGTGGACGGCATGATCTGCGGCACCTGGGGCACCACCGCGATGCACCTGGCGCACATCGAATCCGTCATCGGCCGCCGCGCCGGGGTGAAGAACTTCGCCTGCATGAACGGCCTGATGCTGCCCAACCGCCAGGTCTTCCTGGTGGACACCCACGTCAACTACGACCCCACGGCCGAGCAACTGGCCGAGATCACCATCCTGGCGGCCGAGGAGATGCGGCGCTTCGGCATCCAGCCCAAGGCCGCCCTGCTCTCGCACAGCAACTTCGGCAGCAGCTGCCAGCCCTCGGCGGTGAAGATGCGCGAGACCCTGGCCCTGGTGCAGCAACAGGCGCCCTGGCTGGAGATCGACGGCGAAATGCACGGCGATGCGGCACTGGACGCCGAATACCGTGCCGAACTGATGCCCCGCAGCACCCTGAAGGGCGAAGCCAACCTGCTGGTGCTGCCCAACATCGATGCCGCCAACATCAGCTACAACCTGCTGAAGACCGCCGCCGGTGGCGGCATCGCCATCGGCCCGATGCTGCTGGGCGCGGCCCAGCCGGTGCACATCCTGACCCCGTCGGCCACCGTGCGCCGCATCGTCAACATGACGGCCCTGACCGTGGCCGACGCCAACGCCGCCCGCTGAACACCCGCCACCGCAAGGGCTAGCACAAAAGCGAGCCCCTACTCACAAAACCCTCCGTTGCACGTTTTTCGGGCAGCGGACTTGTGGTATTTCTGCCAATCGGCTACGATTGTGGTTTAGGCTTTCAGGGTAAACCCGTGGTTTCGTCCAGTCCGGATTCGGTGGGGCAGTCCTTCGACAAGAAGGGCCGCGTCGCGGCAGCCGGGCTGTGCTGGAAGCGTGCCTGGCTGGCCCTCTCGGTCGGCGTCCTGGCCCTGGCGGGCCTGGGGGGAATGACACCGGCCGCCGTCTGGGCCCGTGAAACGGCCCCCGCAGTCGCCTCGGTGCTGCCCACGGTGGCGCTGGCCGATCTGCCCCGCCAGGCCCAGATCACCGAGCGTCTGGTCCGTGCAGGCGGCCCCTTCCCTTACGAAAAAGACGGCATCGTGTTCGGCAACCGTGAACGCATCCTGCCGCGCCAACCCCGGGGCTACTACCGCGAGTACACCGTGCCCACACCGGGCGCGCGCGACCGCGGTGCCCGGCGTCTGGTGTGCGGCGGACGTCAACCACGGAACCCCGACGCCTGTTTTTACACAGATGATCATTACGCCAGCTTCCGGCGTGTGCTGCCCTGATGACACACGCCCTGGAAGCCGGTCCGGCTTTTTTTGACCACAGGAGGAACGCGACCATGCTGCTGCAGTCAGTCCGTCCCAACATCGTGCAGGCGATACGCGCCTATCGGGTCGACGACCTGATGCGCGCGGCCCAGGAATCGGGCCAGCACTTTCTGTTCGCCAATCTGACCGATGCCCAGTCCAAGCAGGATGTGCTGGAGACCATTGCGACCTCGTTCCTGTTCCCGCAGCACTTCGGCAAGAACCTGGATGCGCTCTACGACTGCATGACCGATCTGGTCAACAAGTCGGGCGCGCAACCGGGCTTCGTGGTGGTGCTGGAGCACATCCCGGACAACGGCAAGTTCGACCGCGAGTCGCGCGAGCAGTTGCTGGACGTGTTCCGGGATGCCGCGGACTTCTGGGCCGACCGCAAGGTCCCGTTCCGATGTTTCTATTCTTTTCAGTAGCCCGCTCCCAAGAAAACGGGTCATGGGAGCGGGCTGCTGAAACGGCCCCCACGAAGCCGGCCACCAAGGCCAGCACCAAAGCAGGCACCAACCCCAACTTCGGCATGAACATGCCGATGATGTGCAGTGCCTTCGACACCGCGATGTGGCGCGACGCAGCCTGAGCGGCTGCCACAGCGTCCATCCACCGCGCCACAAACGGCCCGCTGAAGCGGGCCGTTTGTCTTGGCGCAGCCTCAGGCCTGGGGCAGGACCTGCGCCAGGGCGACGTACTCCGCCACCGGCACTTCCTCGGCCCGGCGCTGCAGGTCGAAGCTGCCGCCAAAGCCCTGCTCGTCCAGCCAGCGGCCCAGCGAGTGGCGCAGCAGCTTGCGCCGCTGCGAGAAGGCCACCTGCACCATCTGCTCGAAGCGGGGCAGGTCCAGCTGCGCGGTCGACGGCCAGGGCAGCATGCGCACCACCGCCGAATCGACCCGCGGCGGCGGGTCGAAGGACTCGGGCGGCACATCCAGCAGCGCCTCGATGTGGTAGCGCCACTGCAGCATCACCGACAGGCGGCCATAGGCCTTGTGGCCCGGCGTCGCGGCCATGCGGTCCACCACCTCCTTCTGCAGCATGAAATGCTGGTCTTCCACCCGGTCCGCCCAGGGCAGCAGGTGGAACAGGATGGGGCTGGAGATGTTGTAGGGCAGGTTGCCGATCACGCGCAGCTTGCCGCCCAGGCGCTCGGCCAGGGCGCCGAAATCCACCGTCAGCACGTCGGCCTCGACCACGTCCACATCGCCCCGCTTGCGCAGGCGGGCGGCCAGGTCGCGGTCCAGTTCGATCACGGTCAGGTGCTGGCAGCGCGCCAGCACCGGCTCGGTCAGCGCGCCCAGGCCAGGGCCGATCTCGACCAGCGGCTGGCCCGGGTGCGGGTCGATGGCGCGGACGATGTCATCGATCAGCGCGGTGTCGGTCAGGAAGTGTTGGCCGAAGCGCTTGCGCGCGTGGTGGCCGGTGCCGGCACTCACAGCGGGGGCTCACGCATCTCAATGAAAGCGTGGCTGCGCAGCTCGTCGAGCCAGGCGGTGTAGGCGTCGTTGTACTTGCGCTCGCTCAGCACCGCGCGCGCCTGGCTGCGCAGCTGCTCGGGACTGACCTGCACGTCGCGCCGGTCCAGCACCTGGATCAGGTGCACGCCAAAGCGCGACACGACCGGCTGCGAGATGCCGCCCTTGGGCAGCGCGTTCATCGCGCTCTCGAACTCCGGCACGAAGGAGCCCGGCGAGGTCCAACCCAGATCCCCCCCGGCGGCGGCGCTGCCGTCTTCGGAATACTCCCGCGCCAGGTCCTCGAAACGGGCCTTGCCGGCCAGGATCTGGCCGCGGAAGTCCGACAGCCGGCGTTGCGCATCCTCGACCGACAGCTGGGCCGAGGGCCGCAACAGGATGTGGCGCGCCCGCGTCTGGGTGACCTCGCCTGGATTCGATTCCGCCCGCGACAGCAGCTTGAGCAGGTGGAAGCCTGCGCCGCTGCGCAGCGGCTGCGGCGTCACGCCGCCCACCGGCAGGAAGCGCACGGCGTTAACGAACAGGTCCGGCAACCGGTCCATCGCCCGACCGCCGATCTCGCCGCCGCGCTCGCGGTTGCTGTCTTCCGACATGTCCTTGGCCACCACGGCGAAGGGCTCACCCGCCTTGAGACGGGCCTGGGCCTGCTCGATGCGGGCCTTCTTCTCGGCCACCACCGCGTCGCTGGCCCCCTCGGGCACCCGCACCAGGACCTGGGCGATGTTCAGCTCCAGCCGGCTGGCCTGGTTGCCGCGCTGGGCGGTCAGGTAATCCTCGATCTCGCCGTCGCTGACCTTGATGCGGCTTTGCACCTCGCGCTCACGGATGCGCTGCGCCAGGATCTGGTCGCGCAGATTGCTGCGGAAGGTGCCGTAGTCCAACCCGTCCTGGCGCAGGCGCTGGCGCAGCTGGGCCACGCTCAGCTTGTTCATGGAGGCGATGTTCTCGACCGCCCGGTCCAGCTCGGCGTCATCGACCTTCAGCCCGCTGTCGCGGGCCGCGCTGATCTGCAGCCGTTCGTTGACCAGCGCATCCACGGCCTGCTGGCGCAGGGCGGCGGCGTCGGGCACCGGCGCCTGGTTGCGCTGCGCCTCGGCCGCGATCTGGCTCATGCGCTGCTGGACCTCGACCTCGGTGACCAGCTCGCTGTTGACGACTGCGACGATGTAGTCGGCCGTCTTGGGGGGCGTTGCCGTGGCAGCGGCCCGGGCCGCCGTCTGCGCCAGCACGGCCGCATGCGGGAAGGCCAACGCGGCCGCCAGGGCCAGCACGCGGAAAACAGGACGGGGAAATGCGCTCATGGGGTCTCGGAAGTGGGGGACAGGCCCGCGCCCTCATCGCGCAGCAGCCGGTAACCGGGGATATTGTCCTTCAGGACCTGCAGCGGGTTGGTCCCCAGGCTGGACAGGCCGACCAGCTCCAGCTGGATCATCCAGCGCTGGGTGGCTTCGCTCTGGCCGGTGGACTGCCGGCTGTTGACCACACGCAGGATCCAGCAGCCGGCGTCGTACTCGATGCCGGCCACCGAATCGGTGACCTTCTGGTCCTTCATGCTGTAGTTGACCCGCCCGACGCCGTACAAGGTACCCTGGCAGCGGCCCGAGGAGCCGGTGCCGCCGCCGCGGTAGAGCGGCCACTGGACGCCCAGCTCAAACTGCTCGCTGCTGCCGCGGGTGTAGCGGTAGGTGCCGGCGATCGTCTGGAACGGCCCCGGGCTGTAGCGCGTCGACAGGATCGTCCGCTCGGAGCTGTGGATGTCCGAGTTGTACTGCAGCATGGTGTCCATGCTCCAGGCCGGCGTGAGCTGGCCGGAGGCGAACAGCAGCAGGTCCGAGGCCCGCTTGGTGCTGGGCGTGCCGCTGGCAGTCAGGCGCTGGTCGCGGAACTGGAAACGCTGGGCCGCGCCAAAACGCAGCCGCTCGATGCCGGACTGGTCGTCCAGGAAACGGGTGGTCGCCCCGACCGTCACCTGGTGCTCGTCGCTGACCCGGTCGATGCCGGTGAACTCGTTGTCCTGGTAGATGGACATCGAGTTGAAGTCGCTCGCCGCGGTGTCGAACTCCGGCAGCAGCGACTGGTCCCGGTAAGGGGTGAACACATAGTGCAGCCGCGGCTCCAGCGTCTGGGTCAGGCCGGCGCCAAACCAGGAGACGTCGCGCGCCATGCGCAGGCCGCTGTCCAGGCTGAAGGTCGGGATGCCCCGGCTGGCATGCTGGCGGCCGTTGCTCATCGGCTGGTCCAGCGAATAGCTGGCGTAGTTGAGCGACGCCTTGGGCGTCAGCCAACCCCAGCCGTTGTCGAACCGGCGCGACACGGCGGCCAACAGATGCCCCCGGTTGCCCTCGGGCCGGTTGTCGTCGGCCGTCCGGTCGGCCAGCACGAAGCGGTTGGCCTCGGTCTCGAGCGAGAAATCGATGCCCTGCATCAAGCCCAGGTTCAGCTGCAGCCCCAACTGGGGTGCGCGCTCGTAGGGCACGACGATGGGGTTGTCCGGATCCTGCAAGGTGCGCCAGCCCTGAGCGCGGGCGTACAGCGTGACGTCGCCCCGGTCCAGGGCCCACTGCTTGGCCACCCCGGCCGCCTGCGACAGCAGCCGCGGCGTGGGCGTGGACAACATCCCGGAGAAATCCTTCCAGTAGCGGTCGTCCGAGGCGTCGCGGTAGGACAGCTCGTAGCGCAGCCCGTCGCCATCGTCGCCGTAGTGCTCGGCCTGCACCGAGTAACGCTGGTGGTCGATGGTGCGGTCGAACGGCAGGTAATGCGCGGCGATGCGCCCGCTGTCGTGCGCCCCCAGGTAACGGAACTCGCCCAGCAGCGCGGCGTCACGCCGGGTGGACAGGACCGGCCCCAGGGTCAGGTCGTAATTGGGAGCCAGGCGCCAGTAGTAGGGCTGCCCGTACTCGAAGCCGCCGCGTGAGTCGATGTTGAAGGTCGGCGCCAGCAGGCCGCTCTTGGCCGCGGCCGTGGCCGGGAAGCTCATCACCGGCGCCGCCAGGATGGGCACCCCCAGAAAATGCAGCACCGCGCCCCTGGCCAGGCCTTCGTTCTGGTCGAAGTCCAGGTCGAGCTGGTCCATGCGCAGCTCCCAGTCGGGCTGCTGTCCATCGCCGGGGCGGCAGCTGCTGTAGCTGGCGTCGTAGGCGTGCAAGCGCTGGGGACTGTCGAAATCGATGCGGGCGGCCTGCCCACCCGCCTGGGTGCGGCCGAAGAAGTAGGTCGGCTGCGCCACCGTGCCGGCGTTGCTGTCCAGGTGCAACTGGGCCGTCGTGCCGGTGAAGCGATCCCCCTGGTTGCGCAGCGTCACATGCCCTTCGGCGATGGCGAGCTGGCTGGGCTGCAGGTAGCGCAGCTGGTCGGCAGTCAGCACCAGGCCGCCGCGCCGCAGCTCGACCTCGCCCACCGCCACGCTCTCGCCGTCCAGCACGCTGTGCACGGTGTTGGCCGTCAGTTGGGCCGGGCCATTGGGGGCATCGGTGGCCACCAGCTGCCCGAACGGCGCACTGGCGGCCGGATCCGGCACCGGCGTCGCGGGCACCGGGATGGCCGCGCCGGACTGGGCCCGGGCCGGCAAGGCCAGCAAGGCCCCCGCACTCAGCACCCCGGCGGCCATCAGCGCACGGCTCAAGCGGCGTGCGCGGCCAGGCAGCGGCCCACACGGGGACGCCGCCACGCGGGAAGGAACAGGGGACATGGGATGGAACAAACGCACTTCGCGGACTCTCGGCCGCCGCCGCCCGGGGAGGGCGTCATTAGAATCCCGCAGATTATCCATGAGCCCCGCCCCTCGGTGTCTGCCGAGGGCAGGCGCACTGCGCATGAGTGCCTCTTCCCTCCCCGCTTCCCCCGCCATCACCTGGGCCGATCCGACCCGTGAGGCCGCCTTCCAGGCCTGGCTGGCCCCGCTGGCGAGCCGCCACGGCCTGCAGCCCGAAACGCTGGCGCCGGCCTCGGCCGACGCCAGTTTCCGGCGCTACTTCCGCATCCAGTCGGCCCAGGGGCCGCGCATCATCATGGACGCGCCGCCGCCCCAGGAGGACGTGCGCCCCTTCCTGCAGGTGGCCGGGCTGATCCAGGCCGCAGGCCTGCACGGCCCCGAGGTGCTGGCCGCCGATGCAGCGCAGGGCTTTCTGCTGCTGACCGACCTGGGCAGCACGCTGTATCTGGACGCCGTGCAGGCCGATGGTGGCGCCCAGGCCGAGCGCCTGATGCGCGAGGCCGTGGCCGCGCTGGTGCAGTGGCAGGTCAAGGTGGACGCCAGCAGCTTGCCGCCCTACGACGACGCGCTGCTGCGGCGTGAACTGGCGCTGTTTCCCGAGTGGTGCGTGCAGCGCGAGTACGGCGTGACCTGGACCGCCGAGCAACAGGCCCGCTGGCAGCGCATCTGCGACCGGCTGGTGGCCAGCGCCCTGGCCCAGCCCACGGTGGCGGTGCACCGCGACTGGATGCCGCGCAACCTGATGGTGACCGAACCCAACCCCGGCATCCTGGACTTCCAGGACGCGGTGCGCGGCCCCATCAGCTACGACGTGGCTTCGCTGCTGCGTGACGCCTTCCTGTCCTGGGACGAGGAACGCGAGCTCGACTGGGCGGTGCGCTACTGGGAGGCCGCCCGCAAGGCCGGCCTGCCGGTGGACGCCGACTTCGGCGAGTTCTGGCGCCAGCTGGAGTGGATGGGCCTGCAGCGCCACCTGAAGGTGCTGGGCATCTTCTGCCGCCTCAAGCACCGCGACGGCAAGCCCAAGTACAGCGCCGACCTGCCGCGCTTCTTCCAGTACGCGGTGCGGGTGGCCAACCGCTATGTCGAGCTCAAGCCCCTGATCCCCCTGCTGGAGACGCTGACGGGCCCGCTGACGACGACCGCCTTCAGCCTGCGCTGAGGCGGCGGGCCGGTCAGCGCGACAGGAAGTCCGCCACCAGGCGGTTGAAGCTGTCCGCATGCTCCCACTGCGCCCAGTGGCCGCAGCGGTTGAACACATGCAGCTCGACCTTGGGAATGCCGGCCAGCAGGCGCAGGCCGGTGTCCATCGGCACGAAGCGGTCCTCGCGGCCCCACACCACCAGGGTCTCGGCCGCGATCTCGCCCAGCCGCGGGCCGAAGTCCGGGAACTGACGCGGATTGGCCTGCAGGCTCTTGACGAAGTTCTCCAGGTGGTCGCGCCGCGCCAGCATGTTGGCCAGACGCGCCTGGTAGAGCTCTTCGGTCAGGCTGGCCGGATCGAACACGAACACGGCCATCATCTTCTTCAGGTTCTCGATGGTCGGCTCGCGGTACAGGCCCTGGAGCAGCTTGATGCCCTCGGTGGGCATGGGCACGAAGGGGCTGGCCCCGCCGGTGCCGCCGCCCATCAACACCAGCTTGCCCACCCGCTCGGGGTAGCGCAGCGTGAAGGCCACCGCGCTGTGGCCGCCCATGGAGTTGCCGATCAGGTGGGCCTGCGGGATGTCGAGCACGTCGAGCAGGCCTTTCAGCGCGGTCGCGTTCAGGTCTGACCGGGACCCGGTGCTGACGATGGGATCGCTCTGGCCCCAGCCCGGGCAGTCCATCAGGATCACCCGGTAGCCGGCCGCCACCAGCGGCGCCACATTGCGGTTGAAGTTGGCCCAGCCGGTGGCGCCGGGGCCGGAGCCATGCAGCATCACGACCGTCTCGGCGCCCGCGCCAGCGTCGTTGTAGTGCAGTTGCAGGTCCAGCTCGCCTTCGCGGATGCGGGCCAAGCGGCTGGTGCCGGCTTCGGTGAGGGGGGTTGCAGCGCTCATCGTGTCTCCCTGGGGGTTCAGGCCGCGACCGGCATCAGGCCCTTGGCCCGTGCCAGCGTCATGGCGGTGTCTTCGATCATGTCTTCCTGGCCGCCGACCATGCCGCGCCGGCCCATCTCGACCAGGATCTCCCGCGCCGGCACGCCGTACTTCTTCTCCGCCCGCTTGGCGAACAGCAGGAAGGAGCCGTAGACCCCGGCATAACCCAGCGTCAGCGCGTCGCGGTCGAGGCGGATCGGGAAGTCCATGATCGGCACCACCAGGTCCTCGGCCACGTCCTGGATCTTGAACACGTCCACGCCGGTGGCGATGCCCATCAGCGCACAGACCGCCACCAGCACCTCCATCGGCGTGTTGCCCGCGCCCGCGCCCAGGCCGGCCGCCGCCGCATCCACGCGGTTGGCCCCGGCCTCGATCGCGGCGATCGAGTTGGCCACGCCCATGGCCAGGTTGTGGTGGCCGTGGAAACCCAGCTCGGTCTCCGGCCGGAGCGCGTCGCGCACCGCGCGCACCCGCGCCTTCACGGTGTCGGGCAGCAGGTGCCCGGCCGAGTCGGTCACGTAGATGCAGTTGGCGCCGTAGCTCTCCATCAGCTTGGCCTGGCGGACCAGCCCTTCGGGCGTGTTCATGTGCGCCATCATCAGGAAGCCAACCGTGTCCATGCCCAGCTGGCGGGCCATGCCGATGTGCTGTTCGGAGACATCGGCCTCGGTGCAGTGGGTCGCCACCCGGAGGGTGTTCACGCCCAACGCATGGGCCCGCTTCAGGTCCTCGACGGTGCCGATGCCTGGCAGCAGCAGCGCCGAGACCTTGGCCTGCGTCATCAGCGGGATCACCACCGACAGGTATTCCTCGTCGGTGTGGGCCGGGAAGCCGTAGTTGACCGAGCTGCCGCCCAGGCCATCGCCGTGGGTCACTTCGATCAGCGGCACCCCGGCCTGGTCCAGCCCCACCGCGATGGTCTTCATCTGGTCCAGCGTCATCTGGTGGCGCTTGGGGTGCATGCCGTCCCGCAGCGTCATGTCGTGGACGGTGATCTTCTTGCCTTGCAGGCTCATGGTGGGTCTCCTCAGGCGGCGATCGGTTGAAGCTGGAGTTCGCCCTTGAGGATCTCCTCGGCGAACATCTCGGCGGTGCGGGCCGCGGCGGCGGTCATGATGTCCAGGTTGCCTGCGTACTTGGGCAGGAAGTCCCCCAGCCCTTCGACCTCCAGGAACACCGACACGCGGTGGCCGTCGAACACCGGGCCATTGATCAGCTTGTAGCCGGGCACGTACTTCTGCACCTCGGCGATCATGGCGTGGATGGAGGCGGTGATCTTCGGCTGGTCCGGCGTGGTCGCGGTCAGGCAGTGCACCGTGTCGCGCATGATCAGCGGCGGGTCGGCCGGGTTGATGATGATGATGGCCTTGCCCTTCTGCGCACCGCCCACCTTCTCCACCGCGCCCGAGGTGGTGCGGGTGAATTCATCGATGTTCTTGCGCGTGCCCGGGCCGACCGACTTGCTGCCCACGGTGGCGACGATCTCGCCGTAGGTCACCGGCTGCACGCGGGAGATGGCCGCCACCATCGGGATGGTGGCCTGGCCCCCGCAGGTGACCATGTTGACGTTCATCTCCTTCTGGCCCACGTGCTGCTTCAGGTTCACCGGCGGCACGCAGAAGGGGCCGATGGCCGCCGGGGTCAGGTCGATCATCATCACCCCCAGCGCGTTGAGCTTGCGGCTGTTCTCCGCGTGCACATAGGCGCTGGTGGCGTCGAAGGCGATCTGGATGCCATCGGCCTGCACATGGGGCAGCAGGCCGTCCACCCCGTCGGCGGTGGTCTTCAGGCCCATCTCGGCGGCGCGCTTGAGGCCTTCCGACGTCGGGTCGATGCCCACCATCCACACCGGCTCCAGCAGCGGGCTGCGCTGCAGCTTGTAGAGCAGATCGGTGCCGATGTTGCCCGGCCCGATCAGGGCGCATTTGATCTTCTCGCTCATGTTCTTCCTCTCAGTGATGCGGACGGGCGCTCACGCGAAGCGTGCGCTGACGTGGCCCAAGCCCTCGATGAACACCTCATAGCTGCGGCCCGAGGCCGCGGCCACCATGGGCCCCAGCGCCCCGGTCAGGACGATGTCGCCGGCCTGCAGCGGCCGGCCGCAGCGCACCATCACGTCGGCCAGCCAGACCGCCGCGTTGAGCGGGCTGCCCAGGCAGGCCCGGCCGTGGCCCTGTGAGACCCGCTCGCCCGCGCAGTGCATCTGCATCGCGCAGGCGGTCAGATCGACATCGCGCAGGCGCACCGGGCGCCCGCCCAGCACGAACAGGCCGCTGGAGGCGTTGTCGGCAACGGTGTCGGCAAAGCGAATGTTCCAGGCCTCGATGCGGCTGTCGACGATCTCGATCGCCGGCAGCGCGTAGGCGGTGGCCCGGATCAGGTCGGCATAGGTGTGGCGCTCATGGGTCAGATCGGCCCCCAGCACCAGCGCCACCTCGGCCTCCACCTTGGGCTGGATCAGGCCCCCGGCCGGCACCGGTTCGCCGTCCCCCACCGCCATGTCGGCGAACAGCATGCCGAAGTCGGGCTGGTCCACGCCCAGCTGGGCCTGCACCGCCGGGGAGGTGAGGCCGATCTTGCGGCCCACCAGGCGGCGCCCCTGCGCCAGCCAGGCCTGTGTGTTGACCTCCTGGATGGCGTAGGCCGCCTGGGCGTCCAGCCGGGCCAGCCGGTCGCGCAGCGGCGCCACCGGTCGGCCGCTGCGATGGGCCTCGAACAACAGCGCGGCCGCGGCCGCCGTGTCCAGAGGACTCGATGCAATCGTGCTCATGTCAAACATCTCCGGATGGGGCTGGCGCATCAGGCCGTCGCGGCCAGCGCCGTGGCCAGCTTGCGCAGGTCGCGGGTCGGGTCGAGCAGCGCGTCGGCGTCGCCCAGCGGCGCGGCGGCGGCCACCAGCTGGCGCGCAGGGCGCATCTCGCGGCCGTTGTCGACGGTGATCGCGCCGACGATGCGGCCGTCGCGCACGCCGAACTGGGTGCGTCGGCCGGCCGCGTCGCCCCGGGTCAGCCAGCGGTCCACCTCGACCTCGCCGGCGACCTGGATGTTGTGGCCGTACTGGTCGGTCCAGTACCAGGGCAGGTCGGGCGCGAAGCTGCTGCCGTCAAGCATGGCCCGGGCCACGTGCTCGCCCTGGTGCTGGGCATTGCTCCAGGTCTCCTGACGCTGGTGGCGGCCGGTGCGGGGGTCGCGCTGGCGGGCCACGTCACCGGCGGCATAGATGCCACTGACCGAGGTCATGCCCTGCGCATCGGTCAGGATGCCGTCGTCCACGGCCAGGCCGGCCTGGCGGGCCAGACCGTCGTTGAGCGTGACCCCGATGCCGTACACCACCAGATCGCCCTCGAAGCGGCGCCCATCGGCCGCCTCCAGCACGATCGCGCCGGCCTCGTCGCGCCCGGCCCAGGTCAGCTCGGCGCCAAAAGCAACCTGCACCCCGTGGGCCAGGTGCAGGTCCAGCAGCGCCTGGGACAGGTGCAGCGGCGCGGCCCGGTTCATCAGCCGGGTGCCGCGCTCGATCACGCAGACCTCGGCGCCCAGCCCGCGGGCACTGGCCGCCACTTCCAGCCCGATCACCCCGCCGCCGACCACCAGCAGGCGCACACCGGCCCGCAGGCGGGCCCGCAGGGCCTCGGCATCGTCCAGCGTGCGCACGGCGAACACGCCCTCGCCCAGGCCGTCGAGCAGCGGATAGGGCCGCGCCTGGGCCCCGGTGGCCAGCAGCAGCTTGTCAAAGCCGATGCACTCGCCATCGGCCAGCGTGACCGTCCGGGCCAGCGCGTCGAGCGCGGTGACAGCCACGCCGAAGCGGCACTCGATGCGCTGCTGCGCATAGTCGGCCGCGCTGAACAGCGTCGTCTTGGCGCTGGCCGGCGAGACCAGCACTTCCTTGGACAGCGGCGGGCGCTCGTAGGGCAGATGCCGCTCGGCGCCGATCAGCACCAGGCGCCCGTCAAAGCCCAGTCGGCGCAGCGTCGTGGCCGCCACCGCGCCGGCCTGGCCACCGCCCACCACCACGAAGCACGCGCCCCCCGATGCGGGAGAGTTTTCCATGACCATCGTCCGTCCTCCTCAGGCCGCCACCGGTTCGGCGCTCAGCATCGCCATGCCGACGATCCACTCGTCGATGGCGCGGTAGTAGTGCGACTGGGCGCGGTACTCGCCGCAGGCCCGCAGCGCCGAGAACGCGGCGATCCAGGCGCGGATCTCCTGCCCGCCGCGCCCGCCTTCGGCGAGGATCTCCTCGTCGGTCAGGGTCAGAAAGCGCTCCAGCCGGGCGTCCAGGAAGGTGTCGATCAGGCCGCGGTCCCACGCGGCGTTCAGCCGCAGGGCGCTGTCCTCCCCGGCGGCCAGCCGGCGCCCGGTTTCGATGACCTTGCTCTGGCGGCGCGCGCGCGCGTCCTCGCTGGGGTTGCGCCCGGCGATCAGGAATTCCTCCACCTCCGGCGGCACCTGGCCGAACTGGGGCGTGGGCGGGTCATGGGACAGGCCGCCGGAGCCGATGATCAGCACCCGCTCCGGCCGCTGGGCCAGGAAGCGGCCCACCGCCTCGCCCAGCTTCAGCACGCGCCGGCACGGCGGCAGCGGGCGCGCCGCGCTGTTGATGAAGATGGGAATCACCGGGCAGGGCCGCTGCCCCTGGGTCAGCAGGCTGAGCGGCTGGGTGAAGCCGTGGTCGGCCTGCATCCGGTAGGAATAGGCCACGTCCACATCCTCGGCCTGCACCGCGCGCACCAGCGCCAGCGCGGTGGCTTCCGGGATGTCCAGCGCCGCGGTGCCAAAGCCCCAGTCCCCGGCAGACTGGCCGCGCAGGCCCACGCAGAACGGCGGCATCAGGTCGTAGAAGAAGCCGTTGAAGTGGTCGGGCGCGAACATCACGATCAGCTCGGGGTCGTAGGCCCGCACCTGTTCGGCCAGGCTGGCGAAATGGCCGCGCACCTCGCGCTCGATCTCCCCCGCCAAGGGCACGAAGTCCATCATCGGCGTGTGAGAGGCGCAGATCAGCTTGACTGGCATGAAGAGTCTCCTGGTGTGGGCGCCTTCGGAGGCGCCTCGTTTGTCATGGCTGGCGTGGGATCCCCCGGTCGGCGGCGCGTGGGGACGGCCGCGAGCCGGCCGCGGCTAGAGCGACAGCCCGCCCGCCACGTGGCGGATGCCGCGGATGCCCAGCCCGCAGTCGGCATTGATCGCCACGCCGCTCAGGGTCTGGTTGTTGGCCCGCGAGGCCAGCAGCACGAAGGGCCCGGTGAAGTCGGCCGGATCGGGAAAGACCTGCAGCGGCAGGATGGCGCGGATGGCCTCGGGGCTGCGCGAATCCATGATCGCCCGGTCCTGCTGGCCCAGCGCCGCCGGGCCGCGCAGGTCGCTGGCCATGCCGCTGGGCCCGACCGCGTTCACCCGCACCTTGGGCGCCAGCTCGTAGGCCAGCTCGCGCATCAGCCCCAGCACCGCATGCTTGGACGCCGTGTACAGCGGCCCGCCACCGCCCGGGTAGAAGGCGGAGTTGGAGAGCGTGTAGATGATCGAACCGCGTGAGGCCAGCAGCGCCGGGGCCGCGGCCTTGGCCCCCAGCAGGCAGCCCTTGACGTTGATCGCAAACAGCTCGTCGAAGCCCTTGGCCAGGCCTTCCATCGAGGTGTCCACCAGGCTCGCGCCGTGGTCCCAGATCGCCGCATTGCCGATGAAGCAGTCGAGCTGGCCGAAGGCCTCCACCGTGGCGGCGACCGCCTGGGCGTTGGCCGCCGGGTCGGCAACGTCGCCCTCGACCACCGTCACCGCGGCGCCAAAGTCGGCCCGCAGCGCCGCCGCCTTCTCGGCGGAACGCTCCAGCACCCCGACCCGCGCGCCCTCGGCGATGAAGCGCGCCACCAGGGCCCGCCCCAGGCCGGAGCCGCCGCCGGTGATGAGGCAGCTCTCCCCCGCGAGCCAGCTCATGCCGCACCGCCTTCCGGCACGTCGACAAAGATCTCGCCGCCCTCGACGCTGACCGGGAAGGTCTGCAGCGGCTCGGTCGCCGGCTGGCACAGCGCGGCGCCGGTCTTCAGGCAAAAGCGCGCGGTGTGGATCGGGCACTCGACGGTGCAGTCGTCCTCCAGATAGCCCTCGGAGATCGAGGCGGTGGCGTGGGTGCACAGGTCGGCCACGGCGTAGAAGGCATCGTCCACATGGAACAGCGCGACGGCGGGCGTGGTGTCCACCCGGCGGCCTTCGCCGGCGGGCAGCTCGGAAACAGAACAAACGTGGATGCGGGCCATGGTCAGAACAGGATGCTGAGGTTGGGGGCTTGCAGCACGAACTCGTCCAGCGCCAGCTCGCGGCTGGCAACTTCCCAGCCGGGGCCGGTGTCGGTGCGGCGCAGCACGTCGCGGCGGGTCCCGACAAAGGTGTAGATGTCGTGGGCCTTCGAGGCGCGGTGGATCAGGTAGTTGCAGCTGGTCTCGACGCTGCGGCCATCGTCCGAGAGCACGCGCAGGTTGGAGACGAAGTGACGGGTCCGCGAGGGCGGCTCCTCGGCCCAGGCCATGCCGGTCTCCAGGCGCGCCACCCGGCGCTCCAGCTGGAACTTGTCCTCGTTGAAGATGTAGGTCAGCGGCGGGGCCACGCCGCGGCGCCGGTCCCGGGTCTGGGCCTGGGTGTTGGTCGTCAGCACGTAATGGATGTCGTCGGCCATCAGCGCCAGCCATTCGCGAAAGCGCCATTCGTCCAGCAGGGCCGCTTCCAGGTAGAGGAACTGCTCCACCGCGTAGTGCACCGCCTGCGGGACCAACACCGCCGGCTGCACGGTGGGGCGCAGGGCTTCGATCAGGGTCGCCGGTTCACTCATGGACAAGCTCCTTCTCGTAGCTGGCGTTCAGGGCCTGGATCTCGTCCCAGTTTTCGGCGGACATCATGTTGGCCCAGTGCTGGTAGAAGCCGCGCGCCGCGGTTTCGGCAAAGGTGTAGTTGGTGACGCCGGGAATGCCATCGGCGCGGCGCGCCTCGTGGCCCAGGCCCATCTCCATGCAGAACTCGGTCTGACGGGCCTTGTGGCCCTGCAGCACCTTCTGCACCTCGACCCAGTTCTCCGAATCGTCCTGTTCCAGGAAGCCGGCCGGGCCAAAAGCCCGGGCGTGGCTCTTGATCAGCGCATCCTTGACTTCGGCCGGTGCCTCTCGGTCGCAGAGGCAGAACGCCCACACCTCGATCTTGTTCGGCCCCCGCGGGTGCCAGACGCGCAAGGTCTGAGTCCCATTGAGCCAGGAGAGCGTCGGGAAGAGCGTGTTGTGGCCGGCCAGGCGCAGCGCGCGGACCTTGCCCAGGCGGGCTTCGGCCTCCGGATAGGTGTCGCGGAAGTAGGCCGAGACGGCCCCGTCCACCCAGACGTTGGCGTCCGGCTTCTCGGTGAAGAAGAAGGCGCTGCCGTGGCCCTGGCCGCCGAACTGCACGCCGCCCAGCGCATCGGCCCACACCGGCCGCGCGGTCTGCCCTTCGCCCAGCGGCTTGCCGTCGCTCTTGTTGGCGGGGCTGGCCTGCAGCACCTGCACCGCCGAGGCGTGGGTGTAGGGCGCGTGGTACTGGTCGCTGCAGAACTGCTCCGCGGCGAACTTCCAGTTGCAGTCGATGACCCACTTGTGGATGCCGCCCAGCACCTCGGTGCCGCCGGCGCGGCGGTCCAGGAAGCCGTCGAGGTACCAGGCCATGTCGCCCATGTACGCCTCGAGCGAGGGCGCGCTCTCATCCCAGTTGCCGAACACCAGGCCCTTGTAGGTGGCCAGGCGTGGCACACGGGTCAGGCCCCAGCGCGACTTGTCGAGCTGATTGCGGTAGGCCTGCTCTTCCAGCGGCACCGAGGTCAGGCCGCCGTCCAGGCCATAGGCCCAGCCGTGGTAGGGGCAGGTGAAGGCCTTGGTGTTGCCGCCATCGGCGTGGCACAGGCGCATGCCGCGGTGGCGGCACTGGTTGAGGTAGGCCTGGAGACTGCCGTCCTTCTGGCGCACCACCACCACCGGGTCCTCGCCCATGGAGGTGGTGAAGAAGTCCCCGGCCTTGGGCAGCATGCTCTCGTGGGCCAGGAACAGCCAGCTGCGCGCGAACACACGTTCAAGCTCGAGCTGGTAGATCTCCGGGTCTGCGTAGATCTGCGGTTTCACACGCCCATGGCGGGCGTCGACCATGCTGCGGACCTGAAGCCGATCGTCCATCTGCGTCTCCTCTTATGGTGTTTTGAGCACGACACCCCTGTGCCGTGGCGCCAAGATTAGAAGAGCGCTTGATGTTTGTGAAATACTTATGAACTCGCTTTTAAGACGTCTGACGTCTTACCGATGGAACTGAGGCACCTCCATTACTTCATCGCCGTCGCCGAGGAACTGAACTTCACCCGCGCCGCCGCCCGCCTGCACACAGCCCAGCCTTCGCTGAGCCAGCAGATCCGGGACCTGGAGGCCGAGGTCGGCACCCCGCTGTTCGAGCGCAGCAAGCGGCATGTGGCCCTGACCCCGGCGGGCGCCGTGTTCCTGAACGAGACCCGGTTGGTGCTGGCGCAGGCCACGCGCGCGGTCGAGCTGGCGCGCCAGGCCGCCCACCGCCAGGGCAGCACGCTGCGGGTGGGCTTTGTGCCGGCGGCCGAGGTCCGCATCTTTCCGCGCGTGCTGCCGATGCTGCGCGCCCAGTTCCCCGAGGTGGAGCTGAGCTTTCACAGCCTCACCACCGCGGAACAGACCGAGGCGCTGCTTGCCAAGCGCATCGACGTGGGCTTTCTGCGCCCCCCGCTGGACCATCCCCAGCTGGCCAGCACGGTCGTGATGAACGAAGGCTTGGTGCTGGTGCTGCCAGCCGACCATCCCCTGGCCGCGCGGCCGGACATCCCTCCACAGGCTCTGCAGGGCGTGCCCTTCCTGCGCATCAACCCCGATCAGGCCGGCCACGCGCTGGACGACGCGATCCAGGCCTGGCTCCGGCAACGTCAACTGGCGCTGCCGGTGTTCCAGGAGGTGCACAACGTGCTGACCCTGCTCAGCCTGATCAGCATGGGTGGCGGCGTGACGCTGCTGCCCGAGTACGCCGAGCAACTGACCTTCCGCAACGTGGTGACGCGCAGACTCAGCGTGCCCTCACAAGCCGTTCCGCTGCTGCTGGCCTGGCGCAAGGACACCGCGCAGCCGATGGCCGACGCCTTCGTCCAACTGGTCCAGGAGAGCCTGGGCTGGCCCGATCCCGCAGCCTGAGCGGGGGTTCAGGCCCCCACCCCGGCCTGCGCGGCCTGCTGGTCGGCGTGGTAGCTCGAGCGCACCAGCGCACCGACGGCCGCGTGGGTGAAGCCCATCTTGTAGGCCTCGGTCTCGAACATCTTGAAGGTGTCCGGGTGCACGTAGCGGCGCACCGGCAGGTGGTGGCCCGAGGGGGCCAGGTACTGGCCGATGGTCAGCATGTCGATGCCGTGGGCGCGCATGTCGCGCATGACCTCGAGGATCTCCTCGTCGGTCTCGCCCAGGCCCACCATCAGGCCGCTCTTGGTCGGCACGCCCGGCACCTCTTGCTTGAAGCGCTGCAGCAGGGTCAGGCTGAACTGGTAGTCGGCACCGGGGCGCGCTTCCTTGTAGAGGCGCGGCACCGTCTCCAGGTTGTGGTTCATCACATCCGGCGGGTTGCCCTTCAGGATGTCCAGCGCCTTGTCCAGGCGGCCGCGGAAGTCCGGCACCAGCACCTCGATCCGGGTCTGCGGCGACTGTTCGCGCACCTGGCGGATGCACTCGACGTAGTGGCCGGCGCCGCCGTCGCGCAGGTCGTCGCGGTCCACGCTGGTGATGACCACGTACTTGAGCTTCATCGCCGCGATGGTCTGGGCCAGATGGGCCGGTTCCTCGGTGTCCAGCGGATCGGGCCGGCCATGGCCCACGTCGCAGAAGGGGCAGCGGCGGGTGCACTTGTCACCCATGATCATGAAGGTGGCCGTGCCGTGGCCGAAGCACTCGCCGATGTTGGGGCAGGAGGCTTCCTCGCAGACGGTGTGCAGCTTGTGCTCACGCAGGATCTGCTTGATCTCGTAGAAGCGGGTCGTGGGGCTGCCGGCCTTCACGCGGATCCAGTCGGGCTTCTTCAGCGTCTCGGCCGGCACGATCTTGATCGGGATGCGGGCGGTCTTGGCCTCGGCCTTCTGCTTGGCCGAAGCATCGTAGGCGGCGCCGGTCTTGTGTTCGTGCGTGGTGTTCTCGGTGGCCATGTCGTCAGTGCCTTGCCGCCGGGGCGGCGTTGCGTGAGATGCGGGAAGAAGCGAAAAAACCGGGGCGGCTCAGGCCGCCGCAGGTGGGCTCAGGTGGGCGGCCAGGCGCTCGATCAGCACGGCCGCCACGGCCTCGGGCGTGACGTGGACGCCCAGTGTAGCGAGGTCCACCGTGGCCAGACCGGCATAACCGCAGGGGTTGATCTGGTGGAACGGCGCCAGGTCCATCGCCACGTTGAGCGAGACCCCGTGGTAGGTGCAGTGGTTGCTGATCTTGATGCCCAGCGCAGAGATCTTGGCCAGACCGGCAAACGGGTCCTGCCGGGGCCCGGCCGGCAGGCCGGCGTGCAAGGGATCCGCCAGGTTCACATAGATGCCCGGCGCGCCCTCGACCCGGAAGCCGATCACGCCGAAGCGCTCCAGCGTCTGGATCACCGCGGCCTCCAGGCGGAAGACGTATTCCTTGACGTAGATGCCCAGCCGGCGCAGGTCCACCAGCGGGTAGACCACCACCTGGCCCGGGCCGTGGTAGGTGACCTGCCCGCCCCGGTTGCTCTGCACCACCGGAATGTCGCCGGCGGCCAGCACATGCTCGGGCTTGCCGGCGATGCCCTGGGTGAAGACCGGCGGATGCTCGACCCACCAGAACTCGTCAGGGGTGTCCGGGCCGCGCGCGGCCGTGAAGGCCTGCATCGCGGCAAAGGTCTCGGCGTAGGGCACGCGGCCCCAGGTGCGCACACGCGGCCCCGGGGACACCTCGGGGGCGGCGGGCACGATGCTGCTGTTCATGACCTCGATTGTCCCCGACCCGCCAAGGGCTTGCCGGAGCGGGTTTATCGTCGGAACCCCGCCCCCCCCCCGCCTGGAGCCCGACCGCCATGCCCATTGCCATTGGTTTGCGTTGCTGGACCGCCCTGGCGCTGGCCGGGGCCATGGCGGCGGCCCAGGCCGCGCCCGCACTGCCCGAGGCGCTGGCGGCCTATGCCCAGGGCCGCTGGCCCCAGGCCGAAGCCGCGTTCCAGACCCTGGCCGCGCAGGGCGAGCCGGTGGCCCAGCATGATCTGGCGGCCATGCACCTGCGTGGCGAGGCCCGCGCCCCCAGCGTGGCGACGGCGCTGCACTGGCTGCTGCAGGCCGCCGAAGCCGGCTTTGTCACCTCGCAACTGGCCCTGGGCGAACTCTACGAGAGCGGCCGACTGGGCTGGAAGGACCTGCCGCAGGCCGTGGCCTGGTACCGCCGCGCGGCCGAGGCCGGCAGCCCGCAGGCCGCGCTGGAGATGGGCACCGCCTGCTTCCTGGGGCGTGGCACGGCACAGGACCTGCCCCAGGCCGCGCACTGGTACCGCCAGGCCGCGCTGGCCGGCGACGTGGGGGCGATGTACATCCTGGCCTCGATGTACGAGAAGGGCGAAGGCCTGTCGGCCGACCGCCGGCTGGCCCGCTACTGGTACGCGGCCGCCGCGCAGGCCGGCGACGAGGCCGCGCCCTTCAAGCTGCGGGAACTGGCCGACGACGAGGCGACGCCCTGAGGCCCGCCGGGCTCAGAGCACGACCTTGACCAGCGGGTGCGAGGTCAGGGTGCGGTAGAGCTCATCGAGCTGGTCGCGGCTGGTGGCGGTGACGGTGATCGTCAGGCCCAGGTAGTTGCCGCCCTTGCTGGGGCGCCGCTCGACGCAGCCCGGGTCGAAACCCGGATCGAACTGCATCGCCACCTCGACGATGGCGGTCTCGAAACCCTCGACATGCGCGCCCATCACCTTGATGGGAAAGGCGCTCGGGTATTCGATCAGCGATTCTTCGGGGGGGATGGGTCGGTTCATCATGGCGCCTGAAGTGGGGACGGTGGACGGAAATTGCAAGACCCCGCCCACCGGAAAGGGTCAGGCCGCCTGCTCGGCCTTGGCCCGCTGGTAGGCCTCGTACAGGTGGCCATAGACGGGCCCGGGCTTGCCGCGCAAGGCGCCATGCCCCACGAGCTCGCCGTCCAGCCGGGTCACGGCCAGCACCTCGCGGGCGGTGGAGCTGAGCAGCACCTCGTCGGCGACCCGCAGCTCGGCCTCGCTGATCGGCCGCAGGTTGTAGCCGATGCCGGTCTCCTCGCACAGCGCCTGCAGCAGCCCGACGCGGATGCCAGGCAGCAGGTGCTCGCTCATCGGCGGCCCCAGCAGGGCGCCGTCCTGCACGATCCAGACGTTGCTGCTGGCCCCTTCGGTCAGCCACGGCCCGCCGGGCTCGCCCTCGCGCAGCAGCAGGGTCTCGGCGGCGCCTGCGTCGGCGGACAGCTGGCGGGCCATCACATTGCCCAGCTGGGAGATGCTCTTGATGTCGCCGTGCGACCAGCGCAGGTCCGGCGCGGTGACGCAGGCCACGCCCTGATGCCGCTGCTCGGCCGGCACCGGCCGCATCGGCGTGCTCATCAGGAACACCGTCGGCGTCAGGCCGGGCGTCATCGCATGCTCGCGCAGCGCCACGCCGCGGGTGACCTGCAGGTAGATCAGCTGGTCCTCGAAGGGCTGGGCCGCCACCAGGCGGCGCACGCGGGCCTCCCAGCCGGCGGCATCCAGCGGCGACGGGATGCGCACCCGCGCCTGGTTGCGGGCCAGCCGGGCCAGGTGGTCGCTCAGACGAAACAGGCGCCGGTCGTAGACCGGCAGCACCTCGTAGACGCCATCGCCCAACAAAAAGCCCCGGTCCAGCACCGACACGCGGGCCTGGGACAGGGGCAGCAGTTCACCGTTGAGATCGCAGACGAAGTCCGGCAGCGGTGCGTTCATGGGGCCCTCCTGACCGAGGGCCCGAGATTACTTGATCCAGAGCCGGATGGCATCCCAGGCGCGGCCGAAGATGCCGGCCAGCGGCACGTCCTCGGCCACCACCAGCGGCACGGTGGCAACGGTGGCGCCGGCCGCGTCGGTCACCTTCAGCGTGCCCACGCGCTGGCCCTTGGTCAGCGGGGCCACCAGCGGGTCGGTGCGCTCGACGCTGGTCTTGAGCTTGTCGCCCTCGCCCTTGGGCACCGAGACATAGACCGCCCCATTCGGGCCGACCAGCTGGACCTCGTGCTTCGCGCCCTTCCAGACCTTCACGGTGGCGACCGGCTTGCTGCTGTCGAACAGGCGCACCGCGTCGAACTGGGTGAAGCCCCAGTTCAACAGCTTCTGGCTCTCGTTGGCCCGGCCGTCCTTGGAATCCGCCCCCAGAACCACCGACAGCAGGCGGCGCTTGCCGTTGGGCAGGTCGCGCTGGGCCGAGGCCACCAGGCAGTAGCCCGCGCCATCGGTGTAACCGGTCTTCATGCCGTCCACCGCCGGATCGCGGCGCAGCAGCAGGTTGCGGTTGTCCTGCCGGATCTTGTTGAAGGTGTACTCCTTGATGGCGTAGTACGGGTAGCGATCCGGGAAGTCGCGGATGATGTGCTGGGCGATCACCGAGAGGTCACGCGCGCTGGAGTAGTGCCCCGCCTCGGTCAGACCGGTGACGTTCTTGAAGGCCGTGTTCTTCAGCCCCCAGGCCTGGGCCTGGCGGTTCATCAGGCCGACAAAGCCCTCCACGCTGCCGGCAGCGCCTTCGGCCAGGGCGACGGAGGCGTCGTTGCCCGACACCACGATCATGCCCTTGAGCAGCTCATCGACGGAGGGCTGCATCGTGGTGTCGATGAACATCAGCGAGCCGCCGCCCTTGCGTTCGGCCCAGGCCCGTTGCGACACCGGCAGATGCTGGTCCAGCGACAGCTTCTTGTCGCGCAGCGCCTGGAACACCTCGTAGGCGGTCATCAGCTTGGTCAGCGAGGCCGGCTCGAAGCGGGTGTCGGCATTGCGCTCGGCCAGGACCTGGTTGGTCGTCATGTCGACCAGCAGGTAGCCACGGGCGGCGATTTCAGGCGCGGCCGGCAGTTGCGCGGCGGCGGGCAGCACGGTGCCCAGCGCCAGCGTGGCGCCCAGCAGGGAAAAGCGGAAAGAGGTCATGGGGTTCCGGTCACAAGAGGAAGAAATGCGCCCTGCCGTTCGCCGGGCGGCGCCTCAGCGGCGCCAGGCTCCGACCACCAGGGACTTGAGGACAGACAGCTGTCCGTGGAAAAAGTGCCCTACGCCGGGCACGACCACCACCGGCAGGGCCTGCGGGCGGGCCCAGTCCAGCGTGGCCTGCAAGGGCACAACGTCGTCGGACTCGCCATGGATGACGAGGGTGTCGGCCGGCACGGTCGGCACCGGAAAGCGCGAGGTCGCGGTGCCCACCAGCACCAGGCGCTCGGCGGCCTGCGCCGCCGGCAAACGGGCCGCGGCGGCAGCGGCCACGTAGGCGCCAAAGGAGAAGCCGGCCAGGGCCAGCGGCAGCGCCGGGTCCCGCTCGGCGGCGATCACCGCCAGCGCATCGTCCACCTCGCCCCGGCCCTCGTCGTACTGGCCGGCGGAGGCGCCCACGCCGCGGAAGTTGAAGCGCACCACCCGGTAGCCCAGCTGCAGAAAGGCGCGGGCCAGGGTCTGCACCACCTTGTTGTCCATCGTGCCGCCGTGCAGCGGATGCGGGTGGCAGATGACCGCCACACCGCGCGCCGCGGTTTCCGGCGGCACGTCCACCACCACCTCCAACGCGCCGGCCGGGCCGGCCAGCGACAGCAGACGGGACTGCGGATTGAGGCCCGCCATCGTTCAGCGGCCGACCGACGGCGGCAGCATCAGGCGCTCGACCGGCTGGCCGTCCCGCAGGTGCGACTGCACGATCTCGTCGATGTCCGCCTCGTCCACGAAGGTGTACCAGACGGCTTCGGGATAGACCACCGCCACCGGGCCACCGGCGCAGCGGTCCAGGCAGCCGGCCTTGTTGACCCGCACCCCGCCCGGCCCGGCCAGCCCCGCCGCCTTGACCTGCTGCTTGCAGCGGTCGAAGCCAGCCTGGGCGCCATGCTGGGCACAGCAGTCCTCGCCGTTGGGGCGCTGGTTGAGGCAGAAGAAGATGTGGCGCTGGTAGTAGCTGCTCATGCCGCCATTGTAGGCAGCGGCGGCATGCGCTCGGATGAACTCAGGCGCATGGTCATCCAGCCCAGCGTCAGCAACGGCCACAGCCAGCCCACCCACTTGGCCAGGCCATGGAAGCGGATGAAGCGGCCCTGCTCCCAGCCCTGCAGGCTGAGCGCGAAATAGGGATCGGCCGGCGCCTGCACGACGATGACGATCTGCAGCGCCAGCACCACCAGGCCCAGCGCGGCCGCCAGCCGCTGGGGCATGGGCAGGGCCAGCAGCGCCAGCAGACCGCCCAGTTCCAGCGCCGGCGTGACGCCCGGGGTGATCCAGGCCAGCGCATGGGCCGGCCCGAAGTTCAATGCCGCCGACAGCGTGGTGGCCCCCAGGCCCAGCAGCGCCACACCCAGGCCCAGCACCACCCGGCGCCAGCCCGGCCGGGTCACCGAATAGGCCAGCAGACAGGGGGCCAGCAGGCCCAGCGCGGTGCCCAGCGCCTCGACCGGCTCGGGCAGGCGGTCCTCCGGCACGGGGATGTCGCTGACCCACTCCAGCAGGCCCTGGGCCCAGGAGACGTCCAGCAGCCAGTCCACCAGCTGATCCTGCATGCGCGACCAGCTCGGGCCCAGGCCCAGCGGCAGCGCGGCCGGGAACAGCAGCCCCACCGGCCAGAGCAGCAGCAGCAGCAAGGCACCCCGGCTGCGGCGCCAGAACCAGCGGTCGCGCGTGGCCTGCCAGCGGTCGATCAGCGACAGGGCCTGCAGCAAGGCGCCCAGCGTGGCACCGGCCACCGCGCCCACCGTGTTGAGGATCCAGTCCAGCGCGGACGGAAAGCGCCCAGGCAGGAACTGCTGGGTCACCTCCATCGCATAGGACAGCCCCGAGGCCAGCCCGCAGGCCAGCAGCCAGGCCCCGACCGGGAGGAAGCGGCGGCTGCGCACCCCGGCCAGGTAGAACAGCATGCCCAGCGGCGCATAGCCCAGCCCGTTGGCCACCATGTCGAAGCGGTCCCGCCAGGGCGGCAGCGGCAGATGCAGGATCTCCAGCCAGCCCAGGTGGCTGGGCCAGGTCCAACCCTCGAACGGGTACAGGCTGGCATAGACGATCAGCCCGGCGAACAGCAGGGCCAGCGGGATCGTCGTGCTCAGATGGCCAAGGCCACGCGGCGGCAAGGTGTCCCGTGCCGCCTCGGAAGCAGACATGCGCCGGCCCTCAGAACGGCTTGACCACCACCAGCAGCACGATGGCGGTGAACAGCAACACCGAGAGCTCGTTGAACCAGCGGAACCAGCGATGGGGCCGCCGGTTGGCGAAATGCTCGAACTGACGCAGGAACTTGCGGCACTGCACGTGGTAGGCGATCACCCCCAGCACCAGCAGCAGCTTGGCATGGATCCAGCCCTGGCCCTTGCCGATGCCAAAGCCCAGCCACAGCCACAGGCCCAGCAGCACCGCCGGCACGGCCAGCAGCGTGGCGAAACGGTAGAGTTTGTGCCCCATCAGCAGCAGGCGTTCGCGCTCGGCATGGCTGTCCTGCGACACCATGGCCAGATTGACCAAGATGCGGGGCAGGTAGAACAGACCGGCAAACCAGCTCGCCACGAAGACGATGTGGAAGGCCTTGACCCACAGGTAGAGGTTGCTCATGCCGGGGATTATGGTCCGGGCCTCGCCGGCGTCGCAAAATGGGGGCCGGAAAGAAAAGAGCCCCGGCCAAAACTGACCGGGGCTGGAAAGCCTTGACGCTGTCATCACGTGAAGGCACCTGCTCAGGGAGGAAAAGCAGGGAACGCAACCCGGAGGCTGCGCTCAGAACAGATCGTAACACCCTCCCTGGCCGATGCCATCGGGTTTTTGTCAGCAAAATCTCACACTTGCGCGCCCTGGATGCGGCCTTCCGAGAGAGGCCTGCGGCGCGCCGAAGGATCACCGTGACTCTCCCCCTGTTCCCCGCCCACCGTCCCCGTCGCCTGCGCCGGGATGCCTTCAGCCGCGCCATGGTGCGCGAGCATCGCCTGAGCCCGGCCGACTTCATCCTGCCGGTGTTCGTGCACGACCTGCCGGGCCGTGCGCCGGTGGCCTCGATGCCCGGCGTGGAGCGCCTGTCGATCGACGAACTGCTGAAGGTGGGCGAGCAGGCCCTGGAGCTGGGCGTGCCGGCGCTGGACATCTTCCCGGTCATCAACCCCGCGGCCAAGAGCCTGGATGCGGCCGAGGCCTGGAACCCCGAGGGCCTGGCCCAGCGCGCCGTGCGCGCCCTCAAGGAACGCATGCCCGAGCTGGGCGTGATGACCGACGTGGCGCTGGACCCGTACACCGTGCATGGCCAGGACGGCATCATCGACCCGCGGGGCTATGTGCAGAACGACATCACCGTCGAAGCGCTGGTCAAGCAGTCGCTGTCGCATGCCGCCGCCGGCGTGGACATCGTCTCGCCCTCGGACATGATGGACGGCCGGGTCGGCGCGATCCGCCACGCGCTGGAGGCCGGCGGCTACATCCACACCCGCATCATGGCCTACTCGGCCAAGTACGCCTCGGCCTTCTACGGCCCCTTCCGCGATGCGCTGGGCAGCTCCAGCAACCTCGGCAAGTCCGACAAGTACACCTACCAGATGGACCCGGCCAATGGCGACGAGGCCCTGCGCGAGGTGGCGCTGGACATCGCCGAAGGCGCCGACATGGTGATGGTCAAGCCCGGCCTGCCCTACCTGGACGTGCTCTGGCGCGTGAAGCAGGAATTCCACGTGCCGACCTTCGCCTACCAGGTCAGCGGCGAGTACGCGATGATCAAGGCCGCCGCCCAGAACGGCTGGCTGGACCACGACAAGGTGATGATGGAGTCGCTGATCGCCTTCAAGCGGGCCGGCGCCGATGGCGTGCTGACCTACTTCGCGCTGGACGCCGCGCGCCTGCTGCGCGAGCAGCGCTGACCGCCCGCCGATGCGGATCTTCCACATCACGGCCGAGCACTCGGCCGTGCTGTCCGAGCCCCCGCCGGTCCTGCCCGCGGCGGGCTACCTGTGGCTGAGCTTCAGCCGCCGCACCTTCACCGACGCGATCCCGATGCTGCAGCGCCAGCTGCAGCACTGGACCGGCGCCGGCCTGGTGGACCTGCACCTGAGCGACCTGCTCAACCCGCAGCTGCCCTCGCACTATGAGGACACCTCCTGGTACGACCTGCTGGTGTTCCGCCGGCTGGCCGCCGCCAACGGCACGCATGGCAGCCCGGTCGCGGCCGGCCCCGACGAGACCGTCGCCCCGGGGCCGCTGACGGCCCTGCCCGCCAGTGCGATCGATACCAACCCGGTCGGCTTCGCGGTGTTCGACCGGGTGCTGGTCACGGTGCACCCGGAGGACTGCCTGGTGCGCGAGTATTTCGCGCAGCGGCTCTCACAGCAATCGCGCGAGACGGACCTGCGCGGCAGCGGCCGCCTGCCCACCAGCCCGGCCGAGCAGATGCTGCGCATGGTCAACCACATGGTGGACAGCTACCTGGACCTGCGCCGCCTGCTGACCCGGCATTTCGCCGCACTGCAGGTCGAGTTGCTGCGCCCGCGCAGCCGCTTTGCCGACTGGAAGATCATCCTGCAGTCGCGTGAGGCGCTGCACCGGCTGGAAGACACCTGCGAGGACCAGCGCAGCGCCATCCAGGAATGGATTGACGCACTGGGCGAGTGGCCGGAGGCCGAGGGGGCGGGAGCCCAGCGTGAACGCGAGCTGCTGCGGGTGCGCTCCCGGGACGTGCTGGAACACATCGAACGGGTGCTGACCCATGTGCGGCGGCTGGACCAGACCCTGGAGGCCGCGCTGCAGATGCACTTCTCCGCCGTCGGTCAGCGCACCAACGACATCATGCGCACGCTCACGGTGCTGACCGCCATCTTCCTGCCGTTGAACCTGATCACCGGCATCTTCGGCATGAACTTCGAGGGGCTGCCGCTGATCCACAAGCAGGATGGCTTCTGGATCGCGGTGGGCGTGATGGCCGCCATCGGCCTGGGGCTGGGCGGGCTGTTCTGGCGCAAGCGCTACCTGGGCACCCGGCACGCGCCCGACTGAAGAGCCGCGCCGGTGGGGCCGCGTCAGGCGCCGCGGCGCTGGCGGTACGGGTCCTTGAAGCCAAGGCCCAGCAGGATCTCGGTCTCGCGGGCCTCCATGGCTTCGGCATCTGCCTCGCTGGTCTCGTGGTCCCAGCCCTGGGCGTGCAGGGTGCCGTGCACCAGCAGGTGGGCGTAGTGGGCGGCCACCGGGATGCGCAGCTCGCGCGCCTCTTTCGCCACCACCGGCGCGCACAGCACCAGGTCGGCCATCACCACCGGCTCCTGCGCGTAGTCGAAGGTCAGCACATTGGTGGCGTAGTCCTTGCCGCGGTATTCACGGTTGAGGGCCTGGCCCTCCTCGGCATCGACGATGCGCACCGTCATCTCGGCCGGCGCCGCCAGCGCGTGGCGGATGCAGCGGATGACGGTGTGGCGCGGCAGCTGGTCGCGGTGACGCGCATCGGCGAACTGCAGGGACAGGCTCAGCGTGGGCAGGGCAGCGGGCATGGGCGGTTCAGGTCGAAAAGAAAGAGATCAGCGGCGCTCGGCCTTGCTCAGCTGTTCGCGCTGGGCCTGCTGGGCGTCGTAGGCCTCGACGATGCGGGCCACCAGCGGGTGGCGCACCACGTCGGCCGCGGTGAAGCGGGTCATCGCGATGCCCTTGACGTTCTTCAGCACCTGGGCCGCATCCACCAGGCCACTGGGCATGCCGCGCGGCAGGTCGATCTGGCTGATGTCGCCGGTGATCACCGCCTTGGCGCCGAAGCCGATGCGGGTGAGGAACATCTTCATCTGCTCGGGCGTGGTGTTCTGTGCCTCGTCCAGGATGACGAAGGCGTGGTTGAGCGTGCGCCCGCGCATGAAGGCCAGCGGGGCGATCTCCAGCGTGCCGCGCTCGAAGGCCTTGGTCACGCGGTCAAAGCCCATCAGGTCGTAGAGCGCGTCGTAGAGCGGGCGCAGGTAGGGGTCCACCTTCTGCGTCAGGTCGCCCGGCAGGAAGCCCAGGCGCTCGCCGGCCTCCACCGCCGGGCGGGTCAGGATGATGCGCTGCACCGTGCTGCGCTCCAGCGCGTCCACCGCGCAGGCCACCGCCAGAAAGGTCTTGCCGGTGCCGGCCGGGCCGATGCCGAAGCTGATGTCGTGGGCCAGGATGTGCTGCAGGTACTGGATCTGGTTGGGCGTGCGGCCGGTCAGGTCGGCGCGCCGGGTGTGCAGCACGATGTCGCCACCGTCGGCCGAGGGCGCATGGGCCGGCAGGTCACCGCGGCGCACATCGTCCAGCGCCAACTGGAAGGTCTCGGCGCTGATGGGCTTCTTGGCCCGCTCGTAGAGCGACTCCAGCAGGCCCAGGGTCTTCTCGGCATCGCGCTTGGCGCCCTCGATGCGGAAGGCGCCCTGGCGGCGGGTGATCGTCACCGGCAGCACCGCCTCCACCAGGCGCAGGTGCTCGTCCAGCGGGCCGCACAGGTGCGACAGGCGGGTGTTGTCCAAGGGGGAAAAAGTGTGTCGCAGCAGCATGGGCGCAATCGGGGGTCGGGCTGGGATTGTCCGGCAAACGATAATCCCGCGCCATGATCGGACGCCTCACAGGCATCGTGGCGGAAAAGGCCCCGCCCCAGGTGCTCATCGACGTCGGCGGCGTGGGCTACGAGGTCGACGTCCCGATGAGCACGTTTTTCAACCTGCCCGGGCTGGGCGAGAAGGTCACGCTGCTGACCCACTTCGTCGTGCGCGAAGACGCCCAGTTGCTCTACGGTTTTCTCAGCGCCGAAGAACGCCAGACCTTCCGCGAACTGGTGAAGATCAGCGGCATCGGCCCGCGCACCGCGCTGGCGGTGCTCTCGGGCATGTCGGTGGGCGATCTGTCGGGCGCCGTCGCGCGCCAGGAAGGCGCCCGGCTGCAGAAGGTGCCCGGCATCGGCAAGAAGACGGCCGAACGCCTGCTGCTGGAATTGAAGGGCAAGCTGGGACCGGACCTGGGACTGCCGGCCGGCGCCAGCGTGGCCAGCGACGCCCAGGCCGACATCGTCCAGGCCCTGGTGGCCCTGGGCTACAGCGAGAAGGACGCCGGCCTGGCGCTCAAGAAGCTGCCGGCCGACGTCGGGGTGTCCGAGGGCATCAAGCTGGCCTTGAAGGCCCTGGGCTGAGGCCCCCTTGGCTCAGTGCTGCATGCCCTGCATGTGGTCATGGGGCGCCGCGGCCGGCGCGCCCAGGGCCCGCACCGGGGCCTTGACCTCGACCGTCTCGGTCTTGCCGTCCTTGCTCTTGACGGTCAGGGTCAGCGGCACGGTGTCCCCGGCCTTGAGCGGCTGCTTCAGGTCCATCAGCATCACGTGGTAGCCGCCCGGCTTGAGCTCGACGGCCTGGCCGGCCGGCAGCGCCAGCGCGTCGACCGCGCCCATCTTCATCACGCCGCCGTCCATCTTCATCTCGTGCACCTGCACCACGCCGGCCACCGGCGAGCTGGCACCCACCAGGCTGCCGCCCTGGACGGAGGTGATGCGCATGAAGGCGCCGGTGCTCTTCTGCGTGGCCACGGTGCCGCGCACCCAGGGCTCGGTGACGGTGGTCTGGGCCAAGGCCAGGCTGACGCCGGCCAGGTTCAGCGCGACCAGCGCGGTCGCCTTCAGCCAGCGGGAGGAACGGAAAGAGGTCATGGGAAGGTCCTTCTGAGGTTGGCAGGGGAAAGAGAACAACGGGCTCAAGCCGCCCAGGCAGCGGTCGGTAGACCGCCCGAGGCCCGCTGGCGCAGGGTCTCGCGGTCGGTGCGGGTCATGCCGGTCGGCCAGGTCACCTCGCGCAGGCGGGCCGGGCTGAAACAGGCGGTCTGGCGCTGGCGGCCATCGAGCAGCCGGGTGCGGCGCAGGCTGCTGAGGATGCGCGACACCGTCTCGGGCGCGGTGTCGATGATGGCGGCCATGTCCTTGAGGGTGGGCAGGTCCCAGGCGCTGACGTCATCCGCCGATGCGGCGGCTTCGGGCGCCAGCAGCAGCAGCAACTGCTTGAAGCGGTCCTGGGCCGAGCCGCTGCGCAGCAGCACCAGATCCTCGCCCCGGCGCTGTTGCTGCAGCAGCCCTTCGGCCATCCAGTGCAGGCGCTCGGCCACGCTGCCGGCCGGCAGGCGCTGGACCCGGCTGGGCACGATGGCCCGCACGCGGTAGGCCGCGGCCTCGCCGGCCAGGCCTTCGAGGCCGACCAGATCGCCTGGCAGCACCAGCTGCATGAACAGGCCGCCCGCCGGATCGACCGGGTCCAGGCGGTCCAGCCGCAAGGCGCCGCTCTTCAGGCGCCAGAGCGGGCCGGGGGCGCCCGGCGCGGCCAGCACGTCGCCAGCCGCCAGTTCGGAGATGGAAAAACAGGCCTCGGAAGCGTCGTCGGCCTTCCAGGCACAGGACAGGGTGTGAGGCATATCGCCCTCGCTCGTCGAAGAGAACACGGGGTGCGCGGCCCGCCATCGGCAGGCGACCGCGCAGCGGCCACCGGGCCTGCGCCCGGCATGGTTCAGGCGAGGAGCGGTGGGGCCCGCGGCTGGGCCGAGGCCCAGCTGAACAGCGGCCGGGACGACTGGCCGAACAGCGGCGGCGGGCCGGCGCGCAGGCCGGACGGCACGGCCAGGGTGGCCAGCGTCGGCGGCAGCAGCGGACTGGCGCCCAGCCCGCACAGCGGGCAATGCTGGAAGTGATCCCCCGTCACCGGCAGGTGGCTGCCCCCGGCATCGGCGGCACCCGCCGCCGGGGTGTCGGCCGAGCAGACGTCGGTCCAGGCGCCCCCGGTGGTGGCCAGGGCGACCGCGTGCGAGATCGTCGGCGCGAACACCAAGCCGAAGATCGCGAACAACGCGACCCAGGACAGGCGACGGCAACGGTGACGCAACAGACTCAGCATCGTGGCTTGATTCTAGTCAGCCGCCCGGCCGCGGCACATTGCGCTTGGTCAGCCGGAACGCGCCAGGGATAATGACTGTATGTCCATCCAGACCGACGACTTCGGCAGCCCCCCGCCCCGTGTGGCCCGGGTGGTCACCGCCGACCCCGCCACGCCCCAGGAAGAAGCCCTGGAGCGGGCCCTGCGCCCGAAGGCCCTGGAGGAGTACGTCGGCCAGACCAAGGCCCGCGAACAGCTGGAAATCTTCATCGGCGCGGCCAAGAAGCGCAGCGAGGCGCTGGACCATGTGCTGCTGTTCGGCCCGCCGGGCCTGGGCAAGACCACGCTCTCGCACATCATCGCCGGCGAGCTGGGCGTGAACCTGCGCCAGACCAGCGGCCCGGTGCTGGAGAAGCCCAAGGACCTGGCCGCCATCCTGACCAACCTCGAGAAGAACGACGTGCTCTTCATCGACGAGATCCACCGGCTCTCGCCGGTGGTCGAGGAAATCCTCTACCCGGCGCTGGAGGACTACCAGATCGACATCATGATCGGCGAAGGGCCGGCCGCCCGCTCGATCAAGCTGGACCTGCAGCCCTTCACGCTGGTGGGCGCCACCACCCGCGCGGGCATGCTGACCAACCCGCTGCGCGACCGCTTCGGCATCGTCGCGCGGCTGGAGTTCTACACCGCCGAGGAGCTGGCCCGCATCGTCACCCGCTCTGCCGGCCTGCTGAACGCGCCGATCGACCCCGACGGCGCGGTGGAGATCGCTCGCCGCAGCCGCGGCACGCCCCGCATCGCCAACCGGCTGCTGCGCCGGGTGCGCGACTACGCCGACGTGAAGGGCAATGGCCGCATCACCCGCGCGATGGCCGACAGCGCGCTGAAGATGCTGGACGTGGACCCGGTGGGCTTCGACCTGATGGACCGCAAGCTGCTGGAGGCGGTGGTGCAGCGCTTCGACGGCGGCCCGGTGGGCCTGGACAACGTGGCCGCCGCGATCGGCGAGGAGCCCGACACCATCGAGGACGTGATCGAGCCCTACCTGATCCAGCAGGGCTTTCTGCAGCGCACGCCGCGCGGGCGCGTGGCCACGCTGCTGGCCTGGCGCCACCTGGGCCTGACGCCCCCGGGACGGGACGGCGAGCTGTTCGAAGGCTGAGCCGGCCGCAGCCAGGCCTGCGGGCGGCGATCCCGTTGCTGCGTTGCGCTTCACAACCGAGGGTTTTTGCCGATAACCCGGCTTGGCCCGGCGGCAACGACGCCGCCGGACGTTGCTGGTTGCATCTCCCGAGGAGCCATGAAGTTGCCGTCTCTCGTCCCTACCCAGTGGCGCGTCAGTACCAAGATCCTGCTCAGCGCGGGGGTGGGCGCCGGAGTCTTGTTGCTGCTGCTGGCGTCCTTCTCGCTGCGCATGTGGCAGCGCGAATACCGCGCCAACTCCGAGGCCCTGCTCGGCACCTCCGCCTCGCTGGCCCACACCATCGAGGAGATCAACGTCAGCGGGTCCGAGGGGGCTGTCCGCAGTGCCGCCACGCTGCGCGACCGTCTGCCCCCGGAGCTGCTCTCCCCCGGCGAGACGGAGGGCCGCGCCACCCTGCTGATGGGGGGCATCCCGCTGGACGACGACTACAACGCGGTGGACGCCTATGCCAAGTCCGCCGATGGCGCGGCCACCGTCTTCGTGCGCGATGGTGACGATTACCGGCGCCTGGTCACCAGCCTGAAGAAGGAAGACGGCAGCCGCGCCGTCGGCTCCTTGCTGGGCAAGCAGCACCCCGCCTGGGCCCTGATGAACGAGGGCAAGCCCTACACCGGCATGGCCATCCTGTTCGGCCACGCCTACATGGGCCATTACGAACCGATCCGGCAGGGCCAGCAGACCATCGGCATCATCTTCAACGGCTCGGATCTGAGCGTGCACCTCAAGCTGCTCCGGGACGCGTTCGTGCAGGCCCGCAGCGGGCAGATCCAGACCTATGCCCTGGACCTGCGCAGCGGCCCCACCCAGGGGGCGGTGTTCGGTCTGGAGGCACAACAGACCCTGGCCAAGGACGCGCCACTGCTGACCACCCTGCAGAAGGCGGTGGCCGCGGGAGAACGCAGCGGCACGCTGCCCGCCTGGCGCCAGGCCACGGCCGCCGGCCAGGCGGGCGTGGCCCGCCACGTGACCTGGACCTGGCAACCCCAGTGGCAGTGGGCCGTCATTGTCGAAGAGCCCGAAGCCACGATGATGGCGGCCAGCCGCAACGACCTGCTGTCCCTGTGGGGCATGCTGCTCATCGGGCTGCTGCTGGCGGCTGGCGCCATGATCTGGGCCACGCGCCGCTTCATCGGCATGCCGCTGGCCGAGCTCCAGGCCGACCTGAAGAACCTCGCCGAGGGGGACTTCAGCCATCCGCTGGTGCCGGGCGGCCGGGACGAGGTCGGCCAGCTGCTCAACAGCCTGGAAACCGTGCGCGGCAGCGTGGCCAGCCGCTTGCACGAGGTGCAACAGGCCAGCGAGGCCATCGCCACCGCCAGCCGCGAGATCGCCAGCGGCAACACCGACCTGTCCCAACGCACCGAGACCACCGCGGCCCACTTGCAGCGCACCGCCTCGACGATGGAAGAGATCACCGAGACCGTGCGCCACAGCGCCTCCAACGCCGCCCAGGCCAGCCAGTTGGCCCAGGCCGCCAGCGCGGTGGCGCAGCAGGGCGGCGGCGTGGTCGAGAACGTGGTCGCCACCATGCAGGACATCCACCAGGCCAGCCAGAAGATGGCCGACATCATCGGCGTGATCGACGGCATCGCCTTCCAGACCAACATCCTGGCGCTGAACGCGGCCGTCGAGGCGGCCCGCGCCGGCGAGCAGGGCCGCGGCTTCGCGGTGGTGGCCAGCGAGGTGCGCTCGCTGGCCCAGCGCAGCGCCGAGGCCGCGCGCGAGATCAAGGGCCTGATCGACGCCAGCGTGCAGCGGGTCGCCCAGGGCAACGCCCTGGCCGGCGAGGCCGGGCAGACGATGCAGGGCGTGGTCGACTCGATCCGCCGCGTCAACGACATGGTCGGCGAGATCAGCGAGGCCAGCCAGCAGCAGAGCGTGGGCGTGAGCGATGCCGGTCAGACCATGCGGGAGATGGACCAGGCCACCCAGCAGAACGCCGCGCTGGTGGAGCAGACCGCCGCCGCCGCGGCCAGCCTGCAGACCCAGACGCAGCAGCTGCTGCAGGCCGTCTCGGCCTTCAAGCTGGCCTAGGCGTAGAGCGCGATGTCCCGCCCGTACAGGCGCTCCAGGCGCTGGCGGGCATCGGCCGCCAGCAGCTGGTCCGGCCAGGGGCCGGACCGGGCCTGCTCCACCGTGAGGGGCAGCTTGTAGAGCGCATCGATCTGCCCGCTCATGGTTTCTGGCACCCGGTTGGCCTGCAGTTCGTGCAGCCAATGCAGCTGGGCGAAATCGGTCGCCGGCAGGCCCAGCCGGGCCTCGAAGGCGTTCAGCCCCTCGAACAGGTCGCTGCGGTCGATGTTGATGAGCTGATCCGGCGTGCGCACCGCTTCCAGCGGATGCCATTGCTGGCGGTGGTGCGGATCGCAGGTGGCCAGGTTCTCGGTCTCCAGGAAGTCGATGAACTGGCGGAACGACAGGCCCTGGGTCTCGACATCGACACCGAGGGCCTGCCGGATGGCCGCATTGGCATAGCCCAGGCCCAGCGCGTGGCGAAAGCTCGACACCGCCCGGCGCAGCGGATCGCGCACCACCTTCAGCACCTGGACCTGCTCCGGCCGGCTGCTGGCCCGCGCGGCCAGGTAGTCCTCGCGCTTGTAGAAGCGCTTGAGGCGGTACTCGTGCGGCCAGTTGCCATAGGTCCGGGCTTCGTCAGCCAGGCCCAGCCGGTGGAAGAACCAGATCACCACGCTGGAGCAGGCCGACTTGGGTGAGAACAGCACCACGAAGCGGCCCTGCGGGTCCAGCAGCGGCATTTCCTGCTGGCACAGGGCCGCCCGCCAGCGCATGGCCGTCGCCTCCTGCAGCGAGGGCACCTCGTCCGGCAGGAACAGCACCCGCCGGCCGGCCTTGGCCTCGGGCGGGTTCGCCGCCGGCGGCCGGCGGAACACGCCCAGCCCCGCCACCGGCTGCGGGGACCCCGGCTCGGCCGCCAGGGCGGCCTCGCGCACGGCCAGCAAGGCGGCGCGCAGCAGCTGCATCTGCCGCGCGGTGGGCGGCGTATCCAACACGGAAGGGTCCAGCGCGCGCACGCGCTGCATCAGGCCTTGGATGTCCATGCCGCCACCTTAGCCGATGGCCGGCCGGCCGTCACCGCACGTTCACGGGATCACTGGCTCCGCCTCCGGCAGTGGCCTACCTGCAACGCAGTGGTTCAGGGCCGCTCACCACGGGCCAGTCGGGCCTCGATGTCGTCCAGCACCGGCAACAGGTCTGCCACGCTGTCGATCACGTAGTGGGCGCCCTCGGCCTTCAGCTGGGCGGTGGCCTTCTCGCGCAGGGCCTGCTGCGCGGCCGCCGGCAGGGCCTCCCACTCGGCCCGCGACAGGCCCACCGCATTGCCACTGACGGCCACGCCGACGGCCCAGGTGCCGGCGTTCAGCCCCTCGGCCAGACCGACGCCGGTGTCGTCCACCTTCACCACTGTGTGCGGCGGCCAGACCCCCAGGTCGGCGAAGCAGCGGTACATCATCAGCGGCGTGGGCCGGCCGGCGGCCAGGTCACCGGCGCAGACCAGGTTGTCCGGCGTGTAGCCGGCCGCGGTGGCCAGCCGGGTGACGACCTCCATGATGGGCCGGTTGTAGCCGGTGGTGGAGCCGATCTTCAGGCCACGGGCGCGCAGCGCGGCCACGGTGTCGAGGGCGCCGGGGATGAGGTCGGCAAAGTCGGGAATCACCGCCGCGTTCATCGGCGTGAAGACCTCGTAGAGCCGGTCCACGTCGGCATCGGTGACCGGCCGGCCGTGCAGGGCCTGCCATTGGCGCTCAACCGAAGGCAGGTGGCCCAGCGCACGGATGTGGTCCCATTTGGCCATGCCCATCGGGCCGCGGGCCTCCTCGATGCTCAGCGTGACGCCGAACTGTTCGAACAGGCGCACGAAGGCGCCCATGGGGGCGCGCGAACCGAAATCCAGGATGGTGCCGGCCCAGTCGAAGACCACGGCGGTCAGGGAGGTGGCGGGAGAGTGCATCGGAAGGGCCTCGCAGGAAAGAAGGGAAAAAGGGATGCCGGTCAGGCCGGCGGGTTGACGGCGCGATCCAGCCGCAGCACCGGCCAGCCGCGCAGGCGCGCCTCACGGGCCAGCCGGGCATCGGGGTCCACCGCCACCGGGTGGCCCACCGCCGCCAGCAGCGGCAGGTCGTTGATCGAATCGCTGTAGAACCAGGCCTGCGCCAGCGCCGCTTCGGGCGCCAGGCCCTGGCCGACCAGCCAGGCCCGCAAGCGGCTGACCTTGCCCTCACGCATGTTGGGCGTGCCGCGCAGCGCGCCGGTGAAGCGCCCTTCGGCGTCGACCGCCAGCTCGGTGGCCAGCAGCTCGGCAAAGCCCAGCTCGGCCGCGCTGGGCTCGACCAGCACCCGGTTGGTGGCACTGGTCAGCAGCAGGCGGTGGCCTTGGGCACGGTGCTGTGCCACCAGGGCCCGGGCCGAGGCCGGCAGGCGCGGCCGCAGCACTTCGTCCAGAAAGGCCTGCCGCAGCGGCTGCCACTCGGCCGGGCTGCGGCCGGCCAGCGTGCCGGCGTAGAAGGTGCAGAACTCAACCGCCCCGACGGTGCCGGCCTGGTAGGCCTCGGCCAGGGCCTGGTTGCGGGCGGCGAAATCCGGCCCGAGCAGCCCGCGACCGACCAGGAAGTCACACCACAGCAGGTCACTGTCCCCCGACAGCAGGGTGTGGTCCAGGTCGAACAGGGCCAGGGGCGGGCTCATGCGCGGGCTCAGTCGGCGCGCTGCAGGCCCATACTGGCCAGCGTGTGGGCCACGGCGTCCACGGCCTGCTGCATCTCCTTGGGCCCGATGGCGCCGATGCAGCCGACGCGGAAGGTCTCGACCTCGGTCAGCTTGCCGGGGTAGAGCATGAAGCCATGCGCCTTGGCGCCGGCGTAGAAGGCCTGGAAGTCGTAGCGCGCGTCGGCCGGCGCATGGAAGGTGACGATGATGGGCGAGAGGTGCTCGGGCGCCAGGAAGGGGCGGAAACCCAAGGCCGCCATGCCGGCCATCAGGGTGTCGAAGTTGGCGGTGTAGCGGGCCAGGCGGGCCGGCTGGCCGCCCTCCTCCTCGTACTGGTCCAGCGCGCAGGCCAGCGCGGCCACCACGTGGGTGGGCGGCGTGAAGCGCCACTGGCCGGTGCGTTCCATGTAGCGGTGCTGGTCGTGCAGGTCCATTGCCAGCGAGTGGCTGCGCCCGGCGCAACCGTCCAGGATGGCGCGGCGCAGGAACACGAAGCCCATGCCGGGCACACCCTCCAGGCACTTGCCGCTGGCAGCGATCAGCGCGTCGAACTGCAGCGTGCGGGCGTCGATGGGCAGCGCGGCAAACGAGCTCATCGCGTCGACGATCAGACCGCGGCCCAGGCGCTGGCAGATCTCGCTGACCGCAGCCAGCGGGTTGACGATGCCGGTGCCGGTCTCGCAGTGGATCAGGCCCACGTGGGTGATGCTGGGGTCGGCCCGCAGCTGCTGCTCCAGCACGGCCGGGTCCACCGGCAGGTGCTCGGGCAGGGGCAGGACCGTGGTGCGCCGGCCCATCAGCGCGGCCAGCTTGCCCATGCGCTTGCAGTACGCGCCGTTGTCCAGCACCAGCAGGTGGCCGTCGCGCGGCACCACGGTGGCCACCGCGGCCTCCACGCTGAAGGTACCGCTGCCCTGCAGGGGCACGACGACGTGGCTGTCCTGGGCGTGCAGCACGTCCAGCAGGCCACGGCGCACGCGGGCGGTCAGCGCGTTGAAGTCGGCGTCCCAGGAGCCCCAGTCCTTGAGCATGGCCAGCTTGGTGCGCAGCGTGGTGGTCAGCGGGCCCGGGGTGAGGAGGATGTTGTCGCGGTCCATGGTGAAAGTCGTTCGTTCAGGTCGAAAGGAAACAGGCGGATGCCGCGCCCCTCAGCGGGCGGGCTGGCGCCAGGCCTGGGTGCGGCGCTGGGCCCAGGCGCCCAGCGCCAGGTAGAGCCCGTTGACGGTGATGGAGCTGGCCATGATCAGCACCGCCATCGCCGCGGCCGGGCCGATGTCGCCGGCCTCATCCAGGTTCAGGATCGCCACCGAGGCCAGCTTGGTGTCGGGCGTATAGAGGAAGACCACCGCCGAGATCGTCGTCATCGCGTTGACGAAGAAGTAGCGCGAGACATCGAGCAGCGTCGGCAGGCAGATCGGCAGCGTGACGCGGCGCAGCGTGGTGGTGAACGGCACCTTCAGCGAGGCGGACACGGCCTCGAACTCCGGGTCCAGCGCCTTCAGCGCGGTCACCAACGTCAGGTGGCCGGTGGTGTAGAAGTGCACCACCGTGCACAGCACCAGCAGGGCCCCGGTCTGGTAGAGGCCGTGCAGCGGGTTGGCCGGCGCGTTGAAGAAGAAGATGTAGCCCAGGCCCAGCACCAGGCCGGGCACCGCCATCGGCAGCATGGCCAGCAGGCGCAGCAGCGGGCGCAGCGCCGCCCAGCCGGACGTCTTCTCCAGCAGGTAGGCGCCCAGGAACACCACCACCGGCCCGATCAGCGCGGTGCCGGCGGCCAGCTTCAGGCTGTTGATCAGCGCATCGCCCAGCTCGGCATCCACCAGGCCCATGGTGTAGTGGTCCAGGCTGAGCGTGAGGTTGTAGGGCCAGAAGGCGACGAAGGAGGCGAACACCGCCATGCCGGCCATCGCCAGCATCAGCAGCGCGATCACGCTGCAGTAGGTGGTCATCAGCAGGTCGAAGCCGGCCGAGCGCTGGGGCACCAGGGCCACGGCCCGCGCGCCCAGCTGGGCCGTCTGGCGGCGCTGCACCCAGTGGTCGATGCCAAAGGTCAGCAGCGCCGGGGCCAGCAGCAGCAGGGCCACCACCGCGCCGCGCTGGAAGTCCTGCTGACCGATGACCAGCTTGAACACATCGGTGGCCAGCACGTTGAAGTCGCCCCCCACCACCTTGGGCACGCCGAAGTCGGTGACGACCAGCGTGAAGGTGACCAGCGCGGCCGAGATCAGGCCGTACTTGGCGCCCGGCAGCGTGATGGTGAAGAAGACGCGCCAGCGCGAGGTGCCCAGCGCCGCGGCCGCCTCGTACAGGCGCGCGTCGGCCAAGGTCAGCGCGGTGACCAGGATCATCAGCGTGTGCGGAAAGACCGCGAAGCACTCGGCCAGCACGATGCCCGGCGCGCCGTAGATGCCATCGAAGCCCAGCGCCAGCCAGAGGTCCTTGGCCAGGCCCTGGTTGCCGAACCAGTAGATCAGCGAGATGGCCGACAGCAGCGAGGGCGCCAGCAGCGGGATCAGGCTCAGCGTGCGGAACAGGCCCTTGCCGGGCATCGCGCTGCGGGTGAGCGCATAGGCGAAGGTGAAGGCCAGCGGCAGCACGATCAGCGTGACCAGGGCCGACACCCACAGGCTGTTCCAAAGGCTGGACAGCAACGCGGGTGAAGCGAAATAGGTGGCGACATGCTGCCAGACACCCTGGCGCTGGCCATCGACCACGCCCGGCGCGAAGGCCTGGGCCAGCAGCGCCAGCAAGGGCCCCAGCAGGCCCAGCCCCAGCAGCAGCGCCAGCCCCAGCAGGCCGGCACGCGCCAGGCGGTCGGTCCAGTGCAGGCGCAGCACCGGCGGGGCCGGCAGCACCACCGCCCCGGTCTCGGCGGGCAGGGAACGTGCGCCCGTCATGCGACCGCCGGGAAGACGTGCAGCCGGTCGGTGCGCAGTGCAAAGCGCAGGCCGCCGCCCGCGCGCACCTGGTACTCGTCCATCTGGTTGAGCGAGAACTGCAGCTGCAGCGGGGCCGGCAGGCCGGGCAGCACCACCTCGGCCAGGCAGTTGCCGCCCAGGAACTCGACCTGCTGCACCTGGCCTTCACAAGCCGCGGGATGGTCCGGCCCCAGGCCGTCGACGATGCGGTCCTCGGGCCGCAGATAGAGCCACACCGGCGTGCCCACCCGGTAGTCCGCCCCCTGCCCCGGCGGGCACTGCCAGCGGAAGTCGCCGCAGCGGAACCAGCGCTCGCCCTCGGCCACCGCCGGCAGCTTGTTGACCTTGCCGACAAAGTCCGCCACGAAGGCGGAGGCCGGCTCGCGGTAGATCTGCAGCGGGGTGCCGACCTGCTCGATGTGGCCCTGGTTCATCACCACGATGCGGTCGGCCACCGACAGGGCCTCCTCCTGGTCGTGCGTGACCATGATGGTCGTCACGCCCAGGCGGCGCTGCAGCGCGCGCAGCTCCTCGCGCAGCCGCACCCGCACGATGGCGTCCAGCGCGGAAAGCGGCTCATCCAGCAGCAGCAGCCCCGGCGAGGTGGCCAGGGCCCGCGCCAAGGCCACCCGCTGCTGCTGGCCGCCCGACATCTGGGCCGGGAACTTGGCCCCGCTGCCGGGCAGGCCCACCAGCGCCAGCAGCTCGTCGACGCGGGCCGTGACCTGCGCCCGCGGCTGCCGCCGGTTGACCAGGCCATAGCCCACGTTGTCGGCCACGCTCAGGTTGGGAAAGAGGGCGTAGGACTGGAACACGATGCCGTAGTCCCGCTGGGCCGGCGGCAGGCGGGAGATGTCCCGCCCGTCCTGCACCAGCGTGCCACGGCTGTGGGCCTCCAGGCCCGCGATGATGCGCAGCAAGGTGGTCTTGCCGCAGCCCGACGGGCCCAGGAAGCAGACGAACTCGCCGCGCGGGATGGACAGGTCGATGTCCTCCAGCGCGGTGAACGCGCCAAACTGCTTGCCCACGCCTTGCAGCGTCAGATAGGCCGAAGCCTGCGTCATCACGAAGCCTTTCTTCCACTCGATCCGGATCTGCCGTTCCCGCCTTGCGGGGGCGCGGCTTACTTCTTCTTTTCGCTCTTGGCGTCGTAGCGCTGGGTCCATTCGGTCAGCACACGGGCACGGTTGCGGGCCGACTCGGTGAAGTCCAGCTTGACCAGGCGCTGCTCATAGTCGGCCGGGATGCCGGTCAGCTTGGGCGCCACGCCCGGCTGCGCGGTGATCGCGAAGTTCTTGCCATACAAAACCATCGCGTCCTTGCTCGAGGCCCAGTCGGCCAGCTTCTTGGCAGCCGCCAGGTGCTTGGTGCCCTTGTGGATCGCGAAGGCTTCCAGGTCCCAGCCCAGGCCTTCCTTCGGGAAGATCAGCTCGATGGGCGCGCCCTTGGCCTTGTTGGTGTAGCCGCGGTACTCGAAGGAGATGCCGGCCACGTACTCACCGGTGGCCGCCATGTTGCAGGGCTTGGAGCCGGAGTGGGTGTACTGGGCGATGTTCTCGTGCAGCGCGTCCATGTACTTCCAGCCGCCGCCCTTGCCGTTGTCATCGCCCCAGAGCTTGAGCCAGGCGTTCACGTCGAAGTAGCCGGTGCCCGAGGAGGCCGGGTTGGGCATCACGATCTGGCCCTTGTAGATGGGCTTGGTCAGGTCCTTCCAGCTGGTGGGCGCCGGGATGCCGCGCTTCTTGGCCTCGACGGTGTTGAAGCAGATGGTGGCGCCGAACACGTCCATGCCGAACCAGGCCGGCGGCGTCTTCTTGTCACGGTACTGCGGCATGATCGCGTCGAGGTTCAGCGGCGCGTAGGGCTCCAGCATGCCGTTGATGTCCAGCAGGGCCAGGCTGGAAGCGGCCACGCCCCAAACCACGTCGGCCTGCGGGTTGGCCTTTTCGGCCAGCAGCTTGGCGGTGATCACGCCGGTCGAGTCGCGCACCCACTTGATGTCGATGTCCGGATTGACCTCGTTGAAGGCCTTTTGATAGGCCTTGAGCTGGTCGGTCTCCAGCGCGGTGTAGACCGTCAGGGTGGTCTTTTCGGCCATCGCCCCGACGGCGAACACCGAGCCCAGCAGGCCGGCCAGCATCGATTTCCAGAACTTCATCGCTACCTCCAAAGTTGTGAGAGACCACCCTTGTGGCCCGAGGACATGACAAGCGCGTGAAAGTGCCTGAGCAATTTCAAGACCAGCCCATTCTGCTCATCGCATATTGCCAATTGTTGACAATCTGCCGCTCGTCTACACTGGATGCCGCCATGAACGCGACGCCGCCCGCCCCTCCGACCATCGCCCAGCTTCAGTGCAATTCCCTGGCCAACCTGGTGCAGGGCGCCATTGAGCGCAAGATCCTGGACGGCACGCTGAAGGCCGGCGACAAGCTGACCGAGGCGGCGCTGGCCGACGAGCTGGGCGTCTCGCGCGGCCCGGTGCGCGAGGCCTTCCGCATGCTGGAGGAGGCCGGCTTGGTGCGCACCGAGAAGAACCGCGGCGTGTTCGTGCGCGAGATCCCGGTCGAGGAGGCGCTGGACATCTTCGAGGTTCGGGCGGTGATGGACGCCTACGTCGGCCGCAAGCTGGCGCAGACCCTGCCCGTGGCCCAGGTGAAGGAGCTGCGCCGCGGGGTCGAGACGATGGAGGCCGCCGCCAAGGCCCAGGACGCCGCGCTGTTCCACGAGGCCAACCTGGCTTTCCATGACCGCCTGCTGGCGCTGGCCGGCAATGCCAAGCTGACCACGGTCTACCGCAAGCTGACCAAGGAGCTGATGCTGTTCCGGCGCCAGAACCTGACGCCCGAGAGCATGGCCATCTATGCCAAGGAGCACCGGCAGATCGTCAAGGCGATCGCCGCCGGCGACGTGGAGGCGGCCGGACGCGCCATGTTCGACCATGTGATGGCCAGCCGCGAGCGCACCCGCATCAACCACCTTCCCGCGTTGGCCCCGGTGCCGACGCCGGCGCCCTCCGCAGCCCCCCCGGCCCGCCGCCCGCGCGCAAACGCCGCCCGGCGGTCCGTCTGAATTTCTTCCTGACCGAACCCCAGCCCATGGCCCTCAGCCTCGACGACATCGCCTGGCTCTTTCAGCAGAAGGGCGACGCCCAGTACAGCGGCGAGCCCGTGACCCAGCGCGAACACGCGCTGCAGTCGGCCTGGCTGGCCGAACAGGCCGGCGCGGACGCCGTGCTGGTCACGGCCGCGCTGCTGCACGACCTGGGCCATTTGCTCAACGACCAGGGCGAGACGCCCACGCTGCGGGGCGTGGACGACCGCCACCAGTACGTGGCCCTGCCCTTTCTGCGCGGTGTCTTCCCTGATCGGGCGCTCGACGCCATCGTGCTGCACGTGGACGCCAAGCGCTACCTGTGCGCCACCCGGCCGGGCTACCACGACGCCCTGTCGGCGGATTCGCAGCGCAGCCTGGCGCTGCAGGGCGGCGTGTTCGACGCCGGGCAGGCCGCCGCCTTCATCGCCCGCCCGCATGCGGCGGACGCGGTGCAGTTGCGGCTGTGGGACGATCTGGCCAAGCAACCCGGGCTGGCCACGCCGCCGCTGGACCACTACCTCGCGCTGGCCCGGACCTGCTGTCTCACCCCATGAGCCTCGACATCGGCAGCGGCGTGCTGCTGGCCGTCCTGCTGGGCGCGCTGCTGCACGCCAGCTGGAACGCCCTCATCAAATCCGCCCAGGACAAATCGCTGGACACGGCCCTGATCCACGGACTGGGCACCCTCACCGCACTGCCGATGCTGGCGCTGTTCGGCGCGCCACCGGCCGCAGCCTGGCCTTACGTGCTGGGCTCGACACTGATCCACATCGGCTACTACACCTCGCTGGCCGGGGCCTACCGGCACGGCGACCTGGGCCTGACCTACCCGCTGATGCGCGGCAGCGCGCCGCTGCTGGTGGCCTTGTTCAGCCACGCCCTGATCGGCGAGGCCCTGTCCCCGTGGGCCTGGGCCGGCGTGCTCACGATCTGTGCCGGGGTGCTGACGCTCGGGCTCGCGCGCAGCGCACTGCGCAACCAGGGGGATGAAGTGCGCCGGCGCCAGGCGCTGCGCTACGCGCTGACCAACGCGCTGTTCATCGCCGCCTACACACTGGTGGACGGCATCGGCGTGCGGGTCAGCGGCAACGCGCCAGCCTATGTCTCGGCGCTGTTCCTGTTCGACGGCCTGCCCTACCTCAGCCTGGTGCTGTGGCAGCGCCGGCACGACCTGGCCCCGGTGCGGGCCTATGCGCGGCGGCGCTGGCCGGTGGCGCTGCTGGGCACGCTGGCCTCGCTGGGCAGCTACGGCATCGCGCTGTGGGCGATGACCCGCGCGCCGGTGGCCATGGTGGCCGCGCTGCGCGAGACCTCGGTGCTGTTCGCTGCGGCGCTGGGCACCCTGCTGCTGCGCGAGCCCTTCGGCTGGCAGCGTGCGCTGGGCACCGGCGTGATCGTCGGCGGGGTGATGCTGCTGCGGCTGGGCTGAGCGCCCCGCGCCGCCCCTCAGGCCGCGTGACCGACCCGGTCGGACGATTCGTCGCGCGCCGCGTCGTCCAGGTGCTGCACATCGCCCCAGCCGACCAGCGTGAAGCCTTCGCCGGTCCACAGCAGGCGGTTGACCCCGGTGTTGGGCAGTTCCCAGGTGCGGGGGGCATTGAGCGCGATGCGCGAGGCGGCGCGGTACAGGCAGTCCAGCACCCCGCCGTGCGCGACCAGCACCAGCGTGTGCCCCGCATGGGCCCGGGCCAGACGGGTGGCGGTGGCGACGATGCGGTCGAAGAACTGCTGCAGCGTTTCGCCGCCCTCCGGGCCGAAGTCGGGCTCGCGGCGGCGCCAGCGCTCGCTCTGCGCCGGCCAGCCGGTCTCGACCTCCTGGTAGGTGTGGCCCTGCCAGATGCCGAAATGACGCTCGCGCAGCCCGGCGTCCAGCTGCAGCGGCAGGCCGGTGGCGGCGGCAATCGCCTCGGCGGTCTGCCGGGCCCGGGCCAGGTCGCTGCTGACCAGCACCTGCGGCGCCTCGTGCTGCAGGGCCAGGCCGACCCGGCGGGCCTGTTCCTCGCCGCGCGGGTTCAGGGGCACATCAATCTGCCCCTGCAGGCGGGTGCCGACGTTCCAGGCCGTCTCGCCATGGCGCACGGCAATCACGCGGGTCGGCTCGGGCATGCTCATGCGCGCCTCACACGCCCCAGACGATCGGGTGGTCGTCCTCGATGCACTGGTGCATCATCTGGACCAGTGGCCAGACCCGCTGGCGCAGCGAGACGGGATCCAGCGGCTCGCGCGCCGGGCTGTCCTCGGCCGGCTCGGTCTCCTCGGGCGGGCGGGCCCGGCGTTCCTCGTCCTCGGCCACGGCCTGGGTCAGGCGCTCGATCGCGGCCGGCATGTCGGCCACCTCGACAATGCCTTGCGGGGCCGGTTCGCGCCCCAGCAGGGCCAGCACCCGGTCCCCGGTGGGGGTCAGCATGATCAGGTCGGCGGTGGCCTGGCTGCGGAATTTGTACATGGCGGCGCTCCTGGACAAGAGCCACCATTGTGCCGCCCCACGGGGGGAGACTCAGCGGCCGGTGGACGCCCCCACCAGATGGCGCGCCGCGCGCCCCAGCACCGCCCGCTCGCAGGCCCGCGGCTCCAGCGGGGCCGCGCCCAGCAGGCCCTGCCAGCCCGCGCAGCCCAGCTCGGTGGTGATGAACTGGCGCTGCGCCTCGTGCTCCACGCCTTCGGCCAGCACCTTCAGACCCAGCGCCCGGGCCACCTGGGCCAGGCCCCGTGCCAGATCGGCCTCGGCCGGATGGTCCGGCACGGCCCGCAGCAGACGGCGGTCGATCTTGACGGCCGAGAATGGCACCCGCCGCAACCAGCCCAGGGCGCAGTCGCTCAGGCCCCAGTCGTCCAGCACCAGCCGCACGCCCAGGCGGTGCAGCGCATCCAGGTTGTTCTGCGCGGCCTCGGGGTCGCGCTGCAGCGCCTGTTCGGTGACATCCAGTTCCAGGAAGCGGGCCGGCCAACCATGGTGTTCCAGCACCGCCGCGAGCCGGCGCGCGCAGGCCGGCTCGGCCAGCGACGCGCCGCTGATGTTGACGGTCAGGGCCTGGCGCCAGCCCTGGGCGGCCCAGCGCACGGCCTGGTGCACCGCCTGCTCCAGCGCCCAGTCATCGAGTGCGCGCATCAGCCCGGCCCGCTCGGCCAGCGGCATGAAGCGCGGCGGCAGCATCAGGCCCTCCTGCGCATCCTGCCAGCGCAGCAAGGCCTCCATGGCCTGGACTTCACCGCTCACGCTGTCGAAGCGGGCCTGGTAGTGCAGGCGGAAGGCCTGGCTCGACAGGCCCTCGCGCACCGCCTGTTCCAGCCGTTGCCGCCGGCGCCCTTCATGGGCCGGGTCCGAACCGCCGCGGTGCAGTTCCCAGCCGGACACCCCGGCGCCGCGAGCGCGGTGCAGGGCCGTCTCGGCATGCTGCAGCAGCTCTTCGCCACACCAGCCGGCCTGCGGATAGACCGCCGCCCCCACATGCACCTTCAGGCCGGCGGTGGCCAGCAGCGCCGGCTCCGGCCGGCTGCCCAGCAGCACCAGCCGCCGCGCCAGCGTCTCGGCGGCCGACTCGCCCGCCGGGCGCAGCAGCACCCCGAAACGGGCCGCGCCCAGGCGCGCGATCCGGGCCGGCTCGCGCACCGCCGCCCGCAGCGCCTCCAGCAGCTCGGCCATCGTGCGGGCACGGGCCGTCCCGTCGGCGGAGAACAGCGCATGGCGGTCGAACTCCACCGCCAGCACGGCCAGCGGCTGGCCGTCGTCGCGCGCTTCCAGCACGGCCTCGTCCAGGGCCTCCAGGAAGCCATGGCGGTTGGGCCAGCCGGTGGTCTCGTCCAGTCCGGGCATGCGGTTCCCCTCCGCGCTGGCGCTCCGGGGGGCCGCCAGCTCGCGGAAGGAGTACACCCGGCCGATCGGCCGGCCCGCTCGCCACTGCGGCTGGGTGTAGCGTTCCAGCTGCCGTCCGTTGAGCAGAGCGAGGGTGTCGGTGCCGGTCAGCAGCAGCTGTGCCTGGATGTCGTCCAACCGGGCCTGGTAGGCCTCGGGCTGCAGCACCGAGCGGCGCATCCAGTCCAGCACCGCCTCGTCCGAGGGTTCGGCCAGGGCCGGCTCGGGCAGGTCCCAGAGCTGAGCGAAGCGGCGGTTGAAGGCACGGATGCGGCCGGCCGTGTCCAGCACCAGGATGCCGTCGGCGGTGGATTCGAGCGTGGCCCGCAGCTCGGCCAGCAGGGTCTCGCGCTCGGCCGTGGCCTGGACCTCGCGGCTGCGGTCCTGCAGCGTGACCAGGTAGGCCTGGGCCGGCTCGCCCAAGGGCACGATGCGGCGGTGCACCTGGCGCAGGCCCTCGGGGCCGGCCACCTCGGTGTCGGAGGCCAGCCGCCCCGGCGTCCCGGCCCGCAGCTCGGCCCAGAACACCTGGTCCTCCAGCCCGGGCAGCAGGGTTTCCGGGGCCTGCCCGACACACTGCGCCAGCGGCAGGCCCAGCCAGCGCAGTGCGGCCGGGTTCAGCAGGCAGACGCGCCAGTCGCTGGCATCGACCAGCCAGGCCGGATCCTCCAGCCCGTTCAGCCACTGGTCGGCGCCCAGCAACAGCGCCGGACGCGACAGCAGGCCAGGCTCCAGCGGGATCACACCAGGGCCGGTGTGTCGCTGTCCGCGTTCACCGGTTCCACGTCGAAGAAGTACGCCACCCGCAGGCGCGGCGCCAGGCAATCGGCGGCGGCGGCCGGCAATTGGTCGGCCCGCAGGCTGCGGCGGATGCCCAGGTCCGGAGTGGTCTCCAGATCCAGGTGGATGGCCCGGCTGCTGGAGCGGCTCGGGTCGTAGACCTGGACCCGCGGCTTGAGCGGGCGGGCCGCGTTGATCGCGGTGACCGTGGCGTAGCGGTCGTCGCTGAGCTGCACCACCGAGCCGGGCGGGTAGATGCCCATCAGGCGGATGAAGCCGCTCAGGATCGCCACGTCGAACTTGCTGCGCGACTGGGCGAACATGCGCGAAAGCGCCTCGTGCGGCGTCAGCGACTGCGACGGCAGCGCGCCATTGCACAGGTTGTCGTACAGGTTGACCATCGAGACGATGCGCGCCGGCACCGACTGGCTGTCCAGCTTCGAGCCGCGGGGGAAGCCCGAGCCATCGGCGTACTCGTGGTGCTGGGCCAGCACCAGCAGCGCCCCGGCCTTCAACCCCATGCGCTGCCCCTGCAGCACCCCCTGGGCCACGTGGTCGCGGTAGAGGGCCTGTTCGGCGTGGGTGAAGTCCTCGCGCGGCAGGCGCACCCGCTCGGGCAGGGCCAGCTTGCCGATGTCGTGCAGCAAGGCCCCGGTGCCCAGATCCAGCAGGTCCGGGGCGGCCATGCTCAGGGAGCGGGCCAGCAGCAGCGACACCACCGTGACGTTCATCGCATGGGCCGTCGCGCGGTCGCTCAGCGGCTCGGCCAGCAGGCGCACGCACAACTCGCCCTCGACCAACAGCTTGTCGAGCAGCGCCTGGGAAAGCCGTTCGGCCCCCTCGCGGGCCTGCTGGGGCTCAGCCCCCACACCATCGTTGATACGGCGCAGGTCGCGGCAGGCCTCCTGGTACTGGCGTTCGCAGACGCGCAGGGCCGCCTGCTGCGCCTCCAGCCAGGCGGCTTCCCGGCTGCGAGCGGCCTCGGCAGCCCCCTGCCCCGCCAGGGCAGCCTCGGCCACCGGCTTGCCGGAGGCAGCGGCCGCGGCGGTCTCGGGGTCGGCCGGCGCTTCGGCGGCCACATCCGGGGTGTCGGCATCGCTGCGGTCGGGGCTCCAGCGCAGCTGCTTCAGGCCCAGCCCGCGGATCACGTCGATCTGCTCGACCGAACTGAGCTTGAAACTCGACAGCGGAAAGGGGTGCGACATCCAGCCCACGTCGAGGTGGATGAACATCCCCACCCGCAAATCCTCGACTGCGATCACCGCTGTTGCTGACATCTTGTTCAACTCCCGTGAGGCCACACCCAACCCGCAGGCGCCTCGTCTGGCCTTGTTTCGGCCGTTTCAGAGTGAAACTTGAGTGTCCCCCAAGCCCCCCTCGCCCGAAGGTGCAACGCCGCCTTTTTTAGAATAGCCCCATGAACACCCCTGCCCAGCCCCATTACACGCGCGGCGCCGCCCTGCCGGCCCTGTTGCGTCAGCGCATCGTCATCATCGACGGGGCGATGGGCACCATGATCCAGCGTTACAAGTTGCAGGAAGCCGATTTCCGCAACGCGGCCCTGAAGGACCACCCCAAGGACCTCAAGGGCAACAACGACCTGCTGGTGCTGACCCGGCCGGACGTGATCCGCGAGATCCACGCGCAATACCTGGCCGCCGGCGCCGACATCATCGAGACCAACACCTTCGGCGCCACCTCGGTGGCCCAGGCCGATTACGACCTGGCCCCGCTGGCCCGCGAGATGAACCTGGCCGCGGCCCGCATCGCCCGCGAGGCCGCCGACCAGTTCAGCACCCCCGAGCAGCCGCGCTTCGTGGCCGGCGCCCTGGGCCCGACGCCCCGCACCGCCAGCATCAGCCCGGACGTGAACGACCCGGGCGCCCGCAACATCAGCTTCGACGAGTTGCGCGCGGCCTACGCCGAGCAGGCCCAGGCCCTGCTGGATGGCGGGGTGGACCTGTTCCTGGTCGAGACCATCTTCGACACCCTGAACGCCAAGGCCGCCATCTTCGCGCTGGACGAGGTGATGGAACGCAGCGGCGAGCGCCTGCCGGTGATCATCTCCGGCACCGTGACCGACGCTTCCGGCCGCATCCTGTCCGGCCAGACGGTGGCCGCCTTCTGGAATTCGGTGCGGCACGCCAAGCCCATCGCCATCGGGCTGAACTGCGCCCTGGGCGCGGCGCTGATGCGCCCCTACATCGAAGAGCTGGGGCGCATCGCGCCGGACACCTGCATCAGCTGCTACCCGAATGCCGGCCTGCCCAACCCGATGAGCGAGACCGGCTTCGACGAGACGCCGGAGATCACCGGCGGCCTGATGGGCGACTTCGCGAAAGCCGGCTTCCTGAACATCGTGGGCGGCTGCTGCGGCACCACCCCGGCCCACATCGCCGCTATCGCGCAGAAGGTGCGGCCCTACCGGCCGCGCCATCCTCAGGACCCGCTGTTCGGCAAGCTGCTGGCGGACTGATCCCCGGCCAGGGTGTCCCCGTTCGGGGAGGCGCCCTCCCCCGGGCCCTGGCGCTGGGCCGATCCGGCCATCACGTACTGCAACTGCCGGTTGACCTCATCGAGTTCATCCTGCATCGCCCGCATCAGCTGGTGGTAGAGCCGCTGCTGGCGGCCGGATTCGCGCAGGCGCTCGGCCAGGCGGCTGCCGATGCTGGCCAGCAAGCGGGCGGCGGCGACGGGCTCGTCGTCCATCAGGCGGCGCAGATCGCGCCGGGTCAGGCTGGCGCAGATGACGGTGGACTGGGCCACGCAGGTGGCCATGCGGGGCGCGCCATCGAGCAGCGCCATCTCGCCGATCAGGCTGCCCTCGCCCAGCACCGTCACCACGACGGGGTTGTCCCGGCTCATCACCGAGGTCTCCACGCTGACGTCCCCATGCAGCACCAGCAGCATGTGGGCGTTCTCGCCCTGGTCACCCTCCTGCAGCAGCACGTCGCCATCCTCAAAGCGGCAGGGCCGCATGTAGGACACGATGCAGCGGGCATCGCTGCGGCTGAGCTGCGACAGCACCGACGGCCGACACAACAGCTCAGCCGCCTGGATCATCCAGGGCTCGTCGGCGGAAAGGAAACGGAAGGCCATGGGGAGTGCAGCAAGCACGGGTGAACGCAGCTTAAGGGCCCTCCAGTGTCGCGCCAATGCGCCAGATGGCGCATACGCCAACGCGCCTGGTGCGGGTGGGCGGGCAGATTTCACGCCGCTGTGGCCGGGGCGCGGCGACCCGGCCGGCTAAAATCGCAGCCCATCTGCCAAGGAGCGTTGCAGCGCGGAACCCGTCCCGGACCGGTCCCGCGTCAGGCTTGGTGACGAATTCAACGACGCTCACCCCTTGCCGTGGGTGAGTGCCGTGCGTCCTCGCCCGCGACAGGGGCCCGGTTTCTGCCTGTTGCCGCCACCATGACCGCTGCCACCGTCCCCTTCGCCCCCCCGCCCCTGCGCCTGTCCGGGCTGGAACCGCTCACCATCGACGCGCAGAGCCTGTTCGTCAACATCGGCGAGCGCACCAACGTCACCGGCTCCAAGGTCTTCGCCCGCATGATCCTGGCCGGCGAGTACGAGAAGGCCCTGGCCGTGGCCCGCCAGCAGGTGGAGAACGGAGCCCAGATCATCGACGTCAACATGGACGAGGCGATGCTGGACAGCCAGGCGGCGATGGTGCGCTTCCTGAACCTGATCGCCAGCGAGCCCGAGATCGCCCGCGTGCCCATCATGATCGACAGCTCCAAGTGGAGCGTGATCGAGGCCGGCCTCAAGTGCATCCAGGGCAAGGGCATCGTCAACTCCATCAGCCTGAAGGAGGGCGAGGCCGAGTTCATCCGCCAGGCCCGGTTGATCAGGCGCTATGGCGCCGCCACCGTGGTGATGGCCTTCGACGAACAGGGCCAGGCCGACACCTACCAGCGCAAGACCTCGATCTGCGAGCGGGCCTACCGCATCCTGGTCGAGCAGGTGGGCTTCCCGCCCGAGGACATCATCTTCGACCCCAACATCTTCGCGATTGCCACCGGCATCGAGGAGCATGACAACTATGCGGTGGACTTCATCGAAGCCACCCGCTGGATCAAGCAGCACCTGCCCGGCGCCAAGGTGTCGGGCGGCGTGTCCAACGTGAGCTTCAGCTTCCGCGGCAACGAGCCGGTGCGCGAGGCCATCCACACCGTGTTCCTGTACCACGCCATCCAGGCGGGCATGGACATGGGCATCGTCAACGCCGGGATGGTCGGCGTGTACGACGACCTGGACCCGGTGCTGCGCGAGCGCGTCGAAGACGTGGTGCTCAACCGCACGCCGGTCCTGCAGCCCGGCGAGGCCGCCAAGTCCCCCACCGAGCGCCTGCTGGAGATCGCCGAGCAGGTCAAGGGCGCCGCCAAGGACGACAGCGCCAAGCTGGCCTGGCGCGCCGCGCCGGTCAACGAGCGCCTCTCGCACGCCCTGGTGCATGGCATCACCGACTTCATCGAGGTCGACACCGAGGAGGCCTGGCAGGCCATCCACGCCCGCGGCGGCCGCCCGCTGCACGTCATCGAAGGCCCGCTGATGGCCGGCATGAACGTGGTGGGCGACCTGTTCGGCGCCGGCAAGATGTTCCTGCCCCAGGTGGTCAAGAGCGCCCGCGTGATGAAGCAGGCGGTGGCCCACCTGCTGCCCTACATCGAGGCCGAGAAGCAGGCCCTGGCCGACGCCGGCGGCGACGTGAAACCCAAGGGCAAGATCGTCATCGCCACCGTCAAGGGCGATGTGCACGACATCGGCAAGAACATCGTCACGGTGGTCCTGCAGTGCAACAACTTCGAGGTCGTGAACATGGGGGTGATGGTCCCCTGTCAGGACATCCTGGCCAAGGCCAAGGCCGAGGGCGCGGACATCATCGGCCTGTCCGGCCTGATCACGCCCAGCCTGGAGGAGATGCAGCACGTGGCCGCCGAGATGGCGCGCGACCCCTGGTTTGCCGGGCGCCAGATGCCGCTGCTGATCGGCGGCGCCACCACCAGCCGGGTGCACACCGCGGTGAAGATCGCGCCGAACTACGACGGCCCTGTCGTCTACGTGCCCGACGCCTCGCGCGCGGTGGGCGTGTGCTCGGACCTGCTGAGCGACGAGCGCGCTGCCGCCTACATCGCCGAGCTGGAGGCCGACTACGAGCGGGTGCGCCTGCAGCACGCCAACAAGAAGCAGACCCCGCTGGTGACACTGGCCCAGGCCCGCGCCAACAAGACCCCGGTGGATTGGGCGCAGTTGCCGCCGGCGCCCAAGTTCCTGGGCCGACGCGAGTTCCGCCACTATGACCTGGCGGATCTGGCCCCGTGCATCGACTGGGGCCCCTTCTTCCAGACCTGGGACCTGGCCGGCCCCTTCCCGGCCATCCTGGACGACGCGGTGGTGGGCGACACCGCCCGCAAGGTCCTGGCCGATGGCCAGGCCATGCTCAAGCGCCTGATCGACGGCCGCTGGCTGCAGGCCAACGGCGTGCTGGCCTTCTACCCGGCCAACACGGTGGACGACGACGTGATCGAGATCTACCGCGACGAGACCCGGCAGGAGGTGCTGATGCGCTGGGCCCCGCTGCGCCAGCAGCAGGAGCGCCCGGTGATCGACGGCGTGCCCCGCCCCAACCGCTCCCTGGCCGACTTCATCGCCCCCAAGGGCCAGGGCGCCGACCACATCGGCCTGTTCGCGGTGACGGCCGGCCTGGGTGCCGACCAGAAGGCGGCCGAGTTCGAGGCCGCGCACGACGACTACAACGCCATCCTGCTCAAGGCCCTGGCCGACCGCCTGGCCGAGGCCTTTGCCGAGCGCCTGCACCAGCGGGTGCGCACCGAGCTCTGGGGCTACGCGCCGCAGGAAGCGCTGAGCAATGCCGAGTTGATCGCCGAGAAGTACCAGGGCATCCGCCCGGCGCCGGGCTACCCGGCCTGCCCGGACCACGGCGTCAAGGCCGACATGTTCCGCGTGCTGCAGGCCGAGGCGATCGGCATGGGCCTGACCGAAAGCATGGCGATGACGCCGGCCGCCAGCGTCAGCGGCTTCTACCTGGCCCACCCACAGGCGGCCTACTTCAATGTGGGCGCAGTGGGCGAGGACCAACTGGCCGCCTGGTCGGCGGCGCTGGGCGTGGACGAGGCCAGCGCACGGCGGCGGCTGTCACCGGTGCTGAGCACCGCGCCGATGTCCGGCAAGCCGGGCGCCGCGGCGTAGAAGCTGGCGTTGAGCTGGGTTTCGCGCAGCACGTGGGCGCGGAACTTCAGGAACAAGGGGCGGTTGACCCGCCCGGGCTGCCGCCAGAAGGTCTCCAGCGGCCCCGCGTGCACCAGGCCAGGCACGGCATAGAAGCACTCGCCCAGCGTCACCACCGGCGTGCCGTGGTAGAGCGACTGCAGACCCGTGGTGCTGTTGACCGTCACCACCCCGCGGGCGAAGCGCAGCAGGGTCGGCAGATGCTGGTCGTGCAGGTAGTGCACCCGCCCGTCCAGCCCCAGCCGCGCGGCATGGTCGCGGATCAGGGCCCGGTAGTCGTTGTAGGGCCGGTCCAGCGGGTGGTGCTTGAAGACCAGCAGCTGGTCCTGCGGCGCATGCTGGGCGAAGGACTCCAGCACCTCGACGATGAACTCGGCCACCGAGCCAAAGCGGGAGTGGCGCACGATCTGGGCATCGTTGTGCACCTGCAGCGGCACCAGGAAGTAGCGTTTGCGGCAGGCCGGGTCGCTCAGCTGGGCCTGCATGTGGCGCTCCGTCCAGCGGCTGCGCCACTTGCGCCAGCCCCCCAGCAGCCAGCGGCTGCCTTCGCGCACCGGGTGCAGGCAACGGTGGTGTTCGTAATGGGGGAACTGCGCCCGGGCACGCCACAGGGCCCAGCTGTAGCGCATCGCCAGTTCGGCCACCCCCCAGAAGTTCTGCCCGGTGGGCAGGGGATCGGGCTCGTCCTGGCGCTCCTGGGCCCGGTAGAAGGCGGTGTCGCGCGGCAGGGAGGAGTCGGCGTTGACGCCGCCCACCTCCAGCGTGACGTAATCCGGCCGCAGGTAGCCTTCCTCGAAGACGAACACCCGCACCCCCAGCGAAGTGGCCAGTGCCAGGGCCTGTTCGTGCAGGCGTCGGGTCTGGCCGAACAGCACGATGGCGTCGATCGCGCGGGTCTGCAGCAGGCCACGCAGGTACTCAGACCACTCGGCGCCCGGGCGATCGAAGCGGAGCACACCTTCCGCCGGCGGGAAGAAGAACTCGTCTCCACCGTTGAAGTTCACCTTCCAGACCTGCTGCCCATGCGCCCGCAGCACCTGGGCCAGCTGGGCAAAGAACGGCCCCATGGGCCCCTGCAGCAGCAGGGTGCGGTCGTGCGACAGCAGTTCTTGAAGGGAGGACGGGACCATGGTACTGCAGGCCTTCCAGCCAAGCCGGCCTCTCGCCACGCCCCTGGCATGCCGAAAGTCTGCTTCGCCGATAGAAGATGAGCCGAGTCTGCGGGAGCCCAGAAGGGCTGACCATCCCCTAATTCACAGGCCCTGGCGGGAATTCATCACCATTCTTCACGAAATCATCGTCTTCGGGCACCTGTCGACGTCGCCAGGCGACCGCTTCGCGCAGCACGGCCCGCCGCGCGGCCTGCCAGAGCCGCCGCCAGCCGGGCAGACGCGACTGGGCTGACGCCGCCTCCGCCCGCCAGGCCAGCAACTCGTCCAGCGCGCCTTCGGGGGTGGTGAAGTGCCCGGTCCGGCGGCTGACATAGGTGGGGTACTGGATCAGCGCCGCCGCGACCAATTCGTCCAGGTCACGCGGCCGCCCCCGCCGGGGCGCCGGCAGGCGGTCCTCGGTCAGGCCCCAGCCGGCATAAAAGGGCAGGCCCCAGCAGACCACCCGCCGACCGCGCAGCAGGGCCTCGAAACCCGCCAGCGAAGTGAGCACATGCACCTCGTCCACCTGCTGCAGCAACGCGGTGATCGGCGGATCGGCCACGATCTCATCGCACCAGCGGCCGGCCTCGTCCTCGTCCGCCCCCCGGGCCCGCAGCCGCGCCACCACATCGGGGTGCGGCCGGTAGACCAGCCAGGCGTCCGGCCGTTCGTGCCGCACGGCCTGCAGCAGGCCCAGGTTGGTACGGATTCGGGGGGAGCCGAGGGCCAGCGAGGCGTCGGACTCCACCTGCCCCACCACCAGCACCACCGGCTTGTCGCCCGGCGGACGCTGCCAGCCCCCCTGCCCCACGTTGTACTTGGTCAGGTCGGCGGCCACCAGCCGTTCGCGCAGGCGCTGGGCGCGGGCCCGCAGCGCCCCATCACACGCCCCCTGTGCCAGCGCGTGCTCCAGGTCGGACGGTCGGCGGGCGTCGTAATGCAGCCCGCGGCCGTCGATCACCCAGGACAGGGGCTGAACCAGATCCGCGCCCAGGCCGACCGAGCGCAGAAAGCCGTCCTCGACCCGCAGCAGCCGCCTCGGCTCGGCCGGCGGCCAGGCCCGCCGGCCCCAGACCGCCACCGGCCCGGCAAAGGTCTGCGCCGCCGCCGCCGAACCGGACACGATCCGGCTGCCGGCCAGAAAACGCCGCAGGCTGGCCAGCTTCCAGCCGGAGAAACCGACCGCCATCACCTCGGCCGGAAAGCGCTCACGCTGCTGCCGCTGCAGGCCAATCCAGGCCAGCAGGCGCTCGGGGCTGCAGGGCCCGCCGGTCTCCGGATCCAGGTAGCGCGGATAGTCCACCAGGGCCGCATGGACCAGCGCCGACCCTTCGACCGGGCGGCGGCGCGCCGGCGCGGGCAGCTCGTCCTGCGTGAGGCCCCAGCCGGCGTAGAACGGCAGGCCGAAGCAGCGCACCGGCCGCTGCCACAGCAGGGCCTCGAAGCCCATTTGCGAGCTGACCACGTACACCGCCGTCGCCTGCGCCAGCAGGCCGGCTGGGTGCACCGGCGCCGCCAGCACCCGCACCCGGCTGCGCTGGCCCGGGGTCAGATCGGCAAAGTGACCGCGCTTGCGCCCGGCCAGCACGTCCGGATGCACCTTGAGCCAGACGGTGGCCGACGGGTGCTCGTCCAGGGCCGCGTCCAGCATGCGCCGAAAGCTCCCGGCATCGGCCTGCGCCCCGGCGATCGAGGCGTCACCAGCGGTCTGGTCCACCACCAGCACGTCGCCCGGCGCCAGCTGGCCAGTCCATTCCCGGGCCTGGTTGTACTTGGACGCCCGCGCGGCCTGCCAGGCGGCCTGCAGGGCCTCGGCCCGCTGCCGCCGGGCCTCGGTCAACGGCAGCTGCACCAACGCCTCCAGGCGCGAGGGCCGGCTGGCGTCGTAGTAGATGCCCTGGTCGTCCAGCACGATCGACAGTGGCGGCTCGTCCGCCCCCAGGCCGACCGAGCGCAGGAAGCCGTCCTCCAGCCAAAGCACCGGCAGCCCCCGCCGGCGGGCCCAGGCTTCGGCCCGTTGTGCGCTCGGCTTGCGGCCCCAGGCCAGCACGGCCTGGGCGCCTTCGGCCTCGGCCCGGGCCGCCGGCACCAGGCGCCAACCGTCCAACAGGCCCGGCAGGGTCGGAATCCGGCCCACGCCACGCCCATGCCAGGCCACACAGCGCAGCGTGGCCAGCAGATCGGGGGTCAGCGTCCGTGGCCCCGGCATGGACAGCCCGGCGACCGACTCAGAGACCGGCCGCGGCGAAATGGGGGTTGTCGAAGCCCGGCTTGCCATAGCGCAGCGGCTGCCCGTCGGCCACCACGGTGACCTTGCCCCCCGCGGCCCGCAGCACGGCATCGCCGGCGGCGATGTCCCACTCCATCGTGCGACCCAGGCGCGGGTAGAGATCGGCCTCGCCGGCGGCCACCAGGCAGAGCTTCAAGGACGAGCCGGCATTGGTGCGCGACGCCACCTTGCGCCCAGCGAGGAAGGCGTCCAGCGCGGTCTCGTCGCCGTGCGAACGGCTGGCCACCACGGTCAGGCCCTCGGCCGGCACCGGGCGGCAGGCGATGGTGCGCCGGCCGTGCGTGTCTTCCAACCAGGCTCCGGCACCGGCCACGCCACCGAACAACCGCCCGATGGCCGGCGCATAGACCAAGCCCAGCACCGGCACGCCGTGCTCGACCAGCGCGATGTTGACGGTGAATTCGCCATTGCGGCTGATGAACTCCTTGGTCCCGTCCAGCGGGTCGACCAGGAAGAAACGCTCCTTCACCTCCGGCACCCGCCCCGCGGCCACCGACTCCTCGGCCACCACCGGGATGCCGGGCGCGATCTCGGCCAGCCCGGCCAGGATGACCTCCTCGGCCTTCTGGTCGGCCTGGGTGACGGGGGACGCATCCCCCTTCTGGGTCACGTCGAAGTCGGTCGCATAAATGTCCATGATGACGCGGCCAGCCTCCCGGATCAGGGGCACCAGGCGATCCAGCAGGGCGACGGTGGCAGAGGTCTCTTGCATGGGGTCACTTTCATATGAGGGATATGGCATTGTGCAGACCGGATGGCAGAATGAAACTCCCTAAAACATTTAATGACCACACTTCGTGCCCCACGTCGCCCCCGAACTGGATGAGCTGAATGCGCGCCGCCGGCGGGCGGTTCAGTTGCGGGTGGACGGCCTGAGCCTGTCACGCATCCGGGAAGAAACCGGCCTGAGTGTGCCGACCATCATCAAGGCCTGCCAAGCCTTCGAGCGGGGCGGATGGCAGGCCATTGACGTGGGCGAGCGCGGCCGGCCGCGCGGCACCGGCCGCGTGCTGAGCGCCGCCCAGGAGGCCGAGCTGCGGCAGGCCGCGCTGACCCAGACCCCGGAGCAGGCCGGCCTGGCCGTGGCCTTGTGGGATGGTGCCGCGCTGCAAGGGTTGGCCCAGACGCGCTTTGGCCTGACCCTGCAGCCACGTGCGCTGTCTCGCCTGCTGGAACGCTGGGGCCTGGCGCTGCGCCCGCTGCGTGAACTGGCGGCCACGCAGGCCGAAGGCAGCCGCTGGCTGGACACCCACTGGGACCCGGGCATGCGCCAGACCACCGGCCAGCAGGCCTGGGCCGGCACCCTGGCCCACCCGGACCGGCCGGCCCCCGGCGGGCTGGTGCTGGCCGTCTCACCGCGCGGCAGCCTGCGCTGGCTGCCGGTCGAACGCCTGGCCAGCACCGACACCTACATCGACTTCCTGGACCGCCTGCTGCGCAGCCGCAGCGGCGCCTGGCGTGTCTGGCTGCACGGACCCGCGCTGGACCGGGCGCCGGCCCTGCGGGACTGGCTGGCCCGCCAGCCCCGGCTGACGCTGCAGCCCTGCCCGGTGGCCCCGCAGGCGCGCACCCAGGCCGAGGCGCGGCCCGACACCTCCGCGACGGTGCCCGCACCACCGCCGGCCCATCCTGCCGCCCAGGCCGAACCGCTGCCCGTGCCACGGGCCGTCACAGCGGCCCGACGCGTCCCGGCCTCTCCCATTTCGTCCTCTTTTGCACAGCCCACCACGGAACCCACCATGAGCCTGACCCACCTGCAGCGACTGGAAGCCGAAAGCATCCACATCATGCGCGAGGTCGTCGCGGAAGCCGACAACCCCGTGATGCTCTATTCGATTGGCAAGGACTCGGCGGTGATGCTGCACCTGGCCAAGAAAGCCTTCTACCCGGCGCCGCCCCCCTTCCCGCTGCTGCACGTGGACACGACCTGGAAGTTCCGGGCCATGTACGAGATGCGCGACCGCATGGCCCAGGAGCTGGGCATGACGCTGCTGGTCTACCAGAACCCCGAAGCCAAGGCGCTGGGCATCAACCCCTTCGAGCATGGCTCGCAGATCCACACCGACATGTGGAAGACCCAGGGCCTGAAGCAGGCGCTGGACAAGTACGGCTTCGATGCCGCCTTCGGCGGTGCCCGCCGCGACGAGGAGAAGAGCCGTGCCAAGGAGCGCATCTTCTCGTTCCGCACCGCGCAGCACCGCTGGGACCCGAAGAACCAGCGCCCCGAGCTCTGGCACCTCTACAACGGCCGCAAGCAGAAGGGCGAGTCGATCCGCGTCTTCCCGATCTCCAACTGGACCGAGCTGGACATCTGGCAGTACATCTACCTGGAGAACATCCCCATCGTGCCGCTGTACTACGCGGCCGAGCGGCCGGTGGTCGAACGCGACGGCACCCTGATCATGGTGGACGACGAGCGCTTCCCACTGCGCCCGGGCGAGGTGCCGATGATGAAGAGCGTGCGCTTCCGCACCCTGGGCTGCTACCCGCTGACCGGCGCGGTCGAATCCACGGCCGACACCCTGACCGACATCATCCAGGAGATGCTGCTGACCCGCACCTCCGAGCGCCAGGGCCGCATGATCGACCACGACAGCGCGGCCTCGATGGAGAAGAAGAAGCAGGAAGGCTATTTCTAAAGCCCCCACGCTCCCTGCCGGTCGCTGCCCCCCGAGGGGGCTCGCGCGGCGGACCGGCCAAGCCGGATCCGCGCACGCCACTGGGTTGAACACCCCACACCCGTTTCGAAGGAATTGACCATGGCCCACGTTTCGGACCTGATCTCCACCGACATCGAGAAGTACCTCAAGCAGCACGAGAACAAGAGCCTGCTGCGCTTCATCACCTGCGGCTCCGTGGACGACGGCAAGTCGACCGTCATCGGGCGCCTGCTCTACGAATCGAAGATGCTCTTCGAGGACCAGCTGGCCGCGATGGAGAACGACTCCAAGAAGTGGGGCACCCAGGGCGGTGACCTCGACTTCGCGCTGCTGGTCGACGGCCTGGCCGCCGAGCGCGAGCAAGGCATCACGATCGACGTGGCCTACCGCTTCTTCTCGACCGACCGCCGCAAGTTCATCGTCGCCGACACCCCGGGCCACGAGCAGTACACCCGCAACATGATCACCGGCGCCTCGACCGCCGATGTGGCGGTGATCCTGATCGACGCGCGCAAGGGCGTGCTGACCCAGACCCGCCGCCACAGCTACCTGGTCAAGCTGATCGGCATCCGCAAGGTGGTGCTGGCCATCAACAAGATGGACCTGGTCGACTTCTCGGAAGACGTGTTCCGCAAGATCGACGAGGACTACCGCGAGTTCGCCAAGCAGATCGGGCTGGAAGACATCACCAGCATCCCGTTGTCGGGCCTGAAGGGCGACAACATGACCGAACGCAGCCTGCACACGACCTGGTACCACGGGCCGACGCTGATGGGCTTCCTGGAAACCTGCGAGATCGACGAGACGCGCCTGCAGAAGCTGCCCTTCCGCATGCCGGTGCAATGGGTCAACCGCCCCAACCTGGACTTCCGCGGCTTCTGCGGCCTGGTCGCCAGCGGCGTGATCAAGCCCGGCGACCGGGTGCGCGCCCAACCCTCGGGCCGCGAGAGCAAGGTGGCCCGCATCGTCTCGCTGGACGGGGACCTGCCCGAGGCGATCGCCGGCCAGAGCATCACGCTGACGCTGGAAGACGAGATCGACATCTCGCGCGGCGATGTGGTCTCGATCGCCGAGTCGCCGGCCGAGGTGGCCGACCAGTTCGAGGCCACCGTGGTGTGGATGACCGAGGAGCCGCTGCTGCCGGGCCGGCCTTACCTGCTGAAGATCGGCACCCAGCTGGTGACCGCGACGATCACCGAGCCCAAGTACAAGGTGAACGTCAACACGATGGAGCACCTGGCGGCCAAGCAGCTCGAGCTCAACGAGATCGGCGTGGTCAACCTGGCGCTGGACCGGCCCATCGCCTTCGACCCCTACACCGACAACCGCGACACCGGTGGCTTCATCCTGATCAACCGCCTGACCAACAACACGGTCGGCGCCGGGATGATGCACTTCGCGCTGCGCCGCTCGCACAACATCCACCTGCAGCCGGTGGACGTCAACAAGACCGCCCGCGCCGAAGCCAAGGGCCAGAAGCCCGCGGTGCTGTGGTTCACCGGCCTGTCCGGCGCCGGCAAGTCCACCATTGCCAACCTGGTCGAGAAGAAGCTGTTCGCGATGGGTCGCCACACCTATCTGCTGGACGGCGACAACATCCGCCACGGGCTGAACAAGGACCTGGGCTTCACCGAAGCCGACCGGGTGGAGAACATCCGCCGCGTGGCCGAGGTGGCCAAGCTGATGGTGGATGCCGGCCTGATCGTGATGACCGCTTTCATCTCGCCCTTCCGCTCGGAGCGCGCGATGGCCCGCAGCCTGATGGGTGAAGGCGAGTTCATCGAGGTCTATGTCGACACCCCGCTGAACGTGGCCGAAGACCGCGACGTGAAGGGTCTGTACAAGAAGGCCCGCCGCGGTGAGATCGCCAACTTCACCGGCATCAGCTCGCCCTACGAGGCGCCGGAACTGCCGGAGATCCGCGTGAACACCACCAACTGCACGGCCGAGGAAGCAGCCGACAAGGTGATCGCGCGCATCCGCCAGCTGGGTCTGATCGACTGACACAGGCGGCTCGGCGGGTCGGGCAGCGTGTAGAGTCCGGGCTCTGCCCATGCCCGACATCGCCGACCTGCTCGACCAACTGCGGCGGGACATCCCGCTCTACGGCCACCTGATGGCCTCCATCGGCTTCAAGCGCGAGCTGGTGGCCCGCCTGGGCGTGCAACAGGCCCACGCCGTGGTGCGCGAGCCCTTGCAGTTGCCAGACATGGAGCGCCTGCGCCGGCTGCCGGTGACCCCGCTGCGCGAGGCCGCCCGCACGCAGGGGCGGTGTTACCACGAGCTTTGGCCCGGCGGGAAGACCGCCACCCTGCCGCGCATGCAAGTGGTCGGCGAGGGCGACGATCAGCCCTGCCCGGTCACCGACCGCGCCGGCTACCTGACTTGCCTGGAGGACGTGGCCGTCCGGGGCCGCTCGGAGTTGCTGCTGTGGCGCGACCAGGTGCTGCACGACGTCGAAAGCGACGAGGCCAGCCGGACCCACGACCAGTTCATCTTCGACGCCCAGGTGTTGCACGCCGAGGCGGACCACTGGTGGGTGATGGACAGCGCCGAGCCCGCGCCGGTGATCGAGGAGGCCTTCTGGCTGGGCGGCCACCATGCGCACGACTTTGGCCACTGGCTGAGTGAATACCTGCCCAAGCTGGCCACCGCCCGCCTGGCCGGCTGGCCGGGCGGCATGCCGGTGCTGGTGGACGCCAGTGCGCCGGCCACGGTGCGCGAAGCCCTGCCCGCCCTGTTGCCGCCCGACACCCCGCTGCGGGTGCTGCCCTACCTGGGCCGGCTGCGCGTCAAGCGCCTCTGGTGTGCGCCCAATGTCAGCTACCCGGGCTTCTGCCCCTCGCTTGCCAGCAACACGGACGCGGTGCGCCTGCTGACCGCACCCTGGCGCATGGCCAGGCTGATCCAGTCCACGGCCGAAGCTGCTGACCAGGCCCTGAGCCAGCCCACCGGCATCGACCGCCTGTACCTGGCCCGGCGCCCAGGACGCCACAAGGCGATCGTGAACCACGAGGCGGTGGACGCGGTCCTGGCCCGACATGGCTTCGTGCGCGTGCTGCCCGAGGAACACACCCTGCTGGCGCAATGGAACCTGGTACGGCAGGCCCGCTGGATCGTCGCGCCGGAAGGGTCGAACGCCCTGCTGGGTTTTTTCGCCCAGGCCGGCACCCGCATGGCCCTGCTGACCTCCCCGTACACCCAGCCTCTGCTGGACCTGAGCGCCACCGCCACTGCGCTCAACCTGCCGTTCACTGTCGTGACCGGCCCCTGCGCCACCGACAGCCCGCACCACACCGAGCACCCGTTCTGGCGCTTCTGGAACGACTACCGCATCGATCCGTCAGCGCTGGACCGGTTCCTGAGCGACTGGCTCGGCGCCTGAGGCCGGCCGGGCGGCGTAGTAGGCCGGGAAATAGCCGTCCCCCACGCTGGCGGGCACGCCCGCGGCGGCGCACAGCTCGGCGTAGCGGGCCGGGTCATACACCTGCTTGAGGCGCCGAAAGGCCTGGGAGCGGGGACGCCAGCGCAGCTTGGCGGCCGCCACGTTGTCGCCCGGACGCACCCCACCGCCCAGATTGAGCCAGGGCACCGCGCGCTCGGCCAGGTCCCGCACCCCGCCCAGCATCAAGGCCGTCGTGTGGTGGCGCCCCTCGGGCAGGGCCGCCTGGATCACCCCTTCCGCGCCCCAGGGCGTCCAGCCGTAGAGCGTGACCGCCACCAGGCGGCCCTCCATGTCGGCGGAGCCCAACAAGCCGGCCCCCGGCGCCCGCAGCAGGGTGGTCAGGGCCGCGTCGTTCCAATAGGCGGCCGGGCCGGCCCCCATCCGGTCCAGGAAGGGACGGTGCTGGGCCCGCATGAATTCAGCCAGGTGATCCCGCTCCAGGATGAACCGATGGCCCTGCTCCTGCCAGCGCCGCCAGTCGCGCCGCCGGTCGGTGCCCGCTTGGGCCAGCACGCCGTCCAGCCCCGACTGCAGGTCCAGGAAGTACAGCATCTCATCGCCGGCCGGCGCCCCTTCGAGCGAAGGATCCCCGAAGGCCGGGTGTTGGGCGATGTAGCCGCAGACCGCCCCCTGGGCCCGGGCGAATGCCGCCCAGTGCGCCGCAAAGCCAGGCCAGGCGCCGTTGCTGGCGAAGCCGGAGAAGCCCACCGGCGTCACCCAGTCCAGCGCGCCATCGCGCTCACGCACCGAGAACGGACAGACCACCCGCACCCCTTGCTGCTCGCCCACGTACAACCAGGTCGGCCGCCCGGTGTTGAGGGCGGCGGCGTGGCAACAGTCCCAACTGGCGTAGAAGCTGTGCGGCACCCCGGCCAGGGCCGCCTGCCAGGCCTGGGGGTCCTCGCTGCTGATCAACCGGTCGGTCGTGCGCATGCGGTCCGTCCGTCAGGCCGCGGCACCACCGGCCTCGAGCCGCTGCAGCAACTGGGGCAGCAGGGCCAGGTCGATCTCGTAATTGCCGAAGTACTCTCCCGGTCGCAAGGCCGCCGGCTGCTGGCCATGGCACAGGCACAGGTGCTGGCCCAGCGCCTGCGTCACCTGGGCATAGGACTCGTGGTGCACCACGCGCGGCCCGGCCAGCACGCCGATGCGCGTGCCGGCCGGGGCGAACAGCGTGTTGCTGAGCGCCGAGCCCTCCGGCGCCACCACCCACTCGGCACCGCGCATCAGCGCCAGCTGGTCCCGGAACGACAAGCCATTGCAGTCGACCACGGCAAAGCCCTGGTCCCGGAACCAGGCCTCCACCGCGGGACGGTTGAGCAGCCGACGGTGCTGGCTGTCGGAGCGCGCCAGGTAGAGCCGGCGCAGGGGTCCGCCAGGCACGGCCTCGGCCCAGCGGGCCGACAGCCGCTGCAGGCAGGCCGCCATCCAGGGGCCATCCATCACATGCCAGCCCACCCCGTCCTCGGCCCCGGGCGCCGGACCGATCGGATAGAACAGTGGCGCGGTGACCGCCCACAGCGCCCGCACCCGCAGGGCCTCGCCGGGCCGCACGGTGCGCACCCGGTCCAGACCACCCAGTGCCAGCGCCAGAGACTCCAGGTGCTGCGCCGGCATCTGGGCATCGACCAGCACGGGCAGGGTCTCGACCCCCGGCACGCCCAGGCAGGCCCAAAGCTTGGGGAACAGCTCCTCCAGCCAATGGCCGTAGGCGAATGAATGCAGCCCCAGCAGGGACAGCGCCCGCGGCAGCTCCGGCAGGTCTGCGCGGTCGGGCAGGGCCACCTGCTCGCCCGCGTGGGCCAGCACCGCGCCATCGGTGCTGAGGTGGCAGGGCACATGCGCGAACTCGTCGTTCTGATGGTCCAGCAGGGCCACCTCGCCCACCCGGACCAGATTGGACTTGCTGTGCACCACCGCATCCGGCAGCCGCACCAGGGCCATGCTGCGGCAGCGGTATCGGCCAGCGGGCTGGTCCGGCGCGCCCACCGCCGGCAGCACCGGCACCTCGACCTCGCGGCTGGCCGAAAAGACGGTCACCGGCCAGCCGCGCGCCTGGGCCTCACCCAGCAGCGGCCGCAGCGTGTACCAGCGGGCCTGCCAGGCCCCCGGCTGATCCAGGGCCGCCATCCAGCCCTCCACCAGCGCCTGCACGCCCAGCGCCGCGGCCAGCGCGTCCTTGGCCGGTCGCAGGCCATAGAACTGCGGGCGCGGCGCCAGCAGCCCCTCGCGCAGACGGGCCATGGGCAGCAGGGCCTCGGCCTGGCTGCGCTGGGCCTCGGTCCAATGGGCCGGCCAGCCGGTGCTCATGTGGCTCCGGCCTCGCGCAGGCGCGCGGCCACCTCGGCGCCATGCCGTCCCCAGTTGGCCAGCCGCTGGCCCAGGCGCTGCGCCTCGTCGGGCGACAACTGCCGGCCCGAGGGCAGCTGCAACAGGGTCTGGCTGAGCCGGTCGGTGACCGGCAGCGACGGCGGGCCGCCCGGACGGGACCGATACGGCTCACCGCGGTGACAGCCCGGCCGGAAGTAGCGCCGGGCATAGACGTTCTCCGCCCGCAGCAGGCGCACCAGCTGATCACGGTCGAGCGCCGCGCCGGGCAGCACCTCCAGCACGATGTAGTGGTGGCTGAAGGCCTCTCCCGGCGCCGGGGCCACCAGCCGCAGGCCGGGCACACCGGCCAGGGCCGTCGCATAGGCCTCGTAGAGACGGTGGTTGTGGGCACACAGGTCGTCGAAGTGGTCGAGGTTGCACAGCCCCACCGCGGCGCTGAACTCGTTCATCTTGGCATTGGTGCCCACGCAGCTCACCTGGTCCTCGTCCGGGATGCCGAAGTTGCGCATCAACCGGATGCGCTGGGCCAGCGCCTCGTCGGTGGTGGTGACCAGCCCGCCTTCGAGCGAATTCAGGCCCTTGGTGGCATGCAGGCTGAACACCTCCACCGTGCCGCGCGAGCCCAGGGGCCGGCCCGCATGACCACAGCCCATGGCATGGGCCGCGTCCAGAATCAGCGGGATGCCGTGCCGGCGGGCGATGTCCTCCAAGGCCTCGACCGCGCAGGCCCGGCCCCACAGATGCACCCCCAGGATGGCGCCGGTGGCCGGGGTGATGCGGCGCGCCACCTCGGCCGGGTCCAGGCCATGGTCGGCGTCGCGCACATCGCAGAACACCGGTGTGAGGCCCAGCCACTGCGCCGCATGCGCCGTGCCGATGAAGGTGAAGGCCGGCAGCAGCACCTCGCCCTGCACCCCCAGCGCGCGCAGCGCCACCTCCAGCCCCAGCGTGGCATTGGCCACCGCGATGCAGTGCGGCACCTGCAGGCGCTCGGCGCAGCGATGTTCCAGTTCCTGCACCAGCGGGCCATCGTTGGTCAGCCAGCGCCGGTCCAGTGCGCTCTGGATGCGCGCATGCACCTCGGCCTCGGGCGCCATGCTGGGCCGCCCAACGTAGAGCGTCCGGTCGAACAGCGGCACGCCGCCCAGCAGGGCCGGCGTGAGGTCGGCAGGCTCAGTGGCCATCGGGATGCCCCTCCGGATGATCCAGCAGCTGGCGGGCCGATTGCAGGGCGCCCTCGGCCCGCAGGCTCGCGAATTCCTGCGCATCCAGGTGCTGCAGCGCGAACTCGGCCTGCACCGCCGCCTCGTCCGGCAATGCGGCCCAGCGCCGCCAGTGCCAGGCCGCGCCGGGCGGAAAGCGGTCTGGATAGGCGCTGAACAGGGCGCGGATGTTGGCCAGCTTGCGGGCGAAACGCTCGGCCGTGCTGAACGGCAGGTGGGCGGTGATGAGGTCGCGCGACAGCGCCCGGACAAAGGGCTGGCCCGGCTGGCCCTGGGCATCGTGGCAGCCCAGTTCCAGGCTGGCCAGGTGACGCGGCCGCACCGCGATCTTGGGCACCGGCACGCCGGAGATCCAGGGCGTGAGCGGGTGCGTCGCCAGGTGCTGGCGGAACTCGGGGATGGGGCGCGCAAACAGCCAGAGCCGGTCGTACACCGCGGGCGTGGGCGGCCAGGGCAGGTCCAGCCCCTGCGGGCCCAGGGCCACGTTGTAGCGGGGCACCCGAAGCAGGTCCAGGCCATCGTCCTGCCACTGCGGGCTGTCGCGCAGCCGGCCGGTGGCAGGCAGCCAGAACTCGTCGGCATCCAGGTGCAGCACCCAGTCGGCCCGGGTCTGCTCGGCGATCTCGCGCTCGCGCGCATGCCAGGCCGACGGCTGGGTCTTCTCGTCCTCGCCCACCGGCACCAGCCGCAGGCGCGGCCCCTGGTGGGCCTGGGCCCATTCCAGGCTGCCATCGGTGGAGCCGGCATCGCGCACCACCACCTCGTCCACGCCGATCTCGTACAGGTGGCGCACGCAGCCGGGCAGCAACACCCGCTCATCCATCACGCCCACCACCGCCACCAACTTCATGTTCGGATGCCTTCCCGCCTGCTGGCTCTGGCCATAGTGTAGAGGCGCCCATCCCCGGGGGCGTGGCATGCTTGCACACTTCATCCCCCCACTTGCCCCTTTGCCCATGCCCGCCCCGACACGCCCCCGCACGGTGGCGGTGATGCAGCCCTACTTCTTTCCCTACGCCGGCTACTTCCGCCTGCTGGCCCAGGCCGATGTGTTCGTGCTGTTCGACTGCGTGCAGCACCGCGCGCGCGGCCGGGTCCACCGCACCGAGGTGCCGGCCCCGGCCGGCGGGCTGGAATGGCTGACGCTGCCGCTGGCCCCGGCCGCGCGCGAGACCCGCATCCAGGACCTGCGTTTTGCCGATCAGGCCGATGCGCTGTGGGCCGAGCGCCTGGCCCGGCACGCCGACTGGCCGCGCGCCTCGGGCGAGGCGGCGCAGGCGGTGCGGGCCTTCCTGCACCGGCCCCTGCAGGGCCCGCTGGTGGACCACCTGGAAGCCGGCCTGCGGCTGGTGGCCGGGCTGCTGGACCTGCCAGCCACGCTGGTGCGCAGCTCCAGCCTGGGCATCGACCCCGCGCTGCGGGCCCAGGACCGGGTGCTGGCCATCGTGCAGGCGCTGGGCGGCCAGCGCTACCTCAACCCCCCCGGCGGACGCGCGCTGTACCAGGCCGAGGCCTTTGCCGCCCACGGGCTGACGCTGGATTTCCTGCCCGACTACAGCGGGCCGCACCGCTGCCTGCTGCCCACCTTGCTGACGGCCCCCACGCTGGATGCGCTGCGGGCCGACGTGCACGCCCCGGCCTGACCGTCCCTCAGACGGCCGGCCGCCAGGCGGCGGCCTGCCAGTCGGCCCACAGGGCCGCCACGTCCGCCGGCAAGGCGGCCTGGACATCGCCGGCCAGGTTCTGGTGCACCCGGCCCGGGCGCACCTGGGCCAGGGCCTGGGCCCACTGTCCCTCGCTGGCCTGCAACCCCAGGGCGGCCAGCACCGGGGCCAGGGTGGCCCGGGGCGCGGCCAGCAGGTCGCTGTGCAGCAGCACCGGCACCTCGGCCCGCCCGCGCCAGGGCGCGAGCGCCCGGTGGTGGGCGGCCCACAGCGCCAGGCCGTGGCGCAGGCTGCTGTAGCCGCCGCGGGCCCGCAGCGAGCGGGCCACTGCCAGGGGATGGCGCAGCACCACCAGCCCCTGCAGTTCCGGCACCTGGGCCTGCCAGAAGCCGGCCGTGTAGCACAGGCGCGGGTCCTTGAAGGCGGTGAGCACGGCCCCTTCCGGCCGCGAGCGCCACAACCCCCGCAGCCACAGACGAGCCTGTGCCTGCAGCACGGGATCGGTGGCCAGGGCCTGGACGCGGGCCAAATCGGGCGCGGGGTCGTCCCAGGCCGAGTCCGCCCGGTCCAGCACCGCCTCGTCCAGCCCCATCAGGGCCGGGTGCTCGAAGAAGCCTTCGGGGTTGTCCGGCTGGGGCCCCAGCAAATCCTCGGCCGGCCCCAGCCAGACGCCCAGGGCCTGCAGCATGCCTGCCAACAGCGAGGTGCCCGAACGGTGCATGCCCAGCAGGGCCAGCCAGCGCGCTTCAGGGGCCCGCCAGTCGGCCAGCGCGGCCTGCACCGGGTCCGAGGCCCGCAGGGCGGGCGCCTGGGCGCAGGCAGCCATCGCCTGCACATGGGCCGCCAGGCGCGTCTCGGTCGGCAGAACCGCCAGAGACGCCGCCGTCCACTGGGCGGGCGCCGGCGCCGCGGCAACCGGCAGCTCGGCCCCGGGCGGTTCGGCCGCGGTGCCCGCCGGCCAGACCTGCCGCCCCTCCAGGCGCCCGTGCGCCAGGTAGTGGAAAAACGGGTTCAGGCCCGCCTCGCGCACATCGGCGTGCCAGGCCAGGTAGGCGCGGGTGCCAAAGTCCGGGCTGGGGTCCAGCCCCTGCGCCGCGCCGCGGGTCAGGTAGTGGAGTACCGGGTCCTCCCCCCGCTCCTGCGGGGACAGCTGGGCCGCGTAGAACACGGGGTCGAGATGGCCCCGGATCAGCTCGACCATCGCTGGATCGACATAGACCGCGGCAGCGCCTTGGGGCCCCGAGGTGCCGGGCTGCGCATTCACCGGCGCGCTGGGCGCCCGGGCGGGCGCTGACGGCGCCGGCGACGACGCACCGTCCAGGGCCCGCAGATCGCCCAGTTGCAGCCAGTCCATCGCCGCGGCCAGCGCAAAGCCCCGCTGGCGGGCGGCCTTCTGCACCCGGTGCCAGTCCGCGTGCAAGGTGGCCAGGTCCGGCACCGGCGCGCCGGACAGTTCGGTGGGCGGCACCGGCCACTCGAGCCCCCAGCGGTGGCTCAACCGCCGACGGTCGCCGGCATAGGCTCCCGCCACCTGGGCCGCCAGCTCGGGCCCCACCCGCATGCTCCCCTGGAAGCTGGGCTTCAGCTTGGACAGCACCATCAGTTCGTCCACCATGGACGCCGCCTCGGCCGGCGGCAGCAGGTTGTTGAGCAGGCGCTTGATGAACAGCAGGTTGCCGCTGATCGAGGGATTGTTCTCGTAGGGCTTGCGCACGAAGCGGCCCAGGTCGCCCTCCAGCCCGACCTGGGCGGCGAAATCCTTCAGCACATCGCCGCCCACCAGGCTGCGCCGGTCGTAGAGCCGCAGCGTCAGCTGCCCATGGCCAAACACCTGGCCCCAGGTCTCGGCCACCTCGCTCAGGGGTTTGTGGGTGAGGTGGCAGAAGGTCTCAAAGCTGCACGACAGGCCCGAGGCCTGCACGTTCTGCTGGTACCAGCTGGCCAAGTAGGCCAGGTGCTCACGCAGGTACAGCACGATGCGCACTGGATGCCCCTGCAGCAGCCGCGCCAGGTTGCGTGCCCCGCGCGGCCCCCGCGCATGGAAGTCCTCGGACGACAGCCAGACCCTCGGCATGCCCTGGATCTCGGCCAGCAGCGCCTGGGCCACCGGGCTGGCGCTGGGGTCGGCGTCGGCCTCGGCGCTGCCCACCCAGGCCGACAGGGCGTGATGGGCCGCACCGGTGCGACCCGCGCGGGGATAGCAGATGCCCTCGGCCCGCAGCGCGTCGGTGTTCAGGGCCAGGAAATCCTGGATCGAGGAGGTGCCGGTCTTGTTCAGACCGATGTGGACGACGACGTCGGACATGCGAGGGGGTCGGTCAGCGAAGGGGCAGGGTCGAGGCATCATAGGCGAGGCCCTCCCCGGTGCCGATCCCCCATTGCTAGACTGCGCCCACTCCTCCGGCCCTTGTCTGCGGACCATGATCGTCTCGTTCAACCGTCAATTCGTGTTCGTCCATGTGCACAAGTGCGCCGGCACCAGCATTGAGGTGGCGTTGGCCGCGCACCTGATGCCCAACGACCTGGTGCTGGGCTCCACCCCGGGAGGCGAGCGCCTGCAGGCGGTGTTCAAGCAGGTGATCGGGCTGGACAAGCACGCCACCGCGGCCCAGGCCCGGCAGTGGCTGGGGCCGCAGCGCTGGGCGCAGTGGTTCAGCTTCGCCTTCGTGCGCCACCCGCTGGAGCGGCTGCGCTCGCTCTACACCTTCGCGCGCGGCCTGGCGGAGACGCAACCGATGACGGACGACGAACGGCGGCTCTGGGAGGAGCAGGAACGTTGGCCGAACCGCCTGCCCTACCACTACGCGGCGGTGCGGGCCGCGCTCCAGAGCGAGACCTTCGACGCCTTTCTGTGCCACCCGCTGACCTGGCGCGATGCCGGCGCCCAGCCGATGTGGCGCAGCCTGTGCGACGAACGCCAGCAACTGCTGGTCGACTTTGTCGGCCAGGTGGAACGGGCCGAGGACGACTGGGCCGAGGTGCAGCAGCGGCTGGCGCTGCAGGCCCCGCTGGGCATGCACAACCGCAGCCAGCGCAACACCGAGGCCCAGTTGTCCGACGCGGCCTGGGCCCAGGTGCGGGCGCACTGCCTGACCGACTTCCAGCTGTTCGGCTACCCGGTGCCCGAGCCCTTGACGGGTGAGCCCTGGCCCGCCCCCTCGCCCGAGAACGACGACGCGGCGGGGTGAGCCCGCCGGGCCAGCCAGCGCGCCACGCGCGCCTGGGCCTCGGGCTGGTCGGTCTGCAGCCAGGCCGCTAGGCGCCGTTGCAGTTCGGCCCAGGGATCGGCCTCCGGTTCGCCCCCGCTCACCGCGGCGCCGGGCTCGGCCAGCGCACGCAAGGCCCGGGCCCAAGGCTCCGGGCTGCAGACCGGCCAGCGCCCCTCCAGCAGCAGATGGAACCAGGCCAGCACGCAGCGTTGCCAGACCGGCAGCGGCGCGCGGCGCAGCGCCTGCCAGCCCGCAGCATCCAGCCGCAGCGGGGCACGGTAGTGAAAGCGCGCCGGGCAGGCCAGGCGCAGCAGCACCAGGCGCTGGATCACCGGCATCGCCGTCGCCATTGCGGCCGGATCCCGCCAGGGCCCGGGCCGCGACAGGACGACGTCCTGCACTGCCCCGTCCGCAGCGGCCAGGCTGCAGAGCACCGCGCCGGTCAACACGTCGCTGTGCACCCAGTCCGGCCCCAGCACGCCCCCGGAGCGATCCAGCGCCTCGGCCACGGTCCACAGGCCGGGGTCGGGCACACCGTCCGCCACCTGGCCCAGCAGCGCCAGCCAGGCCGTCGGGGGGGTCTGCCCGCGCAAGGCCGCCACCGGCAGCGGGGCCCCGCCCAGCGACAAGGCGGGCACGCTGTCCAGCCCGGCCAGCACGGCACTGGCCTGCAGCCGCACAGACCAGGACAGTCGCCCGGTGCCCGCCAGATCGCGCAGCACGGCCCCGCTGTCCTGCCAGAGCGGCTGGCCACGGTGGCTCCGCAGATAGGCCAGGGTGGCCGGCGCCTCCTCGGCAGCCAGCCGATCCTGCAACTGGGTCAGGGCGTGCGCCAGGCGTTCGGCCGCGTGGCCGGGGAACAGCCGCCGCGCCAAGTCGGCCAGCGGCGCCGTGTTCAGGTACACCAGCCCAACCCAGTTCGCGCGGCGGCCCTCTGCCGCACGGCCGTGGACGGCCGGGCCGGCCAGCGGCACATGGTGCAGCGCGGCCACGCGGGGCGCCAGAAAGGCCTGGCCAAAGCGGCCCGGCCGGCGCGACAGCACCGTCAGCTCGCCCGGGAGACGCCCCAGCAGCTGCAGCCCGTGCAGCGCGCTGCCCTCGGTGAACACGAGCTGGGTGTGCGCGAGGTAGGTGGCCAACTGCTCGGCCAGTGGGTGCTGCTCGGGACGGTAGATGCGCGCGCCCAGGGCGGCGAAGAAGTCCTCCAGCGCGGCCTCGCCCACCAGGCCCTCCCCCACCCCGGCGCGGCTGACGAACAGCACCTCGCCGGCCGGCGCGACGGGCAGCGCCGCCTGGCGTTCCGCCAGCCGTGCCAGGTAATCGGCCGCGGGCGGCGGGCCACCCAGGCACTCGGCCTGCGGGGCCACCCACAGCATGCCCACGCGGGTCGGGCGGTCCAGCACCCGCACGCGGCCGGCCACGCCCAGGTATTCAAAGACGGCCTGGATGAAGCCGGGCAGCGGCTCGGCGCCCTGCCCCGGCCGGGTGACGTAGAGGATGGGCAGATCGGGTCGGGCCTGGGCGGCCGGCAACAGGCGATGGGCGAACTCGGCCAGGAAGTGGCCGAAGTGGTTCACCAGGCAGCCGCCCCACAGGGCTTCGCCGTCCAGGCTGTCGATGGGCTCGCCTTCGGCCGGGGGCTGCGGACAGACATCCACCGGGGCCGTGCCGCGCCAGTGCCGAGCCCGGCCCTGCCGGTCGAAGTCGGGATAGATCGGACCGGCCTGGTGCACCGGCCCGCCGTGGAAGGCTGCGAACAAGGCCTGCACCGGCGCTACGAGGATGTCGGCATAGGCCTGCAGCATCGCCAGGCTCAGACGCCGAGGAACTCGGTCAGCATGCGCTCGACGCCGCTCTGCCAGGGCGGCAGCTGCAGGCCGAAGGCCTCGCGCAGCCGGGTGGTGTCCAGCCGCGAGTTGAGCGGGCGCTGCGCCGGCGTGGGGTAGGCACTGGTGGGAATGGCCTCGACCGTCTGCACCTTCAGCGCCTGCCCATGGCGCCGGGCCCAGGCGAGCACATGCTCGGCATAGCCGTGCCAGCTGGTCTGGCCATCGGCCGCCAGGTGGTACAGGCCGGCCAGCTCGGGCCGCTGGGCCAGGGCGCGCAGCGCATGGGCGGTGACGTCGGCGATCAGCTCGGCCCCGGTGGGCGCGCCGATCTGGTCGGCAATGACGCGCAACTGCTCGCGCTCGCCGGCCAGGCGCAGCATGGTCTTGGCAAAGTTGCCGCCGCGCGCGGCATAGACCCAGCTGGTGCGGAAGATCAGGTGGCGGCAGCCGCTGGCCTGGATGGCCTGTTCGCCCGCCAGCTTGCTGCGGCCGTAGACCGACAGCGGGCCGGTGGCGGCGTCCTCGTCGCGCGGCTGCTCGCCGCTGCCGTCGAAGACGTAGTCGGTGCTGTAGTGGACCAGGGTGGCGCCCAACTCGGCCGCCAGCTGGGCCAGCGTGGCCGGGGCGCGGGCGTTGAGCAGTTCGGCCAGGGCCGGCTCGCTCTCGGCCTTGTCCACCGCGGTGTGGGCCGCGGCATTGACGATGATGTCCGGCCGCAGCATGCGCACGCTGCCAGCCAGCTCGCCCGGGTGGGTCAGGTCGCCGCACAGGCCATCGTGCTCACGCCCCAGGGCGATGACGCGGCCCAGCGGGGCCAGGGCGCGGCGCAGCTCCCAGCCGACCTGGCCATTGGGTCCGAGCAGAAGGATTTTCGGCGGCGCCATCTCAACGGGCTCCGTAGTGTTGGCCGACCCAGTCCTTGTAGGCCCCGCTCTGCACATCGGCCACCCAGTCCGGGTGGTCCAGGTACCACTGCACCGTCTTGCGGATGCCGGTCTCGAAGGTCTCGGCCGGGCGCCAGCCCAGCTCACGCTCGATCTTGCGCGCGTCGATGGCGTAGCGCCGGTCGTGGCCGGGGCGGTCGGTGACGTAGGTGATCAGGCGGCTGTAGGGGCCCGCCGGGTCCGGGCGCAGCTCGTCGAGCAGCGCGCACACCGTCTGGACGATGTCCAGGTTGGCCTTCTCGTTCCAGCCGCCGATGTTGTAGGTCTCGCCCAGGCGGCCGCCGGCCAGCACGGCGCGGATGCCGCTGCAGTGGTCCTTGACGTAGAGCCAGTCGCGGATCTGCTGGCCGTCGCCATAGACCGGCAGGGGCTTGCCGGCCAGGGCGTTCACGATCATCAGCGGGATCAGCTTCTCGGGGAAGTGGTAGGGCCCGTAGTTGTTGCTGCAGTTGGTGGTGAGCACCGGCAGGCCGTAGGTGTGGTGCCAGGCGCGCACCAGGTGGTCGCTGGCGGCCTTGCTGGCGCTGTAGGGGCTGTTGGGCTCGTAGGGGTTCGTCTCGGCAAAAGGCGGGTCGCTGGGCTTGAGGCTGCCGTAGACCTCGTCGGTGCTGACGTGGTGGAAGCGGAAGGCGGCCTTCTCGTCGCCTTCGAGCGTGCCCCAGAAGGCCCGCGCCGCTTCGAGCAGCGTGAAGGTGCCTTCGACGTTGGTCTTCATGAAGGCGCCGGGGCCGTGGATGGAGCGGTCCACATGGCTTTCCGCCGCGAAATGCACGATGGCGCGCGGGCGGTGGGTGGCCAGCAGCTGGTCCACCCGAGCGCGGTCGCCGATGTCGCCGTGCACGAAGTGGTGGCGCGCGTCGCCCTCGAGCGAGGCCAGGTTGGCGCGGTTGCCGGCGTAGGTCAGCGCGTCCAGGTTCACCACCGGCTCGGCCGCGGGGTCCGCCAGCCAGTCCAGCACGAAGTTGCTGCCGATGAAGCCGGCACCGCCGGTCACGAGAATCGTCATGGGTTCAGTCCGGGGTCGGGTTCAAAGATCACGCAGGAGACCGGCAGCGGCATCCTTGGCCGAGAGCTGCGGGGCCATGCCGATGTCGGGCCAGGCGATCGCCAGGTCCGGGTCGTCCCAGCGCAGCGCCCCCTCGGCCTGCGGCGCGTAGTAGTCGGTGGCCTTGTAGAGGAAGTCCGCGCTGTCGCTGAGCACCAGGAAGCCGTGCGCCAGGCCCGGCGGGATCCAGAACTGGCGGTGGTTGTCCGCACTCAGCTCCACCCCCACCCAGCGGCCGAAGGTGGGGCTCTCGCGGCGGATGTCCACCGCCACGTCGAACACCGCGCCCGCCGTCACCCGCACCAGCTTGCCCTGGGCGTGCGGGGCCTTCTGGAAATGCAGCCCGCGCAACACGCCCTTGGCCGAGCGCGAGTGGTTGTCCTGCACGAAGTTCACCGGCTGCCCCACCAGTTCGTCGAAGACCTTCTGGTTGAAACTCTCCATGAAGAAACCGCGCGCATCGCCGAACACCTTCGGCTCCAGGATCAGCACGTCGGCAATCGCCGTCTGGATCGCCTTCATCAGTACACCTTGTCCTTGAGAATCTGCTGCAGGTACTTGCCGTAGCCGCTCTTGGCCAGCGGCGCGGCCAGGGTCGCGAGCTGTTCGTCGCTGATCCAGCCGTTGCGCCAGCAGATCTCCTCGGGGCAGCAGGCCTTCAGGCCCTGCCGTCGTTCGAGCGTCTGCACGAAGGCGCTGGCTTCCAGCAGGCTGTCATGGGTGCCGGTGTCCAGCCAGGCGTCGCCGCGACCGAACTTCTGCACGTCCAGTTGCCCGGCCTCCAGGTAGCGCCGGTTCAGGTCGGTGATCTCCAGCTCGCCGCGGGCGCTGGGCCGGATGGCCTTGGCGTGTTCCACCACCTGGGTGTCGTAGAAGTACAGGCCGGTGACGGCGTAGCGGCTCTTGGGCTGGGCCGGCTTCTCTTCCAGGCTGATGGCGTGGCCCTGGGCATCGAACTCGACCACGCCGTAGCGCTCGGGGTCGGTCACCGGGTAGGCGAAAACGGTGGCGCCTTCGGTCTTGCGGTCAGCCGCCTGCAAACGCCGGCCGAGGTCGTGGCCGTAGAAGATGTTGTCGCCCAGCACCAGGGCGCTGGGCGCGCCGGCCAGGAAGTCCTCGCCGATCAGGAAGGCCTGGGCCAGGCCGTCCGGGCTGGGCTGCACCGCGTACTGCAACGAGAGCCCCCAGGCCGAGCCGTCGCCCAGCAGCTGCCGGAAGCGCGGCGTGTCCTGCGGCGTGCTGATCAGCAGGATCTCGCGGATGCCCGCCAGCAGCAGGGCCGACAGCGGGTAATAGACCATGGGCTTGTCGTACACCGGGATCAGCTGCTTGCTGATGGCCAGCGTGGCCGGATGCAGCCGGGTGCCGGAGCCCCCGGCCAGGATGATGCCTTTGCGTGCGGATGTCATGGGTCAGATGCGGTGGTAATCGCGGTACCAGTCGGCAAAACGCTGAATGCCTTCGCGCAGCGGGGTGCCGGGGTTCAGCCCGGTCCAGGCGGCCAGGGCGCTGACGTCGGCCGAGGTGGCCACCACGTCGCCGGGCTGCATGGGCAGGTACTGCTTGACGGCCTCGCGGCCCAGCGCCGCCTCGATGGCGGCGATGAACTCGCCCAGCGGCAGCGGGTCCTGGTTGCCGATGTTGAAGATGCGGTAGGGCGCGTTGGACAGGCCCGGGTGCGGCGCAGCTGGGTCGTAGGCCTCGGCCGGGGTGGCCGGCTTGTCCAGCACCGCCACCACGCCGTCGACGATGTCGTCGATGTAGGTGAAGTCGCGCTGCATGCGGCCTTCATTGAAGACCGGGATGGGCTCGCCCGCCAGGATCTTGCGGGTGAAGCTGAAGTAGGCCATGTCCGGCCGGCCCCAGGGCCCGTAGACGGTGAAGAAGCGCAGGCCGGTGGTGGGCAGGCGGTAGAGGTGGCTGTAGGTGTGGGCCATCAGCTCGTTGGCCTTCTTGGTGGCCGCATACAGGCTCACCGGGTGGTCCACCGCGTCCGCCTCGGAGAACGGCATCTTGGTGTTGCCGCCGTAGACGCTGGAGCTGCTGGCGTAGACCAGATGGGCCACCGGATGCTGGCGGCAGGCCTCCAGCACATTCAGAAAGCCCGTCAGGTTGGACTCACCGTAAGCATGCGGGTGGGTGATCGAGTAGCGCACCCCCGCCTGGGCCGCCAGATGCACCACCCGGTCGAAGCGCTCGGCGGCGAACAGCGCCTCCACCCCGGCGCGGTCGGCCACGTCCAGGCGCTGGAAGCGGAAACCCGCCCGGGGTGTCAGCCGGGCCAGCCGGGCCTGCTTGAGCGCCGGGTCGTAGTAGTCGTTGAGGTTGTCGATGCCGACCACCTCATCGCCGCGCGCCAGCAGGCGCTCGGCCACGTGCATGCCGATGAAGCCGGCCGCGCCGGTGATCAGGACTTTCATGGCTGCCCCCCGTGCAGGGAACAGTCCGGGAACAGAAACGGACTCATGGGGTGATTGTCGACCAGCCCGCGCCTGGGCGGAACTCGGCTCAGCCCAGCGCCGTGCCCGGGCGCACCCAGTGGCTCAGCTGCGGGTTGCCGCCGCGGTCCTCGATCACCCAGCCGCCGGAGCGGGCCTCGAAGGCCTGGCGCTCGTAGTCGGCCCGGGCCTGCTTGAGCGGGTCCTGGAAGTCGAAGCCGCGGCTCTTGGACTCCAGGTGCACCAGGCTCAGCAGCGGGCTGTAGACGATGTGCCGGTCCGGAAAGCGCTGGCCGGCGCGCTGGCACCAGTCCACGTCGTTGAAGGTGACCGAGAGCTGGGCCTCGTCCATGCCGCCGGTGGCCGCGTAGGTGGCCGCCGTGCAGGCCAGAAAGGCGCCGGTGACCGCCGGCATGCGGCGAGTGAGCTGCGGGCCCAGCAGGCCCAGGCCATCGTCCACCGGCACGCCCACCGCATCGTGGGCGACGAAGCGCTCCTGGCCGGTCAGCACGCCGGCATGCTGGATCGTCATGTCCTCATACAGCAGGCGCGCGCCCACGGCCAGCACGTCCTCGCGTTCCAGCAGGCCGCGCAGGATGTCGTCCCATTGCGCCGTGAGCATGCGGGTGTCGTTGTTGAGCAGCAGCAGGTGTTCGCCGCGGGCCGCCTCGGCCATGCGGTTGTTCAGCCGGCTCCAGTTGAAGGGCTCGTCGATGCGCAGCACGCGGAAGTCGCCACGCGCCGCGCCCTCGGCCAGGTAGGCCAGGGTCTCGGGCTCGGTGCTGCCGTTGTCGGCCACGACGATGTCCAGCGCGCCGGGGTGCAGGGCCTGCTCACGCAGGGTGTCGATGCAGTCGCGCAGCAGGCCCAGCTGGTCGCGGGTGGGCAGCAGCACGCTGAGCACCGCCTCGGGCCGCTGCGGCGTCCAGCGCACCAGGGGCTTGGGCGAGGCGCCCAGCGGATCGTCCACCCGCTGCCAGCGCCGGCCCTGCCAGGCCGCCGGCAGCCAGGGGGACAGGGTTTCGGGGTCGGCCTGGGCGACCAGGCGTTGCACGGCATCGCCGGGGACCTCCTCCTGTGCCTCGCCAACCCGGCTGAGCAGGAACTGTGGCACATGCACCAGCGCGCCCTGACGGGCCAGGGCCCAGACCAGGGCTTCGCGCGCGGCCGGCGCAGGGCTCAGAGCCCCCTCCGCCGCGGCGGACAGCGCCGGCGCCACCGCCTGCAGGGCGGCGGCCCGCAGCGCCAGGCTGCGCCCCACCCCGTTGAGTTCCAGCATGGCGTCGGCATCGAAGGCCCGGCGCAGCAGGGGCCGTACATGGCGTTCCTCACGCGCTGGCGCCCGGCCCCCCGGGTACAGCAGCGTGTCCTCGTCCCAGTAGAGCGCCGCCGCCTGGGGGGACTGGCGCGCCGCATGCACCAGCCAGGGCAAGGCCATCGGGTCCAGCTGTTCGCCCGCTTCCAGCAGCAGCCACCAGGGGGCAGCGGACGCAGGCAGATCGTCCCAACCCGCCACCCCGCGCACCCGTGGCTCGGCGGCGGCCATCAGGGCCGCCACCTCGGCGACGGCCCGGCCAGCCCCGACGACCACGGCCTGCCAATGTGGCCAGGGTTGGGCCCGCAAGGCATCCACCGTGCGACGGGCCGCGATGGGATCCCCCGCGCCGCCATCGATCAGCGCCATGAAAGCCGGCCCCTCGCTGGCGGCGGGCGGGGTCAGCACGCCCGCCCAGGCACGCTCCTGCAACCAGGGCGGTGGCGGCACCCGGTGGGTGCGGCGGTAGAGGTCGTAATGGTCCAGCGGAAAGGCGGCGTAGCGCAGTGCCTGCGGCACCATCTCGGCCAGCACGTCGATGCGGCGCTGGATCTCCTCCAGCTCCTTGGACAGCAGCTGGGCCACGCCCAGTTGGTCCAGCCGGGAGTTCTCGTAGCGGTAGAGGGCGCCGACGGGGGTGTCGGTGCCCGCCTCGACCAGCTGCAGGTCCAAGGCCTGACCCGCAGGCCAGGCCTGCGGCCGCCAGGGCAGGCGAAAACCGCACAGTCCGCTGCCGCCGATGTGCTCGCGGATGTCGGGCCGCAGGCTGTGGGCCGAGCCGGTGGCGACGAGACGCCCCTGGCAGTGCACGGCCACCCGCAGCGTGGCGCGCTGCTCCGACAGATCGGTGACCCAGCCGGAGATGAACTCGTGGTTGGCGAACTCGATCTTGCCCTGCAGGTCCAGCGCCTCGGGCTGGGCGAGGCGGGCCGCCACCTCGGTGAACAAGCCACCGTGCACGTCCGCCAGCACCTGCACCAGGCGGGGGTGGGTGCACAGGCGCTGCAGCAGGCGCTCGGGGCGCACCCGGCCCAGCGGTTCGCCCCCGGGGCAGCCCAGGCGCTGCCCCATCCAGCGCCAGAGCCGTACGCGGTCCGCCTCGGTGAGGTGGCTGTGCGGCAGCGCGCGCTGCTGGACCAGCGGCGTCAGCACCTTGAGCGCCATCTCCTCGCTGCGCAGCATCTCCAGCGCCATCTCGGCCAGGGGGCGACCGGCGGCGCGGGCGGCCACACCGGGGTCGGGATCGCGCCCCAGACAGGCTCGGTAGAGCTGGAGAACGTCGTCCTCGCTCAGCGCGTCGGAAGGCAGGTCGGGGATCGGAGCGGAAACGTCAGAAGGCATGGGGCGGCCGTGAAAGGGCGGGGAAACCGCTCAGGCCGCGCCGGCCTGCGGAAAGCGGGCCAGCCAGGCCCGGTAGGCCTCGGCCGAGTGCTGGACAGTGCAGTGGGACCGGATGTAGGCGGCCGCCCGGCGCCCCAGCGCATCCCGCAGCGGGGCATGGGTGAGCAGGCTGTCCAGCGTCGCCGCCAGGTGGGCCGGTGCGCCCAGCTCCAGCGGCACCTTCAGCACCACATCGTCTGGGTACTCGCTGGAAGGGCCGAAGTTGTGCACCACCGCGGGCAGGCCCAGCGCCAGCGCCCGAGCCAGGGTGCCCGAACTCTCGCCGACCGTGGGATAGCGCAGGTTGACCAGCGCGTCCGCCGCCACGATGTACTCGAAGAAGTCCGCCTCGGGCGCGTAGCCGGTCACGGTGACCCAGTCCTCCAGGCCATGGCGGCGGATGTGGGCGTCGATGTCGAAGCCGGCGTTGCGCTCGCCCACGATCACGAAGCGGAACTGCCGCCCCCGCTGCCGCAGCAGGCCCAGGGCCCAGAGCGTGGCCTGGATCTGCTTGGGCGGGGTGATGAAGCCCAGCGAGAGGAACAGGAAGGGCTCGGCCGGCAGGCCGCGGCGCTGGCGGGCTTCGGCCTGGGACAGGCCAGACACCTCGTCGACCGCGGGTGAATGATGGTGCGGCACCACGCAGGTGGCCTCACGCAGCTCGACCGGCAGCCGATCGTGGATCCAGTGGTTGTGCACGATGACACCCTGCGCCTGACGCAGCAGGTGGCGGTTGAGCGGCAGGCTCAGCTTCTGCGCCTCGGAAAACACGCCCGCGCGCCGCAGCATGGCCAGGGTGGTGCCGGGGTCGCCATACTCTTCCTGCAACACCGCACGGTAGCCCTCGGCATCGCCGCGTGCCAGGGTGGCGTCCTCGACCAGGTAGTGCAGGTTGAAGTCGTGCTGGACCAGCAGGCCCGGGCGCGCCCGGAAGGCCTGGTAGGCGAACACATGGTCGGCGTTGTTGCCGATCTGGTAGATGTGCGGCAACGCGCGCAGGCCCGGCTCGACCTGGTACTCGGCCAGCGACAGCACCTGCAGCGCATCGCCGCAGTCGGGCAGCTGCGCCGCCACCTCGGGTGAGAGCCCCTCCTCGTTGACCACGGTCACCGGCCCTTGCGCGCACAGCGCGGGCAGCAGCTCGGCGGTGTAGGCCGCAATGCCGGACCTGCGCGGCGGCAGCGGTGAGAACATCACCAGACGCAGCGCACTCATGCTGACTCCGAAGCGTTGGCGGCCGCAGGCCGGGTCTGGACGGCCACGGCCGCCAGGGCTTCACGCTCCTGGTGGGCCAGATCCGCTTGCACCGTGGTGAGCGCGTTCACATAGTCGGTCAGTTGGCGCTTGAGATCGTCGGCGGTGCGGCCGGGCAGTTCATCCACCCGCCCCTGTTCCAGCGCCTGCACCCGCTGCCCCAACCGGATCAGCTCATGCACCATCCAGGCCGGTGTGCCATCGGCGGGCAGTGGCTGCTGGCTGAGAACCGGCTGGGCCAGGCGGGCGCGCAGGTCCGCCAGTTCGGATTGCAGGCTGGCCAGCCGCGATTCCAGCTGGGCCAGTTGGGCCATGCTGGTTTCGATCACCGTGCGCACCGCGTCACCGATGCCCTCCAGGCTCACCCCCGACAGCAGGGCCTGCAGTTCCTGCGACTGGGCGGCGAGCTGCGGCACCCGCAGACGCTCGCAGGCCGCCAGGTAGCTCAGCCGGGCCTGCACCGGATCGGCAGTTCGCGGGGCGGCGGCCTGCTCGGGCGGGAAGTCGTCCTCGAAGCGCACCCCGGTGCGCTTCGAGGAGGCAGAGCCGGCGATATCGCGCAGTACCTCCAAGCGGGCCTCGGGACGCTGGGACAACAGCCAGTGGTAGTGGGCAAACCCCCCCGGGTCCGGCCACTGCCGCTGCAGGGCCAGGTAGGCGTTGATCACGAAGCCCTCGTCATCGCCTTCCAGCAATTCGCTGGCACGGACGGTCTGGGGCGGACGGGGGAGATGGACGTCGGTCACGGGGCAAGGTCCGGGCGGGCGGCCAGGTCGGCCAGGAAACGTTCACGCAGTTGCCGCGTGTTGTCATGGGTGGCCGACAGCTGAGTCGGCAAGGCGGCGAAATCCACCCGCTCGGGATGGGCCGGCAGGCCCAGAAAGGCGGCGCAGCGCGCCAGGGTCTCCAGCGGTTCGGCCACCACCGTCTCGTAGTCCAGCGCCAGCACCCGGTCGGCGGGCAGTTCGGCCATGGCCAGATCCAACGACCGGTCTTCGTCCAGGGTGCGCCGGTGGATCTCGCTCAACTCGGCAAAGTCGTAGGCCACCTGTGCCAGGCGACGGCGACGCCCCTCGGCCAACGCGCCCCGCGCATGCCAGACGCCGCTGCGCTTGGCGCTGAACTTCGAGAGCGTCTGCGCCACCGGATCGCGGCGCAGCCGGATGAAGCGAAACCCTTGTTCGGCCCAGCCTTGCAGAAAGGCCCCGGCCTGCGCCTGCCCCACCGCATCGAACAGGAAATGCGAGATCAGCTTGGTGCCAAAGATGCCATCGACCGCGCCGTGGCGCTGCACCTGGTCGAAGGCCACGTCGGCCGCCACCCCGTGGCGCAGTGCGTAGATCAGGGGCCAGCGCAGATGTTCGCGGGCCGCGCCCAGACCGCCCGCCTCCAGCAGCTCGCACAGAAAGGTGCTGCCGGTGCGCGGCGTGCAGACGACCGCAAAACGGTGCGTGGGCAAGGGCAGCCGTTCGCCCGGCACCGGCAGCTTGCGGTCGGCCACCAGGACGGGGATGAGGGAGGTCCAGCCATACACCGCCAACTCAGGCCGGGCGGCCTGCACCTGGGCCACCAGACCGGCTTCGTCATCGGGCGCATGTGCAAAGACGCGCTTGACCCCCAACGGGATGTCGGCCACGGTGCTGACCGCCGGACACGCGGGCACCCCCGCCTGGGCCGTCAGCGCCTGCAGCAAGGGCGCCGGCGCCAGCAGGCAGGCCTGCGCCCCCCGGTGGACCAGGAACTTGGCCAGGCCACAGTCCTCGCCCGCGTCCAGAACGGTTTTTTTCATCACGGCCTCACCGTCGTCCGAGTCGTGCACCCGTCGGCCCCGCCCTGGCGGTCACCCCGCCAGCACCGGTCGTTCATAGCCGTGGCGTTCGATCAGCAGCCATTCGCGCTCGGCCACCCAGTCCAGGCACTGCTGATCATAGTAGTGGGCAAAGGGATGGGGCCGCGAGGAGCGGTTGGTCGGCGGGGCCTCACGCAACGCTGCGCACTGGGCCGGCGACAGGGGCTGCCCCAGGGTCTCGCCCAGCGCGATGAGGTCCTCCGCCACCCGGTGCAGACGGATCATCTGGGTCGGTTCGAAATGCGTGTCCACCCACCGTCGAAAATCGTCGACCGTGGCAACCTCGTCGGACAGGTTGTCGACCCCGCTGGTGAACAGGCGCAGGTAACGGTAGGTCATCAGCCCGCAGCCGAACTGGCCGACCCGGGACTTGTTGAAGCCCATCTGCACCGTCAGGCGCATCTCGGGCAGGCAGACCGCCCGCAGCCACTCCCGAAAGCCCTGGGCGCTGCCGACATCGGCGTACCAGACGTCATGGGCCCGCACCGGCGTGAGCTGCGCCACCGGCAGGTCGCCGTGCAGGCGCTGGCGCTGCTCGATCAGCAGCAGGCTGCGCTTCCAGGCCTCGGGATCGACCAGCCGGTTGTACAGGCTACCCCGCCGCTGGCAGCCGTAGGACCACAGCGACAGGTACCAGGACCAGGGATCCCGGATCGAGCCGATGACGGCCCGGCCGGAGGCCAGCATTTCCGGCGTGGGCTTGTTGTGCTTGCCCTCGTTGACACCGCCGAACAGGGCCTGGAGCTGCTGCTTGATGTGGGTGGAGCCGGTCTTCTGCAACTCCACGAACAGGAACTTCTCACCAATCAGCATGCCGTGCCCCTCCTGCGGCGTGTGTGGATCGGCCGCGGCTCAGCTGGCGCGACCGTAGGTGTCCTGGAAGCGGACGATGTCGTCCTCGCCCAGGTAGCTGCCGGACTGGACCTCGATGAGCTCGAGCTCCAGCTTGCCGGGGTTGGTCAGCCGGTGCACCTCGCCCAGCGGGATGTAGGTGCTCTGGTTCTCGGTCAGCAGCAGGGTCTTGTCGCCGCAGGTGACCTCGGCGGTGCCACTGACCACGATCCAGTGTTCGGCGCGGTGGTGGTGCATCTGCAGGCTCAGCGAGGCACCGGGGCGGACCAAGATGCGCTTGACCTGGAAGCGCCCGCCATGGTCGATGCTGTCGTACCAGCCCCAGGGCCGGTGCACCTTGCGGTGCAGCGTGTGCTCGTTGCGCCCCCCGGCGCTGAGCTGGGAGACGATGTGCTTGACGTCCTGGCTGCGCGCACGGTCGGTCACCAGCACGGCGTCGGGCGTTTCCACCACCACCACATCGTTCAGCCCCACCACGCTGACCAGCCGGCTGGTGGCGTGCACCAGGGTGTCGCGGGCATCCTGCAGCAGCACGTCCCCCTGGGTGACGTTGCCGGCCTCGTCCTTGGCGCCCACCTGCCAGACGGCATCCCAGGCGCCCAGGTCGTTCCAGCCGGCCGCCAGCGGCAGCACGCGGATGTCGAAGGCGCTGCCGGGGCATTTCTCCAGCACCGCATAGTCCACCGATTCGGAGGGCACCGCGGCAAAGGCCTCCTTGCCCGGGCGCACGAAGACACCGTCCTGCTCGCGCGCGGCCCAGGCCGTGCGCACGGCACTGGCGATGTCGGGGCGGAAGGCTTCCAGCGCGGCCAGCCAGACGGAGGCCTTGAGCACGAAGATGCCGCTGTTCCAGGTGTAGCCGCCTTCGGCCAGGTAGCGCTCGGCGGTCGCGCGGTCGGGCTTCTCGACGAACTGGCGCACCTTGGCCACTTCGCCCGGCTCGGCCGCCGCGGCCCGGATGTAGCCGTAGCCGGTCTCGGGACGGTCGGGCGTGATGCCCAGGATCACGATGGCGCCACCGGCGGCCACCCGCACCGCCTCGCGCAGCGTGCTGGCGAAGCCGGCCTCGTCGGCCACCGTCTGGTCGGCCGGGGTGACCACCAGCACCGGGTCCTGCCCGCCCGCCGTCGCCTGCAGGGCCGCCAGGGTCAGCGCCGGAGCGGTGTTGCGACCCACCGGCTCCAGCAACACGGCCGAGGGCGTCTGCTGGAGTTCACGCAGCTGCTCCAGCGCCAGGAAACGGTGCTCGCCATTGCCCACCACCAGCACCGGCTGGGCGGCGATGTCGTCGCTGGACAGGCCCGCCAGACGGCGCGCGGCCTGCTGGAACAGACTGTCATCGCCCGACAGAGCCAGGAACTGCTTGGGGAAGCCCGCGCGCGAGAGCGGCCACAGCCGGGTGCCACTGCCACCGGCCATGATCACGGGTTGCACAGGAATCTGAGAAATCGACATGGTGAGCATTCCTTGGGTCTTGTCGGGCAGTGTACGAGAGCCCCATGTCGGTGCAATCCCACGGGGCGCCGGGGCAGCAGCTTACGCAAGAAGCACACCCCGCCCGGTGCCGCATCGCCCCCGGCACCGCAAACATCCCCTCGCCAGACGACATCAGGCGGGCCGCCCCCCGCCCAGCCGCCGCGACAGCCAGCGCGCCAGGCGGGCCCGTTGCGCGTCGAACTCGGCGTCCAGCGCCTGCCGCGTGGCGGCCGCCTGGGCCAGCAAGCCGTCCAGCCAGGCCTGGCGCGGCCCGGCCAGCCACTGGCTGAGATCGGTAGCCAGGGCCTCGGCCGAGGCGGACACGGGCAACTGCCAGACCTCGCCAAGCCCCTGGATGCCCGCCGGGGTGGACAGCACCGGCCGACCAAAGGACAGCGGCTCCACCGTCTTGATCTTCAAGCCGGTCCCGCCGACCATCGGGTTGATCGCGACATCGATGGCGCCATAGAAGGTCTGCAGCTCCTGCACGAAGCCCATCTTGGCCATGCCGGGCTGGTCCGCCAGATGCCGACAGATGCCCCCGGCCACCAGCAGCCGGGCGGGAGGACGATCGGCCTGGGCCTGCCAGGCCTGCAGAAAGGCCCGCATGCTGCGGATGTTCCAGTCGTTGCCGCTGCCCAGGTAGCCCAGCACCAGCGGCCCACTGGCCCCCCGGGGCCCGAAGGGCTGCTCCTGCGGCTCCAGATAGGGCAGGAAGAGGATATTGGCATGGCCGCGCGCGGCCATCACCCGGGCCTCGTCGCGCTGGATGGCCAGCACCGCATCGGCCAGGCGGAAGGCCCGGTCCTCCTCCGCGCAGGTGGTGCTGAACCAGGCCGGGGTCAGCCCGGCCTGCCGGTAGGCCTCGGCCCGGTCGGCGAACACATCGTGGCTGTCGAGCACCTTGACGACGCTCGGACCGAAATGGGCCAGCAGCGGGGCATACCAGATGTAGTTGACATGCACGACCTGGTAGTCGCGCAGGCGGTGCATCTCCTGCGCCACGGCAGGCAGTTGCGGGTCGTACCAATCCGCCAGACGGCAGACATGGTCCGCACCGATGCGCTTGGTGGCCCTCGAGGACACACAACGCACCAACCCGAAGCGCTGCTGCAGGGCACGCGAGAGGCCCGGGTCCAGCCCTTCCTCGGCGTGGTAGAGCACGTCCACCGTGCACCCCAGCCCTTCATACAACCGCACCAGCTGCATGATGCGCCGGGCATTGCCCTGGTCGGCCGGGATCAGCCGGTTGAAGGTGACCAGCAGCACACGAGGCGCTCGCGAAGCCGAAACCTGCATCATGCGGCGAACTCCCAGGCCAGGGCCTTCACCTCAGCGCCATCCTGGTACGGCAGGGCATGGGCCGGCAGTACCCCCTGCAGGCAGGCCCCTTGCCCCGGCGCCAGCGCCGGCAGAAAGGCCTCCAGCAGTTGCCCGTGGTGCGTGCTGCGCACCCGGGCCGTCAAGGCCGCGCCCCCCGCCAGCACCAACGAGGCCTCCGTCAGGCGCACGGCCAGCCCCCCCCATTGCAGCCGCAGTGTCAACGGCCCCGTCCAAGGGCGCAGCAGGCCGAAGTTGCCCCGCCGGTCGGCCAGGGCCCGTCCCCAGATCGTCAGGCGCTGGCGCACCATTTCCGAGGGCGCCACCATGGCCTGCATGGGGTCCACCAGCAGCCGCCATCCCGGTTGGGGTTGATGCACCCGCTGCAAGGCCAGGCCCCGCTGGCCCAGCGCCTCACACCAGCCGTCCAGCCCCCCGGCCCGCCCCCAGCCCGTGGCTTCGGCGCGCAGGCACAGGTCGGGCGAAGCCAGGCCTCGCCAGCCCGCGGGCATCGGCAGCTCACGCAGGCCAACCGCGGCGATCAGGCCCATGCAGGCAGCCCAACCGGCGTCGCCGGTTGGGCCCCACAGCAGCATCTCACCAGTGTGGCCGCCGTCTTTCGGCCAAGACTGCAGCGCAGGCAGGCGATGGGCCGCCGACACGGACATCACCCGCAGATCGGCCCGGCGCCACAAGGCTGCGAGCTCCGGTCCATCCCGTGTGCCCTCCAGACGCGGCCGCAGATCGGGCCGGCAGCCTGGCGAGCGGCGCATGTCGCCCGGGTGAGGACCGGCCACATGCACGCCCACCAGCGTGGTCAGCGCATCCAACAGGGGCCAGCCACGCGGCACCGCCTCGGCCAGCACCACCAGCGACGATGGCGGCGCACCGTGCAGGGCCAGCCAGGCGTCCAGCCGCAGGGCCACATCCGGTGCCACCGCGCTCATCGCCCCAGCTCCGCGGCACAGCGGTGCAACCAATCCCGCAAGGCCGGGTAGAGCGCCGCGGGACTCAGCGCCGCCTGACGGTCCACCTCGGCCTGCTGGCGCGCCTGGCGCTCGGCGGGCGACAGGGGCGGCTCAGCGGCCAACGCCCGCATCGCCCCGACCAGGCTGTCCACCAACCAGGCCCCCACCCGCAGGGGGGTGACCAGGGGAGAAGAGAACTCCGGGTAGGCGCCGATGTCCACCGTCAACACCCGCGCGCCCCCCAGCGCGGCGCGCGGCAGGATGCCGGAGGACTCGCCATAGGTCGGGTAGCGCAGCACCAAGCTCAGGTCGGCGCGCGCCAGCAGAACATCGAGGGCCTGCGCATTGAGGTAGCCCGTCACCGTGGGGCCGCCCCCGGTCGGCCACCAGTCGGCAATGCGTCGGGACAGCGCGTATTCGTCCGGCCGTTCCTCGCCGGCGAACAGCAGTTGCAGCGGGAGGCCTTCGGCCTGCACCTGGCGGAAGGCCGCCAGGATCTCGTAGAGCATCTTGTTGCCCGTCAGAAAGCCGGGGACCAGCAGCAGCCGCGCCTCCTCCGTCACGCCGTGACGGGCCAGCACCTCGGCCACCCGGGCCGGCGGCAAGGGCTCGGCCGGTGCGACGAAGTGCGGCAGGCGGGTCAGGCGTGCCAGAGGCAGGCTGGGTACCGCCCCCAGCAGCCGCCCTTCGGCATAACGGGTGTGCACCAGCACCCCAGGCGCGTCCTGCAGCAGGCGGCGCAGCATCAGGCATTCCTGGTACAGCAGGCCGGGCGTGCGGGCCAGGGAACCATCTCGTCGCACGAAGGCGCGCGGCACCGCGTGGCCGTCGTCGGCCAGCCAGCCGTCCATCAGCGTGCCCATCCAGCCCTGCTCGGCCGCGAGTTGATGCAGATAGAACAGCGAGATGTCGTGCAGCAGCACCGCGCCCCGGCAGCCCGGCAGATGATCCAGCATGTAGACGCAGTCGCTGTTGTTGCCCAGGTTGTAGAGGACCAGCGCCTCCGGGTCAGGCTGGCGGGCCCGGAACCCCGCTTCATCCAGCACCCGCCAAGGTGCGGCGGCCGGCCGGGCCGCCTGCACCGCCGACGCCTGGTCGGACGCAGCCACCACCCACACCTCGTGCTCGGCCGCCAGGCGGGGCAGATAAGCCATCAGGTAGTCGGCCAGCCCATTACGCTGCGGCGGCATGGGCGAGAACACATACAGCCGACGCGGTCCGCGGGCCCCGGACTGCGCTGCCGTCATGGTGTCGAATCGGCGGGCGGTGACGGCTCGGCGGCGGCCAGCGCCAGCCGCAGGCGCGCATCGATCTCGCGCTCCAGGTGGATGCGCTGCATGCCCAGCATCTCGGAGCAGATGCCCACGATCTCGCTCTTGAGCAGGTCCAGCGGCGCCGCGCCCGTGCCGCCCTCCGGCGGGCTCAGCAGCAGGCGCTTGAGAAACTGCACCTCGGTCTCCAGGGCCTGCAAGCGCTGGGCGGGATCGCCTTCAAAGGCCGCCCCCAGACGGATCGGGTAGCTGGCCAGGGGTTGCCCCTCCCGCCCCGTCAGCTGCAGCAGATTGGCACCCGCCTGCAGAGACTCGGCAGCCAGCGGGATCTCGAAGCGGTGCACGCCGGCCTCGGCCGGCTCCCCCAGCCAGGGAACGGGCTGCGCCGGCCCCTCGTTGAAGCGCACACACAGCGGTGGCCGGTGCCCCAAGCCCAGGCGGTCCCTCACCTCCCCCAGAAGCGAGCCGCCCTCCACGCCCTGGAAATGCACCTCGTAGAGCAAATCCACCGGCGCGCCATCGGTCAGCGCCAGCACCGCCGCGCCGCCGGCCAGTGAGGTCTCCAGCAGGCATCGGCCCTGGCTGTCCTGCACTGCCAAGGTCAACGGCGCCGCACTCAGGTGAGATGGCAGCAGCCGCCGCTGTGGGATGCGCAGCGCAAACCCGCTCTGCTCGCGGGCCGGCACGGGCAGGCTGGCCCAGGCCTCACCCAGCTCGAACACCGACCGGTTGGCCACCGCCGACACCAGCGGCAGACCGTCCAGGGTCAGCGTGACGCGCTCATAGAGCACATCGTCGGTGGCAGGAAGGGCAAAGCCCAGCACCTGCCCCCCCGCCCAGTCGATGCAGGCAGCACCCGCCACGCTCGGGCTCATGGCGTCTCCTCGAACACATCCGGGTCACCCCCCGTCGTGGCCACGGGCTGCACATGCATCGACGCCTGCATCCCCCGCAAGGTGATGGTGCCACGCCCCGCCGCCGGGAAGATCAGATGCAGGTCCAGCACCTGCAGCGATGCCGGCTGAAGCCACCCCAGGTCCAGCGACAGCTGCACCGGCTCACCAGCCTCCACCCCGGCTTGGCTGACCTGCAGCTCTCCTCCTTCGCTGCGCCAACTGCACCGGACCTGCAGCGCCTGCGCCGGCAGTCGCTCGTGTTCAGCCCACAGCACCAGCCGCGTCTGGCCTGGCAAGACCGTCTCCAGCAGTGGACGCAGGTCGAACACCAGCGACATCCACTCCCCGTCGAAATCGGCGAAGTTGATGCGGCAGGCATAGCGCGGGGCCCCCACGCCAGAGACCGGGGCCTGCACCAGTTGCAGCACGCCCTGGTGCTCGCCCACGTAGAAGATGGCTCCTGGCCCCAGGGCCGTGCCGGAGGCTGGCTGCAGACGCACGGGCTCCACCAGCGGCAGCGAGAACAGTGCAGGCCCCCAGTCCTCCCCATGGGCCGGGGCCGGGACGGCCTCAGCCACCTCGCCAGCGGCCAGCCCGCACAACGCATCCACAGTCTGGTTCAGACGCCGCTGCAGGGACCGCAAGGTCAGCGTGAGTTCATGCGCCCGTGCCAGGCGCGGCGTGTCGGCAGAGTCGGGCATGGCACTCCGAAGCAAAAGAATTCCCCATGGCCATCGGAACGACGCGCCCCAGGGTGCGGGCAATGATAATGCGGCCCAGCGTCCGAAATGGCCGATACCTGGGAGGGTCTGCACGAATGGCTTGGCTGGATGATCAACTGGATTTTCGTTGGGCCGACATCTCGCCAGGGAGGACGTTTGCGCTGACCGAAGCCGGATTGGTCGCTTGTCGGCAGATGGCCCAGATGGGTGTTCTGGACCCCGACACCCCCTGCTATTTCCCGACCGCCAGGGGAGAGGCCGCTTCTCGCTGGGATGACGCCACGGGCGCCTTCGTGGAAAGCCACCCGGAAACCAAGCGCCCATTGGCTCGCCGCCAGGCGCGTTTTGGCAATCTGGTCCGATCCTGGAAATTGCACGGTCTTTTCATGACCAATTGGTCAGACGGTCAGCCCTGGGACTACACGCAGTTCATGCCAGAACTGCAGGGGACGCCCGTGCTGCAGTTCGCACGGAAACGCGCTCAGCGTGGGCAAGTGGTGCTGCTCCCGCTTGGCTGGTATTTCATGGGCCCGGGCAGCACCAATCTGCCGTTGGAGCCAGATCCCATTCCGTTTGAAGCCAAAACATCCAACCTGATCTGGCGAGGTCGAATCAGCGGCACGATCCCTTCGGACGACAGGCAATTGTGGTGGGCTGCCTCATCTTTCATGGCAGGTCAAGAATCCAGAGCACAGCACCATCTGCCCCAGACGGCGCGCTGGCGCGTGGCCCATGCTCTGCGCAACACGCCTTGGGCGGATGTGAAGTTGATCCTGTCCGCGCAGGAGCAGACCCGCCTTGACCACAGCCCCATCCTTCAAACGCTGCTGGATGGGCTGGTGGGCCAGCGACGCACACAGGCCGAGCATTGCGGGGGCAAGTTTCTCCTCGTGATCGATGGCAACGACATCGGCACCAACAAATACTGGAGCCTGCTGTCCAATTCGGTCACGCTGATGGTCGACTCGGAGTGGGAAACGGCCCTGGATGCCGGCCTGGAGCCCTGGGTGCATTACGTGCCCGTGCCCCCCGAGCGCGAAGCCATCGAGGCCACCGTGGACGACCTGCTGCGACACCCTCGACGCTGTCTGGACATCATCCGCGCCGCCCACGCCTTGCTGCAACCGCAGTTGGATGTGGCGATGCGCGAGGCCGCCGACTACGCCACCTTGCGGCGCTATGAACAGCAGGTGATCTGCACCGCCGGCTTGCCAACGACCTGGTCACTGGCCCGCCGCTGAAGCGGCCGGCGGCGCGTAATAGCGCGCCAGCATCGCGTAGTCCTGGGCGTAGATGTCGATCAGCTTCTTCATCGAGGCCGGCCCGATCTGCCCCACGGTCAGCTTGGGCCCGCCCCGCTGTGAATGGGGCATCGTGAAAGGTTGCCCGGTGCGCTGGGACAGGTCCGTCGCCAAGGTGGACAGTTCCTCAAACGCGTAAACCCGGTCAAAGGCCACCAAGGGCGCGACGAACTCGCTGACGGGCCGGAAATGGTGGTGGATGGTCGGCACGCGACAGTAGAAGTCGAAGTTGGCGATGAAGGTGTCCAGATCCGGGTCACAGGGAAACTCGTCCGGCTGCAGCCCCAGGCTGTCGGACAAGCGGGCGACATAGTCGCGCGAGAGTTCCCGGTGGTGCAGCACGCGGTTGCTGTAGCCCGACAGGAAGCGTTGGATCGGATCACGGACCACCAGGAACCGCCAAGCCGCCTGCGTGACGTCCTGCTCACGCTGGTCGAAATAGGCATGGATGTGCGAAGCGCCCCCGCCCAGATTCGGCGAGAACGGCGCCTGCATCACCAGCCGGAACAACGCTTCCTTCAAGGACGTGCACGCCACCTTGGGTATCGGCTGATAGCCAATGGACCAGCGGGACAGAAAGATGCCCAACACCTGCGGGCGCGGGTGCGGCTGGAACCGGAGGTCCAACGCGGGGATATCCGCCCCATCGGCAGGTTGCACGACCAGGCGGGCGGGGCGGCGGTCATCCGCTTGCAGGGGGGCCGCCCGAAAACGGGCGGCCTTGGCCGCCGGCAGATCCGGCCATTTGGCGGCGACGCCCGGAGACGGACACGGCCAGTCCAGGGCATGGGTCACGCCGTCCTGGGCCAGGCTGAGTCGAGCCGGGGCCGGACTGTCAAAGAGCACCACGCCTCCCGGATTCAGCCGGCTCCCCTTCTCCAGCCAGGGCGGCAGGCCATCGAAGCGCGCCAGCTTGACGCGCGGATCGCGCCCTTCGGGTTCTGACGCCTTCGGCCGCAGGAAACAGGGCCGCTGTTGCAGATCCGTTCGCCAAGCCGTCTCTCGATTCAACTGGGCTTCGGCCGCATCGGCCAGCGGTGCCGACGCCGCCTGCAACGCGCGGCTCATGGCCTCCCCCCAGGGGGCGGGCAGGCCCGAGAAGAGCAATGCGTCCGGGGGCGCTGCCAGCGACACCGCTTGCCAGTCATGGCCGCCTGCCTGCATCAATTGGCAGACATACGCCAACCGTTGCTGGATGGCGGCGTCGGCGCGCAGCAAGACCGGCAAACGACGCTCCTGGTCCGGCCACCCCAGACGATGGGCCACTGCACGCAACGCCCGCAGCCGGTCCGCCCAATGCAGCACGCGATGCCGATAGCCCAGACGGGTGGCCAGGCGCAGCAAGGCCCACTGGAACAAAGGCCCCCCGTCTCCCCCCCCATGCACGAGGGGCCGGCGGCGGGCCAGAGCCTCTTCCAGGGTCGCCTTGAGTTGGGCGTGGCGCCAACGGTCGTCCTGGGCCGACGACGCCGATCCCCCACGTTCCGCCATGAACGGACGGATCCAGGGCACCCCTTCTTCGGTCGTTGGCATTGAGGGCGCGTCCGCCACCGCCACGCCGTCAGGCCACCACCAGAGCACGGGCGCCTCCTGTGCGGGCAGGATGGGGAAATGCTGCTCAGTCATCGCGGTGGGTGTCCCACAGATGGGTCATCAGCTGCCGGCTTCCCGTCCATCGCCGGGATTGCTGGGGATCCTGCAGGCTTTGACGGGCCTCGGCCACCAAGGCCAGATATTTGCGGTATTCCTCGGCCCCGTTGAAATGCTGCTTGCGCGCGATTTCCTGCAAGACCTTTTGCTGGAAGCCCGCGTGGTACTTGAAATGGGCAAAGGCCACCGGCTGCGGCGCCACCTTCAGGTTGGAAGCGTAATGCAGACCCTGCGACAGCCTCACCCAGGGGGCATGACGGAACACCGCCACCTTCTGCGAGGTGTAGAGGTTGGGAGCCGAGCCGGGAATCAAGCGATGCCGCAAGGCACTGAGGTAGGTCGGACCGTTGGAATAGTGGCCCGCCCCCAGCTGCCAGTGCACCAGGGGCTGCGCATCGAAATACGGCGCAATCTCAAACGGGCTGCCACCGGCGGTGAAATCAGCGGCCGACAGATCGCCTTCCGGATACATGTCCACCATCAGGGTGAGGGCAGCGTCGTGCCCCTGGGCATCCAGCTCGGCCAGCCATTCGGTGATGGGGCGGTGTTCGCAGTCTTCGTAGACCAGCATCTCGTCGATGTCAGCCAGCACGACCCAGCGCCCCAGCGCGTGCGCCCCCAGCACCGCCTGCTGCCAAGCCACCCCATAGTGGGAATGCCGGTATTCCGTGTCGGCTGAATAGAGCACCACGTCTGGCTGGGCCCGCAGGTACTCCCGCGTGCCATCGTCGGAGAGGTTGTCCACCAGCACGAAGTGGCGCACGCCCAGGGCCCGGTAATGGGTCAGAAAGTGCGGCATCAGGATCTTCTCGTTGCGCGCCACGGCCACCACGATCACCGGCGCGTCGGCCAGGGCCGCCACCCCTTCGGGGGTACTGAGCAACTCCAGCTGGTTGGTGCCCGCCACGCCGCCCAGCACGGGCTGGGCCACGGTGGGCCAGAGGCGCGGCGGGCGCAGCGCGGTCTGTACCCGCGCGGCCTCGACGCTGGCCATCGAGCTGGACTCGTCCAGATGCGTCACCCAGGTGGGACTCGACTGCCCAGGGAAGAAGGTGTTCTGGTATGCATTGACCGGAGCAGCTCCCGGGCCAAAACGCCGGCGCACCAGGGTTTCGTAGCCTTCGGCACTGAGGGGGACGCCGCAGCCCGCCAGCAGATCGCCGATCAGCTTGTCCTCCATGAAGGACGCCAGGCGCAGGCGTGCGCCCTGGGTGGTCGCGCTGCGCCGTCCCAGCCATTGCATGGCGGGCCGCGAGACAAAGTAGCCGGAGCCCCCATCGGCATAGACCGAGGGCTCAGGCGATTTGTCCAAAGCCCCCGCCCCGCGCGCAGAGGCTGAACGCGCCTGGTGCCAGCGGCGGTCCGTATCGCCCTCCCCGCGGCGGAGCGGGCGCCCCATGTAGTGATGGCAGCGATGCAGAGAACGGGCCTGGAAGGTCCCCACGTCCAGATGGCAATCGTCGTCGATCTTGTAGAGGTAGGCGAAATCGGTGTGCCGGACCACCCAGGCCATCAGGGCCAGGGTCTTGTCGGGCAGGTGCTCATAGGCATCCGACACCGGCAGCGCCAACAGGTCGCCGGCCAGCCCCGTCGGCGCCACTCCGTCCCCTTCGCCCACCAGCACCACCCAGGGCACCCCCTGCACCGTCAGGCTGCGGCCCCAGCTGTCGCGGATGGCCTGCACACGGCTGGCCAGGTTCGCGCGACAGGAATAGACGACCACCAGCGTGTCCTGCCCCCAGCCAGGGCTGCTCAGCCGCAGCTGTTCCTCGTCGGGCAGATGAACCGGCGCCTGCGCTTCGGGGGTCAGGCAGGCCGACCAATCGGCCACCAGGTCGGACCAGCCCGACTGCGCGGGCCAACGCCGCAGCAGCCGCTGCACCAGCAACCAGGCGTTCCACAGCGGCGCGCACGGCACCTCGTCCACCGCCCGCTGCTGCCAGGCGCTCATCCAGAGGCTGCGCAGCTCGGCCAGCTCGGCATCGGGCACCTGCCCTGCCCCCGTGGAGTCCCGTTCCGCCATCAGCACCAGCCGCAGCGTCGCCAGATGGACCCCGAGGAACTGGGTCTCCCTAACATTGAGGCGCCGACATTCGCTCAGCGTGGGCAGGGCCGCATGAGCCTGATCGGAACGGGCCGCCGCCAGGGTCCGCCAGACAGCACAGGTCTGCTCGGCCAGCGGCCCCAGCGGCACCCCGGTGACACCGCGCACGGCCTGGCGCAGCAGGTCGCTCGGCAAATCGGTCTGCACGTCGGTCAGCGGATGCGCCGCCAAGCGCAGCACATCCGACGGCGCCAGTCCCTCCAGCTCGGCCACCCAGCGCGGCAGCCCCGGGGGGGTGCCCGGCGTCATGCGCAGGGCCAGAATGATCTCGCGCGCGGCCTGCCAGGCATCGGCATGTCCACGATTGAGGCCGCCACGCAGCTGCTGCAAGGCCAGTTCCAGATCGCTTTCGGCCAAACGTCCCGAGGCCCCTGGACGCAGCAAGACCTGCAACTGGGTCATGGCGCGCTGCGCGGCTGCCAGCCGCCCTGGCAGGGCCACGCCCGCGGGCCAGCGGCGCAGCAGGCAGTCCCAGAACGCCGGCACCAAGGCGTAGTGCCGCTGCGCCTTGTCCAGCAGCTCTTCGGTCAGCTTCGCGGGCCAGGCCGGCGCCATCAGCAGCAAAGACACCTGGGCGTCGATCAGATGGAGATCGTGGGCACGCCCCCAAGGATCGCGGGCCACCCGGTCGAGCAAAGCCACCAGCGCCCGCCCCAGCGCCATCGCGGCCTCGTCACGCACGGGATGGCGTTCGCCATGGCGCAGGAAGTCCCGGGCGGCCTGGGCCACGCACTCGGTGTTCAGCCAGCCCGGCGCGTCCAGCAGGCGCTGGGTCACCTTGGCGGCCTGCTGGAAATCGGCGGCTGCGACGCACTCGGCCAGCAGCAGGGAAATGGCCCAGGCCTGTCCCCCCTTGGCCTGCATCTTCAACGCCGGAATGTCCAGGTGGACCCGCAAGGCCGCGTACTGGTGCTGGGCACAGAAGAACGGGATCAGGGTCTGCAGGAACCGCTGCGCGGTGTCCTCGCCCAGTGCCTGCGCCTTCAGCGTCTCCCGCAGCACCGCGGCCGCCTCGGCCCCTGGCCTCCAGCGGGCGTTGAAATCCCGCTGTGCCCGCCACACGGTGAGCTGGGCGATGTCGTGCTCCGCACGCGGCCGTGCAAGCTCCGCGCCCGGCCCGGCGTCTTGCGGTGCCGGCAGCCCGAAACGCGCGGTCTCTCGCCGCACGAAAGCGGCCAGCGCCGGCGGCAGGTGGGTCATCAGCCCCGCCGCCGCCGCATGCTCCAGCGCAGCCAGCAGGCGGTACTGCCGCACAGGCCGCGTGTCATCTGCCGTGTCCGCGCTGGTGGCGAGCGCCTGCAACTCCTCCAGCACCTGATGCCGCCCCACCCGCAGCACCACGTCGCTGGGCAGCACCTGGTCCTGGACCCGCACCGACAGCTGCGCCTCACGACCCTCGGGCAGTTGCTGCCAGAGATGCGAGGGCAGCTCCAGCTCGAAGCCGGGCAGCGCGGGCGCCCCCGGCACCGTCTGGCGCACGTCTTCGCGCTCCACCCGGACACTGGCGGCGTCCACGAGCTCGCCGGCCAGCAGCAATTCGATGCGTGCCCGGGGATCGGCCGTCACCACCCACCCCTTCAGCAGCAAGCCCTCCAGCGCCTCCAACCGCCCCTGCACCGCCCCCACGGTGGGAGCGGGCACCGCCAGCGCCGCCCAGCGGGCGGCATCCAGAGTCAGGTCCACATCCGCGGGCAACAGTTGCCCGTTGACCCGCACGGCCAGCCGGCAGCGGCCGCCATCGGCCAGCCGCTCCTCCAACCCGGAGGGCAGGACGATGCGGAAGCCCAGGGCCAGACGCTCGCTGTGCAAGGCGGCCTGCACATCGGCCCGGTCGAGGCGAGTCACTCCGGCGATCACCGCCTGGCCATCGACGAGCAGCTCAAGGGTCTCGCTCGGCCCCACCGCACAGGCCCAGCCACGCAGGCTCCGCCCCTCGACCGACTCAACCCGCCCACGGACGGAGGAACTCGCCTTCTTGGCCCGACCGAACATCAGCACCCCTTCCCTGCTCTGCCCATCACAGCCCGAAGGCCACCTTGGCCGCGATCGCAATCTGGTAGAGGATTTGCGTGATGCCGCGGGTCACCTCGATGTTCTTCGAGTCGATCTTCGGCAGGATCAAGATCTCGTCACCCGGCTGGGGCGTCGCGCCCGGTTCGGCCACGCTGCCGTTCGGATGCAGCACGATCTCCTTGGACGTGTCGGCCGACTGGGTGTAGCCACCGGCCATGGCCACGTACTCGGACACCGAGGCCCCCGGTTTGTAGACCAGGGCATTCGGGAACAGCACCTCGCCGCTGAGCATCACGGTGTTCTGCTTCTCAGGAATGACGACCACGTCGCCATCCTCCAGCAACATCTCGTTGGCCTGGGCCTGGCTGGTCAGCACCACCTGGCCCAGGGGCTGGATCTGCTGGGCCTTGGCCACGAAGGCCATCATGAGATCGGCTTCCTGCTTGCGCAGTGCGGCTTCCTCGGCCGTCGCCGAGCGCGCGGTCAGCGCCGCGGTTTCCAGGTTGCGCAGTGACAGATCCAGCGACCGCTTCTGCCGTTCTTGCACCGACTTGCGATAGAGCTGCAGGCCTGCCATGTCCGCCTGCGGCGAGGGGTTCAGACGCGCGATCAGATCCTTCAACCGGGCCCCGTTGGACATGACCAGGGCGCGTTCACCCAGCTGCGCCCCGCCGATGCGCACCAGCAGCGTCGTCGGGTACTTGTCCGCGGTGAAGGTGACCAGATCGCCGTTGTGGACCATGACCCCGGCCAGTTGCCCCAGCGGGTGGTACTCGCTCTTGAGCTCCACCCCGGTGTTGCGCACGATGCTCAGGTGCGTGGCGGTGGGTTTGGGCTGGGCCAGCGTCAGCAGTTCCGAGGCCGGCACGCTGGGGCGCTCCAGCTCGAACAGATAGGGGTTCTGCGCCTCGCCCTGCACGGTGACGACATAGCGGCGGGGACGCACCACCACGGTGTCGCCATCATGGAACTGCAACCGCTCCAGCTTGCCCTCCAGCAGGAACTGGTAGAGGTTGATGACCGCGCGGGGTTGCCCCGCCCGCAGCACCTCGATGTTCAGGTAGCTGCCGCGGTCGACATCAATGCCACCGGCCCGGTCCAGGAAGCTCAGCACCGAATCCGAGGAGATGCCGCCATACAGCCCCGGCGCCCGCACATACCCGGTGACGTACACCTTGACCGGCTGGGCCGATTCGAGCGAGGCATACACGCCCACGTTGGCCCGGTAGGTGCGCTTGATCTGCTCGTCCACCCGTTGGTTGAGCTGGTCGTTGCGCACACCCCGCACCTGGATCGGTCCGGCGTTGGGCACGAAGATGTTGCCCTGGGCATCCACCACCTGCACCGCGTCGTAGTTCAGCGCACCCCACATGCGCAGGGCGATGCGGTCACCGGTGGCGATCTGGTATTCCGGGTTGAAGCCGGTGTAGCTCAGGTTGGCAAACCGGCCACTGAAGACCTGCGAGCCGAACACCACGGGGTTCACGCCCACCATGTCGCCCGAGGGCTGGGCCGGCAGCGCCTGCACCGGCAGGGCCTGGGCCGATGGCACGAGCGGGGCCGCCGGCTGCAGCACGGTGGTCGTTGACCCGGGGACCGCCGCCATGGACTGCAGCGTGCTGAGTACCTGCGGCGGCAGATTGCTGGGCAGCGCGGTGGTCGCCCCGGACGGTGAGGCATCGGCAGCCCACGCCCCCGAGGACAACAGCACGAGCGCCAGGCCCATCGACAGCAGGCGGTGGAATCGAGTCAACATGGTGTCAGTCCTGGTGTTCGCGGATCGTGGCGTGGACGAGGCGGATGATGGTGAAGATCATGCCGCACACCGCCACCACGGTGAACCAGTCCACCAGGCGACGGGGATAGACGGGCAGATCCGGCAGCGTGGGCGGCTCCATGACCATCAGGGTCTTGAGCTTGCGGCTGGCATCCAGGCGGGCCTGCTCCAGCGACAGCAGCGCCGTCTTGTGCTCGTCGCTGGCAAAAGCGGCCCGGGTCAGCAGGCTCTGGTACTCGATGGCCAGCGCCGGCAGTTGTGTGCCGTTGACCGCCCCGGTGGCGCGCAGGCGCTCCACCTCGATCTGGGCCTTGGTGGCCTCCAGCTGGCCGCGCAGACTGCGCACCTGCAGGCTGTCCTCGCTCATGTAGGACAGGGCGGCCTTGAGATCCGCTTCCTGCTTGGCCTGCGTGGCCTGCAACGCCGCGGTCAGCGTGCTGTTGGCCGTGGCCTGGGACAAGGGATCCAGCAGCTTGTGCTGGGTCTGAAAGGCCAGCACCGCGGCATGGGCCTTCTGCTCAAGGGCCGCTGCACGCTGGACTTCCCCTTCCGAGAACACCATGCGTTCGCGCGCAACGCGGTGGGCGTTCTCATTGACGAAGCGCTCGGTCTCTTCCAGGACCGCCTGGGCCAGTTTCTGCGCGAAGGCCGGCTCGAAACCCTGCACCTCGATCGTCAACAAACCAGAATACTCATCCAGCGAGACCTGCACCCGGTTGCGGAAATAGGCCAGGAAGTCCTCCCGCCGGACCTCGGGGTTCAGACGGTAGATCAGGTCCCTGCGCGGGGCGCTGTAATGGGCGCGCAGGTTGAAGCGTTTGTCCAGCTTCTGCAGCAGGTCCATGGACTGGACATAGTTCTGGACGAAGAAGGTATCCGCCAGCGAGATGGGGGCAGAACCGCTGCCGCCCAGCAGGGCCGCCACCGACGCCGAGGTGGAAGACACGGAGGTGGCGGACATGTCCCGCACGCTCACCACCGTGACACTGGCATAGCGGTCGGCGGCCACCGCGCTGTAATAGAGCGTTGCCAGCGCCACCGGGATCACGAACAGGCTCCAGGTGAGACGGGCCGGGGTGACGAACTTCAGGGCATTCAGATTCATGGGCCCTCGATCTTGGTTGGACGTTGCATGTTCTGGTAAATCTCCAGACCTTCCTTGACGTCGTTGTAGAGCGTGGCCTGGCCGTTCTCCAGGATGACCACGACATCACACAGGTTCTGGATGTCCTTGGGGTTGTGGGACACGAGGATGAGCTTGCCTTTGGAGACGTGCTGCTCGAACGCGGCCTGGGCCTTCTTGCGGAAGATGGGATCGCCCGCCGCCATGCCTTCGTCGATCAGGTAGTAGTCGAACTCGAAGGCCAGACTGAGACCGAACGTGACCCGCCCGCGCATGCCCGAGGACAAGGACTTCATCGGCATGTCAAAGAACTTGCCGATCTCGGCGAACTCCTCGACATAGCGCACCTTGGCGCGGGTCTCCTCCGGGCTGGCGCTGAACAGCCGGCAGACGAAACGCACGTTGTCCCGCGAGGACAGGGTGCCCTGAAAGCCCCCCCCCAGCCCCACCCGCCAGGACATGGTCTTGTCGGTCCGGACATGGCCCTGGTCGGGAACCTCCACGCCGGCAATGATGCGCATCAGCGTGGATTTGCCTGCGCCATTGCGCCCCATCAGGCCGATGCTCGCGTCCTCCGGGAAGTGGAAGTTGAGGTTGCGAAAGACGTAGTGCCGCCCCAGCGGCGTCGGGTAGTACTTGGTCAGGTTGACGAGTTCGAGCATGCGCGCCTCACTCCCCTGCGGCCAGGGCGCCGCGCCGCAGGCGGCAGAGCGACATCCCCAGGAAGCACAGGGTCAGGGCCCACATGGCCGGGTAATTCAGGCTGATCCCCTGCGGCAGGATGTAGCCCGGCAGGTAAGCCGCCCGTCCACATTCAACCAACTGCATCATGGGGTTCAACTGCAGCCAGTCTCCCATTGGGGGGGGCGGCTTGGGAAGGGAGAACAACACGCCGGAGAAGAGGTACAGCGGCGTGGCCAGCAACTGCACAAAGGTTCCCACGCGCGGTAACGGACCGATCAGCCCAGCCAGCACCAAGCCCATGCCGGTCCCGAGAAAGAAATACACCATCCAGACGACCATGAAGCCCAACAGGTGCTGCGGCAGCACTTCGGTGTAGCCCAGCCGCGCCATGATCAGCATCACCAGCACGAAGGTCGAGGACTCCAGCACCAATTCCAGCAGGGCCCGGGTGGCCAAGGCATCCATCGGTGTGACCTGGCGGTAGTTGAACAACCCCTGGTTGGCTTTGGGCGCATTCATCAACTGCGTCCACAGCCCGATGGACATGCGAAACGGGATCAGCGCAACCAGCAGAAAGATGGCGTACTCATAAAGCCCCGCATGCAACCGGCCACGCAGATAGGTGTTGATGGCCACCAGCATGAACACCTGCGCCAACGGTGTTCCCAACAGCCAGACCACGCCGGTCCAGTGGCCACCAAAGCGTGTCTTCAGCTCCCGCATCAGCAGGGCAAAGATCACGGCACGCTGAATCTGCCAGGGAGTGCGTTTCTTCACAGACAGAACGACCAAAATGAGACCGCGGGCCCCGAACTGCGCGCCACCCCGTGACCGTCACCGGTCGGGGTCTTCGCCGTGGCCGACTGTACCCCAGGGCACCGCGTCACTCGGGGTCGTAACAAGGGGAACATCATCAGGCCTGTCCCTCTCCTGGCGCGGGTGAACCCTCGGGGGATCCGACACCCCCTGCCCCGGGCTGATGGGCATCGGCCCCGCGCAGGCTCTGCACGAGCCCGTCGGCCAAGACTTCCGGCTGCTCCACCCAACGCAGCGGCAGCACCAGGTGATGCGCCCCGTGCGCGCGGACCCGGTCGGCCTGCGCCCCCAGATCGAACACCGCCACACGGCGGTCGCTGGCCAAGGCCGCGGTGAGCACATAGCAGTAGGTCTCGGGCCAGATGGACGGCACGAAGATGAGGTCGGGGTCAAAGGCCGCCATCCGGTCGGCCAGTTCATGGTCGAAGTAGCGCCCCAGCAGGGTGACCCCCAGCGCCGCCAGCCGGGCGTCATCCGAGGAGTAGCCCAACAGGCCCAGGGTCAGCCCGCCCTCGCCATGGCAGCGGCTGGCCGCCAGCCCCTCCAGAACCGAGAAACCCTTCACATGGTTGATGGCCCCCACCACCAGCACCCGCAGGGGACGGTCGGCAGGCACCGGCAGGCACGCTCCGGTGGGCGGCGCCGGCGGTGCCTCGTGCGGCAGGACCCGGATCGCATCGCTCAGGTGCCAGGCCGAGAAGCGACGGGCCACGTCGTCCGAAGGCGCCACGATGCTGTCGGCCGCCGCCAGCAGCTGCCGTGACCGCGCGCGCCAGGCCGCAATCGGCCCGGTGGGCGGCAGGTGGGCATCGCCTTGCAGACAGCGCTCACACTCCGCCTCGGTCGGCTCGCCGCAGAAGCGACCCTCGCGGTTGACCAGGTTGACGCGGGGGCACAGCAGGTAATAGTCGTGCACAGCGACCCGCAAGCGGATGCCCAGGGATTGCGCCAAGTCGACCAACACCTCGGCCGTGCCGGCCGGAAAGTCGATCAGGTGGTGCACATGCACCTCGCTGATGCGAAGCGCCTGCAGCGCCTCGCGCAGCAGGTCCAGGGCATCCACCGGCACCTGGGCCAGGTTGTCCAGCCCGAACAGGCCTGGATGCAGCAGCGCCAGGGCACCGGCCTGCGCCGAGGGACGCAGCTCGAACACGCCCCAGCCCTCGGCCAACAGGGTCTGCCCCTGCTCCAGCAGGTGCCGCTCGGTGCCGCCCCCCCGGTTGTGGCAGACCAGCAGCACATTGCGGGGGCCGCATTGGCGCGCCAGGCGCCCCAGATCCAGACGGGTCCGTGCCCGCCAGGAGGGGTCCTCGGCGATGTAGCGGGCCACATCGGCCTCATAGGAGGGATGCAGGCGCGCCAGCGTCTTCATCGCCGCCTGGGTGCGCTGCAGCGCCTCCCCCTTGAAGCTGACCGACCCCACGTGCCGCACGTAGACGTCACAGGCGATCGCGTTGCGCCAGCCCTTGCGCAGCACCCGCTGGCACCAGTCGTTCTCCTCGCCGTAACCGCGCCCGAAGTGGCGCTCGTCCAAGCCGCCGACCTCATCCAGGGCGCTGCGCCGCATGTACATGCAGAAGCCCACGCCGGTGGGCGCCTCGACATGCACGCCCGGGTTCACCTCCCCGGCCAGGCGGTCGATTTCCTCGTGCGTGAGCTCCAGCGCCGTGCGGTTGTCGGCCAGCGTCTCGGGGTAGCTGCAGATGGTGGCGTTGTTGGACAGGGGGGTGATGCTGGCCAGGCGGGGGTGCTGATCCGCATGGGCCAGCAAGCGGTCCAGCCAGTCGTTGTAGACCACCGTGTCGCTGTTGAGGATGACCACGTCGCGCCCCTTGCACAGCCGCAGCCCGTGGTTGACCGTCTTCACGAAGCCCTGGTTGCTGCGGTGCTGCTCCAGCACGAACAGATCCCGGGCCGCCAGGCTGCGCAGCAGCGCATTGAGCTCCGGATCCGGCCCGGCGTCATTGATGACCACCACGCGGTGGGGCGTGCGCACCGGTGCGGTCAACACGCTGTGCAGGCAGTTGAGCGTCTCCTGCAGCCCGCCATAGACCGGGATGAACACATCCACCCGGGGCGACGCCTGGCCATGCCGGGGCTGGACCTCGGCCCACTGTGCCGGCGCCCGCATGTCCGGGCCCGGTGCCTGCGCAGCCGCACCACGCACCTGAAGGGGCGCCCGCCACCAAGCCGGCCCCCGCCCTGGCTCCGGGGCCTGAAGCACTTGTGCCAGCTCGCCCGTCGCGAAGATCGACAACACCCCGCCCTTGAGCATACGCAGCTCGGGCCGGGCGTTGAGCAGACGGCGCATGTCCAGGCCGGGCAGCGGGTTGCGTCCCTCGCGCCAGCCCCAGCGCTGGAAGTGCACCAGCGCCTGGATGGCCGTCTGGCCCACGTCCGGGTTGTTGCGCAGGTAGTACTCGACGTCGAACCAGGGCGAGGGCGAGAAACCCCGGAACTGCGCCACCAGACCGAAGTGCAGCAAGCGGTTGACGCCCCGCCGATCGGACCAGTGGGCGTCGTAGTGGGAGACATCCAGCAGCGGGCTGGGCGAGCAGCCCTGGGCATCGCCCCGGGTCACGTAATGGCGCAGCGGTGACATGCCGCCCAGCCCGGCCGGATCGACCTGGGACAGGTAGTGGTCGCGGTCGAACAGCCCGAGTTGCCGTGTCAGCTCGACCTCGAAATCGAGCAAGGCCTGGGGCCGCCCGAAGCGACGGCCCACGGTCCGCGCCAGCCAGATGCTTTGCAGCATGACCTTGGCGTCGAAAGACCGCTTCGGCACCTCGATCACAGCCACTGTCGACACACTCCTTCGCGCCCGGCCAGCCAACCGGAACCCGCCTGCCGGCCGGCAGGCCCTGGGCCGTCACTCCGGCCGTTGGACTTTATACGACTTGTCACGACCCGCCATCCCCTGCCCGGCTGAAGACCTCGCCCTCCAGCCGCGACACCTCGCCTGTCGCGCACCAACGCGCCACCAGCGCACGCTCGCGCGCCCAGTCGTGCCGATGGCCCCGCCGGTGCCAACGGCCCAGGACATGGGCGCTGCCGGTCTGCGGGGGGGCCAGGTCCACGATGCGCAGCGTCCCGGCGGGCCAGCCCATGTGGCGCAGCCAGCCCAGCATCAACAGCCCCGCACTGGGCGGCGCCGCCAGGGCATCCACCAGTTGACGCCACACCGCCAGCGGCACGGTCAGCACCGGCACCCCCAGCCGGTCCAGCGACTGCACGGGCGGCCATCCGGCCATGCGCCCCCGGGGGTCCGCGCCACTCACCACGGCCCAGCGTGGCGTTCCCTCGGGCGCGGTGGGTCCATCGGGGGCCACCACCCAGACATCCAGCCGCCGCCCCAGGGCCCGATCCGCCACCTCCCCACCGGAGCGCCAGCGGTTGAAGCGCACCACCACCGCATGGGCGTCGATGACCGTGCCGAGGGCCTGCTGCAAGGCCCCGCCGGCATTGCCGACGACGCAGATGCCCCCTCGGGCGGCCTGCGCCCGCAGCCAGGTCACGAACACGGCCCGCTGGGCCTCCATGGCTGCAGGCGCCCGGTCCGCCGCCAACAAGGCCTCCGCACGCACCCGCAGGGTGGCCGACACGCCCGGCTGCCGGATCGCCGCCTCCAGCCAGCGGCGCCAGCGCGCTGGCAAGGGCCGGCCGTGGTCGCGCCAGCAACCGCCCAGGCGCAGCATGTGCAGCACATCGGGCTGGCGCAGCCAGGCCACCCACCGCCAGCGTCGCAGCGCCGGGCCATAGCGCCCACGCCAGCGGCACCAGTCGGCCCAGAGGGTCAGCCCGGCCGCCCGCCAATCCATCACGCCCTCCGCCGGCCGGGGACCGGCCATGCCCGCACCGTCTCGCACCAATCGCTGGCGAGCTGGTCGATGTCGGCCAGCGCCAGCACGCGCTCTCGCAGGGAGGCCGTCAGGTGCAGGCGCGTCGGCCCATCGTCCAGCAACAGGCTCAGCCAGCGGGTCCAGTCCGCAGGCGTCTCGGCCACGCAGGCCCCGGCCCCCACGAAGCGCAGGGCATCCTGCAGTGGCGAACACACGGTGGGCACCTGCCAGAAGGCCGACTCGATCACCTTCAGCGCCGACTTGCAGGCGGTGAACGGGGTGGCTTCGAGCGGCGCCAGGTTGATGCCCGGCGCGCGCACCACCTGGTGATAGTCCGCGAAAGGACGCCGTGCCTGGTGCTGGATCTGGCGGGCCGGCAGATCCAGCGCGAAGGCCAGCGGCCCCACCACCTCCAGCCGGGCCTGCGGCCGCACCCGCAGCACCTCGGTCAGCACTGGCGCGATCAGGGCAAAGTCCCGGTCATGGCTGGGGGTGCCCGGCAGGTAGCGCAGCACCGGCGCCAACGGGTCGGTGGCCGGCTCGGCCGGCAGCGTGCGCCAACCTCGGTACACGGCATTGGGCAACCAGTGCACCTTGGCGCCCGCCGGTCGGCGGGGCAAACGCGCCGCCGCAGCCGCCAGAGGCTCGGTCGACGCGGTGATCAGGTCGAAATGACGCAAGGCCTCCCGATGACGCCAGAAACGCCGCCGCAGGGCCTGGATCGGCAGCTGGCCATTCAACACGGCCGGGCTGTGCGCCGCCAGCGCCGGGTCGAACACCAGGTCATCCACATCAGCCACCAGCCGCACCCCCTGGCGGCGCAGCCGCAGCCACCACCAGGCCAGCGTCCAGGACAGCAGCGGCCGGTGGAAGACGACCACGTCCGGCCGCCTCGTCCAGCCCGGCGCCGTGAGGTGCGACCACGTCACCTGGTGCCCCTGCGCGGCCAGAGCCAGCCCGAGGTTCTCGCAGCGGTAGGTGAATGAAGGGTCCTCGCGAAACCGCGTCGGGTTCTTGTTGCAGGCCAGGAAGGCGATGGCCAGCGGACGGGACACGGTGAAACTCCAGAGGACAGGCGTCGACCGGCTCAGTGTAGCCAGCCCATCCGCGCCCAGGCTCAGGCCGTCTGCAGCACGCGCCGATACTGCACCGCCTCGGCGACATGCACCACCTCGATCGCGTCGCTCTCCGCGAGATCGGCGATGGTGCGCGCCACCTTCAGCACCCGGTGCAGGCTGCGGCCGGACCAGCCCAGGCGCTGGGCCGCGGTCTGCAAGAACTGACGGGCCGGCGCCTCCAGCCGCGCATGGCGCTCCAGCACCACACCGTCCAGCGCCGCATTGGGCAGGCCCTGGCGGGCCTGCTGCCGCGCCTGGGCCGGACGGACCCGGGCCACCACCGCGGCCGTGCTCTCTCCCGCCGGCCCTTCCAGCAACTCGGACGGCCGCACGGCCGGCACCTCCACCTGCATGTCGATGCGGTCCAGCAGCGGGCCCGAGATCTTCCCCTGGTAGCGCGCCACGGCATCGGGCGCACAGCGGCAGCTGCGCCCTGTCGCCGCCGCGGCCCCCAGCCAGCCACAGGGACAGGGGTTCATGGCCGCCACCAGCTGGAACCGGGCCGGGAAACGCGCCTGCCGGGCCGCGCGCGAGATGGTGATGTGGCCACTCTCCAGCGGCTCGCGCAAGGCCTCCAGCGCACTGCGCGCGAACTCGGGCAGCTCATCGAGGAACAACAAACCGCCATGGGCCAGCGAAATCTCGCCCGGCCGCGGTGGGCTGCCGCCCCCCACCAGGGCCACCGAGCTTGCACTATGATGGGGCGAACGCACCGGACGGGTGCACCAGGCCGCGCCCTCCAGTCCACCGCTCCCCAGGCCTTGCAGGGCCGCACTTTCCAGGGCCTCCTCCTCGCCCATCGGCGGCAGCAGGCCGGACAGGCGGTGCGCCAGCATGGACTTGCCCGCCCCCGGAGGCCCGATCAGCAGCAGACTGTGCCCACCGGCCGCGGCGATCTCCAGCGCCCGCCGCGCCGCCGTCTGGCCCCGCACGTCGGACAGATCGGGCCCGCCGGTCGCGGCGGGTGGGCGCGGAGGCACCGCGGCCGGCAGCGGAGCGCCCTCCGGCAGCAAGGCCTCGACCACCTCACCCAAGGTGTTGGCCGGGTGCACGGCCAACCCCGGCACCCGGGCCGCCAGCAGGGCACTGGCAGCGGGCAGCACCAGCCCGCGAACCGTCCCGGCCTGCCGTGCGGCCAGGCCCAGTGCCACCGCGCCGCTGACGGGACGCAGCACCCCGGCCAGCGACAGTTCCCCGGCGAACTCCCAGCCCTGCAGGCGCACCGGGTCGATCACCCCCATGGCGGCCAGGATGCCCAAGGCGATCGGCAGGTCGAAACGGGCCGACTCCTTGGGCAGATCCGCCGGTGCCAGATTGACGGTGATGCGCCGATTGTGGGGAAACTCGAAACCGCTTTGCGACAGGGCCGCCCGCACCCGCTCGCGGGCCTCCTTGACCTCGGTATCGGCCAAGCCGACGAGGGTGAAGCTGGGCAGGCCGTTGGCCAGATGCACCTCCACCATCACGGGGGGCGCCTGCACCCCGTCCAGGGCCCGACTGGCCACCACCGCATACGACATGAGACTCCCCTGCGTCAGCCGCCGCCCCAGGACAGGAGGGCGCGCAGGCCAGGTGTAGCGCAGGCCACCCGCCCGGGCCATCCTCGGCTTGACGACAAATGCCGTCCCAAAGTGGTGCAACCCAACACCCTGCTTCGGCGCACGCACCAAGACCGTTCCCCCGGCTCGGTGCATGGGATGGGCTCATGGCACGAAAGCTGCAAGAGTGTTGCCGAGATTCCGTTCCAACCCACCCGTTTCGCCGAGAACGGTCCTACCGGAGCCCACTGCATGACGTCCTGTTTCATCGCAAGCGCCTCGTTGGCGGTGCTTCTCCCAAGCACCTGCGCGGAGGCGATCCTCGCCGCCGCGGACCGTCACCCCGGCAGCGTCCACAAGACGTTCTGACCCCCTGTTACTCGGCCGACCCGCCGGTTGGCCTCAACCCTCCAGGAGCACACAATGAAAATGGTGACAGCCATCGTCAAGCCCTTCAAGCTTGATGAAGTGCGGGAAGCCTTGAGCACCATCGGGGTGCAAGGCATCACCGTGACCGAAGTCAAGGGCTTCGGCCGCCAGAAGGGCCACACCGAGCTCTATCGCGGCGCCGAGTACGTCGTGGACTTTCTCCCCAAGGTCAAGATCGAGGCCGCCGTCGACGACGCGCTGGTCGACCGCGTGATCGAGGCCATCGAATCCTCCGCCCGCACCGGCAAGATCGGTGATGGCAAGATCTTCGTGTCCCCCCTCGAACAAGTCGTCCGCATCCGCACCGGTGAGACCGGCAAGGACGCTCTCTGACGCCGCCCAACCAAGACAAAGAGACTCACACATCATGATGAGAAAGCTTGTTGCTTCCCTGGCCCTGGGCCTCGCGGTCCTGGGTTCGGCGGGCACTGCCTTCGCGCAGGACGCCGCCTCGGCCCCGATGGCCACCGCTTCCGCTGAAGCTCCGGCCGCCGCTCCGGCGGAGGCCGCCTCGGCCGCGCCCGCAGAGGCCCCGGCCGCCTCCGAGGCCGCCGCGCCGGCCCCCACGCCCAACAAGGGCGACACCGCCTGGATGATGGTTTCCACGCTGCTGGTCATCCTGATGACCGTGCCTGGCCTGGCCCTGTTCTACGGCGGCCTGGTGCGCAGCAAGAACATGCTGTCCGTGCTGATGCAGGTGATGGTCACGTTCTCGCTGATCGTCGTGCTCTGGTGCGTCTACGGCTACAGCCTGGCCTTCACCGAGGGCAACGCCTTCATCGGTGGCTTTGACCGGCTGTTCCTGAAGGGCATCTGGGACAACGTCGCCGGCACCTTCGTGAGCGGTGCGACCTTCAGCAAGAACACCCCGATGTACGAGATCGTGTTTGCCGCCTTCCAGGCCACGTTCGCCGGCATCACCTGCGCGCTGATCGTGGGCTCGTTCGCCGAGCGCATGAAGTTCTCGGCCGTGCTGCTGTTCATGGTCCTGTGGTTCACCTTCAGCTACGCGCCGATGGCCCACATGGTCTGGTTCTGGATGGGCCCGGATGCCTACACCGACGCCAGCGTGGTGGACGCCATGAACGCCAAGGCCGGCTTCATCTGGCAAATGGGTGCCCTGGACTTCGCTGGCGGTACCGTGGTGCACATCAACGCCGCCGTCGCCGGCCTGGTGGGTGCCTACATGGTCGGCAAGCGCATCGGCTACGGCAAGGAATCGATGGCCCCGCACAGCCTGACGCTGACGATGGTCGGTTCCGCCCTGCTGTGGGTGGGCTGGTTCGGCTTCAACGCCGGCTCGGCCCTGGAAGCCAACGGCTTCGCCGCCCTGGCCTTCATGAACACCTTCGTCGCCACCGCCGCCGCCGTGCTGGCCTGGTCGCTGGGTGAAGCACTGCACAAGGGCAAGGCCTCGATGCTGGGTGCTGCCTCCGGTGCCGTCGCCGGTCTGGTGGCCATCACCCCGGCTGCCGGCAACGTCGGTGTGGGGGGCGCGCTGATCATCGGCCTGCTGGCGGGCTTCATCTGCCTGTGGGGCGTGACCGGCCTGAAGAAGCTGCTGGGCGCCGACGACTCGCTGGACGTGTTCGGCGTGCACGGCGTGGGCGGCATCCTGGGGGCCCTGCTGACCGGCGTGTTCAACTCGCCGGCCCTGGGTGGCCCGAGCCTCGTTGGCGACTGGGTCACGGCCACGACCGTCACCCCGGATGCCTACAGCATCGCCGCTCAAGTGTGGATCCAGGCCAAGGCCGTGCTGGTCACCATCGTGTGGTCGGGTGTGGTCTCGGTGATCGCCTACAAGATCGTCGACCTGGTCATCGGCCTGCGCGTGCCCGAAGAGGAAGAGCGCGAAGGCCTGGACATCACCTCGCACGGCGAATCCGCCTACAGCAAGTGATGCGCTGGGTGGCGCCCCTGGCGCCACCCTTCGACAGAATCGGAGCGAGTTGGGGACTGCCTTCGGGCAGTCCTTTTTTTTCGTCCGGTTCGGGCCCTCTTGCAAAACCCGCGGCCGGCCCGATCTGACAGAATTCCGTCTCCACTCTGCCTGCCGCACCATGGTTCCCCACCTCGTCACCGCGCTGAACGGCCCCATCAACGAGCTTGAGCAGCGGATCCTGGAGTCCATGCCGGCCATCGAGCGCTGGTTCCGGCTGGAGTGGATGGAACACACGCCGCCGTTCTACACCTCGGTGGACATCCGCAACGCCGGCTACAAGCTGGCCCCGGTGGACACCAACCTCTTCCCCGGCGGCTTCAACAACCTCACCCCGGAGATGCTGCCGCTGGCGGTGCAGGCGGCGATGGCCGCCATCGAGAAGATCTGCCCCGAGGCCAAGAACCTGCTGCTGATCCCTGAGAAGCACACCCGCAACATGTTCTACCTGATGAACGTGCAGCGGCTGATGCAGATCTTCAGCCAGGCTGGCCTGAACGTGCGCCTGGGCACGCTGGACGACGCCATCACCGAGCCGACGGCCCTGCAGCTGCCCGACGGCAGCGAACTGGTGCTGGAGCCCCTGCTGCGCACACCACGCCGGCTGGGCCTGAAGGATTTTGACCCCTGCACCATCCTGCTCAACAACGACCTCTCGGCCGGCATCCCGGACGTGCTGAAGAACCTGCACGAGCAGTACCTGCTGCCGCCGCTGCACGCCGGCTGGGCGGTGCGGCGCAAGAGCCACCATTTCCAGAGCTACGAGGAAGTGGCCAAGAAGTTCGCCAAGCTGCTGGGCATGGACCCCTGGCTGATCAACCCGATGTTCAGCCACTGCGGCGAGGTGGACTGGCAGGACGGTGCCGGTCTGGACCAGGTGCAGAACCAGGTGGACGCGCTGCTGACCAAGATCCGGCGCAAGCACAAGGAGTACGGCATCAACGAGAAGCCCTTTGTCGTCGTCAAGGCCGACAACGGCACCTACGGCATGGGCATCATGACCGTGCGTGACGCCAAGGAACTGGAAGACGTCAGCCGCCGCACCCGCAACAAGATGGGCGTGGTCAAGGACGGCCAGGCCGTCTCCGAGCTGATCATCCAGGAAGGCGTGCCGACCTACGAACGCGTCAACGAGGCGGTGGCCGAGCCGGTCGTCTACATGATCGACCGCTACGTGGTGGGCGGCTTCTACCGCATCCACGCGGACCGCGGCATCGACGAGAACCTGAACGCGCCCGGTGCGAGCTTCGTGCCGCTGGCCTTCTCCGAGAGCCACCACCTGCCCAAGCCGGGCGTGCGCCCTGGCGCCAGCGCGCCCAACCGCTTCTACATGTATGGCGTGATCGGTCGCCTGGCCATGCTGGCGGCCTCCTATGAGCTGGAAGCCACCGACCCCGACGCCGAAGTCTACGAGTGAACATCGGGGGGGTCAGGCCGGGACCGCGAAGCGCACAATAGAGGTTTGCCCCAGCGAGTCCTGCCTTTGAGTTCTCACGCCCCAGCCCCCCGTTCCCCGGCCGCCCTGGCCACGTTGACGCTGGCCGCGCTGGGCGTGGTCTATGGCGACATCGGCACCAGTCCGCTCTACGCGCTCAAGGAAGTCTTCCACGCCGGCCACGTGCCGGCCTCGGACGAGAACATCCTGGGCGTGCTCAGCCTGCTGTTCTGGACCATGACGATCATCGTCTCGGTCAAGTATGTGCTGCTGATCCTGCGGGCCGACAACAACGGGGAAGGCGGCCTGATCGCGATGCTGGCCCTGGCCACCACCGCGGTGAAGGACCGGCCCCTGCTGCGCCGCATCCTGATGGTCGTGGGCCTGTTCGGCACCGCCATCTTCTATGGGGACGGCGTGATCACGCCGGCCATCTCGGTGCTCTCCGCCGTCGAAGGCCTGGAGGTGGCCGCGCCGGCGATGCACGCGGTGATCATCCCGGTCACGCTGCTGGTGCTGACCGGCCTGTTCGCGGTGCAGCGCTTTGGCACCGGCGGCATCGGCAAGTTCTTCGGGCCCATCACGCTGGTCTGGTTCTTCGCCCTGATCGCCCTGGGCCTGCCCCATATTCTCGAGAACCCGGCCGTGCTGGTGGCGCTCAACCCCTTCTACGCCATCGGCTTCTTCGTCCAGCAGCCGCTGGTGGCCTTCATCGCGCTGGGCGCGGTGGTGCTGTGCGTCACCGGCGGCGAGGCGCTCTATGCCGACATGGGCCACTTCGGCCGCCTGCCCATCCGCATCGCCTGGTACGCGCTGGTGATGCCAGCCCTGGTGATCAACTACTTCGGCCAGGGGGCCGTGCTGCTGGGCAACCCCGAGGCCATCGACAACCCCTTCTTTCTGATGGCGCCGCACTGGGCCCGGCTGCCGCTGGTGTTCCTGTCCACCGCCGCCACGGTGATCGCCTCGCAGGCCCTGATCTCGGCCGCCTTCTCGGTGACCAAGCAGGCCATCCAGCTGGGCATCCTGCCGCGCATGACGATCCGCCACACCTCGGTCAAGGACACCGGGCAGATCTACGTGCCCTTCATCAACTGGGGCCTGTACGCCTTCATCGTGCTGGCGGTGGCGCTGTTCAAGTCCTCGTCCAACCTGGCCTCGGCCTATGGCATCGCGGTGACGCTGGACATGACCATCACCACGGTGATGACCTTCTACGTGATCCGCTACGGCTGGCGCTACCCGCTGGCGCTGTGCCTGCTGGCCACCGGTTTCTTCTTCACGATCGACATCACCTTCTTCCTGTCGAACCTGCTCAAGCTGATCGCCGGGGGCTGGTTCCCACTCGTGATCGGCACCGGCATGTTCATGCTGATGCTGACCTGGAAGCAGGGCCGGCAGATCATGCGCGAGCGGGTGCGCAACGACGCGGTCAAGCTCGAGGGCTTTCTCGACGCCGTGTTCCTGAACCCGCCGGTGCGGGTGCCCGGCACCGCCGTCTTCCTGGTGTCCGAGGAAGACCTGGTGCCCAACGCGCTGATGCACAACCTCAAGCACAACAAGGTGCTGCACGAGCACAACCTGTTCGTCACGGTGCGTCACCACGAAGTACCCTGGATCGGCTTCGACAAGCGGGTGAGCATGCGTTCGCTGGGCCATGACTGCTGGCAGGTCAGCGTCAACTTCGGCTTCAAGAACGACCCGGACCTGCCCGAGGCCATCAAGCAGCTCAAGGGCCGCGGTGTGCCGCTGGACGACATGGACACCAGCTACTTCCTCTCGCGCGAGACGGTGATCCCGACCCGCGGCGATGGCATGGCGATGTGGCGCGAAAAGCTGTTCGCCAGCATGCACCGCAATGCCACCGACATGGCCGACTTCCTGAACCTGCCCACCAACCGCATCGTCGAGCTGGGCGCCAAGGTCGAAATCTGACCCCTCTCCCCCATGCGCAGTTTCTGGCAAGACGTTTCGGTGTCGGCCGTGGTGGCCGGCTTTGTCGCGGTGCTGGTGGGTGTCACCAGCTCGATCGCCATCGTGTTCGCCGCCGCCCAGGCGGTTGGCGCCACACCGGGGCAGACGGCCTCGTGGATCTGGGCCCTGGGCCTGGGCAATGCGGTGCTCACGCTGGGCCTGTCGCTCTGGTACCGCCAGCCGGTGCTGACCGCCTGGTCCACCCCTGGCGCAGCCCTGATCGCCGCCACCCAGGGCATTCCGATGGCCGACGCGGTCGGGGCCTTCGTCGTCTGCGCGGTGCTGATCACCGTGGCCGGCTACAGCGGCCTGTTCGCGCGGCTGATGGACCGCATCCCGATGGCCATCGCCTCGGCCCTGCTGGCTGGCGTGCTGACCCGCTTCGCGCTGGATGCCGCGCTGTCGACCCGCAGCCAGCCCGGGCTGGTGATCGGCATGGTGGTCGCCTTCCTGGCCGGGCGACGCTGGTGGCCGCGCTATGCGGTGCCGGGCGTGCTGGTGGCCGGCACCGTGCTGGCGGCCGCACTGGGCCTGCTGCAGCCCGGGCAGATCCACCTGGACTGGGCCCGCCCCGAATGGGTCACGCCGCATTTCAGCTGGCATGCCGTGATCGGCCTGGGCCTGCCCCTGTTCGTCGTCACGATGGCCTCGCAGAACCTGCCCGGCGTGGCCGTGCAGCGCGGCGCCGGCTACGACACGCCGGTCTCGCCCACGGTCGGCGCCACCGGCCTGGCCTCGCTGCTGCTGGCCCCCTTCGGTGGCTACGCTCTGAACCTGGCGGCCATCACCGCCGCCCTCTGCATGGGTCCACAGGCCCATGAACAGCCCGAACGCCGCTACACCGCGGCCGTGTCGGCGGGGGTCTTCTACCTGCTGCTGGGCCTGGCCGGTGGTGCGGTGGCCGGCCTGCTGGGCGCCTTTCCCAAGGAGCTGGTGATCGGCATCGCCGGCCTGGCCCTGCTGGGCACGATCGGCGGCGGTCTGGCCAGCGCGCTGCAGCAGGAACGCCACCGCGACGCTGCCCTGCTGACCTACGTGGTGACGCTGTCGGGCATCAGCCTGGCCGGCATCGGTTCGGCCTTCTGGGGCGTGGTGGTCGGCGCGCTGGCCCTGCTGGCCAGCCAGCGCCGGGCCTGAGGCGCGCCCGGCCACGCGCCCGCTCAGTTCGACGCGCCGGTATCGCCGGTGCCGTTGTTCACCCGCAGCACGCCGTTGTGCACCGTGACAGGGGTGCCCACCGGCACGCTCTGGGCCTGGGTCACGGTCTCGCGGCTGCCATCCTCCATCCGCACCACCACCTTGTAATCCACCGTCGAGCGCACGTCGCGCTCGATCTGGTGGCCGACCAGGGCCCCGCCGATCGCCCCGATGATGCGGGAGTTCTTGCCAAACTGGTTGCCGACGACGCCGCCGACCACCCCGCCGGCCACCGCCCCGAGGCCGGTGCCGTGGCCCTTCTCCTTGACCTCCTGCACGGATTCGACCACCCCGCAGTTGGTACAGACCGCCCGCGTGGCGGAGGCGGGTGGCGCCTGCACCGTGGCCACCGGGGCCGCTGTCACCGAAGAGGCCGGTCGCTCGGCCGGGGCCACCGGTGTCTTGGCCGGCGCGGCGGGCTTGTGCGAGGCCACCTTGTGCGCCGGGTGCACGACAGGGGCCGGGGCCGGCACCGCAGAGGCGACCCCGGCCACCGACGCGGCGGCGGCCGACGCAGCGCCTGAGGCCGCGGCAGGGGCCGGCCCGGCCACCGCAGAAGCGGCCAGCAGCGGCAGGGGGGCCGACGGTGCCGCGGGGGTGGCGACCTTCTGCCAGACCAGAGCCCCCGCCGCGGCGGCCACCACCCCCGCCGCCAAGCCGGCCCCGGCCCAGAGCACGGGAGAAGGCCGGCGACCGGACGGGGTGCCGGACAGCGAGGTCGAAGACGAGGGCAAGGGTGCGTTCATGGCCATTCCTGTGTCGGTATCTGCGGCGGCCTCCCCAAAAGGGAGAAAGCGAAAGGCCGACCGATGCTTCTGTAACGCGGCCGCCGTGCACGGCGCTGACGTCGGCCCCCCTCAGATGTGACACCCTGTGTCGCCCCACCGCCAGCGCAGGTCCTGGCTTCAGGGCACACTGCGGTTTTCAGACTGTCGCCCGCGCCATGAGACTGCTGTTCGTTGCCGACCCCTTGTCCACCTTCAAGACCCACAAGGACTCGACCTTCGCGATGATGCGCGGGGCCGCCCGGCGCGGCCACACGCTGGCCCATTGCGGCCCGCAGGACCTGTCCTGGGTCAGCGGTGGGAAGATCAGCGCCCACGTCCAGACCCTGGCGCTGACGGGCCGCTCGGGCCCCGGGGTGAAGGACTGGTACAGCGTGCAGGCCGAGGGCCGCGAGGCCCTGGCCGACTTCGACGCGGTGATCATGCGCAAGGACCCGCCCTTCGACAGCGAGTACTTCTACGCCACCCACCTGCTGGGCCGCGCCGAAGCCGAGGGCGCGCGGGTGTTCAACGCGCCGCAGGCGCTGCGCGACCACCCGGAGAAGCTGGCCATCCTGGAATTTCCGCAGTTCACCGCCCCCACGCTGGTCACCCGCCAGCCGGACGACATCCGCGCCTTCCACGCCGAGCACCGGGACATCATCCTCAAGCCCCTGGACGGCATGGGCGGCATGGGCATCTTCCGGGTGCGCGAGGACGGTCTGAACCTGGGCAGCATCATCGAAACCCTCAACCGCGACGGCGCGCAGACGGTGATGGTGCAGCGCTACGTGCCCGAGATCGTGCAGGGCGACAAGCGGGTGCTGGTGATCGGCGGCCAGCCCGTTCCCTACTGCCTGGCACGCATCCCGCAGGGCAGCGAGATCCGCGGCAACCTGGCCGCTGGCGGCAAGGGCGTGGCCCAGCCACTCTCGGACAGCGACCGCGCCATCGCCGAGGCCCTGGGCCCGGTGCTGGCCGCCCGCGGCCTGCTGCTGGTGGGTCTGGACGTGATCGGTGACCGCCTCACCGAGATCAACGTCACCAGCCCGACCTGCTTCCAGGAAATCACCGACCAGACCGGTTTCGACGTGGCCGCCCGCTTCGTCGACGCGCTGGAGGCCGCGGTGGCGGCCCGCCGCGCAGCCTGAGGAACACGCCGGCTCAGGCCTGCAGCCGGCCATCCACCACCCGCACCGTGCGGTCGCAGCGCGCCGCCAGTTCCGGGTTGTGGGTGACGAAGAGCACCGCGGTGCGGTGCTCGCGGGTGAAACGGCGCAACAGCGCGAACACCGCATCCGCACTCTGCGTGTCCAGGTTGCCGGTGGGTTCGTCGGCCAGCAGCAGCGGCGGGTTCATCGCCAGGGCACGCGCCACCGCCACCCGCTGCTGCTGACCGCCCGAGAGCGCGGTGGCCAGGTTGTTCTTGCGCTCCGTCAGCCCCACGGCGTCGATCAATGCCTCGGCCCGTTCACGCATCGCCGCGCTGGGAAAACCGGCATCGCCCAGCATGGGCATCATCACGTTCTCCAAGGCCGTGAAAGCCCCCAGCAGATGGTGGTACTGGAACACGAAGCCGATGCTGCGCCCGCGCAGCCGGGTCAGCGCGGCATCGTCCAGCCGCGTGGCCTCCTGGCCCAGGATGCGCAGCGAGCCCTGTGTGGGCCGGTCCAGCAGGCCCACGATGTTCAGCAGCGTGCTCTTGCCCGAGCCCGAGGGCCCCATCACCGCGACGAACTCACCCGCCTGCAGCTGCAGGTCGATGCCGTGCAGCACCTCGGTCTCGACCGGCGTGCCGACATTGAAGGATTTGCGGATGCCCGTCAGGGCCACCACGGGATCTTGTTCAGCCACGGATCGCCACCACCGGATCAAGACGAGCGGCCCGCAAGGCGGGCGCGAAGGCGGACACCAGCCCGGTCAGCGTGGCCAACAGCAGCGCGCCGATGAACAGCTTGGGATCGAACACCAGCGGGAACAGCGGCGTGCCGTCGGCATTGCGCGCATAGCGCTGCCACAGCACCAGCGCCAGCGCACCGATGCTGGCCCCGACGATGGAGCCGCCCAGACCCAGCAGCCCACCCTGCAACAGGAAGACCCGCAGGATCTGCCCGCGCCGCGCCCCCATGGCGCGCAGGATGCCGATCTCGCGCGACTTCTGCACCACCGACACCACCAGCACGCTGGCGATGCCGAAGGCCACCGACAGGCCAACGAAGAAGCGGATCGCAGTGTTGGCCGTGGTCTGCGCGCTGACCGCGGCGAAGAACTGGGCACTGGTCTTGATCCAGCTGTCGGCCTCGATGCCGGTGTCGGCCGCAATGCGCTGGGCCACCCGCTCGGCCGCATAGACGTCGTCCAGCGTCACCTCCAGCGTGGTGACGGCCCCGGGCAGCGCCAGCAGGCTTTGCGCCGTGTGCAGCGCCATGTAGGTGGTGCGCTGATTGGCCCCCTTGCTGCCCAGGTCGAACAGGCCGGCGATCGTCAGCGTGTTGCTGGCCCCAGCTGCGGTGCTGACCCGCAGCTTGTCACCCACCGACACCCCCAGGTCCGAGGCCAGGTCCACCCCGACCAGGATGTCGGTGGCGGTCAGCCGCGTCTGGCCGGCCACCATCTTGCCCGGCACATCGACGATGCGGAAATAGTCCTCCGGCTCGATGCCCACCGCGGTGACGGCCTTGCTGGCATCACCGCGCACCACCAGGATGGAACCGCTGGTGGTGGGCGTCACCACCCGCACGCCGCGCAGGCTGCGGATGTGGGCCGCAATGGCCTGCCACTGGTCGATGGTGCGGGTGCGCTGCAGGGGCGGCTGCACCACGGCTCCTTCCAGCAGGGTGCCGCCCGGCACCATGCGCAAGGGGCGCGACACCTGTTGCGGCGGCAGCAGCTGGATGTGCGACTGCGCCGTCAGCACGCGGCGGATGAAGTTGCCCTGCAAGCCCGCCAGCAGGGCCGACATGAAGATGATCACGCCCACGCCGATGGCCACCCCGGCCACGATGAACAGGGTCTGCATGCGCCCCTCGCGCAGAAAGCGCCAGGCGACGATCCATTCGAACGGCAGCCACGCGGTGTTCATGGTCGGACACTCAAGGAGCCGAGGCGGCCAGGGCCACCGGCCGCACCCGCTGCCCCTCCTGCAGCACGGTGCCAGCGGCGGCCACCTGGTCGCCTGGCTTCAGACCATCGCGCACCTCGGTCCAACTCGGGCTGCGCAGGCCCAGGTGCACCGGCTGGCGGGTCACCACCCCGCCCTGCACGCGCCAGACCCAGGGCTGGGCGCTGTCCAGATCCTGCACGCTTTCGGTGGGCACCAGCACGGCCCGGGGACGGCGGGCCACCTCGATGTCCACCGACACCGTCATGTCCTGCCGCAGATAGGCCGGTGGCTCGGGCACGTCCAGCTTGACGTCCACCGCGCCGGTGGCCGCATTGACCCCCGGATTGATGTAGGCCACCCGGGCCGGGAAACGCTGGCGCGCATAGGCGTCGGCCGACGCCAGCGCGGTCTGGCCCAGCGCCAGCAGGCGCAGGTTTTTCTCGTCCACCGACAACACCAGCTGGGTCGGACCCGCGGGCGACAGGGTCAGCAGCGTCTTGCCCGCCTGCACCACGCTGCCCACCTCGACGCTGCGGTCGATCAGCACGCCGGCTTCCGGCGCCACCAGCGTGGTGTAGCCCAGCCGGGCCCGTGTGGCGGCGGCAGCGGCCCGGGCCTGGACCAGGGCCTGCTCGGTGCCCGCACGGTTGCTGCCGCCCGTGGCGACGGCCGCGGCCTGCGCCTGGGCGGCACGCCACTGGGACTCGGCGAGGTCCAGCGCCTTGCGGGCATCGTCCAGCGCCGCCTGGCCGATGAAGCCCTGGTTGAACAGATCCTGCTGGCGTTGCCACTGGGCCCGGGCGTTGTCGCGCGTGACCTGGGCCTGGCGCAGGCTCTGGTCCGCCACCGGCAGCTGCACCTCACCCAGTTGCCGCAGCTGCTGCTCGGCCTGCGCCACCGCCGCATCGGCCTGACGCAGGCTGGCCCGCGCCTCGGTGTCATCCAGCCGCACCAGCACCTCGCCGGCCTTCACGGTGGCGCCCTCGGCCACCGGCACCGCCACCACGGTGCCGGTCACCTGGGCGCCGATGTCCACCCGGTGCGGGGCCTCCACATGGCCGCTGGCGACCACGGTCTGCACAAAGTCCCGCTGCTGCACGGCATGCACCGACAGCAACGGGCCCCGGCGCAGCAGCCACCACCCCAGGCCCAGCGCGATGGCCACGCCCAGCAGCAGCCAGGTCCTGCGCTGCCGCCAGACAGGAAGGGGGGACGCGGTCGTGTCGGTCATCGGAAATCAGCCTTGCCAACCAGCATGGAACGGTTCGCCCTCCGGGCGCTTGTCGAAGCCAAGCGCAAGCATGCCCCGGGCCAGCCAGGGCGGCACGACACCCGCGCCCGCAAACTTGATTCGCATCAAGTTTGCACCGAACGGTGTTCCGTCGGCGCCACGCCCGCCCGCCGACGGACAATCGCCCCATGGCATTGCTCACCCTCACCCAAGCCCACCTCGCCTTCGGCCACGTGCCCCTGCTCGACGGGGCGGACCTCTCGCTCGACAACGGCGAACGCATCGGCCTGATCGGCCGCAACGGCGCCGGCAAGAGCTCGCTGCTGAAGATCCTGGCCGGGCTGGAGAAGCCCGACGACGGCCTGTTGCAGGTGCAGGGCGGGCTGCGCCGCGAGTACGTGCCGCAGGAGCCCTTCCTGCAACCGGGCGCCACCGTCTTCCAGGTGGTCAGCGAGGGCGTGGCCGAGGCCAAGGCCTTGCGCGAGCGCTACGAGAACCACGCCCCCGGCGAGGACCTGGACGCGCTGCAGACCCGGCTGGAGGCTCTGGATGGCTGGAACTGGGAGCAGCGGGTCGACGAGGCCCTGCAGCGCCTGGAACTGGACCCGCAGGCCCCGGTGGATTCGCTCTCGGGCGGCTGGCGCAAGCGCGTGGCCCTGGCCCGCGCCCTGGTGGCCACGCCCGACGTGCTGTTGCTGGACGAGCCCACCAACCACCTGGACCTGGACGCCATCGACTGGCTGGCCGGGCTGCTGAACAACTTCCGCGGCGCGCTGCTGTTGATCACCCACGACCGCGCCTTCCTGGACGCGGTGACCACCCGCATCATCGAGCTCGACCGTGGTCAGCTGCGCAGCTACCCCGGCAACTTCGCCGCCTTCGAGGCCGCCAAGCAGCGCGAGCTGGAGGCCGAGGCGCTGCAGAACGCCCGCGCCGACAAGCTGCTGGCCCAGGAGGAGGTCTGGATCCGCAAGGGCGTGGAGGCCCGCCGCACCCGCAGCGTGGCCCGCATCGCCCGGCTGGAGAAGCTGCGCGAGACCCGCGCCACGCGGCGCGACGTGGTCGGCAAGGTGCGCCTGGACGTGGACACGGGCAGCGCCAGCGGCAAGATCGTGGCGGAGCTGGAGCATGTGACCAAGGCATTTGGCGACAAGGTGGTCGTGCGCGACTTTTCCACCACGGTGCTGCGCGGCGACAAGATCGGCCTGATTGGCCCGAACGGCGCGGGCAAGACCACGCTGCTCAAGCTGATCCTCGGCCAATTGGCGCCCGACAGCGGCACGGTGCGCCAGGGCAGCCGCATCGAGGTGGCCTACTTCGACCAGATGCGCGAGGTGCTCAACCCCGAGGCCACGCTGGCCGACACCATCAGCCCCGGCAGCGAGTGGATCGAGATCGGCCACCAGCGCAAGCACGTGATGAGCTACCTGGGCGACTTCCTGTTCTCGCCGGCCCGGGCCCATTCGCCGGTCAAGAGCCTGTCGGGCGGCGAGCGCAACCGTCTGCTGCTGGCCCGGCTGTTCGCCCGCCCGGCCAATGTGCTGGTGCTGGACGAACCCACCAACGACCTCGACATCGAGACGCTGGAGATGCTGGAAGAGCTGCTGCAGGACTACGACGGCACCGTCTTCCTGGTCAGCCACGACCGGCGCTTCGTCGACAACGTGGTGACCAGCACCCTGGTGGCCGAGGGCCACGGCCTGTGGCGCGAGTACGAGGGCGGCATCAGCGACTGGCAGGCCCAGGCCGCCCGCAGCGCCGCCGCCCAAGAGGCTGCGCAGAAGGCCGCGGCCAAGGCCGAGTCGGCGCCCGCGCCCGCTTCAGCCCCGACCCCGGCCGCCGCACCGGCCGAACCCAAGCGCAAGCTCAGCTACAAGGAGCAGCGCGAGTTCGACGAACTGCCCGGCAAGATCGAGGCGCTGGAGGCCGAACAGGCCGAGCTGGCCGTTCTGCTGGCCGACAGCGGTTTCTACGCCCAGCCACCCCGGCGGGTGGCCGAGGTGACCCAGCGCCATGCCCAGATCGAGGAGGCACTGATGGCCTTGCTCGAACGCTGGGAGGTGCTGGGCCAACGGGCCTGATGCAGGCCTGATCAGTCCTTCTTGAAGGCCTCGTGGCAGGACTTGCAGGACTTGCCCACCGCCCCGGCCGCGGCCTTGAGCTGATCCAGGCTGCCGGCCTTGGCGGCCGCGTCCAGCTTGGCCACGTTGTCCATCAACTGCTGGGCACCGGTCTTGAACTTGTCGGGCTGGCTCCAGACTTCCGGCTTGGCCTCGGTGTTGCCCACGTTGGAGCCGGCCGGGAAGGCGTCCCAGGGCAGCTTGGCCAGGACGCTCAGCACCTCGGCATTGGCCTGGGCCGCCTTGGCGTCAAACGGCACCTTGCCCTGGGCCATGGCGTTGATGCGGCCGAAGTGGGTGGCCATCAGCTTGAAGGCCGATTCGCGGTACTTGACCGCATCGGTCGGCTTCGCAAACTGGGCGGCCGCGGGAAAGGCAGCGAACAGGGCCAGGGTGGCGGCAGCGACGGCGTGTTTCATGCAATTCCTCCAGGTGAATGGGCCGGTCTGGGCCCGTGAGATCAAGGGATACCGCCCTGGGGCACAGCGCCCGGGCGATGGGCCCAGTGTAGGCAAGCCCTGCGCCGCGGTGTATCCAGCCGCACACACACCACGGCGGGACACGGTATGGTGCAGGGATTGACACGACCGCTGCCCAGGAGTTCACAGATGCCGGTTCCCCCCGTCACGCCGTCCCGCCCCAGCCCCGCCGCGACCAACCCGGTCCGCGTCTGGGACCTGCCCACCCGCCTGTTCCACTGGGCCTTGCTGGGGGGGGTGGTGGCGCTGTTCGTGAGCGGCAAGGTGGGCGGCAACGCGATGGACTGGCATGTGCGCCTGGGCCTGGCCGCCGGGGCGTTGATCGCCTTCCGGCTGGTCTGGGGCCTGGTGGGTGGCCGCTGGTCGCGCTTTGCCAGCTTCGTGCGCGGGCCGGTCACCGTCTGGCGCTACCTGCGGGGCCAGCTGCCGGCCCCCGCCGGCCACAACCCGCTGGGCGCGCTGTCGGTGCTGGCCCTGCTGGCCGTGCTGGCCCTGCAGGTGGCCACCGGCCTGGTGGCCGATGACGAGATCGCCACCGTCGGTCCGCTCAATGCCCTGGTGCCGGAAGACTGGGCCAGCTGGGGCACGCGCTGGCACACAGGCCCGGGCCAGACCCTGTTGCTGGTGCTGGTGGGCCTGCATGTGGCGGCCATCGGGTTCCACGGCCTGGTCAAGAAGCACAACCTGGTGCGGCCGATGCTGACGGGTGACCAGGCCCTGCCGGCCGACACCCCGCCCAGCCGCGACAGCGCACTGACACGGCTGGCGGCGCTGCTGCTGCTGGGGCTGTGCGTGGCCGGTGCGGTGTGGGTGGCCCGGCTGGGGGGCTGAACCCGCGATCGGCCGACAGCCGCTAGACTGACGGTCCCCGCGACTTCGCCCCACGGCGATGGACACCCCCGAGATACAGCTGAAATCGCCCGAGGACGAGGCCGCCCTGGCCCACACCCGGACCCTCTTCACCGAGTACGCCCAGGCCCTGGGCGTGGACCTGGGCTTCCAGGGTTTCGAGGCCGAGCTGGCCAGCCTGCCCGGCCACTACGCCGCGCCGCACGGGTTGCTGCTGCTGGCCTATGTGGACGGCGAGGTGGCCGGCTGCGGTGCCTTCCGCCCACGCGCCGACGTGGATTACGCCAACGCCTGCGAGATGAAGCGGCTGTTCGTGCGCCGCCCGTTTCGCCGCTTCGGCCTGGGCCGGCTGCTGGCCCAGACGCTGATGGACCAGGCCACCCAGGCCGGCTACTCGGCCATGCTGCTGGACACGCTGGACGAGATGGAGGCCGCGCGCGAGCTCTACGCCTCGCTGGGCTTCGACGAAATTCCGCCCTACTACTTCAACCCGCTGCCCGGCGCCCACTACCTGAAGGCCGAGCTGGGCTGAGCCGGCGCTCAGGCCGCTGCCGGCGGTGCGCTGGCCGCCTTGGCGGCCAGCTCGGCGCGCAATCGCTTCAAACGGTCCTTGGGGTCCTCGCGGCCAGCGGCCTCGTGCAGCTTCATCTCGGCGATGAAGCGGCTGGGGATGCCGGCGATGGTCTCGCGGCCCTTCTTGCGCCGGCGCAGCGTGCTGACCACCAGCGAGCGCTGGGCCCGGGTGATGCCCACGTACATCAGGCGGCGCTCCTCCTGCAGCCGCTCGGGCGTCATCTGCTCCTCGTCGGCCTTGAAGGGCAGCAGGCCCTCGTTGACGCCGGCCAGGATGACGTGCGGCCACTCCAGGCCCTTGCTGGCGTGCAGCGTGGTCAGCACCACCTGGTCCTGCCCCTCGTCGCGCTCGGCCAGGCTGAGGATCACGCTGATGCTCTGGGCCACCTCCAGCACGCTCTTCTTCTCGGTTTCGAAGGTGCCGCCTTCCTGCAGGATCTGGCCGCCGCAGCGCTTGGCCACCCAGTCGACGAAGTCCAGCACGTTGGTCCAGCGGGCCAGCGCGACCTTCTCGTTGTCCTCGTGGTCGTAGAGGTGCTGCTCGTAGCCGATGTCGCCCAGCCATTCCAGCAGCAGCGCCTTGGCATCCTCCGCGCCGACGGTGTGGCGGGCCTTGTACTCCAGGTCGTTCACATAGCGGCCGAACTCGTGCAGTGAGCCGATGGCCTTGGCCGAGAGCTTGGTGCCCAGGCTCTGCGCGAACAAGGCCTCGTACATGGACATCTTCCACTGCCCGGAGAACTCCCCCAACGCGCCCAGCGTCTGGTGGCCGATGCCACGCTTGGGCGTGGTCACCGCCCGCAGAAAGGCCGGGTCGTCGTCCTGGTTCACCAACAGGCGCAGCCAGGCGCACAGGTCCTTGATCTCGGCCTTGTCGAAGAAGCTCTGCCCGCCCGAGACCTTGTACGGAATCTGCGCCATGCGCAGCTTCTGCTCGAAGATGCGGGCCTGGTGGTTGGCGCGGTAGAGGATGGCGAAGTCGGCGAACTGGATGCGCGGATCCTGCGCCCGCAGAGCCTGGATGCGGGTCACGGCCCGCTCGGCCTCGTGCTCCTCGCCGTCGCACTCGACCACCCGCACCGGCTCACCCTCGCCCAGGTCGCTCCACAGCTTCTTCGGGAACAGCTTGGGGTTCAGGCCGATCACCTCGTTGGCCGCGCGCAGGATGGCGCTGGTGGAGCGGTAGTTCTGCTCCAGCGGGATGACCTTGAGGTTGGGGAACTCCTCGGGCAGGCGCTTCAGGTTTTCGATGGTCGCGCCGCGCCAGCCGTAGATGCTCTGGTCGTCATCGCCCACCGCGGTGAACAGGCCGTGCCGGCGTTCGTCGGGGTGTTCCACCAGGGCCTTGAGCAGCTCGTACTGCACCGCGTTGGTGTCCTGGTACTCGTCCACCAGCACATGGCCGAACTGGTTCTGCCACTTGGCGCGGGCCTCGTCGTTCGTCTGCAGCAGCTTGAGCGGCAGGCTGATCAGGTCGTCGAAATCCACCGCCTGGTAAGCCGCCAGCCGCTCCTCGTAGAGCCGCATGACCTTGGCGGCCACCAGCTCGTTGTCGTCCTTGGCCACCGACAACGCGCTGCTGCTGTTGATGCCCTGGTTCTTCCACAGGCTGATGGTCCACTGCCACTGGCGAGCGATCTTGTTGTCGGTGCAACTGCCGGCATCGCGCAGCACGCCCAGCACGTCGTCGGCGTCCAGGATGGAGAACTGCTCCTTCAGCCCCAGCTTGGTGCCGTCCTCGCGCAGCATGCGCACGCCCAGCGAGTGGAAGGTGCTGATGGCCAGGTCCTTGGCCGCGCGCGGCCCCACCAGCGACTGCGCCCGCTCGCGCATTTCGCGCGCGGCCTTGTTGGTGAAGGTGATGGCCGCGATCTGCTTGGGCCTCAGGCCCTCCTGCAGCAAGCGTGCAATCTTGTGCGTGATCACCCGCGTCTTGCCCGAGCCCGCCCCGGCCAGCACCAGGCAGGGCCCCTTGAGGTAATTGACCGCTTCCATCTGGGCGGGGTTGAGGGTGGCGGGACCGGAAGAGGACATGGGCAGCGGAGGTTGGGGCGGCGATGATAGACAAGCCCGCCAGACGGCACGGGCCCAGGGGCTTCAGATGGCGAGCGGGTCCACGTCGATGGCCCAGCGCGCCAGGCCGCGGTGGGCCGCACGCAGCGCATGCAGCCCCGGCACCCAGTCGGCGAGCAGATGTTGCAGGGCGCCACGGTGGCTGGCCTCCAGCAGCATCTGGCGCCGCTCCAGCCCGGCCACCTTGGCGATCTGTGGCGGCACCGGCGCGTAGAGCATCACCGGCGGCTCGCCGTGCTCGGCCAGCCAGGCCCGGGCCGTCTCGCGGGCCGCGCGCAAGAAGGCTTCGGCCACCGACGGGTCGCGGGCCTCGGCCCGCAGTAGGGCCAGGTGGCTGAAGGGCGGCAGGCCGGCCATCTCGCGCTCCTCCAACTGGCTGGCCGCGAAAGCGGCGTAGTCGTGCTGGCGCAGCGCGGCGAACAGGGCATGGCCCGGCGCCCAGGTCTGGATCCACATCTCGCTGCGGGCGGCCACTTCCGCGTCGCGGCCGGCCCGGCCGGCAGCCTGCAGCAGCGAGGAGAACAGGCGCTCGGGCGCGCGGAAATCCGCCGCGTAGAGCGCGCTGTCGGGGTTGACCGCCACCACCAGGGTCACGTGGCGGAAGTCGTGGCCCTTGGTGATCATCTGCGTGCCCACCAGCACATCCACCTCGCCCGCGTGCACGGCCGCGAGCTGCTGCTCCAGGCTGCCCTTCAGGCGGGTGGTGTCGGCGTCGATGCGGGCCACCCGGGCCGGGCTGCCGTCTGGGCGCTGCACGCCCTCCAGCAAGGCCACCATCTGTTCCTCCAGCCGCTCGGTGCCGCGGCCCATCGGTTCGATGTCCTGGTTGCCGCAATCGGGGCAGGCGGTGGGCACCCGTTCGGTGAAGCCGCAGTGGTGACAACGCAGCGTGCGGTCCAACTTGTGGAAGACACGCCAGGCGCTGCAGTGCGGGCAGCCGCTCTTCCAGCCGCAGGCCGCGCAGTGCAGCACCGGCGCGAAGCCGCGCCGGTTCAGGAACAGCAGGCTCTGCTCGCCGCGGCTGACCCGCTCCTGCACGGCGGCCAGCACCGGCGGGCACAGCGGCGAGGGCTCGCGCCCCTGCGGCGGCTTGGGCTGCTGCGCCATGTCCACCACGCGCACCTTGGGCAGTTCGCCCTGCCCCACCCGGTTGGGCATGGCCAGCAGCTGGTAGCGGCCGGTGCGGGCCTGCTGCCAGCTTTCCAGCGAGGGCGTGGCCGAGCCCAGCAGCACGGGCACCTTTTCCAGATGACCGCGGTAGACCGCCAGGTCGCGCGCCGAGTAGCGGGCGCCATCCTGCTGCTTGTAGCTGGGGTCGTGCTCCTCGTCGACCACGATCAGGCCCAGGCGGGGCAGCGGACAGAAGACGGCCAGCCGGGTGCCCAGCACCAGGTCGGCATGGCCCAGGTGGGCGCCCAGCCAGTTCAAGAGGCGCTGCGCCGGCGTGAGGCCGCTGTGCAGCGACACCAGCCGCCGGCCGGGGAAGCGCTCGGCGAAGCGGGCTTCCAGCTGCGGTGTGAGGTTGATCTCCGGCACCAGCACCAGGGCCTGCCGGCCGGCGGCCAGCGCGGCCTCGGCGGCGCGCAGGTAGACCTCGGTCTTGCCGCTGCCGGTGACGCCATGCAGCAGCTGGCAGGTCGGCGTCTCGGCCGCGAACTGGGCGTCGATGGCGGCCAGCACCTGGGTCTGGTCGTCGGTGAGCGGCGGCCGCTCCGGCTCGGGTCGTGGCGCTTCCGCAGCCGGCTCGGTCGCCGGCGCGGCGCGGCGCCGGCGCTTCGGGGCCGCATCCCCCTCGGGCAGGGGCAACCCCCACTGGCGGCGCAAGCGGTTCAGGCGCTTGCCCAGCGCGGTGTTGTCCAGCTTGCGCAGTTCGGGCGGCAGCACCGACAGCGCCACCTCCCCGATGGCGCGCTGGTAGTAGTGCGCGGTGAACGCCACCAGCCGGCACCAGGCCGGGCCCAGCGGGGGCAGGCAGTCCAGCGCTTCGCCCACCGGGCGCAGGGTCACGCCCGGATCGAGGGGTGCGTCCTCCGGCACCTGTTCCCAGACCAGGCCCAGCGTGTCACGCCGGCCCAGCGGCACGCGCAGCAGGCTGCCGGTCGGCTGGGGCCGGTCGGCGGTGTAGTGCAGCACGTCCCCCAGGGCGGCGTACTGGGGCGCATCGACGGCCACGCCCAATCGGATCATCGAACGGCCTCCGACGGGTGCGGGCAGATCGCCCAGTTCAGATGAAGAAGTGGCGCTAAATCCATGATTGGAGGGCGCTTTTCCACTTGTTCATCACTCTGTGGATAACTTTGTGAGAAACCGGCAGAAGAGGGGTGGTTCAAGAGGGGCAGGGCCAGGCGGGTCAGCCAGCGGCCCTTTGCGACCAGATTGGAAACTTCCGTTTCAAAACAATCACTTGCAACGGCACGCCGACAAAAACCGGCGCTGCGCCGCAACAAGCAGATCCTGATCTCTCGCTGCGTCGAAGATGGGGATAAGTCAAGCACTGAGCAAGCACTCACCCCACCAATTTGGGGCGAAGAAGCGTCCGGGTTTGCCCTGAAGCAAAGGCCGTGAGGCACTGTTTTCAGGCAGCGGGCGCCCGCAAGGTGCGCGAATGGGCGTGCACGGCCTCGACCAGCGCGGCCACATGCTCCGGCGGGGTGAACTGGCTGATGCCATGCCCCAGGTTGAAGACATGCCCATCCCAGGTGCCATCGGCCCGCTGCGGCCGGCCAAAGCGGTCCAGCAGGCGCACCGCCTGGGCCTGCACCACCGCCGGCGGGGCGAACAGGATGGTCGGGTCCAGATTGCCTTGCAAGGCCACCTTCTGCCCGACCTGCGCGCGCGCGCGGGCCAGATCCACCGTCCAGTCCAGCCCGACCACGTCGGCGCCGACCTCGGCGATCTCGTCCAGCCACAGGCCGCCGCCCTTGGTGAAGACGATCACCGGGATGCGCTGGCCGTCCTTCTCGCGCCGCAGCTGCTGCACCACGCGCCGGGTGTAGGCCAGCGAGAAGTCCTGGAAGTCGCCATCGGCCAGCACGCCGCCCCAGCTGTCGAAGACCATCACCGCCTGGGCGCCGGCTTCGATCTGGGTGTTGAGGTAGAGCGCCACCGCGTCGGCGTTCACCTGCAGGATGCGGTGCATCAGGTCCGGGCGGCTGTAGAGCAGGGTCTTGACCTGGCGGTAGTCGTCCGAGCCGCCGCCCTCGACCATGTAGCAGGCCAGCGTCCAGGGGCTGCCCGAGAAGCCGATCAGCGGCACCCGGCCGTTCAGGGCTTTGCGGATCGAGGTGACGGCGTCGAAGACATAGCGCAGCTTCTCCATGTCCGGCACGGCCAGCTCACGCACCGCGGCCTCGTCGCGCACCACCTTGGCAAAGCGCGGCCCTTCACCCTGCTGGAAGGACAGGCCCAGGCCCATCGCGTCGGGCACGGTCAGGATGTCCGAGAACAGGATGGCCGCATCCAGCGGAAAGCGCTCCAGCGGCTGCAGCGTCACTTCGGTGGCAAAGTCCACGTTGGTGGCCAGACCCATGAAACTGCCCGCCTTGGCACGCGTGGCGCAATACTCCGGCAGATAGCGGCCGGCCTGGCGCATCAGCCAGACCGGCGTGTGGGAAGTCGGCTGGCGCAGACAGGCGCGCAGGAAGGTGTCATTGAGCAGCGGTGCGAACATGGTGCAATTATCCCAGGCGCCCCGCTTGAAGCGCCCGGCACCGCCCCCATTTTCCGAAACGTTTGCCCGCCATCATGGGGGCCCCTGAATCCGAGGAGAACTGTTGCAATGAACACCCGCCGTCTTGGAGCCGCCGCCCTGCTGCTGGCCGCCAGCCTGAGCCTGTCGGGCTGCGGGTACAACGAGTTCCAGCGCCAGGACGAGGCCGTCAAGGCCAGTTGGTCCGAGGTGCTGAACCAGTACCAGCGCCGGGCCGATCTGGTGCCCAACCTGGTGGCCACCGTGAAGGGCGAGGCCAACTTCGAGCAGGACACCCTGACCAAGGTGGTCGAAGCCCGCGCCAAGGCCACCTCGATCCAGGCCACGCCGGAGCTGATCAACGACCCGCAGGCCTTCCAGAAATTCCAGGCCGCCCAGGGCGAATTGAGCAGTGCGCTCAGCCGCCTGCTGGTGGTCAGCGAGAACTACCCCAGCCTGAAAGCCAACCAGGGCTTCCAGGACCTGCGGGTGCAGCTGGAAGGCACCGAGAACCGCATCACCGTGGCCCGCAACCGCTACATCAAGACGGTGGCCGACTACAACACGCTGACCCGCAGCTTTCCGACCAACCTGACGGCGATGGCGTTCCACTACGAGGTCAAGCCCAACTTCACGGTGGACAACGAGAAGGCCCTGGCCGAACCGCCCAAGGTGGATTTCGGCGGCTCGCCGACTCCGGCCGCCTCGCGCTGAGGCCGGCATGACCGGGTACGCCGCGTCACTCGGCCGAGTCGGCATGACCATGGGGTGGCGCCGCGGCTGGCTGCTGCTGGCGCTCTGCTTCGCCTGGATCGGCACGCTCGCGCATGCCCAGGCCACCGAGCAGCCCATTCCGGCGCTGAACGCGCGGGTGATGGACCAGACCGGCACGCTGACCCCGGCCCAGACCCAGGCCCTGACACAGAAGCTGGCGGCCCTGGAGCAATCGACCGGTGCGCAGGTCGTGATCCTGATCGTGGCCAGCACCGCGCCCGAGGACATCACCGCCTACAGCTGGCGGGTCGCCGACCAGTGGAAGATCGGCCGCAAGGACGTCGGCGATGGTGTACTGCTGCTGGTGGCCCAGCAGGACCACGCCGTGCGCATCGAGGTGGCCAAGACGCTCGAAGGCGCCATTCCCGACCTGGCCGCCAGTCAGATCATCCAGAACGCCATCATGCCCGCCTTCAAGGCCAGCGACTATGCCGGGGGGCTCAATGCCGCCGTGGATCAGCTGGCGGCGCGCATCCGCGGCGAAGCCCTGCCCGCCCCCACCGCCCGCAACCGCCCGGCCGCCGGTCCGGACTGGCAAGGGCTGGGCCTGTTCTTCTTCGTCGGCGTGCCCATCGTGGGCTCGGTGCTGTCGGCCCTGCTGGGCCGGCGTGCCGGAGGGTTCCTCACGGGCCTGGGGGCCGGCACCCTGGCCGGCTGGCTGGCCGCCAACTGGCTGATCGGCCTGGGGGCGGGCCTGCTGGCTTGGCTCTTCGCCGGGGTCATGGGCGGTGGTGGCGGACGTGGGGGCTCCGGCGGTCCGCCCATCATCTGGGGCGGTGGTGGCGGTGGCGGCTCCTGGGGCGGCGGCGGTGGCGGAGGGGGTTTCTCCTCCGGCGGTGGGGGCGACTTTGGCGGCGGCGGCGCCTCGGGGCGCTGGTGATGGACATGCCCTTCTCTTCCACAGGCGCGCGCCTGACCCGGCTGTGGCGCCACTTCTGGCACGACGAGACCGACACCCGGCGCTGCCTGCCCGCGGCGGCATTGACACGCCTGACCGAGCGGGTGCGCCTCAGCGAGGCCGGCCACCGCGGTCAGATCCGGCTGTGCGTCGAATCCAGCCTGCCGGTGGCAGCGGTGTGGGCCGGCATGACGCCACGCGCCCGGGCCCTGGACCGCTTCGCCCACCTGGGGGTTTGGGACACCGAGACCAACGTCGGCGTGCTGATCTACCTGCTGCTGGCCGACCGGGCGGTGGAGATCGTCGCCGACCGTGGGCTGCGCCAGCGTGTCAGCGAGGCCCAGTGGGCGGCCCTGGCCCAGCAGATGGGGCAGGCGTTTGCCGGTGGCCAGTTCGAAGCCGGCCTGCTGGCCGCCGTAGATGCCGTGGATGCGCTGCTGCGCCAGGAGGTGCCGCGCCAACCCGGCGAGGCCCAGGACAACGAACTGCCCGATGCTCCGTTGCTGACCTGACAACGAAAAACCCGCCAGCCCCTGACGGGGTGTGGCGGGTGCTCGGTGCCGGGACTCGGCCCGCGGGTCAGCGGGTCTTGCGCAGCTTCTGGATGGCGGCCAACTGGGCGGCCATCATCGCGAACTCGCTCTGCGCACGGGCAAAGTCGATGTCGCTCTTGGCGGACTTCATCGCCTCTTCGGCCAGCTTCTTCGCCTCGCTGGCCTTGGCCTCGTCGAGGTCATGGCCACGGATGGCGGTATCGGCCAGCACGGTCACGCAGTGGGGTTGCACCTCCAGGATGCCACCGGCCACGAAGACGAACTCTTCCTGGCCGTTGTCAGCCCGCTCGATGCGCACCGCGCCCGGCTTGATGCGGGTGATCAGCGGGGTGTGCTGCGGCAGGATGCCCAGCTCGCCCGCCTCGCCCGGCAGCGCGACGAACTTCGCCTCGCCCGAGAAGATGCTCTCTTCGGCGGAGACGACGTCGACGTGAATGGTTGCCATGGTCGGGTTCCTTGACTTGAAGATGGGTCAGACAGAAGGCAGCGGGCAGACGGCGTGCGTCCGTCCCGCCGCGCCTCGGCTTACTGCATCTTCTTGGCCTTTTCGAAGGCCTCGTCGATGGTGCCGACCATGTAGAAGGCCTGCTCGGGCAGGTGATCGCATTCGCCGGCAACGATCATCTTGAAGCCGCGGATGGTTTCCTTCAGCGGCACGTACTTGCCCGGCGAGCCGGTGAACACCTCGGCCACGTGGAAGGGCTGCGACAGGAAGCGCTGGATCTTCCGGGCACGGGCCACAGCCAGCTTGTCTTCCGGCGACAGTTCGTCCATGCCCAGGATGGCGATGATGTCGCGCAGTTCCTTGTAGCGCTGCAGGGTGGCCTGCACGGCACGGGTCGTGGTGTAGTGCTCTTCGCCGATCACGTTCGGGTCGATCTGACGCGAGGTCGAGTCCAGCGGGTCCACGGCCGGGTAGATGCCCAGCGAGGCGATGTCACGCGACAGCACCACGGTGGAGTCCAAGTGGGCGAAGGTCGTGGCCGGCGACGGGTCGGTCAAGTCATCCGCCGGGACGTACACGGCCTGGATCGAGGTGATCGAGCCAACCTTGGTCGACGTGATCCGCTCTTGCAGGCGGCCCATTTCCTCGGCCAGCGTCGGCTGGTAGCCCACCGCGGACGGCATGCGGCCCAGCAGCGCGGACACTTCGGTACCGGCCAGGGTGTAACGGTAGATGTTGTCCACGAAGAACAGCACGTCCTTGCCTTCGTCACGGAAGGCCTCGGCCATCGTCAGACCGGTCAGGGCGACGCGCAGACGGTTGCCCGGGGGCTCGTTCATCTGGCCGTACACCATGGCGACCTTGGATTCGGACAGGTTGTCCTGCTTCACCACGCCGGCATCCGACATCTCGTGATAGAAGTCGTTGCCTTCACGGGTCCGCTCGCCCACCCCCGCGAACACCGACAGACCGCCGTGGCCCTTCGCGATGTTGTTGATGAGCTCCATCATGTTCACGGTCTTGCCCACACCGGCGCCACCGAACAGACCCACCTTGCCGCCCTTGGCGAACGGGCAGATCAGGTCGATCACCTTGATGCCGGTTTCCAGCAGTTCCTGCGACGGGCTCAGCTCGTCATAGGCGGGCGCCTTGCGGTGGATCGAGGCGGTCAGATCCTGGGGGATGTCACCGCGCTCGTCGATCGGCTGGCCCAGCACGTCCATGATGCGGCCCAGGGTGGCCTTGCCCACGGGCACGGTGATGGGGTTGCCGGTGTTGGTCACCATCAGGCCACGACGCAGGCCGTCGGAGGAGCCCAGCGCGATGGTACGCACCACGCCATCGCCCAGCTGCTGCTGGACTTCCAGCGTCAGCGCAGAGCCTTCCATCTTCAGGGCGTCGTACACCTTGGGCACCCGGTCACGCGGGAATTCCACGTCCACCACGGCGCCGATGCACTGAACGATCTTGCCTTGGGCTTGAGAGTTCGACATTTTTCGGTCCTTCAATCTTGATTCGCTGTGTTCGGGCAGATCAGCCGCTGATCGCTGCGGCGCCACTCACGATTTCCGACAGTTCGGTCGTGATCGCGGCCTGGCGCGTCTTGTTGTAGATGAGCTTGAGCTCATGGATCAGCGTGCCGGCGTTGTCGGTGGCGGCCTTCATGGCCACCATCCGCGCCGACTGTTCGGAGGCCATGTTCTCGGCCACCGCCTGGTAGATCAGCGCCTCAACATAGCGCTTGATCAGCTCATCGATCACCGAGGGCGCATCCGGTTCGTAGATGTAATCCCAGCTGTGCTCGGCTTTCTCTGCTTCGGTCTGCGCCAGCGCGGAGGCCTGCAGCGGCAGCAGCTGCTCGACCACCGACTCCTGCTTCATCGTGTTGATGAAGCGGGTGTAGCAGAGGTAAACAGCGTCAACCTTGCCCTCGACGAAGGCATCCAGCATCACCTTGAGCGGGCCGATCAGCTTTTCGAGCTGAGGGGCATCGCCCAGCTGCACGGCCTGGCTGACCACCTTCACGCCCAGACGGTTCAGGAAGCCCAGGCCCTTGTTGCCAATGGCCACGGCTTCGGCCTGCACGCCCTGCTGCTGCAGCGCGTGCATCTTGTTGGTGACCGCCCGCAGCAGGTTGGTGTTCAGACCGCCGCACAGGCCCTTGTCGGTGGTGACCACCACAAAGCCTTGCGTGCCGGCCTCGCCGCCTTCACGCATGTAGGGCGACTTGTACTCCGGATTGGCCTGCGACAGGTGGGCCGTGATGTTGCGGATCTTGTCGCTGTACGGACGGGCTGCCCGCATCCGGTCCTGCGCCTTGCGCATCTTGGACGCGGCAACCATTTCCATGGCCTTGGTGATCTTCTTGGTGTTCTCCACCGATTTGATCTTGCCGCGGATTTCCTTTCCGACTGCCATTACTTGCTCCTTGCATTTGACCCGCAGGCCACCGCAATACCGGCTTGGCCGGGCTGCTGGTGGCGCCCCCAGGGGGGAGCACCGGTGGCGCTACGGGGGGCGTTCATGTTCAGGCGAAAGACTTCTTGAACGCCACGATCGCGCCGTTCAGTTCTTCCTCGGCAGCCTTGTCCATGGCCTTGTTCGCTTCCAGCTTGGCCAGCAACGCAGCGTGGCTGGTCTTCAGGAACTGGTGCAGACCGGCTTCGAAGCTCAGAACCTTCTTCACTTCGATGTCGTCCATGAAGCCCTTGTTCGCCGCGTACAGCGAAGCGCCCATCAGGCTGATCGGCAGCGGCGCATACTGAGCCTGCTTCAGCAGTTCGGTCACGCGGGCACCACGGTCGAGTTGCTTCTTGGTGGACGCATCCAGGTCGGAAGCGAACTGCGCGAAGGCGGCCAGCTCGCGGTACTGGGCCAGGTCGGTACGGATACCGCCGGACAGCGACTTGATCAGCTTGGTCTGGGCCGCGCCGCCCACGCGAGACACCGAGATACCCGCGTTGATGGCGGGACGGATGCCGGCGTTGAACAGGTTGGTTTCCAGGAAGATCTGGCCGTCGGTGATCGAGATCACGTTGGTCGGCACGAAGGCGGACACGTCGCCGGCCTGGGTCTCGATGATCGGCAGCGCGGTCAGCGAGCCGGTCTTGCCCTTGACCTCACCCTTGGTGAAGGCTTCGACGTAGTCGGCGTTCACACGGGCAGCACGTTCCAGCAGGCGGCTGTGGAGATAGAACACGTCGCCAGGGAAGGCTTCGCGGCCCGGCGGGCGACGCAGCAGCAGCGAGACCTGACGGTAGGCGACGGCCTGCTTGGACAGGTCGTCATAGACGATCAGGGCATCCTGACCGCGGTCACGGAAATACTCGCCCATCGTGCAGCCGGCGTAGGCCGACACGTACTGCATGGCCGCCGATTCGGAAGCGGTGGCGGCCACGACGATGGTGTAGTCCATCGCACCGGCTTGTTCCAGCGCGCGCACGACGTTCTTGACCGACGAAGCCTTCTGGCCGATCGCGACGTACACGCAGGTCATGTTCTGACCCTTCTGGTTGATGATCGCGTCGATCGCCACGGCGGTCTTGCCGGTCTGGCGGTCGCCGATGATCAGCTCACGCTGGCCGCGGCCAACGGGCACCATCGCGTCGATCGACTTCAGGCCAGTCTGCACCGGCTGGTCCACCGACTGCCGGGCGATCACGCCCGGGGCGACCTTCTCGATCACGTCGGTCATCTTGGCGTTGATCGGGCCCTTGCCGTCGATCGGCTGGCCCAGCGCGTTCACCACGCGGCCCACCAGCTCGGGGCCGACCGGCACTTCCAGAATGCGGCCCGTGCACTTCACGGTGTCGCCTTCGGAGATGTGTTCGTATTCGCCCAGGATCACGGCGCCGACGGAGTCGCGCTCGAGGTTCAGGGCCAGGCCGAAGGAGGGTTGACCATCCTTGCCGGCGGGGAACTCGAGCATTTCGCCTTGCATCGCGTCCGACAGGCCATGCACGCGCACGATGCCATCGGTCACGGACACGACGGTGCCCTGGTTGCGGATGTCCGTCGAGGCGCCGAGGCCCTCGATGCGGCTCTTGATCAGTTCGGAAATTTCAGCGGGATTCAGTTGCATTGCGGTACTCCCAATCTGGTCAGGCGGCCCCCGGCACGAGCCTCGGCGCGGTGGTCGTCGGGTTGACGCAGGGACTGTTCATGGCGGGTTGCCCGGGCCGGCACGGCGCGTCCGAAGACACGACCGGGCCGGACCGAAGCGGCATCAGGCGGTGAGCGAGACCTTCATCTGTTCGAGGCGGGCCTTGACGGAGGTGTCCAGCACCTCATCGCCCACTACCACCCGGATCCCCCCGATCAGCTCGGGGTCCAGCGCGACACTGGCCGACAGCTTGCGCCCAAATCGCTTCTCCAGGGTCGCCACGATCTCGGCCAGTTGCCCGGCATCGATCGGATAGGCGCTCTGAATCACGGCATCGGACACACCGCCCTCGGCATTGACCAACGCACGGAACTGCGCGGCAATGTCGGGCAGCGCCGCCAGGCGGCCGTTCTCGACCAGCGTGCGCAACAGGTTGCGCACGCCGTCGAGCGCCGGCGCCTTGAGGGCCGCGACGATGACGTCCAGCACCTGCTCGGGCGTGACCTTGGGGTCCTCGGCAAACTGGCGCAGCTGTGCGTCCTGGGCAACCAAGCCCAGCGCCTCGATCTGGTCCAGCCAGCCCTTCAGGTCGCCTTTGCGGGCCACCTGAAAGACAGCTTCCGCATAGGGACGTGCGATGGTGGCAAGCTCAGCCATGGTCAGAGCTCCGTCTTCAGACGGGCCAGCAGCTCGGCGTGGACGCCGGCATTGACCTCGCGACGCAGGATCGCTTCCGCGCCCTTGACGGCCAGCGTCGCAACGTCTTCCCGCAGCGCTTCGCGCGCCTGGGTCAGTTGTTGGTCGGCATCGGCCTTGGCGGCGGCAATGATCTTGGCCGCTTCCTCGTTGGCACGGCCCCGGGCCTCTTCGACGATGGCCTGGGCGCGCTTGTCAGCATCGGCCAGACGTTTGGTCGTTTCGTCGCGGGTCTGAGCCAGCTGTGCTTCCACCCGCTTGTTGGCGGAGGCGAGATCCGCCTTGGCCCGGTCGGCAGCGGCCAGGCCATCGGCGATCTTCTGTGCGCGTTCATCCAGCGCCTTGGTCAGCGGCGGCCAGATGTAGCGCATCGTGAACCAGACAAGGATCGCAAAGACGATCGCTTGCAGGAACAGCGTTGCATTGATGTTCACGGCTCGATCCTTTCGCTCGTGAAAGGTTCGTCGGGAATCAAGCGGCCAGTTGGAACGGATTCGCGAACGCGAACAGCAGGGCGATGGCGACGCCGATCAGGAAGGCCGCGTCGATCAGACCAGCCAGAATGAACATCTTGGTTTGCAGTTCGTTCATCAGCTCAGGTTGACGGGCCGACGATTCCAGGAACTTGCCGCCCATCAGCGCGATACCGATCGAAGCGCCGATGGCGCCCAGACCGACAATCAGACCACAAGCCAGCGCGACCAGACCGAGGATGTTTTCCATGATGACTCCTAGAGAGAGATAAAAAAGTGAGAGAGAAACGAAGGAAAAAGATCAGTGAGCGTCGTGCGCCTGACCGACGTAGATCAGCGTCAGCATCATGAAGATGAATGCTTGCAGCGTGATCACCAGGATGTGGAACAGGGTCCACACAGTGCCGGCAACGACGTGGCCGATGGCCAGACCGATGCCGGTAACCGACAGCGTGAACGCACCGCCCATCAGCGCGATCAGCATGAAGACCAGTTCACCGGCAAACATGTTGCCGAACAGCCGCATACCGTGGGAGACGGTCTTGGCGATGAACTCGATCATTTGCATCAGGAAGTTGAACGGCCACAGCAGGGGGTGCGCACCGAACGGCGCCGAGATCAGTTCGTGGCCCCAGCCGCCCAGGCCCTTGATTTTGATGTTGTAGAACAGGCACAGCAGCAGCACGCTGGTCGACAGGCCCAGCGTGGTCGAAAGGTCGGCTGTCGGCACCACCCGCAGGTAGGCGTGGTGTGCGTCGTGACCAGCGGCGGCGTAGGCCTGGCCCCAGGCGGCCGGCAGCAGGTCAACCGGCAGCATGTCCATCGCGTTCATCAGGAAGATCCAGACGAACACCGTCAGCGCCAGCGGCGACACCAGCTTGCGGCTGGTGACGTTGTGGATCACGCCCTTGGCTTGGCTGTCCACCATCTCGGCCAGGATTTCCACCGCGGCCTGGAAGCGGCCCGGCACGCCGGAGGTGGCCTTGCGAGCCGCACGCCACATGAAGAAGCATGCCAGCGCGCCCAGCACGATGGAGAAGACCAGCGAGTCCAGGTTGAACAGGCTGAAGTCGACGATATGGGACTGCTTGACGCTCTGCAGCGAGAAGTCCTTCTGCAAGTGCTGCAGGTGGTGGGTGATGTACTCACCTGCGGTAGGCCCGTGCGCTTCGCTCGACATGGTGTCCGTTTCGTCTAACCGTTTAACCAACCCGGCGCTGCAGCCACAGCGCCAGCCAATTCGCTTTCAGGCACACCACCACCCCGACCAGCAAGGCCAGCCAGCGGAGGTCGTGCACCACATACCGTGCGGCGACCAGCATCCCGATCGCCAGAGCAACCTTCACAAACTCCCAGACCATGAAGCCGAGCGCCGCAGCGCCCAGATTCGCCCCTGGAAGCCGACCCATGCCACGGGCCAACACGGCCTGCGGCAGGACCACGGCGGCCGCGCCATACAGCGCGGACCAGCCGGCCGCCCCTGACGACAGCAACCCAAAGAGGGCCGCCGCCACCAGACCAGTCACAGCCTGAACCATGACCACCCGCCAAGGCGACAAGGGCGGGAACTTGGCTCTCAGCGCCTGAGCCTCTTCGGCCGACAGGGGCTTGAAATCCGGTTCACCATCACCACCTGCGTCCTCACTGTCCTCCACCCACCGATGCGGTGGCGGGAGGGCTGCGCCTGCCTGCGGCGCGCCATGATCGGGGGTGGGAGTCATGGCTGGAGGGCTTAGCGGTGCTGGCAAAACCCGATGATTATACGAAGTAACCCGGATGAAACAGCAACACCCCCCCGTTTCTCTTTGAATTGGGGCTGCCGTCGCCAGACGGTGGTGCACGCCGCACCAAGAACGCGCTTGGTTCGGGGGCTCAGACCTGGGCCAGGTTGACAGGCAGGCCGGGCACGGCCACCCGCATGGCCAGCACGCAGCCCGCCCAGGGCTGACGCGCCAGTTCCGCCGCCGGCCGGCCGTGGCGGGCCGTGGTCAGGTAGAGCGTGCGCAGGTCATCGCCTCCGAAACAGGGCATGGTTGGACAGCGCACCGGCAGGGGCACCTCCTGCCGCACCGCCCCGTCAGGCGACAGGCGCAGCAGGCGCTGGCCCTCGAACATCGCGACCCAGTAACAGCCCTCGCTGTCGACGGCAGCCCCGTCGGGCCGACCGCCGTAGGTCTCGAGTGCTTGCCCGGGCGTCTTCAGCGGGAACTGCTGCAGCACCCGCCGACGCGACAGTGATCCGTCCTGTGGATCCATGTCCAGCGCCATGATGGTGTGGCTGGTGGTGTCGCTCCAGTACAGCGTGCGGCCGTCGGGGCTCCAGGCCAGGCCGTTGCTGACGGTGATGTCGCCCGCCACCCGATCCAGCGCGCCCCGGCTCCAGCGGTAGAGGGCCGCCGCCGGCCGGTCCTTGGGCTCATAGAGCGTGCCGACCCAGACGCGCCCCTGGGGATCGGCCTTGCCATCGTTGAAGCGCTCGCAGGCCGGGTCATAGGGCGGCGGCACCAGGCGCGTGCGCTCATGGGCTTCGGGGCGGTAGAACCACAGGCCATCGCGCATGCCCAGCACCAGCCCGCCGCCCAGCGCCGGCATGCAGCAGGCCGGCTCGGTGTCGAAGTCCCAGCAGTCGTGGCGCAAGGCCTGCGGGGCAAAGCGGTTCAGGCGCCGGCCGGGGATGTCGCACCAGTACAGCACACGCTCGGACGGATGCCAGAACGGAGACTCCCCCAGCAGCGAAGGCGCCACCGGCAGCGGCAGGGGCTCGAACAAGGCCTCAGTGTGCATGCCCGCGACCTCACATCCCCTTGAACAGGTGGGTGTAGCTGCGGCTGACCTCCAGCTTCTGCGGATGCCCCTTCACACTGACGATCTGACGGCCCCGGAAATCCCGCGTGACCGCGGCGATCGCATTCACGGCGACCAGCGCGGAACGGTGGATCTGCCAGAACTTCTGGGGGTCGAGCTCGTCGACCAGCTCCTTGATGGGCTTGCGGATCAGCGCCTCCACCGTGGGGGTCTGCACCCGGGTGTACTTCTCATCGCTGACAAAGAACAGCACTTCGTCGACCGGGATCATCTGGATGCTCTGCCCCACCGAGGCCTGGATCCATTGCAGATAGGCCGGGCGCCCGGCCTCACCCGCGCCGGCCAGCCGGTGCAGCAACTGCTGCAGCGAGGCCGACGACGGCAGGTCCTCCGCCGACACCGGTTGGCCGGCTTCCAGCTGCTGGCGCGCAGCCAGACGCTGGCGCAGCCGCTGCACCGTGCGCTGCAGCCGCTCCCGCTCGGCCGGCTTGAGCACATAGTCGGCCGCCCCCTGCTCGAAGGCCTCCACGGCGTACTGGTCGTAGGCGGTGATGAAGACGATCTCCGGCAGCCAGCCGTCTTCGCCGACATCCAGCTGGGCGATCTCGCGCGCCGCCTCCACCCCCGTCATGCCCGGCATGCGGATGTCCAGGAACACCACGTCCGGCCGGTGCTGCTGCACCAGCTCGACCGCCTCGGCACCATGGCGCGCCTCGGCCACGATTTCCAGCTCGGGCCAGGCCTCGGCCAGGCGGGCGCGCAACTGCTCGCGCATCAGGCGTTCGTCGTCGGCCAGCACGGCGCGCACACGGTTCGGGGCGGTGTCGGGGGAAGCACTCATCGGAAGGGTCACTGCGAAGAGGAAGGAAACACAAGTCAGGGTCAGGCGGTGGTGTCCCCCGCCCCGGCCACGGTGCGGTAGGGCACGGTGATGGTCACGACGGTACCGCAAGGCTGGTTGGCCGTCACGGTCAGGCTGGCCTGAGGGCCGTGCAGCAGCTGCAGACGCTCGCGGATGTTGGCCAGACCCACCCCGGTGCCCGCGGTGGCGGCGGCACCAAAGCCCACGCCGGTGTCGGCCACCGAGACCTGCAGCTTGCCATGCACGATCTCGGCCTTGACCCGCAGCTGGCCGCCTTCGGGCTTGGGCTCCAGGCCGTGGCGGATCGCGTTCTCGACCAGGGTCTGGATCATCATGGCCGGGAACTCGGCCGACAGCAGCCCATCCGGCACATCGATCCGGGCGTCCAGCCGTTCCTCCATGCGCACCTTGAGGATCTCGATGTAGGGCCGCACCACCGCCAGCTCACGGCCCAGGTCGCGGCTGGCCGCGTCGGCAGTCTCGCGCATCGAGGGCATGCTGGCCCGCAGCAGCGCGATCAGGTTCTTCTGCATCTGGCTGGCGCGCGGCGGGTCGGTCTCGATCAGATGGTCGATCGAAGCCAGCGTGTTGAACAGAAAGTGCGGCTCGACCTGGGCCTGCATCGCGGCCATGCGGGCCTCCACCACCTGCCGCTTGAGCGATTCGGCCTCGGCCGTCTCGGTGGCCTGGGCGGCCTTGACCTCGGCCTGCATGCGGCCCTTGTAGGTGATCTTGATGATCGCGGAGGCCACGATCCAGAGCGCCGCCAGGTCGGTCAGGAAGTCGCCGAAATGGATCTTGCGCGTGCGCACGGCGGTGGATTCGTCCGCGGCCTCCTGGGCCGCATCCCGCGCCTCCTGGGCGGCATCGCGGGCCTCCTGCATGGCGTCCACGACTTCCTGCTTGGCCTCCTCGATCGCATCGCGCACCTCGTCGGCGCGGGCGCCAGGCGGCAGCTTCACCGCCACCTTCTGGTCCCCGGCCTGGATCACGACCCGGGCCCCATCGGGGATGGAGGCGACCTCCGCCGGCGCCGACGCCGCGCTGGCCGGGGCACCGGACGCCCCCTTCGACAGCAAGCGCACGCCATGCTCGTCGATCGACAGCTCGAAGCCACGGGCCCCGGCACTGGCGGCAGCGCCGGGCGAGGCCGGCACCTCGATGTGCACGTCCGGCACCGCCCCCTGGGGCAGCGGTGGCAAGGGCGGCAGCGGTGGCACGGGGGTGCGCGAGGCCTGCGGTGCGACCACCGATTCGGTGATCGTCCAGGTGAAGGGGGGCAGCTTCTGCAGCAGCGACACCACGATCATCAACAGCACCGCCAGCAGCGCAAAACGCTTCCAGCTGATGCTGGCCAGCCAGGTGCCATAGGCATGGAAGGCACGCACAGCGGCAGCGGCGAACCGCTGCCAGCGCTGCAGCCAGAGGTCGGACGAGGGGTCGGGAGAGGAGGTGCTCATCGGAAAGGCTCGGCATGGCCCGGATCGGCCATGTGACGCACTGTAGCCAAGCCCCGCCCCGGCGCCTGCGGGCATGCGACACGCGGCCCTGGGAACGCGACAGGCTGCAGCCCGCCGCGACCGGCGTCGGCGGCTCAGCGACGCTCGACGATCACCGGCACCAGCTGCAGCGCGTCGCGCACCCGCTCGGCCACCATGCTGGCCTGCTGCCGCGAGGCATACGGCCCCGCCTGCAAGCGGTGCAAGCCATCTTCCGCAAAGATGGCCAGTTGCTGGGGCGACAGCCAGGACAGCGTGGTCGCCACCTGCCGACGGAAGCTGTCGGCCCCATCGCTGCGGCTGAAGGCCCCCAGTTGCAGCCAGAAACCGGCGGCCTGTGCGCCAGCAGGGTCGGCGGCGGTCGGGGTCTCGGCCCGCCTGTCGGCAACGCCCGGCGTCATCGGTGCCGGCAGCGGAACCGGAGTGGGCGCCACAGCCACCGGCGCTGCCGCAGGGGCCGCCGGGCGGGCTGCCGCCAGCGCGGTGGCGGCGTCGGTGCGCCAGGCGCCGGTGCGGATCTCGTCATGGGTGATGCGCTGCACCTCCACCGGAGCCACCCCGTTCTGCACCCCCAGCTTCACCGCCGCGGCATAGGACAGGTCGATCACCCGCCCGGACACGAAAGGCCCGCGGTCGTTGACCCGCACGATCACCTCGCGGCCATTGGCCGGGTTGCGCACCCGCGCATAGCTGGGGATCGGCATCGTGCGGTGCGCCGCCGTCATCGCGTTCATGTTGTAGGGCTCGCCGCTGGCGGTGCTGGCGCCGTGGAACTTGGTGCCATACCAAGAGGCGAGGCCCTCCTCGTAGAGCGGCAGGTCGGCCGTCATCGGCACATAGCTGCGTCCCAGCACCGTGTAGGGTTTGTTGGGCCCGCCCACCCGGATCGGGTCGACCCGGGGCACGGCATCCGGCCCGCTCACCGCGCCGCCCGGGGGGGGGCCATCCCGCCGCGGGGTGGATGAGCAGGCGGCCAGGGCCAGCACCACCGCCAGCAGCAGCCCGCCCGTCGTCAGGCGCTGCGGCCTGCGCCCACGCCGCAGGTGTTCACAATGTCCTGTCGACATGGTCTTCCTCTGCTTTTCGGAACCCGGCATGCCCACCTCTCCCCGCATCATCCTCATCGGCAACTGCCAAGCCGCCCCGCTGGGCAAGGCCCTGGCGGCCTTGTCGCCGTCGCTGCAGGTCTCGCCGCCGCTGATCGTCCATCTGGCCCGCCCGGCAGACGAGGCCCGCTGGCAACCGGTGCTGGCCGAGGCCGATCTGCTGCTGACCCAGCCGGTGCAGGATGGCTACGGCTGCGCTTTCGTCGCGACCCGCCAGCTGCGCCAATGTTACGGCGACAAGGTGGTGGTGATCCCCAACCTCTACAACAAGGCCTACTTCCCGGACGCCTGCCACCTGGCCGCGGCCAACGGCCGGCGGCTGAAGGGCCCGCTGGGGGACTACCAGGACGCCTGGGCCTACGAGGCCTGGCAGGCCGGGCTGAGCGTCGACCAGGCCCTGGCCCGCCTCGCGGACGACGATTTCCAGCACGAACGGCACGCCCAGGCCACCGAGGCCGCGCTGGCCGAGGAGGCCCGCCGCGAACAGCACACCGACATCCGCATCAGCGACTGGATCGCCGAACACCTGTGGCGGCAGCGGCTCTTCATGACCTTCAACCACCCCAGCCGCGCCCTGCTGCACCAGCTGGCGCTGCGCATCGCGGCCCATTGCCGCTGGCCGGTGCCCGACCCCGAGGCCTGGCGCCAGGGGCCGCGGGAACCCCTGGGCGGCATCGTCCTGGGGCTGTCCCCCTGGGTCGTGCGCCGGCGGGCCCTGGCCTTCCCGCCGGAGGTGGACAGCCTGGGCCAATCGGTCCAGCTGGGGCCGGAGATCGTGCTGGGCGAGGCTCAGCACTACACCCCGCAGACCCTGTTCGAGACCTTCTACCGGGTGTTCGACCACAGCCCCCCCACGGGCCAGCGGGCCTGAACCCGCACGCCCAGCCCCGGCTGGCATCATGGAGAACGCACCCCACGACACGGAGACACCATGACCCTGCCCGCCATCAGCCGCTTTCCCGTCCCCGAGCTGGCCGACCTGCCGGCCGACATCCGCGAACGCATCCTGGCCGTGCAGGAGAAGGCCGGCTTCGTGCCCAACGTGTTCCTGGTGCTGGCGCACCGGCCCGAGGAGTTCCGGGCCTTCTTCGCCTACCACGATGCACTGATGGACAAGCCCGGCGCGCTGAGCAAGGCGGAGCGGGAGATGATCGTCGTGGCCACCAGCCAGGCCAACCAGTGCCAGTACTGCGTGGTGGCGCACGGGGCGATCCTGCGCATCCGGGCCAAGAACCCACTGATTGCCGACCAGGTGGCCATCAACTACCGCAAGGCCGACCTCAGCGAACGCCAGAAGGCCATGCTGGACTTCGCGCTGAAGGTCTCGAGCGCCGCGCACGCGGTGGGCGAGGCAGACTTCGCGGCCCTGCACGCCCATGGCTTCAGCGACGAGGACGCCTGGGACATCGCCGCGATCAGCGCCTTCTTCGGCCTGTCCAACCGCATGGCCAACGTGACCGGCATGCGGCCCAACGACGCGTTCTACGCGATGGGCCGCTGACCGGGCCCCTGCCTCAGACCCGGCAGGCCACCTCGGCGGCAATGGCCAGCGAGGCCGTCAGCCCCGGGGACTCGATGCCGAACAGATTCACCAGCCCGGGCACGCCATGCTCAGCGGGACCGGCGATCCAGAAGTCCGCCGCCGGCTCGCCCGGCCCGACGATCTTGGGCCGGATGCCGGCGTAACCGGGTTGCAGCGCGCCATCGGGCAGGCCGGGCCAGTAGCGGCGCACCGCCGCGTAGAAGGCATCCCCGTCGCGTGGATTCACCTGGTAGTCCTCGGCCTCCACCCACTCGACATTGGGCCCGAAGCGGGCCTGACCGCCCAGGTCGAGCGTGAGGTGCACCCCCAGCCCGCCCGGCTCCGGCACCGGATACACCAGGTGCTGGAAGGGGGCGCGCACCGTGCACGAGAAGTAACTGCCCTTGGCCAGGTAAGGCGTCGGCACCTGCCCGGCTGGCAGGCCCTCCAGCCGGCGGGCCAGCGCGACCGCGGCCAGGCCGGCGCTGTTCACCACGGTGCGGGCCCGCAGCCAGGTGGTTTCGCCACCGCTGCGCACCTCCAGTTCGATCCCGCCATCGACCGCCACCCCGCGGACCACGCGCGAATCCACCCCCACCATGGCCCCCGCGGCTTGCGCATCGCCCTGCAGCGCCAGCATCAGGCCGTGGCTGTCCACGATGCCGGTGGAGGGCGAGAGCAGCGCGGCCCGGGCGCGCAGGGCCGGCTCCCGGCGGGCCAGGTCCGCCGCGTCCAGCCACTGCAGGTCATCGACGCCGCAGGCCTGGGCATTGCGCTGCAGGGCCGCCAGTTCATCTTCCTGCCCGGCGTCGGTGGTGACGATCAGCTTGCCGCAACGCCGGTGGGCCACGCCGTGCGAGGCACAAAACGCATACAGCATCTCCCGCCCCTGCACGCACAGCCGCGCCTTGCGCGACCCCGGTCGGTAGTAGAGACCGGCGTGGATGACCTCGCTGTTGCGGGAACTGGTGCCGGTGCCGATGGCGCGTTCGGCCTCCAGCACCACCACCTCGCGGCCCTGCTGGGCCAGCGCCCGGGCCACGGCCAGGCCGACCACGCCGGCGCCGACCACGATGCAATCCATCTGTTCCAAGGGCTGTCCTCTTCTGTCATCTCGGGGCAGGTTATCCGATGCCGGCATCCCGCCGCGCTGGCGGCGGGACGGACTAGGGCAAACCCGGAGCTCCGGCGCCGACAGCGCCGCCTAGGATCGAACGATCGTTCAGAAATGAATTGAGTCCATCCACTCCGAGCTGGCTGAACCAGCCTGACTGCCATGATCGACCGCACGCCCGAAGCCTATGCCTACCCCCTGCTGATCAAGCAACTGCTGCACACGCCACGGGCCACCGCGCTGAAGCAGGAGATCGTCTATGCCGACAAGGTCCGGCTGAGCTATGCCGATCTGTTCCAGCGCATCGGCCGGCTGGGCAATGTGCTGCGGGCGCACGGCGCCGGCCTGGGCCGCACGGTGGGCGTGATGGACTGGGATTCGCACCGCTACCTGGAGTCCTTCTTCGCGGTGCCGATGCTGGGCAGCGTGCTGATGACGGTCAACGTGCGGCTGGCGCCCGAGCAGATCGTCTACACCCTCAACCACGCCCAGGTGGACGTGCTGCTGGTCAACAGCGAGTTCCTGCCGGTGCTGGCCCAGATCCGCCACGAGCTCACCAGCGTCAAGACCTTCATCCTGCTGACCGACGACGGCACCGCCCTGCCCGAGGGCTTTGCCGGCGAGTACGAGGCCCTGCTGGCCGGCGCCGCGGTGGACTGCGACTTCCCGGACTTCGACGAGAACACCCGCGCCACCACCTTCTACACCACCGGCACCACCGGCCTGCCCAAGGGCGTGTACTTCAGCCACCGCCAGCTGGTGCTGCACACGATGGGCGTGCTGACCACCCTGGCGCTGGCGCGCGACCAGGGCGGCGTGCACCGCGGCGATGTCTACATGCCCATCACGCCGATGTTCCATGTGCACGCCTGGGGCATGCCCTACGCGGCCACGCTGGCGGGGCTCAAGCAGGTCTACCCGGGCCGCTACCAGCCCGACACCTTGCTGAAGCTGATCGCGCGCGAGCAGGTCACCTTCTCGCACTGCGTGCCCACCATCCTCCACATGCTGCTGCAGTCGCCCGTCTCGAAGGAGGTGGACCTGTCGCACTGGAAGGTGATCATCGGCGGCTCGGCGCTGAACTCCGGCCTGGCGATGGCCGCCCGCGAGCGCGGCATCGACGTGTTCACCGCCTATGGCATGTCCGAGACCTGCCCGATCCTGACCGTGGCCCAGGTCGACGCAGCCGACGTGGGCACGAACCGCGACCTGCCCACCCGCATCAAGACCGGCCGCCCGGTGCCGCTGGTGGATCTGCGCACCGTGGACCCGGACATGCAGGACGTGCCGCGCGACGGCATGTCCACCGGCGAGGTGGTGGTGCGCGCCCCTTGGCTGACCCAGGGCTACCTGCACAACCCCGATGCGTCGGCCGAGCTGTGGCACGGCGGCTACCTGCACACCCAGGACATCGGCCACATCGACGTGCGCGGCTACCTGCAGGTGACCGACCGCATCAAGGACGTGATCAAGACCGGTGGCGAATGGGTCTCCTCGCTGGAGATCGAGGAGATCATCGCCCGCCATCCGGCCGTCAGCGAGGTGGCGGTGGTGGGCGTGAAGGACCCGAAGTGGAGCGAGCGCCCGCTGGCCCTGGTGGTGCCCAAGCCCGGCGTGGCCTGCACGCCGCAGGACATCACCGCCCATGTGCTGGCCGCCGTGAAAGAGGGCCTGATCAGCAAGTTCGGCGTGCCCGACCAGGTGCTGTTTGTCGAGCAGTTGGCCCGCACCAGCGTGGGCAAGCTCAACAAGCGGGCGCTGCGTCAGCAGTACGGCGGTTGAGCGCCGGCGGCCTCAGCGCCCCTGGTTGAGCGCGAGGCCCACCGCCCGTTCGATGGCCCGGTCCATCAGGTCCAGGCCCTGGTCGATCTCGGCGTCGCTGACCGTCAGCGGCGGGGCGATGCGGAACACGCCGCCCATCTGCGGCAGCTTGACGATGTTCATGCTCAGGCCCAGGGCCATCGCCTCGCGGCCGATGGCCTCGCCCAGCGCAAAGGCGGGCTCCTTGCTGACGCGGTCCTTCACCACCTCCAGCCCCAGCAACAGGCCGCGGCCCCGCACATCGCCGATGCAGTCGTGCTTCTGCTGCAGGCGCAGCAGGCCGGCCTTCAGGCGCTCGCCCGCCACCTGGGCGCGCTGCATCAGGCCGTCGCGCTGCACCACCTCCAGCACCTTCAGGCCCACCGCGGCGGGCAGCGGGTCGGAGACGTGCGTCGTGTAGAACAGGAAGCCCTTGGCGTGGGCGGCCTCCTCGATCGCCGCGGAGGTGACCACGGCCGCCAGCGGCAGGCCGGCGCCCAGGGTCTTGGACAGGGTCAGGATGTCCGGCGTCACGCCGTCGCGCTCACAGGCGAACATCATGCCGGTGCGGCCCACGCCGGTCTGCGCCTCGTCCAGGATCAGCAGCATGCCGCGCTCCTCGCACTTGCGCTTGAGGGCGGCCATGTAGCCCGCCGGCAGCTCGATGATGCCGCCGCTGCTCAGGATGGGCTCGGCGATGAAGGCCGCCAGCGCGCCGGTGGACTGGGCGTCGACCAGGGCGAAGGCATCGTCCAGCTCGGTCTGCCAGTCCAGCACGCCGTCCTTCGTGAAGCGCGGCCGGTAGCTGTTGGGCGCCGGAATGGCCAACGAGCCCACCGCTGCCGGGCCATAGCCCTTGCGCCCGGCGCTGTAGGTGGCCGCCGCGGCGCCACCGGTCATGCCGTGCCAGGACTGGGCAAAGCCCACCACCTCCCAGCCGCCGGTCACCAGCTTGGCCATGCGCAGCGCGGCCTCGTTCGACTCGGCGCCGGTGCTCAGCAGCAGGCAGCGGTCCAGTCCGGGCGGCGTGACCTCGGCCAGGCGGGTGGCCAGCGCCACCACCGGGCGCGAGAGCATGCCACTGAACAGGTGGTCCAGCGTGTGGATCGACTCGGTCACCACCGCGGCGATCTCCGGGTGGGCGTGGCCCAGCAGCGCGCTCATCTGGCCGGAGGTGAAGTCCAGGATGCCGCGGCCGTCGGCGTCGTACACATAGCAGCCCTGGGCCCGCTCGATGATCATCGGCTCGAAGCTGCCGCCGTAGCGCACCAGGTGCTGGCGGGCGCGCTGCCAAAACAGGGGATCGTCGTTCTTGGACATGATGGGCCTCGAGACAGATGAAACAGGAATGGGGCGATCTTGCGGCGGCCGAGCCATCTGGTAAAACGAAAGCTTCTTGCATCACCCATCAAGGAAGTTGATACCTTGCCCGCCTCCCTGGACATCGACCTGCTGCGCAGCTGGCTGGCCGTGGCCGAGACCGGCGCGCTCAGCCGGGCCGCCCAGCGGGTGCATCGCACCCAGTCCGCGTTGAGCATGCAGATGCAGCGGCTCGAAGCCGTGGTGGGCCAGCCGCTGCTGCTGCGCACCGGGCGCGGCGTGCGCCTGACCCCGGCCGGCGAACGGCTGCGCGACCATGCCCAGCGTCTGCTGGCCCTGCACGACCAGGCCCTGGCCGACCTGGCCGAGGACCCGCTCAGTGGCGTGCTGCGCTTTGGCTGCCCAGACGACTACGCGGTGCGCTTCCTGCCTCCGCTGCTGCGCGGCTTCGCGCGGCGCCACCCGCGGGTGCTGGTGGAGGTGGTGTGCGCCCCCACGCCGCAGCTGCGCCAGGCCCTGGCGCGGCGCGAGCTGGATCTGGCCCTGGTCTCGGTGAAGGACCCGGCCGGCGCGCACGGCGTGCTGCGCACCGAACCCCTGGTCTGGGTCGGCGCCCCCGGCGGCGAGGCCCTGCAGGCCGACCCGCTGCCGCTGGCGCTCTCCGGGCCCGAGACCGAGGACCACCAGGCCGCGTTGGCCGCCTTGAACCGGGCCGGCCGGCGCCACCGCCTGGCCTATGCCAGCAGCAGCCTGGCCGGCCTGCTGGCCGTCGTGCGCTCGGGCCAGGCCCTCAGCGTGCTGACGCAGACGGCCGTGCCCACCGACCTGAGCATCCTGGGCGACGAGGCCGGCCTGCCCCCCTTGCCCACGCTGGGCATCGTGCTGGCGCACGACCGCCCCCGCCCCAGCCCGGTGGCCCAGGCCTTCGAAGCCCTGGCGCAGGCGCTGCTGCCCACGGCCTGAGCGCCCGCGCGCCCCGTCGCCCATCGGGACTTGTGTCGATACCCCGGCCGGCGCCGGTGTGGCCTGATGGGAGTCCCCCCGGGAGGCCGCCATGGACTGGAACACCCACACCGTCACGAACCAGGTCGACGAGTTGCGCGACGCGGACCTGCTGGCCCTCGACCCGGCGCTGCAACAGCACCTGCAGCGCCTGGGCGCCGACTGGGCCCTGCCCGGCCTGCACGCCTACGGCACGGCCCTGGGCCGCCGCGAGACCTTCGAGCAGGCCGCCCAGGCCAATGCCGCAGGCCCGGTGCTGCAACGCTTCGATGCGCGTGGCCGGCGCATCGACGACGTGCGCTTCCATCCCGACTGGCATGCCCTCTTGACCCTGCTGCGCGGCCAGGGCTGGATGGCCCGGCCCTTTGCCGACCACCGCCCGGGCCGCTGGGCCGCCGCCGCGGCCGGCATGCTGCTGCACGGCCAGGTGGAGGCCGGCACCCTGTGCCCGGCCACCATGACGCAGGCCGCCATCCCGGTGCTGCGGCGCGACCCAGCGCTGTGGGCCTGGCTGGGCGAGCGCCTGCTGGACCCACGGCACGACCCGAGCGACCGGCCGATCGACGCCAAGCCGTCGATCTGGCTGGGCATGGGCATGACCGAGAAGCAGGGCGGCTCGGACGTGCGGGCCAACACCACCACCGCCACGCCCATCGGCGGCCCGGACAGCGCCGAGGCCCTGCTGCGCGGCCACAAGTGGTTCTACTCGGCCCCCAGCAGCGACGCCCACCTGGTGGTGGCGCGCGCGGCCGAGGGCGGCCTGTCCTGCTACCTGGTGCCGCGCTGGCGACCCGACGGCCAGCGCAACGCGGTGCGCATCCAGCGCCTGAAGGACAAGCTGGGCAACCGCAGCAACGCCAGCGGCGAGGTGGAGTTCGAAGACGCCTGGGGCCTGCGCGTGGGCGAGCCCGGCCGCGGCCTCCCCACCATCCTGGAGATGGCCACCCACACCCGGCTGAACTGCGTGCTGGGCAGCACCGCGCTGATGCGCGCCGGCCTGGTCCAGGCCCTGGCCTATGCGCGTGGGCGTCAGGCTTTCGGCCGGCCGTTGGCCCAGCAGCCGCTGATGCGCAGCGTGCTGGCCGACCTGGCGCTGGAGAGCGAGGCCGCGCTGGTGCTGGCTCTGCGCCTGGCCCAGGCCTTCGAGGACGCCGAGGGCCCGGCGCCCGACCCGCTGGCCCGCGCCTGGCAGCGGCTGATGACGCCCGCGGCCAAGCTGTGGGTGTGCAAGCGCGCGGTGGCCCAGGCCGGCGAAGCGCTGGAGGTGCTGGGCGGCAACGGCTATGTGGAGGAGAGCAGCCTGGCCCGCCTGTACCGCGAGGCACCGGTCAACTCGGTCTGGGAAGGCTCGGGCAATGTGATGGCCCTGGACCTGCTGCGCGCCCTGGGCCGCGAGCGCGAGGCGACCCAGCGGCTGTGGGACGACCTGGCCGAGGGCTGCGGCGACGAGCCGCGGCTGCGCGCAGCGCTGACCGCGCTGGCGCCGGTCTGGCAGCGCCCCACCGACGCGGCGGAAGGCCAGGCCCGGAGAATCGCCCAACGCCTGGTGCTGCTGGCCCAGGCGGTGCTGCTGCGCCGCCATGCGCCCGCCGCGGTGACCGAGGGCTTTCTGGCGACCCGCTTCGGGCCGGACACCGCCGGCATCTTCGGCGCGCTGGCCCCGGCGGCGCTGGACGTGGACGCGCTGCTGGAACGGGCGCTGCCCACCCAGGCCTGAGGCGGTTCAGGCGCGCGGCCGCCCTCCGCTCTCGCGCAACGCCGCGGCCGCCGCATGGCGCAGCACGGACAAGTCCACCGGCTTGGCCAGAAAGGCCGCCCACCCCGGGCCGGCCGCACGACGGTCGTCATCGGTGGCCTGCGCCGTCAGCGCAATGCACGGCACCTCGGCCAGCCGGGGATCGTCACCCAGGCGCTGGCGCAGCGCCGGGCCGCTGAAATCCGGCAGGCGGAAGTCGATCAGCATCAATTCAGGGGGCGCCGCCTGCGCCAGGCGCAGCGCATCACCGGCGCTGCCCGCCACCTGCACCTGGTGGCCATCCAGCGCCAGCGCCTGGCTGACCAGCAGAGCGCTGACCGGATCGTCCTCCACGCACAGCACCCGCGCCGGCCGCACCTGCAGCAGTTCGGACGAGCGGCCTCCCACCGGCCCCTGGACCGGGGCCTCGGCCGCCGGCAGCGAGACCCAGAAGGTGGACCCCACCCCGGCCTCGCTGGTGAAGCCCAGTCGCCCCCCCATGGCCTCCACCAGGCGCCGGGTGATGGTCAACCCGATGCCGGTGCCCGGCACCGCGGAGCGGGCCTGGTCCAGCCGGTTGAACGGCTCGAACAGATGGGGTTGCTGGGCAGCCCGGATGCCCAAGCCCGTGTCCGATACCGCCACGGTCCAGTGCCCGGCCTCGGCCGTCACCTCGACGCGCACCCGACCACCCTCGCGGTTGTACTTGACGGCGTTGCTCAGCAGATTGATCAACACCTGGCGCAGGCGCAGCGGATCGGCGTGCACATGGTGGGCCCCGAGCGCCGGTGGGGTCTGGACCAGAATCTGGCGCCGGGCCGCATCGGCCTGCACCATGGCCAGGGCCTCGCCCAGCAGGGACGCCAGCGCCACGGGCCGGCAGTCCAAGGCCAGCTGGCCCGCCTCGATGCGGGAGAGGTCCAGCAACTCGTCGATCATGCCCAGCAAGTGCCAGCCCGACTGCAGCACATGCCGCAGCCGCTCCTGCTGGCGGGCCACCGGCGCCTGGCCCAGTTCAGTCTGCAGCAGCTGGGCAAAACCCAGCACCGCGTTGAGCGGGGTGCGCAGTTCATGGCTCATGTGCGAGAGCAGCGCACTCTTGGCCTGGCTGCGGGCCTCGGCCTGGGCGGCCTGCGCGCGCCACTGCTCGGCCTCCAGTTGATCGGTCACATCCAGCAGCGAATAGACCGCTCCGCCCTGCTGGGTGCCCGCCACCGGCACGCGGTACAGCATCCCATGTCGTGCGGGGCCGGTGGACAGCGCCAGGCGGGTCAGCACACCCTGGCCGTCACGGGCCACCCGCACGGGCAGCAGGTCGCCCAGCGGACGCCCCTGCAGCTCCTGTGGCGAGCTGGCGCCCAGCAGGCGAGCCCCGGCCGGGTTCAGCTGGACGATGCGTTCCTGCGCGTCCACCAGGCACAGCAGCACCGGCGTGGCATCGGCCATCGAGCGCAGCAAGGCCTCGCCATCCTGCACCTGGCGCAACTGGAGTTGCAGACGTTCGCGCACGGCCCCGATCAACACGGTTGGAATGACCGTGACCAGCATCGCCGTCACGACCATGGCCGCCGCGCCGGGATGGGCCTGTTGCAGCGCCGTCAGCCCGAGTGCGAACTGGGCATTGAGCAGCACCGACGCCAGGATGGCCGCCACCGCGGCGAGCAGAAAGCCGCCGGCGAGGGCCACCGCCCCCAACATCACCATCAGGTAGAGGAAGGGCATGAACACGAACTGCGGCACGAACCAGCAGCAGAGGGCAACCCCGGCCAGCGCCGCCAGCACCCGGGGCCGTTGCAGGCGGCGCCAGGGTGAACCGTGCACCAGCACCCAGAGCCCCAGGGGCAGCAGGGTGGCCGCGCCAAAGAAGGTGCTCACGACCCAGGACCACCACAGCTGGGCCACCGAAGGCCCCAGCGGCGACCCCGCAACCACCGGCACGATCAGGCTGGCCACGCCGCCCCCGAAAGCGGCCGGCACCGCGCCGCCCAGCGCCATGGCCCGCAAGAGATGGGCCGGCTCGGTCAACGCCCGCCGAGGCTGCACGTGGCGCTCCAGCAGCCACACCGCCAAGGCGATCTGCGACAGGTTGGCCAGCGTGAAGGACACGGCCAACCGCCAGGGATCCCCATAGCTCAGGTTGGCGGCCGGGATCACCAGCGCCAGACCCAGCAGGGGCCAGCGACGCTGATGGGCCGGCAACATCAGCAGCCACAGCACGGCCAGGGCGTCGGGCAGCCAAAGGGTGGAGATCTCTTGCGGCAGGCGGGACAGCACGATGCAGCCCAGCGCCAGCAGGTAATACGCGCCCCAGCCCCCCAGCACGAACACGGGTGAACACGCGCGGCGGCCCCACACGCCATCTGGCTCGACCGCCGCAGACGGGTCCCGCACGCCCACCGACATGGCGCCCCCTCCTGGGGCTCAGGCCCCGTTGCTGCCCTGCGGCAAGAATACGCGGACTGTTATCCCGTCAAGGCCGGAAATGGACCGAAGGGCCCCCGTTCAAAGCGAGAAACCGTAATCGATGGTCAGCGGCGCGTGGTCGGAGAAACGCTGATCCTTGTAGATGGCCGCCTGGCGGGCCTGCTCGGCCAGGGCCGGCGTGGCCAGGTGGTAGTCCAGCCGCCAGCCCACGTTCTTCGCCCAGGCCTGGCCCCGGTTGCTCCACCAGGTGTAGGCCTCGCCGGTGGTCTCCGGGTGCAGGCGACGGTAGACGTCCACCAGACCAGCCTCGTCCAGCAGCCGGGTCATCCAGGCCCGCTCCTCGGGCAGGAAGCCGCTGTTCTTCTGGTTGCCCTTCCAGTTCTTCAGGTCGATCTCCCGGTGGGCGATGTTCACGTCACCGACCAGGATGAACTCGCGCGTGCCCTTGAGCGCGTGCAGGTGCGGGTAGATCAGGTCCAGGAAGCGGAACTTGGCCTGCTGGCGCTCCTCGCCCGAGGAACCGCTGGGAAAGTAGCAGCTGATGAGGCTCAGTTGGCGACCTGGCTTGTCAAAGCGCAACTCGACGTAGCGGCCCTCGGCATCGAATTCGGGCTCGCCCAGGCCGACGATCACGTCGCTGGGCTCGTGGCGGCTGTACATGCCGACACCGGAGTAGCCCTTCTTCTCGGCATAGTGGAAATGCCCCACCATGCCGGCCACCGTGTCGTATTTCCCCTGCACGTCGGGCGCCTGGGCCTTGACTTCCTGCACCCCCATACAATCGGGCGCGATACTCTCCGACCAGGGCATGAAGCCCTTGCTGGCCGCCGAACGGATGCCGTTCAGGTTGAGCGTGACCAGTCTGAATCCCATTGAAGTCCCTTCCATGACGAACACCACCCACACCGACCCGCTGGCCCAGGACTTCGTGAAGTTCTCGGTGGACGCGGGGGTGCTGCGCTTCGGCGAGTTCACGACCAAGGCCGGCCGGAAGTCGCCGTACTTCTTCAACACGGGCCTGTTCGACGACGGCGCCAAGCTGATGCGGCTGGGCGAATTCTATGCACGCCGCCTGCTGGCCTCGGGCCTCGAATTCGACATGCTGTTCGGCCCGGCCTACAAGGGCATCACGCTGGCCGCCGCGGTGGCCATCGGCCTGGCCAAAGAGGGCCGCAGCGTGCCCTACGCCTACAACCGCAAGGAAGCCAAGGACCACGGTGAAGGCGGCACGCTGGTGGGCGCGCCGGTGAAGGGCCGGGTGCTGATCATCGACGACGTGATCACCGACGGCGCCTCCAAGCGCGAGGCGGCCGAGCTGATCCGCGCGGCCGGCGCCACCCCGGTGGGCGTGGCCATCACGATGGACCGCCAGGAACGCGCCAGCGACGACCCGGCCAACACGCGATCGGGCGTGCAGTACGTCGAGCAGGAGCTGGGGCTGAAGGTGCTGTCCATCGCCACGCTGGCCGACCTGATGCAGTTTCTGGACACCACCGGCGACCCCGCCCTGGCCGTCAACCGCGACAAGGTCGCGGCCTACCGTCAGCGCTACGGGGTCTGAACATGGCACGGCCGGCCCGGATGATCTGCCGTCCTGGGGTGGCTGCGCTGGCCGCCGCGCTGGCCGGTGGACTGACGCCGGCCGCCCAGGCGGCCCCGCCTGCCGGAGCAGCCTCGGCCCCGATCTACAGCTGTGTGGACGCCAACGGCCGGCGCTTGAGCTCCGACCGCCCCATCCCCGAGTGCCTGAGCCAGGAGCAGCGCATGCTGGGCCGGGACGGCACGGTGCGCCGCACGGTGCCACCGCTGCTGTCGCCCGAGCAGCAGGCGCAGCGCGATGCCGAACGCAAGGCCCAGGAGCGGGCCCAGGCCGCCCGCAACGACGCCGTGCGACGCGACCGGCTGCTGCTCTCGCGCTATCCGACGCTGGCTGCCCATGACGCCGCCCGCCAGCGCGCCCTGGAGCCGGTGCAAAAGGCCATCGACACCATCCGCGTGCGCATCGCCCGGCTGGAGACCGAGCGCCTGGCGCTGATCAACGAGCGTTCCGCGCTCGGCTTCAAGCCGGTGCCCGAAGACCTGAAGCTGCGCACCAACGGCAACGATGGCAGCCTGGAGGCCCAGCGCACCATCCTGCGCGACCAGGAAACCGAGCGCGCCCGGCTCAACCAGCAGTTCGACATTGAGCGCCAACGCCTGCAGCTGCTGTTGGCCGGCCTGCCGCTGGGCGGCCAGCTGGACAGCGCCACGCCCACGGCGCCGCACTGACCCGTCGACCCAACCCATGTCTGTTGTCTTGCTGCGCCCGGCCCGCTGGGCCGTGCTCTGCGGGGCCTTGCCCTGCGCCGCCCTGGCCGGACCGGCCCGCTACGACTGCCCGCCGCCGCACACGCTGAGCGCCACCTTCACGCCGCGCGATGCGAACGTGACCTTTGACGGCCAGCGCCACACGCTGCGCCGGGTGCGCGACAGCGGCGAAGCCCGTTTCGTGAACCGGCAGGACGGCCTGACGCTGGTGCTGGCCGGCAGCCAGGCCCGCTGGCTGCGCGCCGGCGAGGCCGAACTGGCCTGCCGCAAAGTGGTCGGCCCGCTGGCGCCCGAGGCGCTGCAGGGCGGCGGGCGGCCGGCGCCCTCGGCACCGGCCCACTGAGCGGCGCGGCCCTTCCCAGGGCCGCCCGCGGTCTCAACCGAGCTTCTTCTTCAGCAGCTCGCTGGCCTGGCCGGGGTTGGCCTTGCCCTTGGACGCCTTCATCACCTGGCCGACCAGGGCGTTGAAGGCCTTGTCCTTGCCGGACTTGTACTCCTCGACCGACTTGGCGTTGGCCGCCAGCACGTCGTCGACGATCTTCTCCAGCGCGCCAGCGTCGTTCATCTGCTTGAGGCCCTTGGCCTCGATGAGCGCGTCCACCGCGCTGCCCTCACCGGTCCACAGCGCGTCGAAGACCTGGCGCGCGGCGGCGTTGGAGATGGTGCCGTCCTGGATGCGACCGATCAGCTGGGCCAGCAGGGCCGGCGTCACCGGCGCGGCCTCGATGGTCCGCTCTTCGCTGTTCAGGCGCTTGCTCACCTCGCCCATCAGCCAGTTGGCCACCAGCTTGGGCTGGCCGCAGGCCTCGCGCGCCGCCTCGTAGTAGCGGGCGAAGGCCAGCGACTGGGTCATCATCGTCGCGTCGTAGGCCGGCAGGCCGTCCGCCTGCTGAAAACGATCGGCCATCGCGCGCGGCAGCTCGGGCATCTCGCCCTTCACCCGCTGGACCCACTCGGGGGCGATGACCAGCGGCGGCAGGTCCGGATCGGGGAAGTAGCGGTAGTCGGCCGAGTCTTCCTTGCTGCGCATGGCCCGGGTCTCGCCCCGGTCGGGGTTGTAGAGCACCGTGGCCTGGTGGATGGGCAGCCCGTCCTCGATCTGGTCGATCTGCCAGTTCACCTCGTAGTGCACCGCGTCCACCAGGTAGCGGAAGCTGTTGAGGTTCTTGATCTCGCGCCGCGTGCCATAGGGCTGGCCCGGCTTGCGCACCGAGACATTGACGTCGCAGCGGAAGGAGCCCTCCTGCATGTTGCCGTCACAGATGCCCAGCCACATCACCAGCGCATGCAGCGTCTTGGCGTATTCGGCGGCTTCCTCGGCCGAGCGCAGGTCCGGCTCGGAGACGATCTCCAGCAGCGGCGTGCCGGCCCGGTTCAGGTCGATGCCCGACATGCCGCTGAAGTCCTCGTGCAGGCTCTTGCCCGCGTCTTCCTCCAGGTGGGCGCGGGTCAGGCGCACGGTTTTCTTCTGCTCGCCGACGAAGAACTCGATCAGGCCGCCCTGCACCACCGGAATCTCGAACTGCGAGATCTGGTAGCCCTTGGGCAGGTCCGGGTAGAAGTAGTTCTTGCGGGCGAAGATGGACAGCGGCGCCACCTTGGCACCCACCGCCAGGCCGAAGCGGATGGCCCGCTCCACCGCGGCGCGGTTGAGCACCGGCAGCGTGCCGGGCAAGGCCAGGTCCACCGGGCAGGCCTGGGTGTTGGGCTCGGCGCCGAAGGCGGTCGAAGCGCCGCTGAAGATCTTGGACTGGGTGGAGAGCTGGACGTGGTTTTCCAGGCCGATCACGACCTCGTAGCCACGCACGAGTTGGGAAGCGCTTGTTGTCATGTCAGTTTTCCGCCGGGCCGCCCCAAGGAAAACGCGCCCCCAAGGGGGGTCGCGCTGCGGCGCAGCCGCAAGCCAGGGGGCTCACAGGTAACCCTCCGGGGTGCGGAGGTGGTGGTCGGTCACCTGCTGCAGCGCGTGCGCGGCCTGCAGCAGAGTGCCTTCCTGGAAGTAGTTGCCGATCAGCTGCAGGCCCACCGGCATGCCGTGGGCGCCAAAGCCGGCCGGCACGCTCATGCCGGGCAGGCCGGCCAGGCTGGCGGGCAGCGTGAAGATGTCGGCCAGATAGGCCTGCAGCGGGTCGTCGCCCTGGGCGCCGATCTGCCAGGCCACCGTCGGTGCCACCGGGCCGGCGATGACGTCGCACTGCTGGAAGCAGCGCTGGAAGTCGTCGGCGATCATGCGGCGCAGCTTTTGCGCCTGCAGGTAGTAGGCGTCGTAGTAGCCGTGCGAGAGCACATAGGTGCCGATCATGATCCGACGCTTGACCTCGGGGCCAAAGCCTTCGGCCCGGGTCTTCTTGTACATGTCCAGCAGGTCGGTGTACTGCGCCGCGCGGTGCCCGAACTTGACGCCGTCGAAGCGGCTCAGGTTGGAACTGGCCTCGGCCGGGGCAATGATGTAGTACACCGGGATGGACAGCTCGGTGCGCGGCAGGCTGACCTCCACCAGCGTGGCGCCCAGGGACTCCAGCTGGGCCAGGGCGGCACGCACCGCGCCGTCCACGTCCGCGGCCAGGGCCGTCGGGAAGAACTCCTTGGGCAGGCCGATGCGCAGGCCCTGCAGCGGCTTGGCGGCGCTGGCGCCCTCGCGCGGGGCCAGCATTTGGGCATGGAAATCCTGCGGCGGGCGCTGGGCGCTGGTGCTGTCGCGCTCGTCGAAGCCGCTCATGGCCGACAGCAGCAGCGCGCAGTCCTCGGCCGAGCGGGCCATCGGGCCGGCCTGGTCCAGGCTGGAGGCGAAGGCGATCATGCCGTAGCGGCTGCAGACGCCATAGGTGGGCTTGATGCCGGTCAGGCCCGAGAAGCTGGCCGGCTGGCGGATCGAGCCGCCGGTGTCGGTGCCGGTGGCCGCCGGCACCAGGCGCGCCGCCACCGCGGCGGCCGAGCCGCCGGAGGAGCCGCCGGGCACCCGGCTGCGGTCCCAGGGGTTCTGCACCGGGCTGTAGGCCGAGTTCTCGTTGGCCGAGCCCATCGCGAACTCGTCACAGTTGAGCTTGCCCAGGCTGACCGTGCCGGCCGCCTTCAGCCGCGCCACCACGGTGGCGTCGAAGGGGCTCTGGTAGCCCGCCAGCATCTTGGAGCCAGCGGTGGTCGGGGCATCGGTGGTGACGAAGATGTCCTTGTGCGCCAGCGGCACGCCGGTCAGCACGCCGGCCTGGCCGGCGGCGCGGGCGGCATCGGCGGCCTGGGCGGCGGCCAGGGCGCCGTCACGGTCCAGGTGCAGGAAGGCGCCCAGCGCGGCATGGGCCTCGGCCCGGGCCAGCAGGGCCTGGGTCAGCTCGACGCTGGAGACGGTCTTGTCGGCCAGGGCGCGGGCGGCGGCGGCCACGCCCAGGGTGTGCAGGTCCGCGCTCATTCGATCACCTTGGGCACGAGGAACAGGCCGCCCTCGACGGCCGGGGCGCTGCGCTGGTTGCGCTCACGGTCATTGCCTTCGGTGACGGCGTCCTCGCGCAGGCGCAGCTGCACGTCCATCACCGCCGACAGCGGGGTGTACAAAGGTTCGACACCAGAGGTGTCGACGGCGCTCATCTGTTCGACGATGCCGAAGAAATCGTTGAGCTGGACCAGCATTGCGTCGGCCTCGGCGCCGGAGAGTTCCAGGCGTGCCAGCTCGGCAATGCGGCTCACGTCCGCAGGGGTCAGGGCCATGGGTGTTTCAAGTCGATTCGAAGGGCGGAACCAATGCCGCCGAAGCCCCACCAAAGGGCAGGAGCCCCCCAGTGTCAGGGGGGCTTTGGGGTATTATCTCCGGTTATCTACACCCCTGCGGATGCCTTGCAGTCCCTGGCCGGCCGCTGGATCGTGTAGCCCTGTTGACAGCGCCCTTTCCAGAGCTTTTTTTCGTCCGTTGAGGCAGATGCCGCCACCGGTTCCCCGGAACCGCCCAGGCCGCCTGCCCCTGTTTCGTTCCCGCCACTTTCCACTTCATGCGCATCACGGTCTGCCACCAGCTCCGGGTCTTTCGCCAGACCGTGACAGTGGCCGACCTCGCCGTGCGCCTGTCGCCGGCCCGCCTGCCCAGCCAGAACTGAGCCCCCCATGTTCGCCTCCCTGCGTCGCTACGTTTCCACCGATCTCGCGATCGACCTCGGCACCGCCAACACCCTGATCTACGTCCGGGGCAAGGGCATCGTGCTCGATGAGCCCTCCGTTGTCTCCATCCGCCACGAAGGCGGCCCCAACGGCAAGAAGGTCATCCAGGCCGTCGGCCACGAGGCCAAGGCCATGCTGGGCAAGGTGCCCGGCAACATCGAGGCCATCCGGCCCATGAAGGACGGCGTGATCGCCGACTTCGTGATCACCGAGCAGATGATCAAGCAGTTCATCAAGATGGTGCATCCGCGCTCGGTGCTCAAGCCCAGCCCGCGCATCATCATCTGCGTGCCCTGCGGCTCCACCCAGGTGGAAAAGCGCGCCATCCGCGACGCCGCCCTGGGGGCAGGCGCCTCCGAGGTGCACCTGATCGAGGAACCGATGGCCGCCGCGATCGGCGCGGGCCTGCCGGTGTCCGAAGCCTCCGGCTCGATGGTGATCGACATCGGCGGCGGCACCACCGAGGTCGGCGTGATCTCGCTGGGCGGCATGGTCTACAAGGGCTCGGTGCGCGTCGGCGGCGACAAGTTCGACGAGGCCATCATCAACTACATCCGCCGCAACTACGGCATGCTGATCGGCGAGCCCACCGCTGAAGCGATCAAGAAGAGCATCGGCAGCGCCTTCCCCGGCTCCGAGGTCAAGGAGATGGAGGTCAAGGGCCGCAACCTCTCCGAAGGCGTGCCGCGCAGCTTCACCATCTCGTCCAACGAGATCCTGGAAGCCCTGACCGACCCGCTCAACCAGATCGTCTCGGCCGTGAAGAACGCGCTGGAACAGACCCCGCCGGAACTGGGCGCCGACATCGCCGAGCGCGGCATGATGCTGACCGGCGGCGGCGCGCTGCTGCGGGACCTGGATCGCCTGCTGGCCGAGGAAACCGGCCTGCCCGTGCTGGTGGCCGAGGACCCGCTGACCTGCGTGGTGCGCGGCTGCGGCATGGCGCTCGAGAGCATGGAACGCCTGGGCTCGATCTTCACCTCGGAATAAGACTTCGGCGGGCGCCTGGCGCGCCCCGGGACGACACCCATGCCGCTCGGCACGCTCGACCGCAACCCGCCGCCGTTCTTCCACCAGGGCCCCTCGGCCCTGTCGAGGCTGCTGCTGGCGGCGGCCCTGGCCATCTTCCTGATGGCCGCAGATCACCGTTTTGCCCTGATCCAGCCCCTGCGCAACGGGCTGGCCACGGCGCTGGTGCCCGTCGTGCAGGCCGTGGGCCTGCCGGTGGAGCTGGCCGCGGGCAGCGCCGACTACGTGGGCGGCCTGCGCCAGGCCCTGGCCCGCAACGAGGCCTTGCAACACCAGCTGACGGCCCAGGCCGAACAGGCCACCCGCGCCGACCGCCTGGCGCAGGAGAACGCGCAGCTGCGCGCCCTGCTGGACCTGCGGCCGGCCGTACCGCCGCACAGCCAGGTGGCCGAGGTGCTGTACGAGGCCCCCGACCCCTATGTGCACAAGATCTTCATCGACCGCGGCACCCGCCAGGGCGTGGTGGCCGGGGCGCCGGTGATGAACGAGCACGGCATCCTCGGCCAGGTCACCCGCACCTACCTGCTGTCCTCGGAGGTGACGCTGCTGGCCGACCGGGACGCGACCATCCCGGTGCTGAACGCCCGCACCCAGCACCGCAGCGCCGCCTTCGGCACCGGGGACGAGGCCCAGATGGAACTGCGTTTCGTGGCCACCAACGACGATGTGAAGCCCGGTGACCTGCTGCTGACCAGCGGCATCGACGGCCTCTACCCCGCCGGCGTGCCGGTGGCCAAGGTGAACAGCGTCAACCGCCAGGGCGAAGGCGGCTTCGCCCACATCAGCCTGACACCGGCAGCCAAGACCGGCGGCCTGCGCTTCGTGCTGCTGCTGGGCCCGGTCAACACCCAGGCCGACACGGCCGTGGCCGCCGCGGTGGCCGCCGCCAGCGCCGCGGCCTCGGCCGCCTCCGCCGCCAGTGCCAACGAGTTCGGGAGCGCGCCGAAATGAGCATCATGCCGCGCGCGGCGGACCAGCTGCTGCTGCCCGTCAACCCCTGGTTCCTGTGGACCTCGCTGCTGGTGGCCCTGGTGCTGAACCTGCTGCCCCTGGGCCCGCTGCCCTGGATGCCCGACTTCCTGGCCCTGGTGCTGGTGTTCTGGAGCGTGCACCAGCCCCGCCGGGTCGGCATCACGACCGCCTTCGTGCTCGGCCTGCTGATCGACGTGCACCACGGCTCGCTGCTGGGCCAGCATGCGCTGGCCTACAGCCTGCAGAGCTTCTTCGGCATCGCCATCCACCGCCGGGCCCTGTGGTTCGGCCCCTCGGGCCAGATGCCGCAGGTAGCGCCCGCTTTCTTCCTGGGCGCGCTGGTGACGCTGCTGGTGCGCCTGGTGGCCGGCGACGGCCTGCCCGGCTGGAGCTTCCTGATCGCCCCGCTGGCCGAAACCCTGCTGTGGCCGGTGGCCAGCGCGGTGCTGCTGGCCCCGCAGCGCCGCCCGCCGGACCCCGACAAGAACCGCCCGCTGTGACCCGGGTGACCGCATGACCGAGTTGCGCAACATCCAGCGGGAACTGGAGCGCTTCCGCTTCCGCTCGATCGCGGCGGCCGCCTTCGTGCTGCTGTGCTTCGGGCTGCTGATCACCCGGCTGGTGGTGCTGCAGGTGGCGCGGCACGCCGAACTCTCCACCCGGGCCGAGGCCAACCGCATCGCGGTGCTGCCCATCGTGCCGCAGCGCGGCCGCATCCTGGACCGCAACGGCGTGGTGCTGGCCAACAACTACACCGCCTACACGCTGGAGATCACCCCCTCCAAGGTGGCCAACCTGGAAGAGACGATCGGCCAGCTGGCCCAGCTGATCGACATCCAGCCGCGCGACCGCAAGCGCTTCAAGCGGGCGATGGAGGAGGGCAAGAGCTTCGAGAGCCTGCCCATCCGCACCAAGCTGACCGACGAGGAGGTGGCCCGTTTCCTGGCGCAGCGCTTCCGCTTCCCCGGCGTGGACATCAAGGCCCGGCTGTTCCGCAACTACCCGCTGGGCGACACGGCCAGCCACCTGCTGGGCTACATCGGCCGCATCAACCAGGCCGAGAAGACCGCGATGGAGGACTGGGACGAAGACCGCCAGGCCAACTACCGCGGCACCGAGTACATCGGCAAGCTGGGGCTGGAGCAGGCCTACGAGGCCGAGCTGCACGGCCAGACGGGCTACGAGGAGGTGGAGACCGCCGCCAGCGGCCGCGCCGTGCGGCGCCTGAACAGCCACCCCCCGACGCCGGGCAACGAGCTGCACCTGTCGATCGACATCAAGCTGCAGAACCTGGTGGAACAGCTCTACGGCAACCGCCGCGGCGCGCTGGTGGCCATCGACCCGCGCAATGGCGAAGTGCTGGCCTTCGTTTCCAAGCCCACCTTCGACCCCAACCTGTTCGTCGATGGCATCGACTTCGACAGCTGGCGCGAGCTGAACGAATCGATCGACAAGCCGCTGCTCAACCGCGCGCTGCGCGGCACCTACCCGCCGGGCTCCACCTTCAAGCCCTACATGGCGGTGGCGGCACTCACCACCGGCAAGCGCGACCCGCATCTGGTGATCCAGGACAACCTGAGCTACACCTTCGGCGGCCACACCTTCGGCAGCCCGGAAACCGACCGAGCCGGCCCCAAGGACATGCGGCTGGCCATCGTCACCTCGTCGAACGTCTACTTCTACAGCCTGGCGGTGGAGATGGGCGTGGACCTGATCCACGACCAGCTCGAACCCTTCGGCTTCGGCCGCAAGACCGGCATCGACCTGGAGGGCGAGGTCACCGGCGTGCTGCCCTCCACCGATTGGAAACGGCGCACCTACAAGCGCCCCGAGCAGAAGAAGTGGTACCCCGGCGAGACGGTGTCGCTGGGCATCGGCCAGGGCTACAACAACTTCACGATGACCCAGCTGGCCACGGCCATGGCCACGCTCAGCTCCGGCGGCCAGCGTTTCGAGCCCCGGCTGGTGCGCGAGGTCGAGGACCTGGTCACCCACGAGAAGCGCATCGTCTCGTCCAAGGCCCTGCCGCCGCTGCCGCTCAAGCCGCAGGACGTCGCGCTGGTGCTGGACGCGATGGTGGGCGTGGCCCAGGCCGGCACCTCGTCGCGGGTCTTTGCCGGCGCCCCGTACATCAGCGGCGGCAAGACCGGCACGGCCCAGGCCGTCACGATGCGGGGCAACGAGAAGTACAGTGCCGCCCGGGTGGTCGAACACCAGCGCGACCACTCGCTCTACATCGCCTTCGCACCGCGCGACAACCCACGGGTCGCCCTGGCCTTGATCGTCGAGAACGCCGGCTGGGGCGCGGCCGCCGCAGCGCCGATCGCCCGCCGCGTGCTGGACTACGTGCTGCAGGGCCAGTACCCGAGCGAGGAAGACATCGCCCTGGTGCGCGAGGGCAAGGCCAGCGGCCCGCCGGTGGGCACGCCGCGCCGCGCGGTGGACGTGCCCCTGCCCAGCACCAACCCGGTGGACCTGCCGCTGGGGCTGGCGGGCGCCCCTGATGCCGCGCTGGCGGCCTCGACACCCGCGTCGGCCGCGGCCAGCGCGGCGGCGCCCTCGGCCGCCGCCGGGCCACGGCACCCGGCGGCCCCCATGTCCTCAGGAGCCTCCCGATGAGCGTCGTCTACGAACGTCCCTCGCTGTGGCGCCGGTTGCTGCCCATCTTCGGCGGCTTCGACCTGCCGCTGCTGGCCGGGCTGCTGGTGCTGGGCGCGATGGGCCTGGTCACGATGTACTCGGCCGGCTATGACAACGGGAACCGTTTTGGCGACCACGGCCGCAACATGCTGCTGGGCCTGGGCATCCTGTTCATCGTGGCCCAGGTGCCGCCACAACGCCTGGCCCAGCTGGCGGTGCCGCTCTACAGCCTGGGGCTGGCCCTGCTGGTGGCCACCGCGCTGTTCGGCATCACCAAGAAGGGCGCCACCCGCTGGCTCAACGTGGGCGTGGTCATCCAGCCCAGCGAGCTGATGAAGATCGCCATGCCGCTGATGCTGGCCTGGTGGTTCCAGAAACGCGAGGGCCAGCTGCGCCCGCTGGACTTCGTGGTGGCCGGGCTGCTGCTGCTGGTGCCGGTGGGCCTGGTGGTCAAACAGCCGGACCTGGGCACCGCGATCCTGATCCTCTCGGGCGGGCTGTACGTGATCTACTTCGCCGGCCTGTCATGGAAGCTGATCCTGCCGGTGCTCTTGGCCGGCGCGGTCGCGGTCACCGCCATCGTGCTGTCGGCCGACGCCATCTGCCAGGACGACGTGACCTGGCCGCTGCTGCGCGAGTACCAGAAGCACCGCGTCTGCACCCTGCTGGACCCGACCACCGACCCGCTGGGCAAGGGCTTTCACATCATCCAGGGCATGATCGCGATCGGCTCGGGTGGCGTCACCGGCAAGGGCTTCATGCAGGGCACGCAGACCCACCTGGAGTTCATCCCCGAACGCACGACCGACTTCGTGTTCGCCGCCTTCGCCGAAGAGTTCGGGCTGATCGGCGCGCTGGCGCTGATCGGCGCCTTCACCTTCGTGATCGCCCGCGGGCTGGTGATCGCCAACCAGGCGCCCACCGTGTTCTCGCGGCTGCTGGCGGGCGCGCTGACGATGAGCTTCTTCACCTACGCGATGGTGAACATGGGCATGGTCAGCGGCATCCTGCCGGTGGTGGGCATCCCGCTGCCCTTCATCAGCTACGGCGGCACCGCGATGGTGACGCTGGGCCTGGCGCTGGGCATGCTGATGTCCATCGCCAAGAGCCGCCGCATCATCCAGACCTGAGGGTCTGCGTGGGCCGCCCTCAGGCGGGCGGCAGCACCGGAAAGCGCACCGTGAACAAGGTGCCGGGCCGCTCGCCCGGCGGCACCGGCGCACCGCCGCGGGCGGTGTCGATGTCCACCGTCGCGCCATGCCGTTCGGCAATCTCCTTGACGATGGCCAGGCCCAGGCCGCTGCCGTCCACATCGGTCCCCAGGGCGCGGTAGAAGGGCTGGAACACCTGCTCGCGCTCGGCCGCCGGGATGCCCGGGCCGTTGTCCTCCACCTGCAGCGCCACCACCTGGCCGAAGGGGTCGGGCACCACGCGCACGGTCACCGTGCCCTCGGCCGGGGTGTACTGCAAGGCGTTGTCCACCAGGTTGCGCACCAGCTCGCGCACCAGCAGCGGCTGGCCCACCAGCGGCAGCATCGGCTCGCCCGGCGCCGGCCCTTCGTAGCCCAGGTCGATGCGCTTTTCCAGCGCCTTGGGCACGAAGTCCTGCACCGTCTCGGTGGCGATCTCGGCCAGGTCGAAGGGCTGCTGACGCCGCGCCTGCTCCTCGTCCTCGGCCCGGGCCATCGACAGCAGCTGATTGACCATGTGCGCCGCGCGCTGGCTGGACAGCGCGATCTGCTCCAGCGAACGCCGCACGGTGCGGGTGTCGCCGCCGGCATCGATCTCGCGCTGGGCCAGCTCGGCCTGCATGCGCAGCCCGGCCAGCGGCGTCTTGAGCTGGTGCGCCGCATCGGCCAGGAAGTGCTTCTGCGCCCCGACCGACTGGTCCAGCCGGGCCAGCAGGTCGTTGATGGAGCGCACCAGCGGCGCCACTTCCTCGGGCGCCTCCAGCTCATCGATCGGGCTGAGGTCGTGGCTCTCGCGGCGGCGGATGCGCTGCTGCAACTCGTTGAGCGGCGCAATGCCGCGCGCCAGCGCGAACCACACCAGCAGCACCGCCACCGGCAGGATCACGAACTGCGGCAGGATCACGCCCTTGATGATCTCGGTGGCCAGGCGCGAGCGCTTGCCCAGGGTCTCCGCCACCTGCACCAGCGCGATCGGCGAAACCACCCCTTCCGGCAAGGTGGGCCGCACCGCCACCACCCGGACCGGCTCGCTGAACACCTCGGCGTCACGCCAGACCAACTCGCCCAGCGGCGAAGGCTCCCCCAGCGGCACCGGGATCTCGCCGTCGCCGGCCAGCAGGCGGCCCTGCGCATCCAGCACCTGGAAGTACACCCTGTCCACCTCGTCGCTGCGCAGCAGCACCGCAGTGGATTCGGGCAGACGGGCCGGCAGCTCCTCCGGGTGAACGGCCAGCTCGGCCGCGATCTGACGCGACACCACCCGCGCCAACTGCCCCAGATCGCGGTCGTACGGACGGGCGGCGATGTTCTGCGCCACCAGCCAGGTCAGCGCAACGCTCATGGGCCACAGCAGCAGCAGTGGCGCCAGCATCCAATCCAGGATCTCGCCGAACAGCGAACGCTGCTCGCGCGGGGCGCTGGCGGGACGGGCGGACGTGAGCAACTTCATGGTGGGCGCAGCCTAGGGGAGCCGGCTGACGCCGCGCTGGCACCGTGGCGGGCGCTCAACCGGGAATCTTTTCCAGGCAGTAGCCCAGCCCGCGCACCGTGGCGATGCGCACCGGGCCATGCTCGATCTTCTTGCGCAGGCGGTGGATGTAGACCTCGATGGCGTTGTTGCTCACCTCTTCGCCCCACTCGCACAGACGGGCCACCAGCTGGTCCTTGCTGACCAGCCGCCCAGCCCGCTGCAACAACACCTCCAGCAGGCTGATCTCGCGCGCCGAGAGGTCGATCATCTGGTCGTTCAGGTAGGCCACGCGGCCGGTGGCATCGAAGGACAGCGGCCCGTGCTTGATGATGCTGGAGGCCGTGCCCAGCCCGCGCCGGGTCAGGGCGCGCACCCGCGCCTCCAGCTCCTGCAGCGAGAAAGGCTTGGCCATGAAATCGTCAGCGCCCAGGTCCAGGCCCTTGACCCGCTGCTCGACCGAATCGGCCGCGGTGAGGATCAGCACCGGCGTGGCGCAACCCCGCGCGCGCATGCGCCGCAGCACCTCCAGCCCGTGCAGCTTGGGCAGGCCCAGGTCCAGGATCACGAGATCGAACTCGTGCGCCGCCAGCGCGGCATCTGCCTCGGAGCCGGTACCGACCTGATCGACCGCATAGCCCGTTCCGCGCAGCGAACGCAACAGGCCGTCCGCCAGCACCTGGTCATCTTCGGCAATCAGGATACGCATGATCTCTCTCCTGAGGGGGATTTTAGGCAGCCACCCACGCCGCCCCGCGCAGGACAACCCTGCTCACCATCGCCCTCCTCAAAAAGTACTGTACGAATATCCAGCCTCTGCCATAATGGCTGCCATCTGAGGAGATTTGCATGAACGCCCCTGTCACCAACCTGAACCCCGACAAGGCCAAGGCCCTGCAGGCCGCGCTGTCGCAGATCGAAAAACAGTTCGGCAAGGGCTCCATCATGCGCCTGGGGGTGGATGAAAAGCCCGAGGACATCCAGGTGGTGTCCACCGGCTCGCTGGGCCTGGACGTGGCCCTGGGCGTGGGTGGCCTGCCCCGCGGCCGCGTGATCGAGATCTACGGCCCCGAATCCTCCGGCAAGACCACGCTGACCCTGCAGGTCGTGGCCGAGATGCAGAAGCTCGGCGGTGTGGCGGCCTTCATCGACGCCGAACATGCGCTGGACGTGCAGTACGCCCAGAAGCTGGGCGTCAACCTGCAAGACCTGCTGATCAGCCAACCCGACACCGGCGAGCAGGCCCTGGAGATCGTCGACTCGCTGGTGCGCTCCGGCGCCGTCGACCTGATCATCATCGACTCGGTGGCGGCGCTGACCCCCAAGGCCGAAATCGAAGGCGAGATGGGCGACCAGCTGCCCGGCCTGCAAGCCCGTCTGATGAGCCAGGCGCTGCGCAAGCTGACCGCCACCATCAAGAAGTCCAACTGCACGGTCGTCTTCATCAACCAGATCCGCATGAAGATCGGCGTGATGTTCGGCAGCCCCGAGACCACCACCGGCGGCAATGCGCTGAAGTTCTACGCCTCGGTGCGGCTGGACATCCGCCGCATCGGCTCCATCAAGCGCGGTGAGGAAGTCATTGGCAACGAGACCCGCGTCAAGGTGGTCAAGAACAAGGTCAGCCCGCCCTTCCGCGAGGCCGAGTTCGACATCCTCTACGGCGAAGGCGTGAGCCGCGAGGGCGAGATCATCGACCTGGGCGTCCAGGCCAAGGTGGTCGACAAGGCCGGCGCCTGGTATTCGTACAACGGCGAGAAGATCGGCCAGGGCAAGGACAACTGCCGCGAGTTCCTGCGCGAGAACCCCGAGCTGGCCCGCGAGATCGAGAACAAGGTGCGCGCCGCGCTGGACGTGCCGCTGCTCAATCCGGCCGCGGCTTCGGCTGCGCCGGCTGCCGCCGAAGCCAGCGGCGCGTAAACCGCAGTTCTCGTCCCCCTGCCACCGGGCGGCCCAGGCCGCCCGGTGGCACATCCAGCCCATGAAACGCGCTCCGCTCAGTCTCAAGGCGCAGGCCCTGGCCCTGCAGTCCCGGCGCGAGCACAGCCGGGCCGAGCTGCGCACCAAGCTGCTGGCCCATGCCCGCAAGCGCGCCGCCTTCGAGGCCGAGGCCACCGCGCCGCCGAGTGGCTGGGGCAGTGGTTGGGAGGGGGACCCGTTCGGTGAAGCACCGGACGCCGCCATCGCCCCACCGGCGGTGGTGACCGAAGACCGCGCCAGCCGGTCGGCCGCCACCGAGGCGCTGCTGGCCGAAGTCGATGCCGTGCTCGACTGGCTGCAGACCCAGCGCTACCAGAGCGATGAACGCTTCATCGAAAGCCGGCTGAACAGCCGGGCGCCGCGCCAGGGCCTGGCCCGGCTGCGGCAGGACCTGGCCCGCCACGGCGTCAGCCTGGATGCCGAGACCGTGCAGAGCCTGCGGCAGACAGAGGTGCAGCGCGCCCGCGACGTCTGGCGCAAGCGCTTCGACCACCTGCCGGCCGACGCCAGCGAACGCGCGCGGCAGATGCGCTTTCTGGCCGCCCGCGGGTTCAGCGGGGAGGTGGTGCGCAAGGTTCTGGGCGGCAGCGCCGACGACGACCTGTTCTGACCCGTCACCAAGGGTTTCCCCGCTGCTGCAGTGCAGCACGCCATGCTACGGTCATAGGCTGCCTTAAAAGCTGCCTGAATCAGGGCTTTCCCTGGTGCGCCGGGCTTTGTCAGTCGACTGCAAGCGCTGCGGCTGATGCTCCGAGCACCTTGGGGGTTTTGGCCAGAAAGTTGGCCCGACCGTCCTGCAGAATGGCGCCCCTGAAGATGCCGTCAGCCCATTCGTCGATGTGCTGGCCGCGGATTCCGCTCCTCTCTTTCGTCCTGAACTCACGAAAAGACCACCCATGAAGATTCACGAATACCAAGGCAAGGAAATCCTGCGCCAGTTCGACGTCCCGGTGCCCAAGGGCATTCCGGCCTTCAACGTGCAAGAGGCGGTGGAAGCTGCCCAGAAGCTGGGCGGCCCGGTGTGGGTGGTGAAGGCCCAGATCCACGCCGGTGGCCGTGGCAAGGGCGGTGGCGTCAAGGTCGCCAAGACCCTGGACGACGTGAAGAAGCTCTCCGAGCAGATCCTGGGCATGCAGCTGGTCACGCACCAGACCGGCCCGGAAGGCCAGAAGGTCCGCCGCCTCTACATCGAAGAAGGCGCCGACATCCAGAAGGAGTTCTACGTCTCCCTGGTGACGGACCGTGGCACCCAGAAGGTGGCGCTGATCGCCTCCTCCGAGGGCGGCATGGACATCGAGGAAGTCGCCCACTCGACGCCCGAGAAGATCGTCACCGAATACATCGACCCGCTGGTCGGCCTGACCGACGCGCAAGCGGCCAAGGTGGCCCAGGCCATCGGCATGGAAGGCCACACGGTCGACCAGGCCGTCACGCTGTTCAAGAACCTGTACCGCTGCTACATGGAGACGGATGCCTCGCTGGTCGAGATCAACCCGCTCAACCGTGACAGCAAGGGCAACCTGATCGCGCTGGACGCCAAGTTCAACTTCGACGCGAACGCGCTGTTCCGTCACCCCGAGATCGTGGCCTACCGCGACCTGGACGAAGAGGATCCGGCCGAAGTCGAGGCCTCCAAGTTCGACCTGGCCTACATCAGCCTGGACGGCAACATCGGCTGCCTGGTCAACGGCGCCGGCCTGGCCATGGCGACGATGGACACCATCAAGCTGTTCGGCGGCGAGCCGGCCAACTTCCTGGACGTGGGCGGCGGCGCCACCACCGAGAAGGTCACCGAAGCCTTCAAGCTGATGCTCAAGAACCCCAAGGTCAAGGGCATTCTGGTGAACATCTTCGGCGGCATCATGCGCTGCGACACCATCGCCGAAGGCGTGATCGCGGCCTGCAAGGCCGTGAACCTGAGCGTGCCGCTGGTCGTGCGCATGAAGGGCACCAACGAAGAACTGGGCAAGAAGATGCTGGCCGAATCCGGCCTGCCCATCATCTCGGCCGACACCATGGCCGACGCCTCCACCAAGATCGTGGCCGCCGTCAAGTAAGCACGCCCAGAAGGAATCTAGTCATGTCGATCTACATCAACAAGGACACCAAGGTCATCACCCAGGGGATCACCGGCAAGACCGGCCAGTTCCACACCCTGGGCTGCCAGGCCTATGCCAACGGCAAGAACTGTTTCGTCGCCGGCGTGAACCCGAAGAAGGCCGGTGAGAAGTTCTCCGACATCCCCATCTACGCCACCGTCAAGGAGGCCGCCAGCCAGACCGGCGCCACCGTCTCGGTGATCTACGTGCCGCCCGCCGGCGCCGCCGACGCGATCTGGGAAGCCGTCGAAGCCGACCTGGACCTGGCGATCTGCATCACCGAAGGCATCCCCGTGCGCGACATGCTGATGGTGCGCAACAAGATGAAGGCCAAGGAGGCCGCCGGTGGCAAGAAGACCCTGCTGCTGGGCCCGAACTGCCCCGGCCTGATCACCCCGGAAGAAATCAAGATCGGCATCATGCCGGGCCACATCCACCGCAAGGGCCGCATCGGCGTCGTGTCCCGCTCGGGCACGCTGACCTATGAAGCCGTGGCGCAGCTGACCGAGATCGGCCTGGGCCAATCCACTGGCGTGGGCATCGGCGGCGACCCGATCAACGGCCTGAAGCACATCGACGTGATGAAGGCCTTCAACGACGATCCGGACACCGACGCGGTCATCATGATCGGCGAGATCGGCGGCCCGGACGAGGCCGAAGCCGCCCGCTGGTGCAAGGCCAACATGAAGAAGCCGATCGTCGGCTTCATCGCCGGGGTCACCGCCCCTCCGGGCAAGCGCATGGGCCACGCAGGTGCGCTGATCTCCGGTGGCGCCGACACGGCGGACGCCAAGCTGGCCATCATGGAAGAGTGCGGTTTCAAGGTGACCCGCAACCCGTCCGAGATGGGCAAGCTGCTGAAGGCCCTGCTGTAAGCACGGCCCGTTGCCATCCCCAGGCCGCCTTCGGGCGGCCTTTTTCATGGGCGCCTACACTGTTGGATTGGCAGCCACACCCGTGGCCACTGTTTCACCCACGACACGCACCAACCCAATGGAATTGGAATCCCTGCTGCATCTGCCCTTCTGGCTGGGGGTGGGCCAGATCATCCTGATCGACATCCTGCTGGGCGGCGACAACGCCGTCGTCATCGCCCTGGCCTGCCGCAAACTGCCCGAACATCAACGCCTCAAGGGCATTCTCTGGGGCACGGCCGGCGCCATCGCGCTGCGCGTGGTGCTGATCTTCTTCGCCCTCACACTGCTGGCCATTCCCTATCTGAAGCTGGCCGGCGCCGCGCTGCTGGTGTGGATCGGTGTCAAGCTGCTGGCCCCGGATGAAGAGGACGAGCACGGCAAGATCGAAGGCAGCGACAAGCTCTGGGGCGCGGTCAAGACCGTCATCGTGGCCGACCTGGTGATGAGCGTGGACAACGTGATCGCGATCGCCGGCGCCGCCCAGGCCGTGGGCGGGCAGCACCAGATGCCGCTGGTCATCCTGGGCCTGCTGGTCAGCATCCCCATCATCGTCAGCGGCAGCCAGCTGGTGATCAAGCTGATGGATCGCTTCCCGGTCGTCATCACACTGGGCGGCATGCTGCTGGGCTGGATTGCCGGCAGCATGGCGGTGACGGATCCGTCGCTGCTGCACCGCCTGCCCACCCAGGCGGCCAGCCATGCCGGCGCCACGGTGGAGGTGATCCCGGCGGTGCACTACGCCGCCGGCGCCATCGGGGCGCTGCTGGTGCTGGTGATCGGCCGCACGGTGAGCACCCTGCGGGCCCGCGGCCAGTGAGGTTTTCAGGCCGCCATGGCATACTCGCGGCCTGAAGGGGAGTAGCTCACTTCCGGTCGGGTCGTCAGTACGAGGCGCAAGCCTCCGGCCCGCCAGCCACCATCCGGTGGCCGAGCCAGACCTTCGAACCCCGCCCCCTGGCGGGCGGTTCGAAGGCATTCCTCCCGGCATGTCCCGTCCGTCCGCCAGGGTGTTCTCCACATCCCTGCGACACCTCGAAAGACCGACATGCCGCTGTTTTCCCCTGAATGGTTCTCGGCCCTTGCGGCCATCGTCCTGATCGACCTGATCCTGGCCGGCGACAACGCCATCGTCATCGCGCTGGCCGCCCGCAGCCTGCCCACGCACCTGCAGCGCAAGGCCATCGTCTGGGGCACGGTCGGGGCCATCGGCATCCGCGCACTGATGACGATGGTGGTGGTCTGGCTGCTGAAGGTCCCCGGCCTGATGCTGGTCGGCGGCCTGGGCCTGGTGTGGATCGCCTACAAGCTGCTGGTGCCGGGCGACGGTGGCGAAGGCCACGAAGGCGGCAGCGCCACCACGCTGTGGGGCGCGCTCAAGACCATCATCGTGGCCGACGCGCTGATGGGCGTGGACAACGTGCTGGGCGTGGCCGGCGCCGCACACGGTGCTTTCGACCTGGTCGTGATCGGTCTGCTGATCAGCGTGCCCATCGTGGTCTGGGGCAGCAGCATCGTGCTCAAGCTGGTGGACCGCTTCCCGTCCATCACCTACCTGGGCGCGGGCGTGCTGGCCTGGACGGCCGCCAAGATGATGGTGGGCGAGCCGGTGCTGGACCCGGTGCTGGACCCGCGCCCCTGGGCCGGCTGGCTGGTGCAGGCCGTGGTGGTGGCTGGCGTGCTGGCCGCCGGCTGGTGGATGGGGCGCCAGAGAGCCCGGTCGGCCCATGCCGCCTGAGCGCCCGAGCGCCGCGCCCCCCTGTGATAATGTGACGAGCTACCGCAGGGAGAAAGCACAACGATGGCCGGCGCGGCACGCTTCTGGCGCACCCTCCTGGGCCGGCCGTCCCCCGCGGACCCACCGGCCGGTGCGGCCACGCCGGTGCCCAGCACCCAGCCCGCCTCCTCGCTGATCGACAGCTCGGTGCTGCCGGCCGCGACCGAGGGCTTCCACATCCTGCGCGCCTGTGCCCAGGGCCCGCAAAGCGAGCTCTACCAGGCCCGCGTGGCCGGCAGCGATGAACTCGTCGCGCTGAAGGTCGTGCGCTTCCGCGAGGGCCAGCAGACGACCTACTTCCTGCGCGAAGCCGCCGCCGCCGGCCGGCTGCAGCACCCGGCGATCGTCCACACGCTGGGCGCCGGCATCGTGACCCAGAACGGCGAGCGTTGCGGCTGGCTGGCCATGGAATGGGTGCCCGGCAGCGACCTGACCCGCTACACCCAGCCCGGCCGCCTGCTGCCCGAAGGCCTGGTGCTGCGCATGGGCGCCGTGGTGGCCGAGGCCCTGGCCTACGCCCATGCCCAGGGCGTGGTGCACCGCGACCTCAAACCCGGCAACCTGCTGTTCAACCCGGCCGAGGGCGGCACGCTCAAGGTCGGTGACTTCGGCTGCGCCCGGCTGGACGACCATGGCTACAGCCTGAGCGGCCTGCTGGTGGGCACCCCCTGCTACATGGCCCCCGAACAGCTCAGTGGCGTGCCGCTGGATGGCCGCTGCGACCTCTACGCGCTGGGCATCGTGCTGTTCGAGCTGCTGACCGGCCAACGCCCCTTCGACCGGCCGTCGATGGGCGAGACCCTGGCCGCCATCGCCAGCGAAGCGGCCCCGCCGCTGCGCAGCCTGCGCCCCGACCTGCCAGAGGTGCTGGGCGATGTGCTGGCACGGATGATGGCCAAGTCGCCCGCCGACCGCCACGCCGATGGCCATGCGCTGGCCCGTGAATTGCGCCTCATTGCCCGTGCTTGCGACGGGTTCACCCTGCCCGCATCCCGCGACAATGCCGACATCCACAAGAACAACAGCAGGATCGAGCCCCGTGTCACTGCGTCTTGAATACAGCAGCGCGCTCGACGTCGGCCGCGCGCGCCAGAACAACGAAGATGCCGTCCTGATCGACGCCGGCCTGGGCCTGTGCCTGCTGGCCGACGGCATGGGTGGCTACAACGCCGGCGAGGTGGCCAGCGACATGGCGGTCAAGGCCATGCGCGAACACTTCCGCCAGTGGCTGCAAGGCCTGAGCGCCGCGCCCGACGATGGCGCCGTGACCCGGGCCCTGATCGACGCGGCCCAGGAGGCCAACCGCCAGGTCTTCACCGCGGCCAGCACCGTGCCGGCCTACGCCGGCATGGGCACCACCCTGGTGACGGCGCTGTTCGAGCGCAGCCGGGTCTGGATCGGCCACCTGGGGGATTCGCGAGCGTATCGCCTGCGCAACGGCCGGATGACCCAGCTCAGCCGTGATCACTCGCTGCTGCAGGAGCAGATCGACGCCGGTCTGATCACGCCGGCCGAGGCCGCCTACGCGCTGCACCGCAATCTGGTGACACGCGCCGTCGGGGTCGAACCCGAGGTGGTTCTTGAGGTCCACCCCCATGATGTCGAGGTGGGTGACGTGATCCTGTTGTGCTCGGACGGGCTGTCCGACATGCTCACCGACCCGCAGATGGCCCACGTGTTGCAGATCAACAAGACACTGGACGAGCAGGCTGCGGCCTTGGTGGACGCCGCCAATGCTGCAGGCGGACGGGATAACATCTCCGTCATCCTGGCCAAATTGCACTGATCATCAGGATTCCGCCGCATTCCCCCGGAGGCGGCGCGACACAAGCCCGGACGCGGGCAACACGAGGGTATTCATGGGCAAGCTGGTCGTCTCACTCGACAACGTGGTTCTCAAGGAAGTGGCCATCCAGAAGGATCGGACCACGCTGGGACGCCGCCCCTACAACGACATCGTCATCGACAACCTCGCCGTGAGCGGCGAACATGCCGTGCTGCTGACGGTGGGCGATGACGTCTTCATCGAAGACCTCAACAGCACCAACGGCACCTACATCAACGGCAAGGCCATCAAGAAGCAGCTGCTGGCCCCCAACGACGTGATCGAGATCGGCAAGTACCGCATCAAGTACCTGGCCGACGAGGTGACCGATTACGAGAAGACCATGGTGCTGCGCCCCGGCACCCTGCTGCCCAAGGAGCCGCCGCCCCCGCCGCTGCCCACGGTGCAGGTGCTGCCGGCGTCGATCAAGGTGCTCAACGGTGCGGCCGCCGGCCGCGAGGTGCTGCTGACCAAGGCCGTCACCACCGTCGGCAAGCCCGGCACCCAGGTGGCCTCCATCGCCAAGCGCCCCACCGGCTATGTGCTGGCCCATGTGGAAGGCGACCTGCGCCCCAGCGTGAACGGCACGCCACTGGGTGACGGCGTGATGCCGCTGAAGAACGGCGACGTCATCGAACTGGCCGGCACGCAGATGCAATTCATCCAGGGCTGATGGCCCTGCGGCCGCGCGCCCTGGCTGCGCTGGCGGGCGTGGCCCTGGCCGCGCTCGGGCTGTGGCACGCCCTGGTGGCCCCGCTGGCCCTGCTGACCCGCCTGGAGCTGGCGGTCGATGACTGGCAGCAACAGCACGCCCGCCCTTCGGCGCCGCATCCGGACATCGTCATCGTCGACCTGGACGAGGCCAGCCTGCAGACCGTGGGCCACTGGCCCTGGCCGCGCGAGCGCCTGGCCGCCCTCAGCCGCGAGCTGCTGCAGCGCCAGCAGGTGGCCGCGCTGGGCATCGACCTGGTCTTTCCCGAACCCACGCCGCAGGACACCGCGCTGGCCCAAGCCTGGCAGAGCGCGCCGGTGGTGGCCGGCTTCTACCTGACCAGCGACCGCGGCGGCCTGCGCAGCGGGCAGCCACCGCGCGCCCTGTTCAACGTACCCGGCCCCCGCCCGGCCGGCCTGCCGGCCTGGAACGGTCTGGCCGCCAACACGCCAACGCTGGCCGCCGCCGCGCCCCACGGCGGCTTCTTCAACGTCGTGCCCGACGCCGACGGCCTGGTGCGCGCCGTGCCCGCGGTGGCGGTGCTGGATCACCAGGCCTGGCCCTCGCTGGCCCTGGCCCTGGCCTGGCTGGCCAGCGGCCAACCCCCGGTGCAGCCGCAGTGGCAGCCCACTGGCGTCGGTCAACCCGCCGTGCTGGAAGCCCTGCAACTCGCCCCCTCCCCGGGGCACCCGGCCCAGCGGCTCAAGCTGGACGAGCACGGCCAATGGCGGGTGCCGTACCAAGGCCCCGGCGGCCCCGCCGGCGGCAGCTTCCGCTACCTCAGCGCCGCCCAGGTGCTCGCCGGCCAACTGCCCGCGGGCCACCTGCGGGGCCAGCTGGTGCTGCTGGGCAGCTCCGCCCCCGGCCTGGCCGACCTGCGCGCCACCCCGGTCAACCCAGCCCTGCCCGGCGTCGAGATCCACGCCCTGATGCTGGCCGGGCTGCTGGACGGCACGCTGATCCACCGCCCCGCCTGGGCTCCCGGCTATGAGGCTGCCCTGATCCTGCTGGCCCTGCTGGGCACCGCCTGGGCCGCACGCCGCGGCAGCCCGCCCCGCACCCTGGCTGCCCTGGCCGCCGTGGCCGCGCTGCTGCTGGGCCAACACCTGGCGTGGCGACAGGGCGCCGGCCTGCAGCTGCCCCTGGTCAGCGCTGGCGCGCTGTCGGCCCTCTATGCCGCGCTGCTGCTGACCCACCGCCTGCTGCGCGAATGGCAGCAACGCCAAAGCCTGCAGCGCCTGTTCGAGCAGTACCTGCCCCCGGCCCGCGCCCGCGCCCTGGCCGCCCGGGGCGACACCCAGGCGCTGGAAGCCAGCAACCGCGAGCTGACCATCCTGTTCTGCGACCTGCGCGGCTTCACCACCCTGAGCGAACACCTGGCGCCGCAGGCCCTGCGCGAGCTGCTCAACCTCTACTTCGGCACCGTCACCGAGATCGTCCACGCCCACGGCGGCACGCTGGACAAGTTCATCGGCGACGCCGCCATGGCCTTCTGGGGTGCCCCCCAGGCCCAACCCGACCACGCCCCCCGCGCGGTGCGCGCCGCCCTGGCCCTGGCCCATGCCACCGGCCCGCTCAACGCCCACCTGGCGGCCCAAGGCCTGCCCGGCGTGCACTTTGGCATCGGCCTGGCCACCGGCGTCGTCTGCGTGGGCGACCTGGGCACCCCGGGCCGGCGCACCTACACCGCCGTGGGTGACGCGGTGAACCTGGCCGCCCGCCTGGAAGCCCTGACCCGCGAGCTGGGCGTGGACCTGCTGGTGGCCGACAGCACCCGCGCCGCCTGCGGCCACCAGCTGGACGCCGAACTGGCCTGGCGGGAGGTGGACCGCTGCCACGTCAAGGGCCGGGAACAGGCTGTGACGGTTTTCACACCGCTCCCTACTTCCTCCCCAAACGGGCCGACAAGCTCCGTATGAGTGCCAACTTGGGTGCTTGCGCTGCCGGCGCCCCGCGGCGACCATGCGCGTTCTGCCCGCGCCTCCGGCCGTGCGATTTCTCTTGCCCGTCCACCCTTCGCCCGCCTTCACCATGAGCCTGCGCGTCCTCGGCTGCTCCGGCTCCATCGCCGCCGGCTGCCGCACCACCGCCTTCCTGTTGGATGACGACATCCTGTTCGACGCCGGCACCGGCGTGGGCGACCTGACGCTGGACGAGCTGGCCCGCATCGACCACATCCTGCTCAGCCATTCCCACCTGGACCATGTGCTGGGCGTGCCCCTGCTGGCCGACAGCGTGATGCGCCGCCGCGCCGGCCGGCCCCCGATCCAGATCCACGCGCTGCCCGCCACCCTGGCCGTGCTGCGCCAGCACCTGTTCAATGGCCTGCTCTGGCCCGACTTCACCCGCCTGCCGCGGGCGGACCAGCCGGTGCTCAGCCTGCACGAGCTGCAGACCGGCCAGCACCTGCACCTGGGCCGGGCCCAACGCCACATCGAGGTGCTGCCCGCCCGCCACAGCGTGCCCGCCGTGGGCTATGCGGTGGAAGGCGCCGCCGGCGGCTGGTGGGTCTACACCGGCGACACCGGCCCCAACCCGGCCCTGGTGGCGGCCCTGGGTCCGCGCAACGTGCAGCACCTGGTCATCGAGATCGCCTTCTCGGAAGCCGAGCGCGGCGTGGCCGCCGACAGCCTGCACCACTGCCCCTCCACGCTGGCAGCCGAACTGGCCCGCCTGCCCACCGGCGCCCAGATCCACCTGACCCACATCAAGCCAGGCGAGCAGCACGCCGTGCTGGACGACCTGCGCCAGCGGGTGCCGCACCTGCACCTGCACCCGCTGAGCGCGGGCGACACCCTGGCCTGGCGCTGACACGCCGATACAAACCGGCTGACAAAACAGGGCACCCCGCCCCCGCCGCGACCGGACTTGGGCACCCCAGACTGACAAAAATTGTCAGTCGCCCCTGCCCACTGCGCAGTTCTGCACGGTCTGCCCCCTGGCACGGCTTTCGCTGAGAGAAGAGCGTATCCAACCCACCGGCCCCACCTTCGCGGGCCTTGCTTTCAGGAGTTCCTCATGAAGCGTGTTCAACAAGGTTTCACCCTCATCGAATTGATGATCGTCGTGGCGATCATCGGCATCCTGGCCGCCGTGGCGCTGCCGGCCTATCAGGACTACACCAAGCGCGCCAAGATGTCGGAAGTCGTGCTGGCCGCTTCGGCCTGCCGCACCACCATCTCCGAGGTGTACCAATCGGGCTCTGCGTCATCCATCGGTGCCGGCAACTGGGGCTGCGAATCCGCTAGCCAAAGTTCCAAGTACGTGAAGTCTGTTGCAACGAGTGATGATGGTGTCATCACTGTGACAGCCACCGGTTTCGGCGACACTACTATCGACGACAAGGCTATCACGCTGACCCCCGCGAAGGCGGATGGAACTGCTATGACTTATAGCGGCAGCTCGCAACAGGTCTACCAATGGAAGTGCGGCCCTGCATCTGCGAGCCCTGTGCCCTCCAAGTACCTGCCGGGCTCTTGCCGCGGTTAATTCCATTCTCTGCTGTCATAGCAGACAGCATGGACATCAAGGACTCCGGGACCGGAGTCCTTTTTTTTATTTGGGACGCCGGTGCATGTCTCCTCCTTCCGGTCTGCGGGGGGTAGCCACCCTGTTTGGCCTGCTGTTGCTGGCCCTCAGTTTTCTTCTGCCAGGGCACTATCCCCCCTGGAGCTCCTTTGAGCAACAGTGGTCCGCCGCCTTCGGCTGCTTGCTGTTGTTGGCAGCTTGGCTGACAACGCATGACGATCTGAACTGGTCGCCACTTTCCCAACTGACCATGGCCAGCGCCTTGCTGCCCTGGGGGCAATGGTTGGCCGGCCAAGAGGTTTACCTCGGCGACGCCGCCTTGAGCAGCCTCTACCTGCTGGCGTTTGGCATGTGCCTGTTGGCCGGCCAATACCTGCGCGATCGGTTCGACCGAAGATTTCTGAACTGGCTTTTCACCGCCTTGGTCGTGGCCGCCAGCCTCTCCGTGCTGGCCGCCCTGCTGCAATGGCTGCACTGGAATACACACCTGCTGTGGGTCACAGCCGTCCCACCAACCTCCACGCCGTTCGCCAATCTGGGCCAACGCAATCACCTGGCCACCTTGTGCGCAATGGCTGTTGCAGGAACCTTGTACCTGCAAGCCAACCGGGCTCTGCGCCTGTGGCCCACCTTGGCATTGCTGGGCTGGCTCTCGGTTGGATTGATCCTGGCTCAGTCTCGGACGGGCTGGTTTGCCATCGCCGCTGGCGGCCTTGCCACACTCGGCATGCGTCGGCGTTTGAAGGCACTTCCCTCACCCCAGGCCGTGGGGGCTTATCTCGGCATCGTGTTGACTTGCGCCGCCCTCATGCCGTCGCTCAGCCAAGCGTTGCTGCTCAGTGACGTTCAAGGCTTTTCTGACCGTCTCGCCCAGGAAACGGGGCGACTGACACTTTGGACCAATCTCCTGCACGCCGCCCAACTCGCACCGTGGACGGGCTATGGCTTCAATCAGATCGCGCTGGCTCAACAAGCCGCTACAGCCGTCTACCCCACCTTCAGAATGACCCAGGATTCACACAACCTGCTGGTCGATCTGATCATCTCGGCAGGGGTTCCGTTTGCCGTTCTGTGGGCAGCGGGTCTTCTTCTGTGGCTCAAAAACACCCTGAAGCACTGCAACACCAGCCCTGTTTGGTGGGCATTGATGGCTGTCAGCGCTGTACTCATCCATTCACTGCTGGAGTTTCCCCACAGCTACACCTATTTCTTGCTGCCATCCGGCCTGCTGATGGGGTGGCTCACCAGCGCCCCAGACCATGGAAGACAAACCTTTCGGCTGGTGCTCCCCGTCAGAACCACGCTGTTGGCCGTGGCCACCATCGCTTTCTGCTGGGTCACGATTGACTACCTGAAAATCGAATCCAGTACGCGGGACTTGCGGTTTTATCTCCGGCGAATTGGCCCTCAGGACGTTCCGCCCGCGTTGCCCGACGTCCGTCTGTTGGATATGCAGCGGGAATATGAGTGGTTGCTACTGACTCCCGCGTCCCCCGGCATGTCGGCATCAGAGTTGGTCAGAATGAAACATGCAGCCCAACGTTTTCCCTATCCACCCGCGTTGATGCGCTACGCCTTGGCCGCCGCGTTGAATGAGCGCCCCGAGGTCGCTCGCACCACATTGATCAACCTGTGTGGGATGAGCGTGGCCGAACGCTGTGCGGAAGCGCGCCAGGCTTGGGGTGAAGCCCAGGCAAAATGGCCGGTCTTGCAGACCGTCGACTTCCCCGCGTTGCCATGGGAAGGCAGGACACGCTCTGCCGCTCCTTGAGAGGAAGCCTCTCGCAACGCCCTATGCAGCAGCCAACCAGCCTTTCTCGCAATCCATTGTGGGTCGCCGCCCTCCTCGCCCTCACCGCCCCCGCCCTTCTCGCCTTCAACGTCAGCCCCTCCACCACGCTGCTGAACCAGCTGCTGGCGGTCGGTGGCTGGGGGGCGGTGCTGATGTGCCTGCCGCGCGCGCCGCTGCGCCACGCCCTGCCGGCGGTGGCCCTGCCGCTGCTGGTGCTGGGGGTGCTGCTGGCCGAGGTGCTGTGGTCCTGGCACAGCGGGCTGCCCTCGTCGCTGGCCCTGTCATCGCTGGCGCAGATGCTGTGCGCCGGGGCGGTGCTGCTGGCGGCCCAGGCCCCCGCCGCCAAGGATGGTGAGGACGACACCGGCGGCCCCTTGGTGCAGCCCGTGCTGGCCGGCCTGGTGCTGGCGGGGGTGCTCAGCAGCGTGATCGCGCTGCTGCAGGTGTTCGCGCCGCAGTGGACGGACGGCACATGGATCGCCCATTCCGGCCTGCCGGGCCGGGCCGTGGGCAACCTGCGCCAGCCCAACCACCTCAGCACGCTGATCCTGTGGGGCGTGATCGCGCTGGTGCCGCTGGCCCAGGCGGGCCGGGTGCTGCGCTGGCCGCTGCACCGCGGGCTGGCCGCCGCCCTGGGCGTGCTGATGATCGCCGCGGTGGTGCTGACGGCCTCGCGCACCGGCATGGTGGCCACGGTGCTGCTGGCCGGCTGGGGCGCGCTGGACCGGCGCCTGTCCGGCCGCGTGCGCCTGGCCCTGCTGGCGGTGCCGGTGGTCTATGGCCTGTGCTGGCTGGGCATGGCCGGTTGGGCGCATGAGAGTGCCCATGTGTTTGGCGGCGAGGCCCGGCTGGCGGAGAAGGACCTGTCCTCGTCCCGCTTCGCGATCTGGAAGAACACGCTGTCGCTGATCGCGGCCCAGCCCTGGACGGGCGTGGGCTGGGGCGAGTTCAATTTCGCCTGGACGCTGTCGCCCTTCCCGGACCGGCCGGTGGCCTTCTTCGACCACACGCACAACCTGCTGCTGCAGTTCGCGGTGGAGCTGGGCGTGCCGGTGGCGCTGCTGCTGGCGGCGCTGCTGGGGGGCACGCTGGTGCAGGCCTTCCGCCGCAGCCGGGCCCAGCCGGTGGCCGCGGCGCCCGGGGCCCACGCCGCCCTGGTGATGGTGCTGCTGGCCGGCTTGCACAGCCTGCTGGAATACCCGCTGTGGTACGCCTATTTCCTGCTGCCCACCGCCTGGGCGTTGGGCCATGCGCTGCGCCGTCCGCCCGTGGCCGCCGCCGAGTCCACCCGGTTGCCCACCTCACCACGGCCCTGGGCCCTGCGTGTGATGGGCGGGCTGATGACCGCCGGCGCGCTGTTCGCGGTGTGGGACTACCACCGCGTGGTGGTGATCTACCAGCCGGGCGACACCACCACCTCGCTGGCGGAACGCATCCGCGACGGCCAGCGCAGCGTGTTCTTCAGCTACCAGGCCGACTACGCGCTGGCCACCACCACCGAGCCGCCCTCGCAGGCCCTGGGCGCGTTTGAAACCGCCACCCACGCGCTGCTGGACACGCGGCTGATGATGGCCTGGGCCCAGGCGCTGGATGAGTCCGGCCACCCGGACGAGGCCCGCGCGCTGGCCGAGCGGCTGCGCGAGTTCCGCAACCCGGCCAGCGACGACTTCTTTGCCGTCTGCGACGACCCGGAGCAACAGCCCCGCCCCTTCCAGTGCGAGGCCCCGGCCCGTGCGGTGCCGTGGCAGGCCTTCATGCCCGCCGCGCATTGAGGGGTGCGAATGGGTGAGGCGGCGGGCTCTTGAATTGTCCGTAATTTGTATATAAATTTCGGACAAAGAGAGGGCCCCATGCCAGACGTCAGAGACCAGATCCTGAAGCAGGTGAATGCTGCGCCACCGAGCAGCGTCTGGGCGCCTGCAGACTTCGCGGCCTTGGGCAGCCGTGCAGCCATCGACAAGGCCCTGCAACGCATGGCCAACCGTGGAGAGCTGCGCCGGATCGACCGCGGCCTGTATGACCGTCCCCGCCTCAACCGGCTGACCAGGCAGCCCGCAGCCCCCGACTACCGCGCCGTGGTGGACGCACTGGCTCGGCGCGACCAGAGCCGCATCCTCATCGATGGGATGACGGCCGCCAACGACCTCGGATTAACCGATGCCGTGCCTGCGCGCGTGACGCTTTACAGCGACCTGCGCCGCCGCTCCATACAGCTCGGCAGTCTGTTTGTCGAGTTCAAGCTGACAGCCCCCAGCCGCCTCTACTGGGCTGGTCGCCCGGCGATGCGGGTCGTTCAAGCACTGTACTGGCTCAAAGACATGCTGCCATCCGAGAGCAATGACATCAGACAAAAGCTGACCCGGCTTTTCGCCGACGCACGATATGGATCGGTCCTCCAAGAGGATCTGATCCAGGGCTTTGGCGTGCTTCCGGCATGGATGCAGGCCTTCCTGCGCACCGTGCCGGGCTTCGACCCCACCTGCACGCCCCCACCGACACGCTCCGACGCTTCCTCTGCTGAACTCAGGGGAGCAAGATGAACGGCGCCTATGGCGAAATCATTCAGGCCAGCGACGCCGACCGGGCAGGTCTGTTCGCTGGTGCCGCAGCACGCCTGGGCACACCTTTGCAAAACGTCGAAAAGGACTTTTGGGTGTGCTGGACCTTGGATGCACTGTTCAACGGTTTGGCGGCAGACAGCCCACGCCTGCTGTTCAAGGGTGGCACGTCGCTGTCCAAGGCCTTTGGCCTCATCTCACGCTTTTCGGAAGACATCGACATCACGGTGTTCCGCGAGGACATCGGACAAGAGGTCGATCCCGCCGCGTTGGAAGCACTCAGCGGGAAGCAACGCCACCGCCGACTTGATGCCATCCGCGATGCCTGCTGCACATTCATCAATGGGCCACTGGCCGAACAACTGACCCAGCGGGTGGTGGCCCTGGGCGATCCGCGCCTACGCCTGGAGCGCGACCCCGACGATCCGGATGAACAAACGCTGCTGCTGAGGTATCCGCCAGCAACGATGACAGAGGGCTACATCCGCTCCGCCGTGAAGATCGAGGCGGGCGCGAAGTCGGCGCTCGACCCACACACCTTCGCTTCAATCGTGCCTTACGTCGCCCAGGACCTGCCTGATCTCGACCTGTGCGTCGGGAACATCACGACCGTCGAAGCGGGGCGCACATTCTGGGACAAGATCATCATCCTGCACGGCCTGCGCCAATGGTTTGAGAGGCGCGGTGTGTTGCGGCATGGTGGACAGCGCGTGTCACGTCACTATTACGATGTACATCAGCTCCTGCGCCACGAGCAGGCCAGCAAATGGCTTGAAAACCAGACGCTTGCGACGGACTGCGCCAGACACGCGCGGCTGTTCTTTGGCAGCCCTGACCTGAGCCACGAAACGGCCGTGCATGGCAGCTTCACATTGATGCCATCGCCGGCCATGGAAGGAGCACTGCGCGCGGACTACACCGCCATGTCGGGCATGATCTTCGGCGGCATTCCATCTCTGGACGAGGTGCTGGCCAGCATTGAGCGTGCAGAGCGGACACTGAACGCCTGAGCTGGGCCGCTCAGGCGACGTCCGGCGCCACCCAGTGGCCGCTCTTGCCGCCCTGCTTCTCCAGCAGGCGGATGTCGGTCATGACCATGCCGCGGTCCACGGCCTTGAGCATGTCGTAGATGGTCAGCAGGCCCACCTGCACCGCGGTCAGGGCCTCCATCTCGACGCCGGTGCGGCCCAGCGTCTCGGCCTGCACGGTGATGTGCACGGCGCTGGCGGCTTCGTCCAATGCGAGCTCCACCGCCACCCGGGTCAGCGGCAGCGGGTGGCACAGCGGCACCAGATCGGCGGTGCGCTTGCTGGCCTGGATGGCGGCGATGCGGGCGATGCCCAGCACGTCGCCCTTCTTGGCCGTGCCGCTGGCCACCAGCGCCAGCGTGGCCGGCTGCATGCGGATGCTGCCGCGGGCGCGGGCCACGCGGTGGGTTTCGGCCTTGCCGGCCACGTCCACCATGTGGGCCTGTCCTTGGGCATCGAAGTGGGTGAGCGGCTGGGAAGGCATGGGCAAGGCATCCGTGGGAGAAACGCGGGCGCAAACTCCGGCCCGCCCGGGGGTGCGATGATAGCGAGCCGAACTTTTGCGCGCGCCAGGAGTCTTTGAGAGGAGCGTGGCCGCCGCCACGAGAAAGCGGATTTGTCGATGAAAGCCCCCCTGGCGCACCGCCTGCTGCGCCCCACGGCCCTGGCGCTGGCCCTGATCACCGCCACGGCCGGCTCCGGCTGGCCGCAGCCCGCGGCCGCCCAGGTCAATTTGCCTGCGCTGGGCGATGCCGTCTCGGAAGATTTCGACATCACCGCCGAGAACCGCCTGGGCGAGCGGATCATGATGGAGATCCGCCAGGACCCGGACTACCTGGACGACCCGGTGCTGAGCGACTACATCCAGTCGATCTGGCAGCCGCTGGTGCAGGCGGCCCAGAACGCCGGCTACCTGGAACCGGAACGGGCCCGGCTGTTCGCCTGGGAAACCTTCGAGGTGCGCGAAAAGTCCATCAACGCCTTCGCGCTGCCCGGCGGCTATGTGGGCGTGCACCTGGGCCTGATCGCGATGACCGGCAGCAGCGACGAACTGGCCTCGGTGCTGGGCCACGAGCTGACCCACGTGGTGCAGCGGCACATCGCCCGCAGCATGGCGGCCCAGAAGCAGCAGAGCATCCTGTCGATGGCGGGCCTGGTGCTGGGCCTGATCGCCGCCGCGCACAGCAACAGCGTGGACGCCGCCAATGCCGTGGTGATGGGCAGCCAGGCGGCGGCCGTGCAGGGACAGCTGAACTTCTCGCGCGAGATGGAGCGGGAAGCCGACCACATCGGCATGCAGCTGATGACCCAGGCCGGCTTTGCCTCGTCGGGCATGTCGCAGATGTTCGAGAAGCTGGAAGCCAGTTCGCGCCTGAACGACAGCAACCAGTACCCCTACCTGCGCAGCCACCCGCTGACGATCGAGCGCATCAGCGATGCCCGGCTGCGCATGAACGCCTCGCCCTCGCACCGCCCGCCCAGCGCGGCCGTGCATGCGCTGATGCAGGCCCGCGCCCGCGTGCTGATGGACACCAGCGAGCCCACGCTGCGCCGCCTGCAGCAACAGGCCGCGCCCGGCTCACCGGCGGTGGACACGGCCCGCCTGGGCGCGCTGTATGCCGGGGCCTTCGCGTCGCTGAAGCTGCGCGAGTTCGACACCGCCCGCCGCATCGCCGACAGCGCGCTGGCCCTGGCGGCCCAGCGCTATGCCGACGAGCCCGTGGCCTTGCGCGACCTGCGCCTGCTGAGCCTGGAGATCGAGACTGCGCTGAACCGCCCGCGCGAGACGCTGACCGCCGCGCTGGCGCCGCTGGGCCAGGACCGCTCCCGGCCGGTGATGCTGGCCCGCTCGGATGCGGCCCTGGTCTGGCAGCGCGCGGGGGATGCCGAGGCCGCCGCCCAGGTGCGACAGAACCTGGAAACCCTGCAGACCTGGGTCACGGAGCACAAGAGCGACACCCTGGCCTGGCAGGCCCTGTCGCAGTGCGCCGAGGCGCAGGGCCTGCGGTTGCGCGCCCTGCGCGCCGCCGCCGAAGTGGCCGCCACGCAAGGCGATGTGAACGGCGCGGTGGACCGCTTCCGCACCGCGCAGCGCCTGGCCAAGGAGGACCCGCGCTCCGACTACGTCGAGGCCTCCATCATCCAATCCCGCCTGCGCGAGATGGAGGCAGAGAAGCGGCGCCTGCAGGCCGAAGCCCGCAACGACTGAGCGGCCGGGCTCAGTCGCTGGGGAACAGCCGCTCCATCGCAATGTCGATCACCAGGCCACACAGGCTGTAGAGCAGCGAGCCCACCAGGGCCGCGCCGAAACCGGTGACGGCAAAGCCGTCCAGCAGGCCGGCGGCCCAGTAGAACATCAGCGCGTTGATGACGAACAGGAACAGGCCCAGCGTCACCAGCGTGACCGGCAGCGTGAGCAACACCAGCAGCGGCCGCACCAAGGTGTTGAACAGGCCCAGCACCAGCGCCGCGATCATCGCGCTGCCAAAGCTGGCCACCATGACCCCGCTGTAGAGATTGGCCACCAGGGCCAAGGCGGCTGCCAACAGCAGCCAGCGCACAAAGAGTTTCATCGACCATGGCCTCCGAGGTGGGGAGGCTTTGATTGTGCCGCGCGCCCCTCGGAGACCGCGAATCTGCACGCCTGACGTTGCGGGGCCACAAAAATGCGCGTTTCAGAGGGAAGGACGAGGGTTTTACGAGGGAAAACTGCTTCTCAGCCCCTGGTGCAGGCATTACCATTGCCCTCGCTGCGGTACTGCAGAGAAGCGAGAGTTCATGCAGCTTTCGCCCGCGCCCGGCACATCAACATTTCTTTGATGGAGAGATTCCAAATGGCAACTGCGAAGAAGGCGGCTCCGGCCAAGAAGGCTGCGCCCGCCAAGAAGGCTGCAGCACCCGCGAAGAAGGCGGCGGCTCCGGCCAAGAAGGCTGCGGCTCCGGCTGCGAAGAAGGCTGCGCCCGCCAAGAAGCGCACCCCCAACGCCGCCTTCATGAAGGAGATGACCCCCAGCCCGCTGCTGGCCGCCGTCATCGGTGACAAGGCCCTGCCGCGCACCGAAGTGACCAAGAAGGTCTGGGAGTACATCAAGAAGCATGGTCTGCAGGACGCTGCGCAAAAGACCATGATCAACGCCGACGCCAAGCTGAAGGAAATCTTCAAGAAGGCCCAGGTGTCGATGTTCGAGATGACCAAGCTGATCAACAGCCACCTGAAGTGATGCCACGGCGGGCCACCCGGCCCGCTGGCAACACGCCAAAGCCGGCCCATGGGCCGGCTTTTTTCATGCCCGAAGCGGACGCGGGTTCAGGATGGCAGACCGGCCAGGACCTCGGCGCACCAGGCCTGCGTTGACGGCTCATCAATCTGCGGCAGCAGCGCCTGCATGGCCTGGCGATGGGTCACCAGCTCGGCCGGCCGCCCGGCGCTGCGCGCGGCATGCACCGCGCACTCGTGCGCGAAAAAGCGCTCCATCGCATCGGCCCCATGGGCCACACAGGCGTCCAGACAGGCCCGGGCATGGCGCTGCGCCGCCTCCCCCTGCCCCGCCGCCGCATGGCACAAGGCCAGTTGGTAGTCCGCCCGCTCCACCTCCAGCCAGCCGCCGGCGGTCTGCCAGGCACGCCGTGCCAGGGCGATCATCACGGCATCGCGTTGCGCATCGCCTCGGGGCCCCAGACGCAGCGCCAGGGCCGTGTTGTTGCAGTTGGCCGCAAAGGCGCGCCGTGCGGCAGGTGCCGGGTGGTCGCAGGCCTGCGCCTCCTGGGCGGTCAGCAGCGCCAGCACCTCGCCGGCCCGGCCGGCACGACAGCGGGCCTGCAACACCTCGCCCAGCAGCGGCCAGGCCACCTCGTCGGCCAGGGCCAGGGCCAGGGCCGGTGTCCGCTCCTGCCAGGTGGCCAGGGCCCAGCCGGCTCGCTCCCGCGCGTCCTGCAAGCCGGCATGATCGGGAAGGGCTTCAATGAAGGCTTGCAGGCGCTCGCCATCGGCCAGGTGGGCCAGCATCACATGCCGGGCCAGCCGCACCAGCTCCGCCCCATCGGCACTGTCCGGCAGCCGCAGGGCATCGGCCAGGGCTGCGGGATCCTGGTCATGGCTGTCCCAGGCCTTTGCCAGCCAGACGACCAGCGTGTCATCGTCGTTCATCGGGGTGCCTCCTGGGTGCGGGCCCTGATGATCGACGGAATCAGCGCGCTTCGTCCAGCAATGGCTTGAGGAAGCGCCCGGTGTGGCTGGCCGCGCAGTCGGCGATGACCTCGGGCGTGCCCTCGGCCAGCAGCGTGCCGCCGCCAGCGCCGCCCTCGGGGCCCATGTCCACCAGCCAGTCGGCGGTCTTGATGACGTCGAGGTTGTGCTCGATCACGACGATGGTGTTGCCCGCGTCGCGCAGCTGGTTGAGCACCTTGAGCAGCAGCTGGATGTCCTGGAAGTGCAGGCCGGTGGTCGGCTCGTCCAGGATGTAGAGCGTGCGGCCGGTGTCGCGCTTGGAGAGCTCCTGCGCCAGCTTGACGCGCTGGGCCTCGCCGCCCGACAGCGTGGTCGCGCTCTGGCCCAGCGTGATGTAGCCCAGGCCCACGTCCAGCAGGGTCTGCAGCTTGCGGGCGATGGACGGCACGGCGCTGAAGAAAGCGTGCGCGTCCTCCACCGTCAGGTCCAGCACCTCGGCGATGTTCTTGCCCTTGTAGAGGACCTCCAGCGTCTCGCGGTTGTAGCGCTTGCCCTGGCAGACGTCGCAAGGCACGTAGACGTCGGGCAGGAAGTGCATCTCCACCTTGATGACGCCGTCGCCCTGGCAGGCCTCGCAGCGGCCGCCGCCGGAGCCGGCCGCGACGTTGAAGCTGAAGCGGCCGGCGCCGTAGCCGCGTTCGCGCGCCGCGGGCACCTCGGCGAACAGCTCGCGGATGGGCGTGAACAGCCCGGTGTAGGTGGCCGGGTTGCTGCGCGGCGTGCGGCCAATCGGGCTCTGGTCGACGTTGATGACCTTGTCGAAGGCCTCCAGGCCCTCAATGGCATCGTGCGCCTCAGGCTCGGCGTGGCTGTTGTAGAGCTTGCGCGCCACCGCGGCATAGAGCGTGTCGTTGACCAGCGTGCTCTTGCCGGAACCGGACACGCCGGTGACGCAGGTGAACAGGCCCACCGGGATCTGCACCGTCGCGCCCTTGAGGTTGTTGCCCCGCGCATTGACCACCCGCAGCATGCGCGGCTGGCCGTGCTCGTCGCGCTGCGGCTGGCGGCGTTCATGGGGCACCGCAATGCGCAACACCCGGCCCAGGTACTGGCCGGTCAGCGAGTTCGGGTCGGCCGCGATCTGTGCCGGCGTGCCCTGCGACATCACCTGGCCGCCGTGGGTGCCGGCGCCCGGGCCCATGTCCACGCACCAGTCGGCCGCGCGGATCATGTCCTCGTCATGCTCCACCACCAGCACGCTGTTGCCCAGGTCGCGCAGGTGCTTCAGGGTGCCGATCAGGCGCTCGTTGTCGCGCTGGTGCAGGCCGATGCTGGGCTCGTCGAGCACATACATCACGCCCGTCAGGCCCGAGCCGATCTGGCTGGCCAGGCGGATGCGCTGGGCCTCGCCGCCGCTCAGGGTGTCGGCGCTGCGGTCCAGGCTGAGGTAGTTCAGGCCCACATCGTTGAGGAAGGTGAGCCGCGAGCGGATCTCGCGCACCACCTTGTCGGCGATCTCGGCCTTGGCGCCTTCGAGTGTCAGGCGCTCGAACCAGGCCAGCGCCTCGGCCAGGGTCATGTGCTCCACCTCGTAGATGGGCTGGCCGCGCTCGGCCGCGGTGCCGGGCAGGAAGACGTTGCGCGCCTCGCGCCGCAGCCGGGCGCCGCCGCAGTGCTGGCAGGGCTTGGCGCTCTGGTAGCGGGCCAGGTCCTCGCGCACGGCCACCGAATCCGTCTCGCGGAAACGCCGCTCGAAGTTCGGGATCACGCCCTCGAACGGGTGCTCGCGCTTGACGCTGCGCTTCTTGCCGCCGCGGCCTTCGGCCTCGTAGGTGAAGGCAATCTCGTCCTCGCCGGAGCCGTAGAGCACCACCTGGCGGAAGGCCTCGGGCAGTTCCTCGAAGGGCAGCTCGACGTCCACGCCATAGTGCGCGGCCACGCTCTCCAGCATTGAGAAGGTGTAGGCGTTGCGCCGGTCCCAGCCCTTGATGGCGCCCGAGCCCAGCGACAGGCTGGGGAAGGCCACCACCCGTTCCGGGTCGAACAAGGTCTGCAGGCCCAGGCCGTCGCAGTGCGGGCAGGCGCCCACCGGCGAGTTGAAGGAGAACAGCCGCGGCTCCAGCTCCGACAGCGAGTAGCTGCAGATGGGGCAGGCGAACTTGGCCGAGAACAGGTGCTCACGCCCACCGTCCATCTCGTAGCCGATGGCCCGGCCGTCGGCGATGCGCAGCGCGGCCTCGAAGCTCTCGGCCAGGCGCTGCTTCATGCCCTCGCTGGTCTTCAGCCGGTCCACCACCACGTCGATGTCGTGCTTCTCGGCCTTCTTGAGCGGGGGCAGGTCCAGCGCCTCGACGATCACGCCGTCGACCCGGAAGCGCACATAGCCCTGGGCCTGCATGTCCTGGAACAGTTCGACGAACTCGCCCTTGCGGTCGCGCACCACCGGCGCGAGCACCATCAGCTTGGTGCCCTCGGGCAGGGCCAGCACCGCGTCCACCATCTGGCTGACGCTCTGGGCCTGCAGCGGCAGCTTGTGGTCCGGGCAGTAGGGCGTGCCGGCGCGGGCATAGAGCAGGCGCAGGTAGTCGTGGATCTCGGTCACCGTGCCCACGGTGGAGCGCGGGTTGTGGCTGGTGGCCTTTTGCTCGATGGAGATCGCGGGCGACAGGCCCTCGATCACGTCCACATCGGGCTTGTCCATCAGCTGCAGGAACTGGCGGGCGTAGGCCGAGAGGCTCTCCACATAACGGCGCTGGCCTTCGGCATAGAGCGTGTCGAAGGCCAGGCTGGACTTGCCCGACCCCGACAGGCCGGTGATCACCACCAGCGCATGCTTGGGCAGGTCCAGGTCGATGTTCTTGAGATTGTGGGTGCGGGCACCGCGCACCGAGATGCGGGTGGCGGCGGCCACCGGGGTGCGCACGGGCGGCAGCAAAGGGGTCGTGTTCGTGGAGTCGGACGACATGGGCGGTCCTGAGGCAACCCGCCATCATACTCAGCCAGGGGTGGCAACGCAGGCCACACCCCCCGGACACGCCCGGAGGGCGGACGGAACTGTCGCCTTGGCGATGAAAGTGAGCACCAACCTTCAGCGCGGGGTGTGAGCAGATGTTGCGATCCGCCCCACCCCTGTGTCATCCTGACGGCCCCCTGCCGCGTTTGACAGCCATGACCGGTTCCAACCAGAGAACCGGCGACCACTCCCACCGACCGCCATGCAGAAATCCGCTCAGCCGCCGAAATCCCCTGCCCGTCGCCAGGACAGCTTTGAACCGCTGGCCGACAAGGCCCACAAGTCCGAACCCTTCTGGATGGCCGCGCTGGGCAACGCCCGCAGCCACGCCCGCCTGCAGAAGGCCGACCAGAAGCGCTGAGGCGCCCCGGGGCATACTCGGGGCCTGAGCCCCGAGGTGTTCCCGTGAGCCTGCCCGACGTCCTTCCTCTCCAACCGGCGTACTACAACCCGCAGGCGCGCGTCTGCGCCGAATGCCGGGTGCGTCGCTTCGCGCTGTTTGGCGCACTGGACGAGGCCGCGCTGGAACGCATCCACGGCCACATCGCCGAGTTGCGGCTGGCCCCGGGCGAATCGCTCTACCGCATGCAGGAGGCCGGCCTGGCCGCCTACACCGTGCGCGCGGGCGTGGTCCGGCTGGAACGCACCAACGAGCGCGGCGAACGCCGCATCCTGCGCCTGGCCGGGCGCAGCGACACCATCGGCATGGAGGCCATGCTGGGTCAGAGCTACGCGGCCGACGCGGTGGCCTGCACCGAGGTGCAGGTCTGCTGCCTGCCGCGCAGCCTGCTCGACGAACTGGCCAACGACCAGCCCGCGCTGATGCGCGACATGATGAAGCGCTGGCAGCGCGCGCTCGACGATGCCGACGAGTGGCTGACCGAGCTGTGCACCGGCCCGGCCCGGCGCCGTGTGCTGCGCCTGCTGCTCAAGCTGAGCGAATTCGCCGAACACGACGGCGAGCCCGTCTGGCTGCCGGCCCGCCAGGAAATGAGCGCCATGCTGGACATGACGGTGGAAACCGCCAGCCGGCTGATCTCCCAGCTCAAGCGCGAGGGCGTGCTGACCGCCCACAGCCAGCGCAGCGCCACGCTGCACATGGACGCGCTGCTGCAGGCCCTGCGCGACAGCGCGCAGGACGAGGCCTGAGCCTTCAGCGGCCCACGCCGCCCCGCAGGGCCGCCAACCGCGCCAGCAACGCCACCGGCACCTCCTGCTCGGTGCGGGCCGCGCCCCGCAGAATGCAGCCGCGGTGGCCGTCCAGCGTCAGCAGGTCGCCCTCGGCCAGCACCACCTCGCCCTGGGGCGTGGCAAAGCGCAGCTGGCGCCGGGGCAGGTCGATGTGCAGCGTGCTGCAGCCCACCAGGCAGACCTTGCCCAGCTGGCGTGCCACCACCGCCGCATGCGAGGTGCGCGCGCCGCGCTCGGTCAGCAGGCCGGCAGCCTGCTCCAGCGCCACGATGTCGGAGGTCTCGGCGTCCTGGCGCACCAGCACCACCGCGGCGCCATCGGCGGCCAGCCGGTGTGCGGCCGCCTCGTCCAGCACCACCCGGCCCACCGCCACGCCGTGCGCGGCGCTCACGGCCTCGGCCAGTGGGGCGCTGCCATCGTCGCCCACCACCCGTGCCAGGGTCAGCGCGGCCTCGTCCAGGCCGTCGGTGCGGCGCAGCGCCTCGGCGGTGTCGATCACGCCTTCGTCGCACAGGTCCAGCGCGATGCGGGCCCGCGCCTGGGCGGTGCGCTTGCCGTCGCGCGTCTGCAGCAGCCAGAGCCGGCCGTTCTCGACCGTGAACTCGAAGTCCTGCATGTCCCCCAGCGCGCGCTCCACCTGCCGGGTGGCGCGGCACAGCGCATCCCACACCTGCGGCGCGACCGCCGCCAGCTGCTCATGGCCACGGGCGCTGCGCCGGCCGGAGACCACGTCCTCGCCCTGCGCGTTGAACAGAAAGTCCACCCAGGGCTGAGGTTCGCCGGTGCTGGGGTGGCGGGTGAAGCCCACGCCCGCGCCGGAGGTGCCGCCCGCGTTGCCGAACACCATGCGCTGTACCGTCACCGCGGTGCCCAGCGTGTCGGGCAGTTCCTTCAGGCGGCGGTAGTCCACGGCCTTGGGCGCCCGCCAGCTGGCCAGCACCGCGCCGATGGCGGCCTGCAGCTGGGCCTGCGGCTCCTGCGGAAACGGCTGCCCGGCCACGCGCCGCACGCTGCCCAGGTGGGTCTGGGTCAGGGTGCGCAGCTCGGCGAAGTCCAGGTCACGCTCGTCGCGACCGCCGGCCAGGGCCCGCAGATCGGCCTCGAACACGGCCGCCGGCACGCCCAGCACGATCTCGCCGTAACCAGCCACCAGGCGCCGGTAGGCGTCCCACACCAGGCGCGGGTTGCCGGTCAGGCGCAGCAGGCCGGGCACGGTGGCATCGCACAGGCCGATGTTGAGCAGCGTCTCCATCATGCCGGGCATGGACACCGGCGCGCCCGAGCGCACCGACAGCAGCAGCGGCCGGCGCGCATCGCCAAAGCGGGCGCCGCTGGCCTGCTCCAGCGCGGCCAGTGCCGGCTGCCAGACGGCGGGACCGGGCGGTTGGGCGGCCGCGCACCAGGCGGTGCCCAGCACGAAGGCCGGCGGCACCGGCAGGCCCAGCGCAGCCATGCGGGCCAGGTTGTAGGCCTTGAAGCCCAATTGTTCGGGGCCGGGCAGCGGGCTGGCCGGCGCGTCGCCGCAGCCGATCAGCCAGGGCGCGTGGGGGTCGAAGTTGGGCATGGTCAGACAGCGGGAAGGGTTCAGGCGGTGCCGGCGTCGAGCCGCAGGAAGACCCGCTCGCGCAGGCCATAGCCCAGCGAGAGCAGCGCGTCGCTGGCCAGCTCCAGCGCGGCGGCCAGCTCGTTGCCCAGCGTCATCGCCACCGGGTCGTGGTCGGCCCGGGCGGCCTGGGCCAGGGCCCGGCGCGCGCTGCGCAGCAGCTCGTCGGCGTGGCGTTCGGCCTGCAGCACCCGCCAGGAGGCGGCCAGGAACTCGTCGCGGTCGGCGGCCTCACTGCGCTCGCCCAGGGTGCGGGCCACGGCCAGCGCCTTGATGTGGTCCTGCACCGCCCCCAGCACGCACTCGGCCAGCGCCAGCAGGGCTTCGCGCACCGGGGCGTGGCCGCCGGGGGCCTGGTCGGCGCGCAGGCTCAGCACGAAGCAGGCCTCCTCCAACGCATCGGCCACGTCGTCGCTGCGCTCCAGAAGGCGCAGCAGCGGCTGCCACTGCGGGTAGCGCTCGGCCTGGCCGCGGGCGCGCATCACCAGGTGGTCGGCCTGGCGTTCCCAGGTCTTGGCTCGGGCCGCCAGGTGAGCGGCCGCCTCGGGGTCGCGGTCGTGCCCGTGGGCCAGCGCGTCGCGCAGGCCCTGGGCCATGGCATGACACAGACCGGCGTGCTCCTGCAGCGCGTCGAAACCGCCGTGGCGCCCCTGCAGGCGCTGCGTCAGCAGGGCCCGCACCTGGTCGGCCAGCAGCGCGGGGGGCTCGGCCTCGCGGCGGGCGCGGTCGGCCAGCGCCAGCGTCTCCACCAGGAAGGCGGCCGCGGCGTCCTCACCCATCACCTCGTCGAGCCGGTCGCCCAGCCGGAAGGCGCTGGGGCCCTGGGCCGCCATCGCGTTCCAGACCAGGCGCTCGCCGCCCAGCGAGAGCCAGGCCAGGTGGCCGACGCGCTGGCGCGCGGTGGCGTCGAGCACCGCCACCGCCGCGGCCTTGTCGACGAAAGGCAACAGGCGCTTGCGGGCGCGGTTCCAGTCGATCAGAAAGACGATGCGCTCACCAATGCCTTCGAGCTGCTGCTGCAGCGCCGCCTCGTCGGCCGGGCTGAAGCGGGCCGTGGCCACGTGGTAGGCCTCGCCCGCGTTCAGGCCGGCGGTCTGGCGGCTCTGCGTCGGCCCCCACTGCGCGCCCACCTCGGCCAGCAGGCGCTGGAAGAAGGCGCAGCGCTGGCGGTGCAGGTCGGAATAGGTCAGCGTGATCGTCGGCGCGCTGGCACCGGTGTCCACCTGCAGCACCAGCACATGGGCGTCGTTGGTGCCGATGTCGTTCTGGATCATCAGCCGGGGGCCCTCGCGGGTGGCGGCCGTGTCCAGGCCGGGGTGCTCGCCCTTCAGCGCCCGGGTGCGTTCCAGCCCGCGCATGAAGGCCTCGACCCGCGGCCGATCGCTGCCGTCGGCGGCCAGGTCCCAGGCATGGGCGCCGGCCACGTTGTCGCTGGCCAGGCGCGCGGCCAGGTGGTTGAGCGCCTTGTGCAGGTCCATCACCAGCCGGTGCAGGCTGCCGCCGGCCTCGGGCTGGCCGCTGGTCAGGTCGCGCAGCGTCTGCGCATCCAGCCGCGAGCCGTCCATGCCGCGCAGCCGGCCCTGCCAGCCGGTCACCCGCTCGACGAAGGCCGGGTCGGTGTCGGGCAGGGCCAGCAGCGGCCGGGCCATCACGCCCAGGTCTTCCAGCAGGTGGCCGGCCAGACGCGGCAGCTCCGGCAGCCGGATGGCGTCGCCCTCCAGCGCGGCGGTGGCCGGCAGATCGTGCAACCAGTCGGCCTCCTCGCGCACCCCGATGCCGGCGGCGGCGATCTCGCGCGCCAGATCCAGCGGGGCCTGGTGGGGCGCCTGCGCATGGGCGGCCGCGGCCTGCAGCACGCTCAGAAAGAGCTTCAGGCGGTCGTTGGCGGACAGCGCGGCGCGCAGGCGCGCCGGCTGCAGCAGCGAGGACCAGCCCGGCGCCGAGGCGCCCAGGCTGCTCACCGCATCGTCCTTGTTCATGGTGGGGCTCCAGCAGTTGGCCGCAGCGAGTCTTGGGGGCCGGCGTGACGCAGCCGTGACAAGAGGCCCTCCCGGAGGGCCTGCTGGGAGCAGCTTGACTTGCATCAATCCAATCCCGACCGCATGCGAAGCTGAGCACCTTGTTCACAAAGCGGTTTGCCGCAGTGCAGCAAACTACGGGTTTCCGGGCCCTGATCCGGCCGACCTTGACAAGGAGTGCCTTGATGGATGCGTCGTCCCCTGAAGTGCCGCCCACCCCCCGCACGCTGGAGGGCCTGCGCGGCCTGGTGCTGGGCGTGGCCAACGAGCACAGCATCGCCTGGGGCTGCGCCCGGGTGCTGGCCGAACGCGGCGCCCGGCTGGCCCTGACCTGCCTGAACGAAAAGGCCGAGGCCCACGTGGCGCCACTGGCCGCGCAGATCGGCGCGCCCCTGCTGCGCTGCGATGTGGAACAGCCCGGAGAACTGGCCGCTGCAGTCGACGCCGCCGCCGGCGCGCTCGGCGGGCTGGATTTCGGCATCCACTCGATCGCCTGGGCCCCCAAGGACGACCTGCATGGCCGGGTGGTGGACAGCACGGCCGAAGGCTTCAACCTGGCCATCCGGGTGTCCTGCCACTCCTTTGCCGAGATGGCCCATCTGATGGAGCCCCACCTGCCCGCGGGCGGGGCACTGGTGACGATGAGCTACATCGGCGCCGATGAAGCGGTGCCCAACTATGGCCTGATGGGGCCGGTGAAGGCGGCGCTGGAATCGCTGGTGCGCTACATGGCGGTGGAGCTGGGCCCGAAGAACGTGCGGGTGCACGCCGTCTCGCCCGGGCCGGTGCCGACGCGGGCCGCCTCGGGCCTGCTCGAATTCGACACCCTGATGGCGCACAGCGCGGAGTCGGCCCCATTGCGCCGGCTGGTCACGCTCGACGAGATCGGCCGCTGCGTCGCCTTCCTGGTCAGCCCCGACGCCACCGGCATGACCGGCCAGACCCTTTACGTGGACGCGGGCGGTCATGCGGTACGCTGACCCCTGCGTCGTTCCCTGTTTCCCTTCCTCAGCCGGAATTCCCCCATGAGCGAGAGTGATCTGATCGAGAACGTGACCTATGACGAGCTGCACATCGGCCAGAGCGCCACGCTGCAGCGCACGCTGACCAATGCCGACATCCAGGCCTTCGCACTGGTCTCGGGCGATGTGAACCCGGCCCATGTGGACCCGGCCTATGCAAACGGCACCCGCTTCCACGGCGTGATCGTCCACGGCATGTTCGCCGGCGCGCTGATCTCCACCGTGCTGGGCACCGAGTTCCCCGGCCCGGGCACCATCTACATGTCGCAGAGCCTGAAGTTCGAGCGCCCGGTGCGGGTGGGCGACACGCTGACGGTGAAGGTGACGGTGCGCAGCAAGGAAGACGCCCACCGCAACGTGGTGCTGGACTGCGAGGTGAGCAACCAGGCCGGCGAGCGCGTCGTCTCCGGTGAGGCCGGGGTGCGCGCCCCCCTGGAAAAGGTGGTGCGCCCGCGCGCCCACCTGCCCACGATGCACCTGTTCGAGCCCGAGGCGCGGCTGGACGCCTGGATCGCCAGCCTGACCGGCGCCCCACCGCTGCGCTGCGCGGTGGTCCACCCCTGCGACGACGGCTCGCTGCGCGGTGCGCTGGAGGCGGCCGAGCATGGCCTGATCGTGCCGGTGCTGGTGGGGCCGCGGGCCCGGCTGGCGGCGGTGGCCGAGGCCGGGGGCCTGTCGCTGGCCGGCATCGAGCTGGTGGACACCGCGCACAGCCATGCCAGCGCGGCCCAGGCGGTGGCCCTGGCCGCCGAGGGCAAGGTGGCCATGCTGATGAAGGGCAGCCTGCACACCGACGAGCTGATGGAGGCCGTGGTCAACGAACACCGGCTGCGCACCGAGCGCCGCATGTCGCATGTCTTCCGCTTCGAGGTGCCGGCCTATGCCAAGCCGCTGCTGGTGACCGATGCGGCGCTCAACATCACGCCCGACCTGACGGCCAAGGCCGACATCCTGCGCAATGTGATCGACCTGGCCCACGCGCTGGGCGTGCCCGCGCCCAAGGTGGCCCTGCTGTCGGCGGTGGAGACCGTGTCCCCGCGCATCCCGTCCACCGTTGACGCGGCCGCGCTGTGCAAGATGGCCGACCGCGGTCAGATCACCGGTGCGGTGCTGGATGGCCCGCTGGCCTTCGACAACGCCATCTCGGCCGACGCCGCCCGCATCAAGGGCATCGTCTCGCCGGTGGCCGGCCAGGCCGACATCCTGATGGTGCCCGACCTGGAGGCCGGCAACATGCTGGCCAAGCAGCTCGAGTACCTGGCGGGCGCCTCCAGCTGCGGCGTGGTGCTGGGCGCGCGGGTGCCCATCGCGCTGACCAGCCGGGCCGACACCCCGACCTCGCGCATGGCCTCGGCCGCGCTGGCCATGATGGCCGCCCGGAGCCAGACCGCATGAACGCGCCAGACCTGCTGGCCCTGCCGCCCGGCCTGAACCGCGTGCTGCGCGGGCATGCGGCGGTGCTGTCGGTCAACTCGGGCTCGTCCTCGCTGAAGTTCGGCGTCTATGCCGAGCACGGCCCGGCCGTGTGGTCCGGTGAGTTCCAGGGCCTGGAACCCGGCGGCCAGCCCCTGCTGTGCATCGCCGGCCACGAGCGGCTGCCTCTGCCGCCGCGCGAAGGCCTGGCCAGTTTCGACCTGGCCCTGGCCCTGCTGGTGCAGGCGCTGCAGACGGCGGGCATCCGCCTGAAGGGCGTGGCCCACCGCATCGTGCACGGCGGGCGGCGCTGCACCGCGCCCTGCCGGCTGGATGAACCGACCCTGGCCTACCTGGCCACGCTCAACGCCCTGGCGCCGCTGCACCAGCCGCACAACCTGGCCGGCGTGCGCGCGCTGCAGAAGGTGCTGCCCGACCTGCCGCAGGTCGGCTGCTTCGACACCGCCTTCCATGCCGGCATGCCGGTGGTGGAGCACCGCCTGCCGATCGACCGCGCGCTCTACGACCAGGGCATCCAGCGCTATGGCTTTCACGGCCTGTCCTACCAGTTCGTGATGGGTGAGCTGCAGCGCGCCAGCCGGCGGGCCAACGGCCGCGTGCTGATGGCCCACCTGGGCAATGGCGCCAGCCTGTGCGGCGCGCTGGACGGCCACTCGGTGGCCACCACGATGGGTTTCTCGGCCCTGGACGGGCTGATGATGGGCACCCGCAGCGGCAGCGTGGACCCGGGCGTGGTGCTGCACCTGTGGCGCCAGGGCCAGACGGTGGACCAGGTGGAGAACCTGCTCTACAAGCGCTCGGGCCTGAAGGGCGTGTCCGGCATCTCGGCCGACATGCGCACGCTGCGCGCCAGCCCCGCACCGGAGGCCGCCCAGGCCATTGCGCTGTTCACCCACCGCCTGCTGCGCGAGGCCGGCGCCCTGCTGGCCGTGCTGGGCGGGGTGGATGTGATCGCCTTCACCGGCGGCATCGGCGAGCACGACGCGCAGCTGCGCGAAGACCTGCTGACCCGCCTGACCTGGCTGGGCACCCGGCCCGACGCCGCCGCCAACCGGGCCGCCGTCGGCGACCGGGTGGCGGCCATCCATGCCGCCGGCAGCCCGGTGGAGGTGTGGGTGGTGCCCACCGACGAAGGCCGGGTTGCGGCCCGCGCCGCTTTTGCGCTGTTGCGTCAGGAGAAGTTCACATGACCCCTGCCCGTCCCCCTCTGCCCGGCCTGCCCGTCAATCTGGCGCTGCAAGGCGGTGGCGCCCACGGCGCCTTCACCTGGGGCGTGCTGGACGCCCTGCTGGCCGATGGCCGCATCCGCCCGGTGGCCATCAGCGGCACCAGCGCGGGGGCGATGAACGCCGTCGCGCTGGCCCAGGGCCTGCTGGACGGTGGCGCCGACAGCGCGCGCGAATCCCTGCACCGCCTGTGGAAGGCGGTGGCCGACAGCGTGCCGGCCCTGGTCGGCGCTCTGCCCACCCAGGGCCTGAACGGCAGCACCTCGGCCTGGCTGTCGATGGCGATGGACTGGACGCGCTACCTCGGCCCGGCCAACTTCAACCCGCTGGACCTGAACCCGCTGCGCAAGGTGGTCGAGGCGCAGTTCGACTTCGAACGCCTGCGCCGCGAACAGCCGCTGCGGCTGTTCATCGCCGCCACCGAGGCCAACACCGGCCGCATGCGCCTGTTCACCGAAGCCGAGCTGAGCGCCGACGTGCTGCTGGCCTCGGGCTGCCTGCCCACGCTGTTCCACCCGGTGGTGATCGACGGCGTGGCCTACTGGGATGGCGGCTACAGCGCCAACCCGGCCGTCTTCCCGCTGCTGGCCACCAGCCGGGCCTGTGACACGCTGCTGGTGTTGCTCAACCCCTTGCACCACGAACAGACCCCGCACACCGGCGCCGAGATCCAGGCCCGCCTGACCTCGATGAGCGTGCAGAGCTGCTTTGTGCGCGAGATGCAGCTGCTGGCGCAGGCCCAGGTGCGGGCGCAGCGGCGCTGGTGGCCGGGCGACCGGCTGGACCGGCAGCTGGCCCGCAGCCGCTTTCACCTGCTCGACGGCGGCGCTGCGCTGGGCGCGCTGGCCGTCGAGAGCAAGATGGTCGTGCAGCGTGACTTCCTGCTGACCCTGTTCGAGCAGGGCCGTCAACTGGCCACCGGCTGGCTGAAGCGCCACGGTGCCGCACTGGGCCAGCAGGCCACCGTGGACCTGGCCCGCGTCTTCACCACCTGCGGCGCGGATGCCCCCGTGCCCGTCCTGCCTGCCCCTGGGAGCCCCTCATGAAAGACACCGCTGCGCTGACCCCCGAGGAACACGCCCGCCGCACCGCGACCCAGTTCGACAGCCGGCTGCATGCCGCGCTGGCGCCGCTGACCAGCGGCCTGTCACCGGTCTCGCTGGCCCTGGCCGGCATGGACTGGGCCCTGCACCTGGCCACCCAGCCGGCCCAGATGGCCCGCCTGGCCACCGTCGCGCAGCAGAGCGCGCTGCACTGGTTCTCAGACACCCTGAACAGCCGGCCGGAGGACGAGGAGGACCCGCGCTTCCAACACCCCGACTGGAAGAAGTGGCCCTGGGCCCCGGTGGTGCACGCCTACCACGAGACCGAGGCCTGGTGGGACGACGCCACCCGGTTGCGCGGCATGAGCCCGCACCACCAGGACATGACCCACTTCTATGCCCGTCAGTGGCTGGACATGCTCTCGCCCAGCAACACCGGCCTGTGGGGCAACCCGGAGGTGCGTGAACGCACCCGGCTCACGCTGGGCACCAACCTGGTCAATGGCTGGATCAACGCGCTGGACAGCTGGCGCCAGCAGCACGGCCTGGCCCCGGTGCGGCCGGCCGAGCACGAATTCCGCCCGGGCCGCGACGTGGCCGTCACCCCGGGCCGGGTGGTGCACCGCAACCACCTGAGCGAGCTGCTGCAGTTCTCGCCCACCACCCCCACGGTGCAGCGCGAGCCCGTCTTCATCGTCCCCTCGTGGATCATGAAGTACTACATCCTGGACCTCTCGCCGCACAACTCCTTCGTCAAGTGGCTGACCGACCAGGGCCACACGGTGTTCATCCTGAGCTGGCGCAACCCCGATGAATCCGACGCGCTGCTGGGCATGGAGGATTACCTGCACGAGGGCGTGTTCGACAACCTCGCCGCCATCAAGGCCCTGGTCCCGGACTGCGAGGCCGTGCACGCCTGCGGCTACTGCCTGGGCGGCACCTTGCTGGCCATCGCCTCTGCGGCGCTGGCCCGGCCGGACCAGATCGAGCGCGCCGATCTGCTGCCCGCGCTCAAGACCATCTCGCTGCTGGCCGCCGAGACCGACTTCACCGAACCCGGCGAGATGGGCGTGATGATCGACGAGTCCCAGGTCACGCTGCTGGAGGACATGATGGCCGAGCGCGGCTTCCTGAGCGGCCCGCAGATGGGCGGCGCCTTCCAGTACCTGCACTCGCGCGAGCTGGTGTGGTCCCAGGCCCAGCGGGCGCTGTGGCTGGGCGAGAGCGATCAGCCCAACGACCTGATGGCCTGGAACGGCGACACCACCCGCATGCCCGCGGTGATGCACAGCGAGTACCTGCGGCGCTGCTACCTGCGCAACGAGCTGGCCGAGGGCCGCTTCCCGGTGGAAGGCCAGGCCGTCTCGCTGGCCGACATCCGGGTGCCGATGTTCGTCGTCGGCACCGAGAAGGACCATGTCTCGCCCTGGAAGTCGGTCTACAAGATCCACCGCCTGGCCGACACCGAGATCACCTTCGTGCTGACCAGCGGCGGCCACAACGCCGGCATCGTCAGCGAGCCCGGCCACCCGCACCGCCACTACGCCATGCTGACCCGCCCCGCCGACGGCCCCTGGCTGCCCTGCGACAGCTGGCAGGCCCAGGCGCAGCCTTTCGATGGCTCGTGGTGGACCGCCTGGCACCAGTGGCTGAGCGGGCACAGCAGCGGCGGCGTGCCGGGCCGCGTGCCGGTGGAAGATCCCAGCCTGGGCCCCGCCCCGGGCCACTACGTGCACCAACGCTACCTCGACTGACCCCGGCCCACCCGTTCCATGCCGTCTTCTTCCGCCCGCCCGCGGGGCGTGTTCGCGCGCTTTCTGCACCGCCAGCATGGCAGCCACCGTTTCCGCCGCCTGCCCTGGTGGGGCCACGCGGTGGGCGGCCCGGCCCACCGCCAGGCCGCGGCCCAGGTCGGTGGCTCACTGCGGGGCGCGGCGCGGCTGGCCCCCGAGGCCGCGCTGGCGCACTGGCACAGCAGCGCCGAGGGCCTGACCGAGGCCCAGGCCCACCGGGTGCGGCACCGTTGTGGCCCCAACCAGGTCGGCACCGAAGGCCCGCTGCCCTGGCCGCTGCACCTGTGGCAGGCCTACCGCAGCCCGTTCAGCCTGCTGCTGACGGCGCTGGCCATCGTCTCCTGGCTGACGCAGGACCTGCGCTCGGCCGTGGTGATCCTGGCCATGGTGACGCTGGCCACCGGCATGCGCTTCGTGCAGGAACGGCGCAGCAACCGCGCCGCCGACGCGCTGAAAGCCATGGTGAGCAGCCAGGCCACCGTGCTGCGGCCCGGCCACGGTCCGCAGGAACTGCCGATGGCCCAGCTGGTGCCGGGCGACGTGGTGACCCTGTCGGCCGGCGACATGGTGCCCGCCGACGCCCGCGTGCTGTCGGCCAAGGACCTGTTCATCAACCAGGCCGCGATGACCGGCGAGAGCCTGCCGGTGGAAAAGCACACCGACATCCATGCCGAGGTGAGCGACCCGCTGACGCTGGACAACCTGGTCTTCATGGGCACCAACGTGGTCTCCGGCTCGGCCACGGTGCTGGTGGTGGCCACCGGGCCGCACACCTTCTTCGGCGCGCTGGCCGGCCACGCCGCCAGCACCGAACGCCCGCCGACCCAGTTCGAGGCCGGCATCAACCAGGTCAGCCGCCTGCTGCTGCGCTGGATGGCGGTGATGGTGCCCGCGGTGCTGCTGTTCAACGGCTGGGGCCATGGCAACTGGCTGGAGGCCTTTCTGTTCGCGCTCTCGGTGGCCGTCGGGCTGACGCCCGAGATGCTGCCGATGATCGTCACCAGCACGCTGGCCAAGGGCGCGGTGGCCATGGCCAAGCGCCAGGTCATCGTCAAGCGGCTGGACGCGATCCAGAACCTGGGCGCCATGGACGTGCTGTGCACCGACAAGACCGGCACACTGACGCAGGACCACATCGCGCTGTCGCACGCCACCGACGCCCGGGGCCGGCCTGACGACGGGCCGCTGCGCTGGGCCTGGCTCAACAGCCAGCACCAGACCGGCCTGCACAGCCCGATGGACCGTGCCCTGCTGGCCCGCAGCGACCTGGGCAGCGATTGCGCTGGCTGGCGCAAGCTCGACGAGGTGCCGTTCGACTTCCAGCGCCGGCGCATGTCGGTGGTGCTGCAGCCGCCCGATGGCGGGGCGGCCCGGCTGATCTGCAAGGGCGCGGTGGAAGAGATGCTGGCCTGCTGCAGCGCCGTCACCGAGGACGGCGCCCCCCAACCCCTGACACCCGAACGGCTGGACACCATCCGCGCCGCCGCCGACCACCTGAACGGCGAAGGCCTGCGGGTGGTCGCCGTGGCCTGGCGCGAGGTGCCGGCCCAGGGGGCCTACCACGTGGCCGATGAAACCGGGCTGACGCTGGCCGGCTTCGTCGCCTTCCTCGATCCGCCCAAGGACAGCACCGCCCCCGCGCTGCAGGCCCTGGCCGCGCACGGCGTCACCGTCAAGGTGCTGACCGGCGACAGCGATGCGGTGACGCGCAAGGTCTGCGCCCAGGTCGGCCTGAACGTCACCGGGGTGCTGCTGGGGCCACAGGTGGCCGCGCTGGACGACACCGCGCTGCAGGCCGCCGTGCGCGAGGCCAATGTCTTCGCCAAGCTGGCGCCGCAGGACAAGGAGCGCATCGTCCACGCCCTGCGCGCGCAGGGCCATGTGGTGGGCTTCATGGGCGACGGCATCAACGATGCGCCGGCCCTGCACGCGGCCGACGTCGGCATTTCGGTCGACACCGGGGTGGACATCGCCAAGGAGGTGGCCGACATCATCCTGCTGGAGAAGAGCCTGCTGGTGCTGGATGCCGGTGTGCTGGAAGGCCGCAAGACCTTCGCCAACATGCTCAAGTACATCAAGATGGCGGCCAGCAGCAACTTCGGCAACGTGCTGTCGGTGCTGGTGGCCAGCCTGCTGCTGCCCTTCCTGCCGATGCTGCCGATGCACCTGCTGGTGCAGAACCTGCTCTACGACTTCAGCCAGGCGGCGGTGCCCTTCGACCGGGTGGATGCCGACCTGCTGACCCAACCGCAGCGCTGGAACCCGGACGAGCTGGGTCGCTTCATGCTGACCTTCGGGCCGATCAGCTCCATCTTCGACCTGGCCACCTTCGCGCTGATGTGGTGGGGCTACGGCGCCCAAAGCCCGGCGCAGCAGACGCTGTTCCAGAGCGGCTGGTTCGTCGAAAGCCTGCTGACCCAGACCCTGGTGGTGCACCTGATCCGCAGCCCGCGCCTGCCCTTCATCGGCAGCCGGGCCGCGCCGGCTCTGCTGACCACCACCGGCGCGCTGGCCCTGCTGGGCCTGTGGCTGCCGCAAGGGTCGCTGGGGCCCTGGCTGAAGCTGCAACCCTTGCCGGCCAGCTACTTCGCGGTGCTGCCGCTGCTGCTGCTGGGCTACATGGCGCTGGTGCAGTGGGCCAAGCGCGGGTGGGTGCGCCGGCACGGCTGGCAGTGAGCGCCGGGTTCAGCCCGGCAGCTCCTCCAGCACGCGCAGGATCTGGCGGCCGTAGGCCTCCAGCTTCTTGGCCCCCACGCCGCTGACCTGGCCCAGGTCGTCGAGCGAGGCCGGCGCCTGCTCAGCCATCTGGCGCAGCGTCGCATCGGTGAAGACGATGTAGGCCGGCAGGTTGTGCTCGCGCGCCACCTCGGCCCGCCAGGCCTTGAGGGCGTTGAAGCGGACCAGCCCGTCGGCGTCCAGCGTGGCCACGGCCTGCGGCAGGCTGCGCGCCGTTCCGGCGCCACCGCGGGTACGGCGGCCGCGCGGCGTCGGCGCCTTGGGTTCACGCAGCTCAATCTTCACCTCGCCGCGCAGCACCGCGCGGGCGCTCTCGGCCAGCGCCAGCGTGTTGTACTCGCCCTCGCTGCGCACATGGCCCAGCGCGATCAGCTGGCGGATCACGCCGCGCCACTGGGCCTCGCTGAGCTCGCGCCCGATGCCCCAGGTGGAGAGCGCCTCGTGGCCACGCTGGCGGGTCTTTTCGGTGGACTGGCCGCGCAGCACGTCGATCAGGTGGGCGGTGCCGAAGCCGAAGCCCGAATGCTGGTGGCAGCGGTAGATGCACGACAGCGCCATGCGCGCCGCCTCGGTCGCATCCCAGCGGGCCGGCGGCTCCAGGCAGTTGTCGCAGTTCATGCAGCGCCAGCCCTCGGGGCGCTCCTCGCCGAAGTACTGCAGCAGGCGCACGCGCCGGCAGTCCAGGCTCTCGCACAGCGCCAGCAGGGCGTCGAGCTTGCCGCGCTGCAGGCGCTTGAAGTCGTCCTCGGCGGTGCTCTCGTCGATCATGCGGCGCTGGTTCACCACATCGGCCAGGCCATAGCTCATCCAGGCCTGGGCCGGCTCGCCATCGCGCCCGGCGCGGCCGGTCTCCTGGTAATAGCCCTCGATGTTCTTGGGCAGGTCCAGGTGGGCCACAAAGCGCACATCGGGCTTGTCGATGCCCATGCCGAAGGCCACGGTGGCCACCATCACCAGCCCGTCCTCGCGCAGGAAGCGGTCCTGGTGGCGGCGGCGCACCTCGGCGTCCAGGCCGGCATGGTAGGGCAGCGCGGTCACGCCCTGCTCGCACAGCCAGTCGGCGGTGTCCTCCACCTTCTTGCGGCTCTGGCAGTAGACGATGCCGGCCTCGCCCGGGTGCTCGTCCTGCAGGAAACGCAGCAGCTGCTGGCGGGCGTTGTCCTTCTCGACGATGGTGTAGCGGATGTTGGGCCGGTCGAAGCTGCTGAGGTAGGTGCGCGCCTCCTGCAGCGCCAGCCGGCTGACCATGTCCTCGCGGGTCAGCGCGTCGGCGGTGGCGGTGAGCGCCACGCGCGGCACGCCGGGGTAGCGCTCGGCCAGCAGGCCCAGCTGCAGGTAGTCCTCGCGGAAGTCGTGGCCCCACTGGCTCACGCAGTGCGCCTCGTCGATCGCGAACAGGCTGAGCTTGCCGCGCTCGTAGAGCGAATCCAGCATGGCCAGGAAGCGTGGGTGGGTGATGCGCTCCGGCGCGGCGTAGAGCAGCACCAGCCGGCCCGAGAGCAGCTCGCGCTCGACGTGCTGCACGCCCTCCAGGTCCAGCGAGGAATTGAGGAAGGCCGCGTGCACCCCGGCTTCTTCCAGCGCGCCGACCTGGTCCTGCATCAGCGCGATCAGCGGGCTGACCACCACCGCCACGCCCTGGCCGGCCCGGTGGCGGGCGATGGCGGGGATCTGGTAGCACAGGCTCTTGCCGCCCCCGGTGGGCATCAGCACCAGCGCGTCGCCGCCGGCGATCACCTGCTCGACGATGGCGGCCTGGTGGCCCCGGAAGGCGGTGTAGCCAAAGACTTCCTGCAGGATGTCGAGAGGTTCGGTCGAGAGCGAGGCGGGCATCGCCCGAGATGGTACCCGCCCACGGGCTATGCTGGTCGGCCTTCCCTTGCCAGGAGCCCCCATGGACGCCGCCACCCTGCGCCAGCGCCTGATCCGTTCCATCGACGACACGCTGGCCAGTCCCCAGGCGCAGACGCTGTCGCGCCCGCCGCTGTACCAGTCGCTCTTTGCCGGTCTGTCCGACGGCACGGCCGCGCAGCAGCTGGGCTGCGCCGTGGACGTGGTGCCGCCCGGCCAGCAAAGCTGCCCCTACCACCTGCACCACGCGCAGGAGGAGATGTTCGTGATCCTCGCCGGCCAGGGCACGCTGCGCGTGGCCGGCGAGCGGCTGCCGGTGAAGGCCGGTGACGTGATCTTCATCCCTGCCGGGCCGGACTACCCGCACCAGCTGCTCAACACCTCGGACGCGCCGCTGAAGTACCTGTCCATCAGCACGCAGCAGAAGCCCGAACTGTGCGAGTACCCCGATTCCGGCAAGGTGATGGCCTGGGCCCCCGGCGTGAAGCTGCTGCAGCGCCCCGCCGACGCGCTGGACTACTGGGACGGCGAGCCCTGACGGGTGGCCACCGCCCCACCCGCCACGCACTGGCCCAAGCCAAGGTCGCAATGGGCCCCGGGGTCGGGCAGCACCTGGCAGATGGACATCCGCCCGGAGGCCGCCAGCGCCGCCTTTTCCTGCGCGGTGACCTGGGCGGCCAGCGCCTGCAGTTCCGCCTCGCGGTTCACCCGCGTGGACCAGACCAGGTAGCGGGACGGCCCGCCACAGGCCCGGGCCCCGACCGGCAGGGTGCGGCACTGGCTGTCCGCGGTGCAGCGGGGCGCGGCGGTCAGCGTCTGCAGTTGCGCCAGGGGCGACAGCGGCTCGGGCGTGGCCGTGGCGCAGGCTGACAGCCCCGCCAGCAGACCCAGGATCGGCCACCCGCGGGTGGCGAAGGACGGAAGGTGCGCGGTCAGCATGGCCAGGAGGGAACGCCGTGGGTGGGCCCCCACTGTAGCGATGTCCGCCTCAGCCGCCCAGCAGCTCGACGCCCCGCGCCAGCAGCGCGCCGCCCCCCACCAGCCAGACCCACAGCAGCGTGCCCAGGGCCAGCGGGCGCAGACCCGCCGCGCGCACCCCGGCCCAGCGGGTGGCCAGACCCAGCGCCGCCATGGCCATCGCCAGCATCACCGTGCCCGCCTGGCGGGCGACCGATTCCAGCGGTGCTGGCAGCCAGCCGGTGGAATGCAGCCCCACCATGGCCAGAAAACCCCAGGCGAACCAGGGCGTGTGGCCGCCCCGGCGGGCCGCGGCCGGACCGTCGTGCCGGGCCAGCCAGCGCGAGGACAGCAGCAGCAGGAAGGGCGCCAGCAGCATCACCCGCACCATCTTCTCGATCACCGCCACGCCGGCGACGTCGGCCCCCATGGACCGCCCGGCCGCCACCACCTGGGCCACCTCGTGCACCGTGGCGCCCAGGTACAGGCCCAGGCCGGTGCCGCCCTGGGGCAGCAGGGCCCAGTGGGCCGCCACGTCGCCCAGCACCGGGTAGAGGAAGACCGACAGCGTGCCGAACAGCACCACGGTGCTGACGGCCACCGTGGCCTCGCCGTTGCGGGCCCGCACCACCGGCTCGGTGGCGATGACCGCGGCGGCGCCACAGATGGCGCTGCCTGCACCGATCAGCAGCGCGGTGGGCCGGTCCAGCCCCAGCCAGCGCGGGCCAACCCAGGCCGCCAGCGCGAAGGTGCTGCTCAGCATCCCGACCGCCAGCAGCACACCGCTGAGACCGACATGGGCCAGGTCCTGCACCGTCAAGCCCAGGCCGAACAGCATCACACCGGCCCGCAGCAGCCGCTGACGCGACAGCGCGGCGCCCTGCTCAGCCGGCGCCAGCCAGGGCTGCGGCAGCCCGTTGCCCACCCCGATGCCCAGCAGCAGCGCCAGGGTCAGGGTGCCGATGCCGTGGTGCTCGAACACCGGCCAGTGCCCCACCCGCAGCGCGACGGCGGCCAGCCCCGCGCACAGCGCCAGCCCGGCGGCGTGCTGCAGCAGCCAGCGGCGGCCATGGTGCAGGCGCCCGGGCGACAGGGGCAGGACAACAGGGGTGGACGGCATGGACAGCTCCTGACAGAACAGCGATGCGCCAGTGTTCCGGCCCCGGATCAACCCGTCCAACAGATTGTTTTCGTTATATCAATCGACGCAATCGTTATAAAGTGCCGCGATGGACGTGCTGCACCTCACCCTGCGCCAGCTGCAGATCTTCGTGGCCGTGGCCCGCAGCGGCAGCACCACCGCCGCGGCCGAGACCATCGCCCTGTCCCAGTCGGCCACCAGCGCCGCGCTGCAGGAGCTGGAGCGCCTGCTGGCGCTGCGCCTGTTCGACCGGGTGGGCAAGCGCCTGCTGCTCAACGACAACGGCCGCGCCCTGCTGCCCCGGGCCGAGGCCCTGCTGGCCGGCGCGGCCGACGTGGAGCGGCTGGCCCGCGATGCCGACGCCCAGCGGGGCGCGCTGCGCATCGGCGCCAGCCTGACCGTGGCCGACCACGCCCTGCCGCCGCTGCTGGCCGCCTTCCTGGGCGAGCGCCCGCGCACCGCCCCGCACTGGGCCACCGAGGTCGCCGTGGGCAACACCGCGCAGATCTGCGCCCAGGTGGCGGCCTTTGAACTGGACATCGGCCTGATCGAAGGCCCCAGCCACGAACCCACCTTGGTGGCCCAGCCCTGGCTGGAGGACGAACTGGTGGTGGTCGGCACCCCGGCGGTGGCCGCCACCCAGGGCGCCAGCCTGGCCGCGCTGCGCGAGGCGGTGTGGCTGCTGCGCGAGGCAGGCTCGGGCACGCGCGAGGTGAGCGACCAGGCGCTGGCGCCGCTGATCGGCCCCTACCGGCGCCGCATCACGCTGGGCAGCAACGAGGCGCTGCGCCAGGCCGCGCTGGCCGGCCTGGGCCTGGCCTGCCTGTCGCGCCACGTGGTGGCCGACGCGCTGGCGCGCGGCCAGCTGCAGACGGTGGCGGCCCCGCTGCCGCGCATCAGCCGGCAGTGGCACTGGGTCTGCCCCGCCGGGCGGCTGCCCACCCCGGCCCTGGCGGCGCTGATCGCCCTGCTGCCCTCGGTCACTCCCGTCCAAACGGGGATGGCCGAGGGGGCCGATCGGCGATAATCTCGCCCCTTCAGCGACGGGATTTCGGGGCCTCTGCTGGCCCCGCCCCCGCCCGTCCCCACAGGAGAGCCCCACCTTGGCCAGCGTCAACAAAGTCATCATCATCGGCAACCTGGGCCGCGACCCGGAAGTGCGCTACACCCCCAGCGGCGCGGCCGTCTGCAACCTGCGCCTGGCCACCACCCGCAACTGGAAGAACCGCGAATCCGGTGAACGCCAGGAAGAAACCGAGTGGCACTCGGTGGTGCTGTACGACCGCCTGGCCGAGATCGCCGGTGAATACCTCAAGAAGGGCCGCCCGGTCTACATCGAAGGCCGCCTGAAGACCCGCAAGTGGCAGGACAAGGACGGCAACGACCGCTACACCACCGAGATCGTGGCTGAAACCATGCAACTGCTGGGTGGCCGCGACAGCATGGGGGGCGGTGGCGAATCCGGCGGCATGGATGAAGACATGGGCGGCGGCAGCGGCGGTGGCGGCAATTACAGCCGCCCGGCCGCCCGCCCGGCCGCCCCGCCACGGGCCCCGGCCCCGGCCCCTGCCCCGCGCCCGGCCCCGAAGTCGTCCACCGGCTTCGACGACATGGACGACGACATTCCGTTCTGAGCGTCCTGCGCCCCCTTTTGACGGCCGGCCCCCGGACTGTCCCAATTGCGGGACAGCCGTGGCCCCGCTCTCAGGGATCGGGCTGGCTTGATCCTGCGCAGGTGTTCCGCTCCAATCGGCGGCGAGACAACTGACGGCGGGGTTCCCACCCCGCGTCTGGACCGCAGAAAGGGGGCTCGCCATGAAGCCCGATGCCAGCCCCTATGTGGGCTTCCACAAGGACTTGCGTGGCGTGCGCAGCCTGTGGGAACGCTTCCATGCCGGCACGATCTCGCTCGACGAGCACCGGCCGCCCTACCACGCCTTGCTGCTGGACGAATGGCAGCGCTGCAGCGCGCTGGGTGTGGACGTCGCGATGACCCGCGGCCGGTTGCTCACCCCCGAGGAGTTCCGCCGCCGCCAGGAGGCTGAACTCCTGCTGCTGGACACCTCGGTGCCCATCGTGCAGGAGGTCAGCAACTTCCTGGTCGACGTGCCGGGCATCATGATCCTGGCCGAGCGCACCGGCACCGTGCTGCACATCACCGGCGACCCGGCGGTGCGCGAGCGTGCGGCCACGCGCTCGGGCATCGTCGAAGGCTCGCAATGGAACGAGCTGACCGCCGGCACCAATGGCGTGGGCACCGCGCTGGCCAAACGGCAGCCGGTGCATGTCCTGGCCGCGGAACACTTCTGCGAGGGCTGGCACACCTGGTCCTGCGCGGCCACCCCGATCTTCGATGCCGATGGCCAGACGGTGCTGGGCATCGTGGACTTCACCTCGATCGAGGCGGACTTCCGCGATCAGGCCCTGGGCCTGACCGTCTCGGTGGCCAACTCCATCCAGGCCCGCATGGCCCTGCACCGCGAGCTGGAGCGCCGGCTGCTGCTGACGGCCTTCAGCGATGCCACCCGCCAGTATCCCCATGACGACCTGCTCGCGCTGGATCCCACGGGACGGCCAGTGACCCACACCCCGACAGAGCGCTGTCGGCAGCTGGCGGCGCGCTGGCCATCGCCCACGCCGGAGGTGCAGGCCCAGGTGCGCGACACCCTGCCGGTGAATGCCCCCAGCACGGGGGCGCCGATCGGCAGCGTGGTGGTGCTGGCCAAGCCGGCGGGCTACCAGAAGGTGTTCCGCACGGACCCCACGCCGCTGCACACGGCGGCCCCGACCGAGGCGGGCCAGCCGGTCACCCGCTTCGGCGACTTCGTCTCCTGCGATCCGCAGACCCGGCGCATGTTGGAGGATCTGCAACGCATCGCGTCCGCGGACGTGAACCTGCTGATCATCGGCGAGACCGGCACCGGCAAGGAGCTGCTGGCCCGCCATGTGCACGCCTGCAGCCCGCGCCGCCAGCAACCCTACCTGGCCATCAACTGCGGCGCGATCAGCGAGCACCTGATGGAGAGCACCTTCTTCGGTTACGTGAAGGGCGCGTTCTCGGGTGCCGACCCACGCGGCCGGGCGGGCTACTTTGAAGCGGCGCAAGGCGGTACGCTGTTCCTGGACGAGGTGGGCGAGCTGCCGCCGGCCATGCAGGCCGCGCTGCTGCGCGTGCTGGAGGACGGCAGCTACCAGCGGGTGGGCGCCTGCGAGCCCTGCCGGGCCCACTGCCGCATCATCGCCGCCACCCACCGCAACCTGGAACAGCTGATCGCCGAAGGTCGCTTCCGCCGCGACCTCTACTACCGGCTGAAGGTGGCGCACCGCACCATCCGCCCGCTGCGCGAGCGGCCCGGTGATCTCGCGCTGCTGATCGCGCAGTTCACGGAGGCGATGCGTCGCAAGCATGGCCTGAGCTCGGTGCAGGTGACGCCCGAGGCGATGGCCGTGCTGCAGCGCCACGCCTGGCCCGGCAACGCGCGCGAAGTGCGCAACACCATCGAGGCCGCGGTGCTCTGCTCGAACGGCACCCTCGACGTCGATTGCCTGCCGCCCGAACTGCTGACACCCACGACCTCCGCCACCGCCCCCCTGCCGTCCACCGGCGAGGGCATGGCCTCGGTGCGCGACTACGAGCGCCAGCTCATCGTCGGCATGCTGCGCCAGCACCGCAACATCAGCCAGGTGGCTCAGGCCCTGGGCCTGTCCCGCTCCACGCTGTACCGCAAGTTCACCGAACTGGGCATCCAGCAGGCCGAGTTCCTCGGCACCGACAGCCCGACGCGGCCGACCTGAGTCCGGCACGGCCCGTCCCATGCGCGGGACAGGCTGTCCGGACAGCGCGCGCCACGGGCCGTGTCACCGGCCCGCCACGCCCTCCTTCTGTGCCGTTTTCGACCAGTGCCCCCGGGGAAAACCCCGCGGCCGGCCCTGGCCCGGGGCTTGCGCTGCATGGACCTGCCGGGGCCTGGCCACCGGCACGCACCATCCCCTCAGAGGACTTGAAGGAGACAGCCATGAACGCCATCAGCGACCTTCCCGTAACCCGCCTGGACGCCGCCGTGATCGGCGCCGGCGTGGCCGGCCTGTACCAACTGCACCGCCTGCGCGAGATGGGCCTGAACGTGCGCGCCTACGAGACCGGCTCCGGCGTCGGCGGCACCTGGTACTGGAACCGCTACCCCGGTGCACGCTTCGACTCGCAGGCCGAGATCTACCAGTACTGGTTCGACGAGGCCATGTACAAGGCCTGGCAGCCCAGCGAGCGTTTTCCGGCCCAGCCCGAGACGGAGCGCTGGCTCAACTGGGTGGCCGACCGCATGGACTTGAAGAAGGACATCCAGTTCGACACCCGCATCGACAGCGCCCATTTCAACGAAGCCACCCAGCGCTGGGACCTCACCACCCGCCAGGGTGAACGCATCGACGCGCAGTACCTGGTGTGCTGCATGGGCATGCTCTCGGCCCCGCTGACGGACCGCTTCCCCGGTCAATCCAGCTTCCAGGGCCAGATCGTCCACACCGCGCTGTGGCCCCGGGAAGGGGTGGACCTGAAGGGCCAGCGCGTGGCCGTCATCGGCACCGGCGCCACCGGCATCCAGGTGATCCAGACCATCAAGGGCGAGGTCGGCGAGATGACGGTCTTCGTGCGCACGCCGCAGTACATCATCCCGATGCGCAACCCCCAGTACAGCGCCGAGGACTGGGCCGGCTGGGGCGAGCGCTTCCATGAGCTGAAGCAGCGCGTGCGCAGCACCTTCGCCGGCTTCGACTACGACTTCGACGCGCCGCCCTGGGACACGCTGACGCCGGCCGAGCGCGAGGCCGTGCTGGAGCGGTTGTGGGACGACGGCTCGCTGTCGCTCTGGCTGTCCTCCTTCCCGGAGATGTTCTTCGACGAGGCCGTCAGCGAGGTGGTCTCCGAGTTCGTGCGCCGCAAGATGCGCGACCGCCTGCGGCACGACCCGGCGCTGTGCGAGCTGCTGATCCCGACCGACTACGGTTTCGGCACCCACCGCGTGCCGCTGGAGAACGGCTACCTCGAGGCCTATCTGCAGGACAACGTGCACACGGTCAACTGCCGCCAGACGCCGATCGAGCGCATCGTGCCCGAGGGCATCCAGACGGCCGATGGCACGGTCCATCCGTTCGACGTGATCATCATGGCCGTGGGCTTTGACGCTGGCTCCGGCGCGCTGACGCGGGTGGACATCCGCGGCCGCGGCGGGCGCTCGCTGAAGGAAGAGTGGCAGCAGGAGATCCGCACCGCGATGGGGATGCAGATCCACGGCTACCCCAACCTGTTCAGCACCGCCTCGCCGCTGGCCCCCACCGCCGCGCTGTGCAACATGACCACCTGCCTGCAGGCCCAGGTGGACTGGGTGACCGACTGCATCGCCTACGCCCGCGCGCAGGGCAAGCAGGTGATCGAAGCCACCCGGGAATTCGAGGATGCGTGGGTGGCCCACCACGACGAGACTGCCAACAAGACCCTCGTCGTGAAGACGGACTCCTGGTACATGGGCTCCAACGTCGAGGGCAAACCGCGCCGGCTGCTGTCCTACATCGGTGGCGTGGGCAACTACCACCGCCAGTGCGACGAACAGGCCGCCCAGGGCTACCCCGGCTTCGCGATGCAATGACCCCAAGGAGACCGTTCCCATGACCCACCACACTCTCCAGACCGCCCTGGACGGCCTGCTGCACCAGAGCGTGCACCGCCACGGCGGTGTGCCCGGCGTCGTCGCAATGGTGACCGACCGCCTGACCGAGATCTACGCCGGCGCCGCCGGTGTGCGCGAGTGGGGCCAGGAGGCCCCGATGACGCTGGACACGGTGTTCGCGATCTTCTCCACCACCAAGGCCATGACCGCGACGCTGGCCCTGCAGCTGATCGAGGAAGGCCGGCTGAACCTGGCCGACCCGGCCGGCGACTATGTGCCGGAGATCGACGCGCTGCAGGTGCTCGACGGCTTCGATGCCGACGGCCAGCCGCGGCTGCGCCCGCCCAAGCGCCGGATCACCATCAACGACCTGCTGCTGCACACCTCGGGCCTGTGCTACGAGTTCTTCAGCGAGGACGACCTGAGGTTCCGCACCGCGCGCGAGATCCCGACCATTGTCTCCAGCACCTTCGCGTCGATCCGCACCGTGCTGCTGCATGAGCCAGGCGCCGCCTGGACCTACGGCGTCAACCTCGACTGGCTGGGGCGCGTCATCGAGCAGCTGCGCGGCGCGCGCCTGGGCGAGGTGATGCGCCAGCGCCTGTTCGACCCGCTGGGCATGGTCGACATCGGCTTCCAGATGAGCCCGTCGATGAAGACCCGGCGCGCGGTGATCCACGACCGCGCGGCCAACGGGGCGCTCACCACGCTGCCCGATCTGGTGCTGCCCGACCCGCCGCCGATGGACATGGGCGGCCACGGCCTCTATGCCACCGTCGGCGAGTACATGAAGTTCATCCGCATGGTCCTCAACGGCGGCCTGGGCCCGCACGGCCGGGTGCTGAAGGCGGAAACCGTGGACGCGATGGCGGTGGACGGGCTGCGGACGCTGGGCCTGTCGGTGGGCGGCTGGACCACCTCCATCCCTCCCCTGTCCAACAGCGGCGACTTCTTCCCTGGCACCCCCAAGGGCTGGGGCTACAGCTTCCTGATCAACCGGGAGCGCACGCCCTCCGGCCGCACACCGGGCTCACTGATGTGGGCCGGGCTGGCCAACAGCTACTTCTGGATCGACCGCACGGCCGGCATTGGCGGCTACTGGGCCACGCAGATCCTGCCCTTCCAGGACGCGGTGTCCTACCCGGGCTTCGTGGAGTTCGAGACCACGGTCTACCACCACCGCTGAGGCGCGGCGGGGCGGCCCGGGCGGTGCGCCAGGGCCGCCTGCCTCCGCTCACTCGGCCGCGCCGAGCGTCAGGGCGATGCGGCCCACGCCCTCGATCGAGCCTTCCAGCACATCGCCCGCCACCACCGGGCCCACGCCTTCGGGCGTGCCGGTGTAGATCAGGTCGCCCGGCTGCAGGTGGTAGTACTGCGACAGGTGGGCGATGATGGCCGGCACGTGGTGGATCATCAGCGAGATGTCCGAGGACTGGCGGGTCTGGCCGTTCACCCGCAGCTCGATCGCAGCCCGGAACGGATGGCCGATCACACTGGCCGGGGCGATGGCCGACAGCACGGCGGCGTTCTCGAAGTCCTTGCCCAGGTCCCAGGGACGCTGCTTGTCCTTGGCGGCGTTCTGCAGGTCGCGCCGGGTCATGTCCAGGCCGCAGGCGTAGCCGTAGACATGCGCCAGGGCCTCGCCTTCCGGGATGCGAAAGCCCGCCACGCCGATGGCCACCACCAGCTCCATCTCATGGTGCAGGTTCTTCGTGCCCGGCGGGTAGGGCACGGTGCGGCCCGAGGCCACGTAGTCCTCGGAGGCCTTGTTGAAATAGAACGGCGCCTCGCGGTCGGCCACCGAGCCCATCTCTTTGGCATGGGCCTCGTAATTGCGGCCCACGCAGAAGATGCGGCGGATCGGAAAGCCTTCTTCCAGACCCTGGATGGGGGCCACGACCGGGGCGGGAGCGGGAAAGATCAGGGATGACATGCGTGCGTTGTCCAGCAGAGGTAAACCAAGTCGGGCGCCAAGCATAGCCCGCGGGCCGAGCCCTTGCTTCAGTCCGGGTCGGCGCCGTCCGGAGCCAGGGTCTTGAGCTTGCGGTAGAGCGTGCGCACGCTGATGCCCAGCGTGGCGGCCAGGGCCTCGCGGCTGCCCGGGTGGGCCTGCAGCGCGGCGCGCAGGGCCTGCGCCTCGGCGGCCCGCAGCGAGGCCGGGGGCCGCCCGCGGTCTGCCCCGCTGCCCACCGGGGCCGGGGCGCTGAGGGCCGGCAAGGGCGGCTGCGGGGCGGAGCGGCGCAGCAGGCCCACCGAGAGGGCGCGCGCCACCGTCGCCGCGGTGATGTGGTCGCCATCGCTGAGCAGCACCGCCCGCTCCAGCACATTGCGCAGCTCGCGCACATTGCCGGGAAAGGGGTGACGGGCCAGGGCCTGCACCGCGTCCCGGTCCAGCGTCATCGCCCGCCCCGGCGCCACCCGCTCCAGCAGCGCCGTGGCCAGCAGCGGGATGTCGCCCTGGCGCTCGCGCAGCGGTGGCAGCGCGATCGGGAAGGTGCTGAGCCGGTAGTACAGGTCCTCGCGAAAGCGGCCCTGCGCCACCAGGGCCGACAGATCGCGGTGGGTGGCCGAGACCAGCCGCACGTCGGCATGGCGCAGCTCGGTGCTGCCCACCCGGCGGTAGGTGCCGCTCTCCAGCAGGCGCAGCAGCTTGACCTGCATCGCCAGCGGAATGTCGCCCACCTCGTCCAGGAACAGGGTGCCGCCGCTGGCGGCCTCGATCAGGCCCGCCCGGGCCATGTGGGCGCCGGTGAAGGCGCCTTTCTCGTGGCCGAACAGCTCGCTCTCGAACAGGCTCTCGGTCAGGCTGGCGCAGTCCACCACCACCCAGGGCTTGCTGCCGCGCGGGCTGCCTTCGTGCACCGCCCGGGCCACCAGTTCCTTGCCGGTGCCCGATTCGCCCAGCAGCAGCACGCTGGCCTCCGAGGGCGCCACCCGCGCCACCAGCGCCAGCATCTCGCGGAAGGCGGACGAGGTGCCGATCAACCCCTGGCGGGCCGGCATGCCCCGCGCCAGCGGCAAAGGCTCCATCTTCTCGATGTAGAAGACGGGCTGCCCCTGCGCATCGCGCAGCGGCACCAGCTCGATGTTGACGTAGGCCTCGCCCTGCGGCGTGTGGTGCAGGTGCAGCACGCGCTCGCGCTGGCCGCTGCGGCGCGACTGCGCCAGCGGGCAGCTCTCGCCGGCCTGGTCGCAGGGCACGCTGAAGTGGTGGGAGACCTCGTAGCAGGTGCGCCCGATCACCGAGCCGCGCGGGCTGAACTGCGCGCGGTAGGCCGCGTTGGCCGCGACGATGCGGTACTGCCGGTCGAACAGGATGTGCGGCTCGGGCAGCCCTTCGATGAAGGACACCAGCTCGGGCAGCACCTCGTGGCGGACCGCCGGCTTCACGGGCAGGGAATCGGAACTCATCGAGGGCGCCAGGTGTGACAAGAACTGCCAAAGACTATGCCACGGATGGCAGATCCGCCAGGCACGGCAGCCCTCGGGACCAGAGGGGATTCGGCAAGCCCTTGTCAGAAGAGGATTTTTTGACCGCGCCGGCCTGGGCACACATCTTGATACCCGACAGGCCATGAACGATCGTCCCCTGCTGCGTCACCTCACCGTGCTGGTGCTGGTCAAGCTCGCCGTGCTGGCCGGGCTGTGGTGGGTGTTCTTTCGTCCCGCCCAGGTGCCTGTCAATCCCGACACGGCGGCTGCGCACGTCACCTCGGTGCCGTCGCCGGCTGCCCCTCAAGGAGTCCGCCCGTGATTTCGGATCAACTCGTCGACCTGTCCCGGCTGCAGTTTGCCGTGACAGCCCTCTACCACTTTCTCTTCGTGCCGCTCACGCTGGGCATGGTCTGGCTGCTCGTCATCATGGAGGTCGTCTACGTGATGACCGGCAAGGTGGTCTGGAAGGACATGACCCGCTTCTGGGGCAAGCTCTTCGGCATCAACTTTGCGCTGGGCGTGACCACCGGCATCACGATGGAGTTCCAGTTCGGCACCAACTGGGCCTACTACTCGCACTATGTGGGCGACATCTTTGGCGCCCCGCTGGCCATCGAAGGCCTGATGGCCTTCTTCCTGGAATCGACCTTCATCGGCCTGTTCTTCTTCGGCTGGGACCGCCTGTCCAAGACCCAGCACTTGCTGGTGACCGTGCTGATGGCGGTGGGCACCAACCTGTCGGCGCTGTGGATCCTGATCGCCAACGGCTGGATGCAGAACCCGGTCGGCGCCGAGTTCAGCTGGCAGACCATGCGCATGGAGATGACCGACTTCTGGTCGGTGGTCTTCAACCCGGACGCGCAGGCCAAGTTCGTGCACACCGTGTCGGCCGGCTATGTGACCGGCTCGATGTTCGTGCTGTCGATCAGCGCCTGGTACCTGCTCAAGGGCCGCGATGTGGAGTTCGCCAAGCGCAGCTTCCGCGTGGCCGCCGCCTTCGGCCTGGCCAGCGTCTGCTCGGTGATCGTGCTGGGTGATGAATCCGGCTACACCGTGGGCGAGGCCCAGCAGACCAAGATGGCCGCGATCGAAGCCATCTGGGAAACCGAACCCGCCCCGGCCAGCCTGAAGCTGGTGGCCGGCATCAACGAGGCCGAACAGAAGAACAACTGGGAAGTCTCGGTGCCCTGGGTGATGGGCCTGATCGGCACCCGCTCGGTGACCAAGACCATCCCCGGCATCCATGAGATCAAGGCCAAGAACCGCGAACGCATCGTCAACGGCATCCAGGCCGTGATCGCGTTGGAGACCCTGCGTGCCAACCACGACGATGTGGCGGCCCGCGTCACGCTGGACCGCTTCCAGGCCGATCTGGGCTTTGGCCTGCTGCTGAAGAAGTACACGACGGATGTGCGCCAGGCCACGCCGGCCATGATCGACCAGGCCGTCAACGACACCGTGCCGCGCGTCACCCCGATGTTCTGGGCCTTCCGCCTGATGGTGGGCTTCGGCTTCGCGATGCTGGTGCTGTTCGGCCTGGCCTTCTGGAGCACGCTCAAGGGCCAGTGCGGCAAGCAGCGCTGGCTGCTGCGCGCCGCGCTGTGGATGCTGCCGATCCCCTGGCTGTCGTGTGAGCTGGGCTGGTTCGTGGCCGAGTACGGCCGCCAACCCTGGACCATCTACGGCGTGCTGCCCACCCACCTGTCGGTGTCCACGCTGAGCGTGGCGAGCCTGTACGGCTCGCTGGCCGGTTTCGTGGGCTTCTACACCGTGCTGCTGGTGGTCGAGATGTACCTGATGGTCAAGTTCGCCCGCCTGGGCCCGGGCAGCCTGGGCACCGGCCGCTACCTGTCCGATTCCGCTCACGCGCACGCTTGAACAAGAAAGTCACACCATGTTGGACTACCCCACCCTCAAGATCATCTGGTGGCTGCTGGTTGGCGTGCTGCTGGTCGGCTTCGCCATCATGGACGGCCATGACATGGGCGTCGGCACGCTGCTGCCCTTCGTCGGCAAGAGCGACACCGAACGCCGCGTCGTGATCAACACCGTCGGCCCGCACTGGGACGGCAACCAGGTCTGGTTCATCACCGGCGGCGGCGCCATCTTCGCTGCCTGGCCGCTGGTCTACGCCACCGCCTTCAGCGGCTTCTACTGGGCCATGCTGGCGGTGCTCTGGGCGCTGTTCTTCCGCCCGGTCGGCTTCGACTACCGCAGCAAGATCGACAACCCGACCTGGCGCAAGACCTGGGACTGGGGCCTGTTCGTCGGCGGTGCCGTGCCACCGCTGATCTTCGGCGTGGCCTTCGGCAACCTGCTGCAGGGCGTGCCTTTCCACTTCGACAGCTACCTGATCTCCACCTACACCGGCAGCTTCTGGGCCCTGCTCAACCCCTTCGCCCTGCTGACCGGCGTGGTGAGCAGCGCGATGATCACGCTGCACGGTGCGGTCTACCTGGCCCACCGCACCGAAGGGGCGGTGCAGGCCCGCGCCCAGAACGCCGCCCTGGGCGCGGCGGTGGTGATGGTGCTGGGCTTCATCGGCGCGGGCTTCTGGCTGCACAGCGGCGCCATCCCCGGCTATGCGATCAGCTCGGCCATCGACCCGGCCGCCCTGCCCGACCCGCTGGCCAAGACCGTGGTGCGCAGCGCCGACGCCTGGTGGGCCAACTACGCCCGCTGGCCGGCGATGTGGCTGCTGCCGGTGCTGGGCATCGTCGGCGCCCTGGGCGCGGCGCTGCTGAGCCGGGCCGGCGCCACGCTGACCGCCTTCGTGGCCTCCGCGCTGGCGATCGCCGGCGTGATCGGCACCGCGGGTGGCGCGATGTTCCCGTTCGTGATGCCCTCCTCGACCGACCTGAACTCCAGCCTGACCGTCTGGGACAGCGTCTCCAGCCACCTGACGCTGGGCCTGATGCTGGGCGCCACGCTGATCTTCATGCCGATCATCGTTCTCTACACGGGCTGGGCCTACCACGTGATGCGCGGCAAGGTGACGGAGGCCCACATCCGGGCCAACGAGCACTCGGCCTACTGACCCCCGACGAAAGGAATACACCATGTGGTACTTCGCTTGGATCCTCGGCGTCGGCTTTGCCGTGCTGCTGGCTGTGATGAACGCGATGTGGGGCGAGCACGAAGAAGGTCGCGCCGCCGCCCGCAGCGGTGACGGAGACGCGGCGTGAGCGCCGAGCCCGCGCCGCAGCGGCCGGGCCTGCACGGCCCCAGCCTGCTGCTGGCCATCGTGCTGATGCTGGGGGGCACGCTCTACCCCCCGCTGATGACCGACGGCCAGGGCCGGGCCGACCACGGCCTGGCCATGCTGCTGCTGTGGGCCATGAGCGCCGGCTTCGTGCGCGGGGTGGGCTTCGTGCCCCGCTTCTGGTTGTGGCGCTGGCTGTTCTCGGGCTGGAGCAGCGCGCTGGCCTTGCTGGCTTTCGTCTTGCTCAAGGTTTTGCGCTGAACCGCCCCTCAGAATCCTCCGCGAGGATGAGGAGAGGAGACGCCCATGCTGTTTCGCACCCTGCTGGACGAGCAGTCCGGCACGGTCTGCTACCTGCTGACCGACCCCCAGGCCGCCGAGGCGTCGGTGATCGACCCGCGCCCGGCGGACGTGCCGGTGATCAAGGCCTTGCTGGCCGAACAGGGCGCCCGGCTGCGCTGGGTGCTGCGCACCCATGAGCACGACGCCCAGCGCAGCCCGGCCGAGCGCGCGGCCCTGGCCGAGCTGCAGGCCACCTGGGTGCAGCACCGGCCGCCCCCGCAACCCATCCTGCCGGTGGGTGACGACTACATCGAGGTCATCGCCACCCCCGGCCACACCCCGGACTGCCTGAGCTTTCGCTGGCGCGACCGGCTGTTCTGCGGCGACCTGCTGATCGTCGACGCCTGCCCGGACCAGCCCCGGCCGACCCGGCCACAGTCGCTGTGGGACAGCGTGACCCACGTGGTCTTTCGCCTGCCCGACGAAACCCTGCTGTTCTCCAGCTGCGTGCGCCGTGGCCGCCTGGTGGCCACGGTGGGCGAACAGCGCCGCTGGCATCCCTGGTTCGGCAACACCAGCCGGGACGCCTTCCTGACCCGGGTGGCCGGCCTGCCCGAGCGGCGGCCCGCCGGCGCCGTGGACTGATCTGGATCGAAATCCTCAATACCCATCTGGGTATATTGGCGACTTCCAACCCAGGAGTTTTCATGAGCACCTTCGACCATGTCGGCCTGATGCAGGACATCAACGCCCAGCTCGGCCCGTTCCGCAAGTCCCAGCCCGAAGCCATGCGCGGCTTCAGCGCGATGGCCCAGGGCGCGCTGGCCGATGGCGCCCTGAGCGCCAAACACAAGGAGCTGATCGCGCTGGCCATCGGCGTGACGCAGCGCTGCTCGGGCTGCATCGGCTTCCACGCCAAGGCCCTGGTGCGCCTGGGCGCCACCCGGGCCGAGGTGGAGGAGATGCTGGCCGTCTGCGTTTACATGGGCGGCGGGCCAGCCTTGATGTACGTGGCCGAGGCCTTGAAGGCCTGGGACGTGCTGAGCGCGCCCGAACCGGCCAGCTGCTGAGTCGGTTGGGGTGCCGCCGCCGAAGCCTCGGGCTGCCAGCCGCCACCCAGCACCAGGAACAACTGCGCCTGGTCATCGGCCAGGGCCGCGTCGCTGGCGGCCAGATCGGCCTCGGCGCTGGCCAGCGAGCGCTGCGCATCCAGCGCGGGCAGGTAGCCGGTGCGGCCACGCTGGTAGAGGCGACGCGCCTGCTCGGCCACCGTGGCCTCGTGTTGGCGCGCGGCCACCAGCGCGGCATGGCGGTCCAGCTCACGCGCATAGGCGTTCAGCGCGGTCTCGGTCTCGCGCAGTGCGGTCAGCACCGTGCCGTCGAAGCGGGCCAGCGCGGCCTGGGTGCTGGCCTCGGCCTGGGCGATGCGGGCCTGGGCCGCGCCGGTGTTGGGCAGGGTCCAGGAGATCAGCGGCCCCAGGCTCCAGCCCACACTGTCCGAGCCGAGAAAATCGGTGGCCGGGCTGGCACTGTGCACCGACAGGCCCAGCCGGATGTGCGGATACAGGTCGGCCGTGGCCACCCCGATGCGGGCGGTGGCGGAGGCCAGTTGCCGCTCGGCCTGGCGCACGTCGGGCCGGCGGCGCAGCAGGGCGGCGCCATCGCCCACCGGGATCACGCCCCGCACCTGCGGCGGCGTGTCGCAGTCGCCCACCCCGGCCGGCAGGGCCTGGGGCAGCGCGCCGGTGAGCGTGGCCAGCCGGTAGAGCGCGCTCTGGCGACGGGCCTGCAGCGGCGGCAGCGCCGCGCGCAGGCGTTCAAGCAGACCTTGCGCCCGTTCCACGTCGGTCACGCCGGCCCGGCCGGCGTCGTGCAGCCGCTGCGTCAGGCCGACGGCCTCGTCCTGCAGACGCACCGAGGTCTGCGCGCTGCGCAACTGCAGCCCCAGGGCGCAGGCCTCGGCATAGGCCCGCGTGGTGCCAGCGGCCACCTGCACGCGGGCCAGGTCGGTGGCGGCCTCGGCCGCCTCGCGGCTGGCCTGGGCGGCCTCGGCGGCCCGCTGCAACTGGCCGAACCAGTCCAGCGGCACGCCCACCTGCAGCCCCGCGTCCGTCAGCCACTGGGCCTTGGGGGTGACCCCCGGTTCCAGCAGGCTCAGGCCCGACTGGTGGCCCCAGGCCGGGCCGCCGGAGACCGACACCGACGGCCGGCGATCGCCCGCCACCTCGGCCTCCAGCGCCCGCTCGCGGGCCAGGTTGGCCACCGCCTGGCGCAGGTCGGTGTTGTGCGCCAGCGCCTGCTGGACCAGACCGTCCAGGCGCGGGTCGTCGTAGAGCCGCCACCAGGCGGCCGGCAGGGCTTCGGCGCTGTAGAGCGAAGGCGCCGCCTCGGCGAACGGGGCGCTGGCGCCCGGCTGCGCGGCCAGCGCCTGGGCCGGCACCTGGTAATCCGGGCCGACCGGGGCGTGGCTGCACGCGCTCAGCAACAACGCCACCGCCACGCCCGTGGCCCCGGTACCGAAAGACAAAGCACGCATCGCGGTCACTCCACCCGCCGGGCCGCCGGGGCCTGGGCCGTGTGGGTGCGGGGCGGCTCAGCAGCGCCCTCTTCCACCTGCACCGTCACCGTCTGCCCGGCCACCAGCCGGACGCCCGCCGGCCAGGGCGTGTCCAGGTGCACCCGCACCGGCACGCGCTGCGCCAGCCGCACCCAGTTGAAGCTGGGGTTCACCGCCGGCAGCAGGTTGGCGCTGGTGCCGCGGTCGTGGTCGGCGATGGCGGCCGCCACGCTCTCCACCGTGCCGTGCAGCGAGCTGCCGCCGCCCATCGGCGTCACCCGCACCGACTGGCCCAGGTGGATGCGGGGCAGCTTGGTCTCCTCGAAATAGCCTTCGACGTAGTAGGAATGGGCGTCCACCAGCGCCAGCGCCGGCCGCCCGGCGTTGACATAGCCCCCCACCCGGATGTCCAGGTTGGTCACCGTGCCGTCGGCCGGGGCGCGCACCTCGACGCGCTGCAGGTTCAAGCGGGCCGCGTCGATCGCCACCTTGGCCTGGTCGACTGCCAGCGCCGCCTCCTCGGCCCGGGTGCGGGCCTGTTCCTGCTGCTCTTGCGACACCAGGCTGCCCAGCCCGCTGTTGCGGTCGCGCTCGCGCTTGGCCTGGGCCAGCGTGACTTGGCGCGCGGCCAGCGTGGCCTCGGCCTCGCGCAGGGCCAGCGCGTAGTGGGCCCGGTCGACCTCGAACAGCACGTCGCCGGCCCGGACGGCCTGGTTGTCATGCACCGGCACGGCCGTCACCAGGCCGGACACGTCCGGCGCCATCTGGACCACATTGACCCGCACCCGGCCGTCGCGGGTCCAGGGCGCCAGTTCGTAGTGATCCCACAGCGCGCGGCAGGCCCACAGGGCGGCCGCCACCATCACGAGGGTCGTCGCCGGGCGCAGCAGTTGCCGGGCCCGTTCACGGGTGAACAAGGAGTTCAGGTTCATCGCCATCATCTCAGAGCAGAAGTTGAGCCGTCGCCCGGTGCAGGCCGTAGAGCAGCACCAGGTAGAGCGCCATGTCGAACAAGGCCGGGTGCCAGACCCAGCGGTAGAAGCCGGTGGTCGCCAGCAGACGGCGCACCGCCCAGTTCAACACCAGGGCCAGCAGGGCCAGGGCCATCAGCCAGGGCACGTACAAGCCCTCCAGGTCGAATTCACCGGTCATGCAGCAGGCTCCTCGGTAACAGCCCCCAGCGTCAGCGGGGCCTGGGGAAACAGGTTGCGGCGCAGGCCCACCAGGGCCGTCACCAACGCCGGCTGCGGCTCGGCGCTGGGTTTGAGGGCGCGCAGCAGGGCCCGGTCCAGCGCCCGGCGCAGCGCGTCGGGCCAAGCGGACGGACCGTGCCGGGACCACTGCCGAAAGCCCCGGGCGATGCCCACCAGCAAGGGCCGCGCCCCGGGCGCCCCCCCGGCCGCCCGCTGGGCCTGCAGCACCGCGATGTCGGCCCCCACGCGCAGCTCGCGCAGGGCGGCGCGGGCGGCGTCGTCCCGCTGCTGCGGCGCCGTCTGGGCAATGCGCGGGGCCAGCAGACCGATGCGGTCCAGGCTGCGCACCGTGCGCCCCTCGTCCGGCACGCCGTGGCGGGCACCGGCCTGCGCGGCCAGCTCGCGCCAGACGGCGCGGCGCAGCCGGCGGGCCACCACGTCGCTGCCCACCGTGCGCATCAGCTGGTTCACCAGCGCGGCCACCGCGATGCCCATTAACAACGACAGGTTGCTGTTGAAGAAGTAAGGAAAGTCCAGCGTGGCGATGTCGCCCAGCGCCAGCGAACCCGCCACCCCCATGATCATCGGGAAGGCCAGACCCGCCGTGGCCGGCCGCGCCGCCAGGCAGCCCAGGAGGAGGAAGGCTGGCGAACAGAACAGCACCAGGCTGCCGAAATCGTGCGCCAGCGGCAGCAGCACCAGCACGTACAACGCCGCAATGGGCATGGACCAGGCCGTCGCCTTGAGAGCCCCCGAGATGGCCGGCACCGGGTTGTCCATCACGGCAAAGAAGCTGCAGAAGATGGCCGCCATCATCGCGGCGACCGATCCCAGCGGCCAGGCGGTCTGGATCCACACCAGACTGCAGAACGAGATGGCCACCACCGCCGCGGCGGCCGACAGCAGGGCCAGGCCCGGGTCGCGGTGCAACACGCGCGTGCCCACCGTGGGCCGGCGCGCCGGGACGGGCCCGGCGCCGGTCAGGCCGGTGTCGATCTCCGCGCGCAGCGCGCCGCAGGCCTGCCAGCCCAGCAGCAGCTCACCCAGCCGGGTGGCCAGGCTGATGCGCAGCGCGCGCGACCAGTCCGGCAGCACCGGGTCCTGCCCCAGGCTGTCGAGCTGGCCCTGCAGCCAGGGCAGCGCCGCGGCCTGGTCCGGCGGCGGCAGCTTCAGCCAGTCGCCCAGCGCGTCCAGCACCGCCACCACGTCCGGCGCCAGCCGGCCTTCTGCCTCTTCCAGCGCCTGCAGCCGGTCCTCGGCGGCAGACAAGGCCGGGGTCAGCCCCGCCAGCCGGTCCTGCATCTCCTGCAAGGCCCCCTCGGTCCAACGCAGGTGGCCGGTGTCGAAAGGCACATGGGTCGAGAGGATGCGCAGCTGGGTGATGTCGGCGGCCAGACGCTGGCGATCCGCAGCCAGCGTGGCCCCCTCTGCATCGGCACGGTGGGCACGCGCCGCCAGGTCCGCCAGCCAGGTGCGGGCATGGCCCTGGCTGCGTTCCAGCAGGCCCAGCAGCGGCGTGCTCAGGCTGGTGGGCATCACCAGGCTGTGGACCAGCGTCGCGCAGAGGATGCCGATGCCGATCTCCTCGACCCGGGCCAGCGCGTTGTCGAACAGCTGCTCCGGCTGGTCCACCGAGGGGAAGCTCACCAGGGCCGCGGTGTAGCCCGCCAGCATGAACACATAGGAGCGCGGCGTGCGGTCCTGCAGCGAGATGTACAGGCAGCCGCCCACCCACAGGGCCAGGGCCAGGGTCAGCAACAGCGGCGCATTGGCCAGGTTGGGCACCAGCAGCACCGAGGCCGCCGCGCCCAGGAAGGTGCCGCCGAAGCGGTACACCGCCTTGGAACGCACCGCGCCGGCCAACGGGTTGGCCACCACGTAGGCGGTCATCATCGACCAGAAGGGACGCGGCAGGCCGGCCTTCAGTGCCACGTAGAGCGCCAGCATCGCCGCGGCATAGCATTTGAGCGAGTACAGCCACTCGCTGCGGGTGGGCCAGGTCATGGCCGTGTCAGCGGCGTGGCCTTGGGCAGTTCGGCCACGCCGGCCTCCAGCCGCAGCAGCACCCGCAGGCAGGCCTGCAGGTCCGCGTCGGACAGGCCCTGCAGCAGCTGCCGGCGCATCCCGTTGAGCGCCTGCTCCACCCGCGCCACCTGGTCCTGGCCCAGCGGGGTCAGGCTCAGCACCTTGGCGCGGCGGTCGTGCGGGTCTTCATGGCGCACCACCACGCCGGCCGCCACCAGCTGGTCGATCACCCGCACCAGCGAGGCCGGCTCCAGCCCGACCGCCTCGGCCAGCGCACTCAGCCGGGCGTTCTCCCCCATGCGACCGATCATCACCGCGGGCCAGGCCATCGCATGCGACAGGCCGAAGGTGTTGCTGACCTCGTCGGCCGCCGCCCGGTAGCTGCGGGCCACGCGCGTGAGCGTGGTGGTGAGGTGCATCAGCGCGGGGTCGTCGAGCATGGGGGCCAATCATTTAGTTGGCTAACTAATAGTTAGCTGACTCAATTATTAGCTCAGCCAAATACCTGGACAACGGCAGGGACATGCCGCTGTCGCGCCCGCACCACTCGTCCCCCGGTCAGTGGCCGGCGTCAGGCCCCAGCGCGGAGGTGAGGATCTCCAGCTCGTTGGTGATGTCGGACTGGCGCAGGCTGGCCCACCGGCGGCGCAGGTCGGCCGCCAGTTCGTCGAGATGGTCCTGGGCCCGCTGCATCTGTGCCAGGCGGGCGTGGTTCTCCTGCACCAGCGAGGTCTCCAGCGCGGCCCGCAGCTGCACCCGCACGGCCTGGTGCAGCACCGCGGCCAGCAGCACCGGCCGGGGCAGGCCCAGGCGCACCGGCCGGCTGGCGCCGGGCGTGCTCGCCCGCCCCTCCGCAGGCGGGGCCAGGGGGGCCGGGTCGTCGCCTGCGGCGTCGGTGCGGCCCCCCCAGGGCTGGGGCACGCCAGGCGCCGGCAGCAGACGCTGGCGGCGCAAACCCTCGGCCCCGGTGGACAGCAGCCAGACCTCCTGCCCCGCCCGGGCGGTGGCCGCATCGGTGGCCGCCGCCAGCCAGGCATCCAGCACCGGCTCGGCCTCGTCCAGCGTCGCGCAGCCGGGCAGCACGCGCAGGGCCGTCGCGTCCTGCCCGGCCCCGGCCTGCCAGGCGTCGGCCAGGCGGCGGCTGGCCAGCCAAACGGTCTGCCCCGGCCGGGCCGCCAGCGCCGCCACGGCGTCCGCCAGGTGGGCGTTGAAGGCACCGCAGAAACCGCGCTCGGCCCCGATCACCAGCCAGCAGCGTGCCGTCGCCGCAGCCATGCCGGCGTCCGCGTCTGCCCCTGCCAGCCGGGCCCAGGCGGCGTCCAGTGTCTGCTGGGCCTCGGCCAGCGCGGGCTGCGAGCGCTGCAAGCGCTGCAGCTCGGCCATCGCCAGGTTCTTCATGGCCTGGACGATCTGGCGCAGGTCGGCCAGCAGCGTGGCCCGCTCGCGCAGCTGCAGTTGGGCACTCATGCCGGTTCAGCCCCCCAGCGCCGCCTGCACCGCGGCCACCCAGTCGGCCCGGGGAGCGTCCAGTGCCGGGGCACTGGCGGCCATCACGGTCAGCGCGTCCAGCGCCCGCTGCAGGGCCTCGCCCTGCAAGCCCTCCAGCCGCCCTTCGTTGAGGGCCACCAGCCAGGCCATCGTGACGGCGGCCGAGCGGGTCGCCAGCCGGCCCTGGCGGAACAGGGCCTGCAGCAGGTGACCGCGCGCCACGCGGGCCTGCATGCCCTCGTCCAACCGGGTGCCGAAGCGGGTGAACAGCTCCAGCTCCAGGAACTGCAGGTAGTCCAGCCGCAGGCGCTTGCACTCGTGGGCGATGGCCGGGTGCTGGGCCTTGCCGCCGATGCGCGAGACCGAGGTGCCCACGTCGATGGCCGGGAACATGCCGGCGGCGGTCAGCTTGGTGCTGAGGTAGACCTGGCCGTCGGTGATGGAGATCAGGTTGGTCGGGATGTAGCTGGCCACCTCGCCCAGCTGGGTCGGCACGAGGGGCAGGGCCGTCATGCTGCCGCCGCCCAGCGCGGCGCTGAGCTGGGTGGAGCGCTCCAGCAGGCGCGAGTGCAGGTAGAAGATGTCGCCGGGATAGGCCTCGCGCCCGGGCGGGCGACGCAGCAGCAGCGAAAGTTCGCGGTAGGCCTGGGCGTGCTTGCCCAGGTCGTCGTAGACGATCAGCGTGTCATGGCCCGCGTGCATCCAGTGCTCGGCCACGGCACAGCCGGCAAAGGGGGCCAGGTACTGCAGGCCGGGCAGCGTGCCCGCCTCGGCCACCACCACGGTGGTGTGGGCCAGCGCATCGTGCGCGGCCAGCACGCGCAGGGTTTCGGCCACCTCGGCGCGGCGCTGGCCGATCAGCACCAGCACGCAGCGCACGCCCTGGTCGCGCTGGTGGATCACCGCGTCCAGCGCCAGCGCGCTCTTGCCGGTGCCGTCGTCGCCGATCAGCAGCTCGCGCTGGCCGCGGCCAATGGGCAGCAGCGTGTCAATCACCGTGTTGCCGGTGTAGAGCGGGCGGCTGACCGGATCGCGCTGGATGATGGCCGGCGAGCGTCCCTCCAGCGCCTGCTGGGCATCGGTCTGCGGCGCCGGCAGGCCGTCCAGCGGGCGGCCCAGCGGGTCGACCACCCGGCCCAGCAGCGCGTCACCGCAGCCGATGGCCAGGCCCTGGCCGCAGCGGCGCATGCGCTGCCCGGCGCCCAGGCTCTCGGTCTGGTCGAGCAAGATGCAGCCGGCCAGCGTCTCGTCGAGCTGGAAGACCCAGGCGCGGCTGCCATCGGCCGAGCGCAGCACCTCGCCCACCGGCACCGAGGGCAGGCCCTCGACCCAGGCGATGCCATCGGCCACCCCCAGGATGGTGCCGACCTCCTCGACCGAGAGACCGACTTGCGGCGCGATCGCGAGCGGCGGGACGCCCATCTCAGGCCCCCCCGTTCACCGCCGGTGCCGGCAAGGCGACCGCCGGGTCCAGCGTCTGGAAGGCATCCACACCGCGGCGCAGGCTGGCCTCCAGCTGGTGGCCGGGCAGGTGCACGCTCAGGCCGGCCAGCAGCGTCGGGTCCTGGGTCCAGCGCAGGGTCAGGCCGTCGCCCAGCACGGCCTGCAGGCCGGCGGCCACCCGGGCCTGCAGGGCCTCGGACACGGGAAAGGCGGTGAACAGCCCCACCGGCTCGGTGGCCGAGGCCCCGGCCAGCGCGCGCAGCTGGGGCCGCAGCGCCTCGGCCTGGCCCGCCAGATCGGTCAGGAACAGCTCGATCAGCGCCGCCTCGACCGCCGGGTTGGCCAGGCGCGTCAGGTAATCGGCCACGAAGCCGGCCGCGCGGGCCTGCAGCTGGCGGTCGACCTGTTCCTGGCGGGCCGCGGCCTCGCGCTGCAGCCGGGCCTGGGCCTTCTCGCGCTCGTCGTGCAGCTCGGTGTCCAGTGCCGCCAGACGCTGGCTGCGCAGCGTGGCGATCTCCTGCGCCAGGGCCTGGCGGGCGCTCTCACGCTGGGCCGCCTGGCCGGCCTCCCGGACGGCCAGGGCCTGGGCGCGGGCATCCAGCCCCTGCTGCTGGGTGACCAGGGCGTCGCGCTGCTGCTGTTCGGCCTGGGTGCGGGCCGCCAGCGCGGCCTGCACCGGGCGGAACAGGAAGCGGCGCAGCAACCACAGCAGCACTGCGAAGTTCAGGATCTCCAGCGCGAAGGTGGTGGCATCAAGGTTCATGAGGGCTCCCGTCGGCGGCGGCCGGCGCTCACTTCAGCAGGTATTCGAGCAGCGGGTTGCGGAACAAGATGATCAGCGCCACCACCAGGCAGTAGATGGCCAGCGACTCGATCATCGCCAGGCCGATGAACAGGGTGCGGCTGATCTCCTTCTCGGCCTCGGGCTGGCGGGCCAGCGCGTCCAGCGCGGCCGAGATGGCCTTGCCCATGGCCAGCGCGGGGAAGAACACGCCCAGGGCGATGGCCAGCGCGGCCACCACGGTCGAGACAATGGCGAACAGGTGCAGATCGGTCATGGCGACTCCGAAGCAGAAGAGGAAGACGAGGGGGAAGCAGCGGCAGGCGATGGTCGGCCCGCGGGCGGTTGCCCATCCGGCAGGCTGACCTCCAGCGCGGAGCCGACGTAGATCAGCGCCAGCATGCCGAAGATATAGGCCTGCACCAGGGCTTCGATGACGTGCAGCACCAGCAGCGGCACCGGCACCAGGAGGCCGGCGACCAGCAGCACCAGCAGCGCGGCCATCTCCAGGCTCATCATGTTGCCGAACAGGCGGATGGCCAGGGCCAGGGTGCGGGTGATCTCGCTGATCACCGTGAAGGGCAGCAGGATGGGGCTGGGCTGCACATAGTGGCGCAGGTAGGCCCGCCAGCCGGCAGCCCGCAGGCCGTAGAGGTGGACGGCGAAGAAGACGATCACCGCCAGCGCCGCGGTGACCGACAGGTCGCGCGTGGGCGAAGTGAGCCCGGGCACCAGGCCCAGCAGGTTGGACACGCCGATGAACAGCCAGAGGCTGCCGATGAAGGGCAGCACCCGGTCCACATGCACCGGGGCCACCACCTCGGCCACCGCGTCGTGCATCAGCTGCCAGGCCACCTCCAGCCCGATGGCCGGGGGCCGGCCCTGGCGCGGGCCCCAGAACCAGGCCACGGCGGTCAGGCCGAGCGTGACCACGAAGGACAGGCACAGCGTCTCGCTCAGCGCGAGCCCGCCCAGGTGCAGCGAGAAACCTTCATCCATGTTCAGCGCCCATGTGTGCGGAAGAACCAGATCACGTTGCCGATGCCCACCGCCAGGCCCAGCAGGATCATGTTGACCGTCCAGCGCACGGTGTAGCCGGCCGACAGGCTGTCCAGCCAGCGGCCCAGGTAGGCGCCGCCCACCAGCGGCACGCACAACAGCAGCCCGGCCGTGCCGCCGGTCACCAGCAGGCCCAGAAAGCCCGCCTTGCGCGCCCGGGCCAGCCGGCCGAGCTGGCGCTCGGCGTTCTGGCGCATCGGCGCGTCGCCCGCCGCCGGCGGGGTCGGCGGCCAATCCGAAGGTTCGCTCATGCCCTTCCTCCCGGCGCCGTCTGGGCCAGTTGCTGCAGGCGGCGCATCAAGGCCATGTCCAGCTGCAGGTGCTCGTCACGGGTGCTCAGGCGCAGGCGCTGGTCGCCGGCCAGCAGGGCGTCCAGCCGGGCCAGCAGGGTGTCGGGCGCGGCATCCACCAGGAAGCGGCTGCTGACGATGCGCACCGTCTGCGCCCCGCCCTCGCGGCCACTGACCAGCAGGCCGCCCGCGCAAGCGCCAAAGCGCCAGTCGGCGTCGGCCGCGCGCCGGTAGCGGAACAGGCCGGGCTCGAGCACGGTCATCAGCGGCTCGTGGTGCGGCCAGAGCGCGAACGCGCCGCGGGCGTCCTCGGCCACCAGCCGGGTCACGCCGTCCAGGCGGGTGACCTGCTGCGCATCGAGCAGGCAGACGCTGAAGCCGGTGTCGTCCATGGGTCCACGCCCCCGTTGTCGCTCAGCCCGCCGGGGCCGGCATGGCCCCCTGCATGTAACAGGCGTCTTCGGTCACGCTGTCGTAGGCGCCGTCCAGAAAGCGCTCGCAATCGGCCAGCGTGGTGTCCAACGGCACCGTGACGCCGGGCATGCCGGTGTGGTCGGCCACCACCTGGAAGGGCTGGGTCAGGTAGCGCTGCAGGCGCCGGGCCCGGCGCACGATGCGCTGGTCCTCGGGCGAAAGCTCCTCCAGACCCAGCATGGCGATGATGTCCTCCAGCGCCTTGTAGCGCGCCAGGTGCTCACGCACCGCGCCGGCCACCCGGTGGTGGCGCTCACCGACGATGTGCACGTCCAGCATGCGGCTGTTCGACGCCAGTGGGTCCACCGCCGGGTAGATGCCGCGGGCGGCCTGCTCGCGCGCGAGCACGACGATCGAATCCAGGTGGGCCTGGATGGCGGCGATCGAGGGGTCGCTCATGTCGTCGGCCGGCACGTAGACCGCCTGCACCGAGGTGATCGCTCCTTGCCGGGTGGACAGGATGCGCTCCTCCAGGCTGGCGACTTCGGTCAGCAGGGTCGGCTGGTAGCCCACGCTGGACGGCATGCGGCCCAGCAGGCCGGAGATCTCGGAGCCGGCCTGGACGAAGCGAAACAGGTTGTCCATCAGGAACAGCACCTCGCCGTGGCCAGCATCGCGCAGGGCCTCGGCACAGGCCAGGGCGGTGAAGCCGGTGTAGTAACGCACGCCGGGGGTCTCGTCCATCTGGCCGAAGACCATCACGGTGCGCTGCATCACGCCGGCATCGCTCATCTCGTGCCAAAGCTCATGGCCCTCTCGGATGCGCTCGCCCACGCCGGCAAACACCGAGGCGCCCTGGTAGAGCGTGCTGACCGCGTGCATGAACTCCATCATCAGCACCGTCTTGCCCACGCCAGCGCCACCGAACAGCCCGGTCTTGCCGCCGCGCACGAAGGGGCACAGCAGGTCGATCACCTTGATGCCGGTGGGCAGAATCTGCTGGCCGGGCAAGGTGTCGGACAAGAGGGGCGGCGGGGTCATCACCGGGCGGTTGAGGGCCAGGTCCAGCGGCGGCCCGCCATCGAGCGGCCGGCCCTGCACGTCCAGCAGGCGGCCCAGGCAGGCCTCGCCGGCCGGCACGGTCAACGGGGCGCCGGTGTCATGCGCCGGCAGACCACGGGCCAGGCCCTCGGTGCTCTCCAGCGCAATGGTGCGCACCACGCACTCGGAGACATGCTGCACCACCACCAGCGTGACGCGGAGCGTGCCCACCGGCACGGTCAGCACATGGCCCAGTTGGGGCAGCGGACGCCCCCGGACAGCCACCACGGGCCCATGCACTGCCACGACCTGGTGCGCCGCCACCAGCCCCGAGGGAGAGGGAAAGCCTTCAGTCATCCGCATCCATGGAGTGAGGGGTCTGTCTGACGCACTGCAGCATACCCCGCTTTTCATTTGCATCAAGACAATGCCATGCCGCGCTCGCCAAACGGGGCTGGGAATCGGATCATGGCGAAATCCCCAGCTTGATGCAGGTTCCCTGCCTCTGCTAGGATACCCACATGGGTATCAAGACATTTCACCTCCTGGGAGGCCGGCCCGTGCTGTGGACGGCGTTGTGGCTGGGCTGCACCGCGGCCGTGGCGGGCACGGTGCCGACCGTGACGGTGGGGAATGTCCCGACCAGCGCCGGCTTCGAGCTTGATGGCACGGTGGAGGCCCTGCGGCAGGCCACCGTGGCGGCCCAGGTGAGCGGCAACGTGACCGCACTGGCCGTCAAGGCGGGCGACAAGGTCCGTGCCGGCCAGTTGCTGGCCCGCATCGACGCCCGCGACACCAGCGCCGGCCTGCTGCAGAGCAATGCCGCGCTCGCCCAGGCCCAGGCCCAGCTGGAAAACGCCCGGCTCAACGCCGACCGTCAGCGCGAATTGCGCCGGCAGGGCTTTGTCAGCCAATCGGTGGTGGACCAGGCCGACACCACGCTGAAGGCCGCTCAGGCGAGCGTCGACCAGGCCCGCGGCGCCCGCAGCCAGGCGGCGCTGGCCCGCGGCTTTGCCGACGTGGTGGCCCCGTTTGATGGCGTGGTGCAGTCCACGCTGGTGGACACCGGCGACCTGGCCTCGGCCGGCCGCAGCCTGCTGACGATGTATGCCCCGGGCGCGCTGCGCGCGGTGGTGCAGGTGCCGTCCACCCGGGCGGCGCTGGCCCGCGCCGCCAGCCACCCGCAGGTGCGGCTGCCCGATGGGCAATGGGTGACGCCGGTGCGCCGCACCGAGCTGCCCGCCACCGACCCGGTGGCGCAGACGATCGAATGGCGCCTGGACCTGCCAACCGGCACCGCGCTGACGCCGGGCCAGAGCCTGCGCGTGCGCTTCGATGCGCCGGCCGCAGCGGTGGCCAACGCGCCGGCCGCCCTGAGCGTGCCCGCCAGCGCCGTGCTGCGCCGCGGCGAGCTGGAAGCCGTCTACGTGGTCAGCCAGGGCCAGTTCGTGCTGCGCTCGGTGCGCCTGGGCACGCCGACGGCCGGCCTGCAGGTGCCGGTGCTGGCCGGCCTGAAGACGGGCGACCAGGTGGCGGTGGATGCGGTGCAGGCCGGTCTGGCCGGCGCCACCCCGGCCAAGCGCTGAGCGGACGGGAGCAACGATGAGCGATCTGCACGCCCCCGCTGGCGAAGCGCGCCCGCTGGGCATCTCCGGCCGCCTGGCCCGCACCTTCCAGGACAACGCGATCACCCCGCTGCTGGCCCTGGTGGCCCTGCTGCTGGGCCTGTTCGCGGTGTTGGTCACCCCACGCGAGGAAGAGCCCCAGATCAACGTCACCATGGCCAATGTGCTGATCCCCTTCCCGGGGGCCAGCAGCGCCGACGTGCAGAGCATGGTCGCGCGCCCGGCCGAACAGGTGCTGTCGCAGATCGCCGACATCGACCACACCTTCTCCGTCTCCCAGCCAGGCATGGCGGTGCTGACGGTGCAGTTCAAGGTGGGCGTGCCGCGCACCGAGGCGCTGGTGCGCCTCTATGACGTGCTGCATGCCAACTCCGACTGGCTGCCCAGCGGCCTGGGCGCCCAGTCGCCGATCGTCAAGCCCAAGGGCATCGACGATGTGCCGGTGCTGGGCGTGACGCTGTGGGCCCAGGACGGCCGCAGCGGCACCGAGCTGGAGCGCGTGGCCCACACGCTGGAGACCGAACTCAAGCGCGTGCCGGGCAGCCGCGAGGTGCAGACCATCGGGGGGCCGGGCCGCGTCGTGACCGTGGCGCTGGACCCGTCCCGCCTGCGCGAGCGCGGCGTCGACGTGATGTCGCTGAAGTCCAGCCTGGCCGCCGCCAACCAGGGCATGCCGGCTGGCGCGGTGATGCAGCCGCAGGGCGGCCAGCTGCTGTCGGTGGAAACCGGCGAATTCCTGCGCAACGCCGACGAGGTCGGCGACATCGTGGTCGGCGTGCACGACGGCAAGCCGGTCTACCTGCGCGAAGTGGCCCAGGTCAGCCCGGCCTCGGCCCAGCCCAGCCACCTGGTCTGGTACAGCCCGGGCAGCGCACCGCAGTCACCCGAGGAATCGGCCTCCGCACCGGCCGGCCAGGTCTATCCGGCGGTGACGATCACCGTCACCAAGAAGCCCGGCCAGAACGCGGTGGACGTGGCCCGCGCCGCCCGCGCCCGGGTGGACGAGCTGCGCAACAGCGTGATCCCGGAAGGCGTGCAGGTCAGCATCAGCCGCGACTACGGCGAAACCGCCGCCGAGAAGGCCAACAAGCTGATCCAGAAGCTGGCCTTCGCCACCGGCTCGGTCATCCTGCTGGTGGGCATCGCGCTGGGCCGGCGTGAGGCCATCATCGTCGGCTCGGCGGTGATCCTGACCCTGACGGTGACGCTGTTCGCCTCCTGGGCCTGGGGCTTCACCCTCAACCGAGTGTCGCTGTTCGCGCTGATCTTCTCGATCGGCATCCTGGTGGACGACGCGATCGTGGTGGTCGAGAACATCCACCGCCACCAGATGCTGGAGCCGGGCAAACCGCTGCGCGAGATCATCCCGGTCGCCGTCGATGAGGTGGGCGGCCCCACCATCCTGGCCACGATGACCGTGATCGGCGCGCTGCTGCCGATGGCCTTTGTGACCGGCCTGATGGGCCCGTACATGAGCCCGATCCCGATCAACTCCAGCCTGGGCATGGCGCTGTCGCTGGCCATCGCCTTCACGGTCACGCCCTGGCTGGCCCTGAAGCTGATGAAGTCCCACGGCGCGGCGGGCGACGGTCATGCACCGGCCACCGGCGCAGCCGGCGTGGGCGCCAGGCTGGGCAATTTCTTCGCGGCCCTGCTGGCCCCGCTGCTGGCCAGCGCCAAGAAGCGCTGGCTGCTGCTGGGCGGCATCCTGGTCGCGCTGCTGCTGTCGGTGGGCATGACGCTGGTCGAGTGGGTGGTGCTGAAGATGCTGCCCTTTGACAACAAGTCGGAGTTCCAGGTCATCGTCAACATGCCGGCCGGCACGCCGCTGGAGGACACCGCCGCCACGCTGCAGGACCTGGGCGCCTTCCTGGCCCGCCAGCCCGAGGTGCGCGACCTGCAGGGTTATGCCGGCACCGCCAGCCCGATCACCTTCAACGGCCTGGTGCGCCAGTACTACATGCGCTCCGAGGCCGACCAGGGCGACCTGCAGGTGAACCTGGTGGACAAGCACCACCGCTCGGAAAAGAGCCACGCCATCGCGCAGCGCCTGCGCCCCGACCTGGAGAAGATCGCCGTCGCCCACGGCGCGCGCATCCAGGTGGTGGAAGTGCCGCCCGGCCCGCCGGTGATGAGCCCGCTGGTGGCCGAGGTCTACGGCCCCGACGAGGCCGGCCGCCAGGCCCTGGCCGGCAAGATCGCGCAGGCCTTCCACGCCACGCCCGACATCGTCGCGATCGACACCACCCTCAAGGAGAACGCCCCGCGTGCCTTCCTGCGGGTGAACCATCAGCGCGCCGAATCGGCCGGCATCGCCGTCAGCACCATCGCGCAGACGGTGCAGGCCGCCCTCTCGGGCGCCGACGCCGCCTGGTTGCACACCGGCCACGACAAGTACCCGGTGCCGGTGCGGCTGCAGCTGCCGCGCGACAGCCAGATCGGCCTGGACGCGCTGCTGGCCCTGCCGCTGAAGGCCGCCAACGGCCAGTTGGTGCCGCTGTCGGAGCTGGTGCGGGTGGAACAGGGCGTGATCGACAAGCCGCTCTACACCAAGGACCTGCACCAAGTCAGCTACGTCTTCGGCGACATGGCCGGCCAGCTCGATTCGCCGCTGTACGGCCTGTTCGCGATCCGTCCGCACCTGAAGGACGCCCTGCCGGCCGGCCACGGCACGCTGGGCGAGTACTGGATCCACCAGCCCTCCGACCCCTTCACGCAGTACGCGATCAAGTGGGACGGCGAGTGGCAAATCACCTACGAGACCTTCCGCGACATGGGCGCGGCCTATGCGGTGGGCCTGATCCTGATCTATCTGCTGGTGGTGGCACAGTTCAAGAGCTACGGCACGCCGCTGATCATCATGGCGCCCATTCCGCTGACCCTCATCGGCGTGATGCCCGGCCACGCGCTGCTGGGCGCGCAGTTCACCGCCACCAGCATGATCGGCATGATCGCGCTGGCCGGCATCATCGTGCGCAACTCCATCCTGCTGGTGGACTTCATCGAGCTGCAGCTGGCGCACGGCGTGCCCTTCCGCACCGCGGTGATCGAATCCGCCCGCGTGCGGGCCCAGCCGATCGCGCTGACCGCGCTGGCCGCCATGATCGGTGCCCTGTTCATCCTGGACGACCCGATCTTCAATGGTCTGGCCATCTCGCTGATCTTCGGCATCCTCGTCTCCACCCTGCTCACGCTGGTGGTGATCCCCGTCCTCTACTACGCGATGCTGCGGCACCGCCACGAAGAGGCTTGACCGCCGTCGACAGAGCGGCACTAGGAGACAACGACCATGGCCCACATCGTCATCCTCGGCGCCGGCATCGGCGGCATGCCCTGCGCGTACGAACTGCGCGAAATGCTCCCCAAGGAGCACAAGATCACCGTGGTCAGCGCGGTGGACTACTTCCAGTTCGTGCCCTCCAACCCCTGGATCGCGGTGGGCTGGCGCCAGCGCGACGAGATCGTGCTGAAGGTCGGCCCGCTGCTGGAGAAGAAGGGCATCGGCTTCATCCCCTCGGCGGTGACAGCCATCGATGCCCCGGGCAACCAGGTCACGCTGGCCGACGGCCAGGTGCTGGTCTATGACTACCTGGTCATCACCACCGGCCCCAAGCTGGCCTTTGACGAGGTGCCCGGCGCCGGCCCGGCTGCCCATGGCGGTGGCGGCCACACCCACTCGGTGTGCTCGGTGGACCATGCCGAGGCCTTCTGGGCCGATTACCAGGAATTCCTGAAGAACCCGGTCGGCCCGATCATCGTCGGTGCCATGCCCGGCGCCAGCTGCTTCGGCCCGGCCTACGAGTTCGCCTTCATCGTCGACGCCGACCTGCGCAAGCGCAAGCTGCGCCACAAGGTGCCGATGCACTACGTGACCAGCGAGCCCTACATCGGCCACCTGGGCCTGGGCGGCGTGGGCGACAGCAAGTCCATGCTGGAAAGCGAGCTGCGCAACCACGACATCAAGTGGATCACCAACGCCAAGACCACCAAGGTCGAGGCCGGCAAGCTGTTCACCACCCAGCTCGACGAGCACGGCAATGTGGTCAAGGAGCATGAGCTGCCCTTCAAGCTGGCCATGATGCTGCCGGCCTTCAAGGGCGTCGACCCGGTCGCTGCGGTGCCCCATCTGTGCAACCCGCGCGGCTTTGTGCTGATCGACGAGTTCCAGCGCAGCAAGGCCTACAAGAACATCTTCTCGGCCGGCGTGTGCGTGGCCATCCCACCGGTGGAAGTGACCCCGGTGCCCACCGGCGCGCCCAAGACGGGCTACATGATCGAGACCATGACCTCGGCCATCGCCCACAACATCGCCGACGAGCTGGCCGGCAAGCCCGCCACCGCCCAGGGCACCTGGAACGCCATCTGCCTGGCCGACATGGGCGACACCGGCGCCGCCTTCGTGGCGCTGCCGCAGATCCCGCCGCGCAACGTCAACTGGTTCAAGAAGGGCAAGTGGGTGCACCTGGCCAAGGTCGCCTTCGAAAAATACTTCCTCTCGAAGATGAAATCCGGCAACTCCGAACCCATCTACGAGAAGTACGTGCTGAAGGCCCTGGGCATCGTGCGCCTGACCGACCGCTGATCCACCCACCGTTTCCTCATGTCCACAGGGAGTTCCTCCATGACCGTCACCCGCCTGCTGCGCATCATTCCCGGCCTGTTCATCCTGCTGTCCCTGGCCCTGGGCGTGGAGGGCAGCCCCCTCTTCGTCAGCAAGTGGTGGCTGGCCTTCACCGCCTTCGTCGGCCTGAACCTGCTGCAGTTCGGTTTCACCAACGTCTGCCCGATGGCCTTCTTCCTGAAGAAGCTGGGCGTGCCGGAAGGCGAGGGCGGCAGCTGCTGCCGCTGAGGGCCTCGACGGGAAATCTCCCTCCAGTCAGAAAAACCTGAAGGAAGACAGGACAATGGCAGCTTCCCCAACGAAACCCGCTCCCGACGGGGAGCCCTGTGCCATGTCGATGTTGACCGACGATAAGACCCGCACCGACCTGCTCAACCGCCTCAAGAGGGCGGAAGGGCAGTTGCGCGGCATCCAGCGCATGATCGAGGAAGGCCAGCCCTGCCAGGACGTGGCCAGCCAGATGGCCGCCGTGCGCAAGGCCCTGGACAGCACCTATGTGCGCATGACCGTGTGCTACATGGAACAGGAGCTGGGCGCCCATGTGGGCACCACGCCCAAGGGCCGCAAGCAGCTCACCGAAGTCCTGGGCGAGGTGCAGACCCTGCTCGGCAAGGTCCGCTGACCACCCGCCCCCCGGAGATCGCGATGAGCCAAGACCTTGTCACCGTCCACCTGACCCAGGCCCAGGACTACCAGTTCGATGTGGCGTTCGGCGCCGGCATCCCGGCGCTGCGCTGCGACGAGCCGCCGCCGCTGGGCCAGAACCAGGGCCCGTCGCCCATGCACCTGCTGGCCGCGGCAGTGGGCAACTGCCTGTCCGACTCGCTGCTGTTCGCGCTGCGCAAGTTCAAGCAGCAGCCCGAGCCGCTGCGCACCGAGGTGCAGGCCGAGGTGGGCCGCAACGCCGAGAACCGCCTGCGCGTGCTGCGCATGCGCGCCACGCTGACGCTGGGCGTGCCGGCGGCCTCGCTGGAGCACCTGGACCGGGTGCTGGCCAGCTTCGAGCAGTACTGCACCGTCACCCAGAGCGTTGCCCAGGGCTTCCCCGTGGAAGTCCAGGTGGTCGACGCCACCGGAGCCCGATTGAAATGACCTCTCCCGAACCCCTGTTGATCGATGTCCGCTCACCGGGCGAATATGCCGGTGGCTACCTGGATGGCGCCGTGAACCTGCCGCTGGACCAGCTGCAGGCCGGCATCGGCCGGGTCGCTCCCGACCTGGCCGCCCCCCTCGTGCTGTACTGCGCCTCCGGGGCCCGTTCCGGCATGGCCTGCATGCTGCTGCAGCAGATGGGCTACCGCCAGGTCAGCAACGGCGGCGGCATCGGCGTGCTGGCCATGACCAGCGGCCGCCCGGTGCGGCGCGGCTGAACGCCGGTCCAGAGTCTCCTGTTCTGCTCGGGCTTCAGCAAACCCTAAGGGTTGCCCCCTAGGGTGGTGCCGGGCCCCGCCGCGCCCTCGCTGGGGTGTGGGCCTGGGGTGAATCGCCACGGTCCCCGGCCGGCGCGGCCCCTCCTGCAGCGAGGATCAGGGAGACTCCATGAAAAAACCATTCCCGCGGCGCATCCACGCGCTCGTGCTCGGCGCCCTGTGGGCGGCGGCCCAGATCGGCCACGCCGCCACGGCCCCCCGTGAACCGATCCAGCCCGTTCCCCCGGCCAAGGCGGCCAACCCCGCCCTGGTGGCCCTGGGGCAGAAGCTGTTCTTCGACCCCCGGCTGTCGCGCTCGGGCGCGATTTCCTGCAATTCCTGCCACAACCTGAGCATGGGCGGCAGCGACAACCTGCGCAGCTCCATCGGCCACGGTTGGCAGCAGGGGCCGATCAACTCGCCGACGGTGCTGAACGCCCGCTACAACCTGGCCCAGTTCTGGGATGGCCGCGCCAGCGATCTGAAGGCGCAGGCCGGCGGCCCCATCGCCAACCCGGGCGAGATGGCGTCCACCCATGCGCTGGCGGTGGAGGTGCTGGGGTCCATCCCGGGCTACCGGCGTGAGTTCCGCCAGGTGTTCCAGCGGGATGCGATCACGATCGACGAGGTGACCCAGGCCCTGGCCGCCTTCGAGGAGACCCTGGTCACCCCGAACGCCCGCTTCGACCGCTGGCTGCAGGGCGACGCCAAGGCCCTCAACGCCAATGAGCTGGCCGGCTACCAGCTGTTCAAGAGCAGCGGCTGCACCGCCTGCCACAACGGCGTGGCGGTGGGTGGCGGCCTGTTCCAGAAGATGGGCCTGGTCAAGCCCTTCGAGACGCGCAACCCCGCCCAGGGCCGCTACGGCGTGACGCACCAGGAAGGCGACCGCATGGTGTTCAAGGTGCCCACGCTGCGCAATGTGGAGCTGACCTATCCCTACTTCCACGATGGCAGCGCCGCGACGCTGACCCAGGCCGTGGACGTGATGGGGCGGGTGCAGCTGGGCCGCCAGTTCACGTCCGATGAGAACGCCCAGCTCGTGGCCTTCCTGAAGACGCTGACCGGCACCCAACCGACGCTGGCCCTGCCGGTGCTGCCGCCGTCGACCGACGCCACCCCGGCGCCGCATCCGTTCGACTGAACGGGACCGGCCGGGGGCGCGCGCTCAGTCGATCGCGCCCGGCCGGTCGAACTGCCAAAGCACCCAGACCAGGCCCAGGCTGGCCGGCGGCATCAGCCACGGGTTGACGATGCCCGCCACCAGCGGGGCCACCATCAGGAAGCTGCGCAGCCCCCAGCCGTACAGGTAACCGGCCCGGGTCAAATAATCGGTGGCCAGCGGCACCAGGGCCTCACGCTGCGGCGTGGCCGCGGGCATGGACAGCGCAAAGCCGGCGTGGTTGTAGTAGCGCATTGACAGCGCCGAACACACGAACGAACCGAACAGCACCCCCATCAGCGCCAGCCCCAGCACCTCCAGCGGTGTGATGGCGCTGGCCCGCAGGCTGTGCAGGCCAGCCGCCAGCTGCGAGCCGGCCAGGCTGACAGCGCCCATCATGCACAGGGCGGCGGTGGAGGCCGAGATCGTCGCCGACATCAGCGAGTTGCGCAGCGTCTGCACCGCCACGATCTCGAAGCCCGGTTTTTCGGCCAGCGCGCGCACCCAGTCGGCGCGCATGCGCGCATGGGCCGCCCGGGCAACCCGGTGGGGCGTGCGCCGCCCCCGCACCAGCACCTGCAGCTCATAGGCCAGCACGATCAGGCTGCCCAGCACCAGGCCGGCCCAGGTGCTCCAGAGGTCCGTGCCGCTCACGGGCGCAGGCCGATGTAGCGGGTCACCCGGGCCAGCCCCTGGTGGCCCGGCCCTTCGTCCAGCACGGCCGAGACCTCCTCGCCCAGCTGTTCCGTCAGCAGGCCATCGAAGTCGTGGCGCAGGTCGGCCAGCGTCATCAGCATGTCCGGGTCCTTCGGGCCCCCGCTGTGGTGGCGCAGCTGCTCGGGGTGAAAGCCCTCCAGCAGCAGGCGGCCGCCCGGCTTGAGCGCCTGCGCCAGACGGCGGTGCAGGTCGGTGCGCCAGGCCGAGGGCAGGTGCACATAGACCAGCACCACCGCGTCGAAGGCCGCCTGCGGCGGCACCCAGGTGCTCAGGTCGGCCTGCTGGCTGGACCAACGGTCCGCCACACCCTGCTCACGGGCCAGCGCCTGCCCCTTGGCCAGGCCGACGGCCGAGCTGTCCACCGCCAGCACCGTGTGGCCCTGCAGGGCCAGCCAGACGCTGTTGCGCCCCTCGCCATCGCCCGGCAGCAGCACCTGGCCCGGCACCCAGGCCGCCGCCTGGTGCTTCAGAAAGGCATTGGGCTGCAGGCCATACTTGAAGCCCGGCTCGGCGAAACGTTCATCCCAGAATTGACTCATTGCAGAAACGGTTGTTGGCGTCGGGCTAATATACCCATCACCGTATATTCACGAGGGAGCAGACCACGATGACCACACGGGCCCAGATTGAATCCTTCCACGATCCGGTGACCGGCACTTTCAGCCATCTGGTGCTGGACCCGGCCACGCGCCGCTGCGCGCTGGTCGATACGGTACTCGATTACGACCCGGCGGCGGGCCGCACCCGCAGCACCAGCGCGGAGAAGCTGCTCGCCCGGGTGCAGGCGCTGGGCGCCCAGGTGGACTGGCTGCTGGAGACCCATGTGCATGCCGACCACCTCTCGGCCGCCGCCTGGCTACAGGACCGCGTGGGGGGCCGCATCGCGGTGGGCGAGCACATCGTCACCGTGCAGCAGACCTTTGGCCGGCTGTTCAACGCCGAGCCCGGCTTCGTGCCCGATGGCCGCGCCTTCGACCACCGCTTCGCCGATGGCGAGGTGTTCCACATCGGCGAGCTGCGCCTGCGCGCCCTGCACACCCCCGGCCACACCCCCGCCTGCATGACCTACCTGCTGGAGGACGACGCCACGCCCGCGGCCTTCGTCGGCGACACGCTGTTCAGGCCGGACTACGGCAGCGCCCGCTGCGACTTCCCGGGCGGTGACGCCGCGCTGCTGTACCGCTCGGTGCGCAAGCTGCTCGCGCTGCCGCCGCAGACCCGGCTGTACTTCTGCCACGACTACCCCGCCGCCGGCCAGGCGCCGCAGATCACCGCCACCGTGGCCGAGGAGCGGGCGGCCAACATCCACCTGCATGACGGCGTGGAGGAGGCCGAATTCGTCGCGATGCGCCGCCAGCGCGACGCCACGCTGGCCATGCCCACGCTGCTGCTGCCCTCGGTGCAGGTCAACATGCGCGCCGGCCACCTGCCGCCTGCCGAAGACAATGGCACGCGCTACCTGAAGATCCCCCTCAACCAGCTCTGATTCGACCCACCCCATGGCGTCCTCCCCCACTCCGCTCAAGCACCTGGCCCCCGGCTGGTTCTCCCTTCCGATGGGCCTGGCCGGCCTGTCGCTGGCCTGGTGGCGGGCCGGCCCGCTGATGGGTGACACGGCCACCGGCATCGCGCTGGTCTGCGGCGGGGTGGCCGCCCTCGCGTTCCTGGCCCTGCTGGCCGCCAGCCTGCTGCGCTGGCAGCGCTACCCGCAAGCCTGGGCCGACGATCTGAAGCACCCGGTGCGCCACACCTTCGTCGCCACGCTGCCGGTCGCCACGCTGCTGCTGGCCACCCTGGGCGTGAGCTTCTTCGGCCCGCACCCCCTCGTGCGGGCGCTGTGGTGGCTGGGCTCGCTGGGGCAGTTCGGCGTCACGCTGTGGGTGCTGGCCCGCTGGTGGCGGCCCAAGGAACAAGGCGGCCTGAACTGGGCCAGCATCACGCCGGCGCTGCTGATCCCGGTGGTCGGCAATGTGGTGGCGCCGTTGGGCGGCGTGGCCCTGGGCCAGGGCGACTGGGCCATGGCCCAGTTCGGCATCGGCCTGCTGTTCTGGCCGGTGGTGCTGGCCCTGCTGGCCGCCCGCATGCTGGTGCAGGGCAGCTTTCCGGAACGCCTGCTGCCCACCGCCTTCATCCTGATCGCGCCGCCCGCGGTCAGCGGCCATGCGGTGCTGCAACTGGGCGCGCCCGACAGCCTGGGCTGGCTGTTCTGGGGCATGGCGCTGTTCGCCTTCGCCTGGGCCGCCACGCTGGCGCGGCGGCTGCAACCGCTGGGCTTCTCGCTGACGCACTGGGCCCTGTCCTTCCCGCTGGCCTCGCTGGCCAGCCTGACGCTGCGCCTGGCCCAGCCCGGCGGCCTGCTGGCGGTGCTGGGGCCGGTGCTGCTGGCCCTGGCCTCGCTGATCATCCTGGGGCTGCTGATGGCCACCTGGCGCGGGCTGCGCGACGGCAGTCTGCTGGCCCCGGAGCCGGTGGCCCAGATCATCCCCGCCGGCCCTTGAACCGACCGGCGGTGGCACACTGACCGCCATGTCCACCGCCGCGTCCCCTGCTTCCCCGTCCCTGCTGCTGGCCTGTCTGTGCGCCGCCTGGTGCCCCACCTGCGTGGGCTACCAGAGCACCTTCAACGCCCTGGCGCGCCAACACCCCGAGGCCCGGCTGGTCTGGATCGACATCGAAGACCATGCCGACGCGCTGGAAGACGGCGACGAGGCCATCCCCGACATCGAGAACTTCCCGACCCTGCTGCTGCTGCGCGACGGGCAGCCGGTGTTCCACGGCACGGTGCTGCCGCACGCCCAGGTGGCCGAGCGCCTGCTGCAGCAGGCGGACGCATTGCGCCCCATCACCGCGCCCACCGTGCAGGCCCTGGCCCGGGCGGTGGCGGCGCTGGCGCGGGACGACGCGCTGCGCGCGGGCTGAGCCCCCGCGCGCTTCCCCGCTTATGCAGCCGGCAGGGCTGCATGCGCGAAAGCCTTCGTTGACCCCCGGCCCCGGGACCCCGGACCATCGGTGTGACCGATGCCCAAGGAGCCCCCGATGCGGCCTGCCCCGACGCCCCTGCCCACGGCCACACTGGCCCTCGCCCTGGACCCCACCACCGAGGCCGGCCCCTGGCTGCAGGCCCATCCCGACCTGCTGCTCTCGCTGGGCCGGCAGCTGCGGGTGGCCGGCTACCAGCTGGACCCAGCCCGCCTGGCGGCCGAGCTGCTGACGCGCGGCCAGGCCGGCGCCACCGATGCCTGCGGTCAGCGCGTTGCGGTGCGCATGCGCCTGGCGCTGCAGTTCGACGTCCGCCAGGCGGCCTGAGCGCCGACGCCCGGGGCAAGAGCGGCATGTTCAGACAGCGCATAAGGAAGCGCGATTTGATTCGTTCCGCGTTGCAGGCGCGCTTCCTAGCATGGCTTCCATCGCATTCCACCCGCTGCAAAGGAACCTCATGCCGTCCCGCCGTACCGCCCTGTCCCGCCTGAGCCAGCTGGCCCTGGCCACCGCGCTGGCCGCCACCGGCCTGCCCAGCTTCGCCAAGGACGTCACGCTGCTGAACGTCTCCTACGACCCGACGCGCGAGCTCTACCAGGACTACAACAAGGCCTTCGCCGCGCACTGGAAGGCCAAGACCGGCGACACGGTGACGGTCAAGCAGTCGCACGGCGGCTCGGGCAAGCAGGCCCGCTCGGTGATCGACGGGCTGGAGGCCGACGTGGTGACGCTGGCCCTGGGCTACGACATCGACGAGCTGCACAGCGTGGCCAAGCTGATCCCGGCCGACTGGCAGAAGCGCCTGCCGCACAACAGCTCGCCCTACACCTCGACCATCGTGTTCCTGGTGCGCAAGGGCAACCCCAAGGGCATCAAGGACTGGGATGACTTGGTCAAGCCGGGCATCAGCATCATCACCCCCAACCCCAAGACCTCCGGCGGCGCCCGCTGGAACTACCTGGCAGCCTGGGGCTACGCGCTGAAGAAGCCGGGCGGCAGCGAGGCCAAGGCCCAGGCCTTCGTCTCGGCCCTCTACAAGAACGTGCCGGTGCTGGATTCGGGCGCCCGTGGCGCCACCACCACCTTCGTCGAGCGCGGCATCGGCGATGTGCTGATCGCCTGGGAGAACGAGGCCTTCCTGGCGGTCAAGGAGCTGGGCCCGGACAAGTTCCAGATCGTCGTGCCCTCGGTCAGCATCCTGGCCGAGCCGCCGGTGGCGGTGGTGGACAAGGTGGTCGACAAGCGCGGCACCCGCGCGGTGGCCCAGGCTTATCTGGAATACCTGTACTCGCCGGAAGGCCAGAAGATCGCGGGCGAGAACTACTACCGGCCGATCGACCCCAAGGTGGGGGCCCAGTTCGACAAGCTGTTCCCGAAGCTGAAGCTGTTCACGATCAACGACACCTTCGGCGGCTGGGCCAAGGCGCAGGCCACCCACTTCAAGGATGGCGGCGTGTTCGACCAGATCTACGCCAAGCACTGACCCGCGCTCAGCGCGGCAGCACCGCCTCGATGTCCGCCGCCAGGCCCGCAGGCTTGTCCAGCGGCGCGTAGCGGTGCACCACGCGACCGGCGGGATCGACCAGGAACTTGGTGAAGTTCCACTTGATGCCCTCGGTGCCCAACAGCCCGGGGGCTTCGCGCTTGAGCCAGCGGTAGAGCGGATGGGCGTTGGCTCCGTTCACCTCGGTCTTGGCGAACAGCGGGAAGCTGACCGCGTAGCGCAGGCTGCAGAACTGGCGGATGGCCTCGGCATCGCCGGGCTCCTGGTGGCCGAACTGGTCACAGGGAAAGCCCAGCACCGAGAAGCCACGCGCCTGGTAGCGGCGCTGCAGCGCCTCCAACCCCTCGTACTGCGGGGTGAAGCCGCAGCGGCTGGCCACGTTGACCACCAGCAGGGCCTGACCGGCGAAGTCGCGCAGCGCCCGGGGCTGGCCGTCCAGCGTCGTCAGCGCGATCTCGGGCAGGCCGCTCACGCCAGGGCCTCCAGCGTGGCGCGGGCCTGTTGCACCGCCGGCCGGGCCCGCATGCGCTCGCGGTGTTCCAGCAGCCAGGGGAAGGCCGCCGTGTCCACGCCATCGCCTTCCAGCCATTCACCGATCGTGTAGAGGTAGGGATCGGCCACCGTGTACTGTTCGCCGAAGACCCAGGGGCCCTGCCACCAGTCGCGGCCGATCAGCGCGAAGGCCTCGCGCATGTTCGCGCCGACCTTGGCCTTCATCGCCTCCCAGCTGGCCGGGTCGTCCGACCAGCGGACCCCGCGGTGCTTGTGGGCATGGGCCACATGCACCGTGCTGGCCAGGTAGCTGTTGAAAGCCTGCACCCGGGCCCAGGCGAAGGCGTCGTCCACCGGCCCCAGCCGGGCAGCCGGACAGGATTGGGCCACGAAGGCCAGCAGAGCCGGGGTCTCGACCAGCGTGCCCTGCGAGGTGACCAAGGCCGGCACGCGGCCCAGCGGGTTCAGGGCCAGGTACTCGGGGGTGTGCTGCTGCCCCCCGGCCAGGTTGAGCTTGATGAGCCGCAGCGGCACCGCCGCCTCGCACAACGCAATGTGCACCGCCTGCGCGCAGGTGCCGGGGGCCAGGTAAAGGGTCCAGGGAGTGTCGGTGTCCATCGCAGCCAGCCTGTCACACAGGGGTCAGTGGAAAGGCTGCCATTGTGCGTTGGCGGCCCATATGACGCTTTGGCATATCGATGAGCGTTTTGAGTTGTTCCTCGATCCAGCCCGGCTGCCTAACATGACTTCACGCATTTTCTTCCGCGCGAACCGCATGAGCGCCACGCGCCCGCTGCCATGACCACTTGCCAACCCTCGCTCGGTGCCGCCGACGCCGCTGTGGCGCCGCCCCAGGCCCGCTCGCGCGGGCCGGCCGCCGGACCGCTGTCACGCCTGCTGCTGCGCCAGCGCAGCGTGCTGCCCGGCTTCGACCTGTCATTGGGCCTGACCCTGCTGTACCTGGGCCTGATCGTGCTGGTGCCGCTGAGCGCGGTCTTCCTGAAGACCTTCACGCTGAGCTGGCCCGACTTCTGGGCCGCGGTCGCCTCGCCGCGGGTGCTGGCGTCCTACCGGCTGACCTTCGGCGCCTCGCTGGCCGCGGCCCTGCTCAATGCCGGCGCCGGCCTGCTGGTGGCCTGGGTGCTGGTGCGTTATGACTTTCCCCTCAAGCGCATCGTCGATGCGCTGGTGGACCTGCCGTTCGCCCTGCCCACCGCGGTCGCTGGCATTGCCCTCACGGCCTTGTACGCCCCGAATGGCTGGATCGGCCAGGCGCTGCCGTTCCAGGTGGCCTTCACGCCGCTGGGCGTGTTCGTGGCGCTGACCTTCATCGGCCTGCCGTTTGTCGTGCGCACGGTGCAGCCGGTGCTGGAGGATCTGTCGCAGGAGCTGGAAGAGGCCGCCGCCACACTGGGCGCCAGCCGCGGCCAGACCTTCTGGCATGTGATCCTGCCGACCCTGGCGCCGGCCCTGCTGACTGGCTTCGCGCTGGCCTTTGCCCGGGCCCTGGGCGAGTACGGCTCGGTGATCTTCATCGCCGGCAACATGCCGATGGTCTCCGAGATCACCCCGCTGCTGATCATCACCAAGCTGGAACAGTACGACTACGCCGGCGCCACCGCGATCGCGGTGGTGATGCTGGTGATCGCCTTCGTGCTGCTGCTGCTGATCAACCTGATCCAGGCCTGGGCGCGCCAGCGCCAGGGCCGCTGAACGGAGCCCTGCCCGATGTCCTCTGCTGCCTCCACCGCGCAGCCGGCCCGTTCGGCCCTGCAGGCCACGGCCGAACCCGGCTGGGTGCGCTGGTCACTGATTGCCGGCGCGTTGCTGTTCCTGTCCTTCTTCCTGTTCGTGCCGCTGCTGGCGGTGTTCGTCGAGGCCTTCAAGAAGGGCTGGGACGTCTACCTGGCCGCGATCGTCGAACCCGATGCGGTGGCCGCCATCGAGCTCACGCTGATCGCCGCCGCCATCTCGGTGCCGCTGAACCTGGTGTTCGGGGTCTGCGCCGCCTGGGCCGTCGCCAAGTTCGACTTCCGCGGCAAGAACCTGCTGCTGACGCTGATCGACCTGCCCTTCTCGGTCAGCCCGGTGATCGCCGGTCTGATGTACGTGCTGGTGTTCGGGCTGCAGGGCTGGTTTGGCGAGTGGCTGCGTGACCATGATCTGAAGATCATCTTCGCGGTGCCGGGCATCGTGCTGGCCACGGTGTTCGTGACCTTCCCTTTTATCGCCCGCGAGCTGATCCCGCTGATGCAGGCCCAGGGCAGCGAACAGGAAGAGGCGGCCCGCGTGCTGGGCGCCAACGGCTGGCAGATCTTCTGGAAGGTCACGCTGCCCAATGTGAAGTGGGCCCTGCTGTACGGCGTGATCCTGTGCAATGCCCGCGCCATGGGCGAGTTCGGCGCCGTCTCGGTCGTCTCCGGCCACATCCGCGGCAGCACCAACACCTTGCCGCTGCACATCGAGATTCTCTACAACGAATACCAGTTCGCCGCCGCCTTCGCGGTGGCCTCGCTGCTGGCCGGCCTGGCGCTGGTGACGCTGGTCATCAAGTACGGCGTCGAGCAGCGCATGAAGCATCAACTGGCCGCCCATTCCACGGCCGCCTGAGGACCCCCCCATGAGCATCGAAGTCCGCCAACTGGTCAAGCGCTTTGGCAACCTCACCGTCTGCGACCACCTCAACCTGGACATCCCGTCCGGCGAACTGGTGGCCCTGCTGGGCCCCTCGGGCTCGGGCAAGACCACGCTGCTGCGCATGATCGCCGGGCTGGAACAGCCCGACGAGGGCAGCGTGCTGTTCCACGGCGAGGACGCCACCGGCGTCTCGGTGCGCGAACGCAACGTCGGCTTCGTGTTCCAGCACTACGCGCTGTTCGGCCACATGAAGGTGGCCGACAACATCGCCTTCGGGCTGCGGGTGCGCCCGCGCGCCACCCGCCCCAGCGAGGCCCAGATCCGCGAGAAGGTCCGGGAACTGCTGCACCTGGTGCAGCTCGACACCCTGGCCGACCGCTTCCCGCACCAGCTCTCCGGCGGCCAGCGCCAGCGCGTGGCCCTGGCCCGAGCGCTGGCGGTGGAACCCAAGGTGCTGCTGCTGGACGAGCCCTTTGGCGCGCTGGACGCCAAGGTGCGCAAGGAGCTGCGCCGCTGGCTGCGCCGCCTGCACGACGAAATGCATGTGACCAGCGTCTTCGTGACCCACGACCAGGAAGAGGCCATGGAGGTGGCTGACCGCATCGTGGTGATGAACCAGGGCCGCATCGAGCAGGAGGGCTCGCCCGACGAGGTCTACGACCGGCCGGCCACGCCCTTCGTGCTGAAGTTCCTGGGCGACGTGAACCTGTTCCACCGCCGCACCGAGGCCGGCGAGGCCGTCAGCTATGTGCGCCCGCATGAGCTGGACATCGTCACCACGCCGCAGAGCGACACCTGGTCCGTCACGCTGGCGCAGACCCTCACCGTGGGCCCCAACACCCGCATCGAGTTCCTGCGCGAGGACGACGGCAGCCTGGTGGATGTGGAGCTTTCACGCGAGGCCTGGCGCACGCTGCAGCGCGACCTGAGCCTGACGCAGGGCAGCCGCGTGCACCTGAAGCCGCGCCGCGTGACCGAGTTCGACCCGCTCACACCGTGAGCCTGTGAACACGGTCCCGCGCTGCAGTCGCATATGCGGGACCCGGCTGTGCTCAGGCGCAAAGCTTCGTTCGCAGGCCGCCCCGCGCTGCCCAGAATCGTTCCCATCGTGATCGATTCGCCGAGGAGCACGTCATGAATTTCCAGCAACTTCGCTCGGTGCGGGAGACCGCCCGCCAGGGCTTCAACCTGACCACGGTGGCCCAGGTGCTGCACACCTCGCAGCCCGGCGTGAGCCGGCAGATCCGCGAACTGGAGGAGGAGCTGGGCCTGACCCTGTTCACTCGCCTGGGCAAGCGCCTGACCGGTCTGACGGCTCCGGGCGAGCGGATGCTGCCCATCGTCGAGCGCATGCTCGCCCATGCCGAGGCCCTGCGCCGCGCCGGCCGGGACCACGTCAAGGCCATGTCCGGCCAGCTCACTCTGGCAGCCACCCACTCGCAGGCCCGTTATGCCCTGCCCGGCGCGGTGATGGCCTTTCGGGCCCAGCACCCGCACGTCACGCTGCGGCTGCAGCAGGGCTCGCCCGAGCAGATCGCCCGCCTGCTGCGCGACCGCGAGGCCGACATCGGCATTGCCACCGAGGCCCTGGCGCGCCACCCCGACCTGGTCACGCTGGCCTGCTACACCTGGACCCACCTGGTGCTGGTCCCGGCCGGGCATGCGCTGGCCGACGGCCGGCCGCTCACGCTGCAGCGGCTGGCCGAGTTCCCGTTGATCACCTACGAGGCGGGCTACACCGGGCGTGGCCACATCGACCAGGCCTTTTCCCAGGCCGACGTGACGCCGCAGATGGCCATCGAGGCCACCGATGCCGACGTCATCAAGACCTACGTGGGCCTGGGCCTGGGGGTGGGCATCGTGGCCGCGATCGCCTACCAGCCCGAGCGCGACACCGGCCTGGTGGCGCTCGACGCCCGGCACCTGTTCCCGTCCAACGTGACCCGCCTGGCCGTGCGCCGGGGCGAGCCGCTGCGCGACGTGGTCTATGAATTCATCCGGGCCTTTGCCCCGCCGCTGACCCGCGACGTGGTGCAGGCCGAGCTGGAACGGGCCGGTCAGCCCCAGGACGCGACGGCCCTCACCGAGGAGTCTTTGGCATGAGCACGCTGTTGGACGAGGCCCCAGCCGCACGGACCGATCCCCTGGAGACCCTGGTCGCGCAACTGCGCGAGGTGCGCCTGGCCTGGCGCGAAGCCCAGGGCCGCACGCGCGAACCCGCGGCCCGGGAGCTGCCGTCGCCCGACACCCTGGCCCATGTGCTGGAGGACCTGGGCGGCGTGCTGTTCCCGATGCGGCTGGGCCCGCCCGAGCTGCGGTCCGCGACGGAGGACCGCTATGTGCGCCAGACGCTGGGCCAGACGCTGCTGTTCCTGGAGGGGCTGGTGCGGCTGGAACTGCAGCACGACGCCCGGGTGCGGGGGCAGGAACTGAGTGAGGGCCCCGGCATTGCCGAACAGGCCCACCAGACGGTGCAGGCCTTTGCGGCCACGCTGCCCACGGTGCGGGCCGAACTCGATGCCGACCTGGCGGCCTCGTTCGCGCATGAGCCCGATGCCCGCAGCCAGGACGAACTGCTGCTGTGGCACCGCGGCCTGCGGGCCCTGCGGATCCACCGCCTGGCCCACCGCTGGCATCAGGCCGGCCTGCCGCTGCTGGCCCGCATGGCGGCCGACCGGGCGCACCGCCAGACCGGGATCGACATCCACCCGGGCGCGCGCATCGGCGCCGGCTGCGCGCTGCGTCGCGCCACCGGGCTGGTGATTCCGGACGGCGCGGTGGTGCCGGCGGGCACGCTGATCGACGGCCAGCACGCCCTCGGCGGCTGAGGCCGCCGAGGGCCTCAGGCGGCCGCGTCCAGCGCTTCCGCCTGACGCTCCGCCTGAGCCTCGGCCCGCCGGGCCAGCAGACTGCGGGCCGCCTGCTGGGCGTGCAGCCGCAGCTCGGGGATGGCGATGGCCTCCCAGTGCTGGGCCTTGAGCATGGGCCCCACGTAATAGAGGTCTTCCACCGCCACGCCGCAGCAGTCCAGCGGCCGGTGCTCGGCATCGACCAGCAGGCCCAGGTCCAGCGCATCGGCACTGAGCAGACCCTGGTCCCGTAACGAGGCCAGCAGCGGGTCCTGGGCATCGCGCAGGCGGCCGGAGGGCCCGGTGCAGTTGACGACCGCGGCCACCGAGAGCGTCTGGGCCGGTCGACCATCCCGCGGCTGCAGTGTGACCTGCCACTGGCCGGGTTCACCGGGCACGGGCTGCACCCCGGCCAGGCGACCGGTCCAGGCGGTCAGCCGCCCCGCCGCGCGGTCCGCCTCCAACCGCTGCCACAGCGCCGGCGCCATGCGGTGGCGGTGGCTGTCCCACCAGGGCTGCAGATGGCGCAGGAACTGCCGCCGGTCGCGCAGCGACAGGCGCTGCCACAGCCGCGGCGTGCCAGCCCGCAGGCTGGCCATCACGTCGCGCCAGTCCAGGCCCTCGGCCTCGGCGTCGCGCACCCAGGCCCGCACCGCAGCCAAGGCGCTGCGCGGGTGCAGGGCCGCGCCCAGGTGGGCCACCGGCTGCAACCCCGGGCGGGGCCGGGCTTCGGCCACACGGTGGGGCTGCGGCAGACAGCCGCGCCGTGACACCAGGTGGATGGGACCCCGATGGCCCCGGTCGCGCAGCTCGATCACCAGGTCCACCGCCGTCAACCCACTGCCCACCAACAGCACGCCCGCGTCGACCGGGGGCCGCCAGTCGTCCGGGCGGCGCCAGGGATCAGGCCAGAGGCCGGGCGCCTCCCAGTCGCCCCCCGGCCCCAGGGACGGGGCCCGCGGCGGCAGGTGGCCGGTGGCCAGCAGCACCTGGGCGGCCCGCCCCACCCGGCCATCGGTCGTTTCCAGCCGCCAGCCCTGGTGGGCGCGCTGCAGCGCGTGCAGACCGGGCAGGCCCGTCTGCACCCGCAACCCCCGCGTGCGCGCGGCCGCCAGGCCCTGGGCCCACATCGCGCCGAGGTAGTCGGCCATCCAGCGGCGCGGCACGAAGTCGGCCGCCCCCCCGGGCCGCCCCTCGGCCACCAGCCAGCGCGCGAAGCCGCCTTCGTCGACCGGGTCCCACCCCAAGCGGCCGGACGGCACGTTGAGCAGGTGGCTGTCGCAGCCGGTGCCATAGGCCAGCCCGCGCCCCGGCTGGGCCTCCTGTCCGAGCACGCACAGCGTGGCACCTGCGGGCAGTTCCCGCATCAGCTGCAGCGCGGTCGCCACGCCGCTGAACCCAGTTCCCACGATCGCGATCGCGTCTTCGGCACCCCATTGCATCGGCAAGCTCCTGTGATCCATGCGGCCCGCGCACGGGACGCCCGGGCCTGCCCAGCATGCTGGCGGGATTCAGCGGGCTTGAGAACGCAGGACGCGGCATAAGCTCAGATCACCACGTCATAAGGCCGGCCCGAGGCGGGGCCGTCGATTGATGTGTGTCAATATTGTGACGATCCGTATCCTCAGCCTTGCCGATGGCGTCGGCAGCCCCTGTACAGTGCCGGCTGGTAGCGCGTCAACGAGGATGCCGCTGCTGTCCGTCCTCCATGTGCGCCCAGATTTCGCTGCTTTCCGTGTGCCCGTCGCCACCCTCTCCCCAGGTCACCCAGGCCCCCCAGCCTGACAGTGCCCATGTGGGCCGCGGCCTGAGCGACACCATCGACGAATGGAGTCCGGAGGCCGAGGCCTTGCTGGGCTACACCGCCGACGAGGTGCTGGGACGGCCAGTGCAGATGCTGCTGCCCGAACACCGGCAGCATGAATACGCCTGGATCAGCCGCCAGCTGGAGCAGGGCGAGGCGGTCTACGACCTCCACACCCAGCGGCGGCACAAGGCCGGCCACCTGCTGCCGGTCAGCCTGACAGTGGTGGCCCGCCGCGACCGTCACGGGAAACTGGTGGGGGCGGAGAAGCAGCTGCGCGAATGCGCCGGCGAGGCCGAGCTGGTCCGCCAGATGACCCAGGAGGCGTCCAACTTCGCCCACCTGTTCGCCCGCACGCCGATGCCGCTGTGCATCACCCGGCTGACCGATGGCACTGTGCTGGCGGTCAACCCCAGCTTCCGCGAATTCACCGGCCAGCCCGAGGCGGCACTGGTCGGCCACCGCACGGTGGAGATCGGCCTCTGGCGCGACGATGCCGAACGCACGGCGCTGCTGAGCCGCCTGCACCGCCAGGGCCGGGTGCAGAACACCCCGCTGACGGTGACGCTGGCCGATGGCAGCCTGCGCGACCTGCTGGTGAACATCGAACCGATGGACATCGGCGGGCAGCCCTGCCTGTACGTGCTGCTCAACGACATCACGACGCTGCGCGATGCCGAGCGGCGCCTGCAGCGCCGCGACCGGGAGTTCGCCGAGCTGGTCGACAGCGCGAGCGACGCGATCATCAGCATCGACCACCAGCAGCGCATCTGCCTGTTCAACCGCGCAGCCGAGGCGATGTTCCAGGTGCCGGCCGAGGAGGCCATCGGCCAGCCGCTGGACCGCTTTCTGCCGGGTGAGTGGCGCAGCCGCCATGCCGCGCTGGTGCGCCAGTTCGTTGATGGTGGCGCCACCGCCCGGCGCATGGGCAGCGGCCGCGTGGTGCATGGCTGCCGTGCTGACGGCACGGTGTTCCCGATCGAAGCGTCCATCTCGCGCGTGGGCCAGGGCGAGAGCCTGCGGCTCACCGTGGTGGCGCGGGATGTGTCGCAGGCGCGGGCGGCCGAGCAGGACCACCTGGCCCGCATCGCCGCCGAAACCGCCAACGAGGCCAAGACCGCCTTCCTCTCGCGCATGAGCCACGAGCTGCGCACACCGCTCAACGCGGTGCTGGGCTTCACCCAGCTGCTGCTGTCGGGCCGGGAGGACCCGCTCTCGGGCGGACAGCGGCGCCAGGTCGCGCTGGTGCAGCAAGCGGGTTGGCACCTGCTGGCCCTGATCAACGACGTGCTGGACCTGTCCCGCATCGAAGGGGGCCAGCTGCGGGTCGAGGCCACCGAGGTCGACCCGGGCCGCTGCCTGCAGGAGGCCCTGGCCATGGCCGCACCGCAGGCCCAGGCCCGGCACATCACGCTGAAGAGCCCGCCGCCCGACACCACCCTGCCGATCGTGCATGCCGACCCGCTGCGCTTGCGGCAGGTGCTGCTCAACCTGCTGAGCAACGCGATCAAGTACAACCACCCCGGCGGCTGTGTCGAGGTCGAGGCCTGGGCCGACGCGCCAGGTGACCGGCTGTGCCTGCGCGTGACCGACACCGGCATGGGCATGTCACCCGAGCAACTGGCCCACCTCTACGAACCCTTCAACCGGCTGGGCCGCGAGTTCTCGCACGAGGAAGGCACAGGCATCGGCCTGGTGCTCTCACGCGAGCTGATGCGGCTGATGGGCGGCCAGTTGCGGCTGCGCAGCCACATGGGCGAGGGCACCCAGGTGGACCTGTGCCTGCCCACCGTCACCGAGGCGCCCCGTCCCGCCCCGCCGGCACCACCTCCCGCCCCCGATGCCGCCGCCGGCAGCCCGCCCGATGCCGACTGGGGCGGCCGCGTGCTCTACATCGAAGACAACCCGGTCAACCAGCTGCTGATGCAGCAGCTGCTGGCGCGCTGCCCCACCGTGGAGCTGCGCTGCGTCGAGACCGGTGAGGAAGGCCAGCAAGCCGTAGCCCAGTGGCAACCCGACCTGGTGCTGCTGGACATGCAGCTGCCCGACATGAGCGGGCTGGAATGGCTGCAACGCGAGGCTGGCCCGGTGGGCGACGGTCGCCTGCGCGTGATCGCCGTGTCGGCCAGCGCGATGACCGGCGACGTGGCCGCGGCCCGCGCCGCCGGGGCCATGGACTACTGGACCAAGCCCCTGCGCCTGGACCAGGTGGTGCACGACCTGGCCCGCTGGCTGGGGCCGCGCCCGGCCGCGGACGCGCAGCCGCCGGCCGATCCGGCCTGAGGCGCCCGCGTCACAGCGGCGCGGAGGGCGTTCCCACCGGCGCAGCCTGGGCCTGGCGCACCACGTCAGGCAACAGGTGGGGCGCGAAGATCTGGATGAAGTCGTAGGCATAGCTGCGCAGCAGGGCCCCCCGCCGCACCGCCACGGTCGTCGTGTTGACAGGAAACAGCTGGCGCGCATCCACCGCGCGCAAGGTGGTGTCGCGCTCCTCATCGAAGGCAATGGCCGCGATGATGCCCACCCCCATCCCCAGCTCCACATAGGTCTTGATCACGTCGGCGTCCATGGCCGACAGCACCACCTGGGGCTTCAGCCCGGCCCGGGCGAAGGCGTCGTCGATGCTGCCCCGGCCGGTCACACCGGTGTCGTAGGTGATGACGGGATGCTCGGCCAGCCGCTGCAGCGAGATCGGCCCGATCAGCAGCGGATGCCCCGGCGGCACGATGACCACGTGGGTCCAGCGGTAGCAGGGCAAGGCCACCAGCTCGGGCTGGTCCTCCAGCGTGTGGGTGGCGATGCCGATGTCGGCCACGCCTTCCCGCAGCATGCGGGCGATCTGCGCCGCCGAGCCCTGGTGCATCTGCAGCTGCACATTGGGATGGGTGGCACAGAAGTCATGCACCGCGTCGGGCAGTGCATAGCGGGCCTGCGAGTGGGTGGCGGCAATGCTGAGCGTACCCACTTCGCCGTGGCGGAAGTCCTCGCCCGCGCGGTGCAGGTTCTCGGCATCCAGCAACAGGCGCTCCACCCAGGGCAGCACGCGCTCGCCGGCGGGCGTCAAGCCGGTCAGCCGCTTGCCCGAGCGCACGAAGATCTCCACCCCCAGCTCGTCCTCCAGCTCGCGGATCTGCCGGCTGATGCCCGGCTGCGAGGTGTGCAGGGCCTCGGCCACATCGGTCAGGTTGAAGCCCCGTCGCACGGCTTCGCGCACGGAGCGCAATTGCTGGAAATTCATGGTGAGGACGCGAACCGCAGAACGGCCACAGGTGGTTCTTCGTTTTCTGCATTATCAAAACCGCCGTGCCGCCGTCCAAGCACTGAAAACGCGCTAGCTTCTGCCTGGAAGACATAAGGCGCCCCGCCCGTCGGGCTGGTAACACTCGCATCCAAGTGTTGCCGCAGCAGGGGAATCCCCCCCGTTTGGGGACGAGAAAGGAAGGCGACTCCGGGACACTCAAGGGTTCCGGCCAGCTGGCCGATGCGATGCCCCTCCGATGTCCTTGCCTGCCGCCGCCCTCTCCTCCCTGGCCGATGCCACCGCCGCCGGTCTGAATGCCGCCCTCAGCGCCTTCACCTGGCTGGAAGAGACCGAGCGCCTGATCACGCTGCGCACCGCGCTGCCGGCGCTGAACCTGGTGGCCACGCGGCTGGTGATGCGTGAGGCCGAGGGGCAGGGCTTCGAGCTGATCCTCGACGCCGTCTCCACCTCGGCCTACCTGCCGCTCAAGCGCCTGATCGGCGAGCAGATGACCGTGGGCCTGCGCCAGGCCGATGGCACCTATGCCCCCTGGCACGGCTATGTGACCGAGGCGGCTCAGCTGGGCAGCGACGGCGGCCTGGCCCGCTACCGCCTGGTGATGGCGCCCTGGCTGGCCGTGCTGCAGCTGCGCCGCGACAGCTTCGTCTTCCAGGACAAGACGGTCCCCCAGATCCTGGACGACATCTTTGCCGACTATCCCCAAGCCCAGTGGCGCTGGGAGTTGGCCGACGCTTCGGCCCTGCGCACCCGCTCCCTGTGCATCCAGTACCGCGAGAGCGACTGGGCTTTTGTGCAGCGCCTGCTGGCCAGCGAGGGCCTGAGCTGGCACATCGAACACCTGGGCGACGAAGACGCCGCCACCGCGGACGAGCAGGGCAAGGCCCGGCACGTGATGGTCATCACCGACGCCGGGGCCGAGCGGGCCGACCTGGGCCCCATCCGCTTTGCCAGCCTGCACCCCACCGCGGTGGTGGCCGGGTTGGAAGACCCGATCACCGGCTTTGCCGCCCAACGCAGCCTGCCACCCAACGCCGTGGCCCTGGGCAGCTGGAACTACCGCAGCCTGGCCGGGGCCAGCGCCGAGCTGGCCAGCGCGCTGGACCTGGGCGAGGTGCCCTGGCTGGAACAGTACGACGGCAGCGGGGCGTATCGCTTTGCGGACACCCAGGCCGCCGAGCGCGCCGCCCGCCTGGCCCTGGGCGCCCTGGAACTGCAGGCCAAGCGCTTTGCCGGCCAGGGCGGGGCCCGGGTGCTGCGTGCGGGCGCGCAGTTCCAGCTGATCGACCATCCGCTGTACGGCGCCAACACCACCGCCCCGAGCTATGCGGCGGCCCTCACCGCCAGCCACCCGCGGCCCGACAACGCCTTCACCGTGCTGGCGGTGGAACACCATGTGGCCAACAACCTGGGCGACCAGGCCGCCGAGCTGCTCAAGCAGACGGCCCTGGCCAAGGGCGGCTACCGCAACCAGTTCCAGGCCGTGCCAGCCGCCGCCCCGGTGCTGCCCCAGCCCCAGCGTGCGCCCACCGCACCCTATCTTCTCACCGCCCGGGTGGTGGGCCTGCAGGACGAAGCCCTGACCACCGAGCGCGACCACCGCGTCAAGGTGCAATTCCACTTCCAGCGCGGCGCCAGCCCCAACCCGGGCGGCCTGCCGCATGCCTACAGTGCCGACGAGACTGGCAACGCCCCGGGCAACGACCAGAGCGGCACCTGGGTGCGGGTGGCCACCCCAGCCGCCGGTGCCAACTGGGGCGCCGTCTGGGCGCCGCGCATCGGCTCGGAAGTGGTGGCGCAGTTCATCGAAGGCGACATCGACCGCCCCATCATCGCCGGCGGCCTGCCCAACGGCGACCAGCCCCCGCCCTTTGCGGCGGGCGTGGATGCCGGGGTCAACCACCCCGGCGTGCTGGCCGGCCTGCACAGCCGCACGCTGGATGGGCAGCACACGCAGCAATGGGTGGTGGACGACGCCCCCGGCCAGCTGCGCACCCGGCTGGCCACCACGCACACCGGCAGCGAGCTGAGCCTGGGCCACCTGATCAACCAGAGCCCGACCAGCGCCCAGCGCGGGGCCTGGCGCGGCAGCGGCTTCGAGGCCAACACCCAGGGCTGGGCCAGCCTGCGCGCCGGCCAGGGCCTGCTGGTGAGCACCCAGGCGCGCAGCGGCACCTACGGCTCGGCCCAGGGCACGCAGATGGACGCGGCCGAGGCCCTGGCCCAGTTGCAATCGGCCACCGAGCTGGGCCAGCGCCTGTCACAAGCCGCCCAGGCCATCGGCGCCCAGGCCCTCTCCAGCACCGAAGAGGGCCAGGACCTCAGCAAGCTGCACCAGGCTCTGGACCCGAGCCAGGACGGGCGCCACCCGGACCAGGTCAACGGGCAGGATGCCAAGATCCCCGCCAATGGCCGGGACCCCAGCCAGGGTGAGCCTGTCCCCGCCTTCGCCCAGCCCGCCGTGGTGCTGGACAGCGCCGCCGCCCAGCTGCTGGCCACCCCGGCCAGCGTGCAGCAGTTCAGCGGCCAGCGCCTGAGCCAGATCGTGCAGCAGGACCTGCAAACCACGGCTGCCCACACCGCCTCCATCGCCGCCGGGCAGACCGCCAGCCTCTACGCCCACCAGGGCGGGCTGCAGGTCAAGGCGGCCAATGGCCCGGTGTCCCTGCGGGCCCACACCGATGAGTTGAAGCTGCGGGCCGACCAGAGTGTCACGATCACCAGCGTCAACGACGAGATCCGCATCAGCGCCCACAGCAAGATCGAACTCATCGCCGGCCAGTCGGGCATCACCCTGGAAGGCGGCAACATCACCGTCACCACCCCGGGCAGCTTCGCGGTCAAGGGGGCCACGCATGGGTTCTTGGGCGGGGGGAGTCAGGCGGCGAGCTTGCCGGCGTTGCCCCGAGGAGAGGCCGAGGTTCCCCCTGGGGCACTGGTCATTCAGCATCAGTACCACGATGACGAAGGGGTACAACAAGCCCGCTTCACCGCCGTGATGGGCGATGGCAGTCAACGCAACGGCGTGACGGATGCGAGCGGACAAATTCGGATCGACAACGCCCCACCCGGTTCGGTGCAGATCATGTTCGAGCCGGATGGTCGGGCCTGGGAGCAACTGAACGCCCAGGACAACCCAGATCACATCTCAGGCAACCCCAGCAGCTCAGACATCGATCGGTTGATCGACCGCCAAACCGGGGCTGCGGCATGAGCACCGAATCCAAAAGCATTGCGTTGGACGTGATGGACTGGATGTGGGGAACCGTCCAGGGGGCCTTCAATGACAAGATGAACCTCAGCCAGATCATCACCGATGCGGTCATCGGGATGATTCCGGTCGTTGGGGATGTGACCGCTGCGCGGGACCTCATTGCCATCAGTCTCGGATTGGCTGGCGACGAAAAGAAGCGCGAAGACAAAATGCAGTGGATGCTGCTGGTGATCTTTGTCTTTGCGTTGATTCCGGTCTTCGGAGGCGTGGTCAAGGGCGTGGGCCGCCTGGCCCTCAACGTCACCGAAGATGCAGCCAAGAACGCCAAGGTGCTTCAGGACGTCATCGCATTTCTAAACCGCGTAGGCCATGGCAATGCTGTGCAATGGCTCAAAGGGTTGAATGTGATGGCCTACGAGTCCAAGGTGATGGCGTCGTTCAACAGCTTGATGGACACGCTGATCCAGACCCCCCAGAGGATCAAAGCCAAGCTGGGCGGCGTGCTGTCCAAGTCATTGCTCGCGAAGCTGGATGGCTGGACGAAGGGCTTCCAGGCGGTGAAGGACAAGGGCGTCAAGATGATCCCCGAAGGCCTCAAGGAACTGAATGCCAAGCTGTTGCGACTGCAGCAGTTGGTGTACCGGGGCGAATGGCACCACGTGATGCCAGGCGCGCGCAACGTCACGCGTGAGGCCGAAGGCCGGCTCATCGAGCAAAGCGAAGTCGCCGCTGAACGCTCGGCGCATGGGGGGTGGCGGCAGAATGTGGCGAAGGCGACCGGCAAGGCCGAAGACGAAGCCGCCATTGCCAAGGTCTACCAGCCCAAGGACGGCTGGCCGGACTTGATGCATTCGACCGGACCCACGGCGCTTGAGGAGGACGTTTACACAGGCATCGCTGCGTTCTCCGGCCCCATCAAGGCAGCCGAGGCAACGGGCGGTGAATACCTGCTTCGCATCCACACGTCGGTGGCAAAGACGAAAACCGGGCCCTGGTGGGTGCGGCTGCCTCCCGGCGTGAACGACAAGAGTTGGCGCGAATTCATGCAAGGTGGCACGCAGTGGCGCGAGGTGCTGGCCGTGCTGGACGAATTCAGCACGAACGGCGCATACAGCATCGTCAGGGTCAAGCCCGGTCATTCACTGAACGTCTGGGAAGGTCGGGCCGCCGAGCAGTTCGGCATGACCAACCCTGGGCAATACCTGCCCGGCGGACGGAGCCAGATCTTCATCGCCGCTTGGGAACAGAAGTTCGCTGAGTCTGTTGAATGGGTGGCCGATTCGCTGGCGACCGGCTGGAAGGACCTGGACGGTGTGGGCTATGCGGCCGGCAACGTCAAGGCTGCGGGCGCTGCGCGTCTGCAACGGCTGGAGCAATATGAAGACCAAAGCAAGCGGCCAGCCGCTGCAGGAGCGCACTGATGGGTTTACTGCCTTCATTGTTCGGCGGCAAAGCGCCGCTGCGGCCGAATGGGCACGCGCCGTTCTCGCAACCCAGCGACCGTGACCGTCGGGCGCTGTTCTGGTGGCTCAAGCGCAATACCTCCGTCACGGCCATCGAGCACAACGCAAACCTCTGGACGGCGTTTGCGAAGGAGTGGGAGAAGTGGCTGCGCAGCCAAGACGATCCGCCCGAAGAGGACGTCACAAGCTACAAATACATCGTCAACGATCAGTTGAACTACGAGCGGGGCTTGCAGAGCCTGCGACGAGGCGATCGCAGTGTCTGGCTTCGGAGATCGTCAGAGGGCTGGCTGGGCAAGATCAACACCGGCCTGATTCAACGGCGCCTTGAATTGACGCCGGCTGAAGAACACATCCAACACTTGGCATCGTATGGTGTGCCCTTGTCGCTGCTGCGCGCGTACTACGCCGCGCACGATGCAGCGATGGCCGTGGGGCACGAAATCGCGTATTCGGCCTTAGATCGACCTCGGCGCGCCGGCGCTCGCCCATTGCTGGCGTATCTCCCGTTCGACACGTCACTCCCCGAACCCCGCTGGGACATCAGTTTCAAGCCCGGCGCGAGTGCCCCCAAAGACGGAATCTACGAACAAGTCGACGCACAGGGAAACATCGTCGGAGGCATGGCGTATTTCGTCAAAAGCGAGAAGGCTGAAGGTGAAACCGGCCTTGAATTCGGTCCGCAAAGCTGGGATGTAACGCAGAAGGCGACTTCCGACTTCCTCTGGCGCCTGCTCTGGGAAGACACCCGCTACAAGGACGGCAAGATTCCCGACGAAGAGCGGCACTATCAAACGCCGAGCGAATCGGTGGCTATCGAGCATGCGGTACGCGACGGCGCCAAGGTCGCGCCGCAGAACCTGCGCTGCGAAGCCAACCATCCCTGCCCCAAGACTGGCTTCTGGTTCACCCCTGCCCGCGCCGGCAGCCGCCAGCGCTTCGAGGCAGGGCAGGTGATGCCCGAAGTCGGCGGCGACTACGGCGCCACGATCTGGCAGTGGGACGACGAGCAAGGTTGAGCTTGCTTCACCCGTGGGCAGGCGGGCCGCGCCACGCGCTTCACGGGTTCAGGGTGGCCTGTTCTGGCCACCGCATCAGCGCCTGCCCCATCCGCACCCGCGTCCCCACCTCGATGCCCTCGGCCAACGCAAAGCCCCGGGGCGCGAACACGATGATGGTGGAGCCGTGCTGGAACCAGCCCAGGTCCTGGCCCCTGCTCACATGCGCATCGCAAGGCAGTTCGTCCGGCCCGCGGTAGCGGGTGTGCAGCAGCAGGTCCATGAACTTCAGGCGCAGGCTGGCCACCAGCACCGCCGCCACCGGCACCAGGGCCAGCAGGTGGCCGCCGCGGTCCAGTCTCAGGTGGATGGCCGCGCGCTCGTTCTTGCAGAACAGGCGCTCCACCCGCTTGAGCGCGATGGGGTTGACGTTCCAGGTGTCGCCCGCGATGTGGGTCACATGCTGCACCGTGCCGTCGGCCGGCGCGTGGAAGTGGTGGTACATCGCTGACGTCAACCGCAGCGTGACGAACACGCCGTCGCGGTAGGGCGCCGCGCGCTCGGCATGGCCGAACAGATCGGCCACCGTGTACGGAAAGCCCTTGGCCTGCCAGACCTGGCCGTCCTGCACCGCGCCGCAGGCGCCCACGATGGCGTCGCAGGGGCTGGCCAGCACGGCCGGGTCCGCATCCACCGTGCGGGCGCCGTCCTTGAGCTCCCGCACAAAGCAGTCGTGCAGGCTCTCGAAGCGCTGCTGCTTCGCTTCGCTCAGGTCCAGCTCGGTGAACAGCCGCCACACGCCGATGGACAGGCGCGCCAGCAGCGGGCTGCGGATCTGGCTGAACCAGCCCATGGCATGGGTGGCCGCCAGACGGGGGATGCGGTTGGTCAGCAGGAAGTTCAGATCTTCTTGTTGCAGCAGGCGGTCACGCCAGGTACGCAGCACTTTCATGGGGATGTCAACAGCAGCGGGTACAGATACGCCTTTGGGAGCAGTCTCCCAGGACGATGTGACAAATGAACGAGACCCTGACCCTGAGCGCCGTGGCTGCGGCCGCCCTGCTGACCCTCGCACCGAAGGCGGTTCGCCGCCTGCAGCTGTCGATGGCCAAGCACCCCTCGCTGACCGGCCACTCGCGCATGGCGCAGCGGGTGGCCCGGCTGCTGCCCGGCTATGCCTATGACGCCGAGCAGTTCTTCGGCTGCGACGGCGCCCCCGCTGAGGTGCAGGCCCAGCGCCGCCAGGGCTTCGCCGCCCTGGCCCAGCGGCTGGGCGAGCAGCATGCCCGCTCCATCGCCTGGACGGACGCGCTGCGCCCGGGCCTGTCGGACCTGCAGTTCACCAGCCAGTACCGCGTGCCTTTCCAGTTCAGCCCCTACCTGCGCCAGCACCTCAAGCTGGGCAATGTGGGCGTGGCCACGCAGGGCATCACGCTGACCGACCTGGACGGCCAGGTCTACGACGACCTCACCGGCTCCTACGGCGTCAACCTCTTCGGCCATGACGTCTACAAGCGCCTGATCGCCCAGGGCAGCGCCCAGGTGGCGGACTACGGCCCGGTGCTGGGCACCCTGCACCCCTGCGTGGCCGGCAATGTGGAGAAGCTCCAGCGCCTGTCGGGCCTGGACGAGGTGAGCTTCCACATGTCCGGCACCGAGGCGGTGATGCAGGCCGTGCGTCTGGCCCGCTACCACACCAAGAAGCGCCACCTGGTGCGCTTCTGCGGCGCGTACCACGGCTGGTGGGAGGACGTGCAGCCCGGCCCCGGCAACCCCCTGCCCCCGCGCGAGACCTACACCCTGCGCGACCACGATGACCGCAGCATCGAGGTGCTGCGCACCCGCAACGACATCGCCTGCGTGCTGATCAACCCGCTGCAGGCCCTGCACCCGAACAAGGCCGCGCCGGGCGACTCGTCCCTGGTGGACAGCTCGCGCCGCGCCCACTACGACCGCGCCGCCACCACCGCCTGGCTGAAGAAGGTGCGCGAGGTGTGCACCGAACGCGGCATCGTGCTGATCTTCGACGAGGTCTTCATGGGCTTCCGCCTGGGCCGCGGCGGCGCGCAGGAATACTTCGGCGTGCAGGCCGACATGGTCACCTACGGCAAGACCCTGGGCGGCGGCCTGCCGGTGGGCGTGGTCTGCGGCCGCCGTGAGCTGATGCGCCGCTTCAACGACGCCCACCCGGCCGACATCTGCTTCGCCCGCGGCACCTTCAATTCGCACCCCTATGTGATGGCGTCGATGGCGGCCTTCCTGGACTATCTCGACACGCCGGAAGCGACCGAGATGTACGCCCGCTTCGACACGCTGCAGGACCAGCGCGCCGAGCAGCTCAACCACCGGCTGGAAGTGGCCGGCCTGCCGGTGCGGGTGGCCAACATGACCAGCGTCTGGACCGTCACCTACACCCAACCGTCGCGCTACAACTGGATGCTGCAGTTCTACCTGCGCGACCAGGGCCTGCTGCTGAGCTGGGTGGGCACCGGCCGACTGATCTTCAGCCTGGCCACCACCGACGAGGACTTCGAGCGCATCGCCAGCCGCTTCGTCGCCGCCTGCCAGGCCATGCAGGCCGATGGCTGGTGGTGGCAGGCCCCGGGCCAGAGCGACAAGGGCATCCGCCGCGGCATTCTGCGGGAAGTTCTCGCGCACTGGCGCAAGCGCTGATCCACCTGGGCCCGGAACAGGGCCCCGCAAGCACAAAGGCCCGCCGGCTTGCGCCGACGGGCCTTCCTCAAGGAACAGCCACCGAGATCAGGTCAGCGAGACATCCTCGGCCTCGTGATCATGGTGGTGCTCGGCCACATGCGCCATCGGGTCCAGGCGTTGGCCGCGCAGCAGGTAGAACGGCGACTTCCAGTACAGCATCACGTCGTGCACCGGGTCGGTCAGGATCTTGCTCATCCAGCACAGGCCGGCCAGGACGCCCTGCAGGAAGAACAGGTGCACGGTGCGGAACAGCAGGCCGCCCACGCCCAGTGCCAGCCAGAAGATGCCCACGTCGTGCCAGTAGCCCGACACCAGGCCACCGGTCTCGCCGGCCGGCTCGATCAGACCGAACAGGCTGGGCGAGAGGGCCAGCAGCAGCGGCACCGCCACCCAGATGCCCATCAGCACCACCTTGCGGCGCAGGTTGTAGCCCACCTTGACGTCCTCCTTGTACTGGAAACTGACGTCGTTGACGCGGTCATAGCCACGCGGCTCGAAGAAGAAGTGGCCGGCCTGGCGGCTCACCATCGACACGCCCCAGCCCAGCAGGCCGGCAGCCGCCGGGTCGATGAACAGCAGGGCATAGGCCACCAGGAAGCTGAGCGCGCTCAGCAGGTGCAGGGACTGGTTGATGCGGCACTGGTGATAAAAGCGATGGTCATCCCAACGCTGCTCCTGCAGCAGCTTCATGAACTCGTTCACCGGGTCGGCTCCAAGAAAAATGAGTGACCGGAGCATGACGAGGCTTCATGAAGCTGCCGTGACGATCCCCTGTCGTGTGGCGGGTCTGCACCGTCATCGGATTGTTGCGAAGCCTGCTCACCATCGGCGCATGGACACCTCCGCAGCCGCCGACATCCTCGTGGACGACTACCCCGCCCAGCGGCGCTCGCTGCGCATCGCGGTGGTCACCGAGACCTACCCCCCCGAAGTCAATGGCGTGGCGCGCACCATCGCCAGCGTCGTGGAGGGGCTGCGAGCCCACAACCACGATCTGCAGCTGATCCGCCCGGGCCAGACGAAGGGTGAACGCGCGATCGACGGCGAGAGCTTCCACGAGGTGCTGATGCGCGGCCTGCCCATCCCGCGCTACCCGCAGCTGCGCATGGGGCTGACCTCCAAGCGCACCCTGGTCAAGCTCTGGTCCACCCAGCGGCCCGACATCGTGCACATCGCCACCGAAGGGCCGATGGGCTGGTGCGCGCTGCAGGCCGCCGTGCACCTGAAGATTCCGCTGTGCTCGGACTTCCGCACCAACTTCCATGCCTACAGCAAGCACTACGGCGTGGGCTGGCTGCACAAGCCCATCATGGCCTACCTGCGCAAGTTCCATAACCTGACGCAGTGCACGATGACGCCCGACGAAGGCCTGCGCCGCCAGCTGGCCGACTACGGCTTCCGCAACGTGATGGTGGTCTCGCGCGGGGTGGACACGGTGCTGTTCAATCCACTGCGCCGCAGCGCTGCGCTGCGCGAGCAGTGGGGCGTGGCGCCGAACGACCTGGTCGTGCTGCACGTGGGCCGCATGGCCGCCGAGAAGAACCTGGGCACGCTGGTCGAGGCCTACGAGGCGATGCGCCAGGCCCAGCCCCGCGCCCGTCTGGTGCTGGTGGGCGACGGCCCGGCCCGCAAGGAGATCCAGCAGCGCCTGCCCGAGGCCATCTTCGCCGGCATGCGCCATGGCGAAGATCTGGCGGCCCACTACGCCAGCGCCGACCTGCTGCTCTTCCCCAGCCTGACCGAGACCTTCGGCAACGTCACGCCCGAGGCCATGGCCAGCGGCCTGCCGGTGCTGGCCTTCGACTACGCGGCCGCCGGCCAGCTGGTGCGGCCACAGCACTCGGGCATGCTGGCCCCGTTCGGCAACATGGCCGCCTTCCAGCGCATGGCGGTGGACCTGGCGCGCGACCCCGAAGGCCTGCGGGTGATGGGCCAGAACGCCCGTCTCACCGCCGAGACCCTGGGCTGGGAACGCATCATCGACCAGATCGAACGCCTCTACGCCGACCTGATCGCCGGCCGGCCGGTCGCCGCCGCGCCCCAACGGGCTCCGGCCGCCTCACCGCTGGCCCGCGCCTGAGGCCAGGGCGCGCCGGCGCGCCCCGCGGCGCACCATCAGCGCCACCATGAAGACGGCGATCAGGCCGCCAAAGCCCATCATCAGGGGCACCAGCGGCAGCGCCAGCGCATGCAGACCGGCGTAGACGGCCAGCATGCCCAGCACGCTCAGGTTCTCGTTGAAGCCCTGCACCGCGATCGAACGGCCCGCCGTCAGCAGCTGGTGGCCGCGGTGCTGCAGCAGCGCGTTCATCGGCACCACCAGGATGCCGCCCACCGCGCCGGTCAGCACCAGCAGCGGCAGGGCCGGACCCAGCGTGCTCAGGGGCGCCACCGCCGCGATCAGGCCGCCCAGCGCAATGCCCGCCGGCAGCACCCGCATGGCCCGCCGCAAGGGCACAAAGCGCCCCGCCCCGGCCGCCCCAGCCACCACGCCCAGCGCCACCACCGCCTGCAGGTAGGCGGCCTGGTCCAACCCCAGGCCCACCCGCTCGGTGGCCCAGCGCAACACCGCGAACTGCAGCACCGCGCCGACGCCCCAGAACAGCGTCGTGACGGACAGGGACAGGCCGCCGGCCGCATCCCGCCACAGCCGCCGGTGCGCGCGCCAGAAGTCGCGTGACAGCGCCAGCGGGTGCCAGGCGGCCTGGGGGTAGCGCGCGCCGCTGTCGGGCACGCCCCACTGCAGCAACGCCGCCAGCCCATACAGCGCCAGCAGCCCCACCAGCGAGACATTCAACCCCAGCGCCTGCATCGGCGCCGACACCAGCCCGCCGCCCACCACCGTGCCCAGCAGGGCCGCGCAGACGATCGAAACCTCGATCCAGCCGTTCGCGGCCACCAGCCGCTGCGGCGGCACCAGCTCGGTCACCAGGCCGTACTTGGCCGGCGCATAACCCGCCGCGCCCAGGCCCACCACCGCATAGGCCAGCACCGGGTGCAGCGGCAGCAGCATGCCGCCCAGGCCCAGCATCTTCAGCCCGTTCATCCAGGCCATCAGCCGGGCCTTGGGCACGGCATCGGCCAGCGGCCCCACCACCGGCGCCAGCAGCACATAGGACAGCGTGAAGGAGAACTTCAGCAGCGGCGCCCACCAGCCGGGCAGGCCCTGTTGCTGCAACAGCGCGATGGCCACGATGAGCAGCGCGTTGTCGGCCAGCGCCGACGTGAACTGCGCCGCGATCAGAAGGAGGAAACCCCGTGGCATGCCGCTGCCTGCACCCCTGGGCCGCGGCCCGAGAACCTGAAGCCCCACAGTAGAGCCGCCCCGCGTGCCAGCGTGATGACAGCCGCGCGACACCCCCGAGGGACGGATGGCACGCCGGCGCGCCACTGCTAGAGTGCCCGCCATGTCTCGCCCGCGCCTCCGGTCCCTCCTGCCCTGGCTGGCCGGGGCCGGTCTGGTGCTCGGCCTGGGGCTGCGCAGCAGCAGCGGTCCGGCGCCCGCGCCGCACGCCGGCCTGGCCGCGCTGCCGCCGCGCCTGCTGTGGGCCTGGGAACGGCCCGAGGACCTGCGCGGCCTGCCGCCCGGCACCGGCGTGGCCTGGCTGGCCACCTCGGTGCGCCTGCGCGGCGAGGGCGTCGAGCTGCACCCCCGCGCCCAGCCGCTGCAGGTGTCGCCGGGCACGGTGCTGCTGCCGGTGCTGCATGTGGACGCCGACCCGCGCGACCTCCCCGCCCTCAACGCCGTGCAGCAGGATGCCATCGTCGCCGCCGCGCTGCGCCTGGTGCACGGGCAGCAGCCGCCCGCGCTGCAGCTGGATTTCGAGGTGCGCCGCTCGCAGCGGCCCTTCCTGGCCGAGGTGGTGCGCGCGCTGCGCGCGCGCCTGCCGCCCCGCGTGGCCCTGTCGATGACGGCGCTGGCCTCCTGGTGCGCCGGCGACGCCTGGCTGGACGGCCTGCCCGCCGACGAGATCGTGCCGATGGCCTTTCGCATGGACCGCGACGACCATGCGCTGCGCGCGCTGCTGGCGCGCGACGGCCGCTTTCCCCGCCCGCGCTGCCAGCAGGCCGCCGGCACCGCCACCGACGAACCCGCGGTGGTGGGCCTGCGCGTGGCGCGGCGCTACCACTTCTCCCCCCAGCCCTGGACCCGCGACCAATGGACCGCCCTGCCGCCCGCCTCACCCTGACCGCCCTTGGCCTGGCCCTGGCCAGCCTGTTCACGCTGCCCGCCCAGGCCAGCGGCGGTGACGGCTACGAGGAAAACAGCTTCGCCCCCGAACACCATGTGCCCACCCGCGATCTGGTCGGCTACGCCGCCGGCCGGCTGGGCGTGCTGCCCGGCAGCTACTGGCGGGTCTTTCTGGCCCTGGCCTGGCGCGCCGGCAACGGTCACCCGCTGAGCGCGGACGAAACCGCGGCGCTGCGGCTGGACCAGTGGCGCGTCGGCCCCACCGGGACGGACTGGACGGCCCGCCACGACGATGCGCAGAACGGGGTGGCCGGCTGGCTGGCTGCGCGCGAGCAGGCCGGTGGCCGCCCGGTGAAGATCGAGGTCGAGCGCGCCACGCCGGACTACAGCTTCTTCCTCAACTGCCCGGTCGATGCTTTCAACCGCGCCCGCCAGACCCTGGCCGAACGCCAGCGCCAAAGTGCGAGCACCCCGCCATGGACCGCCCGCTGGCTGGCCCAGCAGGACGCGGTGTTCGCCAACTGCTCGCCCGAGGGCCTGCGCTTTGGTGACGTGAGCCAGCCGCCCGCCGTGCTGCCGCCGGCCGTGCCGGCCGATGCGCCGGCCTGGCTGCGCGCCGACCACGCCTACCAGACCGCCGCCGCGCTGTTCTACGCCGGCCAGTACGAGGCCGCACGGCAGCGCTTCCTGGCCATCGCACTGGACGGCAGCTCGCCCTGGCAGCCGCTGGGCGCCTACCTGGCCGCCCGCTGCCTGCTGCGCCAGGCCACGCTGGCCACCGGCCCGGACCGCCAGCCCGAGCGCAGCGCCCGCACCCGCCAGTGGCTGGAAACGGCCCGGCAGGAGCTGCAGGCCCAGGCGCCGCACGACGCCCCGGCCGGTGCGCTGCTGACCTGGGTGGACGCCCGGCTGCGGCCGGCCGAACGCGCCGGTGAACTCGGCCGCACGCTGGACCACGCGCCGCTGGATGCGGCGGCCGTGCGCGCGCTGAGCGACTACCTGGTGCTGCTCGACGGCCTGGAACAAAGCCCCGGCCTGATGCAGGCGGCCGACCCGATGACGCGCTGGATCGGCGCGATGCAGGCCGGCGACGACACGGCCCTGGCCGCCGCCATGGCCCTGGCCCGGCGCGAAGGCAGCCACGCCCCCGCCGGCAGCGCCCTGGCCACGCTGTGGCTGGCCCCGTTGCTGAGCCACGCCCAGCCGGCCGGCGCGGCCCCGGCGGCCCGTCAGCTCAGCCCGGTCGAACGCCGCGCCGCCGAGGCCGTGCCGCCCAGCGCCCCGCTGTACCTGCACCTGCGCTACCACCTGCTGCGGCTGCAGAGCCAGGCCGGCCAGGCCGCCGCGGCCGATGCCGAGGTCAGCCGCCTGCTGGCCCACCCGCCGCAGCCGATGGACCGCGCCACCCGCAACCGCTGGCTGGCCCTGAAGCTGGTGACGGCGCCCACGCTGGAGGGCTTCCTGGCCGCCGCGCCGCGCCAGCTGGCCGAACCCGAGGCCGGCACCCCGATCGCCCGCGCCGATGCCGCCAGCGCCCCGGCTTCTTCCGCCGCCGCCGCCACGCCCCCGGACACCGGGCTGGCCGAGGACTTCCCGCGCCGGCTCTACCGCGCCCTGCCGCTGTCGGTGCTCAAGACCCTGCCCGGCCGGGCCGACCTGCCGCCCGCACTGAAGACCGAGCTGATCGAGGCCGTCTGGACCCGCGCCGTGCTGCTGGGCGACTGGGCCACCGCCGACACCTGGGCGCCCACGCTGGCCCAGGGCCACGCCACCACCGCCGCGCTCTACACCCGCTTCGTGCAGGCCCGCACGCCCGAGGCCAAGCGCCTGGCCGCCACCGTCATCTTCGTCAACACGCCGGAGCTGCACCCACACCGCATCAACCCGCAGGGCAACCCGACCGAATGGGGCTGCGCCGGCTGGGGCAACGGCGAGCAGGACCCGCTCAACGCCGTGCTGCCGGCCTTCCTCAGCCCGGCCCAACAGGCCGAGGCCCGGCGCGAGCAGGCCGTGCTGGACGCCCTGCCCAACCGCAACGCCTACCTGGCGCCCACGCTGCTGGCCTGGGCCCAGGGCAAGCCGGCCGACCCGGAGGCCCCCAAGGCGCTGCATTTCTTCGTCGCCAGCACCCGCAACGAATGCCGGCCCCCGCTGCCGGTCAACGGCCAGCCGCTGCCCGAGCCCACCTACTCGCGCGAGGCCTTCCGCACCCTGCACCGGCTCTGGCCGGACAGCGGCTGGGCGCGCAGCACCAAGTACTACTACGGCGGCCGCTGAGGGCCGCTCCCTGGCCGGTTCAGCGCGCTGCCGGCGCCATCGCCACCGGAACCCCCTCGGCCTGCGGCCAGGGGGCCGGCGCGCGCGCCGGCGCCTGTTCCAGCAGGCCGGCCACCAGGTCGGCCACCTCGAACACCGCCTGGTTGTGCACCCGACGCACCCGCGCCTGGGCCGCCGGCAGGTCGGCCAGCAGCCGCGCCACGCCGCCGGCGATGGCCCTGACCGAGGGCACCACCTCGCCCAGCCCCAGCTCGCGCACCCACTGGGCGTTGTAGCGCTCCTGCGGCATGGTCCAGCGGTTCTCGAAGGTGATGACCGGCAGGCCCATCTGCACCGCCTCGCTGAGCGAGCCCGGCCCCGGCTTGCCGACGAAGAAGTCGGCCAGCTGCATGTAGTGCACCACGTCGGCGGTGAAGCCCAGCACCGCCCGCGCGGCGCCGCCGTCCGGCTGCGGCAGCGCGCGCAGGCGCTCGGCCAGTGCCGCGTTGTGGCCGCAGACCAGGATCAGCTGCACCTGCGGCAGGCTGCGGGCAATGCGCAGCATCTGCATCGAGCCCTGGCCGCCGAACATCACCAGCCCGGTGGGGCGGCCCGGCTGCAGGCCCAGGGCGCGCAGCGCCTCGGCCCGCGCCACCTCGGCCAGCGGCGTCACCGCGTGGAAGGCCGGGCGCAGGATCATGCCCGAGACGCGGTGCACGTTGTGCGGTGCCACGCCCTGGGCCAGCGCCTGCTGCACCGCGCGCTCGGTGCCGCAGACGATGTGCTGGTCCTGCCCCGGCTCGATCCAGAAGTGCGGTGGGTGGTCGGCCAGGTCGGTCAGCACCGTGGCGCAGGGCGTGCCCGGCCGCGCGGCCTGCACCGACTCGTACAGGGCGCGGTTGAAGTTCGGGATCAGCGAGACCACCGCGTCGGGCCGGGTCTCGGCCCAGTGGGCCTGCAGCGTGCGCAGCAGCCAGGGGTGGGCCAGGCGCAGCGTGGCCTGCAGCAGCTTGAGCTCCTGCGCCAGGCCCAGGGTCCAGCCACGCGCCAGCCGGCGGTTGTAGACGTCCTCGGGCGCCATGCCGGTCAGGCGGCGGAAGCGGTCCTGCGCGTCCAGCACCTCCATCAGGTTGACCAGCCGCACCCGCAGCGGCCGCCCGGCCCGCTGGGGCAGCACGGCCTGCAGGGCCTGGGCGGCAGCACGGTGGCCGCCGCCGGCATTGAAATACACCAGGTCGAGCGTCGGGATCATCCGGCCGAGGTTGCGGGCCGGGCATGACGCGCTTGTGACGCCCGCTTGACCTGACGGCAGGGGTCAGGTGGAAGCTGGGTGTCTTGACACCGCTCGGCAAGACCATGACCGCCCCCGACCCCCTCCCCAACCTGCCCCCGCACGACGACGACGCCCGCTGGCTGGCCGCCTTCCTGGCCGCCGAGCTGCCGGCCAGCGCCTTCGACCACGCCGGCCACCTGCGCGCCGCCGGCCTGCTGCTGAGCCAGCATCCGCTCGCCGAGGCCCGGCCGCTGTACCTGGCCAGCCTGCGCCGGCTGGCCACCCGGCTGGGCGTGCCCGCCAAGGTGAACGCCACCGTCACCGAGGCCCTGCTGCTGCTGATGGCGGCCGCCGGCGCCGGCACCCCCGGCGAACCCTGGGAGCGCTGCCTGCAGCGCGAACCGGCCCTGCGCAGCGATGCCTGGGGCCTGTTGACGCGCCACTACTCGCCCGACCGGCTGCGTTCGGACGCCGCGCGCCAGCACTTCGTGGCGCCCGACCGGCTACCCTTGCCACCATGTCCCGTCCCCCCGCCTCCCCGCCCTTGACCCTGGGCCGGCTGGCGCGGGCCAGCGGCCTGGCGCGCAGCTCGGTGCTGCACTACGAGGCGCTGGGCCTGCTGCCCGCCGCCGGCCGCAGCGCCGCCGGCTACCGCCTCTATGGGCCGGCCCAGGTGCAGCGACTGCAGCAGATCCGGCGGCTGCGGGACGCCGGCCTGCCCCTGGCGGCGATCGCGGCCCTGCTGGCGGCCCCGCCGGCGCCGGACCAGCCCACGCCGCCGCGCCCGGCCCATGCGCTGCTGCAGGACCGGCTGCTGGAGCTGGCCCAGGAGATGACCCGCTTGCGCCACCAGCAGCGCCTGCTGGCCCGCCTGCTGACCGACCCCGCCCTCGGCCAGGTGCCGGCCTGCCAGAGCAAGACCGACTGGGTGGCCCTGCTGCAGCGCGCCGGTTTCAGCCCGCCCGACATGCAGCTCTGGCATGCCGAGTTCGAGCAGCAGGACCCCGACGGCCATGCGCGCTTCCTGCGCGCGCTGGGCCTGCCGGCGGCGCAGGCCCGCGCCATCCGGGCCCAGGCGCGCCGCCCCCCACCGCGAGGGACGGCCCCGCGTTGACAGCGCCGCCCGGCCGTGCACACTGGGGGTCTGTCCCATCCCCGCTCGGATCAGGAGGCCTCCATGTTCGACCACATTGGTTTCGGTGCCAGCGACCTGCCCGCCAGCCGGTCCTTCTTCCTGCAGGCCCTGGCCCCGCTCGGGGTGGGGGTGGTGATGGAGGGCGACTACGGCGTCGGCCTGGGGCTGCCGGGCAAGCCCTCGCTGTGGCTGCACCAGGATGACGTGCCGCCCACCCCCATCCATCTGGCCTTCACCGCGGCCGACCGCCCCACGGTGGACGCCTTCTACCGGGCGGCCCTGGCCGCCGGCGGGCAGGACAACGGCCCGCCGGGCCTGCGCCCGCACTACCACCCGAACTATTACGCCGCCTTCGTCATCGGCCCGGACGGGCACAACGTCGAGGCGGTCTGTCACCAACCGTAAACCGGCGCGGCGGGTGGCATCCATCCTGCTTGCGTGGGGGCGTCGTCCTCACGCTGTCTTGCCATGCCCACCCTTGCCCTGCCGTTTCCCCTGTGGTCCCGCCTGGGTGGGCTGTCGCTGCTGTGGGCCCTGGGCCTGATGCCCGCGGCCCACGCCCAGGACGCGGTGCAGACCAACCCCGGCGAGCGCGCCTGCAAGACCGAGGTCTCCAAGTTCGAGGAGACCATCGGCTTTCTGCGCAACGCCCAGGGCACCGAGGCCGCGGCCAAGCTCAAGGAAGAGCTGCTGCCGGCCCAGACGGAGCACGAGATCCTGATGACCCAGGGCTACTGCGGGCTGGTCAAGCACCTCAAGCGCAAGCACCTGCTCTGAGCGCCGTCTGGCGCCACCCGGCCGTTCAGAATGGATAGGGCCCGGGCCAGTCGCCCGTCACCGCGCCCAGCGTGACCAGGCCTTCGCCCGCGGTCCAGCGGTGCAGCAGGTAACCCGGCGGCTCCAGGTTGAACATCGCCGGCTGCCCCGGCCGCAGGTCCAGCGCGATCTGGTGACCGGTGGCCGGCGCCACGATCACCGGCACCCCGGCCAGTTGGCCGTGGATGTGGCGGTGCAGGTGGCCGCACAGCAGCGCCTGCACCTGCTGGTGGCGCGCCAGCAGGCCGGCCAGCGCCTCGCGCCCTTCCGCCAGGGCCATGCCGTCCATCTCTTCCAGCCCGGTGCGCAGCGGCGGGTGGTGCAGCGCCAGCAGCGTGGGGCGCTGCGGGGCCTGGGCCAGCGTGTCGGCCAGCCAGGCCAGGCGGTCGCGGCACAGCGCGCCGCCCGGGGCGCCGGGGATGACGGTGTCCAGCCCGATCAGGCGCAGCGTGCCGGCCGGGTCGGGCAGGTCCGTCACCCACTGGGCAAAGGGTTGCCCGGCCGCCCAGGGCTGCTCGGGGAAGGCCTCGCGCAGCGCGGCCCGCGCGTCGTGGTTGCCCGGCAGCAGCCGCCACGGCGGGCGCAAGGGCGCCAGCAGCGCGCGCAGCCGGGCGTATTCGGCGGGGTCGCCGCCGTCCACCAGATCGCCGGTCAGCAGCACCAGGTCGGGCGCCGGGTCCAGCGCCTGCACGCTGGCCACCGCCTGCCGCAGCAGCGCGGCGGTGTCCACCCGGCCGCTGGCCAGCGTGCCGGGGCGGGTGATGTGGCAGTCGCTCAGCTGGGCGATCAGCATGGCATCAGCACCTCGTTGACCCACTCGGCAAAGCCCAGCCCGCCGGGTGCCTGGGTGATGTGGGCCGGCGCCACCGGCAGGGACGGCAGGTGGGCCCGGATGTTGGCCACACCGACGCTGCGCGGGAAGGTCTCGAACATCTGGGCATCGTTCTGCGAGTCGCCCACGAAGGCCACGTAGCCCGGCTGCTCGCCCGGCGTCCAGCCGTGGTGGCGGCGCAGCCAGGCCAGCGAGGCGGCCCTCTTGCTGAAGTCGCCCAGCCAGAGGTTGATGTGGATGGAGCTGGCCGTGGCCTGCACGCCCAGCGCGCGGGCATCGATGACCGCCTGGCGCACCGTGTCGGCCGGCACCGGCGGCACCTCCTGCGCATGGTCCAGCGCCAGGTCGCAGCGGCGGTAGGCGTTGTCCAGCGCCAGGCCCAGGCCGACGTAGGTGCGCAGCAGCGTGTCGGCCACCTTCTGCAGCCAGGCCTGGTGGCGCCGGCGGGTGCCTTCGTCCTGCCAGTCGCGGTAGCGCAGGTGGCGGCCTTCACGCTCGATGGTGAAGGCGCCGTTCTCGCCGATCACCGCGGCCACCGGCCAGGTGCGGGCGATCTGGTCGCACCAGCCGGCGCAGGCGCCGGTGACGGGCACCAGCGCCACGCCGGCCGCGGCCAGACGCTCCATCGCCACCAGGGTGGCCGACGGCAGCCGCCCCTCCCAGGTCAGGGTGTCGTCGACGTCGGTCAGCACGACGCGGGGCAGCGGGTGATCGGGGTGCAGGTTCGGGCGCACGGAGGTCATTTCAAGCCAGCATGCATGAAGGATTGCATGAACTGGCGCTGGAACACCAGAAAACCTCCCAGCAACGGGGCCACCGACAACAGCGTGCCGGCCGACAGCACGCCCCAGTCCACCCCGGTCTCGGGCGCAGCAAAGAGCGCCATGCCCACCGTCAGCGGCCGGCTGGCCACGGTGTTGGTGGCCACCAGCGGCCAGAGGAAGTTGTTCCAGTGGTAGGCCACCGAGACCAGCGCATAGGCCAGGTAGGTCGGCCGCGCCAGCGGCACGTAGACGCGCCAGAGGATGGCCAGGCGGCCCAGGCCCTCGATGCGGGCCGCGTCCTCCAGCTCCTGCGGCACGGTCATGAAGCTCTGGCGCAGCAGGAAGATGCCGAAGGCGCTGGCCACGTAGGGCAGGGCCACACCCAGCCAGCGGTCCACCAGGCCCAGGCGGGCGATGGCGGCGTAGTTCTCGGCGATCAGCACCTCGGGCATCACCATCAGCTGCAGCAGCACCAGCGCGAACACCAGCCCGCGCCCGGCAAAGGGCAGCCGCGCCAGCGCATAGGCCGCCAGCGTGCAGACCGTGAGCTGCAGCGCCAGCAGCAGGCTGACGATGGCCGCGGTGTTGAGCAGGTAGCGGCCAAACGGCGCCACCTGCCAGGCGGCGCGGAAGTTGTCCAGGCCCCAGGGGCCGGCCAGGTCGAACTGCAGCGCGCCGGCACCGGGCCGGAAGGCGGCCCAGACCAGCAGCAGCAGCGGCAGGATCCAGAGCGCGCCCAGGAGCCAGCCCAGGCCGCGCGCGGGGGCGGACAGCGGCGCAACAGCGGTGGAAGAAGCCATGTCAGCGGTAATGGATGCGACGCGAGAGCAGGAACTGCACGGCCGAGACCCCGCCCAGCAGGGCCAGCAGCAGCAGCGTCAGCGCGGCGGCCTGGTTCAGGTCCTGGAACTTGAAGGCGATCTCGTAGAGCTCGTAGAGCAGCAGCATGCTGGCGTTGTTGGGGCCGCCGTGGGTCAGCACGAACAGGTGGTCCACCAGCTTGAAGGCGTTGATCAGCGCGTTGACGCCGACGAACAGCGTGGTGGGCGCCAGCAGCGGCAGCGTGACGCGGCGCAGCCGGGTCCAGGCGGAGGGCGCCTCCAGCCGGGCCGCGTCCATCAGCTCGGGCGGCAGCGACTGCAGCGCCGCCAGGTAGAAGACCATGAAGAAGCCGGCCTCCTTCCAGACGGTGACCACCATCAGCGCCCACAGCACCGTGCTGTCCTGCCCCAGCCAGTTGGGCCCGTGCAGCCCGGCCCAGGCCAGCGCCCGGTTGAGCAGGCCGATGTCGGGCGCGTAGAAGATCAGCCACAGGTTAGCCGCCGCCACCATGGGCAGCACGGTGGGCGTGAAGAAGGCCAGGCGCAGCAGGCCGCGGCCGGCGAAGCGGCCCTGCACCCACAGCGCCATCGCCAGCGCCAGGCCCACCGACAGCGGCACGGTGACCGCCGCGTAGAGCGCGTTGTTGGCCAGCGCGCGGCGGAACACCGGGTCCTCGATCAGGTAGCGGAACTGGTCCAGCCCGGTGAAGGCCGGGGCCAGGCCCGGCGCCTCGGTGTGCAGCGCGGTCCAGACACTGGCCAGCGTGGGGCCGTAGGTGAAGCCGGCCAGCAGCAGCAGCGCCGGTGCCAGCAGGGCCCAGGCCAGGCCCGCCGGGCGCCGCGCGGAGAACGCGGAGAAGGTCGGCTGCATCGTCCGGGCCCCCGTGGCCTCAGCGCTGGTAGGGCCGCAGCACGCGGTCGGCCTGGGCCTGGGCGGCGTCCAGCGCCGGCTTGGCCGCCTGCTGGCCGGTGATGACGGACTGGATCGCGTCGTCCAGCAGCTTGCGCACGCGGCCAGCCTGGTGGGTGGACAGCTCGGCGGTGGCCACCTTGAGCTGGTCACGCGCCACCAGCGCCTGCGGCACCTTGGCGGCATAGGTCTTCAGCGTGGCGGTGTCGTAGCTGGCCGGGCTGACGCCCACATAGCCGGTGGCCACGCTCCATTCGGCCGAACGCTCCGGCGCGGTCAGGAACTTGACCAGCCGGTAGGCGGCCTGCTGCTCGGCCTCCGTGCCGCTCTTGAACAGGTAGAAGTTGCCGCCGCCGGTGGGCGAGCCGGGCTCGGTGTGGGCGGGCAGCGGGGCCACGCCGACGTCGAACTTGGCCTCCTTCATCACCGCGGTCAGGTTGCCGGTGGAGTGCCACATGATGGCCGTCTTGCCCTCGACGAAGTTCTGGCGCAGCGTGCCCCATTCGATCAGGCCCTTCGGGCTCAGGCCGTCGGCCGACAGCGCGGCCCAGTAGTTCAGCGCCTCGACCGACTTGGGGCTGTTGAAGAAGGTCTTGGTGCCGGCCGGGTTCATCAGCGGCTGGCTGTTCTGCTTGGTCAGCGCGCCGAACATCCAGTAGGCGTAGCCGGTGGAGGGGATCATCACGCCCCAGCGGTTCGTCGTGGCGCCGTCCTTCTGCACCAGCTTGGCGGCGTCGGCGCGCAGCTCGGCCCAGGTGCGCGGCGGCTTCTCCGGGTCCAGCCCGGCGGCGCGGAAGGCGTCCTTGTTGTAGTACATGACGATGGTCGAGCGCTGGAACGGGATGCCCCAGGTCTTGCCCTCAACACGGCCGTTTTCCATCAGCGCCGGGTAGAAGCTCTTGAGCCAGGCGCGGTCTTCCGGCGTCTTGGCGAAGTCGTCGAAGGGGCGGATCACGCCCTGGTCCTTGAGCTCATGCAGGTCGATCGAGAACAGCACCGAGGTCTGCACCTGGGTGCCAGCCTTCAGCGCGGCCAGGGCCTTGGTGCGGGCGTCGTCGTAGTTGCCGGCGTAGATGGCCTCGACCTTGACGTCGGGGTTGCGCTTCTCGAACTCGCCCACCAGCTTGTCCACCACCTGGGTGAGCGGGCCGCCCACCGAGATCGGGTAGTACATGGTGACGTGGGTCGGCTCGGCGGCGGCCACGCCCAGCGTGGTCATCGCGCCCAGCGCCAGGGCCAGGCATCGGGTCTGGAAGGACATCGCAAACTCCTTGGGTTCAGTCGGTGAGACCGGGGACATCGGTCGGGAGGGACGGGAAGTGACGGGTGTGCTCGGCGGCCCAGCCCAGGCGCACGCTCTGGCCCACCGGCCAGGTCTGGCGGCCGGGGTGGCGCACCTTCAGCGTCTGGCCGTGCAGGCGCACGGTCAGCAGGCTGTCGGCGCCGTGGTACTCGGCCGCCTCGACGACGGCCTGCCAGGGGCCCTGGCCCAGCTGCACGTGTTCGGGGCGGATGCCGCAGCAGCCTGGCTCGCCCGGCAGTTCGATCAGGTTCATCGGCGGCTGGCCGATGAAGCGCGCCACCACCGGGCTGGCCGGCTGCTCGTACAGCTCGGCGGGCGTGCCCACCTGGGCGATGCGGCCCTGGTGCAGCAGCACGATGCGGTCGGCCATGCTCATGGCCTCGACCTGGTCGTGGGTCACGTAGACCAGCGTCAGGCCCAGGGTCTGCTGCAGGCGGCGCAGCTCCACCCGCATCTCGGCGCGCAGCTGCGCGTCCAGGTTGCTGAGCGGCTCGTCCATCAGGCACAGCGGGTGCTGGGACACCACGGCCCGCGCCAGCGCCACCCGCTGCCGCTGGCCGCCGGAGAGCTGGCCGGGCTTGCGCGACAGCAGGGCCGACAGGCCCAGCATCTGCACCGCCTGGTCGAGCCGGCGGGCCTGCTCGGCGCGCGGCACGCGGCGGGCCTGCAGGCCGAACAGGATGTTCTGCGCCACGCTCAGGTGCGGGAACAGCGCGTAGGACTGGAACACCAGGCTGAGCTGGCGTTGCGCCGGCTCCAGTTCGGTCACGTCGCGCCCGCCGATCCAGATGTGGCCGGCGCTGGGCCGGTCCAGCCCGGCGATCAGGCGCAGCAGCGTGGTCTTGCCGCAGCCGGAGGCGCCCAGCAGCGCGACGAATTCGCCGCGCGCCACCGCCAGGTCGATGCCACGCAGCACGGCCTGGCCGTCAAAGCGCTGCTCGATGCCGTCGAGTCGCAGGTCGCTCATGGTTGCTGGGCCTCGCCACAGCGGTGAAAGGCCACCCCGGCGCGGGCGCACAGCGTCTGCAGCGCCTCGGGGGCCTCCTCGTCGGTGAACACATGGTCCAGCTCGGCCAGCGTGGCCACGCGGCAGGGCGCGGCACGCCGGTACTTGCTGCCGTCGACCAGCAGCAGCTGGCTCTGGCTGTGCGCCAGCAGCACGCGGCTGAGCTCGGCCTCCTCGGGCTGGAACTCACACAGCACGCCGTCGGCGGTGATGCCGCCGGCCCCCAGCACCGCCAGGTGGGCCTCGAAGCGCTGCAGGAACTCCAGCGTGGCAAAGCCCATCAGGTCGCGGTCGGCCGGGCGCAGCCGGCCCCCGGCCAGCCAGGTCTCCACCGCCGGCTTGTCGGCCAGCGCCAGCGCGGCGTCCAGGTTGTTGGTCACCACGCGCAGCGGTTTGTCCGGTGGCAGCGCGCGGGCGAATGCGGCCACCGTGGTGCCGTAGCCCAGGAAGACGGTGGCCTCGTCCTGCAGCAGCCCCACCGCGGCCTGGGCGATGCGGCGCTTGCGCTCGCTGTGCGCGCTGCTGCGCTGGGCAAAGCTGCGGTTGTGCTGGGCCGCCAGCAGCGCCAGCCCGCCGTGCTGACGCCGGGCCAGGCCCTGCTCGCACAGCCCATGGATGTCGCGCCGGATGGTCTGCGGGCTGACCTGGAAGCGCTCGGCCAGCTGCTCGGTGCCCAGTTGGTGGGACGCGTGCAGCCAGCTCAGGATGTCACGTTGACGGGGGCTGAGGTTCATTCGCTCGTCGTTCACTTTCAAATGAAAGTGTCGACAGCGGGCGTGTCAGCGGCATGACAGGGTCGTGGACCTGGGCCAGCAGGTCCGCCAGCCGCATGGGCCGGGCAAACCAGTAGCCCTGCGCGCCGCGGATGTGGGTGTGGCGGCGCAGATAGGCCAGTTCCTCGGCCGTCTCCACCCCCTCGGCCACCACGGCGATGCCCAGCGCGCCGCACAGCGACTCGATCGCGCGCAGGATGCTCTGGCTGCGCGGCCGCTGGTGCACCTGGCAGATGAAGGCGCGGTCGATCTTGACCTCGTCGGCGATCTCGTCGCTGAGCATGGCCAGCGAGGAATAGCCGGTGCCGAAGTCGTCGATCGACACCCGCAGGCCCCGCGCGCGCAGCAGCGGCAGCACCCGGCGCTGGAAGCGCTCGGCCGCCACCAGCGCGTCCTCGGTCAGCTCCAGCATCAGGCCGCGGGCCTGGTCGGGCGTGATGTCGCGCGTCAGCCCATCCATGAAGGCCACGTCGCTGGCCTGCCGGGCCGCGATGTTGAGGCTCACCGTCACCGCCTCGCCAAAGCGGGCCCGCAGCTGCGGCAGCGCCTGCAGCACGTCGTCACGCACGAGGGCGGTGATCTGGTCCAGCAACCCCAGCTCGACCGCCAGGTCGATGAACTCCGCCGGCAGGGTCAGCGTGCCATCGGGCTGCACCCCGCGCACCAGGGCCTCGAAGCCGACCAGGCGGCCGCCGTCCAGCTCCACCTTGGGCTGGTACAGGGCGATGAAGCGGCGGTCGCGCAGCGCGGCGCGCAGGCGCTGCTCCATCGCCATGCGCGCGGTCAGGGCCTCGCCCATCGCGGCGGTGAAGTACTGCGCACTGCCCTTGCGGTCCAGCTTGGCGCGGTACATCGCGTTGTCGGCCGAGCGGCGCAGCGCCTCGTAGCTGCGGCCGTGCAGCGGGTAGATGCAGACCCCGACCGAGGCCGAGGTCAGCACCTCCAGCCCCTCGATGTGGAAAGGTTGCTTGAGGCTGTCCACCACCTGCTCGATCTGCGCCGGCAGCGCCTCCAGGCCGGGCAGCGGGTCGATCAGCAGCAGGAACTCGTCGCCGCTGATGCGGGCCAGCGTGTCGCTGGGGCGGATCTGGCCGCACACCCGCTGGGCCGCCGCGCGCAGCAGCGCGTCGCCCACCGCATGGCTGTAGAAGTCGTTGACCTGCTTGAAGTTGTCCAGGTCGATGAAGGCCAGCGCCACCGGCGCGTCATCGGGACGGCCCTCCAGCGCGCGGGCCACGATGGCCTGCATCCGCACCCGGTTGGGCAGGCCGGTCAGCTCGTCGTAATAGGCCCGCTGCGCCAGCTCCCGCTCGTAGTGCTTGCGCTCGGAGATGTCGTTGAGCAGCGTGAGCCGCATCGCCTCGTCAAAGACCTGCACCGGCTTGCTGGTGATCAGCAGGGTGCGGCCACCATCGAGCTGCACCTCGCGCTCCAGCACGTCGGCCCGGCGGCGGCGCCCGGTCGGGCCGGGGCCAGGCTCCAGCAGGCGGCGCGCGGCCTCGTCCAGCGGCTCGCCCGGCCGCAGCGGCAGCATCTGGTCGGCCACGGCGTTGCTCAGCAGCAGCTGCTGCCGGCCGTTCTGCACCACCAGCCCGACCGGCAGGTTGCCGACGATGTGGTGCAGCAGTTCGGCGTTGCGCTGGGCCTGCTGCTCGCTGTGGCGCAGGCGCTCGGCCAGCTCGTGCAGCTCGCGGCTGCGCACCGCCGACTGGTGGGCGAAACGGGTGGCCAGCGCATGCGACACCAGCAGCGCAAAGCGCCGGCCCAGCTCCACCTGGTCGCGGCTGAAGCCGAGCTCGCCGGGGCCACGGCGCAGGGCCAGGATGCCGCGGTGCTCGCGCACCCGCACCGGCAGGTACAGCCAGGACGGCGTGGCCTGGCCGGCCGCCAGATCCGCCGCGGTGGGCACGGTGGCCACCGCCCGGCCGGCCAGCACCTTGCGCAGCAGGGGCGTCAACGGCCACTGGCAGCCCACCTCGGTCTCGGGCTCGGCCACGGTGCAGGACAGGGTGTCGGCCTCGGCCTCGCGGCCCTGGCTCAGCATCAGCGCCTGCGAGAAGGTGAACACCCGCCGCAGCGAGGCGAACACCCGCGGGAAGGGGTCGGCCTCGGCGTCCAGGGTCAGCAGGGATTCGAGCGCATCGAGCAGCTTCTGCGTCTGCACGCTGGCGGCCTTGAGCCCCTCGTGGTGGCGCTGCAGGCTCTGCAGCATGTCGCGCAGGGCCTCGGTGCTCTGCAGGTCGGGCTCGTGGTCGGTCATCGGGGCACCTCCGGCGCGCCCAGCACCACGGCGGCGATCATCAGGTTGCCGTGCACATTGCGGTTGAGCAGCCAGCCCTGCTCGCCAAAGGTGAAGCAGCCCAGAAAGGGCACCGGCCCCAGGCGCTGACGCACCGACTGCATCACCGCGTCCAGCTCATCGCCCACCGCCAGGCGGCAGCCGCCGCAGTAGACGATCAGCGCGCCGGCCGCATGCTGGCCCGCCGGCAGCGAGGCGCGCGCCTGCGCCGCGACACGGCCGGCGCGGGCGATCAGGCGCGCGCGGTCGCCGCGCATCGCGTGCAGCCGGTCGCCCACCCGCAGGTCGCAGAAGGTGCGCAGGCTGCCCGCCGGCGTGACCGCCGAGGGGTGCACCAGCAGGTAGTGCGACAGGCCATGCGTCTGCCCCACCTTCACCGCCAGGGGCTGCAGCGCGGTCTCGGCCAGAACGGCGCCGCCGCCGAGCTGGGCGTCAAGGGCGCCGTCCAGCCAGCCGTTGTAGACGGCGGCAGCCGGGCGGCCGTCGATGGTGAGCAACTCGCGGCCCTGCATGGGTGGCCCCCCCGGCTGGCCGGCGCGGCGTCCAGCCGTGCCGCCCACGCCGGTCACCACCCCCGTCGGGCCACTGGGCTCGTAGCCGCCCTGGAACACCACCCGCACTGCGCCAGCCGGGTAGAGCACCGCCACCGACAGGCCGTTGGGCAGCGGGCCTTCCGGCCCCAGCTGGCGCCAGTGGCCGGCCACCGCGTCATCGGCCGCGCTGCCGCCCATGATCGGGCAGCGGTCACCCACCACCCGGCGCAGGCCGGTCAGCACCGCCTCCTCGCTGCCGGGCGCCTGGTAGACCCAGACCATCGCGGGCAGCTCGCCCTCGCAGCCGGCGCGGGCCACGGCCTGCAGCAACAGGGCCGTGGCACGGGCCTCGGGGTCGGGGCCCAGCGGCCCGGCCGCCACGCCGAAGTTGCCTTCGGGGTCGTCCACCGCCATCAGGCCGATCCCCCGGGGGCCGCTCAGGCCATCCTGGGTCATCACCCCACCGGCCGAGGTGCCGCCCACCACCGGGACCTGCGGCCAGCGCTCGGCCAGCAGGCGGTGCAGCAGCGCGTCGTCCACCCCCTCGCCATAGAAGGCGAAGATCAACTGCGGGGCGTCTGCGGCGGCACGCTGCTGCGCCAACCGGGCCACGGCCGTGGCCGGCTCGGCGGCGGAAACGACGTGGGTTTTCATGGTGTTGTTGTGTGAAACCCGGCCTCCCCGGCCGGTGCTCAGCCGGACTTCATGGCGCCGGCCTCCCCCGGTTTTCGGCGCTCCACCGGCAGCCGCCCCAGGCTCGGGCCGCCCGCCAGCAGGGCCAGGAACACGTCGCGCGGCAGGCCCTTGCCGCCGGTGGTCCAGACCAGCGGCATCACCGGCTCGGGCCGCCAGGCGGCCACCGTGGCCGCGCAGGGGCCGGCCATCATCTCGTGCGCCACGAAGCCGGCCGCCGCCGAGGGCTCCAGCTTCAGGCCGTGCTCGTTCCATTGGTAGCGCAGCATGCGCAGCAGGTCGCCGTCGGCCACCGTGACCACCGCGTCCACCAGCGGGGCCACCAGGCCGGCCACCCTCGCCGAGGCGCGCGGCACCGCCAGGCCATCGGCCACGGTCTGGTTGTTCAGGCCGATGTCGTAGACGCTCAGCGTGTCATCCCCGCTGGCCAGGCGCAGCAGGAAGCAGGGCGAGGCCACCGGCTCGACGAACACGCACTGCACCGCGTCGCCGAACAGGCACTTGAGCCCGAAGGCCACGCCGCCCGGCGCACCACCGACGCCACAGGGCAGGTAGACCCGCAGCGGGCGCTCCGGCGTGGGCACGAGGCCCTGGGCCGTCAGCTGCGGCGCCAGATCCCAGGCCGCCGCGGCATAGCCGAAGAACAGCAGCAGCGAGGCCTCGTCGTCGATGAAATAGGCCTGCGGGTCGTCGCGGGCGATGGCGCGCGCCGCAGCCACCGCCTGGGCATAGTCGCCGGCGTGTTCCACCACGGTGGCCCCCACCGCGCGCAGCCGGTCCTTCTTCCAGGCCTTGGCGTCGCGCGACATGTGCACGTCCACCCCCAGGCCCAGCGCCCGGGCCATCACGCCCACGCTGTAGCCCAGGTTGCCGGTGCTGCCCACCAGCACCCGGTGCTGCGCGAACAGGGCGCGGGCCGGCGCGTCGGCCAGCACCGCGGTGTCACCGCCCTCGGTCAGCAGGCCGGCCGCCAGCGCCAGCTGCTCGGCATGACAGAGCACCTCGTAGACGCCACCGCGGGCCTTGATGCAGGCGGTGATGGGCAGGGCGTGGTCGGCCTTGACCCACAGCGCCCGGCCGTGGTCGTCGCCCTGGCGCAGCAGCGGGGAGTCGATGCGCCCGCCCGGCCCCACGCTGCCGGGAAAGCAGCGCGCCAGCAGAGGCCCGAAGCGCTGCCAGCGGGCCACGGCGGCCTCGACATCGGCACGGCCGTAAGGGCAGGCCGCCAGGGCCTGGGCGGCCGGCAGGCGGTGCGGGTTGGGCCAGAAGAAAGGCTGGCCGGCCCGCAGGGGGGCAGGCAGGGTGACGAGCGGGTCGGCAGCGGGCATGCGCGTGCGGCTCCGGAGGACTGCAATGGCCCGAGCTTACCCCCGGATACAGGCAGGGTCTCTCCCCTGCGTCAGGCCTTGGGCGCGACCGCCGCGTCGGTGTGGCGCTGCCGCTGTTGCAGCACCTCCCCCAGCCGGGTCTCGATCCAGTCGGCCAGATGGCGCACCCGCTCGGCCGCCTCCTGGCCCAGCGGCGTCAGGCTGTATTCCACATGCGGCGGCACCACATCGAAGGCCTGGCGCCGCACCAGCCCATCGCCCTCCAGCCATTGCAGCGTCTGCGCCAGCATGCGCTCGCTCACCCCGCCCACGGCGCGGCGCAGCTCGGCAAAGCGGTGGGTGCGCGTTTCCAGCACCAGCAGCACCAGCACGCCCCAGCGGCTGGTGACGTGCTTGAGCACCTCGCGCGAGGGGCAGTCCACCGCCAGCAGGTTGCCGCGGCGCACGGCTTCGGACAGCGGGAGCCGGGTACTTCCCTTCATGTGCGTACTTCCGAAAAGTAAGTGTCCATCGTACAGTGCTTTCACACCTTCTGAGGAGTCTGACCATGACCACCATCGCCATCACCGGCGCCACCGGCCAACTGGGCCGCCTGGTGCTGCAGAGCCTGAAGACCCGTGCCCCCGGCGCCACCGTGATCGCTCTGGCCCGCACCCCGGCCAAGGCGGCCGACCTGGGCGTGACCGTGCGCCCCGCCGACTACACCCAGGACGCCCCCACCCTGGCGGCCGCCCTGGCCGGCGTGGACACGCTGCTGCTGATCTCCAGCAGCGAGATCGGCCAGCGCGAGGCCCAGCACCGCCACGTCATCGACGCGGCCAAGCTGGCCGGTGTGAAGCACTTGGTCTACACCAGCCTGCTGCATGCCGAACGCTCGCCGCTGTCACTGGCGCCCGAGCACCTGGCCACCGAGGCGATGATCCGCGCCAGCGGCATCCCGGCCACCGTGCTGCGCAACGGCTGGTACGCCGAGAACTACAGCGCCGGCTTCCCGGCCGCGGTGGCCCACGGCGCGCTGCTGGGCAGCGCGGGCGAAGGCCGTCTGGCCCTGGCCCCCCGTGCCGACTACGCCGAAGCCGCCGCCACCGTGCTGGCCGACCCCGCCGCCCATGCCGGCCAGGTCTACGAACTGGCCGGCGACACCGCGCCGACCCTGGCCGAGCTGGCCGCCGAAATCAGCCGCCAGGCCGGCAAGCCGGTGCCCTACAAGAACCTGCCGGCCGACGAGTACACCGCCGTGCTGCGCAGCGCCGGCCTGCCCGAAGGGTGGGCGGTGGCCCTGCCGCAGTTCGACCTGGGTGCGGCCCAGGGCGCGCTGTTCGACGACGGCCATCAGCTCTCGACGCTGATCGGCCGGCCCACCACGCCGCCCGCCGCCTACGTGGCCGCGGCGCTGAAGGCGGCCTGACGCCGCCGCGACGAGCTCAGGCCTTGGGCCCGTCGATCACCTCGGCCGCGGCGCGGAAGCCCTCCACCGCCGCCGGCACGCCGCAGTAGATGCTGGCGTGCAGCAGCACCTCCTGGATCTCCTGCAGGGTGGCGCCGTTGTTGAGCGCGCCGCGCACATGGCCTTTCAGCTCATGCGACTTGCCCAGCGCGGTCAGCATGGCGACGGTGATGAGGCTGCGGGTCTTCAGGTCCAGGCCTTCGCGCTGCCAGGTGTCGCCCCAGGCGTTGCGGGTGATGTATTCCTGCAGCGGCGCGGTGAACTCGGTCAGGCCGCTGAAGGCCTTCTCGACGAAAGCCTCGCCCATCACCTGCTTGCGCATGGCCAGGCCGTTGTCGAAATCCTTGTTGGGGGCGGTGGTCATCGTGAGACTCCTGGCGGGTTGGTGGTGCAATCGTCCGGGATTCTAGAAACAGCCCGTGTCCGGGCCTGACCTCGAGGAGACCGCCATGGCCGAACGCACCATCACCCTGCACCGCGTGCTCAAGGCACCGCCCGAGCGGGTCTACCGCGCCTTCCTGGACCCGGAGGCGATGTGCAAGTGGCTGCCGCCCAAGGGCTTCGTGGCCCAGGTGCAGGAGATGGACGCCCGCGAGGGCGGGCGCTACCGCATGTCCTTCCGCAACTTCGGCAACGGCCAGACGCACGCCTTCGGCGGCACCTACCTGCGCCTGGTGCCCGACGAGACGATCCGCTACAGCGACCATTTCGACGACCCCAATCTGACGGGCGAGATGATCACCACGGTGACGCTGCGCACCGTGTCCTGTGGCACCGACCTGACCGTCACGCAGGAAGGCATCCCCGCGCTGGTCCCGCTGGAGATGTGCCACCTGGGTTGGCAGGAATCGCTGGACCAGCTGGCGGCGTTGGTGAAGCCCACCCTGCCCGCCGAAAACTTCTGAGCCCTGGGCCCAACCCGGTTGACGCGGCGGGCCGGACTCTGGCATCACTCCCGCATGCGCGCCAGCCCGGCGCCGGGAGCATGACCATGGCCCTCAAACACGCCTGCCACGACGAAGTCATCGACCTGTACGCCGGTGTGGACCAGCCCAACGCCGAGCGCAGCACCAGCCTGCTGCGCACGCCGCACCTGCAACTGATCCGCCTGGTGCTGAAAGCCGGCACCACCTTGCGTGAGCACCAGGTGCGCGGCGAGATCACCGTGCAATGCCTGCGCGGCGAGGCCGAAGTCTCCACCCCCGACAGCGACTGCCCGCTGCGCCCCGGCCAACTGGTGGCCGTGCCCGCCGGCGAGCCGCATGCGGTGACGGCCCACACCGACTGCCTGCTGCTGCTGACGGTGCTGCACCGGGGACCGGAGCCGGACCAGGCGGCGCCCGCCATCCCGATCTGAATTTGTTAGGCTGCCGGCTGACCATGACCGTCTCCACCCGTTTTCGCTGCCCGGCCTGTGGCTTCACGGTGTTCAACCGCCGGCTGGCACATTGCGAGGCCTGCCAGGCCCCGCTGCCCGAGAGCCTGCGCTTTGACGCGGCGACCCTGGCCCGCCTGGAACGGGACGCCGCCGAGATCGACCGCCAGCGGGCCGAGCTGGCCCGCGAGGCCGAAGCCCAGGAGGCCCAGCGGCAGCGCCGCCGGGGTGACGGGGGCTGACAGCGCGGAGCGCGCAGTTCCCGTTCAGCCCACCGGAAGATCCGCCAGGAAACCCGCCACAGCGTCCAGCACCTGCTGCGGGTGCTGGCGGTGCGGCACATGGCCGCAGCCGGGCAGCAGGGCCAGCGTGGCGGGGCCGCCGGCCAGCGCCATGAAGCGCTGGGGCTGGGCGGGTGAGCCGTATTCATCCTGCTCGCCGTGCAGCACCAGCAGCGGGCAGCGCAAGCCGGGCAGCAGGGCGTCCAGGTTCCAGTCGGCAAAGTCTTTGGACAGCCAGGTGTCCACCCAGGCGCGCAGCACCCAAGGTGCCTTGTCGCCGTGGTGCGCCGCCAGCCGGGCCATGGCGGGCGAGGCGCCGTCCGGCCCTGCGGCGGCGAACTGCGCTTCGGCCGCGCGGATGCCGGCCAGCGTCAGCGGCTCCACAAAGGCCTGGGCCGATTCGAGCACCAGGGCCTCGCAGTCGTCCGGCCAGGCGTGGGCGCAGCCCAGGGCCATGCCGCCGCCCACGCTGTGGCCCAGGGCCACGAAGCGGCCGATGCCCAGCTGCGCGCGCAGCGCCGCAAAGCCCTCGCGGGCCTCGTCCTGCACAAAGCTCAGCGCCAGGGCGCCGGGGTGCGGGTCCGAGCGGCCAAAGCCCAGCCGGTCGTAGGCGATCACCTCGCGCCCGGTGGCGCGCGCCAGCCGGGCGGGGAAATCCCGCCAGACCGAGACGCTGCCCAGCGATTCGTGCAGCAGCACGATGGGGCTGCGGGCCTCGCCCTCGGCCTGCGGCGGCGTCCAGCGGCGGGCGAACAGCCGGCCCTGCGGCGTGGGGATCCAGTGGTCGTGGGTGGGAATGGGCGGCAGCGTCATGCCCCGATGCTAGGCGCTGTGGCCGCGCCCCGCCCCGGGCTGCGCAGCAGGCTGATGCCCGCCGCCGCCAGCGCCAGCACGGCCGATGCCGCCAGGCCCCAGCGGGCCGCGGGCCCGGCCGGCAGGACGTGGAAGAGCAGGCCCATCATCAGGCTGCCCAGCGTCTGGCCGGTGAGGCGGGCGGTGCCCTGGGCGCCCCCGGCCGCGCCGCTGCGTTCGGGCGGGGCGTTGAGCAGCATGTTGCGGTTGTTGGGCGTCTGGAAGAAGCCGAAACCCGCGCCAGCCAGCGCGGTGAACACGCTCACGCCCAGCCAGGGGTGGCCCTGCAGCGGCACCGCCGCGCACAGGGCCAGGCCCAGGGCCAGCACCGCACCGCCGCCCGCGCACAGCCAGGCGGTGGGCAGCCGGTCCGACAGGCGGCCGGCCAGCGGGGCGGCCAGCATCACCGCCAGCGGCCAGGGCGTCATCAGCAGGCCGGTGGCCAGGGTGCTCTGGCCCAGGCCGTGCAGCAGGTAGAAGGGCGTGGCCACGGTGGCGCCCATCTGCCCCGTGAAGCAGCAGACCGAGGCCAGGATGGAGATGCGAAACGGGTGGCTGCGCAGCAGATCCAGCGGAATGAGCGGCGCGGCGCGCGGCAGCTCGCGCCGCACCAGGCCCACGCCGCACACCGCCGCCAGCGCCAGCAGCGCGGCGCCCTGGGCGGGCTGGTCCATCAGCCGGTCGGTGCCCAGCACGAAGGCGGCGAACAGCCCGGCGTTCAGGGCGATGCTGCCCACATCCAGCGGCCGGTGCGAGCCCGCCACCCGCGGCAGCCCGGCGCAGGCCGCCAGCACCAGCGCGCCGATGGGCAGGTTGATGGCGAACAGCCAGGGCCAGTTGGCCACCGACAGCAGCGCCGCCCCCGCCGCCGGGCCGGCGGCCGACGCGGCGGCCACCGTCAGCGCGTTCCAGGCGATGGCCTGGCCCAGCAGCCGGCGCGGGTAGGTGAAGCGCAGCAGCGCCAGCCCCACCGGCATGACGGCCCCGCTGCCCAGGCCCTGCAGGCAGCGCCCGGCCACCAGCCAGGGCAGCGAAGGTGCCGCCGCGCACAAGGCCGAGGCCGCGATGAACAACAGCAGCCCGCCGGTGAACACCCGGTGGTAGCCCACCCGTTCACCCAGGGCCGCGGCCGGCAGCAGGCACATCACCACCGCCAGCTGGTAGGCCGTGGCCACCCACACCGCCTGGGCCGGCGTGGCCTGCAGGGCTTGGGCGATGGCGGGCAGCGCCACGTTGGCGATGGTCATGTCCAGCACCACCAGCACGATGCCGCCCAGCAGCGCGGCCATGGCCACCCAGCGTCGCGGCGTGGGCAGGCCATCGGCCACGGCCGGGGCGGCAGAGGGAGCGGGCGGCAGGGCGGGCGAGGCCGCGGCAACAGGTGAGGACATGGTGGCAAGGCTCAGCAGCAGAGGTCGGCAACAAGGCACCGCCAGCTTAGGCAGGCGCCGCCCGCCTGCCCAGCGCGTGGCGTGCAGGTCATTCATGCGCGTCACGCCAGGGTTCAAACCCACCCCCGGCGCGCCACGCCATGCTAGCTTTGCGCCCATGCCCATGGCCCCCGACCTGAACCTGCTGCCCGCGCTGGATGCGCTGCTCTCCGAAGCCAGCGTGACCCGCGCCGCCGAGCGCCTGCAGCTGAGCGAATCGGCCATGAGCCGCACCCTGGCCCGCCTGCGCGCCGCCACCGGCGACCCGCTGCTGGTGCGCGCCGGCCGCGCCATGGTGCTCACCCCGCACGCCCTGGCCCTGCGCGAACAGGTGCAGGCCCTGGCCCGCGACGCCAGCGCCGTGCTGCAGCCCGCGGGCGAGGACTGGAACCTGGCCACGCTGGAACGCACCTTCACCCTGCGCGCCAACGACGGCTTCATCGAAGCCTTCGCCCCCGCCCTGGTGGCCCGCGCCGCCCGCGAGGCACCCGGCGTGCGCCTGCGCTTTGCGCCCAAGCCCGACAAGGACGTGCGCCCCCTGCGCGAAGGCCTGATCGACCTGGACCTGGGCGTGCTGGGCCCTGCCACCGGGCCCGAGGTGCGGGTGCAGGCCATCTACCGCGACCACTTCGTGGGTGCCGTGCGACCGGGCCACCCGCTGCTGCAAAACGGCCCCCTCACCCCCGAGCGCTACGCCGCCTGCGGCCACATCGTGGCCTCGCGCCGGGGCCATGGCGCCGGGCCGGTGGACGACGCCCTGGCCGAACGCGGCCTGCGCCGCACCGTGGCGACCATGGTGCCCAGCTTCCGGGCCGCGCTGTCCATTGCCGCAGAGACGGACCTGGTGGCCCTGGTGCCCGCATCCTTCTTCACCCGGCAAGAGGCCCTGGTGGCCTTTGCCCTGCCGGTGAGCACCGAGCCCATCGTCATCTCCCAGATGTGGCACCCCCGGCTGGAGCGAGACCCGGGCCACCGCTGGCTGCGCGGCCTGGTGCTGGCGGTGTGCCGGGAAGCGCTGCCCCCCTCGAACTGCTGATGGCGTGAGCGCTGGCGTCATGCACGATGGCGGACAGCGCCCACGCCCGTGGGCCCCAGCCCGGGAGCAGCACCATGGCAACAGCCACCACGCAGCAGGCCTCTTCCAAACACAGCCCCAAGACCTTGGCCGACCTGGGCGATGCCTGGCTGGCCTGGCAGATTGCGCTGCTGAAAGGAAACCGCTGGCCCCTGTCGGGCGACGTCACCCAATGGATCAGGACCTGGGGCGAGATCGTCGGGCAGGTGGGGCTGGTCAACTACAACATCGTGGGGACCAAGGACCCCATGGCCGAGAAGCGCATTGGCAGCGAATACAGCTATGGCCGCCAATTGGGGCGGATCCTGGACGTGCTTGTGCCGGTCGTGAAGGCCCATGAAGCGGACTTCCAAGCTGACTCGAGCAAAGAGAAGGCGCTGAAGGACTTTGACGAGATGGTCGAGGACATCGCCAAGCTCAAAGCCAAGCGGTACACCGCGGATGAGGTGGTGGCCATGGTGAAGAAGTGGAAAGACGACGGAGACTTCGAGGCCAACATCCAGAAGCTGCGTGAAGCACTGGACGAAATGGACGGAGACTGAGCGCCTCACCCGCAACATCAAACCCATGCAGATCCGCCCCATCCTGCCCGAGGAAATCGAACCGGCCCGCCTGCTCCTGGCTGCCAATGGCTGGGGGCCGCGTGTGGAGGACCCCGCTGTCTTCCGCGAGCTGGTGGATCGCTCGCAAGTGGCCCTGGTGGCGGTTGAGCAAGCACGGGTCATCGGCTTCCTCAGAGCCATCAGCGATGGGCTGTTCAATGGCTACATCTCGATGGTCGTGGTGGACGGCGAACACCGTGGCCGCGGCATCGGCTCGGCCCTGGTGCAGACGGCGATGGGTGACAACGAGCGCATGACCTGGGTGCTGCGCGCCGGCCGCACGGGCGTGTCGGCCTTCTACGAGAAGCTGGGGTTCAAGACGTCCGAGGTCGCCATGGAGCGGCCCGGAAAGCGCCGGTAGGTCCGGCGCGCTGCAAGGCGCTCACGGCTCTGCCAGAAGCGGCAGCCGCTGGGCCCACGCTCAGTTCCCCACCGATGGCCAGCACCGGCATGGGCAGGCTCCACCGAGTTGCAGGTTGGACGCTGCAAGCGAGAGGTGGCTGAGCATGGATGATCAAACCTGTTCACACAGGCCGAGCCTGCCACCATGACCACGCGCTGGCCAGCGCCATGGTCAGAAAGCCCGCAGCGGCCAGGAAGTGATGCGGGCTGCACCACGCCAATGCCAGGAGCAAAGCCAGCAAGGTGGCGAACACGGCAAAGGCGCTGCCGACAAGCCGCCAGACGCGTCCTCGTCGAGGCAGCGAAACAGCCACCCCCACCGCCAACAGCGCCACGAAGGAGCCGCCGATGGCGCTCATCATTGGGATGCCAATGGAATCAGCTTCGGGCGGATAGATGCCCTCATCCAGATTGGCGGACAGCACATGCCACAGCAAGCCGTTGGCCAACAGAAGCGAGGCCAGCATGGCCCCGAACGCGCGCAAACCTTGCATGATTGGCGTCACCTCATCTTGCCGGGCCGGATACATACCAGCGCCCGAATCTTGCCGATGGCAAGCTGCCTCGCACTGTAACGGGCCGGCCCACTTTCATCCGCATTGACCAACGTCCTCTTCATCTGCAGCCGCAACCAGTGGCGCAGCCCCACCGCCGAGGCGGTGTTTGCCGACGCGCCGGGCGTGGAATGCCTGTCGGCCGGCCTGAACCATGACGCCGAAAACCCGCTGACGGCGGAACTGGTGGATTGGGCCGACCTGATCTTCGTGATGGAGCGCGACCACCAGGCACGGCTGAAGGCGCGCTTTCGCCCGCAGTTGACCGGCAAGACGGTGGTGTGCCTGGGCATTCCAGACCGCTACCGCTACATGGACCCGGCGCTGGTGGCGCTGCTGCGCGCCAGGGTGACGCGGCATTTGTCGAAGGGCTGACGAAGCTGCGGCCGTTGGCCGCATTCACCCATCGTCCGGCGCTGCCAAAAGGAGACCCTGACAGCCCCTGGGTGATTCATCCTCCCGAGGGAGGATGCGCCCCCTCGTTTGCAATTCGATACACGCGCAAACTCAGCCCGATGGAAATCTAGGCATGACAACATAAGAAAACTCTTCGACCACCCATCGCCGCTGCCGCCGCATGAAAACCATGTCATGTTCGACCAGGATCTTGATGATGAGATGAGACTGATCACGGAGAAAGCCAAATGCACTGATCGTGAGTCACTCGAACACATCTATGAACCAAGCAGATTTCTTCGCAGGCAAGGTGGAGTCTAGCCTTTGAGGCAAGCTGACATACAGCATCCGCTTGCACAGACTGAGACGTTGAACTTCAGAAAGCCACACCGGCCATAGCAGGAAGATAAAATGAAGAAGATATTTCTAGTAGCAGTTTCCATCGCACTATCTGCAGTGGCATATTTTTCATATTCAAAGTATGAGCAGAGGCAGTTCATGGAAGCTCTTTTGCCGCACGTCAAAAACGTATCTTTACGAGTTGCAAACTCCGCGCGGTATGAGACAGAGGCAGATACAAAAATAACTTTCAAAGAGCTCTTCGAGAAGCTTGAGCTAGATATCTCAGAGGTCGACAAGCATCTTATTGAAGTTCAAACAATTTCGTCCCCCAAGACCGCCCCCGTATCCGATCCCGTAGTTACTTATTTAAAGGCCAGCCAGGAATACCTTCGCGCCATGCTTCAAAAGTATCGAAAGACTTTAGCATTTAGCAGCGCAAACGATTTTGCAGAGAAGTCTCTTGACGATCTCAGAACATCATCGGGCTATGGTTTCGACTTCGCCAAACGAAGCGCAGACCAAGCCATAAAGGAGCTTGGCAAAGCTGAAGAGGAGTTGAGTGCCGCCGTACCTGAGTTGCGCGCAACGACTGAAAAATTGAAGGCTGCTCGCGCAACCTTAGCCGCGACGTTCCCCGCTGACGCACTCATTCCGGTCGAGCAACTTGACGCAGTGATTGGAAAAAACTCTGCGAAACCGGGGGTTGCTGCTAGTGCTACCCATTAACGCTCGCCCTCGGAAGGCATGCCCTGTATGAGTAATACTATCGAAGACCGGGCTACGTCAGTGGGCACATAATCGCCACCAGATGCAAAGTTCAGATGGCGCGACAAAATGCCGTAGTGTGCTCGACGGCGTGAGTTATCCGGCACCTATGCTGAGCATGGAGGCCGGAGTGGGACTCATAGCCGGTTCGCAGCATACTTAATCCGCTTGAGTCGAGGCACGCGCCACCCAGCCGCGAAACGCCAAGCCGATATAGAAGGTGCTGATTTCGTTGAAACCAGCCTCTCGCATGAGCGCTTCGTCTTCTTTGGGCGAAAGGATCGGCAGTTGTTGACCGATCAACTCTGCCGATGTTCTCGCCTGATTCCGATCCACTCCTGACGAGATGGCGAACTCCGCGCACCTGGACAACCACAACTCACGCTCCTCAGGATTGTGAGGGATGCTGTAGTGCATTGCGACGAAGACGCCTCCGGGCTTCAGCCGCGAATGAATTTCACGCAATGTTCTGAGCCGGTCAGCTTCGGTGGTGAAGTGCAGCGTCAGAAGACAGGACGCTGCATCGAACGGCCCCATGGGCGCCGCTTCGACGTAGCCATTGTGCAGTTGAACTCGGGAAGCCAGGGGCCCGAGAGAGGTTCTCGCCAAATCCAGGGCGTTCTCAAATCCGAAGTGCAACACCTTGCCCCTCCGGTAAGGTGTGAAGATGAAGATGAGATACAGGCAGCTGCAAGCTGAAGACCGCGTGACGCTGGCGGCGCTGCGCCAGCAGGGCTACAG
>NZ_JAGWCB010000018.1 GCF_020387415.1 Ideonella benzenivorans | reverse complement strand
CCTGAACTGGCGCAGCCCCATTCAGGTCTTCGCAGAACTCATGCGCGGCTTGGCCCAAGCCCATCAGGCTACAGTCCACTGATCAAGCAACCCGGGTGGGGTGTTGCACTTCAGATTTGAGAACGCCCAGCATTTCGGCGGAGGGGTCGACGCCATCAAAGTGCCAGCCTGGGAATGACTCAGCGAAGAATTTGAGCTCCATTCCACCACCCGCGCCAACGACCAGCACCCGCCCCTCGGGAGGTGTGCTTTCAGCCAATAGCACTGCCGCCATACGGTGTACGTCCACCAGCCCGGGGACGCGGCGCATTGCGTTTTCCGCATAGCCGGCAATGGCCTTTGGGTCTGAAAAGGATGACATCTCTATCCCCTGAGGTTGAGGGCTACGCCAAAGCGCCAAGGTGCTGTGTGCGGTGACGCCAACGGTCAAATTGCCTCATTGATCACCGCCTCGATGGCATGCCCATCCGGGTCGATGAGAAAGGCCGCGTAGTAGTTTGGCCCGTAGTGTGGCCGCAGGCCCGGCGCGCCGTTGCACTGGCCGGCCACCGCCAGCGCGGCCGCGTGGAAGCGGTCCACCGCCGCACGGCTGGGCGCCGCAAACGCCACATGAAAGCCCGGCCCCGGCGCGATGACCGGCGTGCGCAGCTTCAGGCAGAGCTTGTCCTTGCCGTCCTCCACCCCGTAGCCAATGGCCGTGTCGTCTTCAAACACACGCCGGTAGCCCAGGGCGCCCAGCGCGGCGTCGTAGAAGGCGCCGCTGAGTTGCAGGTTGGACACCGCGATGGAAAGATGGTGGAGCATGAGCCCGCAGTGTGCCCCCACCCGCGTCCTTTTCATCTGCAGCCGCAACCAGTGGCGCAGCCCCACCGCCGAGGCGGTGTTTGCCGACGCGCCGGGCGTGGAATGCCTGTCGGCCGGCCTGAACCATGACGCCGAAAACCCGCTGACGGCGGAACTGGTGGATTGGGCCGACCTGATCTTTGTGATGGAGCGCGACCACCAGGCGCGGCTGAAGGCGCGCTTTCGCCCGCAGCTGACCGGCAAGACGGTGGTGTGCCTGGGCATTCCAGACCGTTACCGCTACATGGACCCGGCGCTGGTGGCGCTGCTGCGGGCCAGGGTGACGCGGCATCTGCCGAAGGGCTGACGCCACGCCGGCTGGCGGCCGCGTTCACAGAACACCCCGGCACCGCCAAAAGGAAACCCTGACAGTCGCTGGGTGAATCATCCTCCCGAGAGAGGATGCCGCCCCTCGTTTGCAAATCGACACACGCGCAAACTCGGCCCGTTGGGAAACCCGGGCATGACAGAAGAAAACTCTTTGGCCGCCCCCGCTGCGGCCCCTGCGGCAGAGCCGCCATCCAAACCCCTGCTGAACTGGCAAACCGCCACCGCCATTGCCACCGCCTCGGTCGGCGTGGGCGCGGTGGTACTGCGTGCCATTGCCATGCATCCGCCAAATCGTCGACGCACGCACCCCGCGCGTCAGCATTGACCCCACACCCAATCGCAATAAAACCATTTCAAATCACCCCCATGAATCTCTCAAACATTAATTGGGGCGACGATAGCGCCGAAAAGGACCCATACCTTCTTCGTTACTTCGTCGAATCAACCGCATTCCAGAGACTACGCGACCGTCAGAAAAATATGATTGTCGGGCGAAAGGGATCTGGCAAGAGTGCAGTGAGAAAGAAACTAGAAGAGACCTTCAATTCAGAAGAAAACACCCACGTCATCAATCTTTCCCCCAAGTTCAACTCCATCCGAAACATTCTGAATGACAAGGATATTTCCGGAGGATTCGGCCAAGAGATATTCTTTCAACACACGTGGATTCGTCAGATACTATTGGATTGCCTCTGCGTGGTAGGCCATTGCGCAAAGGGACGATATGCGAAGAGCAGCCTAGAGTTCGCACGACAGATCAGCGTAGATCTAAATCGCACGTCAAAGGACCTTGTGGAGAATATATCGGATGTTCTCACAAAGATTAAAGCGAAGGTAGGAGAACTAGGGGATTTCGGGCTTGCTTTGGAGCGCGAGCTTCGTAATGTCGCCGATGTGGATGCCCTGGAGCACCACTTCCGTGCAATCGCAGAGGATGGTGCGAAATTCGTTGTACTGATCGATGACCTGGACTTGGGATGGAATAACAGCGAAGCAGCGAACAATCTCCTACTAGGTCTTCTTTCCGCAGTAAATTACTTGGCCTCGCTTAGTCGCAACATGTTCCTATGCGTTTTCCTGCGAGAAGACGTCTACTCAATCCTCATCACAAAAACACAACACTCGGACAAGTACAGAAATATCGAACGCTTACGATGGGACAAGAATGATCTGATGTCCATATTGTGCGAAAGAATTAATTTCAACAGGGAGTTGATCGGACTTTCAAGATTAAACTCCCCCCTCTACACGGTTTTCCCTCACACGATCGGGACAAGCAATAGCGACAACTGGCTATATGAGAGAACACTTGGCCGACCACGTGAACTAATCCAATTATCCAGATACTACACCGAATCCGTTGATTCCGATCAACCAAGCGACGAGGCTTTAAAACAATCAGAGCTAAGCTATTCCGAGTGGAAACTTGACGACCTTTGCTCCGAATATTCAAACCAATACCCAGGATTGGTCGACGTATTTGCTTACTGGAAGACAAATTTCTTCAGGGTCAAGTACCACTTGAAGCGATCTGAAGTCGATGAGATGTTACTCAAGGTTCTAACAGAGGTAACGCTGAATTCCGCGTGGTTCAACGAAATAGTAGATGCGACCGACGTTCCCAAGTTGCTGCAGGTCTTGTATGAAATCGGATTCATAGGAGATTTTGTTCAGGGCGGAGAAGGTGGAAGCAAAACGGTGTACTCGTACCAAGGTCGGCACGAACCTCGCTTCGAAGAGGTGCAGATACATCCGTGCTTTAGACGGGCTGTCGGTACAGTTGAACGTATCCGAAATAAAGCGGGAGCAAGCTCAGACGACGCTGAGCAGACGATCAACTCACGGTCCTAATTGGAGCGTGCCCCATACCGACTGCGCGTCAAAGATATTTGGTTTGGAACGCCCATCAGAAAGCGGGTCGGCAGGCAACTTACAGAAGCGGAAATGATCTTGATCGACCTCGCCGAAGTCAATCCTGCCCCTCTACCCTCACCCCCCTCACGTCCACCCTTCCCACCTCATCCACCACCCGCAGGCTGTAGTCGCCGGGTTGGGGGGGCAGCCAGGGCAGGCTTTCGCCGGGGGCGGTGCGGCCCAGCAGGCTGTCGTTGGCAAACCAGTACAGGGTTTTGACGCCGGCCGCGGCGTCGGCGCGCAGCAGTAGGGGCTGGGGCTTGCGGGGGTTGAGCAGGTAGCGCACGGCGCGCAGGGGCGAGGTGATGGTGGGTGCGTCGGCGCCGGTGGCGTCGGGCACTGGTCCGAGGGTGCTGCCGGCTGAGCTGCCGCCGTGGCGGCAGGCGCTGTCGTCCAGGGTGCGGCGGGGCAGGCCGGCTTGTTTGAACAGGCGCTGCATGTCGCTGCCCCACTGTTCCACCACCACTTCTTTGGCATGCGGGGCGCTGGCGGCCTGGGGGCCGCACAGCACCTGGCCGGTTTGCGCGTCCACCCACAGGGCGCGGTGCAGGTGGCTGGGCTGGATGGGCGATTTGCCGGCGATGAACCAGGTGGTGGTGCGCGCGGGGCACAGGGCGTCCGGCGGGGCGCCGGTGCTGGTGCACACCTCCACGCGGCGCAGATTGGCGGGCTGGGGCTGGGGCAGTTCGCCCGGGTCCAGGCGCTGAGCGCGCAGCGCGTCCACCATGCGCAGAAAGAGCGGGGCCGCGGCGTCAATGCCGATGAAGGCGGGGTTGCCGCTGCCGTCAAATTCGCCCACCCACACCACCAGCACATGGCGGCCGAAGACGCCGGCCGTCCACGCATCCCGAAAGCCCCACGACGTGCCCGTCTTCCAGGCGATGGCGGGCTGGGCGGGGGCGCCGGTGTCGGGCCGGGGCGTCTGGCGCAGCATGTCCAGGGTGATGAAGGCGGCTTCGGGGCTGAGCAGGCGCGGCGGGGCGGCGGCTTCTTCAGGCGGCGCGGCGCGGGGGCCTTGCGGCGGCGGGCGCAGGTAGCTCAGCGGGCGGGCCACGCCGCCGTTGGGCAGCAGGGCGTAGAGGCGGGCCAGTTCTTCGGGCGTCACCTCCCCGCCACCCAGCACCAGGGCCAGGCCGTAGTGGGCTTCGCTTTCCAGCCGGCTGATGTGGTTGAGCTGCAGGAACTGGTAGAGGTTGGGCTGGGTGAGCCGCGCCGCCAGGGCGACGGCGGGGATGTTGCGACTGCGGATGAGCGCGTCCTGCGCGGCCACGGGGCCCATGAACTGGCCGTCGAAGTTCTCGGGCGTGAAGGGGCCGAAGGCGGTGGGCGCGTCCTTCAGCAGGGTGCGGGGGTGCAGCAGGCCCTGGTCCAGCCCCAGGGCGTAGATGAAGGGCTTGAGGGTGGAGCCGGGCGAGCGCTTGCCCAGGGTGCCGTTGACCTGGCCGGCGATGGCTTCGTCCCGGTAGTTGGCCGAGCCGACGACGGCGCGCACTTGCATGGTGGATGCGTCCAGCAGCAGGGCGCTGGCGTTGCGGATGCCCACGCCGGCCCGGCCTTTGAGGTAGGCGGCCATCACGCGTTCCAGGGTGCGCTGCATGGGCAGGTCCAGCGTGGTGTGGATGCTGCCGTCGGCTTCCAGCACGGGGTTGTCGCGCGCGCTGGCCTGGCGGGCCTGGGCCAGCAGCATGTCGGTAAGGTGCGGGGCTTCGAAGGGCAGCTGGCCGCGGCTGAGGGCGGCCAGCGGGGGCAGGTGGGCGTCGGCCTCGCCGGGGTGGCGCGCGCGCCAGAGCGCCCACAGGCGCTGGCGGGCGGCTTCCAGCGCGGGGTTGGGGGCGGCGCTGGCGGCCGTGGTGGGCGTGCCTGTGCGGCCGGCGGCCACGCGCTGGCCGGGGTGCTGGGGGATGACGGCCAGGGTCAGCGCTTCGGGCAGGGTGAGGTGGGCGGCGTCGTGGTGGAAGTAGACGAGGCTGGCGGCGCCGGCGCCTTCGATGTTGCTGCCGTAGGGCGCGGTGTTGAGGTAGGCCTCCAGCAGCTCGCGCTTGCCGTAACGGGCTTCCAGCCACAGGGCAGCGGCCATTTGCTGCAGCTTGCCGCCGGGGCTGCTGCTGTCCAGGTGATAGAGCCGGCGGGCCAGCTGCATGGTGAGGGTGGAGCCGCCCTGACGGCGGCCGCCGCGGGCCATCTGCCAGGCGCTGCGGGCCAGGGCAGCCGGGTCCACGCCGGGGTGCCACCAGAAGCCGCGGTCCTCATAGAGCAGGGTGGCCTGCACCAGGGGCGGGGCGATGGCGTCCAGCGGGGTCCACAGGCGGTACTGCTCGTCGGGCGCCAGGGTCAGGCGCAGCAGGCTGCCGTGGCGGTCGTACAGCGGGGTGGACAGGGCCAGCTGTTCGCGCAGGGGCGCGTGCGGCCACAGGCGCAGGGTGAGCAGCAGCGCCAGCAGCAGGCCCAGGCCGGTGGCGGCGCGGGCGGCCCACCGCGGCCACCGCGCCATCCACCCGGGGCCCGGGCCCTTACTTGCCCAGCGGCGCCACATTGAAGCGGCCCGCCGCCGAGCGGCCGTAGACGCGGCGCTCGTACATGGCTTCGGCATAGGCCGCGGGCAGGGCGAACTGGCCGACGTTGGTGGCCCGGGCCTTGAAGCTGATGTCCTGCACGTTGCGGCCCACGTCGCCGAAGAAGATGAGCCGGTCTTCGCGGATGTCCACGTAGCTCAGGCTCCAGCTGCCGCTGCCGCCCACGCGGCGTTGCCACAGCGGGGTGTCGGGCGCTTCGTCGTCGCTGCTGCCGCTGTTCAACACCGGCTCCAGCCCGCTGGGCAGCACGTTGACCAGCACGACCTGGCGGGCGCTGTCGCGGTCCAGGGCGCGCACGGTCAGGCGCACCGTCACTTCCTGGCCGATGCGGGCTTCGCTGATGGCGTTGCCCTTCTCGTCCAGGATGGCCTGGGTGATTTCCAGGCCGTGGGTGACGGCGGTGTCGGGCAGGTTGCGCTCGTAGCCGGTTTCGGCCCAGCCGTAATAGAGCGGCAGGTTGCCGGGGTTGGACAGCTTGAGCTTGGCGGTGCCATTGGGCACGGCAGCCTGCTGCAGGCTGCGCAGCTCGCCGGTGAGCGGCAGGGCCAGGCTCTTGCCGGCCTTGTCCACCGCCTGGGCCGTGACGCTGCCGCCGGCCGACGCGGCGGCGGCGCGGGCGTAGGCGTCCACCGCCAGGATGGTGGTGGCCGAGGACTGGGTGCTGTACCAGCCCTCGCCGATCATGGCGGCCAGGCGGCTCCAGCTTTCCACCGGCAGGCTGGCCAGCAGCTTGGGGAAGTGGCGCGCCCCCAGCAGGATGAGCGTGCTGTCGTGCACCAGCGGGTCGTAGTAATAGTCCCAGCGGTTGAGAGGCTGCTTGCGGGCCACGCGCTGCTGCAGGTCGCTCCACACCGGGGCCATCAGGGCCTGGGCGGTGGCGTCCTGCTTTTGCAGCGCGAAGGCGGCGGCCAGGTAGGCCGCGCCCAGGTCGGTGGCCAGGGGGCTGGCCTTGTCGCGCTGCAGGGCGGCCTGCTGGGCTTGGCGCAGGTTGGCCAGCGCGGCGGGCACCAGCACGCCCTGGCGGGTGAGCAGGTAGGCCATCTGCGCGCGGGTGCGCCAGCTGAAGGCGCTGCTGGTGTCGCCATGGCCCAGGCGGCTTTGCAGGTAGACGGTGGCCTTGCTGACCATGTCCGGCGGCACGGTCAGCTGGCGGTCCTTGGCTTCCAGCAGCAGCTGCAGGGCGTAGGTGCTGGCAAAGTCATCGGCGGTGCCGCCCGGCCACATGGCAAAGCCGCCGTCGGCCGTCTGGCGGGCACGCAACTGGGTCAGCGTGCGCTGCAGCGCCTGCTGCGGGCTGAAGGCCGTCTGGCCCAGCGCGGCGCGGCTCTTGTTGAGCTCCTTGGCCAGCTCGGGCTGGGCGGCCAGCACCACGGAGGGCAGGGTCTGGCTGACCAGCTGTTCGGTGCAGCCGTAGGGGTAGCCGTCCAGGTAGCGGATGAGGCCGGAGGCAAAGGCCCAGGGCGTGGCCGACACGGCCAGGTCGCTGCGGGCGAAGGCGGGGTAGGCGTCCAGCTGGGACTTGAGCTCGCCCGCGCCCACGGCGGTGCCGCTTTGCACCAGGGTCACCAGGGCCGAGGCGGGGCGCACGCTCAGGTCGGTGCTGAGCTTGGCGCTGGCCTTGCCGGACGTGGCGGTGAAGGCCACGCTGGCCGAGCCCAGCACGGCCTGCGCACCGGGCTTGGCGCGCAGGTGGAAGACGGTGGTGGCCTCGCCCTTTTCGCTGACCTTGACGGTCTGCGCGGCGTCGCCCACCACCTCCAGCCCCTTGCCCACGGCCAGGGCCAGGCGGATGGGGGCGTCCTTGCCGGAGCCGGCGATGTTGTTGGCCACGCCCACGCCGATGTCCACCGTGTCGCCCGGGGCGAGCGAGGTGGGCACGGTGGGCAGCAGCACGATGTCGCCGCGCACGGTGCTGGTGGTGGTGGCCGAGGCCACGGCCTCGTCGCTGACGACCACGGCCATCACCCGCACGGCGCCGTTGAAGGTGTCGGGCAGGGTGTAGCTGAAGGTCTTCTCGCCGTTCACGTCCACCAGGCCGGACCAGTAGGCCACCGGCTTGTCGCGCTTGCGCTTGAAGGGGTTGAGGTGCTTGCCGGCCTCGCCCTCGCCGTCGCCGCCGGGGGCGGCGCTCTGCATGAGCTTGCGAAACTCGGGCAGCACCAGGTCCAGGGTCTGCAGGGTGCTCACCTCCAGCGCGCGCTTCTGGAAGAAGTGCTTGAGCGGATCGGGCGTGGTGTAGCGCGCCACCTGCAGGATGCCCTCGTCCACCGCGAAGACGAAGGCCCGCGCCGGCTTGTCGCTGTGCAGGGTCATCTTCAGGGTGTCGCCGGGCTTGGCCAGGGCGGGCGCGTCCAGCCTGATCTTGGCGGTGCGGCGGTCCAGCCCGGTGGCAAAGGGCACGGCGCCGTAGGACAGCGGGCTGGTGTAGATCTCGTCGGAGGACGGGTCGCGCACGAACTGCACGTTCACATAGCCGTTGCCCTCGAAGTCCTTGGGCAGGGCGATGTGCTGCACGCTGGCGGTCTGGTCGGCCTTGAACCAGGCGTGGGCGTAGACCTTGTCACGCTCGATGGTGATGAGGCCGGCGCCGGTGTAGGGCGCCTGGATGGCCAGGTCGATGGTCTCGCCAGGCTCGTAGCTCTTCTTGTTGAGCTTGATCTGCAGCTCGGCGTTGCGGTCCATCGAGCGGCTGAGGTTGGCGCGGCCCGCCACGGTGTACTGCACGCGGTTGAGCACCTGGCCTTGGGCGTTGCGCACTTCCAGCGCGAAGTTGCCGGGCGCGCCGGTGTTGAGCGCCACCTTGCTGCCGGCCGCGGCAATGGCCAGCGGCTGCTCGTCCAGCGTCACGTCCTTGGCGCGGCTCTCATAGCGGTACAGGCCGTTGTTCTGCTTGACCAGCACCGACAGCACCTTGTGCTCCACCCGCACCAGCTTCAGGCCGGGCACGGCGATCTTCCGGGCCTTGGGGTCGATGGCGATGAGCTGGATCTCGCGCTTGGCGTTGCGGGCGATGTAGTCCAGCGGGTCGGGGGTCTTCACGCCCACCAGCCAGGGTTGGTCGCTCACCAGGCTCTGCACTTCGGCAGCCACACTGCGGCCGCCTTCGGGCTCGAAGGCCTTGACCAGCACATGGGCCTGGTAGGTGGCGGCTTCGAAGCGCGCGAGGCGCAGGTCCACCTCGGCGTTGCCCTTGTCGTCGGTCTGCACGGCGCCCAGGTCGTCCATCTGCGAACGGCGGTTCACGCTGGGGTCGTAGAAGCTGTAGTCGGGCAGGCTGCGAAAGCGCGGCCAGGTGGGGGTGAGGGTGAGCCGGCTTTCCACGCGGCGGTTCTGCGCCGGGGTGCCGAAGAGGTTTTCCACATGCACCTGCAGCTTCAGGTCGTCGGGCTTCACCCAGCCTTCGGCCACCTCGGTGGAGAGGTGGGCGCTGACCTTGGTGCGGTCGGGCAGGAATTCCTGCACCTTGACGGTGGTGGAGCCGATGAGCAGCGGCGGCACGTCCGGCGCGTTGGCGCTGGTCTGGCGCGGCAGGCTGAGGTTGACGGTGTAGTTGCCGGTGGGCGAGCTGTCCTGCGTGCTGTGGGCCAGCTCGGCGGTGCCGGCCGGGCCCAGGCGCAGGGTCTCGCGGCGCACGCTCAGGCCGCGCGGGTCGATGATCTCGGCCTCGACCGGCAGGTCCTTGAGCGAGGTGGCCCAGTTGGACGCCTTGACGGCGATGCCCACGTGCAGCGTGTCACCGGGGCGGTAGATGCCGCGGTCGCTGAAGAGGAAGGCCGTCATCTGGTTGGGCACGCCGCTGGTGTGCAGGCCGCCCACGTCGAAGCGCGACATGTCCAGCGTGCGCTCGCCGCGGCCCAGGCTGGCCGCGCCGCCCATGGGCAGGAAGCTGAGGTCACCGTCCTTGCGGGCCAGCAGCAGCACGGGGGTTTTCTCGCGGGTGTAGCCGTTGAGGTTGGGCAGGCGGGCGTGGCCGCTGGCGTCGGTGCTGGCGTTGGCCAGCACCAGGCCGTTGCGGCCCCACACCTCGATGCGCGCGCCCCCCACCGGCTGGCCGCTGGCGATGGACTGCACAAAGACGTCGCGCGTGCCGTCGGCCGCGCGCTTGGCGATCAGGCCCAGGTCGGTGACGATGACCAGGCGCTGGTCGTGGATGGTGGTGGGGTCGACCTGCGCGGCTTCGGCATCGCCCTCGCAGCAGCCCTCGCCTTCACCTTCGCCGCCGGCCATGGCGCTGGCATCGCCCTCGTCACCGCCGGTGGCGGGGCCGCGCTTGGCGGCCGGGTCGTAGCCCTGCACCTTGAGCAGGAAGACGCCGCGGCGCTCGCCGCCGGCCTGCAGGTACTCGGCAAAGTCCACCGTTTCGTAGTGGGACTTGCCGGGCTTGAGCTTGAGCGGGATCTCGCGCTCGAAGTGCTCGGCCAGGGTGTCGTCGTTCACGCGGCCGTAGAACTGCGGCTGGCTGAAGTTGCCATCGGCCTGGCTGACCAGCAGGTGCAGCTGCTGCGGCAGCACGCGGGCGATGTCGATCTTCACGCCCGGCAGGTCGCGCACCAGCAGGGGCAGCTTCTTCTCGCCGGACAGGGCCAGCAGCGAGCCGCGGCTCATGATGGACAGCTCGGGCGCGAAGGTCTTGATCTGCAGGATCTCCAGCCGGTCGCTGCCCAGCAGGTAGCCGCCGGGCGACTTCATGCCCTTGGCCACCTTGACGAAGAGGAAGCGCCCGCCTTCGGCCTGGGGCAGGCGGAAGGATGCGGCCTCGGTCACCTCGCGCTCGCTGGCGATGGGGTCGAGCTTCATGGGCTTGGCGCGCTGGAGCACAGCCGGCGTCACCTCGGCCGGGTCGCTCCAGGCGAAGGGCTCACCGCCGTCCTTGTCGGACACGGGCAGCATCCAGGCCTGCACAGTGCGGGCGTACTCGCGCTCGTGCACGGCCATGCTGGCGCCCAGGTGCAGCACGTGCTCGGGGTCGCCGGCGTCGTTGCTGACCACGGCGGTGCTGATCTCGCTGATGGCCAGGCTGTAGAGCCCTGGCACATCGACCGACTTGACCACCGGCGCGGGCGTGCCCGGGCCGCCGCGCTGGGCGCCCACGCCCTTGTCGATGGTGATCTGCATGGCCACCGTCTGCGCGGGAATGGCCAGCGGCTCGGACTGCACGGTGGCCTGCAGGCGCTGGGCGTCGTAGCTCACGCTGAACTTGCGCTCGCTGCCGTCGTCCAGGTGGATGCGGCTTTCCAGCGCCTTGGCGTCCACCGGGTGGTTGAAGTCCAGCGTCATGACCACGCGGCGCAAGCCGGCCTGCACCGGGTCCTGGTAGAACTCGGCCGAGCCGACGTTCATGGTGAAGCCGGCGGCGTCGAATTCGTATTGGCGCTCCTTGAGCGCCACATGCGGGGCCAGGCTCTTGCGGCCGAGCTTGAGGGTGTAGTGCTCGCCGATGGGCCAGTGACCCTGGGGCTCGAAGCGCAGGGTGCTGGCGTCCACCCACTTCCACTGGCCGGCCACCTCGGGCGAGAGGCGGACATCGGTGGGCTCCTTGCCGATGCGCAACGGCGGCGCGGCCGGCGCGCTGAAGCTGAGCACCAGGGGCTGCGGGCCGCCGTTGTTGCGGTAGTCCGGCGCGCCGGGCGGCTGCAGCTGCACGGTCACCGTGGCCGCGCCCAGGTCGTCGCCCAGCAGGCCCAGGTTCATCCAGGCCGGGGCCCAGGCGCGCCAGCGCTGGGCGATGTGCGGGGCCTGCCACACGGCCGCCCCGGCCAGCGCCGCCACCACCAGGGTGAGCAGGGCATGGGCCTGCAGCAGGCCGCCCAGCCGGCCCAGGCCCCGCCCGGCCGCCTGCGCCCAGGCCGGCGGGGCCCACTGCCCCAGCACCTGGCGCGCCACGGGCGCCGCCGCCCGCCCCGCCTGGCCCAGCCAGCGTGCCACCTGCGCGAACGCGCGCCCGACCTGTTCGTTGGCCTGCTTGAGCATGGCTCTCCCCCACTGTGATGGCGGGCATTATTCCCAGGTGTGCTGACGCAGGCACCCTCACCCTGGGTGCCCTCCCCAATTGGGGGATGTCCCGTCGGAGGAATCAGACAGTGGGTAACACGCGGTAAGGCAAGATCCTGGGCAGCTTTCACACGCATCCAGGGAGGGATCGGTGCCTGCGTTGAACGAAGAAGCCCGCGTGGCAGTGATGGTGGACTGCGACAACGTGTCTCCGGACATCCTGGAGCATGCCCTGCAGATGGCCGCTCAGTTCGGCCGCGTGGTGCTGCGGCGCGGCTACGGCAACCCCGAAGCCCTGAGCAACAAGTGGCAGGAAGCCCTGGTGCAGTGGGCCTTCACGCCCTGCCTGCAGTTCCGCTATTCAGCCGGCAAGAACACCTCGGACATTGCCCTGGCGCTGGACGCCCTGGAGGCCCTGTTCGACCAGCGAGCCGAGGTGTTCTGCCTGGTGACCAGCGACTCCGACTTTGCCTACCTGTGCCGCAAGCTGCGCGAGCGGGGCGCGTCGGTCTGCATCGTGGGCGAGGCCAAGACGCCCCCCGCGCTGCGCAACGCCAGCGATCAGTTCTTCGAGTGGACCAAGCCCAAGCCGCAGCCCCCCGAGCCGCCGAGTGCGGGATGCACGAAGGCCCCCGAGAAGCCTGCTGCCGACGTGAGCACCACGCCAGCCGCCAAGCCACTGCCCAAGCACCGACCGCGCTTTGTGCTGGATGCGGTGAAGTTGCTGGTGAGCGAAGCCTCGGAAGGCAAAGTGGGGCTGGGCGCGCTGGGCCAGTACCTCAAGCGCACCAACCCCGCGTTCACCCCCAACCAGTACGGGCACGCCGGCCTGCTGCAGATGCTCAAATCCTATGAGCAGCAGCTCTCGCTGAAGCAGGAGCCCAATGGCGGCTGGTCGGTGAGCCTGAAGACCGCCACAACGACCGATTGATCGCCCCAAGGAGCCTGCCCATGACCACCGCGCTGCTCGTCATCGATGTCCAGACCACCCTCTGTGCCGGCCCCTGGGCCGTGCACGATGCGGCCGGCCTGATCGACCGGATCAACAGCGTGTCGCGCGCCGCGCGTGCGGCGGGTGCGCCGGTGGTGTTCATCCAGCACGAGGAGGATCACCCGCTGATGCGCCATGGCAGCGAAGGCTGGCAGCTGGCGCCCGGCCTGGAGGCGGCCGAGGGCGACCTGTTCGTGCGCAAGACGACGCCCGATTCCTTCTTCAAGACGGACCTGATGGGCAAGCTGCAGACCCGGGGCGTGACGGCGCTGGTCGTCTGCGGGCTGCAGACGGACTTCTGCGTGAGCACCACGGTGCTGGGCGCGCTGGAGCACGGCTTCCCGGTGACGCTGGTGTCCGACGGCCACTCGACGCTGGACAACGGGGTGTTGACGGCGCCGCAGATCATCGCCCACCACAACCGCACGTTGTCCCACATGGACAGCTTCGGCGTGAAGGTGACGCTGGTACCGGCCGCCGAGGTGGTGGTGCCCCCAGCGGCCTGAGCGTCTGACCGGTCAGGTCAGAAACGCTGGGTCACCCCCAGCACCGCGCCGCGGCGCGGGCCGTACTGGGCCGCGCCCACGCCGATGCCCGAGCCGTCGCGGATCTGGTACACCTTGTCGAACAGGTTGGTGACCGCCACGCGCAGCTCGGTGGGGCCCAGGCCCTGGTCCAGGGTGAGGCTGTGCTGCACGCCCAGATTGACCTGGGTGTAGGCCGGCAGGTGGCCGGTGTTGGCAAAGCCGTTGCGCAGGCCGCTGCCGTGGATCAGGTCCAGCGAGGCGGTGGTGCCTTCGGCCCAGCGGTAGCTCACGCCGGCCGAGGCCGAGGTGGCCTGGTCGTGGTCCAGGTGCACCCAGTGGCTGTTGATGTAGTCCAGCTCATCCTGTTCGAAGTTGAACTGGCCGCTCTCCAGCCCCTTGCCGAAGGCCCGTGCCAGGGCCACGTTGGCATAGGCCGAGAAGGCGTCCTGGTGGTAGTTGGCGCTGAGCTCCAGGCCCCAGATGCGGGCCTTCTGGTAGTTGAAGGCGGAGTAGATCAGCGCATTGCCGAACTGGCCTTCGTCCTGCAGGTGGCGCACGTGGCGGTAGTAGCCGTCCAGGCCCACGGTCAGCGCGGGGCTGAGCTGCTGCGAGATGCCGGCGTCGACGTAGTGGCTGCGCTCGGAGCGCACGGCGGTGTTGGCATCTGACGGCAGGGCGTTGGTGGTGCCCAGGAACTTGGCCACCGAGGTCTGGTCGATCAGCTCGGTGGGCGGCGGGGTGAAGTAGCGTGCATAGCCCACGTGCACCCGGGTGCTGGGGCTCAGGTCGTACACGGCCCCCAGGCGCGGGCTGAGCTGGTGCTCGTTCACCACGGTGTTCACCTGGTCGTAGCGCAGGCCGTAGTTGACGGTCAGGGCCTGGGTCGGGGTCCACGCGTCCTGCAGATAGGCGCTCCACTGGTGGCCGATGAGGTGGCTGTTGTCGACGATGGTCTCGGGCACATCGCTGGTGGCGTTGCCGTCGGCATCGGCCGGGAAGACCTGGGCGGTGTTGTCGGTCACGCCGCGTTCGTGCTGGAAGGCGAAGCCGCTGCGCAGGGTGTGGGCCGGGTTGATGACCCAGCTCAGGTCGCCCTGCAGGCCGGTGGCGGCGTTGCTGCGCAGCACGTTGGCGGCCACGCCGTTGAACATCAGGTCGCCGCGGTCATCCGGGGTGTAGTGCACGTCGGTGTAGCGGGCGTAGGCGGCCAGCTGGTAGTCCACGCCCTCGCCCAGGCTGCTTTGCAGCGCCAGCACGCCAAAGCGGTTGCGCTCCTTCTGGCGCGCGTCCAGCGTGGCCGAGTCGATGCTGTCGCTGCCGTTCAGGCTGAAGCTCGGCTCCTGGCCTGGCACGTCGGGAATCTGAAAGCGGTTGTTGGAGAAGCCGCCCATGGCGCTCAGCCGCGTCTGGGGGCTGAGCAGGTAGGACACGGTGCCGAAGGCGTTGCCCTGCTGGGTCTGGTCGTGCTGGGGATGGCGGCTGTCGGTGGGGTTCTCGATGCCCTCGTCGCTGCGCAGGGCCGAGCCGGTCAGGTAGTAGCTCAGCGCGCCCTCGGTGCCGCCCACCTCGGCGCTGGCCTGGCGGTGGCCATTGCTGCCGGTCTCCAGGCCCACGCTGCCGCCGTTGGCGAAGGTGTTGTCATGGGTGTGGATGTCCACCACGCCGGCGGTGCGGTTGCCGTACTGGGCCGGCAGCGCGCCGGTGATCAGCGAAAGGTGGTCGGCCAGGCGGGTCTGCAGGGCCTGGCCGAAGCCGCTGATGGACTCGGGGATCTGGATGCCGTCGATGCGGTACTGCAGGTTGGCGTGGTCGCCGCGCACATGCAGCTGACCGTACGAATCCTGCACCACGCCGGGGGCCTGCAGCAGCACCTGGTTGAGCGGGGTGGATTCGCCTTGAGGCAGGCGCTGCAGGTCCTCGGCATCGAAGCGGTAGACCGAGCTGCCGGTGTCGGGCGACAGGCCGTTGCGGGCCGCGTCCAGCTTCTGGCGCTGGGCGCTGATCTCCACCCGCTGGGTGGGCGCGGTGTCGGCAGAGGACGCGGTGGTGGCGGGGGCCGTCTGGGCGCGGGCGGGGGTGGCCAGCAGGCTCAGGGCGCAGGGAAAAGCCAGGGACAGGGCGAGCGCCAGGCTCGTCCGGGGAAAGTTCTTCACGCAGAAACTCCTTGCGATGCGCGCAGGACCAGGCACAGGCACGCCAGGCACAGACAGGCCTGCGGTCGGGCGCATCGGAATGCAAATGGGGGTGCAGCGAGCTGGGGCCGGCCGCGCCGCCAAGGCGCGGGCGGTCCCGCTCAGGACAGGAGGGGGGTGAAGCGCGCCGGCGGATCGCGGGCGCTGTGCGGCGGGCGCGTGCCCTCCCGCCAGAGGAAGGGCGCGCTGCGCGGCGGAGTCTGCTGCAAGGCCAACAGGTCGGGCGGCACGAAGCGCCAGGCGGCCAGGTCCCCCATTTGGGCAAAGCCCAGGCAGAGCTGGCAGACGGCGTCGGCCCGGTCGCGGCCCTCGCTGCGGGGCGCCTGGGACGACCCGGAGGCCAAGGGCTGGACCAGGGCCTGGGCCCCGGCCGAGCCACGCAGGGCCGGCAGCAGGTGGCTGAGCTCGTGCAGCACCGCGCCCTGCTGGGCCAGCAGGAGCACGAGAGACAGCAGTGAGAACCGCCAGGACAGCCAGGACTTGCGCACGGTCAAGATTCTAGAGAGGCGGGTGGGACCCCGTGCATAGAATGCCTGCCCCTGCCCGCCCTTCCCCCCAAGTTCGCATGTCCGACACCCCCACCATCGTCATCCACGAGGGCCTGCAGGCCTACATCGACCCGCTGCGGCCGGAAGAAGAAGAGGCGCTGGAGCAGAGCCTGTTGGCCGAGGGCTGCCGCGAGGCGCTGGTGCTGTGGGGCGATGTGCTGGTGGACGGGCACAACCGCTACCGGCTGTGCACCCAGCACGGCATCCCGTTCCGCACGGTGCAGAACCCGCGCCTGAAGACGCTGGAGGACGTGCAGCTGTGGATGATCGACCAGCAGCTGGGGCGGCGCAGCGTGTCCAACTACCAGCGCGGGGTGCTGGCCCTGCGCAAGCGCGAGCTGCTGGAGACCCGCCGCAGCGCCCGCATGGCGGCGCTGGCCGACGCGGCCCCGGTGGCGGTGGAGGCCGCCGCCCCGGCGCAAGGCGAGGCGGCCACGCCCCCTTGGGATGGCGAGGGCACACCGCCGGCCGAGCCGGCCGGGGCCGCGGCGCCCACCGCCGAGCCCAAGCCGCTGGACAGCCGCGAGGCAGTGGCCAAGGCGGCCCGCCTGTCCAGCGCGCAGGTGCAGATGATCGAGAAGATCCAGCACCAGGCGGCGCCCGAGGTGGTGGCCGCGGTGCGGGCGGGCACGCTGTCCATCAACGCGGCCGCCGCGGTGGCCACGCTGCCGGCCGAGGAACAGGCCGCCGCCGCGCAGGCCGGCGCCGATGAGCTCAAGCAGGCCGCCAAGCGGGTGCGCGAAGCCAAGCGCAAGCCCAAGGCCGCCGCAGAGGGCAGCGCCCCGGCGGACGGCGGCGAGACGCTGGACGGTCTGCGCCAGCGCGTGGCCGCGCTGGAGGCCGAGAACGCCGAGCTGCGGCGTCAGCTGGCGGCTTTGGGGGCCACGCCGGCGGTCTGAAGCTCGGCCCGGGCGGCGTAGCGCCGGGCCAGGATGGCGCAGACGAAGAGCTGCAGCTGGTGATAGAACATGATGGGCAGCACCACCGTGCCCAGCACCGGGTTGCCGGCGAACAGCAGCCGCGCCATCGGCACGCCGGAGGCCAGCGTCTTCTTGCTGCCGCAGAAGACGGCGACGATCTCGTCCTCCACCGCAAAGCCCAGGCGCCGCGCCAGCCAACGGGTGAAGGCCAGCATCGGGAACAGGAACAGCGCGACGCCGACGAAGACCAGCAGCAGCAGGCTGGCGCCGTGGCGGGTCCACAGGCCGTCGGCCACCGCGTCGCTGAACGAGCACCACACCAGCATCAGGATCACGCCGCGGTCCACCAGCTGCGTGACGGGCTTGATGCGCTTGAACCACTCGCCCACGAAGCGGCGCGCCACCTGGCCCAGCACGAAGGGCAGCAGCAGCATGCGGGCCACCTTCAGCATCGTCTCGCCCAGCGGCATGGCGCCGCCGTCCACGCCGGTGTGGAACATCAGGCTGGCCAGCAGCGGGGTGAGCACCACGCCCAGCAGCGTGGACAGGCTGGCGTTGAGCACGGCGGCGGCCACATCGCCCTTGGCCAGCGCGGTCATCGCCACCGACGACGACACGGTGGACGGCAGCACCGCCAGGTAGAAGAAGCCCAGCCGCAGGTCCGGCGGCACCCATTGGCCGAAGGCCGTGTCCAGCACCCACCACCACAGCGGGAACAGGGCGTAGGTGCACAGCTGCACCAGCAGGTGCAGGCGCCAGCGGCTGGCGCCCTTGAGCAGGCTCTCGGTCGAGAGGCCCATGCCGTGCAGGAAGAAGATCAGGAAGATGCCGATGTCGGAGGCCTGGTCCAGGTGCAGCCAGCCGCCGCTGCGGCCGATCTGCGGGGCCAGGCTGGCCACGATCACCGCGGTGATCATGCCCAGCAAAAAGACATCGGCCTTGCCGTGCGCGCCCTGGCGGCGGGCGGGGGGGGTGCGGGGTGCCAACAACATGGTGCGGAGTGCGTTCAACAGGATGCGGTTAGGCTAAGGGCTGTGCGCGCGCGCGGCTGTCTGCGCTGCGCCAAGCCATGCCGTCAAACCGCCAAACTGCCCTGTTGCACCGCCCCCAGGCCGAGCGCCGCATCCCGCGCCTGGCCGCGCTGCCTCGGCCGGTGCTGGCCCGGGTGGAGGCGCTGGCGCCCGGCGCCTGGAGCGCGCCGCACCAGCACCCCTGGGGCCAGCTGTCGTATGCGATCGAGGGCGTGCTGCAGGTGGAGACGGCCGATGGCTGCTTTCTGGCGCCGCCCGAGCGCGCGGTGTGGGTGCCCGCCGGGCTGGAGCATTCGATCCACAACATCGGCCCGGCGCAGATGCGCAGCCTGTATGTGCAGGCCGGCACGCCCGGCCTGCCCGCGCGCTGCCTGGTGCTGGACATCGCCCCGCTGCTGCGCGAGCTGGTGCTGGCCGTCTGCGGCCTGCCCGAGCGCTACGAGGAAGACGGCCCGGCCGGCCGGCTGGTGGCGGTGACGCTGGACCAGCTGGCCGTGGCCCCGCCCGCCGCGCTGGACCTGCCGCTGCCCACCGACGCGCGGCTGCGCAAGCTGTGCGCCGCGCTGCAGGCCGAGCCGGCCGACCCGCGCACCTGGGCCCAGTGGGGCGAGGCGGTGGGCCTGAGTGAGCGCTCCCTGGTGCGGCTGTTTCACAGCCAGACCGGCCTGACGCCCGGCGCCTGGCGGCGGCGCCTGCGCCTCTTGCTGGCCCTGGGGCCGCTGGCAGCCGGCACCAAGGTGGCCGCCGTGGCGGCCGAGTGCGGCTATGCCTCGCCCTCGGCCTTCATCACCGCGTTCAGCGCCGAGTTCGGGCTGACGCCGACCCAGATGTTCGCCACCCCATGACGGCCAAGGCGCTGCCTGCCATCGACCCGGCCCGCTGCACCGGCTGCGGCCGCTGCGTGGGCCTGTGCCCGCCGCAGGTGCTGTGGCTGGAGAGCGCCGACCCGCGCGGCTGGGGCCCCAAGCACGCGGTGCTGCACGACGCGCCGGACTGCACCGGCTGCGCGCTGTGCGCGGTGCACTGCCCGTTCGACGCCATCCACATGGCGCGGGTTCAGCGGGCGGGCTGATAGCCGTCGGTCAACGTCTTCAGAAAGGCCACGATGTCCTGCACGTCGGCCTCGCTCAGCGGCGGCTTGGCGCCGCGCTGCGGGCCGAAGGGCGCGTCCTGGTTGAGGTTGGCGCGGTAGGCGGCGGGCAGGTCGTCGGGCACGCGCTGCGGCCGGCCGTGGGCGTCGCGGTAGAGCTTGTCCGGCTGGGTGTCCCGCAGGCTGTAGAAGCGCACCGCCTCGTCCAGCCGGTGGTAGACCCCGTTGTGGAAGAAGGCCTGGCGGGTGGCCACGTTGCGCAGCGACGGGGTCTTGAAGCGGCCGCAGTAGTCGGCGTGTTGGCGCAGGTCGGTGCGCAGCGGGCCGCACAGCCCCAGGTCGAAGAAGGCCGGGTTGGCGTTGGCCGGCAGCGTGCGGTTGCGCGGCACGCCCAGCGCGATCAGCCCATCGTCGGTGAAGCGGGGGAACACCCCGCGCCGGATCGCGCTGATGTGGCAGCTGGCGCAGTTGCCCTGGTCGGGGTTGTTGAACACCGCCAGGCCGCGCCGCTCGGCCGCGCTGAGCTGGGCCTGGCCGCGCAGGAAGGCGTCGTACTTGCTGCTGTAGGGCGAGAACTCGGCCGGGTTCTGCTGGAACACCTCCAGCGCCAGCAGCAGGCCCTTCCAGGCCAGGTCGGGGTGCGCCAGCACATGTGGGCCGAAGGCCGCCTTGAAGGCCGTGGCGCTGGGCGAGCGGCCCAGGCGCGCCACCACATCGGCCGGGCTGGTGTTGGCCATCTCGTTGGGGGCCAGCAGCGGGATGGCGGCCTGCTCGTGCACGCTGGCGGCCCGACCGTCCCAGGTGAAGCCGCCGGTGGGACCGGCGTCGATGCTGTCGTCGCCCTCGGACTCCTGGTAGTGCTCCGAGAAGCTGGGCGTGGCCGCGCGGTACATCAGCGAGGGCGCGGCACGCAGGCCGATCTGGTCCAGCCGCGGGCCGCCGCGCTGGGTGGACAGCGCATTGGGTGGGCCGAAGGCATGGGCCGGGTCATGGCAGCTGGCGCAGGCCATGCGCCCGGAAGCCGACAGGCTGCGGTCGAAGAACAGCACCCGCCCCACGCGGGTCAGCGTGGCGGCATCGGGCTGGTGTTCGTACACGGTGCCGTAGAACGAGGGCGTGGCCAGGGTGGCGAAGGCCGCACCGGCCAGGGTCAGCGGCGCCAGTCGGCGCAGGAAGGTGGAGAGGTTCAAGGGAGCTCGGTGGTCTGAACTGCAGCCGGGTTTATAGGCGCATGAAGCTGTCCGGTCGGTGACATGCCCGAGAGACATGACGCCGTGATGGCACATCACCAAACTGTCATGCGCTCTGCCGATGCTGCCGCGACGTTAGCCACTTCTTCACCGAACGCCATGATCCGACACAACCGCCCCTTGCGCGCGCTGGCGGCCCCCGCCGTGCTGCTGGCCGTGCTGGGCACCAGCGGCTGCAACAGCCACTCGCAAGACACCACGGCCGCCCTGCAGGACGACATTCAGAACATCGTCGTCATCTACGCCGAGAACCGTTCCTTCGACAGCCTGTTCGGCAACTTCCCCGGCGCCGAAGGCTTGTCCACCGTGATGGACAGCCACGGCAAGCCAACCAGCGCCTATGTGGCCCAGGTGGACCGCGACGGCAGCGCCCTGAGCACCCTGCCCCCGGTCTGGGGTGGCGTGACCGCTGGCGGCATCACCCCGGCCGTGACCCAGGCGCAGAGCGCGGGCCTGGCCAACCAGCCCTTCAGCATCGAGACCGCCTTCCAGACCTCGGCCAACGCCACGCTGGACCTGACGACCGTCACCCGCGACATGTACCACCGGTTCTTCGAGAACCAGATGCAGATCAACGGCGGCAAGAACGACCAGTTCGTCGCCTGGGCCGACTCCGGCGCCATGGTGATGGGCCAGTTCGACAGCAGCAGCTCGGCCCTCTACAAGCTGGCCCAGCAGTACACCCTGGCAGACAACTTCTTCCAGGGCGCCTTCGGCGGCTCCTTCCTGAACCACCAGTACCTGATCTGCGCCTGCGCCCCCGAGTACCCGAACGCTGACACGGCCACCGCCGCGCCCAGCATCGCCGTGCTGGACAAGGACAGCAGCGGCAACTACACGCACAACCTGAGCGTGGCGGCCTCCAGCGCCTCCTCGGCCATGGACGGCAAGCCCAGCTTCGTGCTGAGCGGCAACATCACGCCGGCCAACTACTTTGGCGATGGCAAGTTCTACGCCATCAACACCATGCAGCCGCCCTACCAACCCAGCGGCAACGCGCCGGCGGATGTGAGCGGCAACAACGCGCTGTACGCCAACACCGCCAAGAGCACCACGCTGCCGGCGCAGACCGCCACCCACATCGGCGACCTGCTGACGGCCAAGGGCGTGAGCTGGAAGTGGTACGCCGGCGCCTGGACTTCGGCCACCGCCGACGGCACCCAGGCTGCCAGCGCCACCCGCTCGGTCATCTACGCCGGCAACAGCTATGGCGTGGCCACCAGCGCCAACGTGGACTTCCAGCCGCATCACCAGCCGTTCAACTACTACGCCGAGTTCGACCCGGTGACCCACGCCACCGAGCGTGCCAACCACCTGCAGGACTACAGCAACCTGGTGGCCGACGCGGCCGCCGGCACGCTGCCGGCCGTCGCGTTCTACAAGCCGGAGGGTCTCTACAACCAGCACCCGGGCTATGCCAACGTGAAGGATGCGGACCAGAAGATCGCCGACCTGGTGGCCAAGCTGCAGGCCAGCCCGCAGTGGAAGCACATGGTGATCGTCATCACCTACGACGAGAACGGTGGGCAGTGGGACCACGTGGCACCCCCGACTGCCGACAAGCTGGGCCCGGGCACCCGCATCCCGGCGATCATCGTCTCGCCCTACGCCAAGAAGGGCGCGGTGGACCACACCCAGTACGACACCGCGTCGATCCTGCGCCTGATCACCCGCCGCTTCGGCCTGACCCCACTGCCGGGCCTGACCGCGCGGGATGAGGCGCTCAAGGCCGCCGGCGGCAAGGCCATGGGCGACCTGACCAACGCGTTGAACCTGTGAGGCCCCGGGGCTGAGCCCCCACCGGCCCCGCGGGGTTGGTGTCAAATCCGCGGCGCGGGTCCTTCGGGGCCCGCGCCGTTGCCGTTTCTGGAGCCCCGCCGATGAAGACGCCCGCCCTGCCCCGTCGCCCCCACTGGATGCCCCTGGCCCTGGCCGCCGCCCTGAGCCCGCTGGCCCCCAGCCAGGCCGCCCCGCTGGACGCCGCGCTGCGCGAGAAGGTGCAGAACATCGTCGTCATCTACGCCGAGAACCGCTCCTTCGACAACCTGTTCGGCCGCTTCCCTGGCGCCGAAGGGCTGGACACGGTGCTGGACGCGCAGGGCCGGCCCACGCCCGCTTACGCCCCGCAGCGCGACCGCGACGGCCGCGTGCTGCCGGTGCTGCCGCAGAGCTGGGGCGGCGTGACCGCGCCGGGGGTGAGCCCGGCCGTGACCCAGGCCCAGAGCGCGAACCTGCCCAACCGCCCGTTCGACCTGGCCACGGCCTTCCAGGCCTCGGCCGGTGCCACGCTGAGCACCGCCACCGTCACGCACGACCTGGTGCACCGCTTCTTCGAGAACCAGATGCAGATCGACGGCGGCAAGAACGACCAGTTCGCCGCCTGGAGCAATGTGGGCGGCCTGGTGATGGGCCACTTCGACACCCATGACGCGGCCCTGACCCGGCTGGCCCGCGAGTACGTGCTGGCCGACCACTTCTTCCAGGGTGCGTTTGGCGGTTCCTTCCTGAACCACCAGTACCTGATCTGCGCCTGTGCGCCCGAGTACCCGAACGCCGACACCGCGCCCGCCCACCCCAGCCTGACCGAGCTGGAGGTCGACGCCCAGGGCCGCCCCCTGCCGCGCCTGAAGCTGGCGGCGCGCAGCCCGGCCTCGGCGCTGGACGGCCGGCCGGTGTTCGCGCTGGCCGGCAACCTGGCACCGAAGAACTACTTTGGCGATGGCACCTTCCGCGCCGTCAACACCATGCAGCCGGCCTACCAGCCCAGCGGCAACCCGCCGACCGACCCGCAGCACCCGATGCGGGCCGACCCGGCCAAGGGCACCACGCTGCCGCCGCAGACCAGCGCCACGATCGGCGACCTGCTGACGCAGAAGAAGATCGGCTGGGCCTGGTACGCCGGCGCCTGGGCCGAGGCCCTGGCCGATGGCCAGCAACCGGCCAGCGCGAAGCGCCGGGTGATCTACGCCAGCGAGTCGAACGGCGTCACCTCGCCCGCAGCGCCGGGCTTCCAGCCGCACCACCAGCCGTTCAACTACTACGCGGCCTTCGACCCCGAACAGCACGCCACCGCCCGCGCCGAGCACCTGCGCGATGGCCGCGCGCTGCGCAAGGACGCCGCCGCAGGCACGCTGCCGCCGGTCGCGTTCTACAAGCCCGAAGGGCTCTACAACCAGCACCCGGGCTATGCCAGCGTGGCCGAGGGCGACCGGCAGATCGCCGAATTGGTGGCCGCACTGCAGGCCAGCCCGCAGTGGCCACACATGGTCATCGTGATCACCTACGACGAGAACGGCGGCGCCTGGGACCACGTGGCCCCGCCGCGCGGCGACCTGCTGGGCCCGGGCACCCGCATCCCGGCGATCGTCGTCTCACCGCTGGCCCGCAAGGGCACGGTGGACAAGACGCCCTACGACACCGGCTCGGTGCTGCGGCTGATCAGCCGGCGCTTTGAGCTGCCGCTGCTGCCCGGCCTACGCCAGCGCGACGAAGCGCTGAAGGCCCACGGCCAGCCCGCGATGGGCGACCTGACCGCGGCGCTGCGGCTGGACTGAGCGTCAATGCACCGGCGCGCCGCTGACGGGCGTGCGCACCGGCGCCTCGGGCACGAAGACCCACAGCAGCACGTAGAGCAGCAGGCCGGTACCGCCGAACAGCATCAGCAGCACCGCGATCAGGCGCCAGATCCACGCGGCCAGGCCGGTGATCTCGGCCAGCCCGCCGCAGACGCCGCCCAGCCAGCGGTCCTCGCGGCTGCGGCGCAGGCTGTTGACCCGCTCCACGAACGGCGCCGCCGCCGTCGGCGCGCCGCTCAGCACCCGGGCCTTGGCGCGGGCGAATTCCTCGTCGCTCAGTTGCCCGCGGGCATGCAGTTCGGCCAGCTGGGCCAGGTCATCGGCGTCGGACATCGTGGGCTCCCGAAAAGAAGTGGAGGGGAAGAATGGCCACAGTGTGGCGCGCCGCTCCTCAACCCGCCACCCCCAGGCGACGGGAGGGCCTGCCGGCGGCATGGGGCGCGGGACAGCCCGACGGAACGCGACCCGCCCTCAGCCCAGGCAGCGCTGCAAGGCCCGCACCGCCGCCTGCCGACAGGCGCCCCCCGGCGCCAGACCGTGGGCCGCATGGTCCTGGCAGGCATGGACCAGCTTGATCACATGGTCGTCGTTCTGGGCGCAGGCCGCGGCGCGCAGCGCGGGCCAGGCCGGCAGGGCGTGCTGCTCGGCCAAGGGCCTGGGCATGGCGCGGTGCAGCGGCGCGGCCAGCCAGCCGGCCACCACCACCTGCCAGAGGACCCCGGCGTCGACCCCACCCGGCAGCCAGGGCAGCAGCACCCGCACCGCCCGCAGGCCAGTGACCAGATGCAGCACGGTAAAGTCGCCGGTCAAGGCATAGCCCTGCACCGCCAGCGGCACCAGCCGGGCCAGGGCCTCTGCCAGAGGCAGGCCTTGCGGCGCCTGGGCCAGCAGCCCGCGGTACAGCGCACTGCGGCCCGCCTCGGCCATGCAGTGGCTGATCGACGGTGCCGTCAGCGCCAGTTCGCCGCCCGCCGCCTGCAAGGCCACCGCCCAATCGGCCAGGGGCAGCGGATCGGTCGCCGCCACCGCAGGCAGCGGGCGCCAGCGGCTGGCCCAGAGGGCCAGGCCCGCCGCCAGCTCACCGTCATGAGCAGCCTGCAACGCGTGGGCCACGCGGATGGGGCCATGCAGAGCAGCCGCCCCCAGGCCAGGCCAGAGTGCCGGCAACACGCCGCGCACCCAGGCCTCGGTGCCGTGCAGGGCCAGGCCCTGGGCCATGGCCTCGCGCAGCGGACCGTAGGCGTCAGGTTGGCCCAACAGGCGCTGCCAGCCCGGGACGAGGCGCCCCGAGGCCACGGAGGCCTCCCCCGCCGCGGGCCACGCCAGCCCTTGCCCGGCCAGGTAGTGATCGGCAAACCCTGTCAACCGGTCTGCGCCAGCCCCCAGACTGGCCAGCGCGTGCAGGGCCATCGACAGATGGTTGGTGTAGCCGTTCGGCAGGTCGGGGCGCAGGGCGGCACAACGGTCCAACAAAGCGGGCAGGGTCATGGCAGGGGCTTCCGGCAGCTGAGAAGATGGGGGCCATCCTGCAAGTTAAAGTGAACTTGATGTCAAGCACCCCGTCATCCCAGGTCCTGAGCATTGGCGCGTTGGCCCAGCGGGCCGGGCTGGCACCCAGCGCGATCCGCTTCTACGAGCAGCAGGGGTTGATGGCCTCGCAGCGCAGTGCCTCGGGCCAAAGGCGCTACACGCGGGCCGACCTGCGTCGGCTGGCCTTCATCCGCGCGGCCCAGACCCTGGGCCTGTCGCTGGAGGAGATCCGCGCCGCGCTGGCCAGCCTGCCAGAAGGCCGCACGCCCACCAAGGCCGACTGGGAGCGGCTCTCGCGCGGCTGGAAGACGCTGCTGGACGCGCGCATCGCGGCCATGACGCGGCTGCGCGACCGCCTGGGCAGTTGCATCGGCTGCGGCTGCCTGTCGCTCAAGAGCTGCGCGCTGTACAACGCCGACGACGCGGCCGCCGTGCGCGGCCCCGGCGCGCGCTATCTGCTGGGCGAGGCCCCGGCCACGCAGCCCGCAGCAAAAGCCGCGCCAATCACGCCGCCCGCAGGCAGTCGACGATCTGCAGCCGGGCGGCCCGCCAGGCGGGAATGAAGCCGCCGACGAAGCCCATGGCCAGCGCGAAGACCAGGGTCTGAACGACGATGCCCGGGGTCAGCTTGAACTGGAAGGCCAGTTCGGCGAAGGTCTGGAAGTTGGTGGTGCTGATGTTGACGGTCTGCATCAGGCTGGCACCGGCCAGGCCCATCAGGCCGCCCACCAGGGCCAGCAGCAGGCTCTCGCCCAGGAAGGCGACCAGCACCGCGCCGCGGCGAAAGCCCAGGGCGCGCAGCGTGCCGATCTCGGCGGTGCGCTGGGAGACGGCGGCGAACATGGTGATCATCGCCCCCACCACCGCGCCGATGCTGAAGATGATGGACAGCGCCGTGCCCAGGATGCGGATGAAGGTGGCCAGGGCCTGGCTCTGCTCCTCGTAGAACTGCACCTCGGGCTTGGCCTCCACGGTCAGGCGCGGGTCGGCGACGATGACGGCCTGCTGGCGCGCGAAGCCGTCCGGGTCGGCCAGGCGCCAGAGCACCACCGAGTAGGCGCTGCGGCGGAAGGCCTGCATCATCACGTCCACATCGCCCCAGATCTCGCTGTCGAAGGCGGTGTGGGCGGCGTCGAAGATGCCGACGATGCGCCACTCGCGCCCGGCAAAGCGCAGGCTCTGGCCCAGCAGGGCACCGGCAAAGCCGTCGCTGACCGCGCGGCCGACGATGATCTCGGCGCTGCCGGGGCGGAACATGCGCCCGGCCACCAGCTGCACCTGGGGCCGCAGCGCCAGGCCGGCGGCCGAGGTGCCGCGCATGGTCAGGTTGCCGGCCTTGGCGCTGTCCTTCTTGGGCAGGGCGTTGAGCACCACGGTCTCGGCGCTGACCAGGCGCTGGCCGTCGGCCCCGCGGGCGATGCCCGGCAGGCTGGCCAGGACGGCGGCCTGGGTTCGGTCCACCCCGCTGCTGATCTCCGAGGGCGAGCCCTTGCGCAGGGCGATGACGTTGTCGGGCCGGCCGGTGGCCACCAGGGTGGCACGGATGCCCTCGCTCATCATCAGCACGGTGGCGAAGGTGTAGACCACCAGGGCCATGCCCCCGGCGGTGAGCAGGGTGGTGACACGCCGCACCCAGAGGTTGCGGGCGATGTAGGACAGCGGCACGGCCTTCATGCAAGCCCCCTCATGCCATGAACCTCAGGCCGCTGACGATGTCGATGTGGCTCATGCGCCAGGCCGGCCAGGCCGCGGCCACCGTGCCGACGAGCAGGGCCGCGCCGATCTGCAGGCCCATGGTCAGCGGCGTGATGTGGAAGGCCGGCAGGAAGCTGCCCAGCGCATGGGCGATGCCGGCCACCGCCGGGAAGGTGGCCAAGAGGCCCAGCGCGCCGCCGATCACCGCGATCAGCAGGCTCTCGCCGAAGAGCAGGGCGACGACGAAGCGCGGCGGGAAGCCCAGGGCCTTGAGCGTGGCGTACTCGGACAGGCGCTCGCGCGCGGTCATGGTCATGGTGTTGGCCATCACCGCCATGATGATGACGATGATGATGAAGCTCACCGCCTGGATGGCCGCCAGGATGGCGTCGCTCATCGAGACGAAGCTGAGCTGGAAGGCGGCCTCGGTCTCGCTCAGGGTCTCGGCCAGGGAGTTGCGGAACTCGGCGTCGATGTGCTGAGAGATGAGCGCGGCATTGACCGGCTGGTCGATGCCGACGATGAAGGCGCCGGTGCTGTCGCCGCGGCCGGGGAAGCGCTGCTTGATGCTCTCGTTGACCAGCTCGTAGTGGACAAGCATCTGGTTCTCGTCGGTCTTGGCCTCGGCGCCGGTCCAGATGCCGCGCAGCGTGAAGGTCCAGGTGCCGGGGTAGATGGTGCCGCGCAGCGGGATCTGGTCGCCGATCTTCCAGCCGTACTGGGCGGCCAGCTTGCGGCCCACCACCGCGCCCTGGCGGTCGCGGATGAAGGCCTCCTTCTCCTCGGGCTTGAGCACGTATTCGGGGTAGAGCTGCAGGTAGCTGGCGGGCTCCACCGCGAACTGGGGGAAGAAGTTCTTCTCGCTCTGGTAGATGCCGCCAAACCAGTTGGCCCAGCTGACCGTGGTGACGCCATCGACCGCCTTGATGCGCGGGGCGTAGCTCAGCGGCAAGGCGAAGGTCAGCGAGATGGCGCTGCGGGTGACCAGGCGGGTGCTGGAGCTGGCCTCCACCCCGGCGTACCAGGCGCCGATGAGGGTGCGCAGCAGGCCGAAGGCGGTGATGGCCACGACCAGGCCGAGGATGGTCAGCCCGGTGCGCAGCCGGTGGCGAAAGGCGTTGCGCAACAAGAGCTTGAGTAAAAACATGTCTACGCCGGCGCCTCGTCCACCAGCACGCCTTTTTCCAGGTGCACCATGCGGTGGGCCCGGGCGGCGGCCTTGGGGTCGTGGGTGACCATCACGATGGTCTTGCCCAGCTCGCGCACCAGCGCGTCCATCAGCGTCAGCACCTCCTCGCCGGTGACGCGGTCCAGGTCGCCGGTGGGCTCGTCGGCCACGATCAGGACCGGGTCGGTCACCAGGGCGCGGGCGATGGCCACGCGCTGCTGCTGGCCACCGGACAGTTCATTGGGGTAGTGCTCGGCGCGGTCGCTCAGGCCCACCATGGCCAGCACCGCCTCCACCCGCTCGGCCCGCTCGCGCGCCGACAGCGGGGTGAGCAGCAAGGGCAGCTCCACGTTCTCCCAGGCGCTGAGCACCGGCAGCAGGTTGTAGAACTGGAAGATGAAGCCCACGTTCTGGGCCCGCCAGTCGGCCAACTGGCCCTCGCTGAGGGTGGCGATGTCCACCCCGCCGATCTCGATGGTGCCGCTGCTGGGGCTGTCGATGCCGGCGATCAGGTTGAGCAGGGTGCTCTTGCCCGAGCCGGAGGGGCCCATCAGCGCGACAAACTCGCCGGGCATCACGGTGAGGTGGATGTCCAGCAGCACGGGGATGGTCTGGTCGCCGCGCCGGTAGTGCTTGCCCAGCGAGCGGATGCGGATCAGCGGCGTGGGGTCAGCGGCCATTCACTTGGCTCCCGCGGCGGCCACCTTGACCCGGGCCTGGTCCTTCAGGCCTTCGGGCGGCGAGAGCACCAGGCGGTCACCGGCCTTCAGCCCGCCGGCCTGGCGCAGCTCGACCACGTCGCCCAGGGTGCGGCCCTTGGCCACGGTGACGGCGCTGGCCTTGTCGTCGGCGCCGACGCGGAAGACCACCTCGTGCCCATCGCGGATGGCGATGGCCTGCGGCGGCACGGCCAGCACCGGCTGCTGGTCGGCGGCGCTGACGGCCTGGGACAGGAAGCTGACCTTGGCGCTCATCTCCGGCAGGATGCGCGGGTCCAGCTGTTCGAAACGCACCTTGGTCATCACCGTGGCCTTGGCCCGGTCCACCGTGGGCACGATGCGCGAAACACTGCCGCGAAAGCGCACGCCGGGGATGGCGTCCAGCGTGATCTCCACCGGCTGCTCGGGCTTGACCTGGGCGACGTTGGATTCGGAGACATCGGCCTCGACCTCCAGCGTGGACATGTCAGCCACCGTCACCACCGCACCCGAGGTGCCCGAGGCATTGGAGAAGGGCGTGATCAGGTCGCCCACATTGGCGTTCTTGACCAGCACCACGCAGTCGAAGGGGGCGCGGATCTCGGTGAAGTCGCGGTTGACCTGCTGGACCTGCACCTGGGCCCGGGCCTGCGCGATGCCGGCCTGCGCGGTGCCCACGCCGGCCTGGGCCGCGGCGGTGGCGGCCTGGGCCGCCTGGGCCTGGGTGCGCGCCGTCTCCACCGCCTGGGGCGAGACGAAGTGATCGGCCGCCAGGCCGCGCACCCGGTGCAGGTTGTCCTCGGCCTGCTCCTGCTGGGCCTGGGCCTGGGCCAGGTTGGCCTGGGCCTGCTTCAACGCGGCCTCCGCCTGCTGCACGCCAGCCTGGCTGGCGGCCAGCGAGGCCAGCACGTCCGAGGCATCCAGCCGGGCGATCAGCTCGCCCTTCTTGAGCACGCTGCCCTCGCGCACCTGCAGGTCCACCAGCCGGCCGGTGGCCTTGGAGGCGACGGCCGCGCGGCGCTGGGCCACCACATAGCCCGAGGCGGCCAACAGGTTGTACTGCTGCGAGCCGTAGGCCGTCTGCACGGCGGTGGCCTGCACCTCGGTGGTGTGGGGGCCGAACAGGCCCACCGCCACCGCGATGCCCACGCCCACCGCCAGCACCACCGGCCAGCGCCGTCGACGCCGGTGCACGGCCGCGCCACGCTGGATCTGGAGCCCGGCCAGGCCGGGATGGGCCGGCGGGGGCGAGGCGGGGGCAGGCGACGAGGGGGGGAAATCGGCCATGGACGAAGGGGGCAGATCCGGGGAGGCCAAGCATGCCATGAGAAACCCCCTGGCCCTGTGCACGAAAGCGGGGTTGATAACGTTGGAACCTCGTGATCCGGACCGGCTCAGACACCGGTGCCCCGCATTTCCGCCACAAGGAACCCGTTGTGAACCGTCGAGACTTCTCCCTCCAGACCGTCGCTGCCCTGCTGACCGGGACGCTGGCCGCCTGTGACCAGACCCCCGCCCAGGCCGCCGCGCCGAGTGTGACCAAGCTGCCCGCGCAGCAGGCCTACGGGCTGGCCGCCAAGGGCCAGGGCTTCGTGACGGGGCCGATGATGGCCGCCAACACGGTGTACGTCTTCTTCGACACCACCTGCCCGCACTGCGCCCACCTGTGGGAGGCCACCCAGCCGCTGGCCGGCAAGGTGAAGATCGTCTGGATCCCGGTGGGCTTTCTGCAACCCAAGTCCAGCACCCAGGGGGCGACCATCCTCTCGGCGCCGGACCCGAAGGCCGCCATGACCCTCAACGAGCAGCGCCTGATGGCCCGCCAGGGCGGCATCACGCCGGCCGAGGGCCTGTCGGACGCGGTGCTGCAAAAGGTCAAGGGCAACACCGCGCTGCTGCTGCAGATCGGCAGCGACAGCGTGCCACTGATCGTCTTCCGCAACGCCAAGACCGGCGAATACGGCACCCAGGCAGGTGCGATGGACACCGCGCAGTTCGTGCAGATGGTGGGGCTCTGACACCCCGCCCCGCCCATGGGGGCTAGGGGTCGCGCGTGAAGGACACCGCGATCGCCACCTTCATGGGCTTGGGCGGGCGCGCCAGCGGCGCACTGGCCAGCGCGGCGGCCAGCGCCCTCTCATCCAGCACGGGGTGGCCACTGCTTTCCTGAAGGGCCAGCGAGCCGGGCTGGATCTCGCCGCTGGCGGTGATGGCAAAACGGATCACTGGCGCGCCGACGACACCGGCCGCCCGCGCCTCGGGCGGATAGACCAGGCGGGACTGGATGGCCTGGCGCAGCGCCCGCAGGTACTGCTGGATGGCCGCAGCCTCGTCCTGTGGTCGGGGCCGGATGGTCTGCGCCGCCCGCGCCTCCGCCGCCGCGTGGGGCGGGGTGGCGTCCGGCCCGGGCGTCACGGGGGCCTGGGCCCCCACTGGCGCCACCATCGGGGATGGCGCGGGTGGCTCGGCCACCGCCGGGGTGGGATGGCGCGGCAATGGCCGTTGGGCCCCCGGGCTGGGGGCCGGCGGTGTGGGCCGAGGCGCCTGGGCCACGCGGGGCGCCGCGGGACGGGGCGGCGCCGGTGGGTGGGCGTGCCGGGGACCGGCCTGCGCCTCGACCTGGCGCGTGCCCACCAGCCCGGCCAGGTCCAGCACCAACGCATGGTGGCGCGGTGGCGGTACCGGCGCGGCCACCCGCCCCGTCCCCCAGAGGCCCAGCAGCAGCAGGGCCCCATGCAACAGCAGGGAGCCCCCCAGCCCCTGGGCCCAACCCCAGCGTGAGGGCGCCAGGGGGTTCACGGCCGCCCGGCCTGGGTCTGCACCGCCACCTGGGCAAAGCCCAGCTGCTGGAGCAGATCGGCCACGTCGATGAAGTGCTGCAGCGACACCGCCTGGTCCGCCCGCAACAGCAGCGGGGTGGCCCGGTCCACTGCGGCCAGGCGCTGGCGCAGCTGCGCCGTGCTGACCGCCTCGCTGGCGTAATGGATCGCCCCGCTCGCGCTGATGGCGATGGTCTGGGTGGGCCGCGCTGCGGGCGGGCTGGCACTGGCCTGGGGCAGCTGGATGGGGATGCGACCGCTGGCGATGAAGCTGGAGGTGGTCAGCACGATGGTCAGCAGCACCAGCATGATGTCGATGAACGGCACCATGTTCAGGCTTTCGAAGGACTTCTCGCTGCTCATGCCGGCGCCCCCTCGGCCCGGCCGATCTGCCACTGCAGCGTGAGCACCGTGACCCGCCGCAGCAGGCTGTTGTAGAGCACCACCGCCACCAGCGCCACCACCAGGCCCGCCGCGGTGGCCTTCAGCGCCAGGGCCAGCCCCATCATGATCTGCCCCGGGTCAACGGCCGCGCCCTGGCCCATCCTGTAGAAGGTCAGCATGATGCCCAGCACCGTGCCCAGCAGGCCCAGGTAGGGCGCATTGCTGGCCACCGAGGCGATGACGAACAGCTTGCGGGTCAGCGCCAGCTCCAGCGAGGGGCGGTCCGGCACGCTGCGCAGGTCCAGCCGGTGAAAGAACAGCACGCGCTCCAGGCCGATGGCCACCACCAGCACGCTCAGCATGCCCAGCAGACCGATCACGCCGTAGTCGATCACACCGCTCAAGCCATTGAGATTCATGTCCATCCTCCTGGGTCAGAACGCCAGCCCGGCCTGGGCCAGCACGCGGGTTTTGCCACTGCCGTCCTCCGGCGCGGCCCCGACGGCCCGCGCCACCTGCAGCTTGCCCACCCAGTCGCCCCAGCGCCCCGCCCAGCCCAGGCCCAGGTCGGCCAGGTGGTGGGCGCGGACGGTGGTGTAGCCGCCGTCCTGCAGGGCCACCCGGCCCGCGTCGCCAAACACGCCCAGGGACTGGCTGAGGCCCGCCAGCACGGGCAGCGCGTAGCGCAGCTCGGCACTGACCACGCAGCCGTTGTCGCCACTGACTGCCTCGCGGTAGGCCCGCACGCCGTTGGGCCCGGCCAGGTTCATCTGCTCGCTGCTGTCCAGGTTCTTGTTGTGCAGGGCCTTCTGGGCCGTCAGCTGGGCGCTGGCGGTCCAGGCCGGGTTCAGGTTCAGCCGCAGCTGCAGGCCCAGGTTCAGGTGGGCGAAGGCGCCACCGGTGCTGGCGCCCGCCTCGTTGAGCGCCCGCTGCGCGGCGTCGGTGAAGTCCAGCTCGCCCACGGTCAGGCCCAGGGTGACCTGGCTGTAGCTGGGCGCATTGAACAGGCTGCCCCAGGCCTCGTGCTGCAGACCCAGCGTGGCCACGGTGGCGTCCTTGGGGTTGCGGGACCGATCGGCGTCGATGTCGTCGCGCAGATGGCGGGCCGCCAGGTTCAGGCTGACGACCAGGTTCTGCATCCGCCCGCGCAGCACCGGATAGCTCAGGGTGGCCTCCGCACTGTCGGCCGTGCCACTGGCGCCCAGGTCCTGGTAGACGCTGCCCAGCTCGTAGGTGGTCTTGCTGCCCGCCAGCTCGGCACGCAGGCCGTCGCTGCCCAGCGGCACGCTGTAGGCCAGCCGACCACTGACCAGACCGCCGCCCTCGGCATTCATCGCGTTGAGCGACAGGCGGTCGGCGCCCCCCAAGGGGGAGTTGACGTCCAGCCCCAGGCTGAAACGGTTCCGGCCGGTGTAGCGCGAGCCCTGGTTGTCGCCCAGCAGATAGCCGGCCACCCGCGGGCCCGCATCCACCTCGACCTCGAAGTCCGAACTGCCCGGCGCCTGGCCCGGGCCCACCGTCAACCGCGGCAGCGACGCCCCGGGCATGTCGCCGACCAGCAGCATCGCGCGCTCCAGACCGGCGCGGGTGACCGCGCCCTGACCCTGCAGCGACTGGAACACCGGCCGGACCAGGTCATCGGCGACCCGGGACCGGTTTTTCAGCGAGAACTGCCCGAAGTGCCCGACCAGGACGCGCAGCAGCAGCGTGCCCGCGCGCGCGTCCTGCCGGGGCACATAGGCGCGCGCCACCAGGTAGCCACGCTGGCGGTACAGCGCGGTGATCCGACCGGCGGCGGCCTCGATGTCGACCATGCGCAGGGGGCGGTTCAGGAAGGAGACCAGTTCGGCCTGCAGTTCGGCTTCGTCGATGAACTCGGCCCCCTCGAAGCGGAAGGCCTTGAGTGTCAGCGTGGCACCGTCGGGCAGGCTCAACGGCGCCTCCTCGCGGGTCTGGATGACCGGTGCGGGCGGTTGGGCCGGCGCCGGGGTGCGCTCGGGCTGGACGGCCTTCAGCGCATCGCCAATGCCGTAGGGCGGCGGCGTCACCGTCTGCGCCTGGCCGGCCCCGGCCCCCACGGACAAGGCCAGCGGGACCCACCAGCGGCCAGACCAACCCAAGCGAAAGGACGGAACACGCATGGCAGACCGCATTGACGTCAAGAGGGGGGAAGGAACCAGCAACCGGCGGCTCATGGCTGGACCGCCGGACGGGAAGTGGCCGGCGCCGTGTTGCTGTCGTCCAGTTCATAGACCTCGCCATCCACCTCGATGCGCCGGATATGGGCGGAGAAGCGTCCCGGCTCGCTGATGACCAGATGGCTGTCCAGGGCCGCAGCGCGCGGTTGCCCACGGGCCGCCTCGCTCGGCGCGTCCGTCCCCTGGCGGGTCGCGCGTTGCACCTCGGCCATGGCCTGGGCGGCCTGGCCCGTGCCACGCTGCACCCGCACCTGCAGGGCTGCCTGCTGCGCAGCCGCCTGGGCCGCCGCCTCTGCCGCGGCTTGCGCGGCTGCCTGGGCCGCTGCCTGCGCCGCGGCTTGCGCGGCCGCCTGGGCTGCTGCCTCTGCCGCGGCTTGCGCGGCCGCCTGGGCTGCTGCCTCCGCCGCGGCTTGCGCGGCTGCCTGGGCTGCTGCCTCCGCCGCGGCTTGCGCGGCTGCCTGGGCGGCTGCCTGCGCCGCGGCTTGCGCGGCCGCCTGGGCCGCTGCGTCCGCCGCCGCCTTGGCCGCCGCATCGGCAGCGGCCTGCGCTGCAGCCGCCTCGGCCGCCGCCTTCGCTGCAGCTTCCGCCTCGGCCTGTGCCGCTGCCTCTGCCGCGGCCTGGGCTGCGGCGGCCTCCGCGGCCACGTCGTGGTAGCTGCTGTGGGTGATCGTGCCGGTGTTGCGGCCCGTCAGCTTGTCATCGCCCACCGCCGTGGCCCCCGTCACCACGCCGGTGGCGGTGGAGTCGCTGATGCTGCCACTGTTGACCGCCACCAGCCCTCCCGAGGCGTAGTACGCCCCATCCACGGCGCCCGAGGCGCTGGAGCCGGTGATGGTGCCGGTGTTGCCCCCCACCAGGCCCCCGGCGGCGTAGCTGCCCGTCACGTTGCCGGTGGCATACGAATCGGCAATGCTGCCGTTGTTGAGGGCGGCCAGGCCCCCCACGTACTCTCCGGAAACATCCCCGGTGGCATGGGAGCCGCTGATCTGCCCGGCATTCGTGCCCACCAGCCCCCCCGCACTGTTGTTGCCAGTGGGGTCCACATTGCCGGTGGCATAGGAATCCGAGACGCTGCCCCCATTGCTGCCCACCAGCCCGCCCATGTAGCTGTTGTTGCCGGTCACCTCGCCAGTGGCAGACGAGCGGGTGATGGTGCTGCCCGACAGGTTCTCGCCGACCAGGCCGCCCACGTCGGCAGGGCTGTCGGTCGACAGGCCGGTCACCGTGCCGGCCGCCGACGAGCCGCTGATGCTGGCGCCATAGCTGTTGCTGCCCACCAGCCCGCCCACGTGGTTGCCCCCGGTGACGTTGCCGGTGGCAGAGGAGTCGATGATGGCCGCCCGGCTGCCGGCACTGATCCCGGCCAGGCCCCCGACGTCATAGGCGTTGGACGTGGTGGTCACATCGCCGGTGGCATGGGTGCGCGTGAGCACCCCGTTGCCGTTGTAGCCCACCAAGCCGCCGATGTAGGTGGCGCTGGCGCCCAGGTCGGCGCTGAGCACGGTGACATCGCCGCTGGCATGGGCATCGGTGATGCTGCCGTAGTTTTCCCCCGCGAGACCGCCCACCGCGCTGTAATAGCCTTCGAGGCCGGAGCCATAGTCGACCTGGGCGCCGGAGACCGTGGCACTGGAGGAGGACTGGGAGATGCTGCCGATGTTGGTGCCCACCAGACCGCCAACGTTGATGTAGCCGGACACCGCGCCACTGCTGTGGCTGTTGCGGATGGTGCCGTCGTTCTCGCCCGCCAGCGCGCCGACGTACAAGGGGCCGTCCACCTGGGCATCGACCAGCCCCAGGTCCCGGACGGTGCCGGTGCTGGTGATCAGGCCGACCAGGCCCAGGTTGTCGGTGCCGCCATAGGCCTCGGAGAGGGTCAGGTGGCTGATCGTGTGGCCCAGGCCCGCCAGGGTGCCCGACAGCGTATTCACCAGCGCGGCGCTGTAGGGGGTGCCGGACGCGTCCAGATCCTCGGCCAGAGCGTAGTGGCCAGCGGCCAGGCCACGCACATCGTCCAGCACGGCCAGGGCCGCCATGTCATGCACCAGTGTGTAGGCCGTGCCGTTCAGGCTGAGGCTGGCGTTGGCGCCACGGAGGGTCACCGATGCGCCGGCGTCGGTGTCAATGCGGTAGTCGCCCCCGTAGTTCAGAGCCAGCCCGGCCTGGGTCCCGGTCGCGGTGATGGGGGCGTTGATGGCGATGTCGTGGGTGGCGGTCAGGGTCAGCAGCGTGTCGGCCGACCAGCCGATCGCATCGTTGATGTGGAGGTCGCCGTCCGAGCCGCTGCCGCTGGTGGACGCCAGCGTGATGTTGTTGGTGGCCAGCAGGGTGCTGAGCGTGCCCGCGCTGATGTCCCCCTCCGCGCCCACGGTGAAGCCATCGGGGTCGATGGTCCAGGTGCCTGTCGCGCCGTGGGCGGCCTGGGTGGTGATGACCGCACCGTCGGCCACCCGGACGGACCGCCCGGAGCTCTCGATGCGCCCGCCAGCGCCGCCGGTGGGCGCCGAGGCGTCCAGCGTGCCGGAGACCTGGGTGGTGCCGCCGATGGCATGGAGCAGGATGTCGCCCTGGAGATCGTCCAGCGTGCGGGCCTGGATGATGCCGCTGTGGTTGACCTGGCTGCCCAGCAGTTCGTCGGCGGCCTGGGCGGTGAGGACCACCGCGCCGCCATCGGCATAAATGGCCCCCCGGTTGTCCACCAGCGCATCGAGTGCGCCCTGGTCCAGGCTGACGCTGAGCAATGAATCGCCGTTGAAGTTCAGGCGGATCTTGTTGCCGCTGGCCAGGGCCACCGTGCCCCGGGTGGCCACGATCACGCCCTCGTTGCGCACCTGTTGGCCCAGCAAGGCCACGTAGCCGCCGGTTCCCACGTTGAGCGTGCCCAGGTTGACGACGGCACCAGCGCCATCGCCCTGGAAGACATGGCGCCCGGCCTCGAAATCCGCATCGCTGATGTCACGGGTACTGGCCACCAGGCCCGCCGTGCTGACGCTGCTGCCCTGGCTGAACAGCACGCCATTCGAGTTGATCAGGAAGACCTGGCCATTGGCATGCAGGGCCCCGTCGATCACGCTGGTCTCGTTGCCGATCACCCGGTTGAGGAGGACGGACGAGGCATTGGGCTGGTTGAAGTTGACCGTTTCCTGCGCGCCGATGCTGAAGCTCTGCCAGTTGATGGCGGCCTTCTGCGAGGACTGGTGGACGGTGGTGACCCCGCCGCTCTGGGCGATGGTGGCGCTGCCGCGGGTCACCACGCCGCCCTGGGGCGCGGCCCACAAGGACGGTGTGCAGCACAGCGCGGCGATGGCCAGGCAGAGCTGGCGCGGGGTGAATGACGGTCTGCTCATCTGTGGATCCTCCTTGCGCAGCGCGCTCTTCTTTTGCGGGACGATTCGGGCCGCCGCACCGGGCAGCAGAGGGCACCGCCCATGCCGGCGGCGCCCCGTCGTCATCACGACGACGTCGTCAGGTAGCAGTAGCTCTGAATGATGGTTTTGGCGGCCGCCGTCTGGACATAGGCCGAGAAGTCGTCCACCGCGGCATCGCTGGCCCCGCTGCGGCCGCGGATGGCCACCGCGTTCTGCAGCAGGCGGTCGTGCGGCGCCCCGCCGTCCACCGCCGAGGGCGTGTACTCGTAGTAGCTGCCGGTCAGCGTGCTGCGGATGGCCCCGGTGCTCGCATCGCACAGCAGCGACTTGGCGACAAACCCCAGGTTGGGATAGGACGTGGCCCCCGTGCTGGCATTGACCGCGTTGTAGGTGGACGTGATGGTCGCGTACTGGGAGAACTTGGCGTCGTAGCTGCCACCTGGGTAGGTGATGCCGGTGACCCGGGCCATCACCTGCTGCGCGGCCGTGCCGTAGGGCGCGGTGCTCGGGTTGGCAATGGCCACCTGACCATTGGCATAGGCATGGCCGGCGGGCGAGGGAAAGCCGGCATAGCCGGCGGTGCTGACATCGGGACCGTACTTGGACCACAGCACCAGCTTGCCCTGTGCATAGAAGTACGGCGTCTGGACCACCCCATAGCTGCTGAGCGTGCTGGCCAAGGCGGCCGGGGTCGTGTCGTCAGCGGCAAAGAGCAGGTCGTACGGCGTCGCGCCGCCGGCGGTGACGGCATTGCTGATGGCCGAGGCGAGATCGCCGGTGGCGCCCGAGGTGACGGTGAAGGTGGAGCTGGAGTAGGTCCAGCCCGCCGCCTTGTAGGCGGTGACCAATGCGTTGAGCGGCGCCAGGAAGTTGGCCGCCACCGCGACCTTGACCGTGGCGGCCTGGGCGCCGGACGCCCCCAGGGCCAGCGCGATGGCCGCCCCCCCCAACAACCGTTTGCCCATGGAAATGCGGAACATGATTTCTCCTGAGAACATTCGAAATCTCCAGGCGTGCCGGGGCAGGCCCCTGTGACCTGGAGCGACTCAAGGGAGCACTGCTCGACGATGTCCTGCCGGGGTTTCCCAAGTTCCCCGGCGACGTCTCCGCCCACCCCCGATGGCCCCGCGGTGGGCCTGATGGGGATGCCGGATGGGTTCGTTATTTATGTTTCTATACAACGAACGGGAAAACCCTCAGCAATCGGCATGCCAGAGATCGCGCTCCCTCGGGAGCCCCCTTCCCAGGGGGCATGGCGCTGCCGTGGCTGTCGCATTTGTGACGTCTGACGCACACGCTATGTACAAAACAATACAGCGCGACATGCCACGGCCCCGCGACTGCGGCGCGGTCCGCCGGCAGGCGTTCAGCGCCAGCGTTCGGCGCTGGCGATCACCCCGCCCCCCAGGCAGACCTCGCCGTCGTACAGCACGGCCGACTGGCCAGGCGTGACGGCCCACTGCGGTTCGGCGAAGTCCAGCTGCAAGCTGGCCCCGGCACCCGCCGCCAGCGTGCAGGGCGCATCGGCCTGGCGGTAGCGGGTCTTGGCCGCGATGGCGCCGGCCGCCGGCGGCTCGCCGGCCACCCAGCTGGTGTCGTCGGCCACCAGGCTGCGGTACTGCAGCCAGGGGTGGTCGTGACCCTGCACCACGTAGAGGATGTTGCGCTCCAGGTCCTTGCGGGCCACGTACCAGGGGGCGTGCTCACCGCCACCGCGCTGCGACTTCTTTTCCTTCACGCCGCCGATGCCCAGGCCCTGGCGCTGGCCCAGGGTGTAGAAGGACAGGCCCACGTGCTCACCCAGCTGGCGGCCGCGGTCGTCCAGGATGGGGCCGGGCTGGTTGCTGAGGTAGCGGTTGAGGAAGTCACGGAAGGGCCGCTCGCCAATGAAGCAGATGCCGGTCGAGTCCTTCTTCTTGGCGTTGGGCAGCTGGATCTCGGCGGCGATGCGGCGCACCTCGGTCTTGGGCAGCTCGCCCACCGGGAAGATGGTCTTGGACAGCTGGGCCTGGTTGAGCCGGTGCAGGAAGTAGCTCTGGTCCTTCAGCGGGTCCAGGCCCTTGAGCAGCTGGAAGCGGCCGTCCACCTCGCGCACCCGGGCGTAATGGCCGGTGGCGATCTTGTCGGCGCCCAGCCGCATCGCGTGGTCCAGGAAGGCCTTGAACTTGATCTCGGCGTTGCACAGCACGTCCGGGTTGGGCGTGCGGCCGGCCTGGTACTCGCGCAGGAACTCGGCGAAGACACGGTCCTTGTACTCGGCCGCGAAGTTGACATGCTCGATCTCGATGCCCAGCACATCGGCCACCGAGGCGGCGTCCAGGAAGTCCTGGCGCGACGAGCAGTACTCGCCGTCGTCGTCGTCCTCCCAGTTCTTCATGAAGATGCCGATGACCTCATAGCCCTGCTGCTTGAGCAGCCAGGCAGAGACCGAGGAATCGACGCCGCCGGACAGACCGACGACCACACGTTGTGAAGCCATGTCCCGGATTGTAAAAAGCCGGGGCCGGTCTGGCCCGGGTGGGGCTTAGGCGGCGGGTCCGCCGGTGTAGACGCTGGGGTCGGTGTGCAGCAGTTCCAGCGGGTGGCGCTGGCCGGCCCGGTACAGGCCGATGCTGTCCAGCACGAAGTGGCTGCGATGGCGTTCGCGGCTGGCCCGCAGCTCGTCCCAGCTCAGCCAGTGGTTGGCCACCACCGGGCTGTCGTAGACGCGCCCGGGCACCGGCTCGGCCACCGTGCCGGCGAAGGCGAAGCGCAGGAAGGTGATGTCCTCGTCGCCGCGCGGCGGCAGCCGGCCCATCTGGATGCCCACCAGCGCCTGGGGCTGGAAGGGGCGCATGGTCTCCTCCAGCACCTCGCGCACCACGCCATCGAGCAGGCTCTCGCCGGCTTCCAGATGGCCGGCCGGCGTGTTCAGGCGCAGGCCGCGGGAGGTCATCTCCTCGACCAGCAGAAAGCGGCCGTCGCGCTCGATCACGGCGGCCACGGTGACGTTCGGTTTCCAGCGGGAGGCACCCATGCCTGCATGGTAACCAGCCTGAAATCCACCTCCGTTCTGGGGGGTGGCAGGCCCCTGGCGTCGGCCCGGTGCGACAGCCCGTCCACGGCCCCGCCACAGACCCCGCATTGCCTGTAAGCTGGCCGTCAACGACGGACCGCGACACGACGGGCCGCGCCCACCCACCCGAGTGCAGGAACGAGGAGAGAGACCCATGTGGATCGGTGTGCCGCTGGAAACAGCGGCTGGAGAGACCCGCGTGGCCGTCACGCCCGAGACGGTCAAGAAGCTGGTGGCCCAAGGCCATGGCGTGAAAGTGCAGGCCGGCGCCGGCCTGGCGGCCAGCGTGCCCGATGCCGCCTATGAGGCTGCCGGCGCCACGTTGACGGACCGCAACGGCGCCTTCGGCGCCGAGCTGGTGCTGAAGGTGCAGCGCCCCTCGGCCGACGAGCTGGCCCTGATGAAGCCCGGCACGGCCCTGGTGGGCATGCTCAACCCCTTCGACAAGGACGGCCTGGCGGCCATGGCCGCCGCCGGCCTGTCCAGCTTCGCGCTGGAGGCGGCACCCCGCACCACCCGGGCCCAGAGCATGGACGTGCTGTCCAGCCAGGCCAACATCGCCGGCTACAAGGCGGTCATCATGGCGGCCGACCGCTACGGCAAGTTCTTCCCGATGCTGATGACCGCGGCCGGCACGGTGAAGGCGGCCAAGGTCGTCATCCTGGGCGTGGGCGTGGCGGGCCTGCAGGCCATCGCCACCGCCAAGCGCCTGGGCGCCACCATCGAGGCCTCGGACGTGCGGCCCTCGGTGAAGGAGCAGGTGGAATCGCTGGGCGCCAAGTTCATCGACGTGCCCTACGAGACCGCCGAGGAGAAGGAGGCCGCCGAGGGCGTGGGCGGTTACGCCCGGCCCATGCCGCCGAGCTGGCTGGCGCGCCAGAAGGCCGAGGTGGCCAAGCGCGTGGCGGCGGCCGACGTGGTGATCTCCACCGCCTTGATCCCCGGCCGCGCCGCACCGGTGCTGATCACCGAGGAGATGGTCCAGGCCATGAAGCCGGGCTCGGTGATCGTGGACATCGCCGCCGGCAAGGGCCCGGGCGGCACGGACGGCAACTGCCCGCTGACCGAGGCTGGCCGCACGGTCGTCAAGCATGGCGTGACCATCGTCGGCGAGACCAACCTGCCGGCGCTGGTGGCCGCCGATGCCTCGGCCCTCTATGCCCGCAACGTGCTGGACTTCCTCAAGCTGGTGCTGCCCAAGGACGGCGGCGCGCTGACGATCCCGGCCGACGACGACATCGTGGCCGCCTGCCTGGTGACCCGCGACGGCGCCGTGCTGCGCGCTTGAACCTCTTTCACCCCTGAATCAATCGGAGCCCTGCCATGGACGCCGTGTCCCCGACCCTGATCAACCTGATCATCTTCGTGCTGGCCATCTACGTGGGTTACCACGTGGTGTGGACCGTCACGCCCGCGCTGCACACCCCGCTGATGGCGGTGACCAACGCGATTTCCGCCATCGTCATCGTGGGCGCCATGCTGGCCGCCGCGCTGACCGAAACCCCCCTGGGCAAGACCATGGGCGTGCTGGCCGTGGCCCTGGCCGCGGTGAACGTCTTCGGCGGCTTCCTCGTGACCCGCCGCATGCTGGAGATGTTCAAGAAGAAGGAAAAGAAGAAGCCGGAGGTCAGCGCGTGAAGGCCCTGGTCCTCACCGTCGTCTTCGTCGTCGGCCTGATCAACGCCAGCTTCGTCGGCGTGGTCGTGGCCGAGCTGGCCGAGTCCCGCCCCGCGGGCGCGCTGGCTGCGCTCGTCACGCTGGCCCTCGAGGCCCTCGTCGTGCGCCAGGTCCGCCAGGCCATCGCCACATCCTCTTCTGCCCAGAACCCGCCCGGGAGTTCCGCATGAGCATGAACCTCGTGACGCTGCTGTACCTGATCGCCAGCGTCTGCTTCATCCAGGCCTTGAAAGGCCTGTCCCACCCCACCACCTCGATCCGCGGCAATGTGTTCGGCATGACCGGCATGACGATCGCGGTGCTCACCACCGCCGCGCTGATCGCCAAGCTGGCCGGCTCCCCCCTGGGCCTGTCCTGGGTGCTGGTCGGCCTGCTGGTCGGCGGCAGCGCCGGCGCCATCATGGCCCAGCGGGTGGAGATGACCAAGATGCCCGAGCTGGTGGCCTTCATGCACAGCATGATCGGCCTGGCCGCGGTCTTCATCGCGGTGGCCGCCGTGGCCGAGCCCGGCGCCCTGCTGCACGGCCTGGCCAAGGGCGACCCCATCCCCGCCGGCAACCGGCTGGAGCTGTTCCTGGGCGCGGCCATCGGTGCCATCACCTTCAGCGGCTCGGTCATCGCCTTCGGCAAGCTCTCGGGCAAGTCCAAGTTCCGCCTGTTCCAGGGCACGCCGGTGCAGTTCGGCGGCCAGCACCTCTTGAACCTGGTGCTGGGCCTGGCCACCGTCGGCCTGGGCCTGGCCTTCATGGCCACCGAAAGCTGGGGCGCCTTCTTCGGCATGCTGGCCCTGGCCTTCGTGCTGGGCGTGCTGATCATCATCCCGATCGGCGGCGCCGACATGCCGGTGGTGGTGTCCATGCTCAACAGCTACTCGGGCTGGGCGGCCGCGGGCATCGGCTTCTCGCTGAACAACAGCATGCTGATCATCGCCGGCTCGCTGGTGGGTAGCTCGGGCGCCATCCTCAGCTACATCATGTGCAAGGCGATGAACCGCTCGTTCATCAACGTGATCCTGGGTGGCTTTGGTGGCGATGCGACCACCGTCAGCGCCAGCGGCCAGGTGCAGCGCGCGGTCAAGAGCGGCAGCGCCGACGACGCGGCCTTCATCCTGGGCAATGCCGAGACGGTGGTCATCGTGCCGGGCTACGGCCTGGCGGTGGCCCGCGCCCAGCATGCGGTCAAGGAGCTGGCCGAGAAGCTCACCGAGAAGGGCATCACGGTCAAGTACGCCATCCACCCGGTGGCCGGCCGGATGCCCGGCCACATGAACGTGCTGCTGGCCGAGGCCGAGGTGCCCTACGACCAGGTCTTCGAGATGGAGGACATCAACGGCGAGTTCGGCCAGACCGACGTGGCCATCATCCTGGGCGCCAACGACGTGGTGAACCCGGCCGCGCTGCAGAAGGGCTCGCCCATCTACGGCATGCCCATCCTGGAGGCCTACAAGGCCAAGACGGTGATCGTGAACAAGCGCTCGATGGCCGCGGGCTACGCCGGCCTGGACAACGAGCTGTTCTACCTGGACAAGACGATGATGGTCTTCGGCGACGCCAAGAAGGTGGTCGAGGAGATGGTCAAGGCCGTCGAGTGAGGGCGGGGGCGCGGGAGCGCCCGCGTACCATGCCGGCATGACCCTCGCCATCGTCAGCGCCCTGCCCGACGAGCTGGCCGCGCTGCAGGCGCGGCTGGACGTCGACCACACCCAGACCCTGGCCGGCCGCACGCTGCACCGCGGGCGCCTGGCCGGTCACGACGCCCTCCTGGTGCTGTGCGGCGTGGGCAAGGTGGCCGCGGCCACCACCACCGCGCTGCTGCTGGACCGTTTCGCTGTCAGCGAGCTGCTGTTCACCGGCGTGGCCGGCGGCATCGGCCCCGACGTGGCGGTGGGCGACGTGGTGGTGGCCGACACCTTGCTGCAGCACGACATGGACGCCTCGCCGCTGTTCCCGCGCTGGGAGGTGCCGTTCACCGGCCGCAGCCGCTTTCCGGCCGATGCCGCGCTGACCGATCGGCTGGCCGCAGCCGCCCGGCGGGTGCTGCGCGAGGCCCCGCCGGCCGCCCTGTCGGCCTTCGGCGTACAGGCCCCCCAGGTGCACCGCGGCCTGGTGCTCAGCGGCGATCGCTTCGTGTCCTCGCAGGCCGAGGTCCAGACCCTGCGCGCCGACCTGCCCGACGCGCTGGCGGTGGAGATGGAAGGCGCGGCCGTGGCCCAGGTCTGCCACGACTTCGGCCGGCCCTTCGCGGTGCTGCGCAGCATCTCCGACCGCGCCGACGACGACGCGCACGTGGACTTCCCGCGCTTTCTGCGCCAGGTGGCCGCACCGTACTCGCGCGACATCGTGCTGGCCGCCCTGCAGGCCGGCTGAGGGCTGCGCGCCCAGCGCCACGGCCCGGGGCCACCCCCCGGGATTTCCCGCAGTCGACGTATTTTCGAACGATCGTTCGATTACGATCTGGCCCGCATCGAATGGAGTCCTGGGGATGGAACGAATCTGGTTGAAGAACTACCCGGCCGGCGTGCCGGCCGAGATCGACGTGTCGGTCTATCCCTCGCTGGTCGCGCTGCTGGAGGAGAGTTTCCGCAAGCACGCGGCGCTGCCGGCCTACCGCTTCATGGGCAAGAGCTTCAGCTACGCCCAGGTCGACGAGCTCTCGCGCGCCTTCGCGGCCTACCTGCAGGCCAGCGGCCTGCAGCCCGGTGACCGGGTGGCCGTGATGATGCCCAACGTGCCCCAGTACCCGGTGGTGGTGGCCGGCATCCTGCGCGCGGGCATGGTGGTGGTCAACGTCAACCCGCTCTACACCCCGCGCGAGCTGGAGCACCAGCTCAAGGACGCCGGCACCCGCTCCATCGTCATCATGGAGAACTTCGCCGCCACGCTGCAGGCGGCGCAGGCCCATGCCAAGGTGGTGGACCACGTGGTGCTGACCGCCATGGGCGACATGCTGGGCTGGATCAAGGGCGCGGTGGTCAACCACGTGGTGCGCCGGGTCAAGAAGATGGTGCCCGAGTTCCAGCTGGCCGACGCGGTGCGCTTCAACGACGCCATCGCCCAGGGCCGCGGCACCGTGTTCAAGCCGGTCACCGTGCGGCCGGACGACATCGCAGTGCTGCAGTACACCGGCGGCACCACCGGCATCAGCAAGGGTGCGGTGCTGCTGCACCGCAACCTGGTGGCCAACGTGCTGCAGTCCGAAGCTTGGTACCGCCCGGCCATCGACCGGGTGGCCGACGAGGGCCAGGTGGTCACCATCTGCGCGCTGCCGCTCTATCACATCTTCGGCTTCAACACGAACATGATGCTGGGCCTGCGCATGGGCGGCTGCGGCATCCTGATCCCCAACCCGCGCGACATCGCCGGCACGCTCAAGACCCTGTCGACCGAGCGCTTCCACAGCTTCCCTGCGGTCAACACCCTGTTCCATGCGATGGCCCACCACCCGGATTTCGACAAGGTGGACTGGAGCCACCTGAAGATGTCGGTGGGCGGCGGCATGGCGGTGCAGCAGGCCACGGCCAAGCTGTGGCTGGAGAAGACCGGCTGCCCGATCTGCGAGGGCTACGGCCTGTCGGAGACCTCGCCGGTGGTGTCCTGCAACCCCACCACCTCCAGCGCCTACAGCGGCACCATCGGCATGCCGGTGCCCAACACCGAGCTGCGCCTGCTCGACGACGAGGGCAACGAGGTGCCCGCCGGCCAGGCCGGCGAGATCGCGGTGCGCGGCCCGCAGGTGATGGCCGGCTACTGGCAGCGCCCGGACGAGACCGCCCGCGTGATGACCGCCGACGGCTTCTTCCGCACCGGCGACGTGGGCATGGTGGACGAGCGCGGCTACTTCCGCATCGTCGACCGCAAGAAGGACATGATCCTGGTGTCCGGCTTCAACGTTTACCCTAACGAAGTCGAGGACGTGATCACCCAAATGCCGGGCATCATGGAGTGTGCCGCCGTCGGGGTTCCCGACGAGAAGGCCGGCGAGGTGGTGAAGGTCGTGATCGTGAAGAAGGACCCCGCAGTGACAGAGGCCGATGTGCGGCACTGGTGCGAAGCCAACCTGACCGGCTACAAGCGGCCCAAGTTGGTGGAGTTCCGCAGCGACCTGCCCAAGACGCCGGTGGGCAAGGTGCTGCGGCGCGAACTGCGCGACCGGCCCGCCACGCCGGCGCGCTGACCCCAGGTTTCCCGGTGCGCGGTGCCGCGCGCCTCCCCGGCTGCTGGCACCATGAACAAGCGCTACGTCAAGACCCCCGCGGGCCACGCGGAGATCCAGTCCAAGACCCTGGCCCTGTCGCGGCCGGTGCGCAACCTGCTGCTGGTCATCAATGACAGCCAGCCTGGCGAGGTCTGGCTGCAGCAGATCCGGGGCCTGGCCGGCACCGACCTGACCGCCCTGCTCGACGCCGGCCTGATCGCCGAAACCGCGCCCCCGGGCGCGGCCGTGGCCCGCCCGGCCCGTCGCCCGGACGGCAGCGACAGCAGCCCCGCCGACACGGTGCCCGGCAGCCTCACCCCAACGGGCATCGAGGCTGCCACCGGGTCGCTGCAGGACGCGCAGCAATGCATCGACGCGGCCGACTACACCCCGCTCTACGACACGCTCACCGCCCAGGCCAAGGGCCAGTTGGGCTTGCTGAAGGGCTACCGCTTCACGCTGGAGGTGGAGCGGGCGGCCGACCTCGCCGCACTGCGCACCCTGGCCCGCCGCTTCGCCCAGGGCCTGCACGACGACCATGGCCCGGCGGCGCTGCGTCAGTTCCTCGACGCCCTGCGCGCGGCCGGCTGAGCCTGGCCCACCCGGTGCCGGGGCTGGCACACTCTCGGCCCATGCCTGTCCGAGTCCACCTTGACGCGCCGCTGCACGAAGGCGCCGACCTGACCCTGCCGCCCGAGGCCTCCCGCCACATCCAGGTGCTGCGCCTGCAACCGGGCGATGCGCTGATCGTCTTCAACGGCCAGGGCGGCGAATGGGCCGCCACCGTCACCCGCATGGGCCGGCAGGACGTCGATCTGGCCATCGGCCCCCACCAGGCCACCGACCGCGAGCTGGCCTGCCCGGTCACCATCGCGCTGGGCATGCCCGCCAATGAGCGCATGGACACGCTGGTGGAAAAAGCCACCGAACTGGGTGTGTACGCGATCCAGCCGCTGATGTGCGCCCGTTCGGTGCTGAAGCTCTCCGGCGAGCGGGCCGAGAAGCGCCGCGCCCACTGGCAGGGCGTGGCCGAGGCCGCGGCCGAACAGAGCGGCCGCACCCGGGTGCCGGCCGTGGCCTCCATCCAGTCCTTCGACGCCTGGCTGGCCCAGGCTGCGACGGCCACGGGCCTGTGCCAGGTGCTGAGCTTCGGCCCCGACGCCGCCGGCCCGGCCACGCTGCTACAGGCCCGCGGGCCGGTGCTGCTGCTGTCCGGCCCCGAGGGCGGGCTGGACCCGCGCGAGGAGGACCTGGCCCGTCAAGCCGGCTTCCAGCCGCTCAGCCTGGGGCCGCGTGTGCTGCGCGCGGACACCGCCCCGCTGGCCGCGCTCAGCCTGCTGGCCCTGGCCGGCGGCTGACCCCTGCGGCGTGCACGCCACGCCGGCCGGACCTCTGGCACACCGCACCCGCCGCGCCATCGCCCCGGACGTGACAGGGACACGCGGGCGGGCCATGCTCCCGACCTCGATCATCAATCTCTCAGGAAGGAGAACCCCATGGGACTGCTGGATGCAGTGAATGGCCTGCTGAACGGCGCGGCCGGCGGCGGCCAGAACGACCTGATGGCCCTGGCCAGCCAGCTGCTGGACAGCAACGCACCGGGCGGTGGCCTGGGCGGGCTGGTGCAGCAGTTCGAGCAGGGGGGCCTGGGTCAGGTCATCGGCTCCTGGATCTCGAACGGGCAGAACCTGCCGATCAGCGCCGAGCAGCTGCAGTCGGTGCTGGGTGGCCACCCGGCGCTGGCCGGCCTGCTGCAGCAGGCCCAGGGGCCCCAGGGCCAGGCGATGCTGGGCCAGCTGGCCCAGCTGCTGCCGGAACTGGTGAACCGGATGACACCCCAGGGTCAGCTGCCCGCCACGCCCGCGGAGGCGCCCGATCTGGGCAGCCTGCTGGGTGGGCTGAGCGGCCTGCTCAAGGGCTGAGCGCCCCCAGGGCTCAGGGCGCGGGGTTGTCCGCGCCCTTGCGCGCCGAGCCAGCGACCATGTCGAAGCGGAACAGCCGGCACTCGATCGGCCCGTTCCACATCGGGATGCGCCGGCTTTCCTTCAGGCGCATCAGGCTGGGCAGCTTGGCCTCGGGCGTCAGCACCCAGGCCGTCCAGCCGCTGTAGCCCTTCTTCCAGTGGGCGGCCAGGCGGGCGTAGAACTCGCCGGCATCGGCCGCGCCCTCGAACTTCTCTCCCTGGGTGCCGCCCTGGCCGGTGCCCTTGGGCGCGATGCGCTCGCCGTAGGGCGGGTTCATCAGCAGGGTGCCATGCTCGGCCGGCGCCGGGCGCTGCAGCGCATCGGCGGTCTTGAACTCGATCGCGTGCGTCACGCCGGCCCGCTCGGCATTGCGCGTGGCGAAGTCGGTCATGCGGAAGGACACGTCGCCCGCCCACACCGGCACCGCCGGCGCATGCACGGCGGCCTGGGCCGCGGCCTTCATCTCGCGCCAGGCCGACAGCTGGTCCCGGAAGGGCAGCAGGCGCTCGAAGGCGAAGCGGCGCTGCAGGCCGGGCGCGATGCCGCAGGCGATCTGCGCGGCCTCGATGGCGATCGTGCCGGCGCCGCAGCACGGATCCAGCAGGCCACCATCCTCGGGCCGGCCGTGCCAGCCGATGGCCGCCAGCATCGCCGCGGCCAGGGTTTCTTTCAGCGGCGCCTCGCCCTTGGCCTCGCGCCAGCCGCGCTTGAACAGCGCCTCGCCGGAGAGGTCCACGCTCAGGCTGGCGTGGTCGGGCCCCACGTGCAGCACCAGCGACAGATCGGGGTGGTAGGTGTCGACGCTGGGCCGCTCGCCGCAGGCCTCGCGCATCTGGTCGCACACGGCGTCCTTGATGCGCAGGGCGGCGAAGTTCAGGCTTTGCAGCGGCGAGCGCCAGGCGTTCGCATCCACCCGCAGCGTCTGCTGCGGCGTGATCCAGTCGCTCCAGCGCACCCGGCGCGCCAGGTCGTAGAGGTCGTGCTCGTTGGCGTAGCCGCCCTCAGCCACCTGCCACAGCACGCGCTGCGCCAGCCGGCTGCCCAGGTTCAGGCGCATGGCCTCGGCCAGGCCGCCGTCGACATAGACGCCGCCGCGTCCGGCTTCGACCCGGGCTTGCGGGCCCAGCAAGGCCTGGCATTCCTCGACCAGCCAGGGCTCGGTGCCGGCGGCGCAGGGCAGGAACAGCGTGCCCTGGCGGACGCTGCTGGCAGGACGGGAACCGGCGGCCCGCACCACACGGCGCGGACCGGCTGCGCCGGGCGCCGGGGTGGGGGAAACGGTCATAGAGCCTTGCGGAGGTTGGCGGGCGCGATCTTGAGCGCCTCGCGGTACTTGGCCACGGTGCGGCGGGCCACCTGGATGCCCTGTTCTTCCAGCATGTCGGCGATCTGGCTGTCCGACAAGGGCTTCTTGGTGTCCTCGGCCGCGACGAACTGCTTGATCAGTGCGCGCACCGCGGTGCTGGAGGCGTTGCCGCCGGCATCGGTGTTGAGCGAGGAGCCGAAGAAGTACTTCAGCTCGAAAGTGCCCTGCGGCGTGGCCATGTACTTGGCCGTCGTGACGCGGGAGATGGTGGATTCGTGCAGGCCCAGCTCGTCGGCGATCTCGCGCAGCACCAGCGGCTTCATCGCGATCTCGCCATGGGTGAAGAAGTTCTTCTGCCGCTCGACGATGGCCGAGCTCACGCGCAGGATGGTGTCGAAGCGCTGCTGGATGTTGCGGATGAACCAGCGCGCCTCCTGCAGCCGGGCCGACAGATTGCCGCCGCCGCGCTGGCCGCGGATGGCCTGGGCGTAGAGGTCGGACACGCGCAGCTTGGGCATCACGTCCGGGTTGAGCGTGGCCTTCCAGTTGCGGCCGGACTTCACGACGATGACGTCGGGCACGACGATCAGCTGCTCGGCCCGGGCGAAGGGCCGGCCGGGCTTGGGTTCGCAGGCGATGATCATCGCCTGGGCGGCCTTCACGGTGGCCTCGTCACAGCCGGTGGCGGTGGCGAGCTTCTTCATGTCGCGCCGGGCCAGCAGGTCCAGGTGGCCGGCCACGATCTGCAGCGCGCAGGCGCGCGCCGGGGTGTCGGCCCGCTGGCGCAGCTGCAGCGCCAGGCACTCGGACAGGTTGGCCGCGCCGACGCCGGCCGGCTCCAGGCTCTGCAGCCACTTCAGGCCGCAGCGCAGTTCGTCCTGCAGGGCCTCGCGCGCCTCGGGGTCGGTGATGTCGAGCGAGTCGGCGATGCGCTCGGCAATCTCCTCCAGCGAGCCATCCAGGTAGCCGTCCTCGTCCAGCGACTCGATCAGCGCCAGCACCGCCGCGGCATCGCGGTCGGCCAGGCGCATGCCGCTGAGCTGGGTGCGCAGATGGTCCTGCAGCGTGGGGCCGCTGCCGGCCCGGTCCTGGGGCTCGAAATCATCGTCGCCAGAGGCCGTGTGGCTGGGCGTCTCGCGGATGCCATCGAAGTCATCCCCCTCGGTGCCGTTCTCCCAGTCCGCACGCTCGGTGGTGCCGAAGTCGGAGGCTTCCATGCCCGCCGGCTCATCGGAGCCTTCGCTGCCCCCGCCGGTCTCGCCGCCCTCCTCGGTCCCGGCACTGGCCGTCGAGGGGGAGAGGCTGCCCCGGTCCAGGGGCGCGATCTCGTCAAAGCCGCCGCCGTCGTCCTCCGGCTCCAGAAAGGGGTTCTGCTCGAGCATCTGCTCGACTTCCTGGTGCAGTTCCAGCGTCGAGAGCTGCAACAGCCGGATGGACTGCTGCAACTGGGGCGTGAGCGCCAGATGCTGGGACAGGCGAACCTGCAGGGTGGGCTTCATCGTCGCGGGTTCACATCCGGAAGTGCTCACCGAGGTAGACCCGGCGCACGTCCGGGTTCTCGATGATTTGCTGCGGGGTGCCCTCGGCCAACACATCACCCTGGCTGATGATGTAGGCCCGGTCGCAGATGCCCAGGGTTTCGCGCACGTTGTGGTCGGTGATCAACACCCCGATGCCACGCGCCTTGAGGAAGCCGATGATGCGCTGGATCTCGATCACGGCGATCGGATCCACACCGGCAAAGGGTTCGTCCAGCAGGATGAAGCGCGGCTGGGTGGCCAGCGCCCGGGCGATCTCGACCCGGCGCCGCTCGCCGCCCGACAGTGCCGGGGCCGGCGTGTCGCGCAGGCCGGTCAGGCTCAGGTCGCTGAGCAAGCGGTCGAGCTGCTGCTGAATCACGGACGCCTGCAGCGGCTTGCCGCGTTCGTCCATCTGCAGTTCCAGCACCGCGCGGATGTTCTCCTCGACGGTGAGCTTGCGGAAGATGGAGGCTTCCTGCGGCAGATAGGACAGGCCCAGGCGCGAACGCAGGTGGATGGGCATGCGCTCGACCGAGGTGCCATCGATGGTGATGCGGCCTTCGTCGCAGCGCACCAGGCCCACCACCATGTAGAAGGTGGTGGTCTTGCCGGCACCGTTGGGGCCCAGCAGGCCGACGACCTCGCCGGCGGCCACCGCCAGGTGCACGCTCTTGACCACGGTGCGCGCCCCGTAGGTCTTGCGCAGGTCGGAGGCTTCCAGACGGCTGGGGGCGGGCAGGGGCCGCTCGCTCACTGGGCGCCCCCCGCACTGCTGGCCGCGGAGGCGGCGGCCGGCGCCGACGCACTGCGCGGCGTGAACACCAGCCGCACCTTGCCCGGCACGACGCCGGGCTTGGCCGGCCCCTGGCCGTCGAACTGCACCGTGTCCTGGCGCTGGTCGTAGGTGATGACCGAGCCGCTGGCCTCGTCGGTCACGGTGCCGGCGCGGCGCATGCGCAGCCAGGCATTGCCCAGCAGCTTGATGCGTTCGCTGGCGCCGTCGTACTCAATGCGGTCGGCCTGGGCCTCGATGAACTCATCGGCCACATCCCGCTTCTGCTGGAAGGTGGCCTGGCGGGCGGGCCAGCTGAAGGCCACCGCGTTGTAGAGGCCGTCCTGCGGCTCGCGCACCTCGACCCGGTCGGCCCGGATCAGCATCGTGCCCTGGCTGATGCTGACGTTGCCCGACACCACGGTGAGCTTGCGCGCCAGATCCACCTGGGCCGATTGCTTGCCGTCGCTCTCGACCACCAGCGGCTTCTGGCGGTCGGTCTTCTCGGCGCGCGCGCCCACACCCACCGCCATGAGGATGGACAGGGCCAGCAGGGAAAGGCGAAGACGCGAGGGCATGGGTTTCGGCATGAAAATTGCAGACCATTCTACGACGCACATCCCCGCCTGCGTGTCGGGCGTTCCGAGCAATTTGCAGGGACTTGCGCACCGGGCCGGACGGCGGCTCAGGCCCGGTGCGGGGGCAGGCGCTCAGCCCTGGCTTTTGCGCAGCCGCGCGATCAGCGCATCGGCGGTGGCGTAGAGCCGGGCCTCGCTGCCGGTCAGGGCCGCCGAGGTGGTGTAGCGCCCCTGGAAGCCCAGCGTGGGCACGCCGTCGATCTTGTAGCCCTCGGCCAGGGCCTTGGCCTGACGCAGCTTGCCCTCGACGGTGAAGGACTTCATCGTCTGCAGCACCTTCTGCCCGTCCAGCCCCTGGCCGTTGAAGAAGGCCACCACATCGGCGTCCTTGTCCAGCCGCTGGTGCTGCACATGCATGGCGGCAAAGACCTTGGCATGCAGCGCCTCCACCTTGCCCAGGATCTCCAGCGCGTAGTAGATGCGGGCGTGGTAGCTGTGCATCGGGGTGAAGGTGGCGGCCACGCGCTCGAAGTGGACCGTGGCCGGCAGCTTCTTGACCCAGGCCTCCAGCGAAGGCTCCAGCGCAAAGCAGTGCGGGCAGCCGTACCAGAAAAACTCCACCACCTCGACCTTGCCGGTCGGCGCGATCGGCACCGGCGGCGACACGCGCAGGAAGTCCCGGCCTTCGACCGGCGCCCCCTGGGCCTGGGCCGCGCGGCCCGTCAGGGAGAGAAGACCGGTCAGACCGGCCAGCTGCCAGGGAAATTCACGCCGATTCATGGGGATGGATTCCTTGCAAGAGAAGTGAGCGCGGACGGGCGGGGCCCGCCGTGCCTCAGGGGTGATTGCGCTCCACCCGCACCAGGGCGGAATCGAGGCCCGCCCCCTTGAGCCGGTCCTGCTGGCGCTCGGCCTCATCCCGGCTGTCGAACGGCCCCAGGCGCACCCGGTAGACGGTGCGACCGGCCTGCTCGCGCTCGGACACCTTGGCCACCAGGCCCTGCATGGCCAGACGCGCGCGCTGCTGCTCGGCGTCGTTCGAATTGGAGTAGGCCCCGGCCTGGACGAAGTAGATGAAGGCATCACCGCCGGCAGCCGCGGGTTCCGCCGGCTTGTCGGTCTTGGCGGGCTTGTCGGCCTTGGAACTGACGGGCTCGCCAGCCAGGATCGCTGCCGGGTCACGGCTGTCGCGGGTCTCGTGCTTGGGCTTGGGGCTGGCCGTGGCCGATGCGGCCGAGGCAGCCGGCTTGGCCGCCACGGGCTTGCCCACCACGGCCACCGGCACCGGCGAGGACGCGGCGCCCGCGGTGCGCGGGGCTGGCGCGGCCTCGGTGGCCGGCTCGGAGGCCGGCATCACCGGACGCGGGGCCTGCTTGCCGGCCAGGCCGGCGTTGGGATCCCAGGTCTTGAGCTTCTCGGCCTCCTGGGCCTCCTGCTCGGGCGTGCGGTGGCCGACCTTGTCCATGAAGGGCACCGGCACCTTGGCGATGTAGAGCGCCACGCCCAGGGCAATGGCCAGGCCCACCAGCAGGCCGACGATGATCCCGAGGACGAAACCACCCCGTTGCGCCCCCCGGCGGGCACCGCTGCCGAGCTTCATGCGTTCTCCTGTTGTTCCGCGCGAGACATGGATTCTGGGGCGCTGACGCCCAGCACCGCCAGCGCATTGCGCAGCACGTGGCGCGTGGCCGACAGCAGGGCCAGGCGGGCTTGCGCCAGGGCCTTGTCCTCCACCAGGAAGCGCTCGGCCGCGTAGTAGCTGTGGAAGGCCGCCGCCAGATCACGCACGTAGAAGGCCACGTCGTGCGGCGCCAGCGAGGCCGCCGCCGAGCTGAGCATCTCGGGGTACTCGGCCAGCTTGAGCATCAGCGCCAGCTCGGCCGGCGCGCTCAGCAGCGACAGGTCGGCCCCCTCGGGCGACAGGCCTTGCGTGGCGCCCTGGGCCAGCACCGAGCAGATGCGGGCATGGGCGTACTGCACGTAGAACACCGGGTTCTCGTCGTTCTGCTTCAGGGCCAGGTCGATGTCGAAGGTGAACTCGGTGTCGGCCTTGCGGCTGATCAGGAAGAAGCGCACCGCGTCGCGGCTGGTCCAGTCGATCAGGTCGCGCAGCGTCACGTAGCTGCCGGCGCGCTTGCTGATCTTGACCTCGGCGCCGTTGCGCATCACCCGCACCATCGTGTTGAGCACGTAGTCGGGGTAGCCCTTGGGGATGCCCACGCCCACGCCCTGCAGGCCGGCGCGCACCCGGGCGATGGTGCCGTGGTGGTCGGTGCCCTGGCAGTTGATGACCTTGGTGAAGCCACGCTCCCACTTGGCGATGTGGTAGGCCACATCCGGCACGAAGTAGGTGTAGCTGCCGTCGGTCTTGCGCATGACCCGGTCCTTGTCGTCCCCGTCGTCGGTGGAGCGCAGCCACAGCGCGCCATCCTTCTCGTAGGTCTTGCCCGCGGCGATCAGCGCGTTGACGGTCTTCTCGACCCGGCCGCTGGTGTAGAGGCTGGACTCCAGGTAGTAGTTGTCGAAGCGGACGCTGAAGGCCTGCAGGTCCAGATCCTGTTCATGGCGCAGATAGGCCACGGCGAACTGGCGGATGCTGTCCAGGTCCTCGGGGTCGCCCGAGGCGGTGTACTCGCGGTCGTCCGACTTGACCGTCTTCTTGGCCAGGAAATCGGCGGCGATGTCGGCAATGTAGTCGCCGTTGTAGGCACTTTCAGGCCAATCGGCATCGCCGGGCTTCAAGCCCCGGAGGCGGCACTGGGTCGAGTTGGCCAGCGTGGCGATCTGCACCCCCGCGTCGTTGTAATAGAACTCGCGGGTGACGTCCCAGCCCTGGGTCTCGAACAGGTTGCACAGGCTGTCGCCCAGCGCGCCCTGGCGGGCATGGCCCACGTGCAGCGGGCCGGTCGGGTTGGCCGAGACGAACTCCACCATCAGCTTCTGGCCATTGGCCGGCTGGCGGCCGAAGGACGCGGGGGCGGCCAGCACCTCGCCCACCACCGCCTGCTTGGCGGCCGGCGCCAGGCGCAGGTTGATGAAGCCCGGGCCGGCGATCTCCAGCGAAGACACCCAGCGCGCAAAGGCGGGCTGGGCCTTCAGGGCCACGATCAGCTGCTCGGCCACGGCGCGCGGGTTGGAACGCAGCGGCTTGGCCAGCTGCATCGCCACCGTGATGGCCAGGTCGCCGTGGGCGGCCTGCTTGGGCGACTCGAATTGGGGGGTGAGGGCGGCGTCGGGGGCCAGCTGCGCGACCGCAGCGGCCAGCGCACCTTGGAGCTCTGCCTTGGCTTGGATCATGGCCGGGATTCTAAGGTTGCGCCCTGCGCGCCGCCCGCCGCCCCCGGGCGGGGCCACCCCGGCTTCGCGGCGAAAAGGCGGGTGGACGGCACGTTCTTTCCGGCAATACCCCCGGGAGGGGACTGGCACCATGGAATTCCCTGCCCGACCGTCCGGCCGACCCCCAGCGCCCATGTCCTCGTCCACTTCGACCCTTGGCCGCGCCGACCGCCACGAATCCACCGTGACGCTGGCGCTGCAGCCGGATCTGCCGACGACCATCGGCAAGTACCGGGTGGAATCCCGCCTGGGCACCGGCGCCACCAGCGAGGTCTTTCTGGCGCACGACCGCTTCAGCAACCGGGTGGTGGCGATCAAGCGGGTGCAGGCCCGGCCCCACGCCACCGCGGCCGAGATGCGGTTCTCCGACCGCTTCTTCGCCGCCGAAGCCGCCCTGGTGGGCAAGCTCAACCACCCGAACGTGGTGCAGCTGCTGGACGCGGTCGAGGCCCCGGATTCGCGCTACCTGGTGATGGAGTACGTGCCCGGCGTCACGCTGCGGCATTTCTGCACCCCCGAGCGCCTGCTGTCGCTGGAACAGGTGGTGGAAGTGGGCTTCAAGTGCGCGATGGCGCTGGGCTACATGTTCCGCCAGGGCCTGGTGCACCGTGACGTCAAGCCGGCCAACATCCTGGTCACGGTGGACGGCGACGACATCACCACGCTGAAGATCAGCGATTTCGGCAGTGTGCTGGACCTGGCCTCCGACCAGACCCAGGTGCACCGGGTCGGCTCGCTGGCCTACATCTCGCCCGAGCAGCTCGACGGTGCCGAGGTGGACTGCCGGGCCGACATCTATTCGCTGGCCGCCGTGCTCTACCACCTGATCGCCGGCCGCCCGCCGTTCGAGGCCGACAACCAGGGCGCGCTGCTGAACATGATCTGGCACCGGGAGCCCGACCCGCTGGTGGGCTGCCGCGAAGGCGTCACCGAGGCGCTGGACCAGGTGATCCGCGGCGCCATGGCCAAGAAGGCCGAGGACCGCCCCGCCAGCTGGGACGACTTCGCCAACCAGCTCTCGGCCCTGATCACCCGCAACGAGGTGCCGCGCGGCCCGCTGCAGCGGGTGCTGGATTCGGAACGCTTCACGCTGCTGCGCCACCTGGACTTCTTCACCGACTTCGGCGACGTGGAGCTGTGGGAGGTGGTGCACCGCGCCCGCTGGCAGCGCTTCCCGCTGGGCCACCCCATCTACAAGGCCGGGCAGGAAGGGCGGCGCTTCCACATCCTCGCCCAGGGCGAGGTGGAGGTGTTCCGCGATGGCCAGAAGGTGGCCAGCTTCGGCGCCGGCACCTCGGTGGGCGAGCTGGCCTACCTGGCGCCCAGCCCGGACCTGCGCAAGCACTCGGCCGATGTGGTGGTCAGCCAGCCCTGCACCACGATCTCGTTCACGCCCGACGCGATGGAACATTTGAGCGAGCGGACCCGCCACCGCTTCGACAGCGGTTTCATCCGGGTGCTGGTGCGCCGGCTCAACGAGGCCCATGCGGCGCTGCAGCACCCGCAGCGCATCCTCTGAGTGGCGGGGGCGTCTCCCCCTGACGGGGGTCAACGGCGCGCAATGGTTTGCGTTGAAATGGTCAGGACAGTGTCATACGCTTGCGGCACCGTCTCCACATCTCACAGCAACCACACGCAGAGGACCTCATGAAGAAACTGATCCTGGCCGCCGCACTGGCATCCCTGGCGGGTCTGGCCCTGGCCCAGCCCGCGCCGGCTTCTGCCGCCGCCTCCGGCCCCAAGGCCAAGACCGCTCAACAGAGCAAGATGGGCGCCTGCAACGAGCAGGCCGGTGACAAGAAGGGCGCCGAACGCAAGGCCTTCATGAAGGAATGCCTGGGCGCCAAGGCGCCGATGGCCGCCGCCTCGGGCTCGGCCAAGACCGCGCAACAGGAAAAGATGACGACCTGCAACGCCGACGCCAAGACCAAGGCGCTCAAGGGCGCCGAACGCAAGGCCTTCATGAAGGAATGCCTGAGCGCGAAGTAAGCCCTCGGCGCATGCCCAAAAGAAAGCCCGGCACCTGCCGGGCTTTTTCGTGGCCCCGCTGCTGCGCGGGCCCCGGTCGGTGAGTCAGCGCTTCTGCTGCTCCAACAGCTTGGTGTACTCGGCCGACATCTTCTCCACAAAGGCCACTGCCGCCTGCTGCTGCTCGGCCTGGAACTTCACCAGCTTCTCGAACTGGTCCGCCGCCAGCCCGAAGGGCGCCCCGGCCGGCCGCATCGAATTGAGCAGCGTCTGCTGGGACTTCAGCACCATCGTCCAGGCATCCTGGGCCTGCCGCACGGACGCCTTGGATTGCTCCCACAGCGTCTTGGCCATTTCCATCTGAACCTTGTCCATCATCGGGCGTCTCCTTGCAGCCGCGGCACATGCCGGCCCCAGGCTAGCAGGCCCACCGGCCCGGGGGCAAGAGGGGGGAACGACGAGGGCGGTGCTCAGCGGCTGCGCCAGTAGGCCGGGTCGCCATAGGTGTGCTTGAGGAAATCGATCCACAGCCGCACCCGCAGCGCCAGGTGGCGGGCGCTGGGAAAGACCGCGTAGATGCCGTTGGGCGGCGCCGCGAAGTCGTCCAGCACGCTGACCAGCCGGCCGGCTGCCAGGTCGGCCTGCACCTCCCAGGTGCTGCGCCAGGCGATGCCCAGGCTCTGCAGGCACCACTCGTGCAGCACCTGGCCGTCGCTGCAGTCGAGCCGGCCGCGCGGGCGCAGGTGGCTCACCTCGCCCTCGATCCGGAAGGCCCAGCCGCGGGTCTGGCTGGCGTCGGAGCTGAGCGTCAGGCAGTCGTGGCGCAGCAGGTCCGAGGGTTGTTGCGGCACGCCGGCCCGGGCCAGGTAGGCGGGCGTGGCCACGCACAGGCGGCGGTTGTCGGCCAGGCGCACACTGACCAGCCGCGAGTCGGGCAGGTCGCCCACCCGCACCGCACAGTCCACGTTCTCGTTGACGATGTCCACCACCCGGTCGGACAGATTCAGCGACAGGGTCACCTCGGTGTGCTCGGCCAGGAAGGCCGGCACCAGCGGCGCCACATGCCGGCGGCCAAAGCCGGCTGGCGCCGTCACCCGCAAGTGACCACTCGCTTTCACACCCCCCGCCGAGACGCTGGCCTCGGCGTTGTTGAAGTCGGCGATCAGGCGCTGGCAGTCCTCCAGAAAGGCGCTGCCCTCGTGGGTCAGGGTGATGCGACGGGTGGTGCGGGTCAGCAGCTTCACGCCCAGCCGGGCTTCCAGCGCATCCATGCGCCGGCCGATCACGGCCGGGGCCACGCCCTCGGCCTGGGCCGCGGCACTGAGCGAGCCGCGGCTGGCCACGGCCACGAAGGTTTCCATCTGCTTGAGGCGGTCCATGCGATCGGCGCCGCTGATTCGATCCTTTTAGTCACGAATCAATCGACTTCATCGGTATTAATGTTCTGCCAAGTATCGAATAGATTGGCAACATGGAAAAGCGCCCTCCGCCCCGTGCCGTGCTCTTCGACGCCTACGGCACCCTGTTCGACGTGTACAGCGTCGGGCTGCTGGCCGAGCAGCTGTTTCCCGGTGCCGGGGACCGGCTGGCCCAGCTCTGGCGCGACAAGCAGATCGAATACACCCGGCTGGTCTCGATGAGCGGCACCTACCAGCCCTTCTGGACCCTGACCCGCAACGCGCTGCAGTTCAGCGCCGAGAAGCTGGGCCTGGCCCTGGCGCCCGAGGCCGAGGACCGGCTGATGAACGAGTACCGGCACCTGTCGGCCTTCCCGGAGAACCGCGAGGTGCTGCAGGCCCTGAAGGCGCGTGGCGTGCGCGCCGGCATCCTCTCCAACGGCGACCCGGAGATGCTGGCCATCGCGGTGCGCAGCGCCGGCTTCGGCGGCCTGCTGGACCCGGTGCTGAGCGTGCATGAGACCCGCCGCTTCAAGACCGATCCGGCCGCCTACCAGGTGGGCCTGGACGCGCTGCAGCTGCCGGCGCGCGAGATCCTCTTCGTCTCCAGCAACGGCTGGGACGCCATCGGCGCCACCTGGTTCGGCTTCACCACCCTGTGGGTGAACCGCGCCGGCGGCCCGCTGGAACGGCTGGGCACCGAACCCACGCGCATCGGCCACAGCCTGCGCGACGTGCTGGACTTCTTTCCCGCGGCCTGAGGCCGCACCCCGTTTTTCTTTCCTTTCTTCTCTGACCGACCCGAGGTGACGATATGAACGCACGCACCCCCATCCACGGCCTGCAGGTGGCCACCGAACTCTTCCGCTTCGTCGAGGACGAGGTGCTGCCGGGCATCGGCGTGGACAAAGCCGCCTTCTGGGCCGGCTTCGACCAGATCGTCGCCGACCTGGCGCCCAAGAACGCCGCCCTGCTGGCCGAGCGCGACCGCATCCAGACCGAGATGGACGCCTGGCACCGCGCCCACCCGGGCCCCATCACCGACATGCCGGCCTACCGTGCCTTCCTGACGCAGTTGGGCTACATCGTGCCCGAGCCGGCCAACGTGAGCGCCACCACCACGAACGTGGACGCCGAGTTGGCCGTGCAGGCCGGCCCGCAGCTGGTGGTGCCCATCCTGAACGCCCGCTATGCGCTGAACGCCGCCAACTCGCGCTGGGGCAGCCTGTACGACGCGCTGTACGGCACCGATGCCATCCCCGAGACCGACGGCGCCGAGAAGGGCAAGGGCTACAACCCGGTGCGCGGCGCCAAGGTCATCGCCTTCGCCCGCCAGGTGCTGGACCAGGCCGCGCCGCTGGTCAGCGCCAGCCATGGGGACGCCACCGGCTACGCCATCGAGGCCGGCCAACTGGTGGTCACGCTGAAGAACGGCACCCACACCGGCCTGGCCCACCCGGCCCAGCTGGTGGGCTACCAGGGTGAGGCCGCCGCGCCCAAGAGCGTGCTGCTGGTCCACCACGGCCTGCACCTGGACATCCAGATCGACCGCAGCACCCCGATCGGCCAGAGCGATGCCGCCGGCGTGAGCGACGTGATCGTCGAAGCGGCCCTGTCCACCATCCTGGACCTGGAAGACTCCGTCGCCGCGGTGGATGCCGAGGACAAGGTGCTGGCCTACCGCAACTGGCTGGGCATCCAGCTGGGCACGCTGACCGAGGAAGTGAGCAAGGGCGGCACCACCTTCACCCGCCGTCTGAACCCCGACCGCGTCTACACCGCGCCGAACGGCCAGGGCAGCGTCAGCCTGCACGGCCGCAGCCTGATGTTCGTGCGCAACGTGGGCCACCTGATGACCAACCCGGCCATCCTGTGGGGCGCCGAGGGCAAGGAAATTCCCGAAGGCATCCTGGACGCGGTGATCACCACCGCGATCGCGATGCACGACCTGCAACGCCGCGGCCAGAACGGCATCACCAACTCGCGCAGCGGCTCGGTCTACATCGTCAAGCCCAAGATGCACGGCCCGGTCGAGGTGGCCTTCGCCGCCGAGCTGTTCTCCCGCGTCGAGCAGCTGCTGGGCCTGCCCGACAGCACCGTCAAGCTGGGCATCATGGACGAGGAGCGCCGCACCTCGGTCAACCTGAAGGCCTGCATCGCCGCGGCCGCCAGCCGCGTGGCCTTCATCAACACCGGCTTCCTGGACCGCACCGGCGACGAGATGCACACCGCCATGCTGGCCGGCCCGATGATGCGCAAGGGCGACATCAAGGGCAGCGCCTGGATCGCCGCCTACGAGCGCCGCAACGTGCTGATCGGCCTGCAGTGCGGCCTGCGCGGCCGCGCCCAGATCGGCAAGGGCATGTGGGCCATGCCCGACCTGATGGCCGAGATGCTCAAGCAGAAGATCGGCCACCCCAAGGCCGGCGCCAACACCGCCTGGGTGCCCAGCCCCACCGCCGCCACGCTGCACGCACTGCACTACCACCAGGTCAATGTGGCCGAGGTGCAGCAGACGCTGGAAGCCGAGGCCGCCACCATGGTCACCAGCGGCCTGCACGAAAAGCTGCTGAACGACCTGCTGACCATCCCGGTGGTGGCCGAAGCGACCTGGGGCGTCGCCGAGCGCCAGCAGGAGATCGACAACAACATCCAGGGCATTCTGGGTTATGTGGTGCGCTGGATCGACCAGGGCGTGGGCTGCTCCAAGGTGCCCGACATCCACAACATCGGCCTGATGGAAGACCGCGCCACGCTGCGCATCTCCAGCCAGCACGTGGCCAACTGGCTGCTGCACGGCGTGGTGACCGAGGCCCAGGTGCGCGAGACCTTCGAGCGCATGGCCGCGGTGGTGGACCAGCAGAACGCTGGCGACCCGCTGTACCTGCCGATGGCCGGCCACGCCGAGACCAGCTTCGCCTACCGCGCGGCGCTGGACCTGGTGTTCAAGGGCCAGGCGCAGCCCAGCGGCTACACCGAGCCGCTGCTGCACGCCTGGCGCCTGAAGGTGAAGGCCGCCCGCCGGGCCTGAACCCGCGCCGTTGCCGGACGCAGGGCCACCCCGCGGGGTGGCCTTTTTCATGGGTGGATCTCAGCGCCCGAAAGCGTCCCAGCCGGTCTTGAGGATCAGCGCCCCGACGACGACGATGAACACGCCGCGCACGAAGCCGGCGCCATGGCGCAGCGCCAGCCGGGTGCCCAGCAGGCTGCCGGCCACATTGGCCACCGCCAGCACCGCCGCCACCTGCCACCAGATGTGGCCCTTGGCGATGAACAGTGCCAGCGCCGCCGCGTTGGTGGCCGTGTTGAGCAGCTTGGCCGCGGCCGAGGCATTCAGGAAGTCGTAGCCCAGCACGCGCACGAACAGGAAGACGAAGAAGCTGCCGGTGCCCGGGCCGAAGAAGCCGTCGTAGAAGCCGATGCACAGACCGATCAGGCCGGCGGCCACGGCCTCCGCGCGGCCGGCCAGCCGCGGCGCGTGGACCCGCCCCAGGTCCTTGCGGGCCAGGGTGTAGAGCAGGATCACCGCCAGCACGAAGGGCAGGGCGCGGCGCAGGCTGTCGGCATGCACCTGGGTCAGGGTCCAGGCCCCGACGAAGCTGCCCAACAGGGCCGCGCCCACCGCCGGCCCCAGCGCGGCCCAGCGCAGCTGCACCCGGCGCGCGAACTGCCCCGCCGCCCAGGCCGTGCCCCAGATCGCGCCCCCCTTGTTGGTGCCCATCAGGCTGGCCGGCGCGGCCGCCGGGTAGGTGGCGAACAGGGCCGGCACCAGGATCAACCCACCACCGCCCACGATGGCATCGACACAACCGGCCAGCCCAGAGGCGGCCGCCACCCACAGCAGATCCCACATCGTCAAAGGTGCGCAAGCGCGAAGCAGAGGCGCGGTGCACGCCGGAAATGAACAAGGGCGCCAGCGGATGGCTGGCGCCCTTGATTGTCACACTGTGACGTGTTCGGCCCGGAACCGGTGTACCGGCCTGGTGCCGAACGGGCTGACTTGAGTTCTCGGTCTCAGCCCAACGGTTTTTGTCTCCTCGGCCCCCTACAGCAGCGCACCACAGAGGGGCTTTTCGCTGAGAGTGCATGCACTTTAATGGCGCGGGGCCTTGAGGCACATCGGGGCTAACCCCTGTCTGCGCGAATCCAGCCGGCCGCCCGCTCGGCGATCATCAGTGTCGGCGAGTTGGTGTTGCCGCTGGTGATGGTGGGCATGACGCTGGCATCGGCCACCCGCAGGCCCCGCAGGCCACGCACCCGCAGGCGGCTGTCGACCACCGCCTGCGGGTCGTCGTCGCGCCCCATCGCGCAGGTGCCCACCGGGTGGAAGATGGTCGTGCCGATGTCGCCGGCCAGCCGGGCCAGGTCCTCGTCGCTCTGGTACTGGATGCCGGGCTTGACCTCGCGCGGCCGGTAGGACGCCAGCGCCGGCATGGCCGCGATGCGCCGTGTCAGCCGCAGCGAATCGGCCGCGACCTGGCGGTCCTCCTCGGTGCTCAGGTAGTTGGCCAGGATGGACGGTGCGGCCGCCGGGTCGGCCGAGGTGATCTGGATGCGCCCGCGCGAGCTCGGGTTGAGGTTGCAGACGCTGGCCGTGAAGGCGTTGAAGCGGTGCAGCGGCTCGCCAAAGGCCTCCAGCGACAGCGGCTGCACGTGGTACTGCACGTTGGGCCAGGCATAGCGCTCCGACGAGCGGGTGAAGGCCCCCAGCTGCGAGGGCGCCATGCTCATCGGGCCGCGGCGGCGCAGCGCATAGTCCAGCCCGATGCGCAGCTTGCCCCACCAGGTCTGCGCCAGCGTGTTGAGGGTGGGCACGCCGTCCACCTGGAACACCGCGCGGATCTGCAGGTGGTCCTGCAGCTTGGCGCCCACGCCCGGCAGCTCGTGCACCGGGGCGATGCCCAGCCCGTGCAGGAAGGCACCGGCGCCGATGCCCGAACGCTGCAGGATGGTGGGCGTGCCGACCGCCCCGGCGGCCATCACCACCTCCTGCCGGGCCCGCGCCACCAGCGGGACACCGCCGCCATGCGGCAGCACCTCGACGCCGGTGACCCGCGGCACGCCATCGGCATCCGGTGTGGTCAGCAGCCGGCTCACCGTCGCCCCGGTCCACACCTGCAGGTTGTCCCGGTCCAGGGCCGGCCGCAGAAAGGCCTTGGCCGCGTTCCAGCGCCAGCCACTGCGCTGGTTCACCTCGAAGTAGCCCACCCCCTCGTTGTTGCCGCGGTTGAAGTCCTCGGTGGCGGGAATGCCGTGCTCCTCGGCGGCCCGGGCAAAGGCGTCCAGCACCTTCCAGGACAGGCGCTGGCGTTCCACCCGCCACTCGCCCCCGGCCCGCGCGCCCTGGGGGTCGAACCCAGGGGCGGCGTGCACCGCGCTGGCGCCGCGCCAGTGGTCCTCGTGGGCCAGGAACGCGGGCAGGCAGTGCTCCCAGCGCCAGGCCGGGTCATCCACCCGCTCGGCCCAGCCGTCGTAATCGCGCGACTGGCCACGCATGTAGATCATGCCGTTGATGCTGGAGCAGCCGCCCAGCACCTTGCCGCGCGGGTAGCGCAGCCGGCGGCCGTTCAGGCCCGGGTCGGCATCGGTCTGGAACAGCCAGTCGGTGCGCGGATTGCCGATGCAGTAGAGGTAGCCGACGGGGATGTGGATCCAGAGGTAGTCGTCCTTGCCGCCCGCCTCGATCAGCAGCACCCGGCAGGCCGGATCGGCCGAGAGCCGGTTGGCCAGCAGGCAGCCGGCCGTGCCAGCCCCCACCACGACGATGTCGAAATCCTGGACAGGTCCCTGTGCGGTGCCGGTGTTGGCCATGGTTGATTTCAATTTCGTTGGTCTCCTGGCGGCCACTCTAGGCAAAACGCTGCAGGCTGAGCACACTTGTGCCCAGGGTCTCATTTCAGGAATCTTGAAATCACATGCGCGCCGATCTGCGCCAACTCCAGGCCCTGGTGGCCATTGCCGACCACGGCACGCTGGGCCGTGCCGCCGACGCCCTGCACTGCAGCCCCTCGGCCCTGTCGATGCAGCTCTCGGCGCTGGAGGCCCGCATCGGCCAGGTGCTGACCGAGCGCACCGGCCGCGGCCTGCGACTGAGCGCCGAGGGCGAGCGGCTGCTGCCCGCGGCGCGCGACACGGTGAACGCCGCCGAGCGCTTCACGCTGCTGGCCCGCGCCGCCCCGGTGGATGGGCAGGCGGCTCCGGCGGTGCCGGTGGTGGTGGGCACCATCCTGGACCCGCCGGCCATCCGTCTGGGCGAATTCCTGCGCGCGGTGCGCGAGCGCGGCCCGCACCTGCACCCGGAACTGCGCCACGGCATCTCGGGCAGCGTGCTCGACGAGGTGCAGCAGGGGCGCGTCGACCTGGGTTTCTGCCTGGGCGAGACCCACGGCAGCGGCTGGCGGGTGCAGACGCTGGCCCCGGTGCGCTATGTGGTGGTGGCGCCGCGCGGTTGGCAAGGCCGGCTGGACGGCCGGCGCTGGGAGGAGCTGGCCGCACTGCCCTGGATCGACACCCCGCGCGAATCGGTGCACCACGCCCTGTTGCGGCCGGTGTTCGCCGGCACGGAGCGCCGCACCGTGGCCCGGGTGGACCAGGAGGCCTCGATGCTGGACTTGGTGCGGGCCGGCTTCGGCCTGAGCCTGGCGCGGGAGGCGGTGGCGCTGCGCGAAGCCCACGTGGGCGGCCTGGCGGTCTCGCGCGAGCACCGGCTGGACACCACGCTCTCGCTGGCAGCGCGGGCCCACCAGCCCGAGGCGGACCGGGCGGCGGCGCTGGACACCTTGTTCGAGGCCGCCGCCGCGATCTGGCGCAACAGCCCCTGAGGCCGGCCAGATGCCGGCTCAGTGCCCCCGCGTGGTCAACACCGGGAACAGCACGCCCAGCCCGTCGGCCAGCAGTTCCACCGCCATCGCGGCCAGGATCAGGCCCATCAGCCGCACCATCACGTTGATGCCGGTCTGGCCCAGCACCCGGGCGATGCGGCCGGCGGCCGAAAACGCCAGGTAGGTGGCCGCCCCGATCACGACGCCATAGCCCACCAGCACCGCATGCTCCCAGAAGGTGCGGGTCTTCTCGGCGTAGATCACCATCGTCGAGATGGTGGCCGGCCCGGTCAGCAGCGGAATGCCCAGCGGCACCACCGCGATCGAGGCCCCGGACTCGGCCTTGGCCCGGCCCTGGTCCACATCCCCCGGACGGCTCTCACCCGGCTTGGCGTTGAGCATGTTCAGCGAGGACACCAGCAGCAGCATGCCGCCGCCCACCTGGAACGAGGCCACCGAAATGCCGAAGAAGGCAATGATCTTCAGGCCGGCGATGCCGCTGACCGCGATCACCGCGAAGGCCGTCAGCGAGCTCACGCGGATGGTGCGCTGGCGCTCCGCCGCGGGCAGCCCCTGGGTGAAATGGATGAAAAAAGGCACCGCCCCGATCGGGTTGACGATCGCCAGCAGCGCAATCAGGGGCTTGATCAGATCCATGGCGCTCCGATTCTGGCGGCAAGCGGCCGGTTTCAGGGCCGCAGAGTTGTCGGTCTTGGGCGCCAAAGACCGAATTCCATCCACCCCCCTGTCTTTAGGGGCATCAAAACAACAGATTGAAGCCGACCCCTTTACTCCGCACGATCAATTGTGTTCATAATGCCTCGCAACCCATTCCGAAAGGGGTGGGGGTTGAATGCTGTGTCTGGACGCGGCACCTTCGCTTGATGGTTCACGCTGGGTTGAAGCTCCACATGGTCTTTTGGTGATTGAAAGGAGCTTCCCCCATGGGAAACAAGCTTTACGTCGGTAACCTCGCTTACAGCGTGCGCGACGACTCTCTGCAACAAGCGTTTTCCGAGTTCGGCACCGTCACCTCCGCCAAGGTGATGATGGACCGCGAAACCGGCCGTTCCAAGGGCTTCGGCTTCGTGGAAATGGGCTCGGACGCCGAGGCCCAAGCCGCGATCAACGGCATGAACGGTCAGCCTCTGGAAGGCCGCAACATCGTCGTCAACGAAGCCCGTCCCCGCGAAGAGCGTCCGGGCGGCTTCGGTGGTGGCGGTAGCCGCGGTGGCTTCGGTGGTGGTGCCGGCGGCGGTGGCCGCAGCCCCTACGGCGGCGGCGGCAACGGTGGCGGCTTTGGCGGCGGTGGCCGCAGCCCCTACGGCGGTGGTGGTCGCAGCGGCGGTGGCCGCGGCGGTTACTGATCCCCGCGCCGCAGTCGTCTCACTGCACTGAACGCCCTGGCCCGCCAGGGCGTTTTGCTTTCCGGGCCCAGGCTCGTTTTCCGGGCCTGGCGCCTCAGCGCCGCGCCGCGCTGGCCGCCCGGGGCATCAGCACCGCCCGGGTGTGGCCGTGCAGCGTGATCTGGCCGGAGGCCTGGTCGTAGCTGAAGGCATCGGCCGTCACCTCGGTGCTGCCCTGACGCACCGACACCGGCTTGTCGGACGAGATCCGCCGGATCTTCGGCTCCGCGGTCAGCTCCTCGCCGAGCATGTTCACCGTGTCGCCCTGCGCGCTGGTACTGATCACCTGGGCTGCGCCAAACAGCTGCACCTTGCTGCCGTCGCCGGCGGCCAGACCTTCGCGGGCCGTCGCCCGGGTCACGCGGCCATCCGGGTGATAGAACAGCGCATGCACCGTGTCGACCTCGAACTGGTCGGTGTCAGGATAGTGGCGCGCATGCTCGCCCTCGATGCGCGAGGTTGGCTGGCCCTGGGCGTCATAGCGCTCCAGCGTGAAACGCTCGACCCGGTAGTCCGGCACATGGCGCACCGGCGCGGTGGCACGCGGCCCTTCCGGCTGCGGCGCGTTCTTCACCAGCCACCAGGTGGCCGCGGCCAGCACCGCCATGATGAACAGGGGCAGCGCCGTGCCCGCCCAGCGGCCCAGCCGGGCCCGCCAGGCCTGGCGCGGCTCCGATGTCGTCTTGCCCAGGCTGACCGGCACTTCCGGCAGGTCGGGCAGGTGGAGTTCGCCGCTCATCGTCTCCCCCTGTGCGGCACGGCACCGGCCACCATCTCAGCGACCATCCAGGGTCTGCAGGTGGCCCTGCAACAGGCCGGCATAACGACCCGCGGCCATCAGCAGCAGGTCGCAGAACTCGCGCGCAGCGCCCTGGCCCCCTGGCACCGACGTGACGTGGTGGGCCACCGCCTTCACCTCCACATGGGCATTGGCCGGCGCGCAGGCAAAGCCCGCCCGCGCCAGCAGCGGCAGGTCCGGCCAGTCGTCGCCGATGGCGGCCACGTCCGGCCAGTCCACCCCCAGCGTGGCCAGCAGCGGCCCGGCGGCCGCCAGCTTGTCCTTCACGCCATAGAGCGCGTGGCGCAGGCCGAGGTCCGCCACCCGGCGGCGCACCGCCGCCGAATCGCGCCCGGTGATGACCACCGGCTCGATGCCCGCCTGGGCCAGCAGCTTCAGCCCATGGCCGTCCAGCGTGGAAAAGGCCTTGAAGACCTCGCCCGCCTCGCCGATGAAGACGCTGCCATCGGTGAGCACGCCGTCCACATCGAACAGGGCAGCCTTGATGCCCAGGCCGGCCCCCTGCGCCCGCAGCAACAGCTCGGGCGGGAAGCGCAGGGCGGGCGACACCGTCGTCGGTTGCCCCATCTCAGATCACCTTGGCCCGCATCAGGTCGTTGCTGTTGAGCGCGCCCACCAGCCGACCTTCGTCGTCCACCACCAGCACGCTGGTGATGCGGTGGCGCTCCATCAGGTCCGCCGCGTCCACAGCCAGGGCATCGGCCCGCACCAGCTTGGGGGTCGGGTGCATCAACTCACGCGCCCGCATCGTGCGCAGGTCCTGCCCGGCCTCGATGCGGCGGCGCAGGTCGCCATCGGTGAAGATGCCCAGCACGCGGTCCCCGTTGACCACCGCCGTGGCGCCGAAACCGGTGCGCGACATCTCGCGCATGGTGTCGCTGAAGCTGGCGTCGGGGCCGACGCGCGGCACGTCGTCGCCCGCGCGCATCAGGTCGCGCACATGCATCAGCAGCTTGCGGCCCAGCGCCCCCCCCGGGTGGGAGGCGGCGAAGTCCTCTTCGCGGAAGCCGCGCGCATCCAGCAGGGCCACGGCCAGCGCATCGCCCAGCGCCATCTGCGCGGTGGTGCTGGCAGTGGGGGCCAGGTTCAGGGGGCAGGCCTCCTGGGCCACCGAGGAATCCAGCACGATGTCGGCATGGCGGGCCAGGGTCGATTCGGGCTTGCCGGTCATCGCCACCAAGCGCACACCCAGCCGGCGCAGCGACGGCAGCAGGGCGTTGATCTCGCCACTCTCGCCCGAGTTGGACAGCGCGATCACGGTGTCGCCGGGCATCACCATGCCCAGGTCGCCGTGCGAGGCCTCGCCCGGGTGGACGAAGAAGGCCGGTGTGCCGGTGGAGGCCAGCGTCGCGGCGATCTTGCGCGCCACATGGCCGCTCTTGCCCATGCCCATCACCACCACGCGGTGGTTGGAGTCCAGCATCGCCTGCACGGCCTGCACAAAGGCCTCACCCAGACGGTCACGCATCGCGAGCAGGGCCTGGGCCTCGGCGGCGATGGCATTGCGCGCCAGGTTCAGGGCTCGCTCAGGTTGGAAGGGGGTTGCAGCGTTCAAAGGGCCTGCCTGATTCAGAATGCGACCATTTTAGGCATCCCACCCCTTGCCGTCCGCGCCGGCAGGCCCCGCCCCACCCCATCCATGGCCACCACGCTCGAAGTCGTTCTGCTGTACCTGATTGCCGCCGTGCTGGGCGTGGTGGGCTGCCGCCTGCTGAAGCTGCCCCCCATGCTGGGCTACCTGGCGGTGGGGGTGGTGATCGGCCCCAATGCGCTGGCCATCGCCCGCGATGCGAGCGCCATGGGCTACCTGGCCGAGTTCGGCGTGGTGTTCCTGATGTTCGCGATCGGGCTGGAGTTCAACCTGCCCAAGCTCAAGAGCATGCGCACGCTGGTGTTCGGGCTGGGCCTGACCCAGGTGGTGCTGACGGTGCTGGGCGCCGTGCTGGGCAACCAGCTGCTGACGGTGCTCACCGGCTGGTTCGGCGTCCCCTGGGACCTGGGCTGGCAGGGCGCCTTCGTGCTGGGCGCCGCCGTGGCCATGTCCTCCACCGCCATCGTGGTCAAGCTGATGGCCGAGCGGCTGGAACTGGAGAGCGAACACGGCCGCCGGGTGATGGGGGTGCTGCTGTTCCAGGATCTGGCCGTGGTGCCGCTGCTGGTGCTGATCCCGGCCCTGGGCAGCGGCGGGCAGGGCCTGGTGACCACGCTGGGCAGCGCCCTGTTCAAGGCGGTGCTGCTGCTGACGGTGCTGCTGGCGGGCGGCCAGCGGGTGATGCGCTGGTGGCTGACCCTGGTGGCCCGGCGCAAGAGCGAAGAGCTGTTCATGCTCAACCTGTTGCTGGTGACGCTGGGCTTGGCCTGGCTGACCGAGCACTTCGGCCTGTCGCTGGCGCTGGGCGCCTTCGTCGCCGGCATGCTGGTGGCCGAGACCGAATACAAGCACCAGGTGGAGGCCGACATCCGGCCCTTCCACGACGTGCTGCTGGGCCTGTTCTTCATCACCATCGGCATGAAGCTGGACTGGCACCCGGTGTGGGACCACTGGGGGCTGGTGCTGGCCCTGACCACCCTGCCGGTGTTGACCAAGGCCGCGCTGGTGGCGGCGCTGGCCCGGGTGTTCCGGGCGCCCCCGGGCGTGGCCCTGCGCACCGGCCTGTACCTGGCCCAGGCGGGCGAGTTCGGCTTCGTGCTGCTGACGCTGGGCGGTGACCACGGGCTGATCAGCGCCCGCTGGCAGAGCCCGGTGCTGGCCTCGATGGTGCTGTCGATGCTGGCCACCCCCTTCGTCATCCTCTACAGCGACCGCATCGTGCTGCGCCTGGCCAGCAGCGACTGGCTGATGCAGTCGGTGCAGCTGACCGCGATCGCCAAGAAATCCATCCGCAACGCATCCCACGTGATCATCTGCGGCTACGGCCGCAGCGGCCAGAACCTGGCCCGGCTGCTGGAACAGGAACACATCCCCTACATGGCGCTGGACCTGGACCCCGACCGGGTGCGCCAGGCCGCCGCGGCCGGCCAGAGCGTGGTGTTCGGCGACGCCGCCCGCCTGCCCAGCCTGATCGCGGCCGGGTTGTCGCGCGCCAGCGCGGTGGTCATCAGCTACCACGACACGCCCTCGGCCCTGAAGGTGCTGCACCTGGTGCAGCAGCATGCGCCGCAGGTGCCGGTGGTGGTGCGCACGCTGGACGACACCGATCTGGAGAAGCTGCGCGCGGCCGGCGCCACCGAGGTGGTGCCCGAGGCGCTGGAGGGCTCGCTGATGCTGGCCTCGCAGGCGCTGGCCCTGGTGGGGGTGCCACTGCGGCGGGTGATCCGGCTGGTGCAGGACGCCCGCTACGCCCGCTACGGCCTGCTGCGCGACTACTTTCACGGCGCCGATGACGACACCGCCAGCGAGGCCCAGCAGCCCCGCCTGCGCACGGTCAGCCTGCCCCCGGGCGCCGTCAGCGTGGGCCGCACGCTGGGCTTGCTGGCGCTCGACGGCCTGGGGGTGCACGTGGTGTCGGTGCGGCGCACCGATGGCCATGTGCTGCCGGCCGGCGACGACCTCAGGCTGGCCGGCGGCGACACGCTGGTGCTCTCGGGCCTGCCCGAGGCCCTGGCCCGCGCCGAAGCCCGTTTGCTGACCGGTTAGTCAGTTTTTGCGATCGGGCCGCCGGCTTGGCGGCACAATGCCGGCCGCCGTTCCTCCCCCTGAAACCATGTCCTTGCCCCAGCCCGATCTCCTGCGGGACCAGCCCACCGAGCTGATCCGCCAGACCATCCGCACCGTGCCCGACTGGCCCGAACCTGGCGTGCAGTTCCGCGACATCACGCCGCTGCTGCAGAACCCGCGGGTGTTCCGGGTGCTGATCGACCAGTTCGTGCACCGCTACTTCGACGTCAAGCCTGACGTGATCGCCGGGCTCGATGCGCGCGGCTTCATCATCGGCTCGGTGCTGGCCTATGAGCTCAACGTCGGCTTCGTGCCCATCCGCAAGAAGGGCAAACTGCCCTTCACCACGGTGGAGGAGACCTACGAGCTGGAATATGGCAGCGCCACGGTGGAGCTGCACACCGACGCCGTCAAGCCCGGCGACCGGGTGCTGCTGGTGGACGACCTGATCGCCACCGGCGGCACGATGATGGCCGGCAAGCGCCTGCTGGAAAAGCTGGGCGCCACCGTGCTGGAGGGCGCGGCCATCGTCGACCTGCCGGAGCTGGGCGGCTCGGCGCGCCTGCGCGAGGCCGGCCTGCCGCTGTTCACGCTGGTGGACTTTTCCGGCCACTGAGCCGGCCTGGCTCAGACGATGGGCTGGCCGCGCTCCAGGTTGGCGCGCATGCGCTCGGCCATCACCGCGCCGATGGCGCGCAGCAGCTCGATGCCCAGGTCGGGCACGCGCGCCAGCAACTCCTCGAAACGGGGGCGGGTGAGCACCCACACCACGGCGGGCGACATGGCCTCCACCTGGGCCATGCGCGGCGTGTCGCCGAACATGCTGGGCTCGCCCACCACCGAGCCCGGCCGCAGGATGGCCACCGGCCGGCGCTTGGACGTGCCGTCATCGGGCACATAGACCTGCAGCGAACCGCTCTCCAGCAGGTACATGTTGCGGTCCTGGTCGTGGAAACGCACCAGCATGTCCCCTGTGCGCAGCTTGTGCTGCTGCAGGAAGCTGCCGAACTGGGCCCAACGCTTGGCGTCAAACCGAGGCCGGAAGGCATCGGCGGCATTCAGTGACGCGGTGGCTTCAACCAATTGCTCGATGGACATGCCTGGCCCCAAGGTGGTGGAGGTCCGGCACTGCGCTACGGCATCGCAGTGCCTGTGATGGCGCGATTATCCCGGCCCGCCGGACCGGGGCCAATCCCTTCGACGAGGGAGCACGCGCGTCCATCGCCCGCCAGCGACCGCCTGTCCGGCTCGGCACGCCCGCGACCCGCGTCTGCCCGGCGCCCCCCGGGAAAACCCACCCACGCCCAGCGCCACCGCTCAGGCGGAACCGCCGGGCAGCGGGGCCCGCAGCCAGACGCGCCGCACCCCCATCACCACGGCCAGCGCCAGCAGGCCGTTGAGCAGCAGGGCTTCGCGCACGCCCCAGGCGCTGACCGTGAGCCCGGTCAGCAGGCCGCCCAGGGCGGTGCCGCCGCGCATCGCCAGCATGAACAGGCTGACCGTCTGACCGCGGATGGCCGCCGGGGCCTGCGCCTGCAGCCAGGCATTGGCCGAGGCGTTGGCCATGGTCATCGACAGGCCGCCGAGCACGAACAGCAGCGGCAGCCCGGCCGCCCAGCGGTTGAGCGCCGAGGCCACCACGACACCGGCAAAGCCGGTGGCCGCCCAGGACGCCAGCGGCCGGCGGTCGTGGCGCGGGTCGATCGCCATCAGCAGCAGCCCGCCCAGCAGGCCGCCGGCGCCGAAGGCGCTCACCGTCAGGCTGTACTGCCCCACATCGGCCTGGAACACCGACTTCACCAGCAACGGGCAGAAGGTCAGCAGCGGGCTGCACAAGGCGCTGCCCGCCAGCACGGTGAGCACCGCGCCACGCAACGCGGGTTGGCGCAGCACCTCGCGCGCGCCGGCCAGCAGTTGCCCGTCGCCGCCACCCTCGGTCGGGCCGAGGGCCTGCACGGTGACGCGCGGCAGGATCCACAGCGCGACCGCGATGAAGGGCACATAGGAGGCCGCGCTGACCGCGAAGGCGCCGACCGCGCCGATGCTGGCCATCAGCACCCCGGCCAGTGAGGGCCCCAGGATGCGGGAGAGGTTGAACTGCGTGGTGTTGAGCGCGATGCCAGTGGGCAGCTGCCGGCGGTCAACGATGGAGGCGACGATGGTCTGGAACGAGGGCATGGAGAGCGCGTCCGTCACCCCCACGACCAGCGACAGCGCGATGATGATCCAGGGCTGGATCGCCCCGTTGAGCAACAGCACCACGATCAACACCGGGCACAGGGCCTGGATGGACTGCAGCACCGCGATCAGCTTGCGCCGATCCGCCCGGTCGGCCAGCACGCCGCCCACCAGCATCAGCAGCAGGCCCGGCCCGCCCATCGCGAACGAGTCCAGCCCCAGCAGCCAGGGTGAGGCCCCCAGGCTCAGCAGCAGCCAGGGCTGGGCCACCTGCTGGGCCCAGGTGCCGATGTTGGACAGCAGGCTGGCCAGCCAGAAGGTGCCGAAGCGGCGGGTCAGCAGCAGGCGCAGGGAGTCACGGAAGGTACTGGCCGAGGGCCGGGAAGACGGGGTCACGACAGAGGAACAGTGGAGGCAGAGGACGGGGTGGGGCCCGCCAGCGGCGGGCGGCGGTGGGCCCAGGGCCGCGCCTGTTCCAACTGGCCGGCCAGCTGCAGCAGCCGGTCCTCGCGGCCGAAGGGGGCGACGAACTGCACGCCCAAGGGCAGGCCCTGCGGCGTCCAGTACAGCGGCAGGCTGATCGCCGGCACGCCCGTCAGGTTGGCCAGCTGGGTGAAGGGCACGGCCTGCAGGTTGTCGCGGGCGATCTGGTGGACCATGCCGTCGAGCCAGCCGCGGCGGGCCAGCGCCCCCAGCAGGCCGCTGCGGTTCAGGCCGTCCAGCAGGGTCTGCTGCCAGGCCGGCGGGTCGCCCTGACCGTGGCGGATCGGCGGCTCGGCCAGCGTGGGCGTGAGCAGCAGGTCGTGGCGGGCATGGAAGTCGGCCAGGGTGCGTCCGAAGCCGTTCCACTGCCAGAGCTCTTCGGTGAGCTGGCCGGCCGAGACGGCCCGGCCCAGGGTCTCCAGCACCCGGGTCAGCGGCTCGAACTCGCCGTCGCGGGCACCGGCCGCGCGGGCCCGCGCCACCAGGGCCGGCACCTGGCCGAAGTACAGGTGCAGGTAGCTGCGGGCCAGCGCGTCGCCGTCGATGGCCGGTTCGGCCTCGACCAACTCGTGGCCCAGCGAAGCGAGCAGGGCCACCGCATCCTGCACCGCCGCCACCGCCTCGGGGTGGACCGGCGTGCCGATGGGCGAGCGGCTGGTCCAGCCGATGCGCAGCCGGCCGGGCGGACGCTGCCAGGCCTGGGCGTAGGGCTCGGCCGGCGGGGCGATGACGAAGGGGTCGCCCTGCTCGGGGCCCTGCAGCGCGTCCAGCGCGCAGGCGGTGTCGCGCACGCTGCGGCTGAGCACGCCTTCGGTGGAGGCGCCGTACCAGACCTCGCCGATGGCCGGGCCCACCGAGACCCGGCCACGCGAGGGCCGCAGGCCCACCAGGCCGCAGCAGGCCGCCGGGATGCGGATGGAGCCGCCACCGTCGTTGCCGGCCGCCATGGGCACGACGCCGGCGGCCACCGCCGCGGCCGCACCGCCGCTGGAGCCGCCGGGCGTGCGGCCCAGGTCCCAGGGGTTGCAGGCCCGGCCGTGCAGCACCGAGTCGCTGACCGCCTTGAGCGCCAGCTCGGGCAGGTTGGTCTTGCCGAAGACCACCAGGCCCATGCGCAGGTAGCGCCGCACCACGTAGGCATGCTCGGCCGGCACCAGGCGCAGCATGCCGCGGCAGCCGTAGCTGGTGGGCAGGCCGGCCCAGTCGTGCACGCCGTCCTTGAGCAGGAAGGGCACGCCGCGGAAGGGGCCTTCGGGCAGGCCAGCGGCGATCAGGCCGCGGGCCTCACCCGCCATCAGCCGGCTCAGGGCGTTGATCTGCCCGTGCACCGCGTGGTGGCGGGCCAGGGCCAGGTCCAGCAGTTCGGCGGGCTGGACCTCGCCGCGGGCGACACACTCGGCCAGCGCGGTGGCGTCGTGCTGCAGGTACTCGTCGACGTTCATCAGCCCCCCCGGGAAACGACAAGGCCCGCAGGATAACGGGCGGGCGCTTTCCGGGCCTTATTCGACGCATCGGCCCGCCACTGCGCGCCTAGCATCCCGTTCAGTCTCCTCCCTCATCCATCCGACACATGACTGCAGTACCCATGTTCGACCTCAGCGCCCCGCAGGACCACCGTGGTCACCGGCTCCATCGCTTCATGGAATCGGCCGACATCAACGCCGCCTTCGACCTGCTGTTCCGGGGCCTGCGCCGACAGGTGCAGCGCGGCCTGCGGGTGGAGGGTCAGTTCTATGCGCTGGAGGCCGACGATCAGGTGCCGGGTCAGATGAACCGTAACGCGCGCCTGTCCACGGCCCAGCTCGGCCACCGGCCCGCGGCCGCCTGGGCCGATCCGCAACACCGCCAGGCCCTGTACGAACGGCTGCTGGCCGACCCGGGGCCCGCCGCGCTGTATGCCTATGTCTGCGAGCAGCGCACGGCCCATGACGTGCCGGTGGTCCACGCCGAGCTGATCGAGGCCGATGGCTGGCACATGGCGGATTTCCCGCTGTGCACCGGCCGGGGCTGGCAGAGCCGCGACCTGCTGGAAGCCCCCCACCAGCGCCTGTCGCCGGTGACCCAGGACTGACGGCCGCTTCGGGTCAGAACAGACCCAGCGACGAGGGCACGACGTAGCTGGCGCTGCCCGGGTCGAACACCAGCTTGACGGTGCTGCGCTCGATCTTCTCGCCATTGAATTCCCCGCCCCCTGTCACCGACAGCGGGGCCCAACCGTCCGAAGGCAGCGGCCCGACGCTGTAGCGCCAGCGGGCGTCGGAACACAGGTCCAGCCCGAGCGGCTCATCTCCGCCCTCTGGCCCGTCCTGCGGCGGGCTGGCGTCCTCACCCTCGGACGCGGCGGCGGCCACCGCCGCAGCCCGCTCGTCGATGCGCCGCTCCGCCAGGCGTCGGACCGCGGCCGCGCAGCCGCCGGGCGGCGTGTAGTGGGCCGAGGCCGGAAACCGTGCCACCACCCGCATCGCATCGCCCACCGGCGCGATCACCAGGTTGCTGACCGTGCGCGCCTGCGCATCGGCCGGATGCCGGCGTGCGACTTTCACCACCCAGCCCATGGCCTGAGACGACAGCGCCTCGAAGTGCACATCCTCGGGCGCCGGCGCCAGGCTGTCCTCCAGCTCCGTGCGATCGCCCAGCTCCTCCAGGCGAGGGTCCGCACCGTCCAGGGGGCGCAGCAGGTAGCCCGCCACGAAGGCGGTGGCATCGGCCTGGCCCGGCAGGGGCTGGGCGCTGGCCAGCACATACAGGCCGTCGAACAGCACGCGGCCGGCCTCGTCCTGGGATTCCATCTTGGCCTGGTGGATCACCCGCACGATGTAGCGCACGCCGCGGTCGGCATCCTGGTAGGCCCAGCCCTGGCGCACCGGGTCGTGGGCCCCGAAGTGGCGCCCCATCAGCGCCGCCACCTCCGTCTCGGCCGAGACCTCGCTGCCGAGCATGCCCGCCGGATGGCGCGTCTGCCAGACGGCCCAGCCCACCAGCGCCAGGGCCAGCACGCCCAGCCCGGCCAGCGTGTTCAGCAGCCAGCGCCGCCAGCGGGGGGCCCGGCGCGGCGAAGAAGGGTGATCGGGGGTGGGAACGGCAGACGACATGGGGAAGACAGGGGGGTGGACTCGGGCGGGGATTGGACCCGTCGCCGGGCGGCGGCGCTGCAACAGAAAGCAACGAGCGTCCCACCGAATCGCTACGATGCCCGCATGTTCGACCTGCTCACCGCCCCCGCCTCCAGCCTGCTGCTGGCCAGCTTTGCCGCCATCAGCCTGTGGGCCTTGACGAAGGCCCCCCAGTGGCTGGACCGGGGCGTGCTGCGCCCCTACTGGCTGGTCCGGCGCCGGCAATGGGGCACCGTGCTCAGCCATGCCTTTTTGCATGCGGACCTGATGCACCTGATCTTCAACGGCTTCAGCTTCTGGGCCTTTGCTCCGGGGCTGGAACGGGCGCTGGGCACACCGCGCTTCCTGGCGCTCTATGCGGTCGGGCTGCTGGCCAGCACGCTGGGCACCTGGCTCAAGCAGCGCCGCAACCCCGCCTACCAATGCCTGGGTGCCTCGGGCGCGGTGATGGCGGTGGTGTTCGCGGCGATCGCCCTGTTCCCCCAGGCCAAGCTGTTCATCCTGCCCATCCCGGTGCCCATCCCCGCGCCGATCTTCGGCCTGGGCTACCTGGCCTACAGCCTCTGGGCCGGTCAGCAGAACCGCGGCCACATCAACCATGAGGCCCACCTGTGGGGTGCCGTGTCCGGGCTGTTGTTCACCCTGCTGCTGGCGCCCGGCTGGGTGGCCCGGGCCTGGCTGGGCTGAGCGCCCCGGCTCAGCCCGCCGGACGGCGGAACACCAGCAGCCGGTTGTGGGCCGGCATGTCGTGCATCGCCTCAAACAGCAAGCCCGCGGTCTGGGCCTCGGCCTGCACATCGCTCAGGTGACGCAGGCCCCAGGCCGCATCGCGGGCGCGCAGGTCGATGTCGAAGGCCTGGTTGCTGGGCGCGGTCGCCTGGCCCTCGACCAGGAACGGGCCATAGACCACCAGACAGCCGCCCGGCCGCAAGGCCTGCGCCGCGCCACGCATCAGCGCACCGGTACAGGCCCAGGGCGAGATGTGCAGCAGGTTGGCGGCGAAGACGGCATTCCAGCCCGCCGCGTGCCCGGCGCCGGGCCGGGGCCAGTCCGGCTGGCGCACGTCCAGCAGCACTGGTGTCCGCGCCCCGGGCAGGTCCGCCAGCCGGGCCTGCAGTGGCGGCAGGCCGGCCGCCGTGGCCTCGCTGGGTTGCCAGACCCAGCCCCAGCCGCCGCGGCGGGACGCTGCCAGGCAGTGTTCGGCATGCTGACCGGTGCCGCTGGCGATCTCCAGCACCTGGGCGCCCACCGGCAGCAGGCGCTGCAAACCGTCCAGGATCGGGCCCTTGTTGCGGTCGGCCGCGGGGCTGTGGGGCAGAGGGGTGTTCACGCGGCCATTGTGATCCGCAGGCCCCCGGCCCCGGGGGAACCCGTGTCTAATGCCGGGTTTTGGCGTCCTCGCCGCGCTGCTTGCGCGGGAACCTGCCTTGTCCGCCCCCACCCGTGTCACCGTCGGCTTCCTGATCCTGCAGGCCCTGCTGATCGCCTTGAGCGGCCCCACCGGCCACACGCTGCTGGTGTATGGCGTGGTGCTGGCCGCCGCGCTGCTGGCGCTGGGCGTCACGCTCTGGCGTGCCCAGGCCGAATCGGTGCGGGCCGTGCGCTGGGGGTGGGGCTGCGTGGCCGCCAGCCTGCTGCTGTGGTGCGGGGGCCAGGCCGGCAACCTGTGGTGGGAATGGGGGCAGGGCCAGCTGGGGGTGCTCAACCGCGCCATCTTGCTGGTCTTCCACCTGGCGGCGGTACCGCTGCTGTTTCTGCTGGCACGGCCCGGCCTGGAGCGGGAGCCTCGCCAGGCGTTGCTGCTGGATGGGGCCCAGGCGCTGCTGCTGGCGCTGAGCTATTACTGGTGGACCTGGGGCACGCTGGACCCCGCCAACGCCCACGATGCACCGGCCGTGGCCACCCAGCTGTGGCTGATGGACGCGCAGAACCTCTACCTGCTGCTGGGCTCCCTGGTGCGCTGGCGGGCGGCCAGTCCCTCGGCCGAGCGCAACCTGTACCGGGTGTTGAGCCTGCACCTGGCCGCCTATGCCCTGGCCGTTGCCCTGAACAACCACCTCACCAGCTGGCGACCGGACTGGGTCACCCCCGGCTGGAGCAGCCTGATCACGCTGCCCTTCCTGCTGCTGGCCTGCCTGGCCTGGCCGGGCCAGGCTGCGGCGGACGCGCAGGCCCCCAAGCCCCCCCGCCGCCGGGCCCATCTGGTGCGCAGCATCAGCCCGCTGATGCTGTCGGGCACGCTGATGCTGCTGGCCTTGCTGCTGATCCGCGTGGACTACGCCTGGGGCGTGGCCGGCGTGCTGCTGGCCGCGCTGTCGAGCGCCGCACGCGGCACCCTGGCCCAGCTGCAGCAGCGGCTGGCCAGCGATTCGCTCAGGCGCCAGCGCCAGCAGCTGGCCCGCATCGCCTGGACCGATGCGCTGACGGGCATCCCGAACCGCCACCACCTGCGCCATGTGCTGGAGCGGCTGGAGCAGCCCGACCGACGCCAGCCCCAGCCGCACCACTGGACGGTGCTGATGATCGACATCGACCACTTCAAGCAACTCAACGACCAGCAGGGCCACCGCCAGGGCGATGCCTGCCTGCGGCAGGTGGCCCAGGCCCTGCACAACGCCCTGGCGCGGCCCGGGGACCTGCTGGTGCGTTACGGCGGCGAGGAGTTCCTGGCCCTGATGCCGAACACGGCCCCACCGGGCGCGCCGCGGATGGCCGAGCGCCTGCGCGCGGCGGTGGAGGCCCTGGCCCTGGCGCATCCCGCCGCGCCCGGCGGCCGCGTGACGGTGAGCGTGGGCTGGGCCAGCCACACGGCCGGCCCCCCGGTCGACTTCGACGCCTTGATCACCCAGGCCGACCAGGCCCTCTACCGGGCCAAGCGGGACGGCCGCAACCGGGTGGCGGGCGCGGCCTGACCGTGGGCCGCGGGCGGGCTCAGCCCACCATGCGCGCCGGGTCCACCCAGGCGTCGAACTGCTCGGCCGTGACATGGCCGCTGGCCAGCGCCGCCTCGCGCAGCGTCGTGCCCTCGCGGTAGGCCTTCTTGGCGATGGCCGCCGCGCGCTCGTAGCCGATGTGGGGGTTGAGCGCCGTCACCAGCATCAGCGAGCGCCCGAGCAGCTCGCGCATGCGGGCCCGGTCGGGCTCGATGCCGCTGGCGCAATGGGCCTCGAAGCTGGTCATGCCATCGGCCAGCAGGCGCACGCTCTGCAGCAGGTTGTGGATCAGCACCGGCTTGTAGACGTTGAGCTCGAAGTTGCCCGAGGCGCCCGCCAGGTTCACCGCCACGTCGTTGCCAAACACCTGGCAGCAGACCATGGTCAGGGCCTCGCACTGGGTCGGGTTGACCTTGCCGGGCATGATGGAGCTGCCCGGCTCGTTCTCCGGGATGCGGATCTCGCCCAGGCCGGCGCGCGGGCCGGAGGCCAGCCAGCGCACGTCGTTGGCGATCTTGAACAGGCCCGCGGCCAGCGTCTTGAGCGCGCCGTGGGCATGGACGATGGCATCGTGGGCGGCCATGGCCTCGAAGCGGTTGGGCGCATTCACCAGGCCCAGCCCCAGGGTCTTCTCCAGCAGGGCCACCACGCGGAGGGCGAACTCGGGGTGCGCGTTCAGCCCGGTGCCCACCGCGGTGCCACCCAACGCCAGCTCGCGCAGATGGGGCAGGGCGGCGCGCAGGTGGGCCTCGGCGTGGTCGAGCTGGGCCACCCAGCCGGACATCTCCTGGCCCAGCGTCAGCGGGGTGGCGTCCTGCAGGTGGGTGCGGCCGATCTTGACGATGTCGGCGAACAGACGGGACTTGGACCGCAGCGTGTCGCGCAGCCGGGCCAGCGCGGGCAACAGCGCCGTCTGCAGGGCCTGGCAGGCGGCCAGGTTCATTGCGGTGGGAAAGACATCGTTGGAGGACTGGCCCAGGTTCACCTCGTCGTTGGGATGCACCCGGCGGCCCATGCCCAGCGGCCCGCCCAGCAGCTGCGAGGCGCGGTTGGCCAGCACTTCGTTGACGTTCATGTTGGTCTGGGTGCCCGAGCCCGTCTGCCAGACCACCAGCGGGAACTCGTCGTCCCAGCGGCCGGCCAGCACCTCGTCGGCCGCCGCCACGATGGCCGCGGCCTTGGCCGGGTCCAGCAGGCCCAGCTGGGCATTGACCTCGGCCGCGGCCCGCTTGACCTGCACCAGCGCCCGCACCAGCGGCAGCGGCATGCGCTCCTGCGAGATCGCGAAGTGCAGCAGCGAGCGCTGGGTCTGCGCGCCCCAGAGACGCTCGGCGGGCACACCGATGTCGCCAAACGTGTCGTGTTCCAGGCGCTGCTCGCTCATGGCGTTCTCCCGCGGTGAAGGACAAAGCCCCGCCACGTCCATGGATTTCGTGAGATAGGCCCGGGGAAGGGGCCTGTTCCAGGACCCGGGACAGGCGGCTGAGCTTACGATGACGACGGGAGTCTGCCAACCGGCCCGGCCGCGGGCGGCCTCCTCTCCCATCCATGACCGTGACGCCACTTTTCCTCCCCTCCGCCACCCGGACCGCCGGGACCTTCACCACGGGGCCGAACCAGCCGGCCCCGCGGGCCTGACATGGCGGCCCGGCCCGGGCCGACCCCGGGTTCATCGGCGGTGGCCGGAGAGGAATGGCGCGAACTGTTCGACGCCAACCCGGCCCCGATGCTGATCCAGCGACAGGGCGACACCCGCCTGCTGCGGGTGAACCAGGCCCTGGAGACCCTGCTGGGCTACGGCGCCGAACAGATCCTGCGGCTGACCGTGCTGGACCTGGTGCCGCCCGCCGAGCGGGAACGGCTGCAGCTGCGCCTGACCGGGCTGGACGGCCTCATGGGCACCGGCGAGTGGACCTTTCTCCACCGGGAGGGACGGACCGTGCGGGTGCGGGTGCAGTCGCGGGCCATCACCTACCAGGGCCTGGCCTGCCGCCTGGCGGTGTTCACCGACCTGGCCGCCCACGACCGCATGCAACAGCGCGAGCGCGACCGGCTGAACCTGCTCGAACACCTGGTGGCCGGGGCGCCCCAGGCCGAGCTGCTGGAACGGCTGTGCCGCGATTACGAGCAGATGTTCCCGGGCAGCCTGTGCTCGGTGCTGCTGCTCGACGAGGACGGCCTGCACATCCACCCGGCGGCGGGCCCCCAGCTGCCGGCGTTCTACACCCAGGCGCTGGACGGCCTGGCCATCGGCCCGACGATCGGCTCCTGCGGCGCCGCGATGGCGCTGGGCCGGCGCGTGGTGGTGGAGGACATCGCCACCCATCCCAATTGGACCGCCTACCGGGACCTGGCCGCCCAGGCCAGCCTGGCGGCCTGCTGGTCCGAGCCCATCCCCGGCCCGGGCGGCCGCATCCTCGGCTCGTTCGCGATCTACCACCGCCGGCCCGCGCTGCCCACGCCGGAGGAACTCGAGCACATGCAGTTCTCGGTGCAGCTGGCCTCCACCGCGATCACGCACCAGCGCACCGTGGGCCAGATGCAGCAGAGCGAGCGCCGGCTCAGCGCCATTCTGGAAGCCATCCCGGACCTGGTCTGGCTGACCGACACCGAGGGCCGCTACCTGGCCTGCAATGCCTCGTTCGAGCGCTTCGTCGGTCAGCTGCGGGCCGACCTGCTGCGGCAGGACCGGCTCTGCGCCGTTGACGCCGACACCGCCCGGGCCCTGGTCAGCGGCCATGCCCAGGTGCTGCTGCACGGCAAGGCCATCACCACCGAGCAATGGCTGCACCCGGCCGGCCAGCCCGGCCGCCAGCTGTTCGCCACCATCAAGTCCCCACTGTTCGACGCCCAGGGCCGGGTGGTCGGTGTGCTGGGCGTGGCGCGCGACATCACGCTGATCAAGCAGGGCGCCCGCGCAGTGGCCGAGCAGGAACGGCTGATCGACACCATGTTCGGCCAGACCACCGACGCGATCGCGCTGATCGATCCGGTCACGCTGGGCTTCGTCACCTTCAACCCGGCCGCCTGGCAGGGCCTGGGCTACAGCCGCGCGCGCTTCGCCGAGCTGCGGGTGACCGACATCCAGCCGCTGATGGACGAGGCCGAGATCCGCCGCGTGCTGGCCCGCGTGCTGGCCGGCGAAACCCTGAGCCTGGACACCGAGCACCGCGACCAGGCGGGGCGCCACCAGCAGATCGACCTGAAGCTGCGCCAGCTGACCTATGCCGGCCGTGCGCTGGTGTCGGCCGTCTGGCGCGACGTCACCGAAAGCCGCCAGCGCGAGGCCCGCATCCAGCGCCTGAACCAGGCCTATGCGGTGCTGAGCGGGGCCAACGAGGCCATCGCCCGCATCCGCGATCAGGAATCGCTGTTCGCCGAGGTCTGCCGCATCGCCGTCGAGACCGGCGGCTTCCGCATGGCCTGGGTGGGCCTGCCCGATGCGCGCGGAGAGGCCATCCTCCCCCGTGTCCACGCGGGCATGACCGAAGGCTACCTCGACGAGATGCGGTTGCCCCTGACGGAGCCGCTGGGGCCCACCGCCCGGGCCTTCGTCTCCGGGCAGCCCCAGGTGGTCCACGACATCGCCACCGCACCGGAAGTGGCTCCTTGGCGGGAGCGGGCCCTGACGCGCGGCTTCCGGGCCTCGGCCTCCCTGCCCATCCCGGTGGGCGGCCGGCCGGGCGCGGTGCTGAACGTCTATGCCGGTCAGGCCGACCACTTCGACGACGACCAGGTGGCCCTGCTGACCCGGCTGGCCCAGGACATCGGCTTCGCGCTGGAATTCGCCGCGGCCGAGGCCGCGCGCCGCAAGGAGCTGCGCCTGCGCGGCCAGCTGCTCGACTCGATCTCCAACCCCTTCTTCGCGCTGGACCGCCAGATGCAGCCCGTGCTGTGGAACCTGCGCCTGGAGGAGGTCACCGGCTACAGCGCCGAGGAGGTCCGGCAGCGCCAGGCCCTCGACTTCTTCGAGGGCGAGGACCGGGAGCTGATCGCCCGCCGGCTGGCCGTGGTGCTGCGCGAGGGCGAGGCCAGCGCCGAGGCCCATCTGGTCAGCAAGAACGGCGAGCGCACCCCCTACCTGTTCGTCGCCCGCCTGATCCAGAGTGAACACGGGCCGCTGATCGTCGGTACCGGCACCGACATCCGCGAGCGCGTGCAGTCCGAACAGGAGCTGCAGCGCTACCGCCAGCACCTGGAAGAGCTGGTGGCCAGCCGCACCACCGAGCTGGCCGGCGTGAATGCCCGGCTGCACCGCGAGGACCGGCGCCTGCGCGCCATGCTTAGTCTGAGCGAGCAGGCCAGCCAGCTGGACGAAACCCTGCTGCTGCACGAGGGCAGCCGCGACGTGGCGCGGCTGAGCGACAGTGCCGGCGCCTTCGTGCAGCTGCTGGCCGGCCCCGAGCAAGCAGCGGCCGAGCGCCTCTGGAGCCCCGGCACGCCGCCCGCGCTGCGCGAGGCCCTGGCCGGCTGGGCCGACGACGCCCAGGCCCGGGTGCTGGCGGCCGACCAGCCCCTGGTGCTGGAACTGACCGACCCGGCGGTGCAGGCGGCCGCCGGCGGCAGCGCCGTGCAGCGCCTGGCCCTGGTGCCGGTGGACGATGCCGGGCAGCCCTGTTTGCTGCTGGGCGTGGCCGACAAGCCGCAGCCCTACGACGAGACCGACCTGCGCGAGATGGCGCTGTTCGGCGGCGACCTGTGGCGCATCCTGCGGCGCCGGCGCATGGAGACGGCCCTGGCCCTGGCCAAGCAGCAGGCCGAGGCGGCCAACCAGGCCAAGAGCGCCTTCCTGGCCAACATGAGCCATGAGATCCGCACGCCGATGAACGCCATCATCGGCTTCTCGCAGCTGCTGCAGCAGGACCCGCTGACCCCGCGCCAGCAGGACCAGCTGACCAAGATCGCCGAGGCCGGCGAGCACCTGCTGCAGGTCATCAACGACGTGCTGGACTTCTCCAAGATCGAGGCGGCCAAGCTCGCGCTGGACGAATCCACGTTCTCGCTGCGGGCCAGCATCGAGCGGGTGCACGCCATGCTGAACGACCGGGCCCAGGCCAAGGACCTGGCGGTGATGCTGGACATCGCCCCGGACTGCCCGGCGCTGGTGCGCGGCGACCGGCTGCGGCTGGAGCAGATCCTGCTCAACCTGCTGAGCAACGCCATCAAGTTCACACCGCGCGGCCGCATCGACCTGCGGGTGCGGCGCCAGCCCGGCGACGCCCGCCGGGTGCGGCTGCGCTTCGAGGTGGAGGACACCGGCATCGGCATGCAGGCCGAGCAGATGGACCACCTGTTCGAGGCCTTCGAACAGGCCGATGCCTCGACCACCCGCCGTTTCGGCGGCACCGGGCTGGGGCTGGCCATCAGCAAGCGGCTGGCGCTGCTGATGGGCGGTGACATCGGCGCCCACAGCCGGTTCGGCGCCGGCAGCCTGTTCTGGGTCGAGCTGCCCTTCACCGCGGTCGCGCAGGCGCCGGTGCCCACCGTGGCCCCCGGCCCGGCGCCACAGCCCGTCTCGCTCACGGGCGCACGGGTGCTGCTGGTGGAGGACAACCCGACCAACCAGGAAGTGGCCAGCATGCTGCTGCACAGCCTGGGGCTGGAGGTCACGCTGGCCGCCAACGGCCAGGAGGCCGTTCAGGCGGTGGATGCCCGGCCCTTCGACCTGGTGCTGATGGACGTGCAGATGCCTATCATGGACGGGCTGCGCGCCACCGCGGAGATCCGGCGCCGTCACCCCGATGGCCAGCTGCCGGTGATCGCGATGACCGCCAATGCCTTCGAGGAGGACCGCACGGCCTGCCTGGCGGCAGGCATGAACGACTACCTGTCCAAGCCCGTCGCCCCCGACGCCCTGCGGCGCTGCCTGAGCCACTGGCTGGGCCTGCGCCATGGCCCCCCCTCTCCTGTGCAGCCATGACCTTGCCCCTGCGTCCCGACCGCCCCTGGCGTGTGCTGGTGGTGGAAGATCATCCCGTCAACCGGGTGGTGGCCCAGTCGATGCTGGCCCACCTGGGCGTGGACTGCGCCCTGGCCGAAGACGGCCAGGAAGCGGTGACCCTGGCCCTGCCGGGCGGCTTCGACCTGATCCTGATGGACCAGCACCTGCCGGTGCTGGACGGCCTGGCCGCGACACAGGCCCTGCAGCGTGGCTGGGCCGCGGCCGGCCAGGCCCCCGTGCCGGTGGTGGCCATGACCGCCGGCGACGAGGCCCTGGACGGTGTGCTGTGCCGGGCCGCCGGCATGACCGGTTTCCTGGCCAAGCCCTTCACACTGGAAGCCCTGGCGGCCTGCCTGGCGCAGCACCTGGCCCCGCCCGTCGTCGACGGCGGGTGACCGCTCAGGCGCCGGCCGGGGTGCTGGCGGCCAGCCGGGCCAGCGCCGCCGCCGGCACCCGCGCCCACAGCGTCGTGCCCTGGCCGGGCGCAGAGCGCAAGGTCAGCGTGCCGTCGATCGATTCCAGCCGCTCGCGCATGTTGCGCAGGCCGATGCCGCGCCGCGGGTCCTGCTGCACCGCGTCCAGGTCGAAGCCCCGGCCATCGTCGCGGATCTCCAGGCAGACGCCGCCGGCCTGGGCGTCCAGGGTCAGGCTCACCCGCCGCGCCTGGGCATGCTTGCCGATGTTGGCCAGCGCCTCCTGCGCGACGCGAAACAGCACGGTGCCGGCCTCGTCGGGCAGAGCGGGTTCGGGCTCGTCGAGCTGCAGCCGCACCTGGGCCGGGCCATGCTCGCCGAACTCATGGCCCAGCCAGGCCAGCGCCGCCGGCAGGCCCAGCGTGTCCAGCATGGCCGGGCGCAAGCGGTGCGACAGGTCGCGCACCTCGCCCAGCGCGTCGTTGAGCCGCTCCAGCGCCTTGCCCAGGGCCGGTGGCGGCGGGGTGCCGGCCCGCTCCAGCGCGTCCACCGCCGACTCCACCATCAGCTTGGCCGAGACCAGGGTCTGGCTGGTGCCGTCGTGCAGCTCGCGCGCCAGGTGGGCCCGCTCGCTCTCCTGCGAACGCACCACCTGCCGGGCCAGCAGGCCCAGCTTGGCATCGGCCACCCGGTGCTCGCTGAGGTTCAGCCACAGCCCGCTGGCGCTCAGCAGCCCCAACCCGGCCATGGCGATGCCGGTGATCCACAGCAGCGTGGTGGTGATGTGCCGGCTGACCTGGCCGTCCAAGGCCGTCAGCGTGGTCTGGATGTCGTCCAGGTACAGCCCCGTGCCGATCATCCAGTTCCAATCCGGCAGGGCCACCACATAGCCCAGCTTGGGCACCATCTGGCCGCTGGAGGGCTTGTGCCAGGGATAGGTGACGAAACCGCCGCCGGCGCGGGCCTGGGCGATGAGCTGCTGGATCGTCGGCTGGCCGTGCGGATCCCGCAGGCCCCAGAGGTTGCGGCCCAGCAGCTCGGGCTGGCGCGAGTGCATCAGCACCCGGCCCTGCAGGTTGTAGACGAAGAAGTAGCCGTCGCTGCCGTAGTCCAGGCTGGCCAGCAGGCGCAGCGCCTCGGCCTGGGCCTGGGGGTCCTGGTGACGGCGCTCGTAGAGCGGGCGGATGGTGCTGACCGCCAGGTCCACGTAGTGCTTGAGCTCCGACTGGCGGGCGGCCATGTAGGCCTGCTGCACCAGGGCCTGCTCGCGCTGGGCCAGCGCCCGCTCCTGGTGGTGCACGGCAGCCGCGATCAGGGCCACCGACAGCAGCAGCGGCACGGCGGCCAGCAGGACGAGCTTGAGGCGAAGGCGCATGCCGCGATTGTCCCCGCGGCCGCGCGACCGGGTCCGATCAGCAGCAGCGGCCGGTGCGGGCGCCGTAGCGGGCCTGCTGGCGCTCGCGGAAGAAATCCTCGTAGCGCATCGGGGCCTGGTCCGGGTGGGTGGCCGCCATGTGCTTGAGGTAGGTGCCATAGTCCGGCACGCCCACCATCAGCCGGAAGGACTGGGCCAGGTAGCGGCCCGCCTGGCCGAGGTCCTGACCCAGCGCCCGGGCCCGTTCCCCGGCCGGCCCGGGGCCCAGCAGACCGCCGAGCAGGCCGGTGCTCACCGCGCGGCCTCCGGCAGGGCGACGAAGGGCGTCTCCTGCACGGTGGGGCGCTGGCTGGCGCGGGCTTCCTGGATGGCCTTGACGGTGTAGACCAGCACGCTCAGCACGACGAACATGAACAGCGCGCACAGCGCGGCATCCAGCCGGTCGTTGAAGAGCACGCGGGCCATGGCCTCGGGCGACTTGGCCGGGGCCAGCAGCTGGCCGCTGGCCAGCGCGTCGGCGTACTTCTGCGCATGGGCCAGAAAGCCGACCTTCGGGTTGGCCGAGAAGATCTTCTGCCAGCCGGCCACCATCGTGCAGGCCAGCAGCCAGATGGCGGGCACCACCGTGGTCCAGGCGTAGCGGCCCTTCTTCATCTTGAACAGCACCACGGTGCCCAGCAGCAGGGCCACGGCGGCCAGCATCTGGTTGGCGATGCCGAACAGCGGCCACAGGGTGTTGATGCCGCCCAGCGGATCGACCACGCCCTGGTAGAGGAAGTAGCCCCAGGTGGCCACGCACAGGCCGGTGGCCAGCAGGTTGGCGGTCCAGCTGTCGGTGCGCTTCAAGGCCGGCACGAAGGTGCCCAGCAGGTCCTGCAGCATGAAGCGGCCGGCGCGGGTGCCCGCGTCGACGGCGGTCAGGATGAACAGCGCCTCGAACAGGATCGCGAAGTGGTACCAGAAGGCCATCATGGCCTTGCCGCCGATCACCTGGTGCAGGATCTGCGCCATGCCCACGGCCAGCGTGGGCGCGCCACCGGCACGCGCCAGGATGGTGTGTTCACCCACGTCCTGGGCGGTCTGCACCAGCACGTCGGGGGTGACCACGAAGCCCCAGGAGGAGATGGTCTGGGCCACGGCCTCGGGCGTGGTGCCGACCAGCGCGGCCGGCGCGTTCATCGCGAAGTAGACGCCCGGGTCGATCACCGAGGCAGCGGCCAGGGCCATCACCGCGACGAAGGATTCGGCCAGCATGCCGCCGTAGCCGATGAAGCGGGCGTGGCTCTCGTTCTCCAGCATCTTGGGCGTGGTGCCCGAGGAGATCAGCGCATGGAAGCCCGACACCGCGCCGCAGGCGATGGTGATGAACAGGAAGGGGAACAGGTCACCCGACCAGACCGGGCCGTTGCCCCCCGCGAACTGGGTCAGGGCCGGCATCTTCAATGCCGGCGCGACGAACACGATGCCGATGGCCAGCGCGACGATGGTGCCGATCTTCAGAAAGGTGGACAGGTAGTCGCGCGGGGCCAGCAGCAGCCACACCGGCAGCACCGAGGCGATGAAGCCGTAGCCGATCAGCATCCAGGTCAGGGCCTTGCCATCGAAGGTGAACAGCGGGCCCCAGGTCGGGCTGTCGTGCACGGCCTGGCCGCCCAGGATGGCCAGCATCAGCAGCACGAAGCCGATGACGGAGACCTCGCCGATGCGGCCTGGGCGGAGGTAGCGCACATACAGGCCCATGAACAGCGCCACCGGGATGGTGGCCGCCACCGTGAAGGTGCCCCAGGGCGAACCGGCCAGGGCCTTCACGACGATCAGGGCCAGCACAGCCAGGATGATGATCATGATCAGGAAGGCGCCGAACAGCGCGATCACGCCCGGCACGTTGCCCATCTCCTGCTTGACCAGGTCGCCCAGCGAGCGGCCGTCGCGGCGGGTGGAGATGAACAGCACGATGAAGTCCTGCACCGCACCGGCGAAGACCACGCCGGCCAGGATCCACAGCAGGCCGGGCAGGTAGCCCATCTGCGCGGCCAGCACCGGGCCCACCAGCGGGCCGGCGCCGGCGATGGCGGCGAAGTGGTGGCCGTAGAGCACGAACTTGTTGGTCGGCACGTAGTCCAGCCCGTCGTTGTGGGCCCAGGCCGGCGTCTGCCGGCGCGGGTCCAGGCCGAAGACCTTGTCGGCCAGGAACAGGCTGTAGTAGCGGTAGGCGATCAGGTAGGTGCAGACGGCGGCCACCACGATCCACAGGGCGCTGACGGCCTCACCACGGGCCAGAGCGACCGTGGCGAGCCCGAAGGCGCCGAGGAGGGCGACCAGCAGCCACGGCAGGTGGCGGCGCAGGCTGGACATGTTGAAGAACTCCGAGAGAGAAGCGAAGGGCACCGGTGGGGGCCGGAACCCAGGGGGGCTTCAGTCTGCGCGTGGGGGCGGGGCCCCGCTACCGTCGGATCACGCGGCGCACCGCGCGTGCCCACCTAATGGACGACCCTTAGTGGTTTTCCCTAGGCGACGGATTCGTCACCACCGCCGCCCTGCAGCCGCACATGTTCGATGGCATAGCGGATCAGGTCGGCCTGGGTGTCGAGCATCAGCTTGCGCTTGATGCTCTGCCGGTGGGCGTCGACGGTCCGGGCGCTGAGGTCCAGCGCCAGCGCCATCTGCTTGCTCGACAGGCCGCGCGCCAGGGCGGCCAGGATCTGGCTTTCGCGCGGGGAGAGCACCGGCCGGGGCGTCTGGTTGCGGAACAGCCGGCGCGACACCGCCGGGCTCAGGAACACGCCGCCCTCGGCCACGGTGCGGATGGCGCTGACGATCTCGCTGGCCGGGGCGTCCTTGAGCACATAGCCGCTGGCCCCGGCCTGCAGGGCCCGCTGCACGTACTCGGGGTTGTCGTACATGCTCAGCATCAGCACCCGCAGGCCCGGGTGATCGGCCAGCAGCCGGCCGGCCAGCGCGATGCCGTTGAGCTCGCGCATGCCCACGTCCATCAGCACCAGCGTGGGCCGGCAGCGCAGGGCCTCGGCCTGGGCCGTGTCGGCATCGCCGGCCTCGCCCACCACCTCGATGCCCTCCAGCGGCGAAAGCCGCGCACGCAGGCCATCGCGCACCAGCGGGTGGTCGTCGACAAGCAGCAGGCGGATGGCGGCGGCCTCAGGCATGGGGGGGGATGGTGCCACGGGCCTCGGAGGGGGACCGTCCGGTCCAGCGGCGGAAGGCGCGGCGGAAGGCCCGCACATCGGCAAAACCCAGCTGGTCGGCCACCTGGGTCAGGCTCAGCGCCGGGTTGCGGATCAACTCCTCGGCCCGGGCATGCCGCACCCGGTCGAGCAGGATGTCGTAGCACAGCCCCAGCTCGGCCAGCTTGCGGCGCAGGCTGCGCTCGCTCATGTTGAGGTCCGCCGCCAGGGCCGCGGGCGAGGGCGGCCGGGGCATGCCCTGGCGCAGGGCCCGGTCCACCGCCTGGACCAGCGGCGGCAGGCGAACCTGTTCACGGGCCATGCGCTCCAGCATGTCCTGCGCCAGATGCCAGGTGCTGGGATGGGCGGTGGGCAGCGGCCGGTCCAGCCAGGCCTGGCTGGTGAGCATGCGGTTGCGCGGCGCGTCGAACTGAACCGGGCAGCGGAAGAAGGTCTCGTAGCGCCGGACCTCGCCCTCCGGCGGATGCACCAGCTCCACCCGCTGCGGCGCATAGTCCTCGCCGACGATGCGTCGGCGCAGCGCCACCATCGCGGCGAACAGGTTGTCGGCCAGGAAGGACATCAGGTCCGCCGCGCCGGGCAGGGGCTCGGCCCGCAGGTCCTGGCCCGGGCCAGGACCGCAGTGCAGCGAGATGAGAAAGCCCGCCGACCAGGGGTAGCGCAGGGTCAGGGCCAGCGCATCGCCCAGCGTGGGGCTGGCCTGCAGGCCCATGGCCAGAACCCCCAGCTTGCTGAAGTTGATGCGCTGGCCGCACTCCAGCCCCAGTTGTGGCGGCGGCCCCAGCACGGCCAGCATCTGCCGCACCAGCTCCAGCCCCAGGGCCGAGTCGATCAGGTAGCCCGGCCGCTCCAGGTCCTCGGGCTTCAGCCCCAGGCGCTCCAACGGAGCGGTCAGTGACACCCCGCGCTCCTGCCCGCAGGCCAGCAACTGCCACACCACCACCGGCACGTGACCCGCCACCCACAGGGGCGCTGTCGGCGGGGGCACCACCCCCGGTATCTCCTTGTTTTGAGTTTTCGCTGACACGACGCACGACCTTTGCTGACGGCCAATTATCGGGTTGCCCTGAATCGCACGGGGATTGGCCATGCAGGCCCCGTGATTGGCCGCCAAAGTCCTCCTCTGTGTCACAGCGTTACCGAAACCCAAAGCTCAAGGAGATCACTTTCATGAGCACCGCGATTTCGCACATCCGCCCCGAATGGCACGGGGTGCTGGCACTGGGCGCTGTGGGCGCGGCAGGGGCCGTGCTGGTGTCGGGAGCCTCCGCCGCCGGCTGGGCGCTGGGCGCGCTGCTGGTGGGCCTGAGCGGCCTGCTGGTCTGGCGCCTGCAAGCGCACACGGGCCGCAGCGGTCTGCCCGAGGAGTGGAAGGCCTACCTGGCCAGCGAGCAGGTGTTCTGCGAACAGGTCAGCCCGGTCTGGTCCGGCCAGATCGAAAGCTCGCGCCAGCAGATGGAACAGGCCATCGCCAGCCTGAGCGAGCGCTTTGGCGCCATCGCCTCGCAGCTGGATGTCACGCTGGCCCAGGGCGCGGGCCAGGACCACGCGGATGCGCCGGCCGTGCGGGCCCGCAGCGAAGCACGGCTGAACGAGGTGCTGCAGGCCCTGCATGGCGCGCAGGCCAGCAACCAGCGCACGCTGGACCGGGTGCAGGGGCTCAATGGCTTCGTCGCCGAGCTCAAGGACATGGCCGAAGCGGTGGCCAAGATCGCGCAGCAGACCAATCTGCTGGCCATCAACGCCGCGATCGAGGCCGCCCATGCCGGCCCGATGGGCCGCGGCTTCGCCACCGTGGCGGCCGAGGTCCGCGCGCTGTCCCAGCGCTCCGGCGAGACCGGCGCCCACATCGCCGAGAAGGTGCGGGTGATCAACCAGGGCATTGCCGAAGCCCGGGCCGCCGCCGAAGCCTCGGCCCAGCACGAGGCCGAGGCCATGCGCTCCTCCGAAGCCGCGATCCAGGGCGTGCTGCACGAATTCGGCACGCTGACCGAGGGCCTCAGCCAGGCCGCCGAGCAACTGCGCGAGAGCAGCACCCGCATCAAGGGCGAGGTCTACGAGTCGCTGGTGCAGCTGCAGTTCCAGGACCGGGTGGGGCAGATCCTCAGCCATGTGCGCGACAACGTGCAGCGCCTGCCCGAGGTGGTGCTGGCCCACCAGCAGCGCATCGAGCAGGACGGCCGGCCACACCCGCTGGACGCTGGCCCGCTGCTGGCCGAGCTGGCCCAGACCTATGCGATGGCCGACGAGCGCGCGGTGCACACCGGCGCGCCGGCCCAGCCGACGGCGGCTGCGGCCGCGGCCGACACCGACATCACTTTCTTCTGAGACCCCCGAGGACTGCCATGAGCAAGACCATTCTCATCGTCGACGACTCCGCCTCCGTGCGACAGGTGGTGGGCATTGCGCTGAAAGGCGCCGGCTACACCGTGATCGAGGGCAGCGATGGCCAGGATGCGCTGGGCAAGCTCACCGGCCAGAAGGTGCACCTGATCATCAGCGACGTGAACATGCCGCGCATGGACGGCATCAGCTTCCTGAAGGCGGTCAAGGCCCTGCCGGCCTACAAGTTCACGCCGGTCATCATGCTGACCACCGAGAACCAGGAAGCCAAGAAGCGCGAGGGCCAGATGGCCGGCGCCAAGGCCTGGGTGGTCAAGCCCTTCCAGCCGCCACAGCTGCTGGCCGCGGTCGAAAAGCTGGTCCTGCCTTGACCCGGGGAGCCACGCGATGAGCACCCCACACGCCCTGCGCCTGGACGGCGAGCTGACCATCTACCGCGCCCAGGAACTGCGCCAGACCCTGCTGGAGGCCCTCGCCCAGCCAGGCGACCTGCAGCTGGACCTGAGCGAGGTCAGCGAGCTCGACAGCAGCGCCGTGCAGCTGCTGCTGGCCACCCGGCTGGACGCCCTGGCCGCCGGCAAGCAGTTCGCCATTCCCGCGGCCAGCGAGCCCGTCCGACAGGTCCTGGACCTGATGGGCCTGGACGCCCTGCTGCACTAGCCGCCCCCGCGACGCCTGGAGACCTGCGATGAGCACCTTGGACATGGATCAGGCCCTGCCGACCTTTCTGGCCGAGAGCCGCGAACTGTTGGAAGAAATGGAAGGCGCGCTGCTGAGCGTGCTGGACAGCGAGGAACGCCAGGAGCTGGTGAACGCCATCTTCCGCGCCGCCCACACGATCAAGGGCTCGGCCGGCCTGTTCGGGCTGGACGGCGTGGTGCGCTTCACCCATGTGCTGGAGAGCGTGCTGGACCGGGTGCGCGACGGTGACCTGGCGCTGGACCCGGCGCTGGTCAGCCTGCTGCTGGAAGCGCGCGACCACATGAGCCTGCAGGTCGATGCGATCGGCCGCGGCGAGGATGCCGGCGAAGCCGCCTGGGGCGAACGCAACGCCCCGCTGCTGGCCCGGCTGCAGCAGCACCTGGGCAACACGCCGGCCAGCGCGGGTCCGCTGGCCCCGGCGGCGGCCCCGGCCACCGGCACCACGGGCGGCCCGGACCACTGGCACCTGTCGCTGCGCTTCGGCCCCGAGGTGCTGCGCAACGGCATGGACCCGCTGTCCTTCATCCGCTACCTGGGCAAGCTGGGCACGCTGACCGGCGTGGTCACGGTCGAGGACCGCCTGCCCGGCCTGTCCGCGCTGGACCCGGAGGCCTGCTACCTGGGCTTCGAGATCGGGCTGGACAGCTGCGCCGACAAGGCCACCATCGAGAGCACCTTCGAGTTCGTGCTGGACGACGCGGAGGTGCGCATCGTGCCGCCGCGCAGCAAGGTCTCCGAGTACTTCGATCTCATCCAGCACGCCGGCGAAGAGCCGCCCCGCCTGGGCGAGATCCTGGTGCGCTGCGGCTCGCTGACCGAGCATGAACTGGCCCAGGCCCTGGCCCAGCAACAGGTCACGCCCGCCGCGCCGCTGGGTGAGATCCTGGTCGAGCAGGGCGCGGTGCTGCCCGCCCTGGTCGATGCGGCGCTCTCGCGCCAGCAGCAGGTCAAGGAGGCCCATGCCAGCCATGCCGGCAGTGCCACCGGCGGCACCATCCGGGTCGACGCGCAAAAGCTCGACCACCTGATCAACCTGGTGGGCGAGATGATCACCGCGGCCGCCGGCGCCAGCCTGGCCGCGCGCCGCAGCGGCGACGGCGCCAGCATCGAGGCCACCTCGCTGCTGGCGGGCCTGGTCGAGGACATGCGCGACAGCGCGCTGCAGCTGCGCATGGTGAAGATCGGCGCCACCTTCAGCCGCTTCCGCCGCGTGGTGCACGACGTGGCGCAGGAGCTGGGCAAGGACATCGCGCTGGTCATCCATGGCGAGGACACCGAGCTGGACAAGACGGTGGTCGAGAGGATCGCCGATCCGCTGACCCACCTGGTGCGCAACGCGATGGACCACGGCATCGAGACGGCCGAGGTGCGCGCCGAGCGCGGCAAGCCGGCCCAGGGCACGCTCACGCTGAACGCCTTCCATGACTCCGGCAGCATCGTGATCGAGGTCAGCGACGACGGCGGCGGCCTGAACCGGGAACGCATCCTGGCCAAGGGCCTGGAGCGCGGCCTGGTCGAGCCCGGCCAGTCACTCAGCGACAGCCAGATCTACAACCTGATCTTCGAGCCCGGCTTCTCCACCGCCGAGAAGATCACCGACCTGTCCGGCCGCGGCGTCGGCATGGATGTGGTCAAGCGCAACATCATGGCGCTGCGCGGCTCGGTCGACATCGGCAGCCAGCCCGGCCACGGCGCCACCGTGACGGTGCGCCTGCCACTGACCCTGGCCATCATCAACGGCTTCCAGGTCGCCGTCGGCAACGCGGTGTTCGTGCTGCCGCTGGAGATGGTCGAGGAATGCGTGGCCTTCAGCGCCGAGCCCGACCGCGACTACACCAACCTGCGCGGCCAGGTGCTGCCCTTCCTGCGGCTGCGCGAGCTGTTCGAGCTGCCCGGCCAGCCCGGCCCGCGCGAGAACATCGTCGTGCTGCGCCACGGCAACCAGCGCATGGGCCTGATCGTCGACCGCCTGCTGGGCGAGGCCCAGACCGTGATCAAGCCGCTCAGCAAGGTCTTTGCCCGGGTGCAGGGCCTGGCGGGCTCCAGCATCCTGGGCAACGGCGAGGTCGCGTTGATCCTCGATGTGCCCTCGCTGATGGCCCGCGTCCTGCACCACACCGAGCCATCCACCCCCATCCCCTGAACCGCCCCCAGCGCTCAGGTCCCCTCCGTCATTCATCTGTCTTCACTGGGAAGGAAACGTCATCATGTTCGGATCCATGAAAGTCGCCACCCGGCTTGCGCTGGGGTTTGGAGTGCTCATCGCGCTGCTGCTTGCGCTGGCCGGCCTGAGCATCACCCGCATGGCCGCGCTCAACGACGGCACCAGCCTGATCGTGCAGGACCGCGTGCCCAAAACCGTGATGGCCAAGGACCTGGTGGCCCTGTCCATCGACAACGGCCGCAAGGCCCGCGCCCTGGTGCTGGCCAACAGCGATGCCGAGTACAGCGACCTCCAGAGCAAGATGGCCGCCAACAGCGCCTCGGCCAGCAAGATGATGGACACGCTGGAGAAGTCCATCTCCTCCGAGAAGGGCAAGGCCCTGCTGAAGGACATCAGCGACAAGCGCGAGATCCTGCGCAGCAAGTACCCGCCGCTGCAGGAGCTGGCCCGCACCGACAAGGCCCGCGCCACCCAGTACCTGCATGACGAATTCGCCCCGGCCAACACCGCCTTTGAGGTGTCGGTCAGCGCCCTGGCCACCTATGTCACGGAAATCATGGACACCGCAGCCGAGGAAGCCGCGGCCACCTACCTGTCGACCCGCTCGCTGGTGCTGACGCTGACCGTCTCCGCCCTGGTGCTGGCCACGGTGGTGGGCATCCTGATCACCCGCAGCCTGCTCAAGCTGCTGGGCGGCGAGCCGGCCTATGCGGCCCAGGTGCTCAAGCGCGTCTCCGAAGGCGACCTGACCGTCGACGTCGAGACCAAGAAGGGCGATGACGCCAGCATGCTGGCCGCCTTGAAGGCCATGACCAACAAGCTGTCGCTGGTGGTGGGCGAGGTCAACAGCAGCGCCGAGGCGCTGGCCGGGGCCTCCGAAGAGGTGAGCGCCACGGCGCAGTCGCTGAGCCAGGCCGCCGCTGAGCAGGCCGCCGGAGTCGAAGAGACCAGCGCCACCGTCGAGCAGGCCGCCGCCTCGATCGCCCAGAACACCGAGAACGCCCGTGTCACCGACAGCATGGCCACCCAGGCCGCGGCCCAGGCCAGCGAAGGCGGCGAAGCGGTGAAGGCCACCGTCAGCGCGATGAAACAGATCGCCCAGAAGATCGGCATCATCGACGACATCGCCTACCAGACCAACCTGCTGGCCCTGAACGCCGCCATCGAGGCTGCCCGGGCCGGCGAGCACGGCAAGGGCTTCGCGGTGGTGGCCGCCGAGGTGCGCAAGCTGGCCGAGCGCAGCCAGGTCGCCGCGCAGGAGATCAGCGATGTCGCCGGCTCCAGCGTGGAACTGGCCGAGCGCGCCGGCAAGCTGCTCGACGAGATGGTGCCCAACATCAAGAAGACCTCCGACCTGGTGCAGGAGATCACCGCCGCCTCGGAAGAGCAGGCCACCGGTGTCAGCCAGATCAACACCGCCGTCGGCCAGCTCAACCAGACCACCCAGCAGAACGCCGCCAGCTCCGAGGAACTGGCTGCCACCAGCGAGGAGATGAGCAGCCAGGCCGAGGAGCTGCAGCGCGCGATGGGCTTCTTCAAGGTCCGTCCGGGTCTGGCCCAGGGTCAGGCCGCCGCCCCGGCGCGACGCGCCATCCAGACCGCCAAGGGCAGCGCCCGCAAGAGCCCGGTGCTGAGCAGCAAGAGCCTGGCCACGGCCGGCGTTGGCGAGATCGACGAATCGCAGTTCACCAACTTCTGAGGGAGGTGACCCATGAACCGCCCTGTCGAGGCCGCCGCCGCGGCCGAGCCAACACAGTACCTGACCTTCCTGCTGGGCAGCGAGATGTTTGCCCTGGGCATCCTGGCCATCAAGGAGATCATCGAGTACCGCACGCCCACGGATGTCCCGATGATGCCGGCCAGCGTGCGCGGGGTGATCAACCTGCGCGGCGCCGTGGTGCCGGTGGTGGACCTGCAGGCCCGCTTCGGCCGCCCGGCCAGCCCGGTCTCGCGCCGCACCTGCATCGTGATCCTGGAAATCGCCCAGGCCGATGAACGCCAGGTCGTTGGCGTGGTGGTCGATGCGGTCAGCGAGGTGCTGGACATCCCGGCCACCGAGATCGAGCCGCCGCCGGCCTTCGGCACCCGCATCCGGCGCGACTTCATCGCCGGCATGGGCAAGGTGCGCGACCGCTTCGTCATCCTCCTCAACGCCGAGCAGGCGCTGGCGATGGACGAGCTGACGGAGCTCGGGGCCCCCGAGCTCATCGCGCCGATCGCCGAGGCCATCCCCGCCTGACGGAGGACCCCGCCGTGACCGCCATCCCTGCAGAAGACAGCTCCGTCCCGACGCCCGGCGGATACCGGTCGGTGCTGGTGGTCGATGACAGCGCGGTGCAGCGGGCCCATGCGGCCCAGCTCTGCCGGGACCTGGGCATCGAGTTGATCTACGAAGCCTGCAACGGCCTGGAGGCGCTGGACCTGCTGGCCCTGCTGGTGCTGCCGCCCAGCCTGCTGGTGGTGGACCTGGAGATGCCCGGCATGGACGGCATCGAGTTCATTGAGCAGCTGCACCGCCGCCGGGTGGGCTTTCCGGTGCTGATCGTCTCCTCGCGCGAGCAGATCCTGCTGGATTCGGTGTGCACGCTGGGGGTCGAGCTGGGCCTGCCCATGGTGGCCACGCTGCGCAAGCCGCTGACGCTGGAACGGCTGCGCGAGACCCTGCACAGTGCCCTGCCGGTGCGCTCCACACAGGCCCGGCCGGTGCTGCCGCGGGTGTCGGCCAGCGACCTGGACAGCGCCCTGCGCCAAGGCCTGCTGCAGGTGCACTACCAGCCCAAGGTGGACATCCGCAGCGGCCTGCTGCGGGGGGTGGAGGCCCTGGCGCGCTGGACCCACCCGGAGCTGGGGCCGATCGCGCCGGACCAGTTCATCCCGCTGGCCGAGCGCGAGGGCCTGATCGGCCCGCTGACCATCGCCGTCACCGAGCAGGCGCTGGCCCAGGCTGCGGCCTGGCGCTCGCACGGGCTCAGCGTGTCGCTGGCCATCAACCTGTCGCCCAAGCTGCTGGAATGCCAGGACCTGGTCGAGCAGGTCACCGACCGGGTGGCCACCCACGGGCTGGAGCACCACCAGATCGTGATGGAGATCACTGAGAGCTCGCTGAGCACCCGGCTGGGCGTGGCCCTGACCCGCCTGACGCGGCTGCGGCTGCGCGGCTTCGGCCTGTCGATCGACGACTACGGCACCGGCTTCTCGTCGATGCAGCAGCTCGCCCGCATCCCCTTCACCGAGCTGAAGATCGACCGCTCCTTTGTCTGTGGCGCCCAGCAGCGGCCGCATCTGCAGGTCATCCTGCGCTCGGCGCTGGAGATGTGCCGCCAGCTCGGCCTGGTCAGCGTGGCCGAGGGCATTGAGACGCTGGAGGACTGGCGGCTGCTGCAGACCCTGGGCTGCGACATCGGCCAGGGCTGGCTGATCGGCCGCCCCATGCCCGGCGAGGCGCTGTATGCCTGGGTGCGCCAGCACCGCGAGCGGCTGCCCGAGCTGCGTGCCCACTGAACCCGACGGCCCCCCCACCGCCGTCCCTCTTCCCTTCCACGAGACCGCCCATGCACACCCTGAGCGATCACGAGTTCCAGCGCTTCCAGCGCTTCATCCACGGCGCGGCTGGCATCTCGCTGTCGTCGGCCAAGAAGTCACTGGTCGTCGGCCGGCTGGCCAAGCGGCTGGCCGCCCGGCAGCTGGACAGCTTTCACGACTACCTGGCGCTGCTGGAGCAGCGCGAGGAACACGCCGAAGCGCAGATCGCGGTGGACCTGCTGACCACCAACGAGACCTACTTCTTCCGCGAGCCCAAGCACTTCGAGCTGCTGCGCCGGGTGGCCCAGGCCAGCCCCAGCCACCAGCCCTTTCGCATCTGGAGCGCCGCCAGCTCGACCGGCGAAGAGGCTTACAGCATGGCGATGGTGCTGGCCGATGTGCGTGGCGAGCACCCGTATGAGGTGGTGGGCACCGACATCAGCACCCGCGTGCTGGCCCGCGCCCGCCAGGGCCACTACCCGATGGAGCGCATCCGCCAGATGCCGGGCGACTACCTGCGGCGCTTCTGCATGAAGGGCACCGGCCCGCAGACCGGCACGCTGCTGATCCAGCGCCCGCTGCGCCAGAAGGTGAACTTCCTGCACCTGAACCTCAACGAGCGCCTGCCCACCCTGGGCAGCTTCGACATGGTCTTCCTGCGCAACGTGCTGATCTATTTCAACCCCGAGACCAAGCGCCAGGTGGTGCACCGGGTGCTGGAGACCCTGCCGCGCGGCGGCTGGTTCTGCATCGGCCACTCGGAAAACCTCAACGACGTGGGCGCCCCGGTCGAGCAGGTCGCCCCCTCCATCTACCGCAAGGTCTGAACCCCGGAATCCGAAGCATGCCCCCTCCGATCAAGGTCCTGGTGGTGGACGACTCCGCCGTGGTGCGGCAGGTGATGCAAGCCCTGCTGCGCGACGCCCCCGACATCGCGCTGATGGCCGCCGTGGCCGACCCGCTGCTGGCCATCGAACGCCTGAAGCAGAGCTGGCCCGACGTGATCGTGCTGGACGTGGAAATGCCGCGCATGGACGGCATCACCTTCCTGCGCAAGATCATGGCCGAGCGGCCGACCCCGGTCGTCATCTGCTCCACGCTGACCGAAAAAGGCGCCAAGACGACGATGGACGCGCTGGCCGCCGGCGCGGTGGCCGTGGTCACCAAGCCCAAGCTGGGCCTCAAGCAGTTCCTGACCGAATCGGCCGACGAACTGCTGCGCACCGTGCGCGCCGCCGCCCGGGCCAATGTGCAGCGCCTGGCCGGCCGGGCCCCGGCCGCCGCGCCCGTCGCCGCCGCCGGCGTGCCGCACCCGCCCCCCAAGCTCAGCGCCGACGCCGTGCTGCCGGCCGGCGGGCCGCGCGCCATGTCGCAGACCACCGAACGCATCGTCGCCATCGGCACCTCCACCGGTGGCACCCAGGCGCTGGAAGAGGTGCTGACCCGGCTGCCGCGCGTCTGCCCGGGCCTGGTCATCGTCCAGCACATGCCCGAGAAGTTCACCGCCGCCTTTGCCGACCGGCTGGACCGGCTCTGCCAGATCCGCGTCAAAGAGGCTGAGAACAACGACCGCGTGGTGCCCGGCCAGGCCCTGATCGCCCCCGGCGGGCGCCACCTGCTGCTGCAACGCAGCGGCGCGCAGTACCGGGTGGAGGTGCGCGACGGCCCGCTGGTGAGCCGCCACAAACCCTCGGTGGACGTGCTGTTCCGCTCCGTGGCCAAGGCCGCGGGCGCCAATGCGCTGGGCATCATCATGACCGGCATGGGCGACGACGGCGCCGCCGGCATGCTGGAAATGCACCAGGCCGGCGCCCACACCCTGGCGCAGGACGAAGCCAGCTGCGTGGTCTTCGGCATGCCCAAGGAAGCGCTCAAACGCGGCGGCGTGCGCCGCACGGTGTCGCTCACCAGCATCCCGAACGAAATCGTCGCCGCGATGTAAAGCCGGAGCAGCGGCTTAACTCCCCCGCTGATCGGACGATCATCCGGGCATGTCCGTCACCCTGCCCACCATCGCCTCCAGCGGCCTGGCCGCGGCGCAGGCGCGGCTGGACGCCTCGGCCCACAACATCGCCAACGTTGTCACGCCGAACTTTCGGCCCCTAGAGGTGACGCAAACCGCCCGGGCTGAGGGTGGCGTGGACACCCAGCTGCGCCAGCTCGACGCTCAAAGCGCGGACGGCGCCAGCACCTCCCGGCTGGAAGAGGATCTGGTCAACCAGAAGGTGGCGCTCTACAACTTCCAGGCCAATGTGCTGACCCTCAAGGCCGAGGGCAGCATGGTGGGGTCGTTGCTGGATTGCACCGCTTGATAGGGCGCTGATTCGGGCGGGCTGAGGGAATCGGCTCAGCTGGTCGGCCTTCAGAGTTTTCGCTTGTGGCGAACGGCCAGAGGTGAAAGCCATCTCCCCGGCGGGTTACTGCCAACCAGCACACTGGCGCTCCGTTACCAACAATTGGACGGTGCTCACTCGGTTTGCTCGGTTTTGGCTTCGTGACCTGCCCCCAGCGTGGCCTGACTGTCTGATCCCAAGCGCTCTTCGAGTGGTGGTTACCGTGAGTTGCACAGTTCCACTGTTCTTCGATGGCGTCGACATGGCAGTTCGAGCACCCATGTGTCCTCGCGGCGATCGTTGCGGACGACGTGTGCCTCAGCCCTTGGCACGACCCGCGACCAACAGCACGCCGCCGATCACAATCGCACCAACCCCGACCCACAACGGGATGTTCACGGTCTTCTTCTCCGTGACCGAAAGTTCCAATGTCCCGAGCTTTGCCTGATGAGTCTGCCTCGTGTAGCTGAAGCCGCCGTAGAGCAGGGCGATCACGCCCGCGACGACGAGTGCAATGGCCGCGATCCGAATGGCATTCATGACGATTCCTAGAAAGTGCTGCGCCCACGGATCAGCCGAACCAGAACGAGCACGACCGCGAGCAGGAGCAACAGGTGAATGAAGCCGCCCAACGTGTACGAACTCACCAGTCCTAACAGCCACAGCACAAGCAGGATGATGGCCAGGGTTTCGAGCATGGTGCCCTCTTGCGTCATTGAGATTTAAGGCCGGACGGCGATCTCGTGACGGACCGCCTTCACGCCATTGACATTGCGCGCAACCTGCTTGCTCTCGACGAAACGGTTCTTGATCTGGGTAATGATCGTGGCGTCGTCAATGGAGGATCCGACCAACTCCTGCCTACGGGTGACCGCGCAGCCAGCGGCCGTGAACGGGGATACCACGGAGGCGACGGCAAGCAGGTGGGGAATGGTGCGTCTCATGCGAACCTCCTATGAGTGACACGATCTGGAAGTCCAGCTTAAGGGTGGCACCGGCCGACTTCTGTGCGCTGGCGAACAGTCGGTGGCAGTGCGTCGTGTTCAACGGCGCGCCCCACCTCAGGCGATGGCGCCAAACATCGCCCCCACGCCGGCCGTGATCCCCATCGCCAGCGCGCCCCAGAAGGTGACGCGCCAGGCACCGATCAGCGGGGCGGCACCGCCGGCGCGTGCCGCCAGCGCCCCGAGGACCGCCAGGAAGACGAGCGAGGTCACACCCACCCAGGCCATCAGCGCGGACGCCGGCGCCAGGGCGGTCACCGACAACGGCAGCCCCGCGCCGGCTGCGAAGCTCGCCGCCGAAGCCAGCGCGGCCTGCACCGGCCGCGCGCTCACCGCGTCGGAGATGCCAAGTTCGTCGCGCGAATGGGCACCGAGGGCGTCGTGCGCCATCAATTGCGCTGCGACGCGCTGCGCCAGCCCGGGCTCCAAGCCGCGTGCCAAGTACAGCGCCGCCAGCTCTCGCTGCTCGGCGGAAAAGTCGGTGGCCAGTTCGGAACGCTCCCTCGCGATATCGGCCTTCTCCGTATCGGACTGTGAATGCACCGAGACGTACTCCCCGGCCGCCATCGACATCGCGCCAGCCACCAGCCCGGCAGCGCCGGTCACCAGCAGGCCCGCCTGGCCGGTGCCGGCCGCGCCAACGCCGACCACCAGACTGGCGGTCGAGACGATGCCATCGTTGGCGCCCAGCACAGCAGCGCGCAACCAGCCGATGCGGTCGGTGCGGTGGCGTTCAGCGTGGCGGCGCGGGGAGATCATGACCGCTCGTCTTGCGCGGTCCGGGCTCTGCCAGGTGATGGCCGTGCCGCATCTGCCGCACGCCGTCGGCGCTGACGGTCCATCCCGGGCCTCTCGCGACCGAAGGTGTGGCGACCGCTCAGGGGTGCTTGGATGACGACGGGGCGAACCAAGCATCGTTGGCCTTGCGCTCCCACTCGGCAAGCTGATGTTCGGCCTCATCCTTGGCAATGCCGTAGCGTTCCTGAATCTTGCCGACGAACTGTTCGCGCCGGCCGCCGACGACGTCGAGATCGTCGTCAGTGAGTTTGCCCCACTGTTCCTTGACCTTGCCGGCTACTTGCTTCCATTGCCCTTGAATTCGTTCCCAGTTCATGAGGATCTCCTTGATGGATGAATGCGAACGCACACGGCGCCCGCGTTTTGGGGGATGCAGTCTGCCAAGGATAGGTAGCCCGAACCGACCGGTCGGTGCGCTGGCGTACGATGCGACGCGCTCCAAGCAAGCCTCCAGCACGTCGGATCGGGGCGTTCGCAGGGCCCCGGAGACTGCGACAGGCCGCGCATAGGGGATATGCGAATCGCCTAAGGAAGGTCTGCAAAACCCCGCTTCTGACTGGCATCCAGCCTGAGCCGCAGGCAAGATGGCGCACATGACGCAAGAGCAGCAGATGCTGGGGTTTGATCCCCTGCCCAAGAAGACGCGCAAGGAGATCTTCCTGGAGGAGATGAACCGGGTGGTGCCGTGGGCGGCGCTGGTGGCACTGATTCAGCCACATGCGCGTGGAGCGCACCAAGCGCTGGGCGGACGCCCGCCGTTTGCTGTGGAGACGATGCTGCGCATCCACTGCCTGCAACTGTGGTGGAACCTGAGCGACCCGGCCATGGAAGAAGAACTGCACGAACGCCCGCTGTACCGGGAATTCGCGGGGCTCTCCGGCCGGGCCCGGTTGCCCGACGAGACAACGATCCTGCGGTTTCGCCACCTGCTGGAGAAACAGCATCTGGCCCCCGAGATCCTGGAGACGATCAACGCCCACCTGGCCGCACAAGGGCTCATGCTCAAGACCGGCACGCTGGTGGATGCCACGCTGATTGCCGCGCCCAGCTCCACCAAGAACGCCCAGGGTGAGCGCGACCCCGAGATGCACCAGACCAAGAAGGGCAACCAGTGGCACTTCGGGATGAAGGCGCACATCGGGGTGGATGCCGAGTCGGGGCTGGTGCACACGGTCATCGGCACAGCGGCCAACGTTAACGACGTCACCCAGGCCACACAACTGCTGCACGGGCAGGAGCAGGACATCTTTGCGGACGCGGGCTACCAAGGCGTGGACAAGCGGCCCGAGGCCCAGGACCTGACGGTGAATTGGCACATCGCCATGCGCCCGGGCAAACGCGCGGCGCTGGACAAGACCCGTGCACTGGCCCAAGCCATCGACCGGGTCGAGCAGATCAAGGCCAGCATCCGGGCCAAGGTGGAGCACCCGTTTCGGGTGATCAAGCAGCAGTTCTGCCACGCCAAGGTGCGCTACCGCGGGCTGGCCAAGAACACGGCGAGGCTGCAGGTGATGTTTGCGCAGGGCAATGTGTGGATGGCGCGCCGGCAGTTGTTGGCGGAGCAGGCATGAGTGCGCCCGAAATGCGCAAAAGGGCCGCCGCACAGGCCGAATCGGCCTGCCGAAAGGGCCTTCCGAGCGAGAGATCGGGCAAGCCTTGCGCATCGCGAAATCTCACCCCTGATTCACCTGACCACGGGGTTCGGGAACGGGGTTTTGCAGACCTTCCTTAGCCGTCACCAAGTGCCCACAGTTCACGAGATCCTCGAGCTCGACCTACTGACGCTCCGCGAACACACGGAACGCGCAGGCGATCAGCTCGATCCAGAACGCTTGCGCAAGTCGATCGAAGCCTCGCTCCCCATCTCCGAGCTCGCAGTCGTGCGCCGCCAGGGCGTTCTTGTCGCCTACGCCATGCTTCAGCCCCAAGAGGCCGGTCAGTGGTTCGTCACAGGCTTCAACACCCACCCCGAGCATCGCAGCGCGCCAGTGTTCCGCGCTCTCTTCGCTCAACTCCTGGACATTGCATCGCGCCGTGGCATTACTTCCCTGCGCAGCAATGTCTACAAGACCAACCGCCTTTCCATGGCCTTCCATGCTCGCCTCGGGTTCCAGGTCACTCGAGAGAATGCAAAGGGGGTGGAGTTAACGGCCAGCCTCCCGGAGTTACTGGCAAAGAGCCGTCTGGTCGCGCAGTGACGGCTAGCCCTTCGCTGGAGCCGACTCGCGCCTCAGCTCAAACGTTGGACCTCATTGAACACATATCATGGCGCTCGATGAATTCCGAAACGCAATGGTCAGTGCGATTCGCAAAGGACGTTGGCAAGCAGCGGCGATCGCGCTTGCTGTCGCCCTTATCTTGGTCACAACGCCTGAGCTACGTGCCCTGCTGCTGCTTGTTCAGTATTTCGGGGTGGAGGCGACTGCACTTCTCGCAGTAGTTGCGCTCCGAAGTTTTTCCAACGATCTTGCTGTCGGTCTGCACATGGCGCGGAGGGCAGCATGTCCCGCTGTCGCAGCAACCGCGAGACTCATCGCACGCTTCCTTGCGGCTTCGCTCTACATGCGGGCGCTGAGACCGCTCAACACAATCCTGGTCGCTGTGTTGCTTCCGCAGCTGTGCTGTGCGGATGCTTTGCCAGTCTCAGCTGGCCTCAACGAGCAACGCAGCTGAGGCCTGACATGGCGCCGCAGTGCGCCGGTGAGCTTTACCAGCACCTCCCTGCACCCATCCGAATTTCCGCTCCCGGTCGATTGCTGACGCAACTCGCCCCAAGCCCGCCCCCCCGCCGCTATGCTGCGGCCCATGTACGAATCGTTCTTCGGCCTGAGCCGCGAGCCCTTCTCGGTCGCCCCCGATCCGCGCTTTCTCTACCTCAGCCAGCAGCATCGTGATGCGCTGGGCTACCTGAATTACGGTCTGCGCCGGGCCGGCGGCTTTGTGCTGCTGACGGGCGAGATCGGCGCGGGCAAGACGACCGTGTGGCGGTCTTTTCTGGAGCAGCTGCCGGCCGGGCTGGACGTGGCCTACGTGGTCAACCCGAAGATGAGCGTGCAGGCGCTGCTCAAGCGCCTGTGCGAGAGCCTGCAGGTGGAGCTGCCGCCCGACGCCGACCGCCCCGGCGCCGAGGCCGACCTGATCGACGCGCTGCACGGCCACCTGCTGCTGTCCCACGCCCAGGGGCGGCGCACGCTGGTGGTGGTGGACGAGGCCCAGGCCCTGGCGCTGCCGGTGCTGGAACAGCTGCGGCTGCTGACCAACCTGGTGACCAACGAGGACAAACTGGTGCAGGTGCTGCTGATCGGCCAGCCCGAGCTGCGCCAGCTGCTGGAGCACCCCGAGCTGGCCCCTGTGGCGCAGCGCATCGTGGCGCGCTTTCACCTGAAGGCCTTGTCGCGCGACGAGACCGAGGCTTATGTGGTCCACCGCCTGACCGTGGCCGGGCTGATGGGCCCGCTGCCGTTTGACGACGAGGCGATCCGCCGCGTCCACCGGCTCTGCCAGGGCACGCCACGGCGCATCAACGTGCTGTGTGACCGGGCCCTGACCCTGGCCTGCGAACGCGGCCAGCACCGGGTGGACAAGGCCTTGGTGGACCAGGCTGCGGCCGAGGTGTTCGACCTGCCGGCGCTGCGCAACCGGCCGTTGCAGGCGGTGCGCTGGCTGGCCGGCGGGGCGGTAGGCGCCGCCGTGCTGTTCGGCCTGACGCAATGGGGTCCGTTCGGCCCCGCCCGGCCAGCCGCCACCAGCGCCTTGGCCACGGCGGCCAGCGCAGCCAGCGTCCCGGTGGAGGCGTCCTCCGCCCCACCGGCCACGCCGGCGCGCCCCTCGGTGCTGGCCATGGCCCCCCACGCCAACCCGGCCGATCCGCTGGCCCCGTTGTTCGTTCACCCCTTGAACGAGGCACAAGCCTGGCAGCGGCTGGCGGCCCTGTGGCAGGTGCAACTGCCTGCCAGCGACGCGCCCTGCGCCAGCGCCCCGGCGGCCGGGCTGCGCTGCCACACCAGCCTGGGCGGCATGGGCGCGGTGCGTCTGCTGGACCGGCCGGGCTGGCTGACCCTGACCACCCCGGAGGGCCGCAGCACGCGGGTGCTGTTGCGCCGGCTGAAGGGCGATGAGGCCGAGCTGGACACCGGCGATGGCCGGGCGCTGACGGTGCCGCTGCTGAAGATCGCCAGCGCGTGGCGCGGCGAGTTCAACACCCTCTGGCGCAGCCCGCCCGACACCCCGGGCGACGGCCTGCTGGTGGCCGACGGCCCCACCGGGATCTGGCTGGCCGAGCGGCTGGCCCGGCTGGACGGCGGTCGACCCCAGGACGACGCGGCCAGCCTGGCCGACCGGATCCGGGCCTTCCAGATCGCCCAGGGCCTGAAGGCCGATGGCCTGCCCGGGCCGCTGACGCTGATGCGCCTGAACCACGCCACCGGCGTGGAAGAACCCCGCCTGGACGGCAACCCGCGCTGATCAGCCCACCGGCCAGGCCAGCGTGCGCTGGCTCTCAAAGCACAGTGCTTCGCCGGTGATCGGGTCGGTGAAGCTCAGCCGGCGGGCCAGCAACTGCAGCGGCCGGCGGAAATCCGGCGCCTGACCGGGCGCGGGCTCGGGCTGCAGCACCGGGTAGATGGTGTCGCCCAGCAGCGGCGCGCCCAGCGCCAGCATGTGCACCCGCAGCTGGTGGGTCTTGCCGGTGTGCGGGGTCAGGCGGTAGTGGGCATGCACTTCGTCGTGGTCGAGCATCTCGATCCAGGTCTCGGTGTTCGGCTCACCGGGCACCTCGTGCATCTGCATGCGCTGGGGGGAAGGTTCCAGCCGGCTGCGGCGCTGCAGCGGCTGGGCCAGCGCCGGCCGGTAGGGCGCCAGGGCTTCATAGACCTTCTGCACCTGCCGTTCGCGGAACAGGGCCTGGTAGGCGTTGCGGTCCTCGGGCCGGCGGCTGAACACCACCACGCCGGCGGTTTCCCGGTCCAGGCGGTGCAGCGGCGTCAGCTCGGTCAGGCCCAGGCGGCGCTGCAGGCGCGCCAGCAGGGTGTGGCGGGCGTAGCGGCCCACCGGCGCCATCGGCAGGAAGTGGGGCTTGTCCACCACCACCAGCCGCTCGTCCAGGTGCAGCAGCGCTTCTTCAAACGGGATGTCGACCTCGCCGGGCACCTCGCGCCAGTACCAGACCCGCTCGCCGGCCCGGTAGGGCGCGTCCTCGGCCAGCGCGGCGCCCTGCGCGTCCAGCACCTCACCTGCCGCCAGGCGGGCCTGCCATTGGGCTTCGTCCAGCACCGGCAGGCGCCAGGCCAGAAAGGCGCTCAGCCGGGGCCAGCGCTGGTCATGGGGCAGGGCCACGCAGCTGGCCGGCACACCGTGACGGGGCGCCGGCCGCCAGGCCGGGCGGGGACGGGACATGGGGCGCGATTGTCGCCTGCGCCCGTGGACAAGTCGCTGTCAAGGCACAGCTCTGTGGACAAGTTTTGAACAAGAACCCTGTTATCCACAGGCCGAACGCCGATCGCCAGGTTGTTGTCTTTTCGTCCCCTTCATCCACAGACCTCGGACCACAGTGTTTCAGGCTTCACAAGTCATTGACTCAAAACAAAAAAACAAGGTTGTCCACAGAAGCAGGCGCCCTCTACTACAACCACCAATTAAAGAACTAAGAAGACAGGAGGAATAACAGCCTTCTCACTTTTTCCAGCGACAGGCCCTTTCGGGCCGTTTTCAACCCCGAAGAGACCCCCGGTCAGGGGGTGTAGCGAACCTGGGTGGCGGTGAAGGTGAGGGTCTTGCCGTCCTGCACGCGCACGATGCGCAGCGGCAAGCCGCCCAGGCCAGGCGCCAGACCCACTTCAAAGCCGCCCTCCGGGCTGGTGCTGGCCAGGCGCTGGGTGGGATAGCTCTTGCCGGCGTAGCTGGCCGAGCCATCGGGCAGCTTGGAGAACTGGTGCATCACCACGTTGCGGCCGTTCGTCACCGGCACCGTCTTGCCCACCACGCCCTCACCCAGCCACATCAACTGGTAAGCCAGGGCATTGATGTCCTGCAGACCGGCCGAGAGCGGTTTTTCATGCAGAGGCACTGCGGTGCGGCCATAGGTCACCACCCCGGCCGTGCGGTCCACCTTGGCGACAGAACGCGGCTTCGGGTCACCCACCTCGAAATCTTCATAAGTGGCCGGCTCCAGCCCATGCGGGCCGACCCGGCCCTGGCTGACGTAGCGACGGTTCTTGAAGGCCAGCGGCAGTTTCAGCTCGGTGCTGAGGGTGTAGCGGTCGCCTTCCAGCTTCCAATGCTGTTCGGCGTTCAGGCTGATGACGCCCCAGGTGACCTGGTAGCTCAGATCGGCGCTGTGGGGCAACTCACCGGCGTGCGCGGGCAGGGTGCCCAGCCAGGCCGTGCCGGCCAGGACCAGGGACACCAGCGGAGAAGACAGACGGAATGTGCGCACGGGCAACCTTTCACAAGAAATGGCTTGGAACATGCCGGACAGCCTGCCACGTCGCGATGACCGATGCAGCAATCGACCGGCTCTGCCTCAAAAAACGGCAACCGGCAGGCCCCCGTTGACCCTGGGACCGGCGGGACACGGCCTCTTACATGTCACGCGCGCTCTGTTAGATTGCACGGCGCGAGGGCGGACACGCATCCATTGAGGGAACCGATGGGCACCGTTCAGGCTCTCTGTGCTTGGCGCCGGTCTTGAGGACCGGCGTCCGTTTTTGGCGGCGATCCCGCCGGTTGGCAAAGAAGAAGTTCATGAACGCACGTGCCCTGGGGGGCTGGACGGCGGTGGCTGCCGTCGTGGCCGGTGGTGTCTGGTGGTGGTCCAGCCACACGGGGGCCGGTGGGCCGGCCGGCGCCGGCAAGGCGGCCTCGGCGCCCCAGGAGCAGGCGGTGACGGTTGTCGCGGTGGCGCAGCAAGACATGCCGGTGACCGTGGAAGCGGCTGGCACGGTGGTGCCGCTCAACACGGTGGAGGTGCGGCCGCAGGTGTCGACCACGGTGCGCAGCGTCGCCATCCAGGAAGGCCAGTTCGTCCACCAGGGGGACCTGCTGTTCACGCTGGACGACCGGACCGACCAGGCCAACCTGGAAAAAGCCAAGGCCACGCTGCTGCACGACCAGGCCACGCTGGCCGACCTGGAACGCCAATGGCGGCGCAACCAGGAGCTGCTGGGGCAGAACTTCGTCTCCCAGGGGGCGGTGGACAGCATCCGGGCCCAGCGCGACGCCCAGTTGGCCCTGGTGGCCTCCGACAGGGCCGCTGTGCGGGCCGCCGAGGTCAATGTGGGCTACAACGTGGTGCGTTCACCGCTGAACGGCCGGGCTGGGGCGATTGCGGTGCACCCCGGCAGCCTGGTGACGCCGACCGGCGCTGCGCTGGTCACCATCAGCCAGATCGACCCGATTGCGGTCAGCTTCACGCTGCCGGAGGCCCAACTGCCGGCCCTGCTGGGCGATGGCCCGCAGCGGCGCGACAGCCTGCCGGTGCAGGTGCTGCGCAAGAACGCCGATGGTGGCACGGCCGCGCCGCTGACCGGCCGCCTGAGCTTTCTGGACAACACGGTGGACAGCACCAGCGGCACCATCAAGCTGAAAGCCGCGCTGGCCAACCCCAACCAGGCCCTGTGGCCCGGCCAGTACGTGACCGTGCAGCTCACGCTGCGCACCCTTCAGAACGTGGCCGTGCTGCCGCAGGCCGCGCTGATCATCAAGGGCGAAGTGCGCCAGGTCTATGTGGTGGGGGCCGACCACACCGTGGCGCTGCGCTCGGTTGGCCTGCTGCACAGCGCTGGCCTGTGGGCTGTGGTGACGGGGGTGCAGCCGGGCGAGAAGGTGGTGATGGAGGGCAAGGAAAACCTGCGGCCTGGGGCGATGGTGCGTGAATCCGCCGCGCGGGCCAGCGCGGCGCAGGCCGCCAGCGCCGGAGCCGGCGCATGAGCCTCACCGAGCTGTTCATCCGCCGTCCGGTGATGACGGTGTTGCTCAACATCGCCATCGTGGTGGCCGGCCTGCTGGCCCTGGACAAGATCCCGGTGGCGGCGCTGCCGCGGTTTGACACGCCCACCATCAACGTCAGTGCCAGCCTGCCGGGTGCTTCGCCCGAGACCATGGCCAGTTCGGTGGCGCTGCCGCTGGAAAAGCAGTTCTCGACCATCGCCGGGCTGTCGCTCATCAGTTCCAGCAGCACGCTGGGCAGCACCTCGCTGACGCTGGAGTTCGACGCCTCGCGCGACATCGACGCCGCCGCGCTGGATGTGCAGGCCGCCCTGTACCGGGCCCAGCACAGCCTGCCGGACGACATGACCACGCCGCCCAGCTACCGCAAGGTCAACCCGGCCGACGCGCCGGTGCTGCTGGTGGCGCTGACTTCGCCGTCCATCAGCCTGACCCAGCTGAACGACTACGCCGAGAACCTGATCTCGCCCAGCCTGTCCACGCTGGAAGGGGTGGCCCAGGTGGCCATCTACGGCCAGCGCCGCTACGCGGTGCGGGTGGAGGTGGACCTGGACCGGCTGGCCGAGCGCGACCTGAGCTTGGACGAACTGCGCGCGACCCTGACCAGCGCCAATGCCAACACGCCGGTGGGCACGCTGGACGGCCCGCGCCAGACCCTGACGGTGCAGGCCAACCGCCAGCTGATGAATGCCCAGGACTGGCGCCAGGTCATCGTGGCCACGCGCAACGGCGCGCCGGTGCGGCTGGCCGACGTGGCCCAGGTGCAGGACAGCGTCGAATCGACCAAGACCCACGCCGAGCTGAACGGCGAGCCCAGCATCACGCTGGCGGTGCAGCGCCAACCGGATGCCAACACCGTGCAGGTGGTGGACCGGGTCAAGGCCATGCTGCCGCACTTTGCGGCCCAGCTGCCGGCCTCGATCAAGATGACGCCGGTGAACGACCGCTCGGCCTCCATCCGCGAGGCGGTGCACGACGTCTACTTCACGCTGGCGCTCACCGTGGTGCTGGTGGTGCTGGTGATCTTCCTGTTCCTGCGCCGGCTCTCGGCCACGCTGATCCCGTCCTTCTCGCTGCCCATTTCGCTGATCGGCGCGCTGGCCCTGCTGTGGGCCGGCGGCTACAGCCTGGACAACATCTCGCTGCTGGGCATCACGCTGGCGGTGGGCCTGGTGGTGGACGACGCCATCGTGATGCTGGAGAACATCGTGCGCCATGTGGAGGGCGGCATGGCGCCCTTCGAGGCCGCGGTGCGCGGCGCGCGGGAGATGAGCTTCACCATCCTGTCCATCTCCATCTCGCTGGTGGCGGTGCTCATCCCCATCTTCTTCATGCCCGGGGTGATGGGCATGCTGTTCCATGAATTCGCGGTGGTGGTGGGGCTGTCCATCCTGGTGTCGGCGGCGGTGTCGCTGACGCTGGTGCCGATGCTGTGCAGCCGTTACCTGAAGCACGAGACCCAACATGAAGAGGGTTGGCTGGGCCGCACCTTCGAGGCTGGCTTCACCGCCTTCCAGAACGGCTACGGCCGCACGCTGGACTGGGCGCTGGGCCACCGCTGGCTGATGGGCGGGGTGGCCGTGGGCAGCCTGGCGCTGACGCTGTGGATGGGCGTGACCATGCCCAAGGGCTTTTTCCCCGAGGAGGACATCGGCCAGATCCGCGTCAGCACCGAGGCGGCGCAGGACATCTCCTTTGACGCGATGATGGGTCTGCAGGCCCAGGTGGCGGCGGTGTTCCGGGCCGACCCGAACGTGGCCACCGTGTCTTCGTTCATGAGCGGCGGCAACTCGGGCCGCTTGTTCATCAACCTCAAGCCCCGCGGCCAGCGTCCGGCCATGCCCCAGGTGGTGGAAGGCCTGCGCAAGAAGCTGCGCGGCGTGGCGGGCATCCAGGTCTACATGGCGCCGGTGCAGAACCTGCAGCTGGGCGGGCGGGTCAGCAAGAGCCGCTACCAGTACACGCTGCAGAGCGTGAGCGCTGACGACCTCAATGCCTGGGCCCAGAAGCTGCAGGACAAGCTGGCGGCCGACCCGCAGTTCCGTGACGTGACCAGCGACGCGCAGAACAAGGGCTTGCAAGCCCAGCTGACGATCGACCGCGACAAGGCCAACCTGCTGGGCGTGCAGCTGGCCGACGTGCGCTCCGCGCTCTACAGCGCCTTTGGCGAGCGCCAGGTCAGCACCATGTACGGCCCGGCCAACAGCTTCTCCGTCATCATGGAAGCGGCGCAGGCCAACCGCGAGTTCGAGGGCGCCTTCGACAAGGTCTGGCTGCGCAGCAAGGCGGGCCAGCTGGTGCCGCTGTCGGCGGTGGCCAGCGTGAAGCGCACGCTGGGGCCGGTGGCGGTGAACCACCAGGGCCAGCTGCAGTCGGTGACGATCTCGTTCAACCTGGCCCCGGGCGTGCCGCTGAGCGCGGCCACCCAGCGCATCGACCAGGCCAAGGCCGCGCTGGCCATGCCTGAGTCGCTGATCGGCACCTATGGCGGCGACGCGGCGGTGTACCAGCAAAGCCAGGGCAGCCAGCTGGTGCTCATCGGAGCGGCGCTGGCCGTCATCTACGTGCTGCTGGGCGTTCTGTACGAGAGCTACATCCACCCGCTGACCATCCTGGCCGGGCTGCCCTCGGCCGCCATTGGCGCGCTGCTGGCGCTCAAGCTCTTCAACATGGAGCTGACGCTGATCGCCAGCATCGGCATCCTGATGCTGATCGGCATCGTCAAGAAGAACGCGATCATGATGATCGACTTCGCCCTGGACGCCCAACGCAACCAGGGCATGAGCCCACCCGAGGCCATCCGCGCCGCGGCCCTGCTGCGGCTGCGGCCCATCATGATGACCACCGTGGCCGCGTTGATGGGCGCCCTGCCCATCGCCCTGGGCCTGGGCGCCGGCGCCGAACTGCGCCAACCCCTGGGCCTGGCCGTGGTGGGCGGCTTGATCCTGAGCCAGGTGGTGACGCTCTACATCACCCCGGTCATCTACCTGGCGCTGGACCGCTGGGCCGGCAGCGGCCCCATCACCACCGAGGTGCCGGAGGCGGGCAACCGGGCCTGAAGCGCATCCAGCGGGCTGCGCACTGCAGCCCCGCCCACCTTGAGCACGTGGGTGTAGACCATGGTGGTCTTCACATCCGCGTGGCCCAGCAGGGCCTGGACCGTGCGGATGTCGTAGCCCGCCTGCAGCCTCCCCCACCAGGCCCAGCTTTGCGGGGCCCGCGGGTACTTGCGGGCCAGCGCATGGGGCAGTTCCACGCCGCCAGTGCCTCGCAGTTGATCGGCTCGCCACAGCACCTGGGCCCGGGCCAGTTGCGCCTCCAGCCCAGGGCGCAGGCTCTCCGGCAGCATCACCGCACGGTCCTTGTCGCCCTTGCCCGAGCGGACCACCAAGGTCCGGTGGGCGAAATCAATGTCCTTGACCCGCAGGCCTTCCATCAGGCGCAGGCTGGTGCCATAGAGCAAATGGCCGAACAGCTGATGCTGGGGTACCAGGCAGGCCAGCACACGGGCCACTTCGTCTGGGCTGAGCACCACCGGCAGGCGCCGCCGTGGCACCGGGCGGATCACATCGTTCATCCAGGGCAGATCGGTGCCCAGGACCTGCCGGTACAGAAACAATAAGGCCGACAGAGCCTGCCGCTGGGTGGACGCCGATAAGTCACGCTGGGCAGCCAGATGGGTCAGAAATTCTTCGACCTCTTCCCGCCCCATGTCCGCAGGGTGCCGCAGACCCTGGAAATGCACAAAGGCCTTGACCCAATACACATAGGTTTCCTCCGTCCGCAGGCTGTAGTGCAGCACGCGCAGGCGCCGCAGCAGGCGCGGTGGGCTGGGCGGCGATGGCGTGGGTTCCATGGGGAATGCGAGCGTCGATAACTGTATACCTATACAGTATTCCGATGTATCCCCGCTGACATCCCCCATTCGGGGGAATCTGATCCCCGCCTGTTACAACGAGCCCTTTGTCGCTCTGTTACGAAGTGATAAGCTGGCCTGAATTGTCAAAAATCTCAGTCGGCTCAGTCACTTGCGAGACCTCGCCCTTGGAATGTTCGGGAGCATCAAGGTTTTTGGTGGCGCAAATTGGGGTCGATAACTAGTTAGGCACCTGAAAGAACGCCATGGCTACGATTCGCGAGTACTTTGATACCGACGCAAAAGTCCTGACGATGCATGGCGCTTGGACGTTCGGCACCCAAGATGGCGTCGCACTCGCTGAAGTCATCGCCAAGATTGCCTACGACTTCGAGGCGAACGCAAAGTATTGGTACTTCTACGTGCCAGTCATGGACGACTTGTCTCAGTGCTTAGGCGCGCTCTTCAACTCAACGGAATTTGAGAACTGCCGCCTCGGACCCGATGGAGATGGTGTCTACGTAGAAATGGGCCATGCGGAATATTCTGAACGGCAATCAACCGCGACCCTCCAGTTCACAAGGCGAGTTCACCTCTATCTCGATTTCGACCTAACGCCAGAGAATAGAGCATCGCTAGTCGCGGAACTTCTTGCGCGAGGTTACTTCTTGTCTATCCGTGATCGGGAGTACGCGCGTAGTCGGTCCGCGAGTGAGAAGCCGCTCGCTTTCATTTCACATGATTCGCGAGATAAAGATGCATTCGTTCGCGAGCTTGCACATGAGCTTGCAAAGAATTTCTGCACGGTGTGGTACGACGAATTCTCACTGAAGGTTGGCGATAGCCTTCGATCAAGCATAGAGCGCGGTCTTCGCGAAACCAAGAAATGCATCGTGGTGCTGTCACCCAACTTCCTGTCGAATGATGGCTGGGGTCAGGCCGAGTTCGATTCAATCTTTACGCGGGAAATTCTCGAAAAACAGAACGTGATACTTCCGGTTTGGCTCAACGTCGACGTGAAAGACGTTTACAACTACAGCCCTCGCTTGGCGGACAAAGTTGGGCTTGCTGCGACCTTAGGAGTACCCGAAGTTGCTCGGCTCTTGGCTAATGCTGTCAAAGCAGGTGCCTAACATGGCGGTCAACACGGACGCTCCGCCGATAAAGCCGGCTCCGCGCCGGTTACCTTTACGTTAGACACCAGCAAATAATCCCTTTCTCCGAATGACATTCCTTATAGACACAGAGATTCAACGGCGTATTGCGGCGCTTATCGAAACCGCTGCGACTCAAGTTATTGGGCAACTGGCGAGCCACGGGAACGAGGAGGGCCTTACATCGGCGCTTGGAAATGCCTTGATGCAGCGCTCGATCAACTCAAATGGTTTGCAGGTGGATTTTCGCTATCGGCAACAAAATAAAATCACTGAAGAGCCTCACTCTGGTGCAGACGGCGGATTTCTCGTAAGGGTCAAAACCCCAGACGCAAGTATCGAAAAAGTCGCACTTTTCCAGGCCAAATTGCTTGGCGGCTATGACGATGTGCGAACCCTATCAATGTCCACGGCCGACGCAGAACGACTAAAAAAACAAGTCACGGATATGCTGAAACACACTGGCGAGTCAGTTGCAGTGTTCTACACATGGAAAAATATCTACGTCGTCGATGCGAGCGACTACAGTGCCAGAAACGCCTCACGTCTCCCGCTTTCCCAGAAGCACCGTCTCATCACGCTTGGGACATATCTTGGCAAATGGCTGCCACGATGCACCAAAGGGGATTTGAATCGCGACATTGTCACAAAAGTCAAACACGTCGACGGATTCAAGCACGGGCTCTCCCTCGACGTTATTTCGCAGCGCCCGTCCGTATCTTGGGAAGAAGATCGCGCCGAGGATGCGTGGCGACAGAAAGGAAAGAGCGGAAAGAAATGAGCAGTCGGACGGCGTGGAGGCTGCTGTCTAACTTTATGGTCCACCGGACGCTGCGCGATAACGTCGCGCAGCCCCGGTGACCTCCACGTCGGGCATCATCATTCACGCAGTTCATCTTGCTGACGCTGTTCTCAGCATACAAAGGAGTCCACAAGTGAAATACAAGGGTGGCTGTCACTGCGGTCAAGTAGCCTTCGAGGTCGAGGGCGAACTTACGCAGGTTATAGAGTGCAACTGCTCAATCTGTTCAAAGAAGGGCGCGCTTCAGTGGGGTGTTTCACCAGGAAGTTTTCATCTGCTGACTCCTGAGGAGGACATAGCCACCTACACATTCGGCGGAAAAACCATTAAACATCGCTTCTGCGGAAAATGCGGAATTCATACGTTTGCCGAAGGCATTCTGTCGGGTAGGTCCATGGTGATGGTTAATGCTCGCTGTCTTGAAGGGGTTGAGTTATCGGCACTTCCCGTTAAGCACTTCGACGGTCGCTCGCTGTAGTCCAACATGATGCCCACCCCTGCAATCGACCGGACCTGCGCGTAAAGCCGCCCAGTACGGTGGTTTTGCCGGCATTTCACAAACGTAATACCCGCATGGACATTCCACGGATTTTCAACATCACCGAGAGCGCTCACCGCATCCACAACCCCTTCACCGCCGACAAGTTCGCCACGTTGGGCGCGGCCTTGCGGCTGGAACCGGGCGCCCGGGTGCTCGACCTGGGCAGCGGTTCGGGGGAGATGCTGTGCACCTGGGCCCGCGATCACGGGGTGGTTGGCACCGGGATCGACATGAGTGCCTTGTTCACTGAGCAGGCCCAGCGCCGCGCGGTGGCGCTTGGCGTGGACGATCGGGTCACGTTCGTCCACGGCGATGCGGCGGGCCATGTGTCGGATGAGAAGGTCGACGTGGCTGCCTGTGTGGGTGCCACGTGGATTGCCGGGGGCGTGGCGGGCACGATCGCGTTGCTGGCGCGGAGCCTGCGCCCGGGCGGGATCATCCTCGTTGGCGAGCCTTACTGGCGGCAACTGCCGCCAACCGAGGCGGTGGCCAAGGGCTGTCTTGCCCACGCCATTGCCGACTTTCTCACCCTGCCGCAGTTGCTCGCCTCGTTTGGCCAGCTTGGCTATGACGTGGTCGAGATGGTGCTGGCGAACCAGGACGGTTGGGACCGGTACGAGGCTGCCAAGTGGCTCACGATGCGCCGATGGCTGGAAGCCCATCCCGATGACGAATTGGCCGGGGAGGTTCGGGCCCAACTGAGCACGGAACCGGTGCGCTACGCCACCTACACGCGCGAGTATCTGGGCTGGGGCGTGTTCGCGCTGATGCCGCGCCTGGACCTCCGGCCCATCTGACAGGACACCTTTGATGGCCACCGCTGCAAATCTCGTCGTCGGCTTGATCGGTCTGCTGCACCTCTACATCCTGGTGTTGGAGATGTTCCTGTGGGACAAGCCCAAGGGCATGAAGGCGTTTGGGCTGCGCCCCGAATTTGCCGCGGCCACCAAGGTGCTGGCGGCCAACCAGGGGCTCTACAACGGCTTTCTGGCCGCGGGGCTGTTCTGGGGGCTGTGGCTGGGCACACCGGGGCGGCCGGTGCAGGTGTTCTTCCTGCTGTGCGTGCTGCTGGCCGGGCTGTTCGGCGCCGCCACGGCCAGCCGACGCATTCTGTTCATCCAGGCCGTGCCAGCCTTGGTTGGGTTGGTCTTGGTGGCGCTGGCCTGAGCGGCTGGACCACCACGTCGGTGCCCCTTATTTGCCGATGCAGAACCGGCTGAAGATCTCTCCGAGCAGGTCGTCGGCGCTGAAGCGGCCGGTGATCTGCTGCAGGGCCTCGTGGGCCAGCCGTAGCTCTTCGGCCAGCAGGTCCAGCGCGGCGTCGGCCTGATCGGCGTGGGCCGCGGCCAGCGCCAGGTGCTCGGCCGCTTCGCGCAGGGCCTGCACATGGCGGGTGCGGGCGATGTAGACGCCCTCGGGCGCGGCCTGCCAGCCGGCGCGTTCCAACAGCAGGTGGCGCAGCGCGTCCAGGCCCTGGCCGGTGCGGGCGGAGATGACGATGGCCGTTTCGCCCTCGGGATGGCCGGTCAGCGCCTCAGTGCCACTGTCGGCCTTGTTGAAGACCTGGATCAGGCGGGCTGGGTCCACGGCCTGCAGCTTGTGGGCGATGAGGGCGTCGGCCGCCTGGTAGTCGGCGTCGGGCAGCCGGGTCAGGTCGTGCAGGAACAGCACCGCATCCGCGCTGGCGATGGATTCCCAGCTGCGGGCCATGCCGATGCGTTCGACCTCGTCGCTGGCCTGCCCGTCCTCGCGCAGACCGGCGGTATCGGTGATGTGGATGGGCACGCCCTCGATCTGAATCGTTTCACTGACCCGGTCGCGCGTGGTGCCGGCGATGGGCGTGACGATGGCCAGTTCGGCGCCGGCCAGGGCGTTGAGCAGCGAGCTCTTGCCCACATTGGGCTGGCCGGCCAGCACCACCCGCAGGCCCTCGCGCAGCAGTGCGCCCTGGCGGGCCCGGCCCAGCACCGCGTCTACCGCGGCCTGGATGGCGCGCAGCTTGCCGCGCGCATCGGCTTTTTCCAGAAAGTCGATCTCCTCCTCAGGGAAGTCCAGCGTGGCCTCCACCAGCATGCGCAGGGTGACGATGCGCTCGGCCAGGGCCTCGATCTCTTGCGAGAAGGCGCCGGCCAGTGAGCGGGTGGCGCTGCGCGCGGCCGCCTCGGTGCTGGCGTCGATCAGGTCGGCCACGGCCTCGGCCTGGGCCAGGTCCAGCTTGTCGTTCAGGAACGCGCGCTGGGTGAACTCGCCCGGCTCGGCCAGGCGCAGCTGCCAACCCAGGGCGGCGCCGGCGTTCAGGCAGCGGGCCAGCAGCAGTTGCAGCACCACTGGGCCGCCGTGGGCCTGCAGTTCCAGTACGTCCTCGCCGGTGTAGCTGTGCGGGGCCGGGAAGTAGAGCGCCAGGCCGTGGTCGATCAGGCTGCCATCGGCCTCACGGAAGGGGCCGTAGAGCGCCTGGCGTGGCGCGGGCACCTGGCCCAGCAGGGCCTGGGCCAATGGCTTCAGGTCCGGCCCAGAGGCGCGGACGATGCCGACCGCTCCGCGTCCGGGGGCGGTGGCGATGGCGACGATGGGGTCCTGGTGGCGGCCGAGCAGCATGCGCGCATTGTCGGGCAGCCTAAGGACGTGTTGGCGCGGGGGGCGGGCCGTGTTGGCCGTCACCGGCCGCTGCGTCACCCAGCTTCCGAACCGCACGCGAGAAGGGCGTGCGGTTCACCCCCGCCTTCGTGGTATCGGCGGCGCTGCAGATGTTTCTATTCGTAAAAACCACGACGCCCCGGGGACCGTGCGGTCCGCCGGGGCGTCGCTGCTCAGGGGAGGCTCAGACCGGGGTCAGAGCACGCCCATGCGCTTGTTGATGACGTACTGCTGGGCGATGGACAGCAGGTTGTTCGTCAGCCAGTACAGCACCAGGCCGGACGGGAAGAAGAAGAACATGAAGCTGAAGGCCAGCGGCATGATCCACATCATCTTCTGCTGCATCGGGTCGGCTTGCTTGGGCGACAGCCAGACCTGCAGCAGGCTGGACAGGGTCATCAGCGCCGGCAGGATGAAGTACGGATCCTTGGCGGCCAGGTCGGTGATCCAGCCGATCCAGGGCGCGCCGCGCATTTCCACGCTGGACATCAGCACCCAGTACAGCGCCATGAAGAACGGCATCTGGATGAAGATCGGCAGGCAGCCGCCCAGCGGGTTGACCTTCTCCTCGCGGTAGATGCGCATCATCTCCTGCTGCATCTCCTGCGGCTTGTCCTTCAGCCGTTCGCGCAGTTCCATGATGCGCGGGTTGACGGCCTTCATCTTGGCCATCGACTGGTAGGCCTTGGCGTTGAGCCAGTAGAAGGCGATCTTCAGCAGCACCACCAGCAGGATGATGGACCAGCCCCAGTTGCCGATGAACTTGTAGAGTTGGTCCAGCACCCAGAACAGCGGCTCGGAGAGCACCTTGAACCAGCCGTAGTCCTTCACCAGTTCCAGGCCCGGGGCCAGGGTGGCCAGCTTCTTCTCTTCCTGCGGGCCGACGAACAGCGTGGCGTCGTTGGTCTGGGTGGCGCCCGGGGCCAGCGTGCCCAGCGGCTGCAGCAGGGCCACGGTGTACAGGTCCGGGCCGATCTTGGTGGTGCGGAATTCGCGCGGCGAGCCGTCCTTCACCAGCCAGGCGGTGGCGAAGTAGTGCTGCACCATGGCGATCCAACCGTCATTGGCCTTCTGCACGTGCAGCGGCGAATCACCCGGCTGGTGCTTGGCGATGTCGTCGAAACTGACCTTCTGGTAGCGCTTCTCGTCGGAGTAGACGGCCGGGCCGGTGAAGGTGCTGTAGAACGACGAAGTGGCGCCAGCCGCCTGACTGTTGCGCTGCAGTTGCAGGTAGAGCTGGGGTTGCAGCGGGGTGCTGCCGACGTTGGTCAGCGCCTGCTTCACATCCACCGTGTACTGGCCGCGGTGGAAGGTGTAGGTCTTGACCAGCTTGGCACCGCCCACGTCGGGCGATTCGAAGCGCACGGTCAGCGTGTCCTGCCCATCCTTCAGCTCACGTTCGCCCGGCACCGCGCTCATCACCGTCAGGTGGGTGGGCAGCGGCGTGGCGCCAGCGCTGATGTAGCCGGTTTGCGCTTCGTAGCGGTGGCCGGTCTCATCCAGCACCAGCATGGGCTGTTTCGGATCGGTGTCGCTGTGGTACTTGGGCAGGGCCACGCGGGCCATGGTGCCGCCCAGCGTGTCGAAGGTGACCGTCATCACGTCCGTGCGGACGGTGAAGGTCTCGCTCTTGACGGCGGCCGGGGCCGAGGCGCCCGGGGTGGCGGGCACGGCACCGTTGGCGGCCACCGAGGCGGGCGAGGGCACGCCGCCATTGCCGGACGCTGCCGCCGAGGCCGCGGGCACCGGGCCACCGAACAGGGTGGGCTGGCCGTTGTGGCGGCTCCACGCGTCCCACAGCAGGACGAGCGACATGGTGAACACCACCCACAGCAGGGTGCGGCGCATATCGGTCATGAGGAAGGCCTGGAAGAAGTCAGAGAAACGAGGGTGGCCGGGTCGGCTGACGAGGGTGTGTCAGCCGGCGTCCCGGTCTCGGGGGATTCGGTCGGCAGGGTGGCGCCGGGCAGCAGGTGCCGGAACAGCCGGGGCCGTTCCGGTGGCACCGGGTCGCAGCCCCCGGTGCACCAGGGGGCGCAGCGCAGGATGCGCACCGCCGCCAGATAGCTGCCGGCCGCGGCACCGTGACGTTCCAGCGCCTGCAGCGCATAGCGCGAGCAGGTGGGCTCGAAACGGCACTGGTTGCCCAGCCAGGGGCTCAGCAAGAGGCGGTAGCCACGCACAGCAACCTGCAGCAGCCGACGCGGCAGCAGGCGCAGGGGAGGCATGGACGTCATGGGCGGCTCGGCCAAACGGACCGCTCAGGCTCGGGCGCGCGAACGCGGCCGGCCACCGCCGGGGGGCAGTGGCTGGTGGATGGCACGGTCGAACAGCTGTTCCATCTCCGCATGGGCCGCCTCGCGCAGTGCCTCGGAGGCCGGGCTGGCGAACTGCTGGCGGTCGAACGGCGCACGCAGACGCACCACCCACAAGCCCGAGGGCAGGGTGGCGAGATGTCGCGCCATGGCGGCACGCGCCTGACGCTTGATCAGGTTGCGGGTGACCGCTCGCTTGGCATGCCGCTTGGGCACCACCAGGCCCAGCCAATGGCCGGTGCCAACGGACTCATCCACAGCCTCACCCGCAGCGGGGAGAGCGCTTGTGGACAACTCTGGTGACAAGCCCGGGACAACCGGTGCAAGACCCGTGGACAACACCGCAACGCGGCATGCCAACGGCCCGCCCGTCACATGGTGGATGGCGAAGTGAGCACTGCGGGAACGCTGCGGTGCGGCGAGCACGCGCTCAAAATCGGCCGGACGCACGATGCGGCCGATCATGGCGACGGGATCAGACCCGCGAGAGCTGCTTGCGGCCCTTGGCGCGACGCGCGTTGATGACGGCGCGACCACCGCGGGTCTTCATACGGACGAGAAAACCGTGCGTACGGGCGCGACGGACCTTGGAAGGCTGATAGGTGCGCTTCATGGTGAGTACCTACTGTGGGCCCTGGCCTTGAAGGCGGCCAAAGGCTTGGGGCTAGCGGAGCCCAGGCAAGACGAGACCCACCCAGGCGTTCGGGAAACCCACGATTAGACCAAAAAACGCCAGTCCGGTCAAACACTTGCACGGCAGCATGCGCTCCCGCGAGGGGCTTGACCCCGCGGAAGAAACTGTGGATAACCTCGCACCAGGCCGCCCGAGGAGTGCGTAGAATGCGGCCGCTCAAGAAGAATTGTCCACATGAGCATTGACCTGTGGCAGAGGGGCTGCGAGCGACTCGCAACCGAACTGCCCGAACAACAGTACACCACCTGGATCCGACCCCTGCCCCCGGCCGACGTCACGGAGGATGGCGAGGCGGGGACCGTCGTCAGCCTGCGCGTGCCCAACCGCTTCAAGCTGGACTGGATCCGGTCCCAGTATTCCGCCCGCATCGAAACGGTGCTGACCGAGCTCGCCGGCAAGCCGGTGCGCCTGGAGTTGTCGCTCGCCCCGCGGGAAGGCCCTGCGCTGGGTGCCCGTCCCCTGCCTTCGCGGCCCAACAGCGCCGCGGCGGTGTTGCACCGGGCCATGGTGAACGCGGCGCAAGGCCATGCGGCCGCGCGCCAGCAGGCCGCCCTGCTGCCGGCCGACGGCCCGGCGTTGGACAACGCGCCCGGCGCCCAGGCCCGTCCGATGGCCGATGGCGCGCCGGTTGAGCGCCGAGCCCCCAGCGTGCCGGCCGAGGCCCGGGCCCCGGCCGCGCCCAGCCCCGCCAGCCGCAGCCGCCTGAACCCGGCGCTGACCTTCGACACCCTGGTGCCCGGCCGGGCCAACCAGATGGCCCGCACCGCTGCGCTGCACGTGGCCGGCGCGCCGGGTGTCATGTACAACCCGCTGTTCATCTACGGCGGCGTGGGCCTGGGCAAGACCCACTTGATCCACGCGGTGGGCAATGCCCTGCTCAAGGACAACCCGAACGCCCGCGTGCTGTACCTGCACGCCGAGCAGTTCATCTCCGACGTGGTGAAGAACTACCAGCGCAAGACCTTCGACGAGCTCAAGGCCAAGTACCACCAGCTGGACCTGCTGCTGATCGACGATGTGCAGTTCTTCGCCGGCAAGGAGCGCACGCAGGAAGAGTTCTTCAACGCCTTCGAGGCGCTGCTGGCCAAGAAGGCCCACATCATCATGACCAGCGACACCTACCCCAAGGGGCTGGTGGACATTGACGAGCGGCTGACCAGCCGCTTCGACGCCGGGCTGACGGTGGCCATCGAGCCGCCCGAGCTGGAGATGCGGGTGGCCATTCTGCTGGCCAAGGCCAAGGCCGAGGGCGCCCCCATGCCCGAGGACGTGGCCTTCTTCGTGGCCAAGAACGTGCGCGCCAACGTGCGCGAGCTGGAAGGCGCGCTGCGCAAGGTGCTGGCCTACGCCAAGTTCAGCCACAAGGACATCACCATCCACCTGGCGCGCGAGGCGCTCAAGGACCTGCTGTCGATCCAGAACCGGCAGATCTCGGTGGAGAACATCCAGAAGACGGTGGCCGACTTCTACAAGATCAAGATCGCCGACATGTACAGCAAAAAGCGCCCGGCCAGCATCGCCCGGCCGCGCCAGATTGCGATGTACCTGGCCAAGGAGCTGACCCAGAAGAGCCTGCCCGAGATCGGCGAGCTGTTCGGCGGCCGCGACCACACGACCGTGCTGCACGCGGTGCGCAAGATCGGTGGCGAGCGGCAGAAGGACACCGAGCTGAACCAGCAGCTGCACGTGCTGGAGCAGACCCTCAAGGGCTGAACGCCGCCCGGAACCGGGCTGGGGACAAGTTTGGGACAACACCGAGCTTGTCCACCGCCCCGGCGATCGGGCCGAAGTTGTTGTACCTTGACCCCATCGCAAGCCCCCCGTTCATCCCCATAGAAAGCCGCCTGCTAACTGCCTGTCAAAACAGGTGAAAATGGCGTTTTCCACAACGGTGGTCCGTTCCTACTACAACGACCCATCTGAAAGAGGAAGACATGATTGTTTTGAAAGCCGCGCAACAACAAGTGCTGGGTGCCCTCCAGGCGGTTTCCGGCATCGTCGAGCGGCGTCATACCCTGCCCATCCTCGCCAACGTGCTGCTGCGCAAGAACGGCGCCAGCACCGAACTGACCACCAGCGACCTGGAGATTCAGGTGCGCACCACCGCCGAGCTGGGCGGTGACGAGGGCAGCTTCAGCACCACGGTGGGCGCGCGCAAGTTGATCGACATCCTGCGCTCCATGCCGGCCGATCAGATCGTCAGCCTGAGCGCCAACGGCAACAAGCTGACCCTGCAGGGCGGCAAGAGCCGCTTCACGCTGCAGACCTTGCCGGCCGAGGACTTCCCGCTGGTCAATGAGGCGGTCGACTTCGGCCCGGCCTTCAGCGTGCCGCAGAAGGTGCTCAAGGGCCTGATCGACCAGGTGCACTTCGCGATGGCGGTGCATGACATCCGCTACTACCTCAACGGCATCCTGTTCGTGGCCGAGGGCAAGACCCTGACCCTGGTGGCCACCGACGGCAGCCGCCTGGCCCTGGCCCAGGCCGAGCTGGAGACCGACATGCCCAAGCAGGAGGTCATCCTGCCGCGCAAGACGGTGCTGGAGCTGATGCGCCTCTTGGGCACCGGCGAGGACCCGATCGAGCTGCAGTTCGCCGGCAACCAGGCGCGGTTCAGCTTCTCGGGCATGGAATTCGTGACCAAGCTGGTCGAGGGCAAGTACCCCGACTACAACCGCGTCATCCCGAAGAACCACCAGAACCTGATCGTGCTGGGCCGGGCCCCGCTGCTGGCCAGCCTGCAGCGCGCCGCCATCCTGACCAGCGAGAAGTTCAAGGGCGTGCGCATGAACGTGGAGCCGGGCGCGCTGCGCATCGCCTCCAGCAACGCCGAGCAGGAAGAGGCCAAGGAAGAACTCGAGATCGACTACGGCGGCCCCGCCATCGAGATCGGCTTCAACGTGACCTACCTGATGGACGCGCTGGCCAACATGGACAGCGAAATGGTGCAGATCGCGCTGCACGACGGCAGCTCCGCCGCGCTGATCACCGTGCCCGGGCAGGACGGCTTCAAGTACGTCGTGATGCCGATGCGGATCTGACCGCCCCCTGCCTCCACAGCACAAGCGGGACCGCCTCTGACCGGGGCACCCGCTTGAAGCGTTTCAAAGCCCCGGCGTTTTTGCGGCGCCGGGCCTCTTTCGAGAGTTTTCCGAGAGCCTCATGAGCGACACCACCCCCACCCCCGACAGCCAGCAGCCCACTCCCGCCTTGCAAGGGTCCGGCGGCTATGGCGCCGAGTCCATCCAGATCCTGGAAGGCCTGGAGGCGGTGCGCAAGCGCCCGGGCATGTACATCGGCGACACCTCTGACGGCACCGGCCTGCACCACCTGGTGTTCGAAGTGGTGGACAACTCCATCGACGAGGCCCTGGCCGGCTACTGCGACGACATCGTCGTCACCATCCATGCCGACAACTCCATCAGCGTGGTGGACAACGGCCGCGGCATCCCGACCGGCGTCAAGATGGACGACAAGCACGAGCCCAAGCGCTCGGCCGCTGAAATCGCCCTGACCGAGCTGCATGCTGGCGGCAAGTTCAACCAGAACTCGTACAAGGTCTCCGGCGGCCTGCACGGTGTGGGCGTGTCCTGCGTGAACGCGCTGTCCAAGTGGCTGCGCCTGATCGTGCGCCGCGACGGCCAGGTGCACGCCATCGAGTTCCGCCGGGGCGTGCCGGTGGACCGCCAGATCGAGATCGTCGACGGCGTGGAAACCAGCCCGATGAAGATCACGGGGCCGACCGACAAGCGCGGCACCGAGGTCCACTTCCTGCCCGACACCGAGATCTTCCAGCAGAACCACGAGTTCCACTACGACGTGCTGGCCAAGCGCCTGCGCGAGCTCTCGTTCCTGAACAACGGCGTCAAGATCCGCCTGGTCGACCAGCGCAACGGCGGCAAGGAAGACAACTTCGCCTATGCCGGCGGGGTCAAGGGCTTCGTCGAGTTCGTCAACAAGGGCAAGAAGGTCCTGCACCCGAACATCTTCCACGCCATGGGCGACAAGATGAGCGACCAGAACACCAACGTCGGTGTGGAAGTGGCGATGCAGTGGAACGACTCGTTCAGCGAGAACGTGCTCTGCTTCACCAACAACATCCCGCAGCGCGATGGCGGCACCCACCTGACCGGCCTGCGCGCGGCGATGACCCGCGTCATCAACAAGTACATCGAGGACAACGAGCTGGCCAAGAAGGCCAAGGTCGATGTGACCGGCGACGACATGCGTGAAGGCCTGGCCTGCGTGGTCAGCGTCAAGGTGCCCGAGCCCAAGTTCAGCAGCCAGACCAAGGACAAGCTGGTTTCCAGCGAAGTGCGCGCGCCGGTGGAAGACATCGTCAGCCGCCTGCTGACCGACTGGCTGCTGGAGAACCCCAGCGACGCCAAGATCATCTGCGGCAAGATCGTGGACGCGGCCCGTGCCCGCGAGGCCGCCCGCAAGGCCCGCGAAATGACCCGCCGCAAGGGCGTGCTTGACGGCATGGGCCTGCCCGGCAAGCTGGCCGACTGCCAGGAGAAGGACCCCAGCCTCTGCGAGATCTACATCGTGGAGGGTGACTCCGCCGGCGGCTCCGCCAAGCAGGGCCGCGACCGGAAGTTCCAGGCCATCCTGCCGCTGCGCGGCAAGATCCTGAACGTGGAGAAGGCGCGCTACGAGAAGCTGCTGTCCAGCCAGGAAATCCTCACGCTCATCACCGCGCTGGGCACCGGCATTGGCAAGGGCATGGGCGGGGACGACTTCAACCCCGACAAGCTGCGCTACCACCGCATCATCATCATGACCGACGCGGACGTGGACGGCGCCCACATCCGCACCCTGCTGCTGACCTTCTTTTACCGCCAGATGCCCGACCTGGTGGAACGCGGCCACATCTACATCGCCCAGCCGCCGCTCTACAAGGTCAAGCACGGCAAGCAGGAGCAGTACCTGAAGGACGGCCTGGAGCTGGACGCCTACCTGCTGCGGGTGGCCCTGGACGGCGCGAGCATCGACCCGCGCAACGGCCAGGACGTGATCCAGGGCGAACGCCTGGCCGAGCTGGCCCGCCACTACGTGCGCGCCAACAACGTCATCGACCGCCTGGCCAACTGGATGGACGTGGAAGCCTTGCACGCCATCGGCAACGGCCTGACGCTGGACCTGAGCGACACCGGTACGGCGGAGGTCAGCGCGCTGGCCCTGAAGGCCGCGTTGCACGACGCCGACGTGGAAGCCGTGTTCGACGAGCGCACCGACAAGCACCTGCTGCGCATCAGCCGCCGCCACTTCGGCAACATCAAGAGCAGCATCATCGGCCCGGACTTCCTGCACGGCGACGACTACGAGGCCCTGACCCTGGTCGGCCGCGAGTTCAAGGGCCTGCTGGGCGCCGACGCCGTGGTCAAGCGCGGCGAAGGCGAGAAGGCCAAGGAAACCCGTGTGGCCGACTTCCGCGCCGCCATGGCTTGGCTGATGCTGCAGGCCGAAAGCAGCGTGGGCCGCCAGCGCTACAAGGGCCTGGGCGAAATGAACCCCGAGCAGCTGTGGGAAACCACCATGGACCCCGCCGTGCGCCGTCTGCTGCGCGTGCAGATCGAAGACGCCATCGAGGCCGACAAGGTCTTCACCATGCTGATGGGCGACGAGGTGGAACCGCGGCGCGATTTCATCGAGACGAATGCGTTGAGGGCGGCGAATATCGACGCGTGATCGGTTATCACATCCGAATCCGGAAGCCGTCGATTCATCCCGTTAAATCAACAACTTGCTATCACACCGCGGGGTTTTTCCCGCGGCTGAGCCGCCCAGTGTCCCGGTATCACACCCGAATCCGGAAATTCTGAAAATCTCTTTTCAGATCAAGCACTTGTCATCACATGAGCAGCAAGCACTGGGTCGCCCAAGCCGCAGCAGTGCTGCAGGAGAGCCTGCAACCGGTTCCCCATGAGCTCAACGAGCTGGACTGGAAGAGCAGCCTCTCCACCCACAAGGACCGCCTGGCCGAGCACCTGATGGCTCTGGCCAACCTGGCGGGCGGTGGCACCCTGGTCTTCGGGGTGAGCAACAGCGGGCAGGTGCAGGGCATTGCCCAGGACGAGGTGGAGCGCATCATCGGCACCCTCAGCAACCTGGCACGGGAGGCCGTGGAGCCCCCCATCGCCCTGGATCACGCGCTCCACGGCCACGCAGAAGGGATGCTGCTCTTCGTCCATGTGCCGGAGCAAGGCATCAAGCCTGTCCACCGGCGCGGAAAGTCCATCGAGGAAACCTGGATCCGCTCCGGCGGCTCCACCCGCAAGGCCTCCCGCCAAGAGGTGGGCGCCCTGATGATGAACAGCGCCCCCCAACGCTGGGAGGATCTGCGCGCCTCACCCTTGCTCCAGCTGTCCGAGGTGGAAGCCCTGCTGGACCTGGCGGCAATCGCCCGCCTGCTGGAGCGCCCGTTGCCGGCGGACGAAGACGCCCTCGGCCGCTGGCTGCAGGAAGAAGGGCTGACCGTGGCCGATGGGCGCGGTCACTACATCACCCACTTCGGGGCCATTGCCGCGGCGCGCCAGCTGGACCAGTTTCCCAATCTGAGCCGCAAGGCCATCCGCCTGGTGCGGTACCGCGGCACCAACAAGGTGGAAGCCATTGACGAACTGGACGGCCAGCGCGGCTACGCCATCGGCTTTGAAGGCCTGATCCGCCATCTGCGCTCCGTGCTGCCGCATTCCGAGGTCATCCGCCAGTCGCTGCGCCAGGACGTGTGCGTCTACCCGGAACTGGCCCTGCGCGAGTTGATCGCCAACGCTCTCATCCACCAGGACTTCCAGGTGGGGGGCGCCGGGCCCATGATCGATCTCTACAGCGACCGCATCACCATCACCAACCCGGGTACCCTGCTGCCCGGCAAGAAGCCCGATCGCCTGATCGGCGCCACACCCGAATCCCGCAACGAGAAGCTGGCCTCGGCCTTCCGGCGCTACCGCATCTGTGAGGAGCGCGGCACCGGCTTCCAGAAAGTCATCCAGGACATCGAGCTGTTCGGTCTGCCTCCGCTGCAGATCACCGCACACGAAAACGCCTTCAGCGTCACCCTCTGCGCGCCCCGTGCCTTTGCCGACATGGGCACGCCCGATCGAATCGAAGCCTGCTACCAGCACGCCGTGCTGCAGTACCTCTCCAGCCAGACGCTGACCAACACCTCGCTGCGCCAACGCTTTCAGCTGCACGACAAGCAGCGCAACAGCATCACCAACCTGATTGCCGACGCCGTGGCCGCCGGGCGCATCAAGCGCAAGGACGCCAGCAGCGGCAACAAGTTCGCCGAATACATCCCCTACTGGGCCTGAGGGCCTGCCATTGCCGGGCCATGAACCGCAACCAGCTCAAGCAACTCGAAAAAGACCTCTGGGCCGCCGCCGACAAGCTGCGCGCCAACTCCGACCTCAAGGCCAGCGAGTACAGCACCCCGGTGCTGGGCCTGATCTTCCTGAAGTTCGCTGACAACAAATACCGCCAGCACGAGCCGGCCATCCTGCAGGAATACCAGAAGCTCAAGGGCACCCGGCGCGAACGCACCCTGGAAGAAATCGCCATCGAGAAGTGCGGCTTCTACCTGAAGGACTTTGCCCGCTACGACCACCTGCTGAATCTGCCCGAGAAGGAAGACATCGCCAAGGCCATCCGCCGCGCGATGGCCAGCATCGAGAACACCAAGCCCGAGCTGCTGGGCGTGCTGCCGCAGGAAGAGTACGACCGCTTCACCCGCAGCCCCAAGAACCAGCACATCCCCAAGGACCTGCTCAAGCTCTTCTCCGACATCCCGGTGGATGCCTCGGGCGACGTGTTCGGCCAGATCTACGAGTACTTTCTAGCCAACTTCGCGCTCAGCGAAGGCCAGGGCGGCGGTGAGTTCTTCACGCCGCGCTCCGTCGTCAAGCTGATGACCGAGATCATCGAGCCCCACGGCGGCAAGGTGTTCGACCCGGCCTGCGGCTCCGGCGGCATGTTCGTGCAGTCGGCCGAGTTCATCCTGCAGCACCAGGCCGACAAGGCCGCCGACCTGGACGTCTTCGTCTGCGGCACCGAGAAGACGCTGGAGACCGTCAAGCTTGCCAAGATGAACCTGGCCGTGAACAACCTGCGCGGCGACATCAAGCAGGCCAACACCTACTACGAAGACCCCTTCAACGCCTTCGGCGCCTTCGACTACGTGATGGCCAACCCGCCCTTCAACGTGGACGACGTGACGCTGGACGCCGTGGAGAAGGACCGCCGCTTCAACACCTACGGCGTGCCGCGCAACAAGACCAAGGCCAAGAAATCAGAGGGCAAGGACGGCAAGGAAAAGGCCGTCGAGACAGTGCCCAACGCCAACTACCTCTGGATCAACCTCTTCGCCACGTCGCTCAAGCCTGGCGGCCGCGCGGCGCTGGTCATGGCCAACTCGGCCAGCGATGCCCGCCACTCCGAGGCCGACATCCGCCGCACGCTGATCGAGCAGAACCTCATCTACGGCATGCTCACGCTGCCGTCCAACCTGTTCTACACCGTCACGTTGCCGGCCACGCTGTGGTTCTTCGACAAGGGCAAGACCGATGACAAGGTGCTGTTCATCGACGCCCGCAACATCTTCACCCAGGTGGACCGCGCCCACCGTGAGCTGAGCGACGCGCAGATCCAGAACATCGCCCTCATCCCCCGCCTGCACAAGGGCCGGCGCCAGGAGTTTGTGGACCAGGTGGACGCCTACCTGCACCAGGGCATGGCCCAGCTGAAGGAGGCTGCCGAACAACTGCCCACGCTGAGCGAGCGCCTGCTGACCGTGCTGGCCGAAGAAGCCGCCGACGCCGAAACCAGCCAGGTCGCCCGCGACGCCATCGCCGCGCTGCAGACCCAGTGGGGCCAGCTCGCCACGCTGGAACAAGCCCAGGCCCAGCACGAACGCACCCGCGGCCAGAAGCACAGCGTGGAAGACCGTAACACCGCCCAGCACCTGCTGCGCGCCCAGTTCACGCCCTTCTTCACCGGCCTGCACGCGGCGGTGAAGGCGCTGGACAAGGCCATCCGCGAGATGGACAAGCGTCAGGCTGAGGCCGCCAAGGCAGACGGCAAGCGTGCCACCGCCAACCGCCAGACCAAGGGCGTGAAGGCGGCGGTGCAGGCCTTGCACGACGAGCTGAAGGTCGCCGAGCTGAACTACCAGCATGTGAGCTGGCTGCAGGAGCGCTTCCCCCAGGCCGCCTACGAAGACGTCACCGGCCTGTGCAAGCTGGCCAGCCGCGAGGAAATTGCTGAGCAGGATTGGTCTCTGAACCCGGGGCGGTATGTGGGCGTGGTGATTGAGGAGGATGGGAAGACGGAGGAAGAGTTCCTAGCTGCGATCGCAGAACAGCACGCCGAACTGGAATCATTCACAGCTGAAGCGCACGCGCTTGAGGGGGCGTTGACCAAGAACCTTGCGGCCATCCTTGGGGGCCACTGATGGACAAGAGAGAAGCCATCGGCGTACGGGACGCAAGTTTTGAGCTCACGACCGTAGGTGATCTGGTCAAACGAGGCGTCTTGGAGCGACCTATCGACGGTAACCACGGAGAAATTCACCCCAAGTCAGCGGACTTCGTTTCCGAGGGCGTGCCGTTCGTGATGGCGAGCGATCTCAAGAACGGTCGCGTTGACTATGACCAATGCGCCTTCATCACCGAGCGTCAGGCCGAAAGTCTACGCAAGGGATTCGCAAAGAACGGCGACGTGTTATTGACGCACAAGGCCACGATTGGTGAAACCGCCATCGTGGCTTACGACCGGCATCCGTACATCATGCTGACGCCCCAGGTGACCTACTACCGCGTCAAGAACAAAGCGGCGCTCAGCAACAGGTACCTGAAGGCCTACTTTGACAGCTCCTTGTTCCAGCAGACGCTGCAAATGCTGGCCGGGTCTGGCTCAACTCGTGCCTACCTCGGCATCACTGAGCAGCATCGACTGCCGGTCATCCTCCCACCGCCCGACAAGCAGGAAAAGATCGCTGCGATTCTGGGCACGATTGACGACCTGATCGCCAACAACCAGCGCCGCATCGCCTTGCTGGAGTCCATGGCCGAAGAGATCTACCGCGAGTGGTTTGTGCGGATGCGATTTCCGGGCTGTGAGGCCGCCACCTTCTCGAAAGGTATTCCAGAAGGCTGGGAAGTGGTGAAGCTTGGGCAACACTGCGGCATCGTGAAAGGCAAGTCCTACGCCTCGGACGATCTGGTCGATGACCCGACGGCCATGCCCTTCGTGACACTGAAGTCTTTCAACCGAGGTGGCGGCTACCGTGCGGGTGGATTGAAACACTACAAGGGTGAGTTCAAGAGCGAGCAGTTGGTCAAACAGGGAGACATCGTCATGGCGGTCACCGACATGACGCAGGACCGGGTGGTCGTCGGGCGAGCCGCGCGGGTGCCGGACCTCGGCGAGAGGGGCGCTGTCATTTCGCTGGATGTCATCAAGCTAGAACCAAAGAAAATCGACCCGACGTATCTCTACTTGTTCCTGCGCTTCTCGGGGTTCGCAAGCCACATCAAGGAGTTCGCCAACGGGGCGAATGTTCTCCATTTGAAGCCTGACCTCATCCTCGCGCAAAGTGTGGCGATGCCGCCCCGTGCTTTGCAAGATCGGGTGTCGCTGATTGCAGAGCCCATGCTTCAACAGGCGGAGCAACTTGCCCAGAGCAGCCGGAGGTTGAGCGATATGCGCGATGCACTGCTCCCCCGCCTGATCTCCGGCAAACTCCGCGTCGACGCGCTAGACATCCAGTTCCCGCCCAGCATGCAGCCGCCGCCCGCAGAGGCCGCGCCGCGTGAGGCGATAGCCCCTTAGCAGGTCTTCTTCTCCACAAGCAGCAACACCAGGGAGGTGACGTGGCCGCCGCGAAGAATTTCATCAGCGAAGACGACATCGAGCAGGCCCTGCTGCAGCGGCTGCAGCACCTGTGCGGCTTCGATGCGCTGAACTGCTTCACGGCCCAGCCCGATGACCTGAACGACGGCTCTGGCCGTGCGGACAAGCGCGAGGTGATCCTGGCCAACCGCGTGCGCGCCGCGCTGGAGCGGCTGAACCCGCAGGCCCCGGCCCACGCGGTGGACCAGGCCCTGGCCCAGCTGGTGCAGCCACGCACGGCCATGAGCCTGGTGGCGGCCAACCGCGAGATGGATGCCCTGATCCGCGACGGCGTGCCGGTGAGCTACAAGCCCGAGGCCGGGCCGCAGGTGGGGCAGACGGTGACCGAGCGGCTGAAGGTCATCGATTTCGAGGCGCATGACCCGCGCAGCGGCCGCAACCACTACCTGGCGGTGAGCCAGTTGTGGGTGCGCGGCGAGCTTGGCTACCGCCGGCCCGACGTGCTGCTGTACGTGAACGGCCTGCCCCTGGTGTTCATCGAGCTGAAGAACAGCAACGTGAAGCTGCGCGCGGCCTTCGACGACAACCTGACCACCTACAAGGCCGAGATCCCGCAGCTCTTCACCGCCAACGCGCTGTGCCTGCTGAGCAATGGCATCGAGACCCGGCTGGGCAGCATCACCGCGCAATGGGAGCACTTCTTCACCTGGCTGCGGGTGGACGACGAGAAGGAAAAGCTGGACCGCCCGGCCATTGCCGCCCAGGGCCTGAGCGTGGAACGGGCGGTGCTGGGTCTGCTGACGCCCGAGCGGCTGCTGGACTACGTGGAGAACTTCTGCGTGTTCTACCGCGAGACGCAGAAGGTCATCGCGCAGAACCACCAGTTCATCGGGGTGAACAACGCCTTCGCGCAGTTCCAGCGCCGGCGCGAGCTGGGCGGCAGGCTCGGCGTGTTCTGGCACACCCAGGGCTCGGGCAAGAGCTTTTCGATGGTGTTCTACACGCGCAAGATCTTCCGCAAGCTCACCGGCAACTTCACCTTCGTCGTGGTGACCGACCGGGATGACCTGGACGGGCAGATCTACCGCAACTTCCTGCACACCGGCGTGGTGGCGCCCACGGACGATGTGCGGCCCAAGGGCAGCGCCCAACTGCGCGAGATGCTGGGCAAGAACAAGCGCGTCGTGTTCACGCTGATCCAGAAGTTCCGCTTCGAGAAGGGCAAGGACTACCCGCTGCTGTCCGACCGCGACGACATCGTCGTCATCGTGGACGAGGCGCACCGCACCCAGTACGCGGGCCTCGCCGAGAACATGCGCGCCGGCCTGCCGAACGCGAACTTCCTGGCCTTCACCGGCACGCCGCTGCTGGGCCAGGAACGCAAGACCAACGCCTGGTTCGGCGATTACGTGTCGGAGTACAACTTCCAGCAGAGCGTGGAAGACGGCGCCACCGTGCCGCTGTTCTACGAGAAGCGCGTGCCGGAGGTGCTGATCCAGAACGACGACCTGAGCGAGGAGTTCGCCGAGATTCTGGAGGACGAGAACCTGGACGAGCCGGCCCAGGCCAAGCTGGAAAAGCGCTTCGCCCAGGAGATGGCGGTCATCAAGGTGGACGACCGGCTCGAGACCATTGCCCGCGACATCGTCTTCCACTTTCCTCGCCGAGGCTACCTGGGCAAGGGCATCGTCATCTCGGTGGACAAGTTCACCGCTGTGACCATGTACGACAAGGTGCAGGCCCTGTGGAAGGCGGAGATCAAGGCGCTGAACGGGCGCATCACGGCCACGCAGAATGATGTGGAGCGGCAGCGCCTGAAGCAGCTCAAGGCCTGGATGAGCACGGCGCAGATGGCGGTGATCGTCAGCGAGGAAGCGGGCGAGGAAGAGAAGTTCGCCAAGAAGAACCTCGACATCAAGCCTCACCGCCAGCGCATGAACGCGCTGGACGCCCATGGCCACGACATCGAGTTCAATTTCAAGGACCCGGAACACCCGCTGCAGCTGGTGTTTGTCTGCGCCATGTGGCTGACGGGCTTTGACGCCCCCACGGTGAGCACGCTGTACCTGGACAAGCCCATGCAGGGCCACACGCTGATGCAGACCATCGCGCGGGCCAACCGGGTGACCGGTCACGAGATCCACGGTGTGGCCAAGCGCCATGGCGAGATCGTGGACTACTACAACGTCTTCCGACGGATGAAGAAGGCCCTGCGCGACTACGCGGCCGGGCCGGACGACGAAGAGCTGCCTGTGCAGGACAAGAGCCAGCTCTTTGCCCTGCTGGACGAGGCCATCGAACAGGGCTTCGCCTTCTGCCACACCCAGGGGGTGGCCTTGCATGAAGCCCTGGACAGCGGCGACGTGTTCACCAAGCTGGGGCGGTTCAACGGCTTTGCGGACACGCTGCTGGCCAGCGAGGAGCAGCGCAAGTCCTTCAATGTCTACGAGAACACCATTTCCTCGCTGTACGAAGCGTGCAAGCCGGAGGTGTTGGGGCAGGGCAAGAGCCAGGTGGTGTCGGCCTTCCAGTTCCTGCGCGGGGTGATGGATGCCATCGTCGAGCAGGCCGACATCGACAACGCCGTGCAGCGCCTCGAGGCCCTGATGGACGCCAGCGTGGTGGTGGACAAGGCCGAGGTCTTGGCGGCCAAGGAGTTCGAAGCCCAGTTCAAGATCGTCCAGCGCGGCAAGGCCTGGGACCTCAGCAAGGTCAATGTCGAGAAGCTGCGGGAAGAATTCCAGCGGGCCCCCTACAAGAACATCGAGATCGCGGACCTGCAGGCCTTTCTGCAGCGCAAGCTGGCCGAGATGCTGGCCCAGAACAGCACGCGGGGCGATTTCGTGCAGCGGCTGCAGAAGGTGATCGACACCTACAACTCAGGCGCCACCGCCACAGAGAACTATTACGAAGAGCTGACCGCCTTCGCACAGTCACTCAAAGAGGAAGCCGAGCGGGCCATCCGGGAAGGGCTGACCGAAGACGAACTCGAGATCTTTGACCTGCTCAAGAAGGACGCCCTCACCCAGGACGAAACCCAGCGTGTGAAGCTGGCGGCCAAGCACTTGCTACAGCGCCTGGTGGCCGAGCAACCCAAGGTGCTGGTGCAGGGCTGGCACATGAACGCCCAGACGCAAAAGCAGGTGCGGGCCGAGATCGAGCGGGTGCTCGACCAGGACCTGCCCGAGACCTACGACCGCACCGCATTCAAGCAGAAGTGCGACAACGTGTACGACCTGATGGTGGAGTACGCCATCCGGGGTCGGAAGTGGGCAGCTTAGGCGCCGGTACCTCTCACGCCCACCGGCTGCCGCTTTTGCTTTCCTGGGCAAGCCAATAGATCAAAACAAGCCAGCCGACAAACGGAATCAGGCCGACGAGCTGGAGCCAGCCGCTGCGGTCGGTGTCATGCAGGCGGCGCGCGGCCACGGCCAGGTACGGCACCAGGGTGGCCAGGGAAAAGATCGCGGACAGCTTGTGGCTGATCACGCCCAGGATCAAGCCGCCCAGCAGGCAGAAGAGCGCCCACCACCAGAACTTGGCACGGCCTGGGGGGAGCAGGTCAATGGAAAAACATGCCGCTGATGTTTTAAGTCTGCGAGGGAAAGGTCGATGTTTCAAGCAATGTCGTCCGGCACAGGCGCAGGCCTGTGTGGACGTTTTGCCTTGACCTCTTCCTGTTCAGCGATGACCTCAAAGTTTGACCAGCTGCCCCTGCGCATCAAGTTGATGGCCGCTTTTGGCCTGCTCACGTTGTTGTGTGCCCTGAGCGGGGGCATTGCGCTGTGGCACCTGCAGCGAACCCACCAGAACCTGGATGATCTGGTCAGCGATGCCGGGGTCAAGCTCGCCCTGGCCCAGGATGTGTCGGTCCAGGTGCACATCGGGGTGGAGTCGATCATGACCACCATGGTGATCACCGACCCTGCGGCCATCCAGGCCACGATGAAGCGCATCAACACCGCCCTGCAGCGTTTTCTAAAGGGCCGTGAGGAGCTGCGCCAGCGCTACCGCGACGATGCGGAGGCGTCCCGTCTGGTGGATGCCGTCTATGAGATCAACGACAAGCGGGCCGTGCCGGAGTTCCAGCGCTTCGCGGAGCTGGTGAAACAGGGGCAGCGGGATGAGGCGGGCCGCTGGCTCACCGAGCACAGCGGCCCGTCCATGCAGGCGCTGCAGGATGCCATCAGCCAGATCGTGACCTACCAGACCAACCGCAATGCCGAGTTGCAGGCCCGCAGCACCGCGGACTACGCGCTGGCCCAGCGGGTCACGCTCGGCGCCATCCTGCTGTCGCTGGTGGCGGGGGTGGTCTTGTCACTGCAGCTCTCGCGCCGCCTGGGCCAGGCGCTGGGCGCCGAGCCTGCCGCGCTGGGGGCGATGGCGCAGCGCATTGCCGATGGTGATCTGAGCCCGCTGCCGGCCGCTGCGCAGGCGCCGCATGGCAGCGTGCTGGCCTCGCTGGGCAGCATGCAGCACAGCCTGGCCACCATCGTCGAGCAGATCCGCAGCGGCAGCGACAGCATCGCCACCGCGTCGAGCCAGATTTCCACCGGCAACGCCGACCTCAGCCAGCGCACCGAGCAGCAGGCCAGCAACCTGCAGGAGACGGCCTCGTCGATGGAGGAGATTGCCGGCACCATCCGCAGCAGCGCGGACACGGCCCGCCATGCCGACCAGCTGGCCACCCAGGCCTCGGCGGCGGCGGCCCAGGGCGGCGAACAGATGTCCGAGGTGGTCCACACCATGCAGGACATCACCACCTCGTCCCAGCGCATTGCCGACATCATCGGCGTGATCGACGGCATTGCCTTTCAGACCAACATCCTGGCGCTGAACGCGGCGGTTGAAGCGGCCCGGGCCGGTGAGCAAGGCCGTGGCTTTGCGGTGGTGGCCAGCGAGGTGCGCAGCCTGGCCGGCCGCTCGGCCGAAGCCGCGCGGGAGATCAAGCGACTGATCGGTGTGAGCGTGGAGAAGGTCGAGATCGGCGCGCGGCAGGTGGATGCCGCCGGGACCTCGATGGGGGCGATCGTCTCGCAGATCCACCAGGTCAGCCAGCTGATCAACGAGCTCTCCGGGGCCGCCGAACAGCAGTCGCAAGGCATCGTGCAGGTCAACAGCGCGGTGCAGCAGCTCGACCAGATGACCCAGCAGAACGCCGCGTTGGTGGAAGAGAGCGCGGCCGCCGCAGAAAGCCTGCGCGGTCAGGCCACGCGGCTGACCGAGGCCGTCAGCGTCTTCACACTGGGCCACCCTTCCGCCCCGGCTGGGCGCTGACCTGTCGGCCGGTGCGACTCAGGGGCTGAACGCCCACAGGCCGGGCAAGCGCGCCCGGTAGCGCCGCAGTTCCAGCCCGGCCGGCGGCAGCCAGGTGGACAGCACCGTCCACACCCGGGCCCGCGCAGCTTCGTCGCGCGGCGGGACCAGCGTGGCCAGCGCCGCCCAGGCGGGCCAGTCCACCTTGGGCATCTGGGCGCGCACCTCCTCGGGCAGGGCCTGGGCGCTGTCGGCCATGGTTTTGAGGTGGCGCTCGATCTCGGGCCGGGCCAGGCGCGAGGCCTCGTACTGCGCGCGGTCCATGTCGCCCAGCAGCACCTGGATGGACCCGCCGGCCTCGAAGAAGTTGGCCAGCAGGGAGGCGACGTAGAGCTGCTGCATCGCGTGGGCTCAGCGCACCGGCACCGCCAGCAGGTAATCCACCCCCAGCCCCACGCTGTTGGCACTGAAATGCTGGCCGGACGAGCTGCGGGCCTCGGTGCGGCCGGCATTCAGGTTCAGCGCCAGCCGGTCGTTCAGGGTGTAGCGCAGACCGGCGCTGGCCTTGACGGCCGGGCCATGCACGTTGGTGCCGCCCATCAGCTGGCCAAAGGCCTGCAGCGGAGCGGCCGGCGTCTGGACACCGATGCCGGCCAGCAGTTCGCCATAACCGGGATAGCCCAGGTAGGCGCTGTACGCCACCGCGGCCTGCAGCGGCAGGTACCAGTGCGCGTTGAGCATGGCGTCGGCCTGCACGCCCGCCATCCGCAGCGTGCCCCGGTCGGTGTCGCGGTAGCGCACCTGGAATTCGGTCTGCTGGAAAAGGCCGATGCGGAAGGCCTGGTAGGTCGGCGTGCTGAAGCTGTCGCCCCAGCCGCCGCGTGGGCCGCCCAGGTGATGGGTCAGGGCCAGGCCGTAGGTGACGTTCTTCGACGAGCCCTTGGGCGCCATCAAGTAGCCGCCGGACAGGGACAGGCCCCAGTCCGGCGTGAGCAGGTATTCGGCCGACAGCTTGGGATAGACCAGCAGCCCGGCATCGGTGTCGATCTTCTCGGGGGCATAGCCGCCCGAGCCGACCCCCAGCTGGGCATAGAGACGGGTGCGGGGCGACAGGCGCAGCCGTTGACCCAGGCCGCCCAGCACCTGGTTGTAGAGCGGCAGGCCGTGGTAGCCCACGCCCAGGCCGGCGTACCAGTAGGTGTCGGGGGCGATGAAGTGTGCGTACTGCAGGTCGGCCACGCCCAGCCGGCCCTTGAAGGACCCCTGGGGGCGAATCTGTATGAAGTTGTCGGCCACCAGCGTCAGCATGTTCTCGCCTGTCTCGGCGGTGGCGCGCTGCGCGTCGTCGGGGGCGAGGGCCTGGCCCTGGCTGGCGAAGGGCCCGGTGAGGTAGCTGTACGGGATCTCCAGGAAGACGTTGGCCTGGGTGCCGTCGATGGCCGAATGGCTGAACTTCATCTTGGCGATGTTGGCGCCGACCGAGAAGCGGCCGAAGTCGTAGCCCAGCCCGACATAGGCCTTGTAGAAGCCCCCCGAGCCGGACAGCAGCTTGCTCTGCTCGATGCTGCGGCCACCACCACCACCGCCGCCGGACACGCCCGCGGTGGCCAGCCACGGGCCCCCCAACCGCTGCCGCACATGGGCGCCCACATCGAAGGCGGTGAAGCCGCCATAGGCGCCGCGCGCCAGTGGGGCGTACACGCCGGCGCCCAGGTACAGCCAGTCGGTGGCCCGCTGGTACACGTGGAAGCCAGTCAGGTCGATGGCTTCATCGCCGGGCACCCGGATCACCTGGTAGTCCAGCGCGATCAGCGCGCTGCTGCTCTGCAGGGGGCTGCTGGGGGTGGGCGTGGGGGCCTCCTGGGCCAGGGTCGCGGCAGACCCGAGCAGCCCCAGAAGGCCCAAGCCCACCACGGCCGGCCGTCGTTTCACCATGTTGCTCCCTCCCTGAGCGTGATCGCGGTGTTGGTTCAGGCGGGCAAGGCTAGCACCGTGCGCCGGCAGGGGCGGCCGGCTGGCTCGGCGGGCCGCCAGCAGAAATATTCTCACAGGGGCAAAATCCGGCCATGCATTTCCCTCACGACGACGCGGGCCGAGCCGCGTCATGATCGTCGGTCCCTTTCTCAACAGCAGCGCGATTTTCCTGGGTGCGATCGGCGGGGCGGCCCTGGCCCGGCGTCTGCCACAGCGGCTGTGCGCCACACTGCCACAGATCTTCGGCCTGTGCGCGATGGCGATGTCCGTCGTGCTGATCCAGAAGGTGGCGCACCTGCCGGTGATGGTGCTGTCAGTCATCCTGGGCACCATCGTCGGCGAGCTGGTCTACCTGGAGCGCGGCATTGGCACGGTGGCCGGTCTGGCCAAGCGCCTGGTGGAGCGGGTGACCCCGGCCCCCTCGGGCATGTCGCAGGCGCAGTTCCTGGAGAAGTTTGTCGCCATCACGGTGCTGTTCTGTGCCAGCGGCATCGGCGTGTTTGGCTCGATGCAGGAAGGCATGACCGGCGACGCCACGCTGCTGATCACCAAGTCCTTCCTGGACTTCTTCACGGCCGCCATCTTCGCGACCGGCCTGGGCTACGCGGTGGCGGTCATCGCACTGCCGCAGCTGGCGATCCAGCTGTGCCTGGCCGCGGCGGCGGTGCTGATCCTGCCGCTGGTGACGCCGGCGATGCAGGCGGATTTCTCCGCCACGGGCGGGGCGCTGCTGCTGGCCACCGGCTTTCGCATCTGCGGGCTGCAGGCCTTTCCGGTGGCCAACATGCTGCCGGCCCTGGCGCTGGCCATGCCGCTGTCGGCGCTCTGGAGCCGCCTGCTGGGCTGACGCCGGGCGTCAGGCCCGGCCGGAGCGCCGGCTGCGCGGGTTCAGCTTGTCCAGCTCGGCCAGTTGCTGCTTGAGCAGCAGCACCAGGGTGCGGGCATGCTCCACCGGCAGGCTCAGGCAGCTCGACGGCACGCCGTCCTCGCTGTCGCGCGTGGGCTGTCGGGTCGTCACCAGGGCGTCCAGGGCCACTTCGATGAGGCCGTGGTGGTCGTGCCGGATGGACTTCAGACGCTGGACTTCGATGGTGTAGGGCTTCACGCGGGGCTCCGCAAAGAGATCGGGGACATGGATTGTCCCTGCCCGGCTCAGTGTCCCCAGACCCAGACCACCGTGCCGCCCAGGTTCAGGCCGCTGAAGCTCAGCGTGCCCAGGGGGCGCAGGCTGGGCGTGGGCTGCGGCGCGAGCCACTGGGCCAGGTCCAGGCGGAGGTCGAATGGGTGGTCGGCAAAGACCCACTGGGTCACGTCCCGGCCGTCGTACAGCGCGGTGGGCAGGTCGTTGAGCCCGTGCTGGCGCAGCTGGGCCAGGAACTGCTCGGGGCCGAGCGTGCTGTCGCTGAAGCTGCCGTCGGGCAGCCAAGCCACCAGTGCCGCCAAGCTAGGCAGCGCGGGCTTGGGGGCGGCGGCCTGACCTGCAACGGCCCGCAGCGCCGGGGTGTCCAGTGGGGTCAGGTCAGCGTGGGCGGGCAGGGCCAGGGCCAGCCCGGCACAGAGTGACAACGGCAGCTTCATGGCGGTCTCCTCGCGCGGTGCCGCCAGTGTTGGGCGCCCCGCCCCGGGGCAAAGCCCGGAAAACCGGGCCGGGGACCTGCCTGATGTGCCCGGGGGCGCCCGCGTTCAGCAGGGGGCCCAGTCGGTCCGCAGCAGACCCAGTTGCCAGAGGTCGTGGCGCTGCCCGCTCCAGAAGCCCGCCTCGCGCAGCCGGCCCTCGCGCACAAAGCCCAGGCCCTCGGCCAGCGCCAGCGAGGGCGCATTGTCCGGGTGGATCTGGGCCTCAATGCGGTGCAGCTCCATGGTGGTGAAGCCCCAGTCGAAGGCCGCCCGCAGGGCCTCGCGCATCAAGCCCTGCCCCCGGGCGCTCGCGGCCAGCTCGTAGCCGGTGCTGCATTTGGCCCAGTCGCGGTTCCAGCCGAACAGGCCACAGCTGCCCACCAGGGCCCCATCGGCGCACCGTTCCAGGCCCCAGCGCACGCCGGGGTGGGGCTGCTGGCGCCAGGCGGCGAACTTGTGCACCAGCGCTTCGGCCTGCGCCAAGGTGGTCAGCGGCTCGGTGCCGAAATAGCGCATGGCCGGGCCGTCGCCGTGGATGGCCAGCAGCGCCGGGGCGTCGTCCAGGGTGAGTTCGCGCAGCCGCAGGCGCGGGGTCTCCAGCGTGGGAAAGCTCATCGGCCCATGCTATCCGGCCGGGGCGCCGTCCACGCGCTGCGCCACCAGCACCTTGAGCGAGCGCGTCTCGTCGGCGTCGGCAAAGGCGGGTGGGTTGGGCAGGCGTTCGGTCACGCGCAGTGCGGGGGCATGCTCGGCCACCCAGGCGCGCAGCTCGGCCTCGGTGCGCTTGGGCGAGTTCAGGCACAGCAGCGCCCGCCCGCCGGGCACCAGCAGGTCCGGCAGGCGGCGCAGCAGCCGGGGGTAGTCCTTCTCGGCCACGAAGCTGCCCTTCTGGTAGCTGGGCGGGTCGGCGATGACCAGGTCGTAGGGCCCGCTGCGGCCCACCTTGCCCCAGCTGCTGAACAGGTCGTGCGGCAGGAAGCTGGCGCCAGCGCCCAGGCCGTTGAGGGCGTGGTTGGCCTTGCCGATGCCCAGCGCCCCGGCGGCCATGTCCACATTGACCACCCGGCCGGCCCCGCCCCGCAGCGCGGCGACCGAGAAGGCGCAGGTGTAGGCGAACAGGTTCAGCACCGCCAGGCCCGGCTGGGCCTCGGCCTGGGCCCGCACCCAGCGCCGGCCCTCGGCCATGTCCAGGAACAGGCCGTGGTTGAAGCCGCGCAGCAGGTGCACCTTGTAGCGGGCGCCGTGCTCTTCCACGGTGTGCGGCTCGGGCACGCTGCCGCACAGCAGCCGGGTCTGGGCCCGCACCTCGTCGCGCTGCTGGAAGACCAGGTTCAACGGCTGGCCGGGGGCGACCTCGGCCCAGCGGCGCGCGAAGGCCGCCTGCAGGGCGGCCAGCTCATCGTCTTCCACCGGCTGGTAACTGGTGAGCAGCCAGACGGGCGGGTAGGCGTCCAGCGTCCAGTGTTCGCAACCAGGGAAGCGGCCGCCGCGGCCGTGGAAGTGGCGTTGCGCCCCGGTCGGCGGGGGCAGCTGGGCAATGGCGTCGAGCAGGGCGGAAGCAGTCACGCGGGGCGGGCAGGAAAAATTTCGCGCGATTGTCGGCCAGGCCGTCAACCGCCGGTTCGGGCCCCTCGTTGAACAGTCATCTTCAACCCACGGACCCGAAGGTCCTTGTCATCATGACCAAGCTGTTCGCTGCCCTGATCGCCACCGTGTTCGCCGCCGGCGCCTTTGCTGCTGACGCTCCCGCCACCCCCGCTGCTGACACCGCTGCCGCTCCGGCCGCCGCGACCTCGGCCCCGGCCAAGAAGCACGTCAAGAAGCACCACGCCAAGAAGGCCGTGAAGAAGGCTGCGACGGCTGAAGCCGCTGCCCCCGCCGCCAGCAACTGATGGCAGCCGCTTTGGCGGCACACTGAAGAGCCCCGCAAGGGGCTCTTTGCATTTCTGAGGCCCGCCATCGATGTCGACTCCCCCGTCTCCGCCCTTCCTGGCGCCCGACAGCCTGGCGCAGCTGAGCCAGCGCCTGCGCGACTTCGCCGCCGAGCGGGACTGGCAGCCCTTTCACGCGCCCAAGAACCTGGCCTCGGCGCTGATCGTTGAGGCCGGTGAGCTGCTGGAGCACTTCCAGTGGCTGACCGAGGACCAGAGCCGGGCCCTGGCCCAGGCCGGGCCGGCCAAGGACGCGGTGGCTGCCGAGATGGCCGACGTGCTGCTCTACCTGGTGCAGCTGGCCAGCGCGCTGGAGGTGGACCTGCTGGACGCCGCCGCCCGCAAGATGGTGGTCAACGCGGTCAAGTACCCGGTGGAGAAGGCACGCGGGCGGGCCGACCGGGCCAGCGAACTCTGAGGCCGGCCAGCGCAGCGGCCAGCTGAGTCCACGGCGTGGGGCGTCGCTCCAGCCGCAGCGTGACGGCCGTCAGGGCCTGCCACTGCCATTCGCCGGCGTCGTCGATCTGCTGCTGATGGCCTTCGACCCAGGTCGCGCTGGGCTGCCAGCAGCGCTCGCCCAGCCACTGGGCCGGCGGGCGGACTTGCAGACAGCCCTGGGACAGCCAGAGCCGGTCACCCCGGCGCAGACGCAGGCTCAGGCCCTGGCCAGCGGCCAGGGGGATGGTGGAGATCAAGGGGGCGGTGTGCATGGCCTCCACTGTGCGGCGCCGGGCGTCGCTCGGGCAGGCACAGCCCCGTACGCGGCGCCCCGCAACAGCAGCCCCCAACACGATCTGTTCTGGTCCGATCCGCGACACTCTGTGTCTGTTGTGATTCCGGCCCTGCACCCACACTGGCCCGCGCCATGAACCCGCTGTACCGCCGCATCGCCGACCAGTACCTGTCGGCCATCCAGGCCGGTTCGCTGCGCCCCGGCGACCGTTTCCCCTCCGTGCGCGCGCTGATGCGCACCCACGCCGTCAGCCTGTCCACCGCGCTGCAGGCCTGCCGTCAACTGGAGGACGAGGGCTGGCTGGAGGCCCGGGCCCGTTCCGGCTACTTCGTACAGCACCCGCGTCGGCGCGGCCTGCCACCGGCCACCGAGGCGGGCGTGCAGCCCATCGACCCGGCGGCCTACGTCGGCATCTCGGCCCATGTCTCGGAGATCCTGGCCCGCGGCCAGCGCCAGCCGGTGGCGGTGAACCTGGCGCTGGCAGTAGCGCCCAGCGCGCTGTATCCGGGCGAGGCACTCTCCCGCATCATGCAGCGCAAGCTGCGGCTGGCGCCCACCGCCCTGGTCAGCATGACCCGTCGGTACGGCCACCCGCTGCTGCGCGCCGCGCTGGCCCGGCGGGCCCTGGCGCGCGGCGTGACAGCCGCGCCGGAGGAGGTCGTCATCACCCAGGGCGCCACTGAGGCGATGAACCTGGCCCTGCGGGCGGTGACCCAGCCCGGTGGCACGGTGGCGGTGGAGTCGCCCAGCTTCTACGGCCTGCTGCAGATCATCGAAGCCCTGGGCCTGCGCGCCATCGAGCTGCCCACCAGCCCGCGCGACGGCCTGTCGGTGGAGGCCCTGGCCTTCGCGCTGGACAGTGACCCGTCCATCCAGGCGGTCGCCGTCATGCCCACCCTGCACAACCCGCTGGGCTGCACCATGCCCGACGAGCGCAAGGCCGCCCTGGTGGCCCTGTGCGCCGAACGCGGCGTGGCCCTGATCGAGGACGACATCTACGGCGAGATGAGCCCCCAGCCGGCGCGCCCGCTCAAGGCCTGGGACCGGGCCGGCGGCGTCGTCCACTGCAACTCGCTGAGCAAGATCCTGGCGCCCGGCCTGCGCCTGGGCTGGCTGCTGGCCGGGCGCTGGCAGGCCCGGGTGGAGATGCTCAAGTACACCCAGAGCCGCTTCCCCGAGGAGCTGCCCCAGGCCACGGTGGCCGAGTTCCTGGACAGCCCTGCCTACGACCGCCACCTGCGGCGCCTGAACGAGGCCCTGCGCCAGCACCGCGATGCCTATGCCGACCGCATCGCCACCCACTTCCCGCCCGGCACCCGGGTGACCCTGCCCGAGGGCGGCATGCTGCTGTGGCTGCAGCTGCCCGAGGGCGCCAGTGGCGACGCCCTGTTCGACGCCGCGCTGGCCCGGGGCATCAAGATCGCGCCGGGCTCGATGTTCTCCACCGGCCGGCGCTACGACGGCTGCGTGCGCCTGAGCTGCGGCCGGGCGATGGACGACACGGTGGACGCGGCCCTGCGCACGCTGGGCCGCCAGGTGGCCGCGGCCGGCTGAAGGGCCGCGGGCTCAGGCCGCGGCTTCGCCCGGGCAGCGCCGCCCGTCGCTGTTGACCATGTGCGCGGCCATGTCGCCAAAGGCCTTCTCCAGCAGGGCGCGCAGGGCCATGTCGTCCACTGTCTCGGCCAGGGCCTGGCGCATGCACAGCATCCACTCGTCGCGCTCCACCGGGCCCACGCTGTAAGGCAGGTGGCGCATGCGCAGCCGGGGGTGGCCCTTCTCGGCGGTGTACAGCGGCGGTCCACCGAACCAGCCGCTGAGGTACTTGAACAGGCTGTCGGCGCTGCCGGCCAGGCTCTCGGGGTGGATCTGCCGCACGGTGTAGGCCTCGGGCAGCTCATCCATCAGCGCGTAGAAGCGCTCGACCAGACGGCGCACGCCGGCTTCGCCGCCCAGGCGGTCGTAGGGGCTCAGGACAGGAGAGGTGTTCATCGGTATTGCCTCAGGTAGTGACGTTCGAAGCCGCGCTTGGCCCAGTGCAGCAGGCGGCTGGAGGGCCACATCAGGTGGCGGCGCTCGGTGCGCCAGATCAGGGTGCCGTGGTCGATCGCGTCGACGATGCAGACCAGCTCCACCGGGAAGGTGGCCTGGGACGGCCGGCCGGCCAGATCGGCCAGCAGGTTGGTGGCCGCGGCCTGAGCCTGCAGGTCGGCCATGTGGGCCTGCTTGGGCATCCAGTCGGGCCCAGGGAAGCTGCCGGAGTCGCCCACCACGACCACCCGCTCGAAGCCGGGCACGCGGCAGTGCGCGTCGGCCTGCAGCAGGCCCCCGGGCGAGCGGGGCAGTTCAGTGGCATCGAACCAGGCGTTGCCCGTCATGCCGGGCATGAAGAGGATCAGGTCGGCCCGGAAGGCCTCGCCCTCGGTCACCACCTGATCGGCTTCGAATCGGACCATCTTGTGGCCCAGCACGGTGCGGATGCCGCGCCGGGCCATCTCGCCCAGCAGATGCTGCACGGCCTGCGGGCCCAGGCGGGCACCGGGCTCGGTCGAGGGGTTGAAGAAGACCAGCTCGAAGCGCTCCCGCCGGCCCTCGCGGCGCAGCTGCTCGTCGATGCCGAACAGGAACTCGAACATCGGCCCGCCGCGCACCGCGCTGGGCTCCTTCGAGTTGCCGGCGAAGCCCACCGCGACGGTGCCGCCGGACATCGCCCGCAGCCGGTCGCGGATGCGCTCGGCCGCGGCAATGCCCTCGCAGGGGGTGATGGCGTGCTCGATGCCGGGCAGCTTTTTCAGGAAGCGTCCGCCGGTGGCGATGACCAGGCCGTCGTTGGCCCGCGGGCCGGCGCTGGTCAGCACCGTGCGCCCGCCGTCGGCCAGGCCGGTGACCTCCGCCGCCACATGCTGCACGCGCTGGCGCCGGAAGAAGTTGTCCAGCGGCACCACCAGGTCCTCGCGCCGGCGCAGGCCGGCCGGGATCCAGATGATGCCGGGCAGGTAGTGCAGCTCGGCCCGGGGCGCGACGAGAGTGATCTCGGCGTGCGGCGCCTGCCGGCGCAGGGCGCGGACGGTGGACAGGCCGGCAAAGCCGGCCCCCAGCACGGTGATGCGGGGCGTGGAAGAGGGCATGCCCCGCCTCTATCAAGCCCCGTGCCAGCGGGGGGCGTCAGAAAAACAGGCGTGTTTTCAAGCACTTGGCTCTGGGCGGCGGCCCCGCTCTGTGCCTTCGGCGGGGTGCTCGGACAGTCCTGCCATGCCAGGGCTGCCAAGGGTGTCAGTGCTGTCAGCCGGCGGCGGCGTGACGGACTGCGCAGAAGCGCCGGGCCCGTGTCCCATTGGAATCAAGGGTTAACCCGGATCCGGGACAATGGCGGACATCCCGCCTGAAGTGCTGCTGTTCCGGGAGCCGAGCATGTCGTCGAGCCGTTCGTTGTGGACCCGTTACCTGTTTCCCGTGGGCCTGATGCAGGCGCCGCGCGGCGACCTGTTCCTGCACCGTGCGATGCGGGTGGACAACCTGGACGCCCTGCGCCGCTGGATGCCGCACTACGTCAAGGTGCACGGGGTGCTGGCCGGCCTGCTGACGCTGGCGATGGTGGGCGCCGTCGGCCTGGGGCTGCCGTTCTGGCTGAGCCTGCTGGGCGCGCTGGCCAATGCCGGCGAGCTGCTGCTGTTCGTGGTCTTCACCGGCCTGGCCCTGGCGCTGCGGTTGCCGGTGCCGCCCAGCGGTTGGCGTTGAGGCGCCTCAGCGGCGGGTGGCCCGCCGCTGGTAATGCCACTTCATGAGCAGGATGGCCACGGCGTTCACGCCGATCAGGCCATTGGTCCACAGCAGCGGCCGGTCGCCGCGCAGCCAGCCGTAGGCCATCCACAGCCCCACGCCCGCGGTCAGCAGCAAGTAGGTGCCCCAGGACACATCGTCGGCCCGGCGCCGGCGCAGGATGTGCCAGGCCTGGGGCACGAAGGAGGCGGTGCTCAGCACGCCGGCCAGCGGGCCGATCCAATCGGCAGCGTCCATCGGTTGGCCCCTCAGAAAAAGCGGTCGAAGTGGATCCGCTCCGGCGGGATCCGGTGGGTGACCTGCAGCAGGGTCAGCACGGCCTCCACCATGCCGGGCGGGCCGGCCAGGTAGACCTCGCGCTCGGCCAGGGCGGCGCCCAGCGTCTGTTCGACCAGGGCGTGGATGGGCCCGACCGCGCCGGTCCAGCCGGCAGCCGTCGCCGCGGCCGCGTCGGAGACGGCCGCGTGGTAGCGCAGTCGGTCGCCGTCCACGCCCAGCGCCGCCAGCTCGGCCTGGCCGCACAGGTCGGCCGGCGTGCGGCCGCCGTAGAAGAAGTCCAGCCGCCGCGGGCCATCGCGCAGCAGCGTGGCGGCCGCGCCCCGGGCCACCGACAGCATCGGCGCCAGACCGGAGCCGCCGGCGATGCAGACGATGTCGCGCGGCACGTCCGGCCGCAGCCAGGCCATGCCGTAGGGGCCGTCCAGCGCCACGCTGTCGCCCGGCCGCAGGGTGTCGAACAGCGCGTTGCTGGCCTCGCCGCCGGGCACGCGGCGCACGCCGAAGTGCCACTCGCCCGCCGCGTTGGCCAGGTTGGCCATCGAGTAGGCCCGCTCGCGCACCAGGCCGGGCAGGCCCAGGAAGGCGTACTGGCCGGGCTCGAAGGTCGCGGGGGCCTCGGTCTGGAACACGAACTCGCGCAGGTCGTGGGTGAGCGGCCGCACCGCCCGCAGCGTGGCGGCCTGGCGCCGCGGCGGCGTGGGGGCGGTGCCGCGCGGGTCCAGGCGCAGTGTCAGGTCCACATCGCCCAGCGGCCGGCACTGGCAGGCCAGTTGTCGGCCCTTGCGGCGGTCGCGCTCGCTCAGGCCCGGGGCCTCGGCCCACAACACCTCGACCTGGCCCTGCGTCACCTCGCAGCGGCAGCAGCCGCAGGCGCCCACGCCGCATTCGTAGGGCAGGGCCACGCCCGCCCGCAGCGCGGCCCGCAGCAGGGTGTCGCCCTCGGCCACCTCGAAGCGGGCTTCGCCGCCGTTCACGCTCACCGTCATGCCGGCTCCTGCACCGGCAGCGCAGCCAACACCTGGCCATCCTGCAGCTGCACCGGATAGACCCGCAGCGCGATGGTGCAGGGCGCACCGGCCGGCTTGCCGGTGGCGATGTCGAAGGCGCCCTGGTGGTAGGGGCACTCGACCAGGCCGTCCTCGATCTCGCCATCGCACAGCGAGGCATCGCCATGGGTGCAGGTGTCGTCGGTGACGTGGATGCCGCTGTCGATGCGGAACACCGCCAGCGGAGGCCGGCCGGGCAGTTCGATGCGGCGGCAGCCGCCGGCGGGCACGTCGGCCACGGCGCACAGGGGGGTCAGGGGAAAGGGAGTCGTCATGGTCGGGCTTTCAGGGGCAGGGTGGGAGGTGCCTCACCAGGCGTAGGACCAGGCGGCGGCCAGCCAGTTTTGCGACATGCGCACATCCACCCCGGTGCTGGCGCCGGTGCCGTGCACGGTGGTGCCGATCGCCCGCGCATAGGCCAGGCTGAGGGACTGGTGGGGGTCGAACTTCCAGGTCGCGCCCAGGGTCAGGTGCTGCTGCGGCGTGACCGGCGCCAGATAGTTCAGCGTGGTGTTGTCGCTGCTGACGATCTGCGTGCCGTGGCTGTAGCCCGCGCGCAGCGTCCACTGGGGCCGAACCTCCCAGGCCACGCCGGCGCGCACGACCGTCTGGTTGCGCCAGCCAAAGCCGGGCTGCGGGTCGGTCAGGGCGTTGCCCAGCGAGGCCAGGTCGCCCCAGTTCACCCGCATCACGTCGGCGGCGAAGGTGAGGCCGGCCGGGGCCTGCACCGCCAGGCCCAGGCCGTAACGCTCGGGCACGTCGAACTGGCCGCCATCGGCCAGCAGCGCGCTGTAGGCCTTGAGCTTGCCCATGTGGATGCGCGAGGCGTACATCGCGCCCAGCGAGACACCCGGCAGCACCTCGCCGGTCCAGCCCAGCTTCAGGCCGACGCCGGTGGAGGATTCGTAGCCCTGGCCTTCGACGCCATTGGCATCGGGCACGCCGTTGACACGGAAGCGCTGGTAGGCCAGGTCCAGCGAAACCCCCACCGCCTGGCCGGCGCTGAGCTTGAGCGCGTAGGTGGGCGAGACGATCACCTGGGTCAGGTTGGCGCCGTCGCTGGCGCTGTCGGTGCCGCCCGAAATCGACTGGCGGTACTTGGTCGCCACCCCATTGCCATAGACCGAGACCCCGACCGTCTGCTGGGTGTCCAGCGGCCGCACATAGCCGAACTCGGGCACCGGGATGGCCTTCAGGCCGCCGCCGTCGAAGGTGGTGCCGCCGAAGGTGGCCGAGGGCTTGGGCAGCACCACCGCCAGGCCCAGCTCCAGCTGTTCGCCCAGCAGGGCCATGCCCGAGGGGTTGTTGGCCGCGGCCACCGCGTCCTGCGGCAAGGCGATGGAGGCGCCGCCCATGCCTTGCGAGGCGATGCCATAGCCGTGCGGCATGGTGCCGTTGGTGGCGCGGGCCGGCAGGGTGGCCAGGCCGGCCAGGATCAGGCCGCACAGCGGCAGCAGGCGGAAGCGGAACAGCGAGGTCATGACAGCAACTCCAGGATGGGGGTGAGGCCCTGTTCGGGGCCGAGGGCGGCATAGCCGCCATCGACGGCCAGGTTGGCGCCGGTGATGAAGCGGGCGTGGTCGGAGCACAGGAAGAGCACGGCCTCGGCCACCTCGGTGGGGTCGCCGATGCGGCCGAGCATGTGGAAGGGGCGGGCCACGGCCTCGACCCGGGCCCGGTCACCGCCGGAGATCTGGTCGAGCACGCCCGACCAGGTCCAGCCGGGTGACACGGCATTGGCGCGGATGCCGGCGCCGGCCAGGTCTAGCGCCTCGCTGCGGGTGAGCTGCAGCACGGCGGCCTTGGTGGCCGGGTAGGCCCAGCGGCCGGCCTGGGCCACGCCCGCGCTGGTGGAGCCGAAGTTCACCACCGCGCTGCCCGGCGCCATGTGCGGGCAGGCCAGCTGCACCAGCCGCGCCGGGCCGATCACGTTGACGGCGAAGGAGCGGGTCCATTCGTCGCGCGTGGTGCCCGGCCCCTGGTCGGCATAGACGGCCGCCACGTTGACGACGAAGTCGAGGCGGCCGAAGTGGGCCTGGGCCGCGGCCACACAGGCCTCGACCTCGGCCTCCACGGCCAGGTCGGTGTGCTGAAAGCGCAGCGCCGGGCCCAGCTCGGCGGCCAGGGCCTGCCCGCCCGCGTCGTCGATGTCGGCCACCAGCACCTGCGTGCCGGCGGCCACGAAGGCCCGCGCCACCGCCGCGCCGATCAGCGTGGCGCCGCCGCTGACGATGGCCACCTTGTTGTCCAGTCCTCGCATGGGTCGTTCTCCTTGATTCAGGCCGCCAGCGGCTCGGCTTCGGGCAGCACGCCCAGCCGGCCGCGGCAGAACACCATCGGGGCGGTGTCGCGCCAGCGCAGGCGCAGCACCTGGCCGACGACGATCACGTGGTCCCCGCCGGGATGCTCGGCAAAGCCGACGCACTCGAACTGCGCTGCCGCGCCGGGCAGCATGGGCACGCCGCCCACGCCGGGCGTGGTGCTCAGGCCGGCGAACTTGTCGGCGCCGGGCTGGCCGAAGCGCTGGCACAGCGCGGTCTGGTCACCGGCCAGCACGTTCACACCGAAGGGCCGGCCAGGCCGGAAGCGGCCGGCATGCGGCGATCGGCGCGACAGGCTCCACAGCACCAGCGCCGGGTCCAGCGAGACGGTGTTGAAGGAGCTGGCGGTGATGCCCACCGGGCGGCCGTCGTCGGCCAGCGTGGTCACCACGGTGACGCCGGTGGCGAACAGGCCCAGCGCGCGGCGCAGCGCGGCGGGGTCGCCGGCCTCGCCATCGTCGCGCCAGACGGGGCTGGGCTCAGGCCGCATCGCGCACCGTCCTTTCGGCGACGAAGGCACGCGCCAGGGCCACGTCGGTGATCCAGGGGAAGTAGTTGGCCGGGTTGTCGAAACCGCGCATGAAGGCATCGGCCACCGGCGGGTGCACCGAGGCGGCGCCCAGCACCTCCATCACCGGCTCGCCCGGCGGCAGCAGCAGCGCGTTGGTGAAGCCGGTGGTGAAGACGGCCGATGCGTTCCAGAAGGTCTCGAACACGTCCTGCATCCAGTCGGCGTCGAAGGGCTGCTGGCCCTGGGCCTGGATGCGCTCGGCCAGGTAGCGCACCATGCGCACCGCGTTGTTGGCGCCCTGGCCGGCGATCGGGTCGTTGAGCACCGCGGTGTCGCCGATGGCCATCACCAGCCCGCCACCGGGCAGGCGGCCGACCGGCTTGCGCACCGTGGGCAGGAAGCTGCCCTTGAGCCAGGCGTCCTCGTCGGTCAGCTCGGCACCCTCCAGGTGGTGCAGGTCGTCGGGGGCGAAGTCGGCGACCACCGAGCGGGCGATCTCCAGCAGCTCATGGCCGTCGCGGGCCGCCTGGAAGCGGTCCATCGGGCCGCCGGGAATGGCCTCGAACAGGAAGCTGCGGCACTCGCCCCGGGTGTGGGTGTAGAAGGGCAGCGAGAAGAACTCGCCCACGCCGGCCACGAAGTTGAAGCGCAGCGGCCGGAAGGGCACGCGGGCCCAGGGCCGGTCGCCCATCAGCTGCGGGCCGGTGAGCAGCAGCGCGGCCAGGTGGCGCGGCGGCGTGCTGTGGGCGCTGCGCACCTCGTCGCGCTCGAAGAAGGCGTTGATCGGGCCCTTGCCGGCGGCGACCATGGTCAGGTCGCTCTCGGCCGCGATGCGCTCCAGGTCGGTCACCGAGACCGACTGGATCACCAGCTTGCCGCCGCGCTGGCTGAACTCGCGCATCCAGCGGGAGAACTTGGTGCGCTGGTCCAGGGCCTGGCCCTTCAGTTCGCCCAGGCGGCCCTGCACGGTCAGGCCGATGCGGCCATCGGGCCCGCGGAAGTCCACGTGCATGCCCTCGCCGTAGGGCACCACGTCCTCCCAGAAGTTCAGGCCCAGCTCGCGTTCGAACTGCAGCGAGCTGTTGAACAGGAAGGCGGTGCTGGGGATGCGGCTGTTGAGCACCTGCTCGGGGCTGCGGTCGGTGTAGAGGGTGACGGCATAGCCCTTGTCGAGCAGAGCGAAGCCCAGGAGAAGGCCGGCCTGGCCTCCGCCGATCAGAGAAATCTTGCGCATGAAACTTCCTTGGATGCGGATCAGGGGGTAGGCGGCAGGGTCTGCCAGCCTTCGCGGTGGGGGCTGAGGAGCTTGAGCTGCAGGTCGACGCGGGCGAAGTGCCAGCCCTGCGGGCCCTTCACCACCTGGGCGTCGTAGCAGCCGCCGATCCAGTGCGCCTGCGCTGCGGGCTCGCCGGGCTCGGCCACCTGGGCCAGCTCCCAGAGGTACCAGCGGCAGCGGGCGGTGGCGCCGTCGTCGGCCCGCTCCACCAGCGGCGACACCATGTAGTGCAGCGACCAGCGAATGCGGGTGCGGCCGATCTCGGCCAGGGCGCGGGCGATCTCGTCGGCGCCCCGGTGCTGGCCGAAGCCCTCGCAGGCCCAGACCGCGTCCTCGGTGAACAGCGGCCCGAGGATGGCCGGGTCGTTGTGGCGGTCCGCCCCCAGCGCATAGGTCGCCACCAGGGTGCGGATGGCCTCTTGGTCCTCAAGCCGCGTGAGGCGTTCGGTCAGGCCGGCGAGGTCCATCTCAGAGCACCTGTTCGCCGTGGTCGGCGACGAAACGCGACTCGTCGAAGCTGTGCGGCACCTTGGGGTCGCCGCCGTAGAGCTCGATGTGCGGCGCCACCTCGGCCAGCGACAGGGCCAGCGCGAACAGGCGTTCGGCCTCGGGCGGCAGCTCGCCCAGCGGGTAGCGGTCGACGTAGCTGACGATGTCCTCGATGCGCGGCAGCATCGCCTCGTAGAAGGCGCGCAGCTCGCCGCGCGAGGCGTGGATGCGCCGCTGCTGGCGCTCGTTCTGGGTGGCCAGGGCCCAGCTGGGCACCAGGGGCTCCAGCACTTCAAAGGACTTGGGCAGGGTGGTGATGCTCATGGTGGGGCTCCTCATTCGGCGTGCATGGCGGCTTCCAGCGCGTGGTAGCCGTGGCGGATCAGGACCTCGTCGTCCTGCAGGTGCATCACCGGCTTGGCACCGGACTCGAGCGCGATCTGGGTGTCCTCCATCGTCGCGGTGTCCTCCAGCCAGGCGTTGCGCTGCAGGCACTGGGCGTGCTCCAGGGCCCAGCGCTGGCCGTTGGTCTTGGGCGGGCGCACGTAGTACTTGCCTTCCCACAGGGTCTTGTTGTGCGACACCGGCCAGAACTGGTGGGTGAACCAGATGCCTTCGGAGACGTGCAGCAGCAGGTTGGGGAACATCACCGAGAGCTCGAAGGCGAAGTCCTCGCGGTGGTCCGGGTTGACACCCGGCGGCAGCATCGACGCGCCGCGGCGCGCCACCAGCGAGCCGGTGGCCAGCGCGTTGGCGATCTTGGCCACCGGGGTGGGGTCGTTCTGCAGCGACAGGCAGATGGCCGCGGTGCGGTGCGGGCCGAACAGCTCCACGTTCTGCAGGCCGGAGGTGAACACATTGGGGAAGGAGCCGGCGTGGATGGTGGCCACGTGGTAGGCCTCGGCAAAGGCGTCGTGCGCCACCTTCCAGTTGCAGTCCAGGTAGGTGTGGTAGCTGAAGCAGTGCGACAGCTCGTGGTACGGGAAGCCGCTCAGGTGCTGGCCCAGGCCGCCCAGGAACTCGGCCAGCGGCTGCACCTGCGGGGCCGGGTCCAGGTTGACGAAGATGAAGCCTTCCCAGACGTCGGTGTGCACCGACGTCAGCGCGTTCTTGTCCTTCTCGAAGCAGGCGTGGAACTTCTGCTCCTCGGGCACCTGCACGATGGCGCCCTTGGCGTCATAGACCCAGCCGTGGAAGCGGCAGGTCACCACCGCGGCCTTGTTCTTGCCGAAGGTCTCCTCGCCGGTCTCGACGATGACCTTGTTGCCGCGGTGCGAGCAGGTGTTGTGGAAGCCGCGCACCTGGCCGTCCTTGCCGCGGATCAGGATCACCGAGGTCTTGGCGAAGTCCAGCTTCTTGACCTTGTAGTCGCCGGCGTTGGGAATCTCCTCGACGCGGCCGACCTTCAGCCAGGACTTGAGGAAGACCTTCTGGCGTTCCTGCTCGAAGAACTCGGGCGAGACACAGGGGTCGATGGGGATGGGGCCGGTGCCCAGCTCGGGGTACTTGGCGGCCCAGCGCAGTTCAGCGGGTGCGTTCATGGCGTGCTCCGTGAAAGGGGATGAATCGGGGAATGGAAAGGCTCAGTCAGTGAGCCCGTACTGTTCGCGCACCAGCGCGCCAATGCCCAGGCGGTCCAGGATGTCCATCGGGCACAGGAAGGTGACGCGCACCACGCCGGGCAGGCGGCTGATCTCGATCGAGCCGGTGATCGTGGCGCGGTTGAGGATCTCGTCGGGCGACAGACCGGTCACCTTGGCGGCGCGGTCCACGCCGTTGTGGGTGGCGTCGTTGAGCGTGCGGCCCGAGCCGATGAAGGTGATCGGGCCGTTGCGCTCGATCTTCTTCTGGCCGTAGCGCTGGGCCAGGCGCTCCACCGCGGCGCGCTGCTCCGGGCTCATGGGCCGCGCCATCGGCGGCAGATCGTCCGGGCGCTGCAGCAGGATGGGGCCGTCCAGCGTCAGGCCCTTGATGACCTGCACGTCCAGTTCGGTGAAGCCGGCCACGTCGGTGGCATGGCCCGCCACCTCGCCGTTGCCCTGCTGGGCGTGCATGTCCCCCAGGTAGACACCGGCCCCGGGCACCTTGACGGGGCAGATCAGGATGGCACCGGCCCGCACCGAGTTGGTGTCCATGTGGCCATCGGTCTTGTGCAGGTCCAGCTCCGCCTGGCTCATCGCGTACTGGTGTGGTGCATCGACCAGGAAGGCGCCGAAGTCGCCAGCGTTGTGCGAGTCGGGCAGGTCGCGCGAGGGCGTGGTGCCGATGTTGCCGAGGAAGGGCTGCATGTGCGCGGCCAGGCCCTCGATGTCCGCGCGGGCCAGCGACAGGATGGAGTGCTGCTCGGCCGCTTCGGGCAGGCGGGCGAATTCCATCGCCTGGGTGGCCAGCCGGTCGGCCACCGCCTGGCCCACGGTCAGCGAGACGCCGCTGTCCTGGTCCAGCACGATCACATAGCCGTTGGCGAAGCGGAAGGCGTTGACCTCGGCGCCGCAGACGTCGCAGTGCACCGCGTTGTCGCCGATACCCTCGATGTGGCTGGGCGGGCTGACGGTGCCGCAGCTGGGGCAGAGCTTGGCGACGAAGGGGTCGCCCAGGTAGCGGCCGTCGACAAAGGACATCACGCCCGACGAGGTGGCCAGCGAGGTGACGACCATGTGGCGCAGCTTGAGCGCCACCGCGTCGCCCACCTCGGCACCGGCCACGGCCACCGGTTGCGAGACCTCGTGGCCGCCCTGGAACTTGGGCGTGATCATCGGGCCCCAGCAGCCCGGCGGCGTGCCCACGCGCAGGGTGCCGCCATCGGCGACCGGGCCGAGCATTTCATTGCTGGGGCCGACGATGCCGCGGGTGTAGCTCTTGACCTCGACGACAGGCTGGGGAGTGGAATCACGGGTGCTCATGGGGCGTCCTTGCAGCTAGAACTGTTGACCGCTCCGGGCCCAACACATCGGCCCGAAACATGCTTGCAAGGTTAGAAACCGGATGGCCCCGCGCAAATCCGGCAACGCATCTAAGCCAGTAGGTGCTTGTTCTTACCGGCTTGCGACACCGCACTCCTGAGGAAGACGCAATGCAGTTGGCGACCAACTACAAGGACGTGTTCGATCACGCGAACGATGCGATCTTCATCCACGACGAGCGCACCGGCGCCATCCTGGATGCCAACCGCATGGCCGCGCGCATGACCGGCGTGCCCGTGCCCCTGTTGACGCGCATGGGGGTGGGGGACATCAGCTCGCGCCCACATGGGTGTGACGGCCTTGGTGCACTGACGCACATTCACCGTGCGGTGGACGAGGGCCCGCAGCTGTTCGAATGGTGGGTGCGCCGCCCCGACGGCAGCCAGGTGCCCACCGAAGTGAATCTCAAGCGCATCATCACCGGCGGCCAGCCCAAGGTGATCGCGCTGGTGCGCGAGATCACCGACCGCAAGGCCACCGAGGAGCGGCTGATCGCGCGCGAGGCCTATTACCGCCAGCTGATCGGCAACATCAGCGACGGCATCGCGATCCTCGACCGACGCGGCCGGGTGGCCTGGGTGGGGCCGTCGATCCGCAAGGTGCTGGGGTTCCGTGAACGGGAGGTGCGTGGCCGGGCCGTGTTCGCGCGCATGGAGCCGGCCGAGGCCCAGCGGCTGAGCGAGCTGCTGCGCCAGCTGACGCTGCAGCCGGCCGGCGAGCAGACCTTCGCCTGCCGCATCCAGCACCGCGACGGCCGCTGGTGCTGGCTGGAGGGCAGCTGCGTGAACCTGCTGGAGGACCGGCACGTGGACGGCCTGCTGGTGACCTTCCGCGACGTCAGTGCCCGGCTGGAGGCCGAGGAGCGGGTGCGCCAGCGCGACCTGGAGCTCAGCCACATGGCGCGCCTGTCCACCACCGGCGAGATGGCCTCGGCCCTGGCGCATGAGCTGAACCAGCCCTTCTTCGCCATCATGAACTTCGTCGGTGGCGCCATCCGGCGGGCCCAGGCCGGCAGCCTGGGCCTGCCCGAGCTGATGGAGGTGCTGGAGCACACCCGCGTGCAGGCCGAACGGGCCGGCCGCATCATCCGCACGGTGCGCAACTTCACCCGCAAGAGCGCCTACCACCGCGAGACGGTGGACATCCGCACCATCGTCGAGGAGATCGCGCCCTTCATCGAGATCGAAGCCCGGGCCCGTGGCGTGGCCACCCGCTACCGGCTGCTGCGCGAGCCGGCGCTGGTGCACTGCGACTGGGTGCTGATCGAGCAGGTGATCTCCAACATCGCCCGCAACGGTATCGAGGCGATGGAGCACACGCCCGAGGGCCAGCGCCAGCTGACCCTGGCCACCCACCTGACCGCCGCCGGCACCGTGAGCCTGTCCATCGAGGACTGTGGCCACGGCCTGCCGCGCTGCAACCCAGACAAGATCTTCGACGCCTTCTTCACGACCAAGAAGGAAGGCCTGGGCATCGGCCTGTCGCTGTGCCGCTCCATCATCGATTCCCACGGCGGCAGCCTGTGGGTCACGCAAAGCGCCTCGGGCGGCGCCAAGTTCCACTTCACCTTGCCATTGGCCTCCGAGGTCGAGGCCGTCGACCATGCACCCCAGCTCTTCCACTAAGCCACCGTCCCACACCCCGGTCGTGTTCGTCGTCGACGACGACGACGCGGTGCGCACCTCGCTGCGCTGGCTGCTCGAATCGGTGGGTCACCCGGTGGAGGTGTTCCGCAACGGGCGCGAATTTCTGGACAGCCACGACCCCGAGCAACCGGGCTGCCTGCTGCTGGACATCCGCATGCCGCAGATGGGTGGCTTCGAGCTGCAGGAGGTGCTGCGCGCCACCAGCCCGGAGCTGCCCATCCTGTTCCTGAGCGGGCACGGCACCATCCCGATGTCGGTGCGGGCGATGCGGGCCGGCGCCTTCGACTTCATCGAGAAGCCTTTTTCCGACCAGGCCCTGCTCGACCGCGTGCAGGACGCTGTCAACCTGGCGGCCGAGCTGCACCGTCAGCAGCGGCATGCGCGCCTGATGAAGAACCAGCTGGCCACGCTGTCACCGCGCGAGCGCGAGGTGCTGGACCTGTTGATCGATGGCCTGTCCAGCCGCGAGATCGGCGAGGAGCTGGGCATCAGCAAGAAGACCGTCGAGGTCCACCGCTGCCGCATCCGCGAGAAGCTGGGCATCGACACCGTGGCCGAGCTGGTGCGGATGATGATCCACGTCGATCCGCAGGCCGCCACCTCGACGAACCACGGCGGGTCGGGCCATCGGCTCTGAGCCGGGTTTCGGCAGTATTCACCTCCGAACCGTCATCCCCCGGCCCTAGGATCCTGTCTCTCTAGGGAGAGAACGATCCATGGCACGTCGAAAGAAAAGCAGTCCCCTCGAGGACTTCATGGAGCTGGTGGCGCTGCTGCCGTGGTGGGCCGGCGTTGGCCTTGCGCTGCTGCTCTACCTGGGGCTGCACCATGTGGCGCAGCAGCCTGCCCCGGTCCTCCGCGGGGACCCAACGTTCATCAGCCAGATGCTCTGGCGCAGCCTGGCCGGGGCCGGCCAGTACCTGCTGCCGGGGCTGTGCCTGGTCAGCGCGGGGGTGTCGTGGTTCGGCCGCCGCCAGCGCCAGGCGTTGGTCGCCAACGTCAGTGCCAACCCGACGGCCGATGCCCTGCAGGGCATGTCGTGGCAGGCGTTCGAACAGCTGGTGGGTGAAATCTTCCGCCAACAGGGCTTTCAGGTGCTGGAGACCGGCGGTGGCGGCCCCGACGGCGGCGTGGACCTGGTGCTGCGGCGCGATGGCGAGACCCATCTGGTGCAGTGCAAGCAATGGCGGGCCTTCCGGGTGGGCGTGGACGTGGTGCGCGCCCACTATGGCGTGATGGCCGCCCGTGGCGCCGCCAGTGGCTTCGTCGTCACCTCCGGTCGCTTCACCGACGAGGCCCGCGCGTTCGCCGAAGGGCGGCATGTCCGGCTGATCGACGGTCCCCGCCTGCTCGGCCTGATCCAGCAGGTGCAGTCCGCGGCCTCCCCGACCCCGCCTGTGACAGCCACCACGCCGATTCAGCCGACGCCGCCGGCGTGCCCGCGCTGCGGCCAGGTCATGGTGCGCCGTGTGGCCCAGCGCGGCGCCAACGCCGGCAAGGCGTTCTGGGGCTGCACCGGCTACCCCGCTTGCCGGGGCACCCTGCCCTTGGACTGAGGCGCAGGGCCTCAGCCGTCGCGCTGAAGGCGGTACGCCCGCGGCGACACCCCCTGCCAGCGCTTGAAGGCCTGGGAAAAGCTGGAGAGGTCGGCAAAGCCCAGGCGGTCGGCCACCTCGCCCAGGCTGAGCCGGGCGTCGGCCAGCAGGGCCAGGGCCTGGGCCTGACGGGCCTGGGCCTGCAGCGCCCGCAGGGACGTGCCCTCGGCCTGCAGGCGGCGCTTCAAGGTGCGCTCGCTCAGGTGCAGCTGGCGGGCCAGCGCGCCCAGGGTGCGGTGGGCCGGGGCGGCGCCACGGTGGGCCAGCTGCTGGCGCACCTGCTGCGCGGTGCCCAGCCGGGCGCGGCGCTGCTCCAGCAGCTGGGCGCAGAGCTGCTCGCACTGCGCCAGCGTCAGCGCGTTGGCCTGCGGCAGGGGCCGCGTCAGCAGCCGGCGGTCGAAGGCCAGGCTGGTGTCGGGTGCGCCCCATTGCGGCACCGCGCCGGCCACCGGGCGGTCCAGCGCCGGGGCGGGGCGACCGCGGGTGGCCGGGCGTGGAGCCTGCAGGCGCAGCCAGGCCAGCGGTACGTCGGCGCCGGCCACCTCCTGCAGCAGCACCGCCGCGCCGGCCAGGTCGCGCTCGACCAGAAAGCGCTGCAGGCCCGGGGCCACGTCGGGCGCGCCGAAACTCAGCACGCCCAGCGGGCCCTCCTCGCGGTAGGCGATGGTGGTGAAGGCGTGGCTGAGCGGCAGGAAGCGCAGCGCCAGCGCCAGCGCGTCGCCCGCGGTGGCGCAGGTGATCAGGCCGTAACCCCACAGGCCGTAGTGCGAGAAGTGGTAACGCGCGCCGACCGCCAGGCCCAGCCCGGGCGGGTGGCCCAGGGCCCGCAGCAGCTGGCTCACCACCGCCAGTTCCTGGGCGGCCGAGAGCAGGGTGTTCGGATCGACCAGCTGGGCCTCGGTCAGCCGGCTGCCGGCCAGCAGCGTCGCGGGCGCAAGGCCCTGTTCGCGGCCATAGGCCAGCATCAGCGCCACACTGGCCGGGCTGCGGTGGAAATCCCAGACGTTGTTCATCGCGCGGTGTCCGTCCCGGGCCTCCCGACTTTCCCTGAGAGGCCATCAATTGGCCCAAATCATAAAGTGAACGGCCTCTGACGCCCTGGGGGCCGCGCCGTGGGCTCGGCATCATCGCGGCCGTGCATCGAACGTTCGTGCGGGAGCCGGGTCCGGCCGCCCGGCGCCGGTTCAACGTGGAGACAACGCCGTGCAGCAGACCCCGCCCTCCCCCCTGGTGGACCGTTTCGAGGCCCAGCGCCAGGCCTTTGGCCGCCAGCCCTTTCCGACGCTGGCCGAGCGGCGCGACCGGCTGCAGCGCCTGGGGGCGCTGCTGGACCGCCACGAAGCGGCCCTGGTGCAGGCCATCAGCGCCGACTTCAGCGGCCGCAGCCCGCACGAGACCCGGCTGGCCGAGGCCTTCGTGGTGCGCGCCGGCCTGCGCCATGCGCTGCGCCATCTGAAGGGCTGGATGCGCGAGCGGCGCGTGCCCACCCAGCTGCACTTCCTGCCCGGGCGCAACCGCCTGCTGCCCCAGCCGCTGGGCGTGGTGGGCGTGGTGGCGCCCTGGAACTACCCGCTGCAGCTCTCGCTGGGCCCGGCGCTGGCGGCGCTGGCCGCGGGCAACCGGGTGCTGATCAAGCCTTCGGAGCTGACCCCGGCCTTCTCGGCCCTGCTGGCGCACGCGGTGGCCGAGGCCTTCGCGCCCGATGAGATGAGCGTGGTGACCGGCGACGCCAGCGTGGGCCAGGCCTTCAGCCACCTGCCCTTCGACCACCTGTTCTTCACCGGCTCGACCCCGGTGGGCCGGCTGGTGGCCCAGGCCGCCGCCGCCAACCTGACGCCGGTGACGCTGGAGCTGGGGGGCAAGTCGCCGGCCATCATCGACAGCTCCGCCGACCTGGACGAGGCGGCCCAGCGCATCGCCTACGGCAAGCTGCTCAACGCCGGCCAGACCTGCGTGGCGCCCGACTACGTGCTGGTGCCCACCGGCCAGGGCGAGGCCCTGGCGCGGCGCATCGCCCGCGCGGCCGAGCGCATGTACCCGACGCTGCGCGACAACCCCGACTACACCGCCATCGTCAGCCCGCGGCACCACGCCCGGCTGCGCGACATGGTGGCCGAGGCCGCCGGCCTGGGTGCCACCATCATGCAGGTCAACCCGGCCCACGAGTCGCTGGAGCAGGGCACGCGCAAGATCGCGCCGACCTTGGTGCTCAACCCGCCGGCGGGCGCGCGTCTGATGCGCGAGGAGATCTTCGGCCCGGTGCTGCCCATCCTGGAAGTGCCCTCGCTGGACGCGGCCATCGGCCACGTCCAGCAAGGCGACCGGCCGCTGGCCCTGTACTGGTTCGGCCGCGACACGGCCCACCGCGACCGGGTGCTGCGCGAGACGATCTCCGGCGGCGTCACCGTCAACGACTGCCTGTGGCACCTGGGCCAGGAGCACCAGCCCTTCGGCGGCGTGGGCGCCAGCGGCATGGGGGCCTACCACGGCGAGTGGGGCTTCAACACCTTCAGCAAGTTGAAGCCCGTGTTCCACCAGTCGCGCTGGGCCGGCACCGCGCTGTTCCGCCCGCCCTACGGCGCCACCTTCGAGCGCCTGCTGGGCCTGCTGCAGCGCCTGGGTTGAGGCAGACGATGGCCGACACGAACACCGAGATGCTGGACGCCCTGATCATCGGCAGCGGCTTTGCCGGGCTGGGCATGGCCGTGGCGCTGCGCCAGGCCGGCGAGACCCGCTTCCTGATCCTGGAGAAGGGCGGCGACGTGGGCGGCGTCTGGCGCGACAACGCCTACCCCGGCGCCGCCTGCGACGTGCCCTCGCACCTCTACTCCTTCTCCTTCGAGCCCAAGCCCGACTGGTCGCGCAGCTTCGCCACCCAGCCCGAGATCCTGGACTACCTGCGCCACTGCGCCGACAAGTACGACCTGCGCCGCCACCTGCGCCTGCACACCGAGGTGCGCGAGGCCGCCTGGGACGATGCCGCCCAGGGCTGGACGGTGACGCTGGCCGATGGCGAGCGCCTGCAGGCCCGCCAGCTGATCACCGCCGTGGGCCAGCTCAGCCGCCCGGCCCTGCCGAACATCCCCGGCCTGGCGGACTTCGCCGGCCCGCGCTTCCACTCCGCGCAATGGGACCATGGCGTGGCGCTGGAAGGCCAGCGGGTGGCGGTGATCGGCACCGGTGCCTCGGCCATCCAGTTCGTGCCGGCCATCGCGCCGCGGGTGAGCCAGCTCAGCGTGTTCCAGCGCTCGGCCGCCTATGTGCTGCCGCGGCCGGACCGCCCCTACAGCGCGGCCGAGCAGAGCGCCATGCGGCGCCAGCCCTGGCGCATGCGGCTGCGCCGCCTGGGCATCTACCTGCACTACGAATCCCAGGCCCTGGCCTTCACCCGCTTCAAGGGCCTGATGCGCTGGGCGGTGGGTGGGCCCTTCCAGCGCTTGCTGAAGCGCCAGGTGCCCGACGCCGCGCTGCGCCAGCGCCTGACGCCCGACTACCCCATCGGCTGCAAGCGCATCCTGCTGTCTTCCACCTACCTGGCCACCATGGCCCGGCCCAACGTGGCCCTGGTGACCGAGGGCATCCGCCGCATCACGCCCGCGGGGGTGGAGACGGTGGACGGGCGGCTGCACCCGGCCGACGTGCTGGTCTACGGCACCGGCTTCGCGGCCACCGAGTTCCTGGCGCCCATGCGCATCACCGGCCGTGACGGCCGCACGCTGGACGAAGCCTGGCGCGAGGGCGCGGCCGCCTACCTGGGCCTGACGGTGCCGGGCTTTCCCAACCTGTTCACGCTCTACGGGCCCAACACCAACCTGGGCCACAACTCCATCGTCTACATGCTGGAGAGCCAGATCGCCCATGTGATGCGCTGCCGGCGGGCGATGCAGCAGGCCGGCGCCACCGCGCTGGAGGTGGACCCCGGCCGCTTCGGCCGCTTCAACCGCTGGGTGCAGCGCCGGCTGACGGCCACGGTGTGGAACGGCTGCCGCAGCTGGTACATCGACGCCCGCGGCCACAACCCCACCAACTGGCCCGGCTTCACGCTGAGCTTCCGGGCCTGGACACGCTGGTCCTCGCTGTCGGCCTACCGCCTGAGCCGGCCGCTGGCCGAGGCCCCCGGCCTGCCCGGTGCGGTGGAGCTGCGCGAGCCCGCCAGCCGCAGCGAGGCCGTGGTGGCCGCCGGCCTGCGCAGCCTGCTGCGCCACAGCTTCCGCCTGCTGGTGGGCCCGCCGCTGAACGCGCCGCTGCAGCGCGCGGTGGCGCGGGTGCTGACGCTCACCATGTTCGCCGGCGGCGGCGTGCAGCGGCGCCAGGAACGCGTCGGCGCCGTCCCGGTGGAAGTCCTCAGCCCGCCCGGCCGCAGCGAGGCCGCCGACGGCGCCATCCTCTACCTGCACGGCGGCGCCTTCTGCCTGGGCGGCCCGGCCACCCACCGCAGCCTGAGCAGCCGCCTGGCCCCGGCCGCGCAATGCCCCGTCTGGGTGGTGGACTACCGGCTGGCGCCCGAGCACCCTTACCCCGCGGGGCTGGACGACGCGCTGGCGGTGTGGCGGGCGCTGCGGGCCCGCGGCCTGCCGGCCGGGCGCATCGTCATCGCGGGCGATTCGGCCGGTGGTGCGCTGGCCCTGGCGCTGGCCCTGCGGCTCAAGGCCTTGGGCGAGGCCCCGGCGGCCGGGCTGCTGCTGCTCTCGCCGGTGACGGACCTGCGCACCGAGGGCGGCTCCACCGACCCCGCCCAGCGCGACCCCATGCTGCGCCCGGGCTGGCTCACCCAGGCCCTGCGCTGGTACGCCGCGCCGGCCGACGCGCCGGAGCACCAGCCGCTGAGCCAGGACCTGGCCGGCCTGCCGCCGCTGTTCATCCAGGTGGGTGAGGAGGAGATCCTGCGCGGCCACGCGCTGGCCCTGGCCCGCCACGCCCAGGCCTGCGGCCTGCCGGCGCAGCTGGAGGTGCACGCCCGGCGCTGGCATGTGTTCCAGCTGCAGGCGGGCTACCTGGCCTCGGCTGCCGCCGCGGTGCAGGCCCTGGGCCAGGCCAGCCAGCGCTTCATGGCCCGGGCCGCGGCCTCAGCCACTCTTGCGACCCCGACCGCTTCTGAAGGAGCCCCCGCCCCATGGCCGACGACACCCCAAGCCGCTGCGTCCTGATCACCGGTGCCGCCACCGGCATCGGCCGCGCCACCGCCCGCCGTTTTGCCCGCGAGGGCTGGTTCGTCATCGCCGGGGACATCGACGCCACCGGCCTGGCCGATCTGGTGCGCGGCCTGGGCGAGACGCGCTGCCTGGGCCTGCCCCTGGACGTGACCGAGCCGGCCCAGTGGACGGCGGCCCTGGCCACCGTGCGCGAACGCTTCGGCCGCCTGGACCTGCTGGTCAACAACGCCGGCATCCTGATCTCCGGCCCCTTCGCCCAGTCGCCGCTGGAAAAGCACCACGCGGTGGTCGACGTGAATGTCACCGGGGTGCTCAACGGCTGCTGGCTGGCCCACCCGCTGCTGGCGGCCACGCCGGGCGCGCAGGTCATCAACCTGTGCTCCACCGCGGCGATCTACGGCCAAGCCTCGCTGGCCACCTACTCGGCCAGCAAGTTCGCGGTGCGCGGGCTGACCGAGGCACTGAGCATCGAGTGGGAGAAGGACGGCATCCGCGTGCAGGACCTGATGCCGCTGTTCGTGCAGACCGCGATGGTGCAGGACATGGACGCGCAGAGCATTCGCCGCCTGGGCGTGCGGCTGACCGCCGAGGACGTGGCCGAGCAGGTCTGGCGCACCGCCCAGGCCCGTGGCCGGGGCCGGGTGCACTGGCCGGTGGGCGGCATGGCCCGCTGGCTGTTCCGGCTGTCGGGCGGCGGGCCGCAGTGGCTGGAGCGGGCGATCGCCAAACGCATTGCGGCCTGAGCTGGGGCAGGGGGTGGGCGTTGTCGTCTCACGCACAATGGTCACCCCCACGCGCTGTGCGCGCGATGGCCTTGCTGAAGTGCGATGACCATGCCATTCCATCCCCTGCGGCTGGATCTGCCCAGCACGATCGAGACCGAGCGGCTGTTGCTGCGCACACCGCAGGCCGGGGATGGGGGGGCGGTCCACGAGGCGCTGGCCGAGTCCATCGTTGAACTGCGCCGCTTCATGGGCCTGCTGCCGTGGGTGGCGGCCGAGCCCACGGTCCAGGCTTCCGAACTGTTCTGCCGCCAAAGCCAGGCCCAGGTCCTGCTGCGCAAGGATTTCCCTTTCCTGCTGATCGAGCGGGCCAGCAGGCGCCTGGTGGGCCTTGCTGGTTTGCACCGGCCCGAATGGCTGGTGCCCAAGATCGAGGTGGGCTACTGGTGCCGCACCGGCGACACCGGCCGGGGCCTGATCACCGAGGCGGTCCGGGCCGTCACCGAGCTGGCTTTCCGCCAGCTGTTCATGCAGCGGGTGGAGTTGGTTGCCGACGAGGCCAATGTCCGTTCGCGACGGGTGGCCGAGCGCAGCGGGTTTCTGCTGGAAGGCATCCAACGCCACGCGCAACGGGGCCCGGATGGCTCGCTGCGCAACCTGTGCCTCTACGCCCGTCTGCCCGAGGCTGGGGCGTAGCATGGCGGGATGACTCTGCCGGATGCTTTGACCGGCCTGGCGCCGGAATGGCGTTTCCAGGCCCGGGGTCACCATGCCCGTCCCTTGCGCGCCGACGAGGTACCGCTGCTGCAGGCCCTCTACGACGCCAACCCGCTGTACTTCGAGGTCGTCAGCGGCCGCCCAGCCTGGCCCGGCGAGGCCCAGGAGGCCTTCGACGACCGGCCGCCGCCCGAGATGCCCTACCGCGACCAGGAATGCCTAGGCCTGTTCGGCCCGGATGGCACGCTGGTGGGGGTGACCATCGTCGTGCGCGACATGATGGCGCCCGGTGTCTGGCATGTGGCCCTGTTCCTGCTGGCCACCGGGCTGCACGGCAGCGGTCTGGCCCGCGCCCTCTACCAGGCCCTGGAGGACTGGGCGGTGCAGGGCGGCGCGCAGTGGATGCGCCTGGGCGTCGTGGTGGGCAACACCCGGGCCGAGCATTTCTGGGCCGGGCGTGGCTTTGCGCCGGTCCGTTTGCGGGAGCACATCCTGTCCAGCGACCGGACCAACCTGCTGCGGGTGATGGTCAAGCCGCTGGCCGGCCAGCCGGTGCCGGCCTACCTCGTGCTGGTGCCGCGCGACCGGCCCGAGACCGATCTGCCCTGAGACGGGCCCAGGGAGCCAGCATGCCGTGGACCGTCAACGCGCAATGGGCCCAGGCCGCGGTGGCGCTGGACCCGTGGGGCGATCAGCCGCCCGCCACCATGCCCAGCGCCTGTGGCAAGGCCAGCGACAGGGTGGGCCAGTAGGTCACCAGCATCAGGAAGCCCAGCATGGTGAGCAGCCAGGGCCAGACGGCCACGGTCAGCTCGGTGATGCCCATCTTGGTGATGCCCGAGGCCACGTACAGGTTCAGGCCCACCGGCGGGTGGCACATGCCCACCTCCATGTTCACCACGATCAGGATGCCGAAGTGCACCGGGTCGATGCCCAGCTTCATGGCCACCGGGAACAGGATGGGCGCCATGATCAGCACGATGGACGAGGGCTCCATGAAGTTGCCCGCCACCAGCAGCAGCACGTTGACCACCAGCAGGAAGGCGATCGGGCCCAGGCCCATGCCCACAAGCCAGTCGGCCAGCTGCTGCGGGATGTTCTCGTTGGCGAGCACGAAGCTGAACAGCACCGCGTTGGTGATGATGTAGAGCAGCATCGCGCTCATGTTGGCCGAGCTCAGCAGCACGCGCGGCACGTCCTTCAGGCCCATGTCCTTGTAGACGAACACGGCGATGATGAAGGCGTAGACGGCGCTCATCGCGGCGGCCTCGGTCGGTGTGAACAGACCGGTGTAGATGCCGCCCATCACGATGACGATCAGCAGCAGGCCCCAGACCGATTCACGGAAGGCCTTCCAGCGCTCGCCCAGCGTGGCCTTCTTCATGCGCGGGTAGTCGAACTTGCGGGCTCGCCACCAGGCCGTCAGGCCCAGCAGGAAGGCCAGCAGCAGGCCGGGGATGACGCCGGCCATGAACAGCGCGCCCACCGAGGTGTTGGTGGAGACCGAGTACATCACCATCACGATCGACGGCGGGATCAGGATGCCCAGCGCGCCGGAGGTGGTGATGATGCCGGCGCCGAACTTGTTCGGGAAGCCGGCCTTGGTCATGGCGGGCAGCAGGATGGAGCCGATGGCCACCACGGTGGCGGGTGAGGAGCCCGACACCGCGGCGAACAGCGCGCAGGCCACCACACCGGCCAGCCCCAGGCCCCCGTGCCAGTGGCCCACCATGCTGGTGGCGAAGTTGATCATCCGCCGCGCGACCCCGCCGTGGGTGAGGAAGTTGCCGGCCAGGATGAAGAACGGGATCGCCATGATCTCGAACTTCTCGATGCCGGTGAACAGCTTGAGCGCCACCGACTCGACGGGCACCTGCGTGAACCCGAAGATGAAGGTCAGGACGGTGAGGCCCAGCGCGATGGAGATGGGCATGCCGGTCAGCATCAAGACCAGCAGCAGGGAAAAGATGATGATGCCGCTCATGGTGGGTCCCTCAGGCCTTGGCTTGCTCGGTCTCGTCGTCCAGGCCTTCCACGTAGCCGTGGTCGTGGTGCGGCAGCTCACCGGTGCGCAGGTAGCCCCAGGCCACTTGCAGGAAGCGGAAGCACATCAGCGAGGAGCCCAGCGGGATGGCGCAGTAGATGATCCAGGTGGGCCATTCCAGATCGGGGGTGGTGGGGCCTTCGATCATTTGGGAGACGTCCATGCCCAGCGCGCTGGCGAAGGCGTAGTGGGCGCCGTTCTCCCAGACGAAGCGGCCGCCCATGGTGGCCACCGCGCCGGTGAAGAAGGCGCCGGCCAGCAGACCGAACAGCACGGCCTTGCGGCGGTGCCGGGGCTGCAGGCGGTTGATCAGCACATCCACGCCGACGTGGATGCCGGTGCGCACGCCGTAGGCGGCGCCGAACTTGGCCATCCAGACGAAGAGGTAGATGGTGGCCTCCTGCGTCCAGGCGAAGTTCAGGCTCAGCAGCCAGTCCTGCAGCGGAGACTCAAAGCCCACCAGGTAACGGTGCAGCACGGCGATGAAGGTGATGAGGGTGGCGGCGCCCATGAAGGTCGCAATCAGCCACTCTTCCAGGTGATCGAGCCATTTCATGGGGGGCTCTCCTTGGACAAAGCGGGGGAAGGGCAGGCACGGGGCCCGCCACGATCACATCTTGGTGGGATCGAAGTGGGTGGCCTTGTAGATGTCCTGGAGGGTCTCGTCGCCGATGCGCGAGGCCATCTGCTTGTGCACCGGGAACATGGCCTTCTTCAGCAGGAAGCGATCGCCCTTGCTGGGTTCGTAGATGGTCGTCTTGCCCGAGGCTTTGACTTTGGCCAGCGCATCCTGGTTGTCCTTGAAGGCGCTGTCGTTGGCCACCTTGGTGGCCTCGGCCATGGCCTGGGTCAGCTGGGCGCGGAGGTCGGCGGGCAGGCCGTCCCAGAACTTCTTGTTCACGACGACGGCGTAGCCCAGGTAGCCGTGGTTGGTCACGGACAGGTGCTTCTGCACCTCGTGCATCTTCTGGGTGTAGAGGTTGGACGGTGGGTTCTCGGTGCCGTCCACCACGCCGGTCTGCAGGGCCTGGTAGGTCTCGGAGAAGGCCAGCACCTGGGGCAGGGCGCCGATGGCGCGCATCTGCGCGTCCAGCACCTTGGAAGACTGGATGCGCATCTTCAGGCCCTTGTAGTCCTCGAGGGACTTCAGCGGCTTGTTGGCCGACATCACCTTGAAGCCGTTGTCCCAGTAGGCCAGGCCGGTGATGCCGCGGCTTTCCAGCTTCTTGAGCAGCTTGGCACCCACGGGGCCCTGGGTGACGGCGTGCAGGTCGGTGTAGTCGTCGAAGATGAAGGGCAGGTCGAAGGCCTCGAACTCCTTCACGCCCAGCGGGGCGAACTTGGACAGCGAGGGCGCCAGCATCTGCACCGAGCCCAGCTGCAGGGCCTCCATCTCTTCCTTGTCCTTGTAGAGCTGGCTGTTCGGATAGACCTCGACCTTGACCCGGCCCTTGGTCAGCTCGGCCGCGCGCTTGGCGAAGAAGTCGGCGGCCTTGCCCTTGGGCGTGTCGTTGGCCACCACGTGGCTGAACTTGATGACGATGGGCGACTGGGCCTGGGCGGGGGTGAGCAGCAGGCCGCTGGTGGCCAGGGACACGGCGGCGGTGGCCAGGGCCAGGCGGCGGGTGAGGCGGGTCATGGTTGTCTCCTGAGTCGTTGTGACAAGGCGATGCGTGGCACGGGGCGCACGGCGCGCAGTGTGTGGGCGCGCGGAGGGCCGTGGAACTGTGGAATTCCACATTCCGGCCTGCGGGCGCGGTGATTTGCGGGTAATCCATGAGGCCGGATGCGGTCGACGGGCCGTTTTGGCGCTGGCGCTGGCTAGACTGCGACCGCCCATGCGATCTTCTTTCGACACCTCCTCACCCGCGGCCGCGGCGCTGTTGCGCCCGGCCTTGCCGGCGGCTCTGCGCCGCGGGCTGTGGGCCTGGCCGCTGCTGCTGTCGCTGCTGTTCGTCAGCGGGGTGGTGCTGTGGGCCTACCGCACCAGCCAGGCCGAGCGCGAGGAGTCGCACCACACCATGATCTCGGACGCGCTCAGCGCAGAGGCGCAGCTGCGGGCCCGGCTGGACCTGGAGGCGGTGCACCTGCGGGCCCTGGCCGCTCAGCTGCGGCGCATGCCCCGCAACCGCCAGGCCCTGGCCGCCAACCCGGAGGTGGAGGCGGGGCTGCGTGGCCTGTGGCTGAGCGTCACCTGGCTGGACGTGGACAACCGCATCGTGGCGCACCTGCCGGCCCAGTCGGTGCCGCCGTTCGACCTGAAGCGGGCCACCCGCGAGGATGAGCGCGACGGCCTGAGCGCCCACCTGGTGGCACCGGTCGACCCTGCGCTGGCCGAGGCCGTGCCGGACACCAACCGCTTCGACGTCGCGGGCGAGAAGGTGGTGGTGCGCTTCTCGCCCACCGCGCTGCTCAAGCGCGACACCCCCTGGTGGCTGACCCGCCGCTACGAGGTGCAGCTGGTGGACGGCAGTGACCAGGTGATCGCCTCGGCCGATGGACTGGTGCGCGCGCCTGCGGCGGCGGGCTTGCGCGACAGCTACCGGGTGCTGGTGGGGGGCGGCCTGCCCGGCGTGTACCTGCAGCTGACCGAGCGCGAGGCGCCGCCGCCCTGGTGGCAGGGTGTGCCGCTGGTGCTGGTGGGCGGCTTTCTGCTGCTGATCGGCGGCGCCACGCTGCTGCTGCGGCGCCAGATGCGGCAGGTCAGCGCGGCCGAGGCGGCCTGGCGCACCGAGGTGGCCTGGCGCGGCGCGATGGAGGACTCGGCGCTGGTGGGCCTGCGCGCGCGCGACGCCGATGGCCGGCTGCTGTATGTGAACCGCACCTTCTGCGAGATGGTGGGCCGGCCGGCCGAAGAGCTGTTGGGCCTGAAGCCGCCCATGCCGTACTGGCCGCCCGAATCGGCCGGCGAGGCCATGCAGCGCAGCCGCCGCGGCCTGGCCGGCCTGGCCCCGCGCGAGGGCTACGAGGCCGAGTGGCGCCACGCCGATGGCCATCGGATCGAGGTGATGGTGTTCGAGTCGCCGCTGGTGGACGCACGCGGCCAGCAGATCGGCTGGATGGGCTCGATCATCGACATCACCACCCGCAAGCGGCTGGAGGAGCGCGAACGTCACCAGGCCGAGGCGCTGGCGCACCAGGCGCGCCTGACCACGTTGGGCGAGGTGGCCTCGGCCCTGGCGCATCAACTGAACCAGCCGCTTACCGCGGTGGCCGGCTACAACGCCGGGGTGCTGCGGCGGCTGGAGCAGGCGGGTTGCGACGACGCGATGGTGATGCAGGCCCTGCGCCGCCAGGGCGAGCAGGCGGCCGAGGCCGGTCGCATCGTGCGGCGCATCCGCGAGTTCCTGACCCGGCGCGCGCCGCAGCGCGAGCCGGCCGTGCTGCGGGAGATCGTCCAGCAGGCGGTGGGTCTGCTGCAGCGGGACTTCCAGCGCCAGCAGGTGCGGGTGTCGTTGGACCTGCCCGCCACGCTGCCGAAGGTGCAGGCCGACCCGGTGCTGATAGAGCAGGTGCTGATCAACCTGCTGCGCAACGCCGCCGACGAGCTGGTGCAGCGGCCACCCGGGCTGGCCCGGCAGATCATCGTCTCGGGCACGGAGACGGCCGGCGGCTTCGTGCGGCTGGACGTGGACGACAACGGCCCCGGCCTGGCCGGTCGCACGGCCGAGCAGCTCACCACGCCGTTCTATTCCACCAAGCCCGAAGGCATGGGCATGGGGCTGGCGATCTGCCGCTCGGTGATCGAGGTGCACCACGGCGCCTTCGATGCCGGCGTCAGCCCCTTGGGCGGCGCGCGATTTTCCTGTTCCCTGCCGGTCTGGCAGGACACGGCCGGGGCGGCCGACACTGGAGAGCCTGATGACACACCCGATGGTGCACCTGGTCGACGATGAGGCGGCGGTGCGCGACGCACTGGGCTTTCTGCTGCAGTCGCACGGCCTGGCGACGGCCGCCTACCCCGACGCGCCGAGTTTTCTGAGCGCGCTGGCTGCCGGCCCGCTGCGCGGCTGCGTGCTGCTGGATGTGCGCATGGAGCCGATGTCGGGCCTGCAACTGCACGACGAGCTGGTGGCGCAGGGCTTCCGGGCGCCGGTGATCTTCTTGACCGGGCATGGCGACATCCCGATGGCGGTGGAGGCGCTGAAGAAGGGCGCCTTCGACTTCGTCGAGAAGCCCTTCAGCGACGACGCGCTGGTGGAGCGGGTGCAGAAGGCGCTCGCCGTGGAGGCGGCCCAGCATGCCAGCCAGGCCGCGGGCGATGAGGCTGCCGCGCGGCTGGCCAGCCTGTCCGAGCGCGAGCGCGAGGTGATGCAGCGGGTGGCCGCGGGCCGGCTCAACAAGGTCATCGCCGACGAGCTGCACATCTCGGTGCGGACGGTGGAGGTGCACCGTGCCAAGGTCTTCTCCAAGCTGGGCGTGCGCTCGGCGGCCGAGGTGGCGACGCTGCTGGCCCAGATCCGCTGAGGGGGCGCTGACGGACAATCGCCGCCTATGAGTACCGATGCTGCGGACGACACCGCCTCCACCCTGTCCGATGCCCCTGACGCGCTGGCCGAGCTGGCCCGGCGCGACCGCTTCTTCGACGCCCTCTCCGCCAGCCTGGCCGAGCAGCGTTGCGTCAAGCTGGTGCTGGGCAAGCCGCGGCGCAGCGGCTCGGACCTGGTGCGGGTGACGGCCCGGCCGCTGGTGTTGCGCGGCCAGCCCTGCCTGAGCCTGCTCTACCACCACGCCACCCGCGACATCACCAAGAACCCGCCGCAGGCCGAGGGCCTGGCTGCGGTGCAGGCCATGCTGGGCACCGAGTTCAGCCACGCCCACCTGTTCACCACCACCGAGGAGTGGCAGCTGATGGTCAGCAAGCGCGGGCGCATCGGCGTCACGCGCAAGGCCCTGCAGCAGGCCGGTGCGCCGAAAGCCGCGGCCACCGGCCACGACCGCGAGAAGCATCGCTTCCTGAGCCTGGACCTGCCCTTTCTGGAGGATCTGGGCGTGACCGATGCGCAGCACCGCCTGGTGCCGGCCATGGCGCGCAAGTGGAAGCAGATCAACAAGTTCGTCGAGGTGCTGGACCATGCGCTGGAGGCCGCCAAGCTGCAGCCGCGCGAAGGGCGCGTCAGCGTGGTGGACTTCGGCTCCGGCAAGGGCTACCTGACCTTCGCGATGCACCACCACCTGACCCAGGCCCGCGGCTGGCAGGCGACGGTGACCGGGGTGGAGCTGCGCGAGGACCTGGTCAACCTGTGCAGCGCGGCGGCGCTGCGGCGGCACATGGATGGCCTGTCCTTCGTCTGCGGCGATGTGCGCAGCCATGTGCCCGAGCACCTGGACGTGATGGTGGCGCTGCACGCCTGCGACACCGCCACCGACTTCGCGCTGCACACCGGCATCCGCGCGGGGGCGTCCATCATCCTGACCGCCCCCTGCTGCCACAAACAGATCCGTCCGCAGATGCAGCTGCCGCCGCTGCTCAAGCCCATGCTGCAGCATGGCGTGCACCTGGGCCAGCAGGCCGAGATGGTGACCGACAGCCTGCGCGCGCTGCTGCTGGAGGCCAACGGCTACGACGCGCAGGTGTTTGAATTTGTCGCGCTGGAGCACACCAGCAAGAACAAGATGATCCTGGCGGTGCGGCGTCCGGCCGGCGCGCGGGTGGACGAGGCCCGCCGCGCCCAGGTGCTGGGCCAGATCGCCGAGATCAAGGCCTTCTACGGCATCCACGAACACTGCCTGGAGAGCCTGCTGCAGGCCGACCTGCCGACCCCCTAGGCCGCAGGGGGCGCCGCGGATTGAACCAAAGCGGTGCGTGCTAGTCTGACCGGCTTCGCCGTCCCGGCGGCCGCGTCATGAGCGTGGCCCCGGGCTTTCACGAACCGACCCGTTCAGGATGCGACCTGTGCTGAAGTTGTCCACCCTTTCCCTGGCCGTGCTGGCGCTGTGCACGCTGCCGGCCTGCACCGCCACCGGCCCCACGGCCGCCGCTTCCATGGCCACTGCGGCTTCGGCCGCGGCCAGCGCTGCCACCTTCGACCGCAGCGGCGAGGACCTGGCCGTCCGTCCGCAGGACGATCTCTTTCGCGCCGCCAACGGCGAGTGGCTGAAGAACACCCCCATTCCGGCCGACAAGGCCAGCTACGGCAACTTCAGCCAGATGGCCGACCGGGCTGATGCCCGCGTGCGCACGCTGGTCGAGGCGCTGTCCAAGGGGCAGTACCGATCCGGCAGCAATGAGCAGAAGATCGCCGCCTACTTCCGCGCCTTCACCGACGAGGCCGCGATGGACAAGGCGGGCAAGACGCCGCTGCAGCCGCTGCTGGCCCAGGCGCAGGGGCTGCGCAGCGCCGCCGATGTGGCCCGCCTGATGGGGCAGCTGCAGGGCGTGACCTCGGTGCCGCTGGCGCTGGACGTGCAGCCCGATCCGAAATCGCCGCAGATGAACCTGCCGCTGACCTGGCAGAGCGGTCTGGGGCTGCCCAACCGGGAGTACTACTTCTCGAAGGACGCCCGCATGGCCAAGGCCCGCGGCGCCTATCTGGCCTATCTGCAGACCCTGTTCCGCCTGCAGGGCGACCGGCGGCATGCCGCCCGCTCCGCCCGCGACGTGATGCAGCTGGAGACCCGGCTCGCCAAGGCCCAGTGGACCGAGGTGGCCAACCGCGACGCGCAGAAGACCTGGAACCCTCGGACCCGGGCCGAACTGATCGCCCAGGCCCCGGGCCTGGACTGGGCCGGTTTCTTCCAGGCGGCCCACATGGGGGCGCTGGAGCGGCTCAACGTCTCGCAGCCCGACTATGTGAAGGCGCTGGCCCAGGCGGTGCGTGAGGTGCCGGCCCGCACTTGGTCGCTGTACTACCAGGCCCGGCTGATGGACAGCTACGCCAATCTGCTGTCCAAGCCCTGGCGGGATGCCCGGTTTGCCTTCCGCGGCAAGGCGCTGCAGGGGCGTGAACAGCCCATGCCGCGCTGGCAGCAGGGCATCGATGCGCTGGACGCCGCGCTGGGCGAGGCCGTGGGCCAGCAGTATGTCGCCCGCTACTTCCCGGCCGACCACAAGGCCCGGATGCAGCAGCTGGTGGCCAACCTGCTCAAGGCCTATGGCGACTCGATCGACGGCCTGAGCTGGATGAGCCCGGCCACCAAGGCCAAGGCCCGCGAGAAGCTGGCCAAGTACACGACCAAGATCGGCTATCCCGACACCTGGCGCGACTACAGCGGCCTGACCGTCAAGGACGGTGACCCGGTGGGCAACGCCGAGCGTGCGGGCCAGTTCGAGCACCTGCGGGTGGCGGCGAAGATGGGCAAGCCGGTGGACCGCAGCGAGTGGCTGATGTCGCCGCAGACGGTCAACGCCTACTACAACCCGGCGATGAACGAGATCGTGTTCCCGGCCGCGATCCTGGAGCCGCCGTTCTTCGACATGGCCGCCGACGATGCGGCCAACTATGGGGCCATTGGCGCCATCATCGGCCACGAGATCAGCCATGGTTTCGATGACCAGGGCGCGCAGTACGACGGTGACGGCAAGCTGGACAACTGGTGGACCCCGGAGGACGCCCAGGCCTTCAAGGCCCTGGGCGACCGGCTGGTGGCCCAGTACGCCGCCTACGAGCCCCTGCCGGGCCACAAGGTCAATGGCGAGCTGACGCTGGGCGAGAACATCGCCGACCTCTCCGGGCTGCAGATCGCCTACAAGGCCTGGAAGCTGTCGCTGAACGGCGCGACCCCGCCGGTGATCAATGGCCTGAGCGGGGATCAGCGCTTCTTCTACAGCTTCGCCCACGCCTGGCGCTCGAAGTACCGCGATGAACTGCAGCTGCAGCTGCTGACGGCCGACCCGCATTCGCCGCCGGAATTCCGTGCCAACGGCACGGTGATGAACCACGATGCTTTCGAGGCGGCCTTCGGCGTCAAGCCGGGCGACAGGATGTACAAGGCGCCTGCGGACCGCATCCGCATCTGGTGAGGCCTTCAGGCCGTCAGGGACAGCGCGCTGTGCTGGGCCTGATGGGCCTGGTTCAGCGCGCTCTGCGTGGCATAGCGCTGGTTGCCGGACGCCAGATCGGTGTCGGCGCTGTCGGTGGGCGTGGGGGCCACCTGGCGGGCTTGCTGGGCGACGCTGTGCGAGGCCACGGCCAGCCGCGCCTGGCTGGCGGCCAGCTCGCTGCGCAGGGTGTCCATGGCATGCAGCGCCTGGTCCAGCTCGCGGCTGAGCCGGGCCTGGTCTTCCCCGATGGCGTGCACCGGCTCCACCGCGGCCACGCCCTGGACGGCGGGCGGGCTGGGGTGGGTGGACTGGATGGGGGCGACCGGGGCGGCAGGGACGGGTGAGATCAGCATGGTGGGGTCTCCATGGAGGGAAAAACGGCCAGCTGCCTCTCTTTTCCCGTGAGTTGCCTTCCACTGTGCCTGAAATGGCGGCACTGCGCCGTGCGAACCGAGGCGGGGGCCGTGAACTTTGTCGCGTCACCCGGGTCTGCCTGGCATCGCCACGTTCGGCATATCATGCGGGCTTCCAGGTGGGGGGCGCCGGTTCACCAGCGCCTTGCAGATGGCAACAGGCCAGCAATACAGGCCGCCTCACAATCCCGCGCGCCCTTGATTCACTTTGTCTGCAACAGACTGGACCTTCGAATGAAGAAAAGAACCCTGCTGGGCCTGATGGCCGGCCTTCCTCTGACCGGCGTGCTGTCCGCCTGCGGCGGCAACAACAGTGGCAGCACCAAGGTGCGCCTGCTCAACGCCAGCCCAGGCTACAGCAGTCTGGACCTGTACGTCGATGACTCGGAGAAGTCCAGCAGCGTGGCCTATGGCAGCGTGAGCGGCTATGCAGACTGTGACTCGGGTTCCTTTGCGACGGCGTTGACCTCGGCCGGTTCGAGCACCGAGCTGACCACCACCTCGCGCACCTACAGCGGCGACACCCACTACACCGTGGTGGCCTATGGCTGGGCCGGCGCCCTGAAGTCGATGATGATCACCGAGGATCAGGACAGCGCCGACAGCGGCAAGATGTACTTCCGCGTCCTGAACACGGCCACCGACGCCGGCTCCGTGGACGTGTACCTGACCGCCTCGACCGACGACCTGGCCTCCTCGACGGCGGTGCAGTCGGACGTGGGCGGCGGTAACAGCTCGTCATACGGCACCGTGGCCAGCGGCACCTACCGTCTGCGCGTCACGGCGACGGGCGACAACGCCACCGTGCTGCTGGACGTGGACAACGTCAGCTTCGACAGCGAGGGCGTCTACAACCTGGTGCTGACCCCGACCACCGGTGGCGTGCTGGTGGGCGCGATTGTGCTGAAGCAGGAAGGCGCGGCCACCCAGTACACCAACACTCAGGCCCGGGTGCGTGTGATCTCGGCGCTGACGAGTGGTCAGAGCGTGACGCTGTCCTTGGGCTCGACTCCGATCGTTTCCGCCGTGACTTCGCCGGCGGTGCAGAACCCGTACATCCAGGTCGCCGCGGGCACCTATGCGGTCAACACCACGGTGGCCGGTGGCTCGCTGAGCAGCAGCTCGCTCACGCTGGCGGCCGGCAGCGACACCACGCTGGTCGTGACCGGCAGCTCGGTGGCCGACGCGAAGGTGACCGTGATCACCGACGACAACCGCCTGCCCACCACGTCGGGCAACTACAAGATGCGTCTGATCCACGCGTCCAACAGCGATGCCAGCTATCCGCTGACGCTGACGGTGAGCCTGAACGCCCTGTTCAGCGGCGTTCAGTTCGCGCCGACCCAGTACGCGTCCAGCACCGCGTCGACCTATGTCAGCAAGTCGGCGGTGACGAACGCGGTGATCGGTGTGACCGCCCCGGCCGCGCCGATCCCGACCATCTACACCACGACGACCAGCGATGGCATCTCCCTGGCGTCGGCCGGTGTGTACACGATGTACATCCTGGACAACGCGAGCAACAGCCCGATCGCGCTGCTGCTGCAGGACCGTTGATCCGGGCGCCTCGGCGCTGCCAACGTGAAAAGCCACCCCGCGGGGTGGCTTTTTTCATGCCCCTGACAGGGCCCGGGCTCAGCCCAGCCGTCCGGCGCGAAAGTCCGACACGGCCTGGAAGATCTCTTCCTGCGTGTTCATCACGAACGGGCCGTACTGGGCGATGGGTTCAGCCAGCGGCCGGCCGGCGATCAGCAGCACGCGGGCCTCCTCCGGCCCCGGGTTGGTCAGCGTGACGCCGTCGCTGACCGGGGTGTTGGCCAGGATGGCCATGTGGCCGGCCGTGACCTCGCGGGCTTCCGCGCCCAGCGTCACCCGGCCCCGGTAGGGAAAGGCGAAGGCGTTGAACACCGGGGCCAGCGGCTGGCTGAACGAGGCCCCTGGCGCCAGATGCAGGTCCAGGTAGAGCGGCTCGGTGTGGGCGCGCTCGATCGCGCCGACCACCTCGTGCGTGCGGCCGGCGATCACCCGTGCGGTCACGCCCTCGCCCCGCCATTCCGGGATGGCCTGGGTCGGGATGTCGCGGTACCAGGCCGGCACCATCTTGTCCTTGGCCGGCAGGTTCAGCCAGAGCTGGAAGCCCTCCATCCGGCCTTCCTCCTGCTCGGGCAGCTCGCTGTGGATCAGGCCGCGGCCGGCGGTCATCCATTGCACACCGCCGTTCTCCAGCAAGCCCTCGTGGCCGGCCGAGTCGCGGTGGCGCATGCGGCCGGCGATCATGTAGGTCACCGTCTCGAAGCCGCGGTGCGGATGGTTGGGGAAGCCGGCGATGTAGTCGGCTGCCTCGTCCGAGCCGAAGTTGTCCAGCATCAGGAAGGGGTCCAGCCGGCGCTGCAGTTCGTGCGTGAGCACGCGGGTGAGCTTGACGCCGGCGCCATCCTGGGTGGCGACACCGGTCACCAGGCGTTCGACGGTGCGGGGGTGTTGGACAGCGGTCATGGCAATTCCTTGCAAGGGGATGGGGCGACGGCCTGCGGCAGCCGTCGGCTTTCAGCGGGCGGTGGTCAGGCGGGCGATCTCGGCGCGGGCCTCGGCCAGCGCCTTGGCCTGGGCTTCGGGGCCCAGGGCCAGGCCCTCGGCGTAGATGAAGTGCACATCGGTCATGCCCAGAAAGTCCAGCAGGGTGCGCAGGTAGGGCACGATGGTGTCGCTGGGTTGGTCGCGGTGGATGCCACCGCGGGCCAGCACCGCATACACGGTCTTGCCGGTCAGCAGGCCTTCGGCACCGTGCGCGGTGTAGCGGAAGGTGACGCGGGCCCGGGCGATGGCGTCGAACCAGTTCTTCAGCTGGCTGGAGATGCCGAAGTTGTACATCGGCACGCCCAGCACCAGGGTGTCGGCGGCCTGGATCTCTTCGATCGCCAGATCGTCCAGCGTGACGCGGGCGGCCTGGGCGGGGCTGCGCTGCTCGGCCGGCGTGAACAAGGCGCTCAGGGCGGCTTCATCCAGCATCGGGTGCGGCTGCACCGCCAAGTCGCGCACCGTGGCGCGGCTGCCCGGGTGGGCCGCCAGCAACGCGGCGCTGAGCTCATTGGCCAGCAGGGTGGAGATAGCGCCTTGTTCGACGCGGCGGGCGCTGCCGTTGATTTGCAGGAGCTTCATGGTGTGGGGTCCGAAAGGGGGGATTGAATCTCGATGGCTCCACTGTATTCACGGGCTCCTGGGCGATAAACCGGGTTTCATGGGTTTGTTTGTTCTGTCAGTGGAACAATGAGCCGATGAACAGTGCGCATCCCCCGTCCTGGCTGGACCCGACCGATCTGTTGCTCTTCGCCCAGGTGGCCGAGGCGGGCAGCTTCACGCTGGCCGCCAGCCAGCTGGGCTGGCCCAAGTCCACGCTGTCGCGCCGCATCTCGGCCCTGGAGGAGCGGCTGGGTGAGCGCCTGATGCGCCGCACCACCCGGCGCCTGACGCTGACCGAGTTCGGGGCCGCGGTGCTGGAACATGCCCGCGAGGTGGTCGCGCAGACGGATGCCACGCTGGCGCTGTCCGAGCACCGCCAGGCCCAGCCCAGCGGCCTGCTGCGGGTGTCGATGCCGGCCGACCTGGCGGTGGGCGTGCTGGCGCCGGCGCTGGCCGCCTTCGCCCAGGCCCATCCCCGGGTGACGCTGGAGCTGGACCTGTCGCCGCGGCGGGTCGACCTGGTGGCCGAGAACTACGACCTGGCCCTGCGCGGCGGTGCCTTGCCCGATGACGCGACGCTCAGCGCCCGCCGCGTCGCGACCTTCGAGGGCGGCCTCTACGCCGCACCCGACTGGGTCGCCGACCATGCGCGGGATTGGCACCACCCCGCGCAGCTGCGGGAGCCGGCGGCCGATGGCGGCACCCCCCATGGGCTGGCGCTGGCCGCGCCGGGCCGGCCGGCCCGCCCGTGGGCGCTGTCGCGCCACGGGGCGGATGGCGGGCAGGAGGTCTGGACCGGGCTGCCACTGCACAGCACCCAGGCCAATCTGCCGGCCCTGCTGCTGGAGATGGCCGCGGCCGGCCTGGGCGTGACCGCGGCGGCGGACCGGCTGGCCCAGCCGCGGGTGGCGGCCGGCCGGCTGGTGCGGTTGCTGCCGGAGTGGCGGCTGCCGCCGGAGCCGTTCTGGGCGGTGTTCCCGGGCCGGCGCCTGATGCCGGCCAAAACCCGGGCCTTCGTGGACATGCTGGGCGAGGCGCTGGCGTAGCATTTCGCGCCGGTCCGCCGATCTGCGGCCGCTGACGGCTGGCGCCGCGGTGCCCCTTCGTGCTGCTGCTGGTGTTGTGGATGGACCTGGCGCGGGCCGATGCCGAGCGCTCCGAGGACGCGTCTCAGTCGCCCTTGGCGGGGCTCTGCGTCGGTGCCTGCCAGCACCAGGTGGCCGTGGGCTGGCCGTCGGCATCGGGCCGGGTGTGCTGCCAGCGCATGCCCGCGTGGGCCAGCACCCGGGCCGAGGCCAGGTTGTCAGGCATCACGGTGGCCCAGATCTCATGCAACCCGGCGTGGCGGGCACCCCAATCCAGCATGGCCGGCACCAGCTCCTGGGCGTAGCCCCGGCCCCAGCAGGCCGGCCGCAGCGCGTAAATGACCTCCACCGGCCGGCGCGGCTCGCCTGGCGGGTGGATCAGGCCGCAGCCGCCGACGAAGTCGCCGTGCGCGCGCTCGAACACCGCGCAATAGCCATAACCCTGGTGGGCATAGTTGTGCATCGACACCCGCACCCAGGCCAGGCACATCTCGGCGGTCAGCGGGGTGCCATCGCCCAGCCAGCGCGCCACCGCCGGGTCGCCATGCAATTCGGCCAGCAGGGGTTCGTCGCCGGGGGCCAGTTCACGCACCCGCAGGCGCTCGGTCTGGAAGAGGGTCTTCGTCACGGTGGGGGGGAGGGTGGGCAGGCCGCCCGCATGATCGCGCAAAATCGGGCGCTTTCCCCCTTGGACCGCCCGACAGACCGGGCCGGCCGGGCGAGCCGGGCCACAAGCCCCGGGCGATGCCCGTTGCCGTTGACATGGAGTGCGTCGTGCCGAACCGGCCTTTGAATCCCTCTCGCCTTCTTGTTCCGTCGCGCCCGCGGTGGCGCGGCCTGCTCGCGGCCGGCTTGCTGGGCGCTGCGCTGGTCACGCCGGACTGGGCGGCTCCGTCGCCGGCGGCCACCGGTGGCGTGGCCTGGCTGGACGCCGCCGCCCAGGCCGACATCGACCGGGCCTTTGCCCAGGGCCAGGCGCAGCACAAGCCGGTGCTGGTGTACTGGGGGGCCAGCTGGTGCCCGCCGTGCAACCAGCTCAAGGCCACGCTGTTCAACCGGCAGGACTTCATCGAGCGCTCGCGCAGCGTCGTGGCGGTGCACATCGACGGTGACGCCCCGGGGGCGCAGAAGCTGGGCGCGCACTTCAAGGTGCGCGGCTACCCGACGCTGATCCTGTTCAGCCCAAAGGGCCAGGAGATCACCCGTCTGCCGGGTGAGGCCGAGGCCGCACAGGTGATGAACCTGCTGCAGATGGGCCTGGCCGGTGGCCGTCCCATCCAGGCGGTGCTGGCCGAGGCACGTGCCGGCAAGGCCCTCAGCGCCAACGACTGGCGCATGCTCGCCTTCTATTCCTGGGACACCGACGAGGCCCAGCTGGTGCCGGCCCCGCGCCGGGGCGCGCTGCTGGGCCAGCTGGCGGCGGCCTGTCCACCCGCCGCGGCCGATGCGGCCACCCGCCTGCTGCTGAAGGCCCTGGCCGAGACGGCCCCGGGCCAGCCGGTGCCCGGGGGCACGGCCACCGCGCCGCGGGTGCGCCAGCTGCTGGCCGACCCGGCTGCCAGCCGGGCGCAGATGGATGTGCTGGTGAACGCGGCGCCCGACATCGTGCGCGCCTTGGCGCCGCAGGCCGGCCCGGCCCGGACCGCGCTGGTGCAGGCCACCGACGCAGCGCTGACCCGGCTGCAGGCCGATGCCACGCTGTCGCGCAGCGACCGGCTCTCGGCCCTGATGGCCCGGGTGGACCTGGCCCGGCTGGACCAGCCCCAGGACACCGTGCACCCCCAGCTGCCCAAGGCGCTGACGCAGGAGGTCCGGGCCCTGGCCGCCCGCATGGACCGCGAGATCACCGACGGCTATGAGCGCCAGGCGGTGATCACCGGCGCGGCCCACGCGCTGGGCCAGGCCGGCTTGTGGCAGGACAGCAATGCGCTGCTCCAGGCCAACCTGGCCAAGAGCCATGCCCCGTACTACCTGATGAGCCAGCTGGGGAGCAACGCCCGCCGCCTGGGCGACAGCGCCGGCGCCTTGCGCTGGTACGGCCAGGCCTGGGCCCGCAGCCAGGGGCCGGCCACCCGCCTGCAGTGGGGCGCCAACTACGTGGGCGCGCTGGTGGAGCTGGCCCCGCAGGACGAGGCCACGATCGAGAAGGTGGCGGGTCAGGTGTTCGCCGAGGCCGGCGCGCAGAACGGCGCCTTCTACGAACGCAGCGCCCGTGCCTTGCAAAAGGTGGGCGGGCAGTTGGTGACGTGGAACGCCCAGGGGCGCCACGCGGCGGCCCTGGGCCGTTTGCGGGCCCAGCTGTCACCGGTGTGTGCCCGCCAGCCCGCGGCCGATGGCCAGAAGGCCACCTGCGACGGCCTGCTCAAGGGCTGAGGGTGCGGGGCGGAGCGCTGAGAACCCCCCGCATGCGGCGCATGTGGGCTGGGCTGTGCATGGGGGGGCTGATGGCGGTGGGGGGCCTGGCGCGTGCCGCCACCCCGGCCGACGCGGCGCCCGTGTTGACGCTGTCGACCTGCCGGCTCAAGGGGGTGGAGGTGGATGCCCGGTGCGGCGTGCTGCGCCGCCCGCTGGACCCGACCCGGCCGCAGGGCGCGCAGATCGACCTGCAGGTGGCGGTGCTGCCAGCCGTGGCGCGCCGACGCCAGCCCGACCCGGTGGTGTTCCTGGCCGGCGGGCCGGGGCAGAGCGCCATCGAGCTGGCCGGGCCGATCGCGCAGATGATGGCCCGCACGCTGAACCGGCGCGATGTGATCCTGGTCGATCAGCGCGGCACCGGCCGCAGCGCGCCGCTGCGCTGTGACGACGATGCGCCCGACCGGTCCCTGGCCGAGGCGGCCGACCCCACCGCACAGGTGCAGGCACTGCAACGCTGCCGCGCCAGGCTGGAAAAACGGCCCGATGGCGACCTGCGCCAGTTCACGACCGTCATCGCGATGCAGGACCTGGACGCCGTGCGCCAGGCCCTGGGCGTGCGCCGCTGGAACCTGGTGGGCGCCTCGTATGGCACGCGGGCGGCGCTGGAGTACCTGCGCCAGTTCCCGGGCCAGGTGCGGCGCGTGGTGCTCGATGGTGTGGCGCCGCCGGACATGGTGCTGCCGCTGAGCTTCGCCCGCGGGGCTCAGGCGGCGCTGGACAGCCTGTTCGACGACTGCGCCCGCGACCCGGCCTGCCGGGCCATGTACCCGGACCTGCGCGGACAGTGGCGTGCGCTGCTGGCCAGCCTGCCGCGCCGGATCACCGTGGCCCATCCGTTCACCGGTCGGCCGGAGACCTTCACCCTGACCCGCGACGGGGTGGCCAGCTTGGTGCTGGCGCCACTGTATGCGCCGATCACCGCGTCGGCGCTGCCGCTGGCGGTGCAGCAGGCCACACAAGGCCGCTTCGAGGCCCTGGTGGGCCTGGGGGCGGGTGCCCTGGGCGGCGGCCGCGGCCTGGGGCTGGCCACCGGCATGCATTTCTCGGTGGTCTGCGCGGAGGACGTGCCGCGCATGGCCACGGCGGCCGCGGCGCCGCCGACCGATTTCGGCGATGCCCAGGCGCGGCTGTACCGCGCCGTCTGCCAGGGCTGGCCGCGGGGCACGGTGCCGGCGGCGTTCTACCGGGTGCCCCCTTCGACGGTGCCGGCGCTGCTGCTGTCCGGCGCGGTGGACCCGGCCACGCCGCCGGCCCAGGCCGAGCGGGTGGCCCGGGCCCTGGGTCCGCAGGCCCTGTCGGTGGTGGTGCCGCACACCGGCCACGGCGTGATGGCCCTGGGCTGTCTGCGCGATGTGGTGTTCCGCTTCCTGGACGAAGCCGAGGACGCCCGGGCCCTGGCCCAGGCGCGCCGCGATTCGGCCTGTGCCGCCGCCCTGCCGCGGCCACCGGCCCTGTGGCCGCTGTCGCCCGCCTCGGCAGCGGTGCTGGAAGGGGGCGCGCGATGATCCAGGTCGAGGCCCTGAGCAAGTCCTTCCAGACCGGCACCGGCCGGCAGCGCCGCACGGTGCCGGCGCTGCAGTCGGTGAGCTGGCAGGCCGCCGATGGCGCCATCACCGGCCTGCTGGGTCCCAATGGCGCCGGCAAGACCACCACGCTGCGCATCGTGGCGGCCTTGCTGCCACCCGAGGCCGGCCAGGTGCGGGTGGACGGGCTGGACGTGGCGCGCACGCCGCGTGCCGCCCTGGCCCGGCTGGGCGTGCTGTCGGATGCGCGCGGCCTGTACCCGCGCCTGACCGCGCGCGAGAACATCGTCTACTACGGCCGGCTGCAGGGGCTGCCCCTGGCCGAGGCCGCCGCCCGGGCCGAGCAGCTGGCGCGGGTGCTGGACCTGGGCCCGCTGCTGGACCGCCGGACCGAAGGCTTCAGCCAGGGCGAGCGCATGAAGACCGCGCTGGCCCGGGCCCTGGTGCACAACCCGCCCAACATCATCCTGGACGAGCCCACCAATGGCCTGGACGTGCTGGCCACGCGCAGCCTGCGCGAGGCCCTGCGCCGCCTGCGCGACGACGAGGGCAAGTGCATCGTGTTCTCGACCCACATCATGCAGGAGGTGGAGCGGCTGTGCGACCAGGTGGTGGTGATCGCGCACGGGTGCACGGTGGCCCAGGGCACGGTGGCCGAGCTGCTGCTGCGCACCGGTCAGACCGACTTCGAGGAGGCCTTCGTGGACCTGGCCTTCAGTGCGCAGGAGCGCGCCGCGGCCCATACGGCGAACGGGGAGGCCCGGCCATGAGGGCGGCCTGGACCGTGTTCCGCAAGGAATGGGTGGATGCGCTGCGCGACCGGCGCACGCTGCTGACGGTGCTGCTGAGCGCGGTGGCCATGGGGCCGCTGGTGCTGCTGCTGATTTCCACCCTGGTGGGCCGCATCGAGCAGCAGGCCGAGGCGCGCGTGGTGGTGGTGCAGGGCATCGACCAGGCGCCCACGCTGCGCAACTACCTGGCGCGCCAGACCTACACCGTGCGTGCCGCGCCGGCCGACTATGCGCAGCAGCTGGTGCAGAGCCGGCTGGGGGACCCGGTGGTGGTGGTGCCGCCGAACTTCGAGACCGCGCTGCGCCAGGGCGAGGTGCCCACGGTCGAGGTGGTCAGTGCCTCGAACAACCCGCGCGCCGACAGCGGTCAGCAACGCATCCTGGCGCTGCTGCAGGGCTTCAACCGCGAGCAGGGGGCGCTGCGGCTGCTGGTGCGCGGCGTCTCGCCGGCGGTGCTGCAGGCGATGGACGTGCAGCCGCGCGATCTGGGCAGTCCCGCGGCTCGGGCCCTGCGGCTGACCGGCATGCTGCCCTTCTTCGTGCTGATGGCGGTGCTCTATGGCGCGCTCAACGCGGCGCTGGACACCACGGCCGGCGAGCGTGAGCGGGGCTCGCTGGAGCCGCTGCTGATGACGCCGACCGGCCGCGGCGCGCTGGTGCTGGGCAAATGGGGCGCGGTGGCGGCGGTGGCGATGCTGATCGCCTTGCTGTCGAGCTTCAGCTTCCTGCCGGGCCAGTGGCTGCTGCGCAGCGAGACCCTGGCGGCCAATTTCCAGTACGGCTGGCCCGAGGCGCTGGCCTTTCTGGCGGTGCTGCTGCCGCTGGCGGGCAGCCTGTCGGCCCTGCTGATGGCGATTGCGATCCGCTGCAAGACCTTCAAGGAGGCCCAGGCCAGTGCCAGCGTGCTGCTGCTGGGGGTCTCGCTGCTGCCGATGATGAGCATGGTCAACCAGGACGGCGAGCGGCCCTGGCACCTGTGGGTGCCGGCCCTGGCGCAGAGCACGCTGATGAACCGTGTGCTGCGCGGGGAGCCGCTGGGCTGGGCCGACCTGGGGGTGTCGCTGCTGGTCAGCGTGGTCTTGACGCTGGTATGCCTGGTCTATGTCGCGCGCCAGCTGGCCCGGGTGGTGGCGCGGTGAGGGGGGGGCGGCGCCAGCTCAGGCCTGGCGCAGAGTGCGCCAGACCTCGTCCTGCCAGGGCAGCTGGCGGATCAGGCCATTGAGGTGCAGCGCGGCCTCGTTGCTGGTCATCACCGCGCCCTCGTCACTGACCAGACGCAGGTTGGTCAGCACGCCCATCGGGTCGGCCATGGCCACCACACCCTCGTGGATCTCGACCCAGTCCCACAACAGTCCGGCTTCGGGATGGGGGGTGGATTCGCACCACAAGGTCTGCCCACACAGCGGTTCGCGTGGATTTCCTCGCATCACACGGGTTCCCACATGCATGAACCGCGATGCATGCGGCTGGTTTGCCTGCCAAAATACCGTGGGCCACAAATACAAGGACCAGGGGGGTGGCATGGCGCTGCGCGGACGCAGGGGTGCGGGAGCATTCTGAAGCGAGGGCATGGCGGTAGTCTGGAATGGACAGCGTGCAAGAGCTAGATGTAAGACCTGTCAGGGCCGCCTTACGGCGTTGTGACACCGCCGCGCGGGAGTTGTCGCCGTGAGCGCGGGCCTGCTGCATGGCAGTTTCTTGTCGGTCATGCAGGCCGACACTGAAGCGGCCTTCCGCCAGGAGGTCATTCGCTTCGCGAACGACCTCGGCTTTGACTACGTGTCGGCGATGACGGTGGTCGACCAGTCGCTGGCGCATTCCGAGTTCTACACGGTGGATAACACGCCCAGGGCCTACAAGGACGGTTTCCAGAACAGCCAAATATGGCGCCAAGACCCCGTGATGCAGCACTGCAAGCGCGGCACCGTGCCCATCCTGTGGGACCAGGCCACCTATGTCCGCAATGGGGTGGAATCGCTCTGGGAGGAACAGGCCGCGTTCGGCTACCGCACCGGGGTGGCGCTGGCCATGCACCTGCCGCAGGGCCGGCACTTCATGCTGGGTGTGGACCGGGATCAGGCCCTGCCGGCCGATGCGACGGCCCTGACCCGCATCGTGGCCGACCTGCAGCTGTTCGCGGTGCATGCCCAGGACGCCGCCCTGCGCCTCTTTGTGCCGCCCGACGTGATGGCCCTGGAACGACCCAAGCTGACGCCCCGCGAGTTGGAGGCGCTGCGCTGGACCATGGAGGGCAAGACCGCCTGGGAGGTGGGCACCATCCTGGGCATCAGCGAGCGGACCGCGGTACTGCATCTGCAGAACGCGATGCACAAGCTCGAGTCCACCAACAAGCACCAGGCGGTGCTGAAAGCCCTGCGGCTCGGCTTGATCCACTGATCGGAGGACGTCGCTCGGGCAGGTTCCCCCCTGTAAGAGTTGACAGTGTCGCCAGAAGGGGGGACTTGGTTCAATGACTCCATGCGCTGAACGCGCCCAGCCAACCGGAGTCCACCATGAAGCAAGTCCTGAAGACCCTCGTCCGCCACACCCTGGGCGCGCTGCGTGCCAAGCCCGTCCAAGCTGCCGCGCTGCAGCCCTTGTCGCAGGCTCAGCTGCGTGCCGTGGTCGGCGGTCTGACCGACACCACCGACTCGCCGCGCGGCGGCTGGTAATCCACTGAATCACTGACGCTGTCATCCGGGATCGGTTCTGGGGAGGGCCATCCCACTGAAATCACCATCAGGGAAGCAAGTCCAGAACAGGACGTGTTGGGACCCTTTGACGGCGGCCACGGGAAACCGGGCCGCCGTCTTTTTTTGGGCGCGCGGACTCGCCCTATGATGTGGCCGCCATGCTGTTGTTGCGCCGTCCTCCGTGTGTCGTTCTGCCGTGCCGGGTGAGGTGCGGGTGAGCCTGTTTCGGCCGGAGGCCTTGCGGCATCGCCAGGGGGAGTGGCTGGGCAGCATCCAGCTGACGCGGCCCGTGGCGCTGCGCTGGATCACGCTGGGGCTGGTGGCGGCCTTGCTGGCGCTGGGCGCCTTCCTGGTCTGGGGGCAGGCCAGCCGGCGGGTGGTCGTCAGCGGTGTGCTGGTGCCGGCCGGCGGCTTGGTGCGCATCGTGCCACCGCAGGTGGCCCGGGTGCAGCGCCTGGCCGTGCAGGAGGGGCAGACGGTCCAGGCCGGTCAGCTGCTGATGACCTTGGCAGTGGGCGATCCCCGGCTGGCCACCGTGCCGCAGGGCCAGCTGCAGCAGACTTTCGAGGCCCGTCTGCTGAGCCTGGAGGCCACCGCGCAGCAGGCGCGCCGGGTGGCCGACACCCAGCAGCAGTCGCTGGCCTCCCGCATCGAGGCGGCCCAGCGGGAGCTGGCCCAGCTCGATCGGCAGGTGAGCTTCCACCAGCAGCGCTTGGCGTTGGCCGAACAGGCCCAGGCGCGGCTGGAGTCGCTGGCCGGGCAGCAGTTCGTCTCGACCGCGCAGGTGCAGGCCAAGCAGGAAGAGGTGATGGGGCTGCGCGCCGATGCCGCCTCGCTGCAGCGCCAGCGCGCTGCCCTGGCGCGCGATCTGGTCAGCCTGCAGGCCGAGGCCCGCGAGCTGCCGCTGCAGACCGCGCAGCAGCTGGAGGCGCTGGCCCGCCAGCGCGACGAGATCCGTGAGCTGTCGACCCGTGCCGATCCGGCGGCGGCCGACCGCATCCTGCCGGTGACGGCCCCAATGTCCGGCACCATCACCGCGGTCTATGCCGGTGCGGGCCAGGCCGTCAGCGACGAGTTCGCGATGGCCAGCCTGTGGCCGGCCGGGGTGCCGCTGCAGGCGCATCTGTATGCGCCGTCCAGCGCGCTGGGCTTTGTGCGGCCCGGCCAGACGGTGCGCCTGCGCCTGCAGGCCTTTCCCTATCAGAAGTACGGCTGGCTGCAGGGCACGGTGAGCCAGGTGGCCCGCGCCCCGGCCCAGGCCACCGAGCTGGCCACGCTGCCGTTGCCGGCGCAGACCGGCACGCCGCAGCCGCTCTACCGCATCGTCGTCACCCTGGCGGCGCAGACCATGTCGGCCGGCGCCCAGGCCCAGCCCCTGCAGCCGGGCATGCAGTTGGAGGCGGATGTGCTGCTGGAGCAGCGGCGGCTGATCGAATGGGTGTTTGCGCCGCTGCTGGGCTGGCGCCAGCGTTGGTGATGGGACCACGATGACGAGCGAGACCCCTGAGGACCCTGGGACCGTGGCCCGCGGCTTGTTGCGCACCGGCTGGGGCCGGCGGCGCGTGCCGCTGGTGCTGCAGACCGAGGCGGCCGAGTGCGGCCTGGCCTGTCTGGCCATGGTGGCCGGCGCCCACGGGCTGGACACCGACCTGCCCACGCTGCGCACGCGCTTCCAGATTTCGCTCAAGGGCGCCACCGCGGCCGATGTCTGCGAGATGGGCGCGGCGCTGGGGCTGGCGCCACGGGCGCTGCGGGCCGAGCCCGAGCAGCTGGGCCAGCTGGCGCTGCCCGCGGTGCTGCACTGGGACCTGAACCATTTCGTGGTGCTGGCCGGGCTGCGGCGCGGCGTGGCCACCGTGCTGGACCCGGCGCGCGGCGTGCGCCACCTGACGCTGGCCGAGCTGTCACCGCACTTCAGCGGGGTGGCGCTGGAGTTCAGCCCCACCGCCGCCTTCGTGCCGCGGCGCGAGCGCCAGCCGGTGCGGCTGCGCGAGCTGATGGGCCGGGTGGTGGGGCTCAAGCGGGCGCTGGGGCAGGTGCTGCTGCTGGCCTTGGCGCTGGAGCTGCTGGTGCTGGGCTCGCCGTTCTTCCTGCAATGGGTGGTGGACAGCGCGCTGCCCACCGGCGACCGGGACCTGCTGCTCACACTGGGGGTGGGCTTTGGCGGCCTGGTGCTGCTGCAGGCGGTGGCGGCCGCGGCGCGCTCCTGGGCGGTGCTGCACCTGTCCTCCACCCTGAAGCTGCAGTGGCTGGGCCAGGTCTTCGCCCATTTGCTGCGGCTGCCGCTGGAGTGGTTCGAGCGCCGCCACACCGGCGATGTGTGGTCCCGGTTTGCTGCGGTGCAGCAAATTCAGGATGCGCTGTCGATGCAGTTCTCCGAGGCGGTGATCGACGGCCTGCTGGTGCTGTTGACGCTGGGGCTGATGGTGCTCTACAGCCCGATGCTGACCGGCGTGGCGGTGGGCGCGGTGGCGCTCTATGGCCTGCTGCGCTGGGCGCTGTTCCGGCCGATGAGGGAGGCCTCCGAGGAGGCGCTGGTGCACGAGGCCCGCAAGTCCAGCCATTTTCTGGAGTCGCTGCGCGGCGTGGGGGCGATCAAGCTGTTCAATGCCCAGGGCCGGCGCCAGTCGCGCTTTCTGAACCTGGTGGTGGAGGCGATGAACGCCAGCCTGGTGGTGCGCCGCCACGAGCTGGTGCTGTCGGTGGGGCAGCGGCTGATCTTCGGCCTGGAGCGGGTGGCGGTGATCTGGCTGGGCGCCTTGGCGGTGATGGACCAGCAGATCAGCACCGGCATGCTGTTCGCCTTCCTGGCCTACCAGGAGCAGTTCGCGACCCGCTTTGGCGCCCTGATCGACAAGGCCGGCGAGTTGCAGCTGCTGCGCCTGCAGGGCGAGCGCCTAGCCGACATCGTGCGCACCCCGCCGGAAGAAGAGGGCGGGGCGCCGCTGCCGCCCAGTACCGTGCTGGCCGGCCGCCTGACGGTGCACGGCCTGGGCTTCCGTTACGCGGACGTGGAGGCCGATGTGCTGCAGGACATTGGTTTCGAGGTGGCGCCGGGCGAGTCCGTGGCCATCACCGGCCCGTCGGGCTGCGGCAAGACCACGCTGCTCAAGCTGCTGCTGGGCATCTACAGCCCGCAGGCGGGCGAGATCCGCATTGACGGCCTGCCGCTCAGCCGGCTGGGCCGGGCCCGCTGGCGCAGCCTGATTGGCACGGTGATGCAGGACGAGCCGCTGTTCGCCGGCTCGATCGCCGACAACATTGCCTTCTTCGCCCCCGACCCGGACCGGGCCTGGGTGGAGGACTGTGCCCGTCAGGCGGCGGTGGACGACGAGATCCGCGCCATGCCCATGGGCTACGACACGTTGGTGGGCGACATGGGCACCAGCCTGTCGGGGGGCCAGCGCCAGCGCATCCTGCTGGCCCGGGCCTTGTACAAGCGCCCGCGCATCCTGCTGCTGGACGAAGCCACCAGCGCGCTGGACGTGGACCGTGAGCGCAAGGTCAACCAAGCGGTGCAGCAGTTGCAGCTGACCCGCATCATCGTGGCCCACCGGCCCGAGACCATCGCCAGTGCCCAGCGGGTGCTGGTGCTGCGGGACGGCCGTCTGGTCGAGGACCGTCCCGTCAGCGGCTGAGGCTCAGGCCCTCACTTCTTCAGCGGGCAGCTGGAGAAGCCCAGCATGGTGTAGAGCGGGCAGAAACCCAGCGCTCCGGTGGCCAACGGCACGACGCCGATCCAACCCCAGACCCCGATGGTGCCGGTCAAGGTGAGGGCGATCAGCACAAGGCCGACGACGATACGGGCGATGCGGTCGAAACCGCCGACATTGGCTTGCATGTGACTCTCCTGGTGTGATGACAGGCCCTGTACCGGGCCCCATGTGGCCATGGTGCGCGTGGGCACGGTGGCCGTCTGTGACCAGGGTCACACAGTCCGGCTGGGTTCTGGCAGCTGGCCGGCCGACAGTGCGCGCAGTGCCCCGGCATCCCGCAGCTCGATCCGCTCGCGTCCCAGGCGCAGCCAGCCGGCCCGCTCGAAGCGCTTGAGCAGGCGGGTGACGATCTCGCGCACGGTGCCCAGTTCGTCGGCCAGGGCCTGGTGGCTGGTGGCGATGACGGTGCCTCGGCCCAGCAGGGCGCCGGCCAGGCGCTGGTCCAGGCGTTGGAAGGCCACGGCCTCGACCAGCCCCATCAGGTCGGCCAAGCGGTCGGCGAACACGCCGAAGACGAACTGGCGAAAGCCGGCGTCCGCCACCCAGCGGTCGAAGCCGCGCGGCGTCAGCACCACCAGCTCCGTCGGTTCGGTGGTGCACCCCTGGGCCATCATCAGGCTGTGCCCGAACAGGCACGAGGTGGAGGCCACGCACAGCTCGCCCGGGCCGACCCGGTAGAGCTCCAGCGAGCGGCCATTCTGGGCCCCGCGGGCCACCCGCACTTCGCCATGGAGCACCATCGGAAAACCCTGGCAGGGCGTGCCTTCCTGGAACAGCGGGGCCTGGGCCGGCACGGTGATCGACTGGGCTTCGCCGGTCAGCACCTCGTCGCGCAGGACCACCGGCAGGGCGGCCACGGCCGGGTACTGGGCGCTCAGGCGGTCGATCAGGGCAGGGGACGGGACGGACGGCAGGGAGGCGGCCATGGCGGCAGTGTAACGAGGCGGCCGGCCCGGCGCAGGCTATCGCCGCGATGCAGGGAAGTGATCCCGGGGCCGGGCGAAGCGCTTCACAATGAGAACTGTTCTCAACACATCGGACCTTCAGGAGATGCCATGGCCAAAACCCTTTGCTTCGGTGCGATGCACGTGGGCATCGCCTTCGGCCTGGGCTACGGCTTCACCGGCAGCGTGGCCACCGCGGGGGCCATGACCGTGGTGGAGCCGCTGTGCAACATGGTGGCGCACCACTTCTTCGAGGGCTGGTGGGCGCGGCGCCAGGCCCGTCGATCCGTGCGGACTCAGGGGGCGGTGGCCTGCTCCAACGCGGTCAGCCAGACCATGGCCTGCTGACGGGTCTGGCCGCACATTTCGAGCGAGGGCGGCAGCGAGCTGCAGACCGCTGGACGGCGCGGATCGCCAAACAAGCGGCAGCGGTCTGCCTCGTCCAGCTGGGGGCAGCGCACCCCGGCCGGTTTCGCGGTCGCTACCTTAAGGGATGCCACGGAAGGCTGGGCGTTCATATAAACAGTGTCGCTTCACAGCTTCCCCATCTCTTTAGGAACCGAAGCTGTGAACAACCTCCCCCTTGTCACGACCAACGAGCTGACTTCGGCCACCGGCGTCCGACCGAAGGCTTACTCCTACGTTCGATTCTCGACCAAGCGTCAGGCCAAGGGCGACAGCCTGCAGCGGCAGCTTGATAAGAGCCGCCGGTACGCCGCCGAGCATGACCTCGACCTGCAGGAAGCCACTTTCGAGGACCTGGGCGTCTCGGCGTTCGACCGCAGCAACGTGACCCGCGGCGCCCTGGCCGCGTTCATCAAGACGGTCGAATCCGGTGCCATTGAGCCGGGCTCGTATCTGCTCGTCGAGAGTCTGGACCGGCTGTCGCGGTCTGATGTTCTGGACGCCATGAGCCTGCTGGGCAAGCTGGTGAAGCTGGGCATCCGGGTCGTGACGGTCATTGATGGCCGCGTCCTCGATGAGGACACCGTGAAGGAGCCGATGAACGTCATGTATGCCGTGCTGGTCTTCGTTCGCGCGAACGAGGAGTCGGAGACCAAGGCTGACCGGGTCAAGAAGGCCCACGACCGGAAACGTCGCAGCAAGTCGACCTTCGCTTTCGGCCAGGGTCCCGGCTGGCTGCGCCCCAATGAGGCCCGCAACGGCTGGGAGGCGGTTCCCGAGCTGGTCGAGAGCGTGCGCAAGGTCTTCGAGTACACCGCCAACGGCTACGGCGGCACGGCCATCGCTCGCATCGCAAACCGAGAGGGGTGGCCTGTGCCGGCGCGTGCCGCAGACTGGCACAAGACCTTGCCCGGCAAGTTGGTCGCCAATCGCCGCGTGCTGGGCGAGTTCGAGCCGCAAGTCAAGGCCGGCAAGCAGCGAGTGCCCACTGGCGAGGTGTGGCACAACTACTACCCAGCCGTGGTCAGCGAAGCCCTGTTCAACCAGGCGAACGCCGCAGTGGCCCGCCGTGTGGACCTGCCGAAGCGGCGGGACATCGGGTATCACAACATCTTCCAGGGAATGCTGCGCTGCGGCCACTGCGGCGGGACGCTGGCCCGCAAGTCCAAGAACGGGCCCAAGAACAGCGAGGGCTATGCCCTCTATGTGTGCGCCAATCGCGACCGCGGGGTCACGGCCTGCCCGAACTGGAACGCGGCCAAGCTGGAGAGTTCGCTCATTCGGCCATTGATGACCTACATCGCCGCGGACATCCAGGAGGGCGGTACCCGAGAGAAAGCCCGCCAAGAGCTTGGCGAGGAACGCGCTGCCCTGCTGCGCGAGCAGAAGGCCATTAACCACCTGCTGGCCACCTTGGAAACCATGGGCGGGTCCACCGCGATTGCCGGTCGGCTTCGCGCGCTTGAGGCATCGGTTGATGCGCGGACGGCGAAGGTCGCAAAGCTGTCCGCGTTGCTGGCCGACCCGGTTACCCACGTCTTTGAAGGTGACCTGGTTCCAGCTATCGAGCGCGCCCTTGCGGCGGTGCAAGACGTGACTTTGGCTTGGGTCGACGAGCGGGCTCGGCTCCATCAGGCACTGCTGCGCGTGGTCAAGGAGCTTCGGGTCTGGCCGGGCAGCCACGCCGCCGTCCGACTTCAGGGCGACGACGAGCATGTCGTGTTGATTCCATTTGCCGAGGCGCCGCCGCAACCTGCGTTCTTGGGGCCGGGTCTGCGCTTTTGGCAGGAGGAGTCGCCCGCCAACCAAGTGGAGGGCGAGCGAGTCGTGGAGGGGTGCGTTGCGGGCTGAGAGCCAAGTGAGCAGCCTGCCAAGGGGCGCCCGAAGGGCGCCCCTTTTGCTTAGGTGGCCTCTTGCTCCTGCCCCGGCTCGACGCAACACAGTAGGTCGGCCGCGCGCTGCGCCTGGGCTGCGGCGGTGAAGATGGCGCGCTTGTCGTGCTTCAGCACGGCCAGCCACTCGGCCAGGTACGCAGCATGGTCCTCACGCGGTTCCGGGCTGAGCTGGCTCCCGGCGCACACGAACGCGGCGCCGAGCTCGGCGACGAGCTCTTCCATCGCATAGGCCTGGTCGCCGAAACGCTGGCCGAACTGGCGCGCAAGGCGGTCCGGGTGGCCGGTCCAGTGCACGAGCTCATGTGCCAGGGTGCCGAAGTACGCGGCTGCGTCGCGGAAGCGCGAAGCCTCGGGCATCTGCACGAGGTCGGGCCCCGGTGCGTAGAACGCTCGGTCGCCGCCGTGGCGAACCGTCGCGCCTGACCTCGCCACGAGGGCCAGCGCGTCGGCGTCGGGCTGGACAGCCTCGGGCGCTTCGGGCGCGGCCAGCCCATCCACCTGCTCGGTATTGAAAACCGTGTAGCTGCGCAGGAAGGCCACCGAGCGCCGTGCAGGGGCTTCGCCTTCGGCCGCGTCGGTGCCCTCCTTGCTGGGGCTGAACTGACCGGCATAGACCACCATCGTACCGCGCTCGCCCTTGCGAACCTGCCCGCCCAGCGCCTCGGCCTGGCGATAGGTCAACCAGGTGCGCGACGTGAAGCCGCGCTCCATCGCTGCGCCCCACAGCAGCAGGACGTTCACGCCACGATAAGGCTCGCCGCCGTGCCGGCGGGGCAGCATGCCGCCGCTCGCGGCGCTACGGGACCACGGGCACGACCAGGGGCGGACGCCCTGGTCCAGGGCCTCGACAATTCGACGGGTGACCTCGGCGTAGAGGTCGCGCTGCTGCTTCTTGCCTTCCATGTCTTGTTCCTTTAGGGCTGGGGTGCGTGAGGCACCTGTGCCCGTCGGCGAGACCGGGGGTAGAAGTGCGCAACCGCCGCAGGACTGGAAGGGGCACACCCCGGCTGCACGGCAGGAAGCTGGGGATGCCAGGCCGGAGGGCACCCTGCGGCGTGCGGACGGTTGCGCGGCGCGAGGGGAGACCCCTTAGCGGGGTCATATCGGCATTTCGCTGACAGCGAAACATAACTTGCGCTGAGCGAAGTTCTTCGGCTACAATCCGCCCCGAGGCTGACAGAGATAACTGTCGACTGTTGGGGTGCTACAGCACCCTGTGGGGCCGAAAGGCTCTAACTACTCGCAAGCCCACGCCGCACGGTGCCGGTCCTCCGGTGCGCGGTACGGTTGGGGCCGGTGCGAGCCTGCCCGGGCGACCCCGGGCAGGCATCTGGAAGTGAAGGGGGTCAACTCGCCGCTTTGCTCTGTTCGGTTGCGGGCGACAGCCACGGCGCACACATCCCGTGTGCGTTGTTTGGTGCAGCCGAAAGGAATCGTCATGAGTGACGTTCTGAAGCCTCCTCAGCGGCGGGCGACGAAGAAGCAACGCAAGAAGTCCTGGTGGGTGCGTCCCGAGACGTTCCGCCTGGCCACCGCGGTGGTCCGGCTCGTCTCGATGGTCGCCAAGCTGATTGACTTCCTGCTTCGGTGATTCGTCACCCCTTTATTTCAAATTCGAGAGGCATGCCATGTTGAATCGCGCCCTGAAGCTGCTTCGGACCTACCACCAGTACACCCAAGTGGAGCTGGCCAGGCGCCTTGGGATTTCCAACTCGTACCTGAGCGAGCTGGAGAAAGGCGACAAGACGCCCGGGCTGGACCTGCTGGAGCGGTATTCCGAGGTCTTCAAGATGCCCGTGTCCTCCATCCTCTTGTTCTCGGAGTCCATCAATGAGGACCGAAAGCCTGGGGCGAAGCTGCGGGTGGCGGCGGCGGACAAGATACTGAGGCTGCTTGAGTGGCTTCAGGAACGCGATGCGGTCGAGCGCGCCGCGTAAGGCCTACGCGCTGAATCAGTCGCCGCTCTTCCGCTTGCGCGGCAAGGGGCGGTTTGAGGACGTCATCGGCGTCAAGTGGGAGTCGGTGACGGACCTTCTGGCTGCCGAATCCTTCCGGGTCTGGAAGGGGCCTAAGGACCGGGAAATCCAGGCGCCCATCCATTGGATGGCGGCAGTGCACAAGGTCATCGCCGACCTGCTCGCGCGCATTGAGGTCCCGGACTACGTGTTCTCGCAGAAGGGCCGTTCGTATGCGGATAACGCGCGGCAGCACCTCGGTAACCACCCGGTCATCAAGACCGACATCAACAAGTTCTATCCGAGCGTGACCCGGGCCATGGTGTTCCGGATGTTCGTGCGCGACTTCGAGTGCGCCGCCGATGTCGCGGACCGGCTGGCCGACATTTGCTGCTACAGGCAACTGCATCTGCCCACCGGAAGTCCGCTGAGTGGCCGGGTGGCATTCTTCGCCGCAAGGGGGCTGTTCGAGGACATCGCCAAGCTCGCAGCTGCTTCAGACTGCAAGCTGACCATATACGTCGACGACATCGCGCTCTCAGGTCCAAACGCGACAAAGCGCCTACTGGGTGAAGTACGCATGCTCATTGCTCGCCATGGCTTGAAGTCCAAGGGCAAGAAGTCGGCCACTTTCGCTGCAGGCGCGCCGAAGAGCGTCACCGGCGCGGTCATCGTCGGTGATGAACTGCGGCTGCCGAACGAGCGACATCGGAAGCTGCACGAGACCCGTTCGGCGTACGCCGCCGCCGATGGCGATGAGCGAGCAAAGCTCGGCCGTCAACTGCGCGGACGCCAACAAGAGGCTGCGCAGATTCTTCGACCCGTCACGCGGGCGACCTGACTGGGCAGCAGTAGGAAACAAGAGAGGCGCCCGAAGGCGCCTCTCTCCCCTTGCGGGGCCGTACAGTGCATTTTCCGGACGGGGCCGAGGCCACGAACGGGCGCGCGGGAACGCGCCGAATCAGCTTGTCCCGATTGCCTGCGGGTCATCGTCTGAGGGTCTACCTAGGGTAGCTCCCAGGTTTTAAACGGCGCGCTGCCTCAGGTCGTGTAACGTCGTCACACTGGAACCGACCCACACCAGCGGGTCGCGCAACTCGACCGCGACAAGCTTGACCCGGCGTTCCAGCGTTACGCGTTCCTGTAGGAGGCGATGCCCCCACAGCGAAGTGGCGGCCAGCAGGATGCGGCGGGCATGGTTCAGCTCGCGGTCGTAGACGAAGACCAAGCCCCCGAGCCGGTAGGCGCCGGCCTGGTCGAGCGGCTGGCCGACGAGTTCTGCCCACCGCAGGCAGGCCGCGAGCTGGGGCAGCGCCTTGCGGGCGGCCTCGACCTCGCACACCTCCACCGTCGCCGGCCCGTCGGCCCGGCGCTGCCAGACGGCACCGTCGGGCATTTTGCGCAGCATCTTCACCATCCGGTCCACCGGGAACGGCGCCTTGCGCCGCAGCAGCAGGTACTCCCCGGCGGTCTGGAAGCCCTCGACTTGGCGCTCGATGAGGTAACGCGTGGCCAGCGTTCGGTGGAAGAAGGTGCTGCCCGACACGCTGGACAGGTCCAGCGTGTGCTGCGCCTCGATGCCGCGGGCCTCCAGCCAGGTGGCACCGACGCGGGTCAGGCACAGGCTGCGCGAGCCGAGCGCGTCACGCCGTTCCAGCAGCAGGCCCTCGCCAATCAGCCGGCTGGCAACGCGCCGACAGACCTGCTCGGCGTACCGCGCCTTGGGCCAGACGGCGCGGGCCAGCTCGGCGACGCGGACGTGCCCGTGATGGGCGACGACACGCATGCACTTCAGCTCGTTGGCGCGGGCCTGCTCGCGCCCGCTGCGGCTGCTGGTCTGCCGAGGTGCACGTGATGCTGACGCGGCAGCGGGCGCGGCGCCCAGCACGCCCTGCAAGTCGGAGGTCGAGACTTTCATGGTGGCTTTCGGTGGTAGGTCCACTGTCTAGCCACCGTCTCGCCGGCTAACGCCGTCCCGAGTGCCTGCGCGTCATTGCGCGAAGGCTAAAACGGGGGGCTTCACTCCATCGAGCCGGCAGTTTCGCCTCGCTTCGCCCGACGGGCGCACCCGTCACCTGGAGCATCTCGATGGACAAGTTCATCCCCAAGTCCGCGCTGGTCGAAGCCCTCGGCGTTTCGACCCGCACCCTGGAAAACTGGATTGCGCAGCGCGCGTTCCCCGCCCCGCGCCACTTGGCCGGTAGCCGGCTGTCGTTCTTCGACGTGGCCGAGGTTGAAGCCTGGCTGGAACGCGAGCTCACCGAAGGGGGCCAGGCATGAAGCGCCCCCGCAACCGCATCGCCAGCACCGAGAACGACCGCTGGTTCGAGCGCTACGGCAAGGGCGGGTACTTCTGCCTGCCGCGGGCGATGCTGTTCAACGTGGTCGACTGCATCGACAACGCGGCCATGTATGTGTACCTCGCTCTCGCCTCCTGCCACTACGAGGGCAACACGACCTACGCCGGGCCGCACATCGCCAAGCTCACGGGCAAGGACGAGCGGGCTGTCCGTGGCCATCTGGCTGACCTGGAAACGCTGGGCCTCATCCGCCGAGAGCCGCTTGGCCAGGGCTTCAAAGTGCTGTTCCTGTGCCCCGACCGCCAGCGCATCAAGGACGGTGCAGCCGAAATCACGTCACGCAAGCTGGCGCGGCAGCAGCGCCGCGCGCTGGCTCAGAAGGAAGCGCCATCAGCGACGGATGGCGGTCACCAACGCGAGTTGCTGAAGCCGCCGCCGAACGAACCGCCGCTGGAGAAGCCGCCAGCGTCGTGACGGTGGTCGGAGAAGCCATAGGCATTCCCGTTCACGTCCACATGGGCGTTGGCCATGGGCGTACCGTCGACGTTGACCGCCGGCCCCCGGCGGTTATCGCTGCCGTGCCGCCGGCGGTGACCATCGTCGTCGTCGAAGCTGTGGCCTGGTTGGGCGGACCAGCCGAGGCGCTCGCTCAGGCTGCCGGGCCCGCGGAGGCGCTTCACCGCACGCGCGAAGCCCCAAAGGACGCCCGCCACGACAAGGACGAAGCCCAAGCGGATAGCCAGCACGTCCACGCGCAGGCCCAACAGCTTGTCACTCGGCAAGAAGAACAGTCCGACGAAGAACAGCAAGCCGCCCGAGAAGGAGAGCACCTGCCAGGTGAAGTAGCGCTGGGACATGAGAGTTTCTGACTGTTGGGCCGATGCCTTCCGTCACGCAGGTATCGGCCCGACGGGCAGGAACTTGAGCCCGGCACCGGGCCAGACGCTCGTCACACTCGCGCGCTTCTGCAGGCTTCAGCCTGCATGACACGGGGCGGGCCTGGCCCGCCCTTACGTCGCCCGCGGACCTGGCGCTCCGACCTTGCGGGTGCTCTTCACCGGGCGACAGCCGCCCGCAGGGCGGCTTCTTCTTCGGTTCTCAAAACACGTTTTCTGCAACCGCTTCTGGTCTGAAGGACTTTGGTTATTCGTGGGTGGTGGTCACGCGGTAACGCTCACCGGGTGGTGGTCACCCGGTAACGTTACAGCGTGACGGTGTTTCGACTCGCGGCCTGCGGCTAAAGGCCTACGCCGACCCATTGGCCGTCGACCGCGCGAGCTCGGCCCAAGGCAACCAGCGTGTCCAGCAGCGTAGGCAGGCGGTCGCGCCAGCGACCCCGGCCGTTGAAGTGCCCGGCCAGCCCTTCGAGGTCTAGGCTGCGCCCGGCGCTGGCGAGCACCTCGGCAACCGCCTTGATTTGCTCGGTCAGCCCCGTGGGCCACGGGCGCTGCACCACTGCGGCCTTGGTCGGCTTCGCCTCGGCGTTCTCATCCTCGCCCTCGTCGGCGCCTTCAGCCCCGGTCTCCAGTGCCGCCTGCTCGCCTTGCCCCGCCTGCTGGAACTCCGGGCGCAGCCACCGCACCGTGCCGGCCGCTTCCTCGGCCGCGCGCTTGGCGTTCAGCTCCACCAGCCGCAGCAGCAGCGTGTCGGTGTCGGCCGGCAGGGTCAGGTCGGCCCAGCCGTAGGCCTGCAGCACGGCAGCGTCCAGCTCGTCGTGCAGGCTCTTGAGCACGCCCACCAGGCCGTGTTCGTGGACCACCTTCTCTTTGGCGGTCAGCGCCTCGCCGCTGCGCAGCTTCTCCAGCACGTTGTACGTGGCCGTGAGCGTGGCGTCCGGATGGGCCGCGAGCTGGGCCTTGCGGTGGGCGTCGATTTGCTCGGCCAACGAGCGGATGCGCTCGGCCAGCGCCCCGGCCGGGTCCAGGTCGGGGAAGGGGAACGCCTCGAAGCAGGTGGACTTGCTGTAGACCGGGTCGTTGCCGACGCCCAAGCGCCCACCAGCCGTCAGGGCCCAGGCGCCATGCACGGCGCTGGACAGCACGCCCAGGTGCAGGGCGTCGGCGCTGGCCACGGCGATGAGCTTGTCGTCCGGCAGGATGGAGGCATCCAGCCACTGGAACACCCGGTGCTTGGCCACCTGCCCGGTGACGATGTAGCGCGGCAACCCCTGCAGCGAACGGCGCATCACAACACGTGCCTCGGCGAAGAGCCACCACATTTCGCGCACCCGGCGCCGTGGGTTTTCGTCCCGCTCCGGCTTCACCCGCTCCAGCAGCCACTGATAGACCGCTGGGAAGTGCTGCCGAACCTCATCGGCCTGGAGCCCGAACAGGTCGATGACCAGCACGCCCCTGGGCGTGCTGGTCAGGTCGCGGCCATTGCGGTAGGGGCGGATGTGCTGGTCCAAACCCAGCACGGTGCCCAGGCCCAGGCTCCTCGCCTCGTCCGGGGTGACGATGAACCCGGCCCCATGGGGTATCACGCCCCGGTTGGACAGCCGGTCGTTGGCTTGCAGCCGCTTCGCCCCGGCGACGTTGGCGCCGACCTTGAGGTCGGCATGGATGACGCCCTGCCGGGTCAGCAGCTCTACGGCCACCTCGCCGCCCTCGGCCTCCCGCTCCTGGGTGACGGTCTGCAGCTTGCCCTCGGCAGTGCCGCACACGCCCACGGACATGGAGATGCGCACCGCCGCGCCGTCGGCGCTGTCCACCCACGGGTGGTCGGGCACGGCGTAGGCCAGGCTCAGCGGCGGGGTGGCGGTCTGGTGCGCCTCAATCACCCGCCGGTTGAAAATCATAGTCAGGCTGTTGGTGGTGATGAGGCCGAAGCGCTCGGCCTGGCCCTGGCGGACCGTCTCGGCGGCCTTGTGCCACCAGTACATGACGAAGTCGGCGCTCTCGGGCACCTCGGGCCAGGCGGCGCGCAGGGCGTCGGCGTAGCCGTCGCCCAGGGCCAACCGCATGCGCTTGTTGCCGATGAAGGGCGGGTTCCCTACGATGAAGTCGGCCTTGGGCCACTCGGCCTGCCGGGGGTTCACGTAGCGCCACTGCACCACCTGGGCGGCCTCGTCAGGCACGGGTTGGCCCGTCACGGGGTGCGGCTTGACGGTCTCGCCGTCCCAACGAGTCAGCACCTTGCCGGTGGCGTCGGTTATCGGCTCCTGGCGGTCGTAGGCCAGCACGGCGTCCCGGTGCTCGATGTTGCCGTAGTCGTGCACCACGGGCTCGGCCACATTCGCACGCCCTTGAGTTCGGATGTGCCACTGCAGGAAGCCAATCCACAGCACCAGCTCGGCCAGGGCGGCGGCGCGCTCGTTCAGCTCCACGCCGCGCAGTTGCTGCAGCGTGACGGTCTCGCCGGCCAGGTCCAGCGCGTCCTGCTTGTCGCCCAGGGCGCTAAGCTGGTTCAGCACCTCGCCCTCCAGGCGCTTCAGGTGCTCCAGCGTCACGTACAGGAAGTTGGCGCTGCCGCAGGCCGGGTCCAGCACGCGCAGGGTGCACAGGCGGTGCAGGAAGTCCTTCACCTGCCGGCGGGCCTCGGCCCATTTGGCGCGCACTGCAGCGTTGTGCCGGTCGAGCGCGGCGAAGTCCTTCTTGGTCTTCACCGCGGGCGGGTTGGCCTCCAGCTCGGCGGCCTCGTGGGCTAGCAGCAGCGCCGCGGCCTGGGTGTTGGCCCATTCGGCACGTAATGGCTCGATGACGGTGGGCAGCACCAGCCGTTCAACGTAAGCACGCGGTGTGTAGTGGGCGCCCAGCGCGTGGCGTTCGTTGGGGTCCAGCGCGCGCTCCAGCAGGGTGCCGAAGATGGCGGGCTCGACCTCGCGCCAGTTGGCACGAGCGGCCTGCACCAGCAGGTCGATTTGCTCGGGCGTGAGAAGCAGACTGTAGCCATCGGCGCTGTCGCCCTTGAACAGCTTGCCGTTGAACTTAAGCACCGACTGCACCAGCGCCACCGAGAAGCCGCCCCGGTCCATGTCGGCCCACAGGCTGCGCAGCATCAGTTGCAAGGTGGCGGGGTTCTCGCGGTGCTGCAGCAGCAGCGCCTGGAAGGAGCCCTTGGGCAGCAGCTCAACGTCCTCCGCGAACATGCTGAACAGGCAGCGCGAGAGGTACGCGGCGACGGTCTGCGGCGCGTGCCCCGCTTGTTCGAGCGAACGGGCGAGCAGAGCCAGCTTGTTGGACACATCACGGGTGACCTTGGCCGCGATGAGTGCCGGGTTCAGGTCGTCCGGTTGGGTCCAAATCTTGTGCAGTCGCTCAAGCGTTTCGGGCTTTGCCAAGTCAGCCAGCAGGATGCGATGGCTGCGCGGGTCAGGGAAAGGTGTGTAGGTGCCGCCGCTGCGGCTGAACTCCGCGTAGACCTCAATGACGGTGCCCACGTCCACCACCATGACGAACGGCGGGCGGCCTTCATTGGCCGGGAGCGCGCGGGCGTAGCTTTCGCCCTGACTGCGGGCACGCAGCAGGCCGTCGTCGAAGCCCTTGGTGTGCGAGCCGGCCTTGAGCTTCTTGGCCTCCAGCACGAAGTGGCCACGCTTGTAGCAGTCGATGCGGCCGGCACTGCTGGAGCCGTCGCCATGGCTGAAGGTGACGGGGCGCTCGAACATGTAGTCCTGCGCGGGCGTCGGGTGCGGCTTGGGCACGCCCAGAAGCTCGCACAAGTCCATGACGAAGGTCTGAGCGGTGGCCAGCTCGCTCGCGGTAACTCCCTGCCAGCGCTCGATGAACGCTTGAGCCGATGTTGCTTTTGTATCCATGCGCCCATGATAGGGATTGGTTCGGCGCATCTCGGGGGTGCCACGCCACAGGACGTGGGGCAAGGCGTCCAGCCGCAGCACCGCGCGCTGCACCGTGCCAACACGGTCAACGCGCGGCAGGGGGCGCCACAAGTCAGGTTTCGCCCCAGCGAAATCATGCCCGCCCACGGGCCGGTGACGCAGTGGGGGCGAAGCCCCGCCCCACCCGCTGAAGGCGGGCGGGCAACCCGGGCGATGGCCGACGTCCAGGAGGCGCCTGCCGGTGGCGCGAACAGCGACACCAAAGGCAAGCAGCGCGCGGGTTGCCCGCCCGTTGGCTCTGCCGTGCAGAGTCAGCGGGATGGGGCGCGGTATTGGCAAGGGGACGAGGGCGTCCAGCCCGAGACACGGCGTGTCGCCCTAGCGACCGTGAGCCGGGGTGCCCCGTTCCCCCACGGTGGAAGCGTCTGCTTCTACCGTCTCGGCCTTGGCGACGGTCTGCAAGACGGTCGCTGGTGACGGCCAGCCACCATGGCCGGCCGTGAACTATTGCCTTGCCAGGCTGCGCGGCGACGATACAGTTCGGCTCCTACTTCATCAGCGCACCTCCCGCGCAAGAACACGCTCCCCCCACCCAAGCTGGTGGTATCGGGGTCGTGTTCTTTAAAAACCCTGCCAGTCGGCATCCTGCAGCGCAATTGAGTGGAGAGGCATCTCCTGGCAGGCGGCGCCGACTGAATCGCCCAGCGCCCACAAGACCTGGCGCCGCGCCACCGCGGCTGACCAGAGAGGGCCCCTCGCCAAAGCGCTGAGGACGGCCCTGGGGCTACACCAGCCCCCACACCCATATTCGCGGCCTTGTCGCCGCACCCCCACGCCGTCGGTTGACTCCGGCGGCCACCCTTCCCATTTCCAGCCCTGCCAGCGCAACCGCTCGCAGGGCTGTTTGCCATTGGAGACTTCACATGAGCAAAAGCAACAGCAACATCCTGAGCGCCCTGTTCGGCAGCCACAAGACTGCAGCAGCCCCGGCACTGAAGGCGGTACCGCCCGCGCCGTCTCCCGCTGACCTGATGCACCCCGGTGGCGGCTTCGATGTCGCGGGATACGACCAGAACGGCAACTACCGCGTGCTGTCCCGCAAGACCGGTCTGCTGGTCACGCTACCGGGCAAGCTGGACGACGCATCGCTGCTGACGAAGCTCGGCGCCGCGTACTGCTACGACAACTACAGCGCGATGGACCCGAAGACCCGGAAGCGCGTGTTTTCGTCTGATGCGCTTGCCGATGAAATCCGGCTGGGCTGCGATGCGTTCGGTCCGGCGCAGGCCGACACCGTTCGCGGCCCAGGGCTGTATGTCGACGACGGCAAGCTGGTCATCAACTACGGCAAGTCGGTGTACGACGAAGCCGGTGCGGCGGTGGACACGACGCCCACCAGGCAGCGGGTGTACGTGGCGGGCGACAGTATCGGCTTCGACGCTTCGACGCCCTCGGCATCGGCAGCCGATGTGCACTTGGTCGAGAGCACGTTCGAGTCGTTCGGCTTCGAGCAGCAGCACGGGGCGGCGGTGTCGCTGGGCTGGCTGGCCAGCGCGGCGATGGGTGCGGTGCTGCCGCACAGCCCTTCGCTCATCGTCACGGCGGAACGCGGCTCGGGCAAGACCACATGGGTCGACCTGCAGACCGCGTTGCTCGGCAGGCAGGCGGTACGGCGTGACGGTGTTCCGACGGTGGCGCAGGTGCTGCACGCGGTGAAGGACGCGTCGCTGGCGATGATTTGCGACGAGTTCGAACCGCTCAAGGTCAGTAAGGGCGAGATGCTGAAGCTGGCCGAGGTGTTTAACAGCGGCTTCACCAAGACGCCGGGCAAGGGCAAGTTCTCCCGTGTCATCGGCGGCAAGGTGCAGTACTTCAACGCGCCGGCCGGTGTGGTGCTCTGCGGCATCCACCTGCCCGAGCTCGAACCGGCGCTGGAAAGTCGCTCGGTGCGGCTGTCGATGGTGCCGAAGCAGCGAGCGGGGATGACGAAGAGCCCGCTGTTGGACCCGGCCAGCGGTGTGCAACCCGGCGAGCTGGGCGTGCGGCTGCGGCGGCTGCTGGTGGCACGCTGGCAGGTGATGCGCGACGCCCGCGCAGCGGTGCACCGCATGCTGCAGGACATCGGGCACCCTGACCGGCGGGCCGACACGTGGAGCCCGCTGCTGGCTGGCTACATCGCCCTGAAGCACGACACGGTGCCGGCGCTGCGCGACTTGGCTGCGCTGATTGCGCAGTGGGGGCTGAACGTGGTGCCGCAGGACGAGCACGAGTCGCACGGCGAAGCCTGCCTCGGCGCGATGCTGGACCGCAAGATGGTGGTTCGGGTCGAAGCGGACGGCAAGACCGCCAAGCTCTACACCCGGGTTCGCGAGGCGCTGCAGACGCTGGTGTCCGGCGACGCCGACCGCAACACCCTGGCGGCGCTGGAAAAGCACCTGGCCATGCTGGGCGTGCGGGCCCTGTTCGACCGCCAGCGCGAGACCTGGACCCTGGCGGTGGCGTCGTCCGAGCACCACGTCGGCGCCCGGCAGTTGTTCCAGGGCACGGCGTGGGCACGAGGCACCTGGAAGGCCGCGCTGCTGACGCTGCCCGGCGCGGCGCGCGGACAGCAGCGCTTCGCAGGCGTCAGCGCGAAGGCTGTGCTGGTGCCGGCCGGCATCGGCAACCCGCCGGCCGACGCTGAGGACGACAACACGCCGCCGCTGCAGCCGTCGAGCAAGGGCAGCGCGGCGCGGGCTGAGTGCCTGGTTTGACGTTGGCTAGTGCCGCAGGTGCTTCGACTTCACGAGCGCCTGTGGCACTTCCTAGCCCAAGATTTGAGTGGGCAGGGTCGCTTGTTCCAGGGTGGTCAGCCAGAGCATGGCGGCCACTCTGCTGTCTCCGCACATGGCCGGGTGCGGTTGCAGTGAACTACATACCGAGGGTCGGTCGGGGTGGCCGAAGATGCGGCATCGCTCGTCTTCGTCGAGTTGGATGCACCTGACCCCTGCAGGCTTGCCGCTGGGCATACTTGGGATTGGCGAGGTGATAGATGGTGCTGTGCAGCACGCGCCGCATCTTTCCCTACATGGCCAAGTCACATGCTCGCTCATACTGGGCGATAGAAAGGAAAAGGCCCCGATTCCTCGGGGCCTCTTCTCACTCGTGGTCAAGCAGGCTGAATTGACGGATGTTCCTTCCGTCTACGCTCTCGAACGATATTCGGAACATACTTGTTCTTGGCCTTGCTGTCGCCGAATCCAAGCAGTTCGTAGACCGAACCACCGATTCCGGGAATTACTTCCTCTCCATCGTCACTCTTCTGAGTGTCGGTTGCATAGTGGAAGAATTCAAACTTCCCAGCAACTTCCGCAGGAAACTCGCGCGACAGCCGGTCTTCCGCACCCTTCAGCATCACCGGCGCTGCAACAAATATTCTCTTGGGGTTCGCTGAAGAGATTGCCTTCGTCAAGTTGGTCTTGACTACACATGCACCAGAAATAATCGACTTGACGATGATAAACACCGAGTCGTCCTTGTCGAACGCCTCTTCGTAAGTGCGGAGCACTGGTGAAACGGACACACCCTCAGTCTTGAGACGTTCGTTCCACATGCAAATCATGCGGGTTCTAGCCCCGACGTTGCGCGACTCCAACTCTTCAATCAATCCACGAGCCAGGAAGTCAGCGTCCTCAACAGTGCAAACGACGCACACGTCCTTTGCCGGGGCAGCTTCCAGCTGCGGCAACATGCTGTCAGCAAGATGCTCACCCAGCTTCCGCATAGCTTCGCGGTAGCCATCAGGGTTGCCCTTGAGGCCGGGCAGCTCTTCGACGAGCGTCATCGCCGTCGGGTCTTGCTCCGCGAAGGCGGTGAAAGTTCTGCCGTTGTTCATGGTAGAACCTCTTCGAATTCTTCGAATGTCTTTGGTTGACGTTGAACGATGTCGTTCTGGAACTGCTTGAACTCTTCGCTCAGAACGCTTGAACCGAAGACGCCAGAGGTTCCAAAGCCAGACCAATGGAAAAAGCCTCTTTTGACAGAGTACACCAAACCGTGTACTGCGGCAAGAGCTTGCCTGAAGTCAACGGCTAGGTAGCTCTCCCAGTCTTCCGTCACTGGCAGCGGTCGAAGCTGGCCAGGGTGCTGCTTTGCAGCGGTCTCGGCGATTTCCCGAGCTGATGCGCCGTCAGGGTGATTGAGGCACGCAATCAGGAGCATCCCAAAGACCGCAGACAGCACGTCGAGCGTTGGAGCTTCGGTGTGAGAAAGCAGCGCTAGATGTGCCTGAAGTTCAGGGAACTGGAGTACGAGACTGTTCGGCGTCGGATGCCAGGGGAAGTGTTCGACAGCCGCATGGCCGCTGATGCTCGCAGGGATGTTCGCCGTCAGTGTTGCGGCGAGAGCCGCACAGGCAACCACCAGCGTGGTGCTCGGTGATGGTTCCTTGAGATGGTCAGAAAGTACCTTCTGGTACTCAAAGTCAGTTGCGATGGGGTGGTCACCCGCGGTCCAACTTACTTTCTCCTGATTCTTCAGCTGGAAGTACTTGGTGGAATCCGGCGTCGCGATACGCAGGTCGTCCACAAGACCGCCGCACTGTCCCTTTACCGTTGGGTCTTCATTCGCGGGGTCGGCGACCATGGCGGCCACTGCGTGCGCAACTCGATACGCCATGAAGAAATCTTCGTAGCGTGTTCCTTTGTTGCCGCTACTCCCGCCGCGGTGCTTGTTCGCCGCGTACTTCGCGACCTCTGGTCCCAAGCACGCTTTGATGTCGTCGTTCGTTGCCACCCTGATGCGCTCGTCGTTGTTTTCCTTGGATTTTAGGCTGGCGACCGGGGTGTCGCTGCGCAGCGCAGCTTGTTGCTCGCGATGATTTGGTTGCGGCACGTCCCGTCACCTTGCGTCCCTTTAGTTGACAACCGGCTTGCCCTGGGGCAGGCCCGGGATGGGGGTCGAGATCGACGGGGCGATGCAGCAGGCGGCGCAATGCGGGCGGCAGTCCATGGCCATGATTGTTTCACGTGAAACCAGGCCCTCGGGCGGCTGGGAGCAGGGTCTTGGCCACGCCCGTGACGGCATGGGGGCAGGCGCCTAAAATGGAGGGTTCGCCTGACCGCTGTGGGGCACGGCGGGCGGCGTGGTGGCCCAGGAACAGAGCCTGGGCCAGGAGCCGATTCTTGCCCCGCACCTCGCAGGAGCCTGCTCGTGCTGTATCCCAAGGAATTTGACGTCATCGTGGTGGGCGGTGGCCATGCCGGCACCGAGGCCGCACTGGCCGCGGCCCGCATGGGCTGCGCCACCTTGCTGCTGTCCCACAACATCGAAACCCTGGGCCAGATGAGCTGCAACCCGTCGATCGGCGGCATCGGCAAGGGGCACCTGGTGAAGGAAGTGGATGCGCTGGGGGGGGCGATGGCCCTGGCCACCGACGAGGGCGGCATCCAGTTCCGCATCCTCAATTCCAGCAAGGGGCCGGCGGTGCGCGCCACCCGGGCCCAGGCCGACCGCATCCTCTACAAGGCGGCCATCCGCAAGCGGCTGGAGAACCAGCCGAACCTCTGGCTGTTCCAGCAGGCCGTCGACGATCTGCTGGTCGAGGGGGATCGTGTGGTCGGCGCGGTGACCCAGGTTGGCATCCGCTTCCGGGCGCGGGCGGTGGTGCTGACGGCCGGCACCTTCCTGAACGGCCGCATTCACGTCGGCCTGCAAAACCACCCGGGTGGCCGGGCGGGGGATCCGCCCGCGGTCAGCCTGTCGGACCGACTGAAGGAACTGAAACTGCCGCAGGGCCGGCTCAAGACCGGCACCCCGCCGCGCCTGGACGGCCGCAGCATCGACTTCTCCAAGTTGACCGAGCAGCCGGGCGACGGGGTGGGGCGGGTGGGGCGCTGGGGCGAATCGGCCCCGACCGGACCTGAGGTGCCGGTGTTCAGCTTTCTGGGCGAGGCGGCCATGCACCCGCGCCAGCTGCCCTGCTGGATCACCCACACCAATGAGCAGACCCACGCCATCATCCGCTCCGGCTTCGACCGCAGCCCGATGTTCACCGGCAAGATCGAGGGCGTGGGCCCGCGCTACTGCCCCAGCATCGAGGACAAGATCAACCGTTTTGCGGACAAGGACTCGCACCAGATCTTCCTGGAGCCCGAGGGTCTGAGCACGAATGAGTTCTACCCGAATGGCATCTCCACCAGCCTGCCGTTCGACATCCAGCTGGCCGCGGTGCGCTCCATGCCGGGTCTGGAAGAGGCTTTCATCCTGCGGCCCGGTTATGCCATCGAGTACGACTACTTCGACCCGCGCGAGCTGAAGTCCACCTTCGAGACCCGGCAGATCCAGGGCCTGTTCTTCGCCGGCCAGATCAACGGCACCACCGGCTACGAGGAGGCGGCGGCGCAGGGGCTGTACGCCGGCGCCAATGCGGCCCTGCAGGCCCTGGGCCGCGAGCCGCTGATCCTGGGCAGGGACCAGGCTTACCTGGGCGTGCTGGTGGACGACCTGATCACCAAGGGGGTGAGCGAACCCTACCGCATGTTCACCAGCCGGGCCGAGTTCCGCCTGCAGCTGCGCGAGGACAATGCCGACGCCCGGCTGACCGAGCTGGGCCGCCAGCTGGGCCTGGTGGACGACGCGCGCTGGGCGGCCTACGGCCGAAAGCGCGAGGCTGTTTCACGTGAAACAGAGCGCCTGAAATCGACCTGGGTCCACCCGGGTATCCTGCCCACCGAGGCCGCCGAGCGGCTGCTGGGCAAGGCCATCGAGCGCGAGTACAACCTGGCCGACCTGCTGCGTCGGCCGGGCGTCGGCTTCGACACCGTGGCGGAGATCGCTGCGGTGGCCCGGCCGGACGCAGGTGTTTCACGTGAAACACTGGCGGCGGAGCTGGGCACCGTGTTGGCCGACACCGTGATCGAACAGGTGGAGATCGCCACCAAGTACGCCGGCTACATCGACAAGCAGCAGGAAGAGGTGGGACGGGCCCAGGCCTACGAACGCCTGAAGCTGCCGGCCGACCTGGACTACGGCCAGGTCACGGCCCTGAGCCATGAGGTGCGCCAGAAGCTGAACCGCCATCGCCCGGAAACCCTGGGTCAGGCGGCCCGCATTTCGGGCATCACGCCAGCGGCCATTTCGTTGCTGCTGGTGCACCTGAAGAAAAAGCGGCTGGCGGGCTTCGCCAGCGAGCCGGCCACGGCCGACGTTCCGCCGGCCGCGTGAGGCCAGCCCCGGATTGCGCATGACCCATCCTTTGCACGCTGAACTCGCCCGCGGCCTGGCCGCGCTGCACCTGCCGCTGGCGGACGACACCCAGGAGCGCCTGCTGGCCTATCTGGACCTTATCGCCCGCTGGAACAAGGTCTACAACCTGACGGCGGTGCGGGACCCGGCCGACATGCTGCGGCAGCATTTGCTGGATTGCCTGGCGGCCGTGCCGGCGCTGGACCGGGCGGCCCAGACCCGCCCCGAGGGGGCGGCGGCCTGGCGCATCCTGGACGTGGGCAGCGGTGCCGGGCTGCCCGGCGTGGTGCTGGCCATCGTGCGGCCCGACTGGTCGGTCACCTGTGTGGACACGGTGGCCAAGAAGGCCAGCTTCATCCGCCAGGTGGCGGCCGAGCTGGGGCTGCCGAACCTGCAGGCGGTGCACCAGCGGGTGGAGGACATGGCGCCACCGCCGTTCGACCTGATCACCTCCCGGGCCTTCGCCTCACTGGCCGACTTCATCGCCTTGACGCGCGAGCGTCTGGCCCCCGGCGGGCAATGGGTGGCGATGAAGGCCCACCTGACCGACGAGGAACGCGCGGCCGTGCCACCCGAAGTGCAGATCGGCCCGGTGGAGGTGCTGCAGGTGCCAGGGCTGGACGCCCAGCGGTGCCTGGTCTGGCTGCGGCCACGGGCCTGAGCTGTTCCTTCTGCACAGGCTGTCCACGCCACATCCACCGCCTGTCCACGGGCTTGTCCCCAGCTTTGTCCACAGCCCCGCTGGATCCGTCTCCGGCCCCGCGGGCGGTGTGCGCTCGGGCCCGCCTCAGGCGACAATGGCGGCTTCGCTCTCTTTCGCATCCCCATGTCCCGGATCTTCTGCATAGCCAACCAGAAAGGCGGCGTCGGCAAGACGACGACCTGTGTGAACCTGGCCGCAGGCCTGGCCAGTGTGGGACAGCGGGTCCTGCTGGTGGACCTGGACCCGCAGGGCAACGCCACGATGGGGTCCGGCGTCGACAAGCGCACGCTGACGCACAGTGTCTACGACGTGCTGCTGGAAACCGCCGACATTCCGGAGGCCTGCGTGCGGTCGGAGAAGGGCGGCTACGACGTGCTCGGGGCCAACCGGGAGTTGTCGGGCGCGGAGGTGGAGCTGGTGGCGCTGGAGCGGCGCAACGAGCGGCTGCGGGCCGCGCTGAAGGCGGTTGATGCAGGCTATGACTTTGTCCTGATCGATTGCCCTCCCAGCCTGAGCATGCTGACGCTCAACGGCCTGTGCAGCGCCCACGGCGTGATCGTGCCGATGCAGTGCGAGTACTTCGCGCTGGAGGGCCTGACCGACCTGGTCAACACCATCAAGCAGGTGCATGCCAACCTGAACCGCGACCTGCAGCTGATCGGCCTGCTGCGAGTCATGTTCGACCCGCGCATCACGCTGCAGACCCAGGTCAGCGACCAACTCAAGGCCCACTTCGGGGACAAGGTGTTCGACACCGTCATTCCGCGCAACGTGCGCCTGGCCGAGGCGCCCAGCTACGGCCTGCCGGGCGTGGTGTTCGACCCGGCGTCCAAGGGGGCGCAGGCCTTCGTGCAGTTCGCCCGCGAGATGGTCATCCGGGTCAGCGCGGAGGTCCCGAGCAACGCGCCGGGCCAGGACCACACGGCCGCCAGCGCCTGATCACCAAGGCCGTGCCGGCAGCGGCTCAGAAGTCGCGTGTCAGCAGCAGACCCACATGGTTGGAGCCCACATGGCTGGGGGCCACCAGACCATAGATGCCGGAGCGGTGGTGGATGCGCAGCGCCAGCGCCCAGCCGGGCAGGGCATCGTGGCGGAAGGCGATTTCCGGGGCCATGTAGAACAAGGTGGCGTAGTTGTCCTGGTCGTCGGTGCGGTCCGGGTTGTCGTAGGGCGGCTTGTCAAAGGCATGGGACAGGCCGAAGCTGCCGGCCACGTCCACCTTCAGGCCCCGCCACTGGATGCCCGTGGCGCCGATGCGCCAACCGGCCACCACCTCGTTGAAGTGCAGCTCGCCGTTGTGGTGGAAGGCGCCGAACTCCAGGCCGGTGAACACCGGCATGCCGCCCCATTCGCCCCAGGCCCGAACCCAGCCGGGGTTGTCCAGCGAACGGCGCACCACCACGCCGGCGATGTCGCTGTCCTGACCCCGCAAGTCACCGCTGACGGCATGGGGGATCAGGTCCAGCAGGTTGTCCTTGTAGAGCTTGCCGCCGAACACGCCCACCGACCAGATGGGCGCCTCGGTGTCCGTCGCCGGGGCGGCGGTGTCGGTCTGGGCGCGGGCGGCGGGGGCCCACGCGATCGCGGCGGTCAGCCCCAGGGTGGCCACCAGGGGCCGTGCTGCATTGAACGGGATCATGTGGGAAGTATGTAACGGCCGGTACGCTGCGAACATCCCTCCAATGGCAGGGGTGTGGCGTTCACCCCGCACAGGGGCTCAGAGACCGGCGCCTTCGTCCAGGCCCAGGTGCACGTTCATCGCCTGCACCGCGGCGCCGCTGGCGCCCTTGCCCAGGTTGTCCAGGCGGGACATCAGCAGCACCTGTTCGTCGTTGGCGAAGACGAACAGGTCCACCCGGTTGGTGTCGTTGCAGGCCTGCACGTCGAAGAAACCGGTCGCCAGCGTGTCGGGGTCGGCCAGCGGCATCACCCGCACGAAACGCTCGCCGGCATAGCGCTCGGCCAGGGCCTGCTGCAGTTGCGCGGCGCTGGTGCCAGGCTTCAGCTGCGAGCGATGCAAAGGCACACTCACGGCCAAGCCCTTGTAGAACGGGCCCACCACGGGCAGGAACACTGGCGGCTGCGCCAGGCCGGTGTGAGCCTTCATCTCGGGCAGGTGCTTGTGGGCGAGGCCCAGGGCGTAGGGGCGAGGCGCCTGCAAGGCGGGGTCGCCGCCGGCTTCGTACTGCTCGATCATCTTCTTGCCGCCACCGGAATAGCCGGTCAGCGAGGTGGCCGAGATGGCGGCCTCGGCCGGCACCAGGCCGGCGTCCACCAGCGGGCGCAGCAGCAGGATGAAGGCACTGGCGTGGCAGCCCGGGTTGGCGATGCGCTTGCTGGCGCGGATGGCCGCGCGCTGGCCCGGCGCCAGCTCCGGCATGCCAAAGGTCCAGCCGGGCGCGGTGCGGTGCGCGGTGCTGGCGTCGATCAGGCAGGTGGCCGGGTTGCTCAGCAGGGTGACGGCCTCGCGCGAAGCGGCGTCCGGCAGGCACAGGAAGGCCACGTCCGCGGCGTTCAGCAGGCGGGCGCGCTCGGCGCTGTCCTTGCGCTTGTCGGCGTCGATGCGCAGCACCTCGACGTCGCGGCGGCCGGCCAGCACTTCGTGGATGCGCAAACCGGTGGTGCCTTCCTGGCCGTCCACGTAGATCTTGTAAGTCATGCGGTCCTTCACTTCCTGCCCGGGTCGGCGCGCAGCGGCGTGCTGGGCCAGAATCGGGGCCTGAAGCATAAGCCAAGCGCAGGTCTCCATCGTGTCGTCATCCCCATCGCTCCCCCGTGTTCTGGTGCTGCCTGGCTGGCAGAACTCGGGTGAAGGCCACTGGCAGACCCGCTGGGAGGCCTTGCATGGCGATGCGCGCGTGCCCCAGCACGATTGGCTCTGGCCCCGCCGGGGCGACTGGATGGCGCAGCTGGAAGAGGCTGTGCTGGCCGACCCGCGGCCGGTGGTGCTGGTGGCCCACAGTCTGGGCAACCACCTGGTGTCGGCCTGGGCCGCGCACAGCCAGCAGGTGGGGCGGGTGCTGGCCGCCCTGCTGGTGGCGCCGCCCGATCTGGACGGGGCGGACGTGCCGCCCCAGCTGTTCAACTGGCGGCCGATGCGCCTGCCCCGCCTGCCGTTCCCGGCGCTGGCGGTCTACAGCGAGGACGACCCCTGGTGCACGCCTGAGCGGGCCCGCTGGTTGGCCGCGCAGTGGGGCGTGCCCAGCCGGTCCATCGGCCCGCGGGGCCACATCAACCACCTGTCCGACCTGGGGGACTGGCCCGAGGGCCGGGCCTGGCTGCAGGCCCTGATCGACGGCCGGCCGGTCTGAACGGCGCAGCGGCCTGTCATCGGCGCTTCACCGCCGCTGCCTAGCCTGAGCCGCCATGACCCCATCCACGTTCGTCCCGCCCGACGGCGAAGCCCTGCTGCGCGCCGCCGAAGTGGCGGGCACGGTGCGCAACCGGCACCAGTTCTTCCTCTGGCTGCGGCTGCACCTGCACCGCTTCGTGCCGCATGAGCTGCTGCTGAGCCGCCTGGGCCGCCTCGGCACCGGGGCCGAGCACCGGGTGGAGGTGTTCAATTGCGTGCCGTTGGCCGAGCCGCTGGTCGAGGCCCTGGCCCAGCCGCAGGCGCCCTGGTGGCTGGCCTTGCAGGAGGCCTGGGTGGCCGCGGGGCGGCGGCCGGTGCTGGTGGATCTGGCGCGGCTGCGTGGTGCCGAGAGCGAAGGCCTGCGGGCCGGGGGCTTCGCGCAGCTGGCCGTGCATGGGGTGGACGGCAGCATCGGCGTCCAGCCACCGTTGCTGGTGGCCCTGGGGCGGCCCGCGCCGGCCGCGCTGGACGAGGCGGCCACGCTGGCCGGGCTGCAGGCCTGGCTGCCGCACCTGCATTTCAGCGCGGCCCGGGCGCTGCAGGATGGCGCACCCGTCTCGCTGGAGGCGACCGACTGGCCTCAGGTGCTGACCGAGCGCGAGCTGCAGGTGCTGCGGGCCATGCGGCTGGCGCGCAGCAATGCGCAGATCGGCGAGCAGCTGGGCATCAGCGCGCTGACGGTGAAGAACCACCTGCGCAAGATCATGCGCAAACTGGGGGCGGGCAACCGCGTGCAGGCGGTGGCCGAGGCCATGGCGCGGCACATGATCAGCTGAGCCGCGCAAGGGCCTGGCGTCGATCCGCGTGGCCCCGGGCCGCTGATCGCGGACAATGCCGCCCATGGCAAGCAAGAAACCCAAGGGCCTCGGGATGGGGCTGGAGGCCCTGTTGGGGCCCAAGGTCACGGAAGCGCCCGCCCGGGCGGCCGGCAACGAGGGCCAGCCCAGCGTGCTGAAGATCGGTCAGCTGCAGGCGGGCAAGTACCAGCCGCGCACCCGCATGGACGAAGGCTCGCTCTACGAGCTGGCCGAGAGCATCCAGAGCCAGGGCATCATGCAACCCATTTTGGTGCGTCCGGTCGGCGATCCGGTGCAGCACCGCTACGAGATCATCGCCGGCGAGCGCCGCTTCCGGGCCGCCCAGCTGGCCGGCTTGAGCGAGGTGCCGGTGCTGGTCAAGCCGGTGCCGGACGAAGCCGCCGCCGTGATGGCGCTGATCGAGAACATCCAGCGCGAGGACCTGAACCCGCTGGAAGAGGCACAGGGCCTCAAGCGCCTCGTGGATGAGTTCGGTCTGACGCATGAGCAGGCCGCGCAATCGGTGGGACGCTCGCGCAGCGCGGCCTCCAACCTGCTGCGCCTCTTGAACCTGGCCGAGCCGGTGCAGAAGATGCTGATGGCCGGCGACCTGGACATGGGTCATGCCCGGGCGCTGCTGCCGCTGCCGGCGGCCCAGCAGATCCTCACCGCCAACGAGGTGGTGGCCAAGAAGCTGTCGGTGCGCGATGCCGAAAAGCTGGCCACCAAGGCGCTGCAGCCGGAAAAGGCGGCCACCGGCAAGACCGCCCCCGAGAAGTCGCGCGACATCGTGCGGCTGGAGGAACAGCTGGCCGATCTGCTGACCGCCCACGTCGAGATCCGCGTGCAGCGCAAGACGCGCCGTGGTGAGCAGGGCGAGGTCGCGATCCGCTTCGACTCGCTGGACGAGCTCTCCGGCCTGCTGGACAAGCTGGGGTTGACCGAGCGCTGAGCCACGCAGCGCAACCGGTCCACGGGGGATCGCCGTCAACCCCCTTGCCTCGTCGCGCGTTCGGCGAGAGGATGGGACACAGCGTGAGCTGCCGCGCCGCGAGACAGGAAAGGGTGGCATGGCTTATGCTGAAACCTCCCTCGAGAGCGAGGCTCACGTTGGCGCGACAAACTGCACACGGAAACACGTTCTGATGGTTCGATGCCGCCCTGCGGCCTTGAACCAAGCTTGAGACCAGCCCTCCAATGAACTGACATGCATCTCTGATCGGAAAGCTCTGATGGCGCCCGGGCCGAGTCAAGCCGGGACTCCATCAAAACTTTCCAGACGCGTCCCGGAGTCACGCCGGCCGCGCCTTCCCTGCACAGGAGGTCACCATGGATGTCATGAGCAGTTTCGCCGCCCGTTACGAGCGCACCCGCGAGGAAGAAATGTCCCTCGAGGACTATCTGGCGGAGTGCAAGCGAAATCCACTGGCCTATGCCACGGCGGCCGAGCGCATGCTGCAGGCCATTGGCGAGCCGCAGATGGTGGACACCCGGCATGACCCGCGGCTGTCGCGCATCTTCGCCAACAAGGTCATCAAGATCTACCCGGCCTTCGCGGAGTTCTACGGCATGGAGGATGCGATCGAGCAGGTCGTCTCCTACTTCCGCCATGCCGCCCAAGGCCTGGAGGAGAAGAAGCAGATCCTCTACCTGCTGGGCCCGGTGGGGGGCGGCAAGAGCTCGATTGCCGAGCGCCTGAAGGCCTTGATGCAGGAGGTGCCCTTCTACGCCATCCAGGGCTCGCCGGTGAACGAGTCGCCGCTGGGGCTGTTCGACCCGATCGAGGATGGCCCGCTGCTGGAAGAGCAGTACGGCATCCCGCGTCGCTACCTCAACCGCATCATGTCGCCCTGGGCGGTCAAGCGGCTGGAGGAGTTTGGCGGTGACATCCGCAAGTTCAAGGTCGTCAAGCGCCATCCCAGCATCCTCAAGCAGGTCGGCATCGCCAAGACCGAGCCGGGCGACGAGAACAACCAGGACATCTCCAGCCTGGTGGGCAAGGTCGACATCCGCAAGCTCGAGAGCTATGCGCAGGACGACCCGGACGCCTACAGCTACAGCGGCGGGCTGTGCCTGGCCAACCAGGGCCTGCTGGAATTCGTCGAGATGTTCAAGGCGCCGATCAAGGTGCTGCACCCCCTGCTGACCGCGACCCAGGAAGGCAACTTCAAGGGCACGGAAGGCTTTGGGGCGATCCCCTTCGACGGCGTGGTGCTGGCGCACAGCAACGAGAGCGAGTGGAAGGCCTTCCGCAACAACAAGAACAACGAGGCCTTCCTGGACCGCATCTACATCGTCAAGGTGCCGTACTGCCTGCGCGTCAGCGAGGAAGTGAAGATCTACGAGAAGCTGCTCAAGGGCTCTTCGCTGGCACACGCCACCTGCGCGCCCGGCACGCTGAAGATGATGAGCCAGTTCGCCATCCTGACCCGGCTGAAGGAGCCGGAGAACTCCAGCCTGTTCAGCAAGATGCAGGTCTACGATGGCGAGAACCTCAAGGACACCGATCCGCGGGCCAAGAGCTACCAGGAGTACCGCGACTACGCCGGTGTCGACGAAGGCATGAGCGGCATCTCCACCCGCTTCGCCTACAAGATCCTCTCCAAGGTCTTCAACTTCGACAGCCAGGAGGTGGCGGCCAACCCGGTGCACCTGATGTACGTGCTGGAGCAGCAGATCGAGCGCGAGCAGTTCCCGGCCGAGACCGAGCAGAAGTACACCGCCTTCATCAAGGAACTGCTGGCGCCGCGCTATGCCGAGTTCATCGGCAAGGAGATCCAGACCGCCTACCTGGAAAGCTACAGCGAGTACGGGCAGAACATCTTCGACCGCTACGTCACCTACGCCGACTACTGGATCCAGGACCAGGAGTACCGCGACACCGACACCGGCGAGGTGTTCGACCGCGCCAGCCTCAACGGCGAACTGGAGAAGATCGAGAAGCCCGCCGGCATCGCCAACCCCAAGGACTTCCGCAACGAGATCGTCAACTTCGTGCTGCGCGCGCGGGCCAACAACCAGGGCAAGAACCCGGTCTGGACCAGCTACGAAAAGCTGCGCTCGGTGATCGAGAAGAAGATGTTCTCCAACACCGAGGAGCTGCTGCCGGTCATCAGCTTCAATGCCAAGGCCAGTGCCGACGAGGCCAAGAAGCACGAGGACTTCGTCGACCGCATGGTGGCCAAGGGCTACACGCCCAAGCAGGTGCGCCTGCTGTGCGAGTGGTACCTGCGCGTGCGCAAGAGTTCATGAGGCCCCGGGGCCGGCGGGTGCGCCGGCCCGGCGCTTGGCCCGCGATCCTCTGACAAAGGTTGTCGTCCATGCTTCAGCAGATCATCGACCGGCGGTTGGCAGGCAAGAACAAGTCGATCGGCAACCGCGAGCGCTTCCTGCGGCGCTACAAGGACAAGATTCGCGACGCGGTGCGCCGCGCGGTGGATGGCCGTGGCATCCGCGACCTGGAGCGCGGCGAAGAGGTGCGCATTCCCAAGAAGGACCTCTCGGAGCCCGTGTTCCACCACGGCTCGGGCGGGCGCCGCGACATGGTGCACCCGGGCAACCAGGAATACATCACCGGTGACCGCATCCAGCGGCCGCAGGGCGGTGGCGGGCAGGGGCAGGGCAAGGGACAGGCCAGCGACTCCGGCGAGGGCGAGGACGATTTCGCCTTTGCGCTGAGCAAGGAGGAGTTCATGCAGGTCTTCTTCGAGGACCTGGCCCTGCCGCACCTGATCCGCACCCAGCTGGCCGAGGTGCCGGAGTACAAGACCCACCGTGCCGGCTTCTCCAGCGATGGCACGCCCAACAACCTGCACGTGGTGCGCTCGATGCGAGGCGCGTTGGGCCGGCGCATCGCCCTGGGCGGCGAGTCGCGCCGCGAGCTGCACGCGCTGGAGGATCTGGTGGCTCAGATGATGCGCCAGCCCTCGGACGACCCGGCCGTCAAGCAGCAGCTCAAGGACGCCCAGGAGCGCATTGCCGCGCTCAAGGCCCGGCTGGGGCTGATCCCCTTCCTCGACCCGATCGACCTGCGCTTTCGCAGCCGGGTGCGGGTGCCGGTGCCCACCAGCAAGGCGGTGATGTTCTGCTTGATGGATGTCTCGGGCTCGATGGACGAACAGCGCAAGGAGCTCTCCAAGCGCTTCTTCATCCTGCTCTACCTGTTCCTGACCCGCCACTACGAGAAGATCGAGTTGGTCTTCATCCGCCACCACACCCAGGCTCAGGAGGTGAGCGAGGAGGACTTCTTCCACGCCCGCGAGACCGGAGGCACCGTGGTGTCCAGCGCGCTGGAGCTGATGGACCAGATCATCCGCGAGCGCTACAACCCGACCGAGTGGAACATCTACGGCGCCCAGGCCAGCGATGGTGACAACTGGCACCATGACAGCGGCCGCTGCCGCGAGTTGCTGACCGAGAAGCTGCTGCCCGCCTGCCGCTACTACGCCTATGTGCAGGTGGCCGAGGAGGAACAGAACCTCTGGGAGGAGTACACCCGTCTGGGCGAGGGGCACCCGAACTTCGCAATGCGCAAGGCGGTCGAGGCCTCGGAGATCTACCCGGTCTTTCGGGACCTGTTCAAGAAGGAAGGAGCCACCGCATGAGCGACTTCTCCCAGGAACGCCGCTGGCACGACGACCACGGCAAGATCCCGGACGGACAGGAGCGCCGCAAGGGGCGGGTGGCCCTGCAGGCGCCGCTGCCGCCCGGCCCGCGCCCGGAGCACCCGCTGCCCGACCCCAGCGACTGGACCTTCGAGCTGATCACCCAGTACCACGAGGTGATCGATCGCACCGCGCGTCGCTTCGGCCTGGACACCTACCCGAACCAACTGGAGATCATCACCGCCGAGCAGATGATGGACGCCTACGCCAGCGTGGGCATGCCGGTGAACTACCGGCACTGGAGCTACGGCAAGGAGTTCATCGCCACCGAGAAGAACTACAAGCGTGGCCACATGGGTCTGGCCTACGAGATCGTCATCAACTCCAACCCCTGCATCAGCTACCTGATGGAGGAGAACACGATGGCGATGCAGGCGCTGGTGATCGCCCACGCGGCCTACGGCCACAACAGCTTCTTCAAGGGCAACTACCTGTTCCGGATGTGGACCGATGCCGCGTCCATCATCGACTACCTGGTCTACGCCAAGAACTATGTGGCCGAGTGCGAGGAGCGCTATGGCGTGGACACCGTGGAGGAGTTCCTCGACTCCTGCCACGCGCTGCAGAACCACGGCGTGGACCGCTACCGCCGCCCCAGCAAGAAGACCCTGGCCGAGGAGCTGGCGCTGCGCAAGGACCGCGAGGCCTATGCGCAGCAGCAGATCAACGACCTCTGGCGCACCCTGCCGCGCAAGGCCGAGGCCGCCGAGGAGGCGCCCGAAGCCCGGCGTTTTCCGGCCGACCCGGAAGAGAACCTGCTGTACTTCGTCGAGAAGAACGCGCCGCTGCTGGAATCCTGGCAGCGCGAGATCGTGCGCATCGTGCGCAAGGTGGCGCAGTACTTCTACCCGCAGCGCCAGAGCCAGGTGATGAACGAGGGCTGGGCCACCTTCTGGCACCACCGGCTGCTCAACACCATGTACGACGATGGCTACCTCACCGACGGCGTGATGATCGAGTGGCTCAAGTCCCACACCAACGTCATCTACCAGCCGCGGGTGGGCGACCGCGGCTACAGCGGCCTGAACCCCTATGCGCTGGGTTTCGCGATGTACACCGACATTCAGCGCATCTGCGAGGCACCCACCGACGAAGACCGCGAATGGTTCCCCGACATCGCGGGCAAGCCCTGGCTGCCCACGCTGGACCAGGCCATGCGCAACTACAAGGACGAGAGCTTCATCGGCCAGTTCCTCAGCCCCAAGCTGATGCGCGACTTCCGCCTCTTCGCCATCACCGACGACGACCAGGAGGCGACCCTGGAGGTCAGTGCCATCCACGACGAGATGGGCTACCGCCGGGTGCGCGAGGCGCTGTCACGCCAGTACGACCTGGGCGCGCGCGAGCCCAACATCCAGGTCTGGAATGTGAACCTGCGCGGCGACCGCAGCCTGACCCTGCGCCACACCCAGCACAACAACCGGCCGCTGGACGACAGCGCGCAGGAGGTGCTCAAGCATGTGGCTCGGCTGTGGGGTTTCGGCGTGCACCTGGAAAGCGTCAACAGCCAGGGCGAGGTGACACGGCGCTGGAGTGTGCCGGCGCCTTGAGCGCTATCCTCGCGGCTGTTCTCCTGTTGTCGCCATGCGCCGCGAACGCCGCAACCTCTACCGTCTGCTCCACGTCCAGCCCGAGGCGCCGCCCGAGGTCATCAAGGCCGCCTGGCGGGCCTTGATGAGCACGCTACGGGCCCACCCGGACCTGGGGGGGGATCCGGAGCAGGCCGCTCTGCTGAACGCTGCCTATGCGGTGCTCAGTGATCCGGAGCGGCGGGCCGCTTACGACCGCACCCTGAAGCGGTCTCCGCGCTCGCCGCAAGCGACCTCCCCGGGGACGGGTGGCCCGGCCCGACCGGCGCGCGACGCCAGGGCGGGTCTCAGCTGTCCGTTTTGCGACCATCTGCTGCCGGTCTCGGCGGTACCGGTCGTGCGCTGTGCACACTGTGGCAGCCCCCTCACGCCGGTGCCCCGCCGGACGGTCGAGCCCGAGCTGCTGGGGCGCCGTCAGAGCGAGCGATTTCCCCGGGCCACGCTGGTCGACCTGACCGTCAAAGGCGACCGGACCACCCACCCGGCCCAGCTCAAGGACCTGTCCTTCTCGGGCCTGTCGCTGCTGTTTCCGTCGCCCATCCCGGTGGGCAGCGTGCTGCGCGTGCGTGCCCCGCAGTTTGAGGCGCTGGTGACGCTGGTGGCCTGTCGCGCCCAGGCGGGCCAGTACAGCCTGCATGGTCGGCTGATGACCCTGGCGTTGGACCGCACGGGGCGCGGCGTCTACGTCGACGCCAAGGCCTGAGGGGGTCAGGGCAGGGTGCAGAGACCGCTGCCGCCGTCGCGCACGTAGGCGTCGGTGGACAGGCTGCCCTGGGCGGCGGTGATCACATTCAGGCCCGGCGCCAGGAACAAGGGGGCCCTGGGCCGGCTGCTGCTGAGCTGGGTCAGCGGCACGGTGTTCAGGCTGACGTTGAGCAGGAAGCCACCGTTGTCGAACAGGGTCACATACGGCTGGGCCAGACCGCTCTGCGGATTCAGCGCGCAGCCCGGCGTGACAGTGGCGTAGGAGGTGCCGCTGGCTGCGGTCTCCAGGTCGCCCGAGACCGTGTTGCCGCGGGTGTCGGGGATGCAGACATTGGCCTGGCCGGGAAAGGTGGGCGTGGCGTCGAAGCTGTAGCGGTCGGCCAGTCGGGCGCTCAGGGCCACTTGCACCGTGTTCTGGCCCGCGGCCAGCCACACCGTGGCATCCGGCTGGGCGGCGCTCAGCTGGGCCACCGGGGTGCCATTGAGGCTGACCGTGCCCCGCGTCCGCTTGGCCGGTTGGTACAGGCCTGCCGTCACCTGCGGTGCCAGCCCTGTGCTCGGGTGCAGGGCGCAGGACAGCGCGCTGTCGGCGTAGGTCCTGCCGCTGGGGCCGACCTGGATGCCGGCGACGGCGGCCGCCGGCAGAACCGTGCCGGCCAGTGTGGTCAGCAGGGCGCCGTGCATCAGGCGGCTCAGGGCGGCGGTGGGCAGGAGGGGCATGGTGGGCTCTCGGTGGACGGGAAGAAGGCCAATTATGTGCAAATTGCACACTTAACGGTCAACCCCCAGGTTGCATGGCACCGCACGGGGCCGGCCCCTCAAGGCTGGAAGATCTTGCCCGGGTTCAGGATCTGGTCCGGATCCAGGGCCGCCTTGAGGGCGCGCATCATCGCCACCGCGCCGTCGCCAGCCTCCTCCACCAGAAAGCCCTGCTTGTGCAGGCCGATGCCATGCTCGCCGGTGCAGGTGCCGCCGCAGGCAATGGCACGCATCACCAGCTGTTCGTTGAGCTGTTCGGCCAGGTGGCGTTCATCGGGCTGGGCCGGGTCGATCAGGTAGGCCACATGGAAGTTGCCGTCGCCCACATGGCCCACCGCGAAATGGGGCAGGCCGGCGGCCTCGGCCTCGTCCAGGGCCTGCACCACGTTTTCGGCCAGGCACGAGATCGGCACGCAGGCATCGGTGGTCACCGCGCGGCAACCGGGGCGCATCTGCAGGCCCGACAGGTAGGCATGGTGGCGCGCGGCCCACAGGCGGGTGCGCTCCTCCGGGGTGGCAGCCCACTGGAAGTCCTCGCCGCCGTGCTCGCGGGCCAGCTCCTGCACTACCGCGGTCTGCTCGGCCACGCCGGCCTGGCTGCCGTGGAATTCCATCAACAACAACGGGCTTTCCTTCAGCCCCAGGTGGTCGCGGGCGTTGACGGCGCGCACCGCGTGCCGGTCCATCAGCTCGCAGCGGGCGATGGGCACGCCCATCTGGATGATGGCGATGGTGGTCTGCACCGCCGCGGCCACATCCGGGAAGGAGCAGATGGCCGCCGCCACATGCTCGGGCAGCGGATGCAGGCGCAGCGTGATCTCGGTGATGACGCCCAGCGTGCCCTCGCTGCCCACCAGCAGCCGGGTCAGGTCATAGCCGGCGCTGGACTTGCGGGCCCGGGTGCCGGTGCGGACCACCTCGCCCTGGGCCGTCACCACGGTCAGGCCCAGCACGTTCTCGCGCATGGTGCCGTAGCGCACTGCGTTCGTGCCAGAGGCCCGGGTGGCGGTCATGCCGCCGATGGAGGCGTCCGCGCCCGGGTCGATCGGGAAGAACAGCCCCGCGTGGCGCACCGCCTGGTTGAGCTGGGTGCGCAGCACGCCGGCCTGCACCGTCACCGTCAGGTCCTCGGGTTGCAGCTCCAGCACCTCGGTCATGCGCGACAGGTCCAGCGACAGGCCGCCCTGCACCGCCAGCAGGTGGCCCTCCAGCGAGGAACCGGCGCCGTACGGAATCACCGGCACCTTGTACCGGGCGGCCAGGCGCACCGCGTCGGCCACATCCTGGGTGGACTGACAGAACAGCACGGCATCAGGCGGCGGCACGTCGAACGGGGATTCGTCGCGGCCATGCTGTTCACGCACTGCCCGTGCGGTGGAGAGCTGGTCGCCAAAACGCGCGCGCAGCAATTCCAGCATCGCGGCGGGCAGGGGGCGGGGGCAGGCAGGGGTGGGGAGATCGGCCGGAGCGTTCATGGGGCGCGGAGCAGAGCGGTGCAGGGAAAACCATTGTAGGAAGCAGGCCCTCCGGGCCTGGACGGGGAAACCCGCCCACTACACTGCCGCGCATGGCAAACCGACTCTCGCAGATCGCCACCCGCACCGGCGACGATGGCACCACCGGGCTGGGCGACGGCCAGCGCGTGCCCAAGAACCACCTGCGCATCGCCGCGATGGGCGACGTGGACGAGCTCAATTCGCACATCGGCGTGCTGCTGGCCGAGCCGCTGCCGGCCGATGTGCGGGAGCTGCTGGTGGTGATCCAGCACGAGCTGTTCAACCTGGGTGGCGAACTGTCCATCCCCGGCTACACCGTGCTCAAGGACAAGGCCGTGGCCCGACTGGATGCGGCGCTGGCGCACTACAACGCCCAACTGCCCCGCCTGGCCGAGTTCATCCTGCCCGCGGGCACGCGCAGCGCATCGCTGGCGCACGTGGCCCGGGCCGTGGCCCGCCGTGCCGAGCGCGCCGTGGTGGCCCTGGCCGCGCAGGAGGCGGTGAACGCCGCGCCACGTCTGTTCCTCAACCGCTTGTCGGACCTGCTGTTCGTGCTGGCCCGGGTGCTCAACCGGGCCAACCTCGACGGTCTGGGGGGCGATGACGTCTACTGGCGCAGCGAGCGCCTGGCTCAGCAGGGCACCGCGGACGACGATCTTCCCGACGGCACCTGAGCCGTTTGGCGGCCGCAGGCGGCGTAAGCCGGTGAAGGGTCCCGTCGGGGCCCGTGACCGGAGTCTCGTGCCATGTCGCCGTCCCTGTTGTCTCTTTCCTGGTCTGCCTGGGCGCTGGGCCTGTCCCTGCTGCCGTCCTGTGTGGCAGCCCAACTGACTGCCGAGCCTGCTGCCGCGGCATCCCAACCCGAAGCCGTCGTTCTGCCCATGCCCCAGGTGGCGGCGCTGCCGCTCCTGCCACTGGACGGGCTGGACATCGAGGAGGGCGGTCGGCTTCAGGGACTGAAGCAGGTCGCCATTGCCGGCGTGGCGCTCTATGTGGTGACCGAAGCCGAAGGCAACGCCAGTGCCGGGGCGGCCTTGCACGGCGGCATGGCCACGGCGAACACCTCGCTCAAGGTGACGGGCCTGGACCCGGCGCGGCTGCAGGCCCTGGTCGATCTGGCGCGGGCCCGCACCGAGGCAGCGCTGGCGGCCCGGGGCATTGCCGTGATGCCCCAGGCGCAGCTGGCGGCCCTGCCGGCCTTTGCCGAGCTGCAGCAGGTGGGCGATGCGGCGCCGCTGGCCTTCGACGCCAAGGGTGGCAAAGGCCAGGCCTACAGCGCCAGCGGCCTACCGCTGCTGCACCGCGACGAGATGGCCTGGCTGTCGCGCACCACCGGCACCGGCCTGCTGGGCGCGCTGAGCAGCAGGGTTGAGGACGCCTACGTCTCGCTGGGCGACAAGATGTCCGGCGGCTTCAAGATCGGGCGCATGGAGCCGGCGCTGGAACACCTGGGCCAGCAGGCCGGCATGCCCCTGGTGCTGGTGCGTCTGGTGCTGACGGCGGCCCGGGTCCAGGCCAGCGGCAGCCGCTGGGGTTTCAGCGCCGACACCGAAACCCGCAACACCCTGCTGATGCCGGCCTGGACCAACCGCATCCTGGTGCGCCGCTCCGGGGGCGACTACGCCCGCGTCTCGCTCAAGCAGGGTTGGGCCTCCGAGGCTGGCCTGGGCGAGCTGGTGGACGTGACCAGCACCGGGCAGAAGGCCGCCTCGGTGCTGACCACCGCGTTCACCATCGCTGCGGCCTTTGCCGGGGCGGGGCGGGCGGTGAACGTCAGCAGCACGTCCTACGAGCTGCGCAGCAGCCCCGAGGTCTTCGACGCCGTGGCCACCCCGCAGGTCGAGGCCACGTTGCTCAGCCTGGCTCAGGCGCTGGCGCCTTGAATGTCCGTGCCGGGCCTTCAGCCGCCACCGGCCAGGTCACGCTGCAGCCAAGCCCGCGCCAGCGTCCAGTCGCGCTTGACGGTGGCGGGCGACAGGCCCATCGCCTCGGCGATCTCCTCGATCTCCAGGCCGCCGAAGAAGCGCAGCTCCACCACCTGGGCCGCGCGCGGGTCCAGGGCCTCGAAGGCCAGCAGGCTCTCATGCACCGCCAGCACATCACGGTCGGGCCGGTCGCTGAGCTGTTCCAGACCCGAAAGCGTCAGCGGTTCCAGCTCGGCCGCCCGCTTGTCCGCCCGGCGGGCTTCCTCGTGGTTGACCAGGATGCGCCGCATCATCGTGGAGGCCACGGCCAGGAAGTGGCCGCGGCTGCGCCAGGCGGTGCGGTTCTGCTCGGCCATGCGGAACCAGGCCTCATGGGTCAGCGCGGTGGCGCTCAGCGTGTGGCCGGCCCGCTCCTGCCGCATGTGGCCGCGCGCCATGCGCTTGAGCTCGTCGTAGAGCAGGACGAACAGGCGCTGGCTGGCGGCGGGATCGGGCTGGTCCAGCTGCTGCAGCCACTGGGTCAGGGAGGTGTCGTCGGCGGCAGACATCGGGCCAGGACCGGTAGAAGTGGGATGGGCCGGGATTGTGGCCCGGTGCGATGATGCGCGACACCGGCAGACAGGGGAGGGGAGCCCGATGAGCCGCAGCGAAGAGGCCGCCCGCTGGGCGACCGTCAAGGGATGGCTGGCCCAGGCGCTGGCCCAGCCGGCGGCGCAGCGCGCCGCGTGGCTGGCGGCGCTGCGGGCCAGCGGCGAGGTGCCGGTCGCGGTGCTGGATGAGGTGGCCAGCCTGCTGGCCCATCTGCCCGCCGACGACGAGACCGGCACCGGCGCGGACCGCTGGGGCACGCCGCTGTGGGCCGGGCTGGACGTGCAGGCGTTGGACGAGCACCGCCCGCCTGCGTCCGACGACACCCTGCTGCGGCCGGGCGAACGCCTGGGCCCCTGGGAAGTGCTGGGCCTGCTGGGCCGAGGTGGCATGTCCGAGGTCATGCTCGCCCGCCGGGCCGATGGCGCCTGGGAGGGTGAGGCGGCCATCAAGGTGCTGCGCCGGGGCATGGATTCGGCCGCCATCCTGGCCCGCTTCGCGCTGGAGCAGCGGACCCTGGGTCGGCTCAGCCACCCGCACATCGCCCGCCTGCTCGATGCCGGCCGCACCGCACAAGGCCAGCCCTACTTCGTGATGGAGCGGGTGGAGGGCCTGCCCATCGACCGGGCCTGCGCCGGCCGCAGCCTGGCGCAGCGGCTGGACCTGTTCCTGCAGTTGGCCGATGCGGTGGCCTTCGCCCACCGCCAGCTGCTGGTGCACCGCGACCTCAAACCCAGCAATGTGCTGGTCACGCCCGAGGGCCAGGTCAAGCTGCTGGACTTCGGCATCGCCAAGGCGCTGGAGCCCGGCCCGGCCGACGCCGGCCTGACCCAGACCGGGCCGCGCCCCTTCACGCCGCACTACGCCAGCCCGGAGCAGGTGCGGGGCGAGCCCATCGGCACCGCCACCGACATCTACAGCCTGGGTGTGCTGCTCTATGTGCTGTTGACCGGGCTTCGCCCCACGGGCCGCGGTGCCACCACGCCGCAGCAGGCGGCCCGCGGCGTGCTGGAGGAAACGCCCACCCGGCCCAGTGCGCTCAGCCCGCAGGAGGTGGGCGACCCGCAGTGGCTGCAGACGCGCCGCCACCTGCGTGGCGACCTGGACAACATCCTGCTCAAGACGCTGGAGAAGGCGCCCGAGCGGCGCTACCCCAGTGTGGAGGCGCTGGTGGCGGATGTGCGCGCCTACCGGGACGGCTACCCCGTCTCGGCCCGCGCGCCCGGCTGGCGCTACCGGGCGGGCAAGTTCGTCGGTCGCCACCGTCTGCCGGTAGCGCTGGCGGCGCTGGCGCTGGTGTCGCTGTGCAGCGGGCTGGGCGTTGCGCTGTGGCAGGGCCAGCAGGCTCGCCAGGCCCGTGACGAGGCCCGCGCCCAGTTGGTCGCGCTCAAGGGCATCACCACCGAGCTGGTCTTCCGCTACGGTGACACCACCACCACCCTGCCCGGGGGGCCGCAGGCCCAGGAGGCCATGCTGCGCGAGACCCTGGCTCAGCTGGAGAGTCTGTCGCGCCAGCTGCCCGGCGACCGCGACCTGCAGGCCTTGATCGCCTCCACGCTGGGCCGTCTGGCCGAGCTGCAGGGCAACCAGACCCTGGCCGCCCCCGAGCGGGCCGACGAGGCGCGCGCCACCGTGGCCCGCGCGTTGGCGCTGGGCGAGGCGCTGTGGGAGAGCCACGGCCGAGACTGGCGCTTTGCCGTCTGGCATGGCCGCACCCTCGCCATCCGGGCCCAGCTCGACCGCCTGCGCGGCGAACCCGCCCAGGGCGTGGCCGCCTTGCAGACCGCCATCGCGCGCCTGGGCCAGACCCTGGCCGGTGAGACCAGCGTGCCGGGCCGGGCCCACCTGCTGGCGGTGCGCAGCGGCGCGCTGCTGCTGCGGGCCCAGCTGCATGACCAGGTGACGCTGGCCAGTCTCAACCAACCGCAAGCGGCCTTGCGCGATTACGCGCTGGCCGAGCAGGACCTGCGCGCCATGCTGGCCGACCACGCGATGCTGGCCGAGCTGGACCGCCAGGCCGTGCCGGGCGACCCGGCCACCGAGGCCTACCTGAGCCATCAACTCGGCACGGTGCTGGGCGGCCGGGCCCTGGTGCACCTGCGGCTGGAGGATCTGCCCGCGATGCGCCGCGAGGCCGAGGCCGCGCTGGCACTGCGGCAATCCAACGTGACCCGCGAGCCGCGCAACCTGGGCTGGCGCGACGGCCTGATGGTGGAGGCCAATACCCTGTCCATCGCCCTGATCCGCCTGGGCGAAGCCGGCCCGTCGCTGGACGCCGCACGCCTGGCCTGGGACACCGCCGCGGTCCTGGCGCGCGAGCAGGGAGCGGCCAGCAAATGGGCCGGCGCGCCGCCTTTCCTGGCGCCGCAATGGGGCAGGGCGCTGGCGCTCAACGGCCGCCACGCCGAGGCCCTGCCGGTCTACGACCAGGCCATCGCGCTGTGGTCGGCACGGCTGGCCCAGGGCGCGAACCCCAACGCCCAGCGCCGCCTGGCCTGGGTGGAGGTTCTCAAGGCCCGCTCGCTGGCTGCGCTGGGCCAGCGCGAGGCAGCGGCGGCGCTGGCCCAGCGGGCCGTGCAGGCGCTCACGCCGCTGCAGGACCACCCGGAGCAGGGGCGAGATGCGCTATTGGCCCGTGCCGAGGGCGCGGCCCTGCTGGCCCAGCTGCGGCCGGCCCAGGCGGGCGAATGGCGGCGCCAGGGCCTGGCGGCCTTGACGCAGGCCCAGACTCTGCGCCCGCTGGCGGCCGACCACCAGGCTCTGCGCCAACAACTGCTGGCCGGGTGACGGCGCGACACGCCGTGGCCGTGAGCCGTGGCGGCAGAACTTCCGGCGTAAGCAGGAGAGAGGTCCTTTGGCCACAGGGGCCGGAGCCTCCGCTCATCCGCTGCACAGGAGTCATCCCATGTCCGTTCTGAACATCCGCCGCTTGAATGTCCTTGCCCTGGCCTGCTGTGCCACCGTCGCGCTGACCGCCTGTGGGGGGGGTGGCGACGGTTCCCCAGACACCTCCGACGGCACGGGCGGCACTGACACCGCGCCGCTGGCGCTGAGCTGCAACACCGCTGCCTACCAGCCCGGCTCAGTGGTGCTGCCCACGGCCGACCAACTGGCCGTCTACGCGGGCACCTTCCAGGTGACCGAGGGCCACTACGACGCAGCCTACAACTTCGTCGCCAGTGGCAGTGGCACCCTGGTGATCGCCGCCAACGGGGCGGTGAGCTACAACGGCAAGGCCTACCCTCCCAGCTCGGCCTGCCTGGACGCGGCGGCCGGCCCCTATGGCCAGTTGCTCTACCTGTTCGCCGGCCAGGGGCACCTGGAGATTGCCACCGCGCCCCAGGTCGGCCTGGGGCAGGCCTGGGGTTCCTCGCCGGTGGATGGCACGACCCTCCTCACCAACGGGACGAAGTGAGCGGCCAGCGGCTCAGCGGGCGCGGCGGGCCTTCACCGCGTCGCTGAGCACCTTGAGCATGCCCACCGAGTCGTCCCAGCCGATGCAGGCGTCGGTGATGCTCTGGCCGTAGCAGAGCGCGCGCGGGTCGTCCTTGCCGGGGCTGAACTTCTGCGCGCCGGCCACCAAGTTGCTTTCCACCATCACGCCGAAGATCTGCTGGCTGCCGCCGGCCAGCTGGGCGGCGATGTCGCGCGCGACGTCCAGCTGGCGCTGGTGCTGCTTGCTGGAGTTGGCGTGGCTGCAGTCCACCATCAGGCTGGGGTGCAGCTTGGCGGCTTCCAGTTCGGCGCAGGCGGCCTTGACATGCTCGGCGCTGTAGTTGGGCGCCTTGCCGCCACGCAGGATGACGTGGCAGTCCTTGTTGCCGCTGGTGCGCACGATGGCAACCTGGCCGTTCTTGTGCACCGACAGGAAGTGGTGCGGCCGGCTGGCGGCCTGGATCGCGTCGACCGCGATTTTCAGGTTGCCGTCGGTGCCGTTCTTGAAGCCGATCGGGGCCGACAGGCCCGAGGCCAGCTCGCGGTGCACCTGGCTTTCGGTGGTGCGCGCGCCGATGGCGCCCCAGGCGATCAGGTCGCCGATGTACTGCGGGCTGATGGTGTCCAGGAACTCACTGGCCGCTGGCACGCCCAGGCGGTTGATCTCCAGCAGCAGCTGGCGGGCGATGCGCAGGCCCTCGTCGATGCGGAAGCTCTGGTCCAGGTAGGGGTCGTTGATCAGGCCCTTCCAGCCCACCGTGGTGCGCGGCTTTTCGAAGTACACGCGCATCACGATTTCCAGCGTGTCTTGGTACTCGTCGCGCAGGTCCTTGAGGCGCCGGGCGTAGTCCACGGCCGCGGCCGGGTCGTGGATCGAGCAGGGCCCGATGATGACCAGCAGCCGGTCGTCACGGCCGGTCATGATGTCACGCACGGCGTGACGGGTGTGCTTGACCAGCTTCTCGACCGGCGTGCCGGCGATGGGGAAGAAGCGGATCAGATGCTCGGGCGGCGGCAAGGGAATGACCTCCTGGATGCGCTCGTCGTCGGCTTCGCTGGTGCGGTTGCTGGGCACCAGGGGCTGGCGGACTTCGGTGGGGGTGGTGGCTTTGGCGTTCATCGGGGTTGCTTGCGGTGGGCCGGACCGGCGAAAAAAAACCGCCGGGGGTTCCGGCGGTTTTCTGGGGGATTCGCGTGGGTTCAGGTGCGCGCGTTTGCCTCTCCAGCCGCCAGACGGGGCGAGAACCAGTAAAAGGCAAAGAAAAATCGTTGGGCACACATCGTCTTTTCAGTGTAGCACCGCGTGCGGATGGCGTCGATGGGCCTGTCGCGCGGCTGCATTACAGTCAGCCCATGAACAAGACCTTGGCCGGTTGGTGGCGAGATCTCGGGAAGAAAATGCAGCGGTGGCGCCCCTCGGCGTGTGCCGATCTGGCGCCGGCCCCGTTCTCGCTGGCGGGGGTTCCGGTGGCGCCGCTGACGCCGTATCCACCCACACCAGCCTCACCAGAGCGTGACCAAGCCAAGCGGGATGCCTGGTTTTACAGCCACCATGTGGTGGCCCCCAGCCTGATCGTTCATGCCCTGCAAGCAGCCTCGCTGTCGTCGCAAGCCCGTCTGCTCGATATGGGCTGTGGCGATGGGATCATGGCACTGGGCGTCTGCGAAGCCAGCGGCCGGGCGGTGGTGGGCACCGATCTCACCGAGGCCTTCAAGACCCTGCCCGGCCGCGTGGCGCAGGTCTTCGGCGCCGGGCGCCCCCTGCCAGAACGGCTGCAATTCGTGCGCGGTCAGGCCGGGCAGGGCTTACCTTTCCCGGATGATTCCTTCGATGGCGGTTATTCCTGGTCTGTTTTCGAGCATGTTGACGGCGTGGCGCCGCTGCTGCGCGAGGTCCTGCGGGTACTCAAGCCGGGGACGCCGTTCTTCCTGCAGATCGAACCGCTGTACTACTCGGCCTTCGGTTCCCATCTGAAGCGTCTGGTGCCGGAGCCCTGGGCCCACCTGCGCATGGCGCCTGAGGCCTATCTGGCGGCGGCAGCAGCGGCCGTGGACCACGTGCCGCCCGAGGAGCAGGACGTGCTCTATCGCCTCAACGCGTTCGAGAATGTCAAGCGCTACCTGATCGGGGAGTACCACTCGCTCAACCGCATCACCGCGACGGAACTGGTGCAGACAGTTCAGCAGGTGGGTTGGCAGATAGAGCGGTGCGAGTTGGGGCAACTTCCGGCCGACATGGTGCCCGAGGAACTGCGGCCCCGGTTCTCGCTGCAGGACCTGTGCACCCACGAAATCCGGCTCTGGTTGCGCAAGCCCTGAGGGGAGCGGTGCGCTCGGGCGGGGCTCACCGTTTGCGAGGGTGGATTGGCAGGGCCAGATCGGTCAGCAATTGGTTCTTCAGGGTGTCGTTCTTCGCCGTAGCCTGTCTGGCGTAGGTGATCTGCTCGGGTATGAACTGAAGATCCGGCAGCCCCAGGTAGCGCCCGATGCGCTTGATCTTGCGGGCGGGATCTGCGGCAAAGCCTTCGTAATGCACGGTCAGGGGCTCGACGCCCCAAAGCTGGAACAAGGCCTGGAATGCACTGTTTTGGCTGCTAAGACTGGCCACCAGACCGAGCAAGGTTTCGGCGTCGTAGCGGACCCTGGCGCCGTTGCTGGTTTGCAGACTGGTCCACTGGGCGGTCTGGGCGGCGATGTGCAGGGAGATGGCTTGGCCCAGGAGATCGTCCCGCAACAGGTGGATCAGGCGCAGGCGCGGGCCTAACGCGGACAGCAGGCCGACGTTGTAGAGGGAGATCAGTTGCCCGACGCTGGCCTTCACGCCGGCATAGCCTTCCTTGCTGCGCATCTGGTTGACCATCCAGGCCAGATAGCCAGCATGACTGGCGAGGCCGCGTTCCTTGGCATGGTGGATCACGACGTCGGCGTTCAGCACCTCACCAGCGCATTTGATCTGTCCATCGGAGGCCAGTGCCTGGGCCAGGAAATGTGAACCGCACCGATTGGTGAAGCAGATCACATAGAAGACCTCTACCAATTCCAGCGCCTTGGCCAGAGCGGCGTTGTCCTGTCGGGAAACCTTGGCGGAGCCGAAATGGCTGAGCAAGGCCTTGGCGTGGACATCCGGATAGTGCTCGCCGAAGTTTGAAATGAGGCATGACGGCTTCATGATGCCTAGGATACATGCGGCCAATGGGCGCTTATCGGCATCTTGGCGGCTCACTGAAGCCTGAATTGCCACCGCAACCCTGGCCACTTCCCGCTCAAGTCACCGCCACCGGAGTCCGAAAGAGCAGACAAGCGTGCGCAATCCGCGCCGCTCCTGTTCCGCGAGGCTCCCATGTTTTCAACCCTCATCGACGCAGCGCGCACGTCTGGCCGTACCAGCGCGCACTTTGGCCAACGCCCGCTGGTGTTGGCATTGGCCCTGGCCGGCATGCTGAGTGCTTGTGGCGGTGGCGGCGGTGCCACCAGCGCCAGCGGTGGCGGTCAATCGGAATCCAGCCAGGGCAACACGTCCAACCCGGGGAGCGGCTCGTCCACGCCTGCCGTGGTGACCACCGACGCAGTCAGCGCCCAGGCACATGCCTTCTTCTTCAATGTGGATGGCAGCCAGACCAGCGCCAGTGCTCTGGAGGCCGCCACCGGCGGCAGCACACTGGGGCAATGGAATCCGGTGGGGAGCAGCGCTTTCTATGCGCCGGGTTTGAAGGTGTCCTTCTTCGGGGATCCGCAAGGTTGTGATGCGCTGACCAAGACCGGCACGGTGGTGAACGGTTCCGCCGGCGATCTCAGCTACGTCACCGGCAAGGTCGGCGTGAGCCTGCCGACCTCCGAGCTCAGCTGGGTTCCTTCGGGCAGCACCACGGGCTGTTCTGGCGTGAGCGACCGAAGCGGGCCGTCGGCGGTCTATTTGAATGCCGATGCCTCGGCCGGCGGTCTGGCCCTGTACACCTCGGCGGGCCCGCGCGGCGACAGCAAGCCCGAATTCTTTCAACAGTTTCAGAGCACTGGCCAGGATGGCAACGGCACCAATGCCAACATCGTGGGCACCTACCTTGCCTTCCGCCAGACCTGGCGCAGCAACCCCACGGTGCAGCCTTTTGTCGGCACCAGTCAGACCGCGCGCGTGCTGGTCAACCAGGCCGTTACCGCGACCACGTTGGGGGCTTCCAGCGGTGCGCTGGCCCAGGTACAGCAACTGGTCAACCTGCACTTGATCAACAACACCTGCCGGGTCGAAGGCATTACCGCCGGTCGTCCCTGCCAGATGAACTACCTGTTCAACACGGCGATCGCTCGCAACAACGTGACCGACTGGAGCACGGTGTCCTGGGCCCAGACGGTGCGGGTGTGGTTTGACGCGGCCCAGGGAGGGGTGCCCATCATCGAGGGGCAACTCCAGGCGAAGGGCACGGCCAGTACCGATTCCGAAAACGGGCTGTCGATGTACACCTCGCAGGGCAATGCCACCCAGCACGGCACCTTCAGCCCGATGAGCTTCGACGTCCGGATCACGATGAGCCAACTGGCCAATGCCCTGCGCATCCTGACCGGCAAGGCCCTGGGCATTGCCCCCACGGCGGTGACGGAGGCCCAGCTGGCGGCGATGTGGAGCGCCGACTGGAACAACCCCTCGGCCTGGGTGGCGGAATCGGTGACGGCCGCGCAGGAGATCTCCAGTGCCGACCGGACCCGGTCGGTGGACATCGCTGGTTATGTGCGCCAGCTCTACGTCGGCCCCGCCGCGAACTGAACCACTTGAGCCTTGAAGACAGCGCCCGGCAACGGGCGCTGTTTCGTTTCAGGCTGTGCCGCCCACCGTCAGGCCGTCCATGCGCAGCGTGGGCTGGCCCACCCCGACCGGCACGCTCTGGCCTTCCTTGCCGCAGGTGCCCACGCCGGTGTCCAGCGCCAGGTCGTTGCCGATCATGCTGACGCGGTTCATCGCGTCCGGGCCGTTGCCGATCAGCGTGGCGCCCTTGACCGGGTACTGGATCTTGCCGTTCTCGACCCAGTAGGCCTCGGAGGCCGAGAACACGAACTTGCCGCTGGTGATGTCGACCTGACCGCCGCCGAAGTTGGTGGCGTACAGGCCGCGCTTGACGGAGGCGATGATCTCCTCGGGCGACTTGTCGCCGGCCAGCATGTAGGTGTTGGTCATGCGCGGCATCGGCACATGGGCATAGCTTTCGCGCCGGCCGTTGCCGGTGGGCTTCACGCCCATCAGGCGGGCGTTCAGGCTGTCCTGCATGTAGCCGCGCAGGATGCCGTCCTCGATCAGCACGTTGCGCTGGCTGGGGTTGCCTTCGTCGTCGATGTTGAGTGAGCCGCGGCGGTCGGCCATCGTGCCGTCGTCCAGCACGGTGACGCCCTTGGAGGCCACCCGTTGGCCGATGCGGCCGGAGAAGGTGGACGAGCCCTTGCGGTTGAAGTCGCCTTCCAGCCCGTGGCCCACCGCCTCGTGCAACATCACGCCGGGCCAGCCCGGGCCCAGCACCACGGTCATCAGACCGGCCGGCGCGGGGCGGGATTCCAGGTTGGTCAGCGCCGCATTGACGGCCTGGTCTACATAGCTTTCGAGCTGGGCGTCCTGGAAGTAGCCCAGGCCGAAGCGGCCACCGCCGCCGCCCGAGCCCACCTCGCGCCGACCGTTCTGCTCGGCGATCACGGTGATGGACAGCCGCACCAGCGGCCGCACATCGGCCGCGCGGGTGCCGTCGGCCCGTGCCACCAGCACCACGTCGTACTCGGCCGCCAGGCCGGCCATCACCTGCACGACTCGTGGGTCGCGCGCGCGGGCCATGCGCTCGATGCGCTCGAGCAGCTCCACCTTCTGTGTGCTGTCCAGCGTGGCGATCGGGTCCAGCGGGGCGTAGAGCAGCCGGCTCTTGGCCACCTGGGTCTTGTTGCTCACCTTCACGCGACGGCTCTGACCCGACGCGGCAATGGTGCGCACCGTGCGGGCGGCGTCCAGCAGCGCGGCTTCGGAGAGGTCGTCCGAATAGGCGAAGGCCGTCTTCTCGCCAGCGATGGCGCGCACGCCCACGCCCTGGTCGATCGAGAAGCTGCCGCTCTTGACGATGCCTTCCTCCAGGCTCCAGCCTTCATGCCGGGTGTACTGGAAGTACAGATCCGCGTCGTCCACCTTGTGCTCACCAATGGTGGCCAAGGCCCGGGACAGCGTGGACTCCGTCAGTTGATAGGGGTCCAGCAGCAGGCTTTGCGCCACTGCCAGCCGTTCGAGGGTGGGTTCGCGGGAGATCATGCGATCGATTGTAGGGAGTCGGCCCGTTTACAGGTGCACACCAATCCCGAGTCCACGGGATCCCTATCTCCGGCGTTGAACCTGCACCCGGGGCATGGCATGGTGCCCCACCCGCACGTCGAAGGAGAACCTCCCATGAACCGCATCACCTCGCCCCTGACCTGGACGTTGGCCGCGCTGATCGCCGGCGCCAGCTTTGCCGCCAGTGCCCAGACCGCCACCCCGCCGGAGCGCGGCGCCAGCACTCCGCACATCAAGCTGCGTCAGCAGCGCGAAGCCGCACGCATCAACCAGGCCGCTTCGACTGGTGAACTGACCCAGCGCGAGACCAACCGCCTGGACAACCAGCAGCAGCACATCGACAACCTGGAAACCAAGGCCGCCGCCGATGGCAGCGTGACGACCCAGGAACGGGCACGCGTGCGTGCCGCCGAGCGCCGCGCCAACCGTGACATCGCGCGCAAGGCCCACAACCAGCGGGCACCCTCCGCGGCGCAGTGAGCGCTGATGCTCGGTTGAACCCTTGCGTCCCGTGGGTTCAGTCGGCGTCGCTGGCTTGGCGCTGCTGCAGCGCACGCTGGTAGAGCGCGTTGCGCGGCGCGCCGCTCAGCTCCGCGGCCAGGGCCACGGCCTGCTTGAGCGGCAGCTCGCGCAGCAGCACCTGCAACATGCGCTCGGCTTCGGCGGGCAGTCCGTCCTCGCTGGGGGCGGCCGGTGCCGGCGCATGCAGCACCAGCGCGAACTCGCCGCGGCGCCGCTGCGCGTCGGCCGCGAACCAGGCTGGCAGCGCCTGGGCGGGCAGGGTCTCGATTTGTTCGAACTGCTTGGTCAGCTCGCGGCAGACCGTGACCGGCCGGTCCGGCGCGCAGGCCGCCAGCCGGTCCGCCAAGGCCTCGATGCGGTGCGGCGCTTCAAACAGCACCGTCGGCACCGTCTGGGCCAGCGCGGCCTGCAAGGCGGCCTCGCGCTCCTGCCCCTTGGCGGGCAGAAAACCGGCGAAATGAAAGCCGGGACCGTTGTCGCCGGTGCAGCCGGCGGCGCTCAGGGCGGTGACCACCGCGCTCGGGCCGGGCAGCGGCAGCACCCGGTGGCCGGCGGCGCGCACCTCCCGCACCAGCACCGCCCCCGGATCGGACACCGCCGGTGTGCCCGCATCGCTCAGATAGGCCACCCGCTCGCCGCGGGCCAGGCGGTCCAGCACCTTGGCGGCCGCGGACTGCTCGTTGTGCTCATGCACCGCCACCAGCGGCTTGTCCAAGCCCAGGTGGCGCAGCAGGCCGGCGGTGACCCGGGTGTCCTCGCAGGCCACCGCATCGGCCAGGGCCAGGGCCTGCACGGCCCGCAGGCTGAAATCCGCCAGATTGCCGATGGGGCTGGCCACCACATACAGCGTGGCGGCCGGATACTGCTGGCCGCCGGCCGCGAGGGCGGCGGCCTGCAACAGGGACAAGGAGGCGGAGGTGGCGCTCATGGGTCGTGCAATGCCAGGGAACAGCCCGGCGACTTCGCGCCCGGCGCGGGCGCTGGTCGGCGCGCAGGCCGAAGACCGGGCGCTGGCCTATCTGCAGGCCCAGGGCCTGCGCTTGGTACAGCGCAATTATCGGGTGGCCCGCGGGCCATCCCGGCGCGGGGGCGAGATCGACCTCATTCTGCGCGCGCCCGACGGCACCTTGGTCTTCGTCGAGGTCCGGGCCCGGCAGGACGGGGCCCATGGGGGCGCGGCGGCCAGCGTCACCCCGGCCAAGCAGCGCAGCCTAGTCTACGCGGCCCAGCATTACCTGCTGCGGCTGTCCCGACTGCCGCCCTGCCGTTTCGACGTGGTGGCGGTGGACGGCGAGCAGCTCACCTGGCTGCCGGCGGCCTTCGAGGCCGCTTGAATCCGGGGAACTTGTGGGCCTGCCGGCCGTCCCAAGGCAGTGCACCGCCCGCGCTTATGATCGGCGCCCATGCTTGAAGCCCGTATCCAGCACCACTTCTTCGAAACGGCGGACCTGCTCTACCAGGTGGCCGAATCCCTGTCCCGCCCCATCGCCGAAGCCGCGCAGGCCGCGGTGGGTTGCCTGACCGCCGGCGGCAAGCTGCTGGCCTGTGGCCAGGGCGGGGATGCGGATCTGGCCGCGGTGCTGTGCGGTGCGATGACCTTCCGTTTCGAGCGCGAGCGCCCGCCGCTGGCCGCGCTGGCGCTGGGCCCCGGCCTGGGCCGTCCGCTGGCGCCGCCGCCGGCGCCAGGGCATGGTGAAGACGCCTTGTCCGCGCAGTTGCGTGCCTTGGGGCAGCCCGGGGATCTGCTGGTCGTGTTCGCCGGCCTGCAGAACGAAGACCCCGCCCTGCGCGCGGTGGTGCAGGCCGCCCACCAGCAGGAGATGAGCGTGGTGCTGTTCACCGGCGGAGACCCGGGCGCCTGGCCGGATCTGCTGGCCGAAACCGATGTCTGGGTGCCGGTGGCCACGGCCCGGCCGGCCCGGGTGCGCGAGCTGCATCTGCTGGCCGTGCATGCGCTGTGCGATGCCATCGACATCCAGTTGCTGGGCGACGACGCATCGCCGGCCTGACACCCGAGGGGCCGTACCGTGCTCCTCTTTCCCGAGAACGCATCCATGATCAAAGCAAGCCGAATCCTGACCCTGGCCAGCCTGCTGGCCGCCACCCAGCTCCTGTCCGCCTGCGCTCCGCTGCTGATCGGCGGTGCCGCGGTGGGCGGTGCGCTGATGTACACCGACCGCCGCACCTCCGGTGCCCAGGTGGAAGACGAGGCCATCGAAACCAAGTCCTACAACCGCATCCGTGAGGTGGTGGGCGACCGCGGCCATGTCAACGTCACCAGCTACAACCGGGTGGTGCTGCTGACCGGTGAGCTGCCCACCAGCGCCGACCGGGAGGCCGTGGCCCGTGCCGTCTCTGGCGTGGAGAACCTGCGTTCGGTGGTCAATGAGACCGCGGTGATGCCCAACAGCTCGCTGGGCTCGCGGTCCAGCGACCTGCTGGTGACCAGCAAGGTGAAGGCCACCCTGTTCGACGCCAAGGACGTGCAGGGCCACGCCTTCAAGGTCGTGACCGAGCGCGGCGTGGTCTACCTGATGGGCATCGTCACCGAGCGCGAGATCAACCGCGCCACCGAGCTGGCCCGTTCGATCAACGGCGTCGAGAAGGTCGTGCGCGTGACCGAGGTGGTCAGCGAAGACACGCTCAAGGCGCTGCAGCCGGCGCCGGCCGCCTCCGGCGCGGCGCAACCCTGATCGTTCAGCGCAGGCGGCGGATCAGGCTGGAGGTGTCCCAGCGGCCGCCGCCCATCTCCTGCACATCGGCGTAGAACTGGTCGACCAGCGCGGTGACGGGCAACCGGGCGCCGTTGTGGCGGGCTTCGTCCAGCACCAGGCCCAGGTCCTTGCGCATCCAGTCGACGGCAAAGCCGAACTCAAACTGGTCGTCCACCATGGTCTTGCCGCGGTTGTCCAGCTGCCAGCTCTGGGCTGCGCCCTTGCCGATCACGTCCAGAACCAGCTTCATGTCCAGCTGGGCCTGCTGACCGAAGGCCACGGCCTCAGACAGGCCTTGCACGAGGCCGGCGATGCAGATCTGGTTGACCATCTTGGCCAGCTGGCCGGCACCGGATTCGCCGATGCGGGTGACCGCCCGGCTGAAGGCCATCGCCACCGGCTTCATGGCCTCGAACGGGGCCAGCTCGCCACCGCACATCACCGTCAGCACGCCATTGACCGCACCGGCCTGACCGCCGGAGACCGGCGCATCGACGAAATAGCGGCCGGCCTGGCGGGCCAGTTGGTTCAGCTCCCGGGCCACCTCGGCCGAGGCCGTCGTGTGGTCCACGAAGATGGCGCCTTCCTTCATGCCGGCGAAGGCCCCGTCGGGGCCCAGCACGACCGAGCGCAGGTCGTCGTCGTTGCCGACGCAGGCGAACACCAGGCTGGCGCCCTCGGCGGCCTCGCGCGGCGTGGCCGCGGCCCGACCGCCGTACTCGGCCACCCAGGCCTGGGCCTTGGCGGCGGTGCGGTTGTAGACGGTGACCTCGTGGCCGGCCCGCTGCAGGTGGCCGGCCATGGGATAGCCCATCACGCCCAGGCCCAGAAAGGCCACGCGTTGGGAGGGGATGGAGTCGTAGGTCTTGGTCGTCATGGGGTGAAACAGGTCAGACGATGGTGAGGTGCTCGGTGCCAGCCGACAGGTCGCCGACGTGGGCGCGCTTGCTGTTGAGCTTGATCTGCAGCCGCAGGTCGTTGACCGAGTCGGCGTTGCGCAGCGCGTCCTCGTAGGTGATGGCGTTGGCCTCGTAGAGGTCGAACAGCGCCTGGTCGAAGGTCTGCATGCCCAGCTCGCGCGAGCGCTTCATCAGCTCCTTCAACTCGCCGACCTCGCCCTTGAAGATCAGGTCGGCCATCAGCGGCGTGTTGAGCATGATCTCGACCGCCGCGATGCGGCCACGGCCCTCCTGGCGCGGCAGCAGGCGCTGCGAGATCATGGCCTTGAGGTTGAGCGACACGTCCATCAGCAACTGGTCGCGCTTCTCTTCGGGGAAGAAGTTGATGATCCGGTCCAGCGCCTGGTTGGCGCTGTTGGCGTGCAGCGTGGCCATGCACAGGTGGCCGGTCTCGGCAAAGGCGATCGCCAGCTCCATGGTCTTGCGGTCGCGGATTTCGCCCATCAGGATCACGTCGGGGGCTTGGCGCAGGCTGTTCTTCAGCGCGATGTCCCAGTCCTCGGTGTCGATGCCGACCTCACGCTGGGTCACGATGCAGTTCTTGTGCGGGTGCACGAACTCCACCGGGTCTTCCACCGTGATGATGTGGTCGCAGGCGTGTTCGTTGCGCCAGTCCACCATCGCGGCCAGCGACGTGGACTTGCCCGAGCCCGTGGCGCCCACCAGGATCACCAGGCCGCGCTTGCTCATCGCGATGTCCTTGAGGATCTGCGGCAGGCCCATCTCGTCGATGGTGGGCAGCTCCGCCGGGATGGTCCGCAGCACCATGCCCACGTGGCCCTGCTGCATGAAGGCGCTGACGCGGAAGCGGCCAATGCCCTGCGGCGAGATCGCGAAGTTGCACTCCTTGGTGCGTTCGAAATCGGCCGCCTGCTTGTCGTTCATGACGGCCCGGGCCAGCGCCACGGTGTGCGAGCCGGTCAGCGGCTGCGGGGACACCTTGGTGACCTTGCCGTCGACCTTGATCGCGGGCGGGAAGTCGGCCGTCAGGAACAGGTCCGACCCCTTGCGCGCCACCAGCAGTTTCAGCAGGTCGTTGACGAATTTCGAGGCCTGGTCGCGTTCCATCGCAGTTCTCCGTGAACGGGTCGTCGGGGGATTCATTCCGTGCCGCCGCGGGCCAGCTGCACCGACAGGCGGGCACTGACCTGGCGCAGCCGCAGGGACAGCCGCTTGGCGATCCAGGCCAGCAGCGCGGCCGCCAGGCGGGGGTCGTCGTCCATCATCGCCGCCAGGGCCTGGCTGGGCAGGACGGCCGCGATCAGCGGCGTCAGCGCGGTGCAGGAGCAGAAGCGGGTGCCGCCGTCGAGCACCGACATCTCGCCCAGCACGTCACCCGCGCGGGATTCGTTGATGCGCACCTTGGCGCCGGAGGGCTGCAGCCGGTCGTCGCCGACCACGCCCTGCAGCAGCACGACCAGGTAGTCGCCCTGTTCGTCCTGGCCGATGATCTGCCGGCCGCTGTCGACCTGTACGAACTCGAAGTAGCCGCCCAGCACCGCCAAGTCCAGGCCTTCCAGCCCGGCGAACACCGGGTCCTGGCGCAGCCACTGCAGCAGCTGGGCCAGGCCCTGGGCCGTGTCGTAGGGCCGGGCACCCAGCGCCGAGGCGCGCTCGTGCCAGGGGGCCATCAGCCGCGTGTCCTCCTCGCGCTCCATCACCTGGGTGGCGAAGAAGCTGCTGTCGTCGGGGCGGGGCGACGGCGTGTCAGCGGTCTCGGGCGAGCGCAGGAAGCGGCTGAGCAGGTGTTTCACGGCAGTGGGTGGACAACGGCGGGTGGGCCGATCAGCCCGGGAAGTTCTCGGGGAACTTGGCCTTGAAGCGGGCTTCGGAGGCGGCCACGACATTGCGCCGCACCAGATCGGCCAAGCACTGGTCCAGGGTCTGCATGCCTTGGCTCTGGCCGGTCTGGATCGACGAGTACATCTGGGCCACCTTGTTCTCGCGGATCAGGTTGCGGATGGCCGAGGTGCCGATCATGATCTCGTGCGCGGCCACCCGGCCGGTGCCGTCCTTGGTCTTGCACAGCGTCTGCGAGATGACCGCCACCAGGGACTCGGACAGCATGGCGCGCACCATGTCCTTCTCGGCGGCCGGGAACACGTCGACGATCCGGTCGATGGTCTTGGCGGCGCTGCTGGTGTGCAGGGTGCCGAACACCAGGTGGCCGGTTTCGGCGGCGGTCAGGGCCAGTCGGATGGTTTCCAGGTCACGCAATTCGCCCACCAGGATGGCGTCCGGGTCCTCGCGCAGCGCGGCGCGCAGCGCGTTCGAGAAGCTGTGCGTGTGCGGGCCCACCTCGCGCTGGTTGACCAGGCACTTTTTGGATTCGTGCACGAATTCGATCGGGTCTTCCAGCGTCAGGATGTGGCCGTACTCGGATTCGTTGAGGTGGTCCACCATGGCCGCCAGCGTGGTCGACTTGCCGGAGCCGGTCGGGCCGGTCACCAGCACCAGACCGCGCGGCTTGAGCGCCAGATCGCCGAACACCGGCGGGCAGTTGAGCTGCTGCAGCGTCAGGATCTTGGACGGAATGGTCCGGAACACCGCGCCGGCGCCGCGGTTCTGGTGGAAGGCGTTGACCCGGAAACGGGCCAGCCCCTGCACCTCGAAGCTGAAGTTGCACTCCAGCGTGTCCTCGTAGTGCTTGCGCTGCACGTCGTTCATGATGTCGTAGACCATCGCGTGAACCTGCTTGTGGTTCAGCGGCTCGACATTGATGCGACGCACATCCCCGTTGACGCGGATCATCGGCGGCAGGCCGGCGGAGAGGTGGAGGTCCGAGGCCTTGTTCTTGACCGAGAAGGCCAGCAGCTGGGTGATGTCCATGGCGTGGTGGTGTGGGTTCCCTGGGCGCCCGGGGCGGGGCGTCGTTTATGCTCGCACAATCATGGTCAGTATCGCGCAGAACCTACAACAAGTGCGTCGCCGCCTGGCCGACGCCTGTGCCGCCGCGCACCGTCCGGCCGACAGCGTGATGCTGTTGGCGGTCAGCAAGACCTGCCCGGCCGAGGCCGTGCGCGAGGCCCATGCGACGGGGCAGGCCGCCTTTGGCGAAAACTATGTGCAGGAGGCCCTGGCCAAGATTGAGGCCCTGATCGATCTGCGGCCGCAGCTGCAATGGCATCTGATCGGCCCGCTGCAGTCCAACAAGACCCGGGTGGTGGCCGAGCAGTTCGACTGGGTCCATTCGGTGGACCGGCTCAAGATCGCCGAGCGGCTGTCCGAGCAGCGGCCGGCGGGGCTGCCGCCGCTGCAGGTCTGCCTGCAGGTCAACATCAGCGGCGAGGCCAGCAAGAGCGGCGTCACGCTGGATGAACTGCCGGCGCTGGCCCGGGCCGTGGCGGCCCTGCCGCGGCTGGCGCTGCGTGGCCTGATGGCGATCCCGGAGCCCGTGGACGGGCTGGCGGCCCAGCGCGCGCCGCACCGCCGGCTGCGCGAGGCCTTCGAGGCCTTGCGGGCCGAGGGCCTGGCGCTGGACACGCTGTCGATGGGCATGAGCGCCGACCTGGAAGCCGCGGTGCTCGAAGGCGCGACGCTGGTGCGCATCGGCACCGCCATCTTCGGCGCGCGCCCCCGGCCGGCGGCCTGAACCCGTTCAGGGCTGCGGACCGGGCGGGGCGGCGGGCAGCTCGGGCCCGTCGCAGAACCAGCCTGTCCAGGCCGGGTCGTCCGGGTCCAGCGGCACTTCCTCGACCGACAGGCCGCTTTGCAGATCCAGGCTGGAATCCATCCAGCCACCTTCGTTTGCTTCGTGGACTGCGCGCTCACCCTGTGGCGCGCGGGAAGCGGGGTTCGGGGTCAACCAGGAGCGCATGACGGGCCTCGACTGCAGGCGATGAGGGAAGAACGCGGACCCCATGCTCCCGATCACCGCCCGGGGCGTCATCACCCCGGCGGGTGTGACGTGCGCGACATCCCTAGAGGGCTCAGAAATCCAGCGCGGTGGTGTTCTTGACCTCCTCCATCACCGCGTAGGTGCGGGTCTCGCGCACCCCGGGCAGGGTCCAGATCACCTCGCCGACGAAGGTGCGGTAGGCCGCCATGTCCGACACCCGGGTCTTGAGCAGGTAGTCGAAGCCGCCGGCCACCAGGTGGCACTCCAGGATCTCCGGCCGCACTTGCACGGCCGCCCGGAAGGCATCCATCACGTCGTGCACCGTGCGGTCCAGCAGCACCTCGACGAACACCATCAACCCGGCGCCCAACTTGGCCGGGTTCAGGCGGGCCTCGTAGCCCAGGATGTACTGCTCGCGGGTCAGCCGCTTGACCCGTTCGAGCACCGCGGTGGGTGACAGGTGCACCTCCTCGGCGAGCTTCAGGTTGCTGATGCGCCCGTCCCGTTGCAGGACCCGCAGGATGCGCAAATCGGTCTTGTCCAGCCCTTTGTCTTGATCAATTGACTCCAAAGTGGCTTTCATGCCTTTGAAAACTCCAATAAATCAGTAAAACGCCGAATCTCGTGCGTTGATTGTCGACATAAGCTGAGAAATCATCCAGTCAGGTTTCTACTGCCATGAACGCTTTCGCTGATTTCTCCGTGCCGCCTCAGCGGCAACGCCTGCCATTTCCGTACCAGCCGGAGGTCCAGGCCCTGGCCGCGGCCCGGGCGCGGCTGGGGAGCGGGCTGGACTGGGCGGCTGCGATTGCCGTCGCCACGCCCTGGGTGCAGGCCGTGCGGGCCCAGCCGGCGCCGTTCTGGGCCATGGAGTCGCTGCTGCGCGAGTACCCCATCTCGCGGCCCGAAGGCCTGGCGCTGATGCGGCTGGCCGAGGCCCTGCTGCGGGTGCCCGACGTGGAGACGGCGGTGGCGCTGACGGCCGACCAACTCGGCCGGGCCGACTTCAGCGCCAACGACGGCAGCGGCGGCATGCTGGCTGGCCTGTCGGCCACGGCGCTGGCCATGTCGCAGAAGTTCCTGCCGGGGGCGGGAGAGCCCTCCGGCCTGCTGGCCCGGCTGGGGGCGCGCAGCGTGGTGGCCGCCACGGTGCGGGCCATCCAGCTGCTGGGTCGGCAGTTCGTGCTCGGCCGCACCATCGAGGAAGCCCTGGGCGAAGCCGACAAGCAGCGCAAGGCCCAGCCGCAGCTGCGCTTTTCCTACGACATGCTGGGCGAGGGCGCCCGCACCGAGGCCGATGCCGCGCGCTACCAGGCCGACTACCTGGCGGCCATCGCCGCGATCGCCCGTCGCCAGGGTGGCATGGCCACGGGGCCGGAAGGGCGCGACGGCATCTCGATCAAGCTCTCGGCGCTGTTCTCCCGCTATGAGGACGCGCAGCGCGAGCGGGTCTTCGCCGAGCTGCTGCCGCGGGTCTGGGCGCTGATCGAGCAGGCCGCCGCCGCGGACATGAACCTCACGATCGACGCCGAGGAGGTGGACCGGCTGGAGCTGTCGCTGGAGTTGCTGGACGCCCTGGCCGAGCGCATCGCGACGGCCCTGCCGCGCTGGCGCGGCTTCGGCCTGGCGGTGCAGGCCTACCAGACCCGTGCTCTGGCAGTGGTGGACGAGGTGGCCGCCATCGCCCGCCGCCACGGGCTGCGCTTCATGGTGCGCCTGGTCAAGGGCGCCTACTGGGACGGCGAGGTCAAGCGCGCCCAGGAGATGGGCCTGCCGGCCTACCCGGTCTTCACCCGCAAGCCGCACACCGATGTGAACTACCTGGCCTGCGCCCGCGCCCTGCTGGCGCACCGCGACGTCATCTTCCCGCAGTTCGCCGGCCACAACGCCGGCACCATCGCCGCCCTGCTGCAGATGGCCGTACAGGCCGGCGCGGTGCCGGGCCAGGACTTCGAGCTGCAGCGCCTGCACGGCATGGGCGATGGCGTGTTCCGCGAGGTGCTGAAAGACCCGCGCGTGTCCTGCCGCGTCTACGCCCCGGTGGGCGAGCACCGCGACCTGCTGGCCTACCTGGTGCGCCGCCTGCTGGAAAACGGCGCCAACTCCTCCTTCGTGCACCAGTTGGCCGACCCGAGCGTGGCCCCGGCCGAGCTGCTGCGCTCGCCGCTGCTGGAGGCGCACGACGGTGCCGGCCCGGCCGAAGGCCTGCCGCTGCCGCGGGACCTCTATGGCACCGAGCGGCCCAACGCGGCCGGCGTGGACCCGACCGGCCTGGACAGCCGCCAGCCCCTGGCCACCGCCATCGCCGCCACCCGGGTGGACGCCGTGCCGCTGGCCGGCGAGGCCGACGTGGCCGACGCCATGCAGCGCCTGGGCCAGGGCTGGGCCAGCTGGGCCCACCGGCCGGTGGACGAGCGCGCGGCGGTGCTGCGCCGTGCCGCCGACGCGCTGGAAGCCCGCCTGCCCGAGTTCTGCGGTCTGCTGGTGAAGGAGGCCCACAAGACCCTGGGCGATGCCATTTCCGAAGTGCGTGAGGCGGTGGACTTCTGCCGCTACTACGCCCAGCAGGCCCAGGCCCGCCTGCAGCCGCAGGAATTGCCCGGCCCCACCGGTGAGCGCAACACCCTGCGCCTGCACGGCCGCGGCGTCTTCGTCTGCATCAGCCCCTGGAACTTCCCGCTGGCCATCTTCACCGGCCAGGTGGTGGCCGCGCTGGTGGCCGGCAATGCGGTGGCCGCCAAGCCGGCCGAGCAGACCCCCGCGGTGGCCGCCCGCATGGTGGCCCTGCTGCACGAGGCCGGCGTGCCCGCCGATGCGCTGGCGCTGCTGCACGGCCCGGGCGAGACGACCGGCGCCGCGTTGGTGGCCCACCCGGCCACGGCCGGCGTGTGCTTCACCGGCTCCACCGCGGTGGCGCGCATCATCAACCGCACGCTGGCCGCCAAGGACGGCCCCATCGTGCCGCTGATCGCCGAGACCGGCGGCCTCAACGCCATGGTGGTCGATTCCACCGCCCTGCCCGAGCAGGTGGTCGACGCGGTGGTGCAGAGCGCCTTCCGCTCGGCCGGCCAGCGCTGCTCGGCCCTGCGCCTGCTGTGCCTGCACGAAGGCGTGGCCGACGGCATCCTCGCCATGCTGCGCGGGGCCATGCAGGAGCTGCGCCTGGGCGACCCGGCCGACTGGGCCACCGATGTCGGCCCGGTGATCGACGACGAGGCTTTCCAGAACCTGCAGACCCAGATCGCCCGGCTGCGCCGCGAGGCCACGCTGATCGGCGAGACGCCGCTGCCGGTCGGGGCCACCGTGCCGCGCCTGGTCGCGCCGGTGGCCTTCGAACTCGCCAGCGTGGGCCAGCTGCAGCAGGAGCTGTTCGGCCCGGTGCTGCACGTGGTGCGCTGGTCGGGTGACCCGGCCGCGCTGGTGGACCAGATCAACGCCCTGGGCTACGGCCTGACCTTCGGCCTGCAGACCCGCATCGACAGCCGGGCCGAGCGCCTGGCGGCGCAGGCCCGCATCGGCAACGTCTACGTCAACCGCAACATGATCGGCGCCGTGGTGGGCGTGCAGCCCTTCGGCGGCGAGGGCCTGTCGGGCACCGGCCCCAAGGCCGGCGGGCCGCACTACCTCTACCGCTTCTGCGCCGAGCAGTGCGTGACCATCAACACGGCGGCGGCCGGCGGCAACGCGGCGCTGCTGGCCGGCGGGCACTGAATCCGCCAGGGGCGTTGGCAGGGCGTCGGGGCGCGGTTCAGGCCGCGTCGCCGCCCAGCGCCCGCAGCGTGGGCACCAGCGCGTCGATCGCCTCGGGCGTCAGCCGCTCGGTGGGCAGTGGCAGGGCGTCGGCGATGCGCAGGAAGTTGCCGCGCTGAGAGCGGGCATAGGCCGGGTCGTAGTGCTCACGCATCAGGGCCTCGAACAGCGGCGCGAGCTCGCCGGCGCGGGCCCAGGCCTGCCAGCGGGCCAGGGTGTCGTTGGCCAGCAGCCCGTGCAGCCGGCCCAGGGTGTCGGCCAGCTGGGCGCCGTCCCGTCCCAGGTAGGCATAGTCGCGCAGCAGGTACTCCAGCCGCGCCGCCGCCGGCGCCTGCACCGTGAGGCAGGGGCTCTCGCGCAGCCGGTCCACCAACGCGTTGGGCAGGGCGATGTGGCCGATCTTGCGGCTCTCGGCCTCGACGAACACCGGCCGGCCCAGGTCGAAGCCGGCCAGCGCCAGGGCCAGCCGGGTCTCGAAGGCCTTCTGCGAGGGCTGTTCAACCCCCGGCACCGCCCCCAGCACCGAACCCTTGTGGGCGGCCAGGCCTTCCAGGTCCAGCACCTGGGCGCCGGCCCGGGCCGCGGCCTGCAGGATGGCGGTCTTGGCGCTGCCCGTGGGGCCGCACAGCACCCGCAGCGGCAGCTGCGGCGCCAGGGCGTCGATGCGCTCGATCACGTGGGTGCGCCAGGTCTTGTAGCCACCGCGCAGCTGCACGGCCGGCCAGCCCACCATGCGCAGCCAGGTCACCATCGAGCCGCTGCGCAGGCCGCCGCGCCAGCAGTAGACCAGAGGGCGCCAGCCGGCGGGCTTGTCGGCCAGCGGGCCGCGCAGGTGGCGGGCCAGGTTGGCAGCCACCATGGCCGCGCCCACCCGCCGCGCCTCGAAGGCGCCGACCTGCTTGTAGAGCGTGCCGACGATGCGGCGTTCGTCGTTGTCCAGCACCGGGCAGTTGATCGCACCGGGGATCGCGTCCTCGGCGAACTCGGCCGGCGAGCGGGCATCGATCAGGGTGTCGTACTGCCCCAGGTCGTCCAGGCCCACCGGATCGTGGGGAAAGGGCATGCGCCCTTGCATCGTCATGGCCGGATCTCCCGGCGGCACAATGCTGCATTCAGATTCGCCGCACGGCGGCGACACAGGACCCCTGGCATGGACACGCCCATTCAACTCACCCGTTTCTCACACGGCGGCGGCTGCGGCTGCAAGATTGCGCCCGGGGTGCTCACCGACATCCTGTCGCGCACGGCGCCGGGCGTGATCCCGCCCGAACTGATGGTCGGGATCGAGACCAGCGACGATGCCGCCGTCTGGCGTCTGAACGATGAGCAGGCCCTCGTGGCCACCACCGATTTCTTCACCCCGATTGTCGACGACCCGCGCGACTTCGGCCGCATCGCGGCCACCAACGCGCTGTCCGACGTCTATGCCATGGGGGGGCGGCCCATCCTGGCGCTGGCCATCGTCGGCATGCCGCTGGACAAGTTGCCGCTGGCCGTGATCGGCCAGATCCTGGAAGGCGGCGCCAGTGTCTGCCGCGAGGCGGGCGTGCCGATCGCCGGCGGCCACTCCATCGACGTGCTGGAGCCCATCTACGGCCTGGTGGCCCTGGGTCTGGTGCATCCGAAGCGGGTGCGTCGCAATGCCGACGCCCAGGCGGGTGATGTGCTGGTGCTGGGCAAGCCGCTGGGCGTGGGCGTGCTGTCGGCCGCGCTGAAGAAGGGCAAGCTGGACGCCGCCGGCTACGGGCAGATGGTGCACTACACCACGCTGCTCAACCGGGTGGGGACCGAACTGGCCCAGCTCGAGGGCGTGCACGCGATGACCGACGTCACCGGCTTCGGCTTGGCCGGCCACCTGCTGGAGATCTGCCGGGGCTCGAAGCTGCAGGCCACGGTGGACTGGGCGAAGGTGCCGCTGATCGGCGGAGTGGCCGCGCTGGCGCAGGAAGGCATCGCCACCGGCGCTTCCGGCCGCAACTGGACCGGCTATGGCGCCCAGGTGAGCGTGGCGGGGGGCGCGGAGATGGCCCCCTGGCAGCGCACGCTGCTGACCGACCCGCAGACCAGCGGCGGCCTGCTGGTCAGCTGCGCCCCGGCCGAGCTGGACCGGGTGCTGTCGGTGTTCCACGCCGGCGGCTTCGAGGCCGCCAGCGTGGTGGGCTCGCTGCAGGCCGGCACGCCCGGCCTGGTCGTGCAGGTCTGAGCGCCGGCAGGCCGGTCAGGGGTAGAGGCCGCGCTCGCGCCGGGCTTCGAGGATGCGCTCGCAGGCCACCGCGAAGGTGGCGGTGCGCAGCGTGATCTTGTGCTGGTCGGCCACGTCCCAGATGCGCTTCAGGGCGCCGACCATGATCTTGTCGAGCCGCAGGTTGATTTCGTCCTCGGTCCAGAAGAACGAGCTGAAGTCCTGCACCCACTCGAAGTAGGACACGGTCACGCCGCCGGCGTTGCAGATCACGTCGGGCACCACCAGGATGCCGCGCTCGGCCAGGATGTCGTCGGCCCCTGGCAGCGTTGGGCCGTTGGCGCCTTCGAGCACCAGCTTGGCCTTCAGGCGGCGGGCCCGGTCGGCCGTGATCTGGCCTTCCAGCGCGGCCGGGATCAGGATCTCGCAGTCGGTGTCCCAGAACTCCTCGTGGCCCAGGCGCTCGCCGCCGGGGAAGCCGGCCACGCCGCCGTGCTCCTTCAGCCAGGGCTGCAGCGCGGCCATGTCCAGGCCGTGGGCGTTGTAGATGGCGCCAGTGTGGTCCTGCGCGGCGACGATCTTCGCCCCGGCCTGGGCGAACAGCTCCATCGCCGAGCCGCCCACGTTGCCGGTGCCCTGCACCGCGACGCGCGCGCCGTTCAGGTCCAGGCCCATGCGGCGGGCAGCTTCCCGGCCGGTGACGAACACGCCGCGGCCGGTGGCCTTCACGCGGCCCAGCGAGCCGCCCAGGTGCACCGGCTTGCCGGTGACCACGCCGGTGGCGGTGGTGCCGGTGTTCATCGAGTACGTGTCCATCATCCACGCCATGATCTGCGGGTTGGTGTTCACGTCCGGTGCCGGAATGTCCTGCTGCGGGCCGATGATGATGCCGATCTCGCTGGTGTAGCGGCGCGTCATGCGCTCCAGCTCCTTGACCGACAGCTGCTTGGGATCGACCCGGATGCCGCCCTTGGCGCCGCCGAACGGCAGGTTCACCGCGGCGTTCTTGATGCTCATCCACGCCGCCAAGGCCATCACCTCTTCCAGCGTGACATCCGGGTGGTAGCGCACGCCGCCCTTGCCGGGGCCGCGCGAAAGGTTGTGCTGCACCCGGTAGCCCTCGTAATGCGCGATGGTGCCGTCATCCAGCTCGATCGGGATGTCGACGATCAGCGCGCGCTTGGGGCGCTTGAGGGTGTCGGCCCAGCGGGACAGCGGGCCCAGGTAGGGCAGCACGCGGTCGACCTGCGACAGATAGGTCAGCCAGGGGCTCTCGGGCGAGGGGTGGACGTAGGAAAGATCGGAAATCATGAAACGTGTCTCCATCGTTGGCTGCGTGCCGCAGGTGGGCCTCATGAGCTGTCCCGCGCCGCATGGGAGCGGACTGTAGGGCGTTCCCCCCGGCCTGTGTCGGCCACGTTATGCAAGATGCGCATGAGCCCTGCAGGCCCATCGCGATCTGTGCCGGGCCGCATGCCGGCACAGAAGCTCATACACTGGACCACCATGAGCAGCAGTACTCCTTTGAACACCACCATCGCCTTCATCGGGGGCGGCAACATGGCCAGCGCCATCATTGGCGGGCTGGTCCGCTCCGGCCATCCGGCGTCGACGATCCTGGTGATCGAGCCCTCGTCCGAGCAGGCCCTGCGCCTGCGCGCCCAACTGGGTGTGCAGGCCGAATCGGCGGCCGGCCCGGCGTTGTCGGCGGCCGGGGTGGTGGTCTGGGCGGTCAAGCCGCAGGTGTTCCAGGCGGCGGTGGCTCCCTGTGCGCCCTATGTGAGCCAGGCGTTGCACCTGTCCATCATGGCGGGCATCCCCAGCACTGCGGTGGCCCAGGCCACCGGCAGCGCCCGGGTGGTGCGGGCCATGCCCAACACCCCGGCCCTGATCGGCCAGGGTATGAGCGGCTTGTTCGCCAGCCCGGCCGTGACGCTGGACGAGCGCCTGCAGGTCGAGCAGGTGCTGGCGGCCACGGGCCAGCTGCTGTGGGTGGGCAAGGAAGCCCAGCTGGATGCGGTGACCGCGCTGTCGGGGTCTGGCCCCGCTTATGTCTTCTACCTGCTGGAGGCGATGATCCAGGCGGGTGTGGAGCTGGGCCTGAGCGCGGAACAGTCGCGCACGCTGGCCCAGCAGACCTTCACCGGCTCGGCCGCTCTGGCGGCGCAGTCCAGCGAGACCCCCGAGGTGCTGCGCCAGCGCGTGACCTCCAAGGGCGGCACGACCTACGCGGCCATCAGCACGCTGGAGGCCCGGGGCGTCAAGCTGGCCTTTGTCCGCGCCTTGCACGCGGCGGCCGAGCGGGCCAAGGAGCTGGGCGAGGAATTCGGCAAGGCCTGAGCGCTCAGCGCACCCAGCCGGCCAGCACCGTGCCGGCGAACACCGCCGCCCCGACCCAGTGGTTGAGGCGGAAGGCCTTGAAGCAGCCCTCGCGCGAGCGGCTGCGGATCAGCCACCAGTGCCAGGCCACCTGGCACGCCGCCACCGCGATGCCGGCCAGATAGGGCCAGGCCAGGCCCAGGCGCCAGCCCACCCAGGCCCACAGGCCCAGGTAGAGCGCGTAGAAGGTCATCACGCCGTTGACGTCGTGGCGGCCCAGCGTGATGGCGGAGGTCTTGATGCCGATCCTCAGGTCGTCATCGCGGTCGACCATCGCGTACTCGGTGTCATAGGCCAGCACCCAGCAGATGTTGCCCAGCACCAGCCACCAGGCGTGCGGCGGCACCGCGGCGGCGATGGCCGAAAGGCGCCAGTCCTGCCCGCCCTGGACGGCGCTGAACGCCATCGGGATGCCGAAGCTGTAGGCCACACCCAGCACGGCCTGCGGCATGGCGATGACCCGCTTGGCATAGGGGTAGAGCGAGGCCACCACCACCGCCGGCACCGACAGCCAGACCGTGGCGGCATTGGTCGTCAGCACCAGCGCGAAGGAGACCAGGGCCAGCACGGCGCCCAGCGTGAGCGCTTGCTTGGGCTGGATCTCGCCGCTGGTGACCGGGCGCTGGGCGGTGCGCTTGACGTGCAGGTCGAACTCGCGGTCGGCCACGTCGTTGATGCAACAGCCCGCGCTGCGCATCAGGATCGTGCCCAGCGTGAACACCGCCAGCACATGCCAGCCGGGAAAGCCGTCGGCCGCGATCCACAGGGCCGACAGCGTGGGCCACAGCAGCAGCAGCCAGCCGGCCGGGCGGTCCCAGCGGATCAGGTCCAGGTACAGCGAGAGACGGGAGGGGGGGGCGGCGGTGGTCATGACGGCGGGATTATCCCGTGCCCGGCTGTCGGCCACGCCCCTGTCCGCCGGGGCGGGCCCGATACCATTCCGGGATGGCAAAGACCTCTTGGTGGCGCACGTTCTTCCCGGCACGCCTCGGCGTGCTGTGTCTGTTGGGCGGGGGGATGGTCCCGGGGGCGGTTGCCGCGGCCCCGCTGGCCGAGGACCCGGTACGGCTCCAGCAGCGCGTGGCGGGCCTGTTCGCTGGGCGCTATGCCAGCCCCAGTTGCCAGGTGCAGCCCAACCCGGACGGGCTGGCCCCGGTGGCGGGCGATCTGCGCATCACGCCCGACGGGCAGATAGTGGTCGGCCCGGAGCATATGGCCTTGTTCGACCCGGCCGGCGCGTTCAGTTTCACGCTGGACCTGCAGGCCCGCCAGCTCTACCTGGAGGTCAGCACGGACGAGCGCCTGGCGCGCCTGGCCAGCACCGATGACAGCTTCCGCGAAGCCGGCGTCGAGATCGGGCGCGGCTCCGGCCAGGTGAGCCAGGGCCGCCGCTGTGGCGACCTGGACCTCCGTGAGGCCCGCATCGTCGCCCAGCCAGAGGCCGCAGGGAGCTTGTTCGCCGAGTTGTATGACACCGGGGGCCGCACCGTGCAGGGGCTCTGCCACACGGGGCGCCGATCAGGAGGGCGGGACCGGGAGGCCCGCTTCAGCGTGACGTCCCAGGCGGTGGTGCTCAATGGCCGGGCGCTGCCTTGGCAGGCGCCGGGTCAGGCCCTGCGCGTGGTGAGCCTGGGCAGCCAGTTGGCCGACCAGCAGGTCAACGGCGGGGTGGAGTGGGGCGATGGTGCCAACTTCCATGTCGAACGGCGCTTGGGGCCGGGGGCCCCCTTTGTCAGCTTCTCCTTCAACGAAGACGGCACCGAGTGGGTCTGTCAGCCCAGGCCCTGACGGGGGCGGCGGCTGCGTTTGTCGCCATTTGTGGGCTCGATTACACGCAGGAAACACGCATGGCATGCATCACGCCCTAAGCTGAGCGCGGCGGCGCCCCACCGCCCGTCCCCACCCCACGCCGCGGAGCTCTCACACACCATGTCTGCCAGGATCCAGCTTTGCATCGATGGACGCCCCACGCAGCGGGTCGTGCGGCGTGAAGGTGCCGTGCGCCGCTGGCTGTGGCCCTGGGCCGCGCCACGCCAGCAGGGAGGCGGCGTGCTGTGTGGCAGCTGGTTGCGCCCCTGCCACTGGGTGCACACCTGGGGCGCCCGTGGGGCGGTGGACGTGGTGTTCCTGCGGGCCGACGGGGTGGTGCTGAAGGTGGTGCCGCGCCTGCCGCCGTGGCGGGTGGCGCGCTGCCAGGAGGCGGCTTCGGTGCTGCGTCTGCGGCCCGGGCTGGCCCGTCGTGTCGGTCTGCAGCCCGGCAGCTCGCTCGATCTGATGGCCTGAGCCGGACCGCAGGGGACCACGGCTCAACTGCCCGCCGGTGGCGCCGATACAGACGCTGAGGGGCCATGCCCAGGGAGGATCCTGGGGCCCGCCCGCGTTCCAAGCCTTGCCCGATCCCTGCATGAACCTGTCCGACCTCACGTTCGCCCCGACACCCGGTGCCCGTCCCTGGGCCATCGCCGCGGCCCGCACCGCCTCCCTGGGCGAGCGCATCGGCGCCCTGCATGAGCAGATCCGGCGCATCGTGCCGGCGGTGGACCGCATGGCCTGCGCACTCTACGATCCGCAGGACGACATGCTCAAGACCTTCGTCAACAGCACGCTGGGCAATGAGCCGCTGCGGACCTACCAGTACCCGCTGTCGGCCAGCCCCAGCCTGCTGGCGCTGGCAAAGGCGGCGCAGACCCGGGTGATCCACCACATCCCGGACGAACTGCCCGGCGACAGCCAGCACAGCCGCTGGGTGCGCGAGCAGGGCTATCTGTCCTCCTACACGGTGCCGCTGCTGCAGCGCGGCGGCGAGCTGGACGGTTTTCTGTTCTTCGATTCCCGCACCGCCGGCCTGTTCACCGAGGCGGTGGTGGCCCAGCTGCAGGTCTACGCCCAGCTGGTGGGCATGATGATCAGCCACGAGGTGACGGCGATCCAGGCCCTGGTGGGCTCGATGCGGGTGGCGCGCGACTTCGCCCACCTGCGCGACGTGGAGACCGGCGCCCACCTGGACCGCATGGCGCGCTACGTCCGGCTGATCGCCCGAGGTTTGGCCGCCCGCCACGGGCTGGAGGACGAGTTCATCGAGCTGCTGTTCCTGTTCGCCCCGCTGCACGACATCGGCAAGATCGGCGTGCCCGATGCCCTGCTGCTCAAACCCGGCCGTTTCACGCCCGAGGAACGCCAGCAGATGCAGCGTCACGTGGACCTGGGCAGCGAGATGATCGAGCGCCTGATCCAGGACTTCCAGCTGGGCAGCGTGGCCGGCATCGACATCCTGCGCCAGCTGGTGGCCTGCCACCATGAGTTCCTGGACGGCAGCGGCTACCCGCGCGGCCTGCGCGGCGAGGCGATTCCGCTGGCGGCCCGCATCGTCACCGTGGCCGACATTTTCGATGCCCTGTCCAGCCGGCGGGTTTACAAGGGGCCGCAGCCAGTCGACACCGCCCTGGCCACATTGGACGAGATGGTGGCGGCCGGGCAGCTCGATGCCGACTGCGTGGCCGCGCTGCGGGCCGGCCGCGCAGAGGCCGAACAGATCCTCACGCGCTTTCAGGACCAGCCCGACGAGGCGGTGCTGGCCTGACGCGCCGGGCGCTCAGCCGTCCAGACGCTGCTGGAACACCAGGCCCGCGTGCTCGCGCAGCGCGTGGAACTTGATCTTGGGCCAGTTCTCCTGGATGGCGCGCAGCTCGCCGGCGTACTCCAGCAGCAGCGTGGGCGCGTCCACCGCGTCCAGCGCCATGCGGTGGCTGTTGCCGTCGATGAAGCGCTTCAGTTCCTTCTCGCCACCGTCGGCCTCGTCGCAGGTCACCCAGCGGGCCACGTTGTAGCGGGCCGGCAGGATGCGGGCCTTCACGCCGTACTCGTGCTCCAGGCGGTGGGCCACCACCTCGAACTGCAGCTGGCCGACCGCGCCCAACAGCAGCACGCTGCCCATCATCGGGCGGAAGACCTGGATTGCGCCTTCCTCGCCCAGCTGGGTCAGGCCGGCGCGCAGCTGCTTGGTCTTGAGGGGGTCGGCCACTTCCACCGAGCGGAACAGTTCCGGCGCGAAGAAGGGCAGGCCGGTGAACTGCAGGGTCTCGCCTTCGGTCAGCGTGTCGCCCAGTTGCAGCACGCCGTGGTTGGGGATGCCGATGATGTCGCCGGCATAGGCCTCGTCCAGCAGCTCGCGCTTCTGGCTCATGAAGGTCACCACGGTGTTCGGACGCAGCGTCTTGCCCGAGCGCACCACCTTCATCGTCATGCCGCGGCTGAACTTGCCGGAGGTCACGCGCAGGAAGGCGATGCGGTCGCGGTGGGCCGGGTCCATGTTGGCCTGGATCTTGAACACCACGCCGCTGAACTTGGGTTCGTCGGGGTTCACCGTGCGCTGCAGGGCCGCGCGCGGGCCGGGGGCCGGGGCCAGGTCCACCAGCGCGTCCAGCACCTCCTGCACGCCGAAGTTGTTCACCGCCGAGCCGAAGAACATCGGCGTCTGGTGGCCGGCCAGGAACTCGGCATGGTCGAACTCGGGCGCGGCCTCGCGCACCAGCTCGATCTCGCCGGCGGCCTGCTCATAGGCCATGCCGAAGCGCTCGGCCAGCTGCGGGTTGGCCAGGCCCTGCACCACTTCCTCGGTGCCGGCCACGCGGTCCTCGCCGGGCGAGAACACCCGCATCTGGTCCTTGCGCAGGTCCAGCACGCCGCCGAAGAACTTGCCCATGCCCACCGGCCAGGTGAAGGGCACCACCGTCATGCCCAGCTCGCGCTCGATCTCGTCCATCAGCGCCAGCGGCTCCTGCACCTCGCGGTCCATCTTGTTGATGAAGGTGAGGATGGGGGTGTTGCGGGCGCGGCAGACCTGCAGCAGGCGCCGGGTCTGCGGCTCCACGCCGTTGGCCGCGTCGATCACCATCAGTGCCGCGTCCACCGCGGTCAGCACGCGGTAGGTGTCTTCCGAGAAGTCCTGGTGGCCCGGAGTGTCCAGCAGGTTGATGGTGCAGTCCCGGTACTCCATCTGCATGACGGAGGAGGCCACCGAGATGCCGCGCTGCTTCTCGATCTCCATCCAGTCGGACGTGGCGTGCCGGGTCGCCTTGCGCGCCTTCACCGAGCCGGCGATCTGGATCGCGCCGGAGAACAGCAGCAGCTTCTCCGTCAGCGTGGTCTTGCCCGCGTCAGGGTGGGAGATGATGGCGAAGGTCCGGCGGCGGCGGACCTGTTCAGCGAGTTCGGCGGACATGGCGGGCGAAGCGGTGGGCGAAACCCGCCATTATCCGGGGCGCGTCAAGCCTTCGCCAGCGCCGCGGCCCACAGCGGGTTGGGCGTGGGCTCGCCCACCTTGTGCAGCAGGTTGCGGTCGGTGTGGTGGAAGGGCTCGGCCTGGCCGCGGATCTGCAGCACCGTGTCCTCCTCGTAGCCCCAGCGGCCATCCGGGTGGATCGTCACCTGGATGCGGAACGAGGTGGTCTTGAACGCTTCGTTCAGGAACGGGGCCGAGCAGATGCCGAAGGTGTCCAGACCCTGGGTGGCGACCAGCTCGAACGAGGTGGCATCGGGGGTGGCGGTGCCGCCAGCCATCGCGATCTCGCCGCGCGGGATCGTCAGGGTGTGGATGAGCGCGCCGGTGGCCGGCTCCCACAGCCAGTAGCCCACCTGGTCGTGGTAGGTCTTGACCTGGTCGGGTTTGGTGACATGCACGTGGTAGCGCAGCCCGTAGAGCAGCTGCGGGCCGTTGGTCTGCGGGTCGATCGGCTGCAGCTCGATGCGCTCGACATAGGCCTGTTTCTTCGGCCCCTCGGCCTTGGGCTTCACGTCCAGGCCGCGGGTGCCTTCCCACACGCCGGCCATCGGGGCCAGCGGGCCCAGGTTGGCCAGGGTGTTGACGTCGATGTCGCGCGGTTCGGTGTAGAGGTCGGCGGGGAGGTCACTCATGGGGGGCGGTGCAGAACGGGAGGTTGGGGCAGTCTAGCGTGCGCGGGGCCACGGGTGGGGCCGGGGGGGCTCAGCCCTCGTCGGGCGGCCGCGGCAGACCCAGGGTGCGCAGCCGCCGGCGCAGCGCCTCGCGCGGCACCTGCAGGTCGCGCGCCATCTCGGCCAGCGTGACGCCGGGCTGCGCCAGCAGGGCCTGCAGCCGCTCGGGCGGCAGGGTTTCGGGGTTGGGGGCGTCCAGCAGCCGGGCCATCAGGTTGTAGATCGAGGGCCGGGAGATGCCCAGGGCCTGGGCGGCATCCTTGAGCTGCCAGCCCTGGGCGTCCAGGGCCTGCAGCAGGGCGGCGCGGTCGATCGCGGCGGTGCTGTGCCAGGCCCGTGCGGGGGGCGGCTCCGGGGCCGGCGCTGCTGCCTCGGGTGGCGTCACGGTGGGTGCGGCGGGCGCCGCCGCCGGGGCGGCCGGTGTCGTGCCGCCGGGCAGCCGCAGCGCTTCGCCCAGCAGGCCCTCGACCGAGGGCCAGAGGCCGGCCGAGTGGTCCAGCGCCAGTCGGCGCATGGCCTGTTCCAGCTGGCGCACATTGCCGGGCCAGTCGTGCAGGCACAGGGCCCGCACCAGCTCGGTCGGCGCTTCGGCCAGGCTGTCCAGTGCGGCGCCGGTGGCCAGCCAGGCCTGCCGGGCCAGCACGCCCAGGTCCTCCCGCCGGTGGCGCAGCGCGGGCGTGGCCAGCGTGAAGGTCTGCAGCCGCCGCAGCAGGGGCAGGTTGAAGCCGCTGGTTTCCAGCGGCCGGTCGGTGGCGGCGATCAGCCGGGCCCGGCTGACCAGGGGCTTGGCCGCGCCGACGGGGCGGAATTCGCCGCTCTCGATCACCCGCAGCAGCATCGGCTGGACCGAGGGCGGACAGTCACCGATCTCGTCGAGGAACAGGCTGCCGCCATCGGCCTGGGCCCACAGTCCGGCCCGGGCCACCTGGGCACCGGTGTAGGCGCCCCGGGTCGCGCCGAACAGTTCGGCCGCGGCCAGGCCCTCGCTGAGGGTGGCCATGTTCACCGTGACCCAGGGGCCGGTCGCGCGCGGGCCCAGTCGGTGCAGGGCCTGGGCCACCAGGTCCTTTCCGGTGCCGGATTCGCCCCGGATCAGCACCGGCAGCGGCGAGGCGGCCACACGCCGCACCTGCCGGCGCAGGGTCTCCATCGCCGAGCTGACGCCCAGCAGCTGAGGGTCGGCCGTGACCGGCAGCGCGCGGGTGGTGTGCAGGCACAGCAGCACCCGTCGGCCCAGCTGGATCACCAGGCCGTGCGTGGCCGCGTCCCAGGGCAGGGTGAGGGGGCCGGCCAGGAGGCGGCCCTGGACCTCGGCATGCACCCGCGCGTCCTCGGGCGTCAGCGTGATGCCGTCCGCTCCCAGCGTCAGTTGCAGGCTGGCGCGGGAGACGCTGGCATGCAGCAGCGGGCGGGCCCAGTCGGTCTCGGTTGGCGCCGAGGCGGGCTGCAGCGGCGCGAACACGGGGCCGTAGCGGTTGAGCGCCAGGGTGCCGGGCTGCGGCACCGGGGTTTGCTCGCCGACCCGCTGCAGGTCCGGGTGCCACAACAGGGTCAGGACCCAGATCGGGGCCTGGGGGCGCTCGTTGACCGTCTCGGTGAAGGTCTGGGTGAGGTCGTCGGCCGGGGTGGGCGTCACGGAAGGTGGGGCGTGTCAGTTCGCGGAGTTGACGCGTCAGACCCGGGGGTGACGTGTCAAAGAGGGGTCGGCAGGCCCGAAATGGCCTGCGGGCAGGCGTTTGGCGATGGTAACGGCCTGGCACGGTGTTTGTAGAGCAAAGGGCCTCTGCCCCTCACTGACGACCTGCCATGTCGCTTCGCATGTGTGCCCTGACCCTGTGCAACACCACGGCCCATCTTGTCCATGTCATCGTGACCCGGGGCGAGCAGGTGCTGGCCCGGCTGCCGCCCCATGGCACGCTGCGGCTGCCCTGGGGCGCGCCGCCGGTGGACGATGACGCCCTCCCCTATGCCGTGGTGGCGGTGATCGGCGGCGTGACCACGCGGCAGCTGCTGGTGTCCGACCGCAAGGCGGTGATCACGGTACGGGCCGCCGAGCCGGGGGGGCTGGCCCCCGGCTTCGTGTTGGAACTGGCCTGAGTCCGGCTCTTCAGGCGCCGGGCCAGTCCTTGCCGACCGCGATGATGGGGTCGAAGCTGAAGACCCGGGTTTCGACGCTGCCGTCCACACGCTGGATCTCCGTCGTCACGACGAAGGAGAACTTCCAGATGCCCTGGGACTCGACCACCGTCAGGGGGCCAGGATGGTGGGCGGTGCAGATCTTCAGGGCCTGGGCCACGACGCAGCTGGTGGGCTGGAAGTCGTCCAGGTCGAAGGTGGCCTGATCGACATCGAACGGCGAAGGCGAGAACAGCGGGCGCAGGTAGGGCGCGGGCAGCGTGATCAGCGTCGCATCGGTGATGGTGAAGCCGGCAAAGGTCTCGGGCCGGCCATAGCCCACCACCTCGACGGCCAGCGTGTCGCCCTGCAGGAACTGCAGACCCCCCGCGGCCCAGCCGGTGCGGCGAAAGGCATTGGGCTCACCCGGGTCGGCGTCGGTGATGGCCCAGACCAGTTCGTTGCCCAGTTGGTCGGCGTCGAAGCTGACGCGCAGCAGGTAGCTGTGATCGGAGGTGTCGCTCATGTTCAAGGATCCTGATGGGGCCGCAGGGGCCGGTCCAGGATTCATCGGTGCACGAACGGTCGATCTTGAGGGTGGGTTGGGCGCCGACCTCGGTCAGGGGCGGTGCGCCGGGGCCGCCGGCAGCAGCGGCGCCAGGGCCGGTTCCGCCTGGACCATGTCGCGCGGGAAGCCCTGGGCCAGGGCCTGCAGCAGCAGCGTCTTCGCCTTGGCCGGCTCGCCCACCAGGGCGTGGGACAGGGCGGCGTAGTACAGCACCTCTGCATCGCGCGGGGCCTGCTGCAACGCCTCGGCGCTGGCGGCCAGGGCCTCGTCGCGCAGGCCCAGCCGGGCGGCGAACAGCCCGCGCCGCCAGGTCCAGCCCGGGTTGCCGGGGTGGGCGCTGGCCTGCTGCTGGGCCGTGGCCAAGGCCCGGCGCCAGGCGTCCTGGGCGGCAGCCTCCTGACCGGGCAGGTGCATCAGGGCCTCGGCCAGGTTGGCCTGCGCATCGGCATCGGGGTAACGGGCGGGCCAGCGGGCCAGGGCCTGGCGGGCCGCCTCGGCTGCCTCGGCCCAGCGCTGGCGCAGGGCCATCACGCTGCCCAGGTTCTGGTAGAGCTTGTAGTGCGGCCGCACCCGCAGGGCGGTCTGCAGCACGCCCTGTGCCTCGTCCAGGCGCTGCTGCATCATCAGGATGCCGCTCAGGCTGAAGGCCGCCACGCTGCCGGTGGGCTTGGCGGCCAGGCTTTGCCGGAAGGCGGCCTCCGCCCGCGCATAGTCGCCGCGGCGAAACAGCAGCGTGCCCCATTCGTCCAGCAGCGGGGTGGCCAGCGGGTGCACGGCCAGGGCGGGTTCCAGCAGCGCCTGGGCCTGGTCCAGGCGGCCCTGGCTGTCCAGCTCGGTGGCATACCAGGCCACGACCAGCACGTCCTGCGGGTCCAGCAGGCGGGCCCGCTCGAATTCGGCCAGCGCCTCTTCGGAACGCTTCTGACCGGACCAGGCCATGGCCTGCGCCAGATGGGCCCGGGCCAGCTGGCTGTCCAGCGCCAGGGCCTGGCGGGCCCAGCGGTCCGCCTCGGCCAGATCGCGGTCCGGATCCGGGCCTGAGCGTTGCCAGTGGCGCAGGCTCAGCGCCAGGCTGTGCAGGGCCGCGGCCGGTGCGCTGCGGGGGGCCTGGCGGGTCAGCTGTGACAGCAGGGCCACCGCGCGGTCGAGCGAATCCGCATCGTCGAACTCGTTGATCCAGGCTTCGGCCTGCTGCAACCGGGACAGCGTCTGCGCCGCCGTCGGGGCGGCCCCCGGGCCTTGCCACCACCAGGCCGCGCCACCGCCGCCCGCCAGCAGCAGAACGCCGCCCAGGGCGACCGCGGGCCACCACCGGCGGGCGCGCAGGGCGGGGGCCACGGGTGGGGTGGCGGGCGCGGTCGGGCCGGTGTCCGTCCCGGCCGCGATGTCGCCCAGGGTCTGGGCCACGTCGGCCATGCCGGCCGGGCGCCGGGCGGGCTCCGTGGCCAGCAGCTGGCTCAGCAGCTGGCGCAGGCGCTCGGGCCACTGGGCGACGCGCTCGCGGTCCTCGGGCTGGCCCAGGGCCCAGTCCGGCCAGTCGCCCTGCAGGCGGCGCCAGGCCTGGGCCAGGCTGGGCTGCTCACCGTCGCCCAGGTGGCCCAGCAGGCATTGCAGCAGCACCAGCCCCAGGCTGTAGAGGTCGCTGGCGGGGCTGGGCGGCTCACCGCGCAGCTGCTCTGGCGCCATGTAGGCCAGGGTACCGGCCTGGGCGGCGGGGGAGGCCAGGGTCTGGGTGGCCAGCGGATCGACGGGGCGGGCAATGCCCAGGTCCAGCACCCGCACCCGGGTCTGGGGCGTCGTCGTGGCGGTGGCGGTGCCCGGCCGGGTCGGTGCCACCTCCAGCATCAGGTTGGAGGGCTTCAGGTCGCCATGCACCCAGCCCTGGGCATGGGCCTCGGCCAGGGCCAGGGCCAGCTGCTGCAGCCAGCCGCAAGCCACCGGGACCGGCACGGGGCCGTTCTCCAGCAGCCATTGCTTGAGGGTCTGGCCGGGCACCCGCTCCATCACGATGTGCACCTGGTCGCCATCCTCCCAGGCTTCGTAGATGGCGACGAAGGCTGGATGGCGCAGGCGGGCGGTCAGGCGGGCTTCGCGCCAGCCGTCCACGCCGGTCTGGCGCGGCACGGTCTTGATCGCCACCGGGCGGTCCAGGGCCGTGTCCCAGGCCGCCTGCACCTGGCCCGCACCACCCTGGCCCAGCAGATTCTGCAGGCGGTAACGGTGGGCGGGCGAGGGGGCGGGCTCGGTCATCACGGCGTCTGGAGTGTACCCAGCCGGGGTGACAACCTAGGGGGGCTCAGCGCAGGTCGAAGCGGTCCAGGTTCATCACCTTGGTCCAGGCAGCCACGAAGTCGTGCACGAACTTCTCGGTCGCATCGTGGCTGGCGTAGACCTCGGCCAGGGCGCGCAGCACGGCATTGGCGCCCAATACCAGATCGGCCCGGGTGGCGGTGTAGCGCAGCGCGCCGGTCTGGCGGTCACGGCCTTCGAAGCGCTCGGCGCTGCTGTCGGTGGCCTGCCAGGTGGTGGCCATGTCCAGCAGGTGCACGAAGAAGTCGTTGCTGAGCACCCCCACCCGGTCGGTGAACGCCCCGTGGTCGCTGCCGTCGGCATTGGCCCCCAGCACCCGCAGGCCGCCGATCAGCACCGTCAGCTCGGGCGCGGTCAGCGTGAGCTGCTGGGCCTTGTCGATCAGCAGTGCCTCGGTCGAGGTCTTGCCCTGGCCGTGGCCGACGTTGCGGAAGCCATCCGCCACCGGCTCCATCACGGCGAAGGCGGCAACATCGGTCTGGTCGGCCCGGGCATCGACCCGGCCTGGGGTGAAAGGCACTTCGACCGGCACGCCGGCCGCCTGCGCGGCCTGCTCCACGCCGACGTTGCCGGCCAGCACGATCACGTCGGCCAGCGAGGCCTTGCCGCTGGCCTGCTGGAGGGCCTGCAGCACCGGCAGCACCTTCACCGCGCGCTGGTTGATGGCCCAGTCCTTCTGGGGCGCCAGGGCCAGCCGGGCGCCATTGGCCCCGCCGCGCTTGTCGCCGCCGCGGAAGGTGCTGGCCGAGGCCCAGGCCACCGAGACCAGATCCCCCACCGACAGGCCGGTGGCGGCGATCTGAGCCTTCAGTGCGGCGATGTCGGCCGCCGTCGGGGCATGCACCGGCGCGGGCAGCGGGTCCTGCCAGACCAGGTCTTCTTTCGGCACCTCCGGGCCCAGGTAGCGGGCCTTGGGCCCCATGTCGCGGTGGGTCAGCTTGAACCAGGCCCGGGCGAAGGCCTCGTTGAAGGCCTGTGGGTCGTTCAGGAAGCGGCGCGAGATCTTCTCGAACGCCGGGTCGAAGCGCAGCGTCAGGTCGGTGACCAGCATGGTGGGCTTGCGCTTCTTCGCCGGGTCAAAGGGGTCGGGGATGCTCTCCGACGCATCCCGGGCTTCGAACTGGATGGCGCCCGCCGGGCTGCGCACCGGCACCCAGTCGTACTTGAACAGGTTTTCGAAGAAGTGGTGGCTCCACTGGGTCGGGGTCTGGGTCCAGATCACCTCCAGGCCCGAGGTGATCGCGTCCGCGCCGACACCACGGCCATGGCTGTTGGCCCAGCCCAGGCCCTGCTGCTCGATGGGGGCGGCCTCCGGGGCGGCGCCCACATGGCTGGCCGAGGCGGCTCCGTGGGTCTTGCCCAGGGTGTGGCCGCCGGCGATCAGCGCGACGATCTCCTCGTCGTCCATCGCCATGTTGCCGAAGGTGGCGCGGATGCCGGCGGCGGCCGAGGCCGGATCGCCGCTGGCGTTGGGGCCTTCCGGGTTCACGTAGATCAGGCCCATCTCGGTGGCGGCCAAGGGGTGCTTCGCCAGCGCCTCGGGGTCGCGGTGGGCCAGCCAGGCGGTCTCGTCGCCCCAGTTCACGTCCAGGTCCGGCTCCCAGACATCCTCGCGCCCGGCACCGAAACCGAAGGTGCGAAAGCCGCTGTTCTCCAGCGCCACGTTGCCGGCCAGGATCATCAGGTCGGCCCAGGAGATCGCCTGGCCGTACTTCTGCTTGACCGGCCACAGCAGGCGGCGGGCCTTGTCCAGGCTAACGTTGTCGGGCCAGCTGTTGAGCGGCGCGAAACGCTGCTGGCCCCGGCCGGCGCCGCCGCGTCCGTCGACCATGCGGTAGGTGCCGGCGCTGTGCCAGGCCATGCGGATGAACAGGCCGGCGTAGCTGCCCCAGTCGGCCGGCCACCAGTCCTGCGAATCGGTCAGCAGGGCCTGCAGGTCCGCCTTGAGGGCGGCGTAGTCCAACTGCCGGAACGCGGCCCGGTAGTCAAAGGACTCGCCCAGCGGGTTGGAGCGGTTGGAATGCTGGTTCAGCAGGTCCACGCGCAGTTGCTGGGGCCACCAGTCGCGGTTGCTGGTGCCGGTGCCAGCGGCCTGGGCATGGAAGGGACACTTGGATTCGCTCGTCATGGTCATCTCCGAGGGGGAAAGGGCCAGCGTGGCTGGCATGACGAGACTGTAGGAAAGCCCGGCGATTGGGGCTAATTGATTACCACTAGTTCATAGATAGTGACTATCAATTCGACCCGACCCACAGCCTGGCAGGGGCTGGGACTCACGCGGTCAGACGGGTCACGCCGGGCAGTTCACAGGCGTAGATCGCGTTGCGCAGTGCGGCGATCGCTTCGTAGCGGGTGAAGCTGCGGCGCCAGGCCAGCACCACCCGACGCGACGGGACCGGGACCTTGAAGGGCACGAAGGCCAGGTGGGGCTGCGGCTCGCGCGGCACCGACAACCGAGGCACCACCGTCACGCCCATGCCCGAGGCCACCATGTGCTTGATGGTTTCCAGCGAGGAGCCCTCAAAGCTCTTCTTGATGCCCTCGGTGTCGCTGGAGAAGCGAGCGAACTCGGGGCAGACCTCCAGCACATGGTCGCGAAAGCAGTGGCCGGTGCCCAGCAGCAGCATGGTTTCGCGCTTGAGTTCCTCGGAGCTGATGGCCTCGCGCTGGGCCAGCGGATGGCCGGCGGGCACGGCCACCATGAAGGGCTCGTCGTAGAGCGCTGCGATGGCCAGGCCGGTGTCGGGAAAGGGCTCGGCCATGATGGCGCAGTCCAGTTCGCCGGTGCGCAGCATGTCCAGCAGCTTGACGGTGAAGTTCTCCTGCAGCATCAGCGGCATCTGGGGCGTCAGGTCGATGGCATGGCGCACCAGCTCGGGCAGCAGGTAGGGCCCGATGGTGTAGATGATGCCCAGGCGCAGCGGGCCGGCCAGCGGGTCCTTGCCGCGCTGGGCGATCTCGCGGATGCCCTGGGCCTGCTCGATCACGCTTTGCGCCTGGCGCACGATGGCCTCGCCCAGCGGGGTCAGGCTGACCTCGCTGCTGCCGCGCTCGAAGATCTTGACGTCGAGCTCCTCTTCCAGCTTCTTGATGGCCACCGACAGGGTGGGCTGGGAGACGTGGCAGGCCTCGGCCGCCCGGCCGAAATGGCGCTCTCGGGCGACCGCGACGATGTAGCGCAGTTCGGTCAGGGTCATGGCCGGATTGTGCCGGCGCGTGGGGTGGGCGGTGCGAAAAAAAGCCGCGGACGGGCCGCGGCGGTGCAGGGGGCAGACGGCCCAGGCGGGCCGGGGCCTCAGTTGACGTTGGTGGCGGTCCAGGCGGTCTGCACGGCGGCCACTTCGGCCGAGCCGGCACCGTACAGGTCGGTGGCGGCCGAGACGGTGGCCGTGCGGGCGGCGGCGTAGTTGGTGCTGGAGGTCATGTAGACCGTCAGCGCGCGGTACCAGATCTTGGCGGCCTTGTCGCGGCCGATGCCGGTGACGGTGCCGGTGCCGGTGGCCTTCTTGGTGTTGCCGGCCACGCAGGTCTTGGACGGCGCACCCGCGGTGGTGCCTTCGGCCAGCAGGTAATAGAAGTGGTTGGCCACGCCCGACGAGTAGTGCACGTCCAGGCTGCCCAGACCCGAATACCAGCAGTCGGCCGAATAGCCATCGCTGCTGGGCTGGACCATCGAGCGCAGGGCGTTGCCTGGCTGCACGAAGATCTCTTCGCCGATCAGGTAGTCGGGCGTGTCATTGGGGTTGTTGGCGAAGAATTCGACCATCGTGCCCATGATGTCGGAGGTGGCCTCGTTCAGACCGCCCGACTCGCCGGAGTAGGTCAGGTTGGCGGTGCGCGAGGTCACGCCGTGGGTCATCTCGTGGCCGGCCACGTCCAGCGCCACCAGCGGGTAGTAGCCCTGGGTGGTGTTGCCGTCGCCATAGGTCATGCAGAAGCAGTCGTCGCTCCAGAATGCGTTGACGTAGTTCTTGCCGTAGTGGACGCGGGAATAGGCGCCTGCGCCATCGTCAGCGATGCCGTTGCGGCCGAAGGTGTTCAGGAAGTAGTCCCAGGTCATGTTCTGACCGTAGGCGGCATCGGCGGCCACCGTGTTGGTGTCGCTCAGCGTGCTGTCGCCAAAGGACGCGGTGCTGCTTTTGACCGCGGCTTCGATCAGCTTGGTGTTCTTCATCGTCACGACCTTGTGGCCGCCCCGGGTGGCATCCACCAGGGTGTAGACGCCGCGCTTGTTCTTGTCGGCGTGCAGGGTTTCGCTGCCGCTGAACAGGGTGTGGCCGGTGACGGTGGTGTCGGTGTTCTCGATCTCGTCCCAGCCGTCCAGCAGTTTCTTGCCGGCGGCGCTGACGATGAAGTGCATGCGGCTGGGGGTCTGGTCGGCCCGCTCGCCGGTCACCAGCACGTCCCAGGCCAGCTGGGGCTGGCCGTTGCGGGCATAGACCACGAGTTCCTTGCGGGCGACCTGGGCGTTGCGGTGTTCGAAGCGGCCCTTGGCGAAGGTGGCCGCACCGTCAGCGGCCAGCGCCGGGGTGGTCGACAGTGCCAGGGCCCCGCCGAAGGTGCGGCTCAGGCCGCGCAGCAGGCCGCGGCCGCTCTCGTGCACGACCACGTCCCCGCCCAGCACGCGCAGGCCGCGGAAGGTGCGGTCGAAGCGCACGTGCTCCGTGCCGTCGGCGTCGACCACCAGGTCACGGGCGACAAAGTCGTCCTGCCCGGCCACCAGACCGGCCTGGGCCTTCAGATGGGCCAGCGCGCGGGCCACGGCGGGATGGCCGGCGGCAGGCTGGGCCGCCAGGGCCGCGGGGGCCAGGCAGGCGGTCAGGGTGGCCAGCGCGGCCAGGTGCAGGACGGTGGGTTTCATGGTGAATCGACGAAAGGAATCATGGAGCGCCAGAGGCCGCGGAGGGCGGCCTCTGGTGGAAGGTCCCCGGGGTGGGGTGCGGGCCAGTGTCGGACCGGGGTCCGCACCGGCCCATCCCTACCCCAGGGGATGAGGACAACCCGCAGGGACGGGTCAGTTCACCAGCACGGCCGACCAGGCGGCCTTCACCGCGGCCACGGTCGTCGACGAGGCGCCGTACAGGTCGGTGGCGGCCGAGATGGTGGCCGTGCGGGCGCCGGCGTAGGTGGTGCTGGAGGTCATGTAGACCGTCAGCGCGCGGTACCAGATCTTGGCCGCCTTGTCGCGGCCGATGCCGGTCAGCGTGCCCGTGCCAGAGGCCGTCTTCTTGTTGCCCGAGACGCAGGTCTTGGATGGCGAACCGGCGGTGGTGCCCTCGGCCAGCAGGTAGAAGAAGTGGTTGGCCGGGCCGGACGAATAGTGCACGTCCAGCAGCCGCAGTCCAGAGTACCAGCAGTCGGCCGAGGCACCGTCCTTGTTGGGCTGGGCCATGTAGCGCAGGGCCTTGCCGGCGGTGCTGTAGAGCTCCTCGCCGATCAGGTAGTCGGGCGTGTCGCTGGCGTTGTTGGCGTAGTACTCCACCATGGTGCCCATGATGTCAGAGGTGGCCTCGTTCAGGCCGCCCGACTCGCGCGAGTAGGTCAGGTTGGCGGTGCGCGAGGTGACGCCGTGGGTCATCTCATGGCCGGCCACATCCAGCGACACCAGCGGGTTGAGCGTGCTGCCGTCACCGTAGGTCATGCAGAAGCAGCTGTCGCTCCAGTAGGCGTTGTCGTAGTTGCTGCTGTAGTGCACGCGCGAGTACGCGCCCTTGCCGTCGTTGGCGATGCCGTTGCGGCCGAAGGTGTTCAGGAAGTAGTCCCAGGTCATGTTCTGACCGTAGGCGGCGTCGGCGGCGACGGTCTCGCTGCTCGACTCGGCGTTGTTGCCCCAGATGTTGTCGGCACCGGTCAGCGTGGTTTCGGTGCTGGTGCCGTTGTTCATGGTCACCACATAGTGGTTGCCGCGGGTGCTGTCCTTGAGGGTGTAGGTCGAGCCGCTGAGCTGGTCGTGCAGGCTCACGTTGCCCGAGTACAGGGTCTTGCCAGTGCCGACGTCGTCGATGGTCTGGATGTCGTCCCAGCGGTCCAGCAGCGTCTTGTCAGCAGCGGCCACGATCAGGTGGGCCTGGCTGGGCGTGCCATCGGTGCGCACGCCGTTGACGCGCACGTCCCAGGCCAGCTGGGGCTTGCCTTCGCGGGCGTAGACCACCAGCTCGGCCGACTGCACCGCGCCGTTTTGGGCGCCGAACTGGGCCAGGGCCTCGCCCTTGGCGGCCTTGGCCAGCACCACCGGCTTCAGGTCGATCTGGATCAGGTTGCGCAGGGTCTGGCTGACGCCGTTGAAGCGGCCGTCGGCCTGGCTGTGCACCACCAGATCGCCCCCGATCACACGCAGGCCGGCGTGGGTGCGTTCGAAGCGCACATGCTCGGTGCCGTCGGCGTCGACCACCAGGTCACGGGCGACGAAACTGTCCCGGCCGGAGTTGTGGGCGGCCTGGAAGGCGGTGCCGCCCAGGTGGGCCAGCGCGCGCTGCACGGCCGGGTGATCGGCGGCCGGGACGGCGGCCAGGGCGGGCGCGCCCAAGGTGAGGGCCAGGGCCGCGGCGGCCACGGCGCGAAGGGCAAAGTTCGTCATGGAGTGGAATGTCCTTGTGGGTGTGGGTGGTGTTGTGCGCTTCGGCCACCACGTCCGGATCACGGCGGATGGCCGATGCGCAGTGTCAGAGGCTGGCCACCCGGCGAGGCATCCCCTACACAGGGGGGGACCTGTCAGAGCTGACAGGAAGGTGTGTATGGGCGTAACGAAGCCCGGGTGAAAACCCGGATCGTCCCGTGAGCCTGTGCTCAGGCCTTCAGGAATTCGGCGCGGGCGCCCAGCCAGCGCGCCACCTGGGCGCGGGCCGCCGCGGGGTGGCGGTCCAGCAGCTGGCTGGCCAGGCTGCGGGCGCGGGCCAGCAGCGGCGCGTCCTCGGCCAGGTCGGCAAAGCGCAGCAGCGCATCGCCCGATTGGCGCGCCCCCATGAACTCGCCCGGCCCGCGGATCTCCAGGTCGCGCCGGGCGATCTCGAAGCCGTCGGTGGTCTCCACCATGGCCTTCAGGCGCTGCTTGCCGCTGTCCGACAGCGGCGTGCCGTAGAGCAGCACGCAGACGCTGGCCACGCTGCCGCGGCCCACCCGCCCGCGCAGCTGGTGCAGCTGGGCCAGGCCGAAGCGCTCGGCATGCTCGATCACCATCAGGCTGGCATTGGGCACGTCCACGCCCACCTCAATCACCGTGGTGGCCACCAGCACCTGCAGCTCGCCGGCCGAGAAGCGCGCCATCACCGCGGCCTTCTCGGCGGGCGGCATGCGGCCGTGCAGCAGGCCCACCTCCACGCCGGGCAGAGCCTGGGCCAGGTCCTCGCGGGTGGCGGTGGCGTTGCTCAGCTCCGACAGCGGCGTGCCGCGGCTGTCGTCGTCGTTCTCGCTCTCCTCGATCAGCGGGCAGACCCAGTAGACCTGCCGGCCGCGCGCCACCTCCTCGCCAATGCGCTCCATCACCTCGTGGCGCCGGCTGTCGGCGAACACCTTGGTGACGATGGGCGTGCGCCCGGGCGGCAGCTCGTCGATGGTGGAGACCTCCAGGTCGGCGTAGTAGGTCATGGCCAGGGTGCGCGGGATGGGCGTGGCGCTCATCATCAGCAGGTGCGGCTCCAGCGGCCGGCCGTCGTCGGTCTGCGCGCGCAGCTTGCGCCGCAGCTCCAGCCGCTGCGCCACGCCGAAGCGGTGCTGCTCGTCCACGATGGCCAGGCCCAGCTTGGAGAACACCACGTCGTCCTGGATCACCGCGTGCGTGCCCACCACCAGCAGGGCCTCGCCGCTGGCCACCTTGGCCAGCATGGCCTGGCGCGCCTTGCCCTTGCGGCTGCCGGTCAGCCAGGCCACGGTGATGCCCAGCGGCTCCAGCCACTGCACCAGCTTGGCAAAGTGCTGCTCGGCCAGGATCTCGGTGGGCGCCATCAGCGCGCACTGCCAGCCCTGGTCCATGGCGATGGCGGCGCACAGCGCGGCCACCACCGTCTTGCCCGCGCCCACATCGCCCTGCAGCAGCCGGTGCATGGGCTGGGGCTGGGCCAGGTCGGCGGCAATCTCCTCGCACACGCGGTGCTGGGCCCGGGTCAGGCCCCAGGGCAGCTGGGCCAGCAGGCGCTCGTGCAGGCCGCCGGGGCGGGCGGGCAGGGCGGGGGCGGCCAGCAGGGCCCTCTCGCGGCGCGACTGCATCTGCGAGAGCTGCTGGGCCAGCAGTTCCTCGAACTTCAGGCGCTGCCAGGCCGGGTGGCTGTGGTCTTCCAGCGTGGCCAACTGGGCCTTGGGCGGCGGGTGGTGCAGGAAGTGCAGCGCATCGCGCAGCGTGGGCAGGCCCGCGGGCACGCTGCCGGCGGGCAGCACCTCGTCCAGCGGCGCGCGGGCCAGGCCGGCGGCCACCGCCTTGCGCAGATAAGCCTGGGGCAGCTGGGCGGTGGTGGGGTAGACGGGGGTGAGCGAGGCGGCCAGCGGCGTGCCGTCCTGCACCGCCTTGAAGGTGGGGTGCACCATCTCGCGGCCGAAGAAGCCGCCGCGCAGCTCGCCGCGCACCCGCACCCGCGCGCCCGGGGCCAGCGTCTTCTGGTGCGAGGGGTAGAAGTGGATGAAGCGCAGCACCAGCTCGTCGCCGGCCTCGTCCTGCAGCCGCACCACCAGTTGGCGGCGCGGGCGCAGCTCCACCTTGCATTCGGTCACCACGCCCTCGGTCTGCAGCGGCAGGCCCAGCCGGCCCTCGCGCAGCGGCGTCAGGCGGGTTTCGTCCTCGTAGCGCAGCGGCAGGTGCAGGGCCAGGGCCAGTGGGGTGGTCAGGCCCAGCCGTTCCAGGGCCTTGACCGGGCCGGAGCGCGGCTTCGCAGGGGCGGCGGGCGTGGCGGGAAGAGAGGCCTCGGGCATGAACGAATTCTCGCCGCGCCGCCGGATTGGGGTCGCGGCGCCACAGCCCCTGACACTTTTTTTCACTTGTCGGCGGTGCGCTGCGGCCTTCCGTCACAGGCTGGGGCGACAATCGCGCACCCAACAGCGGGCGCCGGATGCACCGCTGCAGAAATGGATGTTCATGGTGATCGCGCTGCGGGTCTTTGGCCGTTTGATGTTCTGGTTGTCTCTGGTGGTGCTGGTCGCGCTGGCGCTGGCCTGGGCCTGGGACCGTTCCGACAAGCGGTCGGCCGCCGGCCCGGAGGACAGCACGCCGGCGGTGGCGCCGCCGACCGCCTGACACTCCCCCGGGTGGACGCAGGGCTTCCCGCCCGCGTGGAACAATACGGGCCCGTTCACTCTTGAAGGCCGGTCAAGCCTGCAAGCCATGCCTGTTGATTCCCAGCCCGTCCGGGCCTCGGCCTACACCCTGGCCGATTTCGATTTCCCCCTCCCCCCCGAACTGATCGCCCAGCAGCCGGCGGCCGAACGCAGCGCCGCACGCCTGCTGGATGGCCGCGGCGACCGGCCGGTCGATCGCGTCTTCCGCGAACTGCCCGCGCTGCTCAACCCCGGCGACCTGCTGGTGTTCAACGACACCCGCGTCATCAAGGCCCGCCTGCATGGCGAGAAGGCCACCGGCGGCAGCGTGGAGGCCCTGGTGGAGCGCGTGCTGCCCACGGCCACCGACGAGCCCGGCGAGCTGCTGGCCCATGTGCGCGCCAGCAAGTCGCCCAAGCCCGGCAGCACCGTGCGCCTGGGCACCGACCATGGCGAGGGCTTCGAGGCCGAGGTGCTGGGCCGCGGCGGCCCGGACGGCTCGCTGTTCCACCTGCGCGTGCCGGGCAACCCCTTCACGCTGCTGGAGGACTACGGCCACGTGCCGCTGCCGCCCTACATCACGCACGACGACGCGCCCGAGGACGAGACCCGCTACCAGACCGTCTTCGCCGCCCGACCCGGCGCCGTGGCGGCACCCACCGCCGCGCTGCACTTCGACCAGGGCGTGCTCGATGCGCTGGCCGCCCGCGGCATTGAACGCACCCAGGTCACCCTGCACGTGGGCGCCGGCACCTTCCAGCCGGTGCGCACCGAGAACATCGCCGAGCACAAGATGCACAGCGAATGGTTCGAGGTGCCGCAGGCCACGGTGGACGCCATCGCCCGCACCCGCGCCGCGGGCGGGCGCATCGTTTCGGTGGGCACCACCACGCTGCGCGCGCTGGAGTCGGCCGCGGTGCAGACCGGCAGCCGCGAGGGCCTGGACCGGGCCTGCCGGGGCGAGACCGACATCTTCATCACCCCGGGCTTCCGCTTCCGGGTGGTGGACCGGCTGGTCACCAACTTCCACCTGCCCAAGAGCACGCTGATGATGCTGGTGAGCGCCTTCTCCGGCCACGACCACATCATGGCGCTCTACCGCCACGCGGTGGAGGCCCGCTACCGCTTCTTCAGCTACGGCGACGCCATGCTGCTGGACCGCCGCTGAGCCCGGGGTAAGCTTGCGGCCTGCTGTTCCACTGCCGACCCTGCCCACCGCCATGACTGCTGCTGCCACCCGCCCGACCCACACCCTCCCGCTGCTGCGCCTGAGTGTGCTGACGGCCGCGCTGTGGATGGGCGCGGCCCAGGCGGCAGGCCCGGCCGTCGACGCGGCCAAGGCCGAGCGCGTGGCCCAGGCCTCGGGCTGCTTCAGCTGCCACCAGATCGACCCGCGGCCGGAAGATGAGGACGAAGGGGACGACGAGGCGGCCGCCACCACCGCCGCGCCGCGCCCGCCGATCGCGCCGGCCTGGCGCAACGTGGCCACCAAGTACCGCCACGACGAGGGCGCGCTGGCCCGGCTGACCCGCACCGTGCTGGGCGGCTCCAACCCCTACGACCCGCACTGGAAGTACCAGGTCACCGGTCTGGCCATGCCGGCCAACCGCATCGCCATCAGCGAGGACGACGCCCGCCTGGTGGTGCGCTGGATCCTGTCGCTGGACGACGCGAACTGAGGTCCGCCGACCCGGTCGGCGGGCTCAGCCCTCCGGGGGGGCCAGCCAGCCCAGCTGGCCCTGGCCGACCTCGCCCAGCTGGGCCACCAGCGCCTCGCGCGCCCCTTCGACCACGCTGAAGCGCAAGGTCACCAGCGCGCCGTGCTGGGCGTCCAGCAGCTCGGCCTGCGCGGCCTCCAGCGTGCGGCGCACCCGGCCTTCCAGCGCATAGGGCACCAGGCAGGCCAGCGTCAGCCGCTTCTGCAGCGGCACCCGCTCGGCCTGCAGCAGGGCCTGGGCCACGCTGTCGGTGTAGGCCCGCACCAGCCCGCCGGCGCCCAGCTTCACCCCGCCGAAATAGCGCACCACGGTGGCCAGCACGCCCTCGAGCTCCTGGTGGCGCAGCACGTCCAGCATCGGCCGGCCGGCCGTGCCGCCCGGTTCACCATCGTCATTGGCGGCCGACTGGCCGCCGGCCAGCAGGGCCCAGCAGACATGCGTGGCGCCGGGGTGCTCGGCCCGCAGCGCAGCCACCCGCGCCTGGGCCGCGGCGCGGTCGGCCATCGGCTCGACACAGCCGAGAAAACGGCTCTTCTTGATCAGCAGTTCGCTGTGGATGGGGTGGGCGAGGGTGAAGGCCATGAACGGCGTGCGGGGGCGACGGGGCGGGCAAACCAGCACTGTCGCACATCCGGCCCCGAGCGGCGCCAGCCCGCCCGGCTCGGCGACAATCCGTCCCATGCTCCAGTTTGAATTGCTCAAGACCGACGGCCTGGCCCGCCGCGGCCGCCTGACCCTGAACCACGGCGTCGTCGAAACGCCGATCTTCATGCCCGTGGGCACCTACGGCACCGTCAAGGGCGTGCTGCCCAAGTCGCTCTACGACATGGGCGCGCAGATCATCCTGGGCAACACCTTCCACCTCTGGATGCGGCCTGGCCTGGACGTGATGCAGAGCTTCGGCGGTCTGCACGGCTTCGAGCGCTGGACCAAGCCCATCCTGACCGACTCTGGCGGCTTCCAGGTCTGGAGCCTGGGCGAGATGCGCAAGATCAGCGAGGAGGGCGTCAAGTTCGCCTCGCCGGTCAACGGCGACCGTCTGTTCCTCACGCCCGAGGTCAGCATGCAGATCCAGACCGTGCTGAACTCGGACATCGTGATGCAGTTCGACGAGTGCACGCCCTACGAGACCAAGGGTCACATCACGACTGAGCAGGAAGCCCGTTTCTCGATGGAGCTGAGCCGCCGCTGGGCGAAGCGTTGCATCGCCGAGTTCGAGCGCCTGCAGAACCCCAACGCCCTGTTCGGCATCGTCCAGGGCGGCATGTTCGAGTCGCTGCGCGAGGAATCCCTGCAGGCCCTGGTCGAGATGGACCTGCCCGGCTACGCCATCGGCGGCGTCAGCGTGGGCGAGCCCAAGGAGGACATGCTGCGCATCATGGCCCACACCCCGCACCGGCTGCCGGCGAACAAGCCGCGCTACCTGATGGGCGTGGGCACGCCCGAGGATCTGGTGGCCGGCGTGGCCTGTGGCGTGGACATGTTCGACTGCGTCATGCCCACCCGCAACGCGCGCAACGGCCACCTGTTCACCCGCTTCGGCGACCTGAAGATCCGCAACGCCCGCCACAAGAGCGACCACCGGCCCATCGACGAGACCTGCAGCTGCTACGCCTGCACTGGCGACGCGGCCAACGGCGGCTTCAGCCGGGCCTATCTGCACCACCTGGACCGCTGCGGCGAGATGCTGGGCCCCATGCTGGCCACCATTCACAACCTGCACTACTACCTGAACCTGATGCGCGAAGTGCGCGAGGCGCTGGACGCCGACCGCTTCGACGAATTCCGCCGGCAGTTCGCCACCGACCGCGCCCGCGGCGTCTGACGAACCCGCCCCGCCCGCCGCCGGCCCGACCGGGCCCGCGCGGGTGTTTTTTTCACCAACCACGGAAGCTCTCGCCCCATGGCGACCACCTCCCGGCGCCGCCGCGCCGCCGCACCGGCCGACGACGCGCCGCTGACGGCCGCGCCCACCGCGGCCTCGACCCCCGATACCCCTCCTGAAACCACGCCCACCCCCGAGGCGACCCCCGCCCCGGTACGCAAGCGCAAGACGGCCGCCGCCCCACCCGCGGTGGAGGCTGAGGCGACCACTCCGGCCGCCCGCAAGCCGCGTGTGGCGGCGAAGAAGTCCACCCGCGCCAAGCCAGCAGCCGTCCCGGTGGCCGAGCCCGAGGCGGTGGCCGAGGCCGTGACGCCTGCGGACGCCGTGGCCGATGTCGCCGCACCGGCACCCAAGCCGGCCCGCCCGGCCGCGCGCAAAAGCACCCGCGGCACCCGGGCGCGGGCCGCCGCGCCGGCGACCGAGACGCCTGCCGCCGAGCTGGTCGCGCTGCCAACCGAGACCCCGGCCCCGGCTGCCGTGGCGGCGGAAGCGACCGCACCGGTCCCGGTGGCGCCTGAAGTGCCCAGCGCGGCCGCACCCGCCACATCGCCCGTGCCGACCGAGGCTGAGCCGACCCCGGTGGTGGTCGAGGCCCCGCCGGCGCAGGACCTGCCTGCCGCGCCGGTCGAGGCCGCGTCTCCGGCACCCACCCCTGCGGCGGCGCCGCTGCCGCCCACGCCCAGCACGCTGGCGCTGGTGGCAGTCGCCGAGGGCGGCCCCCGCCGCCTGCAGTGGACGGCCGGCCGGGGCTGCCCGGACACCTTGCGCCAGGCGGTGGCCCGCTGGCAGGGGGCGGACGGCCGCCTGACGCCGGGCGGCCCTGAGGCGCTGGACGAACTGCTGGCGCTGGCCGCCCGCTGCGGCCACCCGCTGGTGGTGGAGGATGCCGTCTGGCGCCAGCTGGCCCTCAAGGGTGATCTGCGCCAGCGCATCACCCACCTGGAGGCCTGCTTCCCGCAGGGGTTGGAGGCCGCCCATTTCGCTGGTGCCGCGGCCGGCCCGCTGACACCGCGTCCGGCCCAGCTGGAAGCGGCCTTCTTCGCCGCCTGCGCGGGCGCCTGCCTGCTGGCCGATGCCGCCGAGCTGGCGCCCGACCGGGAGCTGGCGCTGGCCTGGCAGCTGGTGCAACGTCACTTTGGCGCCCGCAGCCTGGCGCTGCGCCTGGGCGCCTCGACCGACGAGGCCCGGCGGGCCCGCTGGCAGGCGCTGCTGGCCCCGCTGGGCGAGGACGCCCAGGTGCAGCTGCTGGCGCCCACCGACCCCTGGCCGACCGCCGGCGTGGAGGTGCTGATCGTCGACCAGCGCGACGGCTGGCAGCCGCTGCCGGCCGAGTCCGCCACCGACAGCCCCTGGCTGTGGGTGCTGGCGGCCGAGGACGCGCTGCAGGCCGAGCCGGCCGCCGCCGAAGCCTGGCTGACCCGGCTGGACCGCCTGGGCAGCGGCGCGCTGGCCCAGGGCCTGGCCGAGGCCACGCCCGAGGCACTGGGCCCCTTGCTGCTGCAACGCCACTGGGCCGAGGTGGCCGAGCAATGGCCGGCCTGGGCACCGCAGGACCGCAGCTGCCCCTGGCACGAGGAAAGCCGGGCCCGGCACGACCAGGCGCTGGCGGCGCTCAGCCCGCTGCTGGTGCGCTGGCAGCGCAGCGGCTTCCTGTCCGACAGCGATCAGCTGCTGCTCAAGACCAGCCTGACCCAGGCCGAGGCGGCCGAGCGCGAGGCCGCGCTGGTTGTGCTGCCCGACCTGCTGAGCGAGGCCCGCGCCGCGGGCCGCACGCGGGTCGTGCTGTTCGCCCAGCCCGAGGCCGCCGAGGACATGCCGGCCTGGGCCGAGTGGCTGGCCGAGGGCGGCTGGCAGGCCCAGGTGCTGCCCACGGCCCACCGCGAGGCCGACCCGGTGCTGCGTGCCTTCCGCGACGCCGAGGGCCCCAGCCTGCTGCTGGTGGCCGACGGCCTGCCCGGCAGCGAGCCGCGCATCCCCACCGGGCCGCAGGCGCCGCTGGTGATCCACCTGGACCGTCCCTGGGACGAGGCCCTGCGTGAGCGCCGGCTGCAGCGCCTGCGCCTGCCGCGTGGCCAGCGCGCGGTGCCGGTCTGGCAGCTTCTGCCCGAGGACGGCCTGGCCGCCCGGCGGCAGGCCCAGCTGGCCGCCCGGGCCGCCACGGCGGGCCTGAGCGAGGCCCCGGCTGCCCCAGTGAGCACGGGGCGCCTGCGCCACGGGGCGGCGCTGCAGACCTGGCTGGCCGACCTGGCCGCCTGCCTGCAGCTGCCCAGCGCCACGCCTGACGCCACGCCGGCAGCGGAGGCCGCCGCGGTCTGAGCCGCATGCCCGAGTCCCAGAACCCCTCGGCGCTGCGGGCCCTGCTGCGCGCGCTGTGGCAGTGGCCGCTGGCGCTGCTGATCCTGTTCGAGGAATGGGGTTGGGACACGCTGCAACGGCTGCTGGCCTGGCTCGGGGCCTGGCCGGGCTTCCGGCAGCTGGAGGCCTGGGTGCGGCGTCTGCCGCCCTACGGGGCGCTGGCCTTGTTCGCCCTGCCCACGCTGGCGTTGCTGCCTGTCAAGCTGCTGGCGCTATGGGCTGTGGGTCGTGGCCATGCGGTGTTGGGGCTGATGGTGATCGTGGCCGCCAAGCTGGGCGGCACGGCCCTGGTGGCCCGGCTCTTCACGCTGACCCGGCCCGCGCTGATGCAGCTGGCCTGGTTCGCGCGCTGGCACGACCGCTGGGTGCCCTGGAAGGCCGCGCTGCTGCAGAGGGTGCGCGCCAGCGCGCCATGGCGCCTGGCACGGGCGCTGGTGGCCCAGGTGAAGGCCGGGTGGCGCCGCCGCTGAGCGGCGCTCAAAAAAGAGGGGCCCCGAAGGGCCCCTGAAAGGTGGAGGGCCGGCCACGGGGGCCGGACACAACCACTGTCAACCGGGTGCAGACCGATCAGTCCTTTTCAGGCGCGGTGATCAGGCCGATGCTGCTGTCCGGCCGGCCCAGCAGGCCGGCGGCGCTGTAGACGCCCAGCTTGTCGCGGGTGTCGGCGATGTCCAGGTTGCGCATGGTCAGCTGGCCGATGCGGTCGGCCGGGGTGAACGCCGCGTTCTCCACCTTCTCCATCGACAAGCGTTCCGGCTTGTAGGTCAGGTTGGGGCTCTCGGTGTTCATGATCGTGTAGTCGTTGCCGCGGCGCAGCTCCAGCGTCACCTCGCCAGTCACGGCGCAGGCGATCCAGCGCTGGGCCGATTCGCGCAGCATCATGCACTGCGGGTCGAACCAGCGGCCCTGGTACAGCAGGCGGCCGAGCTTGCGGCCGTTCATGCGGTACTGCTCGATCGAGTCCTCGTTGTGGATGCCGGTCACCAGGCGCTCGTAGGCGATGTGCAGCAGCGCCATGCCCGGGGCTTCGTAGATGCCGCGGCTCTTGGCCTCGATGATGCGGTTCTCGATCTGGTCGCACATGCCCAGGCCGTGGCGGCCGCCGATGCGGTTGGCTTCCTCGAACAAGGCCACCTGGCTGGCGAAGGTCTGGCCGTTCAGCGCGACCGGCACGCCTTCTTCGAAGCGCACCGTCACGGTCTCGGCCTTCACCTCGACCTCGGGCTTCCAGAAGGCCACGCCCATGATGGGCTTGACGATGTGCATGCCGGCGTTCAGGAACTCCAGGTCCTTGGCCTCGTGGGTGGCGCCCAGCATGTTGGAGTCGGTCGAGTAGGCCTTCTCCACGCTCATCTTGTAGTCGAAGCCGTTGGCGATCAGGTACTCGCTCATCTCCTTGCGGCCGCCCAGCTCGTCGATGAAGCGCTGGTCCAGCCAGGGCTTGTAGATCTTCAGCGAGGGGTTGACCAGCAGGCCGTAGCGGTAGAAGCGCTCGATGTCGTTGCCCTTGTAGGTCGAGCCGTCGCCCCAGATGTGGACGCCGTCCTCCTTCATCGCGGCCACCAGCATGGTGCCGGTCACGGCGCGGCCCAGCGGGGTGGTGTTGAAGTAGGTGGCGCCACCGGTGCTGATGTGGAAGGCACCGGACTGGATGGCGGCGATGCCTTCGGCCACCAGTTGCGCGCGGCAGTCGATCAGGCGGGCGATCTCGGCACCGTAGGCCTTGGCCTTGCGGGGGATCTCCTCGTAGTCGCTCTCGTCGGGCTGGCCCAGGTTGGCGGTGTAGGCGCAGGGGATGGCGCCCTTGGAGCGCATCCAGTGCACGGCGGCGCTGGTGTCCAGGCCACCGGAGAAGGCGATGCCGACGCGTTCGCCGGCGGGAAGTTGTTGCAGGATGGTGGCGGACACGGTGTGTTCTCGTTGAAGCCGACGGGAGGATCGCCGATTTTAGGCCGGCTTGCCCGGCTGCTCCGCGCGCCACGCCCTCGGGGTCGCCTATTCCGCTGGACCGCGCCCGGTGCGCAGCCAGCGCCCGGTGTGGCGCAGGTAGTCCGGTTCGCGCAGGAACAGGGCCAGTGTCACCGCCACACTGGCCAGGGCCAGCAGACCGAAGACCTGCGGGATCGTCGCGCCGGCCGAGCGCAGCGCGCCGACGATCAGGGCGCTGGCGATCATGTAGAGGGCGTTGAGGATGTTGTTGGCCGCGATGATGCGGGCCCGGTGCGTGGCCGGCGCGCGCCACTGCACCAGCGCGTACAGCGGCACGCTGTAGAGCCCGGCCGAGAGCGAGAGCCCGAACAGCAGCACCAGCAGCAGGTCATGCCGGGGCTGGGCCAGGAAGTCCGCCAGGCCCCACCGCAGCGCGGGCAGGGGGGCATGGGCCGAGGCCCAGGCCAGCAGCGCGGCGAACAGCGCCATGCCCAGCGCGCCCAGCGGCACCAGGCCGATCTCGACGTGACGGTGGCTCAGCCGCTCGCACAGCAGCGAGCCAGTGCCCACGCCGACCGAGAACACCACCAGCAGCAGCGAGGCCACCTGCTCGTCGCCATGCAGCACGTCCTTGGCATAGGCCGGGAACTGCGCCAGGAAGACCGCGCCGAAGAACCACAGCCAGGAGATGCCCAGCAGGGCGCGGAACACCGTGGGCTGCTGGTGGGCCAGCCGCAGGTTGCGCCAGGTCTCGGAGAAGGGGTTCCAGTTCAGCCGCAGGCCCGCCTCGTCGGGCGGGCTGGTCGGCACATGCTGCACCGCCCAGCGGCCCAGCGCGGCCAGGGCCAGGCCGGCCAGCGCCACCGCCTGGGCACTGCTGGGCACGCTGCCCTCGGGCAGGCTGGCCAGCACCCCGCCCAGCACATTGCCCAGCAGGATGGCCACGAAGGTGCCCATCTCCACCAGGCCGTTGCCGCCGGTCAGCTCGCGCTCGTCCAGGTGCTGGGGCAGGTAGGCGTACTTCACCGGGCCGAACACCGTGCTGTGCAGGCCCATCAGGAAGATGCAGCCCAGCAGCAGCGCGATCCAGCCCTGCCACAGGCCCCAGGCCGCCAGCGCCATGATGGCCAGCTCCAGGTTCTTCACCATGCGCATCACGCGGGCCTTGTCCAGCCGGTCGGCCAGTTGGCCGGCGGTGGCGGAGAACAGCAGAAAGGGCAGGATGAACACCGCGCCAATGGCCAGCCCGGCCAGCGCGGGGGGCAGCCAGTCCACCGCGACCCGGTAGGTCACCAGCACCGTGAAGGCGAACTTCAGCACGTTGTCGTTCATCGCGCCCAGGAACTGGGTCCAGAAGAAGGGCGCGAAGCGGCGCTGGCGCAGCAGGTCGAACTGGCTGGAGGGCGTGCGGGGCATGGGGTGGGGGTGGGCGAGGGAGGCCCCACTGTAGCGGCAGGCTGACCCCCTAGTCTGCAGGCGGGGCCGCCACAAAACTGACCTGCGGCGCGGGCATGCTGCGGACGCTTCCGATGCCGACACACACCAGGGGAATGTCATGAGCACCGTCGACCGTCGCCAGTTTCTGCAAGGGGCCGCCGCTGCGGCCGGCACCGCTGCGCTGCCGCCCGCCATCGCCCGCGCGCTGGCCATCCCGGCCCGCAACGTGGCCAAGAGCATCCAGGACGTGGCCCACGTGGTCATCCTGATGCAGGAGAACCGCAGCTTCGACCACTACTTTGGCACCTTGCCGGGCGTGCGCGGCTTTGGCGATCGTTTCACCATCCCGCTGCCCGATGGCCAGAGCGTCTGGCAGCAGAGCAACGGGGCGCGCACCGTGCTGCCCTACCACCTGGACAGCAGCAGCGGCAACGCCCAGCGCGCCGGTGGCACGCCGCATTCCTGGAAGGATGCGCAGTGGGCCTGGGACCACGGCCGCATGACCCACTGGCCGCTGTTCAAGACCAACACGGCCATGGGCTACTACACCCAGGCCGAGCTGCCCTTCCAGTTCGCGCTGGCCAATGCCTTCACCGTCTGTGACGCCTACCACTGCAGCCTGACTGGCGGCACCAACCCGAACCGCCTGTTCCTGTGGACCGGCAGCAATGGCGCCAGCGCGGCCGGCGTGGTGGCGGTGGTCAACGAATGGGATGGCATGGCCGCGCCCAGCAGTGGCTACAACTGGACCAGCTATGCCGAGCGCCTGCAGGCCGCGGGCGTGCGCTGGAAGCTCTACCAGAACCTGCCGGACAACTTCACCGACAACCCGCTGGCCGGTTTCGTGGCCTTCCGCCAGGCCAACCTGGACATCGGCAACAACGCCGACGGCTCCCCCTACCTGCCCTACACCCCGGCCATGGAGAGCTTGAACCCGCTGGGCAAGGGCATCGCCAACACCATGCCCGACGGCGGCTTTCTGCAGGCGCTGCGCGACGACATTGCCGCCGGCACGCTGCCGCAGGTGTCCTGGGTGGTGGCGCCGGCCACCTACAGCGAGCACCCCGGCCCCTCCTGCCCGGCCCAGGGCGCCTGGTACGTGGAGCAGACGCTCAACGCATTGACCGCCAACCCGGCGATCTGGAGCCAGACCGTGCTGCTGGTGATGTTCGACGAGAACGACGGCTTCTTCGACCACCTGCCGCCGCCGGCCGCCCCCTCGCTCAACCGCAACGGCAGCGAAGCGGGCGCCAGCACCTGCGACGTCAGCGCCGAGCGTTTCACCCACCCGGCGCCGGCCGGCACCAGTGGCCAGCCGCAGCCCGACGGCGGCGTCTACGGCCTGGGCCCGCGCGTGCCGATGTTGGTGCTCTCGCCCTGGAGCCGGGGCGGCTGGGTCAACTCGCAGGTCTTCGACCACACCTCGGTGATCCGCTTCCTGGAGACCCGCTTTGGCGTGGTGGAGACCAACATCAGCCCCTGGCGCCGCACGGTCAGCGGCGACCTGAGCTCGGCCTTCAACTTCGTCAACCCGAACAACGAGGCCCTGCCCAGCCTGCCGGTGCTGACCAAGGAGGCGGTGGACGCGCTGCGCGCCCAGCAGGAGGCGATGCCCAAGGTCAAGGTGCCCGGCGTGGAGCAGCAGACCCTGCCGGTGCAGCCGGCCGGCACCCGGCCCTCGCGCGCGCTGCCCTACGCCCTGGCGGCGGACGCCACGCCCGATGCCGCTGGCCACCGTCTGCTGCTGGACTTTGTCAACGCGGGGGATGTGGGCGCGGTGTTCCACGTCTACGACCGCTTGCACCTGAACCGCAAGCCGCGCCGCTACACCGTGGGCGCCGGTCAGCGCCTGCAGGGCCAGTGGGACCTGCGCAGCAGCGCTGGCCGTTACGACCTGTGGGTGCTGGGCCCGAACGGCTGGCACCGGGCCTTCGTGGGCAGCCTGGCCCGCCGCGCCAGCGTGCCGGTGGTGGAGGCCCGGGTGGCCCCGCGGCCCAGCAGTGGCAAGATCCTGCAGGTCACGCTGCAGAACTTGGGCAGCGTGGCAGCCACCGTGCGCATCACCGCGCTGGCCTACCGCACGGACGGGCCTTGGCTGTTCTCGGTGCCGCCCGGTGGCCGCGTCAGCTGGAACCCGGGCCTGGCCGGCTCCCAGGGCTGGTATGACCTGCAGTTCACCGTCGAGCAGCTGGACGGCTGGAGCCGGCGTGCCGCCGGCCGTTTGGAGAACGGCCAGCACAGTGTCAGCGATCCGATGATGGGGCTGGGCTGAACGGCTGGCGGTGTGGCCCCGATGGGCCTCAAGGGGAGGGGGTGCTGGTGCGCAGACCGAGAACCTGCGCCATGCGCTTCAGCATGGCTTCACCAAAGTCTGCGTTGCCGTGGTGGTGGTCTCCGGCTGCCGTGGATTTGAACCGGGGCCGCAGAAAACCCTCAGGGGTCAGCCAGTCTGGTTCCATTGAGACGACAGGGATGTCCCGTGCCTCCAGCTGCTGGGTGACCCGGGCACGGTAAAGCTGGTTGAGACACAGCACCGTGCTGGCCCCATTCCTGTTGACGGCGGGGTGGGCCCGAAACGGGGCCGGCGCCTCCATCACGAACACGCGATGGTGGCGGCGCAGCGCGCTGAGCATGGCCAGTTGCTGTGCCACGTCATCGTCGATGATCTGCTGAATCAGGCCGATCGACACGCGGTGCAGTGCAGGGTCGTCGGGTTCATCACCCACGGGGAGGCCGATGGGCTTGTGGCGGGTCCAGTCTTTGCTCCACAGTCGCATGCTGTGCAGTGGGCCACTGAAACCGATCCAGTCAAAATGGGCTGGCAGGGGTGGCAGGCGCGGGCATCGGTCCTTGTACTCTGCCTGGACGATCTCTACATGGTCGCCCCGGTCTTCAAAGAAAGGGCCGGGGAGGAGGTGTCCGCTGCCCAGCGCCTGGATGCGCAGGTCCAGCGCCGTCAGGTCCTCCCTGCCCCGCCACTGAGCCAGTCCCATCGCCAGGGGGCCAGTGTGGCTGTCGCCACTGATCAGGATCCGCGTCTTGGTCATGGCTGGCTTCCAGGGCCAAAAGCGGCCAGCAGGGCTTCTTCGCAGATGACTTTTTCCTCCTTCTCCTCTGGCGCCGGCACTTCCGAGGAAGTATTGGGTGCGGCCGGTGGTTCGTGCTCGGCAAAGAACGCGCGCATCACATGCTCCACGCCCGCGCTCACAACCGTCCGTGCATCCGGTCCATAGAAGTTCCCCCGCATCACAGGCGACGCAATGATTTCGTAGGAGGGGAAATAGTCGACATAGTCATGGGTCTGGGCCAGTTGGCCGGCCACGGCGCGCAAGACGGATTTCGAATAGCTGGTCGCCACGGCCACCTGCTGATCGGTGGCGGTCGCCGCCAGTGGGACGGGGCTCACCGTCAGAAGAAAGCGCATGCCTGGCCGGATGCTGCGGGCCCGATCCATGAAGCCCTGCAGATCGCTCAGTACCTCCGAAAAGCCGAAGTTCTCGAATCGGTGGAGGGCCGGATCGAATTGACCACCATGCGTGCCAGGGCAGATCGGGAACACCGCGCCGTCACGACGGTCCAGCCAGGCTTCGGTCAGTCCCAACGTGAAGACAAAGACCTCGGTCTTCTCCAGCAGGCGCGCCACCTGGTAGAGATGGGATGTCCGGCTGGCATGCACCGCCTCTGGCGAGGGCAACGGAGGCTCGATCGTCGGTCGGAAGGGGTCTACGAATCCGGATGCTGCGCCCGAGGCTTGCTGCCAAGAGAGGTCGTGGGGGTGGAACTCGCCCAAGGCCCGCTGCAACAGTTGCAGCAACTGGCGCGTTGTGTAGACGTTGCCATACCGGGCTGAATAGATGCCGTACCCATAGTCCGCAGTCCGAGCTTCCGGGAGTGCCGGAGGGGCTGGTTCGGCATCGAGGAAGTTGAAGCCCTGTCGACGAAGATGTCGGCCAATGTGCTGCGCGAAGCAACTGCCCGCCGTGGCCACTGCAGCCTGGCCGATGGGCCATTTCTTCCGATACCAGGAGGGGATCTCGAGAAAGTGATGCTGCTGCACCGTTTGGCGCCAGAACGCGCTGGCGGGCTGGGCCCGATAGGGATGTTCGGTGGCCGGTGGCGTTGCAGTTGTCATGGTGCAGGGGGCTTCGAAGATCAACGTGCTCGGTAGATGATAGCGAGCCGGTCCGGCTTGCTGCCCAGGCGTTCCAGCCGCGGGTAGCGCAGGCCGCCCTGCCAGTCGATCACCGGGTGCAGGAACAGGTCGCCATCGCGCACCAGCAGATGCAGTGGGGCCTGGCCCTGGCCCTGGCGGTTGGCGGTGACGGCGGCGGCCAGGCGCTCGGGCTTGTAGGCCCGGTCGTTGACGGCCACCAGGGTCATGCCCGGTGCCAGCCCGGCGCGAAACGCCGGGCTGTCCCAGTACACCTGGTCGAGTTTGCCGTCGCTGGTCACCCGCAGGCCCAGCGAGAAGGCGAGATCCTGCGGTCGCTCATCCCCCTCGGGGCCGCTCCCGCCGCGCTCGTTCTGCGCATAGCGGCTTTCCTCGGGCGACCAGACCAGCCGCCAGCCGCTGCGCTCCACCCCGTCGAGCAGGTGGCGGCCATCATGGCCCTCCAGTCGGTCGCGGAAGAAGCCGGCCCAGTCGTGCGGCTGCACCGTGTTGAGTGCCTGCACCAGCGTCTCGACATCGTAGACCGAGGGTCGGATGCTGCCGTCGGCATGGGGGGTGGGCGGGCTGCCAAAGAAGGACCGGGCGAAGTGGTCCAGCGAGCGTTGGTGGTGGCTCAGGTCCTGGATCAGCGTGTCCACGTCCAGCCACAGCAGCAGGCCCTCGTCGTAGTAGTCGCTGCTGCGTTGCCAGTCCTCCCATTCCGGGTCGTGGCCGGGGCCGACGGTCGGGTCCAGCGTGGTGTCCTGCAGGTTGCGCCAGGACCGGCCGCAGCGCGCCTGCAGCTCGGCGGCCAGTCCGGCCAGGCGGTCGCGCGCCTGCTCCGGCGTGGACAGACCGGCCCGGGCACTCAGCACATGGCCCCAGTACTGGGTCAGCCCTTCGTACACCCACAGCAGGCTGTTGCGCATGGGCTGGTTGTAGTGGGCGGTCCACAGATCGGCCGGGCGCCGGAACTTGCCGTTCCAGGCGTGCACGTACTCGTGCGGCAGCAGCTCGCGGGCGCGGATGGCGCGGTCCCAGTCGTCGGTGAAGTAGCTGGCCTCGGCGCCGTTTTCGCTGGACTCGTGGTGCTCCAGCCCGATGCCGCCGAACTCGTCCGAGAGGGCCAGCAGGAAGTCGTAGTGCCGGAAGGGCCGGCTGCCAAAGAGCCGGTCGGCCTGGCGCACCAGCGCCCGGTGGGCCTCCAGCTGGGCCGGGCTGGCCGCCACCGCGGCCGGGTCGTCGCCCAGCAGGTTGAGTGTCACCGGTGCAGCGGTGCCGGGAGCATCCAGCGCCACGCGGCGCAGCACCGCACCGGCGAACACGGGCGAATCGACCAGCGTCTCCAGCGAGGTTTCGCCATAGTCCCACCAGCCCTGCGCATCGGCCGCCGGGGCGGCGTGGCCATGGGGGCCACGCAGGGCGCTGGCCTGCTGCCAGCCGGGGGGCAGCTTCAGCCGGCTGTGCACCCGCAGCGTGCTGGCGGCAGTGTCCGCCGGGTAGAGCAGCACGGTCTCCCACTCCACGTTCAACAGGCTGCGGGTGATGGAGACCCGCTCGTTGCTGCGCCGGGTCGGCGCGATGTACTGCAGCCGCAGGTCCAGCCGATCCACGCCGGCCGGCACGTCCACCAGAAAGGCGTGGGTGTCCACTGTGTCCCGCTGCCAGCGCAGCGGCTGGCCGGCCGCGGTGATGGTCAGCCCGGCCAGCCGGCTCACGTCGCCATAAGGGCCGTGCGCACCCGGCAGGAAGCGCGGATAGGACAGCTTCAGTTGCCGGGCTTCGGGGGCAGGGGGCAGGGGCAGCTGTTCCTGGGCCTGCAGCACGCGGTGGGCCAGGTCGGTGGCGTCCACCGCCAGTTGGATTGGCGCCCGTTCAGGGGCGGCCCGGGCCGCCCCGGGCAGGCAGCCTGCCGTCAGCAGACAGAACGCCAGCAGGCCGCTGGCGGCCCAGGGGGGGATGGAAAAAGGGCGTGGAAGGTGGTGCACGTCCCTGAAGATAGCCGATCCTGCCGCCGCGAGCCGATCGGCGCGGGGTCATTGGCCCAGCAGCAGACGGCAGCCGATGCCGTAGGGCTCGGCCTCGCCGTTGCTCACGTAGAAGTCGGTGGCGGTGCCCAGCAGCAGGCCCTCCGGCGTGCTCAGCAGGTTGCGCACGCCCCAGGTGTAAGGGAAGCCGAAGCCGTCCGAGACCTGCAGGTGCCAGTCCCCTGGGTTCCCGGTGGTCGTGTAGTACAGGCTGCCCTTCCCCTGGACGTCGTTGGTGCGCACCGTGTCGTCGGTGTAGGTGCCCAGGTACAGCACGCCGTTGTGGATGGCCGTGGACCAGCCATAGGTGTTCTCGGGGTTCCCGAACCCATCGTCGGTGATCAGCTGCCAGGCGCCGGGGACCGCAGGCGTGGCCGAGCGCAGGATGGCGAAGCCGTTCCAGTAGTTCGACGTGGTCAGGTAGAACTGGCCGTTGAACTCCTGCAGGCGCATCACACCGGCATTGCCCCTGGGCAGCGGGTTGGTGGGCGTGATGTTGACCAGGGCGCTCCCGCTCAGCAGGTAGAGGTCCAAGGCGGATGAACTGTTCCAGGTGCCGGCATAGAGCTGGCCTTGGAAAACGCTCAGCACCGCGATCGAGGTGTCCGTCACCGTGGTCACCCGGGTCCAGGTCGTGCCGTCGTACTGCCACAGCTGGCCGCCGCTGGCATTCTCGGTGCCGGCGTAGAGCAGGCCATTGAGCTCGGCAAAGGTGCGGATCGAGGTGTTCTGGGGGTCACTTCCCGGGCCACTGTTCACCAAGGACCAGGTCAGGCCGTCGTTGGCGCTGCGGTAGAGGAGAAGGCCGGCATCACCTTCGGTGGCGGCATAGAGCTGCCCCTGGTAGATTGCCTGGCCCCGGAAGCCACTGGTGTCCTTGGGGGCCTTCAGGACCTTGCGCCATGGGCCGGTGCCGGCATCGCGGCGCCAGAGTTCACCACCGCCGGCCACGAGCTTGCCGGCGCTGTCGCGCGCCGGGCCCACGTTTTTGGTGCCGACCAGCAGGGCGCCGCTGTCCGTGCGCGTCAGGCTCCACACATAGCGGTTGGAGGGGTTGCCAAAGCCGGCGCCGACGGCGGCCGTCAGGTCGTTGAACTGGCTGACCGGCGCCGCCTGGGCCACCGAGAGCATGCCCAGCGTGGCCAGGACGGTGGCCCTCAGCAGACCACGGGCGAGCTGGGTGGCGGTGTGGAACGAGGGCATCACGGTCATCTCCTGGAGCGCGGTCTCGGTGTCGAGAGCAGGCTCGTGCGTACTGCGGGGGCGGGGGCGAGCCTGCACGAAGCAGGATCGGGCGGGTACGACGCAGGTCCGGGCGGTCACGGAGGCCGCACGACCGATGCGGACTGCGACTGTTCCAGCTTCAGTCCGGTCGGTCATCCCTCCGGCGAGGGAGCCCCCGGGTGGAGACTTCAGTCCGCGAAAGGGGCGCGGTGGGCGGCGGCCGGGTGACGCTCCCCCAACGCCGGCGCCAGCGTGCGGATGGCCCCCGGCGTGGCAGAGAGCTTGGGCACGATGCCAGGCACGTCCAATGTCTGGCCGCTGGCGGTGACGATCTGCTGGATCATGCCGCGAGCCTGGTAGTGCGGGTCGGCGGCGATGTCCTGCACCGTGTAGATGCGGCCCACCGGCACGCTCACCGCCTGCAGCGTGGCCACCACCTCGGCCACCGGGCGCTGCACCGTCCAGGCGGTGATGGCCGCGTCGATCTCATCCACCCGGGCGGCGCGGCCGGCGTTGTGGGCCAGGTCGGGGGCTTCGCCCAGGTCGCTGCGGCCGATGGCGGCCATCAGGCGCTTGTAGATGCTGTCGCCGTTGCCACCGATGACGACCTGGCCGTCGGCGCAGCGGTAGGCGTTGCTGGGGGCGATGCCCGGCAGGGCCGTGCCCGCGGGCTGGCGCACCACGCCGGCGGCGCTGTACTCGGGCAGCAGGCTCTCCATGCAGTTGAAGACGGCCTCGTAGAGGGCCACGTCCACCACCTGGCCGCGGCCCTTGGACGCCTCGGCGTTGACGGACTTGGCACGGGCCTGCAGGGCCAGCAGCACGCCGATCACGCCGTGCAGCGCGGCCAGGGTGTCGCCCAGGCTGACGCCGGCGCGCACCGGCGGGCGGCCGGGCTCGCCCATCAGATGGCGCAGGCCGCCCATGGCCTCGGCCACCACGGCGAAGCCGGGCAGGTCGCGGTAGGGACCGTCCTGGCCGTAACCGCTGATGCGCAGCATGATCAGCCCGGGGTTGGTGGTGGCCAGTTCGTCGTAACCCAGGCCCCACCTCTCCAGCGTGCCGGGCTTGAAGTTCTCGATCAGCACGTCGGCTTCGTCGATCAGGCGGCGCACGTCGGCCCGGCCGGCCTCGGTGCGCAGGTCCAGCACCACGCTGGCCTTGTTGCGGCTCTGCACCTGCCACCAGACGCTCGTGCCGTCCTGCACCACCCGCCACTGGCGCAACGGGTCGCCGCTGCCCGGGGGCTCCACCTTGATGACCTCGGCGCCGAAATCGCCCAGGGTCTTGCCGGCGAAGGGGCCGGCGATCAGCTGGCCCAGTTCAACGACCCTCAGGCCGCTCAGTGGGCCACCATCCTGTGGCGGAGGGATGTGCGGAGTTCTCATCTCTGTTGCAGTGTTGCCAAGCGTGACAGACCCGATGGTGACATCGATCACGGCCCGCTCCGGTGAGGGATGGCCCTTGGCCCGCCCGGTCCCTAGGCTGCGGCCCGCAATCAACTGCTGGGAGCAAGGACTGTGACGACCCCTCTTTACAAAGCCCTGGGCGCCGAATGCCTGGGAACATTCTGGCTGGTGCTGGGTGGCTGTGGCAGTGCGGTGCTGGCCGCCGCCTTTCCCGGCCTGGGCATCGGCTTCACCGGTGTGGCGCTGGCCTTCGGCCTGACGGTGCTCACCATGGCCTACGCAGTGGGCCATGTGTCGGGCGGGCATTTCAACCCGGCGGTCTCGGTCGGGCTGTGGGTGGCGGGCCGCTTCCCGGTGGGGCGGCTCCAGTCCTACATCGTGGCCCAACTGGTCGGCGCCGTGCTGGCGGGGGCGGTGCTGTACTTCATCGCCAGTGGCAAGGCGGATGTCGGCAGCCTGGGGGGCTTTGCCTCCAATGGCTATGGCGAGCATTCCCCCGGCGGTTATTCTCTGGCGGCGGCACTGGTGACGGAGGTCGTGCTGACGGCGATGTTCCTGCTGGTGATCCTGGGGGCGACCGATGCCCGTGCACCGGCCGGCTTCGCACCGATTGCGATCGGGCTGGCACTGACGCTGATCCACCTGGTCAGCATCCCGGTGACCAACACTTCGGTCAACCCGGCCCGTTCGCTGGGGGTTGCGCTGTTCGCCGCGCCGTGGGCCCTGCAGCAGCTCTGGCTGTTCTTCGTTGCCCCGCTGGCGGGGGCCGTGCTGGGGGGGCTGGTGTACCGCGGGGTGTTGGCCGATTGAGGACCTCCATGGAACGGCCGCGTGTCACGCCGCCCCGGTTTTGCGTGCTGGCGGGGCATGCCGTGTCCCACACCGTGCTGGCGCAGCTGCGCCAGCTGCTGGAGCGGCTGGCCGGGCGCACCGAGGCGCACTGGATCCTCGGGCCGGCCCAGGAGGCCGATGTGCTGCTGCTGCCGCGGGGCCTGCCCCTGCCGGCCGTGGCGCCGCCGGTGAGCCTGGTCTGGCTGGACGCCCCCGGCGCGTCGCCCGGCGTGGGCTTGTCGCTGGCGCAACCGCTGCAGCCGGAGGCCTTGCTGGCGCTGCTGTGCGAGGTGGAACGGCGTCAGCCGCCACGGCGGCGGCCTGCCGGCCCACCCGCCTGGCACCGTGCCCAGGACGCACGAACGGACACCCGTGTGGCTGCCCCTTCGCCCACCCACCGCCCATCGTCCCGGCCTCCGCAGAGCATGCACGGCGCCTGGACGGACACGGGCCAGCTCTACCGCCTGCAGCGTTGGCCCAAGCCAGACAGCCTGACGGGACACCGTTACCTGCCGCGCCTGGCCAGTTTGCTGATGTCGCGTTCGCTGCGCCTGTCGGCGTTGGCGGCCCTGAGCAACGTGAGCGAGGCGGAGTGTGGCGCCTTTCTGGCCGAGATGGACCGCCAGGGCCTGCTGAGGCGCCTGCCGGAGGACGATCCCGTGCCGACCGGGGCTGAGCCGGATGCGGCACCAGCCTCGGCCACACCGAGCGCCACCGGTTGGCTGGCGCGGCTGCGCGCCCGCTGGCGCCATCCGAGCTGAGGCAGCCCGGGCCGCCTCAGGCTGGCTGTTCCTCGATCAGGTAGCTGGCGCCATCGAACTGCGCCAGGGCATCCACCAGGAAGGGCAGTTCGGCGGCCAGCTCCTGGTGCAGCGTCCAGGGCGGGTTCAGGATGAACACCCCGCTGCCCACCAGGCCGAAGCCTTGCGGATCGGGCTGGGCCACCGTCAGCCGCACATGCAGCCAGCCCTTGGGGGCCAGGGCGGTCAGGCGCTTGGGCAACTGCACCGCCTCCACCCGGCTGACCTGCGGATACCAGACCATGTAGACGCCTTCGGCGAAGCGCTGCACCGCCTCCCGCAGGCTGGTCACCACCTTGCCGTAGTCCTGCACCAGCTCGTAGGAGGGGTCCATCAGCACCAGCGCCCGGCGCGGTGTGGGGGGCACCTGACCCTTGAGGCCGGCAAACCCATCCTCGTTGAGCACCTGCACATGCTTGTTGCCGCCGAAGTGGGCGCTGAGCGTGCGCGCGTCGGACGGGTGCAGCTCAAACAGGCGCATCGAATCGCCCCTGCGCATCAGCTGCCGGGCGATCGAGGGCGAACCGGGGTAGAGCGCCAGCGGCGGCGTCATGCCCTTCTCCAGCACCGGGGCTTGGCCGTCCTCGCCGGGCTGCAGGTTGAACTCCTGCACCAGGCGCACATAGTCCGCGGTCAGCGGCGGCAGGTCGGCACGGCTCCACAGCCGGCCAATGCCCTCGCGGTACTCGGCCGTCTTCTGGGCCTGGGCACCCTTGAGCAGGTAGCCGCCGGCACCCGCATGGGTGTCGATGTAGCGGAAGGGCTTGTCCTTCTCGCGCAGGTAGCGCAGCACGCGCGTGAGCACCAGGTGCTTTAGCACATCTGCATGGTTGCCAGCGTGGAAGCCGTGTCGATAGGCCAGCATCGGGTGGGTTCTTTCGGATCAGATCAATCCCGCACTGTACCGGTGTCGCTACGCTTGCCGGCATGCAAAAGCTCTTCACCCCCTTCCAAGCCGGCGCGATCGCGCTGGACACCCGCGTCGTGATGGCGCCGCTCACCCGCAACCGGGCGACGAACCAGGTGCCCACCGACCTGATGGTCGCGTACTACCGCCAGCGCGCCAAGCCGGCCACCGGCATGGGCCTGATCATCACCGAGGCCACGCCGATCAGCCCGATGGCCCATGGCTACCTCGACACCCCGGGCATCTACACCCCCGAGCAGGTGGCCGCGTGGAAGAAGGTGACCGACGCGGTGCACGCCGAGGGCGGCAAGATCGTCGTGCAGCTCTGGCATGTGGGCCGCATCTCGCACAGCTCGCTGCTGCCCGGCGGCGCGGCGCCGGTGTCCTCCACCCGCAAGCCGGCCAACAGCAAGACCTACATCGCCGGGGGCTTCGCGCCCACCTCGGCGCCGCGCGCGCTGACGGTGGAAGAAATCGCCGCCACGGTGCAGGACTACCGCCACGCCGCGCGCTGCGCCATTGAGGCCGGCTTCGACGGCGTGGAGATCCATGCCGCCAACGGCTACCTGATCGAGCAGTTCCTGCGCGACAGCTGCAATGACCGCAGCGACGCCTACGGCGGCTCGATCGAGAACCGGGTGCGCTTCCTGCGCGAGGTGGCCGAAGCCATCGTGGCCGAGATCGGCGCCGACCGCACCGGCATCCGCCTGTCGCCGGTCACCCCGGCCAACGACATCGGCCAGGACAGCAACGCCCAGGCCCTGTTCGGCGCGGTGGCCGGCGTGCTGGCCCCGCTGAAGCTGGCCTATGTGCACGTGGTCGAGGGCGCCACCGGCGGCCCGCGCGACCTGTCCGACCAGGGCATCACCTTCGACTATGCCGCGCTGCGGGCGGCCTTCGGCGGCGTGGCCTGGATGGTCAACAACGGCTATGACCGGGCGATGGCGATCGCAGCGGTGGAAAGCGGTGCGGCCGACCTGGTGGCCTTCGGCAAGCCGGCCATCGCCAACCCGGACCTGGGCCGGCGCCTGCGCGAAGACGCGCCGCTGAACCCGCTGGACGCCAGCACGCTCTATGGCGGTGGCGCCCACGGCTACACCGACTACCCGACCCTGGGCTGAGCGCGCATCGGCTCAATCGACCTTGTTGCGGTGCATCTTGGCCCGGAACAGGTCGGGCAGGGCCAGCTCGCGCGGGCCGGGTTCCAGCTCAATGGCATCCCCGGCCTGCACCCAGCCCGGCTGCAGCACCGCGAAGTAGCTGCCGCAGAAGCCCGACTGGGCCATCATCTTGGTGGCCTGGGCAAAGCCCATCACCGCGTTGAACTTGAAGCAGGGCTGGCGCGGCTCGCTGACCACCAGCACCGCACGCTGGCCCTCGCGCTCGGGCAGGTGCAGCCGGTCGCCGATCCACAGCTGGCGCTCGGTCAGGCCTTCGAGCGTCAGGTTCTCGCCCACCAGGCCGGGCGGCACCTCGGCGTCCCAGCCGGCCACGCGGGCCTGGGCCCGCACGGTGCGCCAGAAGGGCAGGTGCTCGCTGGGGTAGGCGTAGACGGCCTTGGACAGGCCGCCGTGCACCGTGGGGTCGGCCTGCTCGTCGCCGGCCAACCCCATCGGGCCGATGGCCACCGGGCCGGGCTGGGGCTGTTTGACGATCGCCGTCATCACGGTGCGGCCGCCGATCTGCACCGGCCGCGCGGTGCCCACGTTCACGCTCAGGACTCTCATGCCCGCATTGTGCGGGTGCGGGCCCGGCCCCGGCGGCAATGGGGTGTCAGGGCCCGCTGCCGCCCAGCCCGGCCAGGTCCTGGCTGGCCCGGTCCACGTCGCTCTGGTACTCGGTCAGGTAGCGGCTGCGTTCCTCGCTCTGCCACTCGGCATCGGAAAAGCGGTCCAGCGCGTAGCGCTGCGAGGTGTACACCACGCCGGCGCGCCGCGGCAGCATGGCCCGGTCGGGGAATTGATCGGGCAGCAGCAGAAAGCCTTCCACGTCCTGCAGCCGCAGCGGGAAGCCGGGCTGGGCATCGCGGATCAGTCGGCCGAACAGCGTCAGACGAAAGCGCTGGGCGCCCGTGCCGACCTCATCGTTGAAGGTGAGCAGGGCCAGGGGCTGACCGCGGGCGTCCACCACCCGCGCGTTGACCACGTAGCGCCCGGCCTGGCGCACCTGCGCCTGCAGGTCGAAGACCAGCGAGCCGTTCAGCACCGATTCGCGGATGCCGCTCCATTCAGCGGGCACCAGCGGCTGGTAGACCACGTCGAAGGACACCATCCCGCTGCGGCCGTCCTGGTTGAGCTCCACCTGCACGCGCACGGTGCCGGCGTAGTCGGCAAAGCCCTGCAGCGACGGTGCCAGAAGGGCGCTGTGGGTGCCGTCCCCGGCCAGCAGGTCGGCGCCCAGGCCGGCGTCGTTGAAGTCGATCGCCACCTGCGGGCGGCCGGCGGCCTGGCGTGGGTCGGGCAGGTCGAAGGCCACCGCGCGGGGGATGGTCAGCGCCAGGCGCTGGCCGTTGTCGTCCACCGCGGCCACGGTCAGCTTCACCGTCTCGGCCCCGCTGGCGAAGACCTTTTCCTGGGTGGTGACGATGTGCACACCGGAGGCCGGGTTCTGGCCGGGGCGGCGCAGCGGCAGGCTCTGCTGGATGGGGGCGAAGGGCCGCAGTTGGTCCGGGTGCTCGCGCAGCGGGCGCGACTCCGGCGGGTAGACCGTGGCCTGGCGGTAGCTGGCCAACGTCTCCTGGGCCCGTTCCAGCCGCTCCTGGGCCAGGGCCAGACGGCGGTCGCGTTGCCTGAGCCCCGTGGCGCTGTAGGGCGCTCGGGACGCGCTGGAGGCGGGCAGGGCGGGCGCCGCGGCCACGGCGGAGGGCGTGGGCTCGCCCGGCCCCGGCGCCGCACCCGCCGACCACCAGCCCAGGCCACCGGCCAGCAGGCCCGCCCCCAGCGCCATCCAGACACGTGCGCGCATCGCCAGACCCTGGGGCGCTCAGCGCGCGTTGTTGACCATGTCAGTGCGCACCAGCGACACCACGCCGGCCCAGTTGCCGTTGGTGTAGTGGTTGTAGGCCTCGTTGTCGTCGCGGAACTTGACCGAGTGGTAGCCCCATTTGGCACGGCCTCCCTCGTTGGCCGCCGTGCCCAACGTCAGGTCGTTGCAGAGCCAGTCGCTGGGGTTGCAGAACGAGGCCCCACTGCTGCCCGAGACGCCGCCCGAGGAGTGGTAGGCCACCGCCTCGTCGTCTTGGCCAGGCAGCGCGGCCGAGTACAGCGTGCCGGAAGCGCCGGCGTACATGTAGAACCAGGTGGCACGGGTGCTGCTGTGGTCGTACAGGGCGCGGGCGGTGGTGGTCTTCAGGTCCGACACCAGCGGCTCGGAGGTCGCCCAGTCCCCCAGATCGGACAGCTCGCTGCCGCCAGCGGCCCCGGCGGCGATGTCCACCCATTTGATATTCCAGCCGGTCTGGGTGCCGGCGCCGCTGGCGCCACAGACGCCCGAGCTGTTGGGGCTGGCATTGGTGATGGTGCGGCTGCTGCCGCCGTACATCGCCAGCGTGTAGCCGATCATCAGGTCACCGGCGCTGTGGGCGGCGATGTAGCACCAGTTGCTGCCGGTGCAGTAGCAGTCCAGCGCGTTGCGGATCAGGTAGTTCTGGTCCGAGATGTGGTTGTAGCCGTCCCAATTGACGGCCTTCTTGTTCACACCTGCAGCGGTGGAAGACGGGCCCCAGTAGGTGAAGTCGGCGTAGTTGCCGGCCAACCCGCCGCCGCCACGGCCATTGACCCAGAGCGAATGGTTGGTGGCCAGGGCGGCGCCCCCGACGGCCATCGCGGCCAGGACAGCGAATGCCCATCTCCCTCGGCGTGCCTGCTTCACGGTGTTTCCCCTTCCCTGGAGGTTTCTTGTGTACACGAACGATCGTGCGGTGTGATGCTCGCGTGTCCCGCAGGAGCGCGCCATCACGAGAAACCCCCAAGTCTGAAGGGCGGGCAGGGCAGCCCGATGACGGGCCCCATGGCCCGTGCAGGCCAGGCCGGGTCAGTGCCGAGGCAGGCGGTGCAGCGTCACCGGCTTGGCTTGCGCAGGGTCGCTGCTGCAGCCGCAGCAGCCATCTCCGCCGCCGCAACCCCCGGCGCTGCGGGCGGCCTTGCGCAGCCAGCCCGCATTGGGGGCAACACGCAGCAGCCGACGGGCCAGGGGGCGGCGCAGGGCCGCCGGCAGCAGGGTCCAGCTGGCGTACAGACCAGCTCCGAGCACGATCAGGGCCACGATCACATGTTGCAGCATGGCAGCTTCTCCCAAGGCAGATCAGGCGGTCAGCGCGACCGTCACGTGGTAGGTGATGAACGCCGCCAGATAGGCCAGCGCGAACAGGTAGATGGCCATGATCACCGGGTAGCGCCAGGAGTTGGTCTCGCGCCGCACGGTGGCCAGCGTCGAGATGCACTGCGGGGCGAAGACAAACCAGGCCAGCAGCGACAGCGCGGTGGCCAGCGACCAGCTGTGGGCGATGACCGGGCTCAGCGCCTGGGCCACCGCATCGTCGGCGGCCGACAGGGCGTAGACCGTGCCCAGCGCGCCCACCACCACCTCGCGGGCGGCCATGCCGGGCACCAGGGCGATCGCGATCTGCCAGTTGAAGCCGATGGGCTCGAAGATGACTTCGAGCAGGCGGCCCAGCTGGCCGGCGAAGCTGTACTGGATGGCGGCGCCGGTGGCCCCGTCCGGCGGGGCCGGGTAGGTGGCCAGGAACCACAGCACCACGGTCAGCGCGAAGATGATCGTGCCCACGCGGTGCACGAAGATGCGAGCCCGCTCCCACAGCCCCAGTGCCAGGTTGCGCAGGCTAGGCAGGCGGTAGGGCGGCAGCTCCAGCATCAGCGGCTGGTAGCGGCTCTTGAGCCACAGGCGCTTGAAGACCCAGGCCACGACCAGCGAGCCCAGCACGCCCGCGGCGTACAGCGCGAACAGCGTCAGGCCGCGCAGGTTGAACAGGCCCACCGAGCGGTCGGGCACGAAGGCACCGATCAGCAGCGCATAGACCGGCAGCCGGGCCGAGCAGGTCATCATTGGCGCGATCATGATGGTGGCCAGCCGGTCCCGCCAGTTGGTGATGGTGCGCGTGGCCATGATGCCCGGCACTGCGCAGGCGAAGGACGACAGCAGCGGGATGAAGGCCCGGCCCGAGAGGCCCACCTTGCCCATCAGGGTGTCCAGCAGGAAGGCCGCGCGTGGCAGGTAGCCCGAATCCTCCAGCACCAGGATGAAGGCGAACAGGATCAGGATCTGCGGCAGGAAGACCAGCACGCTGCCCGCACCGGCGATGACGCCGTCCACGATCAGGCTGCGCAGCGGGCCGGCGCTCAGGTGCTCGCTGGCCCAGCCGCCCAGGGTCTTCATGCCGTTGTCGATCAGGTCGGTCGGCACGCTGGCCCAGGAGAACACCGCCTGGAAGACGATGAACAGCAGCACGGCCAGCAGGATGGGGCCGGCGACCGGGTGCATCACCCAGCGGTCCAGCCGGGCGTCCAACCGGGGCTGCGCCGGCGTGGGCGGCAGCACGCGCTCCAGGATGCGGCGCACCTGCTGCTGCAAGGCCAGCACGTTGTTCAGCGAGGTCTCGCTGACGTTGATGCAGGCCGGGGTGTGCTGGCGGGCGGCCGCGTCCAGGCTGGGGCCCAGCTGGGCCAGCAACTGGGCATGGCCATCGTTGCGCACGCCCACCGTTTCCACCACCGGGCAACCCAGCTCTTCGGCCAGGGCCTTGGTGTCGATGGCCAGGCCGCGGGCCCGGGCCACGTCGGCCATGTTCAGGGCCAGCAGCATGGGCCGGCCCAGCGCGCGCAGCTCCAGCACCAGGCGCAGGTTCATGCGCAGGTTGGTCGCATCCACCACGGCCACGATCAGGTCGGGCACGTCCTCGCCGGCGCGCCGGCCTTCGATGACCTCCAGCGTGACCTGCTCGTCCAGCGTGGCCGGGCGCAGGCTGTAGGTGCCCGGCAGGTCGATCACCGACACCGAACGGCCATCGGCCAAGCGCAGCAGGCCCATCTTGCGCTCGACGGTTACGCCAGCGTAGTTGGCCACCTTCTGGCGTGCGCCGGTCAGCAGGTTGAACAGCGCGGTCTTGCCGCAGTTCGGGTTGCCCACCAGCGCGACGCTGGGGGCGCGGCCCTTGAGTTCGCCCAGGGTGGCGGCCACGGTCTCGCTCATCGCCACGCTCCTCAGGCCGCTGCGGGCGTCACCGCCACGCAGCCGGCTTCCACCAGACGCAGGGCGAACAGCGTGTCGCCCACCTGCACCGCCAGCGGTTCGCGGCCGCCCGGGCCCCGCTGCACGATCTGCACCGGCTCGCCCGGCAGGAAGCCGAGCTCGGCCAGCCGCAGCAGCGTGCCGTCATCGATCACCGGGCTGGCCGCTTCCAGGCGGTCAACCACGGCGCGGGTGCCCGTGGGCAATTGGGACAACAACATGGCGCAAGATCCAATGCTGGTGGAACGTGAATGAGATTATGTCTCATTTAGATCCAGCCTGCAGCGCTTTGGGGGTCGGTCGGGAAATGGCCCGCATGCCGCCATGCTTGCTTTGCATGATTCCCCCGATTCGCACGCGCTGCCCGCTCAGTACACTGGCCCGCCCGACCCCGGGATTCCCATTCCCCCCTTGCCTGGACTGCCCATGAACCATCCTGCCGCTTCCGGTGTGTCGCTGAACGCTCCGGCCTACGTCAAGAATGCCCGCCTGTTGGCCTGGGTGCGCGAGATCGCGGCCCTGACACAGGCGCGGGATGTCTACTGGTGCGACGGCAGCCAGGACGAGTACGACCGCCTGTGCCAGCACCTGGTGGACGCGGGCACCTTCAAGGCCCTGCCCAAGCGGCCGGGCAGCTTCCTGGCCTGCTCCGACCCGTCTGACGTGGCGCGGGTCGAGGACCGCACCTTCATCTGCAGCCAGAAGCAGGAAGACGCCGGCCCCACCAACAACTGGATGGCCCCGGCCGAGATGCGCGCGCTGCTGCAGACCGGTGAGCAGGCCCTGTTCAAGGGCTGCATGGCCGGCCGCACGCTGTATGTCATTCCCTTCAGCATGGGCCCGCTGGGCTCGCCCATCGCCCACATCGGCGTGGAGCTGTCCGACTCGGCCTATGTGGCCGTCAACATGAAGCTGATGACCCGCATGGGCAAGGCCGTGATCGACCTGCTGGGCACAGATGGCGACTTCGTGCCCTGCGTGCACACGGTGGGCGCGCCGCTGGCCGAGGGGGCGAAGGACAGCACCGCCTGGCCCTGCAACCCGACCACCAAGTACATCGTCCACTACCCCGAGACCCAGGAGATCTGGTCCTATGGCTCGGGCTACGGCGGCAACGCGCTGCTGGGCAAGAAGTGCTTCGCGCTGCGCATCGCCTCCACCATGGGCCGCACCCAGGGCTGGCTGGCCGAGCACATGCTGATCCTGGGCGTGACCAGTCCCGAGGGCAAGATGTACCACGTCGCCGCGGCTTTCCCCAGCGCCTGCGGCAAGACCAACTTCGCCATGCTGATCCCGCCGGCGGCCCTGGGCGGCTGGACCGTCACCACCATCGGTGACGACATCGCCTGGATCAAGCCGGGCAAGGATGGCCGCCTGTACGCCATCAACCCGGAAGCCGGCTACTTCGGCGTCGCCCCGGGCACCAACTTCAAGACAAACCCGAACTGCATGGAGTCGCTGAAGAAGGACGTGATCTTCACCAACGTCGCGCTGACCGACGATGGCGACGTCTGGTGGGAAGGCATGGACGGCGAGCCGCCGGCCCACGCCATCGACTGGCAGGGCCAGGACTGGACGCCGCAGATCGCCAAGGAAACCGGCGCCAAGGCCGCCCACCCGAACTCGCGCTTCACCGTGGCCGCCACCAACAACCCGGCGCTGGACCCGGCCTGGGACGACGCCAAGGGCGTGGCCATCGACGCCTTCATCTTCGGCGGCCGCCGCAGCACGACGGTGCCGCTGGTGACCCAGGCCCGCACCTGGACCGAGGGCGTCTACATGGCCGCCACCATGGGCTCGGAGACCACCGCCGCCGCCTTCGGCGCCCAGGGCGTGGTGCGCCGCGACCCTTTCGCCATGCTGCCCTTCTGCGGCTACAACATGAGCGACTACTTCCAGCACTGGCTCGACATCGAGCACAAGCTGGAGGGCGAGGGCGCCCAACTGCCCAAGATCTTCTGCGTCAACTGGTTCCGCAAGGGCGCCGACGGCAAGTTCGTCTGGCCGGGCTATGGCGACAACGCCCGCGTGCTGAAGTGGATGATCGGCCGCATCGAGGGCCAGGCCCAGGGCGAAGGCCACTTCTTCGGCATCAGCCCGCGCTACGAGGACCTGGACTGGACCGGCCTGGACTTCTCCAAGGCCCAGTTCGACAGCATCATCGACGCCGACCCGGCCGCCTGGAAGGACGAGCTGGCCCTGCACCAGGAGCTGTTCGACAAGCTGGCCTACCACCTGCCGGCCGAGCTGAGCGCCACCAAGCTGAAGCTGGAAGCTGCGCTGGTCCGCTGAAGCCGCGACCGAGCCGGCATGGGCGACACTTGCCGCCCATGCGCCTCCAGCTCCTGTCCGACCTGCACCTCGAAACCGAGACCTTCGACCCCACGCCGGCCCCCGGCGCGGAGCTGCTGGTGTTGGCCGGCGATGTGGATGCCACCTGGGACGGGCTGGCGCGTTTTGCCGACTGGCCGGTGCCGGTGCTCTTCGTGCCCGGCAACCATGAGTTCGACCGCCGCGACGTGGACGAGGCCCTGGCGGGCCTGCGTGCGCGCTGCGCCGAGCTGGGCATCACCCTGCTGGAGCACGACGAGACGGTGCGCACCGGCGCGGACGGCCGGCGCGTGCGTTTCCTGGGCACGGTGCGCTGGAGCGACTTCGAGCTCTTCGGCCCGGCCCAGCGCGAGCGCGCGATGCGTGCGGCCAGCTACTTCACCCGGGTGCAGCAGAGCACCCGCGGCGGTGCGGTCTTCGACCCCGAGGCGGTGCGCGCTGCCGGCCTGGCCGACCGGGCCTGGCTGGAGGCCGCGCTGATGCGCCCGGCGCCAGGGGCCTGGGAGGCCACGGTGGTGATCACTCACTTTGCGCCCAGCCTGCGCAGCGCCGATCCGCGTTACGGCCGGCAGCCGGGGACGGCGAGCTTCTGCAATGCCGACGACGACCTGATCCCGCGCGCCGACCTGTGGCTGCACGGCCACCTGCACTGCCGGCACGACTACCGCATCGAACGCCCCGGCCGCGCCCCGGCGCGGGTGGTCTGCCAGGCGCGCGGCCTGGCCGCCAAGGGCGAGGCCGATGGCTTTGAACCTGGGCGGCTGATCGAGGTCTGAGCCCTGGGCACTGGCTTGATCCTGGGCAAGAATGCCCAAGGTGGCCCTGCCACACTGACCATTCACCCCTTCACAGGAGATGACGATGAAGATCCTCGTGCCCGTCGACGGCAGCCCCTACACCAAGCGCATGCTGGCCTACCTGGCCGCGCACGACGAGTGGCTGGGGGGGCAGCAGCAATACACCGTCATCACCGTGGTGCCGGCTGTGCCGCCGCGGGCCGCCGCGGTGCTGGACAAGGCCATGCTGAAGTCCCATTACGAGGACGAGGCCGAGAAGATCTTCAAGCCCATCCGCACCTTCTTCAACCGGCAGAAGATCGAGGCCGAGTTCGTGGCCAAGGTGGGTCAGGCGGCGGAGCAGATCGCCGCCCAGGCCAAGAAGGGCGGCTATGAGCTGTTGATCATGGGCTCGCACGGGCACGGCTCGTTCGGCAACCTGGTGCTGGGCTCGGTGGCCACCAAGGTCATGGCCGGCTGCGACGCCCCGGTGCTGCTGATCCGCTGAGCGGGCGAAACATTAGAAATTCAGATCGACTCTGAATTTAATTAAAGTATCTTCATTGCCGGCCCGGCTTTGCGCAGAATGGGTCCCAAGGCGCCGCTCTGGCGTCAGGACTCATTTTTTCGCGAGGTTGCGGCATGAAGGTCACTGTTCTCGGCGCCGGCATCATTGGCACGGCCACCGCCTGGTTCCTGTCCAAGGAAGGCCATGAGGTCACGGTCGTGGACCGCCAACCCGATGCCGGGCTGGAGACCACCTACGCCAATGGCGCGCAGATCTCGGTCTGCTTCTGCGAGCCCTGGGCCAATGCCGAGGCGCCCTGGAAGGTGGCCAAGTGGCTGTTCAAGGACGACGCGCCGCTGCTGTTCCGCCCCCACCTGGACCCGTACCAATGGCGCTGGGGCCTGAAGTTCCTGACCCAGTGCAACGACGCGGCCTTTGCCCGCAACGTCAAGCAGCTGGTCTCGCTGGGCATGTACAGCCATGCCGCGCTGAAGGAAATCCTCGCCTCCACCGAGATCGAATACAACCGCCTGGAGAAGGGCATCCTGCACTTCTTCTCGTCGCAGCACGACTTCGAGGCCGGTGCCGCCGCCTGCGAGCTGATGCGCAACTACGGCGTGGACCGCCGCGTGCTGAACCCCGAGGAAGTGCTCCAGATCGAGCCGGCCCTGGCCCACTCGAGCCAGAAGATCTTTGGCGGTACCTACACGCCCAGCGACGAATCCGGCGATGCCAAGGTCTTCACCCAGCAGCTGGCCCAGCGTTGCGCCGAGCGCGGCGTGAAGTTCCTGTGGGAACACGATGTGCTGGGCTTCGATGTGCGCGGCAATGCGGTGGCTGGCGTGCGCCTGAAGGACCGCACCACCGGCCAGACCCGTACCGTGACGGGCGATCAGGTGGTGGCGGCCATGGGCTCGTTCACCGCGCCGATGCTGCGCCCGCTGGGCATTGACCTGGACATCTACCCGGCCAAGGGTTACTCGGCCACCATGCGTCTGAAGAAGCCCGAGGCCGCCAGCATGGTCAGCCTGCTGGACGACGGTGCCAAGGTGGCGATCTCGCGCCTGGGTGATCACATCCGCGTGGCCGGCACCGCCGAAATGGCCGGCTTGGACACCAGTCTGGACAGCGCCACCTCGCAGGCCCGCTGCGCGGCGCTGGTGCGCCGCTACGAGCAGCTGTTCCCCGGCGTGGCCGACACCAGCGAGCCCAACTTCTGGGCCGGTCTGCGCCCCAGCACGCCGAACAACCTGCCCTACATCGGCCGCAGCAAGATCAGCAACCTGTGGCTCAACGCCGGCCACGGCACCCTGGGCTGGACCCACGGCGCTGGCTCCGGCAAGGCCATGGCTGAGCTGATCACCGGCAAGCGCCCGCAGCTGGCCTACGGTTTCTGCGGTGAGGCCTTGCCCGCGGGCAAGCCGCAGGTCGCGCTGGCGGGCTGACGCGGCCCGCGGCGGCAGTCGCACCGTCCGGGCGGCACCGGGGCAGGCACAGGCTGCGTGCCACAATCCCCGCCCGACTGTGCCTGCCTTGTCATGACGAACGTCCCTGCCTCTGGCCATCCTGTTCCCGGCTTCTGTGCCATCGACTTCGGCACCTCCAATTCCGCCATCGCGCTGCCTGTGGCCGGGCAGCGGGTGAATCTGGTCGAGGTGGAGCCCGGTCAGCGCACCATGCCGACCGCGGTCTTCTACGCGCTGGAGGACCTGGCGCCCGACGAGGCGCCTCAGCGCCTGTATGGCCGGGCCGCGCTGGGCGCCTATGTGGAAGGTGTCGAGGGCCGGCTGATGCGCTCGATGAAGAGCGTGCTGGGCTCCTCGCTGATCGAGCAGAGCACCGACCTGGGCGAGGGCCACGCGGTCACCTTTCTGGAGGTGATCGCCGGCTACCTGCGCCACCTCAAATCCCTGGCCGAGCGTGAAGCCGGCCATGCCCTCACCCGCGCGGTGCTGGGCCGTCCCGTGTTCTTCGTCGACGACGACCCGGTGCGCGACGCGCAGGCCCAGGCCGCGCTGGAGAGCGCCGCACGCCAGGTCGGCTTCACCGAGATCGGCTTCCAGTTCGAACCGATCGCCGCGGCGCTGGACTACGAGGCCACGGTGGCCCATGAGCAGCTGGTGCTGGTGGCCGACATCGGCGGCGGCACCTCCGACTTCTCCGTGGTGCGGGTGGGCCCAGAGCGGCGTGACCGCATCGACCGCGCCGACGACATCCTGGCCAGCCACGGCCTGCATGTGGCCGGCACCGATTTCGACCGCCATGTGGAGCTGGCCGCCATCCTGCCGCTGGCCGGCTACAAGGCCAAGGGCCCGGCGCCGGTCGGGCGCGAGGTGCCCAGCGGCGTCTATTTCGACCTGGCCACCTGGCACCTGATCAACGCCGTCTATGCGCTGCCGCGCGTGCTGGAACTGCGTGGCATGCGCAGCTTCTATGCCGATGCGCGCCTGCACCAGCGGCTGATGGCCATCGTCGACCGGCGCCTGGGCCATGCGCTGCTGTCCAAGGCCGAGGCGGCGAAGATCGCGGTGGCCGAGGGCCGCGAGGCGGCGATCGCGCTGGATGCCGTCGAGGCCGGCCTGCAGTCGGTGCTGGGCGAGGGCCAGGCGCTGGAGGCGATCGAGGTGGATCTGGAGCGCATCGTCCAGACCGGGCTGGAAACCGTGCGGTTGGCCGGCGTGCGCCCGGACCAGATCGACGCCGTCTACCTGACCGGCGGCTCCACCGGGCTGGCGCCGCTGGCGCAGCGCATTGCCGCGCCGTACCCGAATGCCCGCACCGTGCGGGGCGACCGGCTGGCGTCCGTGGCCCAGGGCCTGGGCCTGCACGCGCAGCGGGTGTTCCGCGGTCTGTGACGCGGTGGGGCCTTGGCCCCGCGCTGCGCCGAAGGACGGGTCAGTGGGTGCGGCGCGGCTGCTTCTTGCCACCGGCCGGCCGCGCCCCGGCGCCGCCTGGCCGCGGGCCGGGGCGGCGGGTGCCGGCGGGCCGGGAGGCGCCGGACTGGGGGCGTGTCACGTCAGCCAGCAGCAGCGTGCTGCTGACCAGGGCTTCCACCGCCTCGCCCAGGTCGGACGGCGGCTCCAGTTCCTCGATGGCCGCCAGCAGCTCGTCGGCATCCTCCAGATCGTCCGGATCGAAGGCGCGGTAGATCGCGGCCAGCGGCTCCATCACCTGCTGCGGGTCCTGCCGCATCAGCTGCGGAAAGAACTCCATCGCCAGCGCGAAGCCGGCGGCCCAGGGCATCACCGTGGCCAGCGGGTCCATCTCGTCGCCGTCTTCGTCCTCCAGCTCGAACACCCAGGGGTCGAACCACTGGCGGCCGTGGATGGCGCGGTTGAGCTCGGCATGGCGCCGCCGAGCCAGCGCGGCGATGGGGGCGGGGTCGAAGCCCTTGGGCAGGGGCCGGCCGTCGGCATCGAACACGTGGCGCAGCCAGTCGGCCTCTGGCACCGGGGCGGGTTGCAGCAGCACGCCGCAGAGAAAACCATCCAGCATCGACAGATCCAGCGGCTCGAGGGGCGCCGGCACGGCGTCGAGCGCGGTTTCCAAGGCCGACATCTCGGCGTCGGTCAGCGGGGCGAGGGAAGGGGAAGCAGCCATGGTGACATTGTCGCGGCAAGTGCCTTGTCCCTCTTCAGGGGGATAACAGGACGCCGGAATTTCCTTACAGTGGCGACCATGGATGCTGACCTGTGCCGGTCAGTTCCGCCAGTCCCAACGACGTCCTCTTGGAGGACTTGACCGGCCTGTCCTGCAAGGGACAGGCCGTCTTTTTTTTGTGTGGGCGGGGCCAGGGGCCTCAGCCCGCCGGTGCCTCCCCCCGGAAGCCCGCGCGGAACTCCGCCTGCAGGAAGGTCACCAGCAACTGCACCGGCCGGGGCACCTGGGCGGTACGGGGCCGGATGGCCCAGAGGTGGCTGCCGAACACACCGGCCGGCCGCCAGCCGGTCAGCACCGGCACCAGGCGTCCGCTGCGCAGGGCGGCCTGGGCGCTGAAATCCGGCAGCAGGGCAATGCCCAGGTCGGCCAGCGCCGCCTCCCGCAGGGCCTCGCTGTTGTTGGCGGCCAGCGGACCGGCGATGCCCACCGTCACCCGCTCGTCGCCGTCCACCGGCTCGAAGCTCCAACCCGGGGCCTCGCTCTCGCGCAGGTAGTACAGGCAGCGGTGCCGGGCCAGGTCGCGCGGGTGCTGCGGGGCCCCGTGGGCCGCCAGGTAGCCCGGGCTGGCCACCAGCAGGGTCTCGGTGGGGCACAGGGCCCAGGCGACGTGGGTCTCCGGTGGGTGGGTGGTGTGCCGCAGCGCCAGGTCGAACCCTTCGGGCGCCAGCGCGGCCAGCCGGTCGGACAGGTCCAGCTCCACCCGCACCTCGGGGTACTGCTGCAGGAAGCGGGGCAGCCGCGGCAGCAGCTGCTGGCGGGCCAGTGCCACCGGGGCGGTCAGGCGCAGCAGGCCGCGCGGCTGGCCGGCCAGGTCGTGCACGCCGGCAAAGGCCTCGGCGATGCTGGCAAAGGCCGGGCGGCTGCTGTCGGCCAGCCGGCGGCCGGCCTCGGTCAGCCGCACGCTGCGGGTGGTGCGGCGCACCAGCGGCACGCCGGCGGCGGCCTCCAGCTCGCTGATGCGCAGGCTCATCGCCGCCTTGCTCAGGCCCAGGCGGCGGGCGGCGGCGGTGTAGCTGCCGGCTTCCCCCAGCACGGTCAGCGCATGCACGTGGGCCCACAGCGCGGGCAGGGGGCGCGGAGCAGGCGGCAGGGCATCGTCCATGGGCTTATTGTTCAGTTTGACAAACAATGATTCCAGAATCTGGGCATTGGCGCCAGGGCCGCGTCTGCCTAGACTGCGGCCCACTCACCCCTCATCCAGGAGACAACCATGGGCGCCCCCGAAGCCTTCACCCGCAGCACCGACATCGGCCACTTCATCGGCGGCCAGCCGGTGCCCGCCACCAGCGGCCGCAGCCAGGCCGTCTACAACCCCGCCACCGGGGCGGTGAGCTGCCAGGTGCAGCTGGCCAGCGCCGAGGATGTGAACGCCGCCGTGGCCGCTGCCGCCGCCGCCTTTCCCGCCTGGGCCGACACGCCGCCGATCCGCCGCGCCCGCGTGCTCAACAAGTTCCTGGGCCTGCTCAACGAGCACCGCGACACCCTGGCCGCGATGATCACCGCCGAGCATGGCAAGGTCTTCACCGACGCCCAGGGCGAAGTGACCCGCGGCATCGAGATCGTCGAATTCGCCTGCGGTGCGCCGCAGCTGCTCAAGACCGACTTCACCGACCAGGTGGGCACCGGCATCGACAACTGGACCCTGCGCCAGCCGCTGGGCGTGGTGGCCGGCATCACGCCGTTCAACTTCCCCTGCATGGTGCCGATGTGGATGTTCCCGGTGGCCCTGGCCACCGGCAACACCTTCGTCCTGAAGCCCAGCGAGCGCGACCCGAGCCCCAGCCTGTTCATCGCCGAGCTGCTCCAGCAGGCCGGCCTGCCCGATGGCGTCTTCAACGTGGTGCAGGGTGACAAGCTGGCGGTGGACACGCTGCTGGCCCACCCGGACGTGAAGGCGGTGAGCTTCGTCGGCTCCACCCCCATCGCCCAGTACATCTACGAGACCGGCGCGAAGAACGGCAAGCGCGTGCAGGCCCTGGGGGGCGCCAAGAACCACATGGTGGTGATGCCCGACGCCAACCTGGAGCAGGCGGTGGATGCGCTGATCGGCGCGGCCTACGGCTCGGCCGGCGAGCGCTGCATGGCCATCTCGGTGGCCCTGCTGGTGGGCGACGTGGCCGACAAGATCATTCCGATGCTGGCCGAGCGCGCCAAGACGCTGAAGATCAAGAACGGCATGGCGCTCGATGCCGAGATGGGCCCGATCGTCACCCGCGAGGCGCGCGACCGCATCGAGGGCTACATCGCCGCCGGCGTGGCCGAGGGCGCCACCCTGGTGGTGGACGGCCGCGGCACCACGGTGGCCGGCCACGAGAAGGGCTTTTGGACGGGGGGCACGCTGTTCGACCACGTCACCCCGGCCATGCGCATCTACAAGGAAGAGATCTTCGGCCCGGTGCTGGCCTGCGTGCGGGTCAAGGACTTCACCGAGGCGCTGGACCTGATCAACGCCCACGAGTTCGGCAACGGCGTGGCCTGCTTCACCAGCGATGGCCAGGTGGCGCGCGAGTTCGGCCGCCGCGTCCAGGTGGGCATGGTGGGCATCAACGTGCCCATCCCGGTGCCCATGGCCTGGCACGGCTTTGGCGGCTGGAAGAAGAGCCTGTTCGGTGACATGCACGCCTACGGCGAAGAGGGCGTGCGCTTCTACACCAAGCAGAAGAGCATCATGCAGCGCTGGTCCAACAGCATCGCCAAGGGCGCCGAGTTCGTGATGCCCACGGCCAAATAAGCCCCGGGGGAAACCCTCGGCATACTCCAGGGGGTTGATGCAGATCAGCCCACACGCTGGACAAGGCGGGGGGATCGGCCCGAAGCTGTGGCTTCGGGAGGATCCGCCATGTCGGCTGCAGACGCTTCATCCCCATCGGTCGAGGCTGCGCCTGACTTGGCGCGGGCCCAGTCGCTCTATCGCCAGCGCGCGGCGGGTTACGACGCCGAGCTGGTGCCGTTCGAGCCCTTGCGCCGGCAGGCGGTCGACCTGCTGGACCTGCGGCCCGGCCAGCAGGTGCTGGACCTGGGCTGCGGCACGGGGCTGAGTCTGCCGCTGCTGGCCGAGAAAGTCGGCCTGACCGGGCGGGTCTGGGGGCTGGAGCCCTGTCCCGAGATGGCCCGCCGGGCCCGGCAGCGCTGCGCCCAGGCGGGCTGGCCCCAGGTGCAGGTTTGTCAGGGCGACGCCAGGGCGGCGACGGTCTGGCCGAAGGATCTGCAGGCCGATGCGGCGCTGTTCCAGTTCTCGCACGACATCCTGCAGCAGCCCGAGGCGCTGGCCGCCGTGATGGCCCGTTTGCGCCCGGGCGCCACCGTGGTCTCCTGCGGGCTGGAATGGGCGCCTGCCTGGGCCTGGACGGTCAATGCCTGGGTGCTCAGCGCGGCGCTCTATTCGGTCACCGACCTGCGGCAGATGCACCAGCCCTGGCATCTGCTGGCCGACTGGCTGCCCGATCTGCAGGTGCACAGCACCTGGATGGGCTGCATCTATTTCGCGGTCGGCCACGTGCCTGACGCGCCGGTCTCCCCAGTTTGAGCCGGGGGCTTGCCAGTCTTTTATTGCGGCGCACAATGAGGCCATGAACACCCTCGCGCTCACTGCCGACCGCCCCCAGACACTGGGGGAGGAGATCGCCAACGCGATCAGCCATGGCCTGGGCTTCTTGCTGGCCGTGGCATCCCTGCCCATCCTGCTCTGGCAGGTTCGACACCAGGGCGCAGGGGCGCTCAACCTCATCGCGGTCAGCGTGTTCTCAGGCACGATGATGCTGTTGTACCTGGTCTCCGCGGTCTACCACGCGCTGCCCCAGGGCCGGGCCAAGCTGTGGATGAACCGGGCCGACCACGCCGCCATCTACCTCTTCATCGCCGGCAGCTACACGCCGTTCGCGCTGGGCGCGTTGCGCGAGCATGGCGGCTGGTGGCTGTTCGCGGTCATCTGGGCCCTGGCCGTGGCCGGCGTCACCGTCAAGCTGCTGGACCGGCTGCGCCATCCCTGGTGGTCCACCGGGCTGTATGTGGCCATGGGCTGGCTGGCGCTGTTCGCCGTCAAGCCGATGGTCGAGCAGATGAGCGTTGCCGGCCTGGTCTGGCTGGTGGTGGGCGGCCTGAGCTACACGCTGGGCGCGGTGGTCTTCATGCTGGACAACCGCGTGCGCTACGCCCATTTCGTCTGGCACCTGTTCGTGCTGGGTGGCAGCACCTGCCACTTCTTCGCAGCGCTCTGGCACGCGGTCTGACCCGCTGGGCGCCCGTCCCGTGGCGCGGTAAGGTCGGGCCATGAGCTTCCTGCTGGCCCTGGACCAGGGCACCTCCAGTTCACGCAGCATCGTGTTCGACGACCAGGGCCGCATCCGCGCCCACGCGCAACGCGAGTTCCGCCAGCACTTTCCGCAGCCCGGCTGGGTCGAGCACGACCCGCTGGAGATCTGGCAGACGCAGCGCGACACCGCCCGCGAAGCCCTGGCCCAGGCCGGTCTGGCTGCCCGCGACCTGCGGGCCATCGGCATCGCCAACCAGCGCGAGACCACCGTGGTCTGGAACCGCCGCACCGGCGCGCCGCTGCACCGGGCCATCGTCTGGCAGGACCGGCGCACCGAGCCGTTGTGCGCCCGCTGGCGCGCCGCCGGGCTGGAACCGCTGGTGCGCGAGCGCACCGGTTTGCGGCTGGATCCGTACTTCTCGGCCAGCAAGCTGCGCTGGCTGATCGACGAGGTGCCGGCGGTGCGCGAGGCCGCGGCCCGGGGCGAGCTGGCCTTCGGCACCGTGGACAGCTGGCTGCTGTGGCAACTCACCGGCGGGCGGGTGCATGCCACCGACGTGACCAACGCCTCCCGCACGCTGCTCTACAGCCTGCAGGCCGGCGGCTGGGATGCCGAGCTGCTGCAGGGCCTGGACCTGCCGGCCGAGGCCTTGCCGGCGGTGCACCCCAGCAGCCACCTGTTCGGCGAGACCGAGGCCGAGGTGCTGGGCGCCCCGGTGCCGGTGGCCGGCATTGCCGGCGACCAGCAGGCCGCGCTGTTCGGCCAAGCCGGCTGGACCCCGGGCATCGCCAAGAACACCTACGGCACCGGCTGCTTCCTGCTGATGCACACCGGCGCCCAGGCCCGGCCCAGCCAGCACGGCCTGCTGACCACCGCGGCGGCGGCAGCGCCGGGCCAGCCGCCCCAGTTCGCGCTGGAAGGCAGCGTGTTCATCGGCGGCGCGGTGGTGCAGTGGCTGCGCGACGGCCTGCGGGCCATCCGTGCCAGCTCCGAGGTGCAAGCCCTGGCCGAAAGCGTGCCCGATGCCGGTGGGGTCATGTTCGTGCCGGCCTTCACCGGGCTGGGCGCGCCCTACTGGGACCCGGACGCGCGCGGCACCGTCGTCGGCCTCACGCGCGGCAGCACCGTGGCCCACATCGCCCGCGCCGCGTTGGAGAGCATCGCCTTCCAGAGCGCCGCGCTGCTGCAGGCCATGGGGCAGGATGCGCTGGCGGCGGGCGGCACGCCGGTCAGCGAGCTGCGGGTGGACGGCGGCGCCAGCGTCAACGACCTGCTGATGCAGTTCCAGGCCGATCTGCTGGGCATTCCGGTTGTGCGCCCGGCGGTGGTGGAGACCACGGCGCTGGGCGCGGCCTACCTCGCCGGCCTGGCCACGGGCCTGTGGAGCGGACCGTCGGCCTTGGCGGCGCAGTGGCAGGTCGAACGCCGTTTCGAGCCCACGTTGCCGCGCGACCAGGCCGAGGAACGCCTGGCCCGCTGGGCGCGCGCGGTGCGCCAGGCGCGGGCCGGCTGATCTGCCGGCGGTCGGCTCAGCGGTCGCTGGCGTCCACCGGCAGGCGGATCTCGTTCCAGAAGCGCTCCATCGCCAGGTAGGTGTAGGAGGCCGACCAGCCGATCAGCACCAGGCCGTTGAGCGCCTCCGTGCCGGCCAGCAGGCGCAGCGGCCCCACCGGCACCAGGTCGCCAAAGCCCAGTGAGGTGAAGGTCTCGGCCGAGAAGTACAGGCTGTTGACCAGGTGCGGCAGGCCCGCCGCAGTGAGGCTGCCCAGGTGCAGCCACTGCAAGCCATAGAGCGTCACCCCGTAGAGCAGGATTTCCAGCGCATGCGCCAGGAGCACCGCGAACATCACCACCAGCAACTGGGTGCGGTGCGGAATGACCAGCCGAGGCAGCAGGCGGTCCACGCGGCTGAGCACCTCGTAGTGCAGCAGCGTGGTCAGGGCCAACAGGGCCAGGACGGAGAGCGTGACGATCAGCATCCTGGCTGAACGCGCGAGCTCAGCGCGGCGCGTACATGGTTCGCAGCTCGTTCTCGAAACGGGCCATCAGGTTGGGCCGCTTGAGCTTGAGCGTGGGCGTGAGCATCGTGTTCTCGATGGTCCAGGGCTCCAGGCTCAGCACCACCGCGCGCGGCACCGCGTAGCGCGGGAAGCTCGCAGCCCGCTGGGCCAGGCGCTTGAGCACCGCCTCGTGGGCCACGGCACTGCGCAGGCTGGCCGGGTCCTGCCAGTCCAGCCCCAGGCTGAAGGCCAGGCGGCGCCATTCCTCCTCGTGCAGCACCACCAGCGCGCCGATGAAGGGCTTGTTCTCGCCCACCACGCAGACCTGGGCGATCAGCGGGTCCTCGCACAGCGACTGTTCCAGGTCCACCGGCGGGATCTTCTCGCCGGTGGAGGTGACGATGATGTCCTTGATGCGGCCGCGGATGTAGATGCGGCCGTCGAGGATCTCGGCCTGGTCGCCGGTGCCCAGCCAGCCGTCCGGGGTCAGCACCTTGGCGGTGTCCTCGTCGCGGTGCCAGTAGCCCTGCATCACCGACGGGCCCTTGACCTGCAGCTCGCGGTTCTCGCCGATGCGCACCATCACCCCCGGCAGCGGGCGGCCCACGCTCATCGGGTCGTTGCTGTCCAGCGTGTTGGCCGAGACGATGGGCGCGGTCTCGGTCATGCCGTAGCCCTGCACGATGGGCAGGCCCAGGCCCAGGAAGGTGCGGGCCACCGCGGCCGGCAGGGCCGCGCCGCCGCTGACCGCGACCCGGATGCGGCCGCCAAAGCGGGCCAGCACCGGCCGCGCCACCAGCAGCGAGAGGAACGGCCAGACCAGCGCGTCCCACAGGCGCGGGGCGCCGTCGGCGTCCGGCGGCAGCTCGTGGCGGGCCCGAAAGCGCCGCCAGCCCACGGCCACGGTCCAGTCCATCAGCCAGGCCTTCAGCGGCGAGGCGCTCAGCACCTCCTGCAGCCGGGCATAGACCCGCTCGTAGATGCGCGGCACCGAGACCAGCACCGTGGGCCGCTGCGTCAGCATGTCCTGCGGCAGCTCGGCCACGGAGCGGGCATAGGCCACGCAGCTGCCGCTGGCGATGGGCAGGTAGTAGCCCACCGTGCGCTCGAAGGTGTGGGACAGCGGCAGGAAGGACAGGAACAGGTCGCGCGGCGTCGGGGCGACGCATTGCAGCACGGCCATCAGGTTGGCCACCACGTTGCGGTGGCTGAGCTTGACGCCCTTGGGCCGGCCGGTGGTGCCGGAGGTGTAGACGATGGTCGCCAGGTCCTCGGGGCCGGGGCCGGGGTGGTCGCCCGCGGGCACGCCGGCGGCCAGCCAGTCGGCCAGGCCCAGCACCGGCACATGGGCCGAGGGCAGGCGTGACAGGTCTTCCGGGCTGGCCGTCGGGTCGCCGGTCACCACCACCGCCCGCAGGGCCGGCAGGATGGCGCCCGTGTGCAGGATGGCCTCCCACTGGCGGCGGGTTTCCAGCACCAGCAGCGAGGCCGCGCTGTCGGCCAGGATGTAGCCGATGCTGCCGGGGTTGTCGATCGCGTGCAGTGGCACCGGCACCCGGCCCAGCGCCATGGCCGCCTGGTCGATGCACATCGCGTTCAGCCCGTTGGGCTGCAGGATGGCCACGCGCCCCGCTTCGGGCAGGTCCATGGCGGCCAGGGCGTCGCGCCAGCGGGCCACGCGCGTGCCGGCCTCGGCCCAACTGAGTGATTGCCAGCGCCGCGTGGTCGGGTCGAAGGCGCGGTAAGCCTCGCGATCGGGCGTGCGGGCGATGCGGGCTGCCAGCAGGGCTGGCAGGGTCAGGGCATCGGTGACCGGGGAATCGTCGGGAGCACTCATAGCCCGCCGATTGTCACTGCTGGGCACGGCCCTGGGCGGGGGCGGTGCTCAGTTTTCCGGCAGCACCCAGGCGTCGTCCAGATGCACCAGCTGGCAGGCCACGCCGCCTTCCGGGCGCCGGCGGTTGCACTGGCCCAGGGCCTCGGTGGCGGCCAGCTCGACCGAACTGGCCCGGGTCTGCAGCCCGTAGGCCGCGCCACTGGGGGAGCGGGCGAAGGCCCGGTGACCTTGTTGGGGCAGGTACTCGCGCTGGAAGGCGGTCACCGCTTCGGCGCTGCCCAGCACCGATTGCAGCGTGGCCTGCGGCGTGCCGCTGTCCTGGCGGGCGGCTTCGGCCCGCTCTTCGCCGATGCGTTCGGCCCAGCGCTCGGCCATGTGCAGGCTCAGGCTCACGCCCAGGCCCAGCGCCACCACCGCGCCGATGGCCAGCCCGGCGTGGCGCTCGGGCTGCGGGTCGCCAAAATCGTTCGGGTGGTCGTCGCCTGGCACCAGCATGATCACGATGCTCAGGATGGGGCCGATGATGGGCAGGCCGAACAGCAAGGCCCACCAGCCGCTGCGGTTGAAATCGTGCATGCGCAGCGTGGTCAGGCGCCAGCTGAACACCATCACCACCAGGAAGGCCAGCACCATCAGCAGGCCGGTCGACCAGCCCGGCAGGCGCAGCAGCAGCATCAGGCACAGCGCCAGGCCGGCCCAGCAGACGAGGTTGCCGGCCAGGTAGCTCATGCGGCCCAGGCGGCCCTCGAAGCTGCGGCCGAACAGCGGCGTGGTGTCGGTCTCGAAGGTGTGCGCGGCCGGGTCGGGCGGCGGTTTCAGGCCCCGCCGGGCGCGGGCGGCGGCCACCCGTTCGGCCCGCTCGGCGGCGCGGCGTTCCTCGGCGGCGGCCTGGGCGCGCGGGATGTCGGTGGCGCAGGCCCGGCACAGGATGCGTCGGGGCTGCTTCTCGCCGCAGTTCGGGCAGGTGACCTCGTCCAGCGCCGGGTCCGGGGCCAGGCGCATTGGCGGCTCGGCCGCCAGGGGCGCTGCGGCCGGTGCGGGGGCGGCAGGCGGTGGTGCGTCGGGCTCGACCTTCAGCTCGGCGCCCAGGGCAGCGAAGCGCTGCACCCAGGCCGCGGCCTGGTCGGCCGGCAGGCCGCGCTTGAGAACCACGGGCCGGCCGGAGAACAGGGTCTCCAGCCGGGCAGGCTCCAGCTTGAGCCACTGGCCCAGGCGCTGCTTGACGGTGTCGCGATCGAAGCCTTCGCGCACGCTGCCGGCAAAAACCAGCCGAACCGGTGTCTCCATGGGAACTGCAAAAGGGGTTGAGGCGACGCGCAGGCTAGGGGCAGGCGCCGCCGCCGGCAATCCCCTGAGCGGGGGTGCCCCCGCGCGCCGGTCAGGAATCGGCCTGTTGCAGGGTGGTCAGCGCCTGGCCCACCTCGTCGGCCTGCACGCCCTCACCCAGGGCGACCGGGGCGCCGGCCAGCGCGGCCGCGCCCTCCAGCTTCAGACGCTTGACCCATTCGCCGGCCTCGCGGCCGCCCGCGAAGCCCTGGCTTTGCAGCAGCACGCGGCCGTCGTGGCTGCTCAGCTTGAAGTAGAACTGGCCGTCGGCCTCGCGGTACTGCTTGAACACCGGCAGCGCCGCCTTGGCCTTGGTCTGGGTGGTCGCCGGGGTGGCCAGGGCCTGGAAGGGCCGCAGGCCCACGGCCTGGCGCAGCCGGGCCAGCGTCGGGCCGGCCAGGGCGCGGGCGCGGGCGGCACCCTTCTGCAGAATGGCCTCGATCTCTTCCGGGTGGGCCATCAAGGCCTCGTAGCGGGCGCGCATCGGGCCGATCTGGCGGTTGATCTGTTCGAACAGCTGCTGCTTGGCCTCGCCCCAGGCCAGGCCGCCGCGCAGCGCGGCGCGGAAGGCGGCGCGCTCTTCGGCGGTCGCGAAGGCGTCATAGATGGCGACCAGCGGCGTGCCTTCGGGTTCCTTGGGCTCGCCAGGCAGCTTGCTGTCGGTGACGATGCGGGCAATCGCCTCGCGCAGCGCCTTCTCGCCGCCTTCGAACAGCGGCACGACGTTGTCGTAGCTCTTGCTCATCTTGCGGCCGTCCAGGCCGGGCAGCAGTTCCATCGTCTCGTCCACCTGGGCCTCGGGCAGCACGAAGAAGTCCTCGCCCCGGCCGAACAGGTGGTTGAAACGGGTGGCCACGTCGCGCGCCATCTCGATGTGCTGGATCTGGTCCTTGCCGACCGGCACCCGGTGGGCGTTGAACATCAGGATGTCGGCCGCCATCAGGATGGGGTAGCAGTACAGGCCCATCGTGACGCCGGCGTCCGGGTCCTCGCCGGCGGCGTTGTTGGCGTCGACCGAGGCCTTGTAGGCATGGGCCCGGTTCATCTGGCCCTTGCTGGTCACGCAGGTCAGCAGCCAGCACAGCTCGGGGATCTCGGGGATGTCGCTCTGGCGGTAGAAGACCACCCGCTCGGTGTCCAGGCCGGCGGCCAGCCAAGTCGCGGCGATCTGCAGGCGCGAGCGCTCGATGCGGTCGGGGTCGTCGCACTTGATCAGCGCGTGGTAGTCCGCCATGAAGAAGAAGCTGTCGACACCGGGCTCGCGGCTGGCCGCGATGGCCGGGCGGATGGCGCCGACGAAGTTGCCGAGGTGCAGGGTACCGGTGGTGGTGATGCCGGTGAGGACGCGCTGATGCATGGTGCGGAACGTGGATGCGGTTTGACGCATTGTCGCAAGTTGGCGTCGCCCCTGCCGGTCTGCGGGCCGTCACGTCGGCCTACACTGCCGGCTGCCTATCCGCGAGAGTGCTTTCCTTGGTCCTGCGAACCTCGTTTCGTCAACTGCTGCTGCTGGCCTTCGTGCTGATCGCCGCCGCGCTGGGTGCCGTTTCGCTCAGCGGCCTGCAGGCGCTGCAGGGCCTGATGGCCAAGAGCCGCGAGGCGGCCCAGCAGGCGGTGGCGCTGAACCTGGCCGTGAGCGGCCTGGGCGACCGCGCCACCGACATGGAACGCGCCGCCCGCCAGTACCTGGTGCTGGGCGACCCGGCGCTGCGTCAGCGCTACGACGTGGCGGTGCGCGACGCCCGCAGCGCGCTGCAGCCGCTGGCCGATTTCGAGCCCACCGCGGCACTGGCGCGCCACTGGCTGGGCGCGGCCAGCGCCATCCGCCGTCAGCTGGACAACCCCGGCCTGGCCGCGCCTGAGCGCGACCAGGCGCTGGGCCGCAGCTTCGACCAGCTGGGCGAGGGCACGCGCAAGCTCACCGTGCAGGTCCAGCGCAGCATCGCCGAGCGCAACCAGGCCGTGCAGGATGCCCTGGAGGCCCAGCGGGCCCGCCTGGTGCGACAGGTGGCGGTGGCCATCGTGGTCGTGGCGCTGGCGGCGCTGGCCTTCGGCCTGTGGCTGACCCGGCCGCTGCGCCAGCTCGGGCGCGCCATCCAGGCCCTGGGCCAGGGGCGCATGGCCGAGCCGGTCGAGATCGCCGGCCCCTCCGACCTGGCCAGCCTGGGCGAGCAGTTGGACTGGCTGCGCCTGCGCCTGCTCGAGTCCGATGCCGACAAGGACCGCTTCCTGCGGCACACCTCGCACGAGCTGAAGACCCCGCTGGCGGCACTGCGGGAAGGCACCTCGCTGCTGCAGGAGGGGGTGGGCGGGCCGCTCAGCCCGGGCCAGGCCGAGATCGTCGGCATCCTGCGCCACAACACCGCGGTGCTGCAGCAGCAGATCGAGGACCTGCTGCGCTACAACGCCGCCGCCTTCGACGCCCAGCGGCTGCAGCGTCGCCCCACCCGGCTGCGCACCCTGGTCGAGGGCGTGGTCGAGGCCCAGCGCCTGAGCGCCCAGGCCCGCCGCATCACCGTGACGGTGGACGGGGGCGAGCGGCTGGAGCTGCCGGTGGACCCGGAACGCCTGGGCATGGCCCTGGCCAACCTGATGATCAACGCGATCCGCTTCACCCCGCCGGGCGGCACGATCGGCTGGCGGATCTGGCGCGAGGGCGAGCAGGCCGCACTGGAGATCCGCGACAGCGGCCCCGGCGTGCCCGAGGCGGACCGTGAGCACATCTTCGACCCCTTCTTCCGCGGCGCCCTGCAGCCCGAGGACCAGCCCCGCGGCAGCGGCATCGGCCTGTCCATCGTGCGCGAACAGGTGGCCGCGCACGGTGGCAGCGTCACGCTGCAGCCCGGTCCCGGCGGCGCCACCTTCCGTATCCTGTTGCCCTTGGGCACCCATCATGTTTGACGCGACTTTTCCCTCTCTCCGCCGCGCCTGGGGGCTGGCGCCGGCCGGGCTGCTGATCCTGGCCGGCTGCACCCAGCTGCCGCCGCCCGAACCGACCGAGCCGGCGCCACCCGCCTCGGCCGCCAGCGCACCGGCCGCCAGTTGCGAGCCGGTGGCGGCGACGCCGACCCGTGACGACCGCGACCTGGCGGGCCGTCAGTTGCTGCACTGGCAGGAGGAACTGCGCAGCGCCGGGGGGGAACCGCTGGCGGCGCGCATCGTGCGGCTCACTGCGGCGCCGGCCACGCCGGCCCACGGCGTGGAGCTGGGCCTGGCCCTGCTGCACACCCGCAACCCCGGCGACGCCGCCCGTGCCCAGACCCTGCTGGACGGTGTGGCCCGGGCCGGCACCCCGGAGGCCGCGCCCTGGGCCGACTGGGCCCGGCTGCTGGCCGGCCGGGCGGCCGAGCAGCGCCGGCTGGAAGAGCAGGCCGACCGCCAGAACCAGCAGCTGCGCGAGAACCAGCGCCGCATTGAGCAGCTGAGCGAAAAGCTGGAGGCCCTGAAGGCCATCGAGCGTTCGCTGGTGCCGCGCCGCCCGGCGGCCGCGCCGCCCCCCTCGTCCCGTTGAACCGAGGCGCCCATGCCCCACAGCGACAAGCTCCCCATCCTGGTCGTCGACGACGATCCCGACATGCTGCGGCTGCTGTCGCTGCGCCTGAGTGCGGCAGGGCATGCCGTGACCTCGGTGGGCAGTGCCGAGGAGGCCCTGGCCCGGCTGGAGCTGAGCCGGCCCCGACTGGTGGTCAGCGACGTGCGCCTGCCGGGCATGGACGGGCTGGCGCTGTTCGACGCCATCCAGGCCCGCTATCCCGGCCTGCCGGTCATTCTGCTGACCGCCCACGGCACCATCCCCGACGCGGTGGACGCCACCATGCGCGGCGTCTTCAGCTACCTGACCAAGCCGTTTGACGGCCAGGAGCTGATGGCCGCGGTGGACCGCGCGCTGGCCGCGTCCGCCAGTGCGGCCTCGCAGGCCGACGCGGGCGAGGCCTGGCGCAGCGAGATCGTCAGCCGCTCGGCGGTGATGGACGAGGTGCTGGCCGAGGCCCGGCTGGTGGCCGCGGGCGATGCCTCGGTGCTGATCCGCGGCGAAAGCGGCAGCGGCAAGGAGCTGCTGGCCAATGCGATCCACCGTGCCAGCCGCCGGGCCAAGGGGCCGTTCGTCGCGGTCAACTGCAGTGCCATCCCCGAGGCGCTGCTGGAGTCCGAGCTGTTCGGCCACGTCAAGGGGGCCTTCACCGGTGCGGTCGCCAACCACCGCGGCCTGTTCCAGAGCGCCGACGGCGGCACGCTGTTCCTCGACGAGATCGGCGACATGCCGCCTGCGCTGCAGGTCAAGCTGCTGCGGGTGCTGCAGGAACGCCAGGTGCGGCCGGTGGGCGCCCAGCAGTCGGTGCCGGTGGATGTGCGCATCCTCTCGGCCACCCACCGCGACCTGGAGGCTGCGATGGCGGCCGGCGAGTTCCGAGAGGACCTCTATTACCGCCTCAACGTGGTCACGCTGACCCTGCCCACCCTGGCCGAGCGGCGCGAGGACATCCCGCTGCTGGCCCAGCACTTCCTGCAGCGCCTGGCCGCCAAGTACCAGAAGCGCCTGAACGGCTTTGCCCCGGACGCGCTGAGCGCGCTGACCACCGCTGCGTGGCCGGGCAATGTGCGCCAGCTGCACAACGTGGTGGAGCAGGTCTGCGCGCTGGCCACCGCGCCGCTGATCCCGCTGAGCCTGGTGCAGCGTGCGCTGCGGGTGCCCACGGTGGAGGTGCTGCCCTTTGCCGAGGCCAAGCGCCGCTTCGAGCACGACTACCTGGTGGGCCTGCTCAAGCTGACCGATGGCCAGGTGGCCGATGCCGCCCGGCTGGCCGAGCGCAACCGCACCGAGTTCTACCGCCTGCTGCAAAAGCATGGCCTGACCCCCGGTCTGTTCCGCGGGGAGTCGCCGGATGGCGACGAGGGCGGCGCCCCTGTCGCTGACGAGCGACAGGAAAAATAATCTTGTGTATCAAGTACTTGGCTGAATTGTTGCGCCGCAGCGAAAAAGCCTGTCGCTGATCGGCGACGCTTTTCCGTCGTCCCGCCGGGGCGTGGGCCTGGGCGTTTTTGCAAGTGGTTGATTGGTAAAGGCTTTTTGGCGTGGCACGGGCCTTGCCATAGAGCAGGCATGACTGTCTCTGTCCGCCGCCCTTTCGCCGCTCCCCGCGCCGCAGGCCATCCGGCCCGCCGGTTGCTGGCGCTGGCGGCGCTGGTCGCCACCCAGACCACGCTGGGGGTGGCCGCCGAGGCCCCTGAGACCCCGGCGACGCTGGTGGCCGCTGCGGCCGCCTCCACCGCTTCGACCCCGGCCGCCACGCCCAGCGCGAGCGCCGTGGCCGCCCCGTTCTTCGACCGGCTGGCGCGACGTGCCCGCGGTCTGGCGGCGCAGCCCTATGCGCCGGCGCCCAGCCGCACCCCCCAGGCGCTGAAGGACCTGAGCTACGACCAGGCCCGCGACATCCGCTTCCGCCCCGACCGCGCGGTCTGGCGCAGCCTGGGCCGGCCCTTCGAGCTGATGTTCTTCCACCTGGGCAAGTACCAGACCGAGCCGGTGCGCATGCACGAGTTGTCGCCAGATGGCGAACGCGCGCTGCCCTACCGGCCGGAGGACTTCGACTACGGCGCCAACAGCACGCTGCAGCCCGCCAACTGGGGCGACATCGGCCATGCCGGCTTCCGGGTGCACTACCCGCTCAACAACGCGGCCTACAAGGACGAGCTGATCGTCTTCCAGGGCGCCAGCTACTTCCGCGCCCTGGGTGCCGGCCAGCACTACGGCCTGTCGGCCCGCGGTCTGGCGGTCGATTCGGCCGGTGGCAACGGCCCCGAGGAGTTCCCCCGCTTCACCGACTTCTGGGTGGTGCGGCCCGATGCCGGCGCCCAGGCGCTGACCGTCTTCGCGTTGCTGGATTCGCCGCGCGTGGCTGGCGCCTACCGCTTCGACATCCAGCCCGGCCAGACCACCGCGGTGAACGTCAAGGCCCGCGTCTACCTGCGCCAGACCCCCCGGCCCATCCGCACCCTGGGCATCGCGCCGCTGACCAGCATGTTCCAGTTCGGCGAGAACCAGCCCAACCGGGACGACTTCCGCCCCGAGGTGCATGACAGCGACGGCCTGATGATCGCCAGCGGCACCGGCGAATGGCTGTGGCGTCCGCTGCAGAACCCGCGCTGGCCGCTGGTCACCTCGTTCGCGATGCCCTCGCTGCGTGGCTTTGGCCTGATGCAGCGCGACCGCAGCTTCGCCAGCTACGAAGACACCGAAGCCCGCTATGAGCAGCGCCCCTCCGCCTGGGTGACGCCGGTGGGCGACTGGGGCGCCGGCCGGGTCGAGCTGATGCAGCTGCCCACGCCCGACGAGACCAACGACAACATCGTCGCCTACTGGGTGCCAGCCCGCCTGCCCGCCGTGGGCCAGCCGCTGGACCTGGCCTGGCGCATCGACTGGCAGGGCGCCCAGCAACAGCGCCCGCCCGCGCTGTGGGTGGCCCAGACCCGCGCCGGCCGCGGCTTTGCCGCCCTGGCCGACGGCGAGCGCCAGTTCGTCATCGACTTCACCGGCGCCAAGCTGCCCGACAACGCCGCCGTCAAGGCCGTGGTCAGCAGCAACGACGCCGGCCGCATCACCGAACAGAACATCTATCGCGTGGACGCCACTGGCGCCTGGCGACTGACCCTGCGCGTGCAGACCCTGGACCCGGTTCGCCCGGTCGAGCTGCGCGCGTACCTCACCTCCGGTGCTGACACCGTGAGCGAAACATGGACTCAGATCCTTCCTCCGCAATGACCATGACCCCCACCCGCACTCCGAGCACCACCCTGTCGGGCGCCACCGCGGCGCCGGGCATGCCCGCCATCCACCGCGGCAGCATGAAGCCCCAGCCCTGGCTGGGCGTGATGCGCCGCCTGCGCGGCGAGACCGCGCCGGCCGATGCGCCCTGGCGCGAGAGCGCCGCGCGCAGCGCCGCCGCCCCCGCCGCCTGGGAAGCCGCGGCCAAGACCCGCCGCCGCTGGCTGCTGTTCTGGGTCCTGTCGGCCACGCTGCTGTCGGCTGGCCTGCTCTGGAGCATCCAGCCCGGTGCCGGCTCCAGCCTGCTGGAACTGGGTCAGGTGGCCTTGTTCACGCTGCTGTTCGCCTGGGTGGCCGCGGGTGCCATCACCGCGGTGATGGGCTTCTGGGTCACGCTCAAGGGCGACCCGCACACCCTGTCGGCGAAGGACGCCGAAGGCGTGACGCTGCCGGCCGATGCCCGCACCGCGGTCATCATGCCGATCTGCAACGAGGACGTGAGCACCGTCTTCGCCGGCCTGCGCGCCACCTGCGAATCGCTGACCGCCGTCGGCGCGCAGCGCCTGTTCGACGTCTTCGTGCTGTCGGACACCAACCGCCCGGAAGTGCGCGCCGCCGAGCTGCGCGCCTGGCAGGCCCTGCGCGAGCAGCTGGCCGCCGCCGGCAGCGACATCCGCGTGTACTACCGCTGGCGCCAACTGCGCACCCGCCGCAAGGCTGGCAACGTGGCCGACTTCTGCCGCCGCTGGGGCCGTGACTACCGCTACATGGTGGTGATGGACGCCGACAGCGTGATGAGCGGCGACACCCTGGTGACGCTGGCCCGCCTGATGGAGAAGAACCCGCGCGCCGGCATCCTGCAGACCGCCCCGCGCGCCTGCGGCCAGGCCACGCTGCACGCCCGCTCGCAACAGTTCGCCAGCCGCGTGACCGGCCGCCTGTTCACGCTGGGCATGCAGTTCTGGCAGCTGGGCGAGGCCCACTACTGGGGCCACAACGCCATCATCCGCGTCGAACCCTTCATGAAGCACTGCGGCCTGGGCACCCTGCCGGGCACCGGGGCGCTGGCCGGCGAGATCCTCTCGCACGACTTCGTCGAGGCCGCGCTGATGCGCCGCGCCGGCTATGAAGTCTGGCTGGTGGGCGACCTGGAAGGCAGCTACGAGCAACAGCCGCCGCACCTGCTGGCCGAGCTGCAACGCGACCGCCGCTGGTGCCAGGGCAACCTGCAGAACGCCCGCCTGATCGCTGAGCCGGGCCTGAAGGGCGTGCACCGCGCCATGCTGGCCACCGGCGCCATGTCCTATGTGTCGGCCCCGCTGTGGCTGGCCTATGTGGTGCTGGGTGCCGGCATCTGGATGAACAGCAACGACGACACCGTGCCGACCCTGCTGACCCACCGCAGCGTGGTCACGCTGTGGATCACCACCGGCCTGATGCTGGCCCTGCCGCGCGTGCTGGGCGTGTGGGCCGTGCTGCGCCGCGGCGAGCAGGCCGCCTTCGGCGGCACCGTGCAGCTGATCGCCAGCTCGGCGCTGGAAGCGCTGATGTCGGCCATCCAGGCCCCCATCCGCATGGCCGCGCACAGCCTGTTCGTCATCGGCGGCCTGACCGGCTGGACGCTGGAATGGAAGTCGCCCCCGCGGGAAGCCAGCGACGTGGCCTGGACCGAGGCCCTGCGCCGCTTCGGCCCGCTGACCGCCGTGGTGGCCGCCGTGCTGGTGGCCGTCTCCAGCGTGTCGCCCGCCACCACGCTGTGGCTGCTGCCCATGGGCCTGCCGCTGCTGTTCTCGGTGCCGTTCACGGTGCTGAGCAGCCAGGGCGCGCTGGGCCAGCGCCTGCGCGACGCCGGCTGGCTGACCATCCCCGAGGAAGCCCGTTCGCCCGCTGTGCTGCGCCAGGCCTGGCACTACGCCCAGCTCTACGCCAACCTGCCGGCCCTGGCCACCGCGCTGCTGTCGGACCTGCCGCGCCTGGCGGCCCTGGCCATGAAGGCCGTGGGCCCGCGCCACACCGGCCGCGGTCTGCGCGGTGAGGCCCGTCGTCAGCGCATGCTGCAACTGAGCCGCAACGCCCAGGGGGCTGCCGCCGCCGAGCAGCTGCACTTTCTGAACGAGCCGCACAGCCTGCGCCTGCTGCATGCCGCCACGGCCGGCCAGGCCATGCCGCGCTGAGCTGCGTCACCATCCTTCCAAAGGGCCCTTCGGGGCCCTTTTTTGTTGCTGTTGGTGACAAGCATGACAGCCCGTGTGGAAACTCCCCCGGATGGGTGACGAAGTGGCCCAACCGCCTTCCTAGAATCCGCGCGACCCCAGCGTGGACGGCATGTGGCCGTGTGCTGAGAGGTTCATACAACAGCCGGCCAGGGAGGGCGGCACACCATGATCAGCAGCCTGGCGAGCACCTTGGGGCTCTTCGACGATGAGCAGCGCCTGTACCGGCTCGATTCGCCCTGCGCTGCGCTGGCTGGCCTGCACGTGCAGGCCTGGGCCCTGCGCGAAGCGCTCAGCCGCCCCTGGGAGCTGCAGCTGCTGGCCGTCAGCGAAACCCCCGGCCTGGCCCTGCAGACTCTGCTGGGCCAGCCCCTCACCCTGGTCACCCGCCTGGCCGACGGCAGCGAGGCGCGCCGCACCGGCCAGGTGCTGCAGGCCGCGGCCGAAGACAGCGACGGCGGCCTCTCGCGCTACCAGTTCACCGTCCAGCCCTGGCTGGGCTTTCTGGGCCAGACCCTGCGCAGCCAGGTCTGGCAGGACACCCTGCTGACCGACCTGATCGACAGCGTGCTCAACCGCTACGCCGGATGGGCCAGCTGGCGCTGGGCCCCCTGCGTGGGCGAGCACCTGCAGGCCTCGGCCCAGGCCGGCGTGCGGCCCTACACCGTGCAGTACCGCGAGACCGATCTGGCCTTTCTGCAACGCCTCTTGGCGCGCGAAGGCCTGGCCTACCGCTTCGAGGAGGCCGATGGCGGCCAACCGGGCCCCACCGTCGTCTTCTTCGCCGACAGCACGTCCAGCCAGAGCTGCCCGGAAGACGCGGGCTCGGCCGCCTGGGGCGGCGTGCGCTTCCACCGCGACGGCGTGCAGGAAGGCCAGGACACGATCCAGGCCTTTGGCGGCCAACGCCAGCAGGCCGTGGCCGTGCTCAGCGCCACCCGTTACGACCCCGAACAGGCCCGCCTGGTGGCCGCCGAGGTGGCCACTGTCGGCAGCGTGGGCGGCGAGAACGCGCCCTGGCTGGAAACCTACGAGAGCCTGGGCGAGAGTGGCCACGGTGCCCTGCTGGCCGACAGCGGCCAGCTCCAGCGCAGCCTCACCCTGGCCCAGCAGGCCATCGAAGCCCGCCACAAGGCCTGGCTGGGCCGCTCGGTGGTGCGCAGCTTCATGGCCGGCCAGCGCTTTGCGCTGACCGACTCCCCGCTGGACGCGCTGGACGACCTGCGCCCCGAGGAAGACAAGCAGTTCCTGCTGACCGACGTCACCCACGCTGGCCTGAACAACCTGCCCAAGGACCTGGCCGAGACCCTGGCGCGCCAGTTCCAGCCCTGGGGCGGGCGGCGCCGCCACGACCCGCTGGCCGAGTTCTGGCCCGAGTGGCTGGAGCCCGCGCTGATCCGCCAGGCCCAGGCCCGCGGCTACGCCAACGCCTTTGCCGCCCTCCGCGCCCACATCCCCTGGCGGCCGCTGTGGGTGGATGAGCACGGCCAATGCCTGTACCCGCGCGCGGTGGCGCCGGGACCGCTGCTGGCCACCGTGGTGGGCCCCGACGGCAGCATCACCCCGCAGGGCGACCAGGAAGTGCACACCGACCGCCTGGGTCGGGTGCGCATCCGCTACGAGTTCCAGGGCCAGGAAGACAACGCACCGGGCACGGCGCTGGCCAGCCCCTGGGTGCGGGTGCTGCAACCGCTGGCCGGCGAAGGCCAGGGCCTGCAGTGGACCCCGCGCATCGGCCACGAGGTGCTGGTGGGCCATGTGGACGACGACCTGGAGCAGCCCATCATCCTGTGCGGCCTGTACCACGGCCGGGGTGAGGGTGGCGTGCCCGCCACGCCGGGGGGCCAAGGGGCTGAAGCCGACACCAGCAGCTTTGCCAACAGCAGCGACGCCAACCCCTCGGCCCAGAGCAACCTGACCGGCGGCCATAGCCCGGCCTGGCACGGCGCGGCCCCGGCCGAGCTCAGCCAGGGCGGCCAGCGCAACGCCGCGGCCCTGTCCGGCTACAAGAGCAAGGAATTCGGCGGCAGCGGCTACAACCAGCTCGTGTTCGACGACAGCGACGGCCAGCTGCGGGTGCAACTGGCCAGCACCCAGCACGCCAGCCAGCTCAACCTGGGTCACCTCATCCACCAGGCCGACAACCACCGCGGCAGCTTCCGCGGCACCGGCTGGGAGCTGCGCACCGACGCCTACGGCGCCGTGCGCGCCCGCCAGGGCCTGCTCATCAGCACCTTCGGCACCCAGGCCGCCGAGCCCGCGGGCGACAACGCTGCCGGCATCGCCCTGGCCCGGCAGCTGGGCACCCTGAGCCAGACCTTCAGCCAGGCCGCGGCCACCCACCAGACCGTGGCCTTCTCCGGCCAACTGGGCAGCACCCAGGCCGGGCAAAGCCAGGCCGACCCGAAGGCCGCGCCCATCCCCGCCTGGCTCACCCAGGTCAGCGGCATGGTCAGTGCCCAGGACGTGGACCAGGCCCAGGCCGACGCGGCTGGCAAGAACACCCAGACCGCCGACGACAAGCTGCCCCACAGCACTGACGCCATCGCCGCCGTCAGCGCCCGTGGCGGCCTGCTGCAAACCGCGGCGGCCGACATCGTCTACGCCGCTGGCGAGAACATCCACCAGACCAGCGCGCAGGACATCGACCAGGCCGTAGCCGGCGCCTGGCGCCTGCACACCGGCCAGGCCATCGGCATCCTGGGCGGAGCCATCCAACCCGGCAGCCAAGCCGCGGGCACCGGCGTGACCCTGATCGCCGGACAGGACCCGCTGACCATCCAGGCCCAGGCCGGCACCGCCCAGTTGGCCGCGCAAAAGCAGCTGGCCATCCAGAGCCAGAGCGCCAGCGTCAACTGGGCCGCGGCCAAGAAGATCACCCTGGCCACCGCGGGCGGGGCCAGCATCACCCTGGAGGGCGGCAACATCACCTTCGAATGCCCGGGGACCATCACGGTCAAGGCGGCCAGCAAGAGCTTCGAGGGAGGGGAGAGCGTGAGTCACACCATGCCCATCCTTCCCAAAGGCACGCTTGTCTTCAAGGCGCGTTATCCGTTTTCTCTGTAACTGTCCATTTGCGAGTCAGGACAATGCTCATCAGCCCTCCATTCCTCCCAGCACGGCAGGCCAACGAAACCGAGGACGCCTGGCTGGATCGCTGCATGCAGGGCGGGCAGCCGGGGGATGGTGCCTTTCCTCTCAGCATGAACTTGGGCTGGCATGGCGGCATGCATCTGATCGCGCCGCAGACCAATGGCCAAGCCGAAGCAGTGCGGGCGATTGCCGATGGGGCGGTCGTATTCGTGCGTACTCCCAAGCCACAGCCGGCAGGAACTCTGTCGGAGAGCGAACCCTTGGCCTATCGTGGTGGTTGGACAGACAACGGTGTGGTTGTGCTCAAGCACGAAACCGAGATTGGCGAAGGAGCCGACGCCAAGGTGGTGTTCTTCTCGATCTACATGCACCTGAGCGCCATTGACCCCGCCGTGGCACAAGGGCGAACGGTGTATCGCAAGGCGGCCTTGGGCACGGCCGGACAGATCTACGGGGCTCTTGAACGCCGCATCCATTTCGAAATCGTCTGCGACGACGCCAATCTCAAGCGTCTGGTGGGGCGGAGCAGCGGAGATTTGGACACCAGCAAGGATGGCCGGACGGACGCTGTGTATGGTCAGATTTACTTTCTATTGCCCGGGGGCACACAGTTCTTCGAGGAGAAGCCCCTGGATCACATGGTGCAGGCGCACGTTCAACCGCCCAAGCCTAACAAGAGGGCTCCGCTGCCCGCTACAAGATCCCTGCAACCGGTGCATACCAGTGTCGAGCCCTTTGTGGTGGCGTTGCGCTTTGCAGGGGGCGAAGGGGTTGCTGGCCATCGTGGCAGTGCCTATCTCGAAAGCCTGCGGCTGGATGGTTCCCGCATCGCCGAACCGCTGGAAGAGGTGGACGGCGAGTACGACATCTACAAGCGAGCCAACGAGATCAGCAAGGCCTACCCTTCGGGTGCGCGTCCCGCGCCAAGCGCCGTTTATGAATTGCTTCGCTTTGGCCGAGTGATCAACACCGACCATGAGACGCTCACGCCCTCGGATGTGCCGCATTGGCGCAAGGTCTGCTTTTCAGGAGGGCAGGGCTGGGTCAATCTCAATGCGAGGGGTGTACACAAGTACAGTGATGCCGATTTCCCCCATTGGCGCCGCTGGAGTCTGATCGATGACAGCGAAGATCAGGACAGCCGCTGCGACTCCAAAACCCTCAAGAGCTGGTTGGATATCAGCGGCGACGGCCAAGTGGATCCGATCGAGGCGGCAGTACGGCTTTCAGATGCATCGATGGTGCCAAAGTTGGCGCATGCTATCTGCAAATTTCCCACTGAGTGGGAAGCTTCAACCATCGAGCAGCGTTGGGGCTGGCTCAAGACGCAGACGGAGGAAAACTCGTCGCCCTTCACTGAAGCCGACTTTTCGCTACTAAAGGCGCATATCCAGGCGCTGGCGTTTTCCCCAGGAGGTATGGGGATGAGTGCAAGTCATTGGCGATTTCATCCAAAGGTATTTGTTTCACTATTGAGGAATTGCTCTTGGTTATGCGAGCGAGAGATGTTGCGCTGCATTCCGCTTACATTCCAAACAAACAAGACAAATAAGAATTCTCAAATAATTAAGGCATCTGTGTCAACGGCGGAGGCTAGGCGGCGGCTCTCCGAGAGAGGGAATGGTGTGATGATGCGGATGTTCTTGAAATACGGTCTTCGTAGGGGGCGGTTGGCTCATTTCTTGGCGCAGGTTTATCAGGAGACTGGAGTATTGCGGTTGACGGAGGAGATTGCATCGGGGAAGGAGTACGAGGGGCGGACGGATTTGGGAAATACTGAGAAGGGCGATGGGATTAGGTTTAAAGGACGAGGCTTGATTCAGACTACGGGTCGAAAAAACTACCAAGGTTTTTCAAACTATCATGGCCGCGGCGGGATGTCAAGTTTTATTGTTGAGCCAAATAATCGACTTATATCTGAAAATAAATACTATTCTGCGGATGCCGCTGGGCTCTATTGGGTTGGTCGCATTGTTGGCGGTGGTTTTTCGAATATATCACGCGCGGCAGATGAAGGCGTTGGGGAAACAGAGATTCGGCGTGTAACGAAAAACGTTAACGGAGCGGAGGATGCGCTGTGGACCGGTTTGGTCGCAAGGCGCTCGCACCTGAAAGTCACCGGTTATGTACTTTTAGATTCCGTCGCGTTTGATTTTTCTGAAAAGGTCAGATCGGATGTTTAGATTTATTTTTGGTTGTTTTTTATCTCTCTTTCTTTTTGGGCAGTGGCCAGCGGTGGCGCAGCCTCTTTGTTTGTCTGCGGATAATAATGGGGATGCAAAGATTAGGGTGAAGTTTGTTCTGCCGGATGAGGGGGGTAAAGGAAGTTATGTCCGGTATGAGGGGGGGGTGGCTGATATTCCCGTTGTTCGTGTAAGGGAAGTGACGTTGGGTAAGGAGGTTCCTGCTGTTGTAAAGTCAACCTATGAAGAAATTATCAATGGGAAACTGAATGGGCATTACTTTGTAATTAGTCAGGGGGCGGCCATCGGAGAAGTCCGATATCGTCGTTCTGGAAGTCGGAAAGTTTTTGTTTTTTCGGATGATCAGGGGAGCTATGAGGGCAATCGATGTTCATGGGAGAAGTGATTTTTAACTGAATGGGCGCGGCAAAAACTGACTGGAGAATTCCATGGAATGGAATGTCAGCGTGTATTGGCCAGCGAGAATTGGTAATAAGAATTTATTGCGTGTGGCCTGTACCAGGGGCGTGGCGAGGTCGGCTTGTTTGGGCGTGAGAGGAAGTCGATGCCGGCGCGAAGGAGGAGCAAAGCCTCGCCTTGCAGATGCCATCCCCAAGCAGATACGCCTGAAGCCTGGAAGTATTTGATTGTGAAAACACGGAACAAGCGGCTGATGGCCATCGCCCTGCTGTACGTCGCCGCGGCCATGCCATCAGCTGCTGCGTCGGATGCTGGCTCTCCAGCCGAGCGGACTCCCATGGCGGTGCCGGCGGTGCGCGCCGATTGGCGGGCGCTGGTCGAGCCGCTGGCCGATCATCCTGAGGTGTTGACCCAGGATTGGTCGGCCATCCGTTCCTTGCTTCCGGTCGGGTGCTTCCGGAACGCCAGCAGCAGCCAGGTGGATTGCCCACCCATGGCGGGCGTGGTGAGGATATCGGTGGTCCCAGGTCCCTTGGGCATCATCGACATCGTTTTGAAGCAGCCTGCGACCTGCGATGCGCTCTATGACATCCTCCGCCAGCGTTTTGGCAAGGGGCAGCAGGAAAAGGGCAGCACGTGCTACGCGAGATGGACCCTGGGCAAGCGTGTACAGCATGCCTATGTGAACGTGTCGCCCGGCCGTAAGGATCCTTCCTTGCTTTACCTTCAGTTCGCCATTGAGCAGGGGCCTTGAGTTGATCTGATCGCCAGGTGACTCGCCAAGGAACAAGGGGCACGCCTCCCGGCGTGCCCCTTGTCATTTCCAGCCTCCGCTGGCACGAAGAAGATCGCCCTCAGCGTGCCTTCACCAGCGTCGCTGATTCCAGATCCAAGTCCTTGGCATCCAGCGTCAGCGGCTTGTCGGCCACCGGTTTGAGGCCTTCGGCGGCCTTGGCCATGTCGCCCACCACCACCGTGCGCAGGGCCATGAGGGACCACTGCTTGGCGGCGTAGTCGCGCACCTGCACGGCGGTCACGGCCTGGATTTCGGGCACGTGGGTCTGGGCGTCGCTCAGCGGGCGGTCGCGGCCGATCAGGTCCAGCGCGACGGCGGCCAGGCCACCGGTGGTTTCCACCTGGCGGCCGTAGCCGCCCACCAGCGCAGCCTTGCGGGCTTCCAGTTCCTCGTCCGCGGGCAGTTCCTGCCCCATGCGGACGATTTCGTCGCGCATGAGCTGCACCACCTGGCCGGCGGTGGTGTTGTTGGTCTGAGTGCGGGCGCTCAGCACGCCACCCACGGGCTGGAAGTCCAGCCCGGCGCCAGCGCCGTAGCTCAGGCCGCGCTTGATGCGCACTTCCTGGTTCAGGCGGGCCGAGTAGCCGCCGCCCAGCACCGCGCCGGCCACCTGGGCCACGCGCCGGTCCGGGCTGTCGTAGGGCACGGCCGGGGCCATCACCACCACGCCGCTCTGGCCGGCGCCGGGCAGGTTGATCAGCACGGTAGTCGGGGTCTGCGGGGCGGCCGCTTCGTTGCGGGGCTGGGGCAGGGCCATGCGGTTGGGCTTCCAGCTGCCCAGGTGGCGTTGGGCCAAGGCCTTGGCCTGGGCCAGCGTCACGTCGCCGGTGATGACCAGCGTGGCCAGCTCGGGGCGCAGTTGTTGCCGGGCGAAGGCTTGCACATCGGTTCGGCCGATGCGGGCCAGGCTGGCCGGGGTCACCGCGCCGCCGTACACGCTGCCGCCCCACCAGGCGCGGCGTGCGGTCAGGCCGGCCAGCGCCATTGGGTCGGACAGGCTCAACTTCAGGCTGTCAGAGGTCTGTTGCTTCAGGCGGTCCAGTTCGCCAGCCGCCAGCGTCGGGTGCAGCAGGCTGCCCGCCATCAGCGCGGTGGCGGCGTCCAACTTGGGCTTGGCCACGGTCATGGTCAACGCGCTGCCACGCCAGTCGGTGGCCGAGTCCAGAGAGCTGCCCAGAGCCTCGGCCTGGCGGGCGATCTGGGTGGCGTCGAGCCGCTGGCCGTCCACCACCGCGCCCTTGGTGCGCAGGTCATTGGTCAGGGCGGCCAGGCCGGCGCGGCCGCTCGGGTCCGCCGCAGCGCCCAGGTGCAGGTACAGGGCGACCGAGACCAGCGGCAGGGCGTGGCGCTCGGCCACGATGACCCGCACGCCGTTGGGCAGCCGGGCCTCCTGAAAACTGGGCACCTCCAGCGCGCGCGGCGTGCCGGGCAGCGGCGGCTCGTCCACGCCCGGGGTCGCGGCCAGGGCCGCACCACCGGCCAACAGGGCCGTCAGAGAAGCGGCGGCCAGGCTGGCCCGGCGCCGCGTGAACAGGGAACGCATCATTGTTGTCGTTGAGGCCGCGCGGTTCATCCCTGGGCCTCCTGGGTGTAGGTGAGGGTGACGGCTGGCTGGCCGATCACGTACTGGCGCAGCACGCGCTGCACGTCGGCCGCGGTCACCGCCTGGAGTTGCTGCAGCTCGCGGTCCACCGCGGCCGGGTCGTTGTAATGGATCATGGCCCAGCCCAGGGCCTGGCCGCGGCCCAGCGCGGTCTGGCGCTCGTTCAGGGCCGCCGTCAGCAGTTGGGTCTTGATCTTGTCCAGCTCGGCGGCGGCAATGGGGCCGCGCGCCAGGCGCTCGATCTCGCGCACCAGTGGCAGCACCAGCGTTTGCGGCTGGCGCTGGCCCGAGGCGATGGCATAGGCGGTCAGCAGGCCGGCGTCGTTGTGCAGATCGGCCTGGAAGCCGGCCGATTGCGCCACCCGCATGCGGTAGACCAGCGCCTCGTTCAGGCGCGAGGACTCTCCGGCGCTCAGCAGGCCCTGGGCCACTTGCAGCGCCGGCGCGTCGGCAGAGGTCACCTTCGGCCCCTGCCAGATCAGCAGGGTGGCCGGCAGCGGCACGTTGGGGGCACTCAGGCTCACGCGCGCGGCCTGGGTGCGCGCCGGCTCCTGCACCTGGACGCGCGGAATGGGCGTGGCCGGGTGGGTCAGCGGGCCGAAGTACTTGTCCACCCAGCGGTTCAGTTCGGCGGGGTCGAAGTCGCCGGTGACGATCAGCACCGCGTTGTCGGGCCGGTAGTAGGTGGTGTGGAAGGCGCGCACATCGTCCAGCGAGGCGGCCTCCAGGTCCTCGATGCTGCCGATCACCGGCCGCTTGTACGGGTGCTGCAGGTAGCCGTTGGGCGCAATGGCCTCGAACAGCCGGCCGTAGGGGTTGGCCAGCACGCGCTGGCGGAATTCCTCCTCCACCACGGCGCGCTCGCTCTTGAAGTTCGCTTCGTCCACGTTCAGGGTGGACATGCGCTCGGCCTCGGCCCAGAGCAGGCGTTCCAGGTGGTGCGAGGGCACCGTCTCAAAGTAGGCGGTGGTGTCCTCGGCGGTGAAGGCGTTGTTCTCGCCGCCCACGTCCTCGGTCAGCCGGTCGAACTGTTCGGCCTTCAGGTGGGCCGTGCTCTTGAACATCAGGTGTTCAAACAGGTGGGCAAAGCCCGAGCGGCCCTGCGGGTCGTCCTTGCCGCCCACGCGGTACCACACCTGCACGCTCACGCGGCCCCCGCCCCCACCGGGCTGGGACAGCACCTGCAGGCCGTTGGCCAGGGTGCGTTGTTGCAAGGTCATCGGGGCCACCGTCAAGGTGGAAGCGGCCAGGGCCCAACCGGGCAGGCCGGCGCTGGCGGCCAGCGCGCCACCCAGCCGCAGCCAGTCGCGCCGACACATCGAGGAAGTCATCAAACACAGCTCCTGAAAGACAGGCCGGCAAGGATACAAAGTCGGCGGTGTGCACGCCCCCCACGAATGGGGGTGGGCCTCTGCTGACAGCACGCTGGCAGCAGCCCTTGCGCACCATGGCGGGCATGTTCCACACCGGCTTGCCGGTCTTCAAAGGAGTTTCCCGCCATGTCTTCAGTTCCCCAATCCGCTCTCCACTGGTTTGAAATTCCCGTGGCGGACATCGACCGCGCCCAGCGCTTCTACGAAACTCTGCTGGCCACGCCCCTGCGGCGTGAAGCCATGGGCCCGCAGACCCTGGCCGTGCTGCCCTACACCCAGCCCGGCGTGGGTGGCGCGCTGCTGGCCGGCCCGGCGGCCCAGCCTGGCGCCCAGGGCGTGGTGATCTACCTGGATGGCGGCGCCCGGCTGGAAGAGGGCCTGGCTCGCCTGGCCCAGGCCGGCGGCCAGCTCCTCACCCCTCGGGTGGACCTGCCCGACGGCATGGGCAGCTTCGTGCACTTCCAGGACAGCGAAGGCAACCGCGTGGGCCTGCACGCCGCGGGCTGAGCCATCATCGGCCCATGCGCCGTGCCGACCGCCTCTTCCGCCTGACCCAGCTGATCCGGGGCCGCCGCCGCTCCACAGCCGCCTGGCTGTCGGACCGCTTGGAGGTCTCGCTGCGCACCGTCTACCGCGACGTGGCCGACCTCCAGGCCCAGGGCGTGCCCATCGAGGGCGAGGCCGGTGTGGGCTACCGCATGGGCGCAGGTTTCGACCTGCCGCCGCTCATGTTCAGCGCCGACGAGGCCTGCGCCCTGGTGGCCGCGCTGAGGCTGTCCCAGCCGCAGATGGACCCGGCCCTGGCCGCCCAGGGCGAGCTGGCGCTGGGTCGCATCCTGTCGGTGCTGCCGTCCGGTGTGCGGGCCCAGGCCGAGGGGCTGGCCCTGTGGGTGCCAGCCGATGGCCCGGACGCTGCCACCCTGCAGCACCTGGGCCTGCTGCGCCAGGCCATCGCCGGGCGCCAGCGGGTGCAGTTCCGCTACCGCGATGCGGGCGCCCAGCCCAGCCAGCGCAGCGTGCGCCCGCTGGGCTGCTTTTTCTGGGGCCAGGTCTGGACCCTGGGCGCCTGGTGCGAGCTGCGGCAGGACTTCCGCAGCTTCCGGCTGGACCGCATCGACGCGCTCAGCGTGCAGGACAGCCGCTTCCGCCATGAGCCCGGCCGCGGCCTGGCCGACTACCTGCGCCACGCGGGCGCGCCGGCGCATGCCCTGACCAGTCGGGGGGGCTGAGCGCCGCGCCTACACTGGCGCGCCTATGCCCTTGCGTCACCTGCTGCTCGCCCTGGCCGTCGTCGCGGTCTGGGGCACCAACTTCGTGGTCATCCGCTGGGGGCTGGCCGAATTGCCGCCCTTTGCCTTCGCGGCGCTGCGGTTTGCCTTGTCCTCGCTGCCGTTCCTGCCCTTCATCGCTCGGCCGGCCACGCCCTGGCGCACGCTGGCCAGCTTCGGCCTGCTGCTGGGGGCGGGGCAGTTCGGCCTGCTGTACCTGGCCATGCGCTCGGACATCTCGCCCGGCCTGGCCTCGCTGGTCATCCAGACCCAGGTCTTCTTCACCATCGGGCTGGCGATGCTGCTGCGCGGCGAGGGGCTGCGGCCGCTGCAGGGGCTGGGCTTTGCGCTGGCTCTGGCGGGCATGGGCCTGATCGGCCTGCACGTCACGGGCGCGGCCGGGGCGGCCGGGGTCAGTGCGCTGGGCCTGATGCTGGTGTTGGGGGCCGCGCTGAGCTGGGCGGTGGCCAATCTGGTGGCCCGCTCGGCGGGCCGGGTCGATCCGATCGGCTTCATGGTCTGGTCCAGCCTGACGGCGGTGTTGCCGCTCACCGGCATCAGCCTGGCCACCGAAGGCGGGCCGACCCACCTGCTGCAGCAGCTGGGGGCCGCCAGTGCCGTGGCCTGGGCGGCGGTGGTCTGGCAGGCCGTGGGCAACACCTTGTTCGGTTATGGGGGCTGGAACTGGTTGCTGGCACGCCATCCGGCTGCTACTGTGGCCCCCACGGCGTTGCTGGTGCCGGTGTTCGGCATGCTGTCCTCCAGCGCCCTGCTGGGCGAGCCCTTGCCTCCCTGGAAACTGGGGGCGGCTGCGCTGGTGCTGGGCGGGCTGGCATTGAACCTGCTGGCGACGCGCTCCAGGGCTTGATCCACGGCCTGAGGCGGCCCAGGCCTGCCCTGTTCTGGTGTGCCGCGCCTTGAGGAGACCACCATGATGTTGCATGACCCGACCCGTACCGTGCACCGTCTGCGCACCACGCTGGACCAATGGTCCAGCGGTGTCCTGGAGCCCGACGTGGTCTGCGCTCGCTTCCGCCTGGCTGCACTCGAATGGAACGGCCTGCCCGAGCGCTACGAAAGCGTGCTCGAACGTCTGCTGCAGCCGCTGGACACCGCGGCCATGCTGGGTGATGAAGGCTGCGGCTTCAGCCGCCCCGACCTGGCCCTGGCCCTGGAACAGTGGCTGGAGCACGCGGAGCGCCTGCCCCGCCACTGACCGCCTTCAGGACAGGCTCAGCCGCAGCCGCTCGGCCCAGCGACGGGTCAGCGGCGTGGCGGGCTTGGCCATCAGCCGCTCGTTGAGCAGCGCCCGGCCCACTGGCGCGTGGGGCGCCTGTGCCGCGGCGGCCATCAGGCTTTGGTCGATCAGGTCGCGCTGCACATGGCTGCCGCCCAGCCGGCGGGCCAGTGGCCGCACTGCCTGCAGTGTGGCCACGGCCTGTTCGGCCTCGCCGCGGGCCAGGGCCAGCAGGCCGCGCATCACCGGCAGACCCACCTCGCGCGCCACCGCGTGGTTGCTGCGGCGCGCCTCTTCGGGCTGCATGGCCCGGGCGGCGCAACGGGCCAGCCAGTTCTCGGCCTGCACCAGCTCGCCGGCGCCCAGAAAAGCCAGCATCAGGTGCACGTCGTTGAAGGCCCAGTGGCCGGCCTCGCTCAGGTCGGGCGGGGCTTCCCGCAGCAGCTCGACAAAGCGGGCGCCCACATCCTCGCCCAGCAGGTGCATGCGCCACAGCAGGCCCGCCGCATCCAGCCGCTGGGACTGCGTGGGCGTGGCCGCCCCGGACAGGTGGGCGTCCATCAGCCGGTGCACGCCCGGCAGGTCCAAGGCCTCCAGGCGGAACAGGGCCATGTGCCACCACAGGTGGGCGGCAAAGGCGTTGTCCTCGGCCCAGCGCGGCTGATGCTGGCGCAGCCAGGCTGTGCCGTCCTCGAAGCGGCCCTGCATGTCCAGCGCATGGGCCACCGCGTGCACCGCCCAGGGCGCGCAGGGGCTGGCCCCCACCGCGCGCCGGCCCACATCCTCGGCCTGCGGGTAGAGGTTGTTCTCCTCCAGCCCGAAGGCATACAGGCCCAGCACCTGCGGGAACAGCGGGTCGCCTTCGTCCCATTCGGGCAGGCTGCGCGCCGGGCGCAGGCGCAGGCTGGCCGTGTCGCCCAGGCACAGGTCCCAGTGGTGGGCCCACAGCAGGGCCAGGGCGTCGCGCGGGTGTTCCAGCAGCAGTTCGTCCCACAGCCGGCAGGCCTGCTGCCAGCGGCCCTCGGCGGCGGCGCGCAGCGCGGTCAGGTGGGCCTGCTCGCGCTCGGGGGCCTGGGTGCACAGCGGCGTGGCGGCTTCGAGCAGGGCCAACGCGCGGGGCAGGTGGGCGGCTTCGTTCTGGCACAGCCAGTGGCCAGCCTGCATCAACAGGGGCAGGCCCCAGGCCGGGTCGGCGGCCTGGGCGGCTTCCAGGTCCGGCAGCGGCGAGCCCTGGTAGGCCATCATCCGCGCCAGCGCGGACTCGGCATGGTCGGCCGCCACGCGCGAGGCCGTGCCCATGCGCTGGTTGCGCACATCCCGCAGGCAGGGGGACGGGGCAGGCGGCGAACTCACGGCAGGACCTCCATGCGACGCATGACACAACCCGGGCGGCCGCACCGTGCGATGCGGCAACCTGGGCCAACGAAAGCGTCAACTGTAAGGCAAGCCGTACCGGCGGCCTGGCCGGCCGCGGAGGTCAGCGGGGAGGGCGCCGGCGTAGCAGCAACAGCAAGGCCAGCAAGCCCACACCGCCCATGGCCAGCAAGTCCAGACCCTGAAGGCTGGTGGCGCCTTCTGGACCCTCGGCTGCCGTCGCGGCAGCGGAATGCCCCAGTACCAACAAACCCGCCCACAAACTTGTCGTGCGTTTCATGTCAGCCCCCTGAAGACAGCACCAGATGGGATGTTTGTCCCCCGTTTTGGTGCGCTGCACAATCGTCTGATTGACGATGCTCGGTCGTCGCAATGACAGCAGCAAGAAGCAGGCCGGATCCGGTCGGGCACATCAGCGCTGGCCCAGCCACCAGCGCACGTTGCAGCTGGCGCTCTTGGCGTCATACGGGAAGCTCAACCCCCCCACGGTGGAGGACACCGAGCGGTGCTCCCGCATCACCGCGCAGCCCAGGTCGATGCGCCGGGTCGGGCTGTAGGTGAAGCCCAGGCTCAAGGCCCGCACGTCATCGGTACCCTGCGTGCCATCGGCGCCGGTCGAACGGCTGTCGAGCTGGCGGTGGGTCAGGCTGGCGCGGGCGTCGAAGCGCCACAGCGCCGAGGCGGCCCACTGGGCGCCGACGCTGGCGCTGGTGGTCAGCTTGGCGTCGTTGGACTGCTGGGTGCTGGTCGTTCCGGTGCCACCGCCGGTGGCGGTGTCGGTGCCGCTGCTGGATTGGAAGTGGCTGCTGCCGGTGTCGTTGTCGCGTTGCAGCCGGGTCTCGAAGTTCAGCTTGCCCGTGGGGCGCCAGCGCCAGGTCAGACTGCCGCCCCAGACATTCGCCGCGCGCTGGGAGCTCACGCTGTGATCCTCTCGGCCCCAGGCCACGCGGCCTTCCAGCGTGCTGGCGCCGCTGGGTTGCCAGTTCAGGCCCAGCTCCAGATCGTTGCGGGTGTAGTGGTCGCGCAGGTCGGTGCCCAGGTGGGGGTACTCGCCCACGGTGCGCCGCAGCAGCAGGCGGGTGTTCAGGTCCGGGCTGGGGGCAAAGCGCAGGCCCCCTTCCAGGGCCGCCTGGCGCTGGTCCCAGTCGTCGAAGCTGGCCAGCGAGAGATCCCGGTCGTAGCCGTTCAGGGCCAGCAGGAAGGTCCAGTCCGTGACCACGCCCTTGCGCACCCGCAGCCAGGCCCGCCGTGCGCGTTCCAGGTTGCGCTGCGGGGTGGCCACGTTCTGGTCCCAGCGGTAGAGCTGCTGGTTGGCGCTGGCCCCCAGCTCGCCCTGCCACAGGTCGGGGGCGCTCCAGGCGAGCTCGCTGCCCAGGTCGTAGGCCACGTGGTTCCATTCGTCGTGGTCCACATAGCGTTCCAGACTTCCCTCCAGACGGGTGTGCCACTGCTGGCGGCCCAGCGGCTGGGCCAGGGTCAGCCGCAGGCCGGTGCTGGACAGGGTGTCCGCCGTCGCATTGGCGTTGGTGCTGCGGAACACGTTGCTGTCATGGGTCACCTCTTCCGAGACGGCCAGGCCCCAGGGCGTGGCCGCCGTGGCCGACAGATGCAGCCCCAGCACCGCGGCCAGACAGCCGCCCCACTGCGGTATGCGCTTGCCACCCACCATGCTCAGTACGCTCCGCGGTCGAAGAACATCTGCTTGGCCGTGCGGGCGATGATGAGCAGATCCAGGCTCAGCGACCAGTTGCGCAGGTACTCCAGGTCGAACTCCACGCGCCGCGCCATCTTGTCCAGGGTGTCGGTCTCGCCGCGCAGGCCGTTGATCTGGGCCCAGCCGGTGATGCCCGGCTTCACCTTGTGGCGCGCCATGTAGGCCTTCACCAGGGCGCGGTATTGGTCGTTGTGGGCCACTGCGTGCGGGCGCGGCCCCACGATGCTCATGCGCCCCTGCAGCACGTTGACGAACTGCGGCAGCTCGTCCAGCGAGGTGCGGCGGATGAAGGCGCCAAACGGCGTGATGCGCGCATCGCCCCGCGTGGCCTGCTTCACCACCGCGCCGTTGTCCTGTGTGGTCATCGAGCGGAACTTGTAGACCTCGATGATCTCGCCATCCAGCCCGGTGCGCCGCTGGCGGAAGATGACCGGGCCGGGCGAGCTCAGCTTGACCCCGATTGCCACCGCCAGCATCACGGGCGAGATCAGAACCAGGATCAGGGAGGCCAGCACCACGTCGCTGACCCGTTTGACCAGACCGTTCACACCGGTGAAAGGCGTCACCGTCAGGCCCACCACCGGCACGCCGCCCATGTCCTCCAACCGACCCTGGATGATGGACACGCCGAAGATGTCCGGCACGAAATGCAGCGAGGCGGTCGTGTTCTGCAGCGACTCCATCAGCGCCAGGATGCGTGGCTGCGAGGTCAGCGGCAGTGTGATGTAGACGTCCTTCACGCTGTGCAGGTCGATGAAGCCCGGCAGCTGAGCCAGCGTGCCGGTCAGGTGCTCGTCTTCCGGCAGGTTGGAACGGTCCTCCGAGCGGTCGTCGAAGTAGCCCATGAAGTCATGCCCGCGCTGGCGCAGCGAACGCAGCACCCCGGCCACCCGCACGCCCATGCTGTTGGCCCCCACCACCACGGCGGGCCGGCGCATGTCGGCCTGGCGCAGTCGGTGCAGCAGGATGCGGGTGCCATAGCGCACGCAGCCCCACTGCACCAACGGCGTCAGCAGCACCCAGGCGATCAGCATCGGGTGGCTGAACTGGTGGAAGCCGCGCGAGAGGTAACCCACCAGCACCAGCACCAGCACCACCCCGGCCCAGGACAGCACGATCTCGATCACCACGCCCACGCCCGTGCGGCCGAAGCGGTTGATGCCCGGGAACATCAGCACCATCGTCAGGATGAGCAGCGCCACCGAGGCACCGCCGAACCCCTGGCCAAAGGCGTCGTGCAAGGCCACCAGCATGACGCCGGCCACCGTCGGCTCCAGGAACGCCGCCACCAGCGCGGGCACCGAAGGTGGCGCATTCAGGAACTGCTTGTGGGCCTTACGCTCCTCAAACATGGTGCCTCCCGGGGGAACCGTATCAACATCCATGCCACGGGCTGTGACACGTTGTTGTTGCTCATCCTTCATTCGTCCGCGAACTCCAGGCCGAACACCCGGGCCCGTCGGTTGATGGCGGCGCGCCGTCCGGCATCGCCTTTTTCAAACAGTTGCACCGCCCAGGCCTGCTGCGCCGGCGTGGCCTGGGCCCAGTCCAGCAGCGTCAGGTCCAGCAGGGCGCTTTGCACGCCGGGTTCATTGGGCCCCAGGCGCAGGGCCTGCTGCCAGGCGGCCAGGTAGGCCGGGCGGTCGCCCAGGCCGTAGTACACCGTGGCCAGGCTGGACCACACGATGGGCCAGGCCGGGCGCAGGGCGGCCGCCTGGAGGTAGGCCGCGCGGGCCTGCTGCAACAAGGCGGGCACGCGCTGTGCCGCGTCCGGCTGCTGCTGGGTGAAACTGGCCTGGGCCTGCGCGGTGAACAGGTCGCCCAGCTGTTCGTGCAGCGCGGGGTTGTCGGGCGTCCAGCGCAGCGCGTCCTCCAGGTCCGTCTGGGCGTTGGCCATGGCCTGCGCATCCGGCGCCAGGGTGTGGGCCGCCCATTGCTGCACCGCGCTGCGGGCCCGGGCCGAGCCCACGTCCGCCAGGAAGGTGCGCCCGGCTTGCCAGCCCACCCACAGCACCGCCACGGCCACCAGGGCGCCCGCCAGCGCCACCCGCCAGCGGGCCGGCTCCACCAGCAGCAGGGGCAGCGGTGCCGATGTGGCCTCCACGCGCGCCGCGACAGGGGTGGGCGGTGTCCTCGTGGCCGCAGGGGAGGGGTCCGTTCCGGCCGTCCAGGCGCTGCGAAAGCGCCGGTTCGCGGTGCTGTCCAGGTCAGGCATGGGCCAGCCCCCCCACCAACGCGGCCGTGGCTTCCTGATCGGCGGCTGGCCAGCCGCACAAGCGAGCCGGGCCCGCTACCGTCAGCTCGCGGGCGAAGTCCTCACCGGCCTGTTCCATCAGCCAGCGGCGGGCGTCCGCCATGCGCGGCACCCGCCCGCGCAGGTTGTGTGCGTCCGAGGCCACGGCGTGCACCCAGCCCTGTTCCAGCAGCGCTTCGGCCGCGGCCTGGGCCTTGGCGCCAAACTGCCCCACCAATGAGCCCGCGGTGACCTGCACCCTGCAGCCCGTCTCCAGGAAGGGGCGCAGCCGTTCGGGCTGGGCCATCACGCCCCGGTTGCGTTCCGGGTGGGCGAGCACCGGCGTGATGCCTTCGCGCTGCAGCGCGTGCACAAAGGCCAGCGCGCCCAGCGGCACCTGGTCATCGGGCATTTCCAGCAGCATGGTGCGCAGGCCCGGGCGGTCGCCCAGCCAGGGCAGCTCGTTCAGCGACAACAGGTCCAGCACCTCGGGGGTCAGGCGCACCTCGCCGGCGCAGCGCAGCTGCAGCGGCACACCGCGCGCGGCCAGCAAGGCGGCAAAGCCCGCCCGGGCGGCCTGCACACCGCTGCGGCGGTTGTCGAAGCGGCCCGGGAACACATGCGGCGTGGCCACCACATGGGTGATGCCATCGGCCACCAGCGCCTGGGCCAGGGCCAGGGCGTCGGCCGGTGTGGCGGGGCCGTCGTCCAGCCCGGGCAGCAGGTGGCAGTGGATGTCGATCATGGCAGCACGCGCGGCTCCGTCGCCGCCTCAGGAGGGCTGTTGCGGTAGCCCATCTTGGGCTGGGGCTTGCCTGGGGTGCCCGCCTTCGTGCCGTAGCCGCCATAGCCACCGTAGCCGTAGCTGTCGGCACCGTACTGGCCGTGGTAGCGCTGGGCCTTGCCGAAGTCCAGGTGGTTCACCACCACGCCCAGCATGCTGGCGCCGGCCCGCTGCAAGCGGGCGATGCTCTTGCGCACCAGCGGCGCCGGGGTGGACAAGGCCTTCACCACCAGGATGGTGCTGGTGGCCAGTGGCGCCAGCACCAGGGCTTCCGACACCAGCTCCACCGGCGGGGAATCCAGCACGACGATCTCAAACTGCTCGCCCAGCTCCTTGAGTACATCCTTGAAGCGCTGCGACAGCAGCAGCTCCAGCGGGTTGGGGGGAATGTCCCCCACCGGCAGCACCAGCAGCGGGCTACCCTCCACGGTGTGCAGGCATTCCTGCAGCGTGGCGGTGCCCGCCACCAGGTTGGACAAGCCCTTGCAGCCGGCCGGCAGGTTCAGGCGTGGGCCCACCTGCGGGCGGCGCATGTCCACATCCACCAGCAGCGTGCGCTTGGCCGCGGCGTGGGCCAGTGCCAGGTTGATGGCGAGGGTCGTCTTGCCTTCGCCCGGCACGGTGGAGGTCACCAGCAGCGACTTGTGTGGCAGGTCGATGTGGCTCAGCAGCACCCCGGTGCGCGCGGTGCGGATGGCCTCGGCATGGTGCGAATCCGGTTGGTCCAGGAACAGGCGGGCGGTGTGGTCGTGGTCCAGCTTGTCCAGCACCGGCAGTGCGGTCAGCAGCGGCAGGCGAAGCCGGGTCTCGGCGTCTTCGCCCCCCTTCACTGTGTTGTCCAGCTTGTCCAGCAGCATGGACACCAGCGCGCCGCCCAGCAGGGCCAGCACAAAGGCCACGCTGACCATCTGGGCCTTCTTCGGCTTCACGGGCACATCCGACACCACGGCCGGGTCCACGATGCGCCCCACCGAGGCCTGCACGTCACCCGCCAGGTCGGTTTCCTTGGCGCGGCTCATGAACATGTCGTAGAGCTGGCGGTTGGTGTCCACATCCCGCTGCAGGGAGGCCAGTTGGAACTCCTCGCGGTTCACCGTCTGCACATTGCTGCGCACATTGCCCAGTGCGCGGTCCAGGCTCTGTTCGGTGGCCAGCGCGGCCTGGTATTCGCGCACCAGTGCCTTGGCGGCGGCGCTGCTCTGCTGCTGCAGCGTGGTGTTGGCGGTGTCCAGCTGGGCTTGGGCCTGCAGCACCTTCTGGTTGCGTGGTCCCAGGGTTTCCTGCAACTGGGCCAGCGCGCGCTGGGCGTCATTCACCTGGCGCTGCGCTTCGGATACCGCCGCGTCGCGCATCACCCAGGGCACGCCGACGTAGTTGCCGTTGGTCACGGCACGCACCTGGTCATAGGCGGCCTGCAGGCTCAGGCGGTGCGCCTTGGTGCTCACCAGCGCGGTGGTGGTGTCACCAGCCTGCTGGCTCGCCAGGGTCTGGGCCGAGCCCTCCAGGCTCACGATGCCCTTGCTCTCGCGGTAATCCTGCAAGGCCTGTTCCGACTTGGCCAGGTTGGCCTGCAGGTCGCCCAGCCGCTCCTGCAGGAAGATGCTGGCCTGTTGCGACACGGCGAACTTGGATTCGCGGTCGGCATCGATGTAGGCATGCGCCAGTTCATTGGCCACCCGGGGGGCCAGGCGCGGGTCGGTGCTGTCAAAGCTCACCTTCACCAACTGGCTCAGGCGCACCGGCTCCACCGTCAGCGCGGCCATGAAGCTGTCCATCACGGCGTTGGTCAGGGTGGCGTCGGTCCACTCGGGCTCGGCCTTGCCCAGGCCCAGGCTGCGCTTGAGGCGGGTGCTCCAGCCATCGCCGTTTTTGCGGGGGTCGAACTCCGGGTGCTCCCACAGCTTGAGGCGCTGGATGGTGCGCACCGCCACATCGCGCGATTTCAGGATCTCGACCTGGGTCTGGAAGTACTCGCGCTGCTGTTGGCCGCCCGAGGCCTCGTACACATCCTGGATGGACAGGATCTTGCCCTTGCCCGGCTCGATCAGCACCGTGCTGGTGCTGCGGTACACCGGGGTGAGTGCCAGCGCCACCGCGGCCACGACCACCGCCGCGGCAGCCGCCAAGCCCAGGATGGGCCACTTGCGCTTGCTGATGCTGCGCCACAGCTCCAGCAGCTCCACCTTCTGCTCGTCCGACACCGAAAAGCCCAGCGGCTGGAACGGCAGCGGTTCCAGCACGGCGGGGCCGGGCGTGGGCGGGTGAGCGGGCAGTCGCGGGTCAGCAGGCATGGGTAAAGCTCAAGGAGAGGCGGTGCGCGAACGCCCGGAGGGCGTGCACACCGCAAACGGGAGGGCCAGCAGCACCGTCATGGTCAGTGCGTTGGCGGGGATCTGCAGGTTGAAGTCCACCAGGCTGTGGAAACCCAGGCTGCACAAGGCGGTGAGCGTGGCCACGGCCACGCCGCGGTTCAGCCGCGGCTGGCCCGGCCCCAGCAGGCGCCAGGCACGCCAGCCTGCGGCCAGGCCCACCGTCAGCCACAGCACCAGGCCCAGCAAGCCCACCTCGGTGGCCTGCTGCACGTAGTCGTTGTGGGTGTAGTCAAAGTGGTAGGGAATGACGTCTTCCGTCTTGAAGGGCGGAAAGGCCGCCTCGAACGCACCGCCACCATGGCCCGTCCAGGGGGAAACGGCCACCAGCCCCAGGGCGGCCCGGGGGGCGCGCAGCCTCTGTTCCAGCGTTTCCTGCCGGGCCACGCGGGCCGAGACGGGCTCGTTGGCGAACGGGTCCACAGTGGTGGCCTGGCTCTGGTTCAGTTCCGTGCCTTGCAGGCGGTTCACCACTTTCTCCAGCCCCACCCACTGGCCGATCACCAGCACATCCACCAGCACCATGCTGCCCACCAGCCACAGCGCCGGTTGGCGCAGCACGGGCGAGCGCCAGGCCACGATGCCGCCCACCACCAGCAGCGTGATGAAGAAGGCCCCGTTGCCCATGCGCGAATGGGTCATGACCAGCGCGATCACCAGCACCACCAGCAGCAGCCGCACCAGCATCTTGGTGGACAGCACAAACTGCAACAAACCTTGCACTCTGGCCTGCCAGCGCGGCCGCTGGCTGCCGGTGCTGCCCGCCATCTGGCTCACCATCAGACCCAGGCCCGCCGCCAGGCACAGCTCCATGTAGCCGGCCAAGTGGTCCGCATTGGGAAAGGTGCCAGAGGCGCGGCCCGTCATCTGCCCCAGCGGGGTGAAGAACAACTGGATGGAGCCGCCTTGGTGCCCTTGCTGCGCACCGATGACGAGCACCGCCACGAAGGCCTGCAGCACGCCCACCGCCAGCAGCAGCCCCAGCAGCGTGCGCACGCGCTGCTCGGTGCTGGCCAGGCTCACCACCGCGGTGAATGCCGCCGTGTAGGCCAGGGTGCGCAGCAGATAGGCCTGGGTGGCAAAGGCGTCCGCCGTGGCCAGGGGGCCGGTGTCGATCAGCCATTGGGCCGCGGCCAGCACGCCCAGCCCCAGCAGCGCCGCCAGTGGCCAGCGGGCGCGTTGCAGGCGGTGGGTCAGGGGGGCCCAGCCCAGCGTGGGCAGGCCCAGCACGGTCAGGCTCAGCAGCAAGGCCATCAGGGCCAAGGCCCAGGGGCGGTTGCTGCCCAGCGGCCAGGGTGCCCAGGCCAGCGTGACCAACAGCACGGCCCAAGGCAAGCGGCTGGCCGGGCCTGCAGCCGCCCTCACGTCGGTCCGTTCATCGTGGGAGCGCAGCTGCATGGGCCTGAGGGGAATTGGGTGGATGCGGCGAAACCATACAAAGCCGACAAACCGACCCTACAAACCCGCAGGCAAAGACAACCCCTGCCGGTGCGTTGGCACCGGCAAAGGGCTTGCGTGTGAGAAGGTCAGTCCGCGCGCCGCAGGCGCGTCAGGCAGGCTGTCAGGACAGGCTGGGACCGCCGTGGTGGTTCTTCCACCAGATGGCCAGCAGCAGCTTCTGCAGGGGCGTCAGGCGGTCGCCGCCAGTGGGCGGCTCGTGGCGCGGTTCACGGGTATCGGTGCCCGTGGGGGGCGCGACCGAAGGGGTGGTGGCCGAGATGGCCGTGACCTTCTTGACGGTGACCGCAGCGTGCGCGGACGACACGGCACACAGTGCAACCAGCAGCAAGCTGGCGGCGGGCAGTTGGTTCAGCTTCATGGCTTAGCTCCCTAGCTTCGGCGGATAGAACCGCCAGTTCACTGCAAAGGTTTACTGCAATCTAGCACGGGGTTTCCACGGAGCTGGTGACCGGCTGTGACGCCGTCATCAGTCCTTACCACGTCCCGCACCGTCTTGTGGCAAGGCTTCCAAAAAAAACCTTTTGCCCGTGGTCCAGTTGCGAGAAATATGCCACATTTTGCTGCAACGCAACACCACCACATGCGTGGGGGTGGGGCCGCATCGCCTGGGTGTGGGTTCTGCTTGGAACGGGCACGCGGCGCGGTCTCAACAGGGGAGCCAGTCAGGGTGAAGATTCTTCTCTACGGCATCAACTTCGCGCCCGAGCCCACGGGCATCGGCAAGTACACGGGCGAGATGGCCAGTTGGCTGGCGGCCCACGGCCACCAGGTGCGCGTGGTGACAGCGCCGCCCTACTACCCCGCCTGGGCGGTGGGGGCGGGCTACAGCGCCAGGGCCTACCGCCGTGAAGAGTGGGAGGGCGCCCGGGTGTGGCGCTGCCCGCTGTGGGTGCCGCGTCGCCCCGGGGGCCTGGCGCGGGTGCTGCACCTCATCAGCTTTGCCATCACGTCCCTGCCCGTGGTGGTGCGCCAGGCCTTCTGGCGCCCTGACGTGGTGTGGGTGTGCGCGCCTGCGTTCGCCTGCACGCCCGGCGCGCTGCTGGCGGCGCGGCTGAGCGGCGCCCCCGCCTGGTTGCACGTACAGGATTACGAGGTGGATGTGGCCTTCGACATGGGCCTGCTGCGCGGCAAGCTGGTGCGCCAACTGGTTACCAATGTGGAGCGCTGGCTGTTCCGGCGCTTCGATGTGGTGTCTTCCATCTCCCAGCGCATGCTGGACAAGGCCCGCGACAAGGGCGTGGCGCCGGAGCGGGTTGTCTTCTTCCCCAACTGGGTGGATGTGAACGCCATCACCCCGCTGACCCCCCCCAGCCCCTACCGGCAGGAACTGAACATCGCCCCCGGGCAGGTGGTGGCGCTGTTCAGCGGCACGCTCAGCGCCAAGCAGGGCCTGCACCTGTTGCCGGAACTGGCGCGGCGGCTGCTGGCCGCCCAAGCGCCGGTCACCCTCGTCATCTGCGGCGACGGGGTGATGAAACCCCAGCTGGAAGAAGCCACCCGCGGCCTGCCCAATGTGCGCCTGCTGCCGTTGCAGCCCAAGGCGCGCCTGGGCGAGCTGCACCTGCTGCCGCAAGACCCGGACGTGGCCGACCTGGTGATGCCCTCCAAACTGACGGCCATGCTCTCCAGTGGGCGGCCGGTGGTGAGCAACGCCCGGCCCCATTCAGAAATTGCCGAGGTGGTGAGCCAGTGCGGCCGGCTGTGTCAGCCGGGCGACGTGGCCGACATGCAGGCCCAGGTGCAGGCCCTGGCGGCAGACGCCGCCCTGCGCGCCCAACTGGGCCAGGCCGCCCGCGCCTATGCCGAACGCCACCTGGCCGCAGACAGCGTGCTGGCCCAGTTTGTGGCCGACTGCCAGCGCATCACCGGCCAAGGCGACAACGCCGCGGCCGATGCCAAGAATCTCGATCAGCAAGGAACTGCCCGACCATGAATACCGAACCCTTCCAGATGCCCAAGGACGCGACCATTCTGGTGGCCGGTGCCCGCGGCATGGTGGGCAGCGCGCTGGTGCGCCGCCTGCAGGCCGGTGGTTACACCCACATCCTGGCCCCCGGCCGCGCCGAGCTGGACCTGATGGATACCGCCGACGTGCACGCTTACCTGGCGCAACACAAACCGGCTTACATCTTCATCGCCGCGGCCAAGGTGGGGGGCATTCAGGCCAACAACACCTACCGGGCTGAGTTCCTGCACACCAACCTCACCATCCAGAACAACCTTATCCACGGCGCACACCTGGCGGGTGTGCAGCGGCTGATGTTCCTGGGCAGCAGCTGCATCTACCCCAAGCTGGCACCGCAGCCCATCAAGGAAGAGTATTTGTTGACCGGCCCGCTGGAGCCCACCAACGAGCCCTACGCCATTGCCAAGATTGCCGGCATCAAGATGTGCGAGGCCTACAACGCCCAGTATGGCCGCCAGTACATCAGCGTGATGCCCACCAACCTGTACGGGCCCAACGACAACTACGACCTCAACAACAGCCATGTGCTGCCCGCGCTGATCCGCAAGGCCCATGAGGCCAAGCTGCGCGGCGACAAACAGTATGTGGTGTGGGGTACCGGCACGCCGCGGCGGGAGTTCTTGTACGTGGACGACCTGGCCGATGCCTGCGTGTTTCTGATGGAAAAGGGCTATGACGGGCCGCTGCTGAACATCGGCACGGGCGAGGACGTGACCATCCGCGAACTGGCCGAGACGGTGATGAAGGTGGTTGGCTTCGAGGGCGAGATTGTCTTTGACAGCAGCAAGCCGGATGGAACGCCGAGGAAGCTCTTGGATGTTGGGCGCCTTAACGGGATTGGATGGCGCGCTCAGGTGAAACTGCGCGACGGGATCAAGTCGGCCTATGAATCTAGTTCACTTTAGTGAGTCGACTATAAATTAGCCAGGCGTTCCATTGGATTTAACACAGTTCGTTGATGAATCTGTTATCTCGAATGAGGCCCCAAACGGGGATGAGCGATTCTGGTCGGCATTTTCCATGGAAAAGCAGGAAACCCCCTTCCTTGGGCGAAGAATCAATGACCGAGCGGCCACACTCTTTGGTATTTCCAGAAGATTAATGCCGGGTTTAATATTAAGAGAGATCCACTTCCCGGAGAAAGGAATAAGAATTTTCCCGTTGGGCGTGTTTGCTGCCGTTATAAGAAATTGCCTTTCGCTGATATTTTCGATGGGGGGGAGAAAGCCATATATGGATATTGGCATATCAGGAGGAAGTATCCCGTTGTGAAATTTATATATTAGCGTCTTTGTTATGTTGTATATGGCTGTCCTTGGCGAAAAATTCGCAAAGTCCAATTCTTGGAGCTGTGCGCTCGCAGTGGCTGGGATATCTTTGCTAGGAGAAAAGAATGTTCCTTCTCCTATGTCATTCCAAGTGAACAATTCAATGTTGACGTTCTTGGTTGATTTAAATATCGGTTCCCACTGAACGAAAAAGTCCCTCAATCCCCCGTAGTCAAATGCACGACGCTGGGGTTGAAGTAGTCCAACATAAGCCGGAGATATAGATATAAAAATTGACTTGCTGTCTGTATTTATATTTGTGTATGCGGATAGAAGTCTACCGTATTGGACTCCATTTATCTGGTTCGGGCCGGAATAGAAAAATATTGAATCATCTCCTCTTTTCTTTAGATATTCAAGAAATGAATGCGCCTCAGATTCGTTTCTTGGGATCCCTTCTTCTGGCTTTTGTGGGGCGCCATTTCTTACATGAGGGACAAAGAAAAATTTGTCCTCGCTGCCAAATCGACTTGCGAATTCTCGCCGCCATTGGCTTCCTTTTTCTGTCTCGGCTTCGCCGCCCCACGAAAAAATGGCGGGTCGCCCATTGATATGAAGATAGCACGGGCTGCGGAAATATCTGGATAAAGCGTCAGCAGCTGCATAAGGACTTAATCCGCTCCTTGCGAGATCGAACGAGAGCGCGAGGCGGAATCCGGTTTTGCACGGAAAAGCTGCCTTGAACATTTCGTCAAGGCGTCGCTGATACAAAGATTCCTGAGGTAGCCAGCTACCGAAATTAAGGACGAAGGCGTTGACTCCAATAGATTGAGCCTCGTCTATATCTTCTCGATATCCTGATTGAGTCGCACCGTGTGGCGCGAATGGCATATGGTAATGCGCGATCACCAGTCCGTGCGGTGAGGGTGGCTGTGCTGCCATTATATGGAATGGCATTAACAGGAAAACGAGAGAAGAAATGACCTGCCTGCTGAGCTTCATGGTAAATGCCATCAAATAACCTTCCGCATCAGCGCCAAGAAGAGCTGAATCTATTTGAGAGCCGATAACCAGGACTGCAGTTCGGAGGTGTGCATTTTCTCCAATTTGGAAAATTGAGAAAGGGCCATATCCTTCAGTGTTTCTTTGCGCTGCCGCGAGGCCTCTAGATAGTTCAATGCTGATCCGATGAATTCTTCCCTTTGGGATACGAGCAGTCCTCCATTCTCGCCAATTATGTCCTCTATTCCGCCACATTTAAGGCTGATGCAGGGGACTCCATTGCTAATTGATTCTAGTATGACGAGCGGGTATGCTTCATTTACGTAGCTGCTTGGAAATATAAAGAAATCAATTTCTTGATAGAAATCGTTCTTCTTGGCTCCATAAAGAGGTCCTCTGTAAATGAGAGACTCTCCTAGAACATTCTTTGCCTTTTCTATTGCCGCACTGGCTGCGCTTGTGATAACTGGCCCCGCCAGCGTTAGCGTAACGTCCAATCCCTGTTCCTTGCATTTGACGGCCAAATCTATGCAGAGGTCTAGACCCTTTTCTATGGTTAGGTTGCTGAGGTGGCCTAGCCTGATGGAGGTTGATGCGGGTTCGGGGCCTGAATGGCTTCTCTCCTGAGATATAAAGCCAGAGTTGTTTATAGGAAATAGGTGTGCCTTCGTGGTGTAAACCCTTAAAAAGTCGGCTTGCATTTTAGGGCCCAGTAAAATAAAGGCATCTTCTTTCCCAAGAAATTTTGCCATAGCGCTCATGGCGAGGTGCTTCTTATTGATCGTGGCATATGAATGCATGTGCACACTTATCTGCCGCCCCCTTGTCTTAGCGATGGCCACTAGCGCCAATGAAATCCATACGCCTCTATTTGAGTTGAGTGATATATAAATGGGCCAGCTTCTTGTTGTTGAGATGGCTGCCGCCTTGAGGTTCCGCCAAAGCCGAATTAGCCTGGAAAGAGCTCCTCGATTGGCTGACTCGCCGACGTCAATCCTTTGGACAAGTAACCCGTGGTTGCTCAATTTCTCAGAAAGCTTATCAGTTACAAGAGATTGCCCGTGAACCGGAGGAGGGAAGGGGCCAATTAAATCAATTTGCATTTCTCGGTCCGCTGCGCTGTGTTGTTAGGCTGTGCCTGAAATATATATGTTCTCTAGGCGTCTATATACATCCATGCTCTCCGCGAGAATGGATGCATAGCGGCCGCTACTAGTCAGCTCCTCAATCAATCTCTCACGCGTCTCCTTTCTCCGTAGCTTTAATTCTAGTGCCACATCCGGAGAATAAGGTTCTGTGTCGCCGTCTATTGTTTTTCTTGATTGGCTGAGCCTGTTTAAGAGGTTGAATATCTCCCTGTTTTCGTTGCTATTATCCTCATAAGTTCTGAGATCGAGGTTGAATTTTCTATTTATATTTCTAATAACATCTGGAAAGCCATTGGTAGTCTGCTGGAAAGGGGAGAAAACTATGCTGTCTTGGGATCTGAATAGAGCGCTGTGGAAAGAAATATATTCGCGTATCGAGTCCGAGAACGCATATCTTTCCGGCTCGTGTTGAACCAGCGATGTGATTGCGTCAATTGGATTTCTAAAAACAACCAAAACAGGTATTCTGTTCTTGATGGCCCAGAGGACGTGAGCAGCTGAATGGGTGTGATGAGCGAGCTTTAAGGTATCCCTCTGGGACCATCTGATGGCTGCTTCGGCATAGGAATTGCCCGAGCGCGGAAATCCTTCAATGACGAGTTGAGTGCCTACTTCAGCCAGCCCGTCGGTTCTCCCCGCCATCCTTCTTAGTGGTATGTATAAATTTGGAGAGCAAGAGATGCCGATTCTGATGTTTCTGAAGATGGTTCGTCCGATATTCATTTTCATTTCCATTAGGGGTGGAATTGAGAATCTTCATATCTCTTGAAATTCAGCTCTGATTGACTCTTGATGCTGCCATTTCTAATCGAATTGATACGCTCGGAGAAAGTGCTGCGAAATCGCTCCCAGGTGTAACTCGTGGCCTTCTGTCTGGCTGCAGCCGACATGGCTTCTATATTGCATTCTGCATATATCTTCTCTAGCGCGGCGGCATAATCGTCTGGATCCTGTTTAGCGATCGTGACGCCATCAATCCAATTCTCAATGACATCAGGTCCGCAGGTCGCGCTTGAAACGACCGGAATGCAACCCGCTCGCATAGACTCCAAGATGACGTGTGCGAAACCTTCAATAAATGACGGGAATAGGAATACGTCGGATTCGCTATATAGCTTAACGAGTTGATCGTGGCTTATGTCCCAAAAAGTTCTTACCTGAGCATTTGGGGCCTTGATAAGAAATTCAGGGGAGCTTTCTCTGTTTCCTCTGCCGACAAATGTAATTTCAATCGGGAAGCTTATTATTTCAAGTATTTTTGGTATTAGAAGTATGCCTTTCCTATAGACAAACTGGCCGACAAAAATAACCCTCAAGGGTTGCCCCCCGTTTTCCCTTGATTTCTTCGGGGGCGAGGGTGGTCCGGAGAAAGCGCTGGAAACCCCATAGGGGATGACTGATATCGATGCGTCGCCTATTCCTGTATAAATTAGGCTGGACTTTGTGAAAGTCGATGCACATATTACGTGATCAGCTACGTGTGGTTCAGCAATCAGTTTTGACAAAACTGATTTTGAATATGAGAACTCTTTTTCTCCATTTTCTAGCGGGAATAGTCCCTGTCTGCTCCCGTTCCTAACTATCTGTTCAATGAGCCCCGGATGAGGGTGACATTGAAATAGTATTTTTTTTGTGTTGAAAGTCCGCGGATCTACGAATATTTCGTAGGCGGAGTAGTTGTATGCGACCACAAGGGCGGTTTGAGGACCTATTTCCCGTAGCGCCGCCTTTGTCATTCTGTTGACGATGAATGTGTGCGCGAACCCTTCTCCTAATATCCTTTGTAGGAATAAGGCGACTAGCTCATTTAACAGTCCGCTTCTGACGGTGATGTTTTGTTTGGCGCGTCTTGCTGCGAGCTTTTTTAGCTTGTGAAACTTGAATAGATTTGCTATGAGCTTGACAGCAGGTGTGCCATATCCGGAGGTGACGAGGGTTACCTCATATCCTGCTTCTGCTAGGGCATCTGCGACTTGGTATTCATCTCGTCTGCCCCTGTGTATGACTATTGCTTGCAACTTGTCCTCCCTCTTGAAATTCTTCTCGATTCGGTAGCGAGAAGTATCAGGTATGGAATTATTATGAATGTAATACCCTTGAATATCTGGGCGACTGACCCTCTGGAGAAGTAGTAATATCCAAAGTATATTGAAATAAATGACTGAGTAACCAGGGCTTGGCGCTTCGTGGATGAAATGTTTATTCCAACGTTGAGCAGAAAGCTAACCAGTAAGGAGAATATAATAACCCCTATCGCGATCCCGGTATATCCTCCCATTGCGAAGTACTCTGCAAAAAATGGAGGTGCCGTGCCGGATTGCATTGAAATTAAATCTCCTCCGAGCCAGTATTGGATGGATTCGAGATGGGTGTAAAGGTGCTTTTCTGGATACAGCGCCCTGGGTATGAATTGAGTCAAACTATCTAGCAGTGGAGTGAGTCCGGCAAATTTCTCCTTCGAGCCAAATATCTCTAGGGAAACGCCTAGGCCAAAAATAATATTTGTTTCTGCAAATAGGCCATAGAGAAAGAGATCAGGATCCACGCTGCTGAGGGCGTCGAAATTTACGCCGGAGAATTTTTCTCTACTTATGGTGAGTAGGCTGAAGAGTGTTACTAGCAGTAGTACTCCAATAATTGAAAGAAGTGCGCGAAGTGGACTTCTTCTGATGCCTTGCCAAAGGCTGGATAGCAACATGGGCCCAAAGAGAAGGAGTAATCTGTACCTCAAACCTACTATTACGGAGTAGATGGTGAATAGAACTAGGATGGCTATCCAGATGCGATTTAGTCTTTCTCTGGCGTACAGGAATAGGAATACTGCGACTAGCAAGTCTGAAAATTGAAGCGAAATAAGCATGACTCCGTCGGTTGCACCTGTATTTCGATCTCCAGTGCCTGCGCCTAGTACCACGTAGATCGAGCTAAAGGCACCGATGGTGGCCAAGATCCGGATTCGGAGGTTCTCTCTTTCGCTAATCGGGTAGGCATCTGCAGAAATGGGCGAATTGAAGGTGGTTCGAAAGGTGAGTGCTACTATTAAGGTGGTGCCAATAAATATCGCGCAGAAATAGTAACCAATATATCCGAGGGGGGCGTTCCAATCGACTCCAAGAAATGCGCCATCTTGATAGGTGAGCCAGTACCATGGGCCTAGAATCCCGTAGTAGACGGTTGACGCGTATAGCACAAATAGAAACATTCTCTTTCCTGTCTCGATGTTGGGAGATGTCAGGAAAAAGGCTGCAAATGCTGTCGAAAATAGGAGCGCAAAAGTATTCATTTTTCTACCAATTTGTGCCCCCACGCTTCATACGCGCTGGAGTTGTATGAGGGTGTATATCTATATTCACCTCCCGGTTTCCTTGTTTTTATGATCTTTGCGGGGTTTCCCGCTATGACCGAATTTTCGGGAAATTGGCCTTTTACTACGCTGCCAGCTCCGACCACTACGCCGCGGCTCAAAATTGTTCCGGGGAGGAGCATTGATCCTGTCGCAATCCAGCAGTAGTCGCCGATTTCGATTGGGCTTGTCTCTAGATGCCAGTCGGGTGAGTTTATATCGTGGGACCCTGTTAGTATTCTTGAATCTGAGTTTATTACTACGGACTCTCCGATTGATATTTTGGCTAATGCCTGCAGCTCCACCCTTCTTCCGACAAATGTGTGGCTCCCAATCGAAAGGTTCTCCGGCCTTCCGCGAATAACGGCTTTCTCAACCATGGCGCTGGGGGAAATGTTAGCGCCTCTATTCGATAGGATTACTATCCTTAGGTCCACGAGGATAAGTGTCGGAAGGTGATATATACGCTTCGCGTAGCACTTGAGTCTCTCCGACAGTGAGTCGAACTTTCGCCGTCTATTGCTCAATATATGATTGAGTGTCTTCATGGTATCTTGAATATTATTTTCTGCATCTGATGGCGTGCTAGAGCAATGAGAAGCACATCAAATGAGACAAGTGCCCAAGCACTATTTGATATCTGTAGCCCAAAGATTTGGCTGAGAAATGCGAATATAAAGGTGGATGTTGCGGCCAATAGAAGATACATTGGGCCGAAGGTTCGGTGATTATTGGTGGCGGTGAGTACAACCATCCCAACCTGCCAAGCAGGTGTCAGTATGGCTGAGGTTAGTGTTGCTAGCAGCAATTTTTTGTCCTGACCTATACTACTTCTTGTCCAAAATGATATTATATTTTCGGAAAAGATGTAAATGAAGAGGCCCGCAAAGAGAGATGCTAGACCAAGGGACACGGAGAGTGTCTTATATGTTTCTCTTAGTTTTCCCCACTCTCCCTGTCCTGCCATTTTTGAAATTTCAGGCCATGCGGATCTGGAAAAGATGGTGCATAGTTGAACCAATGAGCGAGCCAGTGTTCTGTATATTGAGAATAGTGCGGCTGTTGCGCTTCCGTATATGCTTCCGGCGAGCAATAGTGTGCCCTGTAGCGCTATTAGATTTCCAGCTGGGATGGCGGCAAAAGACGCGGCGTCTCGAATGAGGTGCTTTACTTCGTTGATGGATATTTTTCTGCCGGCCCACTTGAATTTTGACTTTTGAACGCATTCTCTATGCCAGATGGCGAGAGCGAGGGCGCGTCCCATCGCCATACCCATGGCTACCACTTCCATTCTTGGCGATATGTGAAGCGCCAATATCCCTGATCCCCATTCGCTTAGTCGAATTAAGTTGATCCTAAATACGGCTGAGGGATAGTTTCCTTCTGACCGCATTAGGGCTTCGTGGAGGCCTGATGTGATGGTGAGGAGACTGCAAATAATCAGGAATTGGAGAGTGATTCTTGTGCTCTGCTCGTTGGTTTGGATGGGGATCGCCCACGTCAGCAGAGAGGATATAAGGAATAGGGTGGCGACGGTGAATAGGCAGAAGCTAATGGCTGTCGAAAAAGTTTTTTGGGCTTCCTCTATTTTTCCGGAGGCGACCTGCATTGTCATGAGATTCGCTGAAACGGCAACAACGCCTCCGTCCGTGATTGATAGAATCCACGGCAATGCCGATAGCATTAGCCATTCACCGTAGTATTCGCTACTCCAACATGATAAATATATCGGTACAGATATTATCTGTATAACTATGGTGGTGGCTTGACCAAATGCGTTGGCACCGGCCCCTTTGGCAATTCGGTTGAATATTGCGGTGCTCATCTGCTGGGCTGGCTATATTTCCTTTATTCGTGGTGATCAAACGCTTGGAACCCTGCCAATTTCACCAGGCTGTCCTTGCGCGCGGCGGTGTAGTCCGCCTCCACCATTTCCTTGACCAGTTCGGCCAAGCTCGTCGTCGGCGTCCAGCCCAGCTTCTCCTTGGCCTTGCTCGGGTCGCCCAGCAGCGTCTCCACTTCGGTGGGGCGGTAGTAGCGCGGGTCCACCTTCACAACGACGTCGCCCGGCTTGCATTTGGCCTTGATCTTGCCGTTCACAGCGGTCACTGACTGGACGATGCCGATTTCCTGCTCGCCTTCGCCCTCAAAGGCCAGGGTGACGCCCAGCTCCTTGGCGGCAAAGTCCACAAACTGGCGCACGCTGTACTGCACGCCGGTGGCAATCACAAAGTCTTCCGCCTGGGCCTGTTGCAGCATCAGCCATTGCATTTCCACATAGTCGCGGGCGTGGCCCCAGTCGCGCAGCGCACTCAGGTTGCCCAGGTACAGGCAGTCCTGCAGGCCCAGGGCAATGCGGCTGATGGCGCGGGTGATCTTGCGAGTGACGAAGGTTTCGCCGCGCTGCGGGCTTTCGTGGTTGAACAGCACGCCGTTGCAGGCGTAGATGCCGTAGGCCTCGCGGTAGTTGACCGTGATCCAGTAGGCATAGAGCTTGGCCACCGCGTACGGGCTGCGCGGGTAGAAGGGCGTGGTTTCCTTCTGGGGGATCTCCTGCACCAGGCCATAGAGCTCGCTGGTGCTGGCCTGGTAGAAGCGGGTCTTCTTCGTCAGCCCCAGGATGCGGATGGCCTCCAGGATGCGCAGCGCGCCGATGCCGTCCGCATTGGCGGTGTATTCGGGCTCTTCGAACGAGACGGCCACGTGGCTTTGCGCGGCCAGGTTGTAGATCTCGTCAGGCTGCACCTTCTGGATGATGCGCACCAGGCTGGTCGAATCCGTCAGGTCGCCGTAGTGCAGGATGAACTTGCGGTCGCTGGCGTGCGGGTCCTGGTACAGGTGGTCGATGCGGTCGGTGTTGAACAGGCTGCTGCGGCGCTTGATGCCGTGCACCTCGTAGCCCTTCTTCAGCAGGAATTCGGCGAGGTAGGAGCCGTCTTGGCCGGTCACGCCGGTGATCAGGGCCACTTTGCGGGTCATGGGTGTTCCTTCCTGGGGCTTTTGTTTCAGAAGATGCTTTCGCGCACGTAGATGACGTCGCCGTCCTGCAACGGGGCCTGCATGTCGGGCTGCAGCATCTCCACCTTGCCTTGGGCGGCGCGGCGCTGCACCTGGATGCCGCGCTCGGTGCCGCGCAGCGTCAACCCGCCGCCGGCCGCCAGGCCTTGCAGCAGGGTCATGCCGCGCTCCAGCCGCAGCTGGCCGGGTTTCTGCACTTCGCCGTAGATGTAGATGACCGGGGCGCGGTCCACGTAGACGACGTCGTTGGCGGCCAGCACCAGGTCGTCGCTGGCGTCCGGGCTGCTGAAGACCTGGGGCAGGTCGATGAGCTTGCGAAACGGCTTGCCGCCGCGCTGGCCCACCACGGTGACGATGTCGCTGCCGGTGAGAGGGGTGATGCCGCCGGCCGTGGCCAGCAGGTCGCTCAGGCGGTTGACGCCGGCTTCCAGCGGGTAGCGGCCGGGTTTGGCCACCTGGCCCAGCACGTTCACCTGGTTGCCGCGCACCTGCAGCAGCACCACGGTGACCTGCGGGTCCTTCACGTACTGGCCTTTGCGCAGGCCGTCGGCGATCAGGGCTTCGGCCTCCAGCAGGGTGCGGCCGCCCAGTTGCAGGTGGCCCAGCAGTGGGTAAGAGAGAACGCCGCGGTCCGACAGCCGGGTTTCCAGCGTCAGGTCATCGCTTTGGTAGACCTGGATGCGGAGTTGGTCGCCCGGGCCCAGCTTGTATTCGACGGCCTGGCTGAGGTCCGGCGCGCCGGCGGCCTGGGCGGAGGGAAAGGGGAGCCCGCCGGCCCCCAGCAGGGCCAGGCTCAGCAGCAGAGCCGGGGGCCAGCGGCGGGAAGGCCGGGCCGGGCGGGCGGGAACGGACGTGACAGCGTTGGACATGGCATGCAAACCGGGTGAATCCCTGGGTGGACCAGGGAGGTAGTGCAAGGCAAGAGCGCCAGTCTGGGGGCATCAAGTTGCAACTTGGTGCACGCCAGATGAACACTATTGCCAAGACCGACCCTGGGACCAACCCCTAGAGGGCCCCAGTGCATGCTTTGTGCCGGTAACGCGACGAGAACGTCGGTCAGATTGGGGATGGTGGCGCCCAGTCCACCCGCACCCACAGGCCACCCAGGCGGGTGGAGCGTGTCACCTGTAACTGCGCGTGCTGTGCGGCGGCGATGCGCCGCACGATGGACCAGCCCAGGCCGCTGCCGCTGACGCCGGTGCCCAGCTTGCGGAAGAAGCGTTCGCCCAGGCGGGCGAGTTCGGCCTCTTCCAGGCCGGGGCCGCTGTCCTCTACCTCCAGATGGGTGCCGTCGCTGTCCTGCGTCAGGCGCACCTGCACCTCGGCCCCCTCGGGGCTGTAGCGCAGCGCGTTGTCCACCAGGTTGCGCAGCAGCACCCGCAGCAGGGTGTCGTTGCCGGGCAGGGGCAGGGTGTCGGGGGCCTCCAGGGCCAGCGTCTGCTGGCGGGCCACGGCGGTGGGGGCCAGTTCGCCCACCACGGCGCGGGCCACGCCGGCCAGGTCCACCAGCGGCGGCGGCGGGGTGCCGGGCCCGCTGGCGTGGTGGGCCGCTTCCACGCGGGAGAGGGTCAGCAGCTGCTGCACCAGGTGGTTGGCGCGGTCGCAGCCCTGCAGCGTGGCCTGCAGGGCGTGGCGGCGCTCGTCGTCCGCGGTGGCAGCCAGGGCCACCTGGGCCTGGGCGCGGATGGCGGCAATCGGGGTGCGCAGCTCATGGGCGGCGTCGGCGGTGAAGCGGCGTTCGCCGTCGATCAGCGTGCCGATGCGGGCCAACAGTTCGTTGAGTTCGCGCAGCGCGGGTTCCAGCTCGGCCGGCGGCGCCTCGGGCAGGGTGATCGGGGCCAGGTCGCCCGGCTGGCGCGCGGCCAGGGCGCGGCTGAGCTGCCCCAGCGGCCGCAGCGTGCGCCACACCGTGCCCCACACGGCCAGGGCGATCAGCGGCAGGGCCAGCAGCAGCGGGCCCAGCAGGCCGCGCATCATGCCCCACAGGATGTCGCTGCGGGAGCTGATGCGCTCGGCCACATAGACCTGCACATCGTTCTCGCGGCCGTGGGTGGCGAACAGGCGCCAGGTTTCGTCGGCCAGTGTGCGGTTCTCGAAGCCGCTGGCCAGGGTGGACAGCGGGGTGTCGGGCGCGGTGGGCGAGCGCATCACCAGCTGCCCCTCATGCCAGACCTGGAAGGCCACGCGGCGGGCGTACTGGTGCAGCCGCGGCGCGTCCACCAGGCCGTCGTCGGGGTCCGGGTGCCGGCCGTCCTGGGCGTCGTCGTGGCGGAGGTCGCCATCCACCGGCGCGGCCTGGGCCACCAGCAGCGAGGCGGCCTGCGCCAGGTGGGCGTCCAGCAGTTCGTCCAGCTCGTGCTGGGCTTCCCAATAGGTGAAGACGGCCGTGGCCAGCCACAGGGCCGCCACCGCCCCTGTGACCGCCAGCAACAGCCGGCGTTGCAGCGAGCCGGGCCGCCGCAGGGTCATGACAGGCCCTCGGGCCGGGGCACCATGTAACCCACGCCGCGCACGGTGACGATCAGCTCGGGCCGCAGCTTGCGCCGCAGGTGGTGCACATGCACCTCCACGGCGTTGCTTTCCACCTCCTGGCCCCAGCTGTAGAGGTGCTGTTCCAGCTGTTCGCGGCTGAGCACGCGGCCGGCGTTGAGCATCAGCGCCTGCAGCAGGTCGAACTCGCGGGCGGACAGGGCCACCGGCTCACCGGCCAGCGTCACGCTGCGGCCGGCGGGGTCCAGCGCCACGTCCAGCGCGCACAGCCGCTCCTGCGGCTGGCCGTGGGCGCGGCGCACCAGGGCGCGCAGCCGGGCGCCCAGCTCCAGCAGGTCCACGGGCTTGACGACATAGTCGTCGGCGCCGGCGTCCAGGCCGCGGACGCGGTCGGGCAGGGCGTCGCGGGCGGTCAGCACCAGCACGGGGGTGGTGATGCCGGCGCCACGCACCTGGGCCAGCACGTCCATGCCATCGCGCTGCGGCAGGCCCAGGTCCAGCACCGCGGCGATGTACACGCCGGAGCGCAACTCGCGCTCGGCGGCCAGGCCGTCGCGGACCCAGTCCACTTGAAAGCCCTGCTGCCGCAGGCCGGCGCGCAGGCCGTCGCCCAGCAGGGGATCGTCTTCAGCCAACAGGATGCGCATCGTGGAGTTCAGTCGTCGTCATCGTCACGGTCGCCCTCTCCCCCTTGCCCCAGCGGGGCGCCCAGGGGCGTGGCCGCACCATCACCCAGCCCGGGGGTGACCTGGGGGGCACTTTGCCACTGCCAGGCCCAGAAGCCCAGCACGGCCGCCAGGATCAGCACGCCCAGCCAGGCGCGGGTGCGTTTGAGGCCTTCGCCCGGCAGGCCGCGCTTGAAGCCGGTCAGCATGGCGCGGGGCAGGTTTTCGCGGTGGCGCAGGCTGCCCACGGCCACGCCCAGCAGGTGCACCACCACCAGGGCCATCAGCGCGTTGGCGGCCAGTTCGTGGCCTTCGTCCAGCCAGGCGGGCAGGCGCTCGGTCTCGGTGGCCCAGCCCAGCCCCACGGTCAGGGCGATCAGCCCCAGCAGCGCGACGATGGCCAGCGCCCCGGCGGGGTTGTGGCCGGTGTAGTGCAGCGGCCGCTCACTCAGCAGCGAGCACAGGTAGCGCCAGGCGGCGGCCGGGCTGCGCACGAAGTTGGCGAAGCGCGCCGGGCCGGTGTCCAGCAGGCCCCAGACGACCCGGAAGGCCACCAGGCCGGCCAGCGTGTAGCCGCAGGTGATGTGCACCAGGTGCAGGCGCTCGCTTTCAGAGGTCAGCCAGGCGCCGGCAAAGCAGGCCACGGCCAGCCAGTGGAAGACGCGCACTGGCCAGTCCCAGATCCGCACGGGGCTGAGGGCGGTTTCCTGCTCGGCGGTGGGCGCGGCGCTGGCGCCGGCGCTCGGGTTTGCGGTGGTCATGCGGGTTCCTCAGCGCGGGATGCGCACGTCGTGTTCACTGAAGCGGCCCTGCGGCGCGCCGGTGTGGCAGGCGGCGCAGTTGGACGGCTTGCCGATGGCGGCGCGCTGCCAGGTGGCCGAGCTGATCTCGTGGTGTTCACGCACGAACCAGCGGCTGCGGGTGATGCGGTCCTCGGGCGGGGTGTCCTGGGCGCGGTGGCCGGTGGCGGCGTTGGCCTGCAGCCACTGGCTGATCTCGCGCGTGGTGGCCGGGTCCAGCGAGGCGTCGGTGCCAAAGTGCTGCGGCAGGTGGTTCATCAGCCGGGCCCAGGAGGCGGCCGGCAGGCCGAAGGCGGGGTAGGCCACGTGGCAGGCGCTGCATTCCTGCTGGTACTTGGGCAGGGCCGGCACGCGGCGGCTGTGGCCGCCTTCTTCCTCTTCCTCGGCGTGCAGGCCGGCGCTGGCCAGGACCAGCCAGGGCAGCAGCAGGGCGGCGGTGAGTTGCTTCATCGTCGGCCCCTTCACTTGAGCGTCATCAGCCAGGCCAGGATGTCGGCCTTCTCGTTGGCCTGGCACTCCCGCCCGACCACGTCCTTGCAATTGCGGCGGAACCACTTCTCGGTCTTGGCCAGGTCGGTGAAGCGCTGGGCGTTCACGGCCGGCGCCATCGGGGCGATGCTCTTGCCGGTGACGACATGCTTGCCCGCCTGCGTGGGGTTGGCGGTGTGGCAGCTGGCGCAGGCCCATTCCTGGCCGTGGCGCTGGGTGAAGAAGGCCTGGCCCCGGGCGGGCTCGGCCCGCACGCCGGCCTCAGCGCTGTAGCCGGCCAGCAGCTCGGCGGGGGTGGCGGCCAGGGCGGCGCTGGCGTTCAGGCCGGCCCACAGGGCGGCCGCGCAGACGGCCAGGCCGTGGCGGCGGATCGAGAAGGGCATGTCGGACCTCCGGTATCGGGATGGTCCGCATGGTGGCGGTGGGGACTGAAGGCCGTCTTAAGAACAGGGCGCCGGGTTCAGCCGTGCTTCAGATCGGATCCCCACCATGAGCGGCATGGATTCAAGCGACAGGAGCGCGACATGACCCAGATCGAAAACTTTGTCCGTCAGTTCACGGGCGTGGTGGTGGCCACGCTGGCACCGGTGGTGCTGCTGGCCTTTGTGTGCATCCCGATGGCCCTGGGCGGCCACCCCGGCGAGCGGGCGTCCCTGGGCGCCGAGACGCTGGCGCAGGCCGCCGGCGTGGCCAGCGGGGTGACCGGCGGCCAGGGCTGAGCCGGGGGCGCGCCCCGGCCCAGGGGACGGGTTCAGCCCGCCAGCACGGCGGCCATCGCCTCGGCGGTGCGCTCGACGTTGCGCGAGTTCAAACCGGCCACGCACATGCGGCCCGAGCGCACCAGGTACACGCCGAACTCTTCGCGCAGGCGGTCCACCTGGGCCGGGCTCAGGCCGGTGTAGCTGAACATGCCGCGCTGGGTGATGAAGTAGTCGAAGTTGCGGCCCGGCACCTTGGCGCTGATGATGGCGTGCAGCCGGGCACGCATGGCGCGGATGCGTTCGCGCATCGCGCCCAGCTCATGCACCCACTGTGCGTGCAGCGCGGGCGTGCCCAGCACGGTGGCCACCAGTTGCGCGGCATGCAGCGGGGGGCTGGAGTAGTTGCGGCGCACCGTGGCCTTGAGCTGGCCCAGCACCACGTCGGCCTGCTTGGCGTCGGGGCAGACCACGCTCAGCGCGCCGCAGCGCTCGCCATAGACGCTCAGGCTCTTGGAGAAGCTGTTGGCGACGAAGAAGGACAGGCCGGCGGCGGCCAGCGCGCGCACCGCGTAGGCGTCGGCATCCACGCCATCGCCAAAGCCCTGGTAGGCCAGGTCCAGGAAGGCGAGCAGCTTCTTCTCGCGCAGCACCGGAATCAGCTCATCCCACTGGGCGGCGCTCAGGTCCACACCGGTGGGGTTGTGGCAGCAGGCGTGCAGCAGCACCACGCTGTGGGCGGGCAGCTGGCGCAGCGTGTGCAGCATCTCCTCAAAGCGCAGGCCGCCGGTCTCGGCGTTGTAGTAGGGGTAGGTGTGCACCTTCACCCCGGCGCCGTCGAACACCGCCTTGTGGTTGTCCCAGGTCGGGTCGCTGACCCACAGCTCGCTCTGCGGGAACCAGCGGTGGATGAAGTCAGCGCCTACTTTCAGGCCGCCGCTGGAGCCCACGGCCTGGATGGTGGCGACGCGGTGCTCGGTCAGTGCCGGGTGGCCCAGGCCGAACAGCAGGGCCTGCACGGCGCTGCGGAAGGCGGGCAGGCCTTCCATCGGCAGGTAGGGCTTGGGGCCGGGATGGGCGGCGATGCGGGCCTCGGCCTCGCGCACCGCGGCCATCACCGGGATCTGGCCGTCGTCGTCGAAGTAGATGCCGATGGACAGGTTGATCTTGTCCGGCCGCGGATCCTTCTGGAAGTCCTCGTTCAGCGTGAGGATGGGGTCGCCGGCATAAGGCTCGATGTGCTGGAACATGCAGGATCCTGTGAAAGGCGGTTCGCGGGAAAGGCGCGCATTATCCCGCCGGGGCCAGCCATTGCAGCCAGTGGCCGTGTGGATGGGCGCGGGCCAGCAGGGTGACTTGCCGCGCATCGTCCACCTGCGGGGCCGGGGCCGTCAGGGTCCAGAAGGTGTGGCTGGCGGGCGCGGCCCGGGCCTCGCCGGGCACCGCATCGGTGGGCAGGGGCAGGTCGCACAGGGCCTGGGTGTGCGCCGCGTCCTCGGCCGACAGCCACCACAGCCCGCGCCGGCCCACCAGGGCCTCGGCCCGGCGGCGGAAGTCGCGCAGCGCCTCGGGCTGGAAGTAGGCCAGCACCCAGCTGTGCCAGAGCACCGGGGTGACGTCCGGGGGCAGCGTGTCCAGCCAGCGTTCCAGCAGCGTCAGCCCGTCGGCATGGGCCGTGACATGGGGCGGGTGCGCCTGGGCGACGACCAAGGCGCGGCGCAGGCGCTCGGCCCGCAGGGTGTCGCGCGGCCACAGGCAGGCCAGCAGCCAGTCGCGGGCCCGCGCATCGTGCAGGTCCACCGGCTGCAGGTCGCAGCCCTGGCCCGTGGCCAGCTGCCAGCCGCCGCCCAGCAGGGAGTCGGCCGGGGGCTGGCCGTGCACGCGGCAGGGCAGCTCGGGCACCGCAGCCCCTGCCGGGCCGGCGGCCAGCGGGGGCCGGCCGTCGTCGAAGGTGTAGACCGCGCGGTGGTGCGCCACGTTCAGGTTCAACCCGGCACTGGCGCCGAAATCGAACAGGGCCAGACGCGGGCGGCCGCTGCGCCGGGCGATCTCGGCCAGGGCCGGGCGCAGCACCGCGCCGCGGCCCACCTCGTTGGTCTGGGTGGCGCGCTGGGCCAGGTGCTGGCGCAGCACGGCGGCGTGGCGGGCGACGAAGGCCTCGAAGGCGGCGGGCAGGGCGGGGTCCTCCACCGCGCGGGGGCCGCCCACGCTGGCGAACCAGCCGGCCAGCGCGTCCGGCCGGGCCGTGCCGCCGGCCAGCACCCGCTCGTGCAGCGCGGCCAGCCACAGCGTGGGGCGCAGCGGGCCGGGGGGCAGGGCGGCGTGCAGGGCCAGGGCCGCGGGGCTGCGCGCGGTCAGCCGACACAGGCGCTGGTACAGCGGCTCCTCAACGAACTCGTGCAGGCCGTGGTGCTCGTAGCCGGCGGCGTGGCGGTGGTCGGCCAGCGGGGCGCTCATGTTCAGGCAGTCCATGGCGCGCAGCGTAGAGCCTGCGGGCGCCTGAAAATGTCGGGCAGACGACAATTGGGTCCATGGCTGCCGATGCGCTGACCGATCTTTCGCTGCTGCTGGCCCACCAGTTTCCGCAGCTGCCCTGGCCCGCGGCCACGCTGCGGGCGCTGCTGCCCCGGGTGCAGGTGCGGCGGCTGCCGGCGCATGCGGTGGTGTTTGCCCAGGGCGCGCCCACGCCGGCCCTGTTCGGGGTGCTGGCCGGCGAGGTGGAGATCCGCCTGGGCACGGTGGATGGCGCGGTTTCGGTGGTGGAGCACACGCAGCCGATGCAGCTGTTCGGCCTGGCCTCGTTTGCCAGCGGCCTGCCGGCCACCTACGAGGCCATCACCACCCGGCCCAGCCGCCTGCTGGTGCTGGGGCCGGCGGCGTACGCGCTGCTGATGGACGGCGTGCCCGGCTTTGCCCGCGCGCTGATGGCCGAGTTCGCCCGCCGGCACGATGCGACGATGCGCCAGCTGGCGGCGGCCCGCCACCACGGCGCCATGGACCGGCTGACGCTGGCGCTGGACCAGATGCGGCGCGAGCAGCCTGGCCGGGAGCGCGACGCCGAGGGCTGGCAGCGCCTGCGCGCCACCCAGGCGGAGCTGGCGGCGCTGGCCGGCCTGTCGCGCCAGACCGTCAACAGCCTGCTGGGCACGCTGGTGGCGCAGGGGCGCCTGCGCCGGGCCTATGGCGGGCTGTGGCTGCCGCCCGAGGGCCGGGCCGGCACCGGCCTCAAGGCCTGAGGGCCGCCAGCAGGGCCGAGCCCAGGATCAGCGCGCCGCCCAGGGCCAGCGCCGGCGTCAGCGTGCCGGCGCCCAGCAGCAGGGCCGAGGCCGAGGCCCACAGCACCTCGGTGATCATCAACACCGAGGTGGCATTGGCCGGCATGCGGGTGGCCGCGTACTGCAGGGCCACGTTGCTGACCACATAGACCCCGGCCAGCGCGGCGCAGCCGGCCAGCCAGCCCGGCGCCAGGGCGGGCGGGCGGGGCACGTCCGGCAGGCTGAGCGCCAGTGGCAGGGCCACGGCCAGCCCGCCAAGGAACATGGCCAGCCCGGGCGCGCCGCTGTCGCGGTCATTGGCCTTGCGCAGCAGGATGTTGTTCACCGCGAAGAAGAAGCCCGCCAGCAGGCCCAGCAGGTCCACCGGCCGCGTGCCTTCCAGCAGGCTGCGGCCTTGCTGGGGCCACAGCACCAGCACCGCACCGCCGACCGACAGGGCCACCCGCACCAGCCCCTCGGGGCTGACGTGTTCGTGCAGCACCCAGCGCGCCAGCAGCACCGTCCACAGCGGCATCAGGTAGAACAGCAGCACCACCTTGACCACGTCGCCCTCGGTCACGCCCCAGTTGAAACAGGCGTTGTTGATGCCGGCGGCGACCGCGATGCCCCACAGCAGCGGGCGGCGCAGCAGGGCTGGCCAGGCGCCGCGCCAGCGCAGGCTGATCAGCGTGGCGCACAGGCCGAAGATGAGGGCGGTGGCCCACAGCGGGTGCAGACCCAGGGCCTGCAGCTGGCGCAGCGGCCACCAGCTGATGCCCCAGACCATGGCGTTGGCCAGCAGCGCGAGCACGGGGCCGCGGCCCGCGTGGAAACGGGTGTCCGTCATCGGCGGGCCCGTTCAGTGGCAGTCGCTGCGCGCGATGGCCAGCAGGTGCTCGACTTCGGCTTTGTGCACCACGCAGTTGCGGCGGTGCCAGCGGCGGATCAGCCACATCAGCCCGGCCACGCCCAGGCCGAACACCCCGATGGCGGTGAAGGCCGACAGGCCGACGCGGGTCATGCCGGTGTAGATGGCGCCCAGGGCCAGGATGCAGGTCTGTTCGTTGAAGTTCTGCACCGCGATCGAGCGGCCGGCGCCCATCAGGTTGTGGCCGCGGTGCTGCAGCAGCGCGTTCATCGGCACCACCAGGTAGCCGCCCAGCGCGCCCAGCACGATCAGAAAGGGCACGGCCAGCCAGACCTGGTGCACCCCGTTCAGCCCCACCACCAGGATGCCCATGCCGATGCCCAGCGGCAGCACGTTGGTGGCCCGGTCCAGCCGCATGAAGATGGAGGCGATCACTGCGCCGGCGGCGGTGCCGATGGCCACCACCCCGACCAGGCTGGAGGCCTGGGTGGTGCTGTAGCCCAGCGCGGCCGCCGCCCAGGCGAACACGATCACCCGCAGGTTGCCCGAGACGCCCCAGAACAGCGTGGTGGTGGCCAGCGAGATCTGGCCGAGCTTGTCCTTCCAGAGCCGGGTGTTGCACTGCCCGAAGTCGCGCACCAGTTCCAGCACGCTGGACGACAGCGGCTGCAGCGGGGCCTCGGTGCGGGGGATCTTCAGGTTGAAGGCCGCGGCGATCAGGTACAGCACGATCATCGTGGCGATGGCCGCCTCGGCCGGGGTGTCCACGCCGGTGTCGAGCAGCGGCACGTCGATGCCCAGCAGCAGCGGCGACAGCCGCGGGCCCACCAACTGGCCGCCCAGCAGCACGCCCAGGATGATGGAGGCGATGGTCAGGCCTTCGATCCAGCCGTTGGCCTTGACCAGCTGCGAGGGCGGCAGCAGCTCGGTGAGGATGCCGTACTTGGCCGGCGAGTAGGCCGCCGCGCCCAGGCCGACGATGGCGTAGGCCAGCAGCGGGTGGCCGCCGAACAGCATCAGCAGGCAGCCGATGGCCTTGATGCCGTTGGAATACAGCATGACCTTGCCCTTGGGGACCGCGTCGGCGAAGGCGCCGACCAGGGGGGCGAGGATCACGTAGAACAACGCAAACATCGGCGTCAGCGCTGGGATCTGCCAGGCCGGTGCACCGGAGGACTTGAGCAGTTCGATCGCGCCGACCAGCAATGCGTTGTCTGCCAGCGAGCTGAAGAACTGCGCTGACATGATGGTGAAAAAACCTTTTTTCATGCTGGGGCGAGGCACTGCGGCAGGCCGGGCGCTGCACGGGGCAGCGGCTGGGCCGGACACGCAAGGCCTCTTGGCAAAGCGAGCGGGTTTATAGCATGCGCGGGGTGTGCGGGCAGGGCATCGCCCCGGCTGGCACAATCCCGGTTGAGAGGAAACCTCGTCATCATGCCCCGTCCGATTGAAGCCCTGATCCATGTCGATGCCGTTCGCCACAACCTGACTCGGGCCCGCGCCCAGTCCCCTGACAGCCGGGTCTGGGCCGTCGTCAAGGCCAATGCCTACGGGCATGGCATTGAGCGCGTGTTCGACGCGCTGCGCGGAGCCGATGGCTTCGCCCTGCTGGATCTGGCCGAGGCCGAGCGCCTGCGCGCCCTGGGCTGGCGTGGCCCGATCGTGCTGCTCGAAGGCTGCTTCGAGCCGCGCGACCTGGAAACCTGCTCGCGCCTGAACATCGCCCATGTGGTGCACTGCGAACAGCAGATCGACTGGCTGGCCGCGCACAAGACGCACCAGCCCCACCATGTCTTCCTGAAGGTGAACTCCGGCATGAACCGCCTGGGCTTCACCGGCGCGGCCGTGCGCGGCGCCTGGGCCCGGTTGAACGCGCTGCCGCAGGTGGAGGAGATCTCGCTGATCACCCACTTCTCCGACGCCGACGCCGACCGCTTCGGCAAGAACGGCATCGCCCACCAGATGGCCGCCTTCAACGCCGCCACGCACGACCTGCCGGGCGAGCGCTGCCTGGCCAACAGCGCGGCCACGCTGCGCCATCTGGCCGAGGCCGGCGTGCGCGCCGACTGGATCCGCGCCGGCATCCTGCTGTATGGCAGCTCGCCGGACTTCCCCGAACACACGGCCGAGCAATGGGGCCTGCAGCCGGCGATGACGCTGCGCAGCAAGCTGATCGCCACCCAGAACCTGCAGCCCGGCGACAGCGTGGGCTACGGCAGCCTGTTCGTGGCCGAGCAGCCGATGCGCATCGGCGTGGTGGCCTGCGGCTATGCCGACGGCTACCCTCGCGTGGCGCCCACCGGCACGCCCATCCTGGTGGACGGCGTGCGCACCCGCACCGTCGGCCGGGTGTCGATGGACATGCTGGAGGTGGACCTGACCCCGGTGCCCCAGGCCGGCATCGGCAGTGAGGTGACGCTGTGGGGCCACGGCCCGCAGGGCAGCCTGCTGTCCATCGACGAGGTGGCCCGTTCGGCCGGCACGCTGGGCTATGAACTGATGTGCGCCGTCGCCCCGCGGGTGCCGGTGCAGGTGGCGGGCGAACCCGCCTGAGGCATGCGACGCCGGGCGCTGCTCATCTCGGCTCCCCTGGCCGGTGTGGTGGGCGGGCTGGGCGCCTGCAGTCGCGAGGTGGCGCATCCCCGCTGGATCGTCAGCGCCGCGGTGGGCACGCCCCGTCCGCCGGTGCTGTGGGTGGTCGTGGCGCAGGCCTCGCTGCGCGAAGCCCGCTGGCCGGACCTCACCAGTGCGACCGGCCCGCGGCAGACCCTGACCGACATCCGTCTGCAGCCTTGGCTGGTGGACCTGGCCTCCGGCCAGCCGCGGCCGCTGCGCGTGCTGCCGCTGGAGGGGGTGGAGGATGCCCTGCTGCAGGTCCAGATCGGCGAGTGGCCGGTGGCCGGGCTGACCTTGTCGGTGCGCTGGCGCGAGGGCCAGGCCGCGCAGAACCGCTGGTGGCACTACCCCGCGGGCCGGGTCGAGCTGCGTGGCAAGGCCGGGCACTGGCGGCTGCTGCCCGAGGCACCGCCGCCGCCGTCAGCGGCGGACGCGGCCCTCTGGGCCCGCTTGAGCGCCATGCACGGCCGCGACACGGTGGACCTGCTGCTCGACGGCGGGCGCGAACGGGTGCGGGTCTTGCAACTCGATGCGCAGGGCCAGCCCGTCTGGCTGCCGCCGGCCCGGCCGCTGCCGCGGGGCTGAGCGGCCGTCTTCTTCTTTGTGGTTTTCGTCAACGGTTTCTGATTCCATGGAACATCTGCCTTCGCACCAGCTTTCGATGACGGTGCTGATGACCCCCGACATGGCCAACTTCAGTGGCAATGTGCACGGTGGCACCGTCCTGAAGTTCCTCGACCAGGTGGCCTATGCCTGTGCCAGCCGCTACGCGGGGCGCTATGTCGTCACGCTCAGCGTGGACCAGGTCATGTTCCGCCAGCCCATCCACGTGGGCGAGCTGGTCACCTTCCTGGCCTCGGTCAACCACACCGGCACCTCGTCGATGGAGATCGGCATCAAGGTGGTGGCCGAGGACATCCGCAGCCAGGTGGTGCGCCACGCCAACAGCTGCTTCTTCACGATGGTGGCGGTGGACGACAACGGCAAGCCGGTGGCGGTGCCGCCGCACAAGCCCACCACGCAGGAGGAGCGCCGCCGCTGGGCCAATGCCAAGGTGCGGCGCCAGCTGCGCTCCGAGATGGAGCAACGCCAGCGCGAGGTGCGCCAGGCCCCGCCGCCTCCGCCGGACCATCCGCTGGAAGGCTGAGCCCGCGATGCACGCGCCCCGCATCGACCCGAAGGAGGTGGTGTTCACCGCCATCCGGGCCCAGGGCGCGGGCGGGCAGAACGTCAACAAGGTGTCCAACGCGGCCCAGCTGCGGTTTGACATCGGCGCCAGCCGGCTGCCCGAGGCGTTGAAGGCCCGGCTGCGGGCCTGGCCGGACCAGCGCATCGGCAGCGATGGCGTCATCACCATCAAGGCCCAGGACCACCGCAGCCTGCCGCTCAACCAGGCCGATGCGCTGGCGCGCCTGCAGGCGCTGGTGGACGCCGCGGCCTACGAGCCGAAGAAACGCCGCGCCACCCGCCCCACCTGGGGCTCGCAGCAGCGCCGCCTGGAAGGCAAGAAGCGCCGAGGCGACATCAAGGCCGGCCGGCGCGGGGATTTCTGAACCCGGCGCGCTTCAGCGCGCGGGGGTCGGCAGCCGCAGCGGCGCCAGGGCCTGGGTGGTGGCGCTCTCCGCCGCCAGGTGGGCCGCGTGCTCGGCCTCCAGCTGCTGGTACCAGGCCTCCAGCATCAGACAGCTGGCCGGCGGCTTGCCCTCGTCATCCAGGCAGCAGGCGGCCAGCAGCTGTTCCTCGGCGTCGGTGTGGCGGGAGAACAGCGCGGCCACCCAGTCCACGAAGACGCGCAGCTTGGTGCTCAGGTGCCGGTTGGGCGGGTAGACCACGTACATCGGCACCGGGTCCGAATCCCAGTCGCACAAGAGCGGCACCAGCTCGCCCGCGTCCATGTGCGGGCGCAGCGTGAAGTAGGGGATCTGCACGATGCCCAGGCCGTGCAGCGCCGCGGTCAGGAAGGCATTGCCGTCGTTGACCGAGAGGCGGTAGCGGCCCTGCACCTCGATGCGTTCGCCGTCGCGGTGGAAATCGAAGGCGAAGTGCCGGCCGGTGCGGGCCGAGAAGTAGCTCACCACCTTGTGCTCGCCCGTTTCCAGCTCGCGCGGGTGCCGCGGCAGGCCGTGGCGGCGCAGGTAGTCGGGCGAGGCGGCGCAGACATAGCGCCAGAACCCCACCCGGCGCGCCACCAGCGAGGGGTCGGTGATCTCGCCAGCGCGCAGCACGCAGTCCACGTTGTCGCCCACCAGGTCCACCGGCCGGTCGCTCACCCCCAGGTCGATCTGGATCTCCGGGTACTGGGCGTGGAACTGCGGCAGCGCCGGGATCAGCAGCAGCCGCGCCACCGAGGACGAGACATCCACCCGGATGCGCCCCTTGGGCGTGACCCGTGCATGGCTGAGCGAGCCTTCCAGCTCGTCCAGGTCGTTGAGCAGGCGGCTGACCCGCTCGTAATAGGCGGCGCCATCGGGCGTGACGGTGACGCGCCGCGTGGTGCGGTTGAGCAGGCGGATCTGCAGCTGCTCCTCCAGCGACTGGATCAGCCGGGTGACGGCGGCCTTGGGCAGGCCCAGCGAATCGGCGGCCTTGGTGAAGGTGCCGGCCTCGACGACACGGGCGAAGGCCTGCATGGCACTGAGCTTGTCCATCGGAGGGACTCCTGCGGTGGGGTGGGTGAATGCGCCGCATTGTTTCATCTCCAGAAAAACTGTGTCTGAGTGGCGGTGGTTTATCTCTTCGGGTGCAACACCTATCGTTCACCCCAACGCTGAAACCGATCCGCCTTCTCTCACCCTCCACCCCATGAACGCCCTCACCCTGCCCACCGCCGCCTGGCGCGACACCCTGGTCGACGCCGGCCTGGATGCGCCGCTGGCGGTGCGCATCCATGCGGCCGTGGGCGGGTGCGGGGCGGCGGTCCGACGGCCCCTGGTGCTGCATCTGCCCGGCGGCGCCTTCACCGATGGGGATCTGGACAGCGGCCTGCCCACCGCCCGCCTGCTGGCCCAGAGCGGTGCGGTGGTGGTCTCGCTGGACTACCCCAAGGCGCCGGCCCAGCCCTTCCCGGCCGCACTGCAGGCGGCCGGGGCGTTGCTGCGCTGGCTGCGCCGGGCGCGCACCCGGCTGGCCGGTGCCGGCACGGCGCTGTGGGTGGCCGGCGAGGAGGCCGGCGCCAACCTGGCCGCCGGCCTGGCCCTGTGGGCGCGCGATCAGGGCCTGCCGCTGGCCGGACAGGTGCTGCTCTCGCCCCTGCTGGACCCCTGCATGGCCACCGCGTCATTGCGCGAGGCGGGGCAGGGCTGTGCCGACTGCGCCATTGCCCGCGGCTGGGCGGCCTACCTGGGACGCCAGGGCGACCACCCCTATGCCGCACCGCTGCATGCCGCGCGCCTGGCCCATGTGGCCCCGGCCCTGGTGGCGGTGGGCGAGGACGATCCGCTGCGCGACGAGGGGTTGGCCTATGCCCACGCCCTGCAGGCCGCGGGCGTGGCGGTGCAGACCCACCGGTTGGCCGGGCCCACCGGCTGGCCGCAGGCGCTGAGCCGGCTGAGCTGCCTGCAGGCGCCCTGGGTGGCCGAGCTGCGGCCGGTGCTGCAGGCCTTTCTGGCCGAGGGCCTGGCCCGCTGTCCCCCCGTCCGGCGCGCGGTGCGCTGCGCCGGACGTCCTGCACCGGAGGCCGGCCCGAGCGCCGCCTGACGTGATCCCTTCTTGACGGGCCTGCCAGGCCCGACCGAGGCCGCCCCCTGGGGTGGCCCGGGCTGGCTGTGCCCTGTCGTTCTGCCTATCCCGCATCTGTTCGTCGTTTCGAGGAGCCCACCATGTCCTTTTTCACCACCTATTCCCGCCGTCCCCATCCGTTCGTGCTGACGGCCATCACCGCCGCGCTGGCGCTGGGGGCGGCCGCGCTGCTGGTCACCCACAAAGCCGGCGCCGAGAGCGCGCCCGCTGCTGCGCCGGCGGTGCCCGTCTCGGTGGCCGCCGTGGTGCAGCAGGCGGTCGCGCCCTGGACGGCCTTCTCCGGCCGGCTGGAGGCCATCGACCATGTGGAACTGCGCGCCCGCGTCTCCGGCACCGTGCTGGCCAGCCACTTCCGCGAGGGCGCGCTGGTCAAGGCCGGCGACCCGCTGTTCACCATCGACCCCGCGCCCTACCAGGCCGAGGTGGACCGCGCCCATGCCCAGGTGCTGGCCGCCCAGGCGCGGGTCAACTACACCCGCGGCGAGCGCGAGCGCGCCCAGCGTCTGTGGGACGACCACGCCATCGCCCAGCGTGACCTGGACGAGCGCGACAACGCCGCCCGCGAGGCCGAGGCCAACCTCAGCGCCGCCCAGGCCGCGCTGCAGACCGCCAAGCTGAACCTCGGCTACACCGTGGTGCGCGCGCCGGTGTCCGGCCGCGTGGGCCGGCGCGAGGTCACCGTGGGCAACCTGGTGGCCGCCGGCCCGGGCGCGCCGGGGCTGACCACCCTGGTCTCGGTCAGCCCCATCTACGCCAGCTTCGATGCCGACGAATCCACCGTGGCCAAGGCCCTGGCCGGCCTGCCGGGCGGGGCCGGGCAGCGCGGGCGCCTCGGCCAGATCCCCGTGCGCATGAGCACCGGCGACAGCGGCGGTGTCGAGCGCACCGGCGCCCTGCAGCTGGTGGACAACCAGGTCAACACCCAGAGCGGCACGGTGCGCCTGCGCGCGGTGTTCGACAACGCCGACGGTGCGCTGATGCCGGGCCAGTTCGCCCAGCTGCAGCTGGGCCAGGCCCAGAAGGTGCCGGCGCTGCTGATCAACGAGCGTGCAGTGGGCACCGACCAGAACAAGCGCTACGTCTGGGTGGTGGGCGCCGACCACAAGACGGTCTACCGCGAGGTCACGCTGGGGGCGGCGGTCAACGGCCTGCGCGTGGTGGCCTCGGGCCTGAAGGCCGGCGAGCAGATCGTCGTCAACGGCCTGCAGCGAGTGCGCCCCGGTGTCGAGGTGGCGCCGCAAGTGGTGCCCATGGACGCCAAGGGCGAGTTGCAGGCCCAGAACCAGAAGAAGGCGGGTGAGCGCTCCTGAGCCCCGGGCTCCCACGCTGCCACCCCGCCCCTGAACCCCTTCCAGGACACCCCATGAACCTGTCCAAGTTCTTCATCGACCGGCCGATCTTCGCCGGCGTGCTCTCGCTGCTGATCTTCCTCGGCGGCCTGATCGCGGTGCGCGGGCTGCCCATCTCGGAATACCCCGAGGTGGTGCCGCCCTCCATCGTCGTGCGGGCCAACTACCCCGGCGCCAACCCCAAGGTGATCGCCGAGACGGTGGCCACGCCCATTGAGGAGCAGATCAACGGCGTCGAGGGCATGCTCTACATGAGCAGCCAGGCCACCACCGACGGCCTGATGACCCTGACCGTCACCTTCAAGCTCGGCACCGACCCCGACAAGGCCCAGCAGCTGGTGCAGAACCGCGTGGCCCGGGCCGAGCCCCGCCTGCCCGAGGAGGTGCGCCGCCTGGGCATCACCACCGTCAAGTCCTCGGTGGACCTGACCATGGTGGTGCACCTGCTGTCGCCCACCGGCCGCTACGACATGACCTACCTGCGCAACTACGCGGTGCTCAATGTCAAGGACCGGCTGGCGCGCGTGCCCGGCGTGGGCGACGTGCAGCTCTTCGGCTCGGGCGACTACGCCATGCGCATCTGGCTGGACCCGCAGAAGGTGGCCGCCCACGGCCTGTCGGCCAGCGACGTGGTGGCCGCCATCCGCGAGCAGAACGTGCAGGCCGCCGCCGGCATCGTCGGCGCCTCGCCGGGCCTGCAGGGCATCGACGTGCAGCTGCCGCTCAACGCCCAGGGCCGGCTGCAGACCGAGGACGAGTTCGGCGACATCGTCGTGCGCACCGGCAGCGACGGCGCGGTGACCCGCCTGCGCGACATCGCCCGCATCGAGCTGGGCGCGGCCGACTACGCGCTGCGCTCCATGCTGGACGGCAAGGACGCGGTGGCCGTGCCCATCTTCGCGGCCCCGGGCTCCAACGCCATCGCCATCTCCGACGGGGTGCGCGCCACCATGGCCGACATCCAGAAGAGCATGCCCGACGGCGTGAAGTACGAGATCGTCTACGACCCCACGCAGTTCGTGCGCGCCTCCATTGAGTCGGTGGTGCACACCCTGCTGGAGGCCATCGCCCTGGTGGTGCTGGTGGTCATCCTGTTCCTGCAGACCTGGCGCGCCTCCATCATCCCGCTGCTGGCGGTGCCGGTGGCGGTGGTGGGCACCTTCGGCGTGATGGCGCTGTTCGGCTTCTCGATCAACGCGCTGTCGCTGTTCGGCCTGGTGCTGGCCATCGGCATCGTGGTGGACGACGCCATCGTGGTGGTCGAGAACGTGGAGCGCAACATCGAGGGCGGCCTCACGCCGCGCCAGGCTTCGTACCGGGCCATGCGCGAGGTCTCGGGCCCCATCATCGCCATCGCCCTGGTGCTGGTGGCGGTGTTCGTGCCGCTGGCCTTCATCACCGGCCTGACGGGGCAGTTCTACCGCCAGTTCGCGCTGACCATCGCCATCTCCACGGTGATCTCGGCCATCAACTCGCTGACCCTGTCGCCCGCCCTGGCCGCGCTGCTGCTCAAGGGCCATGGCGAGCCGCAGGACTGGCTCACCCGCGGCATGGACCGCGTGCTGGGTGGCTTCTTCCGCGGCTTCAACCGCCTGTTCCACCGCGGCGCCGAGCGCTACAGCGGCGGCGTGCGCGGCGCCATCTCGCGCAAGGCGGTGATGCTGACCATCTACGCCGTGCTGGCGCTGCTGACCGTGGGCCTGTTCCAGGTCGTGCCCAAGGGCTTCGTGCCAGCGCAGGACAAGCAGTACCTGATCGGCTTCGCCCAACTGCCCGACGGCGCCACGCTGGACCGCACGGAGGCGGTGACCCGGCGCATGGACCAGATCGTGATGCAGCAGCCCGGCGTGGAGCACGCCATCACCTTCCCCGGCCTGTCGATCAACGGCTTCACCAACAGCGCCAACTCCGGCATCGTCTTCGTGGCACTGAAGGACTTCGACCAGCGCAAGGACCCGTCGCTGTCGGCCGGTGCCATCGCGCAGTCGCTCAACCAGAAGTTCGGCGGCATCCAGGACGCCTTCATCGCCATGTTCCCGCCCCCGCCGGTGCAGGGCCTGGGCACCACCGGCGGCTTCAAGCTGCAGCTGGAAGACCGCGCCTCGCTGGGCTATGACGCGCTGGACGCCGCGCAGAAGGCCTTCATGGCCAAGGCCTACCAGACGCCCGAACTGGCTGGCCTGTTCTCGAGCTGGCAGGTCAACGTGCCGCAGCTCTACGCCGACATCGACCGCACCAAGGCGCGCCAGCTGGGTGTGTCGGTGACCGACATCTTCGACACCCTGCAGATCTACCTGGGCAGCCTGTACGCCAACGACTTCAATCGCTTTGGCCGGACCTACTCGGTGCGGGTGCAGGCGGACGCGGCCTACCGTGCCCGGCCGGAGGACGTGGGTGCGTTGAAGGTGCGCGCCAGCACCGGCGAGATGGTGCCGCTGTCGGCCCTGCTGAAGGTGCAACCCACCTTCGGGCCGGAGCGGGCCATGCGCTACAACGGCTTCCTGACCGCCGACATCAACGGTGGCCCGGCCCCGGGCTACTCGTCCGGCCAGGCGCAGGACGCCATCAAGCGCATCGCCGCCCAGACGCTGCCCCCGGGCATCGCCTACGAGTGGACCGACCTGACCTACCAGGAGATCCTGGCTGGCAACTCCGCCTCGCTGATCTTCCCGCTGGCCATCCTGCTGGTCTTCCTGGTGCTGGCCGCCCAGTACGAGAGCCTGACCCTGCCGCTGGCCATCCTGCTGATCGTGCCGATGAGCCTGCTGGCGGCGATGACTGGCGTGTGGATCACCCAGGGTGACAACAACGTCTTCACCCAGATCGGCCTGATGGTGCTGGTGGGGCTGAGCGCCAAGAACGCGATCCTGATCGTCGAGTTCGCCCGCGAGCTGGAGTTCGCTGGCCGCACGCCCGTGCAGGCCGCCATCGAGGCCAGCCGCCTGCGGCTGCGCCCCATCCTGATGACCTCCATGGCCTTCATCATGGGCGTGCTGCCCCTGGTGCTGGCCACCGGCGCCGGTGCCGAGATGCGCCACGCCATGGGGGTGGCCGTGTTCGCCGGGATGATCGGCGTGACCGCCTTCGGCATCTTCCTGACCCCGGTGTTCTACGTGCTGCTGCGTCGCCTGGCGGGCAACCGCCCGCTCAAGCAGCACGGCGTGGTGCCGCACGACGTGGAACCCCTGCTGGAGCCCGACATGCCTGCCGGTGGTGCGGTCCTGCCGCCGCACCCGGCCGCCCCGCGGGGTCTGCATGACTGAACCTGAACTGGAGCACGCGATGACGTCTTCTTCTGCCCCCACCGTGCGCCTCGCGTGGGCGCCCTTGCTGGCCGCCCTGGTGCTGGCCGGTTGCGCCAGCGCCCCGGCGCCGGACCTGTCCGCCCTGCCGGCCACACCGGCCGCCTACAAGAGCACACCGGCCGCCGCCCCCGAAGGCCACTGGGCGGTGGTGCCGCCGGCCGACGGTGCCGAGCGCGGCGCCTGGTGGGCGGTCTTCCAGGACCCGGCGCTGGACGATCTGATGCAGCGGGCCCAGGCCCGCAACACCGACCTGCAGGTGGCCGCGGCCCGGCTGCAGCAGGCCCGCGCCGGCCTGCGCGAGGCCGATGCCCGGCGCCTGCCGCAGCTGGGCGCCAGCCTGGGCGTGGCCCGCGGCACCAACCAGAACGCCGGTGTGACCCCGGCGCCTGTCACCAATCTGGCCACTCCCAGCCTCAACCTGGCCTGGGAGACCGACCTGTTCGGCCGCCTGGGCCTGGGCAGCCAGGCCGCGACGCTGGACGCCCAGGCCAGCGAGGCCCTGCTGCAGAGCACCCGGCTGATGGTGCAGGCCCAGGTGGCGCAGGCCTACTTCGCGCTGCGCGAGAGCGATGCCGAGCGCCGCCTGGTGCGCGAGACCCTGGACGCCTACCGCGACACCCTGCGCCTGTCCGAGCGCCGGCTGGCCGCGGGCGACCTGGGCGAGCTGGACGTGCAGCGCCTGCGCACCGAGGTGGCCAGCACCGAGGCCGACGCCCTGGCGCTGGACCGCCAGCGCGCCGCGCAGGAGAACGCTCTGGCCGTGCTGCTGGGCGAATCGGCCAGCGGCTTCACGCTGCCGGCCGTCGCGCAGGACGGCAGCGCCCGCCCGCCCGCGGTGCCGGCCGGCCTGCCCAGCGCCATGCTGGCCCGCCGGCCCGACGTGGCCGCGGCCCAGCGCAGCCTGATGGCCGCCCAGGCCCGGCTGGGCGTGGCGCAGTCGGCCTGGCTGCCGGACCTGAGCCTGACCGCCAGCGGCGGCTATGCCTCCACCGACCTGGGCGACGTGTTCCGCTGGTCGGCCCGGGCCTGGTCCCTTGGTGCGCTGCTGTCCATGCCGATCTTCGACGGCGGCCAGCGCCAGGCCCAGGAAGAGCGCGCCGGGGGCGAGGCCCAGATCGCCCTGGCCGGCTACCGCCAGCAGGTGCTGACCGCGCTGCGCGAGGTGGAAGACCAGCTCAGCGGCCTGGGGCTGCTGCAGGCCCAGGCCGACGCGCTGGGCCAGGCCGTGGCCTCGGCCCGGCGGGCCACGGCGCTGTCGGACATCCGCTACCGCAACGGCCAGATCAGCCAGCTGGACCTGCTGGACGCCCGCCGCAGCGAGCTGCGCAGCCTGCGCCAGGCGGTGCAGGTGCAGGGCGCGCAGTTCCAGTCCACGGTGGCGCTGATCCGCGCGCTGGGCGGCGGCTGGGAGGCGCCGGCCGTGTCGACCGCGCTGGCCAGCGCCGCGCCCTGAGCCACCCTGGCGTCAGCGGGCGGCGGAGGCCCCGCTGGCGCCCGGTGCCGTGCCGGCCGGGATCAGCAGCACATTGGCCTGGCCGCCCACGCAGTCGGTGGTCTGGCCGGTGCGGCAGGGGGCCAGCGGGCTGCCCGGGATGGGCTGGACCTTCCAGCCCGGCCGCTCGATCAGCAGCATCCACAGCGTCACCACCACGGCCGCGGTGATGGCGATGATCACCAGCCGCTGGCGGCGGCTGGTGGGCCGGTAGGGGTTGGCGGCCTGGCGGCGGAACAGCATGACGGCCGCGGCCTCAGGCCGCGCGTTTGAAGGTGGCCAGCACCACGCCGGCGGTGATGAACAGGCTGCCGAAGCTGCGGTTCATCCAGCGGATCTGGCGCGGGCTGCGCAGCAGGCCCAGCACCTTGCTGGCCAGGCCCACATAGCCGGTCATCACGCAGAACTCCACCACCGCGAAGGTGGCGCCGATGGCCAGGTACTGCAGGGCCAGCGGGCGGCTGGTGTCCAGGAACTGCGGCATCACCGCCAGCAGGAAGACCGTGCCCTTGGGGTTGAGCGCGTTGACCGTCCAGCCGCGCAGCAGCAGCGAGCGGGTGTGACCCGCGCCAGCCTCGGCCGCTTCGGCGTCGGCCGAGGCGATGGGCTTGGCCGGCGAGCGCCAGGCCTGGATGCCCAGCCACACCAGGTAGGCCGCGCCGGCCCATTTGACCAGCGCGAAGGCGCGCTCGGAGGTGGCCAGCAGGGCGCCCAGGCCCACGCCCACCACCAGCAGCTGGGTGATGACGCCCAGCGCCAGGCCGAAGGCGATGCGCTGACCCTGGCGGAAGCCATGGTTCAGGCCCGAGCCCATGGCGGCGATGGCGCCCGGGCCGGGCGACAGGCTGATGGCCACGGTGGCCAGGAAGAAGGGGAGCCAGGTCGAGAAGTCCATGGTGCGGGTCGGTTCTGCGGGCCCATCGGGCAGGGGCCGACAGTGTAGGCCCGCGGCCTTGTCCCGGGCTCAGGTGAGGGCAGGCTGTTCCGGGCCGCCGCGCGTGTGGTGTACCGGGGCTGGGGCCGGGGCCGGAGCGGGTTGGTCCAGCCGTGCCTCGGGCTGGCCCCAGCGCACCATCTGGTCGCGGCCGGCGGCCTTGGCTTGGTAGAGCGCCACGTCGGCCAGGCGCAGCAGCGAGTCGCCATCGCGCGCATCGGCCGGGTAGAGCGCCAGGCCGGCGCTGGCCGAGATGTGCTCTGCCGGGCTCTTGCCCAGGCTGTAGGGGCGGCGCAGCGACTGCAGCACCCGCTGCACCACGTGCTCGGCCTCGCTGTCCTGGGTCAGCAGCGGCAGCAGCACGACGAATTCGTCACCGCCGATGCGGCAGACGGTGTCGTGCTCGCGCACGCATTCGGAGATGCGCTGGGCCGCATCCTGCAGCAGCAGGTCGCCCGCGGCATGGCCCAGCCGGTCGTTCACGCCCTTGAAGCCGTCCAGGTCGATGTAGCAGACCGCCAGCAGCAGGCCATCGCGCCGGCTGATCGCCATGCCCTGGACCAGGCGGTCTTCCAGCAGGCGGCGGTTGGGCAGGCCGGTCAGCGCGTCGTGCATCGCCAGGTGCTCGATCTCCTCCTGGTAGCGCTTGAGGGCGGTGATGTCGGCCAGCACCCACAAGGTCTCCTGCCGGTCCTCCGAGAGCAGGGCGCCGTTGACATCGACCCAGATGGTGCTGTGGTCCAGGCGCCGCATGCACAGCTGCACACGCACCGGGCGGCCGGCCACCAGGTCGTCGTGGCGCGCGGCCAGCCGGCCGGGCAGGTCCAGGTCGGCGGGGGCCAGCTGCGGGGCCAGCAGGGTCAGGTCGGCATCGTCGGGCAGGCCGAACATGCGGTAGACGGCCCGGTTGGCCCAGACCAGCCGGCGCCCCTGCATCTTCACGATGCCCACGACCTCGTTGTCCAGCATGGCCGTCTGTTCGGCCTCCAGCTGCTGGCGCCGGGTCATGTCGCGCGAGGCGCAGTACAGCAGTTCACGGCCGTCCAGCGTCAAGGCCACGCAGGAGATCTCGACGTGGATCGTCTGGCCGTCGGCGCGCAGGTGCTCGGTTTCGAAGGACTGGCGTTCACCGATCCGGTAGCCGCGGATCCGGGCGGTCAGCGCCTCGGGCGTGTCGCCCCGGTCCCAGGTGCTGACATGGCGCCCCAGCAGTTCCTCGCGCCGCCAGCCCAGCATCTGCGCAAAGGAGTCGCTCATCTCGACGACCCGGCCCTCGCGGTCCAGCACGTGCACGCCGTCGGCGGCCGCGGCCAGCAGCACGCGGGTGAGCCGACTGGCCTCGTCCATGCGGCGCAGGCTGTCGCGCTGCAGCCGGTGGGCGCGCCAGGTCAGCGTGGCGCTGCCCAGCACCCCCAGCGCTGCCAGCAGCGCCACGCCGCCAATGCGCCAGGCCTGGGCCCGCCAGGGCGCCATCACCTCGTCGCGGCTCAGGCCGGCGATGGCCATCAATGGGTACGGCGTGGCCATGGCATAGGCGTTGATGCGCTCCACACCGTCGATCACGTTGCGGCCGGTGAAGACGCCGGCCTCCGGGTGGGTTTTCAGGGCCGTGGCAAACGCGGGCACGATGCGGGTGGTGCCCAGGGGCTGGGCCTCGCCGTCACGCCCGGTCTGCCGGCTCAGCAGGGCCAGGTGGTGGTTGCGCAGGCTCAGCGAGTCGGTGGGGCTGAGCGGGTGGCGGTCGATCAACTGGTCGAAATGCGTCAGACCCAGATCGCCGATGACGATGCCCTGGAAGTTGCCCTTGCGGTCTTCCACCCGCCGGGCCACCGCCAGGGTCCACTGCCCGCTGGTCTCGTCGAACCGCGGTTCGCCCAGCAAGAGCGCGGCGCTGCGCTGCTGGCGGGCCTGCAGGAACACCGGATCCTGCGCCAGGCTGTCGCCATCCTTCTGCCACACGGCACCGTGAAAACGCACGATGCCCTCGGCATCGGTCTGGCGCAGGTGGTAGACCTCAGGCACCAGCACCATGTGTTCCGCCAGCGATTCGTCGATCAGCCGGCGCTTGGCCTCCGGGTTGCTGGTCTCGCGCAGATTGGCCAGCGCCACATGCCGCATGGCCAAATCAATGCGCTGCAGATCGGCGGTCACTTCCTGGCGCAGATCGGCCGCCCGGGTCTGGGCCGTGACCTCGGCCTGGCGGGCGAAGGTGTCGTGGCTGACCTGCATCACGTAAGCGGCAATGCCCAGCACCAGCAGGGCCGCCAGTGCGTGGCTGAGCAGCAGCGGCGACAAGGCCATCTGCCAGCCCCGCGGCGTGGCCGCGGCAGGCGTCGTGCCCTTCAAACCCATGCTGGCTTCCGGCGGGAAAGCCCTGTCCTGTACCACGCCCATCCGTGCAGCCTCGGCTGCACCCCTCCGTCGTCTGTGTCTGCTGGTCGACAGCTTATCTGACACTCCCCGATACATCCTCATTTTGAAGGGTGCCGTCCGCGTTGTCAGGACTTTCTGGGGCTTATTGGTGAAGCGGCGCCACGCCAGCGCCCTGGCTGTCAGATCCATCACGCCGGGCCACAATCCGGCCCCATGTCCAAGCAGAAGACCGTCTACACCTGCCGCGAATGTGGTGGTACCAGCCCGCGCTGGCTGGGCCAATGCCCGCACTGCAAGGCCTGGAACACGCTGGAGGAGACGGTGGCCGAGGCGCCCTCGGCCGGCAAGAACCGCTTCCAGGCCCTGGCGCAATCGCAGCCGGTGGCCACCCTGTCGGAGATCGAGGCCGGCGACGTGGCGCGCACGCCCACCGGCCTGGAGGAGTTGGACCGGGTGCTGGGCGGCGGCATCGTCGAGGGGGGGGTGGTGCTGATCGGCGGCGACCCGGGCATCGGCAAGTCCACGCTGCTGCTGCAGGCGGTCGATGCGCTCTCGCGCCAGCTCAAGGTGCTGTACGTGACGGGCGAGGAATCGACCGCCCAGGTGGCGCTGCGCGCCCAGCGGCTGGATCTTTCCGGCGCCGCGGTGCGGGTGCTGGCCGAGATCAACCTGGAGAAGATCCTGGCCACCATCGCGTCCGAGCAGCCAGCCTTTTGCGTGATCGACTCGATCCAGACCGTCTATTCGGACCAGCTCAGCAGCGCGCCGGGCTCGGTGGCCCAGGTGCGTGAATGCGCGGCCCAGCTCACCCGCACCGCCAAGGGCAGCGGCTGCGCCATGGTGCTGGTGGGCCATGTGACCAAGGAAGGCGCACTGGCCGGCCCGCGGGTGCTGGAGCACATCGTCGACACGGTGCTGTACTTCGAGGGCGACACCCACAGCAGCTTCCGCCTGGTGCGGGCTTTCAAGAACCGCTTCGGCGCGGTCAACGAGATCGGCGTCTTCGCGATGACCGAGCGCGGCCTGCGCGGCGTGTCCAACCCCAGCGCCATCTTCCTGTCCACCCACAGCGAGCCGGTGCCGGGTGCCTGCGTGCTGGTCACCCTGGAGGGCACCCGCCCGCTGCTGGTGGAGATCCAGGCCCTGGTCGATGCCGGCGGGCCCAGCCCGCGGCGGCTGTCGGTCGGCCTGGAGCGCGACCGCCTGGCCATGCTGCTGGCGGTGCTGCACCGCCATGCCGGCGTGGCCTGCGCCGACCAGGACGTGTTCGTCAACGCAGTGGGTGGGGTGCGCATCTCCGAGCCGGCGGCCGACCTGGCGGTGCTGATGGCCATCCAGAGCAGCCTGCGCGGCAAGCCGCTGCCGCGCGGCTTCATCGCCTTCGGCGAGGTGGGTCTGGCCGGCGAGGTGCGGCCCGCCCCGCGCGGCCAGGAGCGCCTGAAGGAAGCCGCCAAGCTGGGTTTCAGCGTGGCGGTGGTGCCCAAGGCCAATGCGCCCAAGAAGCCCATCGAGGGCCTGACCATCCATGCCGTCGAGCGCATCGACGAGGCCATCGACCTGCTGCGCTCGCTGGACTGACTCCTTCCACGCCCCCAAGGACGTTTCTCATGAGCTTCGCCCCCCGCCCGACGCCGCCCTACTACGCGGTGATCTTCACCAGCCAGCGCACGGCCGTGGACGACGGCTATGGCGAGACCGCCGACCGCATGGTCGCGCTGGCCCAGCAGCAGCCCGGCTACCTGGGGGCCGAGAGCGCCCGCGGCGAGGACGGCCTGGGCATCACCGTCTCCTACTGGCAGAGCCTGGAGGCCATCGCCGCCTGGCGGCGCGAGGCCGAACACGCCGCCGCCCGCGACGCAGGCCGGGCCCACTGGTACAGCCACTACGAGCTGCGGGTGGCCAAGGTGGAGCGGGCCTATGGCTGGGACGCCGCGCAGGATGCGCCCGGCGATCCGCAGCCACGCTGAGCCCGGCCCCGTAAAATCGGCGATCTCACTGCATCTCCCTACGACAAGGAACACCCCATGGGCCTGGACGACCGCGACGGCAAGATCTGGATGGACGGCGAGCTGGTGGACTGGCGCGACGCCAAGGTCCACGTGCTGACCCACACGCTGCACTACGGCTGCGGCGCCTTCGAAGGCGTGCGGGCCTACAAGACCGACAAGGGCACGGCCATCTTCCGCCTGCGCGAGCACACCCAGCGCCTGTTCAACAGCGCCAAGATCCTGCGCATGAAGCTGCCGTTCACGATCGAGCAGGCCGAGGAGGCCCAGAAGGCGGTGGTCAAGGCCAATGCGCTGGAGAGCTGCTACCTGCGCCCGCTGACCTGGCTGGGCTCCGAGAAGCTGGGCGTCTCGCCCAAGGGCAACTCGGTGCACCTGATGGTGGCGGCCTGGGCCTGGGGCGCCTACCTGGGCGAGGACGGCCTGGCCAAGGGCATCCGCGTCAAGACCAGCAGCTACACCCGTCACCACGTCAACATCACGATGACGCAGGCCAAGACGGTGTCCAACTACACCAACTCCATCCTGGCCAACACCGAGGCCACCGACGACGGCTACGACGAGGCCCTGCTGCTGGACGCCGCCGGCTTCGTCTCCGAAGGCTCGGGCGAGAACGTCTTCATCGTCAAGGACGGCGTGGTCTACACCCCCGACCTGTCGGCCGGCGCCCTCAACGGCATCACGCGCAACACCCTGTTCCACATCTGCGAGGACCTGGGCCTGAAGCTGGTGGAGAAGCGCATCACCCGCGACGAGGTCTACATCGCCGACGAGGCCTTCTTCTCCGGCACCGCCGCCGAAGTGACCCCGATCCGCGAACTCGACCGCGTGCAGATCGGCAGCGGCGTGCGCGGCCCGGTGACCGAGAAGATCCAGAACGCCTTCTTCGACATCGTCAACGGCCGCAACCCGAAGTACGCCCACTGGCTGACCCGGGTCTGAGCCGGGCGCGTCCGACCCGTTCCGACATTGACTGCTTCCAAGGTTGAATCCATGAGCGCCGCCACCCAAGCCCCCGCCGTCGTCGAAGTCACCGCCCAGGACCTGCAAGGCCCGGGCGTGGTGTTCTGCCCGAACCCCAAGATGCCGCTGTGGAACCACCACCCCAAGGTGTTCGTGGACCTCAGCCACGCCGGCGAAGGCCAGTGCCCGTACTGCGGCACCGTCTACCGCCTGAAGGCGGGCGAGAAGATCCCGCACGGCCACTGAAGCCGTGAGCGGCGGGCCGGCCACGCGCGAATTCGTCTGGCGCGAAGCCCAGGCCGCGCTGCTGGACCAGTTGCGCCGCAACGACCCGGCGCATGCGCTGCGCCGGGCCACCCGCTCGCTGGCGTTGGCCGCCGGCCGCGAGGTCGCCCTGGTCGGCGGGGCCCGCGCCGACGACAGCGGTGCGGGCTGCTGGCTGGGGGGGCCCACGGCTTCGCCGGCCGCGCTGCAGGCCCAGGGCTGGTCCAAGCCGCTGGACTGCACCGGCGAGCGCGTCGGCACGGTCTGGTTCGCCACCGGCCCCGCGGGCGACGACCGCGGCGCGTTGCTGGACCTGCTGGCCCCGCTGCTGGAGACCACGGCCGAGCTGCTGGCCCTCTGGCTCGAAGCGCGCGGGCAGCGCTCGCCCGCCTCGCTGTCGCTGGTGCAGGTGGCCATGCGCGAGGCCGGCACCTACGTCTGGGAATGGGACCTGCGCACCGATGTGCTGAGCGACATCGACGAGGGCGCGCTGATGCTGGGCTACGACCCCGACGCACTGGGCCACACCCAGGCCGACTGGGACCGCCTCATCCACCCCGATGACGCGGCGGGTGCCGAGGCCGCCTACCAGGCCCATGCGCGCGGTGAGACGCCGCTCTATCAGACCCGCTACCGCGCCCGCGCGGCCGATGGCCGCTGGCGCTGGATCGAGGAACGCGGCCGGGTGGTGGAGCGCGATGCGGACCTGAACCCGGTGCGCATGCTGGGCACCCAGACCGACGCCACGCTGCAGCACGCGCTGGAGGAGGCCCGCCGCGAGCGCGCCGTGGCCCAGGCCGCCAACGCGGCCAAGACCCAGTTCCTGTCGCGCGTCAGCCACGAGCTGCGCACGCCGCTGCACGCGGTGCTCAGCTTCGCCCGGTTGATGGCGAGCGACCCCGATCACCCACTGCCCCCGGCCCAGCAGCGCCGGCTGACCCATGTGCAGCAGGCCGGCGAGCATCTGCAGGCCCTGATCGACGACCTGCTGGACCTGTCGCTGGTGGAGGCCGGCCGTCTGCACCTGCAGCCCGAGGCGGTGGTGCTGGCCGACCTGCTGGCCGAGGTGCAGGCGCTGATCCAGCCGCAGGCCGAGGCGGCGGGCATCGTGCTGGACGTTCCGCCGGTGCCGCCCGGCGCCATGGTGCGGGCCGATGCGCGGCGGCTGCGGCAGGTGCTGCTGAACCTGGTCTCCAACGCCATCAAGTACAACCGGCCGCAGGGGCGGGTGCGCCTGAGCGCGCAGGCCAGCGCGGCCGGCTGGACCCTGGCGGTGGCCGACACGGGCAGCGGCATCGCGCCGGAGCGGCTCTCCGAGCTGTTCCAGCCCTTCAGCCGCCTGGGGCGCGAGCACGGGCCGGTGGGCGGCGTCGGGCTGGGGCTGGCGCTGTCGCAGATGCTGGTGCAGGCCATGGGCGGCGAGATCCGCGTCGACAGCGTGCTGGCCGGCCCGGACGGCCGGGGTGGCGGCACCACCTTCCGGGTGATGCTGGCGGCAGCCTGAGCCGCGCCCGTCAGCGGGGCGGTGTCTGGCGGGCCTGCTGTTCGCGCCTGGCCCAGTGGCCGCCGGCCAGGGCCAGCGGCAGCGTGCTGAGGTCGCCGAACAGGTCGAACCACAGCGGCGTGTCCGGCGCGCCGAGCAGCAGCATCAGCAGCAGGCCCAGCACGCCATAGGCGGCCGAGTTCAGGTAGGGCAGGCGGCCGGCCATGCGCGCGGCCAGGTAGCCGCCCAGCACCGTGCTGGCCGAGCCCAGCAGCAGCGAGGCGCCCAGGTACGACGGCGACTGTCCGATGGCCTCGAAGGCCTTTTGCAGATCGGCCTGGCTGGCCCCGTCGGGCAGGGCCTTGCGGCCCATGAACAGCGTCAGCAGGATGCCGGTCAGCCCGTCGAGCAGCAGCGTGACCATCATCGCCATCCCGACGGCCTTGTAGTGCACATGGCGCAGCAGCTGCATCAGCATCGCGGCCGTCCCTTCAGCGCAGCCGGCCCAGCAGCATCACCAGCCCCAGGCCGATCAGCGCCACCGGCCACCAGTGGTTCAGCCAGCGGCCCAGCGGGGGCATCCAGCCCAGGCGGGAGAGCAGAAAGTAGGCGCCGATGCCAATCAGCAGCAGCGGCAGGAACAGGGAACGGGAACGCATCGGGACCTCGCAGGGCACGCAGGATCGGGCGGCATTGTCGCGCGAGCGGCGCCGCGCGGGGGCGGGGGGTCATTCGGGCCAGCCCAGCCAGGCCGGCAGCACGGTCTCGGCGCGGCCCAGCACCGTCTCCTGGAAGGCCGGGTTGGGCGGCACCAGCGGCTCCAGGTTCATGAACACGGTGCGCGCACCGGCCTGGGCGGCGTAGCGCACCAGGCTGGCGGCCGGGTCCACCAGGCCCGAGGTGCCGATGGCCAGGAACAGGTCGCAGTCCCGCAGCGCCCGGTCCACCTGCCAGAGGGCCTGCAGCGGCAGCGGCTCGCCGAACAGCACGATGTCGGGCCGCAGCACGCTGCCGCAGCGCGGGCAGCGGGGCACCGCCTCGGTGTGCGGCGCCAGGTCCTCGAACGGGGGCAGGTCGCAGTCCGGGTTGCTGCAGCGGGTCAGCATCACGTTGCCATGCAGCTCGCAGACATGGCGGCTGCCGGCGGCCTGGTGCAGACCATCGACGTTCTGCGTGACCAGCAGCAGCTGCTGGCCGGGCCGCAGCTCGGCCTCCCAGCGGGCCAGGGCACGGTGGGCCGCATTGGGCCGGGCCTGGGCAATCGGGCCGCGCATGCCGCCGAACAGGCGCCAGGTGTCCTGCGGGGATTCGGCCAGCGCCCGGGCATGGCCCAGGCGCTCGACATCGTGCGCCGCCCAGACGCCGTCGGGGCCGCGGTAGGTGTGCAGGCCCGAGGCCACCGAGATGCCGGCCCCGGTGAGGACCACGATGCGCTGGTACTGGTGGCGGTCGAAGCTCATGGTGGCGCGACCATACACCGGCCGGCGCCCTGCGGTTCAGGGCTGCAGCTGGTGGTAGGCCGCCCGGGCCAGCGCCGCCAGGTCGACGGGCCCGGCCTGGCCGACCGGGCCGCTGAGTGCGTAGCCCAGCCGCCCGTCGAGCCAGTAGAAGCTGCGGGTGTCGCCGGCCCGGGCCTGGCCGAAGCCGGTGGGGCCGGCCGCGCCCGGCGGCAGCACCGAGACATAGAGCGTCAGCCGCTGGCCCTGTCCATCCTGGTACATGAACTGGGCCCGCGCCGGCCCGGCGGCGGTTTCGCCAGCGCCGGCGGGCAGCAGGCGCCCGCCCACCAGCGCAAAGCCCTGGGCGCTGAAATCCGGCGCGCGCAGCGGCGTGCCCAGGCGGCGCGAGAGCCATTGCACCAAGTGGGCCTGCTGGTCGGCCGCCACCTCCACCGGGTGGCGTTGCTCGGGGGTGTAGACCGCATGGGCGATGGCCGCGTCCTGCACGAAGGTCGGCACGGCGACCTGCGGGGCCAGTGGCGTGGTGCCGGGCCAGGCGCCGCGGGCCCACCAGCCGCTGCCCGCGCCCAGGCTCAGCATCAGCGCGGCCGCCAGGGCCTGGACCCGGGGCGTGCCCAGCCCGCCCCAGCGCGGCCGCGGGCGGGGCGGCGGGGGCTGCAGTGCGGTCAGCAGGGACGCGGGCACCGGCTCGGCCAGCCATTCGCGGCCCAGGGCCTGCAGCTGGCCGCGCTGGGCCTGCCAGCCCATCACGCGGGCGGCCTCGGCGGGGTGCTGCTCCAGCCAGGCGGCCACCTGCGCGGCCTGGGCGGCGTCCAGCTCGCCATCGGCCAGGGCGTGCAGCGTGAAGTCGTCGGGGCGATCGGTGTCCATGGGGTTCACTTCACCACCCGCAGCGGGGTGGACCGGGGGGCCGGGGTCTCCAGCAGGGCGCGCAGTTGCTCGCGGGCCCGCGACAGGCGCGACATCACCGTGCCCAGGGGCAAGGCCAAGATCTCGGCGGTCTCGCGGTAGCTGTATTCCTCCACCGCCACCAGCAGCAGCACCTCGCGCGCGGCCGGGCTCAGCCGGGCCAGGGCGCGCTGCAGGTCCAGCGCCGCGCCCAGGGCCGGTGTCGGGTCGTGGGTGGGCAGCGCCGGGCCGTCCTCCTCGTCCCAGGGGTCCATCAGGTGCTCGCGGCCATCGCGCAGGCCGTTCAGGTAAAGGCGGTGCATCAGCGTCAGCAGCCAGGCCAGCAGTGAGGCGGTGGCCTCGTCGCGCGGCGTCCACAGCGCCCATTTGCGGCAGGCGCGCTCCACCGTGTCCTGCACCAGATCGTCGGCCCGCGCGGCCTGGCCCGTCAGCAGACGGGCGTGCCGCCGCAGCCGCGGCAGCAGCGGCACCATCGCGTCGGGGCGCAGCTCGGCCATAGGGCGCCAGGGTCAGGGCTTGGCGATGTGCCAGACGCCCTTGAAGCCGTCGCCGGTGCGGTCGCCGGGCTGCTGGTCCTGGGCCCAGTGGTAGAGCGGCCGGCCCTTGTAGGCCCACTGCTGCGTGCCGTCCTCACGTTTCACCAGGCTCCAGTCGCCCTGGGCCATGGCGCCGGCCGGGGCCAGCAGCGGCGGCCAGTTGGCGGCGCAGGGACCGTTGCAGCGGCTCTGGCCGCTGCCGGCGCTGTCCTGGTCGAAGGTGTAGAGCGTCCGGTGGGCGGGGTCGACCAGCGCGCCGTCCAGCACCAGGGCCGGTTCGGCCGCCTGGGCCAGGCCGGGTGCCAGCGCTGCCACGGCCAGCAGCGCGGGGGCGCACAGGGAGGGGAGGGAGAAGAAGCGGTTCATCGCAGGGCCTCGCAAAAAGAAGAAGGGGTGCTGCATGAACACGGCAGGGCGGCGGTTTATTCCATCGCCCGGGGCGCCAGACTGGGCAGCTCGTCGGGCTGCTGGAACAGCTGGCGCGGCTGCGCGGCCTCGAGCTCCTCGCGCGAGCCATGCCCCCACAGCACGCCGGCCCCGTCCAGCCCATTGCGCCGGGCGGCGCTGATGTCCACCGCCCGGTCGCCGATCATCAGCGTGGCCGCCGCGATCCGGCCTTCGGCCTTCAACTCGGCGATCTGCTGCCACTTCTCGCGCCCGACGTCGCCGCCACTGATGAAGCGGAAGTGCGGCCGCAGGCCGAACAGGTCCAGCACCTTGGCGGCGAAGTCGGCCCGCTTGGAGGTGCACAGCGCCATCGGCATGCCGGCCGCGGAGAGGGCCTGCAGGGCCTCGGGCACGCCGGGGTAGAGGGTGTTCTCGGCGTAGCCGATGGCGCCGTAGCGCTCCCGGTAGGCGCCGATCAGGGCCAGGATGTGGGCCTCGTCCTGCACGCCGGTGAGGCGGCGGAAGGACTGCTCCAGCGGCGGCCCGATGCAGGCGGACATCTGCTCCAGCGGCACCTCGGGGTGGCCGAAACGGGCCAGCGCATGGTTGATGGAGCGGCCGACACCCAGCAGCGGATCGCTGAGGGTGCCGTCCAGGTCGAACAGCAGAAAGTCGTAAGCAGCCATGCCGACAGTGTCGGCGATGGGCGTCCCCGGCGCTCAGGCCGTCCGCGGCAGGCTCGGGTGCGGCCAGTCCGGGCCGGCGGAGCGGTCATCCTCGGTGGCCCGGCCCGCCGTCCAGGCCGCCTGCCAGGTTTGCAGCGTGGTGGGCGTGGCGCCGGCCAGTCCGCGCACCAGGCAGACCGCGCTGGCGCCGGCCGCGGCGGCGGCGCGCGCCTGGTCGGGCTGCAGCACGCCGCCGATGGCCACCACCGGCGCCGGTGACAGGGCGGCCCACCAGGCCAGGTTGTCCAGCCCCTGCGGGTGCCAGGGCATGGCCTTGGTGGTGGTGGGCCACACCGGCCCGCAGGCGATGTAGTCGGGCCGCAGGCCGGCCGCGCGGGCCAGCTCCCAGACGCTGTGGCTGCTCAGGCCGAGGGCCACGCCGTCCTGCCGACGGGCCCGTTGCAGTTGCGCCCGTTCCGGCACGCTCAAGGCGGCCCAGTCCTCTTGCCCCAGGTGCAGGGCGCGGGCCCCGGCGGCCAGGGCGGTCTGCCAGTGGTCGTTGACCCACAGCGTCACGCCGGCCGCCTCGGCCACCGGCAGGCAGCGGCGGATGGTGTCGGCCAGCGCGGCGTGCCAGGCCGCGTCGGCGCCGGTGGGCGGGGCCTTGCAGCGCAGCTGCAGGTGGCGCAGCGGCAGGCCGGGCTGGCGCAGCAGGGCCAGGGCCGCCTCGGCGCTGTCCACGATGCCGTAGAGGCCGGGGGCGAAGGTCGGGGGCGCCGGAGCTTCGGCCACCGCCGCGGGCAGGTCGTCCCAGCCCAGCGTGGGCAGGGTGGCACCCGCCTGGCCCCAGCCGGGCGTGGCCCAGACCGGCCCGGCGCCGGCCCCTTGCGGCCCGGCCTGGCGCAGCGCGTGGGTGGTCAGCAGCTTGGCCAGCACCGCGGCATCGGCCACCGGAAAGCCCCGGGCCAGCGCGGCGGCGGCCGCCGTGGCCAGGGTGCAGCCGGTGCCATGGCTGTGCGGCGTGGCCAAGCGCGGATGGGCCAGACCACCGCGGGCCTGCGGGCTGTCCAGCCAGTCCAGGGCCTGGGTTTCGGCCTGGGCATCGCCGCCGGTCAGCAGCACGGCCTGGGCGCCCAACGCACGCAGCGCAGCGGCCTGGGCGGGCAGGGCCTCGGGCCCGGCCTCGTCCGTCTGACCCAACAGGGCCGCGGCCTCGCGCCGGTTGGGCGTGACCAGGGTGGCGCGCGGCAGCAGCTCGTCGCGGTAGGCGGCCAGCAGCTCGGCGTCGGCGAAGGGTGCGCCGGTGGAGGCGCGTAGCACCGGGTCCACCACCAGGGCCAGGTCGGGCTGGTGGCGGCGCTGGGCGTCGACCCAGCGGGCCAGCGCGCGGGCGTTGGCCGCGCTGCCCAGCAGGCCGGTCTTGAGGGCCGCGGGCGGCAGGTCCTCGGCCAGGGCGTCCAGCTGGGCCTGCAGCAGGGCGGGGGACAGGGCCTTGATGTGGCGCACCGCCTGGCTGTGCTGGGCGGTGACGGCGGCCACCACCGGGCACAGGTGCACGCCAAAGGCCTGGGCCGCGCGCTGGTCGGCCGACAGGCCCGCGCCGCCGCCGCTGTCGGTGCCGGCCACGCTGGCGATGCGCGGGCGGACGGGGAAGTCGTGGGTCATGGCGTGCTCAACCGATCAGGAAGGGCCGCCCACCCACCGGCGTGCTGGCCACGGCCATGGGCTGCGGCGCCATCAGGCCGGCCTCGAAGCCCGCGCGGCCGGCCCGCACCGCGGCGCCGAAGGCCGCGGCCATGCGCACCGGGTCGCCCGCCTGGGCCACCGCGGAGTTGAGCAGCACGCCGTCCAGGCCCAGCTCCAGGGCCTGCACCGCGTGCGAGGGGGCACCCAGGCCGGCGTCCACGATCAGCGGCACGCCGGGCAGGCGCGCGCGCAGGGTGCGCAGCGCGAAGGGGTTGAGCAGGCCCTGGCCCGAGCCGATGGGCGCGGCCCAGGGCATCAGCACCTGGCAGCCCACGTCCAAGAGGCGCTGGCAGCCCACCAGGTCGTCGGTGCAGTAGGGGAAGACCTGGAAGCCTTCACGCACCAGCACCTCGGCCGCCTGCACCAGCTCCCAGGGGTCGGGCTGCAGGGTGTGCTCGTCGCCCACCACCTCCAGCTTGATCCAGGCGGTGTCATAGAGCTCGCGCGCCATGCGGGCCAGGGCGATGGCCTCGCGCGCGCTGCGGCAGCCGGCGGTGTTGGGCAGCAGGTGGCCGCCGTGGTCGCGCAGGTGGGCGCGCAGGCCGGCGACGAAGCCGTTGTCGCCGCCGGCCAGGGTGCGCTTGAGGCCCACGGTGAGCACCTGGGCGCCGCTGGCGGCCAGGGCGCGGGCCAGCACCTCGGGCGAGGGGTAGCCGGCGGTGCCCAGCAGCAGGCGGCTGCGCAGCGGCACGCCGTACAGGGTCCAGGGGGAATCGAGTGTGTCGAGGGACATGGGCATCAGCCTCCGACGATGGCTTGGAAAAGAGCGATCTCGTCGCCCGGTTGCAGCAGGGTGGCCGCGCGCTGGGGACGGGGCACGAAGCAGGCGTTGACCGCGCTGGCCACGGCCTCGGACGCCAGGCCTTCGGCGGCCAGCAGGTCGGCCAGGCTCAGGCCGGGCCGCCAGGGCCGCGGTTCACCGTTGAGGGTCACGGTGGGCGTGGTCTCAGGCATGGGCGGCCTCCTGATCGGGCGTGAGGGTGGGCAGGCCGAGCCCGGTCAGGGCCTGCTCCACCAGCGCCGGGGCCAGCAGCCAGCCGTGGCGGAACAGGCCGTTGATCGCCAGCCAGCCCGGTGCCGTCTGCACCCAGGGTCGGTGGTCCGGCAGGGCCGGGCGTAGATTGGCCTCCAGGTGGACGATGCGGGCCTCGGCCAGCTCGGGGATGACGCTGTGGGCCGCGGCCATCAGCTCCACCGCGCTGCGCAGGCTGACCGGTGAGCGGTCCTCGCTGTCGAGCTCGCTGGCGCCCAGCAGCACCAGGTCGCCCGGCCGCGGCACCAGGTAGACGCGGTGGCGCGGGTGCAGCAGGCGCAGCGGGCGATTCAGGGGCACACCGGGGGCGTGCAGCCAGACCACCTCGCCGCGCACGCCGCGCAAGGTGGGCCGCGGGTCCGATGGGCTCATGAGATGAGCCTGGGCTTCGGCCTCCGGTCGCGCACCCAGCCCACGGGCGTCGATGGCCAGGTCCACGTTCAGCACCTGGCCGTCCTCCAGCGTCAGGCGGTGCGGGGACACGTCGGTGACCCGCCGGCCCCAGTGCCAGGCCACGCCGGGCGCGTCGGCGGCCAGGGCCTCCAGCAGGGCCGGGCCCAGCACCTGGCCTTCGCCGGGCAGGCGCCAGCCCCACAGCCGCGGGGCCAGGGCGGGCTCCAGGGCGTGCAGGGCCTCGGCGTCCAGCGGCTGGGCGGCGGGCCAGGCCGGATCCTGTGCGCGGGCGGCTTCCAGCCGGGCCAGCACCCGCTGGGCCGCGCCCAGGTCGCTGGGGTGGGCCAGCAGCAGGCTGTCCTGGCGGCGCACCAGGCCTTGCGGCGCATCGGCGCGCGCCGGCAGCCGCGCGGCCACCGCCTGCCACAGGTCCAGCGAGCGCCAGCCCAGTGCGGCCACGTCAGGCTCGGCCTGGTCCAGCTCGGCCAGGGGGCTGAGCATGCCGGCGGCGGTGAAACCGGCCGCATGGGGTGCGTGAAACAGGCTGCCGCGGGCCGGGGCCAGGGCATCGGGCGCCGGGTCCACCACGCTGACGCGCCAGCCCGCGTGGGCCAGGCGCCAGGCCAGCAGCCGGCCCAGCACGCCGGCGCCGGCAATGCCGGCATGGGGTCGCGATGAGGCGCTCATCTCAGGCCTCCGGCTGGATGGGGATGTAGAGCGCGCCGCCGGCGGCCTTGAACTCGGCCGACTTGGCGGCCATGCCTTCTTCGGCCGCGGCCTCTTGCTCGGCGCTGAACTGGCGCACGTCCTGGCTGATCTTCATTGAGCAGAACTTGGGCCCGCACATGGAGCAGAAATGGGCCTGCTTGGCCGCGTCCTTGGGCAGGGTCTCGTCGTGGAAACTGCGCGCGGTGTCCGGGTCCAGGCCCAGGTTGAACTGGTCCTCCCAGCGGAACTCGAAGCGGGCCTGGCTCATCGCGTCGTCGTGGGCGCGGGCGCCAGGGTGGCCCTTGGCCACGTCGGCCGCGTGGGCGGCGATCTTGTAGGCGATCAGGCCCTGCTTGACGTCCTCGCGGTCGGGCAGGCCCAGGTGCTCCTTGGGCGTGACGTAGCAGAGCATGGCCGTGCCCATCCAGCCGATCATGGCCGCGCCCACCGCGCTGGCGATGTGGTCGTAGCCGGGGGCGATGTCGATGGTCAGCGGGCCCAGGGTGTAGAAGGGAGCGCCGTGGCAGTGCTTCAACTGCTCGTCCATGTTGGCCTGGATCAGGTGCATCGGCACATGGCCCGGGCCCTCGATCATGGTCTGCACGTCGTGCTGCCAGGCGATCTGAGTCAGCTCGCCCAGGGTGCGCAGCTCGGCGAACTGGGCCTCGTCGTTGGCGTCGCTCAGCGAACCCGGGCGCAGCCCGTCACCCAGCGAGAAGCTCACGTCGTAGGCCTGCATGATGTCGCAGATCTCGGCGAAGTGGGTGTAGAGGAAGTTCTCGCGGTGGTGGGTGATGCACCACTTGGCCAGGATGGAGCCCCCGCGCGAGACGATGCCGGTGCGGCGCTTGGCGGTCAGCGGGATGAAGGGCAGGCGCAGGCCGGCGTGGATGGTGAAGTAGTCCACGCCCTGCTCGGCCTGCTCGATCAGGGTGTCGCGGAAGATCGGCCAGCTCAGGTCCTCGGCCACGCCGCCCACCTTTTCCAGCGCCTGGTAGATGGGCACCGTGCCGATGGGCACCGGCGCATTGCGCAGGATCCAGTCGCGGGTGGTGTGGATGTGGCGGCCGGTGGAGAGGTCCATCACCGTGTCGGCGCCCCAGCGGGTGGACCAGACCAGCTTTTCCACCTCTTCCTCGATGCCGGAGCTGACGGCCGAGTTGCCGATGTTGGCGTTGACCTTGACCCGGAAGTTGCGGCCGATGGCCATGGGCTCCAGTTCGGGGTGGTTGATGTTGGCCGGGATGACGGCCCGGCCGGCGGCCACCTCGTCGCGCACCCACTCGGGGGTGATGACCTCCGGGATGCGGGCGCCGCGGGCGTCGCCGCGCAGCCGGGCCTCGCGCTCGGCGTCGCTGCCATAGGCCTGCATCCACTCGCGCCGGCCCATCTCGCGCAGGGCGACGAACTCCATTTCCGGTGTGACGATGCCGCGGCGGGCGTAGTGCATCTGGGTCACGCACTGGCCGGCGCGGGCCCGGCGCGGGGTGCGCTGCAGGCCGGCGGCCTGCTGGCGCAGGGCCTGCAGGCGTTCGGCATCCGGGGTGTCACGGCGGTCGCCGTCATCCACCGCCTGCGGGGCCCGGCCGGCGTAGGGTTCGGTGTCGCCGCGGGCGTCCAGCCAGGGTGCGCGCAGCGCGGGCAGGCCGGCGCGCACATCGGCCGTGAAGCCCGGTGCGGTGTAGGGGCCGGAGGTGTCGTAGACGGTGACGCGCTCGCCGTTGCTCAGCGCGATCTCGCGCAGGGGCACGGCCACGCCGGGGTGCCGCGTGCCGGGCACATGCACCTTGCGCGAGGCGGGAAAGGGCGCGCAGGCCTGGGCCAGCAGGGAGGCGAAGGGGGGCTTCTCGGGCGCGTTCATGGCGGTCTCCTGAAAGGAACAGATGGACTGCTCCGGAGACCGCCCCGCCCCGGCTGATGCGGGCGGGGCCACGGCCGGGCTCGCGCCCGAGCCACGGACCACGCCCTCAGGGTGGGTCTAGCGCTCTTCTTCCGCCGGTACGAACCGGATCAAGTTCTCGGGTTGGGTGGGTCACCCTCTCAGCGCTGCGCGCGCACCCCGGAGCGAGGCGCAGTGTAGCGCGCTCTGCTCCGGGGCGGTGGGGCTCACTGCACGACCAGCTCGACGCGGCGGTTCCTGGCGCGTCCGGCCTCGGCGGCGTTGGCGGCCACCGGGGCCAGGCTGGCCACGCCCTGGGCGGCCAGCCGGGCCGCCGGGATCTGGTACTGCTTGACCAGCGCATCCACCACCGCCTGCGCGCGCTGCTGCGACAGCGTCAGGTTGGCCGCCAGCGTGCCCTGGTTGTCGGTGTGGCCGACGATATAGACCTTCAGCGCGGGCTGGGTCTTGAGCAGCCGGGCCATCTCGTCGAGCTGGGCCTTGGACTCGGGCTTGAGCGCGGCCTTGCCGGTGTCGAAGTAGATGCCGTAGAGGGCGATCTTGCCCTCGGCCTGCAGGCCGTTCTTCAGCGCGTCGGCGTTGACGGTGACCTGGCCACCCAGCATGGCCTTGGGCTCGGCGATCTCGATGTAGGTGCCGACGAAGGGGCTGTTGTCGACCTTGCCGGTGTTGACCATCACATGCACGGTGGCGCCGTTGCGGTTGAGCGTGCCGTAGCTGAAGAACAGGTCCTCGGTGCCCACCATGTTCACGCCGCCCAGGCCGTTGATGGCGTGGGCCAGCTGGGGGTCGGACTGGCGGTCGCGGCTGGCCGCGAAGTTGGCCTGTTTGAGCTGGTCGTAGCGCTCGTCGGCAAAGCCGTAGCGCATCTTCTCGCACAGGGGCTGGCTGGGCGTGCAGCTGACCACCGCCTTGAAGCCGGCGGCGGCCAGGGCCTGCTCGTAGTTGCGGTGCACCTCCAGCGGGGTCTTGCCCGGCGGGGCCAGGTAGACCAGGCGGGTGACCTGGCCCTCCACCGTCACCGGCGCGAGGAAGTGGTTCTTGCTGTCCAGGCCCAGCTTGCCGGGAAAGCTGGTCTGGGCGAAGGACTGCTGCTGGTAGGCGATCAGCCAGGAATCGGTGTAGCGCTGCAGCAGCGGGTGGTCCTGGCCGCCGGCCACATCGGTGGCCCAGCTGGGGGCGGCGGCAGCCGGCATGGCCAGGCTGCCCAGGGTGCCGGCCAGCATCAGGCCGGCCAGGCCCGCGCGCAGGCGGGCGTGCATCGAACGGATCATCGGGGTCCCTGTCACGGTTGGAATGCATGGGGGGCGGGCGGCGCCCCGGTCCGGGGTTGTACCCCCGTTCCGTGACGTCGCCCCGCCCCCAGGCGTGACAGGATGTGACGCGGCGGCGTGCGATGGAGTCAGTTCAGCGGCACCGGCACGAACAGGGTCTCGTCGTCGCGCTTGATCAGCAGGGCCACCTGCTTGGGATGGGTCTTGAGCACGCTGCGGATGTCGTCCATGCCCTTGACCGGCTTGCCGTTGATGGCCAGCACGATGTCGCCGGCCTCGATGCCGGCCCGCGCGGCCGCGCCTTCGGCGTCGTCCACCAGCAGGCCGCCGTCCACGCCGGCCTGGCGCTTCTCGTCGCGGCTGAGGTTGCGCAGGGCCAGACCCAGCTGCGGGCCTTCGCCGGCGGCGTTGCCGGACGAGGCGCTGTCGTCCTGTGCCTTGCCCAGCTTGGCCTCGATGGTCTTGCTGCCGTGGTCGCGCCAGACGGTCAGCGTCACCTTCTCGCCCGGCGCGGCCAGGCCGATCTGGCTGGACAGCGAGCCGGCGTCGGTCACCGGCTTGCCGTTGACCTGGGTGATGACGTCGCCCGGCTTGATGCCGGCCTCGGCGGCGGCGCTGCCCTTTTCCACCTTGGACACCAGCGCACCCTCGGGCTTGGCCATGCCGAAGGAGTCGGCCAGGGCCTGGTTGACCGGCTGGATCATCACGCCCAGGCGGCCGTGCTGCACATGGCCGGTGGCGACGATCTGGTCCTTGACCTTCATCGCGATGTTGATCGGGATGGCGAAGGACAGGCCCTGGAAGCCGCCGCTCTGGGTGTAGATCTGGGCGTTGATGCCGATCACCGCGCCGCTGCCGTCGAACAGCGGGCCGCCGGAGTTGCCGGGGTTCACCGCGGCGTCGGTCTGGATGAAGGGCACCACGGTGTCGTCGGGCAGCGAGCGGCCCTTGGCGCTGACGATGCCCTGGGTGGCCGTCTGCTCCAGGCCGTAGGGCGCGCCGATGGCCAGCACCCGGTCGCCCACCTCGGCCGCGTCCGAATTGCCCAGGCGCACGGTGGGCAGGTCCTTGGCGGCGATGCGCAGCACCGCAATGTCGGTCACCGGGTCGGAGCCCAGCACCTTGGCCTCGAACTCGCGGTGGTCGGTCAGGCGCACCGTCACCGTCTTGGCGTCGCGCACCACGTGGGCATTGGTCAGGATCAGGCCATCCGAGGCGATGATGAAGCCCGAGCCCTGGCCGCGGAAGGGCACCTTGCCGTGCGGCTGACCGCCGCGCATCTGGAAGCCCGGCATGCCGCGGAAGAAGCGGAAGAAGGGGTCGTTCTGGATGTCCGGGCCGTCCTCGTTCGGGTCGGGCTGACGCTCGCCCGAGACCATCACGCCGACCACGGCCGGGCCGGCCTGCTTGACGATGGCGCGGTAGTCCGGCACCGCGCCGGGGGGCAGCGGCGCCACCGGGGCGGCGGGCACCACGGCCGCGGCGGCGGCCGCCGCCACCGGCGTCTGGCCGTTGCCCGAGAACAGGTGCTTGAAGTCGATCGCCCCGGCGCTGGCCGCCGCGACGATCGCGGTGGTCGCGGCGGCGGTGATGACGATGGTGGACAGGGTCTTGGTACGGCTGTTCATCGCAGAACTCCTTGTCGTGGATGGGCGCGGCAGAACCGCTTGCCTGCATGGTGGACAAGGGCGATGAGGCCTTCGTGAGGCGAAGATGAAGCGAAGGTTAGGGCGCGGCCGGCCCCGGGGTGGCCGCAAAGCGCACCTGCACCCGCAAGCCCCCCAGCGGCGAATCGGCCAGCGTGATCCGCCCGCCATGCCGCTGGGCCACCGCCTGGGCGATGGCCAGGCCCAGGCCGGAGCCGTCGGCGCGGCCGGTGTCGCGGCGCCAGAAGCGGTCGAAGACCCGTTCGCGCTCGGCCGGCGGGATGCCGGGGCCGTCGTCGTCCACCGTCAGGCATGGGCCGTTGGCCTCGGCGCTCACCTGCAGCCGCACCTGGCCGCCGTCGCGGCCGTAGCGCAGGGCGTTGTCAGCCAGGTTGCGCACCAGCGCCGACAGGGCGGCGCGGTCGCCGCGCATCGGCACCGGCTGCTCGGCCTCCAGCGCCAGGCTGGCGTGGCGGGCCTGGGCCTGGGGCCAGAGGTCGGCCAGGGCCTCGCCAGCCAGTTCGGCCAGGTCCAGCGCCTGCGGCTCCGGCGGCGGGCTGCCGGGTTCGTTGCGGGCCAGGGCCAGCAACTGCTCGACCAGGCGCGCGGCGCGCTCGATCCCTTCGCCCAGGGCCTGGATGGCCGCGCCGCGCTCGGCTTCGGCAGAGGCGTCCTTCAGCGCGCGCAGCTGCAGCTTCAGCGCGGTCAGCGGCGAGCGCAGCTCGTGCGCCGCATCGGCCACGAAGGCGCGTTGGGTGGCCAGGCTGCCGCCCAGCCGGGCCAGCAGGGCGTTGAGCGCGGCCACCAGGGGCCGCACCTCGTCGGGCAGCTCGGCCTCGGGCAGGGGCGACAGGGCGGTGGCGTCGCGCCGGCCCACGTCGCGTGCCAGGCGCTGCAGCGGGGCGGTCAGCAGGTCCACCAGCCACCACAGCAGGGCCACCAGCGGCAGGGCCAGCCAGGCCAGGGGCGCGACGCTGCGCAGCGCGGCCTGGGCCGCCCGGCCGCGGCGGATGCGCTCGGGCTGGGCCACCTGGATCACCCGGCCGGCCGAGGCCACCGCGAAGCTGCGCCAGACCTCGCCGCCGACCGCGATGTCAGCCAGGCCCAGCACCGCCTTCTCGGGCAGGGCCTGCGGCAGCTGCGAGGCATAGATGCTGAGGCCGTCCTCGCTCCAGACCTGCACGACAAAGTCCAGCCGCTGGTCGGCCAGCGCGCGGGCCTGGTCGGGCGCGATGGCACCCTGGTCGCGCAGTGACAGCGCCATCTGCTGCAGCTGGTAGTCGAACAAGGCCTCGGTGTCGGCCAGCACCGAGCGGTAGGTCAGCCCGGCCACCACCGCGGCGGCGGCGGCCAGCACCGCCAGCAGCGACAGCAGCAGCCGCCAGCGCAGCGAGCGCCAGAGCCTCATGCGGCGTCCACCGGGGTCAGGAAGTAGCCCACCCCGCGCACGGTGCCGATGCGCTCGGCCCCCAGCTTGCGGCGCAGCTGGTGCACATAGACCGAGACGGCGTTGCTCTCGATCTCCTCGCCCCAGCCGTAGAGCTTGTCCTCCAGCTGCGCCCGCGAGAGCAGGGCGCCGGGGCGTTGCATCAGGGCTTCGAGCACCGCGAACTCGCGCGCCGACAGCAGCACCGGCTCGCTGCCGACCTGGACCTGGCGGGTGGCCGGGTCCAGCGTGATGGCGCCGTGGCGCAGCACCGGCTGGGCATGGCCGCCCTGGCGGCGCAGCACGGCGCGGATGCGGGCGGTCAGTTCGTCGAACTCGAAGGGCTTGACCAGGTAGTCGTCGGCCCCGGTGTCCAGGCCGCGCACCCGGTCGCCCGGGCCGTCGCGGGCGGTCAGCACGATGACCGGCGTGGTGTCGCTGCGCTGGCGCAGCTCGCGCAAGAGGCTCAGACCGTCGGCTTCCGGCGCCGTGGCGGCACCCGGCCCGCCGGGCGGCAGGCCCAGGTCCAGCAGCACCAGGTCGAAGCGTTCGCTGCCCAGCGCGGCGCGGGCAGCGGCCAGGTCGCGCACCCAGTCGACGGCAAAGCCCTCGGGGCGCAGCGCGGCGCGCAAGGCCTCGCCGATCATGCGGTCGTCTTCCACCAGCAGCAGGCGCATCGGGTCAGGTCGGGGGCGGCAAGCGAAAAGCTCGGGGACGCAAGCTTAGCGCGCCGGGCGGAAATGGCCGTGGCTCCCGGTCCAATTTGCTCCATTGTGTCCGCGAGGTACCGATAACGTCATGTCACCCACATTCACCCACCGACGGCTGCATCAGGTCGCCCGACGTCTTCTGCGATGAACCACAGTCACCGACTGGTCTGGAACGACCAGAGCCAGAGCTTTGTGCCCGCGCCCGAGTGCGCCCGTTCCCACGGGGGGCCTGGTGGCTCCGGGCGGAGGCGCCAGCGCCGCCATGCGTTGGCCGCGGCGGCGTTGGTCTGCCTGACCAGCCCGGTCTGGGCCGGACCGTCCGGGGGCGCGGTGTCGTCCGGCTCGGGTCACATCGTCCAGTCGGGCACCACCACCACGATCACCCAGGACAGCAGCAAGCTGGTCATCAACTGGGGCGGCTTCAACATCGGGAAGGGCGAGTCGGTCACCTTTGTGCAGCCGGGGTCATCGGCCATTGCGCTCAACCGGGTCACCGGCAGCGGCGGCTCGGTGATCGATGGCGCGCTCAAGGCCAACGGGCAGGTCTGGGTGCTCAACCCCAACGGCGTGCTGTTCGGCAAGACGGCCCAGGTGAGCACCGGGGGCTTGGTGGCCTCCACGCTGAACCTGTCGGACACGGACTTCCTGGCCGGGCGCTACAGCTTCAGCGCCAATGGCGGGCAGGGCCATGTCACGAACGAAGGCAGCCTGACGGGCGGCTACGTGGCCTTGCTGGGCAAACAGGTGAGCAACCAGGGCGCTGTCACCACAGCGGGGGGCACCACGGCGCTGGCTGCCGGGGACGCGGTCACGCTGAGCTTTGCCGGCAACGGCCTGCTGTCGGTGCTGGTGGACAAAGGCACCTATCAGGCGCTGGTGGACAACCGGGGTCTGATCCAGGCCGATGACGGCACGGTGCTGATGACGGCCACGGCCAAGGACGCGCTGCTGGAGACGGTGGTCAACAACAGCGGCCTCATCCAGGCCCGCGGTATCCGCAGCGACGGCGGCACCATCGAGCTGCTGGGCGGCTTCAATGGCGGCACCGTGAGCGTGGCCGGCACGCTGGATGCCTCCTCCACCGCGCACGGCGGCGGCTTCATCGAAACCAGCGGCGCGCATGTGAAGGTGGCCGACGGGGCGCGGATCAGCACCCTGTCCGGCGCAGGCAAAACCGGGACCTGGCTGGTGGACCCGACCGACTTCACCATCAGCGCGGGCAGCGGCAGCCAGACCCCCTCGGGCATCGGGGCGGACACGCTCAACACCCAGCTGGCCAGCAACAACGTGACGCTGCAAACCGATGCCAGCGGCAGTGACAGCGGGGACATCCATGTCAACGCGGCCGTGGGCTGGGGCGCCAACACCACGCTGACACTGACCGCGGCACGCAACATCAACGTCAATGCCCCCATCACGGCCACGGGCAGCAGCGCCGGGCTGGTGCTCAACTATGGAGGGGACTACGCCATTGCCGCGCCGGTGACGCTCAGCGGCGCCAGCGCAGGCCTGACGATGAACGGGCAGGCCTACACGCTGGTCCACTCGCTGACCCAGTTCGATGCGATCGACAACGACCTCAGTGGTCGGTACGCGCTGGCGCAGAACCTGGATGCCACCGGCAGCACCTACGCCGGCGCATTGGTGGGTGACAACGCGAATGTCTTCAGCGGCACCTTCACCGGCCTGGGCCACACGGTGTCCAACCTGGTGATCAACGCGCCCAGCAGCGACTCCGTCGGCCTGTTCGCGCAGAACAGCGGCACGATCCGTGACATCGGGCTGGTGGGGGGCAGTGTGACCGGCGGGGCACGCGTCGGCGCCCTGGTCGGCCAGACCCTGAGTGGCAGCAACATCAGCAACGCTTACGCCACAGGCGGGGTGACGGGGCAGGGCTTCGATGTGGGGGGGCTGGTGGGTCATGCCGAGAGCGACACCCTCAGCAACGTCTACGCGACGGGCTCTGTCTGGGGGGACACCAATGTCGGTGGGCTGGTCGGCTACCACATCGACGGCACCCTCAGCAACGCCTACGCCACCGGCGAAGTGACAGGGCGGAACTATCTGGGCGGGTTGTTGGGCTATGCCGAGCACAGCACCCTCAGCAACGTCTACGCGACAGGCGCGGTGGCAGGGGGCGGCGCGGCCCCGATGGGGGGGTTGGTGGGCTATGCCCGACACAGCACGTTCAGCAATGTCTATGCGACGGGCCGGGTCGGGGTGAGTGGCCTTGCCGGTGGATTGGTCGGGTGGTGTGATTTCTGCGACATCAGCAATTCGTACTGGGACAGCAGCAGCACCGGCAAATCCAGCGCGACCCCCTTCAATATCGGAGGAAGCTTCAGCAACGTCAGCGACGTCACCAGCAGCACCGCCTACAACCACGCCAGCTATGCCAACCTGGGCACCTGGACGGAAGCGACCCCGGGCTCTGGCGTCTGGGTGGCCAACGACGGCAGCCGCAACACCTGGGCGATGATCGAGGGCGCGACCCGCCCCTTCCTCTACAGCGAATACAGCACGGTCATCCGCAACGCCCACCAGCTGCAGTTGATGGGCGTGGACCTGGGCGCCAGCTACACCCTGGCCAACGACATCGACGCCAGCGCCACCAGCGGCGGCGACGCCAGCGGCATGTGGACCAGCAGTGGCTTCGCCCCGATCGACATGTTCGCGGGCATGTTGAATGGCGACGCCCACCAGATCAGCGGGCTGACGATCAACCGGGGCGGTTCATCCTACGTTGGCCTCTTTGGCTTCAGCGATGGCGTCATCAGCAATCTCCGTCTCACGGGCGGGGGGGTGACGGGGGGTGACGACACAGGGGCTTTGGTGGGGTTCAACAATGGCACGGTCACGGGCGTCAGCGCCAACGTGCCCGTTGTGGGCACCGGGTGGGGCACCGGCGGCTTGATCGGCCGCAACGACGGCACGGTGAGCCAGGCCTCGGCGTCAGGGACGGTGCAAGGCCAGGTACGCACCGGGGGCCTGATCGGCGAGAACAACGGCACGGTGAGCGGCAGTGTGGCCCACGGGGATGTGTCGGCTGACATGGCCACGGGGGGCTTGATGGGGCAGAACAACGCCACCGTGACCAACAGCTACGCCACCGGGAATGTCACTGCCACCGGCGACAACACCGGAGGCCTGATTGGCGAGCAGCGAGGGGACCTGTCAAACGCCTACGCCACGGGCAACGTTTCCGGCCCGAACTACGTCGGCGGTCTGGCCGGAGAAAACCTGCAGAACATCACCAACAGCTATGCCACGGGCAGTGTGACCGTGACCAGCCCCGGCGGTGTGGCGGGGGCGCTGGTGGGGACCAACAGCGGCCTGATCCAGGCTTCCTTCTGGCAGAGCGGCGCGAGTCTGGCGGGGATTGGGGATGACCCGGGCACGGTGGACTCGTTCACCCGCGGACTGAGCGCCAGCGAGGCCCTGGACGCCAGGACATACACCGACGCGGGTTGGGATGTGGCCACCCAAGGGGGCAGCACCGCGGTTTGGCGCATCTACGACGGCCAGACGGCTCCGCTGCTGCGCAGTTTCCTGACCGCGACGACGGTGACGGTCAACAGCGGCAACAAGGTCTATGACGGCCGCACCGACACCGGCCTGGGCGTGAGCCTTGCCGACGGCGTGGACGGCAGCCTGGTGCAAGGCACCGCCGTGGTCAGCACCGGCAACAGGAACGTGGGCGTCTACACCACGCAGACCTCGGGTCTGTACTCCGGCCAGCAAGGCTATGACATCAGCTACACCGAAGGCACGGTGAGCATCACGCCCAAGGCGATCAGCGGGGCGATCGTGGCGGCCGACAAGGTGTACGACGGGACATCCACGGCCAGTGTCAGCGGCGCGCTCAACGTCAACGACGTGATCGCGGGTGACATGGTGAGCCTGGTCAGCACCGGCAGCTTTGCGGACAAGAACGCAGGCAGTGGCAAAACGGTGAACGTGAGCGGCAGCCTGAGCGGCGCAGACGCTGGCAACTACACCGTGACGACCCATGCCACGACCACGGCCAGCATCACGCCCAAGGAGATCACATTGGTGATCAGGGCGGAAGACAAGTTCTACGACGGCACCACCAGCGCCAGTACCAGCACCTCGCTCCGTGGGATGGTACTGGGTGACCACTTGCGCGCGAGCAGCAGCGGCAGTTTTGTGGACAAGGACGCAGGCAATGGCAAGACGGTCAACGTGAGCAGCAGACTGGATGGCGAGGATGCGGGCAACTACACCCTGGTGGCCAATGCCACGGCCACGGCCAGCATCAACCCCACGCGGCTCAATGTGAACGTCGTCGATGACTACATCATTGCCAGCGGCCTACCCTTCAGTGGTGGCTTTGGGGTCACGTTCCGCGGCTTCGTGAACGGTGAGGATGCCAGCGTGCTGGGCGGCAGCCTGGTCTATGGTGGCAGCGCGCAAGGCGCTGTGCTGCCCGGCGTCTATGTCATCACGGCTTCTGGGTTGGAAAGTCGCAACTACGCGATCGAATACATGAGCGGGCTCCTCTCCGTGCATGAGCCGCCTCCCAGTCCCATTCCGACCGAGCCACTGCCTGCGCCTACGCCGACGCCTACGCCTACGCCGACGCCTACGCCTACGCCGACGCCGACGCCGACGCCGACGCCGACGCCGACGCCGACGCCGACGCCGACGCCGACGCCGACGCCGACGCCCGTTCCCGTGCCTGAACCCGCGCCAGCACCTATCCCCCCCCGCGAGCCCCTGAGGCCTGCCGATTTGGCAGCCACCTCATCGGTGCAGGCGGCGGCCAGCTCAGGCTCCGGCCAGAGCGCAGGGCTGACGGCCACGGTGAGTGCCAGTGGGACGGCGGCGCCCCGGCGTTCCCCGCCTGAAGCAGCCACCCCCGATGCCGGCGTCCCCGCGACGGGCCTGGAGTCCCTGGGGCTGAAGGTGGCCTGCTGGGGCGTTCAGGCGGAGCAAGCCTGCGCCGTGTCGCGCTGAGACACATGAACGGACATTTCCCCTTCCCCATGAAGAACGCTTCCATGCGACATCCCCTGACCTTGTCCGTGCTGAGCCTGTCGGCGCTGGCCTTGTCCACCGGTTCGGCCCTGGCGGCCAGCCCCGACGCGGGCCAGCTGCTGAAAGATTTGCAGACCGTGCCGAGGCAGATGCCTGCGGCGCCCAGCGGCGCGCTGACCATCGACGAGCCCGCGTTGACACCTGTCGCCGAGGGTGGCCCTCAGGTCACGGTTCACCAGTTCCGCCTCTCTGGCGTCACGGTGTTCCCGCAGGCCGAGCTGCAGGCGTTGCTGGCCGATGGACGGGGGCGTCCGCTGAGCCTGGCGGGGCTTCAGGCGTTGGCGGCTCGCATCACCCAACACTATCGGCAGGCCGGCTACCTGGTGGCGCGCGCCTATTTGCCGGCGCAGAAGGTCAGTGGCGACGCAGTGGAGATCGCCGTCGTCGAGGGCCGACTGGACCGGGTGACGCGCGAAGGCGGTGCGGACCTGGGCGGTGATGCGCTGCTGCCGCTGACATCCCTGCAGGCAGGCGATGTGCTGCGGTCGGATCAGCTGGAGTCGGTGCTGATGGCCTTGCGTGATCTGCCGGGGGTGAAGGTGTCCGCCACCTTGCGGCCAGGGCAAACGGTGGGCAGTTCGGAACTGCTGGTGGATGTGGCCTCCGACACCACCTGGACGGGCGGGCTGGACCTGGACAACCAAGGCAGCGACAGCACCGGGGCGGTGCGCGCGGGTGCTCGCCTGGCCTGGAACAACCCGCTGGGCGTGGGGGATCAGCTCAGCCTGCGGGCCCAGGTGTCCGAGAACGCCCAGCACGCCCTGATGGCGGGTTATCAACTGCCCGTGGGGCGGGAGGGCGGCCGCGTCGGCGTGGCTGTGACCGCCATGGACTACCAACTGGGCAAGGCGTTCGAGGTGCTGGATGCCGATGGCCAGGCCAGCACGGTCAGCGTGTACTGGCGTCAGCCCCTGGTGCGCGGTCGCGAGGCCACCGTCTACGCTTCCGCTCAGTTGGACAACAAGCACCTGATCGACCGCATCCACAGTGTGGGCACCCGCACCGAGCAGCACATCTTCACCCCCACCTTCAGTCTGCAGGCGCAATGGCAGGACGGTTGGTTGGGCCAGTCCGCCAGCAGCCGCGCCAGCCTGTCCGCCCAGGTGGGCGATGTGCGGCTGGACGCCACCAGCCGGGCGCTGGACGCGCAGGGGGCCCGCACGGACGCCGGCTTTGCCAAGTTGGGCCTGGATGCTCAGCGCTGGCAGGCCCTGGCGCCGGCCTGGACCTTGATGCTCAGCGCCCGCGCCCAGACGGCAGACAACAACCTGCCCTCTGCCGAGAAGATGACCCTGGGGGGGGCCCAGGGCGTGCGGGCCTATCCCGAAGGCGAAGCCTCTGGCGACCGGGGTTGGCTTGGCACGGCCGAACTCGCGTGGCAATGGGCGTCGGGTTGGCAGGCCGTGGCGTTTGCCGACGCCGGGATGGTGCAGATCAACAGCCACGCCTGGGAGGCTGGCGTCGACAACCGACGTCGTCTGGCCGGCGCCGGTCTGGGGGGGCGCTGGGCCGAAGGGCCCTGGAGCGTCAGTGTCGACGCCGCCTGGGCGCTTGACCATGAGTCGGTGACCATCACGCCCGAGCGGCACCCGCGGGTCTGGGCACGCCTGGCCTGGCAATTCTGAGCTTCACACGGCCCGGGCGGGGTGGGGCGCCGCGGTCTGTGCGACCGATGAGCAGCTCTGCGCCCGCAGCGCCAGCACGGCGTCATCGACCTGCCGGTCGGCGATGCCGCCCAGGCTGTGCAGCACGCTCAACGTGACCAGGGCGGCCAGGCCCAGGGCGCTGGCGCGTTGCAGGAAGGACGGGGTCGGAACGGGGGTCATGGTGGTTTCTCCAGAAGCCCTCGTGGCGGGGCCGTTGGAGAGACTGTCGCCGGTGGGCGGCCGGGTCGCCAGCGCCCTGCGACCAAGTGGCGCTGGCGCGGGATGAGCCGCACCCCGCGCCGACGGGCGGGCGCTCAGGCGTTGGCCTGGCGCTGCGCCTGCGCGGCCAGCCCGGCCAGGGCCGAGGCCTCCAGCACCCGGCCCAGCACCAGCACCGCCGGGCTGCCCAGCTGTTCGCGCGCAATCGTCTCGACCAGCGTGCCCAGCGTGGCCAGCACCTGGCGCTGGCCCGGTGTGCTGGCGGCCTGCACCACCGCGGCCGGCCAGTCGGCGCCCAGCCGGGGCAGCAATTGGTCCACCAGGCGCGGGGCCTGGGTCACGCCCATGTAGATGACCAGCGTCAGGCCGCTGGCGGCGGCCGCGCCGATGGCGTCCCAGTCCGGCCCGGCGCCGCCGGTCTGCGGGTGGCCGGTGACCAGCATCACACCCTGGGCGTGGCGGCGGTCGGTCCAGCCGGTGCCCAGCGCGTTGACGGCGGCCAGGCCGGCGGTGATGCCGTTGACCACCTCGAACGGCACGCAGGCCTCACGCAGGGCAGCGATCTCCTCGCCCGCGCGGCCAAAGACCAGTGGGTCGCCGCCCTTCAGCCGCACCACTTTCTCGCCGGCCAGGGCCTCGCGCACCAGCAGCTTCTCGATGAAGGCCTGGGGCGTGGATTCGCAGCCGCCGCGCTTGCCCACCGGCACGATGCGCGGCATCGGCTGCAGGCCATCCAGCGCGCTGGCCAGCACCTGCTCGCCCACCAGGTCGTCCACCAGGATGACGGTGGCCGCCCGCAGCACGCGCAGCGCCTTCAGGGTCAGCAGCTCCGGGTCGCCCGGGCCGGCGCCGACAAGGTGGACGGGGTGGAGGACGGGGGCCATGGCGGTGCTCCGGGGGCAGGTCAGTCGGTGTCGGCCGCGGCAACGGCGGCGTCGCGCAGGGCCAGCAGCACGCGGCGCTGGCGGTCGATGGGGGCAGGCACCGGGCGCTGGCCGGCCAGCATGGCGCGGATGGCGGTGGCGGTCTCGGCTGGGTCCAGGTGGGGCAGGTCGGGCAGCTCGGCCAGCGAGCCGCCCTGGGCCTCGACCGACAGCACCTCGCTCAGTTGGCCTTGCACGAAGACCTTCAGCGCCGGGCAGCGGCGGGCGTCGGCCACCGGCTCGCCCTCGGTGCCGCGCAGCAGCAGCGCGTCGGCCTTCGTCAGTTCCAGGAACTGTGACAGGCTGACCGAGTACTCGGGATGGGTGTGGTTGACCACCCGCACGCCACCGGGCACCGCCGGCAGCAGCTTGGCCAGGGTGTGGCCGGGGTTGCGCAGGCCCAGCACGCGGCGCAGGGCCAGCAGCCGGTCCAGCGCCGGGTGCAACACCGACAGCGGCATGAAGACTGGCTGGCCGGCCGCCCATTGGGCCTGGGCCGCTTCGGGGCTGAGCGCGGGCGGCAGGCCCAGGGCCTCGAAGACCTGGGCGCTGGTGACGCGGCCCGGGTCGGTCAGCGGTCCGTGCACCAGCACCGGCACGCCGTCGCGCGCCAGCAGCAGGGCCAGCAGCGGGGTCAGGTTGGGCAGCTTGCGCGCGCCGTTGTAGCTGGGCAGCAGCACCGCGGTGCTGGGCGCGGCCAGCGGCAGCAGGCGCGGCCGCACCGCGTCCATGAAGCCGGCCAGCTCCTCGGCGGTCTCGCCCTTGATGCGCATGGCCAGCGCGAAGCCGCCCTTCTCCAGGTCGGTCAGCCGGTCGTCCAGCAGCTGGCTCATCAGGTCGCAGGCCTGTTCGCGGCTCAGCGAACGGGCGCCTTCCTTGCCGCGGCCGATCTCTCGCAGGTAGGGGGCGATGCTCATGGCAGAACGGGAGAAAGTGAGGGTGACCTATTCTCTCGCCTCAGGCCGCGGCGGGAACCTGCCGCACCGGGACTTCCTTGGTCAGGCGCCGCAGCGTGGGCAGGCAGGAGCCGCAGTTGGTGCCGCAGCGCAGCGCGCCCATCAGGGCCGCCAGGCGTTCCGCCGGCGAGCCGGCGCAGCCGCCCAGCGTGGCGCGGATGGTGTCTTCGCGCACGTTGAAGCAGGTGCAGACCTGCGGGCTGGCCGGCGTGGCAGCATCGCCCATCAGCGCCTGGGCCAGGCCGCCGGGGGCCAGCAGCAGCCGGGCCGGGCCGGGCAGGGCCTCGTCGCTGTCCAGCAGGGCGCGTAGCCAGGCCTCGCCGCTGGCGTCGCCGGCCAGCCAGAAGCCCTGCAGATGGGTGGCGCCGTCGGCCGTGCGCTGCACGCGCAGGGCGCGGTCCTGCGCCTGGGCGTCGTCGCGGTAGCGCAGCACCTCGGGGCCCTCCAGGGCCAGCAGCCGCCGCGCGGTGGCCAGCAGGGCCGCCTCCACCGGTGCGGTCGCCGCGGCGCGCAGCACCAGGCCGACGCGGCCCTGGGCATCGGGCTCGCGGCCGAAGGGCAGCAAGCTGGCCCAGCCAAAGGCCTTCAGCAGCGGGCGCAGCTGTTCGCGCACCGCCAGGGCCTGGTCGGCCGGCAGCCAGGCCATGGCCGACAGGCGCCAGGGCAGGACCACCTTCTCGATGGCCACGGCCGCGTGCTTGAGCTCGGGCTGCTTGGACTTGGGGCAGAAGGCCGGGGTGGTCAGCGCGTTCACGCCGTTCAGCGTGCGGCCCTGGTCGTCGTGGCCGCTCAGCACCTCTTCACCCCAGTGCATGGGGATGAAGGCCTGGCCGGCTGGCAGCTCGTCACGGGCCCGGGCGGGCAGCACCAGCGTGCCGCGGCGAGAGGCCACACGCACCAGGTCGCCGTCGTGCAGGCCCAGGCGGTCCATGTCGGCCGGCGCCAGGTCGATCGCGGGCAGACCCTCGTGGCCGTAGAGCCGGCCCAGCAGGCCGGTGCGGCTCATGCCGTGCCACTGGTCGCGCAAGCGGCCGGTCAGCAGGCTGAAGGGGTAGGCGGCATCCGGGGCCTCGGCCAGCGGGCTCAGCGACACGTCGGCAAAGCGGGCCCGGCCATCGGCGGTGGGGTAGACGCCATCGGCATAGAGCCGGCTGCGGCCTTCGCGGGCGCCTTCGGGGCAGGGCCACTGCTGCGGGCCCTGCTCTTCCAGCCGTGCATAGCTCAGGCCCGTGATGTCCAGGTCGCGGCCGCGGGTGCTGTCGCGGTGCTCGTTCCAGACCGATTCGGGCGTGGTGTAGGGGAACAGCGCGATGCGCGCCGGGGCGATGCGGGCGGCCAGGCGGCGGCCCAGGTCGGCGGCGATGGCCCAGTCGTGGCGCGCCTCCCCGGCCGGCGGCAGGGCGGCGCGCACCCGACTGATGCGGCGTTCGCTGTTGGTGACGGTGCCGTCCTTCTCGCCCCAGGTGGTGGCAGGCAGCAGCAGGTCGGCGTAGGCGCAGGTGACGGTGGTGGCAAAGGCCTCCTGCACGATGACGAACTCGGCCCGCTCCAGCGCGCGGCGCACCAGGGTTTGGTCCGGCAGGCTCTGGGCCGGGTTGGTGCAGACGATCCACAGCGCCTTGACCGCGCCGTCGGCGGCGGCCTGGAACATCTCGATGGCGGTGCGGCCCGGGGTGGCGGGCACCGAGGGCAGGCCCCAGAGCTGCGCCACCTCGGCCCGGTGGGCGGGGTTGGCCAGGTCGCGGTGGGCCGACAGCAGGTTGGCCAGGCCGCCCACCTCGCGCCCGCCCATGGCATTGGGCTGGCCGGTCAGGCTGAAGGGGCCCGCGCCGGGCCGGCCGATCTGGCCGGTGGCCAGGTGCAGGTTGATCAGGGCGGCGTTGTTGTCGGTGCCGTGGCTGCTCTGGTTCAGGCCCTGGCAGTACAGGCTCAGCGTGGCGGGGCTCTCGCCGAACCAGCGCGCGGCGGTGTGCAGATCGGCCTCGGCCAGGCCGGTCAGGCGGGCCGTCTCGGCCGGGGGGAAGGCGCGTACCCGTTCGGCCAGGGCCTCGAAGCCGGTGGTGTGGGCCGCGATGTAGGCCGGCTCGGTCAGGCCTTGCGCCAGCAGCAGGTGAAGCAGGCCGTGGTAGAGCGCCACGTCGCTGCCGGGCTTCAGGGCCAGGTGCAGGTCGGCCATCTCAGCCGTCTCGGTGCGGCGCGGGTCGGCCACGATCCACTTCTGCTGCGGCCGGGCGCGGCGGGCGTCCTCCAGCCGGCGCATCAGGATGGGGTGGGCCCAGGCCAGGTTGCTGCCGGTGATGAACACCGTGTCGGCGTGGGCGAAGTCCTCGTAGCTGCAGGGCGGCGCGTCGGCCCCCAGCGTGGCTTTGTAGCCGGCCACCGCGCTGGACATGCACAGGCGCGAGTTGGTGTCGATGTGGTTCGTGCCCAGCAGGCCCTTCACCAGCTTGTTGAAGACGTAGTAGTCCTCGGTCAGCAACTGGCCCGAGACATAGACGCCGATCGCGTCGGCGCCATGCTGCTGGTGGATGGCGGCCAGGCGCTCGGCGGCGTCGTCCAGCGCGCTGTCCCAGTCCACGGTGTGCGGCGCGACGCCGCGCCGGGTGCGTTGCATCGGCGCGAGCAGGCGGGTCTGCTGCTGCACGCTCTCGGCGGCGGTCAGGTGCAGGGTGGCGCCTTTGGTGCACAGCCGGCCGGCGTTGGCCGGGTGGTCCGGGTCGCCGCGCACACCGGTGATGCGCTGGCCATCGTGTTCGATCAGCACGCCGCAGCCGACGCCGCAGTAGGGGCAGGTGGAACGGGTTTCGGTCATGACAGGTCCTTGGACAGGCGGTCGCGCGGGCGCTCGATCAGGCGGCTTCGCGCCAGGCAGCGGGGGCGTCGGTGGCGAGAGGCCGGCAGGCCGCCTCACCAAACATCAACCGGTCGCGCAGCGGGCCCAGCGGGCGGCCTTCGCGCAGCAGCTCGAAGTACCAGGGGCCGTCGCCGGTGTCGCCATAGAGGCACACGCCCACCAGCCGGTCGCCCTTGAGCACCAGCTTTTTGTAGACACCGTCCACCGGGTCGGACAGCAGGATGGCCTCGGTGCCCTGGCCGCCCATGAAGTCGCCGGCCGAGAACAGGTGGATGCCGGTGACCTTGAGCTTGGTGTGCGTCTGGCTGCCGCCGTAGCGGCCGATGCCGAATTCGGCCAGGTGGGTGGCGCAGACCTGGGCCTGCTCGAACAGCGGGGCCACCAGGCCATAGGCCACGCCGCGGTGGGCAGCGCATTCGCCCACCGCGTAGATGCGCGGGTCGGTGACGGTCTGCAGGGTGTCGTTCACGACGATGCCGCGCTGGCACAGCAGGCCGGCCTGCTCGGCCAGCGCGGTGTGGGGCACGATGCCGGCGGCCATCACCACCAGGTCGGCCGGCAGCGTGCGGCCGTCCTTCAGCTGCACCGCACGCACGCGGCCTGCACCGTCATCCAGCAGGGCGGCCGTCTGGGCGCCCAGCGCGAAATCCAGGCCACGCTGGCGCAGACTCGTTTCCAGCAGCGCGCCGGCGGTCGGATCCAGCTGGCGGTTCAGCAGCCATTCACCCAGGTGCACCACCGTGACCGACATGCCGCGAATGGCCAATCCGTTGGCCGCCTCCAGGCCCAGCAGGCCGCCGCCGATGACCACCGCGTGGCGGTGGGTGCGGGCGGTCTCGATCATGGTCTGGGTGTCGGCGATGTCGCGGTAGGCGATCACGCCGGCCAGGTCCGCGCCGGGCACCGGCAGCACGAAAGGCTGCGAACCGGTGGCGATCAGCAGCCGGTCGTAGCGGGCGCGGGTGCCGTCGGCCGCGGTCACGGTGCGGCGGATGCGGTCGATCTGGGTGACCGTCTTGCCCAGGTGCAGCGTGATGCCGTGCCGGGCATACCAGCTCAGCGGGTTGAGGATGATCTCGTCGAGCGTCTGCTCACCGGCCAGCACCGGCGACAGCAGGATGCGGTTGTAGTTGGGGTGCGGCTCGGCGCCGAAGACGGTGATGTCGTAGTGGCCGGGCGCGATGCGCAGCAGCTCTTCCAGCGTGCGCACGCCGGCCATGCCGTTGCCGATCATCACGAGTTTCAGAGGGGTCATGACGGGGGTCTGGGCGAGAGAGCGCCGTGGTGGCGGGCGTCAGCCGACGTGGCGGATGCCGGCCGGGTAGTACAGGGCGTCGCGGGCAGCCACGGCGGGCGTGCCGACGCGGGCGCGACCGCCTTTTTCAGCCCAGGTGCGGGTCCAGCGGCGCTGCACCACGCGCAGCAGGGCCAGCATCACCAGCGTCAGTGCGGTGAAGGCCAGGAAGCCCGCCAGGTAGCTGCCGGTGTACTGTTTGGACAGGCCCATCGCGTTGGGCAGGAAGCCACCGCCCAGCGCGCCGACCTCACCGATCATCGAGCCGGCGACCGCGGTGCTCAGCGGCCAGCGCAGCGGCACCAGCTGGAACAGCGCGCCGTTGCCGGCACCCAGTGCGGCAAAGCAGAGCATGAACAGCAGCGTGGTGACCGGCAGCGAGCCGCCAGCGAAGCCGCAGGCCGCCAGCGTGAGGGCCACCAGCACCAGCACGCCGCTGAGCGTGCTCACCCCGCCGACGCGGTCGGAGATCCAGCCGCCCAGCACCCGCACCGCCGAGCCCATCAGCGTGGCCAGCATGGTCAGCTGACCGGCCTGGATCTTGGTCACGCCGAACTGGTCGTGGAAGTAGGTGGGCAGCACGCTGGACAGGCCGATGAAGCCGCCGAAGGTGATCACGTAGATCAGGCTGAAGGCCCAGCCGTCCTTCTCGAACAGGCAGGCGACGTGTTCGCGCAAGCTCTGGTGCTCGCGGTCGGGCGGCTCCTTGGCGGCCAGCAGCATCACGGCCATCGGCAGCAGCATGGTCAGCGCGGCCAGGCCGTAGACCGTCTGCCAGCCGTGGGCCTGGGCCAGCGGCGGGGCGAACAGCACGGCCAGCACGGTGCCTGAGTTGCCCGCGCCGGCGATGCCCATCGCCAGGCCCTTGTACTGCGGCGGGTACCAGCCCGATCCCAGCGACAGCGCCACGCCGAAGCTGGCGCCGGCGATGCCCAGCAGCACGCCCATGGCCAGCACGCTGTCGTAGCTGTCGACGAACAGGTAGCCAAAGCCGAGGGCCAGCACGATCAGGCCCATCTCCACCAGCGCGGCGTTCTTGCGCCCGATGTACTGCGACAGCACGCCCAGCGGAAAGCGCATCAGCGCGCCGGCCAGGATGGGCACCGACACCATGAAGCCCTTTTGCGCCGGGGTCAGGCCGTAGGTCTCGCTGATGAACGGGCCCATGGCGCCGTTCAGCACCCAGATGGCGAAGCAGAAGTCGAAGTACAGGAACGAGGCCGCCAGCGTGGGCCAGTGACCGGAGCGGGCAAATGCAGAGAACTTGGACATGGCCAGCACCTCTGGAAAATGAGCAGCGACCGCCGACGTGCGCGCACGGCCGGGGCTGCGGTGGTTGAATGAAGTGGGAGCGGTGGGGCGCGCCAAGAACAGGGCGCACGCCAGACAGGTCATCGGTGCCGGTTCGGGCCGGACGGCTTCCGTTGCAGAAGCCTCACCAGGGCAGTGCATCGTCACACTGGTGGCCTCCTGGCATGCAACCCGCATGCCAACTCGGGCCGGCAGGGGATGGACTATCCTCGGCCCCGGAGCACCGTTGCACCCATGTCGACTTTCTCATTCGTTGTCCTCGCGGGATCGGGGGACCAGGCGCTGCTGACGGCCCTGGCAGGATCCGATCCGCCGGTTCGCTGCGAGGGGCTGGACGCTCTGCGCCTGCGCCAGGACGGTGCATCCGATGCGGGCACTGCACCGGTTCAGATCGTGCTGACGGCCGAGGCCTGGCCGGCGCAGGGCTTGGCCGCGCTGAATGGGCCCGTCAGCTGCGTGGGTGAGCTGCCGGCGGCGGTGCCGCCGCAGACTTGGCTGGACCAGGGCCTGACGGGCTGGTGGCCGCGCACCGTGTTGCAGGACCCGGCGCTGCTGCGTCGCGCCCTGCAGTGGGACGCCGCCCGCTGGACGCACGAGCAGGCCCTGCGCACCGCGCAGCAGCAGCAGCGCCGCCAGTTGGAGGAGCGCATCTGGGTGGACAAGGCCAAGGGGGTGCTGATGAACGCCCGTGGCATCAGCGAGGACGAGGCCTTCCGCCTGCTGCGCGGCGCCTCCATGCATGCCAACCTGCGGCTGGGCGACCTGTCCCGCTCGGTGATCGAGGCGGCCCAGTGGGCCGAGGCGGTCAACCGCGCCGGCCAGCTGCGCATGCTGTCGCAGCGCCTGGTCAAGCTGGCCGCGCAGCGCCAGGCCGCTGTGGAGGTCAAGCGGGCGCGGGCGGCACAGGATGAGGCCGCGCGGCGCCTGCAGGACAACCTGGCCCATCTGGCCGGCCTGCCAATGCTGGAGGCGCAGCCAGCGGCCTTGCGCGACGCGCTGCAAGGCGCCGAGAGCGCCTGGGCCGCGCTGCGCCAGAGCCTGGCCGGCAAGCCGGGCCTGCCGCTGCTGGCGGAGGCCGATGCCCGCGCCGAAGCCTTGCTGCAGGCCGCCGAAACCTTGACCGCCGCGCTGGAGGCGGGCGGCGCGCGCGGTGGGCTGCGCATCGTCAACCTGTGCGGGCGTCAGCGCATGCGGGTGCAGCGTCTGGCCAAGCAGGCCCTGTTGGCCGGTCTGTTGAGCCAGCCCGAGCGGCTGGCGCTGCTGCCGGCGTTGATGGACGACTTCGAGGCCACGCTGCGCGAGCTGGAGCAGGCGCCGCTGTCCACCCCGGACATCCGCGAAACCTTGGGCGCCGCCCGCGACGAATGGCTGCGCCTCTTGCGCGCCCTGCGCGGTGGGCCGGGCATCGATGTGCAGGGCGTGCTGGCGGCCTCCAGCGACGCCCTGCTGGACCTGTTCCACCGCCTGACCGACAGCTACGAGCGCAGCCTGCAGCTCATCATGTCCTGAGGGGCATGGGCTCAGTGCTGGCTGCCGCAGTCTTCCAGGAAGCCGATCAGTTCCTCGCGCAGCGCGTAGTACTGCGGGTGGGCCAGCAGGGCCTCGCGGGTGCGAGGGCGCTCCAGCGGCACGTCCATGAGCTTGCCGATCCTGGCGCGCGGGCCGTTGGTCATCATCACCACGCGGTCGGCCAGCAGGATGGCCTCGTCCACATCGTGGGTCACCATCATCGCGGTCACCTGGCTGCGGGCCCAGACCTCCATCAGCACTTCCTGCAGGTCCCAGCGGGTCAGCGAGTCCAGCATGCCGAAGGGTTCGTCGAGCAGCAGCATCTTGGGCTGCAGGGCGAAGGCCCGGGCAATGCCCACGCGCTGCTTCATGCCGTTGGACAGCTCGCTGGCGTGCTTGTGCAGGGCCGAGCCCAGGCCCACGCGGTTCAGGTAGTAGCTGACGGTGTCGCGGCGCTCGGCCTCGCTGGCGTGCGGGAAGACCTTGGCCACGCCCAGCATCACGTTGTCGAAGGCGCTCAGCCAGGGCACCAGGCTGGGGGCCTGGAACACCAGACCGCGGTCCGGCCCGGCGTGGGTGACCTGCCGACCGTCCAGGATGATCACGCCGTCGGTGATGTCGGTCAGGCCGGCCATCATCGACAGCACGGTGGACTTGCCGCAGCCCGAGTGGCCAATGACCGAGATGAACTCGCCCTTGCGGACTTTGAGGTCGAAGCCGTCCACCACGGTCTGCGGGCCCTTGGGCGTGGGGTAGACCTTGATGAGCTGGGAGAACTCGACGAAACGCTCGTCGCCGCTGCGCGGGGCCCGGTCGGTGTCCGGCGTGGGCATGTCGGGCAGGGCCGCTTCGGCTTCGATGCGTTCGGCCAGCTCGGCATGGCGCAGGCCCAGCAGGCGGGCCAGCGTGGGCGTGCGGCGGGCCTCGGGGCGTTCGGCGCCGTGGCGCGGGGTCAGCACCGGCAGCGGCACCACCTGGCCGCCCTGGCCGGCCGCGGCCGATTGCGACAGCGCGATCAGGTGCTGGGTGATCTCGGCGCGCAGCTGCTGGAAGCGGGCGTCGTGGTTCATCGCGCGGCGGTCGCGCGGGCGGGGGATGTCCACCGTGAAGGACGGGCCCAGCTGGGCGCGCGGGCCGATCTCCAGCGGGATGATGCGGTCGGCCACCATCAGCGCCTCGTCGACGTCGTTGGTGATCAGCACCACCGTCTTCTGGTCCTCGCTCCAGATGCGGACGATCTCGTCCTGCAGGTTGGCGCGGGTCAGGGCGTCCAGGGCTGACAGCGGCTCGTCGAGCAGCAGCACGTCGGGGTCGGTGGCCAGGGCGCGGGCCACCGAGACCCGCTGGCGCATGCCGCCCGAGAGCTGGGCCGGCTTCTTGTCGATGGCCGGGGTCAGGCCCACCATCGAGACATAGCGCTGGACCATGGCGGCCCGCTCTGCGGTCGTCTTGCCCTGGGCCACGCGGTCCACCGCCAGGGCCACGTTCTCGCGCACGCTCAGCCAGGGCATCAGCGAGTAGCTCTGGAACACGATGCCGCGGTCCGGCCCCGGCCCGGTGATGGGCTGGCCATTCTTGAGCACCTCGCCGCTGTCGGCCGTGGTCAGGCCGGCCAGCAGGTTGATCAGCGTGGTCTTGCCGCTGCCGGAGAAGCCGACGATGGCGACGAACTCACCCGGTTCCACCCGCAGGTTCAGCCCGTGCAACACCTCGGTGCGGCCGCTGCCCTGGCCGTAGGCCTTGCAGACGTTGCGGAGTTCCAGGGCGGCGGTGGCGGGCACCAGGCGCATGTGGGGCGGCAGGGCGGCGGCGTCTTCGGACACGGGACGGGGCAGAACGGCGACGTTCATGGCGGACCTCAGTGACGGTGGGGGCGCCTCAGCGCGGGGCGACCAGGTTCTGCAGCATCTGCATCAGGCGGTCCAGCGCGAAGCCGATGCCGCCGATGGTGAACACCGCGACCATGATGCGGCTGAGCGAATCGGCGCTGCCGTTCTGGAACTCGTCCCAGACGAACTTGCCCAGGCCGGGGTTCTGGGCCAGCATCTCGGCGGCGATCAGCACCATCCAGCCCACGCCCAGCGACAGGCGCATGCCGGTGAAGATGAAGGGCAGGGCCGAGGGCAGGATGATCTTGCGCACCCGGGTGCCCAGTGGCAGCTGCAGCACCTTGCCGACGTTGACCAGGTCCTTGTCGACCGAGGTCACGCCGATGGCGGTGTTGATCAGCGTGGTCCACAGCGAGCACAGCGTCACGGTGATGGCCGAGATCAGGAAGGACTTCTCAAACATCGGCTCGCCGCTGGTCACGTAGACCGCGCTGACGATCAGCGTGACGATGGGCAGCCAGGCCAGCGGCGAGACCGGGCGGAACAGCTGCACCATCGGGTTGATGGCCGCCTGCACCACCTTGGAGGTGCCGGCCAGGATGCCCAGCGGCACGGCGACCACGGTGGCCAGCAGGAAGCCGGTGAACACCGTCTTCAGACTGGTCAGGATCTGGTCGATGTAGGTGCGCTTGCCGGTCCACCGGAAGTCGCGCGGCTGGTAGCTGGGGTCTTCGGCCAGGCGCTCGGCATTGCGCTTGGCCTGGCGTTCGTAGAAGGCCTTCTCCCGTTCGCGCTCGGCGAAGTGGTCCTGCACCAGGGCCACGGCCTGCTGGGCCACCGCCATGGGGCCGGGGACGGCGCCCAGGCTGGTCTGGATGCGCGAGGCCACGGCAGACCACAGCATCAGGAAGATCGCGAAGGCGACCAGGGGCACGCCCAGCGACATCAGCGCCTTGCGGGCCAGTTCGCGCGGGTCGCGCAGCGGGGCAATCAACTTGGCAGCGAGTTCCATGGCATCACACCTTGTCGTGGGCCTTCAGGCCGATCTTGAACTTGGCGAGGTAGTCGTTGGGCTTGCGGCCGTCGTAGTTCACGCCATCGATGAAGCCGCTTTGCACGCCCTTGAAGCCGTCGGTCTTGGGCACCTCGTTGTCCGCCAGCTTCTTCTCGGCGATCAGGGCCTGGGCCGCCTTCAGGTAGATGTCCGGGCGGTAGACCTTCTTGGCCGTGTCGAGGTACCAGCTGTCGGGCTTGGCTTCGGCAATCTGGCCCCAGCGGCGCATCTGGGTCAGGTACCAGATGGCGTCGCTGTAGAACGGGTAGGTCGCGTAGTTGCGGAAGAAGATGTTGAAGTCCGGCGCCGGGCGCTTGTCGCCCTTCTCGTACTCGAAGGTGCCGGTCATGCTGTTGCCGATCACCGCGGCGTCGGCACCCACGTACTGGGACTTGGACAGCAGCTTGACCGCCTCGACGCGGTTGGCCATGGAGGCGTCCAGCCACTTGCCCGCGCGGATCAGGGCCTTGACGACGGCGATGTGGGTGTTGGGGTACTTCTCGGCCCAGGCCTTGGTGACGCCGAAGACCTTCTCGGGGTTGCCCCTCCAGATCTCGTCGTCGGTCACCACCGGCACGCCGATGCCCTTGACCACGGCCTGCTGGTTCCAGGGCTCGCCCACGCAGTAGCCGTTGATGGTGCCGGCCTCCATGGTGGCGGGCATCTGCGGCGGCGGGGTGACCGAGAGCAGCACGTCCGCATTCTTGGTGCCGCTGATGTCGCCGGGGGTGTAGTAGCCGGGGTTCAGGCCGCCGGCCGCCAGCCAGTAGCGCAGCTCGTAGTTGTGGGTGGAGACCGGGAAGACCATGCCCATCTTGAAGGTCTTGCCTTCCTTCTTCCAGGCGTCGACCACCTTCTTCAGGGCATCGGCCTTGATCGGGTGCGCCACCTTGCCGCCCTGCATCGGCAGGTTCTTCTTCATCTCGGCCCAGACGGCGTTGGACACGGTGATGGCATTGCCGTTCATGTCCATGCTGAAGGCGGTGACGATGTCGGCCTTGGTGCCGAAGCCGATGGCCGCGCCCAGCGGCTGGCCGGCCAGCATGTGCGCGCCGTCGAGCTGGCCGTCGATCACGCGGTCGAGCAACACCTTCCAGTTGGCCTGGGCCTCCAGCTGCACGTTCAGGCCTTCGTCCTCGAAGTAGCCCTTCTCGTAGGCGATGACCAGCGGGGCGCAGTCGGTGAGCTTGATGAAGCCGAACTTCAGTGCCTCCTTCTCCGGCCGGCCGGCCTTCTGGGCCAGCGCGGGCAGGCTCAGGCCGGCAGAACCCGCCAGGGCGGCAGCCCCGGCGACAAAGCGGCGACGATCGATCACGGTTTTGGACGAGGACATGGCTTCTCCTGAAGGCCTGGAAACAAGGGCGGGGCGGAAAAACAAAAAGCGTCTTCATCGGGCGCCGGCGCAGGCCGGGTGATGGAGACGCTTGGGGGGATGACGCACGCTGCAGCGTGTGCAGCGCGGTGCGGGAGTGTGGCGGGCCGACCGTCGTTGGTCTGGCGCCTGGAGCGCAGCAGTCAGTGCAGGATGAGCGGGTAAAAAAGAAGGCGCCTCCTGGCTCACCGGAAACGATGCCCGGGAGGCGCCTGTGTCCAAAAACCGCTCTGGTACCTTACAACCTGACCGTGTGACCTGGACGGGTCACGGGGAAGTCATATGCAACCCGCGTGCCAGGCCCGTTTCCCTGGGAGTGCCCCGGGAGCGGCGGTCGCCCGTGCCTCAACATGTGCCATCGGTGCCCGATTTAGGCGCATCAAACGGCTGAACCGCACCAGAACAGGTGGATCGGCGCGCGGGGCCGGCCCCGGCAGGGGCTCCGTACAATCGGCCCATCATGTCCCGCCCCGAAGAAGAATTCATCCTGACCCTGTCGTGCGTCGACACGACGGGCATCGTCCACAACGTCTCGGGCCTGCTCTACCAGGCCGGCTGCAACATCATCGACTCGCAGCAGTTCGGCGACGTGCAGGGCGAAGGTGCCACCGGCCTGTTCTTCATGCGGGTGCATTTCCAGGCCCCGCCGCACCTGGCCGATGTGGCCACGCTGGAGAACCTGTTCGCCCATGTGCGCGAGCAGTTCGGCATGGAGGCCCGCATCCGCGCCGCGGCCCAGCGCCCGCGCCTGCTGTTGATGGTCAGCCAGCATGGCCACTGCCTGAACGACCTGCTGTTCCGCTGGAAGAGCGGCCAGCTGGCGGTGGACATCCCGGCCATCGTTTCCAACCACACCACCTTCCAGTCCCTGGTCGAGAGCTACGGCATCCCGTTCCTCCACCTGCCGCTGGCGGGCGGTTCGGACGCCGAGACCAAGCGCGCCCAGGAAAAGCAGATCGAGGGGCTGATCGCGTCCGAGCGCATCGACCTGGTGGTGCTGGCGCGCTACATGCAGATCCTCTCGCGCGAGTTCTGCGAGCAGCTGCGCGGGCGCGCCATCAACATCCACCACAGCTTCCTGCCCAGCTTCAAGGGCGCCAAGCCCTATTACCAGGCCCATGCCCGCGGCGTGAAGCTGATCGGCGCCACCGCCCACTACGTGACGCCGGAACTGGATGAAGGCCCGATCATCGAGCAGGACGTGGCCCGGGTGGACCACTCCCTCTCGGCCGAGGACCTGACCGCCGTCGGCCGCGACGTGGAATGCGTGGTGCTGGCCCGCGCGGTGCGCTGGCACGTGGAGCGCCGCGTGCTGATCAACGGCCACAAGACGGTGGTCTTCCGCTGACCCCCTGACCTTGCCCTTTTCGGAGCCTGCCCATGCCGTCGTCCCCCCGCGCCAAAGCCCAGACCGCCGCGCTGATGGCCTCGCCGGATGATGTCGAGGCGCAGTTCTATGAAGGGCTGCGCGAGGCCGAGATCGACAAGGTCATGGCCGTCTGGTCCGAAGAGGATGAGCCGCTGTGCGTGCACCCGGGCGGCCCGCGCCTGGTCGGCCTGGCGGCGGTGCGGGCGGCCTTCGAGGCCATCTGCGCCAACGGCCCGGTGTCCATCCAACCCGAGAACGTGCGCCGCACCCAGACCCTGGGCTGCGCCGTGCACAGCGTGATGGAGCGCATCGAGATGCTGGGCAGCCAGGGCAGCCCGCGCGTCGGCTGGGTCATGGCCACCAACGTCTACCTGAAGACGACGCTGGGCTGGCGCATGGTGGCGCACCATGCCAGCCCCGCCTCCGAGGACGAACTGCCGGAGATCATCGAGACCCCGGCCGTGCTGCACTGAGATGGGCGCCCACGCCGTCTTGCGGGCCTGAGCGAAGGCCGATGCAGTCGTTCCTGGCCCCGTCCTGGCTACCTGGCGGCCACCTGCAGACCATCTGGGCGGCGCGGGTTTCGCGCGCCCACCGCGGGCCAGCCCCGCAGTTCCAGCGCGAACGCTGGGACACCCCCGACGGCGATTTCATCGACGTGGACCTGCGGCCCGCCGCCGACCCCGCCGCGCCCTGGCTGGTGCTGTTCCACGGTCTGGAGGGCTCGTCGGCCAGCCCCTATGCCCAGGCCTTTGCCGAGGTGGCGGCCCGGCGCGGCTGGTCCTACGCGGTGCCGCACTTCCGGGGCTGCTCGGGCGAGATCAACCGGGCACCCCGGGCCTACCACTCGGGCGACCACGAAGAGATTGGCTGGATCCTCGGGCGTCTGCGCGCCCGCAGTGCGGCGCCGCTGCGCGCGGTGGGGGTGTCGCTGGGCGGCAATGCGCTGCTGCGCTGGGCTGGCGAGGCTGGCGAGACCGCGGCCCGCGTGGTGTCGGCGGTGGCGGCCGTTTGTTCGCCGCTGGACCTGACCGCCGGCGGGCGGGCGATCGACCGGGGCTTCAGCCACCAGGTCTATGGCCGCATGTTCCTGGGCACGATGAAGCCCAAGGCCTGGGCCAAGCTGGCGCAGTACCCGGGCCTGTTCGATGGCGAGCGGCTGCGCCGGGCCCGCACGCTGCACGAATTCGACGATTTGTTCACGGCCCCCTTGCACGGCTTCCGGGGTGTGGAGGACTATTGGTCCCGCGCCTCGGCCAAGCCGCACCTGGCCCGCATCCGGGTGCCGGCACTGGCCCTCAACGCCCGCAACGACCCCTTCGTGCCCATCGCCAGCCTGCCCCGGGCCGGGGCGGTCGGCCGCTGGGTCACGCTGTGGCAACCCCCGCACGGTGGCCACGTGGGCTTTCCGGCCGGGCGCTTCCCCGGGCATGTGCTGTGCATGCCCGAGGCCGTGGCGAACTGGCTGGCCACACCCTGCTGACGACGAGGAGCCTGCGATGGACGAGATGGTGAAGGCGGCCCTGGCCAAGTGGCCGCATGTGCCCCACTGCTATGGCTGGCTGGGGCTGGACGCGCGGGGCGACTGGTACATGCGCGACGACCGCACCCAGGCCGCCGGGCCCTTCCCGCTGAGCAAGGGCAGCCGCATCCAGCACGACAAGCTGCGCGAGTTCATCGAACGCAACTACGAGGCCGATGCCCAGGGTTGCTGGTACTTCCAGAATGGGCCGCAGCGTGTCTATGTCGAGCTGGAGGCCACACCGCTGGTCTGGCGCCTGCGGCGCGACGCGGCGGGCGGGGTGCAGATCCAGGCCCACACCGGGTGGCCGGCGGGGGCGGTGCAAGGCCTCTGGCTGGACGAGACCGGCCACCTGTACCTGCAGACCGAGCGGGGCCTGGGGCTGGTGCACAGCCAGGACATGACGGTGGCCGCCGACGAAGTCGAGGCCGGGCGCTGGCACCCGCAGCCCGTGCGTGCGGCCGAGCTGCCGGCGCGCTTCGGCTTTGTGCGCAGCCCGCTGGCCGCCACCCGCTCCTGAGGCGCGGGCATGAAAAAGCCGCCCCATGGGCGGCTGTCGTCGGCAGGCGCTGAACGCCTTATTGGGCGCCGCTGGCGGCTCCGCTGGCCGCGTCGGCCGGGGCCTTGGGCTCAGGGAACTTGGCGCCGGCGTCATTGGCCATGTAGACCACGGCACGCGCGACTTCCACCTCGGCCAGGTCGGTGGCGCCCCCCTTGGCCGGCATGGCGTTCTTGCCGTTCAGGGCCGAATGCAGCAGGGCGTCGTAGCCGGTGGCGATGCGCGGCCCCCAGGCGGCGGCATCCCCGAACTTGGGCGAGCCCATCGCGCCGGTGGCATGGCAGCTGGCACACACGGCCTTGAAGACCTCTTCACCGGTGCGGTTGCCGCCGCCGCCGCCGGTGGCGGCCGACAGTTCCACCGTGCCCACGGGCTGGATGCGGGTCGCAATGGCTTGCTCGTCACCGCCGGCGCTCTGGCCGCTGCAGCCCGACAGCAGGGCGCCGGGCAGGGCCATGGCCAGGACGATGGCGGACCACGTCCCCATCACAGACGGCTTGTGCATCCTGGTCGACCCTTGGCAGGCCTGTTGGGCGTCTTGAGCTTGGCGCATGAAATCCTCGTTCGCTGGACGGTGTGGACGGCGGATCGTGGCAGGCAGACCGGGCGCACGATCCTGGACAAAACGCGCAGGATAGCCCCCACGCATCGCAGGCTTTCTGATTATAGGCAAGGGCCCTTCATTTCCCGGCCTGCGCCACGGCCCTGTCCGGGTGGGCCAGCGAGCCTGCTAGAATGCAATGCTTTCCACACTTCGCGCCCGTAGCTCAGTGGATAGAGTACTGGCCTCCGAAGCCAGGGGTCGCTGGTTCGATCCCAGCCGGGCGCGCCACCTTGTCTTGCCGACAAGGTCTGCCGTGTGACGACGTTTGAACCCATCCTCCGGGTTCTCATTTGAGCCTGTTGATGGCGGTCAGACCGTTGCTGTCTGACCCAGACAGGACACCTCTTCCGGCCTCTCGGCCCATTGCTTGCTTGGCTTTTCCCAGCTTGCGCCGCGTTGACGGCTCAGGTCCGTGGGGCGACGCAGGTCCTTCGGACCGGATGTGACGGGCGAGTCCTCAGGTCAGAGGATGCCAAGCTCTAGGGTTTACCTGCCCACTAGCGGTATGCACATGCACCCGCTGGAGGGTGCTGGTTGTTTGCGTCATGCACGTCTGTCTGCCCCTCTCCAGGAGCCTCCATGAAGCCCCAGTTCGCGCTTGCCGCCCTGTCCTGCCTTCTCGGCATGGCGTCTGTCCATGCCTCACCTGCCGTTATGGCCACGCAGGCAGCGGCGTCCGTCCGCCTGTGGTCGGCCAATGACTACCAGACCCTGACCAACCAGTTCATCACAGGCATCTCGACCACGTTCAGCGTCCAGCAATACCCCTGGACCTTTGTCACCCCGGAATCCTGTTTCGCGGCCGGCATGACGAACTGCTATGGCGCCAACCCAGATTCCCCGTATGGAACGGCCGTCTTCAAGGGGAGCGTGAACTACGCCACCCGGCTCGACAAGACCGATGCCCTGGTTCTCATCATGCAGACGCCCCCCGAACTGGGCTACTTGGGCATCACCAGTTACCTGAACACGCGCTACTACGCTCCCTTGCCCTCGGATCCGACCAAGTCGGGCAGGGTGGTGTTGTTTGAATCCCTGAATGACTCCGTCAACCAACTGGACATCATGACGGCGGGTTCTCCCACGCCTGGCGGTGCGCCGTTCAGCCAACTGGCCGTGTTCGTGATGACGGCCGACAGCCGCACCTATTCGGACGTGGTGAACCAGTTGACCGCGCTGGGCTACCCGACCACCGGCATCAACCTGCTGGCCCTGCCGATCACCGCCGTGCCGCTGAACATGGGCACCGGCCCGGATGCCGACACCTATTCGTTGTTCATGCGGGCGGCTTACCCCACGAACAAGAGCGCCTTCTCAGACTACCTGGCGTCAGCTCCGATCAACGCGCTGAAGCTCTCCCTGCTGGCATCGCGCGAGTCGACCCCCCTGCCCACCCCCGCCTACAAGGTGCCGGGTGAAGGCGTGGCCGAGCCCGACCACCTGAAGCAGGCCCGCAACCAACTGGTCAACGAGCTCAAGGCCAAGTACGCCGCCGCGTACACGATCACCGAGAACAACGTGGCGGCCACGCTGCAGCAGACCAAGAACTACTACTGCGCGGACATGGGCGAGGTCTGCAATGGCGACAACCCCGACGCCATCTACCTGCAAGACGCCTACCAGTACACCCCCGCCAAACTGAAGGACAAGATCCTGGTTGTCGGGGTGGACCATGTGAAGAGCGGCAAGGCCACCTACACCAGTGACTCGGTGGTGAACCTGAACAACAACACCGGCGTCGTCGCGATCAACAACACCGCGCTGGCCGGCTCCGCCCTGAAGATGGCGGGCATCACGGATCCGAGCGACCCGCGCTACGCCCTCTACAGCCAGCTTTATGCGCTGACCATCAGCTATGACTGCACGGGCGAGCCCGTCTGCCTGACGATTCCGCAGCCCACGGCCGACAACCCGGTGGGTGTGCCGTTTGGCACCAACATGAAGATCACCTCGCGGACCTATCTGGACCCGGCCACCCAGACCCGCCCCAAGGCGCAGGAACTCATTCTGGAGCGCGCCTTCACGCTTCAGGCCAACTGAGTTCCGCTCTGCCCGTCGACCGCAGTGCGTGGCGACATGGCCGTGTCGCCTTGACCCTCGACAACGGCCATGTGGGCACCGATGGCCCCGGGGGTCGTCACCCAGATGTCTCCCGCCTGAGCCGCCTGCGCGATGCCCGTGAGCGCACGCCGCAGGTGGCGCAGCCGGTAGGGCTGTCCGACCAGATAGGGATGCAGCGCAATGCCCATCACCAGCGGCTGGCCCCGCGTGGGATGGTCTGCCTGCCTGCGCATCTCCTCGAACTGGTCGATGATCATGTCGGCGAAGGCGGCGCCGTCGAGCTGCCGGCCGATGATCATCGGGATGTCGTTCACTTCCTGCGGATAGGGCACGGCCCACAGCGGGCCATGGGCCGTGCGCATGCGCACCGGCCGGTCGTCGTGGCACCAGTTGAGCGTGTAGCGGTAGTGCTCCCGCGCCAACAGGTCGCAGGTGTCGGCCGTCTCCGAGATCCAGGGCGACAGCCAGCCGGTGGGCGCCTGCCCGGTGGCGGCGGCGATGCGCTCTCGGCAGTGGCGGATCAGATCCCCCTCGTGTTCGCGGGAGAGGTCGCTCTGTCGGTGCGCATTGGTGTGGCCGTGCGCCACCAGCTCATCGCCGCGGGCCCGGCAGGCTTCGATGAGTTCCGGGCAATGGTCGAGCAAGGCCGTGTTGAGGATCGCGGCCGCGGGCAGTGACAGGTCGCTGAACAGATCCAGGCAGCGCCAGGCGCCCACCCGGTTGCCGTACTCCCGCCAGCTGAAGTTCAGCACGTCGGGTTGCGGTGACGGTGGGCCGAGGTTCGCGCCCAGGCCCTCGCCGAAGGCGAAGTGCTCCAGGTTGAAGCCGAGATACACCGCCAGACGGGCGCCATTGGGCCAGCGATAGCGGTCACGCGCTGTGATCGGCAGATAGTCGAACCGTCCGTGGGTGCGCAAGGGGCCGAAGCGAGTGTCCGGTCCGTCGGGCGGGGCCGGTGTGGAGGCGTTGGCGGACGTGGGTTCCTGGAGCATGGCATGGACGATGGTAGTTGGGGGTCTTGTCCATGCCAATCGGTTCGGGCGGACCTTTTCTTGGCCGCCTGAGCGGTCGGGCGCCGTCCCGACTAACATCGGACGCGAGGGAAGGGCGTCCTTCCCCGGATGACCTTTCTTTGCCGACGATGCTGCGCTACCTCACCGTTCCCGTCACCGCCTTCCAGCAAAACTGCTCCATCGTCTGGTGCGATGAGACGCTGCAGGCCGCGGTGATCGATCCCGGCGGCGAGGTGGACCGACTGATCGCCGAGATGCAGCGCCTGGCGGTCACGCCCACCGCACTGTGGCTCACCCATGCCCACATCGACCACGCCGGGGGCACTGGCGAGATGGCGCGGCGCCTGGGCCTGCCGATCATCGGCCCCCACCGGGGCGATCAGTTCTGGATTGAGCAACTGCCCGAACAAAGCCGGATGTTCCGTTTTCCGCCGGCCGAGCCTTTCACCCCGACCCGCTGGCTGTCCGATCTGGACACCGTTGCGCTGGGCCACACCGAGGTGGTGGTGCGCCATTGCCCGGGTCACACGCCGGGCCATGTGGTGTTCCACCATGCCGAAGCCCAACGCTGCTTTGTGGGCGATGTGCTGTTCGCCGGCTCCATTGGTCGCACGGATTTCCCGGGGGGCGACTACGACACGCTGATCGCCAGCATCACCGAGCGTCTGTGGCCGATGGGCGACGACACGGTCTTCATCCCCGGCCATGGCCCGGAGAGCACTTTTGGCCGGGAACGTCGTTTCAATCCCTATTTAGGGGGGACTTGAGGCTTGCCGCGGCGCGGAGTGTGAATTCATCACACAAGTGACCGTGCAAACTTAACGGTGGACTAGCAGGGCCGGCTTCTAAGCTGAAGGCCTTGGAGTCATCGACATCCACAGGCGGATGGACGCACTGGCTTCAAATCAAGGAGGTCAGCCGTGTTCGAACAAAACCAACCCACCCCGTCCGTCGGCACTGTCACGCCGCGCACCCCCTGGCCGGCACTGACGCGGGCCATTTCTTACCGCGGTCCTGAGCGTCGCTCCGGCGCCGCCCTGATGGCCCGTTTGATGGCCCTGGCGCTGGACGAGATCGACTACGGCCTCGTGATGATCGGCGAGGATGGCAGCGTGATGCACGCCAACCACGCCGCCCGGATGGAACTGGAAGGCCAGCATCCACTGATGCTCGAAGGGCGCCAACTCCGCGCCCGTGACCTGCGTGACCAGACCGCGCTGGTGGACGCCCTGCAAGGCGCCGGCCGCCGCGGCCTGCGCCGCCTGCTGTCGCTGGGCGATGGCGAGCAGCGCGCCGGCGTGTCCGTCGTGCCACTGCCGTTGCTGCCGGGAGAATCCTCGGCTGCGGCCACGCTGCTGGTGCTGGGCAAGAGCCAGGTCTGCGGCGTCCTGTCGGTGCAGGGCTTTGCCCGGGCGCACAAGCTCTCGCCGGGCGAGGAGCAGGTGCTGGTGGCCCTGTGCGACGGCGACAGCCCGGCCAAGATCGCCACGTCCCATGGCGTGGCCATCTCCACGGTGCGCACCCAGATCGCCAACATCCGGGCCAAGACGGGTTCGGACAGCATCCGCAGCCTGATCCATCAGGTGGCCGTGCTGCCGCCGCTGGTGGGCACGCTGCGCCAGTCGGGCGAGACCCGTTCGGCGGGCTTCTCGGACATGGGCGTCCTGTTCAGCGTGCTGGGCGGCGTGCGCAACTGACCCGGGGATCCCCGGTCCCGGCGGGTGACACCGCCGGGCCGGCTAAGATGAGGCATGGTTGCACCAGGGCCTTCATCGTTTGCCAGCGTTCCCGGTCCGGGACTGGCTGACTTTCCCGCCGTCCTGCGCCTCTCCCCGCACTTCCAGCGGCTGGTGAGGCGGGGCGATGTGCGGCGCTATGCCAAGGGGACGCTGATCATCCAGGAGGGGGATCACGGGGACACCTTGTACGTCATCCTCCATGGGTTGCTGCGCGCCTTTGGCGCCGATGACCAGGGCCGGGAGATCACTTACGGCAGCTTCGGCGCTGGCGAGTGCGTCGGTGAGATGAGCCTGGATGGTGGCACCCGCTCGGCCAGCGTGATGACGCTGGAACCCAGCGTCTGTGTGGTGCTGACGCGTGAGACGCTGCTGCGCTACATCGCCGAGCAGCCCGAATTTGCCTTTGAGCTGCTGGCCATGGTGATCCAGCGGGCCCGTTCGGTCACGCTGTCGGCCAAGCGGCTGGCCCTCAACGATGTTTATGGGCGGTTGCGCCTGCTGCTGGGGGCCGAGAGCGCCCAGCTCGGCTCGGACGGCGTGGGGGTGGAGGTGTGTCTGACGCACCAGGACATTGCCAACCGCATCGGCTGTTCGCGCGAGATGGTCAGCCGGCTGATGAAGGACCTGGAAAAGGGCGGCTACCTGGCCCAGCAGCGGGGGCGCGTCCGCTTGCTGCGTGCCCTGCCGCACCGCTGGTAGGCGCGCGGCTGGTTCAGGCCGGTTGCAGGTCCAGCACCGGGTGGCAGGCTTGCCCGGCGCCCAGGCCCCGCAGGTCCAGCCAGCGGGTGGGGCCGAACTGCACCGCCCCCGCCACCGTCTGGGCAGCGTGGTCGCAGGCCAGGATCTCGCCCGGCTGGGCGGCCGTGCACAACCGGGCCGCCCGGTTGGTGACGGAGCCGATCGCGGCATAGTCCAGCCGCCCTTCGAAGCCGATGGCCCCCAGCGTGGCCTCGCCCCGGCTCAGGCCGATGCCCAGGCCCGCCGGGCCCCCCAGGAACTGCCAACGCGCTTGCAGCGGCCGGGCCCGGTCGCGCATGGCCAGGGCCAGTTTCACGGCCCGCAGGCTGTGGTCCGCCTGGGGGTCCGGGTCGTTGAAGAACACCATGAAGCCATCGCCGGTGAAGCGCTCCAGCGTGCCCTCGTGCTGGAACACCAGCTCGCCCATGGCGGTATGGAACTCGCGCAACATGTCCATCAGCGCCTGCGCGTCGACCCGCTCCGCATAGGCGGAAAAGCCCCGCAGGTCGGCGAACAGCACGGTGATCTCGCGCCGGTGGCTGCGCAGGATGTCGCCCTGGGCCCCGGCCACCAGCCGGCTGGCCAGCGCGGGCGAGAAGAAGCGCTTGAGCTGCGAGAGCCGCTCCACCTCCTGCACCTTCTCGCTCACGCGCTGCTCCAGCGTGAAGGACCAGGCGGCCAGTTCGGCCCGCTGGCGCTGGGCCTCGTCGTACAGCACCTTGACCCGCAGCAGCGAGCGCACCCGGGCCCAGAGCTCCTCCTTCACCACCGGCTTGGTGATGAAGTCATCGGCGCCCACGTCCAGCCCGCGCACCCGGTCCTCCTTGGCGTCCAGCGAGGTGACCATCACCACCGGCACCGCCTGCATGCCCTCCAGCGCGCGCAGTTGGGCGCACACGCTGAAGCCGTCCAGGTCGGGCATCAGCACGTCCAGCAGGATCAGGTCCGGCTGGTGTTCCAGGGCCATCGCCAGGCCCTGCTGGCCGCCGCTGGCCAGCAGCACCTCGTAGCCGCGGCTGACCAGCATGGCCTCCATCAGGCGGCGGTTCTTCTCCTGGTCGTCGACGACCAGCAGACGCGGCGTGCGGCTCATGGCCGGGTGGGCGGCCGCAGGTGGCTGCGCACCGTGTTCACGAACTCGCGCACCGAGGACAGCGGCTTGGCGATGAAGCCGGCAAAGCCGCTCTCGTCGATGCGGCCACGGTAGGCGGGCATCACCGAGGCGGTCAGCGCCACCACCGGCACCCCGGCCAGACTGGGCTGGCGCTGGATCCAGGCGATCAGCGCGAAGCCATCGCTGTCGGGCAGCTGGATGTCCAGCAGCACCAGGTCGGCCCCGTGGGCCAGCAGCTGCGCCTGGGCCTCGGCGGCGGTGCCAGCCTGGTGCACGGCAAAGCCCTGGGTGGCCAGGACATCGGCCGCCAGCTTGCGGCTGCGGCTGTCGTCGTCGATGACGTGGAGCACCGGAAGGGTCATGGCTCAGGCTGTCGGGGCAGGTTGAAATGGAAGGTGGCGCCCTGGCCGGGCAGGCTGTGCAGTGTGACCTCGCCGCCGTGCAGGCGCACCAGGCGCCGCACCAGCGGCAGGCCCAGGCCGGTGCCCTCGCTCTTGCGCAGGATGTCGTCACCCACCTGGCGGAATTCCTCGAACACCATGGCCTGGTGCTCCGGCGCGATGCCCACGCCGGTGTCGCTCACCTCGACCCACAGGCCTTCGGCCTCGTTCTCGCCGGCCCGCACGGTGACTGTGCCACCGGGCGGGGTGAACTTCACCGCATTGCCCAATAGATTGAGCAAGATCTGCTTGAGGCGGCGCGCGTCCACCACCCAGGTGTCCGGCGCTGCGTCCAGATCCAGCTGGAGGTGCAACCCGGCGCGGGTGCAGCGCTCCCGCATCATCGCGGCCGTGCCGTGCAACACGCCATCCACGTCGATCTCGCTCAGGGCCAGTTCCATGTGGCCGGCCTCGATCTTGGAGAGGTCCAGCACGTCGTTGATCAGCGAGAGCAGGTGTTCGCCCGAGGCATGGATGTCGTTGGCGTATTCCTTCTGCTTCTCGCCCAGCGGGCCGAACAGCTCCTCGCGCAGCACATCGGAGAAGCCGATGATCGCGTTGAGCGGCGTGCGCAACTCGTGCGACATGTTGGTCAGGAATTCCGACTTGTGGCGGTTGGCCAGTTCCAGGTCGCGCGTGCGCTCCGCGATCTTGGCCGACATGTCGCGGTAGAGCTCCTGCAGGTTGGCCGCCATGTGGTTGAACTGGGCGGCCAGGTCCTGCAGCTCGTCGCCCGAGTGGACGTCGATGCGGGTGGCCAGATGCCCCTGGCCCAGCGCGGTGGCACCCTGGTGCAGCGCGCGGATGGGCTGGCTCACCCGTCCCACCACCCACAGCGCGGCCAGCATGGCCCCGGCCACCGCCAGCAGGATGACCACGCCGGTGCGCACCAGCGTGCTGTAGACCGGTGCCAGGGCCACCGCCCGCGGCTGCTCAATCACCAGCTGCAAGCCCAGTGCGGGCAGGGGGAACTGGCTGGCCAGCACCGGGGCGCCCTCCAGCCCGGCGCGTGCCAGGGCCTGGCGTGGGCCCGTGGTGGTGGTGGTGCCCTGCGGGGCTGCGCGCTGGGCCAGCATCAGCGTGGTGTCCGCATGCAGCACCACCACCCCACGCCGGTCCACCGCATAGGCCTCCAGGTTGGCGTTGTGCAGCACCGGGGCCAGGTGGCGGGCCAGCGTGCGCAGGTTCACGCGCGCCACGGTGACCCCGGCGCCCATGCGCGGGTCGGGCGTCACCAGCAGCAGCTGCGGTTCATAGCCCTCGGCGTATTCGATGCTGCCCTGCACCGGTGGCAAACCGTCTGCCCAGCGCAGGCGGGTGGCGGGGGTGAACTCGGACGGATCGCTGCCGGGCACTTCGGACAAGGCCAGCCGCGACACATGCACCCGCGGCTGGCCCTGGGCGTCGTAGTGGGTCAGGTCCTGCAGGGCCGGTTCCAGCTTCAGGATGCGCAGGAACTCATCGCGCCGGTCGCTGTCGGCCAGCCAGCCAGGAATGTCCCAGGGCAGGCCGGCCGTGGCCCGCACGTGGCGCTGGATCGAGCCCAGCTCGGCCTGGATGGCGCCTGTTGCTTCCCGGGCCAGCAGCGCCTGGCTGGCACTGAGGGAGCGCACCGCCTCGCGGTAGGCGAAGAACACCTCCACCCCGCCGAACAACAGGATGACCAGCGCGGCCAGCAGCCCGAAGGCCAGGGCCTGCTTGCGCCACAGCCGCATGCGCCACAGCGAGGCGGAGGGCGGCGCGCTGGGTGGGGCGGCAACGGGGGGGCGGTCGGGACGCATCGTGAACTGCTGGGGATGCGGGGGTGAGGGTCAGCGCAACAGGCGGTCGGCCGACCGCAGGGCCGCCTTGGACGGCGTCAGGCCCATGGCCCGGGCTGCGCGCAGGTTGATGATGAATTCGAAGCCTTCCGAGCGCTGGATGGGGATGCGCGCGGGATCCGCGCCTTCCAGAATGCGCCGGGCCAGTTCAATGCCGCGCGGCGGAGCGTCGGTAGGCTCGGAGGTGGGCTTGATCGCCATCAGGCCGCCGGCGCGGAGCATGTAGTTCGCGCTATAGATGACTGGATGGCGCAGGGTTTGCAGACGGCTCACCACCTCGATCCTGTCCAGGTAGAAGCCTTCGGAGACGGGGACAAGAACACCCTGGCCTGGAGACAGCCACGCCCCTAGTCGGATTAGGTCTTCACGCTGGCAGATGCGCACGAAATGCAACGGTAGTCTCGCTCGGCGCGTAGTCAGGCGGAGATCCGCATAGCCGGCAGGGTTATCCAGGGCCAGGGGCAATTCCGTGTCCGGGACCAAGCCGGGCCGGCAGGCCGGTCTAGGCAAGTTGGCACCGCAGGCGGCCGGGATGGGATTGGAGGAACGGCCGTCCACCAGCATTGCCACTCCGGTTAGTCGGGGAAAGGCCAACGCTAACGCCTCCACCATCTTGCCTTCTGCCGGCAGCTCGGAGAAGTACCCAGTGGTGGGTGTGCCGGGTTGGCGCAGACTGCGGACCAGGCACATCGTGCGCGGGTCTGGCGAAGAACGGAACAACACAGGTGTTGTCGGGTTCAACTGCCGGACCTTTTGTGCAGGGCCTAGCGAGGTAGTGATCACCAAGTCCCAGGGCTGCCGGGGCAGGGCCTGTTTGACTTGCCGCAGCGTCTGGGTTTCACTGGCTTGGCTGTCCAACTGGATCCGCTGGATCCGCACCGGTTCGCCGCGAATCTGCAGCGGGGCCAGTTCTCGTTGCAGGCCTGCCATGACTGGTTGGTCATAGGCCTCGCTGAAGGTGCTCAGCACCAACACCGCATGGGGCCGGGCGGAGGCTGGTGCCGTGCCGCCAATCAGACACAGCCACCCCACCAGGGCCCAGCCGTGCAGCCGGAGGCGGCTCAGGCCTGCCGCTGGGCGCACAAGGTATTGGCCAAGTACAGCTTGCCGGTGGTGGTGCCGGCAAAGTTGGCCAGCGCGGCCGCGTCGTCGAACAGCAGCACCGAGGTTTGCACCGGCGTGGCCGGCGAGTATCCCGGTAGCGGCTGGCCGAACCACAGTGGCAGAGAATTGCCAGCAAAACTATTGGGGGGGCAATTCACGCAGATCGGCTGGGGGTTTGCATCGCCCCAGGTCTGCCAGCGGTGCACCACCACGGCCAGTTTGGTGTTGCCCGCCGGTCGGCTGTAACCCGACACCAGGCTGCAGCCCAGCAGCGCGGCCGTGCCGCTCGCCGTCACCCAGGCCTGGGCGGTGCTCTGATCGTCAAAACTGATCCACTGCACGCCCTGCGGCTGCGGCAGCAAGTCTCCCGTGGCCAGGGCGCCAGCGGCGCCGTACCAGCTCACGCCGTCGTTGGCATTGGGATCCAGCAGGGTGCCACCGCCCAGGGGGTCGGAAGAAGTCAGCGGATTGCCGCTGAAGCGCAGAACACACAGGTAAAACACGTCAGTACCTCACGGGAAGGATGAAGGGGCACCGCAATCTAGCCTGAAGGCGGGAAAGCCTTGTGCACGGTCGTTCGAGGACGTCCCCCTTTGGGGGGATGCTGTGGTGATTTACACCTTGGCGCCACCGTCTCAGGCCGCCGGCGGTGCAAAGCGCTCCGGTGGCTTGGGCGCGCGGTCGTACAGCGGCAGCACCTTGGGCAGGGTTTTCTGGATGTCGGCGATGCGGGTCGGGCCGGCCGGGTGGGTGGACATGAACTCGGGGGGGGCGCTCTCGTTGGCCTTGAGCATCTTCTGCCACAGCGTGACGCCGGAGCGCGGGTCATAGCCGGCCCGCGCAGCCAGTTCCAGCCCGACCAGGTCGGCCTCGCTTTCGTCCTCGCGGCTGAACTTCAGGGTCAGCAGCTGGGCCCCCATGCCCAGCGCGGCGTCGCCCAACTGGCCCAGGCCGAGCAGCGAGCTGAGCAGGTTGGCGCCGATGCGGGTGGCCGTGCTCTTGCCCATGCGTTCTCGGGCGTGTTCGCGCAGCGCGTGGGCCATTTCGTGGCCCATGATCATCGCCACCTCGTCGTCGCTGAGCTGCAGCTGTTTGAGGATGCCCCAGTAGAAGGCGATCTTGCCGCCCGGCATGCAGAAGGCGTTCAGCTCCTTGGAGCCGAACAGGTTGACCTCCCAGCGCCAGTCGCGGGCGCGGGCGTTCCAGTCGTAGGTGTGCGGAATGATGCGTTGGGCGATGGCGCGCAGGCGGATGACCTGCGGGTGGCTGTCCGGCGCCAGGGCCTTCTTGGCCTTGGCATCGCGCTTGAGCTGTTCGTACTGCTGCGTGGCAGCCTGCTCGACCTGCTCGGCCGGCACCAGCTGGGTGAACTTCGACTCCTTGCCGACCTGCCGGCCGACACCTTCGTCCTGTTGGGCGAACACGCTGGCCGGCAGCAGCGTGGCGCCCGCCGCCAGGGCGGCGACGCGGCGGCGCTGGTGCAGGGGGCAGGCGCAGCCGCGCGCATGGGCCAGCGGCGGCAGGGGCAGGTGGGCGTCGGTGTGGAAATCGCTCATGGCTGTGGGTCGAAGGCAGGGGCCTCGTGGGTCAGTCGTCCTGGGCGGGCGCGTTCGGGTCCGGCTCCAGGGCCTGGATGCTCGCACGCAGACGCCAGAGCATCAACAACGCGGGCGCCGAGAGCACCGTGGACAGCAGGAAGAAGGGGGGCCAGCCGATCGATTCGGCCAGCACGCCGGCCAGCGGCCCCACCCAGACCCGGCCGACAGAGGCGAAGGCGCTCAGCAGGGCGTACTGGGTGGCGGTGAAGCGCTGGCTGGTCAGGCTCATCAGGAAGGCGACGAAGGCGGCGGTGCCCATGCCGCCGGTCAGGTTCTCCAGCGCGATGACCATCAGCAGGCCGCCATCCACCGGCGTGGCCTGGGCCAGGTGCACGAAGCCCCAGTCGAAGGCCGGGATGGTCAGCCCGGGCAGCGCGCCCTGCCCATGCACCGCCAGCCACCAGAAGCCCAGGTTGCTCAGGCCCTGGGCCAGGCCGAACAGCATCAGCGCCCGCCACAGGCCCAGGCGCAGCATCAGCGCGCCGCCGACCAGGGCGCCCAGCAGCGTCAGCCACAGGCCCAGCACCTTGTTGACCAGCCCGACCTCGGCCGAGCTGAAGGCCATGGTCTTGAGCAGGAAGGGCGTCATCAGCGCGCCGGCAAAGGCGTCGCCCAGCTTGTAGAGCACGATCAGCGCCAGGAAGGCCCGTGCGCCCGGTTGGTTGAAGTAGCTGGCCAGCCCGGACAGCAGGGTGTGAAAACGCGCCCGGCGGGCCGCCCAGGCGGCCAATGGCAGCGTGGTGGCCAGGCCCAGCAGCAGGGCGGCCAGGTCGGTCCAGCGTTGCTGCAGCGGGGCGGCCAGCGCGGTGGCCTGCAGCCAGGGTGACAGCAGGGCCGAGGCCAGTGGCACCCACAGGTGCTGGGTCAGCAGGTAGCCGGCCCCGGCCGCGGCGGTGACGGCCAGGAAGCCGGTCAGGTCCTCGCGCGCCAGGCTGCGGGGCACCTCGGGCCGGGGCAGGCGGGGCAGCAGGGTGGCGCTGGCCACGGCGGTGGCCACCATCAGGCCGGCCATCAGGCGGTAGACCTGCGGCCAGCTCCAGCCGCCGCCCTGGTGGGGGTCGGTCCAGATCAGCGCCACGCCGCCCGAGAGGATCATCGCCAGCCGGTAGCCCATCACGTTGAGCGAGGAACCCAGGCCGCGCTCGGCCGCCGGCAGCAGGTCGGTGCGGTAGGCGTCGATGGCCACGTCCTGCGAGGCTGACAAAAACGCCACAGCCACCGCCAGGAGTGCAAAAGTCTGTAACGACTGGCTGGGCGACGTGGCCGCCAGGGCCAGCAGCGCGCCGGCCAGGGCCAGTTGCGTGAGCACCAGCCAACCCCGGCGCCGGCCCAGGCCGGGCGGGTCGAAGCGGTCCATCAGTGGCGCCCACAGGAACTTGAAGGTGTAGGGCAGGCCCACCAGGCTCAGAAAGCCGATGGTGGCCACGTCCAGCCCTTCCAGGCTGAGCCAGGCTTGCAGCGCCTGACCGGTGAGGGCCAGCGGCAGCCCCGAGGCGAAACCGAGCAGGGTGACGACCAGCAGGCGGTGCAGCGCACGCAGGGAACGGCCGGGCCGTGCAGCGGCCGGCGGGGAAGACAGGGGCATGTCCCATTCTAGAAGTGGGGGGGCCGGCGGGCGGTGGATGGCCCAAAATGGGAAGGAATCGGCGATGATGGTCGCCTTGGTGGACAGACGACGGGTGAGGGTGTTGCCGTGGGTTTGATGGCGGATGTTCCCGCGTGGTACTGGCAGGTGTTGGGGGCCGTGGGCGGGCTGGGCCTGGGGCTGCTGATCGGCGTCATGTCGTTTCGCAAGCCCAAGAACCCACCGCCGGCACCTGCGGCGCGGCCTTCCCGGCCGACCCCGCTGGGGGCCACCGGCCCCGCGACCGTGATCGCCCCTGCGGCGGCCGGGGAGGCCCGTTCGGAGGCCGCGTCCCAGCGCTTGCTGGAACGCTTGCGCGAGACCAATCTGGATCTGACCGCCAAGCTGCGGGCGGCCACCGACAGCCATGCGCGCGAGCTGCTGGAGCGCAGCCAGCAGCAGCAGGCCGAGCAGCAGCGCCATGAGCGGCAGCTCGAGGAGCTGCGGGCGGCCCATGCCAATGAGCTGTCGCAGCTGATGTCGGCGATGGTGGAGCAGGTGGACGGCATGCAGCGCGAGCACGCCGAGAAGCTGGCTTCGCTGCAGGAGGAGATCGATCAGCTCAAGCGCCTGTCGCAGACGGTGGTCGATCCGGTCACGCTGCACATGGGCGGCGACATGCGCCCGCCGCCGGGCGGCTTGCCGCCACTGCCACGCCAGCCCTGAGGGCTCTTGAAATACCCGGCGCCGTACCCATTCTTCACGGCATGAGCACCGCCGATTCTTCCCGCACCCAGATGGTCTGCCCGCATTGCGGGGCGACCAACCGCATTCCCACCGAACGCCTGGGCGACGACCCGGTGTGCGGTCGTTGCCAGCAGCCCCTGCTGGACGGCCACCCGCTGGCGCTGACCGACGCCAACTTCGACAAGGTGGTGGCGGGCAGTGGGCTGCCGGTGGTGGTGGACTTCTGGGCCCCCTGGTGCGGCCCCTGCCGCATGATGGCGCCGCAGTTCGAGGCGGCGGCGGCCCAGCTCAAGGGCCAGGCCTTGTTCGTCAAGGTCAACAGCGATGAGAACCCGGGCCTGTCGGCCCGCTACGGCATCCGCAGCATTCCCACGCTGCTGAAGTTGCGTGGCGGCCGCGAGGTGGACCGGATGGCCGGCGCGATGCCGGCCGCACAGGTGGCGGCCTGGGCGGTGCGCTGAGGCGAGGGCTCAGACCCTGGCCGGGGCTGGTGTCAGGTCCACGTACAGCCACCACTCGAGCCAGACCGGCGGACGGCGGTAACCCTGCACCTCGGCGCTCGCCATGTCGGTGACATAGCGGTGCACATGGCACTTGTAGGGCGCGTAGGCGATGCCGATGCGCTGCGCCTGACGGAACAGCGCCCAGCGCTCCGGGCCGTCGGGCAGGGCCTGCATCTTCAGGTAGAGAGCGTCGAACGCGGCGTTCTTGAAGCGGGCCATGTTGTCGCCGCCGATCTTGGGGCTGAACAGCATGCCCAGGCCGCTCTGGCCATCGAACTGGCTGGCCGAGGAGTTCACGAACCAGCTCATCAACGAGCCGGCCTGAGCGGCCTTCAGGTTCTCGGGCCATTTGGCGGGCTCGATCACCCCGCGGATGCCGATGGTCTTCATGTCGCGCTGCCACAGATCGTCGAGCGAGCGGTAGAACTGGTCGGGCTGGGAGGCGCGGCGGATCAGCAGCGGTGAGCCATCCGGCTGCTCCCGCCAGCCATCGCCGTTGCGGTCCACGTAGCCGTAGATGTCCAAGAGCGCCTTGGCCCGGGCCGGGTCGTACTGCCCCATCTCGGAGCGGAAGTTCGGGTCGTAGCCACTGGTGTTGGGCACGATGAAGGACTGGGCGGGAATGCCCTGGCCCTGGCGCACCAGGCTGATCTCCCGGGGGATGTCCATGCCCAGGTTCATGGCCCGGCGCAAGGCAACCCGTTCCGGCGTGTAACCCCCCACCACCGGGTCGTCCATGTTGTACAGGGTGTAGCCGATGTCCGGCGCCAGGCTGTGGTAGCCCTGGATGCCCTGGTGGGCCAGATTGGGGGCCACCCGGCCATTGGGCATGCTCAGGGTCGCGAACTCCTCGGGCACCCGCTCGATGAAGTTCTGCTGCCCGTTCAGGAAGGACAGCCAGCGCGGCTGGCTCTCTTCGATGATGGAGACCTCCACCCGGTCGATCATCGGCAGCTTGCGGCCCCTGAACCGGGCCAGCAGGGCCTGGCCTTCGGCATCGTCCGGCGCCGGCTCGGCGTCGTAAAAGCGTTCGCGGTACTCGGGGTTGCGCTCCAGCGCGATCAGCGAGCTGCGCCGCCACTGGGCCAGGCGGAAGGGGCCGGTGCCCACCGGGTGGCCCATGATCTCTTCGGGCCCGTAAAACTCCACCACTTCGCGCGCCACGGCGCCCAGCAGATCGCTGCCGGTCAACCGCTCGATCAGGCGGGGGCGGGCAGCCGCCACCTCCAGGCGCAGGGTGTGGCGGTCCAGGGCGCGCAGGCCCGGCACCACGCGGTCGTAGTCGAAGGCCCGGCGCTTTTGCAGCGCCTCTTCGCGCAGCGCGGCCAGGCCGACGAAGCCGGCTTCCTCCAGGTCGCCCCAGGCCGGGCTCTTGTTGGCCGGGTCGGCAAAGCGCTTGATGGCGTAGACATAGTCCTCGGCCACCAGCTCGCGCTTGCGGCCTTTGAAGGCCGGGTCCGACATGAAGTAAATGCCCGGCTGCACCCGGATCACGAAGACCCGGAAGTCGGCCGACACCTCGGGCAGGGCGGCGGCGGTGAGCGGCTTGACCTTGGCCGGGCGGGCCAGGTGGTCGTAGGTGTACAGGCTTTCGAAGATGTGCGCGACGATGATGCGCGAGTACAGGTCCTGGATCTTCGCCGGGTCGAAGCCGGTCTCGGCGGCCTTGAAGGCGTAGCGCAGGACCTTGGGGCCGGCCGCGGGCGCTGGGGCCTTTGCCAGCGCGGCCGGACCGGTCAGCAGCGTGCCCGCGCTGGTCAGGCCGGCGGACTGCAGCCACTGCCGGCGGTTGGGGGTCTGGAGGATGTCGGGCATGCGCTCAGGCCTCGCGGGCGAAGGTCGGGTCGATGTCGATGTACTGCCACCAGTTTTGCCAGAACACACCGCGACGGTAGCCCAGCACTTCCGGGTGGGTGATGTCGGTCACATAGCGGTGCAGGTGGCACTTGTAAGGAGCGTAGGCGATGCCGATGCGCTTGGCGCGGGCGAACAGGGCCTCGCGCTCCGGTCCGTCCGGCAGCACCAGCAGCTGGCGGTAGATGGCGTCGAACTCGGCGTGCTGGAAGCGCGCCAGGTTGGCACTGCCCTTGAGCGGACCGTACATGCGCCCCAGCGCGCCCTGGCCGTCGGGCGCGGTGGCGGAGGAGCCCACGCCCCAGATCTGGTAGTTGCCAGCCTGGCAGGCCTTCAGGTTCTCGGGCCATTTGGCGGTCAGGAACTCGATCTGGATGCCGATCGCGTTCATGTTGCGCTGCCACAGCTCGTCGAGCTGGCGCGACTGGCCATCGGGCTGGGTGCGCTTGACCAGCTTGAGCGGCTGGCCGTTGGGCTGCTCGCGCCAGCCATCGCCGTTGCGGTCGATGTAGCCGTGGATGTCCAGCAGGGCGCGGGCCCGGGCCGGGTCGTACTGACCCATCTCGGAGCGGAAGCGTGGGTCGTAGCCCGAGGTGTTGGGCACGATCAGCGCCTGGGCGGGGATGCCTTGGCCGCGGCGCACCAGGTCGATCTCCCGCGGGATGTCCAGTGCCAGGTTCATGGCACGGCGCAGGGCCACCCGCTCGGGGCTGTTGCCACCGACCACCGGGTCTTCCATGTTGTAGCAGGTCAGCACGATGTCCGACACCAGCGAGCGGTAGGCCCGCAGCCCCTGCTTGCTCAGGTTGGGCGCCAGGTGGCCGCCCGGGATGGCCAGGCTGGCGAAGTCCTCCGGCAGCCGCTCCAGCAGGTTGTGCTCGCCGTTCAGGAAGGACAGCCAGCGCGGCTGGTTCTCTTCGATGATGGAGACCTCGACCCGGTCCAGCATCGGCAGGCGGCGGCCCTTGAAGCGCGCCAGCAAGGCCTGGCCCTCGGCGTCGTCGGCAGCGGGCTGGGCGTCGTAGGTGCGCACCCGGTAGTCGGGGTTGCGCTCCAGGGCGATCAGCGAGCTGCGGCGCCACTGGACCAGTTTGAACGGACCGGTGCCCACGGGATGGCCCATGATTTCGGGGCCGTAGAACTCGACCACCTCGCGCGCCACCGCGCCCAAGGTATCCCCCGAGGCCAGGGTCTCGATCAGCCGCGGCCGGCTCTGGCTCAGCTCGAAGCGCAGGGTGTAGCGGTCCAGCGCGCGCACCCCGGGCACCACGCGGTCGTAGTCGAAGGGCCGGTGGGACTTCAGCGCCTCTTCGCGCAGCGCGTTCAGACCGATGAAATCCAGCTCTTCATAGTCTCCCCAGATCGGGCTCTTGTTGGCCGGGTCGGCATGGCGCTTGAGGGCGTAGACATAGTCCTCGGCCACCAGTTCGCGCCGTCGCCCCTTGAACGCCGGGTCCGACGAGAAGTAGATCCCGGGGCGCAAGCGGACCGTGAAGACCCGGTAATCGCCGGAGACCTCCGGCAGCGCCACTGCGGTACAGGGCCGGATCTTCGCGGGGCGGGCCAGGTGGTCGTACTCGTAGAGCCCTTCCAGGATGTTGGCGATGATCAGGTGCGAGTACAGGTCGCTGACCTTGGCCGGGTCGAAGCCGGTTTCGGCGACCTTCAGGGCATAGCGCAGCACCTTCGGTCGGGCCGAGGCGCCGTCGGTGGCCGCCTGCAGCGGGCCGGGGCCGATCAAGGCGGCGGCCCCGGCCAGGCCGGCGGTCTTCAGGCCTTGGCGGCGAGCCGGTGAGGTCGGGGAGTCGGCAGCAAGCGGGCAGGAAGCGGAATCGGTCATGAACAGTCGGGAGAAGGCAGGGTGGGCCTGAGGGCCGTCAGTGCGTGGCGTTGGGCCGCTTCTGGCGGTCCACGTCCACATAACGGCCGAAATCCAGCGCGAACGGATGGGTGCGGTAGCCCAGCAGCCAGGGCTGCGAGAGGTACAGCCGAATGCGGTGCACATGGGGCTTGATCGGCATGTACACCGCCAGCAAGGATTGCGCCCGTTGGATCAGCGCATCCCGCTCGGTCCCCAAGGGCATGCGGTCGATCTGCCGCACCAGCGCATCGTAGGCGGGCAGTTCGAAGAAGGGGAGGTTGTTGGCGCCGGCTTCCGGGCCGTAGGCCTCGTGCAGAAACACCGAGCCATCGGGCGAGGTGGCGCTGTTGCCCAGGCCCCAGATCTGCAGCGTGCCGGCCTGGGCCATCTTGTACTGGTCCGGCCATTGGCCGGGGACGAACACCATGTGCAGTCCCACGGCTTTCATGTACTTGCCCCAAAGCTCATTGAACTGGCGGTAGGTCTCGTCGGGCTGGGTGTAATAGTGCAGGATCAGCGGTTGGCCGTCCGGCAGATCGCGCCAGCCGTCGCCGTCCCGGTCCACGTAGCCGTACAGGTCCAGCAGGGCCTTGGCCTTGGCCGGGTCGTACTCGCTGAAGCCAAAGTTCTGCGACGGGTCGTAGCCGTAGGTGTAGGGCACCAGGGCCGTGGTGGCGGGGATGCCCAGGCCGCGGCGCACCCGGTTGATCTCGGCCATGTTGTCGTAGGCCAGCGAGATGGCCCGGCGCAGGGCGACCTTCTCCGGCGTGTAGCCGCCCACCACCGGGTCCTTCATGTTGAAGTAGGTGTAGGCATGGTCGGCCTGCAGCGTGCGCTCCAGCGTCATGCCCCGGCGGGTCAGGTTGGGCGCCAGGTCGCCCCCAGGTGCCGCCAGGGGGGCGTACTCCAGCGGCACGCGCACCAGTTCGAAGTCGCCTGACAAAAAGGACAGCCAGGTGGGTTGGGCCGCCTCGATGATGGCGAATTCCAGCCGGTCCACCATCGGCAGCTTGCGGCCTTTGAACTGCCGCAGCAGCGCCTGACCTTCGGCATCGTGGGCGGCGGGGTGGGCGTCGTAGACCTCGTCGCGAAAGCCCGGGTTGCGCTCCAGCACGATCAGCGAGGAGCGCCGCCACTGGGTCAGGCGGAACGGCCCGGTGCCCACGGGGTGGGCGTCCACGTCCTGACCGTAAGCCTCCACCACCTCGCGCGCGACGGCACCAAAGGTGTTGGCATTGGCCATGACCAGCATGAAGATCGGGTCGGGGCGCCCCAGCGTGATGCGCAGCGTGTAGCGGTCGGGCGTCTGCAGGCCGGCCACCGGGGCGTCGTAGTCAAAAGGCTGGCGGGTGTCGAGGGCCTTCTGACGCAGCGCGTCCAGGCCCTGGATGTGGTACTCGCGGTACTCGGTGTAGATCGGGCTCTTCCAGCGCGGGTCGTAATAGCGCTTGAGGCTGTAGGCGTAGTCGGCCGCGGTCAGTTCGCGTCGGTGGCCTTTGAAGGCCGGGTCATCCGCGAAGTAGATGCCCGGGCGGATGTGCAGCGTCCAGACGGTGTAGTCGGCCGAATGCTCGGGCAGCGCGGCGGCGGTGCGCAGTCGCAGCTCGGCCGGCTGGGCCAGGTAGTCGTAGGTGAGCGGCGGCTCGATGATGTGCGCCAGGACCTGGTTCGAGTACTGGTCGGAGATCCGTGCCGGATCGAAGCCTGTCTCGGCGGCGTTCAGTGCATAGCGCACCGTCTTGAGTGGCGCGGCGGCGGGCTCAGCGGCTTGGCTGAGCCCGCTCAGGGCCATGCTCATGAGGAGCGGCACCAGGCTTGTGGCCCGTGCCAGGGTTCGAATCCAGCCCATGTACTGCTGTCTCGAGTTGGAAAACGCCGGAGTCTATCCGCCTCCCGAGCTGTCATCATGCTGGCACAGGGTTTGCGTTAGGGAGGGCTGTCGCCGAGGCCCACCTACACTCGCGCATTCTTCAGTCTGGCCGGGTGGCCACAAGCCGCCAGGTCTCAACTTGTCATTCACCCTATGCTTGCCTACCTGATACGGCGCCTGTGGCAGATGGTGCCGACCCTCCTGGGGGTGGTTCTGCTGGTGTTCGCCCTCTTCAAGTTCTTCGGCAGTGACCCTGCTGTCATCCTGGCCGGCCAGAACGCCACCCAGGCGCAGATCGCCGCGATCCGCCAGGAGCTGGGCCTGGACCAACCCTGGTGGGTTCAGCTGTGGATCTTCATCCAGCAGATCGCCACCTTCGACTGGGGCAAGAGCTGGGCCACCAACGAGCCGGTGGCACACCTGTTCGCCACCCGCCTGCCGGCGACGATGACGGTGATGGTGCCGATCCTGATCCTGGACTCGCTGCTGGCCATTCCGGTGGCGCTGGGCGTGGCCTATGTGCGCGGTTCGCTGACCGACCGCGTCATCATGGTCATCACCACGATCGCGCTGTCGATCTCCTTCCTGGTCTATGTGATCGTGGGGCAGTACCTGTTCGGCTTCGAGCTGGGCTGGTTCCCGGTGCAGGGCTGGAGCGATTCCACCTGGACCAACCTGGTGCAGTACGTGCCACTGCCGCTGCTGCTGGCGGTGGCGGTCGGCCTGTCGCCGCAGACGCGGCTCTACCGCACCTTCTTCCTCGATGAGCTGGGGCAGGACTATGTGCGCACCGCGCGCGCCAAGGGCCTGGGCGAAGGCCGCGTGCTGTTCAAGCATGTGCTGCGCAACGCGATGATCCCCATCCTGACCAACGTGGGGCTGGCGCTGCCGGGCATCTTCGTGGGCTCGTTCCTGATCGAGGTCTTCTTCTCCATCCCCGGCCTGGGCCGCGAGGTGCTGCTGGCGGTCAACCGCAGCGACTACCCCGTCATCCAGGCAGCCACCGTCTACCTGGCGGTGCTGACGATGCTGATCAATCTGGGCACGGACCTGCTCTACAAGCTGGTCGATCCGCGGGTGGTGCTGAAATGAATGCAGTGGTTCAACAGGCGGTGGGCGCAGCACCCACCGCGGCGCCGGTCCGTTCGGAAGGCGTGTGGCAGGCGGCCTGGCGCCGCTTCAAGGGCGACAAGGTCGGCCTGGTGGCGATGGTGGTGGTGGCGCTGTTCCTGGCGCTGATCGCGCTGTCGGCGGCCGGTCTGGTGGCGCGGGGCTGGCAGAACGAGGTGGGTGTGCCCAACGCGCCGCCCACGGTGATGGGGCCGCGCGCGGCAGATCCGAACCAACCCCGGGCCGAGTCGCTGGCGCCCAACGTGGACCTGAGCGACGTGGACCCGCTGGCGCCGCGCTACGCCGAGTGGGCCGAGAAGGCCAAGCAGTACCACGCGGTGGAGGCTCCCAAGGCCGAGACCCTGCCGCTGGGCGGCGACCGCCTGGGCCGCAACGTGCTGGACAAGGCCATCAAGGGCACGCAGATCTCCGTCTTCGTCGGCGTGCTGGCGGCGGTGGTGGCCACGCTGGTGGGCACCCTGCTGGGCGCCTTCGCGGGTTTCTTCGGCGGCAAGGTGGACGATTTCCTGGAGTGGCTCTACAACGTCTTCACCGCGATCCCGGACATTCTGCTGATCTTCGCCTTCGCGGCCGTGCTGGGCCGGGGCATCGACACCGTGGTGCTGATCCTGGGCCTGACCGGCTGGACCGGCCTGTACCGCCAGGTGCGCGCCGAGTTCATGAAGCACCGCATGCGCGAGTACGTGCGCGCGGCCGAGGCCATCGGCGCCTCGGCGATGTCGCGCATGTTCCGCCACATCCTGCCCAACGTGAGCCACGTGATCCTGGTGCGCATGTCGCTGATGGTGGTGGGCTTCATCAAGAGCGAGGTGATCCTGTCCTACCTGGGGCTGGGCGTGCCGGTGGACCAGGTCAGCTGGGGCACCATGCTGGCCGAGGCCCAGAGCGAGCTGATCCTGGGCTACTGGTGGCAGTTGGCCGCGGCCACCGTCTTCATGGCGGTGTTCGTCACGGCCTTCTCGTTGATGGCCGATGCCTGGCGCGATGCGCTGGACCCGAAGCTGCGCGGCCTGGAGTGAGACGATGAACCCGAACAACGAGCAAGACATGCTGCTGTCCATCCAGGACCTGAAGGTGGCTTTCCGCATGGGCCAGGTCAACGGCCAGGAACAGCTGGCCGAGGCCGTGGGTCGCGGGGCTCAGACGGTGAGCTTCGACGTGCCAGCCCACAGCACGGTGGCCCTGGTGGGCGAATCGGGCTCGGGCAAGAGCGTGACCGCCATGTCCATCCTGAACCTGCTGCCGGTCAACGCCCGCCGCAGCGGCCGCATCCTCTGGCACGGCCAGGATCTGCTGCAGACCAGCACGGCCGACCTGCGCGCGCTGCGCGGGCGCGAGATCGCCTGCGTGTTCCAGGACCCGATGAGCTCGCTCAACCCGGTGTTCACCATCGGCCAGCAGCTGATGGAGCCGCTGCTGGTGCACCTTGGCCTGTCGGCCAAGGCGGCGCTGGAGAAGGCCGAGTCGCTGCTGCAGGAGGTGGGCATTCCCGAGCCCAAGCGGCGCCTGAAGGCCTACCCGCACGAACTTTCGGGCGGCCAGCAGCAGCGGGTGATGATCGCGATGGCGCTGGCCTGCGAGCCGCAGCTGCTGATCGCCGACGAGCCGACCACCGCGCTGGACGTGACCATCCAGCGCCAGGTGATCGAGCTGCTGGCCAGCCTGAAGGCCAAGCGGGGCCTGTCGGTGCTCTTCATCAGCCATGACCTGGGCCTGGTGGGCGAGATCGCCGACCAGGTGGTGGTGATGCGCCACGGCACCATCCGCGAGACCGGCCCGGCCGCGCAGATCTTCAGCGCCCCCCGGGATCCCTACACCAAGGCCCTGCTGGCCTGCCGGCCCAGCCTGGAGCACAACCCGGCGCGGCTGATGGTGATCGATGACCACATCGCCGGCCGTCAGGCCGACGCCCCCGCGCGGGCCAAGGATCCGGCTGCGCCGGTGGTGCTGGAGGTGAAGTCGCTGGCCAAGAGCTTCTTCTTCAAGACCGGGCTGTTCGGCCAGCGCGAATTCCGCGCGGTGCGCGACGTCAACTTCAAGCTGAAGCGCGGCCACACGCTGGGCGTGGTGGGCGAATCGGGTTCGGGCAAGACCACGATGGGCCTGACGCTGCTGCGCCTGCACGAGCCGACCAGCGGCGAGGTGATCTTCGACGGCCAGGACCTGCTCAAGCTCAAACCGGCCGAGTGGCAGCAGATGCGCCGTCGCATCCAGATCGTGTTCCAGAACCCGTACGCTTCGCTGAACCCACGCTTCACCGTGGGCCAGGCGCTGATCGAGCCGATGACCATCCACGGCATCGGCGCGAACGCGGCCGAGCGCGAGCAGCGCGCCCGCGAGCTGCTGGTCAAGGTCGGGCTGGATGCGAGCGCCTTTGGCAAGTACCCGCACGAGTTCTCCGGCGGCCAGCGCCAGCGGGTGGCCATCGCCCGCTGCCTGACGCTCAACCCGGAGGTGCTGGTGCTCGATGAGTCGGTCAGCGCGCTGGACGTGTCGGTGCAGGCCCAGGTGCTCAACCTGCTCAAGGACCTGCAGGACGAGCTGGGCCTGTCCTACATCTTCATCAGCCACGACCTGGCGGTGGTGCGCTTCATCTCCGACGAGGTGCTGGTGATGAAGGACGGCGAGGTGGTCGAGCAGGCCAGCGCCGAGGACATCCTGCACCACCCGAAGCAGGACTACACCCGCCGACTGATCGGTGCGGTGCCCAAGGGCTGGCAGCCGGCCGGCGCGGCGTCCGTCGCTTGAGGCCCCTCAGGGGGCCGGCGCCGCGGTGCCGGCCTCCAGCATCTGCAGCACCGCGCGCGTGGGGGCTTCCAGCAGCGCCACCGGCCGGTGCGCCAGGCCCAGCCGGCGCACCAGCGGCGGCGTCAGCGGGCGCAGCACCACCTGGTCTGGCAGCGGGGTGTCGGGGCCGTGTTCCAGCGGCAGCACCGCCGCGCCATAGCCGGCGGCGACCAGGCTTTTCATCGCCTCGGTGTAGTTGAGCTCAATGCGGGCCCGTGGGTGCTGCCCGGCCTGGGCGAACCAGGCGGTGGTCAAGCGGTGCATCTGGGTGCTGCCGTCGTTGGCGATCAGCGGGCGCTCGGCCAGCCAGGCCGGGGTCACCGCGTCGGGCACGGCCCAGCCGGCGGGCAGCCAGGCCATCATCGTGTCCTCGCGCCAGGGGGTGACGACCAGTTCGCCCTGCGGTGCCAGCGGCAGGGCGACGATGCCCAGTTCCAGCTGACCGGCCAGCAGGCGTTCCAGCGTCTGCTGCGAACCCAGGATGCTCAGCTCCACCTCCACGTCCGGACTGTGGCGGGCCAGCTGGGCCAGCACCTCGGGCAGCTGGTGCACCACCACGCCGCTGGAGGTGCCCAGCCGCACCTTGCCGGCCCGGCCCTCGGCCACCCGGCGGGCCCGGGCCACCGCATCGTCGAGCTCCCGCAGCAGGCGGCGGGCGTCCTCCGCCAGCACGGCGCCGGCCGGCGTGGGGCGGGCGCCCTTGCGGTCGCGCACCAGCAGCACCAGGCCCAGCCGCGTCTCCAGCTCATGGATGTGCAGGCTCACCGTGGGCGGCGCCAGGTGCAGGGCCTGGGCGGCGGCGGCCAGCGTGCCCAGGTCGGCAATGGCCACCAGCGTCTGCAGCTGGTCCAGGCTGAGGTTACGCATCAGATTTCCTGAATGAATGCGTCAGAAGATTCAACTTTCCAGATGGTAGCCGGCGACGGACCATGGCGCTCTCTTCCCTGGAGTTCGCCATGCACACCCTCTTCCTGTGGCTGGTCCGGCTGTTGCGCCGTCTCTCCCGTCCTGCCTCGCCTTCGCTGGATGCCCGTGAACTGCACGACCTGGGCCTGGGCGAGGGCGGTCTGCGCTACTGGCTGCAACGTCCCGGGCGGCCCTGTCGGTTGGTCGACGATCGGCGGGCCGACTGAGCTGGCGCCGCGGCCCCGGGGCGCGCGTCTCCTACACTGGCCGATGGTCCGCGGTTCGACCGCGGTCCGGTTCCCACCTGACCATCGAACAACAGCGAGGAGATCGCATGTCCCTGATTCCCCACTGGCGCGAAGTGCCGGCCGAGCCCGGCCGCGTCGTCGCCCCCGATGAACGCCTGTCCTGGCCGCAGACCGCGGTGATGGGCATGCAGCACGTGATCGCGATGTTCGGCTCCACTGTGCTGGCGCCGATCTTGATGGGTTTCGACCCCAATGTCGCGATCCTGATGTCGGGCATCGGCACCCTGATCTTCTTTCTGATGGTGGGTGGGCAGGTGCCCAGCTACCTGGGCTCGTCCTTCGCCTTCATTGGCGTGGTGATCGCGGCCACCGGCTTTGCCGGCGGCGGGGCCAACGCCAACATCGGTGTGGCGCTGGGCGGCATCATCGTCTGCGGGGCGGTCTATGCCGCCATCGGCCTGTTGGTGATGGGCGTGGGCACGGCCTGGATCGAGCGCCTGATGCCGCCGGTCGTCACCGGCGCGGTGGTGGCGGTGATCGGCCTGAACCTGGCCGGCGTGCCAATCAAGAACATGGCCCCCACCGAATTCGACAAGTGGATGCAGGGCCTGACCGTGCTGTGCGTGGGCCTGGTGGCGGTGCGCACTTCCGGCCTGTTGCAGCGCCTCCTGATCCTGGCCGGCCTGGTGCTGGCGTCGGTCATCTATGCGGTGCTGACCAACGGCCTGGGCCTGGGCAAGCCGCTGGACTTCACCGGTGTGGCCAATGCGGCCTGGCTGGGCCTGCCGCACTTCGCCAGCCCGGTCTTCACCGGTTCGGCGGCGCTGCTGATCGCCCCGGTGGCGCTGATCCTGGTGGCCGAAAACCTGGGCCATGTGAAGGCGGTCAGCGCGATGACCGGTCGGCCGCTGGACCGCTACATGGGCCGCGCCTTCCTGGGCGATGGCGTGGCGACGATGGTCTCGGGCTCGGTGGGCGGCTCGGGCGTCACCACCTACGCCGAGAACATCGGCGTGATGGCCGCGACCAAGATCTACTCGACCGCCAACTTCGTCTTCGCCGCGCTGCTGGCCATCGTGCTGGGCTTTTCGCCCAAGTTCGGCGCGCTGATCCAGACCATCCCGCTGGCGGTGATGGGCGGCGTGTCCATCGTGGTGTTCGGTCTGATTGCCGTCTCGGGCGCCAAGATCTGGGTCGACAACAAGGTGGACTTCACCGACAACCGCAACCTGATCGTCGCGGCGGTGACGCTGGTGCTGGGCACCGGCGACTACACGCTGCACTTTGGCGGCTTTGCGCTGGGTGGCATCGGCACAGCCACCTTCGGCGCCATCCTGCTGTACGCGCTGCTGGGCGGCAAGAAGGCCTGAGGCCTTCTCCGCGCTCGTCAGTCTGCCGCGGCCGGCCCGGCCTGCATCGCCTGGTGCAGGCTCAGGAAGATCCGGCCGCGGAAGTGCTGGGGCCAGCCCAGGGTCTGCAGACGGTCCTGCACCGGCCCCTTGATCTCGGCCAGATCCAGCGCGATGGCGCGTTCGGCCAGCAGGGCGTCCAGGGCTTCCAGCGCCTCCAGCCCGCTGAAGTCGATCGTGTTGACCGGGCTCATCAGCAGCACCACGCGCCGGGTGTCGGGCTGCAGCTGCGGCACCACCTCGGAGGGCAGCTGGCGCGCGTTGGTGAACAGCAGGCTCTCGTCGATGCGCAGCGCCAGCACGCCGGGCGTGCACTCCACCTGGTGACGGTCCACGTTGCGGTAATGCTCGGTGCCGGGCACGCGGCCGATGCGGGCCACATGCGGCCGGGCGGTGCGCTTGAGCAGCAGCGCGATCGACACCGCCACCCCCACCACCAGTGCCTTCTCGACATTGACCAGCAGGGTCAGCGCGGCGACGCCAGCCATCACCACGAACTCGCCGCGGTCGTAATGCCAGGCCTGGCGGAAGGGCCGCCAGTCGATCAGCGACCAGGCGGCCAGGCCGATGATGGCGGCCAGCACCGCCCGCGGCAACGCGGCCAGCGGGCCGGCCAGGACCAGGGCGGCCACCGCCATCATCAGGGCCACGTACAGGCCGGCCCAGCGGGTGCGGGTGCCGGCATCAAAGGCCACCGCGCTGCGCGAGAGGCCACCGGCCACCGGCTGGCCACTGCTGACCGCGGCGGCCAGGTTGGCGGCGGCCAGGCCGGCCAGTTCGCGCCGCGGCACGATGCGCTCGCCCCGCTTCAGGCCCAGCGATTCGGCCACCGCCAGGCTTTCCACCGCGGTCACCAGAGCCAGCACGCCGGCCGAGGGCAACAGGGCCCGCCACAGCGCCGGGTCGGTCAGCGGCCAGGCCAGCGGCAGGCCGATGCGGGGCAAGGCCCCCACGGTGCGCACCCCGTGCTGTGCCACCTCCCAGGCCAGCGAGGCGGCGATGGCCAAGCCGACCACCGCCAGCGGCGCCATCTTGGTCAGGAGGGCGGCCTGCACCGGGGGCAGCCAGCGGCCCAGCCAGCGCCGGCCGCGCCAGCGCACCAGCAGCAGGGCGGCCAGGGCGGCCAGGCCGAAGGCGGCCGTCCAGCCCTGCCAGGGCAGCTCGGCCTGCCACCACCGCTGCAGCACCTCCGGCAGGCTGGTGCCGCGGGCGCTGCTGCCCACCAGCACCGGCGCCTGGGTGGCGACGATGGACAGACAGGCGCCGGCGACAAAGCCCTGCAGCACCGGCATCGACAGCAGCGCGGTGAGGGCATCGAGCCGCAGCAGCGCGGCGGCGGCCAGCAGCAGGCCGACCTCGGCGGCCAGCACCAGCGCGGCGGCCTCGGGCGCCACCCCCGGGAATTGCGGCAGCACCGCGCCCAGCATCTGGGCCGTCATCAGCGACGGCACGGCCGCCGGGCCGACGGCCATCACCTGGCTGGTGCCCAGCAGGGCGTAGGCGATCAGTGGCAGGAAGCTGGCGTACAGCCCCACCTGCGGGGGCAGCCCGGCGAGCAGGGCATAGGCCAGGCTCTGCGGGATCAACAGGATGGTGATGATGGCGGCGGCGAGCAGGTCGTCGCGCAGCACATCGGAGGGCGCCTCACGGCGCGGGGGGCGCAGCGTCATCGCACGGGGGTGGAGCGGTTCATCATCGCTGTGCAGCATACCCCCACCGGCACCCATCCCGGGGGCCGGTCGTGGCGATCAGCGGCCGCCCGCGTTGCCCGCCAGGTTGTCGAACTTGTGGAAGTAGCGGCGGGCCAGCGCGACGATCTGGCCATCGGTCGGGTGGTCGGCCTTCTCGCTGCCGACGATGCTCTTGCCCACGGCCGGGTGGTGCTTGTCGAGCCAGGCCTTGAACTCCTCGTGCAGGCGGCCCGGGCCCACCACCAGCACTTCCTTGGCGCCTTCCAGGGCTTGCGCCACGGCGCCGAAGTACTCGGCCTCTTCCTTCTCGGTCATGCCGGCGTGGTGGGTGTCCTTCTGCAACTGGCCCGCGGCACGCTGGTGGTGGCTGCGCGACTTCACGCGTTCGGCCTGCATGGCCTCGGCGTCGAAGTGCATCACATGGGCTTCTTTCTGGTCCATCCAGACGACGGCGTGGTAGGTGGTCATGGTGTCGGTTCCTCAGTGAGTCGTTGTCGTGTTTGACGGGGTGTGGGGGTCACAGGCTGGCCGGTTGGGCCGGCGCCTGATCATGGGTGCGTTCACAGGTGACGCAGTGCAGGGTCCAGGGCTCGGCCTTCAGACGCGACCAGCTGATCGGCTGGCCGCATTGCAGGCACAGCCCGTAGCTGGGCGTGTCCAGCCGCTGCAGCGCTTGCCGCACCAGCCCCAGTTCCTGGTGGCCGATGTCGGCGCGTTGTTGGGCCACCTCGCGGTCGGCATCGCGTTGGGTGCCATCTTCGCGGTTCTGCTCCAGCAGTTCGGCGGCCGCGTCAACCCGGCTCAGTCCTCCTTCTTGGGCGGCCAGCGTTTCCTCCAGCGTGGCCAGACGGTCCTTCAGCAGGACACCCAGTTCGGCCCGTTGGGCGGCGGTGAGAGCGGTGGTCATGTCAGTCTCCTTCTGCCGCCATGGTGCGGGCGACCTGGGGTTTCCATCTTGATGCGCATCAAGGCTCCCGCGCGTGCCGGTGGATTGCACACGCCTCCCTACAATGGCCGGCATGAGTTTGCCTGCAAGCTGCGACGTGCTGGTGGTGGGAGCCGGACCGGCCGGGTCGGCCTGTGCCCAGATGCTGGCGCGGGCCGGCCAACAGGTGTGCCTGGTGGACCAGCAGGCCTTTCCGCGCGAGAAGGTGTGTGGCGATGGCCTGATCCCGGACGCCCACGCGGCCTTGGCCCGTTTGGGGGTGGCCCAGGCGGTGGCCGCCCGGGCGCACCCGGTGCCGCGGGTGGCCTGCATCGGGCCGCGCGGGGGACGGGTGGAGGTGCCAGCACGGCTGGCGGTCTTGCCGCGCCGTGAGCTCGACCAGATTCTGCTGGAGGCGGCGGTGGCCGCCGGCGCCGATTTCCAGGCGCCCTGGCGCTTCGAAGGGCTGTTGAGTGATGCCCTGGGCCGAACCCAGGGCGCGACCCTGCGGCAGGGGGCGGCGGTGCATGAGATCTCCGCCCGCTGGGTGGTGCTGGCCACAGGCGCGGTGCCGCAGGCCTTGCTGGCCGCAGGCCTGTGTCGCCGGCGGGTGCCCAGCGGGGTGGCGATGCGGGGCTATGTCCGACATCCTGCCATGGCGGCCCGGCTGCAGGCCATGGAGGTGGTCTGGCACCGCAGCCTGCGGCCGGGCTATGGCTGGATCTTTCCTGGCCCGGATGGGGTGTTCAACATCGGGGTGGGCATTGCCCACAGCCACAGCACCCTGGGCGACGGGCGCGGCACCAAGCAGGAGGTGAACCTGCGGGCGGTGTTCGAGGCCTTCTGTCGCCACCATCCCACCGCCAGGGCGCTGGTGGACGGCGGCGAGTGGGTGGGGGATCTCAAGGGAGCCCCTTTGCGCTTCACGCTGGAAGGGGCGCACTGGAGCGCGCCGGGCGTGCTGGTGACGGGCGAAGCGGCTGGCAGCACCTATTCCTTCACCGGTGAAGGCATTGGCAAGGCGTTGGAAACCGGCATGCTGGCGGCCGATGCGCTGCTGTCCGAGGCCGCCGACGATGCGGTCCGGTTGCGTTATGAAGCCAGTCTGTCGGCCCTCAAGCCGCGCTTTGATTTGTATGAGAAGGCCAACCGGATCAACGCCCACCCCTGGATCGCCGACTTGGTGATCTGGCGGGCCCAGCGCAGCGAGGGCCTGCGCCGGCGCATGTCCGGCATGCTGGAGGAGACGGCCAGCCCCGGGGATCTGGCCAGCGCCCGTGGGCTGTTGAAGCTGATGCTGCCGATCCGCTGAGGGCCGAGGAGACTGCGATGTGCCAACTGCTGGGCATGAATGCCAACACGCCAACCGACGTGATGTTCAGCTTCACCGGCCTGGCCTGCCGGGCCGAGGAGCACAAGGACGGCTTTGGCGTCGGCTTCTTCGAGGACAAGGGCGTGCGCCTGTTCGTGGACCACCACAGCGCGCGCCAGTCGCCGGTGGCCGAACTGGTCAAGCGCTACCCGATCCACAGTGAGAATGTGATCGCCCACATCCGCAAGGCCACCCAGGGCCGGGTGGCGTTGGAGAACACCCACCCGTTCCAGCGCGAGCTCTGGGGCCGCTACTGGGTGTTCGCCCACAACGGCAACCTGGTGGACTTCCACCCGCGCCTGCACGGTGCCTTCCGGCCGGTGGGCGACACCGACAGCGAACGCGCCTTCTGCTGGCTGATGCAGGAACTGGCCAAGGCCCATGCCGGCGTGCCGGCGATCGACGAGCTCTCCTGCACGCTGGCCGAGCTGATGCCGCGCCTGCACCGCCACGGCACCTTCAACATGCTGCTGTCCAACGGGCAGGCGCTGTGGGCGCATGGCTCGACCCATCTGCACTGGGTGGAGCGCCAGCACCCCTTCGGCCAGGCGCGGCTGCGCGACGAGGACCTGAGCGTGGACTTCGCCCAGCTCACCACACCGCACGACCGCGTGGCGGTGATCGCCACCGAACCGCTCACCCAGGACGAGGTCTGGACGCCGTTCGCGCCCGGCGAGTTGCGGGTCTTTGCGCGCGGCCGCAGCCAGGCGGTGTGCTGAGCGGCATGGCCCGGCCGGGTCGGGCTCAGGCGGCGGGATTCGCCGGCCGCTGGGCGTCCAGCAGCCGCAGCTGACGCACCAGCGTGGTCCGCAGCCGGTGCGGGTCGATGGGCTTGGTCAGGAAGTCGTTCATGCCCTCGGCCAGGGCCTCGTCCCGCTCCGAGACCAGCGCGGCGGCCGTCAGGGCGACGATGGGCAGCTCGGTGGGCGGGAAGTGCTTGCGCAGCTCGCGCGTGGCCTCGTGGCCGCTCATGCCGGGCATCTGCACATCCATCAGCACCAGGTCGAAGGGCTGCCCGCGGGCGTGGGCGCGGGTCACCGCCTCGATCGCCGCCAGGCCGTCCTGCGCCTGCTCGACCACGGCGCCCCATTGCTCCAGCAGGGCGACCGAGATCATCATGTTGACCGGGTTGTCCTCGACCATCAGCACCCGGGCCCCCTGGATCGGGTCCAGCCCATCACTGCCGGTGGTGATGTCCAGTTCGATGTCGGTGGCTTCGGGCAGAGGCAGCTCGGCCCAGAAGCAGCTGCCGTGGCCGGGCTCGCTCAGCACGCCGACCTCGCCGCCCATCAGCTGCGCGAGCTCGCGGCAGATCGACAGGCCCAGGCCGGTGCCGCCGATGCGTCGGTTGAGCGAGCCGTCGACCTGCGTGAACGGTGTGAACAGCCGCGGCTGGGCCTCCAACGGGATGCCGGGGCCGGTGTCGAGCACCTCGAAGCGCAGCACCGGACCATGCAGCACCCGTACCGACAGCACGATGCCGCCGGTGGCCGTGTACTTCAGCGCGTTGTTCAGGTAGTTGCTGAGCACCTGCCGCACCCGCATCGGGTCGCCGATCACCACCTCGGGCACGGCCGGGTCGCGCTGCAGGCGCAGGGTCAGGCCCTTGGTGTCGGCCAGCGCGCCATAGGCCTCGTGCAGGTTCTGCAGCAGCCCGTCCAGACGGAAGGGCAGCTGGTCCAGGTGCATCTTGCCGGCCTCGATCTTGGACAGGTCCAGGATGTCGGAGATGATGGCCGACAGGGTTTCGGCGCTGTCGCTGATCTTCTCGATGTACTCGCGCCGGCGCAGTTCGTCCACACCAGGGTCGCGCGCCAGCCGGGCCAGCCCCAGCAAGGCGTTGAGCGGGGTGCGCAGCTCGTGGCTGGTGTTCGCCAGGAAGGCGCTCTTGGCCCGGTTGGCCGATTCGGCATCGTCGCGGGCCCGGGCCAGGTCCTGGTCCATCTGGCGCCGCTCGGTGATGTCTTCGGCCATCCAGAGGATGCCGGCCTGTTCACCGTGCGAGGGGTAGACGGCCTGGGCCAGCAGGCGGCAGAGCACCAGGCTGCCATCGCGGCGCTTGAGCCGGACTTCCTCGTCGATGTGCTCGCCGGCCTCCAGCCGGGGCAGCAGCCGGGCCCGGATGGCCGCGTGTTCGGCCACGGTGGGCCAGACCTGGCTGGCGTGCTGGCCCAGCAGGCGGCCGGTCGGCCAGCCCAGCATGGCCTCGAAGCGCGGGTTGACCATCTGGAAGTGGGCGTCCCGGGTGACGGCGATGCCAAACAGCGCGGTGTCCAGCACGGCCTCGTACTCCCGGCGCAGCTGCTCGGACTGGGTGACGTCGCGGGCACTGATCACCAGGTATTCCAGACCTTCGTGCGTGAAGCGCGAGGCTGAAAGCTGCATGCGCAGCAGCGTGCCATTGCGCATGCGGAAGGTCGCGGGCAGGTTCTGGGCGGTGGGCTGTTGCTGCAGGGCCTGCACCAGCCGGCTGCGGTCCTGCGGGTCGAACCAGATGTCGATGGCTGACGAGGGGCGCCCCAGCACCTCGTCGGCCCGGTAGCCGGTCAGGCGCTCGAAAGTGGGGTTGACCAGCGCGTAGCAGCCGCTGCTCAGGTCGGTCAGCGTGATGGCGTCCGGGCTGGTGGCCACGAGGTGGGCCAGCAGCGCCTGCGAGGAGGTCATCGACTGGCCCAGCGCGCTCTCGGTCGGGACCAGCCAGGACACCATGCCCTGCGGCCCCAGCAGCGGCACGCGCAGCGTGCGCAGCTGCAGCACCTGGGAGGCGCCGTTGCCCACCATCAGCACGTTGCACAGGCCGGGTTGGTGGGCGGTCCCGGGGGCGGGGGGATCGGAGAGATCCGCCAGCAGGCGCATCACCCGCTCGCGCGGGGCACCGGCGGCGAACAGATCCGGCAGCTCCTGCTGCAGCCCGGCGGACAGATCGGTGAGGCCCAGCAAGGTCTGGGCGGCCGGGTTGATGGCCAGGATGCGGGCACCCCGGTGGGCGATCAAGGGCAGCGCCAGCGAATCGAACAGCGCATCCCCGCGGAGCGACGCCAGGGGGCCGGTGGCCTCGGGCGGGGGCGGTGGTGAGGAAGGCGGCGCGCTGTCGTCGTCCAGTGCGATCAAGGTGGGTTGCCAGGCCGGGTCGAACTGGCGCTCCAGCCGGCGCAGGGCCCAGTGGCTCCAGGCCCCGCCCAGCAGCCCGCCCGTGGCCAGTGTGGCCAGCAGGCGCCAGCCGGTCACGCCCTCGCCCGGCCAGGCCAGCCAGACGCCGGCGGTCAGCAGCCCGACGCTCAGGCCCGCGGCGAGGCCGACACGCCAGATCGGCAGGGGATGAGGCGGGACAGGCCGGGTCATGGCGCCGGCGGAAGCTCGCGCAGACCGCCGGCCATGGTCAGTCGCGCCGTGCCGCATTCAGCGCGTCCCGGGTGGCCTGGACCACCCGGCGCGCCTGCTGCGCATAGTCCTCACCGCCACCGGCATACAGCACGGCGCGTGAGGAGTTGACGATGATCGGCCCGTCCGGCCGCCAGGCCGCCCGCACGGTGGCGGCGGCATCGCCGCCCTGGGCCCCGACGCCGGGGATCAGCAGTGGCAGGGTCGGGGCCAGCTCACGCACCCGGGCCAGTTCCTGCGGGAAGGTGGCGCCCACCACCAGGCCCAGGCGGCCATCGCGGTTCCAGCGGCCGGCGGCCAGCTTGGCCACCTGCTCGAACAGGCGGTCGCCGTTGGCCAGGGTCTCGAACTGCAGGTCGCTGCCGCCGGGGTTGGAGGTGCGGCACAGCAGGATCAGGCCCTTGCCCTCGTACTTCAGGTAGGGCTCGATCGAGTCGAAGCCCATGTAGGGCGACAGCGTGACCGCATCGGCCTGGTAGCGCTCGAAGGCTTCGCGGGCGTACTGCTCGGCGGTGGAGCCGATGTCACCGCGCTTGGCGTCCAGGATGACCGGCACTTCGGGGGCCACCCGTTTCAGGTAGGCCATCAGCTGCTCAAGCTGATCCTCGGCCCGATGGGCGGCAAAGTAGGCGATCTGGGGCTTGAAGGCATTCACCAGATCCTTGGTGGCGTCGACGATGCGGGCGCAGAACTCGAAGATCCGGGTGCTGTCGCCCTGCAGGCCGGCCGGGAACCGGGCCGGATCCGGGTCCAGTCCCACGCACAGCAAGGAATCGTGGTGGAGGCCGGCCTGCGCCAGCTGGGCGGTGAAATGCATGGCCTGATTTTACGGGCCCCCCTTGCCGCGCGAGGGGGATTCTTCACCTCGCGCGGCCAGCGCTGCCTCAGCCGCCGATGCGGCGGGCCAGGCGGGCGGCCTGACCGGTGTAGTCCCCGGGTGTCATGGCCAGCAGGCGGTCCTTCTCGGCCTGGGGCAGGGCCAGGTCGGCGATGAAGCCCTGGATCAGCTCACGGGTCATCGGCTTGCCGCGGGTGAAGGCCTTGAGCTGCTCATAGGGCTTGGGCAGGCCATGGCGGCGCATCACGGTCTGGATGGCCTCGGCCAGCACTTCCCAGGCGTGGTCCAGGTCGGCGGCCAGGGCGGCTTCGTTGAGCTCGAGCTTGCCCAGGCCGCGGGCCAGGCTGTCGTAGCCCAGCAGGGCATAGCCCAGCGCCACGCCCATGTTGCGCAGCACCGTGGAGTCGGTCAGGTCGCGCTGCCAGCGGCTGATCGGCAGCTTCTGGCTCAGGTGGCTCAGCACCGCGTTGGCCAGGCCGAAGTTGCCCTCGGCGTTCTCGAAGTCGATCGGGTTGACCTTGTGCGGCATCGCCGAGGAGCCGACCTCGCCTTCCTTGAGCCGCTGCTTGAAGTAGCCCAGCGAGATGTAGCCCCAGACGTCACGCGAGAAGTCGATCAGGATGGTGTTGGTGCGGGTCACTGCATCGAACAGCTCGGCCATGTAGTCGTGCGGCTCGATCTGGATCGTGTAGGGGTTGAAGCTCAGGCCCAGGCTGCCCTCGACCACGCTGCGCGAGAAGGTCTCCCAGTCCTTGTCCGGGTAGGCGATGGAGTGGGCGTTGTAGTTGCCCACCGCACCGTTCATCTTGGCCAGCAGCTTCACCTCGGCGATGCGGGCGCGGGCGGCGCTCAGGCGGGCGACCACGTTGGCCAGCTCCTTGCCGACGGTGGTCGGGCTGGCGGTCTGGCCGTGGGTGCGGCTGAGCATCGGGATGGCGGCAAAGCGCTGGGCCATGCCGGTCAGCGTGGTCAGCAGGCCGTCCAGCGCCGGCAGGATGACCTCGCCGCGGGCGGCCTTGAGCATCAGCGCGTGGCTGGTGTTGTTGATGTCCTCGCTGGTGCAGGCGAAGTGGATGAATTCGCTCACCGCCTTCAGCTCGGGGTCGTGCTCGACGCGCGACTTCAGCCAGTACTCGACCGCCTTCACGTCGTGGTTGGTGGTCTTTTCGATGTCCTTGATGGCGCGGGCGTCCGCCTCGGAGAAGCGGGCGATCAGGCCGCGCAGCAGGCCACGGGATGCCTCGGACAGCGGGGCGAAGCCATCCAGCCCGGCATCCGACAGGGCGATCAGCCATTCGATCTCGACCTGCACGCGGCGGTGCATCAGTCCGTACTCGGACAGCAGGGGGCGCAGGGCGTTGACCTTGGCGGCGTAGCGGCCGTCCAGGGGGGACAGGGCCATCAGGGTGGAAATCGTCATGGCAAAAGAGCTCAGGCAGGTCGCGGCGCCGGGATGCGCGCGAAGCCCTTCATTTTACGAGGGGACTTCCGCACCGGTGCGGACGGGCCGGTGCGGCCGCTTGGCTAGAATCCCCAGTCAACCATCCCGTGATCCCTCGCATGAAACTGATCGGCTCCCTCACCAGTCCTTACGTCCGCAAGGTGCGTGTCGTGCTGGCGGAAAAAAAGCTGGACTACCAGTTCGCGCTGGAGGATGTCTGGGGTCGGGACGACATCCTGGCCACCAACCCGCTGGGCAAGGTGCCTTGTCTGGTGATGGAAGGCGGCGAGGCGGTGTTCGACTCGCGCGTGATCGTCGAGTACGTGGACATGCTCTCGCCGGTGGGCAAGCTGATCCCGGCCACCGGGCGCGAGCGCGCCGAAGTGCGCACCTGGGAAGCCCTGGCCGACGGCGTGCTGGACGCCAGCGTGGCGGCCCGCCTGGAGCAGACCTGGTCCGGCCGGGCCGAGGGCGAGCGCAGCCAGGCCTGGATCGACCGCCAGATGGTCAAGATCCACGCCGCGCTGCAGGCCATGAGCCGCGGCCTGGGCGAGAAGGCCTTCTGTGCCAATGCCGGCACGCATTTCTCGCTGGCCGACATCGCGGTGGCGGTGGCCCTGGGTTACCTGGACTTCCGCTTCCCCGAACTGGACTGGCGCGCCCCCTATCCCAACCTGCAGCGCCTCTACGACAAGCTGGCCACCCGGCCAAGCTTCGTCGACACCGCGCCGCCCCAGGCCTGAGCCGGGCCCGTCCGGGCGTGCTGCGCGCTCAGGACGGGAACTCGTAGCCCGCGGCCGGCAGCAGCCGCCAGCCGCCCGCGCCATCTCCCTGCAGTTCCAGCACCCAGCGGTGGTAGGCCCGCAGCCCCGGGTGGTGGCTGACGCTGATCGGCGTGATCGACAGCCCTTCCAGCTGCCGGTAGAGCACCGCCTCGTTGACGGCGTCGAGCGCGCTGGTGGCCTCGTCCAGCACCGCGTAGCGTGGGCGGGCGATCAGCATCCGGGCAAAGGCCAGCCGCTGCTGCTCGCCGGTGGACAGCAGCTTGGCCCAGTCGCAGACGGCGTCCAGCCCCCCGACCCGCTCGGCCAGGTCGGGCAGCTGTACCCGGCGCAGCATCTCCAGCAGCTCGGCCTCGGAGATGTCGCGCTCCAGCTCGGGGTAGAGCAGCTGGCTGCGCAGGTCGCCCAGCGGCAGGTAGGGGTGCTGGGGCAGAAAGCGCAGCTCATCGCCGCCCGGGCGCAGCACCCGGCCGGAACCCTGGCGCCACAGCCCGGCGATGGCGCGCAGCAGCGAGCTCTTGCCCACCCCGCTGGGGCCCACGATCATCAGCCCGTCGCCCGCCGCCACCTGCAGCGACAGGCGCTGCACGATCAGGTGCTCGCCGCCCGGCGTGCGCACGGTCAGCTGCTGCAGCGCCAGGGCCGGGGCCGGTTCGCAGTCGATGTCCTCGCCTTCCCTGCGCTGCTGCTGGCTGTCCAGCGTGGCGGAAAACTCGTGCAGCCGGTTCACCCCGGCCGAAAAGCGGCTCAGGCTCTCGAAGTGCTCGACGATCACCGCCATCGCGCTCAGCACCGCGGAGAACGCGCCCGCGGCCTGCACCGCCCGGCCCACCTCCATCTCGCCGGAGAGCACCTGGTCGGCGATGATGATGCTGGGCAGGGCCAGCGTCAGGAAGCTGTGGCCGTACTGAAACAGGTTGAGCCCCAGCTGCCAGCGCAGGATCTGGCGCGTGTTCTCCACCACCGCGCCGAACACCTGGCGCAGCCGGCCCATCTCATGGGTCTCGCCCTGGTGGAAGGCGATCGGCTCGGCCTGTTCGCGCAGCCGCACCAGGCCGAAGCGGAAATCCGCCTCGCGCCGCAGCTGGCGCACGTTCAGCCCGATCAGTTGGCGGCCGAACACGGTGGTGGTGATGACGGTGACCAGCAGCGCGTAGCCGATCAGGAACAGCACCAGCGGGCGCGAGATCGACCACAGCACGCCGGCAAAGGCCACCAGATCGATCAGCGAGCCCAGCCCCACCATCAGGAAGTAGAGCGACTGCTGGGTGAAGCTGTTGATGTCCTCGGAGATGCGCTGGTCCGGGTTGTCCAGCGCGGTCACCGCGTTCAGGCGGAAGAAGGCCAGCCGGCCCAGGTAGCGCTGCAGGAATTGCTCGGTCAGCCAGCGCCGCCAGTGCCAGCCCAGGGTGTCGCGCACGAAGTAGTACAGGCCCCAGATCGGCACCGCCAGGCACAGCAGCAGCGCGAAGCGGCCGATCGAGGTCCAGAAGCGCGGCGCGTCATGGGCCGCCAGGGCCGAGGTGAATTCCCCGGTCTCCTGGTTGAACATCACGTTGAAGAAGGTCTGGCCCAGCAGCAGCAGGGCCAGCGCCGCCAGCAGCCCGCGCGCCCGCCAGCGTTCCTCGGAACGCCAGTACGGGGCGGCGATGGTGGCAAAACGTTGCCACAGGCGCAGGTTGAATCCGGCGTGAGCAGAAGAGTCCATGGGGGGGGCGAAGGCCGCCCGCCCCTTGGCAGCGCTCAGCCTTCCGGCGAGAAATTATCCGCCCGCGCCATCGGCCAGTACTGGGCATAGACCGGTTGGGGCCAGTCGACGGCGCCCCGCTCGGCCGCCAGCAGGGCGCCCGGCGCCACCGAGGGCAGGCAGTTCGCCAGCAGGGTCACCCGGTCGCCCGGCGTGCGGCGCACGATGTGCCGTGCGGTGATCTCGGTCGGATGGGTCAGGCCGGCCGCCTGCACCAGCTCCTGCAGCGCATGCAGCGTGTTGCGGTGGAAGTTGAACACCCGCTCGGCTTTGTCCGTCACCACCAGGGCCTGCTGGCGCACCGGGTCCTGGGTGGTGACGCCGGTAGGGCACTGGCCGGTGTGGCAGGCCTGGGCCTGGATGCAACCCAGCGCGAACATGAAGCCGCGTGCCGAGTTGCACCAGTCCGCGCCCAGCGCCATCGCGCGGGCGATGTCGAAGGCGCTGACGATGCGCCCGGCCGCGCCGATCTTGATGCGGTCGCGCAGGTTCAGGCCCACCAGCGTGTTGTGCACCAGCAGCAGGCCTTCCTGCAGCGGCGCGCCGACATGGTCGGTGAACTCCAGCGGTGCCGCGCCGGTGCCGCCCTCGCCACCGTCGACGACGATGAAGTCCGGCGTGATGCCGGTCGCCAGCATGGCCTTGCAGATCGCGAACCACTCCCAAGGGTGGCCGATGCAGAGCTTGAAGCCCGCCGGCTTGCCGCCGGAGAGCTCGCGCAGCTGCGCCACGAACTGCAGCAGTTCCACCGGGGTCGAGAAGGCGCTGTGCGCGGCCGGCGAGACGCAGTCCACCCCCACCGGCACACCGCGTGTGGTGGCGATCTCGGCCGTCACCTTCGGCCCGGGCAGCACGCCGCCATGGCCGGGCTTGGCGCCCTGCGAGAGCTTCACCTCGATCAACTTGATCTGCGGATCGGCGGCCAGCGCCGCGAAGGTCTCGGGGCTGAAGCGGCCGGCCTCGTCGCGGCAGCCGAAATAGCCCGAGGCGATCTCCCAGACCAGATCGCCGCCATGCTCGCGGTGGTAGCGGCTGACCGACCCTTCGCCGGTGTCGTGCATGAAGCCGCCGCGCTTGGCGCCGGCGTTGAGCGCCAGAATGGCGTTGGCCGACAGCGCCCCAAAGCTCATGGCCGAGATGTTGAACACGCTGGCGCTGTAGGGCTGGGCCCGGCCCTCACCGATCGTGATGCGGAAGTCATGCGAGGCCAGCACGGTGGGCTGCAGCGAGTGGTTGAGCCACTCGTAGCCCTGGCGGTGCACGTCCAGCTGGGTGCCCAGCGGCCGCTTGTCGGGCTCGCCCTTGGCGCGCTGGTAGACCAGCGAGCGCTGCTGGCGCGAGAAGGGGGCGGCCTCGTTGTCGCTTTCGATGAAGTACTGCCGGATCTCGGGCCGGATGAACTCCAGCAGGAAGCGCAGATGGCCGATCACCGGGTAGTTGCGCAGCACCGCGTGGCGGGGCTGGCGCAGATCATGCACCCCGGTGATGACGCCGATCCAGCCCAGCAGGGCCAGCCAGCCCCCCGAGCCAAAGGCGATCCAGGTGAACGAGGCCAGCAGCGACGCGGCGGCGCAGCCCAGCAGGGTCAGGTAGCGGATGGGCAGCTGGCGGTCCAGCGCGATGAGCCAGGCCGGCATGGTCTCCTCCGGGGGATGAACGGCGTCCCTTCTGTCGGGGGCGGGCGTCAGGGGTCAGTTGGGCACGATGTCCGAGGGGTACTTCCAGAAGTCCCGCAGCAGGTAGTTCATCGGCATGTTCAGCGCCACGTTGCGCGGCGGGATGGGGCGCATGAACCAGCGGTCGTAGATGGCGTAGGCCTCATGGCTGCTGATCAGGCGCTTCATCTCGTTGTCGACGATCTGCTTGAACTCCGGGTCGCCCTTGCTGAGCATGATGGCCAGCGGCTCGATGGTCAGGAAGCTGCCGATCACCTTGTACTTGGACGGATCGGGCCGTTCCGAGCGCAGGCCGTAGAGCAGCACGTCGTCCATCGCGAAGCCGTCCACCAAGCCCTTGTCCAGCAGGTCCACCGCCGCGGCATGGCTGGGGGTCTCGACGATGTCGATGTAGAGCAGCCGCTCCTGGTTGGCCTGGCTGACGGCCTTGAGCACGGTGGTGCCCTTGGTGCTGGCCAGCTTCTTGTGCTCGAAGTCGTTGATCTTGTCGAGCTTGCTGTCTGCGCGCACCAGGATGCGGGCCCCGGTGATGTAGTGCGGGATCGTGAAGGCCACCTGCTTGCGCCGTTCGGCGTTGTTGGTGGTCGAGCCGCATTCCAGGTCCACCTTGCCGTCGGCCACCATTTGCATCCGGTTGGCCGAGCTGACCAGCTGGTGTTCCACCTCCAGCTTGGGCAGGCCGAGTTGGCGCTTGACCGCGTCGGCCACCTTCAGGCACAGGTCCAGGGCATAGCCCACGGGTTTGCCGCTGCGGCTGTCGATGTAGGACAGCGGCACCGACGAGTCGCGGTGGCCCAGCACGATCTTGCCGCTCTGGCGGATGCGGTCGATCACCGGACCGGCCGAGGCAGGGATGGCCACGGCCGACAGCAGCGAGGCCAGGGACAGCAGGGTGAGGGTTTTCTTCATGGGATACAGCAGGACGACATGCTTCCCGCGACCAGGGGGCGCACCGTTGTGCGCCTGCGGCGGGATTTCTCCAAGTCTATGCCCAGCGCGTGACAGAGCCCGTATCGGCAAGTGTCGATAATCGCCGGGCTGTTCCGAACGGATGTTGACCCGATGCGCAAGCCTGACGTCGCCGCTTTGCTGGACCTGATGCACCGCCGCCCCTGGTTTTTTGCCGCCACCGCCCTGGGGGGCGTGGTGCTGCTGCCACTGGCGCTGATGCTGCTGTGGGCGATGCTGCTCTACCCCTTCCTGCCCGACCTGGGCAAGGTGACCGACTACCAGCCGCGCCAGCCGCTGCAGGTGTTCACCCGTGACGGGGTGGAGATCGCCCAGTTTGGCTCCGAGCGGCGGGTCTTCCTGCCGATCGACAAGATCCCGAAGATGATGCAGGACGCCGTCGTGTCGGTGGAGGATGCACGCTTTCGGGAACACGGCGGGGTGGACCCGATCGGCATCGCCCGGGCCTTCGTGGCCAACATCACGCCCGGCGGCATGCGCCAGGGGGCCTCGACCATCACCCAGCAGGTGGCGCGCAACTTCTTTCTGACCTCCAAGCGCACGCTGGACCGCAAGATCCGCGAGGCCATGCTGGCGCTGAAGATCGAGCGCCAGCTCGACAAGGACCAGATCCTTGAGCTCTACATGAACCAGATCTACCTGGGGCACCGCGCCTATGGCTTTGGCGCGGCGGCCCAGGTGTACTTCGGCAAGCCGCTGGACCAGCTGACCATTGCCGAGGATGCGATGCTGGCCGGCCTGCCGCAAAACCCGGGCTATGCCAACCCGATCACCAATTTCGACCGGGCCGTGACCCGCCAGCACGTGGTGCTGGGCCGCATGCTGGCCACCGGCACGATCACCCAGGCCCAGTACGACGAGGCCAAGGCGCAGAAGCTGGTGATCCGCTCCGAGAGCCAGGTGGAGGTGCATGCCGAGCACGTGGCCGAGATGGCCCGCCAGGCGGTCTACGAGCGCTTTGGCGAGCAGGCCTATTCCGAGGGCTTCAAGGTCACCACCTCGCTGATCGCCGCCGACCAGCAGGCCGCCTGGACCGCGCTGCGCCGTGGTGTGCTGGACCATGAGCGGCGCCAGGCCTGGCGCGGCCCGGAGGACCAGCAGGACTTGGGCGATGACCCGGCCGACGACGAGGACCAGGCGGCGCAGATCCTGAAAGACCTGCGCGACGACGAGGACCTGCGCGTGGCGCTGGTGCTGCACGCCAGTCCCCGGCAGGTGCAGGCGGTGCTGGCCACCGGCGAGAAGGTCACGCTGGAAGGCGAGGGTCTGCGCTGGGCCCGGTCAGGCCTCACCCCCAAGGCGCCCGAGAACCTGGCGGTGCGCCGGGGCTCGGTCATCCGGGTCACCAAGCAGGACAAGGGCGGCTGGGCCATCGCCCAGTGGCCACAGGCCCAGGGCGCCTTCGTCTCGCTGGACCCGGCCACCGGTCGCATCCGGGCCCTGGTGGGCGGCTTCGATTTCACCCGCCAGCAGTTCAACCACGCCACCCAGGCCTGGCGTCAACCGGGCTCCAGCTTCAAGCCCTTCCTGTACTCGGCGGCGCTGGAGCACGGCATCCAGCCGGCCACGGTGGTCAACGACGCCCCCTGGCCGGTGGGCGCCGATGGCTGGAACCCGCAGAACTCGGACGGTCAGTTCGATGGCCCGATGTCGCTGCGGCGTGCGCTGGCCAAGTCCAAGAACCTGGTCAGCATCCGGCTGGTGAACCACATCGGCGTGGACACCGCCCGCCAATGGGCCGCGCGCTTCGGCTTTGACCCTGGCCGCCAGCCGGGCAACCTGACGCTGGCGCTGGGCGCCGGCAGCACCACGCCGCTGCAGCTGGCCACCGCCTACGCGGCACTGGCCAATGGCGGCTACAGGGTGGACCCGGTGGTGATCGAGCGCATCGTCGATTCGCAGGGCAAGGTGGTCTACCAGGCGCCGGCCCCGGCCGCCCTGGGCGAGGGCCGCCGCGTGGCCCCGGCGCGCAACGTGTTCCTGATCGACAGCCTGCTCAACGAGGTGACGCGCAGCGGCACGGCCGCGCGCGCCCAGGCCACGCTGCACCGGCCGGACATCTACGGCAAGACCGGCACCACCAACGACGCGGTGGACGCCTGGTTCGCCGGCTTCCAGCCCTCGGTCGTGGCCGTGGTCTGGATGGGCTACGACGACCCGCGCAGCCTGGGCAGCCGGGAAAGCGGCGGCGGCGCCTCGATGCCGATCTGGATCAGCTACATGGAGCGCGTGCTGCGCAACGTGCCGGTGCACACCTACGAGCCACCCGAGGGCGTGCAGCAGGTCAACGGCGAGTGGTACTACAGCGAGTACGCCGAAGGGGGCTATGTGACCCAGATCGGCGTGGATGGCAGCGCTGGCGAGCCGGCCTCCGGGGCTTCGGCGGCCGATGGCGCTGCCTCCGGTGCCGCGCCGGCGCCGGCCGAACCCATGGCCAGCGGCAGTCCCTGACACCGTGCCGGATCGGCCCCCATCCCACCACAGAGGAGACCCGCATGGCCGTGTACGCCCTGGACGACTTTGAACCGCAGATCGACCCCACGGCCTGGGTGGCCGATTCGGCCCAGGTCATCGGCAACGTGGAACTGGCCGAGGAGGCCAGCGTCTGGTTCGGCGCCATCCTGCGCGGCGACCAGCGCGAGCCCCTCCGCGTGGGGCCGCGCAGCAACCTGCAGGACGCCTGCGTGCTGCATTCCGACCCGGGCAAGCCGCTGACCCTGGGCGCGGGCGTGACGGTGGGCCATCAGGCCATGCTGCACGGCTGCACCGTGGGCGACAACACGCTGATCGGCATCGGCGCGGTGGTGCTCAACGGCGCGAAGATTGGCGCCAACTGCCTGGTCGGCGCCGGGGCCCTGGTCACCGAGGGCAAGGAGTTCCCGGACGGCTCGCTGATCGTTGGCAGCCCGGCGGTGGTCAAGCGGGCCCTGACGCCCGAGCAGATCGCCGGCCTGGCCCGCAGCGCCGCCCACTATGTGGCCAACGCCCGGCGCTTCCGCGAGGGGCTCAAGCGGCTGGACTGACCCCGCGCCGGGGGCGCCTCAGCGCCGCCGGGCCTGGAAGGCCAGCAGCACCTGGCGGTGCAGCACCGTGCCCTCGGCATCGGTCAGCGGCTGGCAGCGCCGCAGGAACTCGGCCCGCAGCCCCGGCAGGGCCTCGGGCGGCAGCAGGTGCAGGTCGTACATGCCCAGGCACCATTGCCACAGGGACTCGGGGGACATCCGCTCTTCCCGCATGAGGCGCGTGCAGGTCAAGGCTTCGAACGGTGGCGCCAGCAAAGACTGCAGGCCCGCCTCGTCGTGCCAGCGCCGGTCGCCAAAGCGCAGGGCCTGCCAGTGCGCGCTGCGCGGCTGCTGGCTCAGCAGCTCCAGATAGACGGCGAAGGCCGGGCTGGGCTCGGCACGGGCCCCCACCACGCCCGCCAGCAGGCCGCCGGGCTGCAGCACCCGGGCCAGCTCGGTCACCACCGCGTCCGCATCGTCCATCAGCATCAGGGCCAGGTGGCTCACCACGGCGGCCAGATGGGCGTCGCCCAGCGGCAGGGCCTGGGCGCGGGCCCGCAGCAGCGGGACGTGCGCCCCCAGCCGCTGCCGGGCCGCGCGCAGCTCGTCGGGGCTCAGGTCCACGCCCATCCAGGGCCGGGCCGTGGGCGCCGCATCGGCCCGCAGTCGCGCCAGCAGCAGCCCGTCGCCACAGGCCAGGTCCAGGCCGGGGCCCGGGGGCAGCGCCGTGTCGCGGCAGGCGTCCACCAGCCAGTCGTAGGACGAGGGCCAGGGGCGGCCACCGCTGTCCTGCCAGGGCAGGGCGTCGAACACCTGGGCCGTGAGGCCTGCGTGGTCCCGGTGGAAGCCGGCGAGAAAGGTTTCGGTGATGCTCATGCGGTGCGGCCTGGGCGGTCCGGTGCTGGGTGGGGCTCTTCGATGACCGCGGCCATCCAGGCGGCAATGGCCTCGTCGCTGGCGCCCGGCCGCAGCGCGGCGGCGCACAGCGCGTGGTGGTCCGGCGCTTCGCGGGCCAGCCAGGCCAGGGCCTTCTTCGGGCCGGGGTACCAGCGGGTGCGCAGCGCGAAGTAGTCCTCCAGCGCTATCATCAGCAGCCAGTGGCGGCGGTAGTCGCCCTCGGCATCGCCGCGGCGCAGGCGCTGCAGCATCTTGGTCACCCAGACCCGCCGGACCTGGGCTTCGTCCGGGGCCAGGGGGTGGGGGCCGGCCGCATGCAGGGCATCGAGCTGGGCGAGAAAGCGCGCGGCCTCATCGCCGCGCTGGGCCAGCACCCGGGCGCCGCGCAGACAGAGCTGCTCGGCTGTCGGCTGGGCCAGCACCGTCTCCGGGTGGACGAAGACATCCAGGGGCCGGCCCTGCTGCCAGCGGGCATCCCGGCGGACCTGCGCGATGGGGGCGAACAGGGCCAGGTCGATGTCGCTGTCCGGCCCGGCGCTGCCATCCGCCAGGGAACCATAGAGCAGGGCGGTGTGGGCGCCGTGGGCTTCGCGCAGCGCCTCGACCAGGATGAGCAGTTCGGCCGGATTCATGGGCTCAGGCAGCGTCCGCGCCGGCATCCAGCGGCTCGACGGGGATCGGTTCGACCAGATGCGCCCGGTTCGCCGGTGCGGCATAGGGCTCGGGCCAGAACTCGACCATGCGGGCGATGCGCCCGCCGTGCACGGTGAAGAAGGTGAGGGCCCGGGCCCGCTGCACGCCGTCGGTGATGCTGACGTCGGTCGCCACCTCATCGGCCGTGGCGCCGCCGCCGGCCACCAGCCGGTTCAGCGTGAAGCGCCAGGGGCCGTGGGCCGGGTACTCGGCGTTCATGCGCACGAAGTTCGCGGCGCCGCGAAGGCGCTCCTGCGACTGCGGCCAGTCCAGGGTGAAGTCGTCGGCCAACAGCGGGGCCAGGCTGGCGAAGTTGTTGCTGGCCATGCGTTGCCAGAAGTCGCGGACGCGTTGTTCGGCGGGGCTCATCTCAGGAGGCCGTGGATGGAGAGGTTCCATCTTGGCATGCCCTCGGGCTCAGAGCTTCCGGCCACGAGGGGATGGACAGGCCTGCCTGGGGTGCACATGGGCTGCGGGCAACTGGGCGCGGGGCAGCGGGCTCTGGGGTGCCGGGGCACCGGGGTGGGCTTCGGCGGGTCGGCCCCGGCACCCCAGGGCGGGCAGCGTAGTGCGCCACGAAGGGATGGGGAAGGCGAAGAGAGAGGGATGGGGCGTGGATCAGCCACCCTCCACCGCAGCGCGCCAACCTCCACCCGAACGCCCAAACCCAATACCAAACCCTCAATCCAAGGTCTGCCGATACCTCGCCAGCGCCACCGCCCCCGCCACGGCCAGAAAGGCCAGCAGCGGCCACAGCTCCGGCAGCACTTGCCCGAAGCCGTTGCCCTTGAGCAGGATGCCCCGCACGATGCGCAGGAAGTGGGTCAGCGGCAGCAGTTCGCCCAGGTGCTGGGCCCAGGCCGGCATGCCGCGGAAGGGGAACATGAAGCCCGACAGCAGCATCGAGGGCAGGAAGAAGAAGAAGGTGGCCTGCAGCGCCTGCATCTGGTTGCGCGCCAGCGTGGAGAAGGTGAAGCCCACCGCCAGGTTGGCCAGCATGAACACGCCGATCATGCCCATCAGCAGCAGGAAGCTGCCCTCCATCGGCACCTCGAACAGAAAGGCCCCGGCCGCCAGGATCACGCTGAGCTGGATGTAGCCCACCAGCACATAGGGCAGGATCTTGCCCAGCATCACCTCCACCGGCCGCACCGGCGTGGCCAGCAGGTTCTCCATCGTGCCGCGCTCGCGCTCGCGGGTCATGGCCAAGCCGGTCATCATCACCATGGTCATGGTCAGGATGGTGCCGATCAGGCCCGGCACGATGTTGTAGCGCGACAGGCCCTCGGGGTTGTAGCGGCGCTGGATGCGCAGCTCGTAGGGCGCCTCGCCCACCTTCAGGGGGGCCAGTGGGCCGACCAGGTCGCGGTCCAGTGCGCTGGCGCTGACCTGGCCCAGGGCGGCCAGGGCGTTGCTGGCGGCGCTGGGGTCGGTGGCGTCCACGCTGATCAGCACCGCCGGCTTCTCGCCCCGCACCACGCGGCGGCTGAAGTCATCGGGAACCACGAAGAGGAACTGCACCTCGCCATCGGCCACCAGCGCGTCACCCGCGGCCTCGCTGTCGGGCTGGCGGGTGATGTGGAAGTAGCCGGTGTTCTCCAGCGTGGCCAGCAGGCTGCGCGCCAGCGGCCCGCTGTCGTGGCTGACCACCGCCGTGGGCAGGCCCTTGGGGTCGGTGTTGATGGCGTAGCCGAACAGCACCAGCTGGAGGATGGGCACGCCCACCGCCATCGCGAAGGTGGGGCGGTCCCGCATCATCTGCTGGAACTCCTTGACGAAGATGGCCCACAGCCGGGCGAGGCTGAACAGGCGCTTCATCGCGCGGCCTCCATGTTGTCGCGGCTCTGGCCGATCAGGCCGATGAACACGTCCTCCAGCGAGGCCTGGGCCGGTGCCCAGCGCAGGCCGGGCTGCTGGCGCCAGGGGGCGATCGCGCGTTCCAGCGCGGCCGGGTCGCTGCCGGCCACGTGCAGCGCGCTGCCGAAGGCCGCCACGCTTTGCACGCCCGGGGCCTGCTTGAGCGGTGTGACCAGTGGGGCCAGCGCGGCCGGGTCCTCGCGCTCGGCCTGCACGGCCCAGACGGTCAGGCCCGACTGGGCGATGATCTCGCGCTCGGTGCCGCGTGCCAGCAGGTGGCCGTAGGCGATGTAGACCAGCTCATGGCAGCGCGCGGCCTCGTCCATGTAGTGGGTGGAGACCAGCACCGTGATGCCCTCGGCCGCCAGGCGGTGGATCTCGTCCCAGAAGTCGCGCCGGGCCTTCGGGTCCACGCCCGCGGTGGGCTCGTCCAGCAGCAAGAGACGCGGCTGGTGCAGCAGGCAGGCCGCCAGGGCCAGGCGCTGCTTCCAGCCGCCCGAGAGCGCGCCGGCCAGCTGGCGCTGGCGGCTCACCAGGCCCAGGCGCTCCAGGGCCTCGTCCACCTGGCGCTTGCGCTCAGGCAGTTCGAACAGGCGGGCGATGAAGTCCAGGTTTTCGCGGATCGACAGGTCTTCGTACAGGCCGAAGCGCTGCGTCATGTAGCCCACCTGGCGGCGGATCTCCAGCGCATCGCGCCGCAGGTCCAGGCCCAGGCAGTGGCCCTCGCCCTCGTCGGGGGTGAGCAGGCCGCAGAGCATGCGGATGGTGGTGGTCTTGCCGCTGCCGTTGGGCCCAGGAAGCCGCAGATGCGGCCCGGGCGCAGCTGCAGGTCCACGTGGTCCACCACGGTGGTCGTGCCGTAGCGCTTGGTCAGGCCGCGCACATCGATGGCCCAGTCCATCGCGGCGGTGTCGGTGGGCGTGGTCATGGCCGGCTCAGCGCGCCGCGGCCGGCCGCACATCCAGCGGCTGGCCTGGGCGCAGCCTCAGGGCATCGGCCGGCGCCGGGCGGGCCTCCACCAGGAAGACCAGCTTGCTGCGCTGGGTGTTGGAGTAGATCACCGGCGGCGTGTATTCGGCCTGCGGGGCGATGCGGGTGATGCGGGCCGCGATGGGCGCGCCACAGCCGTCGCAGTTCAGGCTCACCGCCTGGCCCACCTGCAGCTGGCCGATCAGCGCTTCCGGCACGTAGAAGCGGGCCTTGCGGTGGTCGGGTGGCAGCAGCGAGAGCACCGGCTGCCCCGCGGGCACGTACTCACCCTGGCGGAAGAAGGTGTCGGCGACCAGCCCGGCAGCGGGGGCCGCCTGCCGGGCCTGCTGTTCGCGCCAGGCCGCTTGGGCCTGCGCCTCTTGCGCCGCCTGGGTGTTGGCCTGGGCGGCCGCCAGTTCGGCCGGGCGGGCCGTGGGCTGTTCGGCGGTCTTCAGGGCCGCCTCCAGCTCGCTCACCTTGTCATGGGCCTGGCGGGCCGCGGTGGTCGTGTTGTCCAACTGCGACTGTGAGATGAAGCCCTGCGCCACCAGCGTGCGCTGGCGCCGCAGCTCGGCATCGGCCAGGGTGGCCGCCGCGCGGGCCTGGGCCAGTTGGGCCCGGCTGACGGCGATCTGCGGCGCGCGCAGCCCGGTCTGTCCATTGGCCGCCTGGGCGCGCGCGGCCTGCACCTGCGCATCGGCCTGGGCGCGGGCGGCGCGGGCGGCCACATCGTCGAGCTGGAACAGCGGTGCGCCGGCGTTGACTGTCTGGCCCTGGGTGACGGCCAGCTGGGTCAGGGTGCCGGCCACCGGGGCCGCCACGTAGACATAGTCGCCCTCCACATAGCCGGACCAGGCCGCCGAGGCGGCCGGCTGGCAGCCGGCCAGACCGAGGACGAGGGGGAGGGCGCCGAGGGCGGCCAGGCCCCCGCGCCAGCGACGGGGGAAATGCGTCAAGGTGCTCATGAGGGCCCTCCTGGGCGGTCGTGTCGGGGACTCAGGGCGGCCAGGGCCAGGTCCAGCCGTTGGCACAGCGCCTCGTCGGTGAGGACCTGCTCGCTCAGCCGGTCGCCCAGCAGGCTGGCGGCCACGTCCTCGCGCTGCAGGCCGGTGGCGACCAGGGTGGGCGCGTTGATCGCCCCCATCAGGAACACGAAGATCTGGACCGGGGCCAGCGGCAGCAGCTCGCCGGCCGCGCGGGCCTCGGCCATCAGCCCCAGCAGCAAGCCGATGTGGCGGGGGGCATTGGTCTGCAGGAAGGACCGGACCACCGGTTCGCCCTGGGCCATGTCCAGGGCCAGACGGGCCGCGATGTCGCGGTGCTGCAGCAGGAAGCGGCCCAGGGTCAGCAGCGCGGCGCGCAGGCGGTCGCGCGGGCCGCCCTGGCGGTTGCCAGGCAGGTTCAGCTCGGAAAACAGACGTTCGTAGAGCTGCTGCAGCACCGCGCGCAGAAAGGCCGGTTTGCCGCCGAAGTGGTAATGCACCATGGCCGGCTGGGTGCCGGCGTGCTCGGCCACCTTGCGCAGCGACAGACCGGCGCAGCCGCACTGCGGGTACAGCAGCAGCCCGCTGGCCAACAAGGCCTGGTCGATGGCTTGGGAGGGGCGGGCCATGGCGCGTTTTTAGCCGAACGGCCAGTAATGCGTCAAGCTGGCACGAATCTCTGAGGGGCAGCCCCGGGTACAGTGCGGCGATGCCCTCGGACCTGCCCGATGCCTCCGGATGTCCCTGGCCGCGCCCGCTGGCGCTGTGCCGCGCGATCTACCCCCAGCCTGGCCTGACCGCGCTGCGCCGGCGCTGGCGGCTGGCCTGGCTGTTCTGGCGCCACCGGGCCGTGCACCAGCGGCTGCGCCAAGGCCCGGGCGGGCTGCCCTGGGCCGAACTGGCCCAGGCCCAGCCGCGGCTGTTCCGCAAGCCCTATTTGAGTTATCCCTGCGTCGGCTGGCCGCTGGCGCAGCGGGCCGAGCATCTGCTGGCGCACCACCGGCTGGCCTGGGCCTGTCTGGGGCCGCGTGTCTGGCGCCAGGCCTGTCTGGACGACTCCGCCGGGGCGCCACTGGGCCGCATTGCCCTGCCGCAGGGGCAGGGGGCATTGGCGCTGCGGCTGCAGACGCTGACCCGCTTCGAGCGCGAGGGCGACCTGAGCCTGGTGCTGCTGGACCCGTTCGGCACCGTGCTCTACACCCTCACCTTTTCATTCGAGGCCACGCCCGATGGGCCCGGGCTGCTGATCGGCGCGATGCACGGTCAGCTGCCGGTGGCGGTGGCGCGTCACCTGACCCGGCTGGCCCATGGCCTGCGGCCGCAGAACCTGTTGCTGTGGGCCCTGCAGCAACTGGCCGGGGCCTGGGGTCTGGTGCGCCTGCGGGCCGTCGGCCAGACCCGGCATGTCTCCCATGGCACGGACCGGGCGGCGCTGGTGCATTTCGACTACGACGGCCTCTGGGCCTCGGCCGGCGGCCAGGCGCTGGGCGATGGCTTCTGGGGGCTGCCTCGCGTGGCACCGCGCAAGACGATGGCGGAGATCCCGTCGCACAAGCGGTCCCAGTACCAGCGCCGCTACGCCTGGCTGGACGGGCAGGCGGCGGCGCTGCGGCAGGCCTGGGAGGCCGCCTGCTAAACTGATTGCTTCACGGCGCCGATTTGTTCCGGATTGCGGGCGCCCAACAAATGCCGCTAAAGAGGGACCCCGAGCTCCAATCCACCCGGTGTCCGCTTTGTCTGGCGCGCATCCGGGTGTTTTTGTTTTTGGGGAGACACGGGACATGACCCGCTCCGTCGGACTGGTTTCACCGCAGCGCATGGCGTTTGACGTGCCGCTGCCGCTGCAAAGCGGCGCGCAGCTGCCGGCCTATGCGCTGGTGTACGAAACCTACGGCACGCTCAATGCCGACCGCAGCAATGCGGTGCTGGTGTGCCACGCGCTCAATGCCTCGCACCATGTGGCGGGCGAGTACGCCAACCAGCCCAAGAGCACCGGCTGGTGGGACAACATGGTGGGCCCCGGCAAGCCGGTGGACACCGACCGCTTCTTTGTCATTGGCATCAACAACCCGGGCTCCTGCTTTGGCTCGACCGGGCCGATGGACCTCAACCCGGCCACCGGCCGGCCCTGGGGCGCCGACTTCCCGGTGATGACGGTGGAGGACTGGGTCGATGCCCAGGCCCGCCTGATCGAGGTGCTGGGCATCACCCAGCTGGCGGCCGTGCTGGGCGGCAGCCTGGGCGGCATGCAGGCCCAGGCCTGGGCCCTGCGCTACCCCGAGCGGCTGCGCCACTGCGTGGCCGTGGCCACTGCGCCCAACCTGTCGGCGCAGAACATCGCCTTCAACGAGGTGGCGCGCCGGGCCATCGTGACCGACCCGGACTTCCACGGCGGCCACTTCTACGCCCATGGCGTGGTGCCCAAGCGCGGCCTGCGGGTGGCCCGCATGATCGGCCACATCACCTACCTGTCGGACGACTCCATGGAGGCCAAGTTCGGCCGCGAGCTGCGCGACGCCGAGCTGCACTTCAGCACCCAGGACATCGAGTTCCAGATCGAGAGCTACCTGCGCCACCAGGGCGACAAGTTCAGCGAGTACTTCGACGCCAACACCTACCTGCTGATCACCCGCGCGCTGGACTACTTCGACCCGGCCCGGGCCCACGGCGGCGACCTGGCACGGGCCTTTGCCGTCGCCAAGGACAAGAAATTCATGCTGGTGAGCTTCACCACCGACTGGCGCTTTTCGCCGGCCCGTTCGCGCGAGATCGTCAAGGCCCTGGTCGACAACCGGGCCGATGTCAGCTACGCCGAGATCGACGCGCCGCATGGCCACGACGCCTTCCTGCTGGAGGACCCGCGTTACCTGGCGGTGATGCGGGCCTACTTCGAGCGCATCGCCGCCGAGCTGAGCACGGGAGCCGCCGCATGACCACGCCGCTGAAGAACCTGGAAGTGATCGCCCGCCTGGTGCCGCGCGGCGCCCGCGTGCTGGACCTGGGCTGTGGCACCGGCGAGCTGCTGGCCTACCTGATGCGTGAGCGCGGCTGCAGCGGCTACGGCATCGAGCTGGACGACGCCAACGTGCTGGCCAGCACCCAGCGCGGCATCAACGTCATCCAGCTGAACCTGGAAGAGGGCTTGAAGCTGTTCGACGACCACAGCTTCGACGTGGTGCTGCAACTGGAAACCCTGCAGCACCTGCGCAATGCCGAGAAGATGCTGCGCGAGACCGCGCGGGTGGGTCGCATCGGCATCGTCAGCTTCCCCAACTTCGCACACTGGCCCAACCGGGTCTCGGTGCTGCGCGGGCGCATGCCGGTCACCAGGGCCCTGCCCTACGAGTGGTACGACACGCCCAACATCCGCGTGGGCACCTACGCCGACTTCGAGGTGCTGGCGCGCAAGAACGGGCTGCAGATCCTCGACAGCTTCGGCCTGCAGGACGGCGAGATGGTGCGCACGCTGCCCAACCTGCTGGCCAGCGTGGCGGTGTTCAAGTTCGAGCGCGGCTGAGCCCGCCTCAGCGGGCCGGTGGCAGGCAGTGGCCTTCGCGGGCCAGGCGGGCTGCCAGCGTGCTGAGCGCCGCATAGGCCTGGGCCAGGGCGGGGTCACACGCCTGCAGGGCCTCGGTCTCGGCCTGCACCACCGCGGTGTCGCCGCGCGCGGCCGGGCCGGTCAGCGCGGCGGTCGGCCCCAGGCGCAGCAGGTTGTCGGCCACGTTCTTCGCAAAGGCCTGCCACAGCGGGGCCACTAGCTCGGGCGGCATGCCGCAGCCCTGCCACAGCTCGGCCGCGGCCGCGGCCAGCACCGGCGGGAAGTTGCTGACCAGCACCGCCGCGGCGTGGTAGCGCGGCTTGTCGGCCGCCTGCAGGCGAAAGCAGCGCCCGTCAATCGCGCCAAAGGCGGCTTCGGCCTGGCGGACCGCGGCGTCGTCCCCTTCCAGCGCGCAGGCCGTGCCGGCGAACTGGGCCTGGGCGGCGGCCGGATCGGCAAAGCTCAAGGCCGGGTGGGCGCTGGCGACGGACCAGCCGGCCTGCTGCAGCGGCGCCAGCGCGGCGGCCGGGGCAAAGCCGCTGCAATGCCAGGCCTGGGCCGGGGCGGGGACCGTGGCGGCCAGCGCGGCCGCGGTCGCACCCAGGGCGCCGTCGGGCGTGGCGATCAGCCACACCTGCGCTGCGCGCATCGCCCGGGGGTGGCTGACGGGCCGGCCTCCGCCGATCGCGGCGACAGCCTGCGCGGCGCTCTCGGGCGAGCGGGTCAGCACATCGCCCAGCGTGAACACGCCAGCGCGCAGCCACAGGGCCGCCAGGGTGCGGCCCACGCGGCCGGCACCCACCAGGTTCAGGGTCAGGGGGGCGGATGTCATGCCGGCATTGTGGCGGGGCTTCTAAGATGGGTGCGCTCCACGGACCGACCATGCCCGATCACGCCCTGCCTCCCGTTTCTGCCCGCTCTGCGTCTCCGTCCTCGGCCGGGGGCACCACCCAGCGCCTCGGGCCGCGTGAGCGGCTGGGGCGCATGTTCTCGCTGCGGCGCGATGCCGATCTGGAAGGGGCGCTGCAGCGGGTGCGCCTGGACACCGAGTTCACCCCCGGCACCACCTGGGCCCTGGTGTTCGCGATCCTGATCGCCTCGGTGGGGCTGAACGTCAATTCCACCGCTGTGATCATCGGCGCGATGCTCATCTCGCCGTTGATGGGCCCGATCGTGGCGGCCGGCTTCGGGCTGGCGCTGCAGGACATCCCCTTGCTCCGCCGGGCCCTGCGCAACCTGCTGCTGGCGACGCTGGTGGCCTTGCTGGCGTCGACGCTGTACTTCCTGATCTCACCGCTGGGCGAGGCCCAGTCCGAGCTGCTGGCCCGCACCCGGCCCACGCTGTACGACGTGCTGATCGCCCTGTTCGGTGGCGGGGCCGGCGCGGTGGCCGCCACCCGGCGCAGCTTCAAGGGCCAGGTGGTGCCCGGCGTGTCGATCGCCACCGCCCTGATGCCGCCGCTGTGCACCGCTGGCTACGGGCTGTCGCACGGCAACTGGGACTACCTGCTGGGCGCGCTGCACCTGTTCCTGATCAACGCGCTGTTCATCGGCCTGGCCACGCTGGGCATCGTGCGGCTGATGCACTTCCGGCCCGTCCATGCCCTGGACCGCAGCCAGCTGTGGCGGGTGCGCGGCGTCATCGGGGCGCTGGCGCTGGCGGTGGCGGTGCCCAGCGTCTACACCGCCTGGGTGGTGGTGAAGGAGGCCCGCTTCGAGGGCGCAGCGCGGCGCTTCGTGGCCGACAACCTGCACCTGCCCGGCCGGGTGCTGGCCCAGGTGGAGACCCACTACGACCCGGCGGGCTCGCGCATCCGGGTGTCGCTGCTGGGGCCCCGCCTGTCGGATGACCTGCGGCAGACGATCCAGGCCCGGCTGCCGGCCTATGGCCTGGGTGGGGTGGCGCTGGATCTGCAGCAGCTGGGCGGCGATGCGCCCAACCTGGAGCAGCTGGGTCGCCTGGCGCGCCAGGGTGTGGTGGAGGAGCTGCTGCAGCGTGACCAGGCTGCGCTGGCCGAACGCGACCGGCGCATCGCCCAGCTGGAGACCGAGACCCGCACATTGCGGGCCGCGCAGCAGCAACTGCCGGCACTGGCGGGCGAGCTGGCGACACTGGAGCCGGGCCTGCGGGCGCTGGCCACCGGCCCCGAGATCCGGCTGCCCGACCGTCCGGCCATGACGCCGGCGGCCTCCGCGGCCAGTGCCGGGGCCGCTGCCACCGGCAGCCTGGGGCTGCTGGTCACCGCCACCTGGGAGCGCCTGCCCGATGCGACCCAGCGCGAGCGTCTGCAGCGCTTTCTGGCGCTGCGCCTGTCGGCGCCTGGCCTGCGGGTGGTTCACCTGCTGGATCCTGCGGCCGAGGCGGCGGCTGTAGCCGCCACCAAGCGCGACAAGCCGGCCCGCGCCCCGGCCAGCCGGCATCGCCGGGCCGGGGCGTAGAAGCCGTACTTCACACCCACGCTGCACACCCACGCTGTACTGGTCGTTGACGGTGGTGGTGCCGAAGCGGTGGCGGGGCACCTCGGCGCGCAGCGCCACGTTCAAAGCGCTGTGCAAGGCCGGGCTTGCCGCCCGGCATCGTTGTGCGCAGCTCTCGCCAACATCGTGCAAAACCCGGGCCGCCCCGGGCCGCGCGGGGAACTTCGCCTGCCTTGCGGGATCGCCCTTTCAGCACCATGCACCTCGTGCCCTTTGAACAGCTGGATGACCTGCCGTTCTCGCTCACCGCCGAGGCGGTGCGGGCGCGGCTGGGCGCGCCGCCGCGGGCCGGGCGCAACAACGTCGAACTCGACGAGATGGACTACGGCGGGCTGGTGTTCCGCTTCCAGGACAACGGCCGGCTGGAGGAAATCTCCTGCCACGCGCCGGTGCTGCACCTGGGGACCGTGGCCGTGCCCTTCGGCCATCTGCCCGCGTTCGTCCGGGCCCAGGATGCGGCGGTGTTCGAACGCGCGGGCTTTCTGGTCAGCCCCCGCTACGGCCTGGCCTTCGTGCCCGGCAACGAGGGGGCCTGGGTCACGGCCCTGGCCCGCCACTGCCTGCCGCAGTGGGAGGCCCTGCGGCCCCACTGATCGCGGGAGCGCCAGGCGCGGCGGGTCGGCGCACAATGGCGTTTTGCCTTTTTCTTCCTCGGAGCCTTCCCACCATGAACGCCCCCGACAAGCTGCCTGGCCTTGATTCGGCACAACTGGATCGTGACGTCACCGCGGCCTGGAACGAGCGCATCGTTCCCCAGTTGTCCGACTACATTGCGGTGCCCGCCAAGAGCCCGATGTTCGACCCCCAGTGGCGCGAGCACGGTCTGATTGACAAGGTGGTGCGCGACGCCGCGGGCTGGGTCGAGGGCCGCAAGATCCCTGGTCTGACGCTGGAGGTGGTGCGCGAGGGCGACCGCACGCCGGTCATCTTCTTCGAGGTGCCGGCCACGAAGGCGGACAGCACGCAGACGGTGTTGATCTACGGCCACCTGGACAAGCAGCCCGAGTTCAGCGGCTGGCGCGCCGGCCTGGGCCCCTGGACGCCCAAGATCGAGGACGGCAAGCTCTATGGTCGCGGCGGCGCGGACGATGGCTATGCGATCTACGCGGCGGTCAGCGCCATCGAGGCCCTGAAGGCGCAGAACGTGGCCCACCCGCGCATCGTCGGCCTGATCGAGACCTGCGAGGAATCCGGCTCCGGCGACCTGCCGTTCTACCTGGACCAGCTCCAGGCCCGGCTGGGCGATGTGAGCCTGGTGGTCTGCCTCGATTCGGGCGCTGGCAACTACGACCAGCTCTGGCTGACCACCAGCCTGCGCGGCAACATCACCGGCGCGCTCAAGGTCGAGATCCTGACCGAAGGCGTGCACTCGGGCGATGCCAGCGGTCTGGTGCCCTCGAGCTTCCGCATCCTGCGCCAGGTGCTGGACCGGCTCGAAGATGCCAAGACCGGCACCCTGCTGCCGTCGGTCTTCCACTGCGAGATCCCGGCAGCGCGTCGGGCCCAGGCCGAGGCGGCTGCGGCCATCCTGGGCGACATGGCCTGGAAGACCTTTCCCTGGGCCTGCGGCGCCGACGGCGGTCTGACCCTGCCCACCACCACCGACGCCACCGAGGCCCTGCTCAACCGCACCTGGCGGCCCACGCTGTCGGTCACCGGGGTGGACGGCATGCCGGCCCTGGCTAGCGCCGGCAATGTGCTGCGGCCCTACACCGCCTTCAAGCTGAGCCTGCGCCTGCCGCCGCTGGTGGACGGCCACGAGGCCGCGGTGCAGCTCAAGGCCTTGCTGGAGGACAACGCGCCCTACAACGCCAAGGTGACCTTCGAGCCTGATGGCCGGGTGGGGAACTGGGGCGCCAGCGGCTGGAACGCGCCGGACCTGGCACCCTGGCTGGAAACCGCGATGGACCGGGCCTCGCGCAGCCACTTCGGTGCGCCGCTGGGCTACATCGGCCAGGGCGGCACCATCCCGCTGATGAACCTGCTGCAGCAGGGCTTTCCGCAGGCGCAGATGATGGTCTGCGGCGTGCTGGGCCCCAAGAGCAATGCCCACGGGCCCAACGAGTTCCTGCACATCGGCTACGGCACCAAACTGACCGCCGCGGTGGCCGAGGTGATCGCCGCCCACCCCTGAGCGGCGCCAGGGCCCGGGCTCAGCCCGCGGCCCGCACCACCGCGTACATCACCGCGGCGCCCAGCGTCGTCAGGCCGATCAGACGCAGCGAGGTGCCAGGGCCCGCCTGGGAATGGGCCTGCGGCAGGATGTCGGCCACGCCGATGTAGAGCAGCACGCCGGCGAAGCCCCCCAGGTAGAGCACCAGCACGCTGGGCGGCAGGGTGAAGGCCAGCGTGGACGCCGCCCCCAGCACCGGTGCCAGCGCATCCAGCAGCAGCATGGCCAGCGAGTGGGAGGTTTTGTTGCGATGCAGCAGCATCAGGCCCACCGTGTTCAGACCATCGCAGAAGTCGTGCGCCACCACCGCGATGGCCACCGTGATGCCAGCCGTGTCCGAGACCTGGAAGGCCAGGCCGATGCCGGCGCCGTCCATGAAGCTGTGGCCGATCAGTGCCAGGGCGGACACGACCCCCACCCGCGGATGGGCATGGTGGGCGTATTCCTCCTCGTGCGCGCTGTGCACCAGCACAAACTTCTCCAGGCTGTGGAACAGCAGGAAGCCCGCCACCAGGGCCACCATGGCGCGCAGCCCGTTCTCGCCCAGCGAGGCTGACATCTCGAAGACCTCGGGCAGCAGATCGAAGGCCACGACGCCCAGCATCACCCCGGCGGTGAAGCCCAGCAGATGGTGCAGCCGGTCGCGAAAACGCAGGGCCAGCAGGCCGCCCAGCGTCGTCGAGACAAAGGTGAGAAACGACAGGGCGAGGGCGGTCATGGGGCTGGCGGACAATCCGGTATTGTCGCCGAGGTGGTGGATCCCCTCTTCCGGCGGCCCCCTGGAGGGACTTTAAGATGGTAGGGATCTGATGATTAGATGGTCTCATCATGACCCCTGAGGAACGGTTTTCCATCGCCCTGCATGGGGCGGCCCGCAACTGGCGCCTGGCCGTGGACCGGCGGCTCAAGGGGCTGGGCATGAGCCAGGCCAGCTGGGTGACGGTGGCCGTGGTGGCCAAGGCGGCGGCGCCGCTGTCGCAGATCGAGCTGGCGCAGAGTGTGGGGGTGGAGGGCGCGACGATGGTGTCGATGCTGGACCGGCTGGAGAAGGCCGGCCTGGTGATGCGCCAAGCCGTGCCGAACGACCGGCGGATGAAGCACGTGGTGCTCACCCCTCAGGGCCGGGCCCTGTATGACGAGGTGCGGCAGCAGGCCGACCCGGTGCGCCGGGAGCTGCTGGGGGGTGTCGATCCTGCGCTGCTGCGCGCGGCCACGGAGCTGCTGGAACAGGTGCAGGCCGCGGCCGAGGCCATGGTGTGATCGCCGCCTGACGGGCGACGCCGGTGCTCAGGCCTCGGCCAGCAGCTGGCCGATCAGCTGGTGCAGTGCCGGAAAGTCAGGTTCCCCCACGTACTTTTTGACGATGCCGCCCTGCTTGTCGAGCAGGAAGCTGGTGGGCGTCAGGCGCACATCGCCGAAGTGCTTGGCGGCGTCGCCGCTGCGGTCCAGCGCCACCCGGAAGGGCAGGCCGCGCGTCTGGGCGAAACTGGCCACATAGTCCGGTGTGTCGTAGCTCATCGCGATGGCCAGGGTCTCATAGCCCTGGCCCTGGAACTTCTGGTGGGTGGCCACCAGCTGCGGCATCTCGTGCACGCAGGTCGTGCAACTGGTGGCCCAGAAGTTCACCAGCACCACCTTGCCGCGCAGACCCGACAGCGCTTGCTGGCGCCCGTCCAGCAGGGTCAGGGTCACGTCCGGGGCCGCCTCGCGGCGCGAGCATCCCGCCAGTCCACCCAGGCCCAGGGTGGCGGAAGCGATCAGACCGGCGGTGAGGGCGAGGTGTTGACGGCGATGCATGGCGGGCTCACGGGAGGGAGGCCCGCAGTGTACGACCGTGGCTCCGAGCCTCAGAGGCTGCGGGTGTATTCGGCCTCCAGCAGCCCGGGCAGGCGATCGCCCAGCGCGTCGCGGCCGATCCGGCCGGGGCGGTCGTGGGTCGGATGGCCGTCGTCGCAATGCAGGCCCTCGGCCGAGATCTCCACCCAGACCTGCCGTGGCGCCTGTGCGCGCAGCCGCGAACGCAGGGCCTGCATGCGTTCCCCGCCCAGGATGGCTTCATACAGCACGCCGTGGGGCATCGATTCCTGGCAGAACCGCTCGGCCTCGCCGATGCTGCCCACGAAGTCCACCAGCATGCCGTTGGGCCGCAGGGCGTCCCGCACCTCGGCCCGCAGGTCCCGGTGGGCTGCAATCACCAGCCAGTGGCTGCCATTGAGGGGCCGGGAGGCCTGCGACAGCGCGAACAGCGAGGAGGCCTCCTCCCCGGCGTTGTCGGTGTCGAAGTCCAGCTCCGAGGCCAGGGTTTGCGGGAAATCGACCTGCACCAGCGTGGCATCGGGGCCGTCCTGCCGGGTCAGGGGCAGGTGCTGGGTCCGGGCCATCTGCTCGATCAGGCACCAGGCCAGTGCCTGGGCGCTGGCGGGGGGCAGTGCCTGCGGCTGGGGGTGGCTGGCGCGCAGTTGCAGCCGTGCCGCCGTTGGCCAGCCCTGCAGTTCCAGCCGCAGGCTCAAGGCGTCCTGGGCCTGGGCCAGGCCCCAGTCCAGCAACTGCACCAGGAAGCCATGCAGCAAGCTGGGATCCAACAGCACGGTGGCGGGGTGCATGGCGCGGTGCAGTTCGATACCGCGCAGGGTCGCCTGCGCCTTCTGCTGTGCCAGCGCATCGCGCAGCAGCGTGGTCAGGGAGACCTCTTCGGGGGCTTGGCGCACCTCGCCGGCGGCCATCCGGGCCAGTTGCTGGCCCAGCATGCCGATCTGCCGCACCCGGGCCAGGTCCTCCTGCAGCTTCTTCAGCGACGGCAGGGACGGCAGGGACGGGGTGGCGGGATCCAGCTGGTCCAGATCGTCCTGGACCGCGGACAAGGCAGACGCGACCTCGCTGCCCATCTGACCGATGATCTGCAGCCAGTAGCGTTCGTCGGTCGAAGGCAGAGCCATGGTGGTCGGGTCCCGGGAAAAGTGGCAGGAATGCCCGCGGTGGAAGTTACAGTGTGTTGCTGTAGGCCGCGCCTGCCAAGAGGTGAAGATGGGGGGCGGCAGGACCCAGGGTGAGAAATTCTCCTGCTGTGGAGCCCTGGGGGCCGTTTCATTTCTGGGGATGCGCGGTCGGCGCTCGCCATAATCCCGACCCTGGACAGGGCGACTCAGGGGTTGTCGACCCTGGTGTCGTTGACTTGGAATCCGCCATGCCTGGTTTGCTGATCCTTGCCCATGCGCCCCTGGCCACCGCCTTGCGGCAGGTGGCCGGCCATGTCTTTCCCGAACGGCTGGACCGGGTGCTGGCGCTGGACGTGGTGCCCGATGCCCTGCCCGAGCAGGTGGAAGCGCAGGCCAGGGCCTTGCTGGTGCCGCTGGAAGGGGAGCAGATCCTGCTGCTGACCGATGTGTTTGGCGCCACGCCGAGCAATGTGGCTCAGCGCCTGACCGATGGGGTGGATGTGCGCCTGGTCACCGGGGTGAACGTGCCCATGCTGTGGCGCCTGCTCAGCCACCTCGAAGAGCCGCTGGAATCATTGGTCGGCCGGGCGGTCGCCGGGGGCGGGCAGGGGGTGATGCAGATTGCGGTGCAGCGACCCCAAAACCAGGCTTTAAACTCGCGGCTCCATGATCAAAGCCACGCTCAACATCAGCAATAAGCTGGGTCTGCATGCCCGCGCGTCCGCCAAGCTCACCAAGCTGGCCACCACGTTCAAGTCGGAGGTGTTCATGAGCCGCAATGAGCGGCGGGTGAATGCCAAGAGCATCATGGGCGTCATGATGCTGGCCGCCGGCCTGGGCTCCGAAGTGGAGCTGGAGGTGGACGGCCCCGACGAACAGCAGGCCCTCGACGCGATCAAGGCCCTGGTCGACGACAAGTTCGGCGAGGGCCAGTGATCAGAAGCCGCCCAGGAAGTGGCGGCGGTAGCGGCTGGGCAGATCCGACAGGCGCATCAGCATCGGCAGATCGGCCGTGTTGAAGTCCGGATCCCAGGCCGGGGCGCCCAGCACCTTGGCACCACAGCGCAGGTAGCCCTTGATCAGGGCGGGCGGCTCCACCGGCAGGTCCCGGTCCAGCTCTTCCACCGGCAGCGGGGTGCGCGGCCGGACCTGATGCTCCACCGGGGCCATGTGGGTCTGGCTCAGGCGCTGCCAGATGCTGGCGGCGGCGTGGCCGCCGTCGCGCATGCCGATGCTGGCGCAGCCGACCATGGTGTCCAGGCCGTTCTGGTCCATGAAGGAGGCCAGGGCGCCCCAGAGGGCCAGGATCACGCCGCCGGAGCGGTGGTCCGGATCAACGCACGACCGTCCCAGTTCGGCCATGCGTTCGCGCAGCGGGCGCAGCCGGGTGAGGTCGAACTCGGTGTCGCTGTAATAGCCACCGGCTCGGCGGGCGGCGCCTGGCGTGAGCACACGGTAGGTGCCGATCACCTGACCCGGGCGGTGGTTTTGCGGCAGGGTGCGCACCAGCAGGTGCTCGCAGAACGAATCGAACACATCCACGTCCAGCCCGTCGGGTGTGCCCGGCGGCGGTCGCAGGCGGGCTCCCATCTCCTGGGCGAACACGCGATGGCGCAGGGCCTGGGCTTCGCGCACTTCATCCTGGTGGCGGGCCCACATCACCTCGAAGGCACCTTCGGCCGCCACGGCGGGCCGGTCGTCGAGCATCTTGCGCACCGGCACCGCGCGTGGCGAACGGAAGTCCAGCATGCCGATCAGCGGCAGGGTCGGCGTGGGCAGCTCTTTCATCGTCGAGGTCTCCTTGTCCATGCCGGCATGCTCACGATGGCGAGTGACCGGTGCATGACATGGCATTGACGCTTTGGTGACGAGGTGTTCCCCGCGGCTTTGCACCCGCCCCGTACTGCTACATTCCAGGCCATGAGCATCCAGGTCTTTGGTCTGCCGGTCTCGCGGGGCGTGGCGATAGGCCGGGCTGTCCTGCTGGCCTCCAGCCGCTTCGACGTTTCGCATCAATTCGTCGACCCTGCCGATGTGGGCCATGAGGTGGCCCGCCTGCGCCAGGCCCGTGATGAGGTGTCGGCTGAATTGATGGCCCTCAAGCGCGAGGTGCCCGAGGAGGCCCACGCCGAGCTGGTGGCCTTGCTGGACGTGCACCTGATGATGCTGCATGACCCAATGCTGACGGACGCCATCGTCAACTGGATCATCCAGCGTCACTACAACGCCGAGTGGGCGGTCGCCTCCCAGCTGGAGGTCCTGTCGCGGCAGTTCGACGACATGGGGGACGACTACCTGCGTGAGCGCAAGGCCGATGTCGAGCAGGTGGCCGAGCGTCTGATCAAGGCCTTGATCAGACGGCGCAAGGGGCTGGCTGCGGTGGCGCCGCTGGCACCGCCCCAGGCCCGCGATCTGGCCGGCGAGGAACCACTGGTGCTGGTGGCCAATGACATCGCGCCTGCCGACATGCTGCAGTTCAAGCGCAGTCTGTTCACCGGGTTCGTGACCGATGTGGGCGGGCGCACCTCGCACACCGCGATCGTCGCGCGCAGCATGGACATCCCCGCCGTCGTTGGGGCCCGGGAGGCCAGCCGCCTGGTGCGGCAGGACGACTGGGTCGTGATCGATGGGGATGCGGGCATCCTGATCGTCAACCCGCCCCCCATGGTGCTGGAGGAGTACCGGTTCCGTCAGCAGCAGTCCGAGCTCGAGCGTGCCCGCCTGCGCCGCCTGCGCAACACGCCCTCGGTCACGCTGGACGGGCAGGCGGTGGAGTTGCTGGCCAACATCGAGCTGCCCAACGACGCGCCGGCCGTGTTGGAATCCGGCGCGGCCGGGGTGGGCCTGTTCCGCAGTGAGTTCCTGTTCATGAACCGGGGCGGCAACCTGCCCGACGAGGAAGAGCAGTACGAGGCCTATCTGAGCGTGGTGACCTCGCTCAAAGGGCTGCCGGTGACGATCCGTACGGTGGATGTCGGGGCGGACAAGCCCCTGGACCGGTTGTCGGTGCAGGAGTTGCGGCACGAGCACAGCCTCAACCCGGCCCTGGGGCTGCGGGCCATCCGCTGGAGCCTGTCGGAGCCCGACATGTTCCTGCAGCAGTTGCGGGCCATTCTGCGGGCGGCTGCCCATGGGCGGGTCCGGGTCCTGATTCCCATGCTGGCCCATCTGCAGGAGGTGCAGCAGGTGCTGGCGCTGATCGAGCAGGCGCGAGACAGCCTCCGGGCCGACGGCCTGCCGTTCGGCCCGGTGGAGCTGGGCGCGATGATCGAGATTCCGGCGGCCGTGTTGATCCTGCCCAGCCTGCTGCGCCATTTCGATTTCATCTCGATCGGGACCAACGATCTGATTCAGTACACCTTGGCGATCGACCGGGCCGATGAGGCGGTGTCCCATCTCTACGATGCGTGGCACCCGGCGGTGCTGCGGCTGATCGCCCAGGCCATCGCGGGCGCCAACGCGATGGGGCGCGGTGTCAGCGTGTGCGGTGAGATGGCAGGGGATCCCGCGTTCACCGAACTGTTGCTGGCCATGGGGCTGCGCAGCTTTTCGATGCATCCGGCCCAGGTCGGCGCGATCAAGCAGCGCATCCTGCGGGCGGACGCTCGCGCGCTGGCCGCAGCTCTGCCTGGCGTGCTGGAGGCGGACAACCCCCAGGAGGTGGGCGCCACGCTGTTGCGGGCGGGGTCAGCCAAGCCCTTGCGGGCAGGGCTTGCATAGCGCTTTGAAAGTCGCATATACTGCGAGGCTCCGCTGAACGGCGGCGGTCCTGCAAACGGCGGCGGCTCTTGAAAAAGAGACCAGTCGCCTGCAGCTAGAACCGAAGCGTTTACGGATGGCTTCCAAGCCTTGCGAAAAATAAATTTTGCAAACGCTTGACAAGCCGAAGAGATTGAATCAAAATTCACCCTCTTCGCTGATGACAAGTCAGCCGCGATCGCAAGATCGCAACGGTCGCAAGGCCGAGCTCTTTAACAAGTAACAGCCGATAAGCGTGGGCGTTTGAAGGCGAGTGCCAAGAGTCTTAGGACTCGAGGTCGAAAGACTTTAAACGCTCATGGAAACTGAAGTGAAGTTCACTTCAATTCCTG
>NZ_JAGWCB010000008.1:139689-545182 GCF_020387415.1 Ideonella benzenivorans | reverse complement strand
CCATCATGGTGGACAAGATCTTCGAGGTGGTGCAGACCATCCACGCGCAGGGCACGACGATGCTGCTGGTCGAGCAGAACGCCAGCCGGGCGCTGGCCCTGGCCGACCGGGGCTATGTGCTGGACTCCGGTGAGGTCAGCATGAGCGGCCCGGCCCAGGCGCTTCTGACCGATCCCAAGGTTCGCGCCGCCTACCTCGGCGAGTGAGTCTCTTCACCGCCCCCATGGTTTTTCGCAGGTCTGGATTTCGGCGGAGCAACGGTGCTTGCCTGCGCACCTTCACGGCCATCCCGGCCGGTTCCCGCACGCATTTCTCAACCCTTGGAGAACTGAGTTCATGAAGTCTCGTATGAATCTGGTCGCTGCCGCTGCGGTGGCTCTGCTGGCGGGCGCAGCCCATGCCGAGGACCTGGTGGTCAAGATCGGTCACGTCGGCCCGACCAGTGGCAGCATTGCCCACCTGGGCAAGGACAACGAGAACGGCGCCCGCATGGCCATTGACGAACTGAACGCCAAGGGCGTGATGATCGGCGGCAAGAAGGCCAAGTTCGTGCTGCTGACGGAAGACGACGCCGCGGATCCGAAGCAAGGCACCGCCGCCGCCCAGAAGCTGGTGGACGAAAAGGTGAACGGCGTGATCGGCCACCTGAACTCGGGCACCACGATCCCGGCCTCGAAGATCTATTCGGACGCGGGCATTCCGCAGATCTCGCCGTCGGCCACGAACCCGAAGTACACCCGCCAGGGCTTCAAGACCACCTTCCGCGTGGTGGCGGATGACGTGCACCTGGGCGGCACGCTGGGCAAGTACGCGGTGCAAACCCTCAAGGGCAAGACGATCGCCGTGATCGACGACCGCACCGCCTACGGCCAGGGCGTGGCCGACGAGTTCGAAAAGGGCGTGAAGGCTGCTGGCGGCAAGGTCGTCAAGCGCGAGTTCACCAACGACAAGGCGACCGACTTCACCGCCATCCTGACCTCCATCAAGGGCGCCAAGCCCGAGATCGTCTTCTACGGCGGCATGGACGCCGTGGCCGGCCCGATGCTGCGCCAGATGAAGCAGCTGGGCATCACCTCCAAGTTCATGGGTGGTGACGGTATCTGCACGAGCGAGCTGCCCAAGCTGGCGGCCGGCACGATCGCCGACAACCAGGTGGTGTGCGCCGAAGCCGGTGGTATCGACCAGAACGACAAGGCGGCGGTGAAGGCGATGGAAGACTTCCGCGCCAAGTTCAAGAAGAAGTTCAACGCCGACGTGCAGATCTACGCGCCCTACGTGTATGACGCCACGATGGTGATGGCCCAGGCCATGGTGAAGGCCAACTCGGCCGAGCCGGCCAAGTACCTGCCGGTGCTGGCCAAGACCACGGGCCACAAGGGCGTGACGGGCACCATTGCCTTCGACGAGAAGGGCGACATCAAGAACGGTGCCCTGACCCTGTACACCTTCAAGGCCGGTGCCAAGACCGCCCTGGGCGTGGTGCACTGATCGCCAGGCTGTTCACACAGCCCTCAAAGGCCGCCTTCGGGCGGCCTTTTTCATGGTTTGTCGCGCACGAGGGTCGGCATCTCTGGTGAGGAGGGGTAAGCTATTTGCCCCGCTCTACCGAGAGAAAACCAAGATATGAACACCAAAACCACTCTGGTGGCTGCTGCCGCAGCCGCGTTGCTGGCCGGCCAGGCCCAGGCTGAAGACCTGCTGATCAAGATCGGTGCCGTGAACGCCACCAGCGGCGGCGCAGCCCACCTGGGCAAGGACAACGAGAACGGCACCCGCCTGGCCGTCGAGGAGCTCAACGCCAAGGGCCTGACCATTGGTGGCAAGAAGGCCAAGTTCCAACTGCTGGCCGAAGACGATGCCGGCGACCCCAAGCAGGGCACCACCGCCGCGCAGAAGTTCGTGGACGAGAAGGTCAACGGCGTGATCGGCCATCTGAACTCGGGCACCTCCATTCCGGCTTCGCGCATCTACGCCGGCGCGGGCATCCCGCAGATCGCCGCTTCCGTCACCAACCCCAAGTACACCCGCCAGGGCTTCAAGACGACTTTCCGCGTGGTGGCCGACGATGTGCACCTGGGCAGCACGCTGGGCAAGTACGCCGTGCAGACGCTCAAGGCCAAGACCATTGTTGTCATTGACGATCGCACGGCCTACGGCCAGGGCGTGGCCGATGAGTTCGACAAGGGCGTGAAGGCGGCCGGCGGCAAGGTGGTGAAGCGCGAATTCACCAACGACAAGGCCACCGACTTCATGGGCATCCTGACCTCCGCCAAGGCCACCAAGCCTGATGTGATCTTCTACGGTGGCATGGACGCTGTCGGCGGTCCGCTGGCCCGCCAGATGAAGCAGCTGGGCATCCAGGCCAAGCTGATGGGCGGTGACGGCCTGTGCACCAGCGAAATGCCCAAGCTGGCCGCTGGCGCGCTGGCCGACGGGCAGCTGATCTGCGCCGAAGCTGGCGGCATCGAGCCGACCGACAAGACGGCCGTGAAGGCCATGGAAGACTTCCGCGCCCGCTACAAGAAGCGCTTTGGCAGCGAAGTGCAGCTGTATTCGCCCTACACCTACGACGCCACGATGGTGATGGCCCAGGCCATGGTGAAGGCCAACTCGGCCGAGCCGGCCAAGTACTTGCCGGTGCTGGCCAAGACCGCCGGTTACAAGGGCGTGACGGGCACCATCACCTTCGACGAAAAGGGCGACATCAAGAATGGTGCGCTGACCCTGTCCACCTTCAAGGCGGGCCAGAAGGCCACGATTGGCGTGGTGCGCTGATCAGGTATTCCTGAATATCTGTCAGCAGAAAGGCCGCCTTCGGGCGGCTTTTTCCATGGGGGCGTCAGGGGGCGTCATATTGATGGGGGATGCGGGCCTCCCGGCGGCGGGGAGTGCGGTAGCGTTGCCTGCCTGGATGGCGCATTATTGGAAAGGTGTTTCACCATGCGCTTGGTTCAGGGAATTTCATGATCCTCACCTTGGCTTTCATCGCGTGCGTGATATTTTCAATCCTCGGGCTTTGGCATTGGTATTGGGCTTTGGGCGGTTCTCTGGGCAAGGCCGCGGCCATCCCCGAGGTCAATGGTTCGCCGGTCTTCATGCCCTCAGCCCTCGGGACGGCCTTTGTGGGGCTGGCTTTGATCTCGTTTGCCGCACTGATTGCGGGGGCCTCTGGCCTGCTGGAGATGCCCATTCCCCGGCCGGTGCTGGGTGGGTTCAGTTATGGCCTGGCCATCTTGATGCTCGTGCGGGCGGTGGGTGAGTTTCGTTTGGTGGGATTTTTCAAACGCGTCCGTGGCTCTGAATTCGCCCAGTGGGATACCTGGGTGTATTCACCGCTGTGTTTGTTCCTGTCCATCGTTTCCTTTTCGGTCGCGATTCACAATGTGGCGTAGCCAGTTCCAGCCCGACAGAGCGCGATAGGCTGACCTCAGCACTCCACGATATTGACCGCCAGACCGCCGCGGGCGGTTTCCTTGTACTTGGTCTTCATGTCGGCGCCGGTTTCGCGCATGGTCTTGATGACCTTGTCCAGGCTGACATGGTGGGTGCCGTCGCCGCGCAGGGCCATGCGGGCGGCGTTGAGAGCCTTGACCGCAGCGATGGCATTGCGCTCGATGCAGGGGATCTGCACCAAGCCGCCCACCGGGTCGCAGGTCAGGCCCAGGTGGTGCTCCATGCCGATCTCGGCGGCGTTCTCCACCTGCTCGGGCGTGCCACCCAGCACCGCGGCCAGTGCGCCGGCGGCCATGGAGCAGGCCACGCCCACCTCGCCCTGGCAGCCCACCTCGGCGCCGCTGATGCTGGCGTTCTCCTTGTAGAGGATGCCGATGGCCGCGGCGGTGAGCAGGAAGTCCATGACGCCCTGCGTGCTCGCTCCGGGCACGAAGCGGTGGTAGTAGTGCAGCACCGCGGGCACGATGCCGGCCGCGCCGTTGGTGGGCGCGGTCACCACGCGGCCGCCGGCGGCATTCTCCTCGTTGACGGCCAGGGCGTAGAGGTTCACCCAGTCCAGCACCTGCAGCGGGTCCTTCAAGGCCGCCTCGGGGTGTTCGGTCAGGGCCCGGTGCAGCGCGGCGGCGCGGCGTTTGACCTTGAAGCCCCCGGGCAGCGTGCCCTCGGTCTGGCAGCCGCGGCGCACGCAGGCCTGCATCACCTGCCAGATGTGCAGCAGGCCGATGTCGGTCTCGGCGTCGCTGCGCCAGTGGCGCTCATTGGCGCGCATCACCTGGGCGATGCTCAGGCCCTGGGCGCGGCACTGGGCCAGCAGCTGCGCGCCGGTGGTGAAGGGCAGGGGCAGCACGGTGGCATCGGGGGCGATGACCTTCTGCCGGCTGCCGTCGGCGGCCACCTCGTCGCTCACCACGAAGCCGCCGCCCACCGAGTAGTAGACGCGGCGGCACAGCTCGGCGCCCGCGGCGTCGAAGGCCGTCAGCCGCATGCCGTTGGCGTGGAAAGGCAGGGTCTCGCGCTTGAAGAACTGCAGGTCCTCGGCATCGACGAAGCGCAGGGGCTGCTCGCCCAGCAGCGGCAGTTCCTGGCGGGTGCGCCAGTCCAGCAGCAGGGTGGGGACCTGGTCCACGTCCACCGTGTCGGGCTCCAGCCCGGCCAGGCCCAGCAGCACGGCCTTGTCGCTGCCGTGGCCCTTGCCGGTGGCACCCAGCGAACCGTAGAGCCCGCAGTGGATGCGGGCCACGCGCGGCAGCAGCCCTTCGCTGCGCAGGCGCAGGCCGAACAGGCGGGCCGCCCGCATGGGGCCGACCGTGTGCGAGCTGCTGGGGCCGATGCCGACCTTGAACAGGTCGAAGACGGAAACCGCCATGGGGGCTCCTGGACAAGGGGCCGGGGGAAGGGCGGCAGCGCGCGGAGGCCGCCGCCCGGTTCAGGGGCTCAGCCCTGGGCTTCGTCGTAGGCGCTGACGGGCAGGCAGCTGCAGAACAGGTTGCGATCGCCGTGCACGTTGTCCACCCGGCCGACGGGCGACCAGTACTTGGCCTGCCGCAGGCCCGGCACCGGGTAGGCCGCCTCTTCGCGGCTGTACGGGTGCGTCCACTCGCCGGACAGCAGGCTGGCGGCGGTGTGCGGTGCGTTGTGCAACGGGTTGTCCTCGCGCGGCCAGGCACCGGTCTCCACCTGACGGATCTCTTCGCGGATCGCGATCATCGCGATGCAGAAACGGTCCAGCTCGACCAGCGGTTCGCTCTCGGTGGGCTCTACCATCAGCGTGCCGGCCACCGGGAAGCTCAGCGTCGGTGCATGGAAGCCGTAGTCCACCAGCCGCTTGGCCACGTCCTCGGCACTCACGCCGCTGCTGTCCTTGAGCGGGCGCAGGTCCAGGATGCACTCGTGGGCCACGCCGCCGCCCTTCACGCCGGCCACGCCGCCGCTGAAGCGGATTTCGTAGTGATCGGCCAGGCGGGCGGCCACGTAGTTGGCGTTCAGGATGGCGGCCTCGGTGGCGGCGGTCAGGCCCTCGGTGCCCATCATGCGGATGTACATCCAGCTGATCGGCAGCACGGCAGCATTGCCGTAAGGCGCGGCCGCCACGGCGCCGACGCCCCCGGCATGTGGCTGCCCTCCGGTCACATGGCCGGGCAGGAAGGGCACCAGATCCTCCACCACGCAGACGGGGCCGACGCCGGGGCCACCACCGCCGTGCGGGATGCAGAAGGTCTTGTGCAGGTTCAGGTGACTGACGTCGCCGCCGAACTGGCCGGGAGCCGCCAAGCCCACCAGCGCGTTCATGTTGGCACCGTCCACGTACACCCGGCCGCCGTACTGGTGGACCATCGCGCACAGCTCCTTCACCGCCTGGTCGTAGACGCCATAGGTGGAGGGATAGGTGATCATGATGGCGGCCAGCTTGTCGGCATGCTGCTCGCACTTGGCCTTCAGGTCGGTCAGGTCCACGCTGCCGTTGGCATCGCACTTGACGACGACGACCTGCAGGCCGGCCATCATCGCGCTGGCCGGGTTGGTGCCGTGGGCGCTTTCCGGGATCAGGCAGATGGTGCGGTGGCTGTCGCCGCGGCTGTCGTGCCAGGCGCGGATGGCCAGCAGGCCCGAATACTCACCCTGCGAGCCGGCGTTGGGCTGCAGGCTGACGCCGGCATAGCCGGTGGCTTGCACCAGCCAGTCACACAGCTGGGCGTTCAGCTCGGCGTAGCCGGCCAGTTGGTCGGCCGGGGCGAAGGGGTGCACCTCGGCGAACTCGGGCCAGGTGATGGGGATCATCTCGCTGGTCGCGTTCAGCTTCATCGTGCACGAGCCCAGCGGGATCATGCTGCGGTCCAGCGCCAGATCCTTGTCCGAGAGCTTGCGGATGTAGCGCAGCATCTCGGTTTCGCTGTGGTGGCTGTTGAAGACCGGGTGGGTCAGGAAGCTGCTGCTGCGCTGCAGCCCGGCCGGCAGGCGCAGGGCCACGCCGCTGACGAAGGGCTCGACGCTGGGCAGCGGCGCACCGTTGGCGAACAGGCCCCACAGGGCCAGCAGGTCGGCACGGGAGGTGGTCTCGTCCAGGCTGATGCCCACGCTGGTGGCGCTGGCGCGGCGCAGGTTCATGCCCGCGGCCACGGCGGCGGCCAGCACGGCTTCGGTGCGCTCACCGGTTTGCACTTCCAGCGTGTCGAAGGCCTCTTCATGCGTGAGCGTGGCGCCCAGCTGCTTCAGCCCTTCGGCCAGGATGGCCGTGTAGCTGGCCACGCGGCGGGCAATGCGCTGGAGGCCTTCCGGGCCGTGGTAGACCGCGTACATGCTGGCGATGACGGCCGGCAGCACCTGCGCGGTGCAGATGTTGGAGGTGGCCTTCTCGCGGCGGATGTGTTGCTCGCGGGTCTGCAGCGCCAGGCGGTAGGCCGGGGCGCCGTGGCTGTCCACGCTGATGCCCACCAGGCGGCCGGGCAGCGAGCGCTTGAACTCGTCCTTGCAGCCCAGGTAGGCGGCGTGCGGGCCGCCGGCGCCCATGGGCATGCCGAAGCGCTGGGTGCTGCCCAGGGCGATGTCGGCGCCTTGCTCTCCTGGCGGCGTCAGCAGCGTCAGGGCCAGCAGGTCGGCCGCCACGATGAGCAGGCCGCCCCGGGCATGCACGGCATGGGCCAGCGGCTGCAGCGCACGGATGCGGCCGGTCACGCCGGGGTATTGCACCAGCGCGGCGAAGCATTCGGTCTGGCCGGCCGCTTCGGCCGGACCGGTCACCACCTCGAAGCCCATGGGCTTGGCGCGGGTGCGAATGACCTCCAGCGACTGCGGCAGCACGTCATCGGCCACGTAGAAGACGCGGCTCTTGCTCTTGCCCACGCGGGCGGCCAGCGTCATGGCCTCGGCAGCGGCGGTGGCCTCGTCCAGCATGGAGGCGTTCGCGATCGCCATGCCGGTGAGGTCGGTCACCATGGTCTGGAAGTTGACCAGCGCCTCCATGCGGCCCTGGGAGATCTCGGCCTGGTAGGGCGTGTAGGCGGTGTACCAGGCGGGGTTCTCCAGGATGTTGCGCAGGATGACGCCCGGCGTGAAGGTGCCGTGGTAACCCTGGCCGATGAAGCTCTTCAGGCGCAGGTTCTTGGCGGCGATGGCCTTCAGTTCGGCCAGGGCCTGCTCCTCGGTGACCGGGGCGGGCAGGTCCATCGCCTGGGTGCGGGCGATGGCGCTGGGCACGATGGCGTCGATCAGCGCGCGGCGCGAGGCCGGGCCGATGGCAGCGAGCATCTTGGCTTCGTCGTCCGCCCGCGGCCCGATGTGGCGCGAGGCGAAGGCCGTGGCGTTTTCGAGCTCAGCCAGGGGGGCGTGGGCGGAGGTCAGCATGGCAGCGGTCTCGGCAGGATCAGAGGGTCTTGAGCAGGGCGTCGTAGGCGGTGGAGTCCATCAGCTCATCCAGCTGGGAGGCATCCGAGAGCTTGACCTTGAAGAACCAGCCGGCACCCAGCGGGTCGCTGTTGGCCAGGGCCGGGTCGTTGCGCAGGTCTTCGTTGACTTCGACGATCTCGCCCGAGACCGGCATGTAGACGTCGGCCGCGGCCTTCACCGATTCCACGACGCCGGCGATCTCACCCTTGGCGATGGTCTTGCCCACTTCGGGCAGGTCCACGAACACCACGTCACCCAGGGCGTCCTGGGCATGCACGGTGATGCCGACGATGGCGGCGGCGGGGTCGGTGATGTTGATCCACTCGTGGTCGTTGGTGTACTTGACGGTCATGGCAGGCTCCTGCGAGGCGTTGAGGGGCGAAAAGGAAGAAAGGGAGAAGAAAGGGGAGGGGCTCAGCCGCGGTAGTAGCGGTTGGGCGTGAAGGGCATGGCCGCCACGGTCATGGGCAGGCGCTTGCCGCGCACTTCGGCGAAGACTTCGGTGCCGACGGCGGTGTAGGCCGCCGGCAAGTAAGCCATGGCCACGGGGGTGTTGACGGTGGGGCCCAGGGTGCCGCTGGTGACGGTGCCCAGCGGCGTGCCGTCGGCCGCCACCAGGGCCGTGCCTTCGCGCACCGGGGCGCGTTCCTTGCCGACCAGGCCCACGCGCTTGCGGCTGGGGCCATTGGCAAATTGCGCGTCGATCACCGCGGCACCGGGGTAGCCGCCGGCGCGGGCGCCACCGGCACGGCGCACCTTCTGGATGGCCCAGGTCAGCGCGGCCTCCACCGGGTTGGTGGTGGTGTCGATGTCATGGCCGTACAGGCACAGGCCGGCTTCCAGGCGCAGGGTGTCGCGCGCGCCCAGACCGGCGGGCTTGACCTCGGGCTCGGCCAGCAGGGCGCGGGCCAGCGCTTCGGCCTGACTTTCATGCACCGAGATTTCGAAGCCGTCCTCGCCGGTGTAGCCGGAGCGGGTGACGAAGCACTCGGCACCGGCCAGCGTGAACAGGCCGCCGGTCATGAAGGTGAGGCTGGCCACGCCGGGGTTCAGGCGCGACAGGGCGGTGACCGCCTGCGGGCCTTGCAGCGCCAGCAGCGCACGCTCGGGCAGGGGCTGCACGGTGCAGCGGCTGCCGATGTGGGCCTGCAGGTGGGCGATGTCGGCGTCCTTGCAACCGGCGTTGACCACCACGAACAGGTCGCCGAAGGCCGCGGCGGCCTCGCCGGCCGGGCGGGTGATCATCAGGTCGTCCAGCAGCGTGCCTTCGGCATTGGTGAAGAACGCGTAGCGCTGCTTGCCGGCGGGCAGGTCGAGCACGTCGACCGGCACCAGGGTTTCCAGCGCGGCGGCGGCCTCGGCGCCGATCAGGCGCAGCTGGCCCATGTGGGACACGTCGAACAGCGCGGCGGCCTCGCGGCACTGGCGGTGTTCGGCCATCAGGCCCGTGGGGTACTGCACCGGCATGGCATAGCCGGCGAACGGCACCATGCGGGCACCGAGTTCAAGGTGCAGGGCGTGCAGCGGGGTCTGGAGCAGGGGGGCAGCGTCACTCATGGGCGGGCGTCTCTCGGTGAAAGGTGGCGGGGCGGCTGGCTGAAAAAATCATCCAAGGGCCCCCGCTGTCCGCTTTACCTGAGAGATTGGCAGCTCCGCGGGTTGCGCGGGAGGCTGCTTGCCCCTTCGGTGGACCGTCTCATGGCGCTCACGCCATCCCCGGTCTCTCTCCAGTGAGGAACGTGCGGGTGTCGCCACGCGCACGGCTGCCAGTCCTTTTGCCTGAGCGTTCGAGGGATGAACCTCTGCGCCTTCGGCGGCCCCGGTGTGCGGGGCTCTCTCCTGACATCCGCGCAGTGTAACCGCCTGGCGTGGGTTTGGGTCAGCTTGCGTTCAACTGCGCCACATAGAGTCCCGCGTATATTCACCGCCAACCAAAAACCAAGAGGAGACTGCGATGAGCGGCATTTACGACCAGCACCTGGACAAGAACCCGGCCAACTACGTGCCCTTGTCGCCGATCAGCTTCGTGGAGCGCACGGCCGAAGTGTTCGGGGATCTGACCTCGGTGATCCACGGCCAGCGCCGCTACACCTGGGCGCAGACGCGCGACCGCAGCGCCCGCCTGGCCGCCGCGCTGAAGGCGCTGGGTGTGGGCCGGGGCACCACCGTGAGCGTGATGCTGCCCAACACCCCCGAGATGGTGGAGGCCCACTACGGCGTGCCCGCCACCGGCGCCGTGCTCAACACGCTGAACACCCGGCTGGATGCGCCGCTGCTGGCCTGGCAGATGAACCACTGCGAGACCGCAGTGCTGATCACCGACACCGAGTTCGGCCCGCTGATGTTCGAAGCCCTGCGCCGTCTGCGTGAGGAGCATGGCCGCAACCCGATCGTGATCGACGTGGCCGACAGCGAGTACACCGGCCGCGCCGAACGCCTGGGCACCCATGAATACGAGGCCCTGCTGGCGGCCCACGAGCCGGTGGCCCATCTGGACGGCCCGGTCGACGAGTGGGACGCGATCGCGGTGAGCTACACCAGTGGCACCACCGGCGACCCCAAGGGCGTGGTGACCCACCACCGCGGCGCTTACCTGAACGCGGTGTGCAACGTGGCCAGCTGGACCATGCCGCACTTCCCGGTCTACCTGTGGACGCTGCCGATGTTCCACTGCAACGGCTGGTGCTTCCCCTGGACCATCGCGATGATTGCCGGCACCCATGTCTGCCTGCGCAAGGTGGATGCCAAGCTGATCCTGGAGGCGATGCGCGAGCACAAGGTGGACCACTACTGCGCCGCGCCCATCGTGCACAACCTGCTGATCGCGGCCGATCCCTCGCTGCGCGATGGCATCACCCAGCGCGTGCGCGGCATGGTGGCCGGCGCGGCGCCGCCGGCCGCGATGATCGAAGGCATGGCCAAGATGGGCTTCGACATCACCCATGTCTACGGCCTGACCGAGGTCTATGGCCCGGCGGCGGTGGCCGTCAAGCGGCCGTCGTGGGCGGCAGAAAGCCTGTCCGAGCAGACCCGCCTGAACGGCCGCCAGGGCGTGCGCTATCCGCTGCAGGAAGGCATGACCGTGATGGACGCCGAAACCATGACCGAGGTGCCGGCCGATGGCCAGACCATGGGCGAGATCATGTTCCGCGGCAACATCGCGATGAAGGGCTACCTGAAGAACCCCAGCGCGACGGACAAGGCCTTCGCGGGCGGCTGGTTCCACACCGGCGACCTGGCCGTGATGGAGCCCGACCGCTACGTCAAGATCAAGGACCGCAGCAAGGACATCATCATCTCCGGCGGCGAGAACATCAGCTCCATCGAGGTGGAGGACGCGCTGTACCGCCACCCCGCGGTGGCCGCTGCGGCCGTGGTCGCCAAGCCCGACCCGAAGTGGGGCGAGACGCCGGTGGCCTTCGTCGAGCTGGCCCTGGGGGCCCAGGTGACGGCCGAGGATCTGATCGCCCACTGCAAGACGCTGCTGGCCGGCTACAAGGTGCCGCGTGAGATCCGCTTCGAGCCCATCCCCAAGACCTCGACCGGCAAGATCCAGAAGTTCATGCTGCGCGAGAAGGCCAAGTCGGGGGCCGCAATCGGCTGAGCGCACCGGGGTCGCCCCGGCTTGCCTGGGGCGGCGGGGTGACCTAATCTGAACGGGGGGCGCAGGGCGTCCCCCTTCTTTTTGTCCCTTGCCCCTTGATTCGGGAGACTGCATGCTGACCACCGAAGATCCTCTGCTGTTGCGCAGCCAGGATGCGCGCGGCGTCGTGACCTTGACGCTGAACCGGCCGCAGGCCTTCAATGCATTGTCCGAGGCCATGCTGGCCGCCCTGCGCACCGAGCTGGCGGCCTTGGCCGTGGACGACACGGTGCGGGTGGTGGTGCTGGCCGCGGAAGGGCGGGCTTTCTGCGCCGGGCACGATCTGGTCGAGATGCGGGCCCAGCCCTCGGCGGCCTATTACCGCAGCCTCTTCACCGAATGCGGCAAGGTCATGATGGCCTTGCAGAAGCTGCCGGTGCCGGTGGTGGCCAAGGTGCACGGTGTGGCCACGGCGGCCGGTTGCCAGCTGGTGGCCATGTGCGACCTGGCGGTGGCCGCCTCCACCGCCCGCTTCGCCGTCAGCGGGGTCAACCTGGGGCTGTTCTGTGCCACCCCGGCCGTGGCGCTGTCGCGCAACATCGGCCGCAAGGCCGCGTTCGAGATGCTGGTGACCGGCGAGTTCATCAGTGCCGAGCAGGCGCAGGCCAAGGGCCTGGTCAACCGGGTGGCTACGCCGGAGGCCCTGGACGAGGAGGTCGAGCGCCTGGTGGCCAGCATCGTGGCCAAGCCGCGGGTGGCGGTGGCCATGGGCAAGGACCTGTTCTACCGCCAGCTGGAATCCGGCATCGAGGCCGCTTACACCGATGCTGCCCAGACCATGGCCTGCAACATGATGGACGAGGCGGCGCTGGAAGGCGTGCAGGCCTTCATCGAGAAGAGGCCGCCGGCATGGGCTCCCCGGCGTTGAAGGGCGCCCCCCGGGGTGTGCTGCTGGTGACCGGCGGGTCACGCGGCATCGGCGCGGCGGTGGCACGGTTGGCGGCCGATGCCGGTGACGCCGTGCTGTTGAGCTACCGGCGCGATGCCGAGGCGGCGGCCGCCGTGGTCCATGACATCACAGCGGCCGGTGGCCGGGCTCGCGCGGTGCCGGCCGATGTGGCCGACGAGGCCCAGGTGCTGGCGATGTTCGCCACGCTGGACACCTGGCGCGCGGAACTGGATCGGCCCTTCACCGGCCTGGTCAGCAACGCGGGCGTGCTGGAGACCCAGCGCAAGCTGGTGGACATGGACGCGGGCCGCTGGGAACGGGTGCTGCGCACCAATGTCATCGGCAGCTTCCTGTGCGCCCGCGAGGCGGTGCGCCGCATGGCGCGCTCGGCCGGCGGCACAGGCGGGGCCATCGTCAACCTATCGTCCCGGGCGGCCAAGCTGGGGGCGGCCTTCGAGTACGTGGACTACGCCGCCTCCAAGGCCGCGGTGGACGCGATGACGCTGGGCCTGTCGCGCGAGGTGGCCGCCGAGGGCATCCGCGTCAACGCGGTGGCGCCGGGCCTGATCCGCACCGACATCCACGCCAGCGGTGGCGAACCCGGCCGGGTGGATCGTCTCTCGGCGGCGGTGCCGATGGGCCGCGGCGGCGAGCCCGAGGAGGTGGCGCAGGCCGTGCTGTGGCTGTTGTCCGAGGCTTCCTCGTACACCACCGGCACGGTGCTGGAGGTGTCGGGTGGCCGCTGACCGCATGGCCGACCGGCCGCTGGCCCACCATTTGGAGACCCAGGCCTGCAACAACGCCTGGGCCAACCTGCGGCTGCTGGACGCCTGCGCGGCCCTGCGGCCCGGCGAGTTCGAGGCCCCGCGCACCGGCTTCTTTCCCAGCCTGCGCGCCACGCTGAACCACAACCTGACGGTGGACTGGTTCTATGTGGATGCGCTGGAGCGCAGCCTGCGCGGCGAGGCGCCGCACCCGGCGCCCGCGCAGTTCTTCGAGCCCGAGCAGCCCTGCGCCGATGTGGGGGCGCTGGCGGCGGCGCAGCAGGCGGTGGACCTGCGACTCATCGGCCTGTGCCGGGGGCTGGAGGATGCGGACCTGGGCGGGGTGGTGTGCATCCGGCGCGCCCAGGGAGAGCAGCGGGACAGCCGTCAGCGCATCCTGGCCCATCTGTTCCAGCACCAGATCCACCACCGCGGGCAGGCCCATGCCATGCTGTCGGCCACCTCGGTGGCGCCGCCGCAGCTCGACGAGTTCTACTGCGCTGGTGAGGCACCGTTGAGGTCGGCCGAACTGGCCCGTCTGGGCCTGGACGAAGCCGCGATCTGGGGCCCAGGCGACGGTCCTTGATCGGTCTGCGGGTCACCCCTGGCGCCATGGGGTTGGGCCCGGCCGGCTAAGCTGGCCGGAGTTTTCAACTCTGGCCGGCCCCGCCGGTTCACCACCATGACCACTTCCGCGATCTACGACATTCCCCTGCAACGCCTGAACGGCACCCCGGCCACCCTGGGCGAGTACAAGGGCAAGGTGCTGCTGATCGTGAACGTGGCCTCCAAGTGCGGGCTGACCCCGCAGTACGAGGCGCTGGAAGCGCTGTACGAAGCCGAGAAGGCCAAGGGCCTGGAGGTGCTGGGCTTCCCCTGCAACGACTTCCTGGGCCAGGAGCCCGGCACGGCGGAGGAGATCCAGAGCTTCTGCACCGCCAACTTCGGCGTGAAGTTCCCGATGTTCGAGAAGGTCAACATCAACAGCAGCCCGCGCCATCCGCTGTACGCCGCGCTGATCGCGGCCCAGCCCAAGGCCGATGCCGCGAACGGCACCGCCTTCCGCGAGCGCCTGGGTTCCAAGAACCTGCTGCCGGCCCACGACAGCGACGTGATGTGGAACTTCGAGAAGTTCCTGGTCGGTCGCGACGGCACCGTGGTGGCCCGCTTCTCGCCGGACGTGACGCCCGATCACCCGGCCCTGAAGGCCGCGATCGAGAAGGCCCTGGGCTGATCAGCCCAGGGCGAGCAGGCTGCGGCCCACGGCCTCGGCCACCTCGATGCCATCCACCCCGGCGGACATGATGCCGCCGGCGTAGCCTGCGCCTTCGCCAGCCGGGTACAGGCCGCGGGTGTTGAGGCTTTGGTAATCCTTGCCGCGGTTGACGCGCAGCGGCGAGGAGGTGCGGGTCTCCACCCCGGTCAGCACCGCGTCGCGCATCGAGAAGCCCTTGATCTGCCGTTCGAAGGCGGGCAGGGCCTCGCGGATGGCGTCCAGCACGTACTCGGGCAGCACGGTGCGGCCGGGCTGGTCCAGGTGCACCAGTTGCACGCCCGGCTTGTACGAGGGCTGGACGCTGCCCAGCGCGCTGCTGCGCTGGCGCTTGAGGAAGTCGCCCACCAGCGAGGCCGGGGCGATGTAGCCGCCGCCGCCCAGTTCATAGGCGCGCGATTCCCAGAAACGCTGGAAGGCCATGCCGTCCAGTGGGCTGACCGGGCCGCTGCCGTCTTTGTCCTGCCGGTAGTCGGCGGGGTTGATGCCCACGACGATGCCGGCGTTGGCATTGCGCTCGGCGCGCGAGTACTGGCTCATGCCGTTGGTGACGACGCGCTCCAGCTCGGAGGTGGCCGCCACCACCGTGCCGCCCGGGCACATGCAGAAGCTGTAGACGCCGCGGCCGTTGCTGGCATGGTGCACCAGCTTGTAGTCGGCCGCGCCCAGGATGGCGTTGCCTGCGTTGGGGCCGAAGCGGGCCTGGTCGATCAGGCTTTGCGGGTGCTCGATGCGGAAGCCCACCGAGAAGGGTTTGGCCTCCATCTGCACGCCGCGGCCATGCAGCATCGTGAAGGTGTCGCGCGCGCTGTGGCCCAGGGCCAGCACCACATGGTCGGTGCGGATCTCCTCGCCCGATTCCAGCACCACGCCGCGCACCTGGCGCTCACCGTCACGGGTCTCCACCCGCAGGTCGGTCACCTTCTGCTGGAAGCGGATCTCACCGCCCAGTTCGATGATCTCGGCGCGGATCTTCTCGACCATGCTGACCAGGCGGAAGGTGCCGATGTGCGGCTTGGAGACGTAGAGGATCTCCTCCGGGGCGCCGGCCTTGACGAACTCGGTCAGCACCTTGCGGGTGAGGTGGCGCGGGTCGCTGATCTGGCTCCAGAGCTTGCCGTCGGAGAAGGTGCCGGCGCCGCCTTCGCCGAACTGCACGTTCGACTCGGGGTTGAGCTGCTTCTGGCGCCACAGGCCCCAGGTGTCCTGGGTGCGCTCGCGCACGGCCTTGCCGCGCTCCAGCACGATGGGCCGCAGGCCCATCTGGGCCAGGATCAGCGCGCTGAAGATGCCGCAGGGGCCGAAACCGACGACGACCGGGCGCGGCCGCTCGGTCGCGTAGAAGTCGGCCGGCGCATGGCCGACGAACTGGTAGCGGGTGTCCGGCGTGGGGCGGATGTGCGGGTCATCGGCCAGGCGCCGGGCCACGGCGGCCTCGTCGGCCAGCTCGCAGTCCAGGGTGTAGATCAGCACGATGGCCGTCTTCTTGCGGGCGTCGTAGCCGCGGCGGAAGACGCTGAAGCCGCGCAGTTCCTCGTCGCGGATGCCCAGCCGCGCCACGATGGCGGGGCGCAGGGCCTCCTCGGGATGGTTCAGCGGCAGGCGCAGTTCGGTGATGCGGAGCATGGGCTGTGGGGGCGGGCAGGGCCCCAAAAGCACAAGACCGCCTGGCAGCCAGGCTGCGGCGGTCTTGAAGAAGAGGGGTGACGAGCCTGGACTCGGCACTGGTCACAACGGTTAGGGCTGCTTGGTTCCCCACCTGACCCGGTTGGCCGTGCTTCCATGCGAGGAGGCCCGTCATCGACCATTGTATGCGAAAGGCGCGAGGCCTTTCGCGCAGCGGCTCAGCGCAGTTGCAGATCCTCGGTACCGAAGGTCACGCCGATGGGCTCGATGATGACCTGCTTGGGGCCTTCCTCGACCTGGCCGGCCACCCAGGCGTCCACGCCCTGGGCCTGGGAGATCTCCACCACGCGTTGCGCATCGGCGGCGTTGACGAACAGCGCGAAGCCGGCGCCCATGTTCAGCGTGGAATAGGCCTCGCGGTCGTCCTGCTGGGCGTGCTGCTGGATGAACTTCAGCACCGGGGTGATCGGGGGCACGGTGTGGATGCGGTAGGTCTGGTGGCTGGCGTGGCGCAGCAGCTTGCGCCAGCCGTGGCCGGTGATGTTGGCGCTGTAGTTCACCGCAATGCCGGCAGCGGCCAGGGCCTCGGTGACCGGGCTGTAGAGAATGGTCGGGGCCAGCAGGGCCTCGCCATAGCTCAGGCCGGGGCTCACCTCGGTCAGGTAGCCCTGGGGCAGGCGCTCGACCAGCTTGCGCGCCAGGCTCAGGCCGTTGGCGTGGATGCCGCTGGAGGCCAGCAGCACGATGGCGTTGCCCGGGGCGAGGTTGTCGCCGACGCTCAGGCGGCTCTTGGGACTGATGATGCCGGTGCAGGAGGCCGCCAGGTCGATGCGGCCGGCCTCGACGATGCCGGCCAGCGCCGGGGTCTCACCGCCACCCCAGGCCACCTTGCAGGTGTCGCAGGCCTTCTTCCAGCCTTCCACCAGGGCCTGGGCGCGCTGGGCATCGCCGAACCAATCGCTGCCGCCGGCGGCCCAGTAGGCCTGCACCACCAGGGGCGTGGCGCCCACGGTGATCAGGTCGTTCACAGCCATCGCGATGGTGTCCTGGGCGATGCTGTCGTAGTAGCTCTTGCCGGTCAGGGCCTTCATCTCGTCGGCCACCAGGGCCTTGGAGCCCAGGCATTCGACGATGCTGGCCAGGTAGAACGGGCCCACGTCCACCACATAGGCGGATTCGCCGCGCGAGGCCTTCACTTCGGAAAAGCCGTGGCCGGCCAGATGGCCGGCCGTCGCGGCAGCCGCGTGCTGGGCCGCCACCTTGAGCGGGTCGATGAGGTCGTAGTTGACGCCAGCCTGCTCGTAGCTCAGGGTGGACGGGTTGGAGGAGGCGGAGGAACTCATGGGGCGGGATTATCCGACACCCGGCCCGCGAAGCGGCTGGCCGCTTCCTTAGAATGGCCGCATGAGTTATGTCGTCCTGGCCCGCAAGTACCGGCCCCGCAGCTTCGAGGAGATGGTGGGGCAGGACCATGTCGTGCGTGCGCTCACCCATGCACTGGAGCAAGGGCGGCTGCACCATGCCTACCTGTTCACCGGCACGCGCGGCATCGGCAAGACGACGGTCTCGCGCATCCTGGCCAAGAGCCTGAACTGCACCGGCCCCGATGGGCAGGGCGGGATCACCGCCCATCCGTGCGGCGTCTGCACCGCCTGCCGGGAGATCGACGCCGACCGCTACATCGACTACGTGGAGCTGGACGCCGCCTCCAACCGCAGCATCGACGAGATCCGCGAGTTGATCGAGCGCGCCGCCTACAAGCCCTCGGTGGGACGCTTCAAGGTCTTCATGATCGACGAGGCGCACCAGCTGACCAAGGACGCCTTCAACGCCTTGCTCAAGACCCTGGAGGAGCCGCCGGACTACCTGAAGTTCGTGCTGGCCACCACCGACCCGGAGAAGATGCTGCCGACCGTGTTGAGCCGCTGCCTGCAGTTCAACCTGCGGCCGATGGCACCGCAGACGGTGGCCGAGCACCTGACCCATGTGCTCGAGACCGAGCAGGTGCCGGTGGAGCCGGGCGCGCTGCGCCTGCTGTCGCGTGCGGCGCGGGGGTCGATGCGCGATGCGCTGTCGCTGACCGACCAGGCCATCGCCTACGGTGGTGGCCAGTTGCAGGAGGCGGGCGTGCGCGCCATGCTGGGCACGGTGGACCGGCGGCATGCCGAGCGCATCGTGCAGGCCCTGGCATCCCGGGATGGCAAGGCGGTGCTGGTCGAGGTGGACGGCCTGCGCGGCCGCGGGCTGTCGGCCGCCGGTACGTTGGAAGAGCTGGCCCGGCTGCTGCAGCAGATGGCAGTGGATCAGGCCGTGCCCGGTGCGTTGGACGAGACCGATCCGGACACTGAGGCGGCCCGCCGACTGGCGCCGGTGCTGGCCCCCGACGAGACCCAGTTGCTCTACAGCATGGTGGTCCATGGGCGGGCCGAATTGCCACTGGCACCAGACGAATACGCCGGGTTGGTGATGGTGCTGCTGCGTTTCCTGGCCTTCCCCTCCGGGGAGTCGGGTGGCCGACCGACGGCCGCACCGGCACCGAGCGCCGCCCAGGGGGGCCGGCCCAGTGCCGCCCTGGTGGCGCCCGCCGTTGCCGCGGCGTCGGCTGCCGTGCCCGTGCCACCGGCGCAACCCGCAGCCGCACCGGCACCTGCTGTCGCGCCGACTGTGGCGCCGACACCGGTGCCGGCCCGGCCCGTGACCCGGCCAGCGGCCCCTGAGGCCGCAGCGGCCGCCCGGCCCCCGGCGGCACCTCGTCCGGCCCCTCAGGATGAGCCTCCCCCCTGGATGGACGAGGCGCCCTTCGAGGGTGAGGTGGTGGCCCGACCTGCGGCCCGCAGCCCGCGTGCGGCCGATCCGGAACCCGAGCCTGCATCCCTTTCGGCCTCTCAGGAGGTGTCCGACGAGGACCGCTGGCGGGACGAGCCGGCCGCCCACATCGACCTGACTCCCGAGGCGCCGCCTGCAGTGGCCGCCGCACCGCTTCGACCTGCGTTGCCCGCGGTGGTGCGCACGCCGCTGGGCGACCGCTGGGCCGAGGCCGTGGCGGGCATGCAGGCCAACAACAGCCTGGTGGCCCTGGTGCGCGAGCTGGCTCTGCAGTCCGAACTGGTGGCGGTGAACACCGCGGCCGACGGGCAGGGGGAGCACTGGCAGCTGCGTGTCGAGCGTGAGCCGCTGCGTGCGCCGCCCCTGGTCGAGAAGCTGCAGAAGGCGCTGCAGGCCTGGAGCGGCCAGGCCATCCACCTGACCACGGCTTCTGGTGTGGCGCAGGATTCGCCGGCCCTGCGGGAGGTCGAGCGACTGGCGCGTCGCCAGCGCGAGGCCGAAGAAGTGATCCAATCCGATCCCCTGGTGCAGTCGCTGCTGGCGCAGTTCAGCACGGCCCGCATCGTTCCCGGCTCGATCAAGCCGGTCTGAACCGAACCGACATCCCTGAAAGGAAACCGCCCATGATGAAGGGTCAACTCGCCGGCCTGATGAAGCAGGCCCAGGCCATGCAGGAAAACCTCAAGAAGGCCCAGGAAGAACTGGCGACCATTGAGGTGGAGGGCCAGTCCGGTGCCGGTCTGGTCAAGGTTGTGATGACCTGCAAGAACGACGTGAAGCGTGTGACCATCGACCCCAGCCTGCTGGCCGACGACAAGGACATGCTGGAAGACTTGGTGGCCGCCGCTTTCAACGACGCGGTGCGCCGTGCCGAGCAGCTGAGCCAGGAGAAGATGGGCAAGCTGACCGCAGGCCTGCCGCTGCCTCCCGGCATGAAGATGCCGTTCTGAACGGGCTGGCGTGTCCCGCACCGCCCTTGAGACGCTGATCGACGCGCTGCACCGCCTGCCGGGCGTGGGCGTGAAGTCCGCCCAGCGCATGGCTTTTCACCTGCTGCAGCATGATCGGCAGGGGGCGGCGGACCTGGCACGGGCGCTGGACGGGGCCTTGGCCGCCGTCCACCACTGCGCCCGCTGCTACACCTTCACCGAAGGGGAGATCTGCCCCGTTTGCAGCGATGCCACGCGGGATGCGCGGCAACTGTGTGTGGTGGAGACCCCGGCCGACCAGGCCGCGCTGGAACGTACCGGCAGCTACCGGGGCCTGTATTACGTGCTGATGGGGCGGATGAGCCCGCTCGATGGCGTGGGCTTGTCCGACCTGGGCAGCCAGGGCCTGGTCCAGCGCGCACTGGACGGGGTGGTCGAAGAGGTGATCCTGGCCACCAGCTTCACCGCCGAGGGCGAGGCCACGGCCCATGTGCTGGCCCAGAGCCTGCGCGCCCGGGGGCTGAAGGTCACCCGTCTGGCCCGCGGCGTGCCGGCGGGCAGTGAACTGGAGTACGTGGACCTGTCCACCATCGCCCACGCGTTGGTGGACCGCCGCTGAGCGCAGCGGCGGCGCGCGTCAGCGCTGCGCCACCCGGACGGCCTTGCCGCCGCTGTTGGCCTTGCTGTTCGACTTGGCCGGCTTGGCGTCATCGCGCGAGGCGGTCTTCACCGACTTGGCCCGGCTGGCCTTGGCCTCCCGCTTGGACGGGGCGGCATCGGCCACTTGCGTGTCGCGGCGGCTGCTGCGCGAAGCGACCTTGCTGCTGCCCTTGCGCGAGGCCACGTTCTTGCGGTCGCTGCTGTCATCCGACTTGTCGGCCTTGTTGGCCTTGCGGGTGGAGGACTTGCTGTCCTTGTCGTTCTTGTCCGACTTGTCGGCCTTGGCGTTGCGCTCCTGCTTGTCCGACTTCTTCGCATCGTCATCCGCCTTGGCCACGGCCACATCGGCCGCCTTGGTCGGCAGGTAGAGCACATAGCTGGTGCCGCGCTTGAAGCGGCCGTTGGCCGAGGTCTTGTTCCACTGGGCCACCTGGGCGGTGCTGAGCTTGTAGCGGCGGGCGATGGCGGCCACCGTCTCACCCTTGCGGCCGGCGGTCAGCGAGACCTTGCGCAGCGGCGGCACATCGGGTGCCAGCGCAATCATGCCGCTGTCTGCCACTTCGGCGGAGACGTCTTCCGCACGGTTGGCCGAGCGCGGCACCAGCAGCGTCGAACCGGCCTTCACCAGCATCTTGGCCGGGATGCGATTCAGGCTGCGCAGCTCGTCCTCGTCCATGCCCACCAGCTTGGCCGCCTCGGCCGGCCGCAGCGTGCGGGGGGCCACCCAGGCCGTCCAACTGGCCAGCTGGCCGCGGTAGCCTTGCAGGTTGCTCACGAAACGGGCAGCAGCGTCATACGGCAGCAGCAGCTGGTCCGTGCCAGCGGCCAGCATCACCGGCTTGTTGACCTGCGGGTTGAGCTGGCGGAATTCCTCCATCGAGACGCCGGCGAGCTTGGCGGCCAGGCTGACGTCGATGTCGCGGTCCAGCGGCACGCTCAGGAAGTAGGGGTGGTTCTTCAGTGACGGCAGGGCGATCGCGAACTGGTCCGGGTGGGCGATGATGTTCTTGATTGCCTGCAGCTTGGGGACGTAGTAGCGCGTCTCCTGCGGCATGCGCAGGCTCTCATAATCAGTGGGCAGTCCGGCGGCCTCGTTGCGCTTGATGGCCTTCTGCACGCTGCCTTCGCCCCAGTTGTAGGCGGCCAGGGCCAGATGCCAGTCGTTGAACATGCCGTAGAGCTTCTGCAGGTAGTCCAGCGCCGCCCGGGTGGAGGCCAGGACGTCGCGCCGGTCATCGCGGAAGATGTTCTGCTTCAGGTCGAAGGTCTTGCCGGTGGCCGGCACGAACTGCCACATGCCCGAGGCCTTGGCCGTGGACACCGCGTGCGGGTTGAAGGCGCTTTCCACGAAGGGCAACAGGGCCAGCTCGGTGGGCATGTGGCGCTTCTCGATTTCGGACACCACGTGGTAGAGGTAGCGTCCGCCACGCTCGGTCATGCGCTGGAGGTAGTCTGGTTTGCGCGCGTAGAAGGCCTCGCGGTCATGGACCAGGTCGTTGTCCAGATCGGGCATCGCAAAGCCGTTGCGCACGCGTTGCCAGAGATCCTGCTGCGCGGTCGCGGCCTGGGTGTCCACTGGGCGGTCAGCATCCAGCGGGTCGACAGGCGTCAGGGCCGCAGGCTTGCCATCGGGACCCAAGGCGGCGAGTGGTGTGCCGCGGCGGTCGGGAGCCAGGGCCGGGCTCAGGTCGGCCAGCGGCGGCAGGCCGCTGCGGCCGCTGGCCAGGGCCGGGCGGCCGCTGGTGGAGGCAAAACCCTCATCGGTCGAGGTCGTTGTCGCACATCCGGATAGAAGGGCGGCCAGCACGGCCACGAGGCTGAGGGTGATTCTCATCGGTAGTTGTTCTTCCAGCCGCGCAGGGCGGCAAAGACGGTGATGTCGTCGTTGGCAGCTGGGTCGTGCCGACGGGCTGCAGCGATCACCTCGGGTTGACGGCAGCGCAAGAAGGGGTTGATGTCCCGTTCCAGGGCCAATGAGCTGGGCAAGGTAGGCAAGCCATCCGCGCGCAGGGCCTCGCACACATGGGCATGGCGTTGCAGGGCTGCGTTGCCGGGCTCCACGGCCAGCGCGAAACGCAGGTTGCTCAGGGTGTATTCATGGGCGCAGCAGACCCGGGTGGCATCCGGCAGCGCGGCGAGGCGCTGCAGGGAGTCGACCATCTGGGCAGGCGTGCCTTCGAACAGTCGGCCGCACCCGGCAGAGAACAGAGTGTCTCCGCAAAAGAGCAGCGGGGCTTGACGGCCCTGGGCCGGCAGGAAGTAGGCGACATGCCCGGCCGTGTGGCCAGGGACATCGAGCACCTCGTAGGGCAGACCCTGCCAAAGCACCGTCTGGCCCTCTCGGCAGGGGGTGACGGGGACCGGCAAGGCCTCCGTGGCAGGCCCCCAGATGGGGCCCTGCAGCACCGGCAACAGATCCACCAAGCCACCCACGTGATCCGCATGATGGTGGGTCACTAGAATGCCCGTCAGCGTCAGCGACCGGTCCGACAGGGCTTGGCGCACAGGCGCAGCAACACCCGGATCCACCACGAGGGCTTGGCGGCCATCGTGAAGCATCCAAATGTAGTTGTCGGCAAAGGCGGGGAGTGCGACGAGATCCATGGCTGGTGAAGCCCCGATTATAGGGTTGGCACAGTGGCTGCAGACCCCCCCAGGCCAGTGCCTGCTGGCCTGGGAGCAGGCTCAGCTGGACCTGGCCGTGGCCGACCTGTTCGGGTTCCACGCCCTGCAGATGGGGCTGCCGCAGTTGCAGGCCTTGCGGGCCAACCGGATGCCGGACCGCTGGGTGGCCTGCGGCACCTTTGGGGCCGAAGGCATGGAGGGTGGCGACGAGACCCTGGCTGGGGTGGCGTGTGTGAACGAAGAGGGCGGGCAGCGTCCCATGCGGCTCACCTCGCTGTGCTGCGCACCGGAGGCCCTGCCGTTTGCCGATCAAAGCCTGGACCTGGTGGTGTTGCCCCACACGCTGGAGCGGGCCGAGGACCCACACCGCAGCCTGGCCGAGGTGGACCGGGTGCTGCGGCCCGAGGGGCGCGTGGTGATCCTCGGCCTGAATCCCGTCAGCCTGTGGGGGCTGCGTCAGCGCCTGGGGCATGGGGCGCGCTGGATGGGCTTGTGCCGGCATCGGCCGCTCTACCTGCCGGCAGCGCAGGAGCGCATTGGCTACTGGCGCCTGCGGGATTGGCTGCGGCTGCTCAACTTCGAGCTGGAAGTCGGGCGCATGGGCTGCTATCGTGCGCCCCTTTCGACGGAACGCTGGCTGGCGCGCTACGCCTGGATGGAACGTGTGGGAGCGCACTGGTGGCCCGTGCTGGGCGCCGCGTACTTCATCGTGGCCGTCAAGCGGGTGCGGGGCATGCGGTTGGTCGGGCTGGAGCGCTCGTCGCGGGCGCCAGCGCCGGTGGCTGCCTCGGCCACCGTGGTCGGCCGTCTGCCGGCGGGCCGTTCCGTCGGGTGTGCGGGCCGGCATCCGTCGGCGCACAAGTTGGAAGGCAAGGAATGAGCGAGGTCACGATCTACACCGATGGCGCCTGCAAGGGCAACCCTGGCCCGGGTGGCTGGGGGGCCTGGCTGCGTTGGGGGGATCACGAGAAGGAGCTCTGGGGCGGCGAGCTTCAGACCACCAACAACCGGATGGAGTTGACGGCCGTGATCCAGGCGCTGTCGCTGCTCAAGCGCCGCTGCGTGGTGGCGATCTACACCGACAGCGAGTACGTGCGCAACGGCATCACCAGCTGGATCCACAACTGGAAGCGTCGGGGCTGGCGCACGGCGGACAACAAGCCCGTCAAGAACGTGGAGCTCTGGCAGCAACTGGACACGCTGGTGGCCCAGCACGAGGTGGCTTGGCACTGGGTGAAGGGGCATGCCGGCGACCCCGGCAACGAACGTGCCGATGCATTGGCCAACCGCGGGGTGGCGTCAGCGGGTTCGCGCTGAAGGGGGGGGCGCATCGGCGGTTCAGCCGCCGATGTAGTGCATTTCGATGCGGGGCTGTGTCGCGACGCTGGCTTCGGTGCTGCCGCGGAGTTCCGAATAGCGGTCTGTTCGGCCTTGCCAGACCTGGTGGATGCGCTCGGCCAGTTGGGCATCATCGGCCCCGCTGCGCAGCAGGCCGCGCAGGTCATGCCCCTGGCTGCCGAACAGGCAGGTATAGAGGCGCCCCTCGGTGGAGAGTCGGATGCGGTTGCAGCCCCGGCAGAAGGCGCGGGTGACACTGGAGATGAAGCCGACCTCGCCGCGGCCGTCGGCATAGCGCCAGCGCTCGGCGGTTTCGCCACGGGTTTCGGCCTCCAGGGGAACCAGCGGCCAGCGGGACTGGATCAGGGTGCGCACCTCGGTGGAGGGCAGCACCTCGTCCATGCGCCAGCCATTGGTGGCGCCCACGTCCATGTACTCGATGAAGCGCAGACGGATCTGGTCGCCATAGCGGTCGCGCAGATGGCCGGCCAATGGCAGGATCTCCTGGTCGTTGGTGCCGCGCTTGACCACCATGTTGACCTTGACCGGCCCCAGGCCCACCGCCAGCGCGGTGTCGATGCCGTCCAGCACCTCGGCCACCGGGAAGCCCACGTCGTTCATGCGCTGGAAGACGGCGTCGTCCAGCGCATCCAGGCTCACCGTCACGCGGCGCAGCCCGGCGGATTTCAGGGCGGCGGCCTTGCGCGCCAGGACGGACCCATTCGTGGTGAGGGCGATGTCGACGGGGCGCCCGTCTGGCGTCTGCAGCGCAGCCAGGGGTTCGATCAACTGCTCGACCTGCCGCCGCAGCAGCGGCTCGCCGCCCGTCAAGCGCAGCTTGCGCACGCCCAGCTGCACGAACACGCGTGCCGTGCGTGCGATCTCTTCGAAGCTGAGCAGCGAGGCGTGGGGCAGGAACTGGTGCCCATCAAACACCTCCTTGGGCATGCAGTAGCTGCAGCGGAAGTTGCAGCGGTCGGTGACCGAGATGCGCAGGTCACGCAGGGGTCTGCCCAGGCCGTCGACCAGCGGGGGCGTGTGGGCGCCCCATGACGCGGCGGGGAGTGGGGATGGCGCGGCGGCCGGAGGCTCGACCTGATGGCTCGACGCGTCGCGCAACAGGATGACCTTGCGTTTCATGACGCGCCTATTGTGCGCAAGCCCAGGCCACGCCTGGGGGGACACCCTTCAGGGCGTCGGGTTGTTGTTCAGCTCGGAGCCGTTCACCTGGGGAACCCGACGGGCACCGGTGAAGCGCTGGACCCAGTACGACTGCCGCATGTCGTCGATGCGGATTTCGCTGCCCGTGCGCGGGGCATGGATGAACTTGCCGTCACCGACGTAGATGCCCACGTGCGAGAACGTGGCGCGCAGCGTGTTGAAGAACACCAGATCGCCAGGGCGCAGATCGGTGGCGTTGATCTTCAGCAGGCTCGGGTCGCGAGCCTGCTCTTCGGCACGCCTCGGCAGCACCAAGCCAATGCTGTTCTCGAACACATGGCGAGTGAAGCCGGAGCAATCAAAACCTTCGGAGGCATTGTTGCCACCGCGGCGGTAGCGCACGCCGATGAAGTCCATCGCCGACACGACCAAATCGGAGGCCCGGTTCCGCACCTGATTCAGCAGGGAATTGCCGGAGGTGGGTTCTGCAGCGCTTGGGGCCACCGTATTTGGCGTGGCATTCACCGGCAACAACCCGCGTTGCTCCAGCAGTCGCATCACCGGATCACCGGCACCGCCCACATCAGGGGCGGCATGCACCGTCACACCGGCAAGCGCCAGTGCGGTGATCAGTGAGGAGTGTCGAACCCAACGACCCAACCGCTTGGCCTGATGCAGGGCCGGCAGGCGGCCCGTGATGGCATGGTGGTGAGGGAAATGCTTCTGTCGATGATGCACTGGTCGAGAATAGGCGAGAAGACAGCAGGGTGTCAAGTTTCAAGAGGTACGAGAAGAGCGTGAAAAGACCAGCTTTCCCCTGCGGATGGTGTCCGACAGGGGATGGCCGGCCCATGCATCACAGGACGTCCGAAGCGAAGTCCGCCAGACGCGAGCGTTCGCCGCGGGCCAGCGTCACATGGCCCGAGTGGGGCCAGCCCTTGAAGCGGTCCACCACGTAGGTCAGGCCCGAACTGCCCTCGGTCAGGTAGGGGGTGTCGATCTGGGCCAGGTTGCCCAGGCAGACGATCTTCGTGCCGGGGCCGGCGCGGGTGATCAAGGTCTTCATCTGCTTGGGGGTGAGGTTCTGGGCTTCGTCGATGAGCACGAACTTGTTCAAGAACGTGCGACCGCGCATGAAGTTCAGACTCTTGATCTTGATCTTGCTGCGCACCAGGTCGTTGGTGGCGGCGCGGCCCCATTCGCCGGCCGAACTGTCGCTGCGGGCCAGGACTTCCAGGTTGTCGTCCAGGGCCCCCATCCAGGGGCCCATCTTTTCTTCCTCATTGCCCGGCAGGAAGCCGATGTCCTCGCCCACCGGCACAGTCACGCGGGTGACGATGATCTCGCTGTAGCGACGGTCTTCCAGCACCTGCGACAAGGCGGCAGCCAGCGTCATCAGCGTCTTGCCCGTGCCGGCGGTGCCGGTCAGGGAGATGAAATCGACCTCGGGATCCATCAGCAGGTTGAGGGCGAAGTTCTGTTCGCGGTTGCGGGCGGCCACGCCCCAGACGGCGTTCTTGCCGCTCGTGTAGTCGCGCAGCGTCTTCAACACGGCGGTCTTGCCGGTGATTTCGGTGACGCGCGCATGCAGTGGCGCCTCTCCCGCGGCTTCGAGGTAGACGAACTGGTTCACCATCAGGGCCGGCACCAGCGGGCCGGTGATGCGGTAGTAGGTGTGGCCGGCCTGGCTCCAGCTCTCCATGGTCTTGCCATGGCGCTCCCAGAAGTCCGCTGGCAACTGCAGCACCCCGGTGTAGAGCAGGTCGCCGTCGTCGAGGGTCTTGTCGTTGAAGTAGTCCTCGGCGGCCAGGCCGAGCGCACGGGCCTTGACCCGCATGTTGATGTCCTTGGACACCAGCACGACCTGACGCTGGGGAAACTGCTCGCGCAGCGACTGGACCACGCCCAGGATCTGGTTGTCGGCCTTGCCCTGTGGCAGGCCGGCTGGCAGCGACACATCAAGGAACGTCGTCTGGAAGAACAGCTTGCCGCCGGCTTCACGGTGCCCCGACTTGGCCAGCGGCACACCGGCGGCGGCATCCGGGCCGGCGTCGGCGGCCAGGGCATCCAGTTCGCGGCTCACCTGGCGCACGTTGCGAGCCACCTCGCTCATGCCTTTCTTGTGGCCGTCGAGCTCTTCGAGCGTGATCATCGGCAGGTAGATGTCGTGCTCGTCGAAGCGGAAGATCGACATCGGGTCGTGCATCAGCACGTTGGTGTCCAGCACGAAGAGCTTGGCCGGGCCGGCCTCGCGGGGCTTGCGGGGGCGGGGGCGCGGAGGCGTGGCGGCTTGCGGCGGGCGCGGCTGGGCGGGGGCCTTGACCGGCAGCGCCGATGGGCGGGCGGCGGGAATCTCTGCGGCTTCAGGCCGCAATTCCAGGGCGGGGTGGGGCTCGTCAGCTTGGGCGGGTGCCGCCTTGGCGGTGCTGCGGCGTGTCTTGGGGGCGGCCTGGGTGTCGTAAGCCGTGGCGGGAAGGATGACAGCGCGATGGGCAGGAGGCTTGGGCAGGGGCATGGACGAAGGGCCTGAACTGAATTTCAGAAACAAAAAAGCCGCACAGACGACTGTGCGGCTTTTCGGGGGATGCGCGACGGAAATTGCTCGGGCATGGACCCATTATGCACAACTCGCGCGCTGTGCAAACCGGTGTCTCAGGCGGCGACTTTCAGTTCCTGCACGGCCTTGAGAACCTCGTCGACATGGCCTGCCACCTTGATGCCGCGCCATTCGGCCCGCAGCACGCCATGGCTGTCGATCAGGAAGGTCGAGCGCTCAATGCCCTTGACCTTCTTGCCGTACATGATCTTGTTCTTGACCACGCCGAACATGTGACACAGTTTCTCTTCCGTGTCGGCGATCAGCTGGAACGGCAGTTCCAGGTTCTGCTTGAACTTGTCGTGCGAGGCCATGTTGTCGCGCGAGACGCCAAACACCACGGCGCCGGCTTTCACGAATTCCTCGTGATGATCCCGGAATTGCATTGCTTCGGTCGTGCAACCGGGCGTGTTGTCCTTGGGGTAGAAGTACAGCACCACAGTTTGACCATGAAACGATTGGGGTGTGAACTTCACACCACCCGTCGCTTGCGCTTCAATGTCCGGCAGAGGTTTGTTGAGGGCTGGCGTCATGAGAATGGGTGTTCAGCAGGGTGCCTATGAAAGGCACAACTTCGAATTATAAGTTGAACCGTCAAGTCCCTTCGCATCGTTGGCTCAGAGGAGCAAGGCGGCCACGACCCGGCGGCCTTCGCTGACCAGCACGTTGTAGGTGCGGCAGGCTGCGGCGGTGTCCATCGTTTCGATGCCGATGCGCTGTTCGATCAGGGCGCGATAGAGCTGCGGCGAGATGAAGGTGTGGCGCGGCCCACTGCCGAAGATCACCAGCTCGGGCGCGAGCGCCACGAGTGGCTCGAAATGTGTGCTGGTCAGGTCGCTGGGCTGGCGGGCGTCCCAGGCCTGCACCTGGCCCTGCCAGGGCACCAGCACGCTGTGCTCGAACTGTGCCTGCCGCACCCAGACCCGGCCGGGCTCGATGCGGGCAATGGCATTGACGCCCTCCAGCGTGTCGGGTTGGAATTTCACGAATGCTCCTGCGCGATCTGAGGGGGCTACCTATGTTTTAATTATAGGTTTCCCCGACCTAAGAGCACACCCAAGTGCAGGGGCATTGCAGGAGATTGCGGTTTGAAACCGATAGCCAAGTCCAGCAAGCTTGAAAACGTAGGTTATGACATCCGGGGGCCTGTGCTGGACAAGGCCCGCCAGATGGAAGATGAAGGTCAGAAGATCATCAAGCTGAACATCGGCAATGTGGCCGCGTTCGGCCTGTTGCCGCCTGACGAGATCATCCAGGACATGATCCGCAACCTGCCCGACGCAGCCGGCTACACCGACAGCAAGGGCCTGTTCGCGCCGCGCAAGGCGGTGGTGCACTACTGCCAGGAGAAGGGCATCAAGGGCGTCACGGTCGATGATGTCTACCTGGGCAACGGCGCGTCCGAGCTGATCGCCTTCAGCATGAACGCCCTGCTGGATGCTGGCGACGAGGTGCTGATCCCGTCGCCCGACTACCCGCTCTACACGGCCGTGGTGTCGCTGTCGGGCGGCACGCCGGTGCACTACCGCTGCGATGAAGGCAGCGGCTGGCTGCCCGATCTGGACGACATGCGCGCCAAGATCACGCCGCACACCAAGGCGCTGGTCCTGATCAACCCGAACAACCCGACCGGTGCGCTGTACCCGGTGGAGATCCTCCAGGGCATTGTGGACATCGCGCGTGAGCACGGCCTGATCGTGTTCGCCGACGAGATCTACGACAAGGTGCTCTACGACGGCGTGTCCCACACCAGCATCGCTTCGCTGGCCGAGGACGTGCTGTTCTTGACCTTCAACGGGCTGTCGAAGAACTACCGCTCCTGCGGTTACCGTTCCGGCTGGATGGTGGTGTCGGGCGACAAGAAGCGCGCCAAGGATTACATCGAAGGCCTGAACATGCTGGCTTCGATGCGCCTGTGCGCGAACACGCCCGGCCAGCTGGCGATCCAGACCGCGCTGGGCGGCTACCAGAGCATCAAGGACCTCGTGGCGCCGGGCGGCCGGCTGGCCCGTCAGCGCGACCTGGCCTACGACCTGCTGACCCAGATCCCGGGCGTCAGCGTGGTCAAGCCCCAGGCGGCGCTCTACATGTTCCCGCGCCTGGATTCGAAGATCTATCCGATCGCCGACGACCAGCAGTTCGCCTACGATCTGCTGGCCCAGGAGAAGGTGTTGATCGTGCAGGGCACCGGCTTCAATTGGCCCGACCCGGACCACTTCCGCGTCGTGTTCCTGCCCAACACCGACGACCTCACCGAGGCCATCGGGCGCATCGCGCGCTTCCTCGACCGCTATCGCAAGCGTCACGGCACCTGACCCGCGGTCGCTGACAATTCCTTTCCCGCGTTCCACAGACTGAGTCATCGCATGAAACCCATCCAGGTCGGCCTTCTCGGCATCGGCACCGTTGGTTCCGGTACCTTCCATGTCCTGCAGCGCAACCAGCAGGAGATTCGGCGCCGCGCCGGCCGGGGCATCGAGATCACCATGGTGGCCGACCTGGACACCGAGCGTGCGCGCAGCATCGTGGGCGAGGGCGTGAAGGTGGTGGGCGATGCGCGGGAGGTGATTGCCAACCCCGAAATCGACATCGTTGTCGAACTGATTGGCGGCTACGGCGTGGCCAAGACCCTGGTGCTGGAGGCCATCGCCGCGGGCAAGCATGTGGTCACCGCCAACAAGGCGCTGCTGGCCGTGCATGGCAGCGAGATCTTCGCCGCCGCGCGGGAGAAGGGCGTCACGGTGGCCTTCGAGGCCGCAGTGGCTGGCGGCATCCCCATCATCAAGGCGCTGCGCGAGGGCCTGACCGCCAACCGCATCGAGTGGATCGCCGGCATCATCAACGGCACCACCAACTTCATCCTCTCCGAGATGCGCGAGAAGGGTCTGGACTTCAGCGTGGTGCTCAAGGAGGCCCAGCGGCTGGGCTATGCCGAGGCCGATCCGACCTTCGACATCGAGGGTGTGGACGCGGCCCACAAGGTCACGCTGATGAGCGCGCTGGCCTTCGGCATCCCGGTGCAATTCGACAAGGCGCATGTCGAGGGCATCACCCAGCTGCAGGCGCTGGACATCCGCTATGCCGAGCAACTCGGTTACCGCATCAAGCTGCTCGGCATCACCAAGCATCGCGATGACGGCATCGAGCTGCGCGTGCACCCGACGCTGATCCCGGCCAAGCGCCTGATCGCCAATGTGGAAGGGGCGATGAACGCGGTGCTGGTGCAGGCCGATGCGGTGGGCACCACGCTGTACTACGGCAAGGGCGCTGGCTCCGAGCCGACGGCCTCGGCGGTGATCGCCGACCTGGTGGACATCACCCGCCTGGCCTCCGCCGAGCCGGGGCACCGTGTGCCGTCGCTGGCCTTCCAGCCTGACGCGCTGGCCGACACGCCCATCCTGCCGATCGAGGCCGTGCAGACCTCGTTCTACCTGCGCCTGCGGGTGGCCGACGAGGCCGGCGTGCTGGCCGAGATCACCGGCATCCTGGCCGACAACGGCATCTCGATCGACGCGGTGCTGCAGCGCGAATCCGAGGACGGCGAGCGTCAGACCGACCTGATCATCCTGACGCACAAGACCATCGAAGGTCGGCTGCGCGCCGCCCAGGCCAAGATGCAGGCCCTGCCGACCGTGCTGGCCCCCATCGTCAGCCTGCGCAAGGAAGAGCTGGCCTGAACGGCCCGGGAGCGATCATGAAGTACATCAGCACCCGCGGCGACCGCACCGAGCGCCGCTTCTGCGAAATCCTGCTGGAAGGCCTGGCGCCGGATGGCGGCCTGTACCTGCCGCTGGCCTACCCGAAGGTGGACGCGGCGACGCTGGCGCGCTGGCGCGGCCTGCGCTATGCAGAGCTCGCCTTCGAGATCCTCTCGCTCTACATCGACGACATCCCGGCTGCCGATCTGAAGGCCCTGGTCGACAAGACCTACACCGCCGAGGTCTTTGGCAGCGAGGCCATCGTGCCGGTGCGCCGCCTGGGTGATTCGGGCCTGATGATCGAGGCGCTGTCCAACGGGCCGACCCTGGCCTTCAAGGACATGGCCATGCAGCTGCTGGGCAACCTGTTCGAGTACGAACTGGCCCGCCGCGGCGAGCAGCTCAACATCCTGGGTGCCACCTCGGGCGACACCGGCAGCGCGGCCGAATACGCCATGCGCGGCAAGAAGGGCGTGCGGGTCTTCATGCTCAGCCCGCACGGCCGCATGAGCCCGTTCCAGCAGGCCCAGATGTTCAGCCTGCAGGACGCCAACATCCACAACCTGGCGGTGGAAGGCGTGTTCGACGACGCGCAGGACATCGTCAAGGCCGTGTCCAACGACCTGGCCTTCAAGCGCCAGTACAAGATCGGCACCGTCAACTCGATCAATTGGGCGCGCCTGCTGGCCCAGGTGGTGTACTACTTCGCCGGCTACTTCCAAGCCACGAAGGACAACAGCGAGCAGGTCAGCTTCTGCGTGCCCTCGGGCAACTTCGGCAACGTCTGTGCCGGCCATGTGGCCCGCATGATGGGCCTGCCGGTGAAGCACCTGGTGGTGGCGACCAACGAGAACGACGTGCTCGACGAGTTCTTCCGCACCGGCAGCTACCGGGTGCGCGGCAGCGCCGAGACGCACGAGACCAGCAGCCCGTCGATGGACATCTCCAAGGCGTCCAACTTCGAGCGCTTCGTCTGCGACCTGCTGGGCCGTGATGGCGCGCGGGTGCGGACCCTGTTCGGTGAGACCCTGGCCCGCGAAGGCGTGTTCACACTGAACGCCGAGGAGCGCGCCCACGTGGCCGACTTCGGCTTCCAGTCGGGCAAGAGCACCCATGCCGACCGGCTGTCCACCATCCGCAGCACCTGGGCGCGCTTTGCCACCCTGGTCGATCCGCACACCGCTGATGGCGTGAAGGTCGCCGCCGAGCATGTCGAGGCGGGCGTGCCGATGATCGTGCTGGAGACGGCGCTGCCGACCAAGTTCGCCGCGACGATCCGCGAGGCTCTGGGCCGCGAACCCGAACGGCCGGCCGTGCTGGCGGGCCTGGAGGCCTTGCCCAAGCGTTTCACCGTGGTGCCGGCCCAGGTCGACGTGGTGAAGGCCTTCGTGGCCGAGCATTGCCAGGATTGAGGCCCCAGGACCTCGGCGCGGCCATGCGGGTGATCGGCGTCTGCGGTGCATCCGGCATGGGCAAGACCACGCTGCTGGAAGGCGTGATCGCCGGCCTGCGTGCCGCGGGGCAGCGGGTGTCGGTGATCAAACATGCCCATCACCGCTTTGACATCGACCACCCCGGCAAGGACAGCTGGCGCCACCGCCAGGCCGGGGCCGGCGAGGTGCTGGTGGCCAACAGCCACCGTCTGGCCCTGATGCGGGAGTTCGCGCAGCCGCAGGTGCTGGATCCGCATGTGTTGATCGCCGAGTTGAGCCCTTGCGACTGGGTGCTGGTCGAAGGCTTCAAGCACGAAGACCTGCCCAAGGTCGAGGTGTGGCGTGACGGGGTGGGGCCGGCGGGGCGCGAGCCGCTGTTCCTGCACGACCCGCAGGTGGTGGCCGTCATCACTGACGACCCGGCTTCGCTGCCCGAGGTGCCCCGGGTGCCGGTGCTGGACCTGAACGAACCCGCGTTGCTGGTGCGCCATCTGCTGGCCAGCGGTGAACGCTACCTCTACCATCCTCCCCACCATGGCTGATTCATCTCCTTCCGCCCGGCCGCCCTTGTTGGCGCTGGAAGCGGTGCTGGCGCAACTGGCTGAGTTGGCCGACAGCCATCGATGCCAGGCGACCGAGACGGTGTCGCTGTTCGATGGGCTGGGGCGTGTGCTGGCGGCCCCCGTGCGGGCCCGTGTGGATGTGCCGCCCTGCGACAACAGCGCGATGGACGGCTACGCCATGCGCAGCGCCGATGTGCCGCAAGCGGGCACCGTGCTGCCGGTGAGCCAGCGCATCGCCGCCGGCCATGCCGGCACCCCGCTGGCAGCCGGCACGGCCGCGCGCATCTTCACCGGGGCCCCCTTGCCGGAGGGCGCCGATGCCGTGGTGATGCAGGAGGCCTGCCTGGCCCAGCCGGAGGCGGGCACACCCTGGGGGCGGGTGCAGGTGCAGGAATGCGTGCCGTCCGGGCAATGGGTGCGCCGGCGCGGCGAGGACGTGGCCAGCGGGACCGAGGTGCTGGCCGCCGGCCAGCGGCTGACTGCGCAGGCGCTGGGCCTGGCCGCCGCCGTGGGCGTGTCCACGCTGACCGTGCACTGTCGGCCCCGCGTGGCCCTGCTGTGCAGCGGGGACGAGCTGGTGCTGCCGGGCGAGCCGCTCAAACCCGGCGCGATCTACAACAGCAACCGTTTCATGTTGCGCGGCCTGCTGCAGTCGCTGGGCTGTGACGTGACCGACCTGGGCGCCGTGCCCGATCAGCGGGCGCGTGTGCAGGCCAGCCTGCGCGAGGCGGCAGCGGGCCATGACCTGATCGTCACCTCGGGCGGGGCCTCGGTCGGGGAAGAGGATCACCTGCGGCCCGCGGTGCAGGCCGAAGGTTGGCTGCACCACTGGCAGCTGTCCGCCAAACCGGGCAAGCCGCTGGCGGTGGGGGCGGTGCGCCGCGCCATGGGCGGCGAGACCCTGCTGATGGGCCTGCCGGGCAATCCGGTGGCGAGCTTCGTGACCTTCTGGCTCACCGTGGCGCCGCTGCTGCGGGCCCTGCAAGGGGGCGCCTGCGCGTTGCCGCGGCCCTTGCGACTGACCGCCGGCTTCGATTGGCCGCGGCCCGATCGTCGGCGCGAATTCCTGCGTGTGCGGGTGGGCGATGACGGGCGGTTGCAGCCCTATCCGAACCAGGGCTCGGGCGTGCTGAGCTCGGCGGTGTGGGCCGACGGCTTGCTGGACAACCCGGGCGGGCAGATGATCGCCGCCGGGGATGTGGTGGACTATTACCCGCTGCCCGTGTTGGCCGCGGGGGCCTGAGACAGGGGCCATGATGCGGATTCAGGTGCTGTTCTTTGCCTCGCTGCGCGAGACCTTGGGGGCCAGCCGGGCGCTGGAACTGCCCGCTGGCGCGACCGTGGCCCAGGCCCGGGCCCACCTGGCTGCCGAGAGCGAGGCCGCCACCGCGGCACTGGCACCCGGGCGGCCGGTGCGGGCCGCCGTCAACCAGACGCTGGCCGCGGGCGAGACGGTGCTGGCCGAAGGAGACGAGCTGGCCTTCTTCCCGCCGGTGACGGGGGGCTGACGCGATGTCGCAAGCACAGCGTCCCGCCACCCGCGTCGCCATCCAGACGGCCGATTTCGACCTGAGCCAGACCGTGGCCGCGCTGCGCGCTGGCGACGGCGGGGTGGGGGCGGTGGTCAGCTTCGTCGGCACGGTGCGCGACCGCCACGGGGCCCAGCCGGGAGAGGTTTCGGCCATGGAGCTGGAGCACTACCCCGGCATGACCGAAAGGGCCATCGAGGCGATGATCGATGCGGCCCTGGCTCGATTTGACATCCGCGGCGCACGGGTGATCCACCGGGTGGGGCGACTGGCCCCAGGCGACCAGATCGTGCTGGTGGCCGTCAGCTCGGCCCACCGGGGCGAGGCCTTCCAGGCCTGCGAGTTCCTGATGGACTACCTCAAGACCCAGGCGCCGTTCTGGAAGAAGGAAACCACCCCGGACGGGGCGCGCTGGGTGGACGCCCGGGTGGCCGACGACGCGGCGCTGGCCCGCTGGGGGCTGCCCTCGGCCAACGCGGGCGAGGCGGGTACGGCATGAGCCTGGACGCCAAGCAACTGCGGGGCGCCCTGGGGCGCTTCACGACCGGCATCACCATCGTGACCTGTCGGACGGCCGAGGGCGACCCGATTGGCCTGACCGTCAACTCCTTCAACGCGCTGTCGCTGGAGCCGGCCCTGATTCTCTGGTCGCTGCGCAACGCCAGCCCCAGCGTGGCGGCGTTCGAGCAGGCGGCGCATTTCACGGTGAATGTGCTGGGGCAGACGCAGATGGACGTCTCGCAGGCCTTTGCCGGCCGCAGCGGCGACCGTTTCGCGGTGGGGGCCTGGGGACAGGGCCTCACCGAGGCGCCGCTGCTGCGGGACGCCCTGGCCAGCTTCGAGTGCGCCCGCGAGAGTGTGCAGGTCGCCGGGGACCACCGCCTTTTCATCGGCCGGGTGCTGCAGGTGCACCAGGGCGAGGGCGAGCCCCTGGTCTACCACGCCGGCTGCTACCGGGCGCTGGGCGACATCCTCTGAATGGCTCACCCCGGGCCGCGGGCGACTCGATTGGCTTGATGTGAGTCAAGTCGTGGGCCGGCCATGTCGGTCAACCTCTTGAAATCGCGGGGGCGGCGCCCATGTGCCTTCGCAATCGGAGGAAACATTCATGCGTCTTGACAAGCTCACCACTGCGTTCCAGCAAGCCCTGGCCGAGGCCCAGAGCCTGGCTGTGGCGCAGGACAACCCGTACATCGAGCCGTCCCACCTGTTGGCCGCCATGCTGGCTCAGCCGGACGGCCCCAAGGCTCTGCTGGAGCGTGCCGGAGCCAATACCGCGGCCCTGAAGACCGCGATGGACACCGCCATCGGCGGCCTGCCCCAGGTGCAGGGCGGTGGCCAGGTGCAGGCGGGTCGTGATCTGGTGCAACTGCTGCAGCAGGCCGACAAGGAGGCCATGCAGCGTGGCGACAGCTTCATCGCCAGCGAGATGTTCCTGCTGGCCCTGGCCGATGCCAAGTCCGATCTGGGCGGCGTCGTGCGCGGTCATGGTCTGACCCGCAAGGCCCTGGAGGCTGCCATTGAGGCGGTGCGCGGCGGCCAGAAGGTCGATTCGGCCGAGGCCGAAGGCCAGCGCGAAGCGCTGAAGAAGTACACCCTGGACCTGACCGAGCGCGCCCGCCAGGGCAAGCTCGACCCGGTGATCGGCCGCGACGACGAGATCCGCCGCGCCATCCAGGTGCTGCAACGCCGCAGCAAGAACAACCCGGTGCTGATCGGTGAGCCGGGCGTGGGCAAGACCGCCATCGTCGAGGGCTTGGCCCAGCGCATCGTCAACGGCGAAGTGCCCGACACCCTGCGCGACAAGAAGGTGCTGGTGCTGGACATGGCCGGCCTGCTGGCCGGGGCCAAGTACCGCGGCGAGTTCGAGGAACGGCTGAAGGCCGTGCTCAAGGAAGTGGCCCAGGAAGAGGGCCGCGTGATCTTGTTCATCGACGAACTGCACACCATGGTGGGTGCCGGCAAGGCCGAGGGTGCGATGGACGCCGGCAACATGCTTAAGCCGGCCCTGGCGCGCGGTGAGCTGCACTGCATCGGCGCCACCACGCTGGACGAGTACCGCAAGTACGTCGAGAAGGACGCCGCACTGGAGCGCCGCTTCCAGAAGGTGCTGGTCGATGAGCCCAGCGTGGAGGCGACGATCGCCATCCTGCGCGGCCTGCAGGAGAAGTACGAGGTGCACCACGGCGTGGAGATCACCGACCCCGCCATCGTGGCTGCGGCCGAGCTGAGCCACCGCTACATCACCGACCGCTTCCTGCCGGACAAGGCCATCGACCTGATCGACGAGGCCGCGGCCAAGATCAAGATCGAGATCGACTCCAAGCCGGAATCGATGGACAAGCTCGACCGCCGGTTGATCCAGCTGAAGATCGAGCGTGAGGCGGTTAAGAAGGAAACCGACGAGGCGTCGCAGAAGCGCCTGGGCCTGATCGAGGAAGAGATCACCAAGCTGGAACGCGAGTACGCCGACCTCGAAGAGATCTGGAAGGCCGAGAAGGCCACCGCCCAGGGCAGCGCCCAGGTCAAGGAGGAGATCGACAAGATCCGCTTCCAGATCGAGGAGTTCAAGCGCAAGGGTGACTTCAACAAGGTGGCCGAGCTGCAGTACGGCAAGCTGCCGGAGCTGGAAAAGCGCCTGAAGGAAGCCCAGGCCAAGGAGGCCGGCAAGCCCGCGGGCGCGGCCAACAAGCTGCTGCGCACCATGGTCGGTGCCGAGGAGATCGCCGAGGTGGTCAGCCGCGCCACCGGCATCCCGGTCAGCAAGCTGATGCAGGGCGAGCGCGACAAGCTGCTGCAGATGGAGACCAAGCTGCACGAGCGCGTGGTGGGGCAGGACGAGGCCATCGTGGCCGTGTCCGATGCGATCCGCCGCAGCCGCGCCGGCCTGTCCGACCCGAACCGGCCGCTGGGCAGCTTCCTGTTCCTGGGCCCCACCGGCGTGGGCAAGACCGAGCTGTGCAAGGCGTTGGCGGGCTTCCTGTTCGACAGCGAGGACCACATGATCCGCATCGACATGAGCGAGTTCATGGAGAAGCACTCCGTGAGCCGTCTGATCGGCGCGCCTCCGGGCTATGTGGGCTATGACGAAGGCGGCTACCTGACCGAGGCCGTGCGCCGCAAGCCCTACAGCGTGGTGCTGCTTGACGAGGTCGAGAAGGCCCACCCGGACGTGTTCAACGTGCTGCTGCAGGTGCTGGACGATGGCCGCCTGACCGATGGTCAAGGCCGCACGGTGGACTTCAAGAACACCGTGATCGTGATGACCAGCAACCTGGGCTCGCAGCTGATCATGTCCATGACCGGTCAGGCGAACGATGTGATCAAGGCCGCGGTCTGGGAAGAGGTCAAGCAGCACTTCCGTCCGGAGTTCCTGAACCGGATCGACGAGACGGTGGTGTTCCACGCCCTCGACCAGGCCAACATCGCGTCGATCGCGAAGATCCAGCTCAAGGGGCTGGAGGCGCGGCTGGCCAAGATGGACATGCGGCTGGAGGTGTCGCCGGCGGCGCTGGCCGAGATCGCCAAGGCGGGCTTCGACCCGGTGTTCGGGGCGCGTCCGCTCAAGCGGGCCATTCAGCACCAGATCGAGAACCCGGTTGCCAAGCTGATCCTGGAAGGCAAGTTCGGGCCCAAGGACGTGATCCCGATCGACGTCGACGGCGGCGCGCTGACCTTCGGTCGCGTGGTGCACTGAGCCTCAGGGGTCGCGAGCCGGCCCCTGTGTCCACACACAGCCCGGGGAGCCGCAAGTCTCCTGCGGGCTGTGTGCCATCTGGGCGCTCACAGGGATGGCCTACGGCGCCCCCTGGCGGGCACAAGTTCGTAGAATCCCCCTTGGTGTCATGTGACACTTTGATGAGTTGGACGGGTGATGACGAGCGAAAACCCGGTGGTGATCGTCGGGGCCGGATTGGGTGGCCTGACGGTGGCCCTGAACCTGGCCGAAAAGGGCCAGAAGGTGGTCGTGCTGGCCAAGCGCGATCTGGGTGAGGCGGCCACCGCCTGGGCCCAGGGGGGTATCGTGGGGGTGCTGGGGTCGGACGACAGCGTCGAGTCCCATGTGCGCGACACCCAGGAGGCCGGTGCCGGGCTGGTGGATGAACACACCGCGCGCTACATCGCCCAGAACAGCGCACAGGCCATCGAGTGGCTGGTGGCCCAGGGCGTGCCGTTTTCGCCGGACCCGGCCGGCCCGCTGGGGCTGCATCTGACCCGGGAAGGCGGCCATGCAGTGCGGCGCATCGCCCACGCGGCCGACGCCACCGGCAAGGCCATCCATGAAGCCCTGCTGGCACGTGCGCGCGCCCATCCGAACGTGGAGTTGCGGGCGCGCTGGATGGCGGTCGACCTGATCACCAACCGGCACGTGAAAAAGTCCGATGGCAGCCCGCAATGCCACGGGGTGTATGCGCTGGACATCGACACCGGCAAGGTGGAGACCCTGCCGGCCCGGGCCGTGGTGCTGGCCACCGGCGGGGTGGGCAAGGTCTACCGCTACACCAGCAACCCCGAGACCTCGACCGGCGACGGCATCGCGATGGCCTGGCGGGCCGGCTGCCGGGTGGCGAACATGGAGTTCATCCAGTTCCACCCGACCTGTCTGTACCACCCGCAGGAGCGCAGCTTCCTGATCACCGAGGCGCTGCGGGGCGAGGGCGGCCTGCTGCGTCTGCCCAACGTGCCTTCGACCGACGGTTCGCCCTGGGGCCTGCGCTTCATGCCCGAACACGACGCCCGGGCCGAGCTGGCCCCGCGCGACATCGTGGCCCGCGCCATCGACTTCGAGATGAAGAAGCATGGCCTGGACCATGTGTGGCTGGACGCCACCCACCTGGGCGAGGCCTTCCTGAAGGAACACTTCCCGACCATCTACGCCCGCTGCCTGGAGCTGGGCATCGACATCGCGCGCCAGCCCATCCCGGTGGTGCCGGCCGCGCACTACACCTGCGGTGGCGTGGTGACCGACCTGGCGGGCCGCACCGACCTGCCGGGCCTGTACGCGGTGGGTGAGGCCACCTACACCGGCCTGCACGGCGCCAACCGCCTGGCCAGCAACTCGCTGCTGGAATGCGTGGTGCTGGGCCACAGCTGCGTGGACGCCATCCTGCAGGCCGCTGAGCCGGTGCTGCCCAAGCTGCCGGCCTGGGATGAAAGCCTGGTGGAGGATGCCGATGAGCAGGTGGTGATCGCCCACAACTGGGACGAGCTGCGCCTGCTGATGTGGAACTACGTCGGCATCGTGCGCACGACCCGTCGGCTGGAACGGGCGCTGCACCGCATCAAGCTGCTCAAGGACGAGATCGACGACTACTACGCCAACTTCCGCGTCAGCCGCGACCTGCTGGAGCTGCGCAATCTGGTGGTGAGCGCCGAGCTGATCGTCCGCTCCGCCCTGATGCGGCACGAAAGCCGCGGCCTGCACTACAGCCGCGACTTCCCGCACACGCTGCCGGTCAGCTTCCCGACCGTGCTGACGCGCAAGGCCAGGAGCCGCTGAGCGCGTTCAGCGGCGGGCGCGCATCGCGTTGCGGGCCTGGACGAAGCCGATCGCGAATTCGACGGCTTCTTCCACCGCCCGCTCCGACTCCGTGCGTTCCTGCTCGGTCTGGAAGAAGGCCAGGTCCACGTCGTGGCGGATGTAGCGCGGCGGCAGCCGGTTCAACGCCACGCAGGCGATGTCCGCCAGCGCGTCGTCGTTCTCCAGCAGGTGAGGGAAGTTCTGGGCCTGCTGCATGACCGTCGCGAAGACGGCCTTTTCGTACCAGTTGTGGATCGAGGCGATGTCCATGGGTGAGAGTCTGCCTTGTTCTGGCCGACTCCGGGCGTGAAAAAGGCCCGCCAGGGCGGGCCTTCATCACCGCGTCAGTGCCGTCTCACGCTGTCAGTCGATCCAGCACCCGCATCGAGTAGTCGGTGGCCACCACGTCCTTGGTGAGCTTGCCGACGGAGATGCGGTCCACCCCGGTGGCGGCGATGGCGCGCAGGCCGTCCAGCGTCACGCCGCCCGAGGCTTCCAGCAAGGCACGGCCAGCGGTCAAGGTCACGGCCTCGCGCATCATCTCGAGGCTGAAATTGTCCAGCAGCACGCTGGTGGCGCCGTGGTCCAGGGCTTCCTGCAACTGGGCCAGGCTTTCCACCTCGATCTGGATCTCCACCCCGGCGTTCAGCTCGGCGGCAGCTTGGAGCACCTGCGGGATGCCGCCGGCCGCGGCGATGTGGTTCTCCTTGATCAGGATGCCGTGCCACAGCGCCAGGCGTTGGTTCTGGCCGCCACCCACCCGCACCGCGTACTTTTGCGCCTGGCGCAGACCGGGCAGGGTTTTGCGGGTGTCCAGCACCGCGCAGCCGCGCGGGTTGGGCGAGGCACCCTCGATCGCCTCCACATGCCGGCGGGTGATGCTGGCGGTGCCCGAGAGCAGCTGCAGGAAGTTCAGCGCCGGCCGCTCGGCCGAGAGCAGGGCGCGGGCGTCGGCCTGGATCTCGCACACCGGGGTGTTGGCGGCCATGCGATCGCCCTCGGCGTAATGCCACTGCACCGTGGCGGCTGGGTCCAGCGTGGCCAGACAGGCCGCGAACCAGTCGCGGCCGCAGAGCACGGCATCTTCCCGCACGGTGACACGGGCCGCCACCCGGCGGCCGGCCGGCACCAAGAGCCCCGTCCAGTCGGCGCGGCCGATGTCTTCGAACAGCGCGTCGCGCACGTTGCGCGCGCGGGCTTCTTCCAGGGTTTCGTCGTGGTCGTACATCGGGAAAGAGGGCCTCGGGTTCAGGCGGCGCCGATGCCGCGGACCATGCCCTGCACCTTGGGCGCCAGGGCCGAGGGGTGAGCGGCGACGAAATCCAGCATGCGGGTGATGCAATGCACCGCCTGCTCGCCGGTGGCTGCATCGACGGTGATCTCGCCCACGCCGCGCTCCAGGCAGTCCACCACGCCTTGCAGGCCGTTCATGGCCATCCAGGGGCAGTGCGCGCAGCTCTTGCAGGTGGCGCTGTTGCCGGCGGTGGGGGCCTCGATCAGCACCTTGCCCGGCGCCAGCTGGCGCATGCGGTGCATGATCAGGTTGTCGGTGGCGACGATGTATTCCTTGGCGCTGCCGTGGATCACCGCATTGAGCATCTGCGAGGTGGAGCCCACCACGTCGGCCAGCTGCACCACGCTGCGCGGAGATTCGGGGTGCACCAGCACCAGCGCGTCGGGGTGCTGGGCTTTCAGCAGCTCCAACTCCAGGCCCTTGAACTCGTCGTGCACGATGCAGGCGCCGTTCCACAGCAGCATGTCGGCGCCGGTTTCTTCCTGGATGTAGCGGCCCAGGTGGCGGTCCGGCGCCCAGAGGATCTTCTGGCCTTGTTCCTTCAGGTGGCGCACGATGGCCAGCGCGCAGGAGCTGGTCACCATCCAGTCGGCGCGGGCCTTCACCGCGGCGCTGGTGTTGGCATAGACCACGACCTGGCGGTCGGGGTGGGCGTCGCAGAAGGCGGCGAAGTCCTCGGGCGGGCAGCCCAGGTCCAGCGAGCAGGTGGCGTCCAGGTCGGGCATCAGCACCGTCTTGCCGGGCGAGAGGATCTTGGCCGATTCGCCCATGAAGCGCACGCCGGCCACCACCAGGGTCTGGGCGGCGTGGTCACGGCCGAAGCGCGCCATCTCCAGCGAGTCGGCCACGCAGCCGCCGGTCTCCAGGGCCAGGTCCTGCAGGTCGCCGTCCACGTAGTAGTGGGCCACCAGCACCGCGTTGCGGGCCTTCAGCAGGGCGGCAGCGCGCTGCTTGAGGTCGTCCCGCTGCGCGGGCGTCAGCGGGGCGGGCACCTTGGCCCAGGCGTGGGCGGTGCAGCTGGCGCCGCTGGCGTCCTGGCGGGTGTAGTCGAACTGAACTTCGCTCATGGCAGGATTTTAGGTTCGTTGGTGTGCAGGGTTGGCGGGCAGGGCCTCTGGCTCAGGCGCGGGCCAGGAACTGCCCCGGGGGCTGGCCCACCATGCGCTTGACCATGGCACCAAAGGCGCTGGGGCTGCGGTAGCCCAGCTCGGCGGCGATCAGGTGCATGGACTGGCCGCGTGCGGCCAGGGTCAGGGCCTGGGCCAGCAGCAGTTGCTGGCGCCATTGACCGAAGGTGGTGCCGAGGTGCTCCCGAAACAAGCGGGCCAGGGTGCGTGGACTGGCCGCGACCTCGCCGGCCCACCCGGCCAGGTCGGCGTGGCGCCCGGGCTGGGCCAGCATCTGTTCACACAGCCGGCGCAGCCGCCGCTCGCCCGGCAGGGCCAAGCCCAGGGGCACGGGGCGGGCCTGGATCAGCTCGTCGCGCACCAGCAGGGCCAGGGCCTGTTCGCGCGCCTGTTCACCCGGACGCAGGCTGGATCGTTCGGACAGCACCGCCAGGGCCTGGACCAACTCCCGCAGCAACGGACTGACGGCCAGCACCCGGCCCTCCCGCCAGGCATCGCGTTCGGCGGGCGCCGCCGCACCGAGCGGGCTGGCCGGGGTGGCCAGGTAGAGCGTGCGCAGCTCGACCCGTTCCACCGCGGTGACGGTGTGGATGCGCCCGGGCGGAATCCACACCGCCTGGGATGGCGGCACCAGGTAGCTGGTGCCGCTGCCGTCGGGGCGCAGCGTGCTGGCGCGCAGCGTGCCGTCGAGCGAGAAGACCAACTGGGCCCAATCGTGCTGGTGCGGCTGGATGTCGGCCTGCCGCGCCAGGGGCCGGGCCTTGGCGCGCAGCGGCCGGGCCGGCGTGGGCGCAAAACGTTGGGGATCCAGCGGGGGCAGGCTGGTCCGGCGGTCGGGACGAGGCGACAGGGCCATGGCGGGGGCTTGGCTGGATTTCGACAGAAGTTGGCCCAGTATCGCCACTTTGCCGTGGCAGTGCTGCCACCATGGCGGCCATGACCACCACCACCCTGAACCCCGGTGCCGCCCCGGACCGCCCGGACGCGCCGCGCCAGGACGTCCGCATCATCGGCCTGATCGGCCTGGCCCACGGCACCTCGCACTTCTTTCACCTGCTGCTGCCGCCGCTGTTCCCGGCCTTCATCCGGGAATTCGGTTTCAGCTATGCCGAACTGGGCCTGCTGGTCACGACCTTCTTCGTGGTCTCGGGCATCGGCCAGGCACTGGCGGGCTTTCTGGTCGACCGTGTTGGGGCGCGGCCGGTGCTGTGGGCGGCATTGAGCAGCTTCGTGGCCGCTTCGCTGGCAGCCGCCAATGCCCATGGCATGGCGGGGCTGGCCCTGGCGGCGATCTTCGCCGGCCTGGGCAATGCGCCGTTCCATCCGGTGGACTTCACCATCCTCAACAAACGGGTGTCGCCGCGCAACCTGGGGCATGCCTTTTCCGTCCATGGCCTCACCGGCAACCTGGGCTGGGCGGCCGCACCGGTGTTCAGCATCGGCCTGGCCACGGTTTTCGGCAACTGGCGTGCCGCCTATGTGGGCATGGCGTTGGTGGCTCTGGGGGTGCTGGCGCTGGTGGTCTGGCAGCGGGATCTGCTGGATGACCGTGTCCCGACCGCGACCCCGGCCCGAACCCCGGCCGGACCGACGGCGCAGGACCGCGAGCATCCGCTGGCCTTTCTGCGGCTGCCGTCGGTGTGGCTGTGCTTCTCGTTCTTTTTCTTCACCACGGCCGCGCTGGCGGCGGTGCAGAGCTTTGCCAGTCCGGCGCTGACGATGCTGTACGGCCTGCCCCTGGAGCGCACGGCCTTCGTCGTGACGGGCTACATGCTCTGCGGCGCGGTGGGCATGGTGCTGGGTGGCTTTCTGCTGACCCGCACCGAGCGGCTGGAGCGCAACATCGCCGCCGCGATGATGCTGGCGGCGGTGCTGCTGGCGCTGGCGGGCACCGGCTGGCTGCCGGCCTGGCCCGCGGCCCTGGGCGCGGCGGCGGCTGGCTTCGGCACCGGCTTGGCCGGTCCCTCGCGCGACATGCTGATCCGCCAGGCCGCCCCCGCCGGCGCCACCGGCCGGGTCTACGGCCTGGTGTACTCGGGCCTGGACCTGGGCTTTGCGCTGGCCGCGCCCGCGTTTGGCGCGCTGATGGACCACCACTGGCCGGGCGCGGTCTTCCTGGGCTCGGCCGGGATGCTGCTGCTGGGTGTGGTGGTCGCTTCGGCCGTGGGGCGGGGCATCGTGGCCCGCCGCGGGGGCTGATTCAGCTGTGGCTGTGGATCAACTCCCGCACGCGGGGGTAGATCTGCCGCTGCCAGCGGCTGCCGCTGAAGACGCCGTAGTGGCCCACGCCCAGTTGGACGTGGTGGGCCTTCATGTAGGGGCGGATGCCGGGGCACAGATCGTGGGCGGCCACCGTCTGCCCGACGGCGCAGATGTCGTCGCGTTCCCCCTCCACCGTGAACAAGGCGGTCTTGCGGATGGCGCCGGTGTCCACCTTTTCGCCATGCACGACGAGTTCTCCCCGGGCCAGATCCCAGGTCTGGAACACCTTGGCCACCGTTTCCAGGTAGAACTCGGCCGGCAGGTCGTTGACGGCAAAGTACTCGTCGTAGAAGCGGCGGGTGACCTCGGCCTTGCTGTCGTCGCCGGCCATCTGGGCCTTGTACAGGCCGACGAAGGCCTGGCGGTGCCGGTCCGGGTTCATGCTCATGAAGGCGGTGAGCTGCAGGAAGCCGGGGTAGACCCGGCGCATGGCCCCGGGGTAGCGCAGCGGCACGCGCGAGATCAGGTTCTGCTCGAACCATTCGATGGGCTTCGAGGTGGCCAGTTCGTTGACCTGGGTCGGGTTGATGCGCGTGTCGATCGGGCCGGCCATCAGCGTCATGCTGCGGGGCTGCGCCGGGTCGTTGCGCTGGGCCATCAGGGCCACGGCGGCCAGCGTGGGCACGCAGGGTTGGCAGACGGCCAGCAGATGGGTGTCGGGACCGAGGAACTGGATGAAGTCGATCACCTGCTCGACGTACTCGTCCAGGCCGAAGCGGCCGGCCCGCAGCGGCACGTCGCGGGCGTTGTGCCAGTCGGTGATGTAGACATCGTGGTCCTGCAGCAGGGTGCGCACTGTGTCCACCAGCAGGGTGGCGAAATGGCCCGACAGCGGTGCCACCACCAGCACCCGGGGCAACGGGGCCTGCGCCCGTGCATCCAGGTCATCGCGGCGGAAATGCACCAGGCTGGCAAAGGGGCGGCGCAGCACCGTGCGCTCATGCACAGGAATGGCTTGTTCTGACTCACCCTGGGGCGCGCTGACCTGGCGGATGCCGAAATCCGGTCGCCGGTGGGACAGGCGCAGGCGGGAGAAGACCTCCAGCGCCGCGCCCCAGGAGCGCCACAACGGCGGCAGCCCGAGTTGGCGGTCCCAGCCGTCCAGCCAATCCGAGGACCAACGGGCACCGGTCTGCAGCGGGGTCAGCCAGTCGCTCTGCATCTGGTAGCCGCTGTAGAGCCAGCCGTGCGGGGAGGGCAGGGCAGAGGTCTTCATGAGGCGGGCTCAGGCAAGTTGCGGGCCATCCGAACGGGCCGGTGGGCCGGCCCGACACGGGCACAGCACTTGCACCACGTCCCCTACCGAGGAGACACCGGATGTCCAAGACCACCCTGACGCTGAGCAGCAAGAACTACTCGTCCTGGTCCCTGCGGGGCTGGCTGCTCGCCCGGTTCGCCGGCCTGCCTTTCGAAGAGGTGATGGTGCCGGCCGACGACCCGAATGCGAAGGCCGAGATGCTGCTGCTGGCGCCCAGCATCCTGGTGCCTTGCCTGCAGCACAACGGCATCCGGGTGTGGGACACGCTGGCGATTGCCGAGTACCTGCACGAGGTCAAGCCCAAGGCGGGGCTGTTGCCCGCCGACCGGGCCGCCCGCGCGCACTGCCGCGCCATCTGCGGCGAGATGCACTCCGGCTTCGTCTCGCTGCGCTCGGCCCTGCCGATGAACCTGAAGGGCCACTTCCCGGGCTTCAAGGTCTGGAGCCGGGCCCAGGCCGACATCCAGCATGTGCTGGAGATCTGGCGCAGTTGCCTGGACACCTATGGCGGCCCCTGGCTGTTTGGCGCAGACCGCGGCATGGCCGATGCGATGTACGCCCCAGTGGTGACCCGCCTGAAGACCTACGACGTCCGGGTCGAGGACCCCGTGTGTGCCGCCTACTGTGAGCGGGTGCTGGCCATGTCCGAACTGCAGGAATGGACGGCGGCGGCCCAGCAGGAGCCCGACGAGATCGACGAGCTCGAAGCGGAGTTCTGAGCGCGGTTCAGCCGCGCCGGGCCGCCAGCAGCACCACCCCGGCCAGCACCACGCCGACGGCCATCCATTCAAAGGATGACACGGTCTCGCCGGCCACGGCAACGCCCAGCAGCATCGCGATCACCGGGTTGACGAAGGTGTAGCTGGAGGCCAGGCCGGCCGGCGCCTGGGCCAGCAGCACCATGTAGGCGTTGAAGGCGATCAGCGAGCCGAAGACCACCAGATAGGCCCAGGAGGCCAGAGCCACCGGTTGCGGGGGCCGGTGCGGCGCCTCGCCGGCCCAGGCAGACAGGCCAAGCAGCACCACGCCGCCGCACAGCATCTCGCTGGCAAAGCCGGTGGCCCCGGGGGCCAGCGGCAGGCGAAACTGGCTGAGCACGCTGCCGATCGACCAAGTCACGCAGGCCACGGTGATGGCCAGCAGCCCGCGCGGCGAGGCCTGGAAGCCCGCCCCCTGGGTGAGCATCAGCACCCCCACCAGCCCCACGCAGATGCCGGCCAGCTCCAGCCGGCCCGGGCGCACGCCGAAGGCCAGGTTGGCCAGCGCGATCATCATCGGCACCACCGCGATGAAGGCCACGACCAGGCCCGAGCCCACGGTCTCTTCGGCCACGGCGGTGCCGCCCATGCCACCGCCCAGCATCAGGCTGCCGACGATCAGGGCGTGGCGCCATTCGCGCCAAGTGGGCCAGGGCTGGCCGCGCCAGCGTGTCCAGGCCATCAGCAGGGCGCCGGCGGCGACAAAGCGCGTGCCCATCTGGAAGAAGGGCGGGAAGCTGATCAGGGCGTACTTGATCACCAGGTAGGTGGAGCCCCAGACCAGCCAGGTGGCGGCCAGACAGGCCAGGATGAGCGGGCTCAGGCGCGACGGGCCGGCCGGGTTGGGAAGAGAAACCGTGGACATGGGGCGGCATGTTACGGGCCCCCGCGTGCTAGGCTGGCGGGCAGGGTCGACGGACGGCTGCGCAGGGCGGACCGGAACCGGTTGCGGCCCACCCTGAGGAGACTTTTTTGAGCACCCCGACCGAGTTTTCCACCTGCGATCTCTGCGATGCCCACAAGGGCGACAGCGATGGCCAGTTCCGCGTGCTGCCGCCGCTGTTCCGGGATTTCGGGGGCCTGACCCGCTTTGCCGGCCCGGTCAGCACCGTGCAGTGTCTGGACGACAACTCGCGGGTGCGCGAGGCGGTCAATTCGCCCGGCCAGGGGCGGGTGCTGGTGGTGGATGGGGGCGGCTCGCTGCGCCGTGCCCTGGTGGGCGGCAACCTGGGCCAGGCGGCGCAGGACAACGGCTGGGCGGGCGTGCTGGTCCATGGGGCCGTGCGCGACGCCGCCGAGTTGCGGGCTTGCCAAGTGGGCATCCGGGCCCTGGCACTGATGCCGCTGCCGACTGACCGTCGGGACCAGGGGCTGCGGGACGTGCCGGTGCAGATCGACGGCGTCTGGGTCCGCCCCGGGGACTGGCTCTATGCCGACGAGGACGGCATTGTCGTGATGGCGCAACCGGCCTGAACGACAACGGCCTGGGCGCGGTGCGCGCCAGGCCGTCCATGGAACTGGTCGGGGTGAAAGGATTCGAACCTTCGACCCTCTGCTCCCAAAGCAGATGCGCTACCAGACTGCGCTACACCCCGACGAAGGCCGCGATTGTAGCGTGGAGAAACGCATGGCACGGTTTCTGGTGCCGGGGTGTCGTCGTCGGCATCGGCCGCCGCGTTGAACCAGAAACGAAAGGGCCTCTACATGCGCACGTCCGTGGACATTGCCTTGGCCGCCCATCGCTTCGGCCTGGGGGAAGCCAGTCTGTCGGTGGTGGGGGCGGATCCTCGGCGCTGGCTGATGGCGCAGCTGGGTCCGGCCGATCCGCCGCCGGTGGAGGGCTTGGCGGACACGCCGGCCGTGCTGGCGCTGGCCGAGCAGCGCGCCCAGGCCGTGGCCCAGCGCAAGGCGGCCCGGGGCCAGGCGCGCGAGGAGGCGCTGGCCCGGGAGGCCGAGGCGGCCGCCCAGGCGGTGCGACAGCAACAGCGGCAGCTGCAGGACACCAACCTGCGTGCCGGCTTGGCGGCTGGTGCCCAGAGTCGCCGGCCCTGGGTGGAACGGCTGGTGATGTTCTGGGCCAACCATTTCACGGTCTCCGAGGCCTCCGGCAAGCTGTTTGGCTTGGCAGGGACGTTCGAGCGCGAGGCGATCCGCCCCCATCTGGCTGGCTCGTTTCAGGAACTGCTGCGGGCCACCACGCTGCATCCGGCCATGCTGCGCTACCTGGACAACCAGCGCTCGGTGGGGCCGGCATCGCTGGCGGCACAGCGGCATGCCGACCGCCACCTGGGCCTGAACGAGAACCTCGCGCGCGAGGTGCTGGAGTTGCACACGCTGGGGGCCGAGGTCAGCCGCAGGCCTGAACCGGCCGGCGCTGGCTACAGCCAGGCCGATGTGACGGCCTTTGCCCAGGTACTGACCGGTTGGACCAGCGGTCCGGAGGGCCCGCAGGGCGTGACCCGCTTCGAACCCAAGCGCCATCAGCCGGGCCCCAAGACCTTGCTGGGACACACCTATCCGGAAGGGCCGCAGGCCCTGGACAGGGTGCTGCAGGACCTGGCGCTGCACCCGGCCACGGCGCGGCATCTGGCCCTCAAACTGGCACGGCATGTGGTGGCCGACGACCCGCCAGCGGCGCTGGTGGAGCGGCTGCGCCGGGCCTACCTGGACAGCCAGGGGCAGCTGATGGCCCTGTACCAGGCGCTGATCGACGCCCCACCGGCCTGGACCCTGCCGCAGCGCAAGCTGAAGACGCCACAGGAACATGCGCTGTCCTGCGCCCGCCTGTTGGGCCTGGGGGCTCGCTGGCTGCAGCCGGCTCCCGATGGCGGCATCGGCAGCATGGGGCAGGCGCTTCAGCGGGCCACTTCGCCGGCGGGCTGGCCCGACCGCGCCGAGGACTGGCTGGCGCCGGACGGGGTGTGGAAGCGCATCGAGTGGACCCAGCGGCTGGCCGAACGCTTTGGCGCAGGGCTGGACGCCCGTGCCTTGGCCGAGGCCTCGCTGGGGCCGCTGCTGAGCGCCGCCACCCGCACCCAGATCGAACGCGCGGCGGACGGCACCCAGGCGCTGGTGCTGCTGATGATGTCGCCCGAATTCCAGCGCCGCTGAGCCTTTGGAGGCCTCCCATGGCTGAACTTTTGTGGAATCGCCGTCGTTGGCTGGGCTTGCTGGCGGGCACGGCCACGGGTCTGGGCAGCCGTCTGGTGCTGGCAGGCCAGGGGCAGGCCGGCGGTGGGCGGGTCGTGTTCGTGATCCTGCGCGGCGGTCTGGACGGCTTGTTCGCCGTGCCTGCACCAGGGGACCCGGCCTTTGCCACCGCACGGGACCGCTTCACCGAGCTGGCGGGGGCCGCGCTGCCGCTGGACCGCACATTCGCCCTGCACCCAGCGCTGGCCCAAATGCATGCCGCCTACGGACGCGGCGAACTGCTGGTGGTGCATGCGGTGGGGCTGCCCTACCACGAGCGTTCGCACTTCGATGCGCAGCAGGTGCTGGAATCCGGCGGCGTGCAGCCCGGCCAGCTGCGCGATGGCTGGCTTGGTCGCGCCCTCGCACTCACGCACCAGAGCGGCCTGGCGCTGAGCACCGCGGTGCCGCTGGTGCTGCGGGGCTGGCGCGGGGTGGACACCTGGGCGCCGTCCTATCTGCCCTTGCCAAGCGACGACCTGTTGGGACGGCTGCAACGGCTGTATGCGGACGATGCCGCGCTGTCGCATGCGCTGGCGCGGGCGCGGGGCGTCCAGGCCGAGGTGGCCGCGGCGGCCATGCCCGAGACGATGGCGCAGCCCATGTCGGCGGCCAGTGCACCGATGCCGCCAGGCAAGGCACGGCAGGCGGCAGGGAGTTTTGTGGCCTTGAGCCAACGTGCCGGGGCGCTGCTGGCCCGGCCGGACGGACCGCAGGCTGCCGTGCTGGACCTGCCGGGGTGGGACAGCCATGTGGACGAGGCGGGCGAACATGCGCCACTGACGCAGCGTCTGCGCGAGCTTGACCAGGGGCTGGCAGCCTTGCGCATGGCGCTGACGGCACCGGCCGCCGGTGACGCCTGGCAGCGCACAGTCGTGGTGGTGGCCACGGAGTTCGGCCGCACTGTCGAGATCAATGGCACCCGCGGCACGGACCACGGCACCGGTGGCGCCGCCTGGGTGCTGGGCGGCCGGGTGCGGGGCGGTCAGGTGCTGAGCGACTGGCCGGGGCTGGCCCCGGCGAACCGCTTCGAAGGCCGCGACCTGCGGATCACCACCGATCTGCGGGCCGTGCTCAAGAGCGTGCTGGGGCCGCAACTGGGGCTGAGCGAACGGGGGCTGTCCGAACAGGTGTTTCCCGGCAGCGCCGGGCTCAAGCCCTTGCCCCTGTGGCGCGCCTGAGCGCGCCCATCCAGCTCAGAACAGATGCCCCACGTTGAACAGCGTCAGCAGCCCCAGCACCAGGAAGATCAGCGCGGCGATGCCATGCACCAGCGTCATCGACAGCTTCTTGGCCAGCTTGTCGCCCAGGAACACGGCCGGCACGTCGGCCAGCATCATGCCCAGCGTGGTGCCGGCCACCACCGGCAGCAGGTGCTCATAGCGGGCGGCCAGGGCCACCGTGGCGATCTGGGTCTTGTCACCCATCTCGGCCAGGAAGAAGGCGAGCACCGTGGTGCCGAACACGCCAAAGCGCTGATGGCCTTCGGCCGCCTCGTCGTCGGCCTTGTCGGGCACCAGCATCCAGCCAGCCATCGCGATGAAGCCCAGGCCGATGACCCAGCGCAGCACCTGCGGGCCCATCAGCGCGGCCAGCCAGGTGCCCACGGCGCCTGCGGCCGCATGGTTGAGCACGGTGGCGGTGAGGATGCCCAGGATGATGGGCACGGGACGCTTGAACTTGGCCGCCAGCAAAAAGGCCAGCAGCTGGGTCTTGTCACCCATTTCACCCAGGGTGACAACCCCGGTCGAGATCAGGAAGGCTTCCATGAGAGGTCCAGGGGCCGGTGAGAAAACCAGAGACCACGCACCATCCCCGGCCCTGTCGGAGGTCACGTGGTCAAAGGTCTTGCCAGGCGGTTGGGCTGTCGACGCCATGGCCTCACGGCCAAGTGTGTTGACGTCGACCCCTGCAGGTGATGCAGGGCGGCTACTCCCCAATGACGAGCGGCGACTATAGCCGATGCGCATGGCGCGGGACGGTTGGCCTGCCCGGAGGGACTCGAACCCCCGACCTGCTGCTTAGAAGGCAGCTGCTCTATCCAGTTGAGCTACGGGCAGCAGCGCCGCGCGATTCTAAGGCCCTGTCCACGGCGGTCCGGTGCTGCGTGACATCCCTCGCACGGCTGATGGAGGGCCCGCATACACTTGTTGCATGTTCCGGCGCTCTTCCGTTTCGCTTTCTCACCGGCTTGGCACACCATGAGCCTGTCTCTGCGTGACTGGTTCCTGGGCCGTCGGGGGGCTGCCCGCTGGCAGGCGGTGGCGCAGTGGTGCGAAGCCCAGGGCTGGGTGTTCAAGACCACACGCGAGCACGATGGGTTCGTGGTCGAGCAGGCAGGCCCCGGAAAAGACATCCGCATCGAGTGGGGGCCGTCACAGCGCCGTTATTTGGGCCGCCATGAGCTGCGGTTGCGGGCCGAGACCGGGCTGGATCCCCAGTGTTACGCCCTCCTGATGCCCAAGGCCCTGATGGACGGCCTGGAGCGCGAGGTCTTTGTGCAGTTCACCGGCGGCGTGCAGACCCGGCTGGACGAGGAGACCCCGGAGGAGATGCGCTGGCTGGCCATGAGCCCCCGTCTCGGTGCGACACAGCTGGGGCCGCTGCGTGGCTGGTTCGCGGCGGTCGGCAATGGGGTGGATTGGCTGATGGCGTGGCTCCACAGCTCCATGGGGGACCGCCTGTTGCACTGGGGGCGGCTGGCCGACGAGGCCCATGCGGCAGGTTCCTCGGTGGGGCAGTTGCCAACCTTCGCCTTGCTGGTCTACCGGGGCCATCTGGTGATGCGGCGGGCGCTGTCGGTGCCCGATGTGGTGGCGGTGCGGGAGGCTCTGGGGTTGTTCGAGCTGGCGCTGGAAGAAGCCCGCCGGATCCAGGTGGCGCCCGACGCCCCCGGGCTGGACGGCTGATCGGGCGCCATCATGATCACGCGGTGCGCTGGTCTACCGGGTTTGCACTGCGGTGTTTGACAGATCGGCCGGGCCGGGGGATACCGCACAATCAAGGTGAGGGGCGGACTTGCAGTCTCGGAGTCCGCACAGGATCGGATGGCATGCGTTGCATGGGGCGCACGGGATCAGGCTCAGTCAGGTCTGTTACGTCTACTTGCATGCTAGAGTCAGACCGCGAAAGGCCACGATGGCCCACACGAGATGAAAAAAAATAGGGTTCCGGAGCTGTTGCTGACTTGCATGGCCCTGTCCGCCGCGATGGCGGCGCATGGTGCCAGTTTCGGCCATCCTCAGGGCCAGACGGTGCTGGGCCAGCCGCTCCTCGTCTGGGTGCCGTTGGAGGGCGACGGTGACAGTCCGATCGCGCCCGGCTGTGTGACCGCGGATGTGATGGCGGGTGATGTGTCCCTGCCATCCAATCAGGTGCGTGTGCAGGTGCTGACCCGCAATGTGCCGGGACAGTGGCTGGCCCGCATTTCGACCACCTCGCCGGTCGAGGAGCCGGTGCTCCGGGTGACCGTGTCGGCCGGCTGCAGTGGCAAGTTTTCGCGTCAGTTCGTGCTGTTGGCCGACCCCCCGGGCGCCATGGCCGAGACTGCAACGGTGGCGTCACCGGTGAGCCGCAGCACACTGCAGGCGGAGGCACTGGCCCATGCGGCACCGTCTTCCGCGGCGGCGCCTCGGCGCTCGGCCCGGCGGCATGTGGCGGCGCCGGTGCCGGCGCGCACGGCCGAGGCCAGGGTGGAGCAGCACGCCTCCAACACCGGGCCGGTGCGCCCGCGTCTGCAACTCGATGTGGTCGAGCCTTCGGTCCTGGCGGCATCGCAGGCGGCCAGTGCGGCGCCAGTGGTGCGGGCACCCGCATCGGCGGCCAGTCCCGCGGCCGCAGCGGCCTCTGCCGCTTCGGTGCCTGCGATGGGTGGGGATGCCGCTCTGCTGGCCTTGCGCCACAACAGCGATGTGCTGCGCATGGCCAACGAGGAATTGCGCCAACGCCTGGATGCCGCCGAACGGCGCAACAACTGGCTGCTGCTGGGGCTGGGGGGCGTGGTCTTGGCCATGGGGCTGGGCGGGCTGCTGTTGTGGCGCCGCCAGCGCGAACTGCTGCGGGCTCGCCCCTGGTGGACAGAGGACCGCCCCCGGACGGCCGGCCGCAAGGACAGCGCTTTCGAGCATGACGAGGAAGAAGAGGCTTGGCTGGCGGCCGAGCCGGCGCATCCGTTGGTGAAGGCGGGGAACTCCACCTTTGCGCCCCCCAGCGACTGGGCGCCGGTGGCGCCTGCTGCGGCCGACGAGACGGTGCCGCTGCCTGAAATGCCTGTGGCCCCCGAGGTGGTCTCACCCCCGCCGTCCGCCGCGGCCACACCGGCGGCTCCGTTCAATCCCTCGGCCACGATGACCTTCGGCCCGGCGGAGGCCCCACGCGAGGTCTCGGTGGAGGAGTTGCTGGATCTGGAACAGCAGGCGGATTTCTTCATCGCCCTGGGGCAGGAGGATGCGGCCATTGAGGTGCTGATGTCGCACCTGCGCGGCACCGGCGGGCAGAGTCCGCTGCCATACACCAAGCTGCTGGAGATCTACCGCCGGCAGGGCGACCGCGGTGCCTACGAGCGGGTCCGCGCCCGCTTCAACCGACGCTTCAACGCCTATGCGCCGGACTGGGACATCGGGCCGATGCACGGCCGCGTGCTGGAGGACTATCCCGAAGCCGTGAAGGAGGTCCAGGCCGCCTGGGCGTCACCGCTGGATGCGATGGCCGTGCTGGAGGCGATGCTGTTCCGGCGCGATGAGAGCCGCGAACTGTTCGACCTGCCCGCCTACCGGGACCTGCTGATGCTCTACGCCGTGGCGCGGGATCTGTGGCAGGCCGCCGGGGGCCAACACGATCAAGTGGACCTGCTGCTGCCGATGTTGGATGGCACCCCCGTGGGGCTTCCTCCCGACTCGGAACATCTGGACCTCGACCTGGAGCTGGCGCCCAGCCCGGGGGGGCCTGGCGCCGTCTCGCCCGACGCGGCGCCGCCCAAGGCCTGAGTCAGAGCGCCTGCAAGCGGCTCAGCGCGGCTTGCAGCGTCTCTTCCCGCTTGGCAAAGCAGAAGCGGACCAGCTGGCGCTGGGGCGCTTCGGCATGGAAGGCTGAGAGCGGAATGGCCGCCACACCCGCGTGTTCGATGAGCCAGCGGCAGAAACTGGCGTCGTCCAGATCGCTGATGGCGGAATAGTCCACGCACTGGAAGTAGGTGCCTTCGCAGGGCAGCAGCTCAAAGCGCGTGCTGGCCAGGCCAGCACGGAACAGGTCGCGCTTGCGCTGGTAGAAGGCCGGCAGGTCCAGGTAGGGCGCCGGGTTGGCCAGGTAGCGGGCCAGACCGTGCTGCATCGGCGTGTTCACCGTGAAGACGTTGAACTGGTGCACCTTGCGGAACTCGGCCATCAGCGAGGCCGGGGCCGCCACATAGCCCACTTTCCAGCCGGTGACGTGAAAGGTCTTGCCGAAGCTGGACACCACCATGCTGCGCGCGGCCAGCTCGGGGTCGCCGCTGACGCTGACATGGGGGCGGCCGTCATAGACCATGTGCTCGTAGACCTCGTCCGAGAGGACCAGGATGTCGGTGGGGCGCAGCAGGTCGCGCAGCTGGTCGCGTTCCTGCGCCGTCCACACCATGCCCGATGGGTTGTGGGGTGTGTTGATGATCAGCAGCCGGGTGCGTGGCGTCAGCGCCGCGGCCAGCCGGTCCAGGTCCACATGCAGCGTCTGCGGGTTCAGCGGCACCCGCACGGTGCGGGCACCGGCCAGGGCAATGGCGGGCTCGTAGCTGTCGTAGCAGGGTTCGAGCACGACGACGTCATCGCCCGGCTGGACCAGGGCCAGCACCGCGGTCAGCAGGGCCTGGGTCGCCCCGGCCGTGATGGTGACCTCGCTGGCGGGGTCGTAGCGGTGGCCGTGCAGCCGCTCAATCTTGCCCACGATGGCTTCCCGCAGCGCGGGCACGCCTGCCATGGGAGGGTACTGGTTGAGGCCGTCCCGCATGGCCTGGGTGACGGCATCGATCAGAGCCGGATCACCTTCGAAGTCGGGGAAGCCCTGGCCCAGGTTCACGGCCTGGTGCTGCTGCGCCAGGGCGGACATCACGGTGAAGATGGTGGTGCCCACCTGGGGCAGCCGGGAGGACACGAGGGGCGTGCGGGGTTCAAAGCTCATAACTGTCTCCGGTGCTGTTCATGGCCCGCTCGATCAACTGACGTGAGAGCCGGTCGGACAGCAGTTCGGCGAATTGGAGGACGTAGCTGCGCAGATAGGCACCGCGCCGGAAGGCGACGCGGGTGGTGTTGGTGCCGAACAGGTGCGACGCGGGCTTGCTGATCAGCTCACCGCCGGCCGGCTCGGAGCTCATCGCCATCTCGGCCACGATGCCCACGCCCAGGCCGGAGCGCACATAGGTCTTGATCACGTCCGAGTCGATGGCCTCCAGCACGATGTTGGGGGTCAGCTTGCGCTGGGCAAAGGCCTGGTCGATGCGTTTGCGGCCGGTGAAGGCCGGCTGGTAGGAGATCAGCGGCACCTCGGCCAGCTGTTCCAGCGTCAGCCGCTCGACCGTCGCCAGCGGGTGGTCCTGCGGCATCACCACGACGTGCTGCCATTCGTAGCAGGGCAGCGTCACCAGCTCGTCCACCTCGGCCAGCGATTCCGTGGCGATGCCGATGTCGGCCGTGTCGTCCAGCAGCATCTGGGCCACCTGCTCCGGGGTGCCCTGGTGCAGGCTGATCTTCACCTTGGGCAGGCGCTTGCTCAGCTGGGCCACGGCCTCGGGCAGGATGTAGCGGGCCTGGGTGTGGGTGGCTGCGATCGACAGCCGGCCGGCATCCTGTTTGGAGAACTCCTCGCCGATGCGCTTGAGGTTGGCCACCTCGCGCAGGATGATGTCCACCGACTTCAGCACCGCCAGGCCGGGCTCGGTGACCCGCTTGAGCCGCTTGCCGTGGCGCACGAAGATGTCGACGCCCAACTCTTCCTCGAACTCGAGGATGGCCTTGGAGATGCCGGGCTGCGAGGTGTAGAGCGCCTTGGCGGTTTCGGTCAGGTTCAGGTTGCGGCGGACCGCTTCCTGGACGAATCGGAACTGGTGCAGGTTCATCGGCAGGGAGATTCAGGGCTGAGGGGGCGGTGCGTCGAGGGCCGCGAGGGCCATCGCCTCGATCAGCCGGGGCGATTCACCCACGGCCGGGCGGAGCTGCCAGTGCAGCGCGGGGTATTGGGACTTCAGCGCATTCAGGCGTTCGGGCAAATCCTTGCGGACATGCCCGCCAGCGCCGAGGAACAGGGGCAGCACCTCGATGTGGGTGCAGCCCCGCTCGGCCAGTTGGGCCGCTGCGGCTTCCAGCGTGGGGGCCAGGAATTCCAGAAAGGCCAGGGTGGCGGGCACGTCGGGTTGCAGGGCCTGCACGCGGGCCACGGTGGCCTGCAGCGGCGCGGCCCAGCCGGGGTCGCGTGCGCCGTGTGCGAAGAGAATCAGTCCACGCATGCGAGGCACTCCCTCACCGGTAGCGGACCAACCACCAGAAGGCCGCCAGTGACAGGCCCAGGTAGATCAGGCTGGGCACCGACGAGGCCAACCACGGAGTCCAGGCATGCAGCAGGCCCAGGTGGCCCACCACGTTGTTGAGCAGCACGAAGCTGATGCCCAGCATGATGCCGCCGAACACCTTCAGGCTGATGCCACCCGAGCGCGCATGCAGGTAGGCAAAGGGCAGGGCCAGTGCCACCATCACGATGCAGGCAAAGGGGTAGAAGACCCGTTTCCAGAACTGTAGCTCGTAGCGCTGGGAGGTCTGGGCCTGGTCGCTCAGGTGGCGGCTGTAGCGCCAGAGCTCCACCGTGGACATGGAGTCGATGGGTGAGATGGCGGCCGAGACCAGGCCGGTGTCCAGCGTGGTCGCCCAGTCCAGGGTGGGCAGTTCCTTGACGGTCAACGGCCGGTCGAAAGTGGGCGGCCAGTCGGTGATCTGGACCTTCTCCAGGTGCCAGACCGCGCCATGGGGGCCCTTGCCGGCGGTGGCCTTGTCCGCCTCGATGCGGGAGAGCAACTGGCCGTTGGCGTCGTGCTCGAAGATGCGGATGTCGCGCATCACCTCATGGGCCTCGGCACGTCGCACGTTGATGGAGTAGTTGCGCTCGCCTTCGGGTGTTTCGCGGTGTTCCTTCAGCCAAGCGCCAGCCTTGGAGTTCCAGACGCTGGTGCCGCGCTGCTTGGAGCGCAGCGCGCTGGCCTGCTGCTCGCTCAGCGGGGCGATGTACTCGCCCACCACGAAGGTGAAGACGCCGAGCACCAGACCCAGCACCAGCAGCAGGGTCAGCGCGCGTTCAGGCCCCAGGCCGGCGGTGCGCAGGATGGTGTACTCGGACGACTGGGCCAGGCGCGCCATCGCATAAATGGTGCCGATGAGCACCGCAATGGGGCCCAGTTCGTACAAACGCCCCGGCATGGACAGGGCCGCCGACAGCATGGCCCGGCCCAGGGTGTAGCCGTCCCGGCCCACGCGACCCAGTTCGTCGAGGAAGTCGATGAAGAAGAACAGGGCCAGGAAGGCCAGGGCGACAAAGAACACCGACCACAGCACGTCGCGGTAGATCAGCTTGCGGACGGTCTTCATGCGCCAGCCCCCGTGGCCGAAGGCCGGGGCAGGCGCCAGTGCATGACGCTGGCGTGGTCGCGCCACCAGATCAGGGCCATCGCGCCTGCCAGGGCCAGGCCGTGCAGCACCAGCAGTGTGGGCACGATATGGACCTTGCCGGCGTTCACCCAGGCCTGGCTCAGGTTCACCAGGTTGAAGTACACCAGGAAGCCCAACAGCGCGAGCAGCAGGTTCCAGTTGCCGGGGCGACGCGGGTTGGTGGCCGCCGCGCCGATGCCCAGCAGCGACAGGTTGATGCCGCCCAATAGCAGGCCCAGGCGCCAGGTCAGCTCACCCATGTTGGCGGGGGTTCGGTCCATCAGCAGTTGAAAGGTGTCCAGGGCCTTGGGCGGCAGCGAGGACGGGTTGGGTGCGCGGTTGGTGTCCACCAGCAGGCGGAAGCGCTCGAACTCCATGCGGCTGTTCACGCCACTCTTTTCGTCATGCTCATTGCGATGGCCCACATCCAGCACCAGCGTGCGGTCTTCGGTGCCGTTCTCGATGTGGCCGCTGTGCGCGGTGGTCACGGATTCCACGCTGCCCTTGTTGGTCAGCAGGAACACGTTGCGCGCCACGCCGGCAATGTCGCCATTGCGCTCGATGAAGAACACGCGGCTGCCATCGCCCGAGGCCTGGAAGCTGCCGGGGGCTACCCGGGAGAGATCCGAGCGCTGTTCATAGCGGGACTTGATCTCGGCCGTTTGCTGGTTGACCCAGGGCCACACCGCCAGCACCAGCACCGCCAGCCCGGCATAGACCGGCCAGGCCATGCGCACCACCGGCCGGATGAAGCGGCCCAGCCCCACGCCCGCGGTGAACCAGATGGACATCTCGCTTTCGCGGTACATGCGGCCCAGGCTCAGCACCACGGCCACGAACAGCGAGAGGGCCAGCATCAGCGGCAACTGGCCCAGCGCGTTGAACCCCAGCACCATCGCCACATCCTGGGGCGAGACGGAGCCGTTGGCGGCCAGGCCCAGGGTGCGGATCAGCATCATCGTCATCACGATCGTGAGGATGACGACGAGGGTGGCGCCGAAGCTGCGTGCCAACTCCTTGCGGACGGATGAATCGAATAACATCAAAAGCTCATTTCAATCGAGACGGATTATGAACTTTCAAGCTCTGGCGGCCACCGCCGATGGACTTGCCACCGTCGCGGCGGACACGCTGATCGCGGTCCTGCTGGCGGATGGTGAAGGGAAGACGGGCGACGCTGCCCTGGATGCCGTGCTGGCCCAACTGGTCAAGCAAGGTGATCTCGAATTCAAGGCCGGGCGCACGCTGTACCTGAATGCCCCCGAGGGGTTCAAGGCCGTCCGGCTGGTGCTTTCGGTGGCCAAGAACGGGTCCGCCAAGGCCTTCCGCGCCGCCGTGTCGGGTGCCCTGGCCCTGCTGAAGGGGCGTGGCGTGAAGCACCTGGCCGTGACCCTGGCAGGTGTCGCGCCGGAGGCCGGACATGCCGAAGCCCTGGTGCTGGCCGTGGACCAGCACGCCTATCTCTACACGGCCACCAAGCCCTCGGCCGACAAGCCGGTGCTGCCGGTCAAGGTGTCGATGCTGGCGGAGAAGGCCAGCATGCCGGCCGTCAAGGCCGGTTTGGCGCTGGGTGAGGGCATTGCCGCCGGCGTGGGTCTGGCGCGCGACTGTGCCAACCTGCCGGCCAATGTCTGCACGCCGACCTACCTGGGCGAGCAGGCCAAGGCGTTGGGCAGCGAGTTTGATCTGAGCGTCCAGGTGCTGGACCGCAAGGCCATCGAGAAGCTGGGCATGGGCTCCTTCCTGGCGGTGGCCAAGGGCTCCGAGGAGCCGCCGCGCTTCATCGTCATCGAGTACCAGGGGGCCGCCAAGAAGGAGGCTCCGCTGGTGCTGGTGGGTAAGGGCATCACCTTCGACACCGGCGGCATCTCGCTCAAGCCCGGTGCCGACATGGACGAGATGAAGTTCGACATGTGCGGCGCGGCCAGCGTGCTGGGGACGGTGCGTGCCGTGGCCCAGCTCAAGCCCAAGGTCAACCTGGTGGCGCTGATCCCGACCTGCGAGAACATGCCCAGTGGCGTGGCCGTCAAGCCGGGCGACGTGGTGACCAGCATGTCCGGCCAGACCATCGAGATCCTGAACACCGATGCCGAGGGGCGCCTGATCCTCTGCGACGCGCTGACCTATGCTGAACGCTTCAAGCCGGCGGCTGTGGTGGATGTGGCGACGCTGACGGGCGCTTGCGTGGTGGCGCTGGGCCACCACCATGCCGGCCTGTTTGCCGCTGACGACACCCTGGCCGCCGATCTGCTGACGGCCTCCACGGTGGCGCTGGATCCTTGCTGGCGCATGCCGTTGGACGAAGAATACGACGAAGCCCTGAAGAGCAACTTCGCCGACATGGCCAACGTGGGCGCGCGCGCGGGCGGGGCGATCACGGCGGCGAAGTTCCTGCAGCGCTATGCGAAACAGTACCCCTGGGCCCACCTGGACATCGCGGGCGTCGCCTACCGCAGCGGGCCCCAGAAGGGGGCCACGGGTCGGCCGGTGGGTCTGTTGACGCACTTCGTGCTGTCGCGCGCCGCCAAGCGCTGAGACCAGCAGGCGGACCGATGGCACAGATCGTCTTTCTGACGGGGGTGCAGGACCGGATTGCCCTGGCCCAGCGCCTGGTGCGCAAGAAGGTCCACGCGGGGGGGCGCGTCTGCGTGCTGGGCGCCACCCCGGACCTGCGCCGGCTCAGTGCGGCGCTGTGGACCGAGCCTCAGCTGGACTTTCTGCCCCATGTCCACACCCGCGTGCCACCGGCTCCGTTGGTGCAGGAGCTGACCCCGGTGTGGCTGATCGAGCAGGCGGTCGAAGGCCTGGCCTGCGACAGTGTGATCAACCTCGGCGTGGACTTGGTCGACTGGACCGGTCGCTTCGAGCGTGTGGCCGAGATCGTCGGCCTGGATGACGAGGACCAGCGGGCCGGCCGCCAACGCTGGAAGGCCTATGAGCGGGCCGGGCATGCGCTGGTCCACCACGCCGGAGGGTGATGTCGAGCGGGGTGTCTGCGCCCTTGGCATGGGGATTGCGTGGGCTGTGGCAGGCTGCTGACGAACGGCCGGTCGGCCTGGGGGGAAGCCCTCGGTGAGCACCGGTTTCGCAGCGATCTTTTTGGAGTATCGTTGCCCGCTCGTTGAGCGCTGTGACCCCATTGACATCTCAACTCACCCTTTGAAGAGGTTCGAACCTATGCAAGTCAAACTGAATGTGATCGTTTCGGCCGCTGTGGCCCTGATGGCCGGCTCGGTGTATGCCGAGGACCTGGTGGTCAAGATCGGTCACGTCGGCCCGACCAGCGGCAGCATCGCCCACCTTGGCAAGGACAACGAGAACGGTGCCCGCATGGCCATCGACGAGTTGAATGCCAAGGGCGTGATGATCGGTGGCAAGAAGGCGAAGTTTGTTCTGCTGACGGAAGACGACGCCGCGGATCCGAAGCAAGGCACCGCCGCCGCCCAGAAGCTGGTGGACGAAAAGGTGAACGGCGTGATCGGCCACCTGAACTCGGGGACCACGATCCCGGCCTCGAAGATCTATTCGGACGCGGGCATTCCGCAGATCTCGCCGTCGGCCACGAACCCGAAGTACACCCGCCAGGGCTTCAAGACCACCTTCCGCGTGGTGGCGGATGACGTGCACCTGGGCGGCACGCTGGGCAAGTACGCGGTGCAAACCCTCAAGGGCAAGACGATCGCCGTGATCGACGACCGCACCGCCTACGGCCAGGGCGTGGCCGACGAGTTCGAAAAGGGCGTGAAGGCTGCTGGCGGCAAGGTTGTCAAGCGCGAGTTCACCAACGACAAGGCGACCGACTTCACCGCCATCCTGACCTCCATCAAGGGTGCCAAGCCCGAGATCGTCTTCTACGGCGGCATGGACGCCGTGGCCGGCCCGATGCTGCGCCAGATGAAGCAACTGGGCATCACCTCCAAGTTCATGGGTGGTGATGGCATCTGCACGAGCGAGCTGCCCAAGCTGGCGGCCGGCACGATCGCCGACAGCCAGGTGGTGTGCGCCGAAGCCGGCGGTATCGACGAGAAGGACAAGGTGGCCGTGAAGGCGATGGAAGACTTCCGCACCAAGTTCAAGAAGAAGTTCAACGCCGACGTGCAGATCTACGCGCCCTACGTGTATGACGCCACGATGGTGATGGCCGCTGCGATGGAGAAGGCGGGTTCGGCTGAGCCGGCCAAGTACCTGCCGGTGCTGGCCAAGACCACGGGCTACAAGGGCGTGACGGGCACCATCGCCTTCGACGAGAGGGGTGACATCAAGAACGGCGCCCTGACCCTGTACACCTACAAGGGCGGTGCCAAGACCGCCCTGGGCGTGGTGCACTGATCGCCAGGCTGTTCACACAGCCCTCAAAGGCCGCCTTCGGGCGGCCTTTTTCATGGTCGGGCAGATGCTTGCAGCGCCTGGACGATGGTACGCACGTTGTATTCGAACAGCTTGAGGTAGCTGTCGGCCGGGCCACCCGCCGGTGACAGGGTGTCGGCATAGAGCTCTCCGCCGATGTGCACGCCCGCCTCGCGGGCGATCTGCTGCATCAGGCGCGGGTCGCCGGCACTTTCCAGAAACAGGGCGCGCACGTGCTGGGCCTTGAGTTCGCGCACCACTCGCGCCACGTCCTTGGCCGACACATCCTCGGCCGTGGTCCAGCCTTGCGGTGCCAGCCAAGTCACCCCGTACTCGGCGGCAAAGTAGCCGAAGGCGTCGTGCGTCGTGACGGCGCGGCGCTGCGCTGCGGGGATGGCGGCGAGCTGTGCCCGCGTGCGTTGATCCAGAGCCTGCAGTTGCTTCAGGTAGGCCTCGGCCTGCCGGTCCAGCTGCGTCGACTGGGCGGGCCGGGCGGTCTTGAGGGCGGCCTGGATGTTGCGCACGTAGGTGGCGGCCCATCGCAGGCTCTGCCAGGCGTGTGGATCCGGGTGGCCGTCGAGCAGCCGGGGCGTGATGCCCTGGCTGGCCACGACCACGCGGCCCTTGAAGCCGGAGGCCTGGATCAGGCGGTCGATCCAGCCCTCCAGGTGCAGGCCGTTGATGACCACCAGGTCGGCGGAAGCCAGGCGCTGGGCATCCGCGGGGCGGGGCTCGAAGACATGGGCATCACCACCCGGGCCGACCAGTGTGTGAACCTCGGCCAGGGGGCCAGCCACCTGCTGCACCATGTCGCCCAGGATCGAGAAGCTGGCCACGACGCGCAGTGGCTTGCCCGGGGCCGCCGCATGGGCCATTTCGGGCCAGAGCGCAGGGGTGGCACACAGGCTGGCCAGGGCCGCGAGGACGGTGGATCGTTTCATCGGGAGTCTCCTTGAGAGGTCAGAGGGGCCAGGTGGCGGGCCCGCAGGCTGTCGATCCGGCCCAGGATGAGCGAGCCCAGGTAGACCGCGCCGGCACTCAGCACGATGGCGGGCCCGGTGGGCAGCTGTGCGTGGTACGACAGCAGCAGGCCGGCCGTGCTGGCAAGTGCGCCAATGAGCGTGGCCAGCACCATCTGCGTGCCCAGGTTGCGTGACCAGAAGCGGGCCGCGGCAGCGGGCAGCACCAGCAGCCCGACCGACATCAGGGTGCCCAGCGTCAGAAAGCCTGCCACCAGGTTGGTGACCAGCAGCAGCATGTACAAGGGCCTCATCCACCCGGCACCGCTGGGCCAGACCAGTCTCAGGAACCCGGGATCCAGCGTGTCGGCCACCAGGGGGCGGATGAAGATGGCCAGCAGCAGCAGGGTGAGGCTGGCCACGCCCGCAACCAATGGCAGCGTCTGGGCATCGGCCGCCAGGATATTGCCAAACAGCAGGTGCATCAGGTCGACGCTGGTGCCCTTGAGGGACACCAGCATCACGCCGGAGGCCAGTGCCATCAGGTAGAAGGCGGCCAGCGCCGATTCCTCGCGTTGGGCGGTGAGGCGGGCCACCTGGTGCGCCAGCGCGGCCACCAGCAGGCCCGCGACAAAGGCTCCCAGGCCGAGCGCAGGCAGGGACAGGCCTGCCAGCATGAAGCCCAGCGCCGCACCGGGCAGCAGGGCATGCGACATGGCATCGCCCATCAGCGTCAGGCGACGCAGGATCAGCAGCGTGCCCACCGGGCCGGTGCTCAGGCTCAACGCCAAGCCGGCAATCCAGGCCCGGCGCATGAAGCCGAACTCGGTGAACGGCTGGATCAGCAGTTCGTGCAGCAGGGGGAGGGTGCTCATGCGCAACGTGCCTCCTGGGCCGAGGCGTAGCCCGCCTGGATCAGCGCAGCGGGCTGCAGGGCGGCCGCGGTGGTGCTCCAGACAGGCTGGGCCCCCCCCAGCAGCAGGGTGTGCGAGAAATGCTCGCGCACCTGCGTCAGGTCGTGCAGCACTGCGACCACCGTCCGGCCCTGGGCCTGCCAGCGCTGGAGCAGGCCCAGCAGTTCCACCGTGGTGCGTTCGTCCATGGCGGCGAATGGCTCGTCCAGCAGCAGCAGCTGGGCTTCCTGCGCGAGCAGTCGGGCAAACAGCATGCGCTGGAACTGCCCCGTGGACAGGGTCTGCAGGGGGCGCTGCCCCAGCCCGGCCAAGCCCACCTCGGTCAGTGCCTGGTCCACACGTTGGCGTGCGCGGCCATCCAGTCCGCCCCAGGGGCCGATGTGCGGCCAAAGCCCCAGTGCCACCACCTCCTGAACCTGCAGGGGGAATTGACGGTCCAGGCGGGTGGCCTGGGGCAGGTAGCCCAGGCGCAGGCCAGGGGCCCGGACGATGCGGCCTTCGCTGGGGGCCAGTTCGCCCGCCAGCGCCTCAAGCAACGTGGACTTGCCCGCGCCATTGGGGCCGATGACGGCGGTGAGGGTGCCGGGCAGGAAGGACCCGGTCAGGGCGGACAGCACAGTGCGGCCCTCGCGGCACAGGCGCACCTGTTCCAGTTGCAGGGAGGGGGGGCTGGCGGTGGTCTCAGGCGACATCGTTCAGGGCCCAGGCCACGGCCAACCACAGCACCAGCAGCACCAGCAGGGCAAGGATCACCCGTGCCTTCAGGCTGGAGGCCATCAGCCAGTGGCTGCCATGCGATGGGGAAGTCATTATTGAGAATGAGTTTTCAAAATTGAAGTATGCCAGAATCTTTGACATGCAACGATCCACCCGCCAGCGCACCGCCATCCGCGCCGCCATTGCGGCGGCGGGGCGGCCCCTGTCCCCGCAAGAGGTGCTGGATCAGGCGCGGACGGAGGTGCCGGCGCTGGGGCTGGCCACGGTCTACCGCAACCTGCGCCTGCTGCTGGAGGATGGCGAGATCCAAGGTGTCAACCTGCCAGGCGACAACGTGCGCTACGAACTGGCGGGCCATGACCACCACCACCACTTCCAGTGCACGCAGTGCCAGCGGGTGTTCGACATCCATGCCTGCCCGGGGGATCTGCAGCGGCTCGCGCCGCCGGGGTTTTCGGTCGAGGCCCATGACCTGACGTTGTATGGCCTGTGTGCCGACTGCCGCGGCTCGACCTGATCTGGCGCTGGACCATCTGGGCAAAGAAAAACGCCCCAGAGCACAAGGCTGCGGGGCGTTCATCTTTGTCTTGGCGGAGGGAGCGGGATTCGAACCCGCGGTGGGCTATTAACCCACACACGCTTTCCAGGCGTGCGACTTAAACCGCTCATCCATCCCTCCGTGGGATAAGCCCGCCATGATAGCGCATCGAAAGCCGATGTCACCAGTGTCGTTGAAATTTTTCTCCGCCAGACGATCCGGACCGGCATCGCCATCTTCGTGGCCTGCGGCCGCAACCCCGTCATCGTTCGGGCCTACACTTCGCCCTTCCATTTTCGGGCTCGCCCGCCGTGTTTCAGGAGCCGCCATGCAGGGCTTTCACTTTCCGGTTGTCATCATTGACGAGGACTTCCGTTCCGAGAACACCTCGGGTCTGGGCATCCGTGCCCTGGCCGAAGCCATCGAGAAGGAGGGCTTCGAGGTGGTGGGCGTGACCAGCTACGGTGATCTGTCGCAGTTCGCGCAGCAGCAAAGCCGGGCCAGCGCTTTCATTCTGTCGATCGACGACGAGGAATTCACGCCCGGCCCCGAGCTGGACCCGGCGGTGGTGAACCTGCGCGCCTTCATCAGCGAGATCCGCTTTCGCAACGCGGACATCCCGATCTACCTGTATGGCGAGACCCGCACCTCGCAGCACATCCCGAACGACATCCTGCGGGAGTTGCACGGCTTCATCCACATGTTCGAAGACACGCCCGAGTTCGTGGCGCGTCACATCATCCGTGAGGCCAAGAGCTATCTGGATGGCCTGGCGCCACCGTTCTTCCGGGCGCTGATGGACTATGCGCACGACGGTTCCTATTCCTGGCACTGCCCGGGGCACTCCGGCGGCGTGGCCTTCCTGAAGAGCCCGATCGGCCGCATGTTCCACCAGTTCTTTGGCGAGAACATGCTGCGCGCGGACGTTTGCAACGCGGTTGAGGAACTGGGGCAACTGCTGGACCACACCGGCCCGGTGGCTGCCAGCGAGAAGAACGCGGCGCGCATCTTCAACGCGGACCACTGCTTCTTCGTCACGAACGGCACGTCCACCTCGAACAAGATCGTCTGGCACCACAACGTGGCCCCGGGGGATGTGGTGCTGGTGGACCGCAACTGCCACAAATCCATCCTGCACAGCATCATCATGACCGGCGCGGTGCCGGTCTTCCTGACGCCGACCCGCAACCACTACGGCATCATCGGCCCGATCCCGGAGAGCGAGTTCAGCAAGGAATCGATCCGGCGCAAGATCGCTCAGCACCCGCTGCTGCAGGACGTGGACCCGGAAACGGTGCGGCCCAAGATCCTCACGGTGACCCAGAGCACCTACGACGGCGTGCTCTACAACACCGAGTACATCAAGTCCGCGCTCGACGGTTGGGTCGACACCATCCACTTCGACGAAGCCTGGTTGCCGCACGCGGCCTTCCACAAGTTCTACGGCACCTTCCACGCCATGGGCAAGGGCCGCAAGCGCCCGCAGCAGGCGGTGGTCTATGCCACCCAGTCCACCCACAAGCTGCTGGCTGGCATCAGTCAGGCGTCACAGGTGCTGGTGCAGGATTCGCAGAGCACCCAGCTGGACCGTCCGCTGTTCAACGAGGCCTATCTGATGCACACCTCCACCTCGCCGCAGTACGCGATCATCGCGTCCTGTGACGTGGCCGCGGCGATGATGGAGCCGCCGGGTGGCACCGCGCTGGTGGAAGAGAGCATCAAGGAAGCGCTGGACTTCCGCCGCGCGATGCGCAAGGTGGACGAGGAGTACGGTGAAGACTGGTGGTTCCAGGTCTGGGGTCCGGACCGGCTGGCCGAAGAGGGCATTGGCCGCCAGGACGACTGGGTGCTCAAGGCCAACGAGACCTGGCACGGCTTCGGCAACCTGGCCGCCGGCTTCAACATGCTGGACCCGATCAAGTCCACCATCATCACCCCGGGCCTGGATGTGTCGGGGCAGTTTGCCGCGAGCGGCATTCCGGCCTCCATCGTCACCAAGTTCTTGGCCGAGCATGGCGTGGTGGTCGAGAAAACGGGGCTGTATTCGTTCTTCATCATGTTCACGATCGGCATCACCAAGGGCCGGTGGAACACGCTGCTGACGGCGTTGCAGCAGTTCAAGGACGACTACGACCGCAACCAGCCGCTCTGGCGCATCCTGCCGGAGTTTTGCGCCGCGCATCCGCGCTATGAGCGCATGGGCCTGCACGACCTCAGCCATGGCATCCACCAGATGTATGCCAAGGGGGACATCGCCCGGCTGACCACCGAGATGTACCTGTCGGATCTGCAGCCGGCGATGAAGCCGACCGAGGCGTTTGCCTACATCGCCAACCGCCGGACCGAGCGGGTGCCGGTCGAGGAACTGGAAGGGCGCATCACCACCTCGCTGTTGACGCCGTATCCGCCGGGCATTCCGCTGTTGATCCCTGGGGAGCGCTTCAACCGTCGGATCGTGGACTACCTGCGCTTTGTGCGGGACTTCAACAAGACCTTCCCGGGCTTCGAGACCGATGTGCATGGCCTGGTGACCGAGGAAGGGCCGGGTGGCGAGCGCCGCTATTACGTCGATTGCGTGCGCGACTGAGTTTGCTGGGCACAAAAAACCCTCGCCGAGGCGAGGGTTGCGATGGGAGGGGAGGCGGCTCAGGCCTCGTCCTCGCTGGGCATGCCGCCCACCATCACGTGGCTGAAGCCGCCGTCGACGTAGGTGATCTCGCTGGTCATGCCGGCCGCCAGGTCGGACAGCAGGAAGGCGGCGACGTTGCCGACATCCTCGATCGTCACGTTGCGACGCAGCGGGGCATTGCGCGAGAAGATGTCCAGCAGCTTGCCGAACCCCTTGATGCCCGAGGCCGCCAGGGTCTTGATCGGGCCGGCCGAGATGCCGTTGACCCGGATGCCCTTGGGGCCGAGGCTGGCGGCCAGGTAGCGCACACTGGCTTCCAGCGAAGCCTTGGCCAGCCCCATGGTGTTGTAGGCCGGCACGTAGCGGATGGCGCCCAGGTAGGACAGGGTCAACAGTGCGGCGTTGTCGCGCAGCGAGGGCAGGGCCGCCTTGGCCAGCGCCGGGAAGCTGTAGGCCGAGATGTCGTGCGCGACGCGGAAGCCTTCGCGCGACAGACCATCCAGGAAATCACCGGCAATGGCCTCGCGCGGCGCGAAGCCGATCGAGTGCACGAAGCCGTCGAAGCCCTCGGGCCAGGCGGCCTTGAGGTCGGTGAACAGGCGCTCGATGGCGGCGTCGTCGCCCACGTCGCAGTCAAACACCAGTTTGGAATCGAATTCGGCGGCGAATTCGGTGATGCGGTCCTTGAAGCGGTCGCCGACATAGCTGAAAGCCAGTTCGGCACCTTCGCGGTGGCAGGCCTTGGCGATGCCGTAGGCGATGGAGCGGTTCGAAAGCAGGCCCGTGATGAGCAGGCGCTTGCCGGCGAGGAATCCCATGCGGTCTCCGGAGTGTTGTGGTCCAGCGTGATTTTGACACGGGCAACTTGCTGTGAGACAGGGCTCGGGCTATAATTCGAACTTCGCTAGAATGCCGATAGCTAACGAAGTGGGCGGATTCATCTCTGCCCATTTTTTTTGCGTTGGCGTTCGTGCTGGGGCAATTTCGCAGAAAGGTACTCGCACCCTGATGAGCTGGAGCCAGGCCGTCGAGAAGACGGTGACAGGTTTGGGTTATGAACTCGTCGATGTCGAACGATCGACCGGCGGGTTGTTGCGCGTCTATATCGACCGCGTGCCCGGCAAGGTGTATCCGACCGGTGGGCAGGAGTTCGTGACGGTCGAGGACTGCGAGGTGGTGACCCGCCAGCTGCAGTATGTGCTGGAGGTCGAGAACGTCGACTACGCCCGGCTCGAGGTCTCCTCGCCGGGGCTGGATCGGCCGCTGAAGACGCCCGAACACTATGCCCGTTTCGCGGGGCAGCAGGTGCAGGTCACCTTGAAGCTCCCCTTCCAAGGACGCAAAAAATACGAAGGCCTGCTGCAGGCCACTGAAAGCGGTGAAGGCTGGCAACTGGTCTTCAACGATGGCAAGGTCGACCAGGTTCTGGACTTCAGCCTGGACGAGGTGCGTGAAGCCCGGTTGGTGCCGGTGCTCGATTTCAAGGGCCGTCGCACCAAGGCGGCCCCAGCCGCCCAGCCCGCTCCGGGCGACGAGACAAACGACGGAGGTCAACAAGAATGAACCGCGAAATGCTGATGTTGGTGGATGCGATCTCGCGCGAAAAGGGCGTGGACCGCGATGTGGTGTTCGGCGCGGTTGAATTGGCCCTGGCCTCCGCCACCAAGAAGCTGCACGGTGGCGAGGTGGACATCCGCGTCGCCATCGACCGCGACACGGGCGAATACGAGACCTTCCGCCGTTGGCATGTGGTGCCCGACGAGGCTGGTCTGCAGATTCCCGACGCCGAGATCCTGCTGTTCGAGGCCAAGGAGCAGATCGCCGACATCGAGGTGGACGACTACATCGAGGAGCCGATCGAATCGGTGCCGATCGGTCGCATCGGCGCCCAGGCCGCCAAGCAGGTCATCCTGCAGAAGATCCGTGACGCCGAGCGCGAGCAACTGCTGCAGGACTTCCTGGCCCGCGGCGAGAAGATCTTCGTCGGCACCGTCAAGCGCCTGGACAAGGGCGACATCATCGTCGAGTCCGGCCGTGTCGAAGGCCGCCTCAAGCGCAACGAGATGATCCCGAAGGAAAACCTGCGCACGGGGGACCGCGTGCGGGCTTTCATCAGCGGCGTGGATCCGACCGCGCGCGGTCCGCAGATCCTGCTGTCGCGCTCGGCGCCGGGGTTCATGGTCGAGCTGTTCGCCCAGGAGGTGCCGGAGATCGAGCAAGGCCTGCTGGAGATCAAGAGCTGCGCCCGCGACCCGGGCAGCCGCGCCAAGATCGCCGTCGTCTCGCACGACAAGCGGGTCGACCCGATCGGCACCTGCGTCGGCGTGCGGGGTTCGCGCGTCACCGCCGTGACCAATGAGCTGGCTGGCGAACGGGTGGACATCGTGCTGTGGTCGGAGGATCCGGCCCAGTTCGTGATCGGCGCCCTGGCCCCGGCCAACGTGCAGTCCATCGTCGTCGACGAGGAAAGGCATGCGATGGACGTGGTGGTCGACGAGGAGAACCTGGCGATCGCCATCGGCCGCGGTGGCCAGAATGTGCGCCTGGCCTCGGAGCTGACCGGCTGGCGCATCAACATCATGACGGCCGAGGAATCGGCGGCCAAGCAGGCGCAGGAATCCGACGTCGTGCGCCGCCTGTTTGTCGAGAAGCTGGATGTGGACGAGGAAGTCGCCGACATCCTGATCGCCGAAGGCTTCACCAGCCTGGAAGAAGTGGCCTACGTGCCGCTGCAGGAAATGCTGGAGATCGAGGGCTTCGACGAAGACACCGTCACCGAGCTGCGCAACCGAGCCAAGGATGCGCTGCTGACCATGGAAATCGTGCGCGAGGAGGGCGTGGGCGGTGTGTCCCAGGACCTGCGCGACCTGGAGGGGTTGAACCCCGATCTGATCGCCAAGCTGGCTGCCGGAGGCGTCAATTCCCGTGACGACCTGGCGGACCTGGCCGTCGACGAACTGGTCGATATGACCGGCGTGGACGAGACCGAGGCCAAGGCATTGATCATGAAGGCACGTGAACATTGGTTCAACGCCTGACACCCGACAGAGGCCTCATACGAGCATCCACGCACACGGTACCCAGACAAGGAATCCCAGAATGGCAGTGACCACCGTCGCCCAACTCGCCGCGGAGCTGAACAGGCCCGCCGCGACGCTGCTGGAGCAGCTGAAGTCGGCCGGCGTCGCCAAGAACTCGCCCGACGACTCGCTGAGCGAGTCCGACAAGGAGCGCCTGCTCGATCATCTGCGCAATGCGCATGGCATGGGCACGAGTGGCGAACGCAAGAAGATCACCCTGACCCGCAAATCGACCAGCGAAATCAAGCAGGCTGATGCCAGCGGCAAGGCCCGTACCATCCAGGTGGAAGTGCGCAAGAAGCGCACCTTCGTCAAGCGTGACGACCTGCCGGCCGGCGCCAGTCCTGAAGAGGAAGCGGCTGCCGAGGAAGCTGAGCTCACCCGCCGTGAGGAAGAAGCCCGCCGCCAGGCGGAGCTGATCCGCCAGCAGGAAGAAGAGCTGGCCGAAAAGCGCCGTCAGCGCGAGGAACAGGAACGCCTGGAACGCGAAGCCGCGGCCAAGGCGGCTGCCGAAGCCGCTGCCGCGAAGGCTGCTGCCGAAGCGGCTGCGGCCAAGGCCGCGGAAGAGGCCGCTGCCGCAGCGGTCAAGGCCAAGAAGGCTGCGGAAAAGGCGGCGGAAGCGTCGACCCACGCTGCGCCGGCCTCGCGAGCGCCGGCCGCCGCCGTGGCTGCGCCCGCACCTGCTGCACCCGCGGCCCCCGCTCCCGCCCCCAAGCCTGCGCTGCGCGTGGTCAAGGCGTCGGCGGTCGGGCAGGATGCCGAGGAAGCCAAGCGTCTGGCCGACCTGACCGAGCGCCGCCGCAAGGCGGAGGCCGAAGCTGCCGCCATCCGCGACATGATGGCCCGCAAGTCCAAGGTCATGGTGGCCAAGAAGCCGGAAGAGCCCAAGCCTGCCGAAGTGAGCAAGGAAGGCATCAAGGGCACCATCCACAAGACCAAGACCGGTGCCCCGGCCCCGACCACGGCATCGCCGTCTGCGGCCAAGCCTGGCGACAAGAAGTCGGTCAAGTCGGAGAAGCTGTCGTCCAGCTGGGCCGATGACGCGAAGAAACGCGGTGTGGCTGGCAAGCCCCGGACCGACATGTCGAGCAACCGGCCGGGTTGGCGCGCGCCGCGCGGCGGTCGCCGCGGTGACCACCGCGACACCGATCGTTCCAGCACCTTCCAGGCGCCGACCGAACCGGTGGTGCAAGAGGTCTACGTGCCCGAGACCATCTCGGTCGCGGACCTGGCTCACAAGATGTCGGTCAAGGCCAGCGAAGTCATCAAGAAGATGATGCTGCTGGGCCAGATGGTGACCATCAACCAGCAGCTGGACCAGGAAACGGCCATGATCGTGGTCGAGGAAATGGGCCACAAGGCGTTTGCCGCCAAGCTGGACGACCCGGAAGCCTTCTCCGAGGAGGAAGAGGCCGCCGCCAGCGGCGACGCACTGCCGCGTGCCCCGGTGGTGACCGTGATGGGTCACGTCGACCACGGCAAGACCTCGCTGCTGGACTACATCCGCCGCAGCCGTGTGGCCGCAGGCGAAGCCGGCGGCATCACGCAGCACATCGGCGCGTACCACGTCCAGACCAAGCGCGGCATGATCACCTTCCTGGACACCCCGGGTCACGAGGCCTTCACGGCCATGCGGGCTCGCGGTGCCAAGGCCACCGACATCGTGATCCTGGTGGTGGCGGCCGACGACGGCGTCATGCCGCAGACCAAGGAAGCCATCAGCCATGCCAAGGCGGCCGGCGTGCCGATCGTGGTCGCGATGACCAAGATCGACAAGCCCGAAGCCAACCCGGATCGCGTCAAGAGCGAGCTGGTGGCCGAGGAAGTGGTGCCGGAAGACTTCGGTGGCGACAGCCCCTTCGTGGGCGTGTCCTCCAAGACCGGTCAGGGCGTCGACGAGCTGCTGGAGCAGGTGTTGCTGCAGGCCGAGGTGCTGGAGTTGAAGGCGCCGGTCGACGCGATGGCCAAGGGCATCGTGATCGAAGCCCGCCTGGACAAGGGCCGCGGCCCCGTGGCCACGGTGCTGGTGCAGACCGGCACGCTCAAGCGTGGCGACGTGGTGTTGGCGGGTGCCAGCTATGGCCGCGTGCGTGCCATGCTGGACGAGGATGGCCACAACACCGCCGAGGCCGGCCCCTCCATTCCGGTGGAGATCCAGGGTCTGACCGAGGTGCCGCAGGCCGGTGACGACTTCATGGTGCTGGCCGATGAGCGCCGCGCCCGTGAAATCGCGACCTTCCGCCAAGGCAAGTACCGCGACGTCAAGCTGGCCAAGCAACAGGCCGCCAAGCTGGAGTCCATGTTCGAGAACATGGGCGAAGGCCAGGCCCAGGTGCTGCCGTTGATCGTCAAGGCCGACGTGCAAGGCTCGCAAGAAGCCCTGGTCTCCTCGCTGCTCAAGCTCTCGACCGACGAGGTCCGGGTGCAGGTGGTGCATGCGGCGGTTGGTGGCATCAGCGAGTCCGACGTCAACCTGGCGATCGCCTCCAAGGCCGTCATCATCGGTTTCAACACCCGTGCGGACGCCAACGCCCGTCGGGTGGCCGATGGCAATGGCGTGGACATCCGCTACTACAACGTCATCTACGACGCGGTGGACGAGGTGAAGGCGGCGATGGCCGGCATGCTGGCGCCCGAGCAGAAGGAAGAGATCATCGGCATGGCCGAGATCCGCAAGGTGTTCGTGGCGACCAAGATCGGCACGATCGCGGGTTCGATGGTCACCTCCGGGGTGGTGCGTCGCAACGCGAAGTTCCGCCTGCTGCGCGACAACATCGTGATCTACACGGGCGATGTCGAATCGATTCGGCGCGAGAAGGACGACGTGCGCGAGGTCAAGGAAGGCTTCGAGTGCGGTATCAAGCTCAAGAACTACACCGACATCAAGGAAGGCGACCAGCTCGAGATCTTCGAGATCAAGGAAGTGGCACGCACGCTGTAAACAGGGTGGCGCTGCTCGCCAGCACGACCCCGCCGAAACCCGGCGGGGTTTTTGCTTGAGTGGCCCGACCTGCAAGGAGCTTCTCCATGCGACACAAACAAAGTCTCCCCAACCGCAGTTTCCGGGTGGCCGACCAGATCCAGCGCGATGTGGCCGAGCTGATCCGCGAGCTGAAGGACCCCCGGATTGGCATGGTCACGATCAATGCCGTCGAGGTGACGCCCGACTACGCGCACGCCAAGGTGCTGTTCTCGCTGCTGGTGGGCGACCCGGTCGCCACCGAGGCGGCCCTGAACGAGGCGGCCGGCTTCGTGCGCAATGGGCTGTTCAAGCGCCTGTCCATCCACACCGTGCCCACGCTGCACTTCAAGTTCGACCAGACCACCGAGCGTGCGGCCGAGCTGAATTCGCTGATCCAGCAGGCCAACGCCACGCGAGCCAAGGATGACTGAGCTGGTCATGAGCGAATCCCCCGTGACGGCACCGCGCCCCCGCATCGTGCGGCGGCCGGTGCATGGCGTGCTGTTGCTCGACAAGCCGGTGGGCCTGTCGAGCAACGACGCGCTGCAGAAGGCCAAGCGCCTGTTCCGCGCCGAGAAGGCCGGCCACACCGGCACGCTGGACCCCTTGGCGTCCGGTCTGCTGCCGCTGTGCTTTGGCGCGGCCACCAAGTTCTCGCAAGCCAGCCTGGAGGCTGACAAGGCCTACGCGGCGACGTTGCGCCTGGGCCAGACCCGGGTGGGCGGCGACATGGAGGGCGAGATCGTGCAGGTGCGTCCGGTGCAGGTGACGATGGCGGACATCGAAGCCGCCTGCGCACGCTTCACCGGGCTGATCTCACAGATGCCGCCGATGCATTCGGCCCTGAAGAAGGACGGCAAGGCGTTGTACGAGTACGCCCGCGCCGGGATCGAGGTGGAACGCGAGCCGCGCCAGGTGCGCATTCACGCCATCGACATCCTGGGCTGGGATGCTGCGGCCTGCAGCGTGCAGTTGGCCGTGCGCTGCAGCAAGGGCACCTACATCCGCACCCTGGCTGAAGACATCGGTGAGGCGTTGGGCTGTGGGGCCCACCTGGCCGGACTGCGGCGCACGCACAGCGGCGGATTGAACGTGGCCGAGGCGGTCTCTCTGGACCGCCTGGCCGAACTGGACGAGGCAGGTCGCGACGCATTGCTGCGCGGCCCCGACTGCATGCTGGCCGACTGGCCGGCGTTGTGCCTGTCCATGGACGATGCGGGGCGCTTCCTGACCGGAATGCGCCGCAAGGTGAAGGCGCCCGACATGCCGGCGGTGCGCGTCTACGGACCCAACCCGTCCACCTTCCTGGGCAGTGCCCATGTCACCGCCGGTGAATTGATACCCGACCGCCTGCTCAGCCCCATCGAGGTGCAGGCCCTGCTGGTCAACCAGAAAGAAACACCATGAGCCGACAGATTCGCAACATCGCCATCATCGCCCACGTGGACCATGGCAAAACCACCATGGTCGACCAGCTGCTGCGCCAGTCGGGCACCTTCGCCGAACACGAGAAGGTGGTCGACACCGTGATGGACAACAACGCCATCGAACGTGAGCGCGGCATCACCATCCTGGCCAAGAACTGCGCGGTCAGCTGGGAAGGCACCCACATCAACATCGTCGACACCCCGGGACACGCGGACTTCGGCGGCGAGGTGGAGCGCGCCCTGTCCATGGTGGACGGCGTGGTGCTGCTGATCGACGCCCAGGAAGGCCCGATGCCGCAGACCCGCTTCGTGACCAAGAAGGCGCTGGCCCTGGGCCTGAAGCCCATCGTCGTGGTCAACAAGGTGGACAAGCCGGGTGCCAAGCCCGATGCTGTCATCAACGCCGCCTTCGACCTGTTCGACAAGCTGGGCGCCACCGACGAGCAACTGGACTTCCCGGTGGTCTACGCCTCGGGCATCAACGGCTGGACCTCGCTGGAAGAGGGCGCGCCCGGTGAGCAGTGGGGCCCCGACATGTCGGCCCTGTTCAACACCATCCTGAAGCATGTGCCCTCGCACCAGGGTGATCCGGAAGCGCCGCTGCAGCTGCAGATCTCCGCGCTGGACTACTCGACCTTCGTGGGCCGCATTGGTGTGGGCCGCATCAGCCAGGGCACCTTGAAGCCGTCGATGGACGTGCTGGTGATGGAAGGCCCGGATGGCAAGAGCTTCAAGGGCCGCGTCAACCAGGTGCTGACCTTCCAGGGGCTGGACCGCGTGCAGGTCACCGAAGCCGGCCCGGGCGACATCGTGCTGATCAACGGCATCGAGGACATCGGCATCGGCGTGACGCTGACCAGCCCCAGCGACCCCGCCCCGCTGCCGATGCTGAAGGTGGACGAGCCGACGCTGACGATGAACTTCTGCGTCAACACCTCGCCGCTGGCCGGCCGGGAAGGCAAGTTCGTCACCAGCCGCCAGATCTGGGACCGGCTGCAGAAGGAACTGCAGAGCAACGTGGCGCTGCGCGTGTCCGAAACCAGCGAGGACGGTGTCTTCGAGGTGATGGGCCGGGGCGAACTGCACCTGACCATCCTGCTGGAAAACATGCGCCGCGAGGGCTATGAACTGGCCGTGGGCAAGCCGCGCGTGGTGTTCCGCGACATCGACGGCGTCAAGTGCGAGCCGATCGAGCTGGTCACCGCCGACGTGGAAGAGCAGCACCAGGGCGGCGTGATGCAGGCCCTGGGTGAGCGCAAGGGCGAGCTGGTCAACATGGAGCCGGACGGCCGTGGCCGCGTGCGCCTGGAATACCGCATCCCGGCCCGCGGTCTGATCGGCTTCTCCAACGAATTCCTGAACCTGACCCGTGGCTCGGGTCTGATCTCCAACATCTTCGACGGCTACGAGCCCCACAAGGGTGACATCGCCGGCCGCAAGAACGGTGTGCTGATCTCGATGGATGCCGGTGAAATCTTCACCTACGCCCTGGGCAAGCTCGACGACCGCGGTCGCATGTTCGTCAAGCCGAACGACCCGGTCTACGAAGGCATGATCGTCGGCATCCACAGCCGTGAGAACGACCTGGTGGTCAACGCCACCCGCACCAAGCAGCTGACCAACTTCCGCGTCAGCGGCAAGGAAGACGCGATCAAGGTCACCCCCCCGATCGAGCTGACGCTGGAATACGGCGTCGAGTTCATCGAGGACGATGAGCTGGTCGAGATCACGCCCAAGTCGATCCGCCTGCGCAAGCGCTTCCTGACCGAGCACGAACGCCGCAAGGCCGCCCGCGAAGGCGCATGAGCGCCGCGCCCATGATGAGCCACCGCCGCGCGGTGGCCACCATGGTGCTGGCCACGCTGCTGTGGAGCATTGCCGGGGTCGTGACCCGGCACCTGGATTCGGCCGCTTCCTTTGAGGTGACCTTCTGGCGCAGTGCCTCGAACACGGTCGCGATGGCCGTGCTGCTGAGCTGGCAGATGGGGCCGCGCACGCTGTGGGCGCAGCTGCGCCAGGGCGGGGCCACGCTGTGGTGGTCCGGCCTGGGCTGGGGTGTCATGTACACCGCCTTCATGGTGGCGCTGACGCTGACCAGCGTGGCCAACGTGCTGATCACCGAGGCCCTGTCGCCGCTGCTCACGGCCCTGATCGCCCGCTTCGCGCTGAAGCAGCGGCTGCCGGTGCGCACCTGGGTGGCCATCGCCATGGCCAGCGGCGGCATTGCCTGGATGCATGTGTCCCATGTGGTGGGGGGCGATCTGCGCCACCTGCTGGGCACGGCCCTGGCCTTGCTGGTGCCGGTGTGCAGCGCGCTGGTGTGGGTGATGATGCAGGTGAACGCCCGGCGTGGGGCAGCGCAGCAGGATCTCTCGGCCGCGGTGCTGATCGGGGCCGTGCTGTCGGCTGCTGTCTCTTTGCCGCTGGCCTGGCCGCTGCAGGCCTCCGGGCACGACATGCGCCTGCTGAGCCTGCTGGGGGTGGTGCAGCTGGCCATCCCGTGTGTGATGGCGGTTGCCGCGGGGCGGGTGCTGAAAGCGCCGGAGGCCTCGCTGCTGGGCCAGCTGGAGATCGTGTTCGGCGTGGCCTGGACCTGGCTGGGCACGGCCGAGGCCCCCACGCCGGCAGTGCTGGGCGGTGGCCTGCTGGTGCTGGGGGCGTTGACGGCCAATGAGGGGCTTGCCCTCTGGCGCACCCGGCTGGCGGCGGCGCGCTGATCCCGCCCCCGAGAGGCGCCTGGGCGACGGCACAATGCGACCAGAGCCGGCCTGTCGACCGGCAGGAGACATCCCCGCATGACCTCGGATTCCTTTGTGCCGCCGCTGTGTGCCGGCGGGCACATCCTCGCGCAACGTCGTGGCCCCCTGGGCCTGATCACCCTGAACCGGGCCGGGGCGCTCAATGCGCTCTCGCTGGCGATGGTGCGCGACCTGACCACCGTGCTGCTGCAGTGGCGCGACGACCCCGCCGTGAAGGGCGTGCTGGTGCAGGGCGCCGGCCGGGAGGGCAAACCCCCGGCCTTCTGCGCGGGCGGTGACATCCGCTTCTTTCACCAGGCGGCCCTGGCCGGTGACCCGCGACTGGAAGACTTCTTCACCGAGGAGTACGCCCTCAACCACCTGATCCACCGGTACCCCAAGCCCTACATCGCGCTGATGGACGGGGTGTGCATGGGGGGCGGCATGGGCATCAGCCAGGGCGCGTCGCTGCGGGTGGTGACCGAGCTGAGCAAGCTGGCCATGCCGGAGACCAACATCGGTCTGTTCCCGGATGTGGGTGGTGGCTGGTTCCTGGCCCGTTGCCCGGGCCATGTGGGCGAGTACCTGGCGCTGACCGGTGAGGTGCTGGGCGCGGCCGATGCCCTGGCCGTCGGTCTGGCGGACGTGATGCTGCCATCGGCCAGGCTGCCGGCGGTGGTCGAAAGCCTGGCCGATGGCTCGGCCGGCACCGGGGGCCAGTTGGAAGCCGCGGTGCGGGCCCGGGCCGAGGCCCCCGGGGAGAGTCGCCTGGCTGCGTTGCAGGCGCAGATCGACCAGCACTTCAGCGCCGCCTCGCTGGCCGCCATCGTGGCCTCGCTGGGGCGTGATGACAGCGCCTGGGCGCAGCACACGCTGGCCGGGCTGCGCAAGCGCTCACCGCTGATGATGGCGGTGACGTTGGAACAGGTGCGCCGCGCCCGGCAGATGAGCCTGGCCGACGATCTGCGCATGGAGCGCGACCTGGTGCGTCACTGCTTCCACCTGCGGCCGGGGACGGCCAGCGAGACGGTGGAGGGCATCCGCGCACTGGTGGTCGACAAGGACCACCAGCCGCGCTGGAACCCCGCGCGCGTGGAGGATGTGACGCCGGACCTGGTGGCCGGCTTTTTCGCCAGCCCCTGGCCCGCCGTGGTGCACCCGCTGCGCGCGCTGGACTGACGGGCTCAGCCCTTCAGTTTCAGGCCGCCCATCATCGGGTCGCTGACGCTGGGCTTGCCGGTTTCCACATGGCCGGCCAGTCGGGTCAGGAAGCCGGCATCGCTGGCCGTGGTGACCTGCAGGTCATACCAGCCAAAGGTCCGGTGCAGAGACCAGGTCAGCGACTGCGCATCGCCGACGGCCAGCGTCAAGGTCTGGGACTTGCCGCTGTACTGGTCGCTGAGTTTCAGGGTCACGGCCGCCTTGCCGGCGTTGTGGAAGGTCACGGTGATGGCCTCGTCGCCGGCCACCGGGCTGTAGACCGTGCTGGTTTCGACGCGCGTGCTGCTCTTGGCCACGCCCCCGCGCTGGCGGCGCAGGAAGCCGTTGGGGCCCGAGACCGACAGGTCGTACTGGCTCACCCCGGCGGCCAGCAGATTCCACTGGCCCTTGAGCGAGCGACCCGGCTCGACGGTGTAGCAGCGTGGCGCGTCCAGCGTGGTGGCGCTGTGGACCTGGAACACGGCGGTGGCCGCACCTTCGTTCAGGAATTCCAGCACATACAGGCCCTTGTCGACCTTCAGGTGACCGTTGGCCTGCAGCGCATAGGGCAGGGCACGGGCACGGCGCACGCCGGTTTCCTGCACCGGCAGCTGCGGGTTGGCCGGTGCCACCACCACGTAGTCGGCGTGGCGCACCAGGTCGGGCGGGAAGTAGGCCGAGGTGCTGGGCAGGGTTGGCACCTTGGCGTTCGGTGTGGCGAAGTTGAAGGCGGTGGTCAGGTCGCCGGCGACGGCGCGGCGCCACGGGGTGATGTTGCTCTCGGTCACGCCGAAACGGGCCTCCAGGAAGCGGATCACCGAGGTGTGGTCGAAGACCTGGGAGTTGACCCAGCCGCCCTTGCTCCAGGGCGAGATCACCAGCATCGGCACCCGCATGCCCAGGCCGTAGGGGCCGGCCGGGTGGCTGGCGTCACCGGCATAGAGCTCGTTCGTGGTCTTCACGGTGGAGGCGCCCAGGCTGGCATGGGCCGGCGGGGTGGGTGGCACCATGTGGTCGAAGAAGCCGCCTTCCTCGTCGTAGTTGACCAGCAGCACCGTCTTGCTCCAGACGGCCGGGTTGGCGGTCAGGGCGTCCAGGAACTGGGAGACGAACCAGGCACCGTAGTCGGCCGGGTGGTTGGGGTGCTCGCTGTAGGCTTCTGGGGCGACGATCCAGGAGACCTGCGGCAGCGCGTTGTTGGCCACGTCCTGGCGGAACTGGGCCACCAGCCCGTTCGGATCCCGGTTGCTGTTGACGATGGCGGTGCCGGTCTTGGCCTTGTCGGCCAGCGGGGTGCCGGGCACGGCGTTCTGGTACTGGTGAAAGTACAGCAGCGAGTTGTCGCCGTAGTTGCCGATGTAGGGGTCGCTGGTCCAGCCCCAGTAGCCGTCGGCGGTCAGGCCGGTGCCGGTGTCCTGGTAGATCTTCCAGCTCACGCCGGCGGCCTGCAGGCGTTCCGGGTAGGTCTTCCAGTCGTAGCCGGCTTCGGCGTTGGTGATGACCGGGCCACCGGCCTTGCCGTCGTTGCCGACCCAGCCCGTCCACAGGTGGTAGCGGTTCGGATCGGTCGGGCCCAGCAGCGAGCAGTGGTAGGCGTCGCAGACGGTGAAGGCATCGGCCAGCGCGTAGTGGAAGGGGATGTCCGCGCGCTGGTGGTAGGTCATGGCCGACAGGCCCTTGTTGGGGACCCACTGGTCGTGGCGGCCCTGGTTCCAGGCCGCATGGGTGTCGGTCCAGCCGTGCGGCGGGTCGGGCAGGAAGGTCAGGCCCAGGTTCTCCACCGGCGGACGGAAGGGCAGCACCAGCTGGGCGCCGTTCATCTGGTACCAGACCGGCTGACCCGAGGGCAGCGTGACCGCCCGTGGATCGGCAAAGCCGCGCACGCCGCGCAGCGTGCCGAACAGGTGGTCGAAGGAGCGGTTCTCCTGCATCAGGATCACCACATGCTCGACGTCGGCCAGCGTGCCGGTGCGGTGGTGGGCCGGAATCTCGAGGGCACGGGCGATGCTGGGGTGCAGGCCGGCGGCGGCGCTGGTGGCGCTGGCCCATTGCAGGAACTGGCGGCGGCGGGGATCGGTCATGAGGGGACCTCAGGGGCGAGTGGGGAAGGCTTCACACGCTAGAAACCGGGTTTGACACGGTGGTGTCGGCGGCGTGACGTCTGCGGCCCAGGCTGTGACACCGTGTGACGGCCTGCGCCGATAATTCGGGGGTGACGAATCCCGCCGCCCTCCCCACCGTCCCCGCCGTTTCCGTCCCGCTCTCGCCCTGGCGTCTGAGCGTGGCGCCCATGCTGGACTGGACCGATCGCCATTGCCGGCACTTCCATCGCCAGCTCACCCGCCAGACCCGGCTCTACACCGAGATGGTGACCACCGGCGCATTGCGGTTTGGTGACCAGGCACGCCATTTGGACTATGGCGACGAGGAGCATCCGCTGGCCCTGCAATTAGGGGGGAGCGAGCCCGAGGACCTGGCCCATGCCACCCGGCTGGCCCGGCAATGGGGTTATGACGAGGTGAACCTGAACTGCGGCTGCCCCAGCGAGCGGGTGCAGCGCGGGGCCTTCGGCGCCTGCCTGATGGCCGAGGCGCCGCTGGTGGCCGATTGCGTGCGCGCGATGCGGGACGCCGCCGAGCCCTCACAGGCCGGCCAGGCAGCGCTGCCGGTGACGGTCAAGCACCGCATCGGCATCGACCGGGAGGAGAGCTATGCCTTCGTGCGTGACTTCGTCGGCACCGTGGCCGAGGCCGGCTGCGAGGTCTTCATCGTCCATGCCCGCAACGCCTGGCTCAAGGGCTTGAGCCCGAAGGAGAACCGCGAGGTGCCGCCGCTGCGCTACGAGCTGGTCTACCAGCTCAAGCGCGAGTTTCCGCAGCTGACCATCGTGCTGAACGGGGGCGTCAAGACGAATGCGGAGATCGCCCAGCACCTGGCGCAGGTGGACGGGGTGATGGTCGGCCGTGAGGCCTATCACAACCCCTGGCTGATGGCCGACTGGGACAGCCGCTTCTGGGGGGCTGAAGCCGACCCCGCGACCGAGCGCGATGCGGTCGAGCAGGCAATGGTGCGCTACATGGCCGAGCGGCAAGCCGCCGCGGGAACACCCTGGGCCCACATCGCCCGCCACATGCTGGGGCTGCACAACGGCCTGTCGGGCGCACGCCGCTGGCGGCAGGTTTGGTCCGACCACCGGCTGAAAGAGGCCACGCCCGAGGCGGTGTACCAGCAGGCCCACCGCCGCGACGCCGCCCCGGCGACAGCCGCCTGAGGGCGGCGTGGCCCGCGGCCTCAGGCCGCCACGGGCGTGCGCTGCGGCCAGGTGGCCAGCAGCAGGCCGGCCAGGGCCAGGCCCAGCGCCAGCACCTGGGCCAGGGCCAGCGATTCCCCCAGGAACAGCACGCCGACGGCGGTGGCTGACAGCGGCAGCATGACGCTGAACACCCCGGCCTGCTGTGCCGGCACATGGCGCAGGCCCTTCATCCACAGCCAGACGGTGATCACGCTGGCGGCCAGCGCGTAGAAGGCGAGCAGGCCCCAATCGGTCGGCCGGGTCTGGCCGAAATCGAACTGCAGCGCCTGCCACAGGCCCAGCGGCGTCACCAGGGCCAGGCCCCAGAGGTTGATCAGCGCGCTGATGCGCCGTGGCGAGACCTGGGCGGTCAGCTTCTTGCCGATCACCATGTAGCAGGCCTCGCAGAACACCGCACCCAGCAGCAGCGCGTAGCCCCACCAAGGGGCCGGTTGGCTGCCGGCGCCGTTGTGGCGGCTCAAGGCCAGCAGCACGATGCCCGCGACCGCGCAGGCCACGCCGGCCAGCACCCGGGGCCGCAGCGGCTCCTTGAGCCACAACCGCGACAGCAGCGCGACCGCTGCCGGAATGCCCGCCATGATCACGCCGGCCGCGACGGCCGAGGTGGCGGCCACGCCGAACAGCATGCAGATCGAGAACAGGAAGTTGCCCAGGAAGCTTTCCAGGAACAGCAGCCTGCGGTCGGCCGGGGCCAGCGGGGCCTCGCCCGGCGTGCGCTGCACCCAGCGGACCATGGCCACCGCCGCCATGCCAAAGCGCAGCCAGGCCAGCAGGAAGATGGGAAACACGGCCACCAGGAGCTTGGACAGGCCGACATAGCTGCCGACCAGCGCCATGCTGGCGGCCAGGCTGGCATAGGCCAGCCCGCGGGACGAGGTGGGGGACGACATGAAGCCGGACAGGTTAGCGCATCCAGCCCGGGTTGGCGGGGCGGTACGATGCCGGCATGCGCATTCTGCTGGTGGAAGACGACGAGCTGCTGCAGAAGGCCCTGGCCAGCGCCCTGGCCGAGGCCGGTCTGGCGCTGGACGTGCTGTGCGCGGCCGAACCGGCGCTGGACGTGTTGGCGCACGGCATGCACGACCTGGCGATCGTCGACATCGGCCTGCCGGGCATGGATGGGTTGAGCCTGGTGCGTCGCCTGCGGGCGGGCGGCAACAAGGTGCCGGTGCTGATGCTGACCGCCCGTGACGGGCTGGATGACCGGGTGCGGGGCCTCAACGAAGGCGCGGACGACTACCTGATCAAACCCTTTCTGTTGCCGGAGTTGCTGGCCCGGGTGCAAGCGCTGATCCGCCGCAGCCAGTCGGCCGCCAGTTCCCGCGTGGCCGCCGGTCCGCTGGTGATGGACATCGCCAGCCACGAGGCCGAACTGGCCGGCCAGCCCCTGGGCCTCACCGGTCGTGAATGGGATCTGCTGCTGGCCCTGGTGCTGGCCATGCCCAAGGTGCTGGCCAAGCGCAAGCTGGCCGACAGCCTGAGCCGCTGGGACAAGGAGATCACCGACAACGCGATCGAGATCTATGTCTCCCGGGTGCGTGGCAAGCTGGCCGACAGCGGGGTGACCATCCGCACCGTGCGGGGCATCGGCTACCGGCTGGACATCGAGACCGCATGACCCTGAAGGACCCGCCCTCGCTGCGTGGCCGGCTGCTGCGCCTGCTGTGGTGGCCGCTGCTGGCCGTGCTGGTGTTGAGCGCCGTGTACGACTACCTGCAGTGGTCCGACCGGGCCCGCGCGAACCAGGACCTGGCACTCTCGCGCATCGCCATCGCACTGGCCACGCGGCTGGATGTGGATGCCGACGACGCCCACGACGATGACCTGGGGCCCCATCTGCAGCGCACGGTGCAGGCCATGCAGCGCGCCGACGGGCGCGACCAGCTCTACTTCGCGGTGGCTGACGGACACGGGGCGGTGCTGGGTGGCGATGCGCGCCTGCTGGCCCTGGTGCCGCCGCCCCGGGCAGACTGGGCCGAGTTCACCGACACCCATTGGGCGGGTGAGGACGTGCGGGTGGTGGTGCTGCCACACCATTCCCCGGTCGGGCCGGTGACGGTGGTCGTGGCAGAGACCACCGAGCGCCGGGTGGCGCAGACCCACCATGTGCTGGTGGACACCGTCGTGCCCAACCTGGTCCTGCTGCTGCTGGCCCTGGGGCTGGTCTGGTTGGGCGTGAACCTGGCGCTCGGGCCGCTGGACCGCCTGAGCGAGCAGGTGGGCGAGCGGGCGCCGGACGACCTCAGTGCCATGCCCGAGTCGCCCCTGCCCAGCGAGCTCAAGCCGCTGGTCGGCGCCCTGAACCGCCTGATGGGCCATCTGCGCGAAGCGGCGCAGGCGCAGCAGGCCTTTCTGTCGAATGCCGCCCACCAGCTGCGCACGCCGCTGGCCGGGGTGATCAACCAGATCGAGCTGGCCGCCCGCACCGCCGAGGGGCCGCAGCGCGAACGGCTGGCGGCCATGCAGGCGGCGCTGCAGCGCATGACCCGCTCCACCCACCAGATGCTGGCGCTGGCCCGTTCCGGCCCGCAGGCGGTGGCGGCAGAGACGCTGCACGACGTGGACCTGGCGCTGCTGCTGGAAGAGGGCGCCTCTCTGTGGCTGGACCCGGCCCTGGCCGCAGGGGTGGACCTGGGGTTCGAGACCGCGCCGGCGGTGGTGCGGGGCTCCGACTGGATGCTGCACGAGCTGCTGGGCAACCTGATCCACAACGCCATCCGCCACAGCGCCCGGGGCGACCACGTCACCGTGCGCTGCGGCACGGCCGCGCCGGGCGGCGCCTGGCTGGAGGTCGAGGACGAAGGGCCGGGCATTCCGCCCGCCCTGCGCGACAAGGTCTTCGACCGCTTCTTCCAGACCCCGGACGCCGCGCCCGGGGGCAGCGGACTGGGGCTGTCCATCGTGCGGGAGGTGGCCGAGCGTCACCACGCCGCCGTCCAGCTGCAGGCCGGCGGGGCCGGGCGGGGCCTGCTGGTGCGCGTCACCTTCCCGGCCCGAGACAGCCGCGACACCGCGCTGCGCTGAGCCGCGCGTTGCGCCGGGCGGCGCGGCACTGTCAGGCTTTTGAAGGTCGGCCGCTTCTAGGCTGACGCCATGTTCCATGCTCCAAGAGCAACCATGGCTTCCTCCGAATCCCTGGCCACGTCCCGTGCGTGGCATCCGCGGCCGATCGTCGCGGCCCACTGGCTGACCGTGCTGGTCCTGCTGTCCGCTTTCGCCCTGATCCTGGGGCGCGACTGGGTGGACGGCGAGGCCCTGAGCCACGCCTTGCTGGTGTTCCACCGCTGGGCCGGGCTGGGCATCGGCCTGCTGGCCCTCACGCGTCTGGTGCTGCGCACCCGTTGGCACCTGGCGGAGACCGCGACCGAGGACCCCGCCTGGCAGCGCTGGATTGCGTCCGGCACCCACGCCTTGTTGTACCTGCTGTTGCTGACCTTGCCCGTGCTGGGCTGGGTGCTGAGCAGCGCCCAGGGCCAGACCGTGAACCTGCCCTGGGGCGGCAGCCTGCCCGCGCTGATGGGCCCGGACCCCGACCTGGCCGACACGCTGGAGGACTGGCACGTGAAGCTGGCCTGGACGCTGGCCGGGCTGATCGGCCTGCACGCTGCGGCCGCGCTGTGGCACCACTGGGTGCGTCGGGATGGCGTGCTGGCCGCCATGTGGCCGCCGGCCCGTTGAGCCGCCACCGCCCCCACACGAATTCCCAACCCGCTTTCCGACAGGAGACTGCATGACCTTGACCCGTTTCACCCGCGGCTGGGGCGCCCTCGCGGCGCTGCTGGGCGGCCTGATGGCCGCCGGGCCCAGCCACGCCGTGCCCAGCTACGCCCGCCAGACCGGCCAGGACTGCGTGGCGTGCCACGTGGGCGGCTACGGCCCGCAACTGACGCCGTTTGGCGTCAAGTTCAAGCTGGGCGGCTACACCGACACCGATGGCCAGCCGGGCAAGCTGCCCTTGTCGGGCATGCTGGTGGCGTCGATGACCCGCACCGCCAAGGACCAGGCCGAGCCGCCGGCCGATGGCGCCAAGCTGAACAACAACAAGACCCTGGACGAGGCCTCGCTGTTCATCGCCGGCCGTCTGGCCGACCAGTTGGGCACCTTCACGCAGATCACCTATGACGGCATCGGCAAGTCCACCTCGATGGACCAGATGGACGTGCGCTTTGCCCACGCCACCGAGCTGGCCGGCAAGGACCTGACGCTGGGCCTGTCACTCAACAACAACCCCGGCGTGCAGGACCCGTTCAACACCCTGCCGGTCTGGGGCTATCCGTACGTGGGCTCGGCGCTGGGCTTCAGCGGCCCGGAAACCGCCACCCTGATCAACGGCGGGCTGGAGCAGCACGTGCTGGGGCTGAGTGGCTATGGCTTCTATGACAACAGCTGGTACGCCGAACTGGGCGCCTACCGGGACATGTCGCGCACGCTGCAGGAACGGATGAGCCTGGGCACGGCCGATGACCCGGGGCGGGTCTCGAACGCCGGCTACTGGCGCCTGGCCTGGTTCCAGGACCGCCACAGCCAGGCCTACTCGCTGGGGCTGTTCGGCTTCAACGCCGCCATCCAGCCGGACCGCCAGTCGGGCGGGCCCACCAACCGCTACCACGACCTCGGCATCGACGGCCAGTACCAGTTCCTGGGCACGCGTGAGCACATGTTCACCGTGCAGGGCAGCACCATCTGGGAACGCCAGAACCGCGATGCGCTGCTGGCCTCCGGTGGCGCCGACCACGCCCGCGGCTACCTGCGCGAGACGCGCCTGAACGCCTCCTACAACTACCTGCAGACCTATGGCTTCAGCCTGGGCCGTTTCGTCACCACCGGGGACCGCGACAGCGTGCTCTACGGTGGCAACACGGCGCTGGTGCCCAACACGCGCGGCACGGTCTTCCAGGCCGACTGGACGCCCTGGGGCAAGGAAGGCTCGTGGCTGTCACCCTGGGCCAACCTGCGCCTGGGCCTGCAGTACACCGCCTACAACCAGTACAACGGCGCCTTCCGCAACTACGACGGCAGTGGCCGCAAGGCGTCCGACAACAACACGCTGTTCCTGTTTGCCTGGACCAGCTTCTGACCCCGAAGGAATCACCATGCGTTCCCCGAAACACCTGCTGAGCTGCGGCAGCCTGGCGCTGCTGGCGCTGGCGGCCGGCACCCATCCGGCCCATGCGGCCGGCGACGCCAAGGTGGGCGCCGGCGTCTACGCCGAGAACTGCGCCGAGTGCCACAGCACCAAGGAAGGCAAGAACAAGAAGGGCCCGTCGCTCTTTGCCAGCTTCGGCCGCAAGGCCGGTGCGATCGGCGACTTCGCCTATTCCGATGCCTTGAAGGCCAGCGGCAAGGTCTGGACGGCCGATCAGCTGGACGCCTACCTGACGCTGCCCAAGAAGGCGATCCTCGGCGGCAAGATGAAGTTCGACGGGCTGCCCGACGCCAAGGCGCGGGCCGATGTCATCGCCTACCTGGCGACGCTGAAGTGACGGTGGCGAAGGCGACCCGTCCTCAGCGGATCGGTCGGCCTTCGCGGTCCAGCACCGTCATGGCCACCACCGAGACGGCCTGACGGCGCTGGGCATCCCATTGCAGAACCAGGCCGCCGGCGTCCCAGCCGGCCGCCCAGCCCTCCAGCGAGACGTACTCCGGCGCGGGTCCGCCGCTGGCCGCCTGGATCGCCAGCTGCAGGCCGCGTTGGTACTCGATGCCCAGGTGCTGGGCCGCCCCGGAAATGGGCGCCGACTGGCCCAGGCGGATCACCTCGCGGCCCTTGGCCACGGGTTCGGACTGGGCCCGGGCGAGCGCGGGCCGCTTTCAAGCAGGTGCGGCGGCGCTCAGAAGGTGGCGGCATAGCGGTCTAGCTCCCAAGTGCTGACGTGGCGGGCGTAGCCCAGCCATTCGTCGCGCTTGAGGCGCAGGAACTCGCCGTGCAAGACCGGCCCCAGCGCCGCGGCGACCACCTCGTCGGCGGCCAGGGCGTCGCAGGCCTCGGCCAGCGACTGGGGCAGCAGCGTGATGCCGCGCCGGTGGATCTCGCCCAGGGACAGGGCGAACAGGTCCTCGGTGCAGGCCGGGCCCGGGTCCAGACCGCGGTCGATGCCATCCAGGCCGGCGGCGATCAGCACCGCGGTGGCCAGGTAGGGGTTGGCGCTGGCGTCCGGCAGCCGCCACTCGAAGCGGCCCGGCAGGGTGCGGACCGTGGCGGTGCGGTTGTTGGGGCCATGGGCCACATAGGCCGGGGCCCAGGTGGTGCCCGAGAGCGATTCCCCCACCACCAGGCGCTTGTAGCTGTTGACCGTGGGGGCGGCCAGCGCACACAAGGCGGGCGCGTGGGCCAGCACGCCGGCGATGAACTGCCGACCCAGCACGGAGAGGTCGTGGCCTTGCGCGCGGTCGTCGGCCGTGGGGCTGAAGAGGCCCTTGCCGTGGGCCGGGTCCTTCAGGTCCCACAGCGAGACATGGAAGTGCAGGCCGCTGCCGGGCTGGTTGGCAAAGGGCTTGGGCATCATCGAGAACACCCAGCCTTCGCGCTCGGCCAGCGCCTGGGCCGCCAGCTTGAAGCCCATCAGATGGTCGGCGCTGGCCAGGGCTTCGTCGTAGGCGAAGTTGACCTCGTACTGGCCGTGGGCGTCCTCATGGTCCAGCTGCAGCACCTGGCGGCCCCAGCCGCTCAAGGTCTCCTGCAAACCATGCAGAAAGGCGGCCTTGCGCGGCAGCGACTTCAGGTCGTAGCTGGGCTTGTCCAGCCGGTCGCCATCGTCGGCCGGCCCCCAGCGGCCCTCCTGCCTTTGCAGCAGGAAGAACTCGGGCTCGATGCCGGTCTTGAGCTGCCAGCCGCGTTCGGCCAGGCGGGCGGTGGCGCGCTTGAGCACCTGGCGCGGGCAGGCCTCGAAGGGCTGACCCGCCACGAAACCGTCGCAGACCACGCGGGCGTAGCCGGGCTGCCAGGGCAGGGGGTCGATGGGGTGCGCCAGGTCGGCCCGGGCGTAGTACTCGGCCCGGGGGCCGGTGCGCGGCAGGCCGGTGCCCCAGATCGAGGGGCCGGCAAAGCCGGCGCCGGTCTCGATCAACTCGTCCAACTGAGCCAGGGGCAGGTACTTGCCCTTGGCCACACCGTGCAGGTCGGTGAACTGGGCCAGCAGCGTGTGCACGCCCCGGGCTTGCAATGACTCACGCTGCGTGTCGCTCATGCGTTTCCCTTCAGTCCAGCCGCAGCCAGGTGGTCTTCAGCTCGGTGTACTTGTCGAAGGCATGCAGGGACTTGTCGCGCCCGTTGCCGCTCTGCTTGTAGCCACCGAAGGGCACGGTCATGTCGTCCTCGTCGTACTGGTTGACGTGCACCGTGCCGGCCCGCAGGGCGCGAGCGACGCGGTGGGCGCGGTTGACGTTGAGGCTCCAGACGCTGGCCTGCAGGCCATAGGTGGAAGCGTTGGCGATGGCGACGGCCTCTTCCTCGGTCTTGAAGCGGATCACGCTGGTGACCGGGCCGAAGATCTCCTCGCGGGCGATCTTCATCTCGTTGCTGACGCCGGCGAACACGGTGGGCTCCACGTAGTAGCCGCCGCTCTCGGCGCGGGCCTGGCGGCCACCGGCCACGCACTGCGCGCCTTCGCTGTGGCCGGCGTCGATGTAGCCCAGCACCGTCTTGAGTTGGGTCTCGTCCACCAGCGCGCCCAGCACGGTGTCGGGGTGCAGCGGGTCGGCCGGGGCGTACTTGGGCGCCTCGGCGGCCAGCCGCTGGATGAACTCGTCGGCGATGCTGTCCTGCACCAGCACGCGCGAGGGCGCGTTGCAACTCTCGCCCTGGTTGAAGAACATGCTGCCGGCCAGGGTCTGGGCGGCGCGGGCGATGTCGCCGTAGTCCTCGAAGACCAGGAAGGCCGACTTGCCGCCCAGCTCGTTGTAGACGCGCTTGAGGTTGGACTGGCCGGCGTAGTCCAGCATGCGGCGGCCCACGCGGGTGGAACCGGTGAAGCCGATGGCGTCCACGTCCATGTGCAGGGCCAGGGCCTCGCCGGCCTCGTGGCCATAGCCGGGCACCACGTTGAAGACGCCCGGGGGCAGGCCGGCTTCGACGGCCAGCTCGGCCAGGCGGCAGGCGGTCAGCGGGCTCTTTTCGCTGGGCTTGAGGACCACGGAGTTGCCGGCGGCCAGGGCCGGGCCCAGCTTCCAGGCGGCCATGATCATCGGGTAGTTCCAGGGCACGATGGCGCCGATCACGCCCATGGGCTCGCGGGTGATCATGGCCAGGGCGTGGTCGCCGGTGGGGGCGATCTCGTCGTAGATCTTGTCCACAGCCTCGCCATACCAGGCGATGCAGCGGGCGGTGGCGGTCACATCCACGCCCATCGAGTACTGGATGGGCTTGCCCATGTCCAGGGTCTCGAGCAGGGCCAGTTCTTCCTTGGCGGCCAGGATCTTCTCGGCAAAGCGCTGCAGCACCTTCTTGCGCGCGGCCGGTGCCTGACCGGCCCAGCGGCGGTCATCAAAGGCAGCGCGGGCGCTGCGTACGGCGGCGTCGATGTCGGCGCGCTGGCCGCGGACCACATCGGTCAGGAAGCGGCCGTCCACCGGCGAATGCTTGGCAAAGGTCTGGCCGTCGACGGCCGCCACGCGTTGGCCGTCGATCACGGCACGGCCATCGGCCTTCAGGGCCTGGGCGCGTTCAGTCCAGTTCACGTGGTGGGGCATGGTGTGTCTCCAGGGGCAAAAAAAGGGCCGTCGCGGCAGCGCGAACGGCCCCGGTCGGTGTGGGGCGGCCTCAGGTGCCGCCCGGGATCAGAACGCGACGACCAGCGAGGTCGCCAGCATCTGGTTGATCTTCTTGTACTCGTCCTTCTTCACGTCGTAGAAGACGGCCTTGTCGGCGCCGTCCAGACGGTATTCGAGCTTGACCGTGGTGTTCTCGTTCCAGGTGTACTTGCCACCCAGGCTGATCGCATAGCGGTTGGCCCCCTGGTTCACGTTGCCGTTCAGGTCCGGGCCAATGCCGTTGCGGTCGTCGTTGCCATACACCAGGGCGCCGCCCTCGTCGGTGGTGGTGTAGCCGTTGTAGGCGAACAGGCCGCCGCCGTTCTTGCGGTTGTAGATGTAGTCGGCGCGGATCAGACCCTGCAGCCGCGGGGTGAACATGTAGCCGGCCAGGCCGGAGACACCCCACCACTGCGAGTCACGCCAGTTGCCGTCGGCATCCGGGGTGATGGCGCCCTGCTTCTGCCGGCCGTAGCTGACCTGGCCTTGCAGGGTCGTGTCGCCACGGGTGAAGTAGCCATCGGCCTCGGCCAGGATGGCCAGGGTGTTTTTGCCGGTGTTGAAGTTGGCTGTCTTGCCGATCAGGCTGGCGAAGCCCCAGCCGCTGTATTCGCCCTTGGCGTAGTCGGCGCGAAAGGCCCAGGAAGGGGTCTTCTCGGCCGAGGCCTTGATGGTCGCATTGACGTTGGCGATCGCGGTTCGGATCCACCACGGACCTTGCTTCAGGTCCAGACCCACACCGGTGTAAGCCACCGGCAGCGTGAAGTCATACAGCAGGTTGTGGCTGGTGAAGGGGTTGAGCGTCGGCTGCTGGTACTCGTAGCCCGACCAGTCGGGGATCTGACCCGCGATCAGGCGGGTGTTGTCGTCGGTCAGGGGCACCGACACCGAGGCTTCCTGGATGATGCTCGCGCCATCGATCGCGGCCCCCACGCCGCGGTTGGGGGTGAGCGTCAGGTGCCAGATCGTGCCGCTGTCGGTTTCCTTGAGAAGGTCCAGCGAGGCCGCGCCCATGAAGGACGTGTCGTAGTAGTAGCCGTCGGACTGCTGGTTCAGAAACTGGAAGCCGGCGCGGTTCTGGCGCTGGTTGTAGATGAAGGTCGGCTCGATGTAGCCGGAAATCTTCAGGCCCTTGAGACCCTGGGCCAGCAGGTTGTCTTCGGTGGCTTCGGTCTTGGCCGCGATGCGATTGAACTCGGCGGCCTGCTCCGGCGTCATGCCCCATTGAGGCTGATCCGATCCTTCGGGGGTACCGGCCTTGAGCTTGGCCTCCAGATCCGTGACGCGCTGCTTGAGGGCCTGGAGTTCCTTGAGCAGTTCGGTATTGGACTGGGCGGCCGCCGGGAACGCGGCCGTCAAGGCGACGGCCAGCAGGGTGGGGCTCAGATACTTCATTGCGGGTTCCTTCTGTTGCAGTGGTGCAGTGGTGGGCGGTCAGAGACCAAGGATCAATGGCGGGCGGCCTCGGCCATCTCCTGCTGGCGACGGCGTTCGTTGCGAGCCACCAGGTAGCTGGTGACGATGACGCCGATCGACACGGCCAGCACGATCAGGGTGGCCATCGCGTTCACAGTCGGGTTCAGCCCCAGCCGGGCACGCGAGAAGATGACCAGCGGCATGGTGGTCGAGCCCGGGCCCGACAGGAAGGCGGAAACCACCACGTCGTCGAGCGACAGCGTGAAGGTCAGCAGCCAGGCCGACATCATGGCCTGCGAGATCATCGGCAGCGTGATCAGGAAGAACACGGCGCGGGGCTTGGCCCCCAGGTCCATCGCCGCTTCTTCCAGGCTGGGGTTGAGCTCCTGCAGGCGGGCCTGCACCACCACGGTGGCGTAGGACATGCCCAGCAGCAGGTGGCCCAGCCAGATGGTCAGTGCGCCGCGTTCCGGGTAGCCGGTGAGGCGCTGGATCTCGACCAGCATCAGCAGCAGCGACAGGCCGATGACCACTTCCGGCATCACCAGCGGGGCGTTGACCATGCCCGAGAACATGGTGCGGCCCCAGAAGCGCTTGTACTTGACCAGCGCGAAGGCGGCAAAGGTGCCCAGCACCACCGAGCCGGTGGCCGAGAAGAAGGCGACCTTCATGGACAGCCACAGGCCGCCCAGCATCTCGGTGTCCTTGGTCAGGGCGGCGTACCACTTCAGCGTGAAGCCGCGCCAGACGTTGGCCAGCGGCGAGTCGTTGAAGGAATACACCACCAGCGCAATGATGGGCAGGTACAGGAAGACAAAGCCGCCCAGCAGCCAGGCCTTGCTGAAGCCGCGGTTGAAGGCGGGGGACAGGCGCAACATCAGCGGGCCTCCTGGGCTTCAGCCTGGTATTTGTTGAAGATGGCCAGCGGCACGATGATCAGCAGGATCATCACCACGGCGACGGTGGCGGCCATCGGCCAGTCGTTGTTCGAGAAGAACTCGTCCCAGACCACGCGGCCGATCATCAGCGTTTCCGGCCCCCCCAGCAGTTCGGGAATGACGTACTCGCCGACGCAGGGGATGAACACCAGCATGGCGCCGGCGATGATCCCGGCCTTGGACAGCGGCACGGTGATCTTCCAGAAGGCGACCCACGGGGTGGAGCCCAGGTCGGCGGCGGCTTCCAGCAGGCGCATGTCCATCTTGGAAAGGTTGGAGTACAGCGGCAGGATCATGAACGGCAGGTAGGTGTAGGTCATGCCCAGCACCAGCGAGAAATGCGTGTTCATGAACTTGCCGGGGGCGGAGATCAGGCCCAGTGCCAGCAGCACCTGGTCCAGGCCGGTGGCGATCAGCAGGTCGGCCACCCAGCCGTGCTCGCTCAGCAGGCCCTTCCAGGCATAGACGCGCAGCAGGAAGGAGGTCCAGAACGGCAGCATCACCAGCATCAGCAAGGCGGGCTGCACGGTGGCCTTGGCCCGCGCCATGAAGTAGGCAAAGGGGTAGCCGATGAACAGGCACAGCACCGTGGTGGCCGCGGCGTACTTCAGGCTGGCGACGTACGTCATCCAGTAGAGGTCATCGCTGGCCAGGAAGCTGTAGTTGCCCAGCTTGACCACCATCGTGATCACGCCATCGGCATAGGACAGGATGTTCTTGACGACCACCGCGTCCATTTCCGAGATGCTGATCTTGGCCAGGATCAGGAACGGGAAGAGGAAGAAGATGAGCAGCCAAGCATAGGGCAGGCCGATGACCGCGAGGCGGCCGCGCAGCCAACCGGGCTTCCTGGTGAAGAGGCGGATCAGGCGTTCCATGACGGTTCCGTCCTCATTGCGTCAGCACCACGTGGGCGGAACGGGACCAGTGGGCCCAGACCTTGTCGCCCCAGGTCAGTTCGTCTTCGCGCTGGCGCACGGTGTTGGCCATGCTCACCTTGAGCGTGGCGCCACTGGCCAGCTTGAGACGGTAGACCGTGAAGCTGCCGAAGTAGGACATCTCCTCGATCACGCCTTCGGTGCAGTTGAAGGGGTCCGTCGGTGGATTGCGGGTCAGGTGGATCTTCTCGGGACGCAGGGCCACCGTGACCGGCATGCCTTGCGTGCCGGTGATGCCATGGCCCACGTAGTGTTTGCAGTCCTCGCCGGCGATGACCACGTGGTCGTTCTCGTCGACCTCCACCGTGCCATCCATCATGTTGACGTTGCCGATGAAGTCGGCCACGAAGCGGGTCTGCGGGGTTTCATAGATCTCGCTGGGCGAGCCCACCTGCAGGAAGCGACCCTCGCTCATCACCGCGATGCGGCTGGCCATGGTCATGGCTTCTTCCTGGTCGTGGGTCACCATCACACAGGTCACGCCGACCTGCTCGATGATGTTCACCAGCTCGATCTGGGTCTGTTCGCGCAGCTTCTTGTCCAGCGCGCCCAGCGGTTCATCCAGCAGCAGCAGCTGGGGTTGCTTGGCCAGGCTGCGGGCCAGGGCCACCCGCTGCTGCTGACCGCCGGAGAGCTGGTGCGGCTTGCGCTTGGCGTACTTGCTCAGCTGCACCAGTTTGAGCATGGCCTCGACGCGGTCGGTCACCGCCTCCCGGGCCATGCCATCACGACGCAATCCGAAGGCGATGTTGTCCCACACCGTCAGGTGGGGAAACAGCGCATAGGACTGGAACATCATGTTCAACGGCCGGTCGTACGGCGGAAGGCCGGCCAGGTCCTGGCCATTGAGCACGATGCTGCCCGAGGTCGGGGTCTCGAAGCCCGCCAACATCCGCAGGAGGGTCGTCTTGCCGCAGCCCGACGACCCCAGCAGGGCGAAGATTTCGCCCTTGGCGATGTCGAGACTGACGTTGTTGACGGCCTTGTAGCCTCCGAAGTCCTTCACCACATTGCGGATCTGGAGGAAGGCACTGTCGTCACGGGCGGTGCTGGCGGGGGATTGCGTCATGATGCGTGCCTGCTCCTTACAGGCCGGTCTTGAACGAGGTGTAGGTTCGGGTCTGCAGGCGGCGCAGGTCGTTGTTCAACGAGTCCGGCGCCACCATCTTGGCCATGTCCGAAGCCGACAGGAACACCGTCGGGTTGTGGGCCACTTCAGGCTTCACGAACTTGATCGAGTCCTTGTTCGGGTTGGCGTAGAACACCTTGTTGGTCAGGCTGGCATGAACCTCCGGGCGCAGGATGTAGTTGATCCACTTGTGCGCGTTTTCCGGGTGGGGCGCATCGGCCGGGATGACCATGGTGTCAAAGAACAGCACGCCCCCGGTCTTCGGGATCAGCGCTTCGATCTTCTGACCCGTCTTGCCATCGATGGCGCGCTGGCGGGCGATGTTGATGTCACCGGACCAGCCCAGCGCCAGACAGACGGAGCCGTTGGCCATGTCGTTGATGTAGCCCGAGGAGCTGAACAGCGTCACATAGGGCCGCACCGACTTCAGCAGCTGGGCGGCCTTGGCGTAGTCGCCCGGCACCTTGCTCTCAGGCGGCTTGCCCAGGTAGTGCAGGGCGGCCGGCACCACTTCTGAGGCGGAATCCAGGAAGGACACACCGCAGGACTTCATCTTCGAGATGTACTCGGGCTTGAAGACCAGATCCCAGACGTTGTCCGGCATCGGGGTGCTGCCCAACGCAGCCTTCACCTTGTCGACGTTGATGCCGACGGTGGTGTAGCCCCACAGCCAGTCCACCATGTACTGGTTGCCCGGGTCCAGGCTCGCGAGCTGCTTCAGGACGACCGGGTCGAGGTGCTTCCAGTTCGGAAGTTGGGATTTGTCGAGCTTGCGCAGCAGGCCGCCTTCAGCCTGCAGCTTGGCCCAGTTCGACGAGGGCACGACGATGTCGTAGCCTGTCTTGCCGGCCACCAGCTTGGCGTGAACGATCTCGTTGTTGTCGAAGTTGTCGTACCGGACCTTGATGCCGGTTTCCTTCTCGAAGTTCTTGATGGTGTCTTCGGCGATGTAGTCGGACCAGTTGTAGATGTTGAGGACCTTTTCCTCTTCCTCGGCCTGGGCGCTGCTGGCAGCGCCGGCCACCGCCAGGGCCGCCACAGCCAGTGAAAGAACCGAACGCACTGAGTTGAACTTCATGAAGAAACCTCCAAGGTCACGGATGTTGGGGAGAGAAGTTGGGTGAATGCATGAAGAGCGCCGGATTGCACCACTTTGGCTCGACCCATTCTGGGGCGATTTCAGGAGATCCAAAATGGTGCAAGCCATGAAGAACGCTGGGACAGAAGGCTGATTTCAGAGCCAGCCCTTGGCCTTGACATCTGCCAGCGTGAGATCCAGACAGCGGCGGATCAGCGTCATCATCTCGTCGACCTGGGCGCGGGTGATGACCAGCGGCGGGGCGATGACCATGCGGTCACCCACGGCGCGCATCACCAGGCCATTGCCGAAGCAGTGGCCCCGACAGAGCATGCCGACCTCCAGGGAGGACGGGAAGAGCTGCCGTTTCGCCTTGTCCTTCACGAGTTGAATCGCGCCCATCAATCCACAGCTGACTGCTTCGCCCACCAGCGGATGGTCGTGCAGCGTCGCGAATTGCTGTGCAAGATACGGGCCGACATCCTCGCGCACATGCTCGATCAGCTTGAGCTGTTGCATCAGCTTGATGTTGGCCACGGCCACGGCGCAAGCCACCGGGTGACCCGAATACGTGTAGCCGTGTTCGAACTCGCCCCCTTTCTCGATCAGCACCTTGGCCACGCGGTCGCTGATCATCACGCCACCCAGCGGCACATAGCCGGCGGTGACGCCCTTGGCGAAGGTCATCAGATCGGGCTTGGTGCCCATGGTCTCGCAGCCGAACCAGTTGCCGGTGCGGCCAAAGCCGCAGATCACCTCGTCGGACACCAGCAGGATGCCGTACTTGTCGCAGATGCGTTGGATCTCCGGCCAGTAGGTCTTGGGCGGCACGATCACGCCGCCGGCCCCCTGCACGGGTTCACCGATGAAGGCGGCCACCTTGTCCGGGCCCACTTCGAGGATCTTCTCCTCCAGCCAGTTCGCTGCCACCTTGCCGAACTCGTCGGGGCTCATGTCGCCACCCAGTTCGTACCAGAAGGGCTGCTCGATGTGGGTGATGTTGGGAATCGGCAGGCCACCCTGGGCATGCATGTAGGCCATGCCGCTCAGCGAGGCACCGGCCATCGTGGAGCCGTGGTAGCCGTTCTTGCGCGCGATGATGACCTGGCGTTCCGGCTGGCCTTGCAGGGCCCAGTAGTGCCGCACCAACCGCACCACGGTGTCGTTGCTTTCGGAGCCAGAGCTGCCGTAGAAGACATGGTTGAACTGCGGCGGGGTGACCTGCGACAACAGCTCGGCCAGTTCGATCGCGGGGATCGTCGAGGTCTGGAAGAAGGCGTTGTAGTAGGGCAGTTCCTTCAGCTGGCGGGTGGCCGCCTCCACCAGGGCCGGTTGGCTGTAGCCGGTGTTCACGCACCACAGGCCGCTCATGCCATCGAGAATCTTCTTGCCCTCGCTGTCCCAGAGGTAGATGTTCTCGGCCTTGGTGATGATGCGGGCCCCCTTGGTGGCCAGCGCCGCGGTGTCGGTGAACGGGTGGATGAAGTGGTCCGCGTCGGCCTGCTGCCACTCACGGGTGCTGCGGCGGGTGGCTTGTGCGGGAGCCTGGATGACGATGTTGTCTTGTTGCATGGTGGTTCCTTGAATGGTCAGGCAGCGGTCCTCGTGGGGCCGGCAGGGGATCAGACGTGCAGCAGCAGGTGCTCGCGTTCCCAGGGCGAGATCACCTTCATGAATTCGGCGTGCTCGATCTCCTTCACCTCGGTGTAGACCGTGACGAAGGCTTCGCCCAGCACGCTGGCCAGGTCCTTTTCGGCGCGCAGCAGTTCCAGGGCTTCACCCAGGCTGCGCGGCAGCTGGTAGTCCCCCAGGTAGGCATCGCCCTTGCACTCGGCCGAGGGCTGGACCTTGTTCTTGATGCCCAGGTAGCCGCAGGCCATGGTGGCCGCCAGGGCCACGTACGGGTTGGCGTCGGCGCCGATCACCCGGTTCTCGATGCGGCGTGCGGCCGGCGACGAGATCGGCGAGCGGATGCCCACGGTGCGGTTGTCGATGCCCCACTGGATGTTGATCGGCGCGGCGGTGAAGCGGGCCAGACGGCGGTAGCTGTTCACATAGGGGGCGAACAGGGCCATGGCCGCGGGGATGTATTTCTGCAGGCCGCCGATGTACCAGTAGAACTCCTGGCTCGGGCTGCCGTCCTCGTTGCTGAAGAGGTTGCGGCCGGTCTTGGTGTTCACCACGCTCTGGTGGATGTGCATGGCGCTGCCCGGCTCGCCGGCAATCGGCTTGGCCATGAAGGTGGCGAACATGTCGTGGCGCAGCGCGGCCTCGCGCACCGTGCGCTTGAAGAAGAAGACCTCGTCGGCCAGGCCCAGCGGATGGGCGTGGAAGAAGTTGATCTCCATCTGGCCGGCGCCGATTTCGTGGATCAGCGTGTCCACGTTCAGCTCCATCTTGTCGCAGTAGTCGTAGATGTCTTCGAACAGCGGGTCGAACTCGTTGACCGCGTCGATGGAGTAGGCCTGGCGCGAGGTCTCGGAGCGGCCACTGCGGCCCACCGGCGGCTTGAGCGGCATGTCCGGGTCGGTGTTGCGGGCGACCAGATAGAACTCCAGCTCCGGGGCCACCACCGGTTCCCAGCCTTCGGCGGCATACAGGTCGCAGACGCGGCGCAGCACCGAGCGGGGGGCGAAGGGCACCAGATTGCCGTCGCGGTCGTAGCAGTCATGCACCACCTGGGCCGTGGGGTCGGTGGCCCAGGGCACGATGCGCACGGTGGCCGGGTCGGGGCGCAGGTGCATGTCGTGATCCATCGGGCTGATCACGTCGTAGTAGGGGCCTTCTTCCGGGAATTCGCCCGTCACGCCCATCGCCACGACCGCCTCGGGCAGACGCATGCCGCGGTCCTCGGTGAACTTCTCGCGTGGCAGGATCTTGCCGCGGGCCACGCCCGTCAGGTCGGGCACCAGGCATTCGATCTCGGTGACGTGGTGTTGGTTGAGCCAGTTCTCCAGCTCAAGGAAATTGAAGTGTTCTTTGCTGGCCATGGGGCACCTGCTTCTGAGACGTGACGCGCGGATTGCCGCCCTGCGGTCGGGCGCCGGGCCGCGCGGGCCCCGGGGGATTCCGGCCTGCTGCCGGAAGGCTCCGTCCACCTCAGCGGTGCGGAGCCTGATGGCCCTCCTGATGGCGTTCGGTCTGGTAGCGGCGGCAGGCCTGACCAAACGCGGTGAGCATGGCGACCGACTGGGGGTTGTCTGCGGCCAGCCATTCCGGGTGCCACTGCACGCACAGGCTGAAGCCGGGGGCCGCGGCCACGGAGAAGGCCTCGACCAGTCCGTCCGGCGCGCGGGCCTCCACCCGCAGGCCCGGGGCCAGGCGGTTCACGGCCTGGCCGTGCACCGAGTTCACCTGGAAGGTGCCCGGGCCGAGCAGTTGTTCAAGGAGGCCACCGGGCGCCACATCCACCGCATGGGCCGGGCCGTACTGCACGGCAGCCGGTTGGCCCTCGGGCGCCCGGTGGTCGTCATGGCCCTCGACATCCTGCACAGCCTGGAACAGCGAGCCCCCCAGCGCGACATTGGTTTCCTGGGTGCCCCGGCAGATGCCGAACAAGGGGATGCCGCGCGCCAGGGCACGTCGGATCAGCGGCAGCGTCCAGCTGTCGCGCACCGGGTCCAGCGGCAGGGCCGGGTTGTGAACCGCCTCGCCGTAGTGGCTGGGGTGCACATTGGACGGTGAGCCGGTGAGCAGCACACCGTCGGCCATGTCCAGCAGCACGTCGATCTCGGCAGCGTCGGCCGAGGGGACGATCAGCGGCATGGCGCCGGCCAGGCGCACGGCATCAAGGTATTTCTTGCCGGCGATGTAGAAGGGATGCTCGCCCAGCAGGCGGTTGCAGGCCGGCACCAGCACCAGGGGCTTGGCGCGGGTGGCATCTTCGGCGGCGATGGAAGCGGCTTGGGTCATGTCGTTCATGGTGAGGTTCATCCGAGCAGGTCGCGCAGGCGGTACCAGGTCGTGCCCAGCACCAGGGCCGGCATGCGCAGCAGCTTGCCGCCCGGGAAGTCGTGGTGCTTCAGGCGGGCGAAGACGTCGAAGCGGCTGGCGTCGCCGTGCATGGCCTCGGCCACCAGCCGGCCCGCCAGGCCGGTCAGCGCCAGGCCGTGGCCGGAGAAGCCTTGCAGGTAATAGAGGTTGTCGCGCAGGCGACCGAAGTCGGGCGCCCGGTTCATCGTGATGTCGACGAAACCGCCCCAGGCGTACTGCACCTTCACGTCCTTGAGCTGCGGGAAGGTTTGCACCATGCGCCGGCGCATGCTCTCGGCCAGGTGGAGGGGCGTCACGGTGCTGTAGCTGACCCGGCCGCCGTAGAGCATGCGGTGGTCGTTGGTGGTGCGCAGGTAATCCAGCACGAAGTTGGTGTCGCACACCGCCGAGCGTGTCGGGATCAGGCTGTCGGCCAGCGCCGGGTCCATGGCTTCGGAACACACAATGTAGGTGCCCACCGGCATGATGCGGCGTTCCAGGTGCTCGGCCAGCCCCTGCAGGTAGACATTGCCAGCCAGCAGCACCTGCTTGGCGCGAACCTGGCCCTGGGCCGTGCGCAGCGTGATCGTGGCACCGCTTTCCAGCGCGGTGACGGGCGATTCTTCGTGGATGCGCACACCGGCCGCGGCGGCCGCACGGGCGATGCCCAGCGCGTACTTGAGCGGGTGCAGATGGCCCGAGTTCGGATCGTAGAGACCGCTGTGGTAGCGCGGGCTGGCCACCCAGCGGGGCATGTCCGCCGCGGGGATGCGGGTGAACTCGGCCTGGTAGAGGCGGGCCATGCGGTCGGCCCACTGCATCAGCTCGGCTCCCTTGCGGGCGTTGGTGGCCACACCGATGTAGCCGTCGCGCCACTCGGCATCGATCTGGTAGGCGTGGATCCGCTGGCGCAGCAGGTCCAGTGCTTCCAGCGACATGCCCCAGACGCGGCGGGCATCGTCCAGGCCCAGTTGGTCTTCGATGACCGACTGGTCGCAGGCCAGGCCGTGGATGGCCTGACCGCCGTTGCGGCCACTGGCACCCCAGCCCACCTGCTTGGCTTCCAGCAGCGTCACCTGGTGGCCCTTGGCGGCCAGATCCAGCGCGGCGGTCAGCCCGGCGAGGCCGCCGCCGACGACGGCGACATCGCAATCGATGCTGCCTTGAAGCGGCGCGAAGCGCTGGGTGCGCGACGCCGTGGCAGCGTAATAGGAATCACGGGCGAGATCTTGGTCGACGCTCAAAAAGCTCATACGGTGGTCGCTAGGCAGTTCCTCGGGACAGACAGGTTCAGATCGAGCGGTAGAGATGACGCTGTGTTGTGTTGGTGTGCGTCTTGGGGAATGAGTCTACCCAGGCGGGCGCGCAATGTGCTTGCGCCTTCGTGCGGGGGGAACCCTGATTTACGCAATTTCGTATTGCTTCTACTCTGTTCTTGTGAACATTATGCGAACAACTGCCAAAACACCGCAATTGGATGCGATTGACCGTTCCATCCTGGATGAGCTTCAGCAGGATGGCCGTCTGTCCAATGTGGAACTGGCCCAGCGGGTCCATCTGTCGCCGTCGGCCTGCCTGCGCCGGGTCAAGCAGCTTGAGGACGAGGGGGTGATCGCGCAGTACGTGGCTTTGCTGAATGCCAAGGCGGTGGGGCAGCACGGCACCAGCTTCACCATCGTGAACCTGGAGTCGATGAACAACACCCTGCTTGAGGCCTTCGAGCAGGCGGTGCGGGCCGAACCGTCAGTGCTGGACTGCTACTACGTGGCCGGTGCGAACGACTACCTGATCCGCTTCACCTACCGGGATGCCGAGGACCTGGAGCGTTTCCACACCGAGGTGCTGATGCGGTTGCCCGGCGTGGAGCGTTCCAATTCCATTCTGGTGCTGCGCACGGTGAAGAAGACCACCAAACTGCCCCTTTGAGGGACAGCCCGCCTCGCTTCAGGCGGCCGCTTCCTGCACCCAGTGTGCGCGGCGCTGGGCCGTTTGGGCCAGGGCTTCGGCTTCGCGTCTGCGGGCCTCCGGGTAGGCCATGGATTCCTCCAGCGCGATGTGTGCGTGGTGCATCTGCGCGAAGACCTCGATCATCGATCGCAGCAGGTCCACATCCACCCAGGTGTGGCCATGGGCCAGGGCATCCAGCAGCGGGCTCAGTTCGCGCCAGTTCTGCTCGATCCAGCCATGGTCCTGGCGCAACTGGGCCACCTGTTCGGCCAGGGGCTCATCACCGCTGGCCAGCAGCACCGGAAAGACATGGCGTTCTTCGTCTTCATGGTGGGTTCGCCCCACCCCTTCGAAGAAACGGTGGGCATCCAGCGCCATGGTCTGGGCCCTGTCGTCCACGCCCAGACTGTCCAGTCGCTGCAGCAACTCATCAAGCTGTTGCAGGGCCAGCATCATGCGCTGATGGGTGCCTTCCAGCCGTTCGAATGGGGGCAGGGCGCGATCCGCGCGCAAGGAGAGGGGACGGGCCATGGAAACCTCCTTCCAGGATGTGGTGAGGACAGGTTCATTGTTCTCATGCCGCCCCCGCCGTCCTTGCGACGGATCAAGCGCCTGCCTGGGCCGTCATCCAGCGGCCGAGGGGCTCAGCCGGCCACAGAGGTAGGTCCAGACCAGTTGCGCGGCCACCAGGCTGGTCAGCTCGGCATGGTCGTAGGGGGGGGCCACTTCCACGCAGTCCATGCCGACGAAGGGCAGATCGGCCAGCTCCTCCAGCAGGGTGAACACCTGGGCGCTGCTCAGGCCGGCGGGCTCTGGGGTGCCGGTGCCGGGGGCAAAGGCCGGGTCCAGGCAGTCGATGTCCAGGCTCAGGTAGACGGGCGGGTTGCCGTGGGCCGCCAGCCGATCCCGGATGGCGCCCAGCACGGGGGCCAGCTGGGTCGGGCTTTCCAGCCCCCGCAGCGCACGGGCCGTGAAGATCTCGCCGCCCTGTTCGCGCACGTGGTCGCGGGCTTCCCGCACGCCGGAGGAACGGATGCCGATCTGGATGAAGCACTCCGGACGGGCCAGGCCTTCCTGCAGCGCCTCGTAGACCCAGGTGCCGTGGCCGCTGGGCTCGCCGAAATGGTCTTCCCAGGTGTCGCAGTGCGCGTCGAAGTGGATGACGGCCAGCGGTTCACCCAGATGTTCCCGGTAGGCGCGCAGCAAGGGCAGGGTGATGGAGTGGTCGCCGCCCAGCCACACCATGTGGTGGCGGGCCAGCAGGGGGGCGATCTGCGGCATCAGGGCCGCGCGCATGGCTTCCAGGCTGGTGTTGGGCAGCTCCAGGTCGCCAGCGTCGCCCAGCTGGGCCGTGGGCGAGACATCGAACCAGGGATGGGTGGCGTCGCACAGCATCTGGCTGGCCTGGCGGATCGCGCGCGGGCCGAAGCGGGCCCCGGGGCGGTTCGTGACCGAACCGTCCCAGGCAATGCCGGCAATGGCGAAGGGTTGCTGGTGGGCGGGGGCGGCACCGATGAAGCCGCTCTGGGTGAGATAGGGGAATCCGGACATGGGCGTCTCCGGGAGGGCGCAGCGCCTTGGCCATCCTGAGGCGGGCTGCGCGGGCGCGATGTTAGCGGCGGCGGTGGGGGCGTCGAAGCCCTTGTTTTTCGCAACACGAAAGCGCTTGACCACATCGTGGAAAGAGGGTGTCGTGCAGTGCAGCAAAATTTTTCATCACGGAAAACGCCTTACCGCATTGAGAAAAGTTGTTCGTAACCCGTTGAATTTCTTTGATAAAGATTTTAGTCTTATATAAGACATAAGTCTTCCTCGGCGCAGAGCACGGGCGTACGCTTCATCCCAACGTGTCCCCTTCCTGGATTGCTTTTAAAGGAGCTTGAGATGACCCGACTGACCCGCGAACAGCAAATCGCCGCCCTCGAAAAGGACTGGGCTGAGAACCCCCGCTGGAAGAGCGTGAAGCGCGGCTACAGCGCCGCCGACGTGGTGCGTCTGCGCGGTAGCCTGCAGCCTGAATACACCCTGGCCCAGGCCGGTGCCCAGAAGCTGTGGGAGAAGGTCAACGGCGGCGCCAAGAAGGGCTACGTGAACGCCTTCGGCGCGATCACCGCCGGTCAGGCCATGCAGCAGGCCAAGGCCGGCCTGGAGGCCGTGTACCTGTCGGGCTGGCAGGTCGCCGCCGACGGCAACACCTCCGAAACCATGTACCCCGACCAGTCGCTGTACGCCTACGACTCGGTGCCGACCATGGTCCGCCGCATCAACAACACCTTCAAGCGCGCCGACGAGATCCAGTGGTCGCGTGGCGTGAACCCCGGTGACGAAGGCTTCATCGACTACTTCCTGCCCATCGTGGCCGATGCGGAAGCCGGTTTCGGCGGCGTGCTGAACGCCTTCGAACTGATGAAGAACATGATCGCCGCCGGCGCCGCGGGTGTGCACTTCGAAGACCAACTGGCCGCCGTGAAGAAGTGCGGCCACATGGGTGGCAAGGTGCTGGTGCCGACCCAGGAAGCCATCGAGAAGCTGATCGCCGCGCGTTTCGCCGCCGACACCATGGGTGTGTCCACCCTGATCCTTGCCCGCACCGACGCTGAAGCCGCCAACCTGCTGACCAGCGACCACGACGCCAACGACAAGCCCTTCTGCACCGGCGAGCGCACCCAGGAAGGCTTCTACCGCGTCAAGAACGGTCTGGAGCAGGCCATCAGCCGTGGCGTGGCCTATGCGCCTTACGCCGACCTGGTGTGGTGCGAAACCGGCACGCCGGACCTGGGCTTCGCCCGTGAGTTCGCGCAGGCCGTGCACGCCGCCTGCCCGGGCAAGCTGCTGAGCTACAACTGCTCGCCGTCCTTCAACTGGAAGAAGAACCTGGACGACCGCACCATCGCGCGCTTCCAGGACGATCTCTCGGCGCTGGGCTACAAGTACCAGTTCATCACGCTGGCCGGCATCCACATCAACTGGTTCAACACCTTCCAGTTCGCCCACGCCTACGCCCGCGGCGAAGGCATGAAGCACTACACCGAGATGGTCCAGGAACCGGAATTCAAGGCGCGCGAGCAGGGCTACACCTTCGTGTCGCACCAGCAGGAAGTCGGCGCCGGCTACTTCGACGATGTGACCACCGTGATCCAGGGCGGCTCTTCCAGCGTGAAGGCCCTGACCGGCTCGACCGAAGAAGAACAGTTCCACTGATCCCCGAATCGGCCCTGCTCCGCGTGACCTGCGGAGCAAGCCAGGCCCGGCCGCCACAAGCGGTCGGGCCTTTTTTCTGGACGGTCGTGGTCAGCGCAGGCTGCTGACGTAGCGCGCCGACGCTGGGCGCGCCGCAGTGCGTCCCAGGCGGCTGTCTTCGAAGCCCGAGTGCGGCCCTTTGTCGCTGGCGGCAGCCGGAGCCGCCCCTGGGGCGGCCAGGGCCGGGAACAGCACCGCTTGCAGCCGTTGCCCCCACTCCACCAGTTCGGGGTGGGCGGCCTCGGCCAGGGCCAGGCGGATCACTTCGCGGGCGTATTCCGGGCTGCGGATCATCCACTCGACATCCGTGACCCGGCCGATCTTGCGCCGCATCACCACATGCAGGTGAGCGGCCACGGCCAGCTTTTCGCTTTCCAGCATCTCCACACCTCCAGTTCCAACGACATCGTCACCGTGCGCCAACTTGGCGCGGGCTCACTCCACCCGCTCGCCGTGCTGGCTCAGATCCAGACCTTCCTGCTCCTGCTTGTCGGTGATGCGCAGGCCGATCACGAAATCCACCACCCACAGGATCACCGCCGACACCAGGCCGCTGTAGAGCAGCGTGGCCACCACGGCCAGGGCCTGCGTGGCCACCGAGCCCTCCACCCCGCCGATGCGCGGGTCGGCCAGCCAGCCAGTCATCAGCGCACCGATGACGCCACCGACGCCATGCACGCCGAAGACGTCCAGCGAGTCGTCCACGCCCAGCATGCGCTTGAGCCCGGTGGCACCCCAGTAGCAGCCCACCCCGGCCACCACGCCGATCAGCACCGCGGACGACGGGCCCACAAAACCCGAGGCGGGGGTGATGGCCACCAGGCCAGCGACCACGCCACTGCTCAGGCCCAGCAGGGTGGGGGTCCGGCGCACGATCCATTCGGCCAGCATCCAGCTCAGCGCTGCCGCGGCCGCCGCCAACTGGGTCACCAGCATGGCCATGCCGGCTCGGCCATCGGCCGCCGCGGCCGAGCCACCGTTGAAGCCCATCCAGCCCACCCACAGCAGGCAGGCGCCGGCCATGGTGTAGCCCAGGTTGGCCGGCATCAGGGCCACCTGCCCGTAGCCGCGCCGGGGCCCCAGGATGAAGGCCGCGGCCAGGCCCGCCACGCCCGCGTTGATGTGCACCACGGTGCCGCCGGCAAAGTCCAGCGCGCCGCGCTGGGCCAGCCAGCCGTCGGGCGACCAGACCCAGTGCGCCACGGGGGCGTAGACCAGCAAGGTCCACAGCGCCATGAACCACAGCAGGCCGGCAAAGCGCATGCGCTCGGCGAAGGCGCCAACGATCAGCGCCGGGGTGATCACGGCGAAGCTCAGCTGGAACATGCTGAACACGGCCTCGGGCACCGTGGCAGCCAGCGGATGGACGGAGACCAGGTTGTGCAGCTTGTCGAACTGCAGCGTGGCCAGCCACATCGATTCGGTGCCGCCCAGCCAGGCCGAGCCGGGCATGAAGGCCAGGCTGTAGCCCGCCACGAACCACAGCAGCGTGACCAGGGCGGACACCGCCAGCACCTGGGCCATCGTGCCGAGGATGTTCTTCTTGCGCACCATGCCGGCATAGAACAGGGCCAGGCCTGGCAGCGTCATCAGCAGCACCAGGGTGGTGGCGCTGATCATCCACGCGGTGTCACCGGCGCTGATCTGGCTGGTGGGCACCAGGGCAGGCAGGCCCGTGGCGGCGGCCGAGGTCGCTGCCGCCGAAGACGCGGCCGCGCTGGCACTTGCCGCGGTTTGCGCCCAGGCCGATGCAGCGGGCACGCCCAACATCATGCCGATGGCCCCCGGCCACCACTTCCGTCCTGCCAGTCCCATACAACGTCCTTGTGTTCGTAAGGGAATGTGCTGCAATTTCCGGGCCCGTCGGGGGCTGCCGTGCGTTGGGCTTTCTGCACCATAACGGAACATGACGGACGCTTGGGCGCTGCGGGGTATCCTGTCGGGCCCTGTTGTGAACCCGAAGTCGCTTTCCGTGTCCTCTGCCTCCTTGACGCCCCAGATGGCGGGGCTGCTCGACCGCATCCGTCGTGCCCATCGCCCCCCGTTCCACACGCTTTCGCCCGAGATGGCCCGGGCCGCCTATGGTGTGGCCGCCGAGGTGCTGGACTTCCCGCGGGCCCCGCTGGCACGGGTGCAGGCGGTGACGGTGCCGGTGGGGGCTGGGGTGAACTGCCCGGCGCGGCTCTACGCCCCGTCCCATGAGCGGCTGCCGGTGATGCTGTACCTGCATGGCGGCGGCTTCGTGATCGGTGGGTTGGACACGCACGACAGCCTGTGCCGGCAGTTCGCGCTGCGCGCCGGCGTGGCCGTGCTGTCGCTCGATTACCGTCTGGCACCGGAGCACCGCTTTCCCTGTGCCGTGGAGGACAGTTTCGGTGCCCTGCAATGGCTGGCGGGGGAGGGGGCGACCCAACTGGGGCTGGATGGCCGTCGGCTGGCTGTGGGCGGCGACAGTGCCGGTGGCACCCTGTCGGCGGTGTGTGCGCTGCTGGCGCGCGATGCCGGCCTGCCGCTGGCCCTGCAACTGTTGATCACCCCGGGCACCACGGCCCATTGCGACACCCGCTCGCACGAGGTGTTCGCCAACGGCTTCCTGCTGGAATCCGACAGCATCCGCTGGTTCTTCGACCAGTACATCGATGTCGCCCACCGCACCGACTGGCGCTTCGCCCCCCTGCTCGCCCCGGACGTGGACGGCGTGGCCCGGGCCTGCTTCGTGCTGGCCGAGTGCGATCCGCTCGTGGACGAAGGTGTGGCCTATGCGGACCGGCTGCGGGCCGCGGGCGTGCCCGTCGATCTGGAGCTCTACCGTGGCGTGACCCACGACTTCATCAAGCTGGGGCGGGTGCTGCCCGAATCGGAACTGGCCCAGGCCGCGGCGGCCCAGGTGCTGCGCGAGGCGCTGCTGGGCTGAGGCCGGGCGGCTCGGTCAGCGGCGGGCGGCGAGGCCCGGGAGCGGGAGACCGCCCGGCGGCCATGGGGTCATCTGGAAGCTGCGCTGGGCCACCTCAGGTTGGTGCTGACGCTCGAGCATGTGCAGCACGACACCGTCCGCGCGGGCCTCGCAGATCAGCAGCGTGGAACAGCGCGTGCCGTAGCGCCCATCCGGGCTGCGGATGAAGGCGGCGGAGAGCATGCGCTCGGTGGCCTGGGGCACCCCGGTGTAGGGCAGGTCCACATCGGCGGCCGGCGTCGGATCGGCCAGCGCCGCAAACAAGGTCTCGCAGAATGCGGGCAGCGGGGCCTCCTGCCGGACCGCCTGACCCAGGGCCTGCTTGAGCCGCAGCACCTTGGGCCAGGGGGTGTCCAGTGCGGCATTGCTCAGGCCATACAGACCCGGCGTCAGACGCTGCGGGTGGGGCTGCATGTTGCTGGTCCAGAAGAATTCGCCCGCCGGGAAATCGGCGGCCAGCAGGTTGAAGGGGGCATAGCCGGTCAGCGCCGTCCGGGGCCAGAAGCGCTCGGCCGGCAGGTCGCCGCGCAGCCAGTTCAGCACGATGGTGCCCCGCGAGGGAGCCTGGGCCTCGGGCGTGAAGGGCTGGCGCACGTTGGTGACCAGCGCCACGCGGCCTTCGGCGGTGGCGCCCATCCAGGTGCCACCGGCCTGCAGATCCTGCCCCGACAGCACCCGGGGGCCGTCCAGCCAGGGTTGCCACCAGTCCAGCGGAACCGCGGGACGGTCCAGGTACTCGTCCCGGTTGGCCGCGATCACCAGCGGATAGCGGCGGCTTTGTCCCAGCGACAGGGCTACCAGGCACATGGCTGAAACACCTCGACATGGCGTTCGCCCTGCAGCCAGGGGGCGATGCCGCGGGCGGCCTGCTCGATGGCAGGCGTGAGCCGGCTGGCGATGTTGGCAGGCTGGGAGGGCCGGGCGGAGGGCCCGAACCGGTAGATTTCCATCAGGGTCAGTCGTCCTTCGTGTGCCGTGGGGCGCAGCAACAAGCGTGCCTGTAGGCCGGGCCAGTCCTGGCGCAACTGCTGCTGGAACGCGACCACGGCCGCCTGCACCCGCGGCAGGTCAGGCGGGGCGATCTGATAATAGATGAACCATTCCGGGGCGACGTCAGGCGCGGACGCGGCGCATCGTCCCGACGCGGGATTCATGGCTCATCGCTGGGCACGTCGTAGGGCAGGGGCTGCACGCTCAGCGTCGGGCCGTCGGCGGCCCCCAGGTGCAGCACGCCGCCCAGGGCCGCCCGCTTGACCTCCACCAGCCCCAGCGTCGGCTGGCCCGGCAGCGCGGCGGCCAACACCACCTGGCCGGCCGGTTGCGTCGGCTCGTCGGCGAGGAAGATCTCCTGCCCTGGCTGCATCGCCGCCGGGCTGCTCAGCAGCGCCGCGCGGCGCTTGAGGGTGCCCCGGTACTGGCTGCGGGCCACAACCTCTTGGCCGGGATAGCAGCCCTTCTTGAAGTTCACGCCGCCCACGAGTTCGAAGTTGACCATCTGCGGCACAAAGGCCTCACTGGTGGCGGCGACGATGCGGGCCACGCCGCTGCGGACCTCCAGCCAGCGCCAGCCCTCTTCGCTCAGCAAGGGCAGTTGGGCCGGGGCCTGGTCCGCCGGGCCGGCCCAGAGGCAACGCACCGCGCCCGCCACGTCCGGCAGACGGATGACCTGTGCCCCGGCCGGGCGGGTGACCGCCCAGGCGCGGGCGGGCAGGGCGTCGCCCAGCCAGGCCTGCGCGGCAGGGCCCGCCAGGCCCCACAGCACCACCTCATCGGCCGCCGTGAGCTTGCATTGGGCCCGCATCACGAACATCGACAGCCGTTTGAGCACCGCGGGCCGCACATCGGCGCTGCAGGCCAGCAGCCAGTCCTCGGCGCCCTGGGCCTGCCAGGCCACGAAACTGGCCAGCAAACGGCCCTTGGCGGAGCAGTACCCGGCCAGCCGCGCTTCGCCGGCGCCGGCTGCGGCCAGCTCGTTGGTCAGCTGCCCTTGCAGAAAGGTGATCGTGTCCGCGCCGCGCGCATGGATCAGGCCCCAATCGGTCAGGGGCGTGGCACCGGAAAAACTGGCGGTGACGGGGGCGCTGGACGCTGCGGCGGCGGTGGTGGCAGTCATGCGGCCGATTATGATCGCGGCCCATGCTTGAGCAGGTTTCGGGGTCTCGCGGCCAGCGCCGCCATCGTTCATGAAGAGAGTTGTCACGTCGCTGGTCCTGGGGCTGGCCGTTCTGGCCGGGCTGGGCCTCTGGTGGGTCGAGCGGCCGCTGCCGCTGCGCAGTGCGCGGGTCGAACTGTCGATCGAGCCCGGCACCCCGACGCGCGAGATCGCCCGGCAGTGGGTCCAGGCCGGTGTGGATGTCCCCCCCTGGCTGCTGTATGAGTGGTTCCGCTGGTCCGGCCAGGCCCGCCGCATCCAGGCCGGCAGCTATGAGATCGAGGCCGGTGTCAGCGCCGCTGGGTTGCTGGACCGCATGGTGCGCGGCGACCAGATCCTGCAGATGCTGCGGGTGATCGAGGGCTGGAACTTCCGCCAGGTGCGCGAGGCCCTGGCCAAGGCGCCCCATCTGCGCCACACGGTGGACGCCCTGAGCGACGCCCAGGTGGCGGCGCTGCTGGGCATCGAGGGCCGCTCGGCCGAGGGCTGGCTGTTTCCGGACACCTATGCCTACAGCCCCGGCGTGAGCGACATCACCGTGCTCAGGCGCGCCCATCTGACGATGCAGAAGATGCTGGCCCAGGCCTGGGACGGGCGGGCTGCCAACTCCCCGCTCAAGACGCCTGCCGATCTGCTGGTGCTGGCCTCGGTGGTCGAGAAGGAAACCGGCAAGCCCGAGGACCGGCCGATGATCGCGGCCGTGTTCAGCAACCGTTTGCGGATCGGCATGCCGCTGCAGTCCGACCCGACGGTGATCTATGGCCTGGGCGAGCGTTTTGACGGCAACCTGCGGCGCGAGGACCTGCAGGCCGACAGCCCCTGGAACACCTATGTGCGGCGCGGCCTGCCGCCCACCCCCATCGCGATGCCGGGCCGGCAGGCCTTGCAGGCGGCCGCCCAGCCGGCCCAGTCGGCTGCACTCTACTTCGTGGCCAAGGGCGATGGCAGCAGCGCCTTCAGCAGCAACCTGGCGGACCATAATCGAGCGGTGAACCAGTATCAACGTGGGGGCAGCTGGTGAGCGCGGCCCGCTTCATCACCTTCGAAGGCATCGACGGCGCCGGCAAGTCCTCGCACATCGAGGCCGTGGCCGACGCGCTGGAACGTGCAGGCCACCGGCTGCTGCGTACCCGCGAACCGGGGGGCACCGAACTGGCCGAACAACTGCGGGACCTGTTCCTGCACCAGCGCATGGATGCGCTGACCGAGGCCTTGCTGGTCTTCGCGGCCCGGCGCGACCATCTGGTGCGCTGCATCGAGCCCGCGCTGGCCGAGGGGCGCACCGTGCTGTGCGACCGTTTCACCGACGCCACCTTTGCCTACCAGGGCGCGGGCCGCGGCTTTGACCTGGCCGTGCTGAGTCAGCTGGAAGCCTGGGTCCAGCAGGGCCGCCAGCCCGACCTGACGCTGTGGTTCGACGTGGCGCCCGAGGTGGCCGCCGCGCGCCGGGCCGGTGCCCGTGCGCCCGACCGGCTGGAAAGCGAAGACATTGCCTTCTTTGAGCGGGTGCGGGCCGGCTACGCGGACCGTGCCGCGGCGGCGCCCACGCGCTTCGCGCGCATTGACGCCAGCCACAGCCTGCAGACCGTGCGCGAGGCCGTGCTGGCCACGGTGCTGGCGCGCGCGGGCTCGGTGACTGCTGCTGGCCGGGACGGGGACCGCCCATGCTGACCGAGCAGGATCTGCCCTGGCTGGCCGAGCCACTGGCCACCTGGCGTGATGGCCAGCGGGGCCATGCGCTGATCCTGCACGGCGGCATGGGCTCCGGGCTGTTCGAGCTGTCGCTGCGCCTGGCCCAGGCCTGGCTGTGCGAACAACCCCCCGGCCCCTGTGACCACTGCCCCAGCTGCCACCTGGCGCAGGCCCACACCCATCCCGATCTGAAGGTCGTGCTGCCGGAAGCCTGGGCCCAGAAGCTCCAGTGGGGCGGCGAGGACGGCGACGGCGAGGTGGCGGACAGCGAAGGCAAGTCGAAGAAGAAGGCCAGCCGCGACATCCGGGTCGAGGCGGTGCGCCAGGCCATTGATTGGGCCCACAGCAGTTCCGGCCGCGGGCGCGGCAAGGTGCTGGTGTTCTTCCCGGCCGACGCGATGAACACCGTGTCGGCCAATGCCTTGCTGAAGACGCTGGAGGAGCCGGGGCAGGGGATGCGCATCATCCTGGCGGTCGAAGACCCGGAGCATCTGCTGCCCACGCTGCGCAGCCGCTGTCAGCGACTGCGCCTGGTGCCGCCCTCGGCGCCGCAGGCGCTGGACTGGCTGGAACGGCAGGGCGTGAAGGACGGGGCGGCCCTGTTGCAGGCCGCCGGGGGCGAGCCGCTGGCCGCGCAGGAACTGGCGCAGGAGGGCGTGACCGGGGCGCAATGGGCCAGCTTGCCGCAGCAGCTGCTGCAGGCCGATGCCCGCTGGCTGTCCACTTGGCCGGTGCCGCGGGCCCTGCGGGCGCTGCAGCAGCTCTGCCACGACCTGATGGCCAGCGCGACCGGCGCGACGCCGCGCTACTTCCCGGCCGACAGCCTGCCGCCGGTGACCGATTGGCGCGCATTGGCCGACTGGAGCCGTGAACTGGCCCGGGTGCAGCGCCATGCCGACCATCCCTGGCAGGGCCCCTTGCTGATCGAAGCCCTGCTGACCCAGGGGCGGCTGGCCATCCATCCGCCCGCAGGCCGGCGTGGCTACACTTGATCCATGAGCGATTCCGACAGTCGAAGCACCGGAATGCCGCTGGGCGCCCCCGCGGCCGTGTCTGGCCGCCCGAGCGTGATCCAGCTGGTGTTCAGGGAGAAAGGTGCTCTCTACGCCGCCTACATGCCGTTCTTCACCGAAGGAGGGCTGTTCGTGCCCACCACGCGGGAGTACGAGCTGGGCGACGACATCTACCTGCTGCTGTCGCTGCCGGGGGATCCGCAGCGCTATCCGGTGGCCGGCAAGGTGGGCTGGATCACCCCGGCCAATGCCTCCGGCGGCCGGACGCAAGGGGTGGGCGTGCGCTTTCCCGGGGACGAGAAGACCCGCGCGCTGAAGATCCGGATCGAAGAGATCCTGGGCACCTCGCTGTCGTCATCCAAACCCACGCAGACCCTTTGACGTTTCGCGGCCCGGGGGCCGCTGCACCATGTTCGTCGATTCCCATTGCCATCTGACCTTTCCTGAACTGCTGGCGGATCTGCCGCGCATCCGCGATGCCATGGCGGAGGCGGACGTGGGGGCGGCGTTGTGCATCAGCACCCGCGCCGACGAAATCGCTGGCGTGGTGGCCCTGGCCGAGACCGATCCGGCCTGGTGGGCCAGCGCTGGTGTGCACCCTGAGACGGAAGACGAGCCCGAGATCAGCGAGGCCGCCCTGCTGCAATGGGCGGCCCACCCGAAGGTGATCGCCATTGGCGAGACCGGCCTGGACTACTACCGGCTGGAAGGCCGGACCGTGGCCGACATGGCCTGGCAGCGCGAACGCTTCCAGGTCCACATCCGCGCGTCGCAGGCCAGCGGCCTGCCGCTGGTGATCCACACGCGCAGCGCGAGCGAGGACACGCTGGCCCTGCTGCGGGAGGCCGCCCGCTCCGGCCCGGCGCCGCGCGGCGTCTTCCACTGCTTCACCGAAACCCGCGAGGTGGCCCGGGCCGCCCTGGACCTGGGTTTCCTGATCTCCTTTTCGGGCATCCTGACCTTCCGCAATGCCGAGGCCTTGCGCGAGGTGGCCCGGCTGGTGCCGCTGGACCGCTGCCTGATCGAGACCGACAGCCCCTATCTGGCTCCGGTGCCGTTCCGCGGCAAGACCAACACGCCAGCCCTGGTGCCGCATGTGGCGGCCGAGCTGGCCAAGCAGCGCGGGATCAGCGTGGCGGCCGTGGCCGAGGCCACCACCCGCAACTTCCAGGACCTGTTCGGGGTGACGACCCCGGGGCAGGGGGCCGCCGCATGAAGCGCCGACACCTGCTGCAAGGCGGCCTGTGGCTGGTCACCGGGGGCGTGACCGGCATCGCCCGGGCCGGCGACACGGTGGACTGGTTCCGCTACATCGAACTGGACCTGGCGCGGGATGTGCGCCAGATGCTGGCCGAGGGCTTCGACGTGAACACCCTCAGCCCCCGCGGGCAGAGCGGCCTGTACCTGGCGCTGCGCGAGGGCTCGCTGGCGGTCGCGGCGGTGCTGCTGGCCGCGCCGGGCATTGCCTTCGACGCGCCCAACCCGGCCGGCGAGACGCCGCTGATGATGGCGGCGATGAAGGGCCATGTGGCGCTGATGGCCCAGCTGATGGCCATGGGCGCGCAGGTGAATCGCCGCGGCTGGACGCCCTTGCACTATGCCGCCGCCGGCGGGCAGGCCGAGGCGATCGAGCTGCTGCTCAGCCAGGGCGCGGACCTGGAGGCGGTGGCGCCCAATGGCAACACGCCGCTGATGATGGCCGCCGGTTTCGGCACCATCGATACCACCCGGCTGCTGTTGCGCCGCGGGGCGGACCCGCGGCCGCGCAACCAGGGCAACCGGCAGGCGGCCGATTACGCCCTGTCCGCCGGTCGGGACGGGCTGGCCGACGAGCTGCGCGAAGCGGTGCAGTCCGCGCGCTGGCAGGGCCACTGAACCGGCGTCCCCGCGGTCACACGCCGACACAGTTGTCAGGCAACTTCTGACACGCGGCTTGTCGCCGGGCCGACTTCTGCCGCACGGGGGGCCTGCCTACAGTACAGGCCATGGGTTCCACACCTGGAGCCTCCTGACGGAGACCACACCATGCGCCATCAAGAAGTCATCGCCAATCCCTTCCTGATGCTGACCCAGCCGGATTCGATCCTGCGGGCGGTGGAACGCTCGGAGCGTCTGGATGGCCTGAAGCGGCGCGTGTGCCGCCCGCTGGACCGCCCGCTGATCCCGAAGATCCAGCAGGCCGATCTGAGCGCCTACGATGACGCCATCGACAGCGAGCCCGAGGACGACATCCTGGACGACAGCCAAGCCTGATCGCCCCGCTCAGGCGGCCTGAGGCTTCTTGCGCAGCCCCAGGGCCAGCACCCGGTAGCGGGCCGGCAGCCCGGCCGGCGTGCGGTAGGCCTCAAGGGCCTGCATCCAGGCCTGCAGCGCGCGGCGTCCCCCCAGCCCCGCCCGCGCCTGGCGCATGTGGTGGGCCCCGACGCCCTTGATGGAATCGACCAGCCGGCGCACGTCCGGGTGGGCATCCACCTCGTCGAAACACTCGCTCCATTCCATCTGCCACTGCGTGGCGGACACCTCGGCCCGCATCTGGGCTTCGGGCGGGAAGCGGTGCACATGCTCCCGGTCGTCCACGTGGGCCCAGGCCGCCGCAATTTCCTGCAGCGTGCCCTCGGCCAGGGTGTTGACGATGAAGCGGCCGCCCGGCCGCAGCACCCGGTGCACCTCGGCCAGCACGGCCGGGAAACTCTCACACCACTGGATGGCGAGGCTGGAGAACACCAGGTCCACGCTGGCATCGGGCAGCGGCATCTGTTCCGCCGCCGCGCAGACCCATTCATAACGCTCGCCATGCTGCAGTCGGGCCTGCGCCAGCATGCCGGGGGCCAGGTCCAGCCCGGTCACCCGCGCGGCGGGATAGGCTTGCTGCAGCGCGGGCAGGCAGTAGCCGGTGCCGCAGCCCAGGTCCAGCACCGCGTCGACAGACTCAGCCGCCGTGGGCAGACGCGCCAGCAGGCGTTGGGCCAGGCGGCGTTGCAGCAGGGCCCGCTCTTCATAGACGGTGGCCGCCCGACTGAAGGCGCGGGCCACGCTGGCCTGCAGGGCCGCCGCGCGAGGGCGCGCCAGTGTGGCGATGGCCTGGGCCAGCGCGGCGGGCTCGGTCAGCGGACTGGCATGGCAGGCCTGCGGCAGCACCTCGACACGCTGCGAAGGGCAGCAGCGGCGCAGCGCGGCGGCGCAGGCCACTGGCAGCACGGCGTCCTGGCCCGACAGCAGGTGCAGCACCGGCTGCTCCAGCCCCGGGGCGGTGGCCCGCAGATCCAGGGCCGCCAGCCAGGCCAGCTCCTGGCGCAAGGTGCCGGTGGTGGGCTGCGGCTGCTGCGCTTCCTGCTGCAGCCATTTGAGATGACGGCGCAGCGCGGGGTCGCCCATCAGCTCCAGGGCGGCGAAACGCCGCAGCAGGGCCGGGGCATCGTCCGTGCCGGCCACAAAGCCCTCGAACACGGCGGGCGGCACCCCGTGGGGCCAGTCCGGGCTGGCCACGAACTTGAGCGAGGCCGCGACCGACACCACGCTCCGCACGCGCGCCGGCCCCGCCTGCTGGGCCGCCTGCAAGGCCAGCATGCCGCCCAGCGACCAACCCACCCAGAGCGCCGATGGGGGCGCCACCGCCAGCAGGGCCTCGATCAAGGCTTCCAGCGACAGGTCCTCCTGGGCGGGGGACTCGCCGCACCCGGGCAGATCGACGGCGTAGACGCACATCCGCCCCGCCAGGGACTCGGCCAGGGGGCGCCACACCTGGGCATTGGCCGCAAATCCGTGGAGACAGAACAAAGCGGGCGACCCGGGGTCGCCCATCACGTGCACCTTCAACGCCATGGCGCGCTAGTGTGCCCCAAGCCGGGAGGCACGCCCGCAGCCAGGGCCAAGCGCTGAGGCTCAGCCCGCGGCGCCGGGGGAGGGCGGCTGGAAGACCGCGGCCAGCGCCGCCGAGTGCTCGACCGCAGCTGGACCGGGACCGCAGGCCACCTGCAGCAGAGGGCGCAACGGCCCGCCCACCACCGCGCTGTCGTAGCACATCCAGCTCAGCGCCCGCACGGTCACCGCGAGCTCGGGGGCCAGGGACAGTGGCGCCAGCCGCTCATGGACCTGCGCCAGAGGCCAGGCGCCGTTGTACAGGCCCGCCGTCACATGGGGCACGTAGGGCGTGGCGTCGGCCTCGGGGACGGCGTCGGACAGGGCGCGGCGCAGCCGGGCCAAGTGGCTGGCGTCGTCGCGCACCGCCAGGCAGGCCGCCGAGGCAAAGCTGAAGGCGCCGCCCAGCTGCAGGGTGAACGGGGCCGGCAGCGCCTCGGCCAAGGCGCTGGCCTGGGCCTGCAACCGGGCCAGGTCGAAGTCGTCGGGCGCCTGCGCCTGGCGCACCGGAAAGCCGCAGATGTGCAGCGTGATGTGGGGCTGCCGCCGGTAGCCGGGCAGCAGCCACGGGGCCAGCGCCGCCTGCACCTGGGCCAGCCGCTGGTCCAGACCAGGCTGCGCGTCCAGGGCAACCGCCCAGACGGCGAAATGGGGCCGGCCGCGGTGCCATTCGATGAAGTCACGCTGCTGGCTGGGCAGGGTCAGGGCGGGCATGGGGTGGCGATGAGCGGAGAGGGGGAGTCTCTCAGAGTTCGCCGCCGAACCGCCAGCGCGCGCCCACCCATAGGGCCCGGGGCGCCCCCGGCGCGACGAACTGCGCGTTGTGCCAATCCGCGGCAGGCAGCAGGCTGCCGTGGGCATCGAAGGCATTGACGGCCAGTTGCCCACCGGTGGCGTACTGGCGGTTGAACAGGTTGGCGACCTTGGCGAAGAGCTCCAGCCCGTCGACGATCTCGTAGTTCGTCGTCAGGTTGACCAGCGTGTAGCCCGCCACCTTGCCAGAGCCGAAGTAAGCCACCCCGTCGGCCTGCTGGGCCTGGTTTTCATTGCCGTGCACCCATTGGCTGGAATAGGCGGCCAGCTGGGTGCCCACGCGCCAGCGGGGCAGGGGGCGCACTTCCAGCGTCAGCTTCAGGCTGTGCCGGGGCAGGCCGGGTAGCTGCTTGCCCGGCCGCACGGCGATTTCGCCCTCTCCGGTGCAGGCGGCGCTGGCTTCGGCGCTGCTGTTGGACTCGGACAGCAGGCAGGCCGGCGTGCGGAAGGTGGCGTCCAGAAAGCTGTAGGCCAGCTGCCAGTCCAGCACATCGCTCTTGCGGGACAGCGTCAGCTCGACCCCTTGCCGGCGCGTGTTGCCGACATTGGCGAAATAGCCCGCGGCATGCCCGTTGCTGATGAACAGGATGTCGTCGCGGTTGTCCGTGCGGTAGGCGGCCGCGCTCCAGTGCAGGTCCGGCGACAGCTGGCCGCGCAGACCCGTCTCCCAGGTGCGGGCCACCACCTGCCGCAGCGGCGGGTCGCTCTGCAACGCATTGGGCAGCACGCAGGGGTGGTCCGGGTCGGAGCAGCCCAGCTCGATCGGGCTGGGCGCGCGGTTGCCCTGGCTGAAGCCGCCGAAGGCCGTCAGGGCCGGGCTGATCTGCCAGGTCAGGCCCGCCGCGGGGTTGAACTTGACGTAGCGGCCCTGGCTGTCCAGCTGCGTGTCCAGCCCCAGGGTGGCGCGCCCGACGTCCATCGTGCGCACCCGGGTCTGGTTGTAGCGGCCCGACAGCGTCAGCTGCAGCGCGGGCGCCAGGTGGATCAGGTCCGAGGCGTAGAGGCTGGCGGTGCGGCTGCTGCCGCGGATCTTGGCGTCCACCTCGGCGGCTTCCAGCTCGCTCACGGCGCGGCTGGCGTCCAGCATGCCCTCCGCGCTGGATTGCTCGAAGCGGTTGTGGGCCTGGTCATAGGACACCCCCAGCGTGAGCGCGTGGGCCCCGACGGACCCCGCCAGCTGCGCGGACAGGCCCTCGCTGTGGTCCCAGGTTCGGGTGCGGTGCTCGACGCCGGTGTTCGGGTCCTCCTCGTCCAGGTCGTCGTTCAAGTCCCCGTTCAGGGTCGAGGCGCGCAGGCGGCGCAGGTAGGCCGTGGTGCTCAGCGTGAGCCCGCCGTCCCCGCGGCGCATGCCGTTGAAGGTCAGCAAGGTCATGCGGTTCTGCGTCTGGTCCGGGCGGGTGTAGATCTGCTGGCGGTCCTGGGCGAGCATCGCTTCCGGGGTCAGGCCATTGCCGATCAGCGTGCTCTGGCCGTGGTTCAGGCTCAGCGTCCAGGAGGCGTCGCCCCAGCGTTGACCGCCCTTCAGGAACCACTGGCGCACGCGGGACGGGGAGTCGTCCCGCCAGCCATCCTCGTCGAAGCTGCTGAAGGCGCCATAAACGTGGCCATGGTCGCCCAGCGCACGGCCGTAGCTCAGCGCTGTGCTGCGCCGCCCGAACGAGCCGCCTTGCACTTCCAACTCACCACCGGGGTCGGTGTCGCCGCTCTTGGTGTTCAGCACCAGCGCGCCGCCCAGCGTGTTCAGGCCGAACAAGGGGTTGGAGCCCGGCAGCAGCGCCAGATCGGCCAGCGCGGTGGTCGGGATCATGTCCCAGTTGACGACATCGCCAAACGGCTCGTTGACGCGCACGCCGTCCAGGTAGACCGACAGGCCCTGCGGAGTGCCCAACAAGGGACTGGCGCTGAAGCCGCGGAAATTGAGCGCCAGCTGATAGGGGTTGCCCTGCGTCTCGTTGACGCTGACGCTGGGCAGCTGGGTGGCCAGCGCCTCCGGCAGGTTCAGGCTCTGAGTTTGGCGCCACTGGCTGGCGTCCAGCGTCTGCACATGGGCCGGCACCTGGTCCTTGGGCACCCCGCCACCCGGCACCGGGGTGGTGCCGACGACCACCAGGGTCTGGACGGCGGGGCTGGGGGGCGAGGAGGGCGGCTCCTGGCCCTGCGCCAGCGGGCAGCAGGCCAGGCCGGTGGCCCAGGCCAGGGGCCTGAGCGGCCAAGGACACAAGCGCATGGGACGTCTCCGTGTTCTGGTTTTGATGGTGGGGCACGCTATCAAGGGGGCCGCCGGCGCAACAGGGAAATCTTCCCGGCACCGGCCCAGCCCCGCTGTCCCACGATCTCAGGGTCTGCCCGTTCCGGGAAAGCCAGCGGCTGTCTCCTTCTGGCGCAATCGGCCGGTGGCGTGTACCAGGATGGGGCAGGGGACCGTGGGGTGAGCGGGGCGGACGGCGGCATGTGCTTTGCAATGAAACCAGGGCCGTCTATTTCGACACGCCGCCATGACCACCCGCTCGCTCGCCCCTCGTCCCGCCGTTGCGCACAGCCGCAGCGACCTGCGCTGGCTGGCCACCGTCACGCTGCTGACCTGGTGGCTGGCTGCGACCTTCGAATGGCAGGAGCAGCTGACCCGGGCCACGGCGCGCTGGGAGGTTTTGCAGCTGGACGAATTGCCGCTGGTGCTGGTCGTGCTGGGCCTGGGGCTGGCCTGGTTTGGGTGGCGGCGCCAGCGGGAAACGGCCGCGCTGCTGGCCCGCAACCAGGCATTGGCCCGGCAGTTGATCGAGGTGCAGGAGCGTGAGCGCAAGGCCCTGGCCCGCGAACTGCACGACGAACTGGCCCAGGACTGCACGGCGATCCGCATCGAGGCCAGCATCCTGCGCCGCGCCGTTGAGGGCGAAGCCCTGCGCGCGGCGGCCTTGCGGGCCTCCGATTCGGCCCTGCATCTGCTGGATCGCCTGCGCGGCCTTCTTCGCCGACTGCGTCCTGCCGAGTTGGACGAATTGGGGCTGCTGGCGGCGCTGCAGTCGCTGGCAACCGCCCATCAGCTGAGGACCGGCATCCGCTGCCAACTGGCGTTGGACAGCGCTTGCCCCGCGCTGAGCGCCGAGATCGAGATGGCCGTGTACCGGGTGGCGCAGGAGGCGCTTTCCAATGTCGCGCGCCATGCCGAGGCCCGCTGCGTGCAGTTGGCGCTGAGCTGCCGCGAGGGGCTGGCCCTGACCGTGGAGGACGATGGCCGGGGCTTCGATCCTGCGGCGAGGACCCCGGGTCTGGGGTTGCTGGGGGCCGCGGAGCGGGCGGCCCTGTTGGGCGGCCGGCTGGAGACCCGACGCGCTGCCAGCGGGGGCACGGTGCTTTCGATGACGCTGCCGCTGGGGGCGACGCCATGATCCGCATCCTGTTGGTGGACGACCATCCGGTGGTTCGGGCCGGCTACCAGCGCCTGCTTGAACTGGAAGGCCGCGCCCAAGTCGTCGCCCAGGCCGGTTCGGTGGACGAGGCCTGGGCCGCCCACCGTCATCACGCCCCGGACCTGACCATCACCGACATCGCCATGCCGGGCAGCGGCGGTCTGGAACTGCTGCGGCGCCTGCGCGAGGCCGATCCCCAGGCCCGGGTGATCGTGTTCAGCATGCACGACAGCGAGATGCTGGCCGAACGGGCCTTCGACCAAGGGGCCAGCGGCTTCGTCACCAAGAGCAGCCCGCCGGAACGGTTGATCGACGCCGTCGACAGCGTCATGCGGGGTGAGCGCTACATCGACCCGGCGCCGTGGCGCGAGCCTGCGCACGATGCGGGCGGCGCACACGAGCGCCTGGCCTCGCTCACGCAGCGGGAATTCGAGATCTTTCAGCTCATTGCCCGCGGTGCGTCGGCCGCGCACTGCGCCCAGGCCTTGCACCTGAGCCCCAAGACCGTCGCCAACCATCAGAGCGTGATCAAGGAAAAGCTGGGCGTGGCCACCTTGGCCGGCCTGGTGCACATCGCATTGCATTGCGGGCTGCTGGTCACCGGGGCGGTTGAGGCGTGAGTGGATGCGGTGGATGGGGTGCCTCGGAAGCCTCCTCTTCATCCATCTGAATGCACGACAATGTATATTATGTCAAATTTACTGGACGGCTTTTTAGTCGACTGCGCCGGCTAGCTGCCCGACAAGAAACACACCCTCCGATGAGCCGTTTCGCGTCAACATAGTCCTAGCGAGGGGCAATTCCGTTCTGCGAGGACCTTGATGACGCGCTGTTCCGCGTCAAGTGGGTGTCCTGGTTCAACCACCATCGCCTGCTTGAGCCCATAGGCCACATCCCGCCCGCTGAGGCCGAGGCAAACTACTCCAGCGGATTTCGCCCGCAGCTGCCGGTCAACACCCAGAGCTGCGATACCTGAAGAGCCGGAAGTTTCTACTTCTGAACGGTACTGAATCGGGTGCAGGGTCACTACACTGGCGCTACTCTTCTAGCCACTCGTCCCGCTGCTCCTTGACAGCCGAGAGCCTTTGTGAATCATTGGGGCTGTGCTGCTTGAGCGATCAGTCGCGCTCGGTCGATCAACTTTTCTCTCGCTGTGACCGCCACGGCGTCAGCGTCAGCCATTCCCGGGGCCAAGAGCTACTGGCTCTTGCTTCTCAATCTACCAACCCTCTACTTCCATTGAGTATATTTTCAATGCTCATTGGCCGCCGCATGTCCATGTCTTTCTCTTTCTATTTGGGGATTTGCATGTATCGCGAATCAATTTCAGCGCGAATATCAGAATTTCGTATCCTTCTCGAGGATAGAGAAGAGGCCGCGCGTTCCCAACTCTCCGTGACGACACGTTTAGATCGGACCTCTGACCCAGTGCTCTATGAAGAGTGCGCCGAGTTAACCCGTTACCTATTTAGTTTGAGCCATGAAACGAGGAAGTACCTCAATGAACTGAAGGCACTGCGGAATGCGGCGCGTGCGCCGCACTTCAGGTAGCAGCTGCCCTAGTGGGATGAGTCTTCGGTTGCCCTTCGCGGCAGCCGGTGCAGGATCACCTGGGCGCTCTGCACCATGCGTCTTGAGGCCGGCCGCATCAAGCACGCCAAGAGCCGCAAGCAACCAAGCTCTACAAGCGTACTGGTCAACACCGGAAGCCATAGCCAAGCACAAGGAACGCTCTAAAGCGTCCTGGGAAGGCAACGACGCTAGGCGTCAGGCGCAGAGTGAACGCTCGAAAGCGTACTGGGCTGCTCGAAGAGCTAAGGCGAGTACTTCAAAAACGCCCGAATGACATCCGCCACTACCCGGACGGCATCATGTTCTACCTGAAACAACTGCGTGCGCAAGTCCTAGGCCAAGGTCAGCTTCCTGCCACATCGGGTGCATCGACAGCAACAAGGTGAACACGACTGCCGAACTACACGACGGCGTGCCGTTCTTCAAGACACGCACGGGTGATGCAACCCGCCGCCTGCACCATCCGGGACAAGTTCCCAGGTGTTCTTCCCTCCTCTAGCACCTAGGGGGTGAGGATGTTCCGGCAGTCGTGTGGCAGTAAGAGGAAACCCACTTGCTCAATTGCTGAGGCGGTCGGCTGAGCGCCTAGCACCCCTGCCAGGGCTGGCCGTCTGTTCTGAAGTCAGTACCATTTCTGCACCGAGATGCGTTCACCAGCCCCGGAACACCATGCCAAGCCCAAAGCAACCTAAGCGCTCGTCCCCTGACGCAGACCTCATGCAAGCCTTTGTTGGCGATCCGCCAGCAATGAAGCTTTGGGCACTTTTTCTCATCAAAGCCCCGAGGCTCGGTGGTGTACTTCTCGGGGCCGGCGGGCTGGGCGGCCTGCTGCACGAACTATTCCGTTATTTCAGTTGACTCATTCCGTGGCTCAGGCGGCCTTCTGTTCGCCATGCTCAGTAAATACGGCCATGTATTACTTGGGAGCAGAACATGGCCTACCCACGCAAGTACGCAATCCAAGCCCAGGCGAAGGCTGGAGAGAGCGTCTTCAGAAGACCAAAGCCGATTTCACAAATCGTGATCTAGACGAAATCCGCACTGACCTCGAAGACAAGGTCTATGCGATGGTGCTGACGTGAGCATTGTCCGCAAGCAAGGGCAGTCAGAGGACGAGTAATGGGCGCTGCTGGATCAGGCCTGAAGTTACGGTCTCGCCGGCTGCGGCGCGTTGCACCAACTGCGAGAGCCTGCTCTTCGCCTGAGGAAGGTCTGCAAAACCCCGCTGCCGACTAGCAGCTGGCGTGAGGCGCAGGCAAGCCTTGCACATCGCGAAATCTCACCCCTGATTTATTCGGCCACAGGGCTCATGAACGGGTTTTTGAAGACCTTCCCTAATAAACGAGAAATTAAATTTCCTGAGTGAAGATCGGGAAAATGAATGTGATATTAACGGCTATAGCCACGCTGGCTACAGCCGGTTTACGCTGTGCTGACGTATGTAATTTTAAAGAAGCTGCGCTTCGCGTCTGGGAACCCACCAGTACAGCCACTGCCACTGTCAACAGAATCCCGCCCACGCCCTGGGGCTGCAGGAAGCTGACCTCTGCTGCCCTCCCCCATTCGGGTTCGATGCGCTCCCGTTCCATTGTTTCCTCCCTAGCGTCTGCGCGCCTGGAGACACCTTACATCAGCACACAGGGACGGCAATGGGCCCCCTGCTTGGTTTAGCATCTGATGGATCGACGGCATGTTGCCTGTCGGCGCATCGTGCGCGGCGTCCTTTCAGGGCGAACCCTACGCAGTGGAGATCTTCATGTACAAGAAAATCCTGGTTCCTGTGGATGGCAGCCCGACTGCCGAATGCGGCTTGAACGAGGCCATCAAGCTGGCCGCTGGCAGTTCCACCGCGTTGCACCTGCTGTATGTGGTCGACCAGTACCCGATGCTGGTGGATTTCGCGGCCGCGGCCAGCTACGAAGAGGTCCAGGAGGATCTGCGGCGCTACGGCAAGGAAGTGCTGGCCAAGGCGCTGGAGACGGCCAAGGCTGCCGGGGTCTCCGCGGACTCGGTGGAGCGTGAGGTCATCGGTGGCCGCGTCGCGGACGTGGTGGTCGAAGAAGCCGGCAAGGCCGGTTGCGACTTGATCGTGATGGGCACGCACGGCCGCCGCGGCCTGAGCCGCCTGACCCTGGGCAGCGATGCCGAGCTGGTGGTGCGCCACGCACCCGTGCCGGTGCTGCTGGTGCGCCACGCCGAAGCGCCGCGCTGATCGTCACCGCCTGGCGGCGGAGAACCAGCGCTGGATCACCTGTTGCACGCCTTCGGGCGTGCAGTGGGTGACGGCGATGGCCTGTTGCTGCTCTGCGGCGCTCAAGGGTTCCGCATGGTCGTACTGCCGCAGCAGCACCTGGCCATCGGCTTCAGAGGGGTCGCCGCCCTGCTGGCTGCGCGCGGCCAGCCGCGCCTGCAACTCCGCCTGCGGGGCCTGGCAATCCAGGATCAGCCAGGGGCTGCCCAGTTCCTGGGCCAGGGCGGCGAAGGTGGCCCGTTGGCCCTGCTGAAGGAAGGCGGCGTCGACGATCACCGGATAGCCCGCCTGCAGCAACGCCCGGGCGCGGCTCGCCAAGGTGTCGAAGGTCTGCCGGGTGGCCTCGGCCGTGTAGATGTCCAGCCCGTGGGCGCGGGAATCCTCCAACGGCTGCAGGCCGAACAGGCGCTTGCGTTCCACGTCCGAGCGCAGGCGCAATGCCCCCGCCGCTTGCAGCAGCGCCCGTGCCCAGGTGGATTTGCCTGACCCGGACAGGCCATGGGTGATCAGCAGCGGTGCGCCCTGCCCGCTCCGCGGCCGGGTCTGGGTTTCCGCCCAGGCCAGATAGTCGGGCTCCCCCGCCGTCGGGGCGGCGCCCTGCCGTTCCCGCAGACCCGCCACCATGGCGCGGACCAGCGCGCGATACACCTCGTAGAAACGCAGGCCGCGCATGCCGTCCCAGTCGCCAGACACGCTCAGATAGCCGTCCAGCAGGGCAAAGGCCAGGTCTGAGCGGCCATGGGCCTGCAGGTCCATGGTCAGAAAGCCCAGGTCGTTCATGGTGTCGATCCAGCGCAGGGCCGGGTCGAACTCGATGCAATCAAAGGGAATGGGCCCCTCGGGCAGCGTCACCACGTTGCCCAGGTGCAGGTCGCCGTGGCCTTCGCGCACATGACCGGTCGCCAGGCGCTGTTGCCACCAGGGCCCCTGTTGCTCAGCCTGCTGCTGCACCCAGTCGTTCAGGGCGGCGGCGCGCGGCTGCAGTTCTGGCCAGCGCTGCAGCGTGTTCAGCACGGTGGTGACGGCCCCCAGGACGACGTCGGGCTGGCCGTAGGGCCCTGCCACCGGGGCGGCAGGCGCCTGTTGGTGAAAGTGCGCCAGGCGCTCGCCCAGGGTGGTCACCGTGTCGGCGCTCAGCTGGTGCTGGGCCAGTCGGTCGCTCCACAGCGCATCGGCCGCGAAGCGGCGCATGTGCAGCACATGGTCGATCACGGGGCCGCTGCCCTGCAGTTCAGCCGCCTCGGCACTGCCGGTGACGGGCTCGACCCCCAGGTACAGCGCGGGGGCCAGTCGGCGGTTCAAGCGCCACTCTTCTTGGCAGTACCAAGCCCGGCGTTCGGCGGTGCTGAAGTCGACGAAACCGAGGTTGACCGGCTTCTTCAGCTTGTAGGCGTCTTCGCCGCAGAACAGCAGCCAGGAGATGTGGGTCTCCGCCCGCTCGACGGCCTGGCCGCGCACCTGGGCCAGATGACGGGCCAGGCCGTCGGCAAGCGTGGTGGTCACGGCGGGCGGGTTCTTGGGTCAGGCGGCCTGCAGCGCCGGGGTGTAGCCGGCTTCGCGCAGGGTTTCCATCACGGCGTCGTCGCTCAGCTTCTGGCTGGTGACGGTGACACGGTGGCTGGGCAGGTCGATCTGCAGCGTGGCGGCCGGATCGGCCTCGGTGACCGCGGCGGTGATGGCTTTCACGCAGTGGCCGCAGGTCATGTCGGGAACAAGAAACTGGCTCATGGCATCTCCTCTAACACCGGTCCGCATGACCGGCATGCGTCCACTGTGTTCCTTCCCATCGTGGGAAGGTCAATGCCAGTGTGCCACGTCCGGTCTCGGGGTGAGGCCTATGCCGTGTTGGCTTGACCTTCCTATGATGGGAGGCTTGAGCATGTCGGTGTCACTTCAGCGAGGCGCGTTGCGTCATTCCATGGCCTCTTCCTCTCCGTCCCAAGAATTCAAGCTCCAGATCGAAGGCATGAGCTGCGCTTCCTGCGTGATGCGGGTGGAGAAAGCGCTGAAAAAGGTGCCCGGCGTGGCCGAGGCCCAGGTCAACCTGGCCACCGAGCGGGCTCAGGTGACGGGCGACGCCGCGTTGCAGTTGGCGCCGTTGCTGGCCGCCGTGGAAAAGGCCGGCTATGGCGCCCAGCCCGTGGTGGAGAGCCAGCCGCCCACCCTGAGCAAGCTGCCCAGCGGCTGGACGGTGGCGGCCAGCGCGGTGCTGACGGTGCCACTGATGCTGCCCATGCTGCTGCAGCTGGCCGGTGTGCACTGGATGCTGAGTGGGCTCTGGCAGCTGGCCCTGGCCACGCCGGTGCAATTCTGGTTTGGCCGCCACTTCTACCGGGAGGGCTGGAAGGCCGCCCGCGCGGCCAGCGGGAACATGGATCTGCTGGTGGCCCTGGGCACCTCGGCGGCCTACGGCCTGTCGCTCTACCTGCTCTGGCGCAGCTGGGGCGTGGACGCTATGCCGCACCTTTACTTTGAAGCCTCGGCGGCGGTCATCACCCTGGTGCTGCTGGGCAAGTGGCTGGAGGCCCGGGCCAAGCGCCAGACGACCGATGCCATTCGCGCGCTCAATGCCCTGCGGCCCGACACCGCCCGCGTGTTGCGCGATGGCCAGGCGTTGGACCTGCCGGTGGCGCAGGTGCGGGTGGGCGACGTGGTGCAGGTGCGCCCGGGCGAGCGCGTGGCGGTGGATGGTGTGGTCACCGAGGGGCGCAGCCATGTGGATGAATCGTTGATCACCGGGGAGAGCCGCCCCGTCGTCAAGACGGTGGACAGCCGGGTGACCGGCGGCGCCATCAACGGCGAGGGCGCGCTGACCGTGCGCACCACCGCGATCGGCGCCGAAACCACGCTGGCCCGCATCATCCGGCTGGTCGAATCGGCCCAAGCCGGCAAGGCGCCCATCCAGCGTCTGGTGGACCAGGTGGCGGCGGTCTTCGTGCCCGCAGTGCTCGGGGTGGCCGCCCTCACCTTTGCCGGCTGGCTGCTGGCGGGCAGCGACTGGGAGCCGGCGCTGATCAACGCGGTGTCGGTGCTGGTCATCGCCTGCCCCTGCGCGCTGGGCCTGGCCACGCCCACGGCCATCATGGCCGGCACCGGTGTGGCGGCGCGCCACGGCATCCTCATCAAGGACGCCCAGGCGCTGGAGCTGGCGCATGCGGTCACCACCGTGGCCTTCGACAAGACTGGCACCCTGACCGAGGGGCGCCCCAGCCTGGTGGCGGTGCTGCCGGCCCCGGGCCAGACCGAGGCCTCGGTGCTGGTGCGCGCGGCTGGCCTGCAGCAGGCCAGCGAACACCCGTTGGCCAAGGCGGTGATGGCGCGCGTGGCCGGCATGTTCCCCGCCGCCCTGCCTGCCGCCACCGAGGTGAGCGCCCTGCCCGGCCGCGGCCTGCAGGGCTTGCTGGGGGGCGAACGCCTGCTGCTGGGCAGCGCCCGGCTGCTGCAGGAACGCGGGCTGGAGGCCGGCCCGCTGGCCGACGATGCCCGGCGCCTGGAGGAGGAGGGCCGCACCGTGTCCTGGCTGCTGCAGGCCCAGGAAGGGAGCACCGTGTTGTTGGGCCTGCTGGCCTTCGGTGACGCGGTCAAGCCGGTGGCACGGGCGGCGGTGGCCCGGCTGCAGGCCCTGGGTGTGCGCACGGTGATGCTCACCGGCGACAACGCGGGCGCGGCCCAGCAGGTGGCCCGGGCGCTGGGCATCGACGAGGTGCACGCCCAGGTGCTGCCCGAGGACAAGGCCCGCATCGTCCAGGGCCTGAAGGCCCAGGGCCAGGTGGTGGCCATGGTGGGCGACGGCATCAACGACGCGCCGGCCCTGGCGGCGGCCGACGTGGGCATTGCCATGGCCACCGGCACCGATGTGGCGATGGAGACGGCCGGCATCACCCTGATGCGCGGCAACCCGGTGCTGGTGGCCGATGCGCTGGACATCTCCCGCCGCACCCACAGCACGCTGCGGCGGGGTCTGTTCTGGGCCTTCGTCTACAACGTGGTGGGCATTCCGCTGGCGGCCTTCGGGCTGCTCAACCCGGTGGTGGCCGGCGCCGCCATGGCCTTCAGCAGCGTCAGCGTGGTCAGCAATGCGCTGCTGCTGCGGCGCTGGCGGCCGGCGGCAGCCAGCCATCCCGATGCCACCACGGAGGAACCAGCATGAACATCGGCGAAGCGGCCCGCGTCTCGGGCGTGTCGGCCAAGATGATCCGGCACTATGAATCCGTGGGCCTGCTGGCGGCGGCGCCCCGCACCGATGCGGGCTACCGGCAGTACAGCGAGCGCGATGTGCACACGCTGGGCTTCATCCGGCATGCGCGGGACCTGGGCTTTGGCATCCCGCAGATCGGCGAACTGCTGAGCCTGTGGCAGGATCGGGGCCGGTCCAGCCGGCAGGTCAAGGCCCTGGCGCAGGCGCACATCGAGGCGCTGGAGCGCAAGGTGCAGGAGCTGCAGGCCATGAAGACCACGCTCTCGCACCTGGTGGCCTGCTGCCATGGCGACGACCGGCCGGACTGCCCCATCCTCGACGGCCTGGCCCAGGACGATCCGCCCGGTGCCTGCTGTCCACCCGGGGCCTAGCCGGCGCGTTGCAGTCCAGGTGTTCCTCTCCTTGAAAGTTGCCATGTCTTCCACCTTGTCGTCCCACCGTCCTTTCATGCTGTGGGCCTGGCGTGGCCGCCTGCTCGCCCTGGTCGGCGCCCTGCTGCTGGTGGCTTGTGCCGGCTTCGGCCTGACGGCGCCGCGCGTGACGGTGGCCGACCTGGAGAGTCTGCCCGGCAAGGGGCTGGAGATGCGCTTTCTGCTGCGCCTGCGGGTGCAGAACCCGAATGCCACCGCGATCGACTACGACGGCCTGACCTTGGACCTGAAGCTGGCCGGCAAGGCCGTCGCCAGTGGCGTGACCAATGCCAAGGGCACCCTGCCCCGCTATGGGGAGACGATGGTGGAGATCCCCGTCACCGTGTCCACGATCAACCTGCTCAAGCAGGCCTGGGGCCTGGCCGAGGGCAAGGGTCTGGACAAGGGCGATGGCCAGGGCGTGCCTTATGAGCTGCATGGCCAGATCGGCACCGGCCTGGGCCGGATTCCCTTCGATCAGAAGGGCACGCTGAACCTGCCCCGCTGAACCTCCGTTCCAGAATGACACTGAATCCAACCGCCACCGCCGCCGAGGTGGTGAGCGCGCTGTGCGCCGCCCACCGCACCCATCAACCTGCCGACAGCCGGGGCCTGGCCGAGGCCCTGGCCACGCCGGACGACGCCTATGCGGTGCAACTCGCCGTGGGCCGCCAGCTGGGCTGGTGGGCCGACCGGCCGGCGCAGGCCTGGAAGTCCGGCGGTGGCACGCTGGACACGGTCACGCACGCCCCGCTGTCGCCTGCCGGTGTGCGGCCCAGCCCGGCGGATCTGCGCGACCTGCCGTTGCGCCGCCGCGGCATCGAGGCCGAGATCGCGCTGCGCCTGGGCGTGGCGGTGGATGCCGCGCGGGCGGCTTCGCTGGATGAGACGGCGGCCGCCGCACTGATCGAGGCCCTGGCCGTGTCGGTCGAGGTGGTCGATTCCCGTTGGGCGGAAGGCCCGGCCGCGGCGCCGCTGCTGCGGCTGGCCGATGGTCAGTCGCACGGTGCGCTGGTGCTGGGGGCGTGGCATCCGTTCGCGCCGGAACGAGATTGGTCCGCCCAGCGCTGCGTGGCGCGGGTGGGCGCGGCCGCACCGGTTGAGTGCCGGGGCAGCCACCCGCTCGGCCGGCCGACCGCCGTCTTGCCCGCTTGGTTGCGCCATGCCACGCGCGATGGCGCGGTGCTGCCCGCGGGCACGGTGGTCACCACCGGCACCTGGGTTGGCCTGCTGGACGCCCAGGCCGGCGACACCGTCACCGTCGCCTTCGACGGCCTGGGCGAGGTGTCGCTGCGGTTCTGAGCCTGGTCAGGCCAGCAACTGCCGCAACACGTAAGGCAGGATGCCGCCGTGGCGGTAGTACTCCACCTCGATCGGGGTGTCGATGCGCAGTGTCAGCGTCACCTCCTGCGTGCTGCCATCGGCCCGGTGGATGACCAGCGTGGCCTCGCGTTGCGGGGTCAGCTCGCCCTCCAGGCGGATGTCGATCACCTCGCTGCCCGTCAGCCCCAGGGACGACCAGCTGTCGCTGCCCTGGAACTGCAGCGGCAGCACGCCCATGCCCACCAGGTTGCTGCGGTGGATGCGCTCGTAGCTGCGCGCCACCACCGCGCGGATGCCCTGCAGCCGGGTGCCCTTGGCCGCCCAGTCGCGGCTGGAGCCGGTGCCGTACTCCTCACCGGCAAAGATCACGGTGGGCACGCCCGCGGCCTGGTAGGCCATGGCGGCGTCGTAGATGGCCAGGCGCTGGCCCTGCGTCTCGCCCGGCAGCTGCATCAGGGTGTAGCCGCCCTCCACCCGGCTGCCGTCCTCAGTGGGCGGCAGCATCAGGTTCTTGATGCGCACGTTGGCAAAGGTGCCGCGCATCATCACCTCGTGGTTGCCGCGGCGTGAGCCATAGCTGTTGAAGTCCACCGGCTGGATGCCCAGTCCCTGCAGATAGCGGCCGGCCGGAGAATCCGGCTTGATCGAGCCAGCCGGCGAGATGTGGTCGGTGGTGATCGAGTCGCCGAACAGCGCCATGATGCGGGCGCCCTGCACGCTCGCTTCACGCGGGGTGGGCGTCAGCTCAAAGCCGTCGAAGAACGGCGGGCGGGCGATGTAGCCGCTGGTGGGCCAGGGATAGACCTCGCCGGTGCTGCCCTGGATCTGCTCCCAGAGCTTGCCCGGCTTGCGGCCGACCTGCGCGTAGTTCTCGCGGAAGGCCTTGGGCCGCATCGCGTGGCGCAGCAGCTTGTCGATCTCCTCGCTGCTGGGCCAGATGTCGCCCAGGTAGATGTCCTTGCCCTTCTTGCCCTGGCCCAGCGGCTGGGTCATCAGGTCCTTGCGGACGTTGCCGGCGATGGCATAGGCCACCACCAGCGGCGGCGAGGCCAGGAAGTTGGCCTTGATCAGCGGGTGGATGCGGGCCTCGAAGTTGCGGTTGCCCGACAGCACCGCGCAGGCCACCAGGTCGTTGCTGGTGATGGCCTCGTTGATCGGCGCGGCCAGGTCACCGGCGTTGCCGATGCAGGTGGTGCAACCGTAGGCCGCCACGTTGAAGCCCAGCTTCTCCAGATAAGGCAGCAGACCGGTGCGGGTCAGGTACTCGGTGACGATGCGCGAGCCTGGGGCCAGCGAGGTCTTGATGTGCGGCCCCACCGTCAGGCCTGCCTCCACCGCCTTCTTGGCCAGCAGGCCGGCGGCCAGCATCACGCTGGGGTTGGAGGTGTTGGTGCAGGAGGTGATGGCGGCGATCAGCACGTCACCGTTGTGCAGCTCGGTGCCGTCGCTGGTGGCAAAGGCCTGGTCCAGCTTCTCGGCCGGCTGGTTGAAGCCGTTGGCGCTGGCCGGGGCCGAGAACAGCTCGTTGAAGCGGCTGGACAGGTGCGTGATCTCGATGCGGTCCTGCGGGCGCTTGGGGCCGGCCAGTGAAGGCGTCACCGACTCCAGGTCCAGCGTCACCACCTCGGAATAGTCGATGTCGCCCTCGCCCGGCACGCCGAACAGGCCCTGGGCCCGGAAATAGGCTTCCAGGGCCTCAATCTCGCTCTTCTTGCGGCCGGTGCCCTGGAAGTAGTCCAGCGTGCGTTCGTCCACCGGGAAGAAGCCCATGGTGGCGCCGTATTCCGGGGCCATGTTGGCCAGGGTGGCGCGGTCGGGCACCGACAGACTGGCCGTGCCTTCGCCGAAAAACTCGACGAACTTGCCCACCACCTTCTGCTTGCGCAGCAACTCGGTGACGGTGAGCACCAGGTCGGTGGCGGTCACGCCTTCGCGCAGCCGACCGGTCAGGTGCACGCCGACCACGTCCGGGGTCAGGAAGTAGACCGGTTGGCCCAGCATGCCGGCCTCGGCCTCGATGCCGCCCACGCCCCAGCCCACCACGCCGATGCCGTTGATCATCGTGGTGTGGCTGTCGGTGCCCACCAGGGTGTCCGGGTAGTAGAGCTTGTCGCCCTTGGGGCCCGTCTTGTGCACGCCGCGGGCCAGGTATTCCAGGTTGACCTGGTGGACGATGCCGAAGCCCGGGGGCACGACGCCGAAGGTGTCAAAGGCCTGCATGCCCCACTTCATGAACTCGTAGCGCTCGCGGTTGCGCTCGAACTCCAGCTTCATGTTCAGGTCCAGCGCCTTCTTGCTGCCGAAGTAGTCGATCATCACCGAGTGGTCGACCACCAGGTCCACCGGCACCAGGGGCTCGATGGCGGTGGGCGGCTTGCCCAGTTCGGCGGCCACGTTGCGCATGGCGGCCAGATCGGCCAGCAGCGGCACGCCGGTGAAGTCCTGCAGCACCACCCGGGCGACGACGAAGGGGATTTCCTCGTTGCGCGGGGCCTTCGGTTGCCACTGGGCCAGCTGCTGCACATGCTCCTTGCTCACCCGCTGGCCGTCGCAGTGGCGCAGCACCGCCTCCAGCACGATGCGCAACGACACCGGCAGCCGCTTGACGTTCGGAAACTGGCGGGCCAGCTTGGGCAGCGAATAAAAGCGCCCCTGCTTCCCGGACCGGGTCTCGAAGGTGTCCAGGGTCTTGGCAAACGGGTGCGCGGGCAAACGGCTCATCGACAGTACTCCTCTGAGGGTGGCTGGAAGACCAGGCGGCGCCGGCCGATGGGCGCCATCGGCGGAGCTTACGCCCGCCAGGCGTCTTCTGCGATGACAAAGACCCTGGTCGCCGCGGCCTGCTCGCCAGGACCGGGAGGAAGAAGCCCCCCCTGGTGACGGCTTTTCGCACCTTTGCCGGCCACCGTCCTCCGAAAGAATGTGCTCATGTTCCGTGGCCTGCTTCCGACATAGCTTCCATGAGCGCCTCTCCCTGGTTCGCCCGCCTCTTTCGCCGCCGCGCCGCCCCGTCGACATCGGGGCGGGTGGCCGTGGTTCCGCCGTCGGCTTCGGCCGCGCCGGGCTGGGGCGGCGCCGAGCCGGTCTGGACCACCTGGTGGCCGTCTCGGGTCGGCCATCCCGATGGCGGGGAGACCGAACTGCTGACGCAGGCCCGCGGCGACTTCTGTGCCGCCCTGGATGACCTGCCTGGCGCGGCGGTTCGCGACCTGCGGCTGCGCGCCACCTATGTCGCGTCGCTGGGCGAGCTCTGGCACCTGCGCACCGAGCTCTACAGCCTCATCGCCTGTGAACGCAGCCAAGCCGAAGCCGATCGGCGGCTGACTTTGGTGAACCGTCACTTCCCGGCCCGCATCTCGGGTCATGCATCGACGAACGAGCATCATGCCCATCCCAGCCCTTTCCTCTGACGTGAGCGCCCGTGCCTTCGCCGACACCCTGCCCAGCCAGGCCTTTGACGTCGAACCGGAGGGGGTGGACAGCGCCTTCGAACCCATCGATTACGGCCTGCCGGCCGATCGCGCGGCCCGGTTGGCGGCACGGCGCCTGTTCGTCGAGATGAAGCAGGTGTTCCTCAAGGCCGTGACTCCCCTGCGCGACCGCAAGGGCGACTGGCTGCGCCTGCAGGTTCGCCAGGCTCAGGAGCCGCTGGACCTGTGGCTGCTGCGGGGCCCGGTGCTGTCCGCCCTGCGCGGGGACGACGCGCGCTCGCTGGGCATGCGGGCAGAGCTCTATCGCAGCCTGGACCAGCTGATGGACCATGTGCAGACGCGCGTTCCCGACCAGCTGGATGCCGACCTGCCCCAGTCTTGGGCGTTCTCCTCCTCCGTGAACACGGCGTTGCAAGCCTGGCGCTGAACAGGCGGGGAGCCGGCCAGACAGGCACAGGCACAAGGCACAATCCCGAGGGTGAACATCATCATCCTCGACGACTACCAGGACGCGGTGCGCAAGTTGGCTTGCGCCGGCCAGTTGCATGACCTGCAGGCCAAGGTTTTCACCAACACCGTGAAAGGCCTGGGACAACTGTCCGTGCGGCTGCGCGATGCCGAGGTGCTGGTGGCCATCCGCGAACGCACCCACTTCACCGCGGCCCTGCTGGAAAAGCTGCCCAAGCTGCGTCTCATAGCCCAAACCGGGCGGGTGGGCTCCCACATTGATGTGGAGGCCTGCACGCGCCTGGGCATCGCGGTGGCGGAAGGCCATGGCTCGCCCTACGCGCCGGCCGAGCTGACCTGGGCCTTGATCATGGCGGCGATGCGCCGCCTGCCCCAGTACATCGGCAACCTCAAGCACGGCGCCTGGCAGCAGTCGGGGCTGAAGTCGGCCTCCATGCCGCCCAATTTCGGTCTGGGCGTGCAGCTGCGTGGCAAGGTGCTCGGCGTCTGGGGTTATGGCCAGATCGGGCGCATCGTCGCCGGGTACGGCCGTGCCTTCGACATGGACGTGCGCATCTGGGCCAGCGACGAGAGCCGTGAACGGGCCCTGGCCGATGGCTGGGCGGTGTTCGACAGCCGTGAGGCCTTGTTCGAGCAGAGCGATGTGCTGAGCGTGCACCTGCGCCTGTCCGACCGCACCCGCCATGTCGTGACGCTGGACGACCTGAGCCGCATGAAGCCCACCGCCCTGTTCGTCAACACCTCGCGGGCCGAGCTGGTCGAGGATTCCGCGTTGGTGGCGGCGCTGAACCGGGGCCGGCCCGGCATGGCGGCGGTGGATGTGTTCGAGAGCGAACCGATCCTGCAGGGGCATCCGCTGCTGCGTCTGGAGAACGCGGTCTGCACGCCGCACATCGGCTACGTCGAGCTCGACAACTACGAGCGCTACTTCGCCGCCGCGTTTGAAAACGTCGTCAACTTCTGCAACGGCACCCCCACCCACATCATCAACCCCGAGGCCCTGAAGGTGCTGCGTTGATGCCACCGGCCGAGGGGGACCGCCCAGGGCCGGCGTCCAACCTGCAGCTGTTCACCGCCTTCTCCCGGTTGTCGCTGATGGGGTTTGGCGGCGTGCTGCCGATTGCGCAGCGCGAGCTGGTGGAGCGCCTGGGTTGGCTGCGGGTCGAGGAGTTTGCCGAGCTGCTGTCGGTGGGTCAGGTGCTGCCGGGCCCCAACGTGGTCAACCTGTCGCTGATGGTGGGCGACCGCTATTTCGGCCTGCGGGGGGCGCTCGCCGCCCTGGCGGGCATGCTGTTGCTGCCGCTGATCCTGGTGTTGGCCTTCGCAGCGCTGTACCAGCAGTTCGCGGCAGTGCCGGCCGTGGCCGGCGCCGTGCGCGGCATGGGGGCGGTCTCGGCCGGGCTGGTGATGGCCATTGCGTTGAAGCTGCTGCCGGCCTTGCGGCGCAACCCGCTCGGGCGCCGCCGCTGGGTGCCGGTGACTCTGCTGGTGGTGCTGGCCACAGGCTGGTGGCGCTGGCCGCTGGTGGCAGTCATCGTGCTGTTGGGCGGGCTGTCTTGTCTGTTGGCCTGGCGCTGTCTGGGCCAGACGGCCTCCACGACGGAGCCCACCCCGTGAGCGGCGCCCTGGGTTGGGCCGGGCTGGCCGATCTGTTCCTGCACTGCCTGATGCTGTCCCTGCTGGCCATCGGCGGCGCGATGGCCACCGCACCGGAACTGCAGCGCTTTGTCGTGGTCGACCGCGGCTGGCTGAGCGGTGCGGATTTCACCTCGGCCGTGGCGCTGGCCCAGGCCTCGCCCGGGCCGAACCTGATGTTCATCCCGGTGGTCGGCTACGCCGCCGGTGGGCTGCCGGGGGCGGCCGTGTCGTTGATCGGCATGCTGATCCCCAGCACGGTGCTGACCCTGGCCGTGACCCGCTGGGGCGCTCGCCACCGCGACACCCGCGGGGTGCAGGCCTTCATCGCCGGCATGGTGCCGGTGACGCTGGGGTTGCTGATCGTCTCCGGGGCCTTGCTGGCCCAGCCTCTGCTGCACCAGCCCGTGGCGCTGGTGCTGATGCTGGGCAGCCTGGTGCTGAGCTGGCGCAGCCGGATCTCCCCGGTGTGGCTGATCGCCGTCGGCGCAGCCGCCGGCGTGTTGGGCTGGGTCTGAGGGCCGGCCGGCCCCCTCCCCTCAGCGGGTGCCTTCGTCCTTGGTGCCGAAGATCTTGTCGCCGGCGTCACCCAGGCCGGGGATGATGTAGCCGTCCTCGTTGAGGTGGCTGTCCACCGCGGCGGTCCAGCAACGCACGTCGGGGTGGGCCTTCTCGAGCGCGGCAATGCCTTCGGGCGCGGCCACCATGATCAGGGCCCGGATGTCCCGGCAGCCCCGGCGCTTGAGCAGGTCCACCGTGGCGATCATCGAGCCGGCCGTGGCCAGCATCGGATCGACGATCAGCGCGGTGCGCTGGTCCAGCTCACCGACGAACTTCTCGAAGTAGTGCACCGGCTGCAGCGTCTCGTGGTCACGGGCCAGGCCGACGACGCTGATCTTGGCGTTCGGGATCATGTCCAGCACGCCGTCGAGCATGCCCAGGCCGGCCCGCAGGATGGGCACCACGGTGACCTTGCGGCCAGCGATCTGGTCGACCTCGATCGGGCCGCTCCAGCAGTTGATGGTCACCTTCTCCAGCGGGAAGTCCGAGGTGGCCTCATAGGCCAGCAGACGGGCGATCTCCCCGGTCAGCTCGCGGAACTTCTTGGTCGAGATATCGGCCTCGCGCAGCAGACCGATCTTGTGACGGACCAGCGGATGGGTGACGGCGATGACGGGCATGGTGAGAATTCGATCGAAAGGTGAACAACAGCGGGCAGTGTAGGACGGACCGTCGCGGCGGCCCGCGGCGGCCGTCTGTCAGGCTCAGGCCGCAGGGGTGGTGGTGGCCTGCTGGTGCAGGCGCTGGCGACGGGCCTCGTACAGGCAGACGGCGGCCGCCACCGAGACGTTGAGGCTCTCCACCGCACCGGCCATCGGGATGCTGACCAGTTGGTCGCAGGTCTTGCGGGTCAGCTGGCGCATGCCCTTGTCCTCGGCGCCGAGCACCAGCGCCACCGGCCCGGTCAGGTCCAGGTCATAGAGCGTGTGCTCGGCATCGTCGCTGGTGCCGATGATGCGCACGCCGCGTTCCTTCATCTCGCCCAGCGCCCGGGCCAGGTTGGTCACCATCAGGTAGGGCACCGTCTCGGCAGCGCCGGAGGCCACCTTGGCCACGGTGCCATTGATGCCCACGGCATGGTCGGTCGGGGCCAGCACGGCGTGGGCGCCGGCGCCATCGCACACCCGCAGGCAGGCGCCCAGGTTGTGCGGATCGGTGACGCCATCCAGCACCAGCACCAGCGCCGGGTCGGCCTTCGCCGCCTCGACCTCTTCCAGCACCTCGTCAAGCGAGTGGCGCGGCTTGAGGGCCGTCACGCGGGCCACCACGCCCTGGTGGCGCGGGCCGCCCGACATCTTGCTCAGTTGCTCGTCATCGCTCTCCACCAGCGCAATGCCCGCCTCGCGGGCCCGCTCGATGAAGCCGCGCATGCGCGCATCGCGCCGCCGGGCGTCGAGGTGGATTTCGGTGATGGATTCTGGCGCGGTCTTGAGCCGCACGGTGACGGCGTGAAAACCGTAGAGGACACGTTGGGACATGCCCGGATTGTCCTTGATGGCAAGCGGACGCGGGAGACTCCCCGGCTACATCTTCGCAAACGCCAGCCAGGCCAGCACCGCGCCGATCAGCAAGGGCTGGTGCAGCATGTAGAAACTCAGGGACCAACGGCCCAGCACCGCCAGCGGCCGCAGGGCCGCAGGCACCGGCCCGGCCAGCCAGTGCCGGCGGTGTGTCAGCAGCAGCAGGCCGGCGGCCACGCCCCACAGCATGACCCCCAGCCAGGGCAGGACGGGCACATAGTCTTCCGTGTAGGGCAGTTGCGTGACCAGGCCCGTCCAGTTCAGCCAGCGGGTGTTGAACACCGGGGCCTGGGCCCAGCCAGGCAGGCGCAGGGCCAGCAACCCCAACACGATCAGCAGCGGCACCGCCCCACGGCCCAGACGCCGCCGCAGGGGGGGCACGGTCACCCGCACGATCAGCAGCATCACCGCCATGCCGTGCAGCACGCCGAAGCTGATCCAGCTCTCTGGAAACATGACGGCCGAGCCGATCGACACCAGCGCCGCACAGCCGGCCACGCGGGCCCAACGCCGCCAGAAGCGGGGCCAGCCCTGCCCCGCCTGCAGGGCCACCGCCTGGCCCATGCCTGCACACAACAGGAACAGGGTGACGATGCAGGTGCGCTGAACCGTCCAGAAGGGGTCCGACGGAAAGTGCTGGACCGGATGCAGCAGGCCGTAGTGGTTCAGGTCAAAGCAGAAGTGGAACGAGGCCATCCAGACGATGGCCAGGCCACGCAAGGTGTCCAGCCGGTCGAAGCGGCGGGGAGACTGAGCGGCGGAAGAAGGAGCAGGAATCGCTTGCACGGCGCAGCACGATAGCGCAGCGTCTTGAAGCCGATGTTGCTGGAATACACCATCCAACCACGGAACCGTGGGGACGGAGTAAGGTCCTCTCCGTTGGATTGCCCACTTCAGAATCGTGATGCCATGCCTGACAAGTCCTTCTCCGTGAGCGATCGCTTGACCGATGCCCTGCTGGATCTGGTGGCCCGGGTGCCTCCGACCAAGGAAGAAGCCAGCAGCCGGCCCCGCGCCGAAGCCGGCCGGCTGATGCGGGTGGCCTCGGCCAAGGCGGCGCTGACGGCCGGCACCCTCGCCTTGCCGACTGGCCCGCTGGGTTGGCTGACCATCCTGCCGGAGCTGATGACCGTCTGGCGCCTCCAGGCCCAGATGGTGTCCGACATTGCCGCGGTCTACGGCGTGCCGCACGCCCCGACGCGGGAACAGATGCTCTACTGCCTGTTCCGCCATGCCGCAGCCCAGGCCGTGCGGGATCTGGTGGCGCGGGCCAGTGACCGTCTGCTGGTCCAGGAGGCCAGTGCCGCGGCCCTGCAGCAGGCCGCACGGGCCGTGGGGCTGGTCCTCACCCGCCGGGTGGCCAAGCGAAGTGCCTCACGCTGGGTGCCCCTGCTGGGGGCGGCCGGCGTCGGCACCTATGCCTGGCTGGACACCCGCCAGGTGGCCCATGCGGCCATCGAGCTGTTCCAGCGACCACGGCTGACGGTGGATCAGGCCTGATTTCGCAGCCGCAGCTGAACCCCTTGGTGGATCTGGCGCAGCTCCTGCAGTGTCGCGGAGATGTCGGCCTGCTGGTGTTCCAGGCTGGTCACTGCCCGCTGCAGCTCCTCTTCGGCCGTTCGCAGGCGGGAGGTGTCCTGCAGTTCCAGCGCCCCATAAAGATCCAGGTAGTGGCGGATCTGGGCCAGCGACGCGCCCAGTGACTTGGCCCGCAGGATCAGCACCAGCCGCGAACGGTCGCGCTGGCTGTACACCCGTGACCCATTGACACGCCGGGGTTGCAGCAGCCCCTTGTCTTCGTAGAAACGGATGGCCCGCAAGGTGATCCCGAACTCCCGGCACAGTTCGGTGATGCCGAACAAAGGTTCGGAAGGTTCGGGCTGTTCTGGAATGGACATGCCGAGCGCCCCTGCGCTGATCCCGCAAACCCCATGTCTACAGGAACTGCGATCGGATCCTAGGCAAGGGCAAGCGGCTCGCCTATTCGCGTATGTGCTGACAGGGGCGTCCCGAGGCTCACGCAAGTGACACAAGAAAAAAGCCAGCCGCAAGGGCTGGCTTTGATCGATGCGCGCTGCGCTGCTCAGCGTTTGCTGGCGCTCAATTGGGGCGTCACCGCTGGCCCCAGGCCCGTATCGACGCGCCAGATGCCTTCGGAGGTGAGCTTGGTGCCATCGTACTTGTAGCGGTTGTAGTAGATGAACGGCCCCTGCTCTGTGATGAAGTACTCGGGATCTTCGCGGGCGCGGGAAGGCGCACCGCTGGACACCAGTTTCTTGATCTTGGCGTTGTCGGTCGTGATGCCCATCATGCCCAGCAGGTTGGGCTGGGTGTAGTCGCTCCAGTCCGGCGACGTGTTCATCTGGAAGAACACGTAGGACTTGCCGTTGTGCACGAAGTACTCCGGCGACCAGACATAGGGTGTGGCAACCGGCAGCGTCTGCTTGAGGACCTTCGTCCAGGTCTTGCTGCCGTCGCCATTGGTCAGCTGGCGATAGATGACGATCGCGGCCCCATTGCGCACCGCCGCGATCACGTAGTCCCCGCCATACTCCGGGGCGGACCACATCGAGGCTCCCTTGATGTTCGCCTTCTCGTTGGTGATCTGTTCGCTCACGCCGGTGGTGGCGTCATACAGGAACAGCTGGTAATAGCCCGATGCCGCCATGCCCGAAACGATGACCTTGTTCGTGCCATCGACCGAGCGCCGGAAGGAGCTGGCATCCCCGACACCGCTGACCGTGATCGGCAACTCGCTGGCCGGGTTGTTCTCCAGCCGGCTGAAGGCGTAGGACGTCGAGGTGTTCTGATAGTGCAGATAGGGGACGGGGTCGGCCAAATCGGAGGATCCCATCGGGTTGACCTTGCCCAGACTGTTGTCCAAGGTCGTCACAGCCCAGCCGCCTCCTGACAGGTCGGTGGCGGTGGCCAGATTCGCCGAGGCGTCTGAAATCGGCACCCCTGGCTGGAAGCGGGTGTAGACGATCTGCGACCCCAACGCCGAGCGTACCCATTCCGGACCGTTCAGGTACAGGGCTGCCGGGGCGGCTCGGTTGTCGACTTGCACCCCCTTGCCATTGGCCGGGATGAAGTTGCCTGTGGCCGGATCGACCGAAGCCACCCACAGCTTGTAGGTGTTGTCGATGAAGGCCAGACGGCTGTTACCAGCACCTTGGTTGCAGCTCGGGCAGTTCACGCCGTTGCGACCCCAGTCGAACTCGTAATCAAAGATGTTCGTGGTGCTGACCTGCACCTCCGTTCCTGCATGCGCAGCGGCGGCACCCAGCGTCAGAAACGCCACCGCCCCCCATTGCCACCACGGCAACGGGTGCCCGCTTGATCGATCGCGTTTCGCGCTTTTCACCATCATGAAATCTTCCTTCACTCCCGGGCCCGACCACGGTCGGCAGGCCTGATGTAACAGTGTGCATCCTGGGGTGCACCAGGTTGAAGCACCCCCCCCCAAGGATGAAGTGAAAGTACCGGTGACATCCATCACAGAAAATACGATGACATCCCTTGGGCAGAGGAGACGGCGCCGCCCGTCGGAAGCTCGGTACCATGCGGCCCCATGAGACTGTCTGACCGAACCCGCCAACTGGAACTGCTTGCGCCAGCCCGGGATGCCGAGATCGGCATCGAGGCGATCAACCATGGCGCCGACGCGGTCTACATCGGAGGGCCCGGTTTTGGTGCACGCGCTTCAGCGGGCAACCCGATCGAGGACATCGAGCGTCTGGTCCGGCATGCCCATCGGTTCGGCAGCAAGATCTTCATCACCCTCAACACCATCTTGCGCGACGACGAACTCGAGTCGGCCCGTCGCATGGCCTGGCAGGTGTACGAGGCCGGGGTGGATGCGCTCATCATCCAGGACATGGGGCTGCTGGAGATCGACCTGCCGCCGATCCAGCTGCATGCCAGCACCCAGTGCGACATCCGCTCGGTCGAGAAAGCGCGCTTCCTGGCGGCATCCGGCTTCTCCCAGGTCGTGCTGGCGCGGGAACTGAGCTTGCCCCAGATCCGGGCGGTGGCCGACGCCCTGCCTGCCGGCACGGTGGTCGAGTTCTTTGTGCATGGTGCCCTCTGCGTGGCCTATTCCGGCCAGTGCTATGTGAGCCACGCCCAGACCGGCCGCAGCGCCAACCGGGGCGATTGCTCCCAGGCCTGCCGCCTGCCGTGGACGGTGACGGACACCCAGGGCCGCATCGTGGCCCATGAAAAGCATGTGCTGTCGATGAAGGACAACAACCAGTCCGCCAACCTGGCGGCGCTGGTGGATGCGGGCGTGCGCAGCTTCAAGATCGAGGGGCGCTACAAGGACATGGGCTATGTGAAGAACATCACTGCCCATTACCGGCGCCTGCTGGACCAGTTGCTGGAGGAGCGCACCGACCTGGCCCCCGCCTCCAGCGGCCGGACGAGCTTTCTGTTCACACCGGATCCAGACCGCAACTTCAACCGGGGCAGCACCGACTACTTCGTGCAGGGCCGCCAGCAGGACATCGGCGCTTTCGACACCCCCAAGCACGCCGGCCTGCCGCTGGGCCATGTCGCCCGTGTCGGGGTGGACCATCTGGAGGTCGAGCTCGATGCCGGCATCGGTGCGCTGAACAACGGCGACGCCATCACCTGGTTCGATCTGCAGCAGGAGCTGCGCGGCGTGCCGATCAACACCGCCGAGCCGCTGGACGCCAACGGCCGGCGGTTCAGGGTGGTGCCCAAGGACCCGCTGGCCGAGCTGAAGGATCTGCGCCGCGGCACGGTGTTGATGCGCAACCGGGACATGGCCTGGGACCGGGTACTGCGCAAGAAGAGCAGCGACCGGCGCATCGCGCTGGATTGGCACCTGTCGGAGACACCGACCGGCCTGGCGCTCACCGCAACAGACGAGGACGGGTATTCAGCGCAGGCCACGCTGGCGCATCCCCATGAGCCCGCCCAGCAGCCCGAGCGGGCCGAGGCTGCGCTGCGCGAGGGGCTGGCCAAGCTGGGCAGCACAATCTTCCGGGCCCGCGACATCGCGCTGTCGCTGAGCCAGCCCTGGTTCCTGCCAGCGGCGGCGCTGAACGCCTTGCGCCGCGACGCGGTGGCGGCGCTGGAGGCCACGCGCGAGGCCGGGCGTGAGCGTCTGGCCCGGCGGCCGCCCGTCGAGCCCCCGGTGCCCTTTCCCGAGGACACCCTGAGCTACCTGGCCAACGTCTACAACCAGAAGGCGCGCGATTTCTACGCCCGCCATGGGGTGAAGATCATCGAGGCTGCCTACGAGAGCCACGAGGCCCTGGGCGACGCCAGCCTGATGATCACCAAGCACTGCGTGCGCTACTCGCTCAGCCTGTGCCCCAAACAGGCCAAGGGCGTGACGGGGGTGCAGGGCACGGTGCGGGCCGAGCCGCTGACCCTCCAGAACGGCGACGAGGTGCTGACGCTGCGCTTTGACTGCAAGCCCTGCGAGATGCATGTCGTGGGCCGGATCAAGAAGAACATCCTGAATCAGGCCCAGGCCGCCGAGCGCACAGCCGTCCGGGAAGGGGTGCCGATCCAGTTCTACCGGACGCGACCCCGCCGTCAGACCGCGGCCGGCTGAAGGCCGCCGGTCAGCCGCTTCAGCGCGGCCTCGTCCAGGGTTTCGTGCTGCAGCAGTTCGGCGGCGCCCTCGTCCAGCACCGCCCGGTGCTGCGTCAGCAAGGTGGTGGCCCGCTCGAAGGCGCCCATCACCAGGGCACGGATGGCCTGGTCGATGCGCTCCTGGGTCTGCTCCGAGACATGGGTGACCGCCGGTTGCGGGCTGGCCCCCTCCCCGCCCTCCAGCATGGCGTTGCGCTGGGTTTCGTAGGCGACAAAACCGATCTCCGGGTCCATGCCATAGCGCATCACCATTTCGCGCGCCAGGTCGGTGGCCTTGGCCAGATCGTCCGAGGCACCGGTGGAAAGCTCGCCAAAGACCAGCATCTCCGCCGCCCGGCCGCCCAACAGCACCGCCATCTTGCGGTCCAGTTCGACCTTGGTCATCAGGTAGCGGTCCTCGGTCGGACGCTGGATGGTGTAGCCCAGCGAGCCGATGCCGCGCGGGATGATGCTGACCTTGTGCACCGGGTCGGTCCCCGGCTGGGTCAGCGCCACCAGGGTGTGGCCCATCTCATGGACGGCCACGGTGTGACGCTCCTTGGGGATCAGCAGGCGGTTCTTCTTTTCCAGGCCGGCGACGATCCGCTCCACCGCGGCGGTGAAGTCGGCCAGCGTCACTTCGCTGGCCTGCCGGCGGGTGGCCACCAGCGCCGCCTCGTTGACCAGGTTGGCCAGGTCGGCGCCGGAGAAGCCGGGCGTCAGGGCCGCCACCTCGTCGAGCTTCAGGTCGGGCGCCAGGGTGATCTTGCGCACATGCACCTTCAGGATGTCCAGCCGCCCCTTCTTGTCGGGCCGATCCACCAGCACCTGGCGGTCGAAGCGGCCGGCGCGCAGCAGCGCCGGGTCGAGGATCTCCGGCCGGTTGGTGGCGGCCAGGATGATCAGACCGGCCTTGGCATCGAAGCCGTCCATCTCGACCAGCAGCTGGTTGAGGGTCTGCTCCTTCTCGTCGTGCCCGCCCAGCCCGGGAAAGGCACCACGGGCGCGGCCCAGGGCATCCAGCTCGTCGATGAAGATGATGGCCGGCGCCTGGGCCCGGGCCTGCTCGAACAGGTCACGCACCCGCGCGGCGCCCACCCCGACGAACATCTCGACGAATTCGCTGCCCGAGATCGAGAAGAACGGCACCCCGGCCTCCCCCGCCACCGCGCGGGCCAGCAGGGTCTTGCCGGTGCCCGGGGGGCCGACCAGCAGCACGCCCTTGGGAATGTGTGCGCCCAGGCGGCCGAAGGCCTCGGGGTGTTTCAGAAAATCCACCACCTCGGCCAACTCGGCCCGGGCCTCATCCACCCCGGCCACGTCGGCAAAGGTCACACCGGTGTCGGTCTGCACATAGACCTTCGCGCGGCTCTTGCCGATGGCCATGAAGCCGCCCAGCCCGCCACCGGCCTTGTCGGCAAAACGCCGGAACACGAAGAACCAGAGCCCGAAGAACACGGCGGCCGGCACGATCCAGGACAGCAGGTCGCGCAGGAAGGTGCTCTCGATGACCCGGCTGTACGGCACGTGGTAGGCGTCCAGCCGGGCGGCGATGTCCGACTCGACCCGGTTGGTGACCAGCAGCACCTTGCTGCCCTGCGGCGTCTTGAGCCTGCCGGTCAGCTGGCGGTCCGAGACCTGCACCTCGGCGATCTTGCCGTCGGCCAGGGCCTGCTCGAAGGCGCTGTACGGCACCGCCTCGACCTCGCGGGCACTCTGCCACAGGTCCTGCAGGGTCAACAGCATCAGGACGGCGATGAACCAGTAGCTGAGATTCCAGGTGTGTTTTTGGGTGATGGGCATGGTGGTGAGGTGGATTCCGCGGACCTGGGCTCAGGCCTGGGGCGGGGTGTTGTCGGCGCCGGGCGCCAGTTCGCGGCGCAGGCGCTCCAGCTCCTGCAGCCAGGCCTGCGCATCGCCGTAGTCGGTGAAGTGGCGGTAGTGGGGGTGGCTGCCCAGCACCCGCCGGGCATGCTTGATGGGGCACCAGTATTGCTCGGTCCGGGCCGCGATCTCGCGGGCGTAGGCCAGCACGCCGTTGCCATAGCTGCAGTAGGCGCAGTTGAGCTTTTCAATCAGGTTGAGGTAGGCCAGGCTGCCGCGGTCGAACACCAGATGCTCGGCCCGACGGACCTTGGCAATGCCGTAGACCGGAAAGCAGATCCACTGGTAGAGCGTGACGAACAGATCCAGCAACAGAAACGGCACGATGCCGGCGTAGATCACCGGGGTGGTCAGCACGAACAGCGGCGGGGCATCGGCCACATAACGGCCCAGCCGGCGCCGCAGGGCCTTCTGCCGCGCCAGCACCGACTGCTCGAACTGCACGCCGGTCTCGGTCAGCCGGACCTGCAATTCCTCCCGGTGCCGGGCGACCTCCTGCTCAATGTCGGTTTCGACCTCGTGCAGCCGCTGCAGCAGGGCCTGCAGGCGCTCCGTCATGCCGCAGCTCGCCCGGGAGCGGGCCCATCAGTAGTGCGGAGGGATTTCATCGCGCAGGCTTCGGAACGTGGGGCTGGCCTCGGCATCGGACTGCCGACGCAGCTGCAGCAACTCCCGCAGCAGGAGGTCGATCTGCTCCTGCTGCCGGGCGACCGTGGCATTGAGGTGTTCCAGCAGATCGTCGGTGAAGCTGAGCTTGACCTCCAGATCGACAAGGCGCTGTTCCAGGGCATCGGACGAGATCGGCATGAGGGCGGTTCGGAGATAAGGGAGTTCATCCCGGCTTATTGGCTGCTTGCCCCCGGGATGCCTGTTTACAGTCTATCGAAGCCACGCCTGCCACGGCGGTGATACCGAAGAAGTTGTCAGAGGAACCCTTCCATGCGCGTCAACCTGCCTGTCACGCAGCAGCAGTTTCCCATCCCTGCGGGCAGTTTGTTGGTCTCCACGACGGACGAGCAGGGTCGCATCACCCACTGCAACCGGGCCTTCGTGGAGGTCAGTGGGTATGAATACGACGAGTTGATCCATCAACCCCACAACCTGATTCGCCATCCCGACATGCCGCCGGAGGCGTTCAAGGACATGTGGTCGACGATCGGGCGGGGCCGCCCCTGGTCCGGCGTGGTGAAGAACCGCCGCAAGAACGGGGACCACTACTGGGTGATGGCGCATGTCGTGCCCATCATGAAAAACGGCAAGCCCACCGGCTACATGTCGGTGCGGGAAGAAGCCAGCCCCGAGGACGTCCGTGCTGCCGAGGCGCTGTACGCGCAGATCACACAGGGACGGGAAACCGGGCGGCACCGGCTGAAGCTGCATGCGGGACGCGTGCGCTACCTCGGGCCGCGGGATCTGCCCAACCTGCTGCATCGCCTGACGCTGACCCAGCGGCTGGCGGCGGGGCTGGGGGCCGTGGTGGTCTGCATGCTGGGGGCCTCTGCGTTGGTGCCCGCTGCACCGATCTGGGCGGCGGCGGCCACCGCCGCGCTTGGGTCGGCTGTGGTCGTGACCTGGTTCCACCAGAGCGTGCAGCGCCGCATGGACGATGCCGAGCAATTCGCCAACGACCTGGCGGGCTGCAACCTCGCGTCGAGCATCGACCAGGTCCACCCGCACCCGCTCAGCGGGCTGACCCGCGCACTCAGCCACATCCAGATGAACCTGCGGGCCGTCATCGGGGATGCCCGCGCAGAGGTGGCCGGCACGACCGACTCCATTGGGGAGATCGCCCGCGGCAGCAAGGACCTGTCCGAGCGCACCGAGGCCCAGGCCAGCGCCGTTCAGCGCACGGCCGCGTCGATGGAGCAGATGGCCGGCACGGTGCAGCAGACGGCCCAGACGGCGGCCCAGGTCCAGCGCCAGAGCCTGGACACGGCGTCGGCCGCCACCCAGGGCGGTGAGGCGATGACCCGGGTCGGCACCACCATCAGTTCCATCGACGAGGCCTCGCACAAGGTGGCCAGCATCGTGCAGATCATCGAGAGCCTGGCCTTCCAGACCAACATCCTGGCCCTGAATGCCGCGGTGGAAGCCGCCCGCGCCGGTGAACAGGGCCGCGGCTTTGCCGTGGTGGCCGGCGAGGTGCGCGCCCTGGCCCGCCGCAGCGGCGAGGCCGCCACCGAGATCCGCGCGCTGATCGGCCGCTCGGTCGAGCAGGTCGAACAAGGCACCCGGCAGGTGGCCGACGCCAACCAGACCATCCACCGCACCGTGGCCGAGGTGCAGCGCGTGGGCGAGATGATCCGCGAGATCAGCGCTGCCACCGCCGAGCAATCCACCGGCCTGTCCGAGGTGAACACCGCGGTGGCCGATCTGGAGCAGATGACCCAGGCCAATGCCGCACTGGTGGAACAGACCGCCGCCGCGGTCGAGGTCCTGCACCACCGCACCGACGCCCTGCGCCGCTCGGTCCAGGTCTTCAATTTCTGAACCCCCGGGCAGGCTGTCCCTGCCACGGTGTGGTGTCGCGGTGACACGCCGCCGGCGATAGAACGTGCACACTGCGCGTTCCGCCGTCTTGGCCCTTGCGGCCACTCTGCCCACCGATGAGTCGCTACCCTCACCTGCTCCAGCCCCTGGACCTGGGATTCACCACGCTGAAGAACCGGGTCCTGATGGGCTCCATGCACACGGGCCTGGAGGATGGCCGGGACCTGAGCCGCCTGGCCACCTATTTTGCCGAGCGTGCGCGGGGTGACGTGGGGCTGATCGTGACCGGTGGTTTTGCGCCCAACATGGTGGGTTGGCTCAAACCGTTCTCTGGCCTGCTGGCGTCCCAGGCCGGGGTGCGTCGGCACCGCGCCGTCACCCAGGCGGTGCACGACGAGGGCGGCAAGATTGCGCTGCAGATCCTGCACGCTGGTCGCTATGCCTACCACCCGCTGGCCGTGGCGCCCAGCGCCCTGCGTTCGCCCATCTCGCCGTTCCGGCCGCATGCGCTCAGCAGCGCCGGTGTCGAGCGGCAGATCCGCGCCTTCGTCCGCTGCGCGGTGCTGGCCCGTGAGGCCGGCTACGACGGGGTCGAGATCATGGGCAGCGAAGGCTACCTGATCAACCAGTTCCTGGCCGCGGCGACCAACCAGCGGGACGACGCATGGGGCGGCCCCTATGCGCAGCGCATGCGCTTTCCGGTGGAGATCGTCCGACGCACCCGCGAGGCGGTGGGGCCGGATTTCATCCTGATCTTCCGCCTCTCGATGATCGACCTGGTGCCGGGCGGCTCCAGTTGGGCCGAGGTGGTGCAGCTGGGCCGGGCCCTGGAAGCCGCCGGTGCCACGATCATCAACACCGGCATCGGCTGGCACGAGGCCCGGGTGCCGACCATCGCCACCAGTGTGCCGCGGGCCGCCTTTGCCTGGCTGGCCAAGAAGATGCGGGCCGAACTGAAGATCCCGGTGGTGGCGAGCAACCGCATCAACACGCCCGAAACGGCGGAGGTGCTGCTGGCCGAAGGCTATGCGGACATGGTGTCGATGGCCCGCCCGCTGCTGGCCGATCCGGACTTCGTGCGCAAGGCCCACGACGGCCGGGCCGATGAGATCAACACCTGCATCGCCTGCAACCAGGCCTGCCTGGACCACATCTTCGCCAACCGGCTGGCCAGTTGCCTGGTGAATCCGCGTGCGGCGCATGAGACGACGCTGCGCATCCTGCCGGTCCATGCGCCCAGACGCTTGGCCGTGGTTGGCGCCGGGCCGGCCGGCCTGGCAGCGGCCACCACGCTGGCCGAGCGCGGCCACGAGGTGCATCTGTTCGAGGCTGCGCAGGAGATCGGCGGGCAGCTCAACCTGGCCAAGCAGGTGCCAGGCAAGGAAGAGTTCCATGAGACGTTGCGCTACTGGCGCCGGCGCCTGGACGTTACCGGCGTGTACCTGCACCTGGGGCGCCGGGTGCAGGCCGAGCACCTGGTGCACGATGGTTTCCACGAGGTGGTGCTGGCCACCGGCGTGCTGCCGCGCAACCCCCGCATCCCGGGACAGGAGCACCCCAAGGTGCTCAGCTATGTGGATGTGCTGCAGGGCGCGCACGTGGGCGACCGTGTGGCCATCATCGGCGCCGGCGGCATCGGCTTTGATGTGGCGGAATTCCTGACCCAGACGGGGCGCTCCAGCGCGCTCGACCTGCCTGCCTGGCTGGCGGAATGGGGTGTGACGGACCCGGCCCTGGCCCGGGGCGGCCTGGTGGAAGGCGCCCTGCCGGTCCACCGGTCACCGCGGGATGTGCTGCTGTTGCAGCGCCGTGCCGGCAAGCTGGGCGCCGGGCTGGGCAAGACCACCGGTTGGATCCACCGTGCTGCATTGAAACAGCGCGGTGTGAAGTTTGTCGGTGGCGTGAACTACGAGCGCATTGGCGATGCCGGTCTGCAGGTGTCCGACGGTGAGCGACGCGACAACCTGCGCTGGCTGGAGGTGGACACGGTGGTGCTCTGTGCCGGGCAGGAATCACTGCGCAGCCTGCAGCAGCCGCTGGAAGCCGCCGGCCTGCAGGTGCATGTGATCGGCGGTGCTCAGGAAGCCGGTGAGCTCGATGCCAAGCGGGCCATCGACCAGGGCGTGCGCCTGGGCGCCCGCCTCTGAGCGCGCGCCCAGGCGTTACCGCTTGCCGTTTTCGTGGCCGATCACGCCGCCGATGACGGCGCCGCCGATGGCGCCGGCCGTGGTGCCGCCGGTGATCACCGAGCCGGCCACGGCGCCCAAACCGGCACCAACCGCAGTGTCCTTGGAGCGCTGGCTCATGCCGGCACAGCCGGTCAGGGACAGGGCCGACAGGCCCAGGATGGCAATCGAAACGCAGCGAACAGAGGTGTGAGTGGTCATGAGGGTCTCCTGGCAGTGGCCAGGACGTCAGCTTCGCGCCGTCGCGCCGACCAGGCCATCAGCCAGCCGCCCGATCGCTTGTCGGAATGCGCCGACAGCCTGGCGCCGCAGCGGCTCAGTCGCCCCAGAAGCCACGCCGACGCACCGGCCGCACCGACGACAGCGTGTCGTTCAGATTCCAGCGTGACAGATCAGGGTACTGGCCAGGCCCCACGGTGATGCAGCGGCCACGGAAATCCGCATCGCTGCACAGTTCCCACTGCCCGCGCCGGATGACCACAGAAGAGACACGATCGTTGAAGTTCGCCTGGCTCAGATCGGCCAGGCCTTGGCTGGCGTCCAGCGAGCGCCCCCGGAAGTTGTTGTGCTCGTACAGGTCGATGGCGTGTTCACCTCCGTCCTGCCAGGCCCCGTCGCCCCAGCCGTTCGACTCAGGCCGCACCGAGGAGAGGCGGTCGTTCAACCCCATTTCGGACAGCGAGGGATAGCCGCCCGGAGCGAGGCTGACGCATTGCCCCCGAAAGTGCGCATCGCTGCAGGCCACCCAGCGCCCGCCCCGCACGATGATGGACGAGACCCGGTCGTTGAAGCCGATGTCGCGCAGGTCGGACACCTCGCCCGAGGTGGACTGGGCACGCCCCTGGAAGTTCGCATCCTGGTAGAGCGTGATGTCCGCCCACGCGGCTCCCGACATCAGCACCATCCATCCAGCCAGCAGCCAAGGCTTCAGCATGACGGTCTCCTGCGTGATCAGCCCACCCACTTGCGCGCGTTGCGGAACATGCGCATCCAGGGGCTGTAGGCGCTGATGTCGCCGCCGTTCCAGCTCATCAGCACATTGCGGAACACCCGCTCCGGGTGGGGCATCAGCACCGTGAAGCGGCCGTCCGCCGTGGTGACCGAGGTCAGGCCGCCCGGGCTGCCGTTCGGGTTGAACGGGTAGACCTCGGTGGGCTGGCCATGGCCATCCACATAACGCATGGCCTGATGGACCTGGTTGACGTCGCCGCGCTGCGAGAAGTCGGCAAAACCCTCGCCGTGTGCGGTGGCGATGGGCAGGCGGCTGCCGGCCATGCCCTGGAAGAAGATCGACGGGCTGTCCAGCACCTCGACCTGCGCCAGGCGGGCCTCGAACTGCTCGCTCTTGTTGCGGGTGAACTTGGGCCAGGCTTCGGCCCCCGGAATGATGGGGCTCAGTGCCGCCATCATCTGGCAGCCGTTGCAGATGCCCAGCGCGAAGGTGTCACTGCGGCCGAAGAAGGCCTGGAACTGCTCGGCCAGCGCCGGGTTGAACAGGATGGAGCGGGCCCAGCCCTCGCCGGCGCCCAGGGTGTCGCCATAGCTGAAGCCGCCGCAGGCCACGAAGCCCTGGAACTGCGACAGCGGCACACGGCCGGACTGCAGATCGCTCATGTGCACGTCATGCGCGTCGAAGCCGGCCAGCGCGAACACATGGCTGGTCTCCACATGGCTGTTGACGCCCTGCTCGCGCAGGATGGCCACCTTGGGCCGGGCCTTGGCGATGTATGGGGCGGCCACGTCCTCGGCCGGGTCGAAGCTCAGTGCCAGGTGCAGGCCCGGGTCCTCGCCCCCCGCGCCGGCGTGCTCCTGGTCGGCTCCGGCCGGGTTGTCGCGCAGGCGGGCGATGCGCCAGCTCACCTCGTCCCAGATCTGCTGCAGCTCGGTCAGCGGGGCGGCAAACTGGCTCTTGGCATCGCGCCAGACCTCGATCACGCCCTTGTCGTTGGGCTTGCCCACCACGTGGCTGCAGGTGGACAGGCCATGCGCGCGCAGCGTGGCCAGCACCGCATCGCGGTCGGCGGTCTTCACCTGCAGCAGGGCGCCGAGTTCTTCGTTGAACAGGGCTTGCAAGGTCAGCTCGTCGCGGCGGCCGCTGACCTGGGTGGCCCAGTTCTTGGCGTCGCCGGTGTCGGCACGGCTGTCGCTGATGCCGTCGCCCTCGAAGACCAGCATGTCCACGTTCAGGCTGACACCGCGGTGGCCGGCAAAGGCCATCTCGCAGGCCGCCGCCCACAGACCGCCGTCGGAGCGGTCGTGGTAGGCCAACAGCTTGCCTTCGGTACGCAACTGGTTGACGGCGGCCACCAGGGCCTTGAGCTGGGCCGGATCGTCCAGGTCGGGCACGGCATCGCCGAACTGCTGCAGGGTCTGCGCCAGGATGGAGCCGCCCATGCGGCGCTGGGCGTTGCCCAGGTCCACCAGGATCAGGGTGGTGTCACCGTCCTGCAGCTGCGGCGTCAGTGTGCCGCGCACGTCGTCCAGGGTCACGAAGGCCGAGACGATCAGCGACACCGGGGCCACGACTTGCTGGGTCTGGCCCTCTTCGCTCCAGCGGGTGCGCATGGACAGGCTGTCCTTGCCCACCGGCACGCTCACGCCCAGGGCCGGGCACAACTCCATGCCCACGGCCTTGACCGTTTCATAGAGGGCGGCATCCTCGCCCGGCTCGCCGCAGGCGGCCATCCAGTTGCAGCTGAGCTTGACGCGCGAGAGTTCGAAGGGCGCGGCCAGCAGGTTGGTGATGGCCTCGGCCACCGCCATGCGGCCCGAGGCCGGGGCGTCCAGCGCCGCCAGCGGCGTGCGCTCGCCCATGCTCATCGCCTCGCCGCGGAAACCGGCGAAGTCGGCCAGCGTCACCGCGCAGTCGGCCACCGGCACCTGCCAGGGGCCGACCATCTGGTCACGGTGGTTCAGGCCGCCCACGGTGCGGTCGCCGATGGTGATCAGGAAGCGCTTGCTGGCCACGGTGGGATGGCGCAGCACATTGCGGGCGGCTTCGTTCAGCGCCACGCCGGTCAGGTTCAGCGGCGCCAACGTGCGTTCGACCCGCGTCACGTCGCGCTGCATCTTGGGCGGCTTGCCCAGCAGCACGTCCATGGGCATGTCGATGACCTTCTCGCCCTCGGGACCGTCCTCCAGGATCAGTTCCTTGTCATCGGTGGCCACGCCCACCACCGCGTAGGGGCAGCGTTCCCGCCGGCACATGGCGTCGAAGGCATCCAACCGGGCCGGGTCGACGGCCAGCACATAGCGCTCCTGGCTCTCGTTGCACCAGATTTCCTTGGGTGCCAGGCCAGACTCTTCCAGCGGCACCTTGCGCAGGTCGAAGCGGGCGCCCTTCTCGGCGCCGTCCACCAGCTCAGGGAAGGCGTTGGAGATGCCGCCGGCCCCCACGTCATGGATGGCCAGCACGGGGTTGGCCTCGCCCAGCGTCCAGCAGTGGTTGATGACTTCCTGCGCCCGGCGCTGGATTTCAGGGTTGCCGCGCTGCACCGAATCGAAGTCCAGCGCTGCGGTGTTGGTGCCGGCCGCCATCGAGCTGGCGGCGCCGCCGCCCATGCCGATGCGCATGCCCGGCCCGCCCAGTTGCACCAGCAGCGTGCCGGCGCCAAACGGCAGCTTCTGGGTCTGGTTGTCGCTGATCGTGCCCAGGCCGCCGGCGATCATGATGGGCTTGTGGTAGCCGCGGCGGATGGCCTGCGCGCCCTCGCCCACCGTCTGCTCGTAGACGCGGAAGTAGCCCGCCAGGTTGGGCCGGCCGAACTCGTTGTTGAAGGCCGCGCCGCCCAGCGGGCCTTCGGTCATGATCTGCAGCGGGCTGGCGATGTGCTCGGGCTTGCCGTAGGGCTGGGCTTCCCAGGGCTCATTCGTGTCCGGCAGATGCAGGTTCGAGACGCTGAAGCCGGTCAGACCCGCCTTGGGGCGCGAACCCCGGCCGGTGGCGCCCTCGTCGCGGATCTCGCCCCCGGCGCCGGTGGAGGCGCCCGGGAACGGCGAGATGGCCGTGGGGTGGTTGTGGGTCTCCACCTTCATCAGCACATGGACCCGTTCCTCGCGGGCGCCATACACGGGGGCGTCTTGGTAACCGGCAGGCAGCCAGCGCTGCACCACGCAGCCCTCCATCACCGCCGCGTTGTCGTTGTAGGCGATGACCGTGTGCTGCGGGTTGAGCTTCTCGGTGTTGCGGATCATGCCGAACATCGACAGCGGCTGCTTCTCGCCGTCGATGACGAACTCGGCGTTGAAGATCTTGTGCCGGCAGTGTTCGCTGTTGGCCTGGGCGAACATCATCAGCTCGACGTCGGTCGGGTTGCGCTGCAGGCCGGTGAAGGCCTGGACCAGGTAGTCGATTTCGTCGTCCGACAGCGCCAGGCCGAAGGTGACGTTCGCCGCCTCCAGCGCCGATCGCCCCTGCCCCAGCACGTCCACGTGGGCCATCGGCTCGGCCGGCTTCTCGTCGAACAGGTGGGCTGCGGCCTCGCGCTCGAAGGCCACACTCTCGGTCATGCGGTCGTGCAGCAGCAGCGCGCAGGCCTGCAGTTCCTCGGTGCTCAGTGGCTTGGCGCCGCCGGTCAGGCTGCTCACCAAGCCGCTCTTGAGCTGCAACCGGTACTCGGTGACCCGTTCGACCCGGTGGATGGCCAGGCCGCAGTTGTGGGCGATGTCGGTGGCCTTGGAGGCCCAGGGCGAGACCGTGCCCAGTCGGGGCATCACCAGCACCAGCGTGCCCTCGTCACCCAGGGCGGGGTCCCCATAGTTCAGCAGCTCGGCCAGCTTGGCCTGGGCCTCCGGTGCCAGCGGTGCATCGGACCACACCCAGTGCACATGGCGGGCCGTCACCCCGGTGATGCGCGGGCAGGCGGCTTGCAGGCGGGGCAGGAGCGCGGCAGCGCGGAAGGCGGACAGGGCGTTGCCGCCCTCGAAGTGCATCAGGTGCTTGGGAGCTGTGGACATGGAATCCCGTCGGTTGGCGGCGGTCTGAGGCGGTCGGTGCCGTCGTGACACAGGCCACATCCGGTACTGAACTAAAGCACTGGCGTGGCCATGGAAACCAGCAATTTTACGACGCGATGGGATAATTCCAGCATGACCATTACCATCAAGAGTGCTGCCGACATTGAGGGCATGCGCGTGGCCGGACGCCTGACGTCCGAGGTGCTGGACATGCTGGCCGAACATGTGAAGCCGGGCGTGACCACCAATGAGCTGGACAAGCTGGCCCACGACCTGATCGTGTACGAACAGAAGGCCATTCCCGCGCCGCTGAACTACGCGCCGCCGGGGCACAAGCCGTACCCGAAGTCGATCTGCACCTCGATCAACCACCAGGTCTGCCACGGCATCCCGAACGACAAGCCGCTCAAAAACGGCGACATCGTGAACCTGGACATCACGGTCATCAAGGATGGCTGGCATGGCGATTCCAGCCGGATGTTCATCGTGGGCGAAGGGTCGATCGCGGCCAAGCGGCTGTGCCAGCTGACCTACGAGGCTATGTGGAAGGGCATCATGCAGGTGCATGCGGGCGCCCGCCTGGGCGACATCGGCCACGCCATCCAGACCTTTGCCGAGAACAACGGCCTGTCGGTGGTCCGCGAGTTCTGCGGCCACGGCATCGGCCACGGTTTCCATGAGGAGCCGCAGGTGCTGCATTACGGCCGCCCCGGTACGCTCGAAGAGCTCAAGGCCGGCATGACGATCACGATCGAGCCGATGCTCAACGCCGGCCGGCGCGAGATCAAGGAAGGGCCCGACGGCTGGGCCATCGTCACCAAGGACCGCTCCCTGTCGGCCCAGTGGGAGCACACGGTGCTGGTCACGGAGACCGGCTACGAGGTGCTGACCCTGTCGGCCGGTACCCCCGCGCCCCCCGCCTTCGTCAACGCCTGACGCCTCCGGCCACCGCAGTACCATGGCCCACGCCGACACCCCCCTCGCCTTCCCCTCGGCGGAGGCCAGTCCCTTGTCCATTGCGGAGATCCGCGCCCAATTCAAGCAGGGCAAGGCGGAGCTGCTGGACCACTTCCGCGCCGCCCGGCCGACCATCACCGGCGCTGTGCGGTTGATGAAGCTGCTGGCCCGGCATGTGGACGGTACGCTGGTCCGGCTTTGGCGCCAGTCCGGCCTGCCCTCGCAGGCGGCGCTGATGGCTGTGGGGGGCTATGGGCGGGGGGAGCTGTTCCCCTACTCCGACGTGGACGTGCTGGTGCTGCTGCCCGCGGGGCAGGCGCAGGATGAGCAGGTGAAGTCGGCCGTTTCCGACTTCATCACCGCCTGCTGGGATGTGGGGCTGGAGATCGGCTCCTCGGTGCGGACCCTGGCCGAATGCGTGACCGAAGCCCGGGCCGATGTCACCGTGCAGACCGCCCTGCTGGAAAGCCGTCTGCTGTGCGGCCCGCGGCGGATCTACAAGCAGTTTGCCCAGCAGACGCTGGACGCGGTCGATCCGGCGGCCTTCTTCCGGGCCAAGATGCTGGAGATGCGCCAGCGGCACGAGAAGTACGAGGACACGCCCTACGCGCTGGAGCCCAACAGCAAGGAAAGCCCGGGCGGCCTGCGTGATCTGCAGGTGGTGATGTGGGTGGCCCGGGCGGCCCGGCTGGGCAAGACCTGGGCCGAGCTGGCGTCCAAGGGCCTGATCACGCCGTTCGAGGTCAAGCAGCTGCAGCGCAACGAAGGCATCCTGAAGCTGATCCGCTGCCGGCTGCACCTGGTGGCCGGGCGGCGCGAGGACCGGCTGGTGTTCGACCTGCAGACCGCGGTGGCCGAGAGTTTCGGCTTCCACGCCAGTGGCAGCGAGCGGGCCTCCGAAGTGCTGATGCACCGCTACTACTGGGCGGCCAAGGCGGTCACCCAGCTCAACCAGATCCTGATGCTCAACATCGAGGAGCGGGTGAGCGGGTCCGAAAGCGCGCCGATGCGGCCGATCAATGCCCGCTTCCTGGACCGGGCCGGCATGATCGAGGTGGCCCACGACAACCTCTACCTCGACAACCCGCACGCCATCCTCGAGACCTTCCTGGTCTACCAGCAGACGCCGGGGGTCAAGGGGCTGTCGGCCCGGACACTGCGCGCGCTCTACAACGCCCGCGGCGTGATGAACAGCGCCTTCCGGCGCGACCCGTTCAACCGGGCGCTGTTCATGGAGATCCTGCAGCAGCACGACGGCCAGACCCACGCCTTCCGGCTGATGAACCAGACCTCGGTGCTGGGGCGCTACCTGTGGGTGTTCCGCGGCATCGTCGGGCGCATGCAGCACGACCTGTTCCACGTCTACACCGTGGACCAGCACATCCTGATGGTGCTGCGCAACGTGCGCCGCTTCTTCATTCCGGAGCATGCGCACGAGTACCCGCAGTGCAGCCAGCTGGCGGCCAACTGGGACAAGCCCTGGCTGCTCTACATCGCCGCCCTGTTCCACGACGTGGCCAAAGGCCGGGGCGGGGACCATTCCGAGCTGGGGGCGGTCGAGGTGCGGCGCTTCTGCCGTGACCACGGTCTGGACAAGACCGACTCCGCCCTGGTCGAGTTCTTGGTGCACGAGCACCTGACCATGAGCCGGGTGGCCCAGAAGGAAGACCTGTCGGATCCGGACGTCATCGCCCGCTTCGCGCAGAAGATGGGCGATGCCCGGCGCCTGAGCGGCCTGTATCTGCTGACGGTGGCCGACATCCGCGGCACCAGCCCCAAGGTCTGGAACGCCTGGAAGGCCAAACTGCTGGAAGACCTCTTCCGCATGACGCTGCGCGCATTGGGCGGCACCACGCCCAACGCCGATGCCGAGATCGAGGCCCGCAAGCAGGAGGCCCGCCATCTGCTGGCCCTGCACTCCGCGCTGCCCGGCACCGAGGAGCCGCTGTGGAACACGCTGGAGGTCAGCTACTTCGCGCGCCATGACGCTTCGGAGGTGGCCTGGCATGCCCGCTCGCTGTGGCGTTATCTGCAGTCCAAGGAGCCGATCGTCCGTGCGCGGCCCTCGACCATCGGCGAAGGCCTGCAGGTGCTGGTCTACGCGCCAGACCGGCCCGATCTGTTCGCCCGCATCTGTGGCTACTTCGACGGCGCCGGCTTCTCGATCCAGGACGCCAAGGTGCACACCACCCGCCTGGGCTATGCGCTGGACACCTTCCAGGTGGTCAGCTCGGCGATCGACGATCCCGAGCCTTCGGCCTACCGGGACATGATCTCGCTGGTCGAGACCCAGGCGGTCCAGGCCCTGGCCAGCACCGCGCCACTGCCCGAATCGGTGCCCCGCGGCCGGGTGTCGCGGCGTGTGCGCTCCTTCCCGGTCAAACCGCGGGTGAACCTGCGCCCGGACGAACGGCGTCAGCGCTGGCTGCTCTCGGTCAGTGCCAGCGACCGCCCGGGCCTGCTGTACGCCATTGCCCGCGTGCTGGGGCAGCACCAGATCAGCCTGCAGCTGGCCAAGGTGAGCACCCTGGGCGAACGGGTGGAAGACACCTTCCTGGTCTGCGGCCAGGCCATGCAGCTGCCCAAGACGCAGTTGCAGGTCGAGAGCGAGCTGCTGGACGTGCTGGCCCCACCGCGGTGACTGGCCCGACACCGGGCGTCCGGGTACGGGATCGCCCCGGTGGCAGCCGGTCGATGCGGCCCCGACACTCCTCGCCAGGGGCCCCGCCCCGGGGCGCCCGACGTGCATGTCAGGAGATCCGCCATGTCCCTGCGCCTGGCCGAGAAGGCCCTGCTGGAGTCCCGCAGCTACCGGGTACGCAGTCTGCCGCTGTGGCGGCCCCTGGCTTGGTTGGCGCGAGGCTGGCAAGACCTGTGGCGCTGCCCCGGGCCCGGCCTGCTGCACGGCCTGGTGGCAGCGCTGTTTGGCACCCTGCTGCTGGCGATGGCGTGGCGGCACTTCTGGTTGCTGATCGGTGCCTTCAGCGGCTTCCTGTTGGTGGCGCCGCTGCTGGTCACCGGCCTGTACGCCGTGAGCCACGACCTGGCGCGGGGCCGGTCACCGAACCTGAACACCGCGCTGGCATGCTGGGCGCCGCGGGATGGCCGGTTGGTGGTTTTCGGTATCCTTCTGGCTTTTGCCGGCACCGGCTGGGTGATGACCTCGGCCCTGCTGGTCACCGGACTGGTGCCGCGGCGCGTGGAAACGCTGGAAGATTTCTTGCGTGAGGTGGTGCTGGCACGGGACGGCTTCGTGTTCGAATCCTGGCTGGCCCTGGGGGCCCTGCTGGCAGCGCCGGTGTTTGCCTCAACCGTGGTGGCGATGCCCTTGCTGCTGGATCGGCCGATCGGCGTGCTGGGGGCCGTCCTCACCAGTTGGAAGGTGGTGCTGGAGCATCCCGCCGCGCTGGCCTTGTGGGCGGTGCTGCTGCTGGGGCTGACGGCCGTGGGCATGGCCACGGCCATGGTGGGATTGATCGTGATCGTTCCTTGGTTGGGGCATGCCAGCTGGCATGCCTACCGGGATGTTGTGGACGGCTCTGCCTGGGCGGAGCGAGATGGTTAGATGTTCGGTTTCACAGAAGAGCAAATCGCATGGTTTGGCCTGACCTTCGGGGTCACGGCCTTCATGCTCTACATGGTGTTCATCATCCTGCAGCTGGCGCGGGAATCGAAGGCCGGCCGCTTTGGCACCTTCGTGCTGTTGCTGGGCCTGGGGGTGGGGTTGTTGGGCTTTGCGGCCAAGGGACTGATCAAGTTCTTCATGGCAGGCATCATCGAATGAGCGCTGCAGCCACCACCGGCAGCGAGGCACCGCTGCACAAGCACACGCTGTTTGAAGATGTCCAGGGGCTGCTGATCGGCACCTTGTTCGTCGCCATCGGCTTGGCCATGTTCCGCCAGGTCGGCCTGATGACCGGCGGCACGGTCGGCATCGCCCTGCTGACCCGCCTGATGACGGGTTGGTCCTTTGGCCCGGTGTTCTTTGCGATCAACCTGCCCTTCTACTGGCTGGCCTGGCGGCGGCTGGGCACGCGCTTCACCGTCAAGACCATGCTGGCGGTCACGCTGCTGTCCTGGCTGAGCGAATGGATGCCCCGCTGGCTGCACTTCGATCGGGTGCATCCCTTGTTCGCGGCCCTGGCCGGCGGGCTGTTGATCGGCACGGGCTTCATCATCCTGTTCCGTCACCGCGCCAGCCTGGGCGGGCTCAACGCCGTGGTGCTCTGGTTGCAGGAGCGCTTTGGCTGGCGGGCCGGCAAGGTGCAGCTGGCCCTGGATGCCACCATCTTGCTGGCTTCTTTGCCGTGGGTCGATCTGCCGCGCCTGGCGCTGTCGATCCTGGGGGCGGCTGCCATGAACTTCGCGCTGGCCGTGAACCACAAACCGGGCCGTTACATGGCCTTCTGAGCGGGCGCCAGACAGCACAAAGGCCGGGTCCCCCCCGACGAGGAGGAGTCCGGCCTTGCTGTTGTCGGTGTTCTGGTGCTCAGCCCATGTGCAGGCCACCGTTGCAGGAGAAGTCCGCCCCGGTGGTGAAGCCGGAGTCCTCTCCGGCCAGCCAGCCGACGATGGAGGCGATCTCCTCGGGCTTGCCCAGGCGCTTGACCGGGATGCTGGCCACGATCTTCTCCAGCACCTCTGGCTTGATGGCCCGGACCATGTCGGTGCCAATGTAGCCGGGGCTCACGGTGTTCACCGTGACGCCCTTGACCGCCAGTTCCTGCGCCAGGGCCATCGTGAAGCCGTGCATGCCGGCCTTGGCGGCCGAGTAGTTGGTCTGGCCGGCCTGGCCCTTGACGCCGTTGACCGACGAGATCTGAACGATGCGGCCCCAGCCCCGCTCCACCATGTCGCCCACCACCTGCTTGGTGACGTTGAACATGGAGGTCAGGTTGGTGCTGATCACCGCGTCCCAGTCGTCCTTGCTCATCTTCAGGAACATGCGGTCGCGGGTGATGCCGGCGTTGTTCACCAGCACGTCAATCGGGCCATGCGTCTCCTTGGCCTGGGCGAAGGCCGCCACGGTCGAGTCCCAATCCGCCACGTTGCCCACCGAAGCATGGAACGCAAAGCCCTGCGCCTTTTGCTCGGCCAGCCATTTCTCGTAGTCGCGGCTGGGACCACAGCCGGCGATCACCTTGAAGCCATTCTGAGCCAGCCGCTGACAGATGGCGGTGCCGATGCCTCCCATGCCCCCCGTCACGTACGCCAATTTCTGTTGTGCCATGGTCTGTCTCTCCTCTCTGGTCTGGAAATGAAGTCACTCTGAAGCACTATGGCCTTTGCTGCACCGCAGCACCCTCGGGACAATCCCTCTCCGGCCGGCGATTCAGGCCGGCGTGCGCACGTAGCGTCCAGGGGCGGGTTCGATGGCCTTGTAGCCTCGGCCACCGTAGGTCTTGGGAGCGGCCACTTGGCGCCCACCCTGCCCAGCCAGCCAGCCTGACCAATCCGTCCACCAGCTGCCGGCCTCTTCGCGGGCGCCCGCCAGCCATTCATCGGCCGTGGCCGGCAGATCGTCTCGGACCCAGTGGTTGCGCTTGCGGGCTTCTGGCGGGTTGATCACCCCGGCGATGTGGCCGCTGGCTCCCAGTGTGAAGCGACGCGGGCCGTGGAAGATGTGGGTGGAGCCATAGGCGCTCTGCCACGGCACGATGTGATCGTCCCGCGAGGCGTAGAGATAGACGGGGATGGTCACCTTGCCCAGGTCCAGCGGCTGGCCGCAGACCGTCAGCGCGCCGGGTTCGCGCAACTGGTTTTCCAGGTAGGTGTGGCGCAGGTACCAGCAGTACATCGGCCCGGGCAGGTTGGTGCAGTCGCCGTTCCAGTAGAGCAGGTCGAAGGCGGGTGGCATCTCCCCCTTCAGGTAGTTGCCGACGACGTAATTCCAGATCAGGTCGTTGGGCCGCAGGAAGTTGAACGCGGCGGCCAGCTCCTGACCCTTGAGCAGGCCGGGGCCGCCGGGGGCTTGGTCGCCGATGGTCATTTCGCGCAACTGCACCGCGGCTTCGTCGACAAACACGTCCAGCACCCCGGTGTCGGTGTAGTCCAGCAAGGTGGTCAGCAGGGTCATCGACGCGGCCGGCTCCTCGCCTCGCCCGGCCAGCACGGCCAGCGCCGTGGCCAGCATGGTGCCGCCCACGCAGAAGCCCAGCGTGTTGATCTGCTTGGCCCCGGCAATGGCCTGCACCGTGTGGATGGCCTCGATCACCGCATGGTCGATGTAGTCATCCCAGGTGCGGCTGGCCAGGCTGGGGTCCGGGTTGCGCCAGCTCAGCATGAATACGCGGTTGCCCTGGGCCACCGCATAGCGCACCAGCGAGTTGGCCGGCTGCAGGTCCATGATGTAGTACTTGTTGATGCACGGCGGCACCATCAGCAGCGGCCGCTCGTTCACCTTGGCGGTCAATGGCTTGTACTCGATGAGCTGGAACAGCTCGCTCTCATAGACCACCGCACCTTCCGTGGTGGCCACATTGCGCCCCACCTCGAACTGGGTGGTGTCGGTCTGGGACACATGCCCCTGCCGCAGGTCTTCCCAGAGGTGCTGCAGGCCCTGCAGGATGCTGCCGCCGCCACTCTCCATGGCCTTGCGCAGGGCCTCGGGATTGAGGGCCAGGTAGTTGCTGGGGCTGGCGGCGTCGATCCATTGCTGCACCGCAAAGCGGATGCGGGCCCGTGTCTTCTCATCGCCCTGCACGGCATCGGCCATCTGGGCCAGCGCCCGGGCGTTGAGCAGGTACATCCGCGCCAGGTAGTCGGTGGTCGGCTGTTGCTGCCAGTCCGGGGCGCTGAAGCGTCGATCCTTCACCGGCGGCAAGGGGGTGGTCCCCTCTCCGGCGGCCGGCCCCAGCACGCTGTTCCACAACAGCGTGGCGTCCCGCAGGTAATCCGCCTGCACCTGGGACAGCACGCTGGCCGGGACGCTCACACCGGCCATCGATTTCCACATGCCCCCGATGGCGGCCCCGAAGGCATCCGCGGGGTTGGGCGTCTCTGACGCCGGGGATGAGTCTGCCTTCTTCTTCACCACAGTGGTCTCCGTCACGCGGTCACAATGAAGGATACGTCCGCCCGTACGGTCTGCGTCTCCTCCCCATCCACCCGAATGTATATCGTCGCCATCGCCTGGGCCTTCGTCGTTGCCCTAATGACACTGGCCGAGGCCACCTCCAGCCAGGGCACGGTGCTTGGCGCCTTGTTCACCTTGTTGCTCTACGGCGTGCTGCCCCTGGGCGTGGTGCTCTACATCCTGGGCACCCCTGCGCGCCGCCGGGCCCGTCAGCGTGCGGCAGAGGCTGCGGTGGCCATTTCAGACGATCCAGATGGCAGCAGCGTGTCGGCCCGTGTCCCGATCGCGCCGGAACGAGAAGAAACGTGATGGATCGCGGACCGTGCACCACTGTCCGCCACTGACCTGTTGCACGCCCAGGTGGAGCAGGCGCTCGCGCGCCAGGCCTGGCAGATCGGCCCACCATTTGCCCGGGGTGCCGGTGGCGCGAAAGCGATCCTCGGTGTGGCTGGCCTGGGCCAGGAAGGCCTCGCGCACCTCGCCGCCGACCTCGAAGCGATCCGGACCGATGCAGGCCCCCAGCCAGACCGACAGGTCCGACGGCGCGCAATCGGCAGCCGCGCACAGCGCGGCCACCGTGTTGTCCACCACCCCACCCGCCAAGCCACGCCAGCCCGCATGGGCGGCCGCCACTCCCCGCCCCTCCGGGGCTGCCAGCAGCACCGGCAGGCAATCGGCCACCAGCACGGTACAGGCCACACCGCGGTCGGTGGTGAGGCTGGCATCCGCCACCGGATAGGTGCCCGGCGCCGGCAGCTGATCCCGGCGCAGCCGGATCACGTCGGCCCCGTGCACCTGGTTCAGATAGACCGGGGCGGCGGGCGCCATCGCCAGGGCAAAGCGGCGCTGGTTCTCACGGATGTGGTCCGGATCGTCCTCGGTGGCCCGCGGCAGCTCAACCGAACGCAGGTTGAGCCCCTGGCAGGCGCCCAGGCTGACACCGCCGGCCCGCGTGGCCATCAATCCGCGCACCTGGGGGGGCAGCCCGTTGGCGACCAACCAATCGGGATGAAGTTCATTCGGCATCGGGACAGTACTTCGGTTGGGTTTGGTCGAAGGCCGGCAGGGCCATGCAGGCCTCGAACACGCGCATCACCTGGGGCACGTGGTCCAGCCGGCAGTCGAAGCGTCGGGCATTGAAGATTTGCGGCACCAGCACGCAGTCGACCAGACCGGGCTTTTCACCACAGGCATAGCGGTGCGGCACCTGGGCCAGCTGGGCCTCCAGGGTGGCCAGTCCACTTTCGACCCAGTGCCGGTACCAGCGCAGCTTGTCTTCCTCCGACAAGCCCAGGTCCTTCACCAGGAAGCGCAGCACCCGGGTGTTGTTGAGCGGGTGGATCTCGCAGGCGATGTCCATGGCCAAGGCCCGCACCCGGGCCCGCTCGGCGGGCGTCTTGGGCAACAGGGGCGGCTCGGGGTGGGTCTCGTCCAGGTACTCCAGGATGGCCAGGGACTGGTGCAGGCTGTGGTCGCCATCGCGCAGCAAGGGCACCAGGCGGGTGGGCGACACAGCGGCGTAGGACTCGCCGTGCTGCTCCCCCCGGCCCAGATGAACCGGGTGGTAGGCGTAGTCCAGGCCCTTCAGGGCCAGGCCGATCCGGACGCGGTAGGAGGCTGATGATCGGTAGTAATTGAAGAGTTCCATGGGGCGAGCGTCTCCACAAGCGTGTGGTGCGGGCATGATGCCACCGCCCGCCCCTTACACTCTGCAGCCATGCTGCCTGTGCGCTCCATCTGCCACTGCCGCGTCTGCGGCGCGCCCACCGAATACCGCGTCCCCCCCGACGACAACCGCCCCCGCGCGGTCTGCACGGCCTGCGGGCTGGTGCACTACGAGAATCCGCTCAACGTGGTCGGCACGGTCCCCGTCTGGCAGGATCAGGTGCTGCTGTGCAAGCGCGCGATCGAACCGCGCCTTGGCCTGTGGACCCTGCCGGCCGGCTTCATGGAGCTGGGAGAGACCACCGCCGAGGGGGCTTTGCGCGAAACCGTCGAGGAATCCGGCGCCCATGTGGTCCTGGAAGGCCTGTTCACGCTGCTCAACGTGGTGCGCGTGGGGCAAGTCCATCTGTTCTACCGCGCCCGCATGCTGGACACCCATCTGGACCCCGGCCCCGAGACCCTGGAGGCACGGCTGTTTCATGAGCACGAGGTGCCCTGGGATGAGCTGGCCTTCCGCACCGTGCGCGAGACGCTGCGCCTTTACTTCGACAACCGCCGCGCGGGCCGTTTCGAGATCCACTCGGCCGACATCCCCTGAGCCCCGGCCCCTGGGGCCTCAGGCACGGGCCACCGGGCCGGTGATGCCGTCCACACCGGCCTGCCACAGCGCCGCGGCGTCCTCCGCCCGCGCCACGCCTTCGGCATAGACCTTCAGCCCGATGCCGTGCAGCATGCGGGTCAGGGCCTCGGCGTGCTGGCCCAGGGCTTCGTCCTCGGCCAGGCCCTCGGTGACGCTGGCGTCGAGCTTCACGAAGTCCAGCCCGGCCTCCAGCAGCAGCGCGGGATCGGACAGGTGGTGACCGGCATGTTCCAGCCCGACCCGGGTCCCCCGGGCATGGGCCAGTCCCACCAGTTCACGCAACTGGGTCATTTGGCTCAGCGCGCCCTGCTCGTCCACTTCCAGCCACAGCCCCGGTGCGCTGGCTGCATGGCGCTCCAGCAGCATTCGCAGGCGCGGCATCAGGTCGCTGTCCTGCAAGGAGCGCGGGCTGAGGTTGACGGCCCGGGCCATCTGGTCCTTGTCAATCGCCTGCAGCGCCAGATCCACCGCCGCGAGGTCCACCTGGGCGGTCAGCTGGGTGCGCTTGGCCATGGGCAGCCATTCGGACGCCGGGGCCGGCACCTCGGCCGCCTTCAGCGGCAGGCGCAGCGGGCACTCCAGGTGCACCACGGCCGCGCTGGCGTCCACCAAGGGGAACTCGGCCAGACGGGCCTGCCCGCCTTCGAGGGCCGCGTGCAGCATCTGGCGCCAGGCATCTTCGCCCAGCGCCAGGCCGTCGCCGCTGTCGTCCAGCTCGACGGCGAATGGCCCCCGGCCTTCGGCGCAGGCCAGTGCATGGTCGGCCGCTGCCAGCAAGGCTGAGATCGGTGCGCCGTGCCACCAGCGCACGGCCCCCACCACCGCCGTGACCGTCGGCGTCTGCCCTCGCCACAGGCTGCGCAGGCGGGCCGTCACGTCCATCGCCGGTTCCCGCAGGCTGCCCACATCCGGCAGCACGATGGCGAAGTCCGAGCCATTCAAGCGGCCCACTTCAAAGGTGCTCAGCCCCCCGACCGAATCCAGGATGGTGTGAGCCGTCTCCCGCAGCACCTCGTCCGTGCGTTGGCGGCCCAGGCGGCGGTTCAGGCCCTGCAGGTCCATCACCCGCACCAACAGCAGCGCGCCGCCATTGGCCCCATCCTCGGACTGCAGCATCAGCTTGAGCCGGGTCATGAAGTGGGCCCGGTTGGACACCCCGGTCATCGGATCGGCATGGGCCTGCCGGCGCCAGTGCTCGACCTGCCCGGCCTGTTCCTCGAACATGGCTTTGAGCCGGTCGACCATCAGGTTCATGGCCCGGGTCAGCTGGCGCAACTCGGGAATGGCCGGTTCGCTGACGACCACGAAACGACGTTCCGTCAGCGCATGCGCCTGCGCCACCGTGGCTGCCAGCGGGGTCCGCAGGCGGGACAACACCCACCCCGCCAGCCCGCCCAGCAGCGCGGCCAGGGCCGCCATCGCCAGCAGGCTGCGCCGACAGCTCTGCCAGAGCTCACGCACGGCGAACTGGGTGCTGCTGCGCACCTCCAGGGTGCCGAGCTTGAGGGCCCCCTGATGCAAGGTTGCCGTTCCCACCGAGGGCGTCAGGTCCACCCAGCGGACGAACCAGTCGGGCACCGCATCGGTGGCCGGGGGGGCCTCGCGCTCCAGCACGGGCAGCCCTTGGGCATCCAACAGACGCAGCTGCTGGTAGGCGCCCAGTTCGAACTGCCGCTCCAGCGTCACCACCATCGCAGGCAACTGACCTTGCTGTGCCAGGATCTGGGCCAGCGACTGGGCGCTGTCCTGGTTCTTCAGACTGATCTGGGTGGACAGATTTCCGCGCACCGAGAACACGGACAGGCCGAACGCACTGCCAAAGGCCAGGATCAGGGTCAGCAGCAGCAACAGCCAGATTTGGCGGATCAGACTCATGGGCTCTCCTCAGCCGCCCTTATACCCTGGCCCTCTGGCGCGAAAGCCCTGAAAAAGCGGGGCCGCGCCAGGCTGGCGGCACAAAAAAGGGGACCCGAGGGTCCCCTGTGGCCGTTGTCGAAGGGGATCAGCGGCGCTGCGGCGGCAGGTCGGTGCAGCTGCCGTGTGCCACCTCGGCCGCCATGCCCAGGCTTTCGCCGAGCGTGGGGTGCGGGTGGATGGTGGCGCCGATGTCCACCGCGTCCGCGCCCATCTCGATGGCCAGCGCGATCTCGCCGATCATGTCGCCTGCATGGGTGCCGACGATGCCGCCGCCCAGGATGCGGCCGTGGCCATGGGCCTCGGGCGAATCGTCGAACAGCAGCTTGGTGAAGCCCTCGTCGCGGCCGTTGGCGATGGCGCGGCCCGAGGCTGTCCAGGGGAACAGGCCCTTCTTGACCGGGATGCCCTGGGCCTTGGCCTGGTCCTCGGTCAGACCCACCCAGGCCACCTCGGGATCGGTGTAGGCCACGCTGGGGATCACGCGGGCATCGAACTGGCTCTTGGCCAGCGCGGCATCGCCCTTGACCGTGCCGGCGATGACCTCGGCCGCCACATGGCCCTCGTGCACCGCCTTGTGCGCCAGCATGGGCTGGCCCACCACGTCGCCGATGGCGAAGATGTGCGGCACGTTGGTGCGCAGCTGCACGTCCACCGGGATGAAGCCGCGCTCGCCCACCGCCACGCCAGCGGCCTCAGCACCGATCTTCTTGCCGTTGGGCGTGCGGCCCACAGCCTGCAGCACCAGGTCGTAGACCTGCTCGCTGACCGTGCCGTCGGCGGCCTCGAACTTCACCTTGATGCCTTCGGGCGTGGCTTCGGCCCCCACCGTCTTGGTCTTCAACATGATGTTGTCGAAGCGCGGCGCGTTCATCTTCTGCCACACCTTGACCAGGTCGCGGTCGGCGCCCTGCATCAGGCCGTCCAGCATCTCCACCACGTCCAGGCGGGCGCCCAGGGTGGAGTAGACGGTGCCCATTTCGAGGCCGATGATGCCGCCGCCGACGATCAGCATCTTCTTGGGCACGGCCTTCAGGTTCAGCGCGCCGGTGGAATCGACGATGCGCTCATCGGCCGGGAAGAACGGCAGGCGCACCGCCTGCGAACCCGCGGCGATGATGGCGTGGCCGAACTTGACCACCTTGCGGCCACCACTGCGGTCCTGCCCCGGGCCGGTGGTCTCGTCCACCTGCAGGTGGTACGGGTCGATGAAGCTGCCGTAGCCGCGCACGATCGTGACCTTGCGCATCTTGGCCATGGCGCCCAGGCCGCCGGTGAGCTTGCCGACCACCTTCTCCTTGTGGCCGCGCAGCTTGTCGATGTCCACTGCCGGTTCAGCGTAGGCGATGCCTGCGTCGGCCAGATGCTTGACCTCGTCCATCACGGCGGCCACGTGCAGCAGCGCCTTGGAGGGGATGCAGCCCACGTTCAGGCAGACACCGCCCAGGGTCGGATAGCGCTCGACCACCACCACGTTCAGGCCCAGGTCGGCAGCGCGGAAGGCAGCCGAGTAGCCGCCGGGGCCGCCACCCAGCACCAGCACATCGCAGCTCAAATCCACCGGGCCGGCATAGCTGCCGGCGGCGACGGGGGCCGCCACCGGCGCGGGGGCCGGTGCAGCCGCAGGTGCTGCTGCCACGGGGGCCGCCACCGGTGCCGCCACAGCGGCGTCGGCCGCTTCCAGCGTCAGGATCACGCTGCCCTGGCTGACCTTGTCGCCCAGGGCCACCTTCAGTTCCTTGACCACCCCGGCGTGGCTGCTGGGAATCTCCATCGAGGCCTTGTCGGACTCGACGGTGATCAGGCTCTGCTCGGCCTTCACCGTGTCGCCCGGCTTGACCAGCAACTCGATGATGGCCACGTCCTTGAAGTCGCCGATGTCCGGCACACGCACGTCGATCAATGCCATGCTGTGCTCCCGCTCAGAGGGCGATGCGGCGGAAATCCGCCAGCAACTGCGCCAGATAGACGTTGAAACGGGTGGCCAGGGCGCCGTCGATCACGCGGTGGTCGGCGGTCAGCGACAGCGGCAGGGTCAGCTGCGGCTGGAAGGCCTTGCCGTCCCAGACCGGCTTCATCACGCTCTTGTTGACGCCCAGGATGGCCACCTCGGGCGCGTTGATGATCGGCGAGAAATAGGTGCCACCGATACCGCCCAGGCTGGAGATCGTGAAGCAGGCGCCCTGCATGTCGGCCGGGCCCAGCTTGCCGTCGCGGGCCTTTTTGGCCAGCGCGGCCGATTCGGCGGCGATCTCGATCACGCTCTTCTTGTCGGCGTCCTTGATCACCGGCACCACCAGGCCATTGGGCGTGTCGGCCGCAAAGGCGATGTGGAAGTACTTCTTGTAGACCAGGTTGTCGCCGTCCAGCGAGCTGTTGAACTCGGGGAACTTCTGCAGCGCCTTGACGCAGGCCTTGACCAGGAAGGCGAGCATGGTCAGCTTGGTGCCGCCGGCCTTCTCGTTCTCCTTGTTGATCTGGACGCGGAAGGCTTCCAGGCCGGTGATGTCGGCATCCTCGTGGTAGGTGACCGCGGGGATCATCACCCAGTTGCGTGCCAGGTTGGCGCCGCTGAGCTTCTTGATGCGCGACAGGGCCACCGTCTCGATCTCGCCGAACTTGGCGAAGTCGACCTTGGGCCAGGGCAACAGGCCGGGGATGCCACCGCCCTGCTCTGCCGCCGGCGCCGCGGCCTTCTGGGCCGCCGTCTGCATCTGGCCGGCCATCACGCGCTTGACGAAGCCCTGCAGGTCCTCGACCGTGATGCGGCCCTTGGGGCCACTGCCCTTCACCTCGGCCAGCGGCACCCCCAGCTCGCGGGCCAGCTTGCGGATGCTGGGCGAAGCGTGCGGCAAGGTCGCACTGGGGGCTACCGTCGGCATGTGGGCCGGCAAGGCGGCCGAGGCCATGGCCGGGGTGGCCACCGCCGCCGGCACAGCGGTCGGGACTGACGCAGAGGCGCTCACCGGTGCCGCCGCCACAGCCGCTGCGGGGGCCGTGGCCACACCTTCGAGCACCGCGATCAGGCTGCCCTGGTTGATCTTGTCACCCAGGGCCACCTTCAGTTCCTTGACCACGCCGGCGGCGCTGGACGGGATCTCCATCGAGGCCTTGTCCGACTCGACGGTGATCAGGCTCTGTTCAGCCTTCACCGTGTCGCCCGGCTTGACCAGCAGCTCGATCACGGCCACGTCCTTGAAGTCGCCGATGTCGGGCACGCGCACCTCGACCGGGCCGGACACCGCCGCTGCCGCCACGGGGGCGGCGGCCACGGGTGCGGGCGCCGGTGCTGCGGCCACCGCCGGCGCAGCGGCCGGCGCCGGCACGGCGGCGCTGTCGGCCGTTTCCAGCAGCAACAGCAGGCTGCCTTCGCTGACCTTGTCGCCCAACCCGACCTTGATCTCCTTGACCACGCCGGCGTGGCTGGACGGGATCTCCATCGAAGCCTTGTCCGACTCGACGGTGACCAGGCTCTGTTCGGCCCGGATGGTGTCACCCGGCTTGACCAGCACCTCGATCACGGCGACGTCCTTGAAATCCCCGATGTCGGGGACCTTCACTTCCACCAATGCCATGTCTGTGTCTCCGTGGCTGCGTCAGGCGTGCAGCGGGTTGATCTTGTCGGCGTCCAGGCCGTACTTCGCGATGGCCTCGGCCACCACCGTGGCGGGCACGGTGCCCTCGTCGGCCAGCGCCTTCAGCGCGGCCACCACGATGTAATGGCGGTTCACCTCGAAATGCTTGCGCAGTTCGCTGCGGAAATCGCTGCGGCCGAAGCCATCGGTTCCCAGCACCTTGTAGCTGCGGCCCTTGGGGATGAAGGCGCGGATCTGCTCGGCATAGGCCTTGATGTAGTCGGTCGAAGCGACCACCGGACCGGCGTGCGGCGCGAGCTGTTCGGTGACGAAGGGCACCTTCGGCGTCTCGGTCGGGTGCAGCAGGTTCCAGCGCTCGCAGTCCTGACCATCGCGGGCCAGCTCGTTGAAGCTCGGGCAGCTCCAGACGTTGGCGGCCACGCCCCAGTCGGCGCCCAGCAGTTCGCGGGCGGCCAGCGATTCACGCAGGATGGTGCCGCTGCCCAGCAGGTTGACGCGCGGGGTCTTCTTGGCGCCTTCCTCCAGCAGGTACATGCCCTTGATGATCTGCTCTTCGGTGCCCGGCTTCAGGCCCGGCATCGCGTAGTTCTCATTGAGCAGCGTGATGTAGAAGTAGACGTTGTCCTGCTTCTCGACCATGCGCTTCAAGCCATGGTGCATGATCACCGCCACTTCGTGCGCGAAGGTCGGGTCGTAGCTGACGCAGTTGGGGATCGTGCCGGCCAGGATGTGGCTGTGGCCATCCTCGTGCTGCAGACCCTCGCCGTTCAGCGTGGTCCGGCCCGAGGTGCCGCCCAGCAGGAAGCCGCGGGCCTGCATGTCGCCGGCCGCCCAGGCCAGGTCGCCGATGCGCTGGAAGCCGAACATCGAGTAGTACACGAAGAACGGGATCATGATCCGGTTGTTCGTGCTGTAGCTGGTGGCCGCGGCAATCCAGCTGGCCATGCCGCCGGCCTCGTTGATGCCTTCCTGCAGGATCTGGCCGTTGGCCTCTTCCTTGTAGTACATGACCTGGTCACGGTCGACCGGGGTGTAGAGCTGGCCCTTGGGGTTGTAGATGCCAATCTGGCGGAACAGGCCTTCCATGCCGAAGGTGCGGGCCTCGTCCACCAGGATGGGCACCACGCGCGGCCCGATGGCCTGATCCCGCAGCAGCTGGGTCAGGAAGCGCACATAGGCCTGGGTCGTCGAGATCTCGCGCCCGGCGGCCGTCGGTTCCAGCACCGCCTTGAAGATCTCCAGCGACGGCACGGTGAACTGCTCGGTCGCTTTGGTGCGGCGGTGCGGCAGGTAGCCGCCTAGTTCCTTGCGGCGGGCGTGCAGGTACTGCATCTCCGGCGTGTCATCGGCCGGCTTGTAGAACGGGATCTTGGCCAGCTCGCTGTCGGGAATGGGGATGTTGAAGCGGTCGCGGAAGTACTTGATGTCCTCGTCGGTCAGCTTCTTGGTCTGGTGCGCGGTGTTCTTGCCTTCGCCGCTCTTGCCCATGCCGTAGCCCTTGATCGTCTTGACCAGCAGCACGGAGGGTTGCCCCTTGTGGTGGAAGGCGCGGTGGAAGGCGGCATACACCTTCTGCGCATCGTGGCCGCCGCGGCGCAGCGCCCAGATGTCGTCGTCGCTCATGTGCTCGACCAGCTTGGCCGTGCGCGGGTCGCGCTCGAAGAAGTGCTTGCGGACGAAGGCACCGTCGTTGGCCTTGTAGGCCTGGTAGTCGCCGTCCAGCGTGTCCATCATCAGCTTGCGCAGCGCACCGTCCTTGTCGCGCGCCAGCAGCGGATCCCAGTTGCTGCCCCAGATCAGCTTGATCACGTTCCAGCCCGAGCCGCGGAAGTCGCCCTCAAGTTCCTGGATGATCTTGCCGTTGCCGCGCACCGGGCCGTCCAGGCGCTGCAGGTTGCAGTTGACGACGAAGATCAGGTTGTCCAGGCCTTCACGCGCGGCCAGACCGATGGCGCCCAGGCTTTCGGGCTCGTCCATTTCGCCATCGCCCAGGAAGGCCCAGACCTTGCGCTCGGAGGTGTCGGCAATGCCGCGGGCATGCAGGTACTTCAGGAAACGGGCCTGGTAGATGGCCATCAAGGGGCCCAGGCCCATCGAGACGGTCGGGAACTGCCAGAACTCGGGCATCAGCTTCGGATGCGGGTAGCTCGACAGGCCCTTGCCGTGGACCTCCTGGCGGAAGTTGAGCAACTGCTCTTCGTTGATGCGGCCTTCCAGGAAGGCGCGGGCGTAGATGCCCGGCGCGCTGTGGCCCTGGATGTAGAGCAGATCGCCACCGTGCTGGCCCCCCTGGTCGGTGTCGTCGGCGTGCCAGAAGTGGTTGAAGCCGGCGGCCAGCATGTGGGCCAGCGAGGCGAAGGAGGAGATGTGGCCGCCCAGGTCGCCGCCATCCTCAGGGTGCAGGCGGTTGGCCTTGACCACCATGGCCATGGCGTTCCAGCGCATGTAGGCGCGCAGTCGGCCCTCGAGGTCCAGATTGCCGGGGGAGCGGGCTTCCTCGTCGGGCTCGATCGTGTTCACATAGCCCGTGGTGGCCGAGAACGGCATGTCGATGCTGTTCTGGCGCGCCTGCTCCAGCAACTGCTCCAGAAGGAAGTGACCCCGCTCACGGCCTTCGGCCTGGATGACGGCGGTCAGGGCATCAAGCCATTCACGGGTCTCCTGGGCGTCGGCATCGTTGGCCGGGGTGCCCATGGAGGATTCGGGCAGAGCGGACATGCTTGTCTCCTGGGTTGTGCAGGCCAAGTGGAAGCGGCCCGCAATGAAGGGGTTTCGGATTGCGGGCGGAGTGTTGCATAGCCCGCTTGAATTTTCAAATGGCGAATGTTGATTTCATGATGCGATACGATGCCGATCAAGAAACAACGCTCCAATCGGTGAAAACCCCAGGCCAAATCGCGGCGGGAGACCCCGGGGAGGCCCGGTCCCCCTTTGATAATTCACGTTGATGCAATTTTTCCGTGATGCGTTTCCTCCCTGGCCTTCGGGGCGCCTGAACCGGGTGCTCCGCCGCTGGTGGAGCCGCCTGTCTCCTTCGCGCCAGGACCGTCTTGCCACCCTGGCGCCACTGAGCTCCGTGCTGCTGTTCCTGGCCGCCATCACGGTGGCGTTCTGGTACCTGCGCAACGAAGAGACCACCCGCGCCGCCGAACTGCTGCGACGGGACACCGAGGTGGCCCAGCAGCAGATCCGTCTGCACCTGGTGGACAACCAGGAGCAACTCTTGCGCATTGCACGCGAGGTGGCTACCCGGGCGATCACCCCCGATCAGTTCGTGAACCAGGCGGCCAGCTTTCTGCAGGCCCGCCCGGATGTCCGCTCACTGGCCTGGCGCAACGCGCACGGCGAGCTGAAGGCGGCCCAGGCGCTGCAATCCGCGGCCGGGTTGGACGACAGCGGCGACGCGACGCAGGGCAGTGTCGCCAATGGCCTGGCGGCCCCCCTCCCCCTGGCCGCCGAAGCCGCGTTCGATGCGGCCCGCAACAGCCGTCAGCCGGCCTATTCACGGCCGTTCAAGGACCCGGACGGCCTGTGGCTGTTCCAGGTCCAGGTGCCCATCATCGACCGTGGCGCTTTTGCCGGTGTGCTGGTGGCCGAGTACGGGCTGGACGCCTTGTTGCGCAGCGTGGTACCGGCCGAAGTCACCGGGCGGCACCCGATCAGCATCCTGGGCGCGGACTTCAGCCCCCTGGTCAGCACCGTCACCAACCTGCCCGGTCGGCGCGAGGCGCCGCCCTCGATGAGCATCGACCTGCCCCTGACCCCGGCGGCCAACGGCCTGGTGCTGCGCGGCCAGGGCTATCGGACCTCGGCCGGGCTGGTGGGCAACACCTTGTTCTGGATGGTGGTGGCGCTGTCGGCCCTGACGGTCTGGACCCTGCTGGCCACCTGGCGCCACATGCGGCGCCGGGCCCAGATCCAGAACGCGCTGATCAACGAGACCAACTTCCGGCGGGCGATGGAGAACTCCATGCTCACCGGCATGCGTGCCACCGACATGGATGGCCGGGTCACCTACGTCAACCCGGCCTTCTGTGCGATGACCGGCTATGCCGAGTCGGACCTGCTGGACATGCTGCCGCCCTTCCCCTACTGGCCCAGCGACCGGGTGGACGAGCACATGCGCATCTTCCAGCAGGAGCTGCAGGGGCGCAGCCCGGCCGGGGGCATCGAGGTCAAGGTCCAGCGCAAGGATGGCTCGAACTTCGACGCCCGGCTGTACGTCTCGCCGCTGATCGACCCGCGCGGCCAGCAGACCGGCTGGATGACCTCGATGACCAACATCACCGAGGCCAAGCGCATCCGCGACCAGCTCTCGGCCTCGCACGAGCGCTTCACCACCGTGCTGGAAGGGCTGGATGCGGCGGTGTCGGTGCTGTCGGTGCAACAAGGCGAGTTGCTGTTCGCCAACCGCTCTTACCGGCTCTGGTTCGGCGCCGACGCGCGCGGTCATGACCTGCTGGCCAACGGCGATGCGGGCTACACCGAGGTGCCGGAAGACGACGTGGATGCCATGTCCGGCCTGCCGACCCAGGAGCTGACCGACATCGGCACCCACCCCCGCGAGGTGTATGTCGAATCGTTGCAGATGTGGTTCGATGTCCGCACCCGCTACCTGCAGTGGACCGACGGCCGCCTGGCGCAGATGCTGATCGCCACCGACATCACGGCCCGGCGCCGCATCGAGGAACAGGCGCAGCAACAGGCTGAGCGGGCCCAGGTCACCAGCCGGCTGGTCACGATGGGTGAAATGGCCTCCTCGGTGGCCCACGAGCTCAACCAGCCGCTGACGGCCATCACCAACTACTGCAACGGCATCGTCAGCCGGGTGCGCAACAACGCCATCACCACCGAGGAGCTGGTGGCCGCGCTGCAGAAGACGGCTCGGCAGGCCGAACGGGCCGGCCAGGTCATCCACCGCATCCGGGCCTTCGTCAAGAAGAGCGAGCCGCAGCGCCAGCTGGCGAAGGCGCAGGACATCGTCGAGGACGCGGTGGAGCTGGCCGGCATCGAGCTGCGCCGCCGCAAGGTCTCGATCCACACCTATGTGGCCCAGCGCCTGCCACTGCTGCGGGTCGATCCGATCCTGATCGAGCAGGTGCTGATGAACCTGCTGAAGAACGCGGCCGAGGCCATCGACACCGCCGACATGCCCACCGAGCGGCGCCACATCGAGCTGCAGGTGGTGCCCCGGCAATCCACCGACGAAGGCCACGTCATCGAGTTCTCCGTCACCGATGCCGGCCCGGGCATGCGCGAGGACGTGATCTCGCGCCTGTTCGAAGCCTTCTTCTCCACCAAGGCCGAGGGCCTCGGTATCGGCCTGTCCTTGTGCCGCTCGATCATCGAGTCGCACCAGGGCCGGATGCGAGCCGAGAACCTCTACAATGGATCGACCGTGACCGGGTGCAGGTTCGCCTTCACCTTGCCGGTCGATCAGACTCCCCCTGCGGAGCGTCTGCCGGCACCCCGGGTGTCGTCCGCCGTTTCTGCGTCCAACCCTCACGCCGCTGCACCATGAGCCTGATTCCAAAAAAGGGTACTGTCTACGTCGTGGACGATGACGAGGCCGTTCGTGATTCCTTGCAATGGCTGCTGGAAGGCAAGGACTACCGCGTCAAGTGCTTCGAGTCCGCCGAGTCCTTTCTCTCGCGCTTTGACCCCCGCGAGGTGGCCTGCCTGATCACCGACATCCGGATGGAGGGCATGAGCGGCCTGGACCTGCAGGACCGCCTGCTGGAGCGCAAGAGCCCGCTGCCGGTCGTGTTCATCACCGGCCACGGCGACGTGCCGATGGCCGTGAACACGATGAAGAAGGGCGCGATGGATTTCATCGAGAAGCCCTTCAAGGAAGAGGAACTGGTCGCCCTGGTCGAGCGCATGCTGGACCTGGCTCGCCAAGCCTTCTCGCAGCACCAGGAGCAGGCCAGCCGAGACGCCTTGTTGTCGCGCCTGACCACCCGCGAAGCCCAGGTGCTGGAACGCATCGTCGCCGGCCGCCTGAACAAGCAGATCGCCGACGACCTGGGCATCAGCATCAAGACGGTGGAGGCCCACCGGGCCAACATCATGGAAAAACTCAATGCGAACACCGTGGCCGATCTGCTCAAGATCGCCCTGGGCGCCACACACAAGGCCTGAGTCCACAGGCCGCATCGGGAACATGGGGCCTTCGAGGCCCCTTTCCCATTTTCGGACCGCCGTTTTCGAACCGCCCTGCACCCGATCCTTCCCAGACTTGAAAGAGAACCGCCCATGACCGCCCAAGTGATCGACGGCAACGCCCTGTCCCGCCAACTCCGTGCCGAGGTCGCGCAGCGCGCGGCCGCCCTCACCGCCCAGGGTCACCCGCCCGGCCTGGCGGTCATCCTGGTCGGCGACGACCCCGCTTCGGCCGTCTATGTGCGCAACAAGGTCAAGGCCTGCCAGGACAGCGGCGTGCATTCGGTGTTCGAGAAGTACGACGCCAGCCTGACCGAGGCCGCGTTGCTGGAGCGCATCGCCGCGCTCAACGCTGATCCGACCATCCACGGCATCCTGGTGCAGATGCCCCTGCCCAAGCACATCGACCCGCACAAGGTGATCGAGGCGATCGCCACCGCCAAGGACGTGGATGGCTATTCGGTGCTGTCCGCCGGTGAACTGATGGCGGGCCTGGAGGGCTTTCGCCCCTGCACGCCCTATGGCTGCATGAAGCTGATCGAAAGCACCGGCGTGTCGCTCAAGGGCAAGCATGCAGTGGTGATCGGCCGCAGCAACACCGTTGGCAAGCCGATGGCCCTGCTGCTCTTGCAAGCCAACGCCACCGTCACCATCTGCCACAGTGGCACCCCGGACCTGGGCTATCACACCCGCCAGGCCGACGTGGTGGTGGCGGCCGTGGGCCGCCGCAACACGCTGACCGGTGACATGGTCAAGCCCGGGGCCATCGTGATCGACGTGGGCATCAACCGCAATGACGAAGGCAAACTCTGTGGCGACGTGGACTTTGCCTCGGTCAGCGCCGTGGCCTCGCACCTCACCCCGGTGCCGGGTGGCGTGGGCCCGATGACCATCACGATGCTGCTGGTGAACACCCTGGAAGCCGCCGAACGGGCCGCCCGACAGGTTTGATAGGAAACGGCGCCACCGCGCCCTGGACAGGACTTTGCTGATGACCAATCCGCTGCTGGAAACCACCCCGCTCACCGACTTCGCGGCCGTGCGCCCTGAACATGTGACGCCGGCCATCGACGTGCTGCTGGCTGAGGCCAACGCGGCGCTGGACCGCGCGGTGGGGCCGGACGTGCCGGCCGACTACGACGCGCTGTCGCTGGTGCTGGAAGTGCCGGTGGAACGTCTGGGCCGGGCCTGGGGTGTGGTCAACCACCTGGCCCATGTGGCCGACACGCCCGAACTGCGGGCGGTGCATGCGGAGAACCTGCCCAAGATCACCGAGTTCTACACCCGCCAGGGCAGCGATGAGCGCCTGTACGCCAAGTACAAGGCCATCGCGGCCAGCCCGGCCGCGGCCGCCCTGAGCCCGGCCCGCCGGCAGGCGCTGGCCCACGCGCTGCGCGACTTCCGCCTGGGCGGGGCCGACCTGCAGGGCGAGGCCAAGGCCCGCTTCATGGCCCTCCAGGACCGGATGGCCGAGCTGTCGCAGGCCTTCTCCAACCATGTGCTGGACGCCACCGACGCCTTTGCCCATTACGCCACCGCCGAGGAACTTGACGGCGTGCCGGCCGACGTGGTCGCTGCAGCCCGCGCCGCCGCCGAAGCCGAAGGCAAGCCCGGCCACAAGCTGACGCTGCACTTCCCGAGCTACTTCCCGGTGATGCAGTACGCCCGCAACCGGGCCCTGCGTGAAACCCTCTACACCGCCTATGTGACCCGCGCCAGCGAGCTGGGCCCGGCCGAGCGCGACAACACCGCGGTGATGAGCGAGTTGCTCACCCTGCGTGCCGAGGAAGCCACCCTGCTGGGCTTTGCCAATGCGGCCGAGGTGTCGCTGGCGCCCAAGATGGCCGGCACCCCGGCCGAGGTGCTGCACTTCCTGCGCGACCTGGCCCAGCGCGCCCGCCCGAGTGCCGAGAAGGACCTGGCCGATCTGCGCGACTTCGCCGCCCGCGAACTGGGCCTGACCGACCTGCAGGCCTGGGACCTGGCCTATGCGGGCGAGAAGCTCAAGGAGGCCCGCTATGCCTTCAGCGACCAGGAGGTGAAGGCCTACCTGCCGCTGCCCAAGGTGCTGGACGGCCTGTTCCACATCGCCGAGACCCTGTTCGAGGTGCGCATCCAGCCGGCCGAGGCACCGGTCTGGCACCCGTCGGTGCGCTTCTTCCGCATCGAGCGGGCCGGCCAGGTGGTGGGCGAGTTCTACCTGGATCCCCATGCCCGCCCCGGCAAGCGCCCGGGCGCCTGGATGGACAGCGCCCGCAGCCGCTGGCTGCGCGCCGACTCGCACCAGCTGCAGACCCCGGTGGCCTACCTGGTGTGCAACTTCTCGTCCCCCGTGGGCGACAAGCCGGCCCTGCTGACCCATGACGAGGTGACCACCCTCTTCCACGAGTTCGGCCACGGCCTGCACCACATGCTGACGCAGGTGGACGAGATGGGCGTGTCCGGCATCGATGGTGTCGAGTGGGACGCGGTGGAGCTGCCCAGCCAGTTCATGGAGAACTTCTGCTGGGAATGGGAGGTGATCCGCCACCTGAGCGCCCATGTGGACAGCGGCGAGCCGCTGCCGCGGGCGCTGTTCGACAAGATGCTGGCGGCCAAGAACTTCCAGAGTGGTCTGCAGACACTGCGCCAGGTCGAGTTCGGCCTGTTCGACATGCGCCTGCACACCGAGGCCGATGCCCCGCAGCGCGTCCAGGCCATCCTCAACGAGGTGCGGCAGGAGGTCTCGCTGCTGCCGGTGCCGGCCTTCAACCGCATGGCCCACACCTTCTCGCACATCTTCGCGGGTGGCTACTCGGCCGGCTACTACTCCTACAAGTGGGCCGAGGTGCTGTCGGCCGATGCCTGGAGCGCCTTCGAGGAAGAAGGCGTGCTCAACCCGGACACCGGGCGGCGCTACCGTTGCGAAATCCTGGAGGCGGGTGGCGCCCGTCCCGCCATCGAGAGCTTCAAGGCCTTCCGCGGCCGTGAACCCAGCATCGACGCGCTGCTGCGGCATCAAGGCATGGCTTGAAGCCGGCTCCCCGCCCGCAGCGTATAGTCCTTTCGCCTTGTATTGACTGCTTGACCGCCCATGACACCGAACACTGCCCGCCTTGTCGCCCTGTGCTGTCTGGGTCTGTCGCCGCTGGCGATGGCCCAGTACAAGGTCATCGGACCGGACGGCAAGGTCACCTACACCGACCGGCCGCCGACCTCCAGCCAGGCCCAGGTCCAGGTGATGTCCGGCCACGGCGCGGTGGGCAGCGGCGGTGCGGAACTGGCGGCCCTGCCGCCGGCGCTGCGGCAGGCGGTCAGCCGCTTTCCGGTGACGCTGTATGCGGCCAAGAGCTGCCCGCCCTGCGACATCGGCCGCGAGTTGCTGGTGCAGCGCGGTGTTCCGTTCAGTGAGAAGCGGGTGGAAAGCAGCCTCGATCTGGAGGCCTATGTCCAGCTGAGCGGGGGGCGCAGCCTGCCGATGCTGACGGTGGGCAGCCAGCAGATCAAGTCCGGTTCGCTCAACGAGTGGAACAGCTATCTGGATGCCGCGGGCTACCCGAAGACCTCGGTGCTGCCAGCCGGCTACCGCCGCCCGCTGCCCACCCCGCTGGTGGGGGCCGCCAATCCGGTGCCGCCGGGCGCGGTGCCAGCCTCCGCGCCCGGCCCGGCGCTGGAAAACCGGAACGCGCCAACGGCCCCCGGCACGCCCGCCATCCGCTTCTGACCCTGCCGCCTCAGGCGTCGCTGCCGTCAGCCTCGCTGCCCAGCAGCTGACGGGCCTGCGCGTCGGGCAGCTGTTCCACGCCCTTGAGCTTGCGGGCCATCGCGCGGGTGCGCACCTCCGCGCTGTCGATGGTGGCGCTGGCCTCTTCCAGTTTCTTCTTGGTCTTGGCCAGCACTTCGCCGAACTTGGCGAACTCGGTCTTGACCGCGCCCAGCACGTCCCAGACCTCGGCGCTGCGTCGCTCCAGGGCCAGGCTGCGAAAGCCCATCTGCAGGCTGCTGAGCGTGGCCAGCAAGGTGGTCGGGCCGGCCAGCGTGATGCGGTGATCGCGCTGCAGCGCCTCCATCAGCCCGGGCCGGCGCAGGGCTTCCGCATACAGGCCTTCGGTGGGCAGGAACAGGATGGCGAAATCCGTGGTGTGCGGTGGCGCCACGTACTTCTCACGGATGCTGCGGGCCTCGGCGCGCAGCCGGCCTTCCAGCGCCCGGCCCGCCGCCTCGGCCGCCACCGGGTCGGCCTGGTCCTGCGCCTGCAGCAGCCGCTCGTAGTCTTCACGCGGGAACTTGGCGTCGATGGGCAGCCACATCGGCTGGCCATCGTCGCGGCGGCCCGGTAGTCGGATCGCAAACTCGACCCGGGTGCCGCTGCCCGGCACGGTCTCGACGTTGGCGGCGTACTGCTCGGGCGTCATCACCTGCTCCAGCAGGGCCGCCAGCTGCAGTTCGCCAAACACCCCGCGCGATTTCACGTTGGTCAGCACCCGGTTGAGTGAGCCGACATCGCGTGCCAGGCCCTGCATCTCGCCCAGGCCCTTGTGCACCAGCTCCAGGCGTTCGGCCACCTGGCGGAAGCTCTCGCCCAGGCGCTGCTCCAGCGTGGCGTGCAGCTTCTCGTCGACGGTGACCCGCATCTGCTCGAGCTTCTTCTCGTTGCCGTCCTGCAGCGACAGCAGCCGGCGTTCGATGGCCTCGGTCACCGCCTTGAGCTGCTGTCCCAGGGCATCGGCCAGGCGCTGCAGCGCCATGTCCTGGGCCTCGCGGGCCTGGGCCAGGGTGCGGGCCGCGTCGCCGGCCTGGTGTACCAGGCCTTGCTGCAACTGGGCCAGCGCCTGGGACTGCTCCATCCGCACGGTGCGGGCACTCGACTGGACCTCGGCGCGGAGCTCGCGCTCCAGACGTTCCAACGCATCCGGCACACCCGACGGTTCGGTGCCGCCGGCACGCAACCACAAGGCCAGCACCGCCAGCAGCAACAGACCCAGCAGCACCAGGGTGCTGAGTTCAAAGGGAGACAAGGACATGGCGGCGATTGTCTCAGCCGCGGGCCAGCACCTCGGGGTTGAGGGCCGTCAGCGGCGGCTGGCCGGTCAGCGCCGCGATCAGGTTGTCGGCGGCCAGATCGGCCATGGCCCGCCGGGTCGCCAGGCTGGCGCTGGCGATGTGCGGCGTCAGCACCACGTTGGGCAGCGTCAGCAAGGCCGGATGCACCTGCGGTTCGCCCTCGAACACGTCCAGCCCGGCGGCGGCCAGCTGGCCAGCCCGCAGGGCCTCGGCCAGCGCGGCGTCATCCACCACGCCGCCGCGGGCGATGTTGGTCAGCGTCGCGGTCGGCTTCATCCAGGCCAACTGCTCGCGGCCCACCAGATGGTGGCTGGCCGGGCCGTACGGCACCACGATGACCAGGTGATCGGCCTGGGCCATCAGCTCGGGCAGGGGCAGCCAACGGGCTCCCAGGGCCGCCTCCTCGGCCTCGGGCAGGTGGCTGCGGTTGTGATAGACCACCTTCATGCCAAAGCCCAGCGCGCCGCGCCGCGCCACCGCCTGGCCGATGCGGCCCATGCCCAGCACCCCCAACGTGGCGCCATGGATGTCCTGGCCGGCCATCAGGTCGTAGGACCAATGGGTCCATTCGCCGCGGCGCAGAAAGCGCTCGGCCTCGCCGATGCGCCGGGCGGTGGCCATCATCAGCGCGAAGCCAAAGTCTGCCGTGGTCTCGGTCAGCACCCCGGGGGCATTGGTCACCAGCACCCCGCGGGCGGTGCAGGCGGCCACATCGATATTGTTGTAGCCCACCGCCATGCTGCACACGGCCTTGAGCTCGGGGCAGGCCGCCAGCAGCGCGGCGTCGATGGGTTCGACACCGGCCACGAAGACCCCCGATTTCCCCTGCAGGCGCCGCGCCAGGGCGTCGCCCTGCAGCGGCGTCTCGCTGTCGTGGACGTCCACCTCGAAGTGCTGCCGCAGCCGGGCCACGGTGTCGGGAAAGACCGGTCGAGCGACCAGGATGGTGGGACGGGAAGGCTGAGAGGGGTTCATCCGGAAGGTTCGGTTGCGGTCGAACAAGGGGCCGGCGCAGGGAGTCAGCGCGTCGTCGGATTGTGCGTGCCCTGGGACAGCCCCACCACCGGCCAGGCCTCCCAGGCCTGCGCGGCCTGGCGCACGGTTTCCAGCTGCAGCGCCACGGTCTGCCCGATGTCCCGGCCATAGCCACCGGCCATGGTCAGAGCCACCGGAATGCGGCGCTCCCGCAGGGCGGCCAGCACGCGTCGGTCCCGCTCGGCCAGCCCCGCGGCGCTGAGCTTCAGGCGACCCAGCCGGTCGCCCTCGTGCGGATCGGCCCCGGCCAGGTAAAAGGCCAGGCCCGGCGGCTGGGCAGCGTGGCGGTGCCAGGTCTGCGCCAGTGCGGCGTCCAGCGCCTGGAGATAGGCCGCATCGGTGCAGCCATCGGGCAGTTCGACATCCAGGTCACCTGCCACCTTGCGAAACGGGAAGTTGCGCTCGCCGTGCAGCGACAGCGTGAACACCGTCGGGTCGTCGGCAAAGATCGCGGCCGTGCCGTTGCCCTGGTGCACGTCCAGGTCGATCACCAGCACCCGCAGCAGGCTGGCATGACGGCGGTGCCACTCGGCCTGCATCAGCCGGGCGGCCACCGCCACGTCGTTGAACACGCAGTAGCCCGAACCGCGGTCCGCGCTGGCATGGTGCGTGCCCCCGGCCAGGTTGACGGCCACGCCCTCGGCCAACGCCGCGCGGGCCGCCGCGATGGTCGCCCCCACCGAGCGGCGCGAGCGCTCGGCCATGCGCTCGGACCAGGGAAAGCCGATCTCCCGCTGCTGGGCCGGGCTCAGCCAGCCTTCCAGCACCGCGCAGACATGCTCGGGCGTGTGCGCCAGCAGCAACTCGCCTTCGCTGGCCGCCGGGGCGGGCTGCAGTTGCACCTCGGGCAGTTGCGTCTCGACCGCCTGGCGCAACAGCGCGTACTTGGGCATCGGAAAGCGATGCCCCGGCGGCAATGGCAGCGCATGGTGGTCCGAGGTGAAGGCCTGCATCGGCGCCGATTCTGCCGCCGCCCCCGCCGAAGTTCGGTCAGCCAGGGATTTAGAGTGTCGTCACTAGATTGATGCAATGCAACAAAACGGCGCTTGCTTTCCAGAAGCCGCCACCTATACTTCTCTCCATGTTGCAGCGCACAAACCCTCTGGGTGGCTGTTCAAGACCCGCTGGGCTGCACGGTGTTTGAAACCCTGACCCTCACCTTTGGAGACTGACATGCTGACTGCCGAACAAGTGATCGCTTCCCAAAAGGCCAATGTTGAAACCGCCATGGATTTGGCGGGCAAGGCCTTCGAAGGCATGGAGAAGCTCGTCGAACTGAACATGCAAGTGGCCAAGGCCTCGATGGGCGAAGCCGCTGAAACCGCCAAGGCCGCGATCGCCGCCAAGGATCCGCAGGAACTGCTGTCGCTGCAAGCCAGCCTGCTGCAACCCGCGGCCGAAAAGGTTGCTGCCTACAGCCGTCACCTGTACGACATCGCCGCCAGCACCAATGCCGAGATGACCAAGGCCATCGAAGCCCAGCTGGCTGACACCCAGAAGAAGTTCATGGCCGGTGTGGACACCGCGGTCAAGAACGCCCCGGCCGGCACCGAGAACGCTGTCGCCCTGGTGAAGTCGGCCATGGCCGCCGCCAACAACGCCTACGAGTCGGTGCACAAGGCCGCCAAGCAAGCCGCTGACGTGGCCGAAGCCAACTTCCAGGCCATGACCAACACGGCCGTCAAGGCGGCCCAGGCGGCCCCCAAGGCGCCGCGTCGCACCGCGGCCTGACAGGTCCGCAGACTCTGTGGTGGGGAACTTCCTTCCCTGCTGCGGGTCTTCCCGAGTGCCTCGGCAGTTGCCACCGCCCTGGCCTCCATGGGAGACACGTCTCCTCGGTACCTTTCCTGAGACTCACTCTCAAGGTACCTTCAGCCCGGCCTTCGCGCCGGGCTTTTCTTTGGCCGCGGTTCAGCGCGTGAGCGCGGCGATGCGGGCCTTCAGGGTACCGAGCTGGGCCTGTGCGGCCTCCCGCCCGAACTGCAGCGCCTTCATGCGGGCCGAGAAATCCGAACTCGACACGCCCACCAGCGCGGGCCGGATCACGATGTCCGCGTCCTTCAATTCCCAGCGGTTGATGCTGCGACCCATGATCGAAAAGGTCTGCATCAGCAGGTGGAAGGCATCACCGATGGAATTCGGGTCCGGTGGCGATGAAATATCCACCGCGATCACCAAGTCGGCTCCCATTTCACGCGCATAGCGGACCGGCACCGGACTGACCAGCCCCCCGTCCACATACTCGCGACTGCCAATGCGCACCGGTTGGAAGACGGCCGGGACCGCACTGGAGGCACGCACGGCCGTCCCCGTGTCCCCACGCCGAAACATCACCGGGTTGCCATTGCCGGCATCGGTGGCCACGATGCCCAGGGGCATCGGCATCTGCTCGATGAGGCGTCCACCGGTCTGGGTGTGGACATAACGGGCCAGGGCCTCGCCGCGCAACAGGCCTCGTCCCGGGAAGGCCCAGTCGGTCAGCGCCGACTCGTCCATGCTGCGGGCCAGGCTGGCCAGTTCGGTGCCGTTCTTGCCAGAGGCATACAGCGCGGCCACCAAGCTGCCCGCCGAGGTGCCGACGACCAGATCAGGTCGGATGCCGTGCTCTTCGAGCACCTGGATGACCCCGATGTGGGCAAACCCACGGGCCGCCCCTCCGCCAAGGGCCAGCCCGATGCGGGGGGGCCGAGGGGGGGTGGGCGGCTTGGGGGGAACGGAAGGCGGGGTGGAAGGCGTCTGGCAACCGGCCAGCGCCAGGACACCGGCGCCCAGGCCGCTCAACAGGAGGCGGCGGGCCGGAACAAACGCGGATGGCATGGCGGAGATTCTAGGCCTGCGGTGGGCTGCTCCTCTTTCGCATATCGATATCGGAAATAAGCATTCAACTTAAAAATTCTTTTCTGGAATATGGATCCTCCCTAGAGTCATGGCCATGGGTCAATCCGACCCGTTCCAGCGCCCGCACTCTGCGCCATGTACCAGTACACCTCCTTTGACCGCCAAGTCGTCCACCAACGGGCCGCCCAGTTCCGCGATCAGCTTGAACGCAACCTGAAGGGGGAGTTGGCCGACGACGATTTCCGCCCGCTGCGGCTGCAGAACGGCTGGTACATCCAGCGCCATGCGCCGATGCTGCGGGTGGCCGTGCCCTATGGCGAGCTGTCCTCGGCCCAGCTGCGGCAGCTCGCGGTGATCGCCCGCGAGCTCGACCGCGGTTTCGGTCACTTCACCACGCGCCAGAACCTGCAGTTCAACTGGATCCCGCTGGAGCGCTCGGCCGATGCCATGGACCTGCTGGCCGAGGTGGACATGCACGGCATTCAGACCTCGGGCAACTGCATCCGCAACATCACCAGCGATGCGCTGGCCGGCATCGCCCCGGACGAGATCGTCGATCCCCGCCCCTACTGCGAGATCCTGCGCCAGTGGAGCACGCTGCAGCCCGAATTCGCCTTCCTGCCGCGCAAGTTCAAGATCGCGGTAAGCGGTGCCGCCGAGGACCGCGCCGCCATTGCCTGGCATGACGTCGGCCTGCAACTGCTCAAGAACAAGGCCGGCGAGGTCGGCTTCAAGGTCTATGTCGGTGGTGGCATGGGCCGCACGCCCGTCATCGGCTCGGTGATCAACGCCTTCGTGCCCTGGCAGGAGATCCTGGTCTACCTGGAAGCCATCGTCCGCGTCTACAACCGTTTCGGCCGGCGCGACAACCTCTACAAGGCCCGCATCAAGATCCTGGTGAAGGCCGAGGGGCAGAAGTTCTTCGACGCGGTGAATGCCGAGTTCGACAAGATCCTGAACCAGGACGCTGACGGCCGTGAGCACATCATCCCGGTGGGCGAGCTGGAACGCGTGTCGCGCAGCTTCGTCGACCCGGCGGGCGTGCGTCCGGCCACCAACGGCTTCGACCCGCACCGCGGCGGCCAGACCCCGCCGGCCTTTCTGCGCTGGCTGGAGCGCAACGTGCACGCCCACCGCGTGCCGGGCTACCGCGCCGTGACCCTGTCGCTCAAGCGCGCCGGCCAGGCCCCGGGCGATGTGACGGCCGAGCAGATGGACATTGCCGCGACCATGGCCGACCGCTACTCGCTGGGCGAGTTGCGCGTGACCCACGAGCAGAACCTGCTGCTGCCCTGGGTGCGCGAGGCCGATCTGCTGGCCGTCTGGCACGCCGCCCGCGAGGCCGGTTTCGCCACGCCCAACATCGGCCTGCTCACCGACATCATCGCCTGCCCGGGCGGCGACTTCTGCGCCCTGGCCAATGCCCGCTCCATCCCGGTGGCGGCCGACATCAGCGAGCGCTTCGCCGATCTGGACGCGGTCTACGAGCTGGGGCCCATCGACCTGCACATCAGCGGCTGCATGAATTCCTGCGGCCACCACCACACCGGCCACATCGGCGTGCTCGGCGTCGACAAGGACGGCAAGGAGTGGTACCAGGTGTCGGTGGGTGGCTCCGATGGCAGCCAGCTGTCTGGCCCGGCGGTGCCCGGCAAGGTCATCGGCCCGGCCTTCGCGGCCGAAGAAGTGGCCGATGTGGTCGAGGCCTTGATCGAGGTCTACCAAGCCCACAAGGCGCCGGGTGAGCACTTCGTCGACACCGTGCGCCGCCTCGGCATCGCGCCGCTGCGCGCGGCCACCGATGCCGTGCGCCAGGCCACCGCCCAGCCCGCCACGGCCGAAACCGAGACCGTGTGAGGACCGTCATGCAATTCATCCAAGCCCAACAAGACCGCTGGCAGCGCCTGGACGGTGAGGGGCCGGCCCAGCCGGTGGCCCATGCGCTGCTGAGCGTCGCCCAATGGCAGGCCGCGCGCGCCACCTGGCCGGCCGATCTGCCCGTGGGCCTGGCCCTGGCCAACACCGATGAGGTGGAGGACCTGGCCAGCGATCTGCCCCGCCTGGCCCTGATCACCCTGCCCTTCCCCAAGTGGACCGATGGCCGTGCATACAGCCAAGCCCGTCTGCTGCGTGCCCGCCTGCGCTTTGCCGGCGAGATCCGCGCCACGGGCGACGTGCTGGTGGACATGCTGCCGCTGCTGGCCCGCACCGGTTTCACCGCGGTGGTGCTGCGCGCCGGCGAGAACGAGGCCAGTGCCCGCCGCGCGCTGGGCCTCATCACCGATCACTACCAGGGCGATGTGCGTGAGCCCCGCCCCCAATTTGCAAGAATGGCCTGACATGACCGACCTGTCCGTGCTGCCCGGCGCTGCCCGCGCCAGTGCCATTGAGCTCTACGCCCGCCACACCCCCGGCCACGAATCGCGCGTGCAAGCCGCGCTCGACTGGCTGCGCCGCGCCGCCGCCGAGCACCCCGGTCGGGTGGTGCTGGCCAACAGCCTGGGCGCCGAGGACATGGTGCTGACCGACCTGATCGCCCGCCATCAAATCCCCATCGCCATTGGCACGCTGGACACGGGCGCCCTGCACCCCGAAACGCTCGCGCTGATTCCGAAGATCGAGCTGCGTTATGGCTTGTCGGTCGAGGTCTACCGCCCCCGCACGGAGGCCGTGATCCAGTTCGTGCGCCAGAACGGTGAGAAGGCCATGTACCAGAGCCTGGCGTTGCGCAAGGGCTGCTGCCAGGTCCGCAAGCTGGAGCCGCTGGGCCGCATGCTCGATGGGCGCACGGCCTGGGTCACCGGCCTGCGCCACGAGCAATCGAAGAACCGGGCCGACATGCCGGCCCATGAGATTGAGCCGAACGGCCGCGCCAAATACAACCCGCTGGTCGATTGGACCTGGGCCGATGTGTGGCACTACATCGCCAGCCACGAGGTGCCCTACAACGACCTGCACGACCAGTTCATGCCCAGCATCGGCTGCGCACCCTGCACCCGCGCCATTGCGGTGGGCGAGGACTTCCGCGCCGGCCGCTGGTGGTGGGAAGACGAGAAGGCCAAGGAATGCGGCCTGCACGTCAGCGCCGCCCACCCGGTCGATCCCCCCCGGAAAGAGGCCCCGGCCCACGCCTGAACCTCGCATGCCCTTGGGTCGCGTTGTCTTCATCGGTGCCGGTCCCGGCGCCGCCGATCTGATCACGGTGCGCGGGCTGCGGGCCCTGGAACAGGCCGAGGTGGTGCTGGCCGATGCCCTGACCGACCCGGCCCTGCGGGCCCATGCGCCCCATGCGCAGTGGATCGACGTGGGCAAGCGCGGCTTTGCCCATGCCACGGGCCAGGCCCACATCAACGCCCTGCTGGTCGAGCACGCGCTGGCCGGCCGGGCGGTGGCCCGGCTCAAGGGGGGCGACCCCAGCCTGTTTGGTCGCCTGGAAGAGGAGCTGCAAGTGCTGGCGCAGGCCGGCATCGACTGCGAGGTCATCCCGGGGGTGACGGCCGCGCTGGCGGCGGCGGCCCAAAGCCAGCGCCCGCTGACCCGGCGGGGCGGCGGCCGCACCGTGGCCCTGACCACGGCCATGACCTTGCAGCACGCCCTGCAGGCGGGCCACCATGCCGACACCGAGGTGTTCTACATGGCGGGTCAACAGCTGCCAGGCCTGGCCGACAGCCTGCTGCAGTGTGGATGGCCGGACACCACCCCGGTCAGTGTGGTGTCGCGGGCGGGTTGCCCCGACGCGCGCAGTTCGCTCCACACGGTGGCCTCTCTGGCCGAGGCGACCTCGGCCCACGCCGGCCGACCGGCCGTGGTCATCGTCGGCGTGGGGGCCACGCCAGCGGCCCGCGCCCAGCCGGCGTCACTGGCTGCGATTGACTCCCATCAATCCAGCGAGGCCGACAGGACTTAGAATTTCATTGTTGGTCAGGGTGGGTGTTTGCGTGCCTGCCTGACCCGCGTTCCTTTTCCGGGGGCGCATCTCTTCTTTCATCCATCACAGTTCGCCCCATGACCCACGTCGTCACCGAAGCCTGCGTCCGTTGCAAGTACACCGACTGCGTCGATGTTTGCCCTGTGGATTGCTTCCGCGAAGGTCCCAATTTCCTGGCCATCGACCCGGACGAGTGCATCGACTGCGCCGTCTGCATCCCCGAGTGCCCGGTGAACGCCATCCTGCCCGAGGAAGACGTGCCCGCCGACCAACAGGCCTACATCGGTCTGAATGCTGAACTGGCCAAGGTCTGGCCCAGCATCACCAAGCGCAAGGCCCCGCTGCCCGATGCGGAAGAGTGGAAGGACCGCAAGAACAAGATCGGCGAGATCATCCGCTGATCGTCGGCGGCCAACAGGTCGCCTTGCTGATCCGCTCCAAGAGCCCGCCCCTGGCGGGCTTTTTGTTGTCTGACCGTCACGCTCAAAGCGTGTCTGGCGCATGTCCGGGCGATAATCCATGCCGGCCGTGTGAACACGCGGCCACTTCGCTGGGGGTGTTGGCCTGCTTCGGCAGACCGACTGAGAGAGTCCCTTTGAACCTGATTGAGGTAATCCTCGCGCAGGGAAGCCGTGTTTGTCGCGTGCCGCCGTTCGTGCGGTATCGCCTCTCCTGACACTTGCCTCTCTGCCATCGACATGGAATGTCCACGATGGCTGCTTGCCGTTCCCTTCCTTCCCGCACGCCCTTGTGCCTGGCCCTGGGCCTGATCGGCTCCACCGCCTGGGCGCAGACAACGCCGACCGAACCCGCCCGCGTGGTGACCGTCACCGGCCAGGCGCTGACCGCGCCCTCGACCGGCGTGGCGGGCTTTGGCGATGTGCCCGCCGCCCGCGCACCGTTCCAGACCGCCGGCTACAGCCAGGCCACTCTGCAAGATGCCGGCATCACCGCCCTGAACGAGCTGACCCGCCTGGACCCGGGCCTGGGTGATGCGTACAACTCGGCCGGCTACTGGGCCTCGTTCAGCCTGCGCGGCTATGCGTTGGACAACCGTTTCAACTACCGCCGCGACGGCCTGCCGATCAACGCCGAGACCGCCATCTCGCTCGACAACAAGGAGCGGGTCGACCTGCTGCGCGGCACCAGCGGCATCCAGGCCGGCACCAGCGCCCCCGGTGGGCTGGTGGATTTCGTGGTCAAACGCCCCCGCGGGGATCAGAAGACCTTCTTCGTCGGCTACACCCAGCGCGGCAGCCTGAAGGCCGCAGCCGACATCGACCAGACCCTGGGCAGCCAGGGCCAGGCCGGGTTGCGCCTGAACGCCTCGGTCGAGAAGCTGGACCCGGCGCTGCGCGACGCGCAAGGCCACCGCCACCTGCTGGCTGCGGCCGGCACGCTGCGCGTCTCGCCCGAGACGCTGCTCGAGGCCGAGGTGGAGCTCAGCCACCAGTCCCAGCCCAGCCAGCCGGGGTTCAGCCTGCTGGGCGGCGTGCTGCCCCAGGCCGGCAGCATCAACCCGCGCATCAACCTGAACAACCAGCGCTGGAGCCTGCCGGTGGTGTTCGACGGCAGCACCGCCAGCCTGCGCTGGACCCAGCAGCTCGACCGCGACTGGCGGCTGCAGACCCAGGCCATGGTGCAGCGCCTGACCAACAACGACCGGGCCGCCTTCCCCTTCGGCTGCGGAATAGCCCTTCCCAGTAGCTACTGCAGCGACGGCAGCTTCGACCTCTACGACTACCGCAGCGAGCACGAGCACCGCACCAGCCGGGCCGTGTCCTCCGAACTGCAGGGCAAGGCCCAGTGGGGCGGGATGGCGCATGAGCTCGCCCTCGGCGTGCTGTGGGACGACTACCACGGCCGCTTTGGCCCCCAAGCCTTCAACCAGGTGGAAGGCCGCGGCCTAATGGATGGCAGCGTACAGCTGCCCGCAAACCCAGACGCGTCTGGCGCCAACACCAACCGCACCGAGCGCAGCCTGGAATGGTCGCTGCGGGACGTGGTGACCCTGGCCGAACCCACGCGCCTGTGGCTGGGCCTGCGCCACACCACGCTGCACCGTGACACGGTGCGGATCGATGGCAGTGAGGCGACGGCTTCGACCCAGGCCTTCACCACCCCCTGGCTGGCGCTGAGCCAGCAGCTCACCCCGGCCTTGATGGCTTACGCCAGCTGGGGCCAGGGTGCGGAAAGCTCGGTGGTGCCCAACCTGCCCACCTACAGCAACGCCGGCCAGGGCCGCACCCAAAAGAGCCGTCAGTCCGAACTGGGCCTGAAATACGCCGACAACACCTGGGCCTGGAGCCTCACCGGCTTTGACATCCACCGCCCGGCCACCCGGGACGTTGGCGACTGCAACAGCAGCTGCACCCAGGTCCAGGATGGCAACGACCACCACCGCGGCCTGGAGGCCAGCCTGTCGGGCCACTGGGACGCCTGGACCCTGGACACCGGCGCGATGTGGCTGCGCGCGCGCCGCGAAGGCTCCAGCGACGCCGGCCTGAACGAACGCACGCCGACCAACGTGCCCCGCCAGACCCTGCGCGCCGCGCTGGACTATGCCGTGCCAGCCTGGCCCGGCCTCAGCCTGCAGGCCAGCGTGCAGCACCAGGGCCAGCGCGAGGTGCTGGCCGACAACAGCCTGCAGTTGCCCAGCTGGACCACCTGGGGCCTGGCCACCCGCTACCAATGGCATGGCGCGCGCACGCACTACACCCTGCGGGCCGGGGTCGACAACCTGTTCGACGTGCGGGCCTGGAAGGAAAGCCCCACCCAGTACGACCACGTCTACCTCTACCCGGTCGATCCCCGCACGTTTCGAATTTCTTTGCAGGCCCGCTTGTAAGACATCCAGAGCTGTGTCTATAATCTAAGGCTTCACTTCCCCGATAGCTCAGTTGGTAGAGCGCCGGACTGTTAATCCGTAGGTCCCTGGTTCGAGCCCAGGTCGGGGAGCCAAAATTCGAAGGTGTCACTCAGACACTGACAAGACGCCAAGGTGCCACCGCATGCCTTGGCTGACATAAATACCGTTCCCCGATAGCTCAGTTGGTAGAGCGCCGGACTGTTAATCCGTAGGTCCCTGGTTCGAGCCCAGGTCGGGGAGCCAAATCTGAAGCCTCATTCGCGCAAGTGAATGGGGCTTTTTTCTTGAGCCTGCGCCGGGAGCCCTCGTTTGAACCCGCTTGAATCGCTGCGCGAAGGCCTGAGCCCGGACACGCACCGCCTGACGCTGACCGGCTGCGGTCTGCGCGAACTGCCCGCCGAGGTCTACGATCTGGCCGACACGCTGGAGGTGCTGGACCTGAGCGGCAACGCGCTGGACACACTGCCGGAAGACCTGCCCCGGCTGCACCGCCTGCGCATCCTGTTCTGCTCGAACAACCGCTTCACCCGCCTGCCCGAGGTGCTGGGGCGCTGTCCGTCGCTGGAGATGATCGGCTTCAAGGCCAACCAGATCCGCGAGGTGCCGGCCGCCGCCTTGCCACCCCGTCTGCGCTGGCTGATCCTGACCGACAACCAACTCGAGACGCTGCCGGAGGCCCTGGGGCAGCGTGAACGGCTGCAGAAGCTGGCCCTGGCCGGCAACCGACTGCAATCCCTGCCGGACAGCCTGGCCGATTGCCAGCAGTTGGAGCTGGTGCGCATCGCCGCCAACCAGCTGACCGCCCTGCCCGACGGCCTGCTGGCCCTGCCCCGCCTGGCCTGGCTGGCCTGTGGCGGCAACCCGATGAGCCTGGACCAGGAGGCGGCAGTGCGGCAGCACTCCGAACTGCCGGAGGTCGCCTGGTCCACCCTGCAGTGTCTGCGGCTGCTGGGCGAAGGCGCCTCCGGCCAGATCCACCACGTCCGCGGTGCGGCAGGCCACGACGCCGCGCTGAAAGTGTTCAAGGGCGAGCTGACCAGCGACGGTCTGCCCGGCACCGAGCTGGCGACCTGGTTGCAGGCCGGCACCCACCCCGCGCTGATCGCGGTGCAGGCCCGGCTCACCGGCCATCCCGCCCAGGCCCAGGGGCTGCTGATGCCGCTCATCGGGGCCGAGTTCCAGCCGCTGGCCGGCCCGCCCAGCCTAGCCTCCTGCACCCGGGACATTTACCCGCAGGCGCTGCGCCTCTCGCCCGCCGCCGTGCGCCAACTGGCGAGCGACATGGCGTCGGCGCTCAGCCATCTGCATGCGCGCGGCCTGGCCCACGGGGACTTCTACGCCCACAACATCCTGCACGATGCAGCGGGCCACGCCCGCCTGGGCGACTTCGGCGCCGCCACCTTGCTGGCCCCGCTGCCGACCGCCCAGGCCTTGGCCCTGCAGCGGCTGGACGTGCGTGCCCTGGGCTGCCTGCTGGAGGAACTGCTGGAACGCTGCACCGAGGCGCCCGCGCCGGCCCTGGCCGCGCTGCGCGATGCCTGCCTGAGCCCCGTACCGCAGCAACGCCCCAGTGCGGCCGAGGTGGCGCAGGCGCTGCGCGCCCAGTAAGCACGGCGGCCTCAAGCGGCCCCGTCGTCCTCTTCCCGGTATTCTTGCGCGGCCCGGGTGCCGCAGGCGGCCCGACCCAGCTCACGGGCCCGCAGCAGGCCGCGCTGCACCTTGCCGGAAATGGTGCGCGGCAGCTCGGCAAATTCGATCCGCCGCACCCGCTTGTAGGGCGCCAGGTGCTCGCGTCCGAAGCGCATCAGGTCCTGGGCCAGCGCCGGGCCGGGCGTCCAGCCCGGCTTCAGGCTCACATAGGCCTTGGGATAGGCCAGACGGGTCTCGTCCGGATAGGGCACCACCGCCACATCCGCCACGGCCGGATGCTGCAGCAACACCGCCTCCACCTCCGGCGGGCTGATGCGGTAGTCGGAGGACTTGAACACATCGTCGGCCCGGCTCAGGTAGTAGAAGCCGCCGTCGGCATCACGCCGCGCCAAGTCCCCGGTGCGGTAGTGGCCGGCCCGGGTGGCGCGGCCGTTGCGCTCCGGGTCGTGGGCGTAGCCCAGCATCAAGGGCGGCAGCGGGCCATCCAGTGGCAGGCTGATCTCGCCTTCGCGGGCCGGGTGGTCCTCGGCTTCCAGCAGCTCCACTCGGTAGCCGGGCATGGGCCAGCCCATGCAGCCGGGAATCAGCGGGCACCCGGGCGGATTGCCGATCTGGCAGGTCGTCTCGGTCTGGCCATAGCCATCGCGCAGGCACAGCCCCCAGTGCGCACGCACCGCCTGGATCAGGTCGGCCTGCAGGGGCTCACCGGCGCTGAGCACATCGGTGAGCGACACCGGGCGCGGCCCCAGCCCATCCTGCAGCAGCATGCGCCACACCGTCGGCGGGGCACACATCGAGCGGACCGGATGGGTGGCCAGGGCCTGCAACAGCGCCGGCGCACTGAAGCGGGACCGGTTCAGCACGAACACGCCAGCTCCCGCATTCCAGGGCGCGAAGAAGGTGCTCCAGGCGTGCTTGGCCCAGCCCGGGCTGGAGATGTTCAGGTGCAGGTCGCCCGGCCGCAGGCCCAGCCAGTACATGGTGGACAGATGGCCGACGGGATAGCTCTCATGGCTGTGGGCGACCAGCTTGGGCTGGGTGGTGGTGCCGGAGGTGAAGTACAGCAGCAGCGGGTCACTGGCCCGGGTCTCGCCCTCGGGCTGGAAATCGGTCGAGGCCGCAGCGGACTCATCGTAGGCCCGCCAGCCCGGGGCCGCCTGCCCGACCACGATGCGGGTGTAGTCGCCGGCGATGGCCTCGAACTTCCCGCGCTGGTGGGCGGCGCAGATCACATGGCGCACCTCGCCCCGGGCAAAGCGGTCGGCCAGGTCCTGCGGCACCAGCTGGGCGGTGGCCGGCACGATGACCGCCCCCAGCTTCATCAAGGCCAGCATCGATTCCCACAGCGCCCGCTCGTTGCCCAGCATCAGCAGCACCCGGTCCCCCCGCTGGATGCCCTGGCTGCGCAGCCACACCGCCACCTGGTGGGAGCGCCGGGACAGCTCGGCAAAGCTCACCCGCTCCTCCCGGCCGTCCTCATGCACGATCCACAGCGCCACCGCGTCATTGCCACGGGCCATCGGGTCGAAATAGTCCAGCGCCCAGTTGAAGCGTTCCAGCCGCGGCCAGCGAAAGCCGGCGCGGGCGGTGGCCAGGTCCTCGCGATGGTCCAGCAACCAGCGGCGGGCGGCCAGGAAGCCGGCCACCCCCTCCACCGTCACCGGGGCGTCCACAAGGTCTGTGCTCACGACGGGTTCCTTTCCACGGGGTCACGGGCCCGCCCCTGCGTCTGCAGATGCCGGTAGATGCGGCCCCGCGAAATGCCCAGTTGCTTGGCCGCCTGGGACACATTGCCGGCACAGGCGCTCAGCGTGCGGTCGATCAAGGCGCGGCTGGCCTCGTCCAGCCGTTCGGCGGCGGGCGCCTCGGGGGTGGGCGGCTCCGCGGCCGGCACTTCCGGCAGGGTCGGTGGCGTCCGCCGCGCGGCTGGCCGCAGCCAGACCGTGAGGCCGTTGGGCAAGCCCAGGGGGCGGGCCTGTGGGTCCTGGGCCCAGGCCGCCAGTGCGGCTCCGCCCAGGCCCAGCAGGGTCGGCACGTCGGGCAGCACCTCCCCCACCACCCCGGTCAGGCGGCGCGCCACGCCGTTGAGCCAGGCCACCCGGTCCGGTGCGTCGATGCACAACAGGCCGGCCAGCGGCGTGCCCAACAGTTCGGGCGAGGTCTGGAATTCCAGCACCAGGGCCTCCGTCCCCGCCTGCAGCCGCAGCAAGCGGTGCTCGATCGCGGAAGCATACTGGCCCGCCACCGCCACCGGGTCGAAGCCAAAACCCTCCGCCTGAGCCACCAACAACAGCCCCCCCGCCACCTGCCCCTGTCGGTCCAGCACCGGCGCTGCAGCGCTCTGCTGCCCTGCCTGCACCTGGAAGAAATGTTCCGGGCCACGCACCTGCTGGGGCTGCCCCAGCTGCAGCGCCAGGGCCACCGCGGTGCCGCCCTGGGCGGCCTCGGACCAGTCTTCACCGGCCGTCAGCCCGGGGGCGCCTGACCAAGCTTCCAGCAACACCCCCTTCGGGTCGACCAGGGCGATCCCGATCGCGCTGGCCCGCAAGGCCTGCCGGAGTTCCTGCAACGGCGCCTCGGCGGCCTGCCGCAGGTCCCGGGCATGGCGGCGGGCCGTGTCCAGCCGCAGCCCAGAAATCATCGTCGTCCCCGGCCACCGGTCGGCCTGCAACCCCAGGGTCTGGCAGCGGATCCAGGACTGCAGCACCGCCTCGGGCACCAGGCCGGTGGGGCGCTGCCCCTGATCGAAGAAGCGTTCGCGCGCGAGCGCCCATCGCTGTTCGGGCGTCGAGAAAAAGGGGCCGGCGGTGAGGGTCGTCAGAGAAACAGGTGGCGACATGAACGAGAAGGCCCGGACACCGCCAGGACTGCGGCAGGCACAGTGCCCAGCCTAGCCGCTGTCAGCGCTTCGCCAATGCGGGGAAATCCTCCTCCCAGAATTCCAACGCGCCGCGCTGGCCCTCGGCCACGCGGGCGGCCTCGCCCTTGCGCAGCACCGCGCGCTGGATCTTGCCGGAGATGGTCTTGGGCAGCGTGGCGAACTCGATGCGGCGGATGCGCTTGTAGGGTGCCAGGTGCTCGCGGCAGAACTGGAAGATGGACAGCGCCGCCTCGGGCCCGGCCACCACCTCGTCGCGCAGCACGATCACGGCCTTGGGCACCGACAGGCGCAGCGGGTCCGGGCTGGGGATGACCGCCGCCTCCACCACATCGGGATGCTCGATCAGCACCGACTCCAGCTCGAAGGGGCTGAGCCGGTAGTCCGAGGACTTGAACACGTCGTCGGCCCGGCCGACATAGGTGATGTAGCCCTGGGCATCGCGCTGGGCCACGTCGCCGGTGCGGTAGCGGCCGTTGCGCATCACCTGGGCCGTCTTTTCCGGGTCGCCCGCATAGCCCAGCATCAGGCCCAGCGGGCGGGCCTCGCCCAGTTCCAGGCTCACCTCGCCTTCCTCGGCGGGTTGGTCGTCGATGTCCAGCAGCACCACCCGGTAGCCCGGCAGCGGGCGGCCCATGCTGCCCTCCTTCACCAGCTGCCCAGGCGTGTTGCCGATCTGGCAGGTGGTTTCCGACTGGCCAAAGCCGTCGCGGATGGTCAGGCCCCAGGCCTGGCGCACCCGTTCGATGACCTCGGGGTTGAGTGGCTCGCCCGCCCCCACCAGCTCGCGCAGCGCCACCTTCCAGGCCGAAAGATCCTGCTGGATCAGCATGCGCCACACCGTGGGCGGCGCGCACAGCGAGGTCACGCCCTTGTCGCGCAACACGTCCAGCAGCGCCGGTGCCTGGAAGCGGCTGTAGTTGTAGATGAACACACAGGCCCCGGCGTTCCAGGGGGCGAAGAAGCAGCTCCAGGCATGCTTGGCCCAGCCCGGCGAGGAGATGTTCAGGTGGATGTCGCCGGGCTTCAGGCCGATCCAGTACATCGTCGACAGATGCCCCACCGGGTAGCTCTGGTGGCTGTGCAGCACCAGCTTGGGCTTGGAGGTGGTGCCAGAGGTGAAGTAGAGCAGCAAGGGGTCGGTCGCCCGGGTCTCCCCCTCGGGCGTGAAGTCCACCGGGGTGCTGTAGGCCTGCTCGAAGCGCTGCCAGCCCGCCACCTCGGCCCCCACCACGATGCGGGTGTAGGCGCCAGGCATCTCGTCGAACTTGGCGGCATGGGCGTGGCCTACGATCACATGCCTCACATCGCCCCGGTCGAAGCGGTCGCGCAGATCGTCGCCCACCAGCAGCGTGGTGGCCGGGATCATCACCGCGCCCAGCTTGATCAGGCCCAGCATGGCCTCCCACAGCGGCCGCTCGTTGGCCAGCATCAGCAGCACGCGGTCACCGCGCCGCACGCCCTGGGCGCGCAGCCAGTTGGCCGCCTGGCTGGAACGCTGCGACAGTTGAGCGAAGCTCAGCTTCTCCTCCCGCCCGTCCTCCTCGACGATCCAGAGCGCGGTGGCCGGGTTGTCGCGCGCCATCACGTCGAAATAGTCCAGGGCCCAGTTGAAGCGGTCCAGCGCCGGCCAGCGGAAACCGGCGTAGGCGGTGTCGTAGTCTTCCCGGTGGTCTTGCAGGAACTGGCGGGCCTGCAGGAAGGCGGCGGTGGAGGACTGGGGATGCATGGCAGCTCGCGTCGAAGGGGCCGGACCGATGCGGACCCCATGTCCGCCTCCCCGGCATGCCACGCAGCTTAGGCAGCCCGTGCCCGGGTCAGAAGCCTGGGACAAGCCCCGATGCCAGTGTGTTCCGGCGCGGAACACCTGGCCATTTCTTGGGTCAGATCAAACGCCAGCCCGCTCCAGGCCGAATATCCCCAGTTCACGGGTAATTACTGGCACAGAAGGCTGGCCCGATTTGTGCAGACGAGCGATAATAAGAGGTTATCGAGGCTGGCCTGGGTACCCATAAGGCAACCCGCCCTGCTGAACCGGTTGTTGTACTTTTTCGTTTGAGGAGCGTATTTGGCCAAGGACGATCCCAAGACCGCCATCGACGCCGGTGGTCTGCGTTACCGCTCGAAAGTGGCGGGTTCCCCCTTCTCCGCGACAGGTGCCTTCGGCGCCGCCACGATGTCGTGTTTCCTGTGTGGCAAGCATCGCCCCCGGGCTCAGCTGAAATCGCGCAAGCTGCTCGGTAAATCCCAAGCCGTGTGCGCGCCTTCGTGCAAAGAGCTCGAAGAGATGCTGGCGACCAAGAAACCCTGAAATCGCCTGATCGGCGCACCGTCAAACACGGTGCGCCGTTTTTGTTTTCAAAGCAGTCCATGCACGACGCCGAGCCGCCCCCGCCGGGTGAACCGCTTCACCCCTTCGGCGGCGAAATGCCACTGCCCCCGGACGTCGAGGCCCCGTCCTTGCCCTTGTCCCGCCGCGAACGTGCGGCGGTGCTGGCGCGCATCCAGGCCTTGATGGAGTACTGGGGCATCACGGTCGAGGACCTGGAGGCGCCGACCCCGGTCGTGGCGCCCGAGGCGCCCGCCGGGCCGCGGCCGGTGAAGTACCGCCACCCGGTGACCGGCGAGACCTGGGACGGCAGCGGCGCCCACCCCGAGTGGCTCCGCCGCGCCCTGCTCAAGGAAGGTCTGCGGGTGGAAGAGCTGCGGCCGGCCGAGACCCAGCCTGCCCCAGCATCCGGAGAAGACCGCTGACCCGCCGGGTCGGCTGGGCCATCGCCGCCTCCAGCGCACCGGCACGGGCCGCCACCAGCGTGAAGGCCTCGCGGGCCCGGGTGATGCCGGTGTAGACCAGTTCCCGGCTGAGCAAGGGCCCGGCCTGCTCCGGCAGCACCAGGACGGTGTGCGCGAACTCCGAACCCTGGCTCTTGTGCACCGTCATGGCGAATGCGGTCTCGACATGGGCCAGGCGCCCGACACCGACCGAACGCAGCTGGTCGCCGTCCAGGAACCAGGCGCGCAAGGTACCGCCCCGGGCGCTGGGCAGCACCATGCCGATGTCGCCGTTGAACACCCCCAGCGTCGGGTCGTTGCGGGTCACCATCACCGGCCGGCCCACGTACCACTCCCCTTGCGCCTTCAGCCCCAGGGAGCGCAGCGCCTGCGGCACGGCCCGGTTCAGCCCGTCGGTGCCCCACGGGCCTTCGCGCACGGCGCACAGCAGGCGGCAACGGTCGAAGGCCTGCAGCACGCGGCGCACCCAGTCTTCGTGAGCGGCCGGCGTGGCCACCCCGTCCGCACCGGCCGGCGCCTGGGCCAGCAGCGCCACATAGGCGCCATAGCCGCCCGGTGCGCCGGCCCGGCCAGCGCGCGCCAGGGCCAGCACCGCGTCCGGCGCGCCCCCTTGCAAGGCCTGCACGGCGCCGCCCGGCGGCTGGGCCAGCAGGGTCTGCACGGTGGCCGCGTCGCCGGCGTTGACAGCCAGGGCCAGGCGCCCGATGTCGCCGCCAAAGCGGCGGCTCTCGCGCAGCATCACCGTGTGCTGAGCCAGGGCCGGGCCCTGCGGGTCGGTGAAGGCAGGCGGCACCGCCACGCCGGCCGCCGCCTGCAGGTAAGCGGCGCTGGCCGCGTCGTAGCGGCCGGCCTGGGCATCCCGGCACAGGTCGCCCAGCACCGCCCCGGCCTCCACCGAGGCCAGCTGGTCCTTGTCGCCCAGCAGCACCAGCCGGGCCGTGGGCGGCAGCGCGGCCAGCACGGCGGCCATCATCTCCAGGTGGATCATCGAGGCCTCGTCGACGATCAGCACGTCCAGTTCCAGCGGGTTCTGCGCATGGTGGCGGAAGGCGCGGGTGTCCGGCCGGGCGCCCAGCAAGGCGTGCAGCGTGCGGGCGGCGCCGATGCGCTCGGTCAGGCCGCGCAGGTCCAGCGCCTCGCCCAGGCGCTGCTGCAGGCCGGTCAAGGCGCTGTCGATGGCCTGCTTCAGGCGGGCCGCCGCCTTGCCGGTCGGGGCCGCCAGGGCCACCCGCAGGCGTTGCGGGTCGTCCGCCTGGGCCAGCAGCAGGGCCAGCAGCCGGGCGGCGGTGTAGGTCTTGCCGGTGCCGGGCCCGCCGGTGATCACGGTGAGCTGGCCGCGCAGCGCCAGGGCGCAGGCGGCCTTCTGCCAGTCCGGCCCCGCCGCCGCTTCGGCAGCGGGCGGGAACAGGCGGTCCAGCCAGTCCCGGGCCCGGGCCACCGCGGCGGCCTCCAGCACGGTCTCGGCCGCGCAGCGCTGGTTCACCGCCTGAGCCACCGCGCGTTCGTGGTGCCAGTAGCGACGCAGGTAGAGCATGTCACCGTCCAGCACCAGGGGCTGGCCGCCATCGGCCGCAACCGCCACCCCACGCACGGCCGTGCTGCGGGCCAGGGCCTGGGTGGCGGCCGTCACGCTGCCCACACCGTCCTGCCACAGGGTTTGAAAGGCCTGCAGCCCTTCGCTGGGCCAGGCCAGCACCGTCTCCGGCCGCTCGGCCAGCGCGTGCAGGTCCAGCCCGGTGTGGCCGTGGCCTTCCAACTGGGCCAGCACGGCGCTCAACAGCAGCACCGCCGGCTCGGCCGCGGGGTCCAGCTCGGCCACCAAGTTGGCCAGGGCCCAGTCCAGCCGACGCAGCCAGCCGGCATCCATCCAGGCTTGCAGGGTCGCCAGCAGGGCCGCGCGGTCGGGCACCGGCGTGGCCGGTGGCGGGTCGTCGCCAAACAGCGGCAGGGTCAATGCATCACTCAGCATGAAGTCTCCTCGCCTTGCCCCAACCAGCGGTCCAGGGCGTCCAGCAAGGCCATCGGCGGCGGCAGGTGCAGGGCACCGCGGGTGGGGCCGTCGATGCCGCGCAGGAACAGGTAGAGCGCACCGCCCAGCTGGGTCTCGGGCTGGTAGGCGTCGCCCAGCCGAGCCCGCAGCAGCCGGTGCAGGGCCAGCAGGTAGAGCGCCGCCTGCACGTCATAGCGGTGCTGCAGCATCGCGTCCTCCAGCGCCCGGCCGCTGTAGGCCGCGCCATCCGGCCCCAGCTGGTTGCTCTTGTAGTCCAGCACCCAGTAGCGGCCATCGTGGGCGAACACCAGATCGGCAAAGCCCATCAGCATGCCGTGCAGCTCGCGCGCGGTCAGGGCCGGACGATCGCGCCCGGGCAGCAGGTGGGCACGGCACAGGGCGTCCAGCTCGGCCACCGGCAGGCATTCGGCCGGCAGCCAGAACTCCATCTCGGGGAGCAACTCGGTGAGCGCTGCCAGCGGCGCCTCCAGCCCCGGCAAGGGGGTGCGGCACAGGGTTTGCAGCCACTGCAGCACGTCAGGGGCCGCCTCGGCCCGGCCGCTGCGCTCGATGCGCCGGCGCAGCGCCTCGGCCACGCCCGGGGCCTCGGCCTGCGCAAAGCCTTCGCCCGCCAGCCATTCGAGCTGGTCGTGCAGGAAGTTGCCGGCCAGCGCGCCGCGCTCGAAACGGTGCCAGGGCGCCGCAGTGGCCTCCGGTGGCCGCGCCGCGCCCTCGGGCGTCGCGGTGACTTCGTCGTCCGCCGGCCGCCAGGCATGGGTGGCGGCCAGGCCACCGGTGCCGTCCAGCCCGCCCAGATCGCGCACCAGGGCCGAAAAGCTGCCGATGCCCCAACGGCGGTCGAAGGTGGCGTCGTAGACCGGCGCCTCGACCAGAGCCGGCGGCGGCTCCCGCGGGGCCAGCGGGGTGACCGGAATGTCCGCCGCCGCGGCCTGCAAAGCCATGGACGGGCAGCCCTCGGCCATGGCCTGCAGCGCCGCGCCCAGGGCCTCGGGCGTGCGGGCCTCGGGCCCCGCAACCAGCCAGCCGGCCGCGCTGCGGTGGGTCTTGCACTCCTTGCTGTTGCCGATCGTCAGGGCCGGCAGACCCAGCCACAGCGCATGGCGGGCCCGGGTCAGGGCCACGTAGAACAGGCGCAGGTCCTCGCGCAGCCGCTCCCGCTCGGCCCAGAGCAGGTCCTCCTCATCGGGCGCCAGCTTGAGCTGCAGGCCGCCGCCCGGCGTGGCCTCGCGCAGCACGAAGGGCGTGCTCTTCTTGTCGGCCTGGCGCACGCTGGCGGCAAAGGGCAGGCAGACCACCGGGTACTCCAGCCCCTTGCTCTTGTGCACGGTGATGACCTGCACCAGATCGGCATCGCTTTCCAGGCGGACGATCTGCTCGTCCCCGCCACTGCCCCGGCCCTGCTGGGCATCGTCGATGGCCTCGGCCAGCCAGCGGATCAGGGCCTGCTCGCCCTCCAGCTGGGCACTCTGGGTCTGCAGCAGTTCGGCCAGGTGCAGCACATTGGTCAGACGGCGCTCGCCTTCGGGCTGCGACAGCCAACGCGCGGCCAGCTGCAGCCGGTGCACGGTCTGGCGCAGCAAGGGCAGCACGCCCTGCCCCTGCCAGATGGCCTGCAGCGCCCGCATCTGCTCCGCATAGGCGTCGAAGGCCTCGTCATCGTCGGCCAGGCGCGCCAGCGTGTCGAGCGACAGGCCGACCGTGGTGGTGGCCAGCGCCGCCCGCACCAGCCGGGTGTCCTGCGGTTGGGCAACCGCGCGCAGCCAGCGCAACAGGTCGGCCGCTTCGTCGCTGGCCAGCACCGATTCCCGGTCCGACAGGTAGACCGAGGCCACCTGCCGCCGGCGCAGCGCCTGGCGCACCGCCCGCGCCTCGCGGCCGCTGCGCACCAGCACGGCGATGTCGGCCGGCCGCAGGCGCTGCAGCGGTTGGCCCGCGCGCTCGAAGCCGGTGGCCGGCTCGTTGAGCCACTGCACGATCTGCTCGGCGCAGCGCTCGGCAAAGGGCCGCAGGTGGCCGTCGGCCGAGGCCGGTTGCAGGTCGTGCACCCAGGTCAGCGCCGGCACCGCCTGCCCGGCATGCACGAAGCGCTCGGGCCGGCCCTGGGCAGCCACCGTCTCGAACGGCACCGGGTTGTGCCCGGTCTGCGGGTCGCGGTAGTCGAAGGCGCCCGCGCCGGGCCGGGCCTCCGCCTGGGCGAAGCAGTGGTTGACGGCCGCCACCAGCGCCTGGGTCGAGCGGTAGTTCGTGCCCAGCATGTGGTGGCGGCCCTCGGTGGCCTCGCGGGCCTGCAGGTAGCTGCCGATGTCCGCGCCGCGGAAGCGGTAGATGGACTGCTTGGGGTCGCCGATCAGCAGCAGCGCTGTGGCCGGGTTGTTGGCCGACACGCGGTAGAGGCCGTCGAACAGCGCGTACTGCAACGCCGAGGTGTCCTGGAATTCATCCACCAGGGCCACCGGCGTCTGGCCGATGATGCGCTGGCGCAGCGCCTCGCCACGCGGCCCCTGCAAGGCCTGCAGCAGGCGGCGCTGCAGGTCGGCAAAGCCGAACTGGGCCGCTTGGCGCTTGAGCAGGGCCAGGCGATCGGCAATGCGGGCGGCCGCATGCAGCCGCGGCGCCTCCGTCACCGAGGGCAAGGTGGTCAATGACGCCGCCAGGGCTTCCAGCGCCGCCAGCGACGGCGGCCAGGCTGGCTCCGGTGCCCCGGGCTTGCGGGCCTCGCGCAGGCCGGCCTGGCTCAGGCGATTCCAGCCGGCTTTGAGGTCGGGTAGCTCGCCCACCGCGGAGTCGCCCTGCGCCCAGGCCGCCAGTGTGTCCAGCCAGCCGGTGACGTTGGCCGCTTTCAGCTTGCGGCCGTCCCAGTCGGCCTTGTGGTCGGCCAGCTGGGTCAGCAACCAGTCGCGCAGGCCGGCGGCCTGCTCGGTCCAGCCGACGCGCAAGCGCGCCAGGGCTTCGGCGCGGCCCTGGGTGGCGCGGGCCAGCACCTCGCCCAGCGTGCCCTGCCCCGCATCGGCCGGACGCGGCAGGTCCAGCAAGGGGGCCACATCGGCTTCCAGCGCCTCGACCCGGGGCCAGAGCGCCAGGGCCGTGTCCAGCGCCTCGCCGGTGAGCGGATAGACCTGGCGCCGCCAGTGGTCGTGCACCGCCTGGGTCAGCAGTTGGGCCTCGTCGGGGGCCAGCTCTTCCTCGAACAGCTGGCCGCTGTCGAAGGCGTGCTCGCGCAACATGCGCTGGCACCAGGCGTCGATGGTGTGGATCGCGGCATCGTCCATGCCCTCGGCCGCCAGGGCCAGCCGCCAGGCGGCGCGTTGGCGCTCACCGGCATCGGGGTAGGCGGCCAGCAGCTCGGCCAGCAGCGGGTCGGACACCGTCTGGTCCTCCGGCGCCCGGAAGGCTTGCGCCGCTTCCAACAGCCGGGCCCGGATGCGGTCGGACAGCTCGCGCGTGGCGGCCCGGGTGAAGGTCATCACCAGGATCTGGTCCGGCCGCAAGGGGCCGCCCGAGAACGCCAAGGCGTCACCGTGGCCCAGCACCAGCCGCAGGTAGAGCGCCGCGATCGTCCAGGTCTTGCCGGTGCCAGCACTGGCTTCGATCAGCTGGCTGCCCGCCAACGGGAAGCGCAGGGGGTGCAGGGGGTGGCTCAAGCGCGGTCCTCCCGATCTTCAGCTGCTTCGGCATCCAGCAGCCCGCTGCCGTGCACCTCGATCCGAGTCTGTGTGCGCACCCATTGCCACCACGGCCGGTACAGCGCCTCGGCCCAGTGGGCGAACTGGCCGTCGGCCGTCAGCGCCTCGTGGTCCGGGTACAAGCGCGCCAGGCAGGCCTCGCGGCCCTCGCCTTCCGTGTTGAAGCTACCGTCGTAGACCTCCTGCGGCGTGGGGCGCTCGTCGCTGACCCAGGCCAGCGCAGTGCGCGCGGCCACCGGCAGCGGCGCCGCCATGCCGGCCTGCCAGGCGGCCAGCAGCTGCGGCAGCAGCTGCCGGGCCTGCGCCGGCTCGGGTGGCGTGCAGCGCACGGTGGCATCCCGCCCCACCAGCACGGCCGAAACCGGGGTGCCCATGGCCGCCGCCGCCAGCGTGATCAGCCAGGGCTGCAACAGCGCCTCGGGCCTGGGGGCGGGGTCGTCCAGGCTGCCCTTGCACAGGCGGCGCGCGGTGGGCAGCAGGGCCACGGGCAGGCTGGTCCCCTGGCGGCGCAGGCCCTGCAACCAGTCCTGCAGCTGCACCGGGCCGGACTGGGCCTCCACCGGCAGGTGGGGCGCGAGGTCCGGCCATTGGCTCAGCTCGCGCTGCCAGGCGCTCAACATGGCCTGCAAGGCCTCGCCCAGTTCACGCGCGGTGCGTTCGCCGGGCCCACCCAAGGGCAAGGCGCCCTGGCGCCGCAGCCGCGCCACCTGGGCCTGCACGCTGGCCTCGCCCAGTGGCGTCGTGGCCACCTGCAGCGCGGCCAGCGCCTGCCCCATCAGCTGGTCGATCAGCCCGTAGGCCGCCAGGCCGTCCAGCGCAAAGCATTCCTCGTCCTCGGCCGCGGCCTGTTCCGCCTCGAACACCACCCCCAGCCGATGGCGGAAATGGGCCTGGACCGGGTTGCGCAGAAAGCGGGCCAGCGCCTCCAGCGTCAGCGTGGTGGGCGCGGTCTCTTCTTCCCGCGCCGCCTCGGCCGGCGCCACGGGCGTCAGCGCGCCCTCTTCTTGCGCCACATGGGCCTGCCGCCATTCGCGGGCATAGGTGAGCAGCGGCGTGCCGGGCTCGAAATAGCGCCGGCTGAAGGGTTGCAGCGGATGTTCCGTGGTGCGCTCGGCCACCGCCTGCGGGCTCCAGCCCGCGGCCAGGTAGTCGCGCAGTTGGGCCACCAGCACGGACGGCGGCTGCGCGGTGTTGTCGCGCACGCTGCGGCCGGTCCAGCTCACATACAGCTGCCGGCGGGCCGACAGCAAGGCCTCCAGCATCAGCTGGCGGTCGTCATCGCGCCGGGCGCGGTCACCGGGCCGGGCCTGGCCGGGCTGGGCCATCAGGTCGAAGTCGCTGCGCGGCGCGCGGCGGGGATAGTCACCCTCGTTCATGCCCAGCAGGCACACCACCTCGAAGGGGATCGCGCGCATCGGCATCAGGGTGCAGAAGGTGACGCCGCCGGCGCGGAAACGGCGGTTGAGCGCCGGTTCCTCCAGCGCCTCCAGCCAGGCCTCGCGGGCCACGGCCAGCGGCACCGGCTGGTCGAAGCCGGCCAGCGCGCAGTCACGCAGCCAGTGCGACAAGGCCTCGTCCAGCGCCTGCAGGGCCTGGCGCTCGTCCTCGTTGGTGGCGCGAAACAGCTGGGCCAGCAACTGGCGCCCGCGCTCGGCCCATTTGGCCGGCGTGGCGGCCGTGTCCAGCACCGGCCACCAGTGGTTCAGGCGGGTCAGCAGCTCGGCCAGCCCGCCGGCCAGCTCGGCCTCCAGGCCAGCCACGTCGGCATGGGGCTCGATGCCGGCGAACGGCTCGGCATCCGGCCTGTCCTGCGCCGGCGCTGCCTCGCCACTGGCATAGCCCATCAGCATGCGGCGCATGGCCCACCAGGCACTGTTGGCCGGCCCGCATTCGGGCAAGCCCAGACGGCTGCGCTGGGCCTCGGACAGGCCCCAGCGCAGCCCCGCATCGCCCATCCACTGCACCAGCCGCGGCAGCGTCTCCTGCGACAGGCCAAAGCGCGCCCCCAGCGCCGGCACCTCCAGCAGGTCGCGCAGCTCGCTGGCGGTGCAACGCTGCTGGGGCAGGTACAGCAGCCATTCCAGCGCGGCCACCACCGGACTGCTGCGTCGCGCGCTCAGGTCGGCGATGTCAAACGGGATGTGGCGCGGATCGTGTCGGCCGTACTGGCCGAACACCGCGTGCACGGCGGGTGCCATGGCCTCGATGTCGGGCACCATCACGACGACGTCGCGCGGCGCCAGGGGTCGGGCACCCGGGGCGGCCGGCTGGGCCAGCAAGGCCAGCAGCTGGTCGTGCAGCACCTCCATTTCACGCATCGCGCTGTGGGCGATGTGGAAGACGATGGAGCGGTCTTCGGGCGCCAGCGTCGGATGGGGATGTTCGGCCAGCGGTGTCAGGTCGCGGATGTGGGCCTGCACCTGGCGCAGCAGCGGCAACGTGACCGCACCATCGTCCGCCCCCTCCTCGTCGAACAGGTCGATGCGCGGAAGGGCGAAGCGCTGGCGTGCCTGCTCCGCATCGTCGAAGGCATCGAGCTGGCGCACGAAGTCCCGACCCTGGCGCCCCCAGGCGGCCAGCAGTGGGTGGGCATGCAGGTGCAGCGCCTCCAGCGGGGTCTGCGACAGGTCACGCCCCTGGCGAAAGGGCTGGCGATGGCGCTGCTGGCGCAGCAGCTCCCGCCCGTCGATGATGTCGGCCCAGTGGTAGCGACAGGGGTTGGGCACCGCCAGCACCACCTGGCTGTGGCCGGCCAGCGCGGCCAGCAGCTCCAGCGTGGGCAGCGGCACATGGGTCATGCCGAACAGCACGATGCGGCGCGGCAGACGCCCGGCCAGCGGGCCGGCCTCCCGCAGACGGCTCAGCACCAAGCCGTGCAAGCGGGGGCGCAAGGCGCCCAGCGCATCCGGCCCCACCGACGCCAGCAAGGCGCGCCACAGCAAGGGCTGCCAACGCTGGTCCGGCGGCACCGCCGGGGCCTGGCCATGGCCATTGCGCAGCACGTCCCGCCCTTCGGCCCAGTCCTCCAGCCAATCGGCCCGGTAGACCTGGTACTGGTCCAGCAGGTCCGCCAGCCGGCGGGCCAGTTGCAGCAAGCGGTCCGGGTCGTCGTCGTGCAGAAAGCCCGCCACCGGGGCGAAGCCCGGCTGGTCGCACAGCGCGGGCAACAGCCGCACCAAGCGCCAGGTCAGCGCCGCCTTGTCCAGCGGCGACTCGCGCGGCACACCATCACGGCCCAGCACCTGGCGGTACAGCCACCACTGGAAGCGCGCTGGCAGTTCCACCCGCGACGCGGCACACACGCCCTGCGTGCTGGCCAGCGTCATCTTCAGCCATTCGGCCATGCCGTTGCTCTGCACCAGCATGATCTCGTCTTCCAGCGGTCCCAGCGGCTGACGGGCCAGCCAGCCGGCGACGGTGTCGGCCAGCAGTTCGGCGCGGTTGCCGTGCAGAACCAGCAGACCGGTGGGAAGGGTTGCGCTCATGGTGCAAGTATCGGGCGGATGCAATCGGCCGTGAGCTTGCCAGGCTGCAGGCTCAAGCAGCGAGCCAGGCGCCACAACGCAAAAAGCCCGGCTCCTTTCGGAACCGGGCTTTGCTTTTCTTTGGTCGGGGTGGCGGGATTCGAACTCGCGACCCCTTGCACCCCATGCAAGTGCGCTACCAGGCTGCGCTACACCCCGACTGAAGCTAAAAGTATATACCGAAAATTTGTCAGATGGAAAGGAGTTCGTGAATGGACTGCAATTCGTCGCGCAGCTGGGCCAGGCTGGGGTTGGCCGGCAGCGGCGGACGCACGCTCAACTCGGCCATCGCGACATGGTGGGACAGTGCCGCCACGGGAACCGCCCCGATCGGCTCGGCGAGGGTCACCGCGTCATCACCCTCCGCCTCGGCGGCCAGTGGCACCACCGGCGTCGGCTCAGCCCCCGCCTCCAACAGGCGGTTGCGGGCGCCACTGATGGTGAAGCCTTGGTCGTACAGCAACTCGCGGATGCGGCGGATCAGCAGCACCTCATGGTGCTGGTAGTAGCGCCGGTTGCCGCGTCGCTTCATCGGCCGCAGCTGGGTGAATTCCTGTTCCCAGTAACGCAGCACATAAGGCTTCACGCCGCACAGCTCGCTCACCTCACCAATGGTGAAGTAGCGCTTGGCGGGAATGGCCGGCAGCTCGCGGGGGGCGTCTGACATGGTGGTTCAACAGCCTTGAAACCTTCGGCCGAGATGGCGAAGGCATGCTGGGCAGAAAACTTTACTCGAAGTCCTGCGACGGCGGGACTTCTCCCTGCACCACCGCCTTGAGCTTGGCGCTGGCATGGAAGGTCACGACATTGCGGGCCTTGATTGGGATCGATTCGCCGGTGCGGGGGTTCCGTCCCGGGCGCGGGGCTTTGCGACGAATTGCAAAATTCCCGAACCCGGAGAGCTTCACATCCTCCCCCTTGACGAGGGCGTCGGTGAGGATGTCGAAGAAGGCTTCCACCATGTCCTTCGATTCCCGCTTGTTCAGGCCCAGCCGCTCGAACAGCAGTTCGGACAGCTCGGCCTTGGTCAGCGTGGGCGTCTCGACGGAGGTGAGCAGCACGCGCTCACCGCCGGGCAGGTCGTCCTGGGAGTCCATGCTCATGGGTTCCTTTTTGTTGCGTATCAACCGCGCAGGCGAGCCGCATGGGCCGACTGCACACGGGCCACCGCAGCGGCCATCACCGCCTCGATGCGCTCGTCGTTGAGCGTGGTCTCGTTGTCCAGCAGTTCCAGGCGCACAGCCAGGCTGCGTTCGCCCGCCGGAATGTCGGCCGTGGGCTGGGCCGGCTTGTAGATGTCGAACAGCACCGCACCACGCACCAGCCCTTGCGGGTCGTCACGCAAGGTGTTGGTCAGGGCCTCGTGGGAGACCTTGTCCGACACCACCAGCGCCAGGTCACGGAAGGTGCTTTGCTGACGCGGCACCGGCTGGGCCACCGGCACCGGACGGGCCTGCACCGCCGCCATGTCGAGCTCGAACAGCACCGGCGCCTGCGGCAGATCATAAGCTTGGCGCCACTTGGGATGCAGTTCGCCCACATGGCCGATCACCACCCCATCCAGCAGCACGGCCGCGCAACGGCCCGGATGCATGGCCGGATGCTCGGCCACCTGGTAGCTCGCCTTGTACGGTGCCAGCAGCGACTCGACATCGCCCTTCACGTCAAAGAAGTCGACGTTGCGCTCCACCTCGCCCCATTGCAGCGGCAGGGCCTGGCCATAGGCCAGACCGCCGACATGCATGGGCTGGTTCACGCCGGCCACGCTGGTGTCGGTGGAGGCCACGGCGGCGTCGCGCCAGAACACACGCCCGACCTCGAACACCCGCACCCGCGCGGCGCGGCGGGCCAGGTTGTACTTGAGCACATTGACCAGGCTACCCATCAGGCTGGAACGCATCACCGCCAGCGGGGCGGCGATCGGGTTCAGCACCTTGATCGGGTCGTCATTGCCCGAGAGCTCACGCTCCCAACGCTCTTCGACAAAGCTGAAGTTGATCGTCTCCTGGTAGCCCAGGGCGGCCAGCGCATGGCGCACGGCATGGCCGCTGCGACGCGCTTCCGGGCGGACCTTCACCGTCACCGGGGCCAGCGGCGGCGTGGCCGGCAGGCGCTGGTAACCCAGCACGCGCACCACTTCCTCGATCAGGTCTTCCTCGATCGTGAGGTCGAAACGCCAGGACGGCGGCGTGACGGTCAGCTCGCCCTCGCCTTCCGTGAAGCGCAGGCCCAGGCGCTGCATCACGCCAGCGCATTCGGCCTGGGTGACGGGCATGCCGATGACCTTGGCCGCGCGGGCCACGCGCAGGCGCACCGGCTTGCGCTCGGGCATGGCCGGCTGCACGTCGGTGATCGGGCCGGCCTGGCCGCCGCAGATCTGCTGCACCAGCGCGGTGATGCGCTCGATGTGCTCCACCGTCTGCTGCGGATCCACGCCGCGCTCGAAGCGGTGGCCGGCATCGGTCGAGAAGTTGAAGCGGCGCGAGCGGCCGGCGATGGCCGAGGGCCACCAGAAGGCCGCCTCAATGTAAATGTTGCGGGTGTCGTCGGACACCGCGGTCGCATCACCGCCCATGATGCCGGCCAGCGATTCGACGGCCTGGTCGTCGGCGATCACGCCGACCTGGCCATCGACCGTGATGGTGTTGCCGTTGAGCAGCTTGAGCGTCTCACCAGCCCGGCCCCAGCGCACCTGCAGACCGCCGTGGATCTTGTCCAGGTCGAAGATGTGCGACGGGCGGCCCAGTTCGAACATCACGTAGTTGGAGATGTCCACCAGTGGGCTGACCGAGCGCTGGCCGCAACGCGCCAGGCGTTGCACCATCCAGGCCGGCGTCTGGGCCTTCGTGTTGACGCCCCGCACGATACGGCCGGAGAAGCGGCCACACAGGTCCGCGGCCTGCACGTCCACCGCCAGCGTGTCCTGCAGCGCAGGCGCCACCGCATCGAAGCGGGGCGTGTTCAGCGGCGTGCCGGTCAGCGCGGAGACCTCGCGCGCCACGCCATACACGCTCAGGCAATGCGCCAGGTTGGGCGTGAGCTTGAGGGTGAACAGCGTGTCGTCCAGGTTCAGGTACTGACGGATGTCCTGGCCCAGCGGGGCATCGGCCGGCAGTTCCAGCAGGCCGCCGTGGTCCTCGCTGAGCTGCAGCTCGCGGGCCGAGCACAGCATGCCGAAGCTCTCCACGCCGCGCAGCTTGCCCACCTTGATCTGGAAAGGCTTGCCATCCTCGCCCGGGGGCAGCTCGGCGCCCACCAATGCCAGCGGCACGCGGATGCCCACGCGGGCATTGGGCGCGCCACAGACGATCTGCAGCAGACCATCCTTGCTGTGCGCGCCGGCATCGACCCGGCACACGCGCAGGCGGTCAGCATTGGGATGCTGCTCGGCCTCGACGATCTCGGCGACGACGATCTTGCTGAACGCGGGGGCGGCCGGCCGCAGTTCTTCCACCTCCAGCCCGGCCATGGTCAGCAGGTCGGCCAGTTCTTGGGTGGTGATGGGCGGGTTGCAGAACTCGCGCAACCAGGATTCAGGGAATTGCATGATGGGAATCCGAAGATGTTCTGGAAAACGGCGGAAGCGGCAGGACGGTGGACCGCCCTGCCCGGCTCACTTGAACTGGCTCAGGAAGCGCAGGTCACCGTCGAAGAACAGGCGCAGGTCGTTCACGCCGTAACGCAGCATGGTCAGCCGGTCCGGGCCCATGCCGAAGGCAAAGCCGATGTAACGCTCCGGGTCCAGGCCGAAGTTGCGCACCACGTTCGGATGTACCTGGCCGGAGCCGGCCACCTCCAGCCAGCGGCCCTTGAGGGGGCCGGAAGCGAAGGCGATGTCCACCTCGGCCGAGGGCTCGGTGAACGGGAAGAACGACGGGCGGAAGCGGATCTCCAGGTCGTCGGTCTCGAAGAAGTTGCGGAAGAAGTCGGCAAAGACCGACTTCAGGTCCTTGAAGGACACGTTCTCGCCGATCCACAGGCCTTCGCACTGGTGGAACATCGGCGAGTGGGTGGCGTCGCTGTCCACCCGGTAGGTGCGGCCCGGCGCGATGACGCGGATCTCGGGCATGGCCTGACCGGCCGCCAGCGCGGCGGCGTGGCGCTTCACATGCTGCACCGCATGGCGCACCTGCATCGGGCTGGTGTGGGTGCGCAGCAGGTGGCCGCTGCCGTCCGGCGCCTTCGTGTCGGCGTAGAAGGTGTCGTGCATCGAGCGCGCGGGGTGGTCGGCCGGCGTGTTCAGCGCGGTGAAGTTGAACCAGTCCTCCTCGATCTCGGGGCCGTCGGCCACCTCGAAGCCCATGGAGCCGAAGATGGCCTCGATGCGCTCCAGCGTGCGGGAGACCGGGTGCAGGCCACCCACGCCATGCTGGCGACCGGGCAGCGTCACGTCCAGCGCCTCGGCCTTCAGATGGGCCTGCATTTCGGCTTCGGCCAGGGCCTGGCGGCGCGCGGTCAGCAGCGCCTCGATGCGCTGCTTGGTCTGGTTGATCTCGGCCCCGCGGGTCTTCTTCTCCTCATGCGACAAGGCAGCCATGCCCTTGAGGAGTTCGGTCACCTGACCGGCCTTGCCCAGATAACGGGCCTTGGCGTTTTCCAGCTCGGCTGGCGTGGCGGCCGCGGCGAAATCTGCCTGCGCGGCACCCACCAGTTGGTCGAGATCGTTCATGTTCGGTGCAAATCAATGAAAAAAGGCCGACACCGGGGGTGACGGCCTTTGAGAGCCTGAGAGGGTTCCCAAAGCCTGCAGAGCAGGCCCCGGTCACCCAGCAGGGTTATCAAGCAAGCTGGGCCTTCACCTTGTCGACGATGGCGGCAAAAGCGGCCGGATCGTGGATGGCCATGTCCGACAGGACCTTGCGGTCGATGTCGATCGAGGCCTTCTTCAGACCAGCCATGAACTTGCTGTAGGTCAGTCCCAGGCTGCGGGCGCCGGCATTGATACGGGCGATCCACAGTTGGCGGAACACGCGCTTCTTGGCACGGCGGTCACGGTAGGCGTACTGGCCCGCCTTCATCACCGCCTGCTTGGCGATGCGGAAGACGTTCTTGCGGCGGCCGCGGAAACCCTTGGCCAGGGCCAGAACCTTCTTATGACGAGCGCGGGCGGTAACACCACGTTTGACGCGAGGCATGTGATTTCTCCTTCAGTCTTGGTGGATTACAGGCCGGCGAACGGCAGCATCTGCGCCATGTGACCCATGTTGGTCTCATGCACAGTCACTGCACCACGCAGGTGACGCTTGTTCTTGGTGGACTTCTTGGTCAGGATGTGACGCTTGAAGGCTTGACCGCGCTTGACGGTGCCACCCGGACGGACGCGAAAACGCTTCTTCGCGCTGCTCTTGGTCTTCATCTTGGGCATGTGAATGCTCCTTTTATGACACCTCTGCTGGGCGGCAGCGCGGCTACGCTGCACTTGATGGCCTGCAGTGGCTTCTCTTCAACCACCCGATGACCAGACCGGGCGGTGAAACCTTGAAAACGCTTACTTCTTCTTCGGGGCCAGCACCATGATCATCTGGCGACCTTCGAGCTTGGGCATGTGCTCCACCACCGCCACATCGGCCAGCTCGTCGCGAATGCGTTCCAGCAAGCGCATGCCGATGTCCTGGTGGGTGATTTCACGTCCGCGGAAGCGCAGCGTGACCTTGCCCTTGTCGCCATCCTCGGCGATGAAGCGGCGCAGATTGCGCATCTTGATGTTGTAGTCGCCTTCGTCCGTGCCCGGACGGAATTTGACTTCCTTCACCTCGATGACCTTCTGCTTGGCCTTGGCCTCGGCAGCGCGCTTTTGCTCCTGGTACTTGAACTTGCCATAGTCCATCAGCCGGCATACCGGCGGATCGGCCTGGGCAGCAATTTCGACCAGATCGACGTCGTGCTCGGCTGACAGCCGCAAGGCTTCCTGAATGCTGACGATGCCCAACGGCTCGTTCTCCACGCCATTCAGTCGCACCTGGAGTGCGGTGATCTCGCGGTTGAGTCGATGCTTGCGCTCGACGTTCGGCATCCGACGGTCGGCAAAGGTAGCGATGGTGAAAACCCCTCATGCGGGCTTTCCGGCAAGAGGAAAACCCCGTTAGAAAAGACTGGAACGCAAAAAACCGAGGTTGCCTCAAACCTTGGTGGCGATGTCGTTCGCGAGCTTCTCTTGGAACTCTGCGAGGGACATGACACCCAGGTCCTGGTTGCCTCGGGCGCGCACCGCGACGGCCCCGCTTGCCTTCTCCTTGTCACCCACGACGAGGATGTACGGAACCTTCTGCAACGAGTGCTCGCGGATTTTATACGTAATTTTCTCGTTACGCAAATCCGCCAGCGCCCTAACTCCTTGTTTTTGCAGCGCTTTCACCACGCTTTCCACGTAGTCCGCCTGGGCATCGGTGATCGAGGACACCACGACCTGCGTCGGCGCCAGCCAGACGGGCAGCGCACCGGCGTGCTGCTCGATCAGAATGCCGATGAAACGCTCCAGGCTGCCGACGATGGCGCGGTGCAGCATCACCGGGTGCTTGCGGGAACCATCCTCGGCCACGTACTCGGCGTCCAGGCGCTGCGCCATCGAGAAGTCGACCTGCATCGTGCCGCACTGCCACTGGCGGCCCAGCGCGTCCTTCAGCGTGTATTCGATCTTCGGGCCGTAGAAGGCGCCATCGCCCGGGGCAATGACGTAATCGCAACCGGAGCGGCGCAGGCTCTCCATCAGGGCATGTTCGGCCTTGTCCCAGATCTCCTCGGCGCCGATGCGTTTTTCCGGCCGCGTGGCGACCTTGTAGAGGATGTCCGTGAAGCCGAAGTCCTTGTAGACCTTCTGCAGCAGCTCGGTGTAGGCCACGCACTCATCAAGGATCATGTCCTCGGTGCAGAAGATGTGGCCATCGTCCTGCGTGAAGGCGCGCACCCGCATGATGCCGTGCAGGCCGCCGGTGGGCTCGTTGCGGTGGCAGGCGCCGAATTCACCATAGCGCAGCGGCAGGTCGCGGTAGCTCTTGATGCCCTGCTTGAAGATCAGGATGTGGCCCGGGCAGTTCATCGGCTTGAGCGCGTAGTCGCGCTTTTCCGATTCCGTCGTGAACATGTTCTCGCGGTACTTGTCCCAGTGGCCGGTCTTCTCCCACAGGCCCTTGTCCAGGATCTGCGGGCCCTTGACCTCCTGGTAGCCGTTGTCGCGGTAGACACGGCGCATGTACTGCTCGACTTCCTGCCAGACCGACCAGCCCTTGGGATGCCAGAACACGGTGCCCGGCGAATGCTCGTCGATGTGGAACAGATCCAGTTCGCGGCCGAGCTTGCGGTGGTCGCGCTTCTCGGCCTCTTCCAGCATGTGCAGGTACTGCTGCAGTTCGTCCTTGCTGGCCCAGGCCGTGCCGTAGATGCGCTGCAGCATCTCGTTGCGGTGATCGCCGCGCCAGTAGGCGCCGGCCACCTTCATCAGCTTGAAGTGCTTGAGCTTGCCGGTGCTGGGCACGTGCGGGCCGCGGCACAGGTCCTCGAAGTCGCCCTCGCGGTAGAGCGAGACGTCCTGATCGGTCGGGATGCTGCCGATGATCTCGGCCTTGTAGGCTTCGCCCATGCCCTTGAAGTGGGCCACCGCCTCGTCACGCGGCAGCACGCGGCGCACCACCGGCTCGTCCTTCTTGGCCAGCTCGGCCATCTTCTTCTCGATGGCGGCCAGGTCTTCCGGCGTGAACGGGCGCTTGTAGGCGAAGTCGTAATAGAAACCGTTCTCGATCACCGGGCCGATGGTCACCTGGGCCTCGGGGAACAGCTGCTTGACCGCATAGGCCAGCAAGTGGGCCGTCGAGTGGCGGATCATCTCCAGCCCCTCGGGCTGCTTGTCGGTGATGATGGCCAGCGCCGTGTCCGCCTCAATGCGGTAGCTGGTATCGACCAGCTTGGCCGCCTCGCCGCTGCCGACCTTGCCGCCCAGGGCGGCCTTGGCCAGGCCGGTGCCGATGGACGCCGCCACCTCGGCCACCGTCAGCGGGGCCGGGTATTCGCGTTTCGAGCCATCGGGCAAGGTGATCGTGAGCATCAGGAACTCCTCATGGGGCACCAACCGGTGCCGTGCTGAATTTTTCAGAGGGGACGCCCTGCCAAAGGCAGAGCCTGTGTCGGGCGAGGTCCGAAGCGGCCGGCGCAGAAAAGCAAAACGCGGCCACCGGGGCCGCGTTGCGAAAGCACAAACGAAAGACGCAGAAGTGCACCGCGGCCGATCAGACCTCTTGGAAGAAGATCGAGCGAGTTCGCGGTGTCATAACCCGTGCTGCCTTTCCCGGTTCTGTGCTGTGGGTGATTGAGGCATCAAGTATAGCCCGGCTGCACCGCTTCACCGGCAGCAGCGGGTGCCTGCCGACGCAGTTCGCCCGGCGTGCACCCAAACCAGCGTCGGACGGTGCGGCTGAAGTTCGAGGTGTCGGCCAGCCCCAGTTGGGCCGCCACCTCTTCCACCGGCAGGCGGGTGCGGCGCAGCAGCCAAAGTGCCCGCGCCTGCCGGGCCTCGTCCAGCAGCGCCTGAAAAGAGGTGCCTTCGGCCGCCAGGCGACGCATCAGGGTTCGGCGCCCCAGTGCGCAATGAACCGCAACCTCGGTCAGGCTGGGATAGCGCCCGGCCGGCTGGCTGCGCAGCAAACCGGCCACGCGCCGGGACAGGCTGCGTTCGGCCAAGGTGCGCAACTCGGCCTCACAGGCCCGACAGGCCGCGGCATGAGCGCGTGGATCCGCCCCCAGGCAGGGCCAGGCCAGCGCAGGGGCCTCGGCAGACACCGCCAGCGCTGCCGCCGCGAAACGGAAGCGCACCGGCGCAAAGCGCTGGTACTGCGCCAACCACGGCGGGGCCGGCAGCGGCCAGTCCACCCACAACCCGTCGGGCAACTCCCCCAGTGCCGCCTCCACCAAGCGCAGCGTCGCACTCACCACGGCGTCCAGGTAGAAGCCGCGTGCAGCGCCCCAGTCCGCGCATTCGCGCCCGCGCAGCACGGCGCCCCCGGCCTCGCCCGATTCCAGCGACCAGACCAAGGCCTCATTGCGCACCGTGCTGTAGCGCGCGAACACCTGCAACACCGCGCCCAGGTCCGGCGCCGTCACCGCCGCATAGCCGATCAACCCATGCATGGACACGGGCGTCTGCCCGCCCAGGTCCAGCCCCAACCAGGGGCGCCCCGTGGCGGTCATCGCCGCCTGTGCCAGCCGCTGGGTGGTGTCCAACGAAAGGGGCCGGTCCTCCTGATCCAGGGTCTCGGCCGACAGCCCCGCCGCCGCCAGCACTGGCGCCGGATCCACCGCGGTCTGCAACAGCAGACGCCGCAGCATCCGGGCATAGACCGGATGGATCAGAGCATCGGTTTCGGGCAGGCGGGCGGCAGCAGACATGGTGGAACGTCGGACAGCAGGCCGGACAAACCCGCGCTTGTCACTTTAGGACGATCGGCTGTCATGGCCATCGGTGGAAGCACGCAGCCGGGCTTCGGACACTGCCCTCGCCTGGAACCCCCAACCGATGTTGCCCATGACTCCCCTTCCCCCGTCCCAGACCTTCGACTACCTCATCGTCGGTGGCGGCAGCGCCGGCTCGGTGCTGGCCGGCCGGCTCAGTGAAGACCCTTCGGTGTCCGTCGCCTTGCTGGAGGCCGGCCCGGCCGACCACAGCGTGCTGATCCACTGCCCGGCAGGCCTGGGCGTGATGGCCCGCACCGGCCAGGCCAACTGGTGCTTTGAGACCACACCCCAGCCCGGACTGAATGGCCGGCGCGGCTACCAGCCCCGCGGCAAGGTGCTGGGGGGCTCCAGCTCGATCAACGCGATGATCTACATCCGTGGCCACCGCAGCGACTACGACGCCTGGGCCACCGCCGGCAACCCCGGTTGGGACTGGGGCAGCGTGCTGCCCTGGTTCCAGCGGGCCGAGGACAACGCGCGCGGCGCCGACGCCTGGCATGGCCAGGGCGGCCCACTGCATGTGATGGACCTGTGCGACCCCAACCCGCTGTCGCGCCGATTCGTCGAAGCCGGCCGCCAAGCTGGCTGGCCGGTCAACCCGGACTTCAACGGCGCCACGTTCGAAGGCGTGGGGATGTACCAGGTCACGCACAAGAACGGCGAGCGCTTCAGCGCCGCCAAAGGCTACCTGAGCCCTCATCTGGGCCGCCCCAATCTGCAGGTCTTCACCGAAGCCCGGGCCGAGCGGCTGATTCTCGACGGCCGGCAGGTGCGCGGCGTGGAACTGCTGCAGCGCGGTCAGCGCCTGCGGCTGATGGCCCGCCAGGAGGTGGCCCTGTGCGCCGGCGCCTTCCAGTCGCCGCAGCTGCTGATGCTCTCGGGCGTGGGCGACCCGATCGAGCTGCAGCGCCATGGCATCGAAGTGCGCCACGCCCTGCCCGGCGTGGGCCGCAACCTGCACGACCACCCGGACGTGGTGATGGTGTTGAAGGCGCCCCAGGCGCGCGAGAGTTTCGGCCTGAGCCTGGGGGGTGGCTGGGACATCGCCCGCGCCATCGGCCAGTGGCGGCGCGAGCGGCGCGGCCTGCTGACCTCCAACTTCGCCGAAGCGGGTGGCTTCTTCCGCAGCCGGCCGGACGAGGCCGTGCCGGACCTGCAGTGGCATTTCGTGGTGGGCCAACTGGTCAACCACGGGCGCAGCGCGGTGTGGGGCCACGGCTACTCGGTGCATGTGTGCCTGCTGCGGCCCCAGAGCCGTGGGCGGGTGACGCTGGCCAGCGCCGACCCGCAGGCCGCCCCGGTGATCGACCCGGCCTTCCTGGCCGAGGGTGACGACCTTGACCGGCTGGTCAGTGGCGTGCAGCAGACCCGCCGCCTGCTGGCCCAGCCCGCCATGGCGGCCCTCGGGGGCCAGGAACGCGGCCCCTTGGCGCAGGCGCAAGACCCGCAGGCCATCGCCGAATTCATCCGCAACCACGCCGACACCATCTACCACCCGGTGGGCAGTTGCCGCATGGGCGCCGACCCGCTGGCGGTGGTGGACGCCCAGATGAAGGTGCACGGCCTGTCGGGCCTGCGGGTGGTGGACGCCTCGGCGATGCCCCGCATCGTCAGCGGCAACACCAACGCCCCGGTCATCATGATGGCCGAGCGGGCGGCTGCGTGGATGGTGGCGGCGCGACAGGGCCGGCAGGACGTGACCGTTGCGGCGCCGCCCCAGCCGGAGGTCGAACCCGCGGGTTGACCGGTCCGGCTCAGGGCAAGAGCTGCAGCTCGGGCGTGGCCCTGCCGTCCACCCAGGCCTGGAACTCGTCGGCCAGGCGCTGGCTCTCGGCCACCGCGCGGCGCCAGGCCTGCTCGCGTGCCGCATCGTCGTCCAGGTGGACCTTGAAGTCCTCGCGGCTGGGCAGGCGCCCCCCAGGCAGCGTGGCCAGCCACTCGGGCCGGGGCGCGAGCACCACCACACGGTCCAATGCGCCGGTGGCCCGATGGCGCCAACGCAGGGATTTGTCCAACCAACCCGGCACCAGCGTGGGCTGGAAGTGCGGGTACAGCACCCAGCCCGGATCGCCCCCCTCGCCGGCCAGCAGTCGGTCGTAGCGCAAGTGCAGGTGGTAGTCGGTGATGCCACCGTCCCAGTAGGCACCGGCGGGTGCGCCCGGGATGTCATGCACCGCATCCAGCCAGAACGGGATCGCACAACTGGCCAGCACCGCGGGGATCAGGTTCTGTGGCGTCAGTGGCACCTGCACGCCGCGGAGGTCGTTCAGTGGCAGCGGCAGCGCGTCGCGCGGGTCGGAGAACACCACCCGCTCCAGCCAGCCGCCCAGGGCCGAGCGGGTGACCAGGTTGCTGGCAAAGGCCGCGCCATAGCCCAGGCTGGTTCGCCAGCGGGTGGTCTCGCGCCGCAGCCAACGGCGGCCGTGGCTGGTGAAGACATGCAGCCGGTACCGCGGGTGGGCCAGCAACGCCGCCTCCTGGCCGCCAAAGTGCTCTTGCAGCTTGGCGCCAAACACCGTGCTGACATGGCTGGGCAGCGGCGGCTGGCCCGGTGCATGCTCGTAGCGCTGGGTGATGTAGTCCTCGCTCAGCCGCCGCAGGGCAGCCACCGGGTCGGGCAGGCAGGCGGCCGTCATGCGCCAGGAGCCGATCGAGGCGCCCAGCAGATGCACCGTGTGGCCGCCGCGCGGCAGCCAATCGCCGAACAGGAACTGGTCCAGCGGGCCCAGGATCAGGCCCTTGGGGCCACCGGCGGCGCCCGGTACCACTCGCACCTCGGCCGACGTGAGCGGGCCCTGGCGCAGGCGTGCCAGCGCGGCCGGACCGGCCAGGACACGCAGGGCCTTCATCGCCATGCCCGGCGCCGCCCGCTCAGCGCTTGAGCTTGGCGAAAGCCGCGGCCATCGCGCTCGGCGCCTCGGCCTGGTGGCCACGACCGGACTGGGCTCGCTCGCCTCGCGCGGCGGGACGGTAGCTGTTGTCGCCACGGCTGCCGCTCTTCGGCCCGGGCGCGGCGGCGTCGAGCTTCATCGTCAGGCTGATGCGCTTGCGGGCCAGATCGACCTCCAGCACCTTGACCTTGACGATGTCGCCGGTCTTGACCACCTCGCGGGCATCGTTGACGAACTTGTTGGACAGCTGGCTCACATGCACCAGGCCGTCCTGGTGCACGCCCAGGTCCACGAAGGCGCCGAACTGGGCCACGTTGGACACCGTGCCTTCGAGCACCATGCCCTCCTGCAGGTCCTTGATGTCCTCGACGCCGTCGTTGAAGCGGGCCACCTTGAAGTCCGGGCGCGGGTCGCGGCCGGGCTTTTCCAGCTCGGCCAGGATGTCCTTGACCGTGATGGCGCCGAACTTCTCGTCGGCGAAGGCCTCGGGCCGCAGCTTGCGGATCACGTCCGCATTGCCGATCAGCTCTTGGATCGGCCGGCCGGCCGCGGCGATGATCTTCTCGACCACCGGGTAGGTTTCCGGGTGCACACCCGACAGGTCCAGCGGGTTGTCGCCATCGCGGATGCGCAGGAAGCCCGCGGCCTGCTCGAAGGTCTTGGCGCCCAGGCCGGCCACGTCCAGCAGCTGCTGGCGGTTGCGGAAGGCGCCGTTGGCGTCGCGCCAGCGCACGATGCTGTTGGCCACCGCGGTGGACAGGCCCGAGACCTGGGCCAGCAACGGGGCCGAGGCGGTGTTCAGGTCCACGCCCACCGAGTTCACGCAGTCTTCCACCACCGCATCCAGCGTGCGGGCCAGTTCGCTCTGGTTCACGTCGTGCTGGTACTGGCCCACGCCGATGCTCTTGGGCTCGATCTTCACCAGCTCGGCCAGCGGGTCCTGCAGGCGGCGGGCGATGGACACCGCGCCGCGCAGGCTCACGTCCAGGTCCGGCAACTCCTTGGAGGCGAATTCGGAGGCCGAGTAGACCGAGGCGCCGGCCTCGCTGACCACCACCTTCTCCAGCTTCACGTCCGGGGCCATGCCCTGGATGCGCTTGATCAGGTCTGCCGCCAGCTTGTCCGTCTCGCGGCTGGCGGTGCCGTTGCCGATGGCGATCAGGTTCACGCCGTGGGTGGCCACCAGGCGGCCCAGGGTGTGCAAGCTGCCTTCCCAGTCGCACTTGGGCTCGTGCGGGTAGACGGTGGCCGTGGCCAGCACCTTGCCGGTGTCGCTCACCACCGCCACCTTCACCCCGGTGCGGATACCCGGGTCCAGGCCCATCACCACCCGCTTGCCGGCGGGCGCGGCCAGCAGCAGGTCGCGCAGGTTCTCGGCAAACACCTTGATGGCGACCTTCTCGGCCTCTTCACGCAGACGGCCGAACAGGTCCCGCTCCAAGCTCATCGACAGCTTGACCTTCCAGGTCCAGGCGATGGTCTTGCGGATCAGCTCGTCGCCGGCGCGCTTGGCGTGGCGCCAGCCCAGGTGCTGGGCGATGCGGCCTTCGGCCAGCGTGGGCTGGCCCGGCACGACTTCTTCGTCGAGCACCAGCTTGGCGTCCAGGATCTCCAGCGTGCGGCCGCGGAAGACCGCCAGCGCGCGGTGGCTGGGCACGGTGCGGATGGGCTCGTCGTAGTCGAAGTAGTCGCGGAACTTGCTGTGGTCCGGGTGGTTCTCGTCCTTGCCCGGGGCCAGCTTGGACTGGAACAGGCCCTCGGCCCACAGCCATTCGCGCAGCTTGCCCACCAGGGTGGCGTCCTCGGCCCAGCGCTCGGACAGCAGGTCGCGCACACCGTCCAGCACCGCGAAGGCGTCGGCAAAGCCGGCGTCCGGGTTGAGGAAGGCGGCGGCCTCGGCCATCGGGTCCAGGCTGGGGTCGGCAAACAGCTTGTCGGCCAGCGGCTCCAGCCCCGCCTCGCGGGCGATCATGCCCTTGGTGCGACGCTTGGGCTTGTAGGGCAGGTAGAGGTCTTCCAGCTCCTGCTTGGTGGGCGCGGCCTCGATGGCGGCGCGCAGCTCCGGCGTGAGCTTGCCCTGTTCGTCGATGCTCTTGAGCACCGCCTCGCGGCGCTCCTCCAGCTCGCGCAGGTAGCCCAGCCGGGCTTCCAGCTCGCGCAGCTGGATGTCGTCCAGGCCGTCGGTGGCCTCCTTGCGGTAGCGGGCGATGAAGGGCACCGTGGCGCCACCGTCCAGAAGGTCCACGGCGGCTTTCACCTGAGCCGGCCGAACGCTCAGTTCGGCGGCAATCTGCAGAAGAATCTTGTCCAAAACCTGAAGGCGCAGGCTGCCGCCCGCGCAAGAGACCGGGAAAGCGCGGCAGTGTGCCAGATCCGCGGCCGGACCTCGGTCCGCGACCGGCCGCGGCGCCTTTCCCGGCGCCTCTTTCAGGGCGCGGGAACGGCCACGCGGTTGGCCGGCACGATCATCGGCTGGTAGGAGAACACCTCGCGCGTCTCGGGGCGCACCCGCACCCGCAGCCAGTGGACGTCGTTGGTGCCATTGCCCGCGTTGTCACCGAAGGTTTCCACGCGGGTGAAGTTCTCCAGGCGGCGGCCCTGGGCGTCCAGGAAAGGTTTGTCGATGCGCTGGTAGTGCGAATCGCCGTGCACATAGGCCACCGGCTTCTGGAAGTCGATGGTGAGGTCGCGCAGGGCCAGCAGGTAGGCCTGGAAGCCATCGGGCTGGCCATCGGTCTCGGCCAGCGTCTTGGGGTCGCGCAGCGGCGCGCGGGTCGGGTCGGCCTGGTCCCAGCCCGGGTTGGCCTGCGAAATCAGCATGATGGCCGCCGAACCCCGCGCCTTGGCCTGCGCGAAGCTCTGCTGCAGCCAGACGATGTTGGCGTTGTTGCGCGCCGTCCACTCGGCGGCATCCGGTGCGGTGTCGCACAGGTTGTTGCACGAGCCCTGCACGTTCACGGTGACGTAGGTGACGTTGCGGTAAGTCCAGCGGCGGTTCTCCACGCAGGCGGTGGCCGCGCCGTTGTGGTCCAGGCACAGCCTGTCGGTCTGCACCTCCTGGCGCAGGCGGCGCTGTCCCATCGAATACGGCGTCGAGAAGAAGACCTGACGCTCATGGTCCAGACGCTCCAGCGCGTTGTAGCCCCCGTTCGACGAGCGGTCGCAGTCCGTCCAGTCGTTGTCGCCCGGCGTCAGCATGGCCGGCGCCCGCAGTGCGTTGAAGTAGCCCAGGCCCTGGGTGTAGAGCGCATCGCTGCAGGTGGTGGGCGTGACGGAGCCTGCGGTGCTGTTGCCGGCCTTGAGGTCACCGTCATGCACGGTGAAGGCCAGGGCATGGGCGTTCATGTCGGCGATCAGGTTGGGCACGCCCACCTGGGCCTGCAGGTCCGAATAGGGCATATCACCCCACAGACCGATTTCATAGTCGCCCAGGCCGGTGGCGCAGGCACTCAGCGCAACAGCCGACAAGGCGCCCGCCGCCAGGGCGCGCGCAACACGGATACGGGGAAGGCTGGTCATCGGAGTCTCCACAGCAGCGGGCACTGGGACATCCGGCCCCGCCCTCCCGTTGTAGGGAGAATCCGTGACAAGGTGCTGAAGCAGCGCCGGCGACCTTGGCCTATGCCCAAGCCGCAGCCGGCCGCAGCATCTCCTGGTGCGGGATGTCGTCTTCCAGGTAGACCGGGCCCACCGGCTGGTAGCCGAAGCTGCCGTAGAAATCGCCCAGATGGGCCTGCGCGCTGATGCGGTTGGCCTGGCCGGGCCAGGTCAGGTCGCAGCGGCGCACGCCCTCCCCCACGAGCACCCGGCCCAGGCCGAGGCCCCGCACCGCAGGGTGGTTCACCACCCGGCCCAGGGCCGGCTCGTCGAACTTCTGCCCTGGCTCCACCGCCCGCAGATACAGCACCAATGTGCCGGCCGGCAGGCCGTTCCAGTCGCTGCCCAGGCGCCCCAGCAGGTGCCAGCTGTGCTGGTCCAGGCCGTCCGGATCCAGATAGGGGCCCTGTTCCAGGATGAACACGCGGGCGCGCAGTTGCAGCGCGTCGTAAAGATCCTGCAGACCCAGGTCGGGAAAGCGGCACCAGGTCCAGCGGATGTCAGGCAGGCTCGTCGTCATCGTGGACGGGATTGTCCACCGCAGGCCCGCCCTTCCCGTCCTTCAGCGCGGCGGACGGGCCGGCGGCGTGGCACCGCCCAGGAACTTGAAGGTGGCGGTGGCATGGGCGCACAAATCCCCCTGGGCGTTGAGCACCCGCCCCTCGCAGAAGGCCATGCTCACGGTGCGTTGCAGCACGGTCCCGATGCCCCGGAGTTCGCCCTCTGCCGGCCGCAGGAAGCTGGTCTTGAGCTCAATGGTGGCCACGCCCGGTCCCTCCATGTGACCGCTGCGCGCGGCCAAGGCCATCGAGATGTCCATCATCGTCAGCAGCAGCCCACCATGCGCCACGCCCCAGCCGTTCAGGTGCGGTGGCTGCAGCCAGACCCTCACCTCGGCGGTGTCCTCGGTGCAACCGTAGAACTGCAGGCCCAGGTGATGGGCGAAGGGGATGGGGATCGGGAAGGCCTGGGGCGTCGGAACGGGGTGGCTCATGCGGGCATCTTCTCGCAAACCCTGAGCCCGCACCCTCCCCAGGACGGCAGCCGTGGTGCCGCCGGACGCGGAAAGCCCCACCTCCGGTCGGGCTCCCCCGCCATGCCTACACTGCCGGAAATGAACGACCGCAGCCCTCCCCTCTCGTCGCGCCTGCCGCCGCCGCCGGAGGCGGCGCGTTGGCCCAACCGTTTTGCGGCGCTGGGCCCGACCTTCCACACCCAGATGCACGGCGCTGGCCTGCCAGATCCGCACTGGGTGGCCACCAGCGAAGACTGCGCCGCCCTGCTGGGCTGGCCTGCCGACTGGTGGCAGCGGTGGCCGGAGGCCCTGCAGGTCTTCAGCGGCAACGCCACCTGGGCGGGCATGGCGCCGCTGGCCTCCGTGTACAGCGGCCACCAGTTCGGTGTCTGGGCCGGTCAATTGGGCGATGGCCGTGCCTTGCTGCTGGGCGAAGTCGAGACACCGCAGGGCCCCATGGAACTGCAACTCAAGGGTGCCGGGCGCACGCCGTACTCGCGCATGGGCGACGGGCGGGCGGTGCTGCGCTCGTCGATCCGCGAATTTCTGTGCTCCGAAGCCATGCACCACCTGGGCATCCCGACCAGCCGGGGCCTGTGCCTGACCGGCTCCACCCTGCCGGTGCGGCGCGAGCGGGTGGAAAGCGCGGCCGTGGTCACCCGCGTGGCCCCCAGCTTCCTGCGCTTCGGTCACTTCGAGCACTTCTACCACCAGGGTCGCTATGACGAGCTGCGGCAACTGGCCGAGCATGCGATCGAGCACCACTTTCCGGCCTGCCGCGAGGCCGCCCAGCCGGTGCTGGCCCTGCTGGGCGAGGTGACCCGGCGTACCGCCCGCCTGATGGCCCAGTGGCAGGCGGTGGGCTTCTGCCACGGGGTGATGAACACCGACAACATGTCGCTGCTGGGCCTGACGATCGACTACGGCCCCTTCGGTTTCCTGGATGCGTTCGACCCGCAGCACATCTGCAACCATTCGGACGAAGGTGGCCTCTATGCCTACGCCCGCCAGCCCAAGGTGGCCTGGTGGAACCTGCATGCCTTCGCCCAGGCGCTGGTGCCGCTGGTGGGGGACGGCCAGGGCACGCCCGAAGACGTGGCCGCCATCCGCGCCGAGTTGGCCGCCTTCGAGCCGGTGTTCGGCGAGGCCCTGGCCGCCCAGATGCGCGCCAAGCTCGGCCTGCGGGAAACCCATGCCGAGGACCAGGACCTCGTCAACGACTGGCTGCGCCTGTTGGAGGCACAGAAGGCGGACTACACCATCGCGATGCGGCGCCTGTGCGAGTTCTCGCCCCAGGCGGTCGGGTCGGTGCGCGACGTGTTCCTGGACCGCAGCGCCTTCGATCCCTGGGCCGCGCGCTATGCCGCCCGGCTGGCCGCCGAGCACAGTGTGGACAGCGCGCGCCAGGCCGCAATGCGCCGGGCCAACCCGCGGGTGGTGCTGCGCAACCACTTGGCCGAGACCGCGATCCAGCGCGCGGAACAAGGTGACTTCAGCGAGGTCCAACGCCTGCTGGCGGTGCTGAGCCGCCCCTTTGACGACGACAGCGGCACGGCTGCCGATGCCGGTTTCCCGCCCGACTGGGCGCAGCAACTTTCCGTGTCCTGCTCCTCATGAACGACTCTTCTCGCGACGACCCACACGACCATGACGACGCCCGCTACCCGGTCCACAAGACCGAAGCCGAATGGCGCGCCCAGCTGGATCCGGTGCAGTTTGCCGTGGCCCGCCAGGCGGCCACCGAGCGCGCCTTCACTGGCGTCTACTGGAACCACTGGGAGCCTGGCGTCTACCGCTGCGTGGGCTGCGGCCAGGCCTTGTTCAGCGCGGACACCAAGTTCGACGCCGGCTGCGGCTGGCCCAGCTACAGCCAAGCCATCGAGGAAGGCCGGGTCGAGCGCGTGGTCGACACCTCTCACGGCATGACCCGGGTCGAGGTGCGCTGCGCCCACTGTGGCTCGCACCTGGGGCATGTGTTCGATGACGGCCCCGCCCCCACCGGTGAGCGCTTCTGCATCAATTCGGCAGCGATACACTTTGCGCCGGATTCCGGAACGCCATGAAACTTCTGTTCGACCTGTTGCCCATCGTTCTGTTCTTTGCCACCTTCCGCTATGCGGATGGGCACCAGGACTGGGCCGGAGCCTTTGCCACGCAGTATTTCGGGGGCCTGGTCTCCGGTGGCGTGGTCGCCCCCAAGGAAGCGCCGGTGCTGCTGGCCACCCTGGTCGTGATCGTCGCCACCCTGACCCAGGTGGTCTACCTGAAGGCCCGCGGCCGCAAGGTCGACCTGATGCTGTGGTTCAGCCTGGCGCTGGTCGTCGGCCTGGGCGGGCTGACCATCTGGTTCCACAACGAAACCTTCATCAAGTGGAAGCCCAGCGGCCTGTACTGGGCTTTCGGTCTGGCGTTGTGGGCCAGCCAGGCGCTGTTCGGCAAGAACCTGCTGCGCAGCACGCTGGGCCAGGAGCTGCCGCTGCCCGACGCCCTCTGGCGCCGCCTGAACTTCGCCTGGATCGCCTTCTTCGCGCTGATGGGTCTGCTCAACCTGTGGGTGGCCTACAGCTTCACGACCGAGACCTGGGTGGACTTCAAGCTGTTCGGCGCCACCGGCCTGATGCTGCTGTTCATGCTGGCCCAGGGGGTCTACATCAGCCGCCACCTGCCGGAATCCGTACCGGAAGATGGCGCCGCGGCCGATTCCCACCAGAGCACCCCATGAGCCATCCCACCGCCGCCGGCATCGAAGCCGCCCTGCAAGCCGCGCTGGCGCCCCAGGCGCTGGAGGTGCGCGACGACAGCGCCGCCCATGCCGGTCACGCCGGTGCCGGAGAGGGCAGCCATTTCAGCGTGCGCATCGTCAGCGAACGATTCGTGGGGGTGGGCCGGGTGGCCCGTCACCGCCTTGTGTATGATGCCCTGCGCGACCTGATGACCCAGGGAATCCACGCGCTGGCGCTGGACACCCGCGCACCGGGCGAACACTGAGCCCCGGGCGCTTCAGGCATCGGACGGACTTCACGTGGGTTTCACGTCGACCTGCCGTACCGCTTCGCGCCCTCCTCTGCTGTCATTCCTTTTCCTGAAGACAAGAGTCCCCCGAAAGGCGACATCCACCATGAAGCTGAAGTCCACTGTCCTGCTGGCGGCCACGGCCGTGATCCTGCCGCTGGCGGCCCAGGCCCAGAACATCGCCATCGTCAATGGCAAGCCGGTCCCCAAGGCCCGCGTGACCACCCTGCTGCAGCAGGCCAACCGCGGCGGCCAGCCGGTCACGCCGGAAATGGAATCCCGCGCCCGCGATGAAGTGGTGCTGCGTGAGATCTTCGCCCAGGCCGCCGAGAAGCAAGGCATCGCCGCCACCGCCGACTACAAGGCCCAGCTGGAACTGCTGCGCCAGACCGTGCTGATCCGCGAGCTGTTCACCGAGTACCAGAAGAAGCACCAGCCCACCGATGAGGAGGCCCGTGCCGAGTACGAGAAGATCAAGGTGGCCTCTTCCGGCACCGAGTACCACGCCCGCCACATCCTGGTGGAAACCGAGGACGAAGCCAAGAAGCTGATCGAGCAGCTGAAGGCCGGCGCCAGCTTCGAAGAGCTGGCCAAGAAGAACTCCAAGGACCCCGGCTCGGCCGAGAACGGCGGCGACCTGGACTTCGCCAAGCCCGAGACCTATGTGCCGGAATTCGGCCAGGCCCTGGCAACGCTGAAGAAGGGTGAATACACCCAGGCCCCGGTGAAGACCCAGTTCGGCTACCACATCATCAAACTGGAAGACACCCGCGAAGCCAAGTTCCCGGCCTTCGAAGAAGTGAAGCCCCAGATCCTGCAGCGCCTGGCCCAGACCAAGCTGCAGAAGTACCAGGAAGATCTGAAGAACGCGGCCAAGACCGACTACAAGTTCTCGGCCGGCGAATAAGCCCCCGGCCCCCCCTGCGCAAGGCACCCTCGGGTGCCTTGTTTTTTGGCGGTGCGCGGCCGCCGGGCCCGTCCCGCCGGTTAGCATCCCGACTCCTCTCCCTTCCTCTGCCCCGATATGGCTGCTGCCAACCTGCTTGCGCTGATTGACGACATCACCACCGTGCTCGACGACATCTCGGTGCTGACCAAGGTGGCCGCGAAGAAGACCGCCGGTGTGCTGGGCGACGACCTGGCTCTCAACGCCCAGCAGGTGACCGGGGTGGACGCCAGCCGGGAGCTGCCGGTGGTCTGGGCGGTGGCCAAGGGTTCGCTGGTGAACAAGGCCATCCTGGTGCCCGCGGCGCTGGCCATCAGCGCCTGGGCGCCCTGGCTGATCACGCCGCTGCTGATGCTGGGCGGCGCCTACCTCTGCTTCGAGGGCTTCGAGAAGGTCTGGCACCGGCTGCGCCACGGCGCGGCGCCGGATGCCGAACACGCGGCGCTGATCAGCGCCCTGGCCGATCCTTCGGTGGACCTGGTGGCCCTGGAGAAGGACAAGATCAAGGGGGCCATCCGCACCGACTTCATCCTGTCGGCCGAGATCATCACCCTCACGCTGGGCAGCGTGAGCGGGGCGCCGCTGGCCACCCAGTTCGGTGTCATGGCGCTGGTGGCCGTGGTGCTGACCCTGGGGGTCTACGGCCTGGTTGCGGCCATCGTGAAGATGGACGACGCGGGACTGGCCCTGTCCCGGCTGCCGGGGCAAGGGGCTGGCTGGAACGCTGTGCGCACCCTGGGCCGCGGCCTGCTGCAGGCCGCGCCGTGGTTGATGAAGACCCTCAGCGTGCTGGGCACGGCGGCCATGTTCCTGGTGGGCGGCGGCATCCTGGCGCACGGCCTGCCGTTCCTGCACCACGGTGTCGAGGCCCTGGCCGAAGCCAGCGCGGCCGGGTTGGCGCCCATGGTCCGGCTGCTCGTGCCGGCGCTGCTCGGGGTGCTGGCGGGCGCGCTGGTGCTGGTGGGCGTCAGCCTGATTGGCCGGCTGCGCGGCCAACCCGCCCACTGACGGATCCGGTCGGCTCTCAGGCCTGCAGGGTTTCGCCCTGGGCCACCAGCCGGCCGGCGTCGATCAGCAGCTGCCGGTCGCAACGGGCAGCGATGCTGCGGTCGTGCGTCACCAGCACCAGCGTCGTGCCCCGCTCGCGGTTGAGCTCGAACATCAGCTGCATCACCGTCTCGCCCGTGGCGTGGTCCAGGCTGCCGGTGGGCTCGTCGGCCAGCAGCACCTTGGGCTGCACCACGAAGGCCCGCGCCAACGCCACCCGCTGCTGCTCGCCGCCGGACAGCAGCTTGGGGTAGTGCCCCAGGCGCTGCCCCAGCCCCACACGCTGCAGCATGTCCGCCGCCGCTGCGCGCGCATCGCGCCGGCCCGCCAGTTCCAGTGGCAGCATCACGTTCTCCAGCGCGGTTCGGTTGGACAGCAGCTGAAAGCTCTGGAACACGAAGCCCAGTTGCCGGGCCCGCAGCGCAGCACGGGCGTCCTCGTCCAGGACGAACAGATCCTCACCGCCCAGGCGCACCGTGCCTTCGGTGGGCACATCCAGGCCGGCCAGCAGCCCCAGCAAGGTGCTCTTGCCCGAACCGGAGGCCCCGACGATGGCCACCGATTCCCGCGCCTGCAGCGTGAAACTGATGTCGTGGAGAATGGTCAGGGTTCCGGTGGCATCACTCACCCGCTTGGTGAGGTGTTCGACGGCGATGATGGGTGAATTCATGAGGCAAGGTCGGAACGACAGGATGGGCGGCGTGACACGTCGCAGGTGGCTGAGCATGCACTGTAGCCTGCTGGTGGCGGCGGCCCTGCCCTGGCCGGCGCTGGCGGCCAAGGCACCGGGCACGCTGCTGGTGCTGGGCGACAGCCTGTCGGCGGAATACGGCCTGGCCCGCGGCACCGGCTGGGTGGCCTTGTTGGCCCAGCGCCTGGCCCAGGCGGGCAAGCCCTGGCAGGTGGTGAACGCCAGCATCAGCGGCGACACCACCGCGGGTGGTCGCAGCCGCCTGCCGGCGCTGCTGCAAAAGCACCGACCCCGGATCGTGGTGGTGGAGCTGGGCGGCAACGATGCGCTGCGCGGCCTGCCGCTGACCGGCACGCGCGACAACCTGCTGCACATCACCGAGGCCGCGCAAAGCGCCGGGGCCAAGGTGCTGCTGCTGGGCATGCAGGTGCCGCCCAACTATGGCGCGGCCTACACCCGCGACTTCGCGGGCGTGTTCGGCAGCGTGGCCCGCGAACGCCACACCGCGCTGGTGCCCTTTCTGCTCAAGGGCGTGGCCGACCGGCCCGATGCCGATGCCTGGTTCCAGGCCGACCGCATCCATCCGCTGGCCAAGGCGCACCCGCTGCTGCTGGACAACGTCTGGCCGGCGCTGCAGCCCTTGCTGCGCTGACCCTGCCCTTCAACGCTGCGCCGGGTCGCGGGGCTTGTCTTCGTCACTCCGCCCCGGCGCCTTGCCGCCGAGCCCATCGCGGTTGGCCCCGTTGTTGGCCGGCGGGGCCGGACGGACGGGCACCGGCTGGTAGGCCGGCGCCGGCGACCGGACCGGCGGCTGCGCAGCCGGTGGCTGCATCGGCACCGGTCGTACGGGCTGGGGTGGGCGCCGCACTGGCTGCGGCTGGCGGACATTCCCCCGGTCTTCAGCAGGAAGGTCGCGCTCGCCCGACGGCCCCCCCGGGCGATTCACCGTGCCGGGCCAGGCCGGCTGCTCGGCCCGGGGCGACGGCGCGACCGACGGCGCCGGCACCGTCGGCCGGGGGGGCGGACGGTGGGTGTCCTCACGCGGCGTTTCATGGAAGCGCGGCCCCGGCGCGGTGGGCTGGGGGGCCGCAGGCCGATCGTGGATCGGCGCGCTGGGCCAGGCCGGTTGCTGGGCCGGCACGGAGGGCGTGGTTGGCGTCACCGGGATCGGCAAGGGCTTGCGCACGGGTGGCGTGCGCTCACCACTGCCGCCCGAGGGCGGCTGGCCACTGCCGGGCCAGGGCACGGGTTTCCAGTTCGGTGGCAGGCTGGGTGCACGGCCATGCCCTTCGCCACGTCCCGGGACCGGGGTCGGTTGGGAGGGGCGCGGTGGCGGTTGCATCGGCACCAGGGCGCCACGGCCTGCGGCGTCCGGCTCCTGCGGGCGCAGCGCGCGCCAGACCGGCTGCTGGGCCTGGATCACTGGGGCTGGCACCGCGGTGTAGCCGCCCGGCGCCCAGCGGTTGCGCAGGTCGATCGGCGGCCGTGCCCCCGGCAGCGGATGGCGCTGCGGCGGCAGGGGCTGGCCGACGTTGATGCGCTGGTAGTACAGCGGCGAGTAGCCATAGACCGGCACATAGACCTCGCGCGGGGCCAGCGGCACCCAGCCCACCGTGGGAGCCCCGGTGTTGACCGTGACGCTCCAGCCCGGCCCGCCGACCCAGCCCACCAGCGCCGGCGCATAGACCGGCCGGCGCACATAGTGGCCCGGCACCCAGACCCAGCGCGTGCCCCAGTAGACCCAGCGCCCGTAGTGGAACGGCGCGAAGCCCCAGGGGGCATCGTCGATCCAGGTCCAGCCCCAGGGGGCCACCCAGGTCCAGCGCCCGTAACGGTACGGTGCCCAGCCGGCGCTCACGATCAGCGGCTGCCAGACCGTGCCGTACTCGGGGCTCTGTTCCCAGCGGCCATAGCGGTCCAGGTCCTCACTGCCGGTCATCTCGACCGGCACGGGCGGGTTGTCACGGGCCCAGTCGTTGCGCAGGTCTTCGTCGCGCACCCAGGCCGTGAAATCGTCCTCGGGCACGTCCGTCCAGGTGATGTCCAGCTGGCGGCTGCCCGGCTGCTGGGCCAGCCCGACCGACTGGCCCGCCCGCAAGCTGAAACTGCGGGCGCTGCTGTTGAAGCGGGCCTCGCCGGCCAGCACGGTCAGGCTGGAACCTTCATCGCCCTGTCGCACCAGGTAGGCCCCGGTGCTGGTGGGCTGCAGGCTGCCCTGGGCCCAGGACAGCGACAGTTCGCGGATGACCTCCGGTGCACGCAGGCGCACCGAGGCGCCGCCCGCCTGCAGCCACAGGTCGATGCGCTGGTCGTCCAGGCGGCGCACCTGCAGCATCGTGCCGGCATCCAGGCGCAGCACGGTCGAGCCGATCTGCAGCATGGCCCGGCCGCCGGCATCGGTGCTCAGCCAGTCGCCGGTGGTGACCGGCTGGTTGCGCTGCAGGCTGAACCATTCGCCCACGCCGCCGCGTCGCATCCAGCCGCTGCCATCCAGCTCGGCCACCCGGCCGACCCGGCCCGGCGGATCCTCTGCAGCACGGGCCCCCACCAGGGCCCCCAGCAACAGCCCGGCCAGCAGCAGGCGTGACAGCCAGCGGCTCGCATCGATCAGTCGGGTTCCCATGGCCTTCACTTCCTGCATGGACACAATCTCCTGTGCTGCCTCAACGCGGCAGCCTTCCCCCCGGCTGACCGGGTTCTCCCGCCGGGGCGGCTCACTCGTCGGCGCCGGGGTCCAGATCGGGGAACAGCACGCTGGTGAAGCCGAACTGGCGCAGATCCCGCATGCGGGTCGGGTACAACCGGCCGATCAGGTGGTCGCACTCGTGCTGCACCACCCGGGCATGAAAGCCCTCGGCCCAGCGGTCGATGGGCTGCCCGGCCGGGTCCACGCCCTGGTAGTGAATGCGCCGCCAGCGCGGCACCTGGCCCCGCAGCCCGGGCACGGACAGGCAGCCTTCCCAGCCGTCCTCCTCACCGGCCGCCTCGTCGGGCGTGATCACCGGGTTCAGCAGCACGGTGGCGGGCACGGCCGGCGCCTCCGGATAGCGCTCGTTGCGGTCGAAGCCGAACACCACCAGCTGCGCATCGACCCCGATCTGCGGCGCCGCCAGCCCCACGCCGCCGGCCGCGGCCATGGTGTCGTGCAGGTCCTGGATCAGCGCGGCCAACTCGGGCGTCCCGAAGGCAGCGACCGGCTGCGCCACCCGCAGCAGGCGGGCATCGCCCATCTTCAGAATCTCGCGCACGGCCACGGCCCACTCCTGATAAGTCAACGGCCCATTGTGCCGCCGGCCGCCTAGAATCCGGCGCCCCCATGCAGCTTGCCCGCCTGATCCTCGCCTTCATCCGCCGCCATGCCCTGGCCTATGCCTCGGCCGGGTTGATGCTCGCGGGCATCGCCCTGCTGACGGTCTGGATTCCGCGCCAGATCGGGCTGCTGGTGGATGGCCTGGTGCAGCACCGGCTGGACCGCAACGCCCTGCTTTGGGAACTGGGCCGGCTGTTGCTGGCCGGCGCGGTGATCTACGGCCTGCGCGTGGTCTGGCGCCTGCAGCTGTTTGGCGCGGCCTACCAGATGGGGGTGGAACTGCGGGCCCGGCTCTACCAGCGCCTGGCCGACCAGGGCCCCCGCTTCTTCCAGACCCGGCGCACCGGCGACCTGATGGCGCTGGCCACCAACGACGTGGACGCCGTGGAAATGGCGGCCGGCGAAGCAGTGCTGGCCGGCTTCGACGGCACGCTGACCCTGGTCATGGTCGTCACCACCATGGCGGTGGCGGTGGATGTGCGGCTGGCCGCGGTGGCACTGCTGCCATTTCCGTTCATGGCCGCCGCGTTCTGGTGGATCTCCCGCCGGGTGCACGATGCCTCGCACGAGGCACTGGAACGCTTTGGCGCGCTGAACGACCAGGTGCAGGAAACCCTCTCGGGGGTGCGCACATTGCGCGCCCTGGGGCTGGAGGCCCGCAGCGACGCCCACTTCGGCCGACTGGCGCAGGCCGCGGCGGATGCCAGCTTTCGCGCCCAGCGCTGGGAGGCGCGCTATGAGCCGGCCGTTGGCATCACGCTGGCGGTGGCCAACGCGCTGACGCTGGGCCTGGGCGGCTGGCTGGTCTGGCAAGGCGAGCTCAGCATCGGCCAGCTCACCAGCTTCGGGCTCTACCTGGGGCAACTGGTCTGGCCGATGTTCGCCGCCGGCTGGGTGCTGGCCCTGTGGGAACGCGGGCGCGCCGCCTGGGCACGGCTGTCGGCCGTGCTGGAGGAACCGCTGGCCATCGACGACGACGGCACAGTCAGCCCGCTGCAGCCCGGCAATCTGACCCTGCGGGGCGTGCAGCTGAACTACCCTGGCAGCAGCCAGCCAGCCTTGCGCGATCTGGACCTGGACATTCCGGCCGGCAGCACGCTGGGCCTGGTGGGGCCCACCGGCGCGGGCAAGAGCACGCTGATCCGGCTGCTGCTGCGGCAGTGGACGCCACAGGCCGGCCAGATCCGCTGGGGCGGCGTGGCCCTGGCGGACTACACGTTGGAGGCGCTGCGCGCCGGCATCGCCTGGGTGCCGCAGGAGCCGATCCTGTTTTCCGCCAGCGTGGCCGAGAACATCGCGCTGGGCCGTCCCGACGCCACGCGCGACGAGATCGCGGTCGCGGCCCGCCTGGCCGCGGTGCACGAGGACATCGAACGCCTGCCCCAGGGTTACGACACCCCGGTGGGCGAGCGCGGCGTGACGCTGTCGGGCGGGCAGCGCCAGCGGGTGGCCATCGCCCGCGCCTTGCTGGTCGACGCCCCGCTGCTGCTGCTGGACGACGCGCTGTCGGCCGTGGACACCGAGACCGAACACCGCATCCTGCAGCACCTGCGGGCCCAGCGCGAGGGGCGCACGGTGGTGGTGGTCAGCCACCGCCTCTCGGCGGTGATGGATGCCGATGCCATCGCGGTGCTGCGCCAGGGGCGCCTGGCCGAGCTGGGCACGCACGAACAACTGCTGGCCCGCGGTGTGGCCGGCAGCTGGTACGCCCAGCAGTGGCGCATCCAGCAACTGGAGATCTCGTTTGACCCCGCCTGAATCCGACCCGCCACAGACGCCGTCCGCCTCGGCCGCCCGCCGCGCCGCGCGCCTGCTGTGGCAGGCCGTCCAGCCGGACCGCCGGCAGATCGGCCTGGGTCTCGCCTGGCTGGCGCTGGCCGCCGCGCTGGACGCCCTGGGGCCGGTGCTGGGCAAGGCCTTCATCGACCGCCACCTGGTGCCGCACCAGCCGGGCCTGTCCGCGATGCTGGGACTGCTGGGCGGCGCGCTGCTGGCCGGCAGCACCGCCAGCCTGCTGCGCTACGGCCAGCTCAGCCGGCTCGCCGGCGTGGCCATGCGCGCGGTGCAGCGCATCCGCGAACAGGTGTACGGCCACGTGCTGCGGCTGCCGATGCGCTTCTTCGACACCGCCATCACCGGCCAGCTGGTCAGCCGGGTCACCAACGACACCGAGGCCGTCAAGCAGCTTTACGTGCAGGTGCTGTTCGTGATGCTGGACGCGGTCATCATGCTGCTGAGCGTGCTGTTCACGATGACCCTGCTGGACTGGCACCTGATGCTGATCGTCGCGACGCTGGTGCCCGCGGTGTTTGTGATCGTCTATGTCTACCAGCGGCTCTCGGCCCCGGCCGTGGCCCGCACCCGCGAGCTGCGCAGCCGGCTGAACGCCCAGACGGCCGAATCGATCGCCGGCATGGCCGTGCTGCAGGCCAGCGGGGCCGCTGCCCGCTACGGCGCGCGCTATGCCGAGGTGAACCAGGCCCACTATGCCTCGCGCCGGGTCGAGCTGCGGGCCAACGCCCTGCTGCTGCGCCCCGCGCTGGACCTGCTCAATGTGCTGATGCTGGCCCTGGTGATCGCCGTCTACGGCCTGCGCGAGACCGGCGGTTCGCTCAGCACCCTGGAGGTGGGCGTGCTCTACGCCTTCGTGGCCTACATCGGCCGGGTGGTGGAGCCGCTGATCCAGCTGACCATGCAGTTCTCGCAGCTGCAGCAAGCCGTCATCGCGGCCGCCCGGGTCAACACCTTGCTGGACGAGGCGCAGGCAGAACGGCCCAGCGCCCACGGTGTGGTGACCGCCGGCGCCGTCGACCTGCACCACCTGAGCTTTGCCTACGGGGACGGGACACCGGTGCTCAAGAACGTGGACCTGCACATCGCACCGGGCGAGTTCATCGGCATCGTTGGCCCCACCGGCAGCGGCAAGTCCACGCTGCTGTCGCTGCTGCTGCGCTTCTACCCGATCACCCCCGGCCAGTTGGCGGTGGATGGCCAGCCCATTGGTGAACTGGACGAGGCGCAGTTCCGCGATGCGGTCGGCCTGGTGCCGCAGGAGCCCTTCCTGCTGGCTGCCACGGTGCGCGAGAACATCGCGATGGGCCGCCCGCTCACGGACACGCAGATCCACACCGCCGCGCAGGCGGCCGGCGCGGCCGATTTCATCGCCCGCCTGGACCAGGGCTACGACACGGTGCTGGGTGAAGGTGGCGCCCGCCTGGCGGTGGGCGAGAAGCAGTTGCTGGCCATCGCCCGCGCCCTGGCGGTGCAGCCGCGCATCCTGTTGCTGGACGAAGCCACATCCCACATCGACAGTGCCACCGAACGGGTGGTGCAAGAAGCGCTGGCCGCCTTGCACGGCCAGCTGACGATCATCTCGATCGCCCACCGGCTGTCGACCATCCGCGATGCGGACCGCATCGTGGTGCTGCAACAGGGACGGGTGGCCGAACTGGGCCCGCACGAAGCCTTGATGGCCCGCGAGGGCGGCATCTACCGCCGCCTCGTCGAACTGCAGCAACTGGCCACCGAGGCCAGCATGGACTGAACGCTGGTCTTACTTGCGGGCCGCAGCCAGCCGCGCCTGCTCGGCCTGCTCATCCACATGCATGTGGTGGATGAAGTAGTAGACGTAGTAGCCCAGCATGCCCAGCATGAACAGGATGCCGGCAGCACTCATCAGGCCATAGTCGGTCGTGAAGAAATCGCGAAGGGCGTGCATGGTGTCTCTCCTCGGTTGGATCAGTGGCACCATCAGACCGCAGAGCCCCTCAGGCCCATATGCGCCAGCGCAATTTCTGTGGCCCATCCGGGCCGGGCTTTGACCAGGATCAGATGCGCGCGCCCGGCTGGCCCAAGGACAGGCCCAGCCCCCGGGCCGCCGCCAGCAGCGGGTGGTCCAGCGGCACCTGGCGGCTCTGCCCGGCCACGCTGGCCAGCGGCACGCTGGTGCAGGTGTCGCCTTGCAGCACCACCATGCGGTTGAAGTCGCCACGGCGCACCAACTGGGCCGCGTGGTAGCCAAAGCGCGTGGCCAGCACCCGGTCGAACGGCGTGGGTGAACCGCCGCGCTGCACATGGCCCAGTTGGGTGCTGCGCACCTCGCTGCCCACCCGCGGCTGCAGCGCCTGGGCCAGCCACTGGCCCACCCCGCCCAGGCGCACCGGCTCCGGGCTGTCCGCCAGACGGGCCCGCACCACCTGTTCGTGGTCCACGGCGTGGGCGCCTTCGGCAATGCAGATCAGGGTGTCGCCTTCGCGCGCCTCCCGCAGGCGACAGACCTCGGCCACCGCCTCGACCGAGAACGGCAGCTCGGGCAGCAGGATCACATCGGCCCCGCCGGCCATGCCGCCTTCCAGGCCGATCCAGCCGGCGTAGCGGCCCATGGTCTCGGCGATCATCACCCGGCCATGGCTCTTGGCCGTGGTGGCCAGCCGGTCCAGCGACTCGGCCACCACCGCCACCGCGCTGTCGAAGCCGAAGCTGCGGTCGGTGTGCATCAGGTCGTTGTCGATGGTCTTGGGCACGCCCACCACCGGCACGCCCAGGCGGGCAAAGCCCTCGGCGATCACCATCGTGCCGTCACCGCCGATCACCACCAGGCCTTCGATGCCCGCGCGCTTCAGGGTGGCCACGGCCTCGGCCGAGACATCGCCCCCGTTGGCACCGAAGAAATGAAAGGGGTCGCAGCGGTTGTGCGTGCCCAGGATGGTGCCGCCCAGGGACAGGATGCCCTCCACGTCCGGCACGCGCAGCGGCCGCATCGCCGGCCGGCACAGGCCCAGAAAACCCCGCTCGATGCCAGTGACGCTGGCGCCCGCCTCGTTGATCAAGGCCAGGGTGACGGCGCGGATCACCGCGTTGAGTCCGGGGCAGTCGCCGCCCCCGGTCAGGATACCGATGTGCATCCGGCAACGATACACCGGCCTCCGGTCGCCCCCATGACGGCCGGACGGCGGCGCCGCAGCCGCCGCCTCAGCTGTTGTCCGGGCCCTGGAAGCTGCCGGCGCGGAAGGTCAGCACCAGCGTGTCGCGGTGGCCGCGCACGCCCGGGTCCAGCGGCTGGATGGGGGTCGATTCATGGATCACCCGCGTGTCGTCCAGCAGCATGGTGCTGAAGGGCTCGCTGAGGGTGAAACGCTGCCCTTCCCGCCCCTCGGCCGCAAAGACACGGGTCTCCCCGCCCTTGATGCCCACGCGGTTGATCAACGTCACCGTGACCAGGTCCACGCCATCCCGGTGCGCCCCTTCGGGCGTCGGCCGGCCGATGCCGTCGGTGGTGTCGATGCGGAACGGGTGGGCCTCCACATACCAGGCGCGCGGCCCTCGCAGCGCAGTGGCCCGCGCCGCCAGGGCCACCAGCCAACGTGACCAGAACGGGTCGGCCACCAGCGTGGGTTCGATCGGCTCGAAATGCCGCTCAATCCCGCCGTGCAGCGCGTTGTACGACACCGGCTGCCAGTGCGGACGATGCGCCACCTGGGTGACATGGCTGCCTTCGACGATGAAACAGCTGTGCCGACGGTAGCGGTAGTGCCCGCCATCGCGCAGGTAGTGGTCGGCGGGCAGCCGATCCCAGTAGGCCGGCCAGTCGGCCAGATCCTCGGGACGGGCTCCGAGCAGACCCCGCAGGCCCTGGGCGTCGATCACCGCAAAGCCCTGGTCGGCCAGGGCGGCATCCAGACCCGCAACAGGGGTCAGCGGAGGAGCAAGCATCATTTGTATATTGTCGCGCGACATGCACGCCACGCACTTGCGTTGACGCAGACGGCATGCGCCATGCTACCGTTTCAGGGTGTCACAACCCCCGTCACCGCCCAGAACGCCACCGGCGTCCGACGCTGCCGCGCCACCGACGCTTGACTCCCGGCTGATCAACGATCTGGCCGGCATCATCGCTTGGCAACTGGCGCTGGAGACGCGGCTGCTGACCACCGACCAGCAAGGGTACGGCCTGCTCGGGACGCCCACCCGGCCGGGCGGCTGGCCGGCCGCGGAGTTCACCGCCCGTGTCCATCCGGACGACCTGGAATCCCTGCGCGAAGCCAATGCCTTGGCGCTGGCCACCCACGGTCCGGTGGACGCCACCGTGCGGGTGCGTGGCGAGGACGGCCGCTGGGTGTACCTGCTGACGCGGCGTGTGGTGCAGTGCAACGCCGAAGGACACCCCACGGTGCTGCAGGGCATCGCCTTCAACGTCACCCAGCAGCAGCGTCTGGCCAGCGAGCTGAAGGCGGCCAGCGAACGCATCGCCCTGGCAGCCCGCGGCGTGGGCATGGGCACCTGGGTGCTGGACGTGGCCACCCAGTACCAGGAATGGGATCCGCAGATGTGGCAGCTGCGCGGCCTGTCGCCCCGCCCGGTGCCCCCCACCGGCGACGAGCTGCTGGCCATGGTGCACCCGGATGATCGCCCCAGCTGCCGGGCCCGTCAAGACCAGCATGAATGCGACCGCGACCGCCAGCATGAGTTCCGGGTCGTCTGGCCGGATGGCTCGGTGCACTGGCTGGCCTCGCGGATGATGGTGGTGCGCGACGAGCATGGCCAGCCGCTGCAGGAGGTGGGGGTGAACTGGGACGTGACCGACACCCACCAGGCCCTGGCCGAACGCCATGCCCGCGAGCTGGCCCAGCGCGAGAGCGAGGCCAAGTCCGAGCTGCTGGCTCGCCTCAGCCACGAGCTGCGCACGCCGCTGAATGCGGTGCTCGGCTTCACCCAGCTGCTGCTGGCCGACCATGACCGCATGAGCGCGGTGGAGCGGCAAAAGCAGCTGCAGCAGATCGAACACGCCGGCGTGCACCTGCTCTCGCTGATCAACGACGTGCTGGAACTGGCCCGGCCGGAGGACACGACGGCTGACCGCCCGCCGCTGCAACCGGTCCCGCTGGCCGAGGTGCTGGGCACCGTGCTGCCGATGGTCGAGGCCGCCGCCCGCCAACACCAGCTGTCCTGGCGCCTGGACGTGCCGGTGCAACTGCAAGTGCAGGCCGACCCGGTGCGGCTGCGCCAGGTGCTGCTCAACCTGCTGACCAATGCCGTCAAGTACAACCGCGATGGCGGCTGGATCGAGGTCCGGGCCCGGCAGGAAGGCGACCAGGCGGTGCTACAGGTCAGCGACAGCGGGGTCGGCATCGCGCCCCAGGACCAGGCCAGCGCCTTCGAGCCCTTCCGGCGCCTGCCCAGCGCGGCCGAGGTGGACGGCGTGGGCATCGGCCTGGCCATCGTGAAGACGCTGGTGCGTCGCATGGGGGGCGAGATCCGCATCGACAGCCAGCCAGGCGTCGGCAGCACCTTCGAGATCCGCCTGGCCGCGGGCGAGCCCGCGCCGGCCAGCCCGGAGCCCCTCGCCCCCCCTGCGGCAGAAGCCAACGCCACCCCCTGCCTGCTCTACATCGAAGACAACCCGGTCAACATGACCATCGTGGCCGAGCTGGTGGCCCGCCACCCGGGCATCCGCTTCGTCGGCGCGGACGATGCCCAGACCGGGCTGCGGCTGGCCCGCGAGCTGCAGCCCCGGCTGATCCTGACCGACATGCAGCTGCCCGACCTGCACGGGCACGAGGTGCTGGCCCGGCTGCGGGCCGATCCGGCCACGCGCGACATTCCCTGCATCGCGCTGTCGGCCAACGCGCTGCCCAATGACATCGAGGCCGCATTGGCCCAGGGTTTCTCGGCCTACTGGACCAAGCCGCTGGATTTCTCCGCATTTCGACAGACACTCAGCACCCTGTTCGGTTCGATCGGCCGCTGACGGCCCGCCTGATGTCCCACGCCTCCCTGACGCCCCGCACCGCCCTGCTGCTCACCCTGCCGCCCCTGCTCTGGGCGGGCAATGTGATCGTCGGCCGGATGGTGGTGGGGGCCGCGCCCCCGTTCGCCCTCAACCTGATCCGCTGGCTGCTGGCCTTTGCGGTGCTCTGGCCGATGGGCCGTGCCGCCTGGCGTGACCGGGCGGCCATCCGCGCCCGGTGGGGCTATCTGACCCTGCTCGGGCTGTTCGGCATCGGCTGCTACAACGCGCTGCAGTACCTGGCGCTGCACACCTCCACGCCGCTGAACGTCACGCTGATCGGCGCCAGTTCGCCGGTCTGGATGCTGGGCGTGGGCGCGCTGCTCTACGGCGTGCGGCCCCGGGCCCAGGACCTGATGGGGGCGGCCGCCTCGCTGCTGGGCGTGGCCCTGGTCATCACCCAGGGCGACCCGGCGCGGCTGCGCACGCTGCATTTCTCGCCCGGCGACCTGCTGATGCTGCTGGCCATGCTGACCTGGAGCCTCTACAGCTGGCTGCTGGCCCGCCCGCCGGCCTCGATGCAGGGCGCGGCGCGGCCGGCCTGGGACAGTGCCGGCTTCCTCTCGCTGCAGATCGGCTTCGGCCTGTTCTGGTGCGCGCTGGGCAGCGGCGGCGAGGCCCTGGTGTCCGATCCCCGCTGGCGCTGGAGCCCGACGGTCTTCGCCAGCCTGGCCTATGTGGCCATCGGCCCCTCGCTGGTGGCCTTCTTCTGCTGGGGCCGCGGCGTGGCGGCCGTCGGGCCGGCGGTGGCCGGCTTCTTCGTCAACCTGATGCCGCTGTTCGCGGCGCTGATGTCGGCCGCGCTGCTGGGCGAGGCGCCGCGCTGGTTCCACATCGTGGCCTTCGTGCTGATCGTCGGCGGCATCGTGATCTCTTCGCGCCGGGGCAAGGCGGGCTGAGCGCCCGCACCCGCCTCAGCGCCAGCGCGCCAGCAGCCAGACGCCGCCCAACACCAGCGCGGTGCCCACCAGCAGCAGCGGCGTGAAGGGCTCGCCGAGCAACATGATGCCCATGCCGATGGTGCTGAGCGGCCCGATCATGCCGATCTGGGCCGCCAGTGGCGCGCCGATGCGCTCGATGGCCATCATCACCATCAGCACCGGCGCCACCGTGCAGGCGGTCGCGTTGAGCAACGACAGCCACAGCACCGGGGCCGGCACCGCGGCGGCGGCCAGGGGCTTGAGCAGCACGAACTGCAGCAGGCAGAAGCCGCAGGCCACGCTGGAGGCCAGCCCGGTCAGGCGCAGCGAGCCCAGGCGGCGCACCACCTCCCCGCTGCCGACCATGTAGAGCGCATAGCTCACCGCGCTGCCAAACACCAGCGCCGCCCCCCAGGCCGTGTTCGCGCCGGGGGCGGCGGCCTCATGGCCAAAGACCAGCACCGTGCCCAGGTAGCTGAGCCCGGCCGCCAGCCACTGGCGCCCCGTCACCCGCTTGTGGAACCACAGCACCGAGATCGCCATCACGATGGTCGGGCCGAGGTAGAGGATCAGCCGCTCCAGGCTGGCACTGATGTAGGCCAGGCCCATGAAATCAAGCTGGCTGGCCAGGTAGTAGCCGGAAAAGCCCAGCCCCAGCACCGCCCAGCGGTCGCGCCCACTCAGCGCCGGCTGACCGCGCCCCGCCCACCAGGCCAGCGCCAGGAACAGCGGTAACGCGATCAGCATGCGCCACATGATCAGCGTGACTGCGTCGACCCCATGGCGGTAGGCCAGCTTGACGATGATGGCCTTGCCTGAGAAGGCGATGGCCCCGGCCGCCGCCAGGGCCAGGCCGCGCCAGTCCGCCAAGCGGGGCCGGGTGATGGGGGACGGATGGGGTGAAGTGATTCCTGTGACACGCATGCCTGCATCTTCGCAGCCCGGCGCCCGGTCATGCTTCGCGGTTCGGCACGGCCCTCTTCGCGCCCCGGCCTCTTTTTTCCCGCCGCAGGGAACCTCCGCCCGCCCCGGCGGCTCCATCCCATACCCCACCCCGCATCAATTCCCGCATCCCGCGCATGAGCAGCACCCTGCAGATCGGTCCCCTCGCCCTCCCCTGGTCGCTGCTGCTGATCGTGCTGGCCGTGTTGCTGGGCCACACGGTGGGCCGCCGCGTGGGCCGTGCCAGCGGCGTCGACCCCGAACCCCAGACCTTTCGCCTGCTGCTGCTGGCCCTGCTGGCGGCGCGGCTGGGCTTCATCTGGCCTTACCGTGGCCTCTACCTGGACGAGCCGCTGCGCATGCTGGACATCCGCGATGGCGGCTGGGATGCGCAGGTCGGGCTGATCACCGGCTGGCTCGCCACCCTGGTGTGGGTCCAGCGGCGCCCAGCCTTGCGGCGGCCGCTGCTGGCGGCGGTGGGCAGTGCCAGCCTGCTCTGGCTGTTGGGCACCGGCCTGCTGCTGTGGCAGACCCGCGCCATGCCGCCGCTGCCCGCCGTCAGCGTCGCCCGTCTGGACGGCAGCCGGCTGTCGCTGCCCGCGCTGCGCGGCCAGCCCACGGTCATCAACCTGTGGGCCAGCTGGTGCCCGCCCTGCCGGCGCGAGATGCCGGTGCTGGCCGCCGCGCAGGCCGCCCACCCAGAGGTCCGCTTCGTGTTCATCAACCAGGGCGAAGCCGCTGACGCGGTGCAGGCCTTCCTGACCCATCAGTCCCCGGGCCTGCAGCAGGTGCTGCTCGACCCGCGTTCCGAGGTGGGCGCCAGCCTGGGCCAGCGGGCCCTGCCCACCACCTTCTTCTTCGACGCCCAGGGGCGCCTGGTCGATCAACGCATCGGCGAGCTCTCCCCCGCCACCCTGGCCCAGCGGCTGGCCCGGCTGAACGCCGGCGCCACCGCGGCCCCCACGTCTCCCCCCGCTTCTCTCCCCTCCCCATGACCCCTTCCCGTTCCGATCGCCTTCTTTCCCCGACCTCGGTGGCTGCGCGCCGCCGCTGCCTGCAGCAGGCCCTGGGCCTGGGCGCGTTGAGCCTGGCACCCGCGTCCGTGGTGCTGGCCGCCGCCGCACCGTCCGCCCACGACAACGACGAACAGGCCCTGGTGCGGCAGGTCTGGCAGGCGCTGCAACACAGCAGCTGGATTGCCGACGGCAGCATCGGCGCCCGGCGCATCGTCTATGTCTTCACCGACCCGAACTGCCCGTACTGCAACAAGTTCTGGGCGGACGCCCGGCCCTGGGTCCGGGCTGGCCGGGTGCAGTTGCGCCATGTGATCGTCGGCATCCTGACCGCCGACAGCCCGGGCAAGGCCGCGGCCCTGCTGTCGGCCGCCAACCCGGCCACGGCGCTGGCCGCCTACGAGGGCGCACAGGTCGACGCGGTGGCCAAGACCCTGGCCGCCGGCCACCCCCGCCCGCTGGGGGCCCAGGGCCTGACCCCACTGAACCCCATCCCGCCCGCCTGGGCCGCCCGCCTGAACGCCAATGACCAGCTGATGCAGGCCCTGGGCCTGCGCGCCACCCCGGCCCTGGTGTGGCAGGACGCCAGCGGCGGCCTGCAGACCCGCACCGGCGTGACGCCCCAGACCCTGGCCGAGGCGATGGGCCCACGCTGAAGCCGGCGCTGTCTCAGCCCTGTTCCCAGGCCGGGGTGCAGCGCAGCACTTCCTCCAGCGTGGTCAGGCCCTGGGCCACCTTGCTCAGCCCGGCCACGCGCAGCGGCATCAGCCCTTCTTCGGCCGCCTGGCGGCGCAGACGGGCCAGGTCCAGCTGCGGGTGCATGGCCTGGCGCACCGGCTCGCTGATCTGCATCAGCTCGTAGAGCGCGGCCCGGCCGCGGTAGCCCGTCTGGCGGCAGGCCGGGCAGCCCACGGCCTGGTGCACCCGCAGCGGGCCGGCCAGGCGCCAGGGCTTGGAGAGCGCCCCCACCGCCTCGGCGCTGACCGAGGGATCGGGCTGCTTGCACTGCGGGCACAGGGTGCGCGCCAGGCGCTGGGCCAGCACGCCGATCACGGTGGCCGAGATCAGGTACGGCGGCACGCCCAGGTCCACCAGCCGGGTGATGGCCGAGGGTGCATCGTTGGTGTGCAGGGTCGAGAACACCAGGTGACCGGTCAGTGCCGCCTGGATCGCCATCTCGGCCGTCTCCAGGTCGCGGATTTCGCCCACCATGATGATGTCCGGGTCCTGCCGCATCAGCGCGCGCAGGCCCTCGGCAAAGCTCAGCTCCACCACGGGCTGCACCTGGGTCTGGTTGAAGGCCGACTCGATCATCTCGATCGGGTCCTCCACGGTGCAGACGTTGACCTCTTCGGTGGCCAGCTTCTTGAGCGTGGAGTACAGCGTGGTTGTCTTGCCCGAACCGGTCGGGCCGGTGACCAGGATGATGCCGTGCGGCTGGCTGATCAGCTCGCCCCAGCGGCGGGCCTCGTCGGGCGAGAAGCCCAGCGCATCGAAGGGCTTGTCCGCCGTGCCGGGGTCGAAAATGCGCATCACCACCTTCTCGCCGAAGGCGGTCGGCAGCGTGGACAGGCGCATTTCCACCTCGCCCCCGCCCGCCCCGGGCCGGCGGGTCTTGATGCGGCCATCCTGCGGGCGACGCTTCTCGATCACGTCCATGCGGCCCAGCAGCTTGATGCGGGCGGTCATGGCGGCCATCACCGGCGCGGGCACCCGGTGCACCGTGTGCAGCACGCCGTCGATGCGGAAGCGGATGGCGCCGGTGTCGCGCCGCGGCTCCAGGTGGATGTCGCTGGCGCGCTGCTCGAAGGCGTACTGCCACAGCCAGTCAACGATCTGCACCACGCCCTGGTCGTTGGCGTCCAGGTTGTCGCGGGCCTTCAGCTCCACCAGCTGTTCGAAGCTGTTGGCCGCCGCGCTCTCGGCGTTGATCTTGCGGGCCGCGCGCACGCTCTGGGCCAGTTGGTAGAACTCGGCCGTGTAGCGGGCGATCTCGTCCGGCGGCGCCAGCATCAGCCGGATGTGGCGCCGGGTGTGGGCCTCGATCTCGGGCACCCAGTCCACCGCGAAGGGCTCGCAGGTGACGATCGTCACCTCGGTCGGAGTCACCAGCACCGGCAGCGCGTGGCGGCTTTCGGCATAGGCCTGGGACATCACCTCCTGCACCCGGCTGGCCTCCACCCGCAGCGGGTCGATGCGCATCACCGGCACACCAAAGCGCTGGCCCAGCCAGGCGGTCAGCTGCTCGGTGTCCAGGGCTTCGCCCGTGCGGGCGTCCTTCAGCCCGACACCGCCCAGGCGCTGCAGCGGGTGCAGGCTGGAACCGGCCTGGGCGAAGCGGCGCAGCAGGCGGTCGGCCTCCTCGGCCGTCAGCAGCCCGTCGTCGCGCAGCCACTTGAGCAGGTGGCGCATGTCCAGCCGGCCGCGCGGCGCGGTGTGGGGACGTTCGGCGGGCGACGGGGCGGCAACGGTCATGGTGGCGGCGCCGTCAGCCCAGCACGGCCGGATCCAGCGGGCGCACCATGCGCAGCCACTTGCGAGCCGGCAGGCCGAAGCGCGCTTCGATGTTAGCGGCGCGGGCGGTCAATTCCTCCCGGTCGGGCACCTTTACATGGCGGGCGGCGACGATGACGGTGTTGCCCTCCTTGGTGGGCCGCAGGCTCCAGACCTGATCCAACCCGAAGGCCCGCGCAATGGCGCCGGCGCTGCGCGCGAAGCTGGAATGGCGGCCGAACAGGTTCACCGTCATCAGCCCGCCCTCGTCCAGCACATCGCGGCAATGGGTGTAGAAGTCCTCGTCGTCCAGCACCGGGGCGGCGGCCTCGTGGTCGTACAGGTCCACGTTCAGGGCCTGCACGGTGTGGCGGTGGGCCGGGTCGCTGACCCAGCGGGCGGCGTCCTCGTTGACCACGCTCAGGCGGGCGTCGTCATCGGGCAGGCGAAACCACAGCCGGCAGGCGTGGATCACGGTCGGGTTGATCTCCACTGCGGTGGTCTGCATGCGCAGCACCTTGTGGCAGAACTTGGTCAGCGCCGCCGCGCCCAGGCCCAGCTGCACGGCGTGGCCCTCGGCCACCTCCTCCTGCGGGCGCCAGAGCAGCCAGGCCATCATGCGCTGGGCATATTCCAGTTCCAGTTCGTGGGGCTTGCGGATGCGCATGGCACCCTGCACCCAGATGGAGTCCAGGTGCAGGTAGCGCACACCGTCCAGTTCGGACATGGTGGCGCCCACCATCTCGTCGCGGGTCTTCTTCATGATCAGGTCGTGGGGAGCAAACCGCACAGGGCGAACACCTCGCGCCAGGCGGCGAGCTTGCGCTCGAAGGACCAGCTGGCATTGGCCGGGCTGGTGGAAGGCAGGCGGTAGACCGGCAGGCCGAACGAGGCGGTGAAACGCCGCGCCCGGGCCGATTCCCCGCCATTGTGGGCGATGCCGCGCAGTTGCGGCAGCCGGGCGATCAGGCCGGCGAAGTCGTTGTACTGAGCCTGCTGGATCGCGCTGTCCAGGCTGCCCTCGCGCTCACAGGCGGCATAGACGTCCCAGATGCCCAGGCCGCGGGCCTGCACCGCGGCCACGCGCTCGGCGTAGGCCAGGGGCTTCAGGTCCAGGCCGAACAGGGCCGAGAGCAGCGGCCAGAACTGGTTGCGCGGGTGGGCGTAGTACTGCTGCGCCTGCAGCGAGGCCACGCTGGGAAAGCTGCCCAGCACCAGCAGGCGGGTGCCGGCGTCGGCCACCGGAGGGAAACCGGTCAGCACGGGTTCAGACCTCAATCAAGGGTTTGAGCCGCGGCAGGGCCGTGCAGGCGTTGGTGCTGGTGACCAGCTCGGTGGCCGCCAGTGTCCAGTCGCGCAGCGCCGCCAGCGTGCGGGCGATGCGCGGCAGCTCGCCGGGCTCGTTGCGGCTGCGCTCGCCAGCCGCCCGCTGTTCGGCCGTGCGGTAGAGCCACTGCGGCGGGATGTCCGGCGCGTCGGTCTCCAGCACCAGCGCGTCGGCCGGCAGCTCGGCCGCCAGGGCCTGGATGTTGAGCGCCCGCTCGAAGGTCATCGCGCCGCCAAAGCCCAGCACAAAGCCCTGCCGCACGAAGGCATGGGCCTGCTGGTGGCTGCCGTTGAAGGCATGGACGATGCCGGTCACGCCCTCGAACCGGCGCAGCCCCTTGAGCAAGGCATCGGCCGAGCGCCGTACATGCAACAGCACCGGCAGCCCGGCCTGGCGCGCCAGCTTCAGCTGCGCCAGGTAGAAGCGCTCCTGGCGCCCCTGGTCCAGGCCGGGCACGAAGTGGTCCAGGCCGATCTCCCCCACCGCCACCAGCCGGGGGTCGTCCCGGTGCCGATCCAGCGCCTCGGCCAGCCGGTCCAGGTCCTCGTCGGCGGCCTGGTCCACGTACAGCGGGTGGATGCCCAGCGCATAGCTCAGGCCATGCTGGTGGGCCAGCGTGCGCACCGCATCGAAGTTGGCCACCGCCACCGCGGGCAGCACCTGCATCGTCACATCGACCGCCCGGGCACGCGCCAGCACGGCGTCGCGGTCCGGGTCGAACTCGGCGGCGTCCAGGTGGCAGTGGGTGTCGATCCACATCGGGGGGGCCGGGTCAGAGGTATTCGGCAGGGGCCTCTGCGGCCAGCAGCTGGCCGGCCTGCATGCGCACCACGCGGTCGCAGCGCGCCGCCAGCGCAGGGTCATGGGTCACCAGCACGAAGGCCAGCCCCTGCTCCCGCGCGCGGCCCAGCATCAGGTCGAACACCCGGTCGGCCGTTTCGCGGTCCAGGTTGCCGGTCGGCTCATCGGCCAGCACGCAGGCCGGCTGGGCCACCAACGCCCGCGCCAGCGCCACCCGCTGGCGCTCCCCGCCGGAGAGCTCGGACGGCCGGTGCAACACCCGCTCGCCCAGGCCCACCGCCGCCAGCGCCTGGCGGGCCGCAGCTTGAGCGGCCTCCACGCTCTCGCGCCGGATGCGCAGCGGCATGGCCACGTTGTCCAGCGCGCTGAACTCGGGCAGCAGGTGGTGGAACTGGTAGACAAAGCCCAGGTGCTGGTTGCGCCAGGCACCCTGCTCCGCGGCGCTCAGCGTGTCCAGGCGCTTGCCCATCAGCGTCACCGCGCCCTGGCTGGGCGCGTCCAGCCCACCCAGCAGGTGCAGCAGCGTGCTCTTGCCCGAACCCGAGGCACCGACGATGGCCAGCGTCTCGCCGGCGCGCACCTGCAGGTCCACGCCGCGCAGCACATGCACGTCCAGCGGGCCTTCCACATAGCGTTTGTGCAGGCCGGTGGCTTCCAGGATCACGTCATTCATAGCGCAGGGCCTCCGCGGGGTTGACCCGGCTGGCCCGCCAGCTGGGGTACAGGGTGGCCAGGAAGGCCAGGGCCAGCGAGATGAGCGCGATCGGCACGATGTCGGCCGCCTGCGGGTCGCTGGGCATGCGGCTGATCAGGTAGACGCTGCCGGGCAGGAAGTGCACACCCAGCAGGTGCTCGATGGCCGGCACGATGATGTCGATGTTGAAGGCCACCAGCAGCCCCCCGGCCACGCCGGCAAAGGTGCCGATCACCCCGGCCGCCGCGCCCTGCACCACGAAGATGCCCATGATGGAGCGCGGGCTGGCCCCCAGCGTGCGCAGGATGGCGATGTCGGCCCGCTTGTCGGTCACCGTCATCACCAGCGTGGACACCAGGTTGAAGGCGGCCACCGCGACGATCAGGGTCAGGATGATGGCCATCATGCGCTTCTCGATCTGCACCGCGTCGTACCAGGCGGCGTTGGTGCGGGTCCAGTCACGCACCAGCACCTGGTCGCCCAGGCGGGCCGCCAGGTCCGCGCCCACGCGCCGGGCCTCCTGCACGTCCTTCAGGCGCAGCTGCACGCCGGTGGGTCCACCCACGCGGTACAGCCGGGCGGCGTCGTCCAGGTTCACCAGGGCCAGCGCGCTGTCATATTCGAAGTGGCCCACGGTGAACACGCCGGCCACGGTGAACTGCTTCAGGCGCGGGGACACGCCAACCGGCGTCACCTGCCCGCCCGGGGCGATGAGCGTCACCGGGTCGCCTTCGCGCACGCCCAGCGAACGCGCCAGCTCGCTGCCCAGCACGATCTTCCAGGACCCGGGCTGCAGCTGGTCGAGCACGCCTTCGCGCTTGAGCTGTGCGGCCAGGTCGGTCACGCCGCCCTCGTCGGCCGGTTCCACGCCGCGCACCATGGTGCCGCGCATGTCCTCACCCCGGGCCAGCAGCGACTGCACGGCGATGAACGGCGCGGCCGCCTGCACCTCCGGCTGTTGCCGGGCCTGCCGGGCCAGGGCCTGCCAGTCCGGCAGCGCGTCCCCGTTGGGCGACAGCAGCTCCACATGCGGAATGGCCGACAGCATGCGGTCACGCACCTCCTTCTGAAAGCCGTTCATCACGCTGAGCACGATGATCAGCGCCGCCACCCCCAGCGCAATGCCGATGACCGAGACGAAGGAGATGAAGGAAATGAAGCCGTTGCGCCGGCCCGCGCGGCCGGCGCGGGTGTAGCGCCAGCCGATCTGCCACTCGTAGGGCAGCGATATGCGTAGACTCATGGGCCCGAATGCTACCCGCAGGGCCGACTCAGCGCGCCAGCAGCTTGGGCACCAGGCCCAGGATGCGTTCCAGCAGCAAGGCCATCTCGGCCGGGTTCTCCAGGAAGAAGGCCGCACGGGTGTGGGCAGGCTCGCGACCGATCTTGATCGTCAGCCAGTGCGGCGCCGCGGCGGCAAACACCGGTTCGTCGTTCAGGTCGTCGCCGGCGAACAAGGCCCCGCCCGCGCCGCTGCGGGCCACCAGCGTGCGCACGGCATGGGCCTTGTCCGGCGCATCGGCCGGGGTCAGGTTGACCACCAACTTGCCGCCGAACACGGTGAGGGTCGGCCCCAGGCCTTCCAGCACCTCGTCGATCACCTGCCTGGCCCGGTCGCGGTCACGCGCCAGCCGGTAGTGCAAGGCGATCGACTGCTGCTTGTCCTCCACGCTGACGCCGGCCGCCTTCAGCACCGGTTCACGCTGCAGCAGCAACTCGCGCGCGCTGTCCAACGCCTCGCACAAGGCCTGGCCCACCGCCGGGTCGGCCTCGTCCTCCGCGCCATGGTTGCCCACCACGTAGCTGGGCACGAAGCCCAGCCGCTCGCGCACATCCTCGACCCGCCGGCCGGTGACGATGGCCACCGGCAGCCAGCGCATCAGCTGGCTCAGACGCCCCGCGACCGCCCGGGACACCCGGGCGTCGCCCGGCCGGGGGACGATGGGCGCCAGGGTGCCATCGAAATCGAAGGCCAGCAGGGGCTGGTATTGGAGGGCGGCGACCAGGGCCGCCTCGCCTTCCGGACTGAACAAATGCCTCATGGGTGATCCGATGCGGGACGCAGGTCAGAGTTCGATGAAGGGCCGGCGTTCTGGAAGCGCCGCACCCGTGCTTCGACCCGGGCCCGCAGGCGCCAGCGCGCAGCGTCGCTCAACATGTGGCCGGCCCAGCGGTACACATTGAACTCATGCACCGTGCTGCGCAGGCTGGCCATGCGCTCGCGCTGCTCGGCCGAGGGCATGGTGGCGGCCTGGTAGAGGGCGTCGGCCGTCTCCTCGACGTGGTAGGGGTTCACGATCAGGGCCTCGGTCAGCTCGCGGGCCGCACCGGCAAAGCGGCTGAGCAGCAGCACGCCCTGCTCGTCGTCGCGCGCCGCGACAAACTCCTTGCTGACCAGGTTCATGCCGTCGTGCAGGCTGGTCACCACGCAGATGTTGGCGGCGCGGAACAGCTCGTTGACCTTCTCGGGCTCATGGTGCTGGGCCAGCAGGTGCACCGGCTGGTAGTCCGGGCGGCCGAAGCGCTCGTTGATGCGGTGGGTCAGGCGTTCGATGCGCTCCTGGAAGCTGCGGTATTCCTCCAGCGAGCTGCGGGTGGGCGCGGCCACCTGGACGAAGACAAAGCGGCCGATCCAGTCCGGGTGCTTTTCCAGCAGGCGCTCCACCGCGTTGAGCCGCTCCAGGATGCCCTTGGTGTAGTCGAAACGGTCCACCCCGACGGCCAGGCAGACGTCCTCGGGCAGGCCCAGGCGTTCGATCACCCGCTGGCGGCACTGGGCCACGGGGCCCCAGCTCGCCACGGTGGCGGCGCTCGGCCACTCGATGGAGATCGGGTAGGCCTCCACCAGCGTCTCCTTGTCCTGGTAGGAGATGGTCGAGTGCTCCTGCTCGATGCGCGCCTCCAGGTAGCGGTCCACCGTCTCCATGAAGTTGCGGCAGTGGAAGCGGGTGTGAAAGCCCAGGATGGTGGAACCCAGCATGCCCTGCAGCAGCTCCTTGCGCCACGGGCAGATACCGAAGGACTCCGGGTTCGGCCAGGGGATGTGCCAGAAGGTCAGGATGGTGGCCTGCGGCAGCTTCTCGCGCACCATGGCCGGCAGCAGCGCGAAGTGGTAGTCCTGCACCAGCACCACCGGGTCCTCGCTGCGGGCCTCGGCCACCACCGCGTCGGCAAAGCGCTGGTTCACGGCCTTGTAGGCCTCCCAGTCGCTTTCCCGGAACACCGGCCGCACATGCGCCACATGGCACAGCGGCCAGAGCCCTTCGTTGGCAAAGCCGAAGTAATAGCCGCGCTCCTCGTCCGGGGACAGCCAGATGCGCCGCAGGTAGTAGTCGTCGTGCCCCGGTGGCACCGGCACGCGGTCGCGGTCGTCCACCACCTCGCGGTCGGCACTGCCGCTGCCGTGGGCGATCCAGGTGCCCGAGCAGGCCCGCATCACCGGCTCCACCGCGGTGACCAGACCACTGGCGGGGCGGCGCACGACCACGCTGCCGTTCTCGCCCCGCTCATGGATGTAGGGCTCGCGGTTGGAAACCACGATCACCTGGTCTCCCCGCAGCTGGGTGTGCAGCAGGGCCCGCAGCCGCTCGGCCGTCCAGTCGGATTCCGGCCCCTGCAGGCGACGGTACTCGTCCTCCAGGTCGCGCAGGCGCAGCTGCATCTCCTTGGCGAACGGCGCCAGTTCCGGCGCCGGCACCATTGGGGTGAGCAGGCCCTCGCCCCGCAGGATGGCACGCACGCCGTTGACCCAGCCGCGCCAGCTCAGCTGCGCCACCACCATCGTGATCAGCGCGATCACGAAGCCCAGCACCGCCAGGAAGACGATCAGATAGCGCCGGGTGTCCTGGCTGCGGCGCTCGATGAAGCTGAGGTCATGAACCAGCACCAGCTCGCCCAGCAGGATGGGCGCGGTGTCCTCGGGCTGCGCCCGCGGTTCGATCAGCGGCCCGACGAACAGGCTGGAGGCCTGGGCCGCCGAAGAGGCCGCCGTCATCGGGGTTTGCGCCACCGGCGCCGCCGGCGGCAACCCCATCACCGGGTGCACCCCCAGGTGGACGGGCCCGCCGGCCAGCGCCAGACGGTGTTCCGGCTGGGCCGCCACCTCTTCGGCCCGCCGGCAGCTCAGGTCGGCCGGGAAACCGGAGGTGCGCACCAGCCAATCACCGCTCGGGCTGCACAGCCCCATGGCGAACAGCCGCTCATCCTGCGCCACCCGTTCCATCATGGCGCGCAGCCGCCCGAAATACCCGCTGGTGATCGCCTCGGCCGCGTTGTCCGACAAGGTGCCGGCCACCAGCGCCCCACGGCTGTTGAGATCGCGGGCAAACCAGCGCAAAGTCACCTGGTCCAGCAACGGTACCGCCAAGTACGCCGCCGCCACCAAGGTCACCGTCAGGGGCAGGAGGAACCGAAGCTGAAGTCGCAGTGTCTTGAACATGCCTGGGATGAACCCTTCTCCGCCGGTCGTGCCTGGCGGTCATTGGAAACGCGCTTCTTTATATTTGTATAAATATATAGTGCCACAGCCCCATCATCTCAAGTTCCATCCCGGAACCCGGAGTCTTTCTTGATGACCTCTCCCGCCGCTGCTCCCCGCCCCGCCGCCTCTCTGGATCTGGCGCTGATCGGCAACTGTGCGATCAGCGCGCTGGTGGACAACCGGGCCAGCCTGGTCTGGGCCTGCCTGCCCCGCTTCGACAGCCCACCGGTGTTCGATGCCCTGCTGCACTCGGCCGAGGGCCTGCCGCTGGATGGCGCGCTGACGGTGGAGCTGGAAGGCCTGACCCGCACCGAGCAGCAGTACGACGACGGCACCGCCATTCTGCGCACCCGGCTGTGGGATGGCCAGGGCCAGGGCATCGAGGTGGTGGACTTCGCGCCCCGCTTCATCACCCGCGAGCGGGTGTTCCGCCCGGCCCAGCTGATCCGGCGCGTGCGCCCCCTGGCCGGCCACCCGCGGGTGCGCTTCTCGGTCAAGCCCCGCGGTGACTGGGGTGCCACCGCCCCCACGCTGACCCGCGGCAGCCACCACCTGCGCTTCGTGCTGCCGGACATCACGCTGCGTCTGAACACCAACGTGCCGCTGACCTACCTGCTGGACGGCACCTGGTTCTCGCTGCATGGCCCGGTCAGCCTGCTGCTGGGCCCGGACGAGACGCTGTCCGGCGGCATCGAAGAAACCGCCCGGGATTTCGAGGAAGCCACCAGCCTGCACTGGCGCAACTGGACCCACCGTCTGGCCCTGCCGCTGGAATGGCAGGACGCGGTGATCCGCGCGGCCATCACCCTCAAGCTCTGCCAGTACGAGGAAACGGGCGCCATCGTCGCCGCCATGACCACCAGCATCCCCGAAGCAGCCAACAGCGGCCGCAACTGGGACTACCGCTACTGCTGGCTGCGCGACGCCTTCTTCGTGGTGCGGGCGCTCAACGGCCTGTCCGAGGTGGGTACGATGGAGAGCTACCTGAACTGGCTCTACAACGTCATCCGCAGCACGCCCGGCGACCACGTGCAGCCGCTCTACGGCATCGGCCTGGAGCGGGCCCTGCCCGAATCCATCGTGCCGCAGGCCGCCGGCTACCGCGGCATGGGCCCGGTGCGGGTGGGCAACCAGGCCTACGAGCACTTCCAGCACGACGTGTACGGCAACATCGTGCTGGGTGCGGCCCAGGCCTTCCATGACCACCGCCTGTTCCGCCGTGGCGACAGCGCCGACTTTGCCGCGCTGGAGGCCATGGGCGAACAGGCCTGGCGCCTGCACGACCAGCCGGACGCTGGCATCTGGGAGCTGCGCACCCGCTCCCGCGTGCACACCTCGTCCACGCTGATGTGCTGGGCGGCCTGCGACCGGCTGGCCCGCATCGCCGGCCCGCTGGGTCTGCCCGAGCGGGCCCACTTCTGGCAGGCCCGCGCCGCCAAGATCCACGCCGACATCCTGGCGCACGCCTGGAGCGACAAGCGCCAGGCCTTCACCGATAGCTTTGGCGGCCAAGACCTGGACGCCAGCGTGCTGCTGATGGGCGAGGTCGGCTTTCTGCCGCCCAACGACCCGCGCTTCATCCAGACCGTCGAAGCCATGGAGCGCACGCTGTGCGACGGCCCCTTCATGCGGCGTTACGAGGCGGCCGACGACTTCGGCAAGCCCGAGGTGGCCTTCAACGTCTGCTCCTTCTGGCGGGTGGATGCGCTGGCCCGCATCGGCCGGCGCGAGGAAGCCCGCGAGTCCTTCGAGGCCCTGCTGGCCCGGCGCAACCACGTCGGCCTGCTCAGCGAGGACATGCACGCCACCACCGGCGAACTGTGGGGCAACTTCCCGCAGACCTATTCCATGGTCGGCATCATCCACGGCGCGGTGCGCCTGTCGGCCCCCTGGGACAGCGTGGTCTGAGCGCCGGCGCCCACCGGGTGGGGGACCGATAATCGCGCCCCATGCAGTTCGTCATCGCCCACGCCAGCGCCCTCTCGCCCGCGGCCACCCAGGCCCTCAGCGGCCTGACCCTGCCGAACCTGGAACGCCTGCTCACCCGCATGGCCCCGGTGGCCGAGGACCTGGGCGACGAGCTGAGCCTGAGCGCCCCGCACGAACGCGCCCTGGCCCAGGCCTGGGGCTGGCCCGTGGCCGACGGCCTGCTGCCCCTGGCCACGCTGAGCGCCCGGGCCGATGGCCTGGCCCCCGAAGGCGAAGGCTGGGGCCTCATCAGCCCCACCCACTGGCACCTGGGCACCGAGCAGGTGTCGCTGGCCAACCCGGCCGAGCTGGACCTGGACGAGCCCACCGCCCGTGCCCTGTTCGACGTGCTGCGCCCCCTGTTCGAGGAGGACGGCTGGCGCCTGCACTGGGGCGCGCCCACCCGCTGGTATGTGCAGCACCCGCAGCTGGCCAGCCTGCCCACCGCGTCGCTGGACCGGGTGATCGGCCGCAACGTGGACTGGTGGCTCAACGACCACCCCGCCGCCAAGCAGATCCGCCGCCTGCAGGCCGAGGTGCAGATGCTGCTCTACACCCACCCGCTCAACGACGAACGCGAGGCCCGCGGCCAGTTGCCCGTCAACTCCTTCTGGCTGAGCGGCACCGGCCCCGCCCTGCCCCCGCCCGCCACCGATGCCGTGACCCTGGACGACCGCCTGCGAGGCCCCGTGCTGGCCGACGACTGGGCCGCCTGGGCCGAGGCCTGGCAGGCGCTGGACGCCAGCCGCATCCCCGAGCTGCTGACCCGGCTGGACCAGGGCCAGCCCCTGCGTCTGAGCCTGTGCGGCGAGCGCCATGTGCGCCACTGGGCGCCGCAGCCCCAGCCCTGGTGGCGCCGCCTGCTGTCCCGTGCCCGCCCCCACGCTGCCGCCCTGCTGCAAGACCTCTGAGCCTGAACCTCTGCTGTGAACGCGCCCATCCCCGCCACCCCCACCCTCTTCACCCGCGACGTGCCGCCGCGCGCCGCCTTTGCGCTGGAAGAAAGCGGTGTGCACCCGCTGCTGGCCCGGCTGTTTGCCGCCCGCGGCGTGCGCAGCCCCGAGGCCCTGGACGACGGCCTGGCCAAGCTGCTGCCGCCCACCGCACTGAAAGGCGCGCTTGAGGCCGCCCAGCTGCTGGCCGATGCCATCGACGCCGGCCGGCGCCTGTGCGTCATTGCCGACTACGACTGCGACGGTGCCACCGCCTGCGCCACCGCGCTGCGCGGCCTGGCCATGCTGGGCGCCCGGCCCGACACCCTGCACTACGTGGTGCCCGACCGCGCGGTGCACGGCTACGGCCTCACGCCCACCATCGTCGATCTGGCCATCGCCCAGTGCCAGCCCGCGCTGCTGGTGACGGTGGACAACGGCATCGCCAGCCTGGCCGGCGTGGCCCATGCCCGCGCCCAGGGCCTGGACGTGCTGGTGACCGACCACCACCTGCCCGCCGTCATCGACGGCCAGGTGGATCTGCCCGACGCCAACGTCATCGTCAACCCCAACCAGCCGGGCTGCCCCTTCGAGAGCAAGTCGCTGGCCGGCGTGGGCGTGGTCTTCTACGTGCTGCTGGCCCTGCGCGCCGAGCTGCGCGCCCGCGGCCGCTTTGACCCCACCAACCAGCCCCGGCTGGACGCCCTGCTGGACCTGGTGGCCCTGGGCACCGTGGCCGACGTGGTCAAGCTCGACGACAACAACCGTCGCCTCGTCACCCAGGGCCTCAAGCGCGTGCGCAGCGGCCGCGTGCACCCCGGCGTGGCGGCGCTGTTCCAGGCCGCGGCTCGCCAGCCGGCCAAGGCCAGCGCCTTCGACTTCGGCTTTGCGCTGGGCCCGCGCATCAACGCCGCCGGCCGCCTGGCCGACATGACGCTGGGCATCGAGTGCCTGCTGACCGACGACCCCGCCCGCGCCACCGAACTGGCCGGCCAGCTCGACGCCATCAACCGCGAGCGCCGCGAGGTGGAAGGCGGCATGCGCGAACAGGCCGAGGCCCTGCTGGAACACCTGATGCCCGAAGGCACGCCGCCCGAGGCGGTGGTGCTCTTCGACCCCGAATTCCACGAGGGCGTGGTGGGCATCGTGGCCGGCCGCACCAAGGACCGGCTGCACCGCCCCACCTTCGTCTTCGCCATCGGCGCGGACGGGCTGCTCAAGGGCTCCGGCCGCTCCATCCCGGGCTTTCATCTGCGCGACGCGCTGGACCTGGTCAGCAAGCGCCATCCCGGCGTGCTGATCCGCTTTGGCGGCCACGCCATGGCCGCCGGCTGCACCCTGGCCGAAGAGCACCTGGACACCTTCGAGCAGGCCCTGCAGCAGGTGGCCCGCGAATGGCTGGCGCCCGAGGCTCTGCAGCGCCGCATGGCCACCGACGGCCCGCTGCCGGTGGAGTACTTCACCCCCGCCACCGCCGCGCAGCTGGAACAGGTGGTCTGGGGCCAGGGCTTCGAGGCCCCCGTCTTCTGCGATGTGGTGGACGTGGTGCAGCAGCGCCTGGTCGGCGAAAAACACCTGAAGCTGCGCGTGCGCCACCAGGGCCAACTGCGCGACGCCATCTGGTTCGGCCACGCCGAGCCGGTGAGCGAAAAGGTGCGCCTGGCCTACCGCATCAGCCTGGACGAATTCCAGGGCCAGCAGCGCGTGCAGATGGTGGTGGAAGCGGCGGTGGAGGCGGCCTGATGGTTCGCCCCGGCCTTTGCCGCGCCCTGGCCGCCTGGGTCGGCCTAGTCGGCATGGCGGCCCAGGCCGCCGCACCGCTGCAGTTCGCCCAAGAAACCCCGGTGGCCGTGCAAGTCAGCCTGTGGAAGCCCGGCATGCGCAGCGGCCTGGCCCAGCCCGTGTATCACGGCTTCATGGCGCAGGTGAAGTTCTCGGGCGAGCCCGAGGTGGTGACCTGCTCGCTGCGCATGCCGACCGACGACTCCCGCATCGCCCCCGGCGAATCCGCCGAAATCGCCCTGCGCTGCACCCAGCCCTTCCGCGTGGCCCCCGGCCAGCCGGATTTCAAGCTCTACGCCAAAGGCCGGCCCATCGGCCAGGGGCGGCTGCAGGCCACGCCGCTGCAGCAGGTGATGAACGCGGCATCGGCCGCGGCCAGCCAGCCCTGACCGAGCCGGACCGAGGAGGCTCAGAGCCGCTTGCCCATGAACACGCTCATTGGGTGTTCGGGGTATTCGCCAAAGGCGGCGCGGCGGCGGTAGCCCTGCTTCTCGTAGAAGGCGATGGCCTGCGGCTGGAAGGGCCCGGTTTCCAGCAGGATCTCCGGGCACCCCTCTGCCGCCGCGGCAGCTTCCAGCAAGACCAGCATGCCCTGCGCCACGCCGCTGCCCCGGGCGCCGGGCTGCACATACATCCGCTTCAGCTCCCCATGGTCTGCGGCCAGCACCACTGCCCCACAGCCGATGGCTGCGCCCTGCGCGTCCCGCGCCACCACAAACCGCACGTTCGGCTGCATCAGCGAGGCCACATCCAGCGCATAGCGCGCCTCGGGCGGATACAGGCTGTCCTGAAAGGCATCCAGCTCGCCGATCAGGGCGATCACGTCGGGTTGGTTGGGGGATTCGAGGGTGATGGGCATATCGGCGGGCACTGTACAGAACCGATCACCGCGCATCGCCACGCCCGCAGGGGCGCGGCAGCTTGCCAGCCAACACCTGGCCCACGAGCAAGCCGCTGAGCACCAGCCCGGGCCCCCACAACAACATGCCCCACCAGGCCCCCAGAGCCAAAGCCGGCTGAACATCCACCCCCATATCCAGGCAGGCTTGGGGCGACTTGCCCACGGCATGACATCCCAACGCGGAATTGACAAGCAAGCTCGGTTTCCAAGCGCCCAGGGGCAGGGCCAGCGGCAGCAGGGATAGAGAAAGGCGGAGACACAAGGGCATGGAAATTTCTATTCGAACTTGGCGGCTTGATGGCAGGCGATTCTCTTGTGCCGGCCAGTTTTTATGAGCTCAGGCTCAAAGCGCTATGCAACATCCTTTTCCCTAGCGTTGCCAGGCGAAGCGCCGGAACCGTGTGGAATATCCCTCACGACAACCGTTCCTGCAATGAAGTCATGCAACGCCCGTCGCTTCTTGTTCATAAGAATTGCACCCCAGTCACCCCAAAGAAACATCCCCCAAACAACAGTCAATGGATTGTACCAACTGGGCATCGCCATTGTTACCAAGCGGCTTCTATCAAGAGCGGACGCAACAGAAAAATACTGAGCATCCGTGAGACTCCATACAGCCATCATTCCAGCAACAGAAACACCCAACCCCGGCAGCCAGAAAGTCAAGAATCTCAAAATCACCTCTCGATACTTCAGCGGCTCACCATTTATCCGAAGCATCCTCAACCCAAAAATTCGCTTCCCGGGCGTACCACCAAAACGGTACGGCAAGTAGACGTAGTAGAAGGCGCAAAAAATATTTGCCGGCAGAAACCAATAAACTTTGAATAGCCTAAAATTCTCATCCCCAAAATTCGAAACAACGAACAATGGACTAAGAATAATACAATCAACACAAAAAGCAGCCATTCGCCGCCAAAACTTATAATACATCAAACCACCCACCCTAAAAAAATCTACATAATGGCTAATCCAAAACCGCAAAATCAACCACCATTCAAAAACAACAACGGAAGTTATCAATTAAATTATCACCGTCGACATCGATATATTCATTGAGTCGCTTCATGACATCATAATATAGCATCACTGCAAATCAGCTTCCAAAAAGGACATTGATCGAATCACTCAAAGTGAGGAAGGCGACCTGCAAGGCAAAGCGTGCCAATTCAGCGCAAACCCTCAGAAGAAGATGGCCGTAGCTCGTGGATCACCGGTCTTGAATTGCGCCCCTCTCAGCCCACCTAGGTAGACGAACCGGCTGCCCCAGAAGCGCAGAAACCACCTGCCCCATTGCCCATGCCCGACCTCCCCGCCTTCACCCACGCCCTCCTAGCCTCCGCCCATCTGTTGGCGGCCCATCCCGGCTTCTGGCTGCTGTTCGTGCTGGTCTTTCTGGTGCTGGTGGAGGGGCTGATGTTTCTGCCGCGAATCGGCTTTGTGGTGAAGACGGCGGTGGGTGCGGTGCTGGGTGCGCAGGCGCTGTTGTTGTTTGCCACGGCGGCAGCGGGTGGCGCGCCATCGCTGGGCCAGTTGCTGGGGGTGCTGCACTGGCCGCTGGGGCATGTGCTGGCCCTGGCCGGCACCAGCTTGCTGACCTTTGGCCTGGGCTTGGCGTTTCTGCGGTGGAAGGCTGGCGCCGCGGCGCCACGCTTCTTCTTTGGCCGCTTCGGGAAGGAGAAGCCCCCGGCACCGCGGGACTTCATGGCCTTCAAATGGGCGATGTACCTGGGTGGCCTGCCCTGGCTGATGTTGCCGGCCGTGCTGGTGCTGACGCCGCAGACGACGGCGCTGCAGGCGTTGGGCACCTCGCTGGCCCTGGCCTGGGCCCACCTGCCGGCGCTGCTGCTGCTCACCGGGTTGACGGTGGGGCTGGAGGCCCTTCAGCCGGCCCTGGCCCGGGTGCTGCCCAAGCCGGCAGCGCTGGCCGTGTCGGCCCTCCTGCTGCCGGTGCTGGTGCTGGGCATCCTGGCCATGCAGTACAGCCTGGGCGTGCTGTGGCTGGGCCTGGCCTGAGCGGCCCGCGCCAACGCACCGCCCTCAGCGCCGCTCGGCGTCCCCCCGGGGCACCAACCGCCGCAGCGCCATCCAGGCGATGACGGCGGTCAGCAGCACGATGAAGCCCAGCATCAGCCAGAAGCCTTCCCTGCTTTCGCTCAGGGGGATGCCGCCCACATTCATGCCGAACAGGCCGGAGATGAGGTTGATGGGCAGGGCCAGCACGGTCACCATGGTCAGCATGAACAGGGTGCGGTTGTTTTCTTCGGCCACCCGGGCGCCCACCTCGTCCTGCATGGCCTTGATGCGCTCCTGCAGGGCCGCGATGTCGCGCAGCACCAGCGCAAACTCTTCGCTGGCACGGTGCAGCTGGGCGCGGTCTTCGGCCTGCACCCAGCCGGGCGGGTTGGCCAGGGTGCGCATCAGCGCGCTGGGCTCGGGCGCCAGCAGGCGCTGCAGGCGCACGGCCAGGCGGCGCAGCCGCGCCAGTTCGGCGGTGTGGCGCTGGTGGTGGCCCGCCAGCAGTTCGTCCTCGATGTCCTCCAGCCGGTCGGCCACGCGGCGGGCAATGCGCTGCAGCTCGTCGGCCTGGAAGCGCAGCAGCTGGTCCAGGAGGTCCACGCTGGACGCCAATTGCTCCTCGCCGCGCTTGACCACCATGCGCAGGTGGTCCACCGAGCGCAGCGGGTGCCAGCGCGCCGTGATGACCCGCCCCGGGCTGACGCTGACCCACAGTGTGGCCACGTCACTGGCGTCGAAATTGAAGTCGTAGGCCACGTCGTTGACCACTGCGAACAGGGTGTCGCCATCACGCTCGATGCGGGTGGAGCGCGAGCCCTCGTGCAGGGCCTCGAAGAAGGCTTCGCTCAGGCCGCCGTTCTCTTGCAGCCAACGCATGCCGGCCACGTGGTTCAGGTTGAAGTGCAGCCAGCAGAAGCCGTCGGTGCCGGCGGCGTCCACGGCGGCCAGGGTGTCCAGCACGCGCGGGGCCTGGCCGGGGATGAACTGGTAGCCGCAGATCAGCCCCTGGCTCTCCTCGCCGGTCACCAGGTAGGGCACGGGCGGCTGGATGGGGGCGTCGGTGGTCATGGGCAAGAGGCTCCGGAGAAGGCAGGCTGTTGGCCTGCATCCTAGCCGCCAGCCCTTCTTGACGATGACATGCCGATGTCATGCATTCCTGTCAGACTGGTGCAGTCTGCGACTGCCTTTCCCCCCATCCATGAATCCGATTCCGCCCGCCGAGGACCACGGCACCCTGGTCGACCACATCCGCCAGGACCTGCTTGACGGCTACGACGAGGAACTGGAACTGGAGATCGAGGACCGGCACTACACCGCCGATGGCCACGACCCCATCCGCAGCGACGACGAGCGCTCGGCCCGCATGTTCTACTTCAAGAGCCTGTTCCACCTGCAGGGCGAGCTGGTGAAGCTGCAGGACTGGGTGCAGGCCAGCGGCCAGAAGGTGGTGATCCTGTTCGAAGGGCGGGACGCCGCCGGCAAAGGCGGCGTGATCAAGCGCATCACCCAGCGCCTGAACCCCCGCGTGTGCCGCACCGTGGCCCTGCCCGCCCCCAACGACCGCGAGAAGACCCAGTGGTACTTCCAGCGCTATGTCTCGCACCTGCCCGCCGCGGGCGAGATGGTGCTGTTCGACCGCAGCTGGTACAACCGCGCCGGCGTGGAGCGGGTGATGGGCTTCTGCTCCGAGGACGAGGTGGAGGACTTCTTCCGCTCGGTGCCGGAGTTCGAACGCATGCTGGTGCGCTCGGGCATCAAGCTCATCAAGTACTGGTTCTCGATCACCGACGACGAGCAGCACCTGCGCTTCCTGAGCCGCATCCACGATCCGCTCAAGCAGTGGAAGCTCAGCCCCATGGACCTGGAAAGCCGCCGCCGCTGGGAGGACTACACCAAGGTCAAGGAAGACATGCTGGAGCGCACCCACATTCCCGAAGCCCCCTGGTGGGTGGTGCAGGCAGTGGACAAGAAGCGCGCCCGGCTGAACTGCATCCACCACCTGCTGGAGCAGTTCGACTACCACGAGATCGTCAAGCCGCCGGTGGTGCTGCCCGCGCGCGAGCGCCACGAGGACTACCACCGCGAGCCGGTGCCCGCGGAGATGATCGTCCCCGAGGTGTATTGAGCCCAGCTTGGTGGGGCGGCGCGCCGGCCTACCCCTTGCTCAATCCAAGCGCACCCCTCGACCGCCCCGGGGCCGGGTGGGCAGTGGCTGCTCCTGCACCGTCAGCCGTGCGTCTGAGGCTGGCTTGAGCTGTTCCGGTGTTTGACACAGCCGCAGGCCCGTGACTGTGGCCACCATGGCCAGGCGGGCCTGCACCGCCAGTTCATAGGCCCGCTCATACCCGTACCTGGCCACGGAAAACCGCTTGGCCTGCCGACGCTGCCCCCGCCGCTCCAGCCGGGCCACCCAATGCTGCTCCTCGGCCACGTGGCCATCGGCCCGCTTGCGGCGGACCGTCATCAGTGTCACGCCCGGTGTGCCCGAGGTGTTGTTGCCCCGCTGGCGCATGCACAGTTCCTGCTCGGTGAACGGAGCCAGCTCAGCCAGACGGGCATCCCGCCAGGCCAGGGCCGCCGCCAGCGCCTGGTCCATGTCGCCATAGCGCGCTGCACTGAAACACCGCCGGTGGGTCACACCGCGGCGGTACAGCCGCACTTCCCAGAGCTGGCTCAGCAAGGAGCGCTTGACGCCGAAGTGCGAGTCCTTCGGGGCTTGGGAAGTGTCACGGTCTTCAGGTGTGCACTGCGTTGGCATGGTCCGTCCTTTCGGCTCAATCCTGCAGTTCGTCCCACTGCCAGACCGTCGCACCGTAGTCGCCGCCGACCTCGGGCATGACCTGTCCAGCTTCGAAGCGCTGGCGGCTGCTGGCGCGTGCCGGGGTGAACCAGAAGCCGGTCTTGGGGCAGGGTTGGTTGGCTTCGCAGCGCAGACGCAGTGAGTGGCCTGGTGATGCAACATCGGCCTGAGTCAGCTTGGCATGCTCGCGAGCCCAGGCCACCAGGTCCTTGGGGTAGTACAGGTACTTGTGCAGGCTGGAATCGTCTTCAATGCCCAGCAGCAGCACGGCCGCGCCCGCCTCGAAGCTCCAGTAGCCGTAGTAGCCGCCTTGGTTGCCGTTCTCGTCGGGCTTGTGACTGTCGTGCCAGCCGGTGCCGGCCAGGTCCTTGTACCAGTGCTTCAGGAACAGATCGAGTTCCTTGAGCTGCTTGGCCTGCGTGTCTTCGGTCAGGGCGTAGAACAGGTTCTCGTAGGGGCGGATCTGGCAGGCGTGGTCCGTCTGATACCGCTTTTCAGGACCGACCACGTGAATCATGAACTCCTCATAGATCACATCGCAGCCGCCATTCGTGCCATCGACGCCGTCCTGGAGCGCAGCCAACCGGGGCAGAAGATCCCTGCGATGCAGCAGGAAACACAGGCCGATCAACTGCATCAGTTGGCAGTAGTCGTCGATGCTGGTGAACTCGAAGACCACTTCATTGCGGTCCTTGCGGAAGGACCACAGCAACTCGCCATAACGTTCGTAAGCTGCAACGACCTGCTCAAGCTCGGACCGCAAGGGCTCAATTGGCTCGCCGGCGGTGTACTTGAAAGTGAGCATGTTGAATCGATCAAGCGCCGCCGACATACGTCCCAACATGTCGCGTTCTGCTTGATTGCGACCGCTGCCATAAGGGTTCGTATCAAAGTAGGCAATTGAATCAACGAGGATCGGCGCAGTGGTCCTATATCTATCTTCCCCCAAGAACTGCTGACGACGCTTCTTATGAAATTCCATGTTCATTGCTCTGCTCAACGTTTGCGGGCAGCACCTTCAAGCCCGGCTCGATTGTCGACAACCTTGTCGATGGCCGCGTCACCCCATTCCCTGGTGACCTCGTGCGCTGCATGAAAGTCTGCCGAGACGTCTTGCTTGGCGATCAACTTGATCAGTGCTTCTGCATGAGCAACGGCTTGCGGAATGGAGAAGAATAGGACGTGACGGGTGTAGTCTGCTTTCCCAACTTTTTTGGCTTCCAATTCACCGGTTGCCTTGGGCAATCGCCGCTGAATCCACCCATGCCCCATCTGCGTGACTTTGCCGTTGGTCTGGCGAATGGTATCGGGGCCACTCGCACTTTTCCCGCCCGTACCTGAACGCCGCTGAAGTCCTCCGGAGTTGCCGCCTTGGCGCTCCGTCTTGTCCCCCGCCTCACCCAGCAGCGCCTTGAGTGACTTGGTCGGGTCATAGCTGGCCTTGGCTTCGATGATGGCGTAGGGCTTGGTGGCCCCTGTGGTCTTCCAGACCGCATCGATGCCACGCCCTCGCACCAACGTCGGCCACAGTTGCACCAAGTGGCCACCATCGTTGAGCTTGGCCAGGTTGATGCCGCCACCGTCGTGGGCGGTCTTGCTGCCCCAGCCCTTGGTGTCCTGGCAGTGGTAGTCGGCCATGTGCTCGCCCATCACGCCCAGGAACTTGTTGGCCAGGGTCTTGAAGCGGGCCGTGCGCTGCTGGGCCGCGTTGGGCGTCTGGGGCTGGGCCGGGTCGCTGTGGGGTGCCTTTTCCTGCGTACCGGCCTTGGCGTGCGTCTCCGGCTTGGCCGCTGGCGTGCCAGTGGGCGCCTTGGCCGCCGGTGGCCCGTCGGCGCTGGTCTTGCGTCCCTTGGCCAGCCAGCCGTCCACTTCCTTCTTGAAGCTGTCGAACTGCTTGGCCAGGTTGGTGCGGATGCCCTCGACGCTCTGCTTGAGCTCGGGACTGAGCCGGCTGGTCAGCCGTGAATCGGCCAGGATGTCGTCCAGGGACTTGCGCAGTGTGGACAGATCGAGCACCTTGCGCAGCAAGGCCTCCGGGTCACCCTTGTAGATCCTTCGGATCATCGCCAGCAGATCGTCCACCTGTGTGGCGCCGGCTTTCACGGAACGCAGCGCCCGCTTGGCGGCGTCGCCCCCACCGGGGATCAGGCCGATGAGGGCGGTGATGAGGTTGAACCAGGCCAGAGGGCTGGCTGGTGCCCCACTGACATCCACCAGCCCTTTGATGATGTCCCGAGCATCCACCACCTGGCCCAGGATGGGCACGCAGCCGATCACCGTCTCCGCCAGGATGGCCCAGGGGGCGTTGTTGTCGCCTTTGACGAAGCTCAGCGCCTCGTTCTTGATCGAGTCGAACCACCCTCCTCGATCGGCCCGGGCTACCGCTGCGCCGCCCTTGGCCACGACTGTTGCGCCGCTCATGCGCCGTCTCCTTGCAGTTCCTGCTGCAGCGACTGCTGTTGTGCTTCGTCCAGGTAGTGCCAGAGGTTCTCGCCAGCGTCGTCGGTGCCCTCGTCGTTGAGTTCGGCACGGACCTCTCGCTGCTCGGTGGTCGCCTGCTCCGCCCAGAAGGCTTCGGCGCGTTCGAGGTAAGCCTTGATGTTGGCCTCTGCCTCTTCATTGGTTTGTGCGCTGGGTTGGAAGTCGTTGGCGGGCAACGCCACCCGGGCCTCAGGCTCAGCCGGGTCCTCGCCATAGAACACGCGGGCCGGCAGATTGGGCACGCCTTCCAGCCGGGCATGGCCGTCGGCATCCAGGTGGCCTTGCCGCTGCGTGCCGTCTTCGAACACCACGGTGTAGGCCGCGCCGGCGACCGGCATCAGCCACTCGTCGTGCAGGTTCAGCTCCATGAACACGGGCGCCTGAGAAACCTGCCCCGTGGGCAGCGCCGGCAAACTCGCCGCCTGACTCCCCCCGCCCAGAAACCCATGCGTGGCCCCCTTGACCGCGAAGCTGCCCGGGGTGGTGACGGTGATGTTGCCGCCTTCGAGCGTGATGCCCGACTGGCCGGCGATGAGTTCGATCTTGCTGTTGGCGCTGATGCGGATCTCGTCGTTGACGCTGGTGATCGTCACGCTCTGGTCGGCCAGCAGCTTGAGCTCATCGGTGTGCGCGCGCAGGGACACCGGCCCGTTGGCGGCCTTGACCTGCAGCCCGCCCTGGTGGGCGTAGAGGCTGGCGGTCTGGCCCGCGGCGATGGACGCGGTGTGGGCGGCCGTGGTTTGCAGGTCCTGCTGCACGACCTGGCTCAGGCGCTGGCCGCTGAACTGCTGCACGCTGGCCGGGGTGGCCAGCAGCTGGGCGGCGGCGCTGTCCAGCACCACGGCGGGTTGGGCGAAGGCCGGGACGGGCTCGCCCTGGCTGGGGTCTCTTCCGTCCGTGGGGATCTTGGCATCCTGCCCGTTGACCTGGTCCGGGTGGCGCCCGTCCTGGCTCGGGTCCAGGGCCTGGTGCAGCTTGACCAGGTCCTGGCCCTCCTCGGTGCTGGAGAGAGCCTGGGCACCGATGGCCTGAGCGGCCTGTGACAGGCGCTGGCCCAGCTCGCTGGCCGATTGCAGCTGGGCCAGGGCCTCGGCCGCGTCCATCTGTGGGCCCTGGGCCGAGCCGTAGGTGCCGCTGCGCGCCTGAGTGCTCACCAGCAGGCCCGCTCCGGCGCGCAGGCTGGCCCAACCCTGGGTGTTGGCCTCGAAGCCGCTGCCGCGCCAGGCCCCGCGCTGGGCGCTGGTCGGGCTCTGGTGGATCAGGTGGCCCAGGCTCAGCTCGCTGCCGCCACCTGAGGAGGATGGGGTGGTGGCCAGCCGGGTGCGCAGCTGGCCGGGGGCGTCGTCCACCACCCATTGCTGCGTGTGCTGCCCATCCAGCGTGCGGCTGTGCAGGCCGGCCAGCACGCCGGGGTGGTTCACGCCGGCGTCCACGCCCGCCGCAAAGGGCGGCGGCTGGTCGCCGTTGCTCAGGCCGCCGGCGATGATGGGGCGGTCGATGTCGCCCTCGATGAACTGCACCGCCACTTCCGAGCCGATGCGCGGCACCCAGACGGCGCCCCAGTTGGCCCCGGCGGCTGGGGTGGCCACCCGCACCCAGGTGCCGCTCTGGTCGTTGCCCGGGGCGTTGCCAGTCTCGTCGGCACTGTAGGCATGCGGCAGGCCGCCGGGGTTGGGGGCGCTGCCGCGCTGGAAGTGGAACTGCACCTTGACCCGGTGGTCGCGCTCGGTGGTGAGGGCTTCATCCTGCAGGCCCACCACCCGGGCGGTGAGCAGGTAGGGCGCGGTGGGCGCGCGTGCGGGGCGCGGTAGCACGGGGGCGGCGGCTGGCACGGCCTGGAACTGGTTGCGGTAGCCGCCCTTGGCCAGGGCCGTCTGCTTGAGCAGCTCGGCGGCCTGGTCGCCCAGGTTGTTGGCCACATGGTGTTCGACGGCCAGCACGGTGAAGGCGTTGTCGGGCCGCGGGTGGCTGGCGGTGAGGGCCGCCGCATAGCTCGGGGCGGTGGTGTTGGCGCCGTACAGCGGGTGGTCGATCAGCTGGAACTGCGCGCCCGCACGCAGCACCCGGGCACCGCCCTGGCCGGCAAAGCGCTTGGCCTGCAGTTCCAGCGCACCCAGTGCCAGGCGGGCGGCACGTTCGGCGGCTTGGGTGTCGGCAAAGCGATACGCCCCGCTGCCGTCGTACTGCTCAAGCCAGGGCACTTCGCCCAGGTCCAGCGCGCTGGCCAGTTCGGCGCTGGCCCCGGCCAGGCTGCGGTAGTTCCAGCTGCCCAGGGCCACGGCGTTGGGGGTGAGGCTGCGTTGGGCGGCAAAGCCGGTGATCGGGTCTTCGAGACCCGCCACCACGGCGGTGGGGTGCAGGCTGGCAAAGCGGATGAGGCCCAGGTCGGCGCGCTCGGCCCCGGCGTCGGTGATGACCATCACATGGCGGGCCTTGCCCTGCTCGTCGGCGGTGGCGGCGTCCTCTTCCCCCAGATGCTCGATGTGCCAGCTCAGGCCCTCGCTGGCCAGCAGGCGCTGCACAAAGGCCCAGTCGCTCTCGCGGTACTGGATGCACAGGGAGCGGGTGCGCAGGGCCGAAGCGTCGGCCAACTCCCAGCGCCACTGGGCTTGGGGATAGTCGGCAAAGATGTCGTCCAGGATCTGGGGGACCGTCTTGTCCTGGAAGACGAAGCTGTCGCGGCGCAGCTGCAGCACGGCCAGCCAGGGTGCCATCACCAGGCGGTAGCGGGCCAGGCCGCCGTCGCTGCCCAACTGGGCGGCCTCGGTCACGTAGCCGTGCCTGGGGGCGTAGCTGCCATCGGCCTGGCGCAGGCCCACGGTCATCTGCTCGCCGATCAGGCGCTTGAGCGGCAGGTAGGCCGAGGTGGAGACCGCGTCCAGGATCAGCTCGAAGCCCTGCCCCTCGGCTTCACGCATCACCAGCCGGGTGGCCACCAGGTTCAGCGCCGGCAGCGCGGTGCGCAGCGTGATCAGCCGCTCGGTCTCTTCCAGCCAGGTGAAGGCGCTGAGGGCGTCGAGTTCAGGGGACAAGGCGGCCATGCGGGGCACCGACGTTTGACGAAGCCGCCAGTGTCGCCAGCCCGCGCATCGTCACCATCCCCCGCCAGAGGGAGTCAGCGTCGAAACACCCGCCTGTGGCAAGGTTTGGATACGGGTGTTACGTCGTGGACAGCCAACCGACCCCGGCCCGCGACGACCTCAGTCTGTTTCGCCGCCCAGCAAGGCGCGCAGCCCCGCCTCGTCCAGCACGGTGATGCCCAGCTCGCGGGCCTTGTCCAGCTTGCTGCCGGCCTCTTCGCCGGCCACCACGTAGTTCGTCTTCTTCGAGACGGAGCCGGTCACCTTGCCGCCCGCGGCCTCGATCAGGGCCTTGGCCTCGTCGCGGCTGAGCGTGGGCAGCGTGCCGGTCAGCACCAGCACCTGGCCCAGCAGCGGGCGCGGCGCGTCGCTGGCCAAACCGACTTCGTCGGGCCAGTGCACGCCGACGGCGCGCAGCTGTTCCACCACCTCGCGGTGGTGCGGCTGGTCGAAGAAGTGGCGGATGCTCTCGGCCACCACTGGACCCACGTCGTTCACCTCCAGCAGCTCTTCGACGCGGGCGTCCATCAGCCGGTCGATATTGCCGAAGTGGCGCGCCAGGTCCTTGGCCGTGGCCTCGCCCACATGGCGGATGCCCAGGCTGAACAGGAAGCGGCCCAGCGTGGTCGTCTTGCTCTTCTCGATGGCGGCCAGCAGGTTCTGGGCGCTCTTGTCGCCCATGCGCTCCAGCGTGGCCAGGGATGTGAAGCCGAGCTTGTAGATGTCGGGGATGGCGCGCACGATGCCCGCGTCCACCAACTGGTCCACCAGCTTGTCACCCAGGCCTTCCACGTCCATGGCGCGGCGGCTGGCAAAGTGCAGCAGGGCCTGCTTGCGCTGGGCCGGGCAGGTCAGGCCACCGGTGCAGCGCCAGTCGGCTTCGCCCTCTTCCCGCTCGATGGGGCTGCCGCACACGGGGCACTGGCCGCCCAGGCGCTTGTAGAGGTCGAAGGGCTCGCCCACGTCCTCGGGGCGCTTGTCCAGCACCACGCCCACCACCTCGGGGATCACATCACCCGCGCGACGGACGATGACGGTGTCGCCCACCCGCACGTCCTTGCGGCGGGTTTCGTCCTCGTTGTGCAGCGTGGCGTTGCTGACGGTGGTGCCGCCGACAAACACCGGCTCCAGCTTGGCCACCGGCGTGAGCTTGCCGGTGCGGCCGACCTGGATGTCGATGTCCAGCAGACGGGTCATCTGCTCCTGCGCCGGGAACTTGTGCGCCACCGCCCAACGCGGCTCGCGGCTGACAAAGCCCAGCTGTTCCTGCAGCGCCCGGTCGTTGACCTTGTAGACCACGCCGTCGATGTCGAACGGCAGGCTGTCGCGCAGCGCCGCGATGCGGTCGTGGAAGGCCATCAGGCCTGCGGCGCCCTGCACCACCGCGCGGTGTTCGCACACCGGCAGGCCCAAGGCGGCCACGGCATCCAGCAGGCCGCTGTGGGTGGTGGGCACGTCCCAGCCCTGCACCTCGCCCAGGCCGTAGGCATAGAAGCTCAGCGGGCGCTTGGCGGCGATGGCCGGGTCCAGCTGGCGCACCGCGCCGGCCGCGGCATTGCGCGGGTTGACGAAGGTCTTCTCGTTCTTGGCCCCGGCGGCGATCAGCGCGCGCTGGCGCTCATTCAGGGCCTCAAAGTCATCTCGCCGCATGAAGACCTCGCCGCGGATCTCCAGCACATCCGGCGTGGCGCCCATCAACCGCAGCGGGATCTGGCCGATGGTGCGGATGTTCTGCGTGACGTCCTCGCCGGTCTCGCCGTCCCCCCGGGTGGCGGCCTGCACCAGCACGCCGCGCTCGTAGCGCAGGTTCATCGCCAGGCCGTCGAACTTCAGCTCGGCGGCATAGTCGATGGGCGCGGCCTCGTCACCCAGCGCCAGTTGGCGACGCACCCGGGCGTCGAAAGCCTGGGCGCCACCCACCGTGGTGTCGGTCTCGGTGTAAATCGACAGCATCGGCACGGCGTGGCGCACCGGGGTGAAGCCGTCCAGCACCTGGCCCAGCACGCGCTGGGTGGGCGAATCGGGTGTGCGCAGCGCCGGGTACCGGGCTTCCAGCGCCTGCAGGCGCTGGAACAGCCGGTCGTACTCGGCATCCGGAATCTCAGGCGCATCCAGCACGTAATAGCGGTGCGCATGGTGGTGCAGCGCGGTGCGCAGCTGGGCGGCTTCGGTGGCGGCCTCGGCCGGCACCGGCGTCTCGTGGGTCGTCATGCGCTCAGCTGAACAGTCGTCGCGCGGCGGCCGTACCAGCCGCCAGGTCATGCTCTTCCAGGGCCCGGTACAAACGTTCCAGCTCCTGGCCGATGGTGGCGAAGGCATGCAGCGTGATTGGCGAGCCGCGGTCGTCCACCAGCGTGGCGTCCAGGTCGTCGGCCAGGCGGCGGGCACATTCCTGCCAGCTGGCAAAGGGCTCGACGCTCTCGGCCGTCTGCGCCACGTCCAGCGTCAGGTACAGGTCGCGCAGCGCAGCCTGGCCCGGGTCTTCCGACAGCGCTGCCTGGGAATCGAAGGACAGCACCAGGATGGGCGGCGCGCCCTCGTCGGCCGACGGCAGCACCAGCCGCCCCGGCACCACGCCGGGCACAAAGCCATGCCGGGCCGCGCACTGCTGGATGTAGCCCACCGACCAGGCCACCGAGTTGGCCCGCAGCACCGCGCCCAGCTGGGCGTCGTGCTGGCTGGCGAAGGCGTCCAGCTCGCGGGCGCGCGCCACCACTTCCAGCATGTCCGGGAAGTCGGCCGTGGCGCCCAGCGCGTCGGCAAAGGGCTGGATCTTCTGCACGAACTCGGAGTATTCGATCTCGTTGAGCGCGCCGCTGCGGTTGGCCATCTGCAGGCCGGCCTGGAACTCGCCATAGCGCTGGCCCGGGCGCGGCAGCTCCCATTCGCCGCTGTCGGCGTTCAGGCCCTCCACCTGGAAGGGCTTGCCGCCGGCACGCCGGGTGGGCGGCAGGTGCTGCAGCGCCAGTTCGCCGGTCACCGGCGCCTCGGGCGACAGAGTGACGATGGCGTCGATCAGTGCGTCGATGCGGATGCTGCGCCGCGGCGGCACGGGGCGCACCGGCGGCTCAGCCAGCGTCGGCTCGGCCGGCGCGCCATCTGCGGCCGCTTCGGCAGGGGCGCCATCGCCCAGCGAGGGCTCGTGCCGTTCGCCCAGGTCGGGCAACGCGCGCGGGCTGGCCTTGCGCGCGGACCAGGCCCCGTGCACCACCACCCCCAGCAGCACCATGCCGGCCAGAATGGCCAGCCCCACGGTCAACGTCATGCCGCCTCCATCATGTTGACGGCGGCTTCCATGTCCACCGCCACGATGCGGGACACGCCTTGCTCTTGCATGGTCACCCCAATGAGCTGTTCGGCCATTTCCATGGCGATCTTGTTGTGCGAGATGAACAGGAACTGCGTGCCCTTGGTGGACATCTCGGCCACCAGCCGGGCATAGCGTTCCGTGTTGGCGTCGTCCAGCGGCGCGTCCACCTCGTCAAGCAGGCAGAACGGCGCTGGATTCAGCATGAAGATCGCGAACACCAGGGCGATCGCGGTCAGGGCCTTCTCACCGCCCGAGAGCAGGTGAATGGTCGAATTCTTCTTGCCCGGCGGCTGGGCCATCACCTGCACACCCGCGTCCAGCACCTCGTCGCCGGTCATGATGAGCTTGGCCGTGCCGCCGCCGAACAGGCTGGGGAACATGCGGCCAAAGCCCTCGTTGACTTGGTTGAAGGTGCTCATCAGCAGGTCGCGGGTTTCCAGGTCGATCTTGTGGATCGCGCCTTCCAGCGTGGTGATGGCGTCGGTCAGGTCGGCGTTCTGCGCGTCCAGGAAGGTCTTGCGCTCGCGCGCGGCGGCCAGTTCGTCCAGCGCGGCCAGGTTGACCGCGCCCAGGCTGGCGATCTCGCGGTTGATGCGGTCGATCTCGCTTTGCAGACCGTGCAGCCGCACCTGGCCCGCCTCGATGCCCTGGGCCAGGACCTCCAGGTCCACCTCGGCGGCGGTCAGCTGTTCCAGGTACTGCTGCCCACCCAGCGCGGCGGCCTGTTGTTCCAGCTGCAGCTTGGTGATGCGCTCGCGCAGCGGGTCCAGGCTGCGCTCGAAGGTGAGGCGCTGCTCGTCGGCCTGGCGCAACTGCTGCGACAGCTCGTCGTACTGCATCCGGGTGGCGGCCAGGGCCTCTTCCTTCTCGGCCCGCACGGCCAGCGCTTCCTGCAGACCGGCCTGGGCCGCGGCGTCGTTGAAGCTGTCGAGCTCCTCGCGCAGTTGCTCGCCGCTGGTGATGTTGGCCTGGATCTGCTGCTGGGCGGTTTCGATGGCACGCTGCAGCTCGCCCCGGCGCGAAGCCAATGCCCGGGCCTGGAACTGGGCCTCCTGGGCCTGGCGCTCCAGCGCGCGCAGCTGTTCGCGCGCGCCCGAGAGCTTGCGCTCGGCCTGGATCACGCCCTCTTCCAGCTCCGCATGGCGCTCCTGGGTGTTGGCCAGTTCCATGTCCAGCTCTTCGAAGCGGGCCTCGCCGGTGGCACGGCGCTCGTTGAGCTCGTCGAGCTGGCCATCGACCTCGGCCAGTTCCTCTTCCAGCTGACCGCGCCGGGTGTTGGCGGCCTCGGCCTGCTGGCTCAGCTGCACCCACTGCACCTGCAGCTGGTGGGCCTGGGACTGGGTTTCACTGGCCTCGCGCCGGGCCTGGGCCAGGCGCTGGGCAGCCTCGGTGTAGGCGGCCTCCAGCCGCACCAGCGCGCTGCGGGCCTCGTCCACCAGCAGCGCCTGGGCGCGGGTGCCGCGCTCCAGGTTCTCGATCTCCTGGGCCCGGCCCAGCAGGCCGGCCTGCTCGGAATCCTCGGCGTAGAAGTTCACCGCAAACGGCGAGACCGCATGGCCCTTCTGGGTGATCAGCAGCTCGCCGTGCTGCAGCTGACTGCGGCGGGCCAGCGCGTCTTCCACGCTGCTGGCGGTGTAGACGCCGGTCAGCCACTCGGTCAGCAAGGCCTGCAGGCCGGCGTCGGCCACCTTCAGCAGCGCGGCCAGCGGGGCCATGCCGGCGGGGGCAGCGGGCGGCGGCGTCACCGTGCCGGTCGGGGGCGAATAGAAGGCCAGCTTGGCCGGCGGTGCGTCCAGCTCGAAGGCCCGCACGGTCTCCAGCCGGCCCACCGACAGCGCGTTGAGCCGCTCGCGCAGCGCCGATTCCAGCGCCACTTCCCAGCCGGACTCGATGTGCACCTGGGTCCACAGGCCTTGCAAGCCGTCCAGCCCATGCTTGGCCAGCCAGGGCTTGAGCTTGCCTTCGGTCTGCACCTTGTCCTGCAGGGCGCGCAGCGCCTCCAGGCGGGCGGTCAGGTCGGCCTGCTTCGCGCTTTCGCGGTTGACCAGCGCCTGCTGGCTGCGGCGCTGCTCGTCCAGCGTGGGCAGCTGTTCGCCCAGCTCCTGCAGGCGGGCCTCGGCCTCGGCGCTGGCCTCCTCGGCCATGGCCAGGTCTTCGCGCAGGGCCGTCAGCCGTTCGCTGTCCGGCGCGGCCAGGCCCTGGCGCTCGCCGGCCAGGCGCTCGCGCCGGGACCGCAGGCCGCGGCTTTGCTCGTCGATGTTGCGGCTCTCGGCCGCCAGCACCTGGATCTGCTGCTGCACCTGGGCCACCACGGCGCGCTGCGCATTGGCCTGGGCCTGGGCGGCGCGCACCGCCTCTTCATGCTGGGGCGAGGCACCGGCCTCCTCCTCGGCCTGGGCGGCCAGGATCTCGGCCTGCTCTTCGGCGGCCGCGATCTGCTCGGCAATGGTGTCCTGTTCGGCCAGCGCCTCTTCGCGGCGCTGTTCCCACTGTTCGTTCTGGGCCTTCAGCTCGGCCAGCCGGGCTTCGGCCCGCTGGCGGCCTTCCACGACGTAGCGGATGCGCTCTTCCAGCCGGCTGACCTCCAGCGAGGCCTGGGCCAGGTCGCCCTGGCGGGCGTGCAGCGCATCGGACGCCTCGTAATGGGCCTGGCGCACCGTCTCCAACTGGGCCTCGACGTGGCGCAGTTCGGCCATGCGCGATTCCAGCGCGTTGGTGGCCTCCAGCATCGCCAGCTTGACCCGCTCCTCCTCGGCCGCCGCGTCGCGGTGCTTGAGGAACCAGAGCTGGTGCAGCTTGAGCGTGCCCTGCTCCTGCAGGCCACGGTAGCGGGTGGCCACCTCGGCCTGGTGCTCCAGCTTGTCGAGGTTGGCGTTGAGCTCGCGCAGGATGTCCTCGACCCGGGTCAGGTTCTCGCGCGTGTCCTTCAGTCGGTTCTCGGTCTCGCGGCGGCGCTCCTTGTACTTGGAGACACCGGCCGCCTCTTCCAGGAACAGGCGCAGCTCTTCGGGCTTGGATTCGATGATGCGGCTGATCGTGCCCTGGCCGATGATGGCGTAGGCGCGCGGGCCCAGGCCGGTGCCCAGGAACACGTCCTGCACGTCGCGCCGGCGCACCGCCTGGTTGTTGATGTAGTAGCTGCTGTTGCCGTCCCGGGTCAGCACCCGCTTGACGGCGATCTCGGCATACTGGTTCCAGACGCCGCCGGCCCGGCCGCTCTCGTTGTTGAACACCAGCTCGACGCTGGCGCGGCTGGCCGGCTTGCGGTTGCCCGAGCCGTTGAAGATCACGTCCTGCATGGATTCGCCACGCAGTTCGCTGGCCTTGGATTCGCCCAGCACCCAGCGCACCGCGTCCATGATGTTGGACTTGCCGCAGCCATTGGGGCCCACCACGCCCACGCGCTGCCCCGGCAGCTGGAAGGTGGTGGGCTCGGCGAAGGACTTGAAGCCGGAAAGCTTGATCTGGTTGAGCCGCATGCAGTGGGAAGGGCGCCAACCCTGCAATGGGCTGGACCTCCTCGCTAAGCTGTTGATTTATGGGTATTTTTTGCCCAGTTTCGGGCATCTGGACTGCCCTGCATGATACCATCGCGGCCTTCCCGTCCGGGCTGGTGCAGCAGCCCGATCCTGTTGTCTGGGCCGCCCGGCCATGCGCCGGCACCGGCCCTGTTTGCTTTGCGCATTGCGCATCCGCTGCCATGGCCCGTACCCCTGCCACCCCCAAGACGCCTGTGAAGACCCCCGCGAAGACCGCTTCGAAGCCTGCGGCCAAGCCGGCCCGCGCCGCCAAGGCCGCCGCCGCGGCCCCGAAGGAGCGCCCGATGCCGGTCAACCCGCCCAGCGCCCCGTCCAAGGAACTGCATGTGTTCCCCAACCCGGCGGCGGAACGCGACTACGTCATCCAGTTCCAGATCCCCGAGTTCACCTGCCACTGCCCGCTGACCGGCCAGCCCGACTTCGCGCACTTCGTCATCGACATGGTGGCCGACAAGCTGTGCATCGAGCTCAAGAGCCTGAAGATGTACATGTGGAGCTTCCGCAACGAGGGCGCGTTCCACGAAAAGGTCACCAACGACATCCTGACCAAGATCGTCCAGACCACCAACCCGCGCTATGTGCGCATCACCGCGCGCTGGTATGTGCGTGGCGGCATCTACACCAACGTGATCGCCGAGCACCGCAAGCGCGGCTGGAAGGGCGACGCCGTGGTGCCGGCCGCCCACCTGCCCCACGCCACCGGCCTTTGACACCTTGCCCAAGCTCGCCCCGCGTGCGCCTGCGCCTGCCGTCCGCCCTCCAGTCTTCGTCGGGCCGCCCGCGCCCGATGCGCAGGCCCGGCTGATGGGCTGCCTGGCGATCCGCCCGCCGTACCAGAAGTACGACGTGGCGGTGCGGCGCAGCCCGATCGACGGCTTCGGCGTGTTCGCGCTGGAGGCGGTGCCGCACTGGCACAAGATCGGCGAGGTGCGGGGCGAGACCATCACCGTGGCCGAGGCCCGGCGCCGCGCCGCCACGCTGCAGCGCATCATGATCGTCGAGGTCTCGCACAAGACGGCGGTGGACCTGGCCCGCTCGACCGACCCGATGCGGTTCACCAACCACAGCTGCCAGCCCAATGCGCGGCTGAGCATCGACGAGGGCCGCATCGAGTTCTACGCGCTGCGCGACATCGCCGTGGGCGAGGAAATCACCGTCGATTACGGCGAAACCCACCACGAAGGCCGGCTGAGCTGCCGCTGCGGCGCGCCGGGCTGCGTCGGCCGGCTCTGAGCCGGTTCAGGCCGGCGCCTGCGGCGCCGGGGTGGGCGCGGGGGCCAGCCAGCGGGCCAGCGCAGCCTGCAAGGCGTCCACGTCGATCGGCTTGGCCAGGTGGGCGTTCATGCCCGCGGCGCGGCAACGTTCGCGGTCTTCCTCATAGACATTGGCCGTCATCGCCAGGATGGGCGTGCGCGCGTGCAGCGGCAGCGCCCGGATGCGCCGCGTGGCCTCCAGCCCGTCCATCAGCGGCATGTGCATGTCCATCAGGATCAGGTCGTAGGCCTGGCTCTGCGCCCGCGAGACGGCCAGCACGCCATCGCTGGCGCAATCGACCACCAGGCCGTGGCGCATCAGCATCGCCTGCGTCACCTCCAGGTTGACCGGGTTGTCGTCCACCACCAGCACCCGCCGGCCCTCCCAGCGCGTCGGCCCCTGGCCCGGCGTCGGCAGGGCGTCGATCGGCGCCAATTCCTGAGGCACCTGCAGCGGCACCACCACCCAGAAGCGGCTGCCCTCCCCCAACTGGCTGGCCACACCGATCTGGCCGCCCATCAGGTGGCAAAGCTCGCGGCTGATGGTCAGGCCCAGCCCGGTGCCGCCAAAGCGCCGGGTGGTCGAGACATCGGCCTGCTCGAAGGCATCGAACACCCGGGCCTGCTGCTCGGGTGACAGGCCGATGCCGGTGTCCCAGACCTCGAAGCGCAGCCAGACCTGCTGGCCCTCGCGGCGCAGCATCTGCGCCCGCAGGCCCACCTCGCCGGTGCCGGTGAACTTGATCGCATTGCCCAGGAAGTTGAGCAGGATCTGCCCCAGCCGGCGCTCGTCGCCGCGCAGGAAGGTGGGCAGCATCGGGTCGACATCGGCGCGCAGGTGCAGGCCCTTGTCGCGAGCGGCCTGCTCCACCATCACGATCGACCGCTGCATCAGGTCGCCGGGCGAGAAGGTCACGGTCTCCAGCGAGAGCTTGCCCGCCTCGATGCGCGAGAGGTCCAGCACATCGTTGATCAGGCTCATCAGGTGGCGCGCCGCAGCGCTCACCTTGGACAGCCGGTCCAGTTGGGCCGGGTCCTGGGTGGCCTCGCGCATCAGGCCAGTCAGGCCGATGATGGCGTTCATCGGCGTGCGGATCTCATGGCTCATGTTGGCCAGAAAGGCGCTCTTCGCGCGGCTGCTGGTCTCGGCCACTTCCTTGGCGCGGGCCAGCTCGGCGGTGCGTTCGCGCACCTCCTGCTCCAGCCGCTGGTTCAGGGTCTGCAGCTGGGCTTCGCTGGCCCGCAGGGCCGATTCCACCTGCCGCCGCTGCGCCAGTTCGTCCGACAGCGAGCGCAGGTTGGTCACCAGGTGCTCGCGCATCAGGTTGAAGGCCCGGCTCAGGCGCTGCAGCTCATCGGTGCCGTGGACGGGCATGTGGCGCGTCAGGTCGCCGCCGGCCACCGCCTCGGCCGTGCGGCTCAGGTCATCCACCGGGCGCGCCATGCGCTCGGCGATGGTCCAGGCGGCGCCCAGGGCCAGCAGGGTGAGCACCCCCATGAAAAAGCCCCAGTCCCGCAGGCGGGCATGGGCCGACAGGTCATATCGGCTGCGCGGCTCATAGGCCAGCACGCGCAGGTCGGTGCCCGGCACCGCTTCGACCGCCCCGCGCAGCCGGTTGCCGCGCCAGGTCAGGTCCACATGCGAGGCCTGGGTGCGGGTCAGCTCGATGGGCAGTGATTCATCGGTGCTCTGGAACTCGGGATCGGTCCAGGCCCGCACCGCGCCGTTCCCGTCGAACACCATGCCTTGCATGGCCGGCTGATCGGCCAGGGCCTCCATCAGCACCTGGCCCAGCAGGCCCTCTTCCAGCCGCACCCGCAGCAGGCCCACCACCTGCGCCTCATGCCGGATGGGGCTGAGCACGAACAGCACGCGGCGCCCGTCCTCGGGCGAATGCATCGGCCCCAGCACCGAGGGATACAGGCGGGCGGCGCCCTGGCGGTAATAGGCCTCCGACGCCTCCTGGCGGCCGACGCGCTGGGCCTGGGTGTCGGCAATGTCGATGCCGGCGCCATCCAGGATGCCCACCGAGGTGGTGTTGGCCGGCTCGCGCAGGCGGATCATGTTGACCACCTGGTTGAGCCACAACGGGTCGGCCCGGGCCGGCTTCATCACGGCCTCGGCCAGCCCCGGGATGGAGGCATCGGCCCGAACGTTGTCCTCCAGGCTGAAGAAGCGCTGGCTCAGCCCGCGGGCGGCTTCCTGGCTCAGTCCCTTCAGGACCTGGTCTTGCGCGCCGCGGATCTGCGCCACATCCTTGCGCACCTGCAGGCCGGACACTAGGCCCAGGGGCAGCACGGCCACCCCGAACAGCATGGCTGCCGCGAACAGGCGGGTTCTCATGGCAGCAACCCCGCTTCCAGCAGGTCGGCTGCGCCCAGCGGACGCACCGCCGAGCCCTTCTCGATGAAGAAGTCGCTGTAGCGCTGCACCACGTCGGCCACACCGGGCCCCCGGCCCTGGGCCCCGATCATCAGCTGCCGGTCATGGGCCAGGTCCAGCAGCTGCAAGCCATGCAGCGAGATCCGGTCCGGCTCGATGCGCACCCGGCGGGAGATCAGCTTGCGGGCCTCCTCCGGATGGGCCAGCCACCAATCCACCGCCTCAAACCAGAACTTGAGGAACAGCTTGAGCAGCCGCGCACGACGCTGGATGGTGGCATTGGTGGCCACCAGCACATCGGCCACCAAGCCGGGCGTGTCCAGGCTGCTGAAGAGCTTCTGCGCGCCGGCGGCGACGGCGCGGGAGGCGTAAGGATCCCAGGTGTGGCCGATGTCGAGCTTGCCGCTGGCCAGCAGCTGCTGCACCTCGGCCCCGTCCGCATTCACCCAGGACCAGCGCGCCGAGCCCAGCTGACGCCGGCGAATGAACTCCTGCAGGAACAGCTCCCCAAAGCCGCCCAGGTTGGTCGCGATGGTGTAGTGGCCGTCCGGACGCAGCTTCAGGCCCCGCCGGGCCAGCACCATGTCGCCACCGGCCGATTCGTCGGTGATCGCGATCACCTTGACCGCCAGGTGCCCCCGGCTGATCGTGAAGATGTCACCCAGCGAGGCGCCCATGACGTCATAGCGGCCGGCCACGAAGTCGGCCAGCATCTTGTCCGTGTCACCGGGGTAGAACACCTTGAGCTGGATGCCGGCCGGCGACAGCCAGCCCAGTTCGTCGGCCAGCACGCCGGGCAGGTAGCCGGGCCAGAGGTCGATGGCCAGGCGCAGGGTCTCGGCCTCCGGCGCGTCGGCCGCCCGCTGGCAGCCCGCCAGCAGGCTGGCCCACGGAGCGCAGGCTGCCGCATGCAGCACGCCTCGCCGCTTCATCGCGCCACTCCCGGCCTGGACATCCGTTGTTCTGCTGTCAAACCACCACCGGGTCCCGCCCGGTCCCAACCCATGGCACATGCCCCGTGGGGCGCTGTGCATTGCCCCTTGGCATTGCCGGGTCATGCTACAGGATTTGTTGCAGGACTTGCCGCGGCGTTTCAAGCAGGCAGCGGCAGCCTCGCTCGCCGATAATCACGCCCCATGAATCCGCTGCTTGGCCGGCTGCACGCCTACCCCTTCGAACGCCTGCGCGCCCTGACGCGCGACATCACCCCCAACCCGGCCCTGCGGCCGATCAGCCTGGGCATTGGCGAGCCCAAGCACCCGGCCCCGGCCCTGGTGGAAGAGGCCCTGTGCGCCCACCTGGGCGGGCTGTCGAGCTACCCGGCCACCGCGGGCGAGCCTGCGCTGCGCGAGGCCATCGCCGGCTGGGTACAGCGCCGATACGGCGTGACGCTGGACGCCGCCAGCCAGGTGCTGCCGGTCAATGGCTCGCGCGAGGCGCTGTTCTCGCTGGCCCAGACGGTGCTGGACCCGGCCGAGCGCGATGCCATCGTCGTCTGCCCGAACCCGTTCTATCAGATCTACGAAGGCGCGGCCCTGCTGGGCGGCGCCAACACCGCCTTCGCCAACAGCGACCCGGCCCGCAACTTCGCCTGCGACTGGTCGCAGATCGACGAGGCCGCCTGGGCCCGCACCCGGCTGGTCTACGCCTGTTCGCCCGGCAACCCCACCGGCGCGGTGATGCCGCTGGACGAGTGGCAGCGCCTGTTCGAACTGAGTGATCGGCATGGGTTCGTGATCGCCAGTGACGAGTGTTATTCGGAGATCTATTTCCGTTCTGAAGCCCCGCTGGGGGCGCTGCAGGCCGCCAAGGCCCTGGGCCGCGACGATTTCCGCAACCTGGTGATGCTATCCAGCCTGTCCAAGCGCTCCAACGTGCCGGGCATGCGCTCGGGCTTCGTCGCCGGCGACGCCCGCATCCTCAAGGCCTTCCTGCTCTACCGCACCTACCACGGCAGTGCGATGAGCAAGACGATCCAACAGGCCAGCATCGCCGCCTGGAACGACGAGGCGCATGTGGAGGCCAACCGGGCGCTCTACCGCCAGAAGTTCAAGCGCGTCACCCCCATGCTGGCCGAGGTGCTGGACGTGAAGCTGCCCGACGCCGGCTTCTACCTCTGGGCGGCCGTGCCCGGCGGGGACGACATTGCCTACAGCCTGGGCTTGCTCGCTCAATACAATGTGGCGGTGCTGCCCGGCAGCCTGCTGGCCCGCGAGGCCCATGGCGTGAACCCCGGCGCCGGACGCATCCGCATGGCCCTGGTGGCCGAGCTCGACGAATGCGTCGAGGCCGCCGAACGCATCGTGGCCTACACCCGAACCCTTCTCTGACTCCCCTCTCCAGCCCTGACATGACGCAACAACTCCAAACCACCATCGAGAACGCCTGGGAACAACGCGCCGAGCTGAGCGCCACCCAGGCCCCGGCCGACGTGCGCGACGCGGTCGCCCATGTCATCGCCGAACTCGACAGCGGCCGCCTGCGTGTGGCCGAGCGCCAGGGCGTGGGCCAGTGGCAGGTCAACCAATGGGTCAAGAAGGCGGTGCTGCTGTCCTTCCGCCTGCACGACAACCGCGTGATGCGCGCCGGCGAACTGGCCTTCTTCGACAAGGTGGACACCAAGTTCGGCGGCATGGACGACGCCACCCTGGCCGCCACCGGCGTGCGCGTGGTGCCGCCGGCCGTGGCCCGCCGCGGCAGCTTCATCGCCAAGGGCGCGGTGCTGATGCCCTCCTACGTGAACATCGGCGCCTACGTCGATTCGGGCACGATGGTCGACACCTGGGCCACCGTGGGCTCTTGCGCCCAGGTCGGCAAGAACGTGCACCTCTCGGGCGGCGTGGGCCTGGGCGGCGTGCTCGAACCCCTGCAGGCCAACCCGACCATCATCGAGGACAACTGCTTCATCGGCGCCCGCTCCGAAGTGGTCGAAGGCGTGATCGTCGAGGAGAACTCGGTGATCGGCATGGGCGTCTACATCGGCCAGAGCACCCCGCTGTTCAACCGCGAAACCGGCGAGATCAGCTACGGCCGCGTGCCCAGCGGCTCGGTGGTGGTCAGCGGCAACCTGCCCAAGACGACCGCCGCCGGCCAGGCCTACAGCATGTACGCGGCCATCATCGTCAAGCGCGTGGACGCCCAGACCCGCTCCAAGACCAGCATCAACGACCTGCTGCGCGGCTGACACGGCGCGCTCGCCCCGCCCGTTGATTGCGCCTATCCTGTCGGCTTCCATGCGAGGGAGAACCTGCCGATGAACATGCAACGTGTGCTGCAGCTGATGGCAGAAAAAGGGGCGTCCGACCTCTATCTGTCGGCCAACGCCCCAGCGCTGCTGAAAATCAACGGGCAACTGGTGCCCATCACCGACCACGTGCTGCCCCCGGCCATGCCGCGCACGCTGCTGGCCGAGGTGCTGACGCCACAGCAGTTGGAAGAGCTGGACCAGACCGGTGAGCTCAACATCGGCATCGGCATCCCCAAGGTCGGCAGCTTCCGCCTGTCGGGCTTCAAGCAGCGCAACAGCATCGCCGCGGTGGTGCGTTGCGTGCCGGTGAAGATCCCCTCGATGGACACGCTGAACCTGCCGGATGTGCTGGCCCCGCTGGCCCTGGAAAAGCGCGGCCTGATCCTGATGGTGGGCGCCACTGGCACCGGCAAGAGCACCACCATGGCCGCCATGCTGGAGTGGCGCAACCAGAACGTCTCGGGCCACATCCTCACCATCGAAGACCCGATCGAGTTCCTGTTCAACAACAAGCGTTCGATCGTCAACCAGCGCGAAGTCGGCCGTGACACGGCCAGCATGCACATCGCGTTGAAGAACGCGCTGCGCCAGGCCCCCGACTGCATCATGATCGGCGAGATCCGCGACCGGGAAACGATGACGCAGACGATCTCCTATGCGCTGTCGGGCCACCTGGTGATGGCCACGCTGCACGCCAACAACAGCTACCACGCGCTGGGCCGGATCCTGTCCTTCTACACGCCCGAGGCCCGCCCCGCGCTGCTGGCCGACCTGTCGGCCGCGCTCAAGGCCATCGTCTCGCAGCGCCTGCTGCGCTCGATGAAGGGCGGCCGCATCCCGGCGGTGGAGGTGATGCAGAACTCCAAGCTCGTCTCCGAGATGATCGAGAAGGGCGACTTCGCTGGCGTCAAGGAGGCCATGGAGCGTTCGCTGGCCGCCGGCTCGCAGACCTTCGAGCAGGACCTGGCCCGGCTGATCAAGGAAGGCATCGTCTCGCGCGACGAGGCGCTGTCCCAGGCCGATTCGCCGACCAACCTGCTCTGGCGCCTGCAGAACGAACAGGCCCCGGTCTCGCGCGTCGCCCCGGCGCCGCCGCCCGAACCGGACGCGCCCTCCTTCACCGAAATCACGCTCGACGTGGTGCCCGACACCCCTCGCGGCGATCCTTCGGTCAGTGCCCGCACGCGCTGACCCTGTCCTGTTGTTCCCCCGATGTCCGATACCCTGCGCCTGGTCGAAGACCTGATCGCCCGCCCTTCCGTCACCCCGGCCGACCAAGGCTGCCAGGATCTGATCGCCCAGCGCCTCACGCCGCGGGGCTTCGCCTGTGAGCACCTGCCCTTCGGGCCGGAGGACTTTCGCGTCCAGAACCTGTGGGCCGTGCACACCGGCCCCCGCCCCGGCCCGACCGTGGTGTTTGCCGGCCACACCGACGTGGTGCCCCCCGGCCCGCTGGCGCCCTGGGGCAGCGACCCCTTTGTGCCCAGCTACCGCGAGGGCAAGCTCTACGGCCGCGGCGCCGCCGACATGAAGACCTCGGTGGCCGCCATGGTGGTGGCGGCCGAGGAGTTCGTGCAGGCCCACCCGGACCATGCCGGCCGCGTCGCCTTCCTGATCACTAGCGACGAAGAAGGCCCCTCGGTGGATGGCACCGTCAAGGTGGTGCAGACCCTGCGCGAGCGCGGTGAGCCGCTGGACTGCTGCATCGTCGGTGAGCCGACGTCGGTGGAGACCCTGGGTGACATGATCAAGAACGGCCGGCGCGGCTCGCTCTCGGGCAAGCTCACCATCACCGGCGTGCAGGGCCACGTGGCCTACCCGCAGTTGGCCCGCAACCCGGTGCACGAGGCGGCGCCGGCGCTGGCCCAACTGGCCGCCATGGTCTGGGACGAAGGCAACGATTACTTCCCGCCCACCACCTGGCAGATCTCCAACATCCACGCCGGCACCGGCGCCACCAACGTGATCCCGGGCGAGCTGGTGGTGGACTTCAACTTCCGCTTCTCCACCGCCTCCACGCCGGAGGGTCTGAAGGCCCGCGTGGCCCAGGTGCTGGACCGCCATGAACTGCAGTGGCGCATCGACTGGACGCTGGGCGGCGAGCCCTTCCTGACCCCGGTGGGCAGCCTGGTCAATGCGCTGAGCGAGGCCATCCGCGCCGAGACCGGTGTCACCACCGCGCTGTCCACCACCGGCGGCACCTCCGACGGCCGCTTCATTGCCAAGCTGTGCGAACAGGTGGTGGAATTCGGCCCGGTGAACGCGACCATCCACAAGGTCAACGAGCACGTGGCCGTGGACAGCGTGGAGCCGCTGAAGAACATCTACCGCCGCACCCTGGAAACCCTGCTGGCCTGACCCATCATGACCGTCCTGGAACTGATCGAGCGCAGCAGCGCCCGCCTCACCGAGGCGGGCGTTTCGTTTGGGCATGGCACCACCAACGCCTTCGACGAGGCCGCCTGGCTGGTCCTCTGGTCGCTGGACCTGCCGCTGGACGCACTCGACGAGGTGGCCGAGCAGCCAGTGCCGCCCGACGAAGCCGCCAAGGCGGCCGAGCTGATCGAGCGCCGCATCACCACCCGCCAGCCCGCGGCCTACCTGACCGGCGAGGCCTGGCTGCAGGGCGTGCCCTTCACGGTGGACCCGCGGGTCATCGTGCCGCGCTCGCTGATCGCCGAATGCCTGGCCGACGCCACCATCGACCCCTGGCTCAGCGACAGCACCCACACCGTGCTGGACCTGTGCACCGGCAACGGCAGCCTGGCCGTGCTGGCTGCGATGGCCTGGCCGGACGTGCAGGTGACCGGCGCCGACCTGTCCGAGGATGCGCTGGCCGTGGCCCGCATCAACATCGCGCGGCACGGCCTGGCCGACCGCATTCGCCTGGCCCGGGGCGATGGCCTCCAAGCCGTCGCCGGCCAGACCTTTGACCTCATCCTCTGCAACCCACCCTATGTGAACGCCGAAGCGATGGCGGCCTTGCCGCCGGAATACCGGGCCGAACCCCAGCTTGCCCTGTCCGGCAATGCCGCCGGCGGGCACGACGGCATGGATTTCATCCGCCCGCTGCTGCAACAGGCCGCGGCGCACATGAACCCCGGCGCCGTGCTGGTGCTGGAGATCGGCCATGAGCGCGACTTCTTCGAAGCCGCCTTTCCCCACCTGGAGGTTGTCTGGCTGCCCACCAGCGCCGGCGACGACCAGGTGCTGCTCGTCACCCGCGATGCGCTGACCGCGCCCGGCGCCCTGCCCGGCCCGGCCTGAGCCCGCGGGGACGTCCCCACCGCATTCGGACGTTCCATGATCACTCTTCGCAATGTGACGCTGCGCCGCGGCGTCAAGGTGGTGCTTGATGGCGCCACACTCACCCTCAACCCCGGCGAGAAGGTCGGCCTGGTCGGCCGCAACGGCGCCGGCAAGTCCAGCCTGTTCGCCATGCTGACCCACCGGCTCGCGCCGGACGCGGGCGATTTCGAAATCCCACCCAAGTGGCGGGTCGGCGAGGTCTCGCAGCAGATGCCCGAGGTGGACACCCCGGCCACCGAGTTCGTGCTGCAGGGCGACCTGCCGCTGATGGAGGCCCAGGCCGCGCTGGACGCGGCCGAAGCCACCGATGATGGCCACGCGATGGCCGAGGCCCACCTGGCCTTGGAAGAGGCCGGCGCCTTCGACGCCAAGGCCCGGGCCCAGACCCTGCTGCTGGGCCTGGGCTTCAAGCCCGACCAGCTGGAAGGCGCGGTCAACAGCTTCTCCGGCGGCTGGCGCATGCGCCTGCAGTTGGCCCGCGCGCTGATGTGCCCCAGCGACCTGCTGCTGCTCGACGAGCCCACCAACCACCTGGACCTGGACGCCCTGGTCTGGCTGGAAGGCTGGCTGCAGCGCTATGCCGGCACCCTGCTGATCATCAGCCACGACCGCGAGTTCCTGGACGCCATCACCAACGTGACCGTGCACCTGGACGAGGCCAAGCTGACCCGCTACGGCGGCAACTACACCCGCTTCGAGGAAATGCGCGCCGAGCGCATGGAGCAGCAGGCGGCCGCCTTCTCCAAGCAGCAGGACCGCATCGCCCATCTGCAGAAGTTCATCGACCGCTTCAAGGCCAAGGCCACCAAGGCCAAGCAGGCGCAAAGCCGGGTCAAGGCGCTGGCGCGGATGGAAAAGCTGGCCCCGGTGCTCACCGCGGCCGACTTCAGCTTCGAGTTCCGCGAGCCGATCAGCCTGCCCAACCCGATGCTGGCGATGCGCGACGTGGTCTGTGGTTACGTCGGTGCCAACGAGGACGGCAGCGACAAGCCCATCGTGCACGGCATCAACCGCACCGTGCTGGCGGGCCAGCGCATCGGCATCCTGGGCGCCAACGGCCAGGGCAAGTCCACCGTGGTCAAGACCATCGCCCGCGCCCACCCGGCGCTGGCCGGCACGCTGACCGAAGGCAAGGGCCTGGCGATCGGCTACTTCGCCCAGCAGGAGATGGACCTGCTGCACGCCGACGACAGCCCGCTGCAGCACATGGTGCGGCTGGGCAAGGCCACCGCGGCCCACCTGGGCGGCGAGCCACGCGAGCAGGAGCTGCGCGACTTCCTGGGCCAGTTCCGCTTCGTCGGCGACATGGTGCACCAGCCCATCGGCACGCTGTCGGGCGGGGAACAGGCGCGGCTGGTGCTGTGCAGCCTGGTCTGGCAGCGGCCCAACCTGCTGCTGCTCGACGAGCCGACCAACCACCTGGACCTGGCGACCCGCGAGGCCCTGTCGATGGCGCTCAACAGCTTCGACGGCACGCTGATGCTGGTCAGCCACGACCGCGCCCTGCTGCGCGAGGTCTGCGACGAATTCTGGCTGGTGGCCGACGGCGAGCTGAAGTCCTTCGACGGCGACCTGGACGACTACCAGCGCTGGCTGGTGGAACGCAGCCGTGAGGCCCAGCGGGCCGCCAGCGGCAAGGCGCCAGCCCAGCGGGCCTCCGCCCCCGTGACGCCCACCACAGCCGCCGCCGCGGTTGTCAGCGCCCCACCCGCCGTCAGCCACGGCCGGGAGGACCGCAAGGCCGCCGCCCAGGCCCGGGCCAAGCTGGCCGACCTGACGCGCCCCCTGCGCAACGAACAGGCCCAGATCGACAAGCGGCTGGAAAAGCTGGGCCGCGAGAAGACCGAGGTGGAGGCCCTGCTGGCTGCCCCCGGCCTGACCGGCGAACAGTTCGCCGAGCATGGCCGCCGCCTGGCCCACATCCAGGCCGAGCTGGCCATGCTGGAGGAACGCTGGCTGGAACTGGGCGAGGAGATCGAGGCCGCCGGCCGTCAGGCCGGCTGAGCCCTCACTTCACACCCTGGCCCAGCAGCACGCCGTTGACCATGACCCCGTAGAGGTTGACACCGTCGCCCTCGTGGAACTTCTTGCGGGTGGCTTCGATGTCGCCCTGGACCAGGCGCGGGTCCTGCGGCCGTTCATGCGAATTGACGAAGGCCGCCACGTCCCAGGCCTCCTGGTCACTCAGTGTCTCGCCCTTGCCCAGCGGCATGTTGTGCTGGATGAAGCCGGCCGCCGTGTTGATGCGGTGCATGCCGGCGCCCCAGTTGTAGGAGTCCTTGCCCCACAGCGGCGGGAAGACCTGGGTCGCCCCCACCTTCTTGCCCTCGCCGTTGGCGCCGTGGCAGAGCGCGCACTGGGCCTCGTACACCTTCGCCCCGCGGGCGATGTCGTAGCCGCCCTTGGGCGGCATTGGTTCGTCAAAGCCGCGGCCCGGCAAGGCCTTGCCCACCGGCGCGCCGGTGGACAGCCAGTAGGCATAGGCGGTCAGCGCGTTGAGCACCTCGCTGTCGGCCGCCGGCGCCTTGCCGTTCATGCTGAACTGGAAGCAGCCCTGCATGCGCTCGGCGAAGCTGTTGACCTTGTTGTTCTTCTTCCGGTAGGCCGGGTACATGGTGTAGGCCGCCCACAGCGGCGCCGAGTTCGCCTTGCGGCCCCGGTCCAGGTGGCAGTTCACGCAGGCCATCTCGTTGCCGACGTACTGCGGCGCCAGCGCCTTGGTGTTCATGAAGATGGCCTGCCCCTGGCGCACCAGCGCGCCGAAGGCGTTGTTGGGCAGCTCGCTCTCGGCCGGCGGCTGGAACCAGGGGCTGCTGGCCGCCTTGGCCGGGGCCTTGGGCAGCTGGGTCTGGTCCTCGGTGCGCGGGCTGGCGGCCAGCACGCTGCTGGCCATCACCAGCGGCAGCAGGGCCACCGCCCCGCGGCGGAAAGAATGGGATTGCGTCATGGCGTGTCGTGTCGAAGGGGTGGCGGGGCTCAGCGCAGGCGGTGCTGGGTGTCGTCGAAAGGCTCGCTGGAATCACCCAGGCTGCCGAAGTACTCGGCCACGGCCTTCATCTCGGTCGCCGTCAGGCTGGCGGCAATGTGCTGCATCAGCCCATTCGGGTCATTGCGGCGGGTCGGCGCCACGGCGGCCACCGCCTTGGTCTTGCCCTTGGCCTTCACGGCCGGTGCGCCGGCCCAGGCCTTGAGCTGGTTTTCCAGGTAGACCGCGCCCTGGCCGGCCAGTGGCGGGAACGACGGGTCCATGCCGATCCCCGAGGGGCCGTGGCACAGCGTGCATTCCGGGATGCTGCGGTCCCAGGCGCCGCGCAGCGCGATCCAGGCGCCACTGCCTTCGGCCGGCGTGCCCACCGGCTGCGGCGCCACATTCACCCGCGGGCGGGCCGCGTAGGCCGCGGCCACCGCATCCACCTCTTCCGCGGTCAGCGCGCTGGCGATGGGCTGCATCACCGGGTTCAGGCGCAGGCCGGCCTTGAAGTCGTGCAACTGCTTGGCGATATAGGCCGCCGGCAGGCCGGCCAGGCGCGGAAAGCCCGCCGCGGCCATGCCCTTGCCGTCCGGCGCGTGGCAGCTGATGCAGGGCATGGCGGCCGGGTTGGCGCCGCCTTTCTGCATGATGGACTCGCCATCGGTGGCGGCGTGGCTGGCCAGGCTCGTCAGCAGGAGCAACGGCCCCACATGCCTGAACCATTTCGAGGGGGATGAAACGTGCATGAAGGAATCCTTGGAATGATGATCCGGCCGGTGGGTCGAGCGGCCGGCGGGCATGCTAGACCCTGGCTGCGTCCCCGGCCAGGGGGAGGCCGACCGGGTTTTTCCGTGAGTGATTCCTGACAGCGCGCCCGCGCCGCGAAGGCTCAGCCCCGCGCCGGCAGCACCGCCCGGTGGGCCCGCACCGCGTCCTCGAAGGCCTGCGTCAGGGCTTCGCACTCGGCCTCATCGAAAGGCAGGCTGAGCGCGATCATGCCGCGCCGCGCGGTGAAGACGCCGCGCGCCAGCAGGGCGAAGAACAGCAGGTCCTTGGCGCGGGCATCGGTGCCGGCCAGGTCTTCGGGCGACTGCACCGGCGCCGCGGTGGCGTGCAGGCTCATCAGCGAACCCAGCCCGGTGTACTGCATGGCCACCCCCTGCTGCTGCAGCACCTGGTTGAGCCGTTCTCGCAGGGCGTCGCCCCGGGCGTTGAGCGCCTGCAGCGCCCCGGCATCCAGCACGCGGCTCAGGCCGGCGTGGCCGGCGGCCAGCGTCAGCACATTGTTGTTGAAGGTGCCGGCATGGGCCCAGGCATCGGCCCGGCGCGGGTCGAAGCCCGCCATCACCTCGGCCCGGCCGCCGAACACGCCAAACGACAGACCGCCGCCCAGGTACTTGCCGGCCGTGGTCAGGTCGGGGCGCAGGCCCAGCAGCGCCTGCCGACCGCCATAGGACAGGCGCGAGGTCATCACCTCGTCCAGGATCAGCAGCGCGCCGCACTGGGTGGCCAGCGCGCGCAGCCCGTGCAGAAAGGCCGGCTCGCCCGGGATGCAGCCGCCCGAGCCCAGCATCGGCTCGACCACGATGGCCGCCAGCTGGGCGCCGTGCTCGGCCACCAGGGCCTGGGCGCTGGCCAGGTCGTTGTAGCGCGCCAGCAGCCAGGCATGCGGCACGTTCATCGGCGAGCCACCGCCCCCAAAGCTCAGCACCCCGCCGTGGTAGGCGCCACGGAACACCAGCACCCGCTCCCGCCCGGTGTGGGCCTTGGCGGTGGCGATGGCCAGCAGGTTGGCCTCGGTGCCGGAGTTGGTGAAGCGCAGCAGCTCCATGGCCGGAAAGCGGCGCTGGATCTCGCGCGCCAGCAGGCCTTCGCGGGCGGTGTGCGAGGACAGGTTGATGCCGCCATCGAGCGCCTGGGTGATGGCCTCGCGGATCACCGGGTGCGAGTGGCCATACAGGCCGGCAGTGAATTCGCCCAGCGCATCCAGGTAGACATGACCGTCCTCGTCCCACAGCCGGCAGCCTTCGCCACGCGCCATCGACAGCGGAAACGGCGGGTGGAACAGCACGCTGCGGGTGTTGCCCCCCGGCAGTGCGGCGCAGGCCGTGGCCAGGGCCGCGGCGCTGCGCGGGTTGCGCGCGGCATAGGCGCCGGTTTCGGCGGCCAGCGCCTGGTCCAGCGCGACCGAGCGTTCGGCGGGAGAGAACGAGGACATCGGATGCTCCTGTACGGTGTACAACTAAATTCTAGGCCGCTTTGGCCGGCTGCGCACGGCCCGTTCCGCCCCGCCGGCCGTGCACGCACAATGCGCTCCTGTTCCGCGCCACCCTCGCCTGCCCATGCCCCGCCGCCCCCGCACTGACGCCACCGTCCCCGGCCTGAGCCGCGAGCGCATCCTGGCCGCGGCCCTGGCCTTGATCGACGCGCACGGGGTGGAGCGCTTCAGCGTGCGCGACCTGGCCCGGTCGCTGCAGGTCTACCCGACGGCGCTGTACTGGTACGTGCCCAGCCGCAATGCGCTGGTGGCCGGCGCGGTGGCGCTGGCCCTGGCCGACCTGCCGCTGCCCAACCCGACGGGCGAATGGACGGCCGAGCTGCGCCAACTGCTGACCCACTACCGCACGGCCGTGCGCCGCCACCCCCACATCGCCCCGGTGCTGGGGGCGCAACTCGTCTCCAACGAGGGGGCCAACCTGGCCCTGGTGGACCGCCTGCTGGCCCTGCTGGAAGGTGCAGGCTTCCAGGGCAGCGGGCTGCGCCGGGCCTACAACACGGTGATCGCCGGGCTGGTGGGCTTCGTCACGCTGGAGCTGGCACCCCTGCCCGACGACGACCCGACCGGCTGGTCGCAGGCACAGCGCGAGCGCCTGGCTCGGCTCGCCCCCGACCAGGGCCCCACCCTGGCGCGCCACCTGCCGGCGCTGGCCAACCAGGCCTTCATCCTGCGCTGGAGCAACGGCCAGGAACAGCCGCTCGACGAGGACTTCGCCACCTGGGTGACGGTGCTGATCGAAGGCCTGAAGGCCGTGGCGAAGCTCGGCCATTGAGCGTCTTTTTGAAGGCGCGACATGCTTCCACCTGAAGCAATTTGTCACACAACCGCCATATTTCGATAGCGTGAACCCATCGCTGTCAACAGAACGGTTAGTTCGGCCTATAGACTGAATTCCACCCTGTCGATACAGGGGGAATCCACGGCGCACCCGACCGTTGCGGTCCCAGGGGCCGTGATGCCGCCAGGTGCACCGGGAAGGTCCGGCGGATGGGTCCGCCGGCAGTGGCCTTACCGCGACCTGACCCTGATGACCGCATACCGTTCTCTCGCCCTGTGCGCTGCCAGCCTGGCGGCCACCTACAGCCTGGCCTTGCCGGCCCCGGTGGCCGCACAAGGGGCGCCCCTGCCCCAGCCCTTGCTGCCGGTTCCGGTCGCAGCCGGCCAGGCCGCCGCCCTGCCGGCCAGCCTGGCCGACCTGCCGGCGCGCACCGCCCGCGTGCGTTTCAAGGATCTGGGCGTGGCCACGCCCTTCACGCTGCGTGGCACCGAGGGCAGTGGCAGCCTGGACATGGGCATCCGCCTGGATGAGCTGGTCGAAGCGGCCACGCTGCACCTGACCTTCACCTTCTCGCCCGCCCTGCTGCCCGACCTGTCCCATCTGGAGGTGCTGCTCAACGACGAGGTGCTGCAGACGGTGCCGGTGGACAAGACGCTGGCCGGCAAGCCGCAGTCCATCGAGCTGCCGCTGGACCCGCGCTATTTCACCGACTACAACCGGCTGCGCTTCAAGCTGATCGGCCACTACACGCTGGAGTGCGAGTTCCCGACCCACAGCAGCCTGTGGGCCAGCATCAGCAACGACAGCTACCTGGACCTGAAGCTGCGCCAGCTGCCGCTGCGCGACGACTTGGCGCTGCTGCCCGCCCCCTTCTTCGACCCGCGCGACAACCGCCCGGTGGACGTGACCGTGGTCACCAGCCCCCGCCCGGCGCCTGGCGTGCTGAAGGCCTCCGGCGCGCTGGCCAGCTGGCTGGGCACGCTGGCCGCCTACCGCGGCAACCACTTCCAGGTGCTGCAGGACGCCCTGCCCACCGACCGCCATGCCGTCGTGCTGGCCACCAATGCCGACCGGCCGGCCTTCCTGAAGGACCTGCCGCCGGTGCAGCAGCCCACGCTGCGCTTGATCGCCAACCCGAAGGCCCCCGCCTACAAGCTGCTGCTGCTGCTGGGCCGGGATGACGCCCAGGTGCAGCAGGCCGCCCAGGCGCTGACGGTGGCCAAGCCGGCCCTGTCCGGCAACAGCCTGACAGTGGACCAGCTGAAGCTGCCGCCGCTGCGCCAGGCCTATGACGCGCCGCGCTGGATCAACACCCAGCGGCCGGTGCAGCTGGCCGAGCTGATCCAGTCCAACCAGGAGCTGCAGCTGCGCGGCATCGTGCTGGACAGCGTGGTGCGGATCAACACCCGCATGGCACCGGACCTGTTCACCTGGCACAGCCAGGGTGTGCCGATGGACCTGTACTACCGCTACACGCCCACCAACCTGTCGGACCGTGGCTCGCTGGACCTGGGCATCAACGACCAGTTCATCCGCTCCTACCCGCTGCAGGCCGCACAGGACGAATCCTCCGGCGTGCGCAAGATGCTGCTGCCGCTGCTGAGCAACGGTGAATACCAGGCCCGCTCGGACTTCCGCTACCCGGCCTTCCTGATCGGTGGCGAGAACCAGCTGCAGTTCGCCTTCAAGATCCCGCCGTCGGACTTTGGCAAGTGCCAGTCCACCCCGTCACCAGAGCTGCGCGCCGCGATCGACCCGCAGTCCACCATCGACCTGTCGGGCTTCTACCACTACCTGGCCATGCCCAACCTGGCGGCCTTCGCGAACAGCGGCTTCCCGTTCACCAAGTACGCCGACCTGGCCCGCACCACCGTCATCCTGCCGGATGCGCCCACCCCGGCCGATCTGGAGCTCTATCTGACGGCGCTGGCCCGCATGGGCGTCGCCACCGGCTACGCCGGCACCCGCTTCAACCTGCTGCCGGCCTCGCAAGTGGCCCAGGCCAAGGATTCGGACCTGCTGATCATCGGCCACGGCCGGGACCGCCTGTTGACGGGCTGGCAGCGCGATCTGCCGGCCCTGATCGAGGAAGGCAAGCGTTCCCTGCGGCCGCTGGACCGTTCGCTGGACCTGCTGAGCGACCTGTTCCGCCTGGAACCCGAGCACCTGGCCCATGAAGGGGACGGCAGCGCCGTGCTGAGCGGCCAGGGTGCACTGGCCGCGGTGACCGGCTTCCGCTCGCCGCTGGACGGCGACCACCACGCGGTGGCGCTGATCGGCACCGATGCCGAGGCCCAGCGCGCGCTGGCCCGGGCCCTCAACGACACCTACAAGATCAGCCAGATGCGCGGCGATCTGGCGCTGCTGCGCGGCAATGCGATCGAGAGCTTCCGCATCAACGAAGTCCAGTACGTCGGTGACCTGCCCTGGTGGCGCCGGGCCTGGTTCGCGCTGCACCAGCACCCGGTGCTGCTGGCCCTGGTCGGCATCGTCACCGGCCTGTTCCTCGCCTTCGCGCTTTACGTGGCCCTGCGGGTGCGGGCCCGCCGCCGACTCGGCCTGGGAGCCTGAGCATGCCCGCACGCCGCGTCCCTGCGGCGGGGCCCCGGCACCAGAAGGTCGCCGCCGGTTCCGTCGCCCCGCGCTGGGCGGCCCTGGCCGTGGCGCTGAGCCTGGCCTGGCCCGCTGCAGCCGCCCCCTGGGTGGCCCGCACGCCGCAGGAGGAGCTGATCGCCGCCGCCATGCTGTGGAGCGGCAAGAACCGCAACGACCTGGCCCGGCCGCTGCTCGACAAGGCCCTGGCCCTGCAGGCCGACGACCCGGTGGCGCTGGCCCTGCTGGGTGAGCTGGACCTGCGCGAGCGCCACCCCGAACGGGCGCAGCAGCGCTACGCCGTGCTGCGCCAACAGCATCCGCAGGCCCCGGCCACGCAGGCCCTGGCGCAGATGATCCAGGCCTACGGCCCCGACGCCGGCCGCCTGTCCCAGATGCGGCTGATGGCGCGAGCCGGCCGCAAGGCCGAGGCCGCGGCCCTGGCCCGGCAGCTCTTCCCGGCCGGTGCGCCGGCCGTCGGCAGCCTGGGCCTGGAAGTGGCCGCCCTGCTGGGCGAGCGCCCGCCCATGCTGCTGGGCCCTGCGCCCACCACCCCCGCGATCCGGCTGGCGACTGGCAGCGCCGCTGCCGGGGCCAGCGTCTCGGCACCAGCCACGCCCCCGGCCGCACGCACAGGGGCACGGGCGCGCCGCGCCACCACGGCCCCCCGAGTCGCCACCCGGCCGGCGGCCCCGCCGCCGACCGCCGTCGCCGCGCCGGCCCCCGCCGCCCCCGCCGCCGACCCGGTCGAGACCTTGCGGGCCCAGGCCACGGCGCTGAGCGAGCACGGCCAGGTCGCCCAGGCGCTGGCCACCCTGACCCCGGCGCTGGACCTGGCACCCCGGGACCCCTGGCTGCGCCACCAGCTGGCCCGGCTGCAGCTGCGCCTGCAACAGCCGGAAGCCGCCCACCGCGTGATGGACGAGGGCGTGGCCCTGGCCCCCCACGACGAGGACATGCGCTTTGCCCGTGGCCTGATCCGCGAGGCGCTGGACGACGATGCCGGCGCGCTGGACGACCTGGCCATGGTCCCGCCCGCGCAGCGCTCGGCCGGCATGCAGGCCCTGGAACAGCGGGTGCGCGTGCACCAGGCCGTGGCCCAGGGCCGGCTGGGTGAGGCCGAACATCTGGCCGGCGACGACGCGGGCCTGCTGGACGCCGTCAGCGAAGGCTGGTTCCGCACCGGCCAACCGGCCGCCGCCGTCGCGGTGCAGCAGCGCGCCCTGGACCGCCGCAGCGCCGCTGGCCAGAGCGTGCCACCCGCCCAGCGCCTGGCGCTGGCCCGGGTACAGCACCGCGCGGGCGACGATGCCGCGGTGGCCCAGGCCCTGCCCGGCCTGCTGGCGCAGAGCGACTGGCCGGCCGACGAAGCCCGCCAGCTGGCCGCGCTGGAGGCCGACCACGTCGAGCGCCAGATCGAGCAGCTGGCCCTGCAGGGCGACACCGCCCAGGCCGAGGCCCTGGCCCAGACCCCGCCGCACGACGCGGATCCGGCGCAGGCCCGCCGCACCCAGGCCCGCTGGCGGATGGCCGCCGGCGATGCCGCCGCGGCCGTGCCGCTGCTGCAGGCCGCGCTGGCCACCGCCCCGGACGACACCGCGCTGCACCTGGCGCTGGGCAACGCCTGGGCCCGTCTGGGCGATGCCGACCGCGCAAGCGAGCAGGCCCGCTGGCTGGCCGGCCACCTGAGCCCGCAGGCCCTGGACGACCAACTGGCCCTGCTGCGCCTGTGGCAGCGCGCCGGCCAAACCGACGAGGCCCAGGCCTTGTCGGCCACGCTGCGGGCCCAACACCCCACCGATGCCGACGTGCTGAGCCACGCCGCCCGGCTGGCCCGCTCGCGCGGCCAGTACGACCAGGCCCTGGCCCTGTTCACCCAGGCCCGCCCGGCCCCTGGAGCCGCGGCGGACGCCAAGCTGGAGCGCGACATCGCCGCGCTGCAGGCCCGCGGCCAAGCCTGGATCGAGACGGGCACCCAGTGGCTGCACAAGAACGCCACCGAGGGCGTCTCCAGCCTGCGCGGGCTGGAGCAGCCGGTCGTGCTGTGGTGGCCGCAGGATCTGCAGGGCCGCTGGTTCCTGCACCTGGACCCGCTGCACCTGAGCGCCGGCACGCTGGACCCCGCCAACACCGACCTGGGCCAGCTGCCGGCCCCCCATGCGCCCCTGACGGGCCCCGTGGCCCAGACCGCCAACGGCGCCAACGTGGGCGTGGGCTACCAGACCGACGACTGGCGCGCCGACCTGGGCGTGATCGGCGCCAACACCCTGGTGCCGCACTGGGTGGGCGGCGTGCGTTGGCAGGGCAACCTCGGCCTGCAGGACCAGGTCAGCTATGCGCTGGGCCTGTCACGCCGGCCGCTGACCGGCAGCCTGCTGTCCTACCTGGGCCAACGCGATCCGGTCTCGGGCCAGGTCTGGGGCGGTGTCGTCGCCACCGGCGCGGAGGGGCGCATTGCCACCGACTGGGGCCCGTACAGCGTCTCGCTGAGCGGCGATGCCGCCCGGCTGACCGGCCTGCGGGTGCAAAGCAACAGCCGGGTGCGCCTGCGCGCCGCGGTGGACCGCGACCTCTGGCGCACCCCCAACCAGGGCCTGAACCTGGGCCTGGCGCTGTCGGTCTGGCACCACGCGCGCACGCTGTCGGAGTATTCCTGGGGCCAGGGCGGCTATTACAGCCCAGGCCAGTACCAGTCCGTCGCGCTGCCGCTCACCTGGGATGGGCGCGAAGGCCCCTGGTCCTGGAAGGCACGCGCCACCCTGTCCTATTCGCACACCCGCAGCACCGCCTCGCCCACCTTCCCGACCGACCCCACGCTGCAGACGGTGCACAACATCCTGTACGCCGGTGGCACCAGCCAGGGCGTGGGCCGCTCGCTGCGCGCCGCCCTCGAATACGCCGCCACGCCGCACTGGGCCGTGGGCGCCGCGCTCGACGTGGACCGCTCCGACGGCTACGCCCCGACCCAGCTCACCGTCTACCTGCGCTACCTGTTCTCACCGGTGGTGGCCCCCCACCCGGAGCGCCCGCGTCCGGTGGAGCCCTACTCCAGTTTCTGAGGCCGCTGACCGAAATGTCCATCATGAGCCCCACCTCTGCCCTGCCCCTGTTCCCCGCTTCGCACGCCATGCCGCCGCTGCGGCGTCTGGGCGTCCGCCTGGGTCTGGCCCGCCCCCCGGTGGCCGCACCGGTGCCGCTGGGCCTGGCCCAGCTGCCCGACGGGGTGGACCAACTGCCCGTGGGGCAGCCGGTGGCGCTGTGCTGGCCGCCGATGGCAGCGGCCCAGCGCTGGCTGACCCGGCTGCTGCTCACGCTGCTGGAACGCCAGCCGGTGATGCTGGTCGCCCACGACGCCGGCTGGGTGGACACGCTGCTGGGCGACTCCGGGTTGGAGGCCGCCCGCGAACAGGGCCGTCTGAAGGTCTGGCTGCTGGCCCGGCCGGATGTGGCCCTGCCCGAGCTGCTGGATGAGCTGCCCCTGGCGGGCTGGGAGGAAGGCCAGGCGCTGTTCCTGGTCTCGCCGCAGCCGCTGCTGCGGGCACCGACAGTACAGGCCTGCCTGCGCCAGGGCGCGGCGCTGCAGCGCTGGTGCGCCCAACGGAACGCACCGGTGATCTTCGGCCACCCGGCGCCGGACGGGGTCGGCCCGCTGCTGGCGGCGCTGCACGGCCTGGGCGACACCTTTGAGCACATTGCCGGCCTGGGCCTGGATGCCGGCCAGCTGCTGTGGTGGGTGGACCGCTGGAACACCGCCACGGGCCCGGTGCTGCAGCACCGCTACGGGCTGCAGGCCGACGCCGAGGGCGCGCTGGCCTACAACGGGCTGGAGGTGCAAGGCCAGGACCTGACCCTGATGTCCGCCCCGGACGCCCTGCGCGTCATCGCCACCGAGGAGGCCCTGGGCGGCCTGCGCGGCCTGCCCCCGGGCTGGCAGATGGTGGCCGACTGGTCCGCCGCGGTGGCGGCTGCCCACGATTGCCAGGCTGCCACCGTGCTGCTGCACGCCGGCGCGGCCAGCGACTTCCCGGCCCTGGCCGAGACCGTCTACACCCTGCGCCAGCAGCACCCCCGGCTGCTGAAGATCCTGGTGCGGGAAACCCACGACAAGCTGCGCGCCCACGCCGAACTGGCGCTGGGCGCAGCCGGTGCCAACCGGGTGATCTACCGCGAGCTGGAACTGTCCCGGCTGGAGCGCCAGATCGACGGCTTGCGCAGCGCCGTCTACCCGCAGCCGCTGCCGGCCACGCTGGCCGAGGCGCTGGCCCCGTTCCAGCCCGACCCGGTGCGCGGCTACCTGCCGCCGCAGGCCTTCTGCACCCAGGTGCGCCACACCCTGCAGCGCAGCGCGGCCACCGGCCTGAGCCATGTGCTGGTGCGGCTGCTGCTGCAAAACCACGTGCCGCACCTGGACGCCCTGCGCGCCGTGCGCACCCAGCGCGACGGCGATGTGGTCACCGCCGACGAGCGCTCGCTCTGGGTCTTCCTGTACGGCTGCGCCCCCACCACGGCCGAGGCCACGCTGGAGCGCGTCTTCGCGCTGCCGCTGACCGAGCTGTTCGCCAGCTCGGTGATCGACACCACGCCGGACGGCATGCTGAACCTGCTGGAGCCGGTGGCCCAGGCCGCCCGCCTGGGCCGTCTGACCGACCACAGCCTGGCCCTGGCCACCCTGCGGCCGGACGATGCCGCCCCCGCGGCGACCCCGGCACCGGTCACCGCCAGCCCCCAACCGGCGGCGCCCCCGCGGCCCGCCCTGGCCCCCGCCCTGCTGCCCCGCGAGCAGCCCAACCCCATGCCGACCGTGCGGCCCCGCCTGCCGCGGCTGCGTCCGGCCCCGATGCCGGCCCGCGGCCCCCGTCCCGCGCCGCACGAAGAAGGGGCCTGGCATGCTGCTTGAAGCCCTGCTCTGGATGCTGGCCGGCCTGGCGCTGGCCCCCTTCCTGGCCCGCGGTCTGCGCCAACTGCCCGGCCTGAACTGGCAGCGCACCCTGCGCACGCTGCGGCCCTACCGCCGTCCGGCCGAACGCGCGGTTGAACGCGCGGCCGATGCCCTCTCGGCTCCCCACGACGCCCCATGACCCGTCCCCCGTACCACACCGTCGTCTTCGCCGGCCTGCTGGGTGGCGTGGGCCAGACCACGCTGGTGGCCAACCTGGCCCACCTGCTGGCCAGCGAGGGCGTGCCCTGCCTGGCACTCGAATGGAATGCCCAGAACAGCCTGGCGCTGCACCTGGGCGCCGAGCAGCCGCCCTCCAAGGGCTGGTACGGCCGCTTCGTGGCCGGCAGCTGGATCGGCGACGCGGTGCTGGCCAACGACGCCGGGGTGCGCTGCCTGCCGTTCGGCCCCCTGCCACCGGCCGTCGGCCAGGCCCTGCAGCGCCTGCACGACCAGCCGGACTGGCTGGCCGAACAGCTGCAGCGCCTGGACCTGCCGGCCGAATCCTGGGTCCTGATCGATGCCGCAGCCCCTTCGCCCTGGCTCATCCAGGCCCTGCGCTGCGCCGACCAGCTGGTGGTCGGGCTGGAGGCCTCGGCCCGCGCCCTGCACCTGGCCGGTCCGGTCGATCGCCTGACGCACGCGATCCCGGCGCAGGCTCAACTGGGCCTGGTGTTGAACCGCTTCGACCCGCGCCGCCCCTCCCACGGCCGCTGCCTGACGCTGCTGGAGCACCAGTGGGGTTCGCGGCTGGCGCCGCACCTGGTGCACGAGGACGAGGCCTGCGCCAACGCCCTGGAGCAGGCCGCCTGCGTCTGCGCCGCGGCCGAGCAGGCCCAGTCGGCACATGACTTCAACGGCGTGCTGCGCTGGCTGCAGGCCCGCGCCCGCCACCCCGCAGGAGCCGTGACGCCATGAGCCTGCAGCGCCTGTTGTGGATCGGGGCCACGCTGCTGCAGGTGGAGCGGCCGGCGCAGCTGTCGTGCTGGCTCTGGCGCCTGTTCGTGCGCCCGCCGGCCGGCCGCGCGGCGGTCGAGCTGAGCCTGGACCAGGTGCCCGACCCGCTGGACGGGCTGGCCCGGCAGCTGGGGCTGAGCCGGCCAGCCGCGCTCTGGCGCTGGCTGCTGGCCAGTCTGGTGCTGCCGGCGGCGGCCCGGGCGGCGGTAGCCCTGCGCCGCGCGGCCGGCTGGCGGCGGGCCCGGCAGTCGCTGGCCTGGCTGGCCACGGTCCTGTCACCGCTGGCCCGGGCCCTGGCCTGGGGGTTGGGGCGGGTGCTGGGCGGCGCGCTGCAGCTGATGGGGACGGCGCTGGTGCTGCCCGGGCGCTGGCTGCTGCGCGGCTTCGACCGGGCGGCCGCCACGATCGACCATTCGGGCCTGGGCCCGGCCCTGGCGCGGGGCCTGAGCCCGGTGCTGCGTCAGCGCGGCATCAGCACGGTGCTGCTGGTCCTGGCCGGCGTGGCGCTGGTGTCGGTGGTGACCACGCCCTTCAACGGGCTGGGCCAGTTCCTGTTCCTGCTGCTGTGCTGGGCCCTGGCCCTGCTGCTGCGCCGCCTGCCGGGCCGCTACCCGGCCATCGCGCTGGCCACCATCGGCCTGCTGGCCATGGGCCGCTACGCCTGGTGGCGCCTGACCACCACGCTGCAGTTCGACTCCACCGTGGAGGCCCTGCTCGGCTACGGCCTGCTGACGGCCGAGGTCTACACCTGGCTGATCTTCCTGCTGGGCTTCATCCAGACGATCTACCCGCTGCAGCGCCAGCCCGCGCCGCTGCCGGAGGACCGCCATCTCTGGCCCACGGTGGATGTGTTCATCCCCACCTTCAACGAGCCCACCAGCGTGGTGCAGCCAACGCTGCTGGCCGCGCTGTCGATGGACTGGCCGGCCGACAAGCTCAAGATCTACCTGCTGGACGACGGCCGGCGCGAGGAGATGCGCGCGCTGGCCGAACGGCTGGGCGTGCAGTACCTGAGCCGGCCGGACAACCGTCATGCCAAGGCCGGCAACCTGAACCATGCGCTGCAGTTCAGCCACGGGGAACTGGTGGCCGTGTTCGACGCCGACCACATTCCCACCCGCTCCTTCCTGAAGTCCAGCGTGGGCTGGTTCCTGAAGGACCCGAAGTGCGCGATGGTGCAGACCCCGCACCACTTCTTCTCGCCCGACCCGTTCGAGCGCAACCTGGGCACCTTCCGCCGCGTGCCCAACGAGGGCTCGCTGTTCTACGGCCTGGTGCAGGACGGCAACGACTTCTGGAACGCGACCTTCTTCTGCGGCTCCTGCGCGCTGCTGCGCCGGGCCCCGCTGATGGAAGTGGGCGGCATCGCGGTCGAGACGGTGACCGAGGACGCCCACACCGCGCTCAAGCTGCACCGGCATGGCTACAGCACCGCCTACATCCACCAGACCCAGGCGGCCGGCCTGGCCACCGAAAGCCTGTCGGCCCACGTCGGCCAGCGCATCCGCTGGGCCCGCGGCATGGCCCAGATCCTGCGCGTGGACAACCCCCTGCTCGGCAAGGGCCTGAGCCTCTGGCAGCGGCTGTGCTACGTCAACGCGATGCTGCACTTCCTGTTCGGGCTGCCGCGGCTGGTGTTCCTCACCGCGCCGATGGCCTACCTGTTCTTCGACTGGCACATCATCCACGCCAGCTCCCTGATGGTGGCGCTCTACGTGGTGCCCTACATGCTGCTGGCGACCATCGCCAACGCCCATGTGCAGGGCGAGCACCGGCATTCGTTCTGGGCCGAGGTCTACGAGACAGTGCTGGCCTGGTACATCGTGCTGCCCACCACGGTGGCGCTGCTGGCCCCGCAGCACGGCAAGTTCAACGTCACCGCCAAGGGCGGGCTGGTGGAGAAGCCCTACTTCGACTGGAGCATCTCCACGCCCTACATCGTGCTGGTGGGCCTGAACCTGGCCGCGGCCATCACCGGGCTGCTGCGGCTGACCGTGTTCAGCAGCCCGGAACCGGCCACAGTGGTGCTGAACCTGGTCTGGACGCTCTACAGCCTGCTGATGCTGGGCGCCGCAATCGGCGTGGCCTCGGAATCGCGCCAGGTGCGCCATTACCAACGGGTCAACACCCGGCTGCCCGCCACGCTGTACCTGCCCGACGGCCGGGTGCTGCGCTGCGAGTGCACCGACTACGCGATGAGCGGCCTGGGCCTCTCGGGCCTGGGGGCACTGTCCCTGCAGCGCGGTGAGACGGTGCAGGTCGGGCTCTGGCGCGACGGCCGCGAATGCGTCTTCCCCGGCGAGATCAGCAACCTGCACCAAGGCATGGCCGGGGTGCGCCTGGACCACCTCTCGCTGGCCCAGCAGGTCGAACTGGTGCAATGCACCTTCGCCCGGCCCCAGGCCTGGCAGGGCTGGCACCTGACCCATGAGCAGGACCACCCGATGCGCGGCCTGAAGGAAATCACCCTGCTCGGCCTGGATGGCTACCGCAAGCTGGCCCACACCCTGCGCGAGCGCCTGCAGGCCTGGCGCGATGCCCGCCAGCAGCGCCGCGTGGCCCCCTCTCTTCCTGTCCTGCCCCTGCGATGAACGCCTGGAGTCTCTACTTTCTTGCCAAGGTCGGCCTGCACTTTGCCGGCACGCTGCGCCTGCACTGGCTGCCCAACCTGGTCTTTGCCCTGGCCCTGCTGTGGCCGCTGCCCGAAGGCCGGGCCCGCCGCGTGCGCGCCTGGCTGGCCTGGCCGGTGGCGATCGCCCTGCTCTACCAGGATTCGCTGCTGGGTTCGCCCGATCGGCTGCTCGGCCAGATCAAGGGCCTGGCCGGCTTCAGCGCGGGCTACCTGTTCGAGCTGCTGACGCGCGCCGTGCAGCCGGCCTGGCTGCTGGCTGCGGTGCTGGCCTTCGCGGCCTATGCGGTGCTGTCGCGCTGGCTGCGCTTCTCCACGCTGGCCGTGCTGGCGATCCTGAGCGTGCCGCTCAGCCAGCTGGTCCAGAAGCCGGAGCACTTCGGCGGCACGGCCCTGGCCGCGGCCACCGGCAGCCCGGCGGCCGGCAGCAGCGCCGCCACGGCCGCGGCGGATTCGCCCGATGCCCTGCTGAGCCGCTTCTACGCCCATGAGCAGCAGCGCCGGCTCAGCTTCCCGGCCCAGGGCACGCCACCGTTCGACCTGATCGTGATCCACGTCTGCTCGCTGGCCTGGGACGACCTGGACTTCGTCGGCCAGAGCCAGCCGGCGGTGCTGCAGCGCTTCGACCTGGTGTTCAAGCAGTTCAACAGCGCGGCCAGCTACAGCGGGCCGGCTGCCATCCGGGTGCTGCATGGCAACTGTGGCCAGCGCAACCACACGCAGATGTACGACGCCACGGACCCGGGCTGCCTCACCTTCCCGGCCCTGGAGAAGGCCGGTTTCAAGACCGAGGGCTTGCTCAACCATGATGGCCACTACGACGGTTTCCTGCAGACCGTCGAGCAAAGCGGCGGCCTGGCCGGCAAGATGCAGCCCAACGCGGCGGCGCCAGCGGCGATGCAGAGCTTCGATGGCTCGCCCGTGCGCGACGACGGCGTGCTGCTCAGCCAATGGTGGAAGCAGCGCCAGACCCAGGGCGGCGCCCCGGTGGCGCTCTACTACAACACCATCAGCCTGCACGACGGCAACCGGGTGCCCGGTTACAGCTCCCGCAGCAGCCTGGACACCTACAAGCCGCGCGTGACCAAGCTGCTGGCCGACCTGGACCACTTCGTCAGCGAACTGGAGGCCAGCGGCCGTCCGGTGGTGCTGATGCTGGTGCCCGAGCACGGCGCCTCGCTGCGGGGCGACAAGCTGCAGATCTCCGGCATGCGCGAGATCCCCGGCCCGCGCATCACGCTGGTGCCGGCCGCCATCAAGCTGATCGGCCTGCCGCACCCCGGCACCGGCACGGCGACGGTGGTCGACAAGCCTGTCAGCTACTTCGACCTCTACAGCCTGCTGTCCAACCTGCTGGCCGACAACCCGTTCGCCCCCGGCGCCAAGCCGCTGGCGCAGCGCCTGGACACCATGGCCGGCACCGACTACGTGGCCGAGAACGCCGACATGGTCGTGATGCGCCTGCCCGATGGGCGCTATGTGATGAAGTCCGGCGAAACGCCCTGGACCGATTACGACACGCGCTGAGCGCCGGGGCTGCTCAGCCCTTGAGCCAGAGCGTGTCCAAATCGGAAAAGCGCCAGCCCTCGGGGGACTCCAGGTCGGCGATGCGGTCGGTGCAGCCCGGCCGGGCCAGGTCGAGCACAAAGGGCTCGACGCGGTGCCGCTCGGCCACGCTGTAGAACACCCGCACCTTGGGGGTCAGCAGGCTGCCGCCGTGAGGCTCCAGCACCACGGCCAGCTGCTCCGACTTCAGCCGCACCAGCGCCCCCACCGGGTAGATGCCCACGGTCTTGACCAGGTGCTGGAACACGACCGTGTCGTACAGGCCCTTGGAGCGCGCCAGCTGGCGCATGGCCTCGGCCGGGTCCCAGGGGGCCCGGTACGGCCGGCGCGAGGTGACCGCGTCATAGACATCACACAGCGCCGCCATGCGGGCGATCAGCGGAATGGCATCGCCCTGCAGCGCCTGCGGATAGCCGCTGCCATTGAGCCGTTCATGGTGCGACAGCACCGCCTGCAGCACCAGGGGGTCGTAGCCGCCCTCGGACGCCAGCAGCTCATGGCCGCGCTGCGCATGGGTGCGCAGCAGCGTGCGCTCCTCGTCATTGAGCCGGCCGGCCCGTTGCACCAGGTCGTCCGGCAGCGTGGCCTTGCCCACGTCCAGCAGCAGGCCGGCCAGGGCGGCCTGGCGCACATCCGCCTCGGGCCAGCCCATCTGGCGGGCCAGGCCGGCCATCAGCGCGCACACGGCCACCGCATGCAGATAGGTGTAATCGGACACCGACTTCAGCCGCGCGATGCTGACCAGCGCATGCGGCATGCGCGCCACCGAGACCACCACGTCCTCCACCACGCTGCGGCAGGCGTCCTGGTCCAGCGTGCGGCCCAGGCGGGCGGCGCCGTAGAGGTCGATGACCTGCCGCACCGCGGTGCGGCTCAGGGCGGCGGCGTCCTGGTAGATCGGGCCGGCCAGCGCCAGGGCCGGATGGGCCTCAGGCAGCGGCAGCACGATGGGCTCGTCGAACGCCGCCGGCGGCGGCGCGTCGACCGGCCCGCTGGCCCGGTCCTCATCGGTCGCCTCGGCATCGACGTCGATGCCTTTGTCGGTGTCGATGACCAGCGAGGACAGGCCCAGTTCCTGGATCTTGGCCAGGTCCCGGGCATCGCGCAGCAGAAAGCGGCTGCGCCAGAAAGGATGCGAGATCCACGAACCCGAGAGCTGGTGGACGAACATCCCCAAGCGCAGTTGGTCAGGGCGGATGGTTTTCAGCACGGACGCGAGCATGCCACGGTCTGCGCCGTCCAAAACGCCAAACAGCGGCGCTGAACGGCGCAGCTTCGGGCCATCGCCCGGCCCGGGTTCAGGCCGCCAGGTCGAACACCAGCACCTCGGCGCCCTGGCCGCCGGAGAGCACCAGACGCGGCTCGCCGCTCAGGCCCAGCGCGTCGCCCGCCTGCAACGGCTGCCCGTTGACGCTCAGGCTGCCGCGGGCCAGGTGCACCCAGGTCTTGCGGGCCGGGTCCAGCGTCAGCTCGGCCGTTTCGGCCCCGTCGAACAGCCCGGCGCGCAAGCTCGCATCGGCATGCAGCGTCACCGAGCCCTCGCGGCCATCGGGCGAGGCCACCAGCCGCAGCCGGCCGCGCTTGTCCTCGGCAGGGAACGCCTTCTGCTCATACCCGGGCTCGCGGCCGAGCTGGTCGGGCAGCAGCCAGATCTGCAGGAAGTGCGTGCTTTGCCCTTCGGCATGGTTGAACTCGCTGTGGCGCACCCCGGTGCCGGCGGTCATGCGCTGCACCTCGCCCGGCCGGATGGCGGCCCCATTGCCCATGCTGTCCTGGTGGGCCAGCTCGCCATCGAGCACATAGCTGACGATCTCCATGTCGCGGTGGCCATGGGTGCCGAAGCCGGTGCCTGGTGCCACCCGGTCCTCGTTGATCACCCGCAGGTTGCCAAAACCCATGTGCGCCGGGTCGTAGTAATCGGCAAACGAAAAGGTGTGGAAGCTGCGAAGCCAGCCGTGGTCGGCCAGCCCCCGTTCAGCGGACTTGCGCAAGGTGAGCATGACGGTCCTCCAGGTTGACGGTGCGCCAGGGCACGTTCAGCCAATGTAGGTCCGCCCCTGCCGCCGGCCATCCCATCGCGCTTGAAGCGATCTTTCAAATAACATGAAGCTTCCATGCCCGACCGCCGCCACGCCCTCACGCCCGACGCCCTTGCCATGATGGACACCATCGCCCGCACCGGCAGCTTTGCCGCCGCCGCGCGGGAGCTTGGCAAGGTACCCTCGGCCCTCACCTACAGCGTGCGCCAGCTGGAAGAGGCGCTGGACGTGCTGCTGTTCGACCGCCGCTCGCGCCAGGCCAAGCTGACCGCCGCGGGCGAGGAGCTGCTGCAGGAGGGCCGCCGCCTGCTGGCCCAGATGGACGCGGTGGCCAACCGGGTGCGCCGCGTGGCCACCGGCTGGGAAACCCAGCTCACCATCGCCGCCGACGACGTGCTGTCACGCCGCACCCTGCTGGAACTGTGCGAGGCCTTCTACACCATCCGCCCGCAAGGCGGTGACGAAGGCACCGGCACCCGCCTGCGCTTGCGCTCCGAGGTGCTGGCCGGTACCTGGGAGGCACTGGTGTCGGGCCAGGCCGATCTGGCCATCGGCGTGCCGCTGGACGCGGTGCTGCCGCCCGGCTACGAGACCCAGCCGCTGGGCCGGGTGGAATTCCTGTTCGTGATGGCGCCGCACCACCCGCTGGCGATGGGCACGGAGCCGCTGACCGATGCGGAGCTGCTGCACCACCGCGCCATTGCGGTGGCCGATTCGGCCCAGCGGGTGTCGCCCCTGACGGTCAACCTGCTGCCCGGCCAGGACGTGCTGACCGTGCCCACGATGCAGCTGAAGATCGACGCCCTGCTGCGCTGCCTGGGCTGCGGCTTTGTGCCTGAACCCATGGTGCGCCACCATCTGGCGCTGGGCCATCTGGTGCAGCGCGAGGTGCGCCGCGCCCTGCGCGAGACCACCCTGGCCTATGCCTGGCGCAGCGCCGCCGTGGGCCAGCCCCGCAAAGCGCCCCAGGGCCTGGCCCTGCAATGGTGGCTGCAGCAGCTGGCCAGCCCCACCACCCGCCAGGCGCTGATCAGCCTACCGAGTGGTCTACCGGGTGGCCTGCCCGGGGCCGAGGGCGCCCTGCCCCATGACACCTGAGGCCTCCACGCCCCGCATCGGCCGCTTCGCCCCCTCGCCCACCGGCCTGCTGCACGCCGGCTCGCTGGTGGCGGCCCTGGCCAGCTGGCTGGACGCCCGCGCCCAGGGCGGCCTGTGGCGGGTGCGCATCGAAGACGTGGACACCCCGCGCTGCGTGCCCGGCGCGGGCGACGAGATCCTGCGCCAACTGGCCCGCTGCGGCCTGCAGCCCGACGGCAAAGTGTGGTGGCAATCCCGCCGGGGCGAGGCTTATGCCGCCGCCCTGCAGCGCCTGGTGGATGCCGGCCAGGCCTACCCCTGTGGCTGCAGCCGCAAGGAAATCGCCCAGGCCCAGGCCGCCCTGGGCCACGGCCATGAACGGCATGGCGAGCTGGTTTACCCCGGCACCTGCCGCCACGGCCTGCACGGCAAAGCCGCCCGCGCCTGGCGCCTGCGCACCGACGCGCCCGACGGCGGCGACCTGCACATCGATTGGTGCGACCGCCGCCTGGGCCCGCTGACCCAGAACCTGACCCAGGCCGTGGGCGACTTCGTGCTCAAGCGGGCCGACGGCCTGTGGGCCTACCAGCTGGCGGTGGTGGTGGACGACGCCGACCAGGGCATCACTGACGTGGTGCGCGGCGAGGACCTGGCCGACAACACCCCGCGCCAGATCCACCTGCAGCGCCTGCTGGGGCTGCCCACGCCGCGCTACCTGCACACCCCGCTGGTGCTGGCCGCCGATGGCCAGAAGCTCTCCAAGCAGAACGGCGCCACCCCGCTGGACCTGCGCGCCCCACTGGCCGCGCTGCAGCGCGCCGGCCAGGCCCTGGGCCTGCCGGCCGGCCTGCCCGGCACCACCCTGGGCGACTGGCTGGCCGCAGCCATTCGGGCCTGGGCCCAACGCTGGCCGGTGCCGGCGGATTGAACGCCCCCGAGGTCGATCGCCCTGCCCTGGCCGGGCCAGGGCGGACGATGGCATCATCCCCTTTTTTCAGCGATACCCAGAAAGAGACCTCCCATGAGCTCCCTCCCCGAAGGCCTGCAGATCGACGACCTGGTGACCGGCAACGGCCCCGAAGCCCAGGCCGGCCAGAGCGTGACCGTGCACTACACCGGCTGGCTGCACGACCCGGCCGCCGACAAGCAGCGTGGCCGCAAGTTCGACTCCAGCCTGGACCGCGACGAGCCCTTCGAGTTCGATCTGGGCGCCGGCATGGTCATCCCGGGCTGGGACCTGGGCGTGCAAGGCATGAAGGTGGGCGGCAAGCGCGTGCTGACCATCGCCCCCGAGCTGGGCTACGGCGCCCGTGGTGCCGGCGGCGTCATCCCCCCCAACGCCACCCTGGTGTTCGAAGTGGAACTGCTGCCCACGCCGGAGCGCCCGCAGCTGCAGATCACCGACGTGACCGAAGGCAGCGGCGACAAAGCCCGCGCCGGCCGCCAGGTGACGGTGCACTACACCGGCTGGCTGTACGACCCCAGCGCCCCGGAAGGCCGTGGCGCCAAGTTCGACTCCAGCAAGGACCGCGACGAGCCCTTCCGCTTCCACCTGGGTCGCGGCATGGTCATCCGCGGCTGGGACGACGGCGTGCAGGGCATGAAGGTGGGCGGCACCCGCGTGCTGGTGATCCCGCCGCACCTGGGCTACGGCCCGCGCGGCGCCGGTGGCGTCATCCCCCCCAACGCCACCCTGCTGTTCGAAGTGGAACTGCTGGGCGCCTGAGCTCCGCCGCCGGTTCTACAGGACCGGCTGGTCCAGATAGCGCAGGCCCTCGGCCTGCAGGCGGTCCAGATGCCCCTGGACCGCCGCCAGCAGCTCGGCATCCCGCTCGGCCTGCAGGCCGGGATACGGCCGGCCGTGGTAATCGCCCTGCCAAGTCAGCACATCCGCCAGGGATTGGCGCGGCGCGTACAGCGCGCGCAGGGTAGCGCATTCCGCCTCCTCGGCGGCGCCCGGGTGATGCAAGGCATACCAGATGGCCAGCGCCGCCCCCAGGGCCAGGCCGCTGCCGCTGCCGCCCTGGGCCTGCACCATCGCCAGGCTGCCCAGCACCCGCTCTTCGCGCTGCAGCTTGCGCAAGGGGTCCCGGCCGACCCGCTCGCAGGGGTCCTTGAAGGCATGGGCGCTGCGCGTGCGGAAGGTCTTGGCCAGATCGGCCATGCGCTGACGCTGGGCCGGGTACAGCGCCGCCAGCGCCGGCTGCAGTTCGGCATCCAACAGATGGTCCAGCAGCGCCTGCACCCGGGTGTCGCCCATCGCATGGCCGATGGTGGCGTGCCCCAGCAGCGCCGCATACCAGGCGATGATGGCGTGCGGGCCGTTCCACAGCCGGTTCTTCAGCGTCTGGATCTCGCGGATGTCCGGCACGGTGTCCACCTGGCGCAGGTGCTCCAGCAACTCGCTGCCCTGCTGGACGTAGAGCGCCATGTCCGGCTCGCTGTGGAACAGCACCAGGTGCAGCGGCGCCATCGCGCTGGCTGGCTCGGCCGCGTCGCGCAGTGAGCTGACGATGGGCGCCAATGCGTCGGCATGCTCGGCGCTGACCGCGGCCACCATCGCCTGGGTGTCCACCGGCGTCTCGCGCACCTGGGCCACGTTCTGCGCATACAGGTCGTGCTTGATGCGCAGCTGGCGCAGCAGCGCCTCCTCGCCCAGCTTGGAGACGATGCGCGTCACCACCGTCTCGGTGAATTCGGTGCGGGCCAGGATCTGCCGCGCCTCGCGTGCGGACACCTGGGTGCGCAAGGCCTCGCCCACCCGGTCCCGCACGAACTGCGCGCCGCCCACCTTGTTGAGCACCACCAGCACCGTCAGGCTCTGGCCGTGGCTGCGAAAACGCTCGGCCAAGCCCTGGGCAATGGTGCCAGCCTGCGCGGCCACCGCCTGCTCCGGCAGGCACAGGCCGACGATCTCGCAGTCGCGGTACATGCTGGCGATGGCCGCCGTGTCCGCCGCATCGACCATGCGCATGCGCGCGATGGTCTGGTCAAAGGCCAGGCTGCCGTAGCGCACGCTGTACTTGCCAAAGGCGTTGACCGCCTCGCGCAGCAGCGCGTTGCCGGTGGAGGCCATGATCTCGTGCGGGCGGGTGTAGCCATCCCAGTGCGAGAACACCTGCGCCAGATAGCCGCCCCCCATCGCCCCGAAGCCATGGACGCCGGCCTTCAACAGGTTGACGGCCTGGGGAAAGGGCTCGGTCAGCGCGGGCATCGGCAGCTTGGGCGTGCAAGCCGCCAGCTCCAGCAGGAAGGCTCGCAGCGAGGGATAACGGGCGAAGGCACGCGCCGCCACCTCGGGCCGCGGCGGCTTGATGTCTTCCACCAGGATCGCGCGCCCGCCGGCATCCGCCGCGGCCCGCAGGCCGTTCTCCGAATCCTCGAACATCAGGCAATCGGCCGGCGCGCTGTTCAGCGCCTGCGCCGCCCGCAGAAAGATCTCCGGGTGCGGCTTGCCCTGCTGCACCTCGTCGCCGCAGACCAGCAGGTCGAAATACTTGAACACGTTGGCATTGATCAGGTATTCCTCGGCGATCGCCCGGCGGCTGGAGGTGGCCACCGCCATCTTCAACCCGGCGCGGCGCAGCCGCTCCAGCACCGGCAGCAGACCCGGCTTGATCGGCACGCCCTGGCTGCGCACATGCTGCAGCTCCAGCGCATCGGCCCGCCGGCGGATGGCGGCGTAGGGGAAGTCATCCCCGTAATGCTGCTTGGCCAGCGCTTCCGCCTTGGTGGCGCTCAGGCCCAGAGACCCCATCAGCACCGCCTCCGTGAACGGCTGACCGAACAACTCTTCGGCCGCCTGGGAGAGCGTTTGGAACCGCAGACGTTCGGTGTCGAACATCGTTCCATCCATGTCAAAGATGGCGCTTTCGAGGGTCTGGTCCTTGAACTTGAGCATCCGGCGGGGGGTCCCTTCTCAAGGGTCCACAGGCAGGCTGCGAACCCAAATTACATTTGTCGAAATGTAATTTTACCCGTTTCCGCGATCGGGCGTTTGGGATGCGGACGGATCCCCCTCACAGGCCTCCGCGCCTACCCGCCACCAAGGCCCACCGCACCTGGGTCAGCAACAGTGCCCGCTCGTCCTCGGTGTTGACGGGCCAACGGCTGAACGCGGCGCCGTCAAGCTTGACGTCGGCGAACGGCCCGGCCGGATCTTCGTGAAAGTGAAGGAACGCCCCGCCCTGGCGATAGAAGATCCCCGGCTTCCGCTCGGTCACCCCTGCCAAGGAGCGGAGTTCGCGCAGCAGCGCCTCCAGCGCGACCAAGGATTCGCCACTGGCGCGCTTCATCTGGCGCTGCCCCTCAAGAACCTTCCCGTCCCTGCTGACAGGTCAACCGGCCAACAGCGAGCACAGCGCCGTCAGGGACGCAACGGCCCGGATGGTCGAGCCCGATTCCAATCCACCGTACTGCTCGGATTCATGGAGAAAGCGAACCTGAAACCCGAAGGCCTTCTCATAGAAGGACAGGGCATCAGGGACCGAAGAGACATACACCATGGTGCAGCCGAACTTCATTTCTCCACCGTTCCAAGGCCAGCGGCCTTTCGCGCTTCGGTGAACTCCCACCACGGACGGGAGGGACCGCCGTTCAAGAACGTCGTGATGGACATGAACACATCCATGACGCATGGATCGTGACGCATGGCCGTGATCACACCGAGGCGGTGATACATCTCAAACGGGCATGCCCCTGCGATCTGTTCTGGCGAAGAAAAACCAAGCAACCGAAGATCTTCGGCCATGGCTTTCCCGACGTTGGGCAGGTCGGTGAGTTTTCTCACCTTGGTGCGATCGACTTTGTTTGGACTCATAGTGACCAGCGCTCAGGTTACCCAACGACGATGTGAAGCATTGGCGTCCGAGTTGGACCCACAGTGAAACCGACGACAGAAGCGGCAGATATAGAGCCACGCCTGCTCTGCAGTTAATATTTGACAATCTGAACCGACAGCGGGCCTGCGCAAGCAGGTTCTGATGAGCTCATTCAAACAGGGCGGCCTTAAGGCCTGTCACGAATCTCTCGTGTGAACGGGACACAACAGGGCCACATTGAGAGAATTTACTTTTAATGCCAACCTCGATCAAGCTTGAGCCATCCTGTTGTGCCGAGACGAATACAGGAAAGAAAAAGCCCCAGCTGAAAAGAGACGCCGGTTCTTCCAGAACCAGGTGACCTCTTTTTTCATCAAGTGCAACAACCTTGTAGCCCGACTGTTGTGCAAACCTTATGACGGATTTCAGAACAGACTCCTGGGAGCCTTTCGCGGCAACGGAAAGCATTCTCTTGGTTCGCACCCCCAAGGAAGATATACCCTTTTTCGTTGCCGCGACGAATAGAGCAATGAAAATCACCAAACCGATAACCATGAACTCCAGCATCAATACCCCCGGGTGGCGAAATAATTTCGACAGAAATTTTCAGAAAATCACGGAAATTAATCAAAAACAAATCTTGCTCATCTTGAATTAATTTCAGTTGAAATCAAATACCCCAGCGCCAGCGCGGAGGCTCCCCTCTGAGCCATCAGACCACAATCAGAAACAAGATGGCGATCCAGGTACTGGCCATGGAATCTGAGAGATTCTTGGCGGTTGGGAAAACAATGAAAACCCCAACTTTTGCTCTCCACAAATAATGCCATGCCGCCCAATCATCTATCGACCCCACTTCTCGCCATGAACAACCTTGATGAACCAGAAGAACATCCTGACGCCAGTATTTCTACAAATGCTGGGATCGATTTGATTTGAGAAGCCCCTATCATAATATCATTTCACAACAGAGCGACAAAAGGGTCGCTGCAACAGGTCGGCCACCGGCCATCCACAAAACGATGGATTTCTCCCGCCATACCGGCTTTGGCTTCGTACAGAAACAATTTGCAGCCAGACACCCGCCACTCAATTCCCCTCCACCGCCCCCTCCCGCCGCGGGTCGGCCGCGCCAAACCAGCAGCCGTCGCGCCGCTGCAGCAGTTGGGCGCCGCTGTTGAGTTCCATTTCGCGCACCTCGTGGCCCAGGGTTTTCAGGCCGGCGGTGGTGTCGGGGCCGAATTGACCCGCCTCCAACACGGTGGGGCCGTTGAAACTCCCGAAATTGGGCAGGTTGGCGGCCTGTTGGGCGTCCAGGCCCCACACCTGGGTGCCCAGCAGCAGTTTGGTCACGTAATGAATGATGGCCGCGCCGCCGGGGGAGCCCAGGGTCATCCGCAACTGGCCGTTGTCGCGCTGGAAGACCAGCGTGGGGCTCATGCTGGAGCGGGGGCGCTTGCCGGGCTGCACCCGGTTGGCGGTGGGCCGGCCCTGGGCGTCGTCAGGGGCAAAGTTGAAGTCGGTCAGCTGGTTGTTGAGCAGGAAGCCGCCGGGCAGGCCGGTGCCGCCATCCACCAGCAGGCCGGTGCCGAAGGCGCTTTCCACCGTGGTGGTGAAGGCAATGGCCTGGCCTTGCGCGTCGACGATGCTGATGTGGCTGGTGCCGTGCTCGGGCTGCGGGGCGGCGGGCCCGTAGGCCACGGTGGCGCCGGGCGGCACGCCGGCGGTGGCACTGCCCATGGCGCGTGGGCCGATGAGCGTGGCGCGCTGGTGCAGGTAGGCCGGGTCCAGCAGGCTGGCCCAGCGGCCGGCCGGCGGCTTCACGAAGGCGGGGTCGCCCACGTAGAGGGCGCGGTCGGCAAAGGCCAGGTTGGCGGCCTCGGTGTAGCGGTGCAGCGTCTCCACCGTGGGGTGGCCGTCCTTCAGCGCGGGGCCGCTGGCCGGGGGCAGCGCGTCCAGCAGGGTCAGGATCTGGGCGATGGCGATCTCGCCCGACGAGGGCGGCGGCATGCCGCAGACGCGCAGGGCGCGCCAGTCGGCGCACAGGGCCGCGCGCTTCGCCGGCCGGTAGGCGGCCAAATCGGCCTCGGTCAGCAGGCCGGGGTTGCCGGGGTGGCTGCGCACCTTGGCCACGATGCTGGCGGCCACCGGGCCGGTCAGCAGCGCGCGGCTGCCCTGCTGGGCGATGCGGCGCAGCACCTCGGCCAGTGCGGGGTTGCGCAGCACATGGCCCACCGGCCAGGGTTGCAGGGCTTGGCCGGCCACCTCGGGCTGGTAGTAATAGGCCCGGGCGGCCGGGTCGGCCTTCAGCACCTTGCTGTCCTGCAGCAGGCTGTACAGGCGCGGGCTGATGGCAAAGCCGGCGTCGGCCAGGCGGATGGCGGGCTGGAACAGCCGGGCCCAGGGCAGTCGGCCATGGGCGCGGTGCACGGCTTCGAGCATGGCCACGGCGCCGGGCACGCCCACCGCCCGGCCGCCCTGCACCGCGTCGGCAAAGGCCATGGGCTGGCCGTCGGGCTTGAGGAACAGGCGTTCGGTGGCGGCGGCGGGCGCGGTCTCGCGGCCGTCCCAGGCCTCCAGGGCCTGACCATCCCACAGCAGCAGAAAGCCACCGCCGCCAATGCCGCTGGATTGGGGCTCCACCAGGGCCAGCACCATCTGCACGGCCACCGCGGCGTCCACGGCCGAGCCGCCTGCGCGCAGCATTTCAGCCCCAGCCGCCGCGGCCAGCGGGTTGGCCGCGGCCACGGCCTGGTGGTCGAACCACCAGCCGGGCTTGGCTTGCCAGCCGGTGGCCAGCTCTGGCGCCACACTGGCCGGTGCGGGCGCCACCGGCACCGCCGTCTGACAGGCCGCCAGGCTGAGCGCCAGCAGCGCGCCCCCCCAACGCAGGCGCCCCCACCGACCGTGGGCACCAGACCGCAGAAGCACAGGGGAAAGACCGTTCATCGGAGCACCCGGAAGCTGGAGGACCGGCCCATGCTAGCGCCGGCCTGGCTTGATGTCAGTCAAGCGTCACACCGCCCCCGCCGCCAAGAATGGCCGCAACGCTGCCCATCCCCTGCCCATGACGCCTCCCACCCCGGCCCCGGTCGTCTTCCAGATCCACCACCTCGCCAAGGTTTATGGCAGCGGTGCCGTGGCGGTGACGGCTTTGCGCGATGTCTCGCTGGACATCCGCCGGGGGGAGTTTCTGGTGCTGCTGGGCGCCTCGGGCAGTGGCAAAAGCACGCTGCTCAACATCCTGGGCGGGCTGGACACGCCCAGCCAGGGCGAGGTGCGCTTTGCCGACCACGACCTGGCGCATGCCGACGAGGCCGCCCTCACCCGCTACCGGCGCGAGCACGTGGGCTTCGTGTTCCAGTTCTACAACCTCATCCCCAGCCTGACGGTGCGCGAGAACGTCGCGCTGGTGACGGACATCGTGGCCGCGCCGATGGACATCGACGAAGCCATCGACCGGGTCGGGCTGAGCCCGCGCCGGGACCACTTCCCGGCCCAGCTCTCCGGCGGCGAGCAGCAGCGCGTGGCCATCGCCCGCGCCATCGTCAAGCGGCCGGACGTGCTGCTGTGCGACGAACCCACCGGCGCACTGGACTACCAGACCGGCAAGCTGGTGCTGGAGGTCATCGCCCGCATCAACGCCGAGCTGGGCACCACGGCGGTGGTGATCACGCACAACGCCGCCATTGCCGGCATGGCCGACCGGGTGGTCTACCTGGGCGATGGGCGCATCCAGAAGATCGTCGAGAACAGCCACAAGCTGTCGCCGTCGGAACTGGCCTGGTAGCCCGCGATGAAGGCCCTGAACCTCAAGCTGCTGCGCGACCTGCGCCTGATGTGGAGCCAGGCGCTGACCATCGCGCTGGTGGTGGCCAGCGGTGTGGGCGGCTTCATCACCACGCTGTCGGCGGTCGATTCGCTGGCGCGGGCGCGCGATGCGTTCTACGCCCAGGGCCACTTCGCCGATGTGTTCGTCAGCCTCAAACGCGCGCCGCTGTCGCTGGCCGACACCCTGCGGGCCCTGCCGGGCGTGGCCGATGTGCAGACCACGGTGGAGGCCGATGTGCGGGTGCAGATCGAAGGGCAGAGCGACCCGATCATCGGCCACCTGATCGGCCTGGACGTGCGCCGCCCACCGCGCCTGAACCTGACCACGCTGCGGGGGCCGCACGCGGGCGACGCCGCCGACCACCCCGGCCGGCCGCGCACCGACGGCACCCTGCCCGTCTGGGTCTCCGAAGCCTTCGCCGAGGCCCGTGGGCTGCGGCCCGGCAGCCACCTCACCGCGCTGATCAACGGCCGCGAACGCACGCTGGAGGTGACCGGCACCGCCCTGTCGCCCGAGTACATCTTCGCGGGGCCGTTCGGCATCCCCGACCAGCGCGGCTTCGGCGTGTTCTGGGTCGATGGCGAGGCCCTGGCCGCGGCCTACGACATGGCCGACGCCTTCAACCACGTGGCGGTGAAGCTGGCCCCCGGGGCGGACCTGCCGGCCGTGCGCGATGCGCTGCAGCGCCGGCTGGCCCGCTACGGTGGGCGCGAGGCCATCGCCCGCGAGGACCAGACCTCCCACGCCATGCTGGACAACGAGATCAAGGAGCAGCATGTGCTGGGCAGCGTGCTGCCGGCCATCTTCCTGGGCGTGGCCAGCTTTCTGCTGAACGTGGTGGTCTCGCGCCTGGTGGCCACCCAGCGCGAGCAGATCGCCACCCTCAAGGCCCTGGGCTACCCCAACAGCAGCATCGGCGCGCACTACCTGAAGTTGGTGCTGGCCATCGTCGCGCTGGGCTGCCTGCTGGGCCTGGGGTTGGGCAGTGCGCTGGGGCGCATGCTCACCGGTCTGTACGCCGAGTTCTTCCGCTTTCCCCGCTTCGAGCATGTGCTGCCGGCCTGGCTGGTGCTGTTGAGCGTGGGCACCGCGCTGCTGACCGCGGTGGCGGGCACGCTCAACGCCATCGCGGCCACGGTGCGGCTGGCCCCGGCCGAGGCCATGCGCCCGCCGGCCCCGGGCCACTACCGCCGCACCCTGGTGGAACGGCTGGGCCTGGCCCGCATGAACACCACGCTGCGCATGATCCTGCGCCAGATGGAGCGCCGGCCGCTGCGCACCGCGCTGTCCATCGGCGGGGTGGCGGCGGCGGTGGCCATCGTGGTGATGGGCAGCTTCTTCCGCGACGCGATGGACCGCATCGTGGACATGCAGTTCCATGTGCGCATGCGGGCCGATGTGCAGGTCTGGCTCTATGAACCAGGCCCGCAACGGGCCGGCCTGGAGCTGGCCCGCCTGCCCGGCGTGCTGGCGGTGGAGCCGGCCCGCCAGGTGGCGGTGACGCTGGTCAACGGCCACCACCGCGAGCGTGCCGGCATCCTGGGCCAGCCGCCGGACCCGCAGCTGCTGCGCGCGGTGGACCTGGACGACCGCGTGCACACGGTGCCGGGCCAGGGCCTGCTGCTGACTGACCGGCTGGCCACCAAGCTGGGCCTGCGCGTGGGTGACACAGTGCAGGTGGAGGTGCTGGAAGGCCGCGGCCGGGTGCTGCAATTGCCGGTGGACGCGGTGGTGGACGAGATGATGGGTCTGAACGCCTACATGGACCTGCACACCCTCAACCGCCTGCTGGGCGACGACGACCTGGCCAACGCCTACCTGGTGCAGGTGGCGCGCGGGCAGGAGGACGCCTTCCTGGCCGCCACCCGCGCCCTGCCGCAGGTGGCGGGCGCGTTCAGCAAGGCCAGCATGCTGCGCAACATGCAGGAGGTCAGCGCCCGCAACGTGCGCATCATGGGCGCGGTGCTGACGGCCTTCGCGGCGGTGATCGCGGTGGGGGTGGTCTACAACAACGCCCGCATCGCGCTGGCCGAGCGCGCCTGGGAGCTGGCCAGCCTGCGGGTGCTGGGCTTCACCCGGGGCGAGGTCTCGGCCCTGCTGCTGGGCGAGCTGGGCCTGTCGATCGCGGTGGCGCTGCCGCTGGGCATGCTGCTGGGCAGCGGCTTGGTGCACGCCGTGACCGAACTGCTCAAGAGCGACCAATTCCATTTCCCGGTGGCCCTGCAGCCCCGCAGCTACGCCTGGGCGGCCCTGTGCGTGGCCGCGGCCGGGCTGGCCAGTGCGCTGGTGGTGCGCCGGCGCATCGACCGGCTCGACATCGTCGGCGCCCTCAAAACCCGCGAGTGAACCCCATGACACGACGCTCCTGGATCACCCTGAGCCTGGCGGCCACGGCCGCCGTCCTGTTGCTGGCCTGGGCCTTCCGGCCCCGCCCCGTTGAGGTGGAGGTGGCGCCGGCCCGCTTTGCCGACTTCGAGACCACGGTGGACGAGGACGGCCGCACCCGGTTGCGCGATCGCTTCGTGGTGGCTGCACCGCTGGCCGGGCAGTTGCAGCGCATCGCCTGGCGCGAGGGCGACAGCGTGCAAGCCGGCCAGGTGCTGGCCACACTGCAGCCCACGCTCAGCCCGCTGTTGGGCGCACGGGATCGGGCCCAGTTGCAGGCTGCGCTGTCGGCCGCCCAGGCCACGCTGCAGACGGCCCGTCACCAGGCCCGGGCCGCCCAGGCCCATCTGGCCCAGACCGAGAACGACTTGCGCCACAGCGAGGCCTTGGCCCGCCAGGGCTTTGTCTCGGCCAGCAAGCGCGACAGCGATGCCCTGGCCGCCGACCAGGCCCGGGCCGAACACGAGGCCGCCCGCGCGGCCGAGGAAACGGCCCGCTTCCAGCAACAACAGGCCCAGGCCGCGCTGCAGGCCGCCAGCCGGGCCACCCCGGGCGAGCCCTTTGCCGTGCACGCGCCCATCAGCGGCCGCGTGCTGAAGGTGAACCAGACGAGCGAGACCACCGTGGCGCTGGGCACGCCGCTGCTGGAACTGGGCGACACCCGGCGCCTGGAGGTGCTGGCCGAGCTGCTGACCACCGATGCGCTGCAGGTGCATCCCGGCAGCCCGGTGCGCATCGAGGGCTGGGGCAGGCCGCAGCCCCTGCAGGCCCGGGTGCGGCTGATCGAGCCCGGCGGCTTCACCAAGGTGTCCGCCCTGGGGGTGGAGGAGCAGCGGGTGAACGTGCTGATGGACCTGACCAGCCCGCCCGCGCAGTGGGCGGCCCTGGGCGACGGCTACCGCGTGGGCGTGCGCATCCTCACCCGCCAGCAGGCCCATGCGCTGACGGTGCCCGTGGGCGCGCTGTTTCCGCTGCCGGCCAGCCAGGGCGGCGCGGCGGCCGGCTGGGGTGTGTTCGTGGTGGATGGCGGCCAGGCCCGGCTGCAGCCGGTGAGCCTGAAGGCCCGCAACGCCCAGCAGGCCTGGGTGGGCGAGACCCTGCGCGAGGGCACGCAGGTGATCATCTACCCGCCCGACACGGTGCGCGATGGTGCGCGCGTGGCCCCGCGCCAACCCTGAGCACCACGGGGCCAGCCGCAGCGGCCCAGAATGGGGGCGTCGTCCGCCGTTTGCGGACCTTCACAGGAACAGACATGAGCTCATCCCTTCGGTTTCTCGGCATCGCCGGCAGCCTGCGCCGCGCCTCCACCAACCGCGGCCTGCTGCGCGCGGCCCAGGCGGCCCTGCCGGCCGGCACCACGATGGAGATCGCCGATCTGAACGACATCCCCTTCTACAACGCCGACATCACCGAGAAGCCGGCCAGCGTGCAGCGCGTCTTCGCCCAGTTGGCCCAGGCGGACGCCTTGGTGCTGGCCTGCACCGAGTACAACTACTCGCTGGCCCCGGCGCTGAAGAACATCCTGGACTGGGCCTCGCGCGAGCCCAACAACGGCCTGCTGGCGGGCAAGCACGTGGCCCTGATGGGCGCGGGCGGCGGCATGGGCACCTCGCGGGCCCAATACCACCTGCGCCAGGTCTGCGTGTTCCTGGACCTGCGGCCGCTCAACAAGCCCGAGGTCTTTGCCAATGCCTTTGCCGGCGCCTTCGACAGCGAGGGCAACCTGGTCGACGAGAAACTCAAGGGCCTGGTCGGCGAGCAGATGAAGGCCCTGAGCGCCGCCGTGGCGGCCGCGCACGGCTAAAGCAGCGGAAGCGGCTCAGCGCATCTCGCGCATCTGCTGACGGTAGGCGCTGGGGCGCTGCCCCATCGTCTGCCGGAACATCGCGGTGAAGGCCGAGGGGCTGGCGTAACCCAGCGCCAACGCCACCTGCGTCACGTCCTGCCCACCGGCCAGCAGCTCCACCGCCTTGAACAGGCGCAGCCGCTGGCGCCAGGCGCGCAGGGTCATGCCGGTCTCGCGCTGGAAATGGCGGCTCAGCGTGCGGCCGCTCTGGTGCAGCTGCGCCGCCCAGGCGGCCAGATCGCGCTCATCGGTGGGGTTGGCATAGAGCGCCTCGCACATCTCCCCCAGACCGGCGGCCTGCGGCCAGGGCAAGGAGGCCGGCAGCGGCTGCAGGCGGGCCAGCCGGGCCAGGATCAGCGCCGTCAGATGGCGGGCTTCTTCGTCCGTCGCCGCCGGGGTCGGGGGCCCGGCCGGATCGGCTGGCAGCAGTTCGCCCGCCTCCAGGATCAACGCCCGCAGAAAAGGCGTGACCGCCAGCAGCGTGCACTGCCCCTGGGGGCCGGCCAGCGCCTGGGCATCCACATACAGGCTGCGGAATTCCGCGCCCAGCAGCGAGGCGGTGCGGTGCGGCAGCCCGGCCGGCACCCAGACCGCCTGCTGCGGCGCGATCACGAAACACTGCCCGGCGGCGGTCACGGTCAACACGCCACTGCTGGCGTAGACGAACTGGTGCCAGGGGTGGCGGTGCTCCGGGAAATGGTGGTGGGCCGGCAGCGACTGCACCCGCACGGCCAGCGGCCGCGGCGGGGCCTGGTCCTCCGGCAGACGCAGCGGCTGCCAGGGCATCGGCGGGCCGGGTTGTCGTTTCATCGACAGTCATTGTCTGCCCATCGACAGACAGACAGGCCCCGGGCTTTCCAGAATCGGCCACATGGCCACCCCCGTTTCCACGCCCACCGCCCCGTCCACGCTGCAGCCCTGGCAGGTGCTGGCCGCCGGGGTCTGTGCCCTGCTGCTCACCGTGGGCCTGGCCCGCTTTGCCTACACCCCGTTGCTGCCGGTGATGCAGGACCAGGCCGGCCTGAGCGCCGCCGCCGGCGGTTGGCTGGCGTCCTGGAATTACGCCGGCTACATGGCGGGCTGCTGGGTCGCCACCCAGTTGCACGCCCCGCGCTGGCGCTTTGCCGCCTACCGGCTGTGCCTGGTGGCCGGCGTGGTGGGCACCGCCGGCATGGGGCTGACCCAGTCGCTGCTGCTGTGGGGCGTGTTGCGCTTCATCGCCGGGGTGGCGGCGGTGGGCGGCATGCTGCTGGGCTCAGGCATGGTGCTGGCCTGGCTGGTTGCCCACGGGCGGCGGCCGGAACTGGGCATCCATTTCATCGGCCTGGGCCTGGGGCTGGCGGTGTCGGGCGTGGCCGCCATGCTGATGGCCGGGCACCTGGACTGGGCCCAGCAGTGGCTGGCCCTGGGCGGGCTGACCGTGCTGCTGGCCGTGCCGGCCTGGCACTGGATGCCGGCCCCGGCGGCGCGGCCGGCCGACGCGGCGCCCACGGCCCCACCGCCCGCGCCCACCGCGCCGCGCGGCAGCCTGCTGCTGCCGGCGGCCTATTTCTGTGCCGGGGTGGGCTATGTGATCAGCGCCACCTTTCTGGTGGCCATCATCGTGCGCCAGCCCGGCATGGCCGGCGGGGGCAACCTGACCTGGGTGGTGGTGGGCCTGGCCGCCGCCCCCGCGGTGCTCTGGTGGGACCGGCTGGCCCGAAGGGCAGGCGATGTGCGGGCCCTGCTGGCCGCCTATGCGGTGCAGATCGTGTCCTTCCTGCTGCCGCTGGCGGTCGATGGCCTGGCCGCCGCGCTGGTGGGCGCGGTGCTGTACGGCGCCACCTTCATCGGCATCGTCGGCCTGACGCTGGCCTATGTTGGCCGCCACGAGCCCGCCAACCCGGCCCGGGCCATGGCCCGTCTGACACTGAGCTACGGCGCGGGCCAGATCCTGGCGCCAGCGCTGGCCGGCCAGATCGCCCAACGCACCGGCAGCTACCAAGGCGCCTTGTGGCTGGCCGCGGCGGTGATGCTGATCGGCATGGGCCTGCTGCTGGCCCTGGACCGCCAGCAGCAGCGCCTGGCACGTCTGCAGCCGGCCTGAGCCGCCCCGCCGCCGACGGCGCGCATACTCAGCGGGATCGGCAGCCCGGGACGGCCCGGGGCCGCACGCGAAAGGACCGCATGAAGATCCGTACCCTCACCCTGCTCGCCGTCTGGTTGCTGCTGGGCTTGTTTGCAGCACTGAACTGGCAGGCCCTGAGTGCACCGACCGCCCTCTCCCTGGGCCTGATGCAGATCCAGGCCCCGCTGGGGCTGATCCTGCTGGGGGCCACGGTGTTGATTTCCGGCCTGTTCCTCTTCTACATCGTGTTCCAACAGGCCCATTTGCTGGTCGAAACCCGCCGCTTCACCAAGGAACTGCAGTCGCAACGCGAGCTGGCCGATCAGGCCGAGGCCTCGCGCTTCACCGCCCTGCAGAGCCGGCTGGAAGCCCTGGTGCAGCAGCAGGAAACGGCCCGCCAGGCGGGCGAGCAGCGCCTGCTGGCCCGCACCGAGGAAGCCGTGCGGGAACTGTCCGCCCACCTGGCGGAAATGGAGGACAAGCTCGACCGCAGCCTGCAGGGTCCGGCCTCCTGAAATCTGGGGGGCCGCGTCGGCAATGCATTGGTGCAAATTTATAATCACCCCGCTTCAAGCCGACACAAGGAGACTGCACGATGACCAGAAACGCCGTCGCGCCCCAGGCGCCCCGCTCCGCTTCTGCTGCCACCCCGGCCCCCTCGGTCCCGCAGGATGACGAGTTCATCCTCACTGTGAGCAGCCCCAGCCCCGAACTGCCCGAGGCCGATCTCACCGCGCTGCGGGACTGGTTGGCCGACACCTTGCGTGCCGACCGCCGGCATTACCTGGTGCTGGGCTCCTGTGCCCCGGATTCCAGCGAACAGCGGGCCCAGGCCCTGGACGTGCTGACCGAGCACCTGGTGGCCCTGGGCGTGGCCCCGGACACCATCCGCTGCACCCACGACGGTCTGCAGCTGCCCGCCAAGGCCGCCCACGCCGCCCCGCACCAGGTGCTGCGCCTGAAGGCGGTCGAAGGCGCCCAGATGGCGCGCGCCTCGGTGCGGCCGATCAGCAGCCTGTTCCAGGCTGGCTGAACCGGCGCACCCCACCGCCTCAGTCGTCGGACTCGGCCAGCGTGACCCGCTGCTGCCGGGTCTGGCCGGCGCGCCACAGGGTCAGCACACAGCCATCGCCTGGCTGCAGCCGCTCCAGGGCGGTCAGCATGTCGTCGAGCGTGGCCACCGGCTGGCCGTTGATGGCGGTGATCACATCGCCGGGGATGACGCGGCCCTCGCCGCGGGCAAAGGGCTTCAGGCCGGCCTTGGCCGCCGGGCCCTGCGCCTGCACGCGCACGATGGCCACGCCGCGGGGCAGACCCAGGGTGCGGTTCCACTCGGGCGGGGCAGTCGTCACGCCCAGGGCAGGTCGCACCATCCGGCCATCGCGGATCAGCCGCGGCACGATCCGGTTCACCTCATCCACCGGGATGGCGAAGCCGATGCCGGCGCTGGCGCCGGTCGGGCTGTAGATCGCCGTGTTGACCCCCACCAGCCGGCCGGCGGAATCCAGCAAGGGCCCGCCGGAATTGCCGGGGTTGATCGCCGCGTCGGTCTGAATGGCGCCTTTGATCGGCCGGCGGGTGACGGACTCGATCTCCCGGTTCAGCGCGCTGATGATGCCGGTGGTCAGCGTCTGGTCCAGGCCGAACGGGTTGCCGATGGCATAGACCTTCTGCCCGACCTGCAGATCGCGGCTGGTGCCCAGCGGCACCGGCTTGAGCTGAGCGGCCAGAGCGGCGATGCGCAGCACCGCCAGGTCCCGGTCGGGAAAGGCCCCCACCAGTTCGGCTTTGTAGCTGGACTGGTCGGCCAGCGTCACCCGCGCCGCGTTGGCGCCCTGGATGACGTGGAAATTGGTGACCACATGGCCGGCCGTGTCCCACACGAAACCGGTGCCGGTGCCCTGCGGCACCTGTTGAACGTTGAGCGAGAAGAAGTCCCGCTCCAGCCCCAGCGCGGTGATGTTGACCACCGAGGGTGACACCGTGCGGAAGACCGCGATGTTGTTCTGTTCCTCGGCATCCAGCGGGGCCCGCGGGGTCACGGCCCGCGGCACGGCGGCCGGCCGGGCGGCCTCGGCAGCGGGCACCAGGCCCGTCATCGCCAAGGCCAGCAGGGAGATTGTCAGAAAGGTGCGCATGGGCAACGACAACGCGGGCCGAAGCCCGCGTGAGGTGTCACGGAGGGGTCGGGGCCGGCAGGCGGCCCCGGCGGCTCAGTCGATCTGCAGACGGCGTGCGCCCGCGCCGGCCGCCTTCTTCGGCAGCGTGAGTGTCAGCACACCCGCATCGTACTTGGCCGCAGCACGCGCCTCGTCGATGTCCATCGGCAGCTGGAAGCTGCGGGAGACGGAGCCGAAATAACGCTCGCTGCGCAGCACGCGCTCGCCGTCCTTCTTCTCGTCGGTCTGCTTGATCTCGGCGCTCAGCGAGACCACCGGGCCGTCGATGGTGACGTGGATGTCGTCCTTGGACACCCCGGGCATCTCGGCGTGGACGACATAGTTCTCGGCGTCTTCCTTGACGTCCACCTTGATCTGCTGCGGCAGGCCTTCGCCATGCAGCGGACGGACGAAGAAGCCGGGCGCCATGTCGCGGAAGAATTCATCGAACAGATTGGTACGGCTGACAGGCAGATTGGCCATGGTTTTTCCTTTCCCTCGGTTCACATGAACATGATCCCGGACGGCGGGTGACGCCACCCGGAACCGCCGAAATCATCCTGAAGCCTACATAGGAGCAACTTGTGCTGCATCAAGATCCGTGGGCATGAAAAAAAGGGGCCACATGGCCCCCTTCCCGGTGTCGAACGCCGATGGACGCCCTCAATGCACCGGCACCCCCGTCTTGGTCTGCACCTCCTCGAAGGTGACGCCAGGCGCCAGTTCCACCACCTTCAGACCGTGCGGCGTCACGTCCAGCACGCACAGGTCGGTGATGATGCGGTCCACCACGCCCAGGCCGGTCAGCGGCAGGGTGCAGGCCGGCAGGATCTTCATGTCGGTGCTGCCATCCTTCTTGGTGGCCACGTGCTCCATCAGCACGACGACGTTCTTCACGCCGGCCACCAGGTCCATCGCGCCGCCCATGCCCTTGACCATCTTGCCGGGGATCATCCAGTTGGCCAGGTCGCCCTTCTCGCTGACCTGCATCGCGCCCAGGATGGCCAGGTTGATCTTGCCGCCGCGGATCATGCCGAAGCTGTCGGCGCTGCTGAAGATCGACGAGCCCGGCAGCGTGGTCACCGTCTGCTTGCCGGCGTTGATCATGTCGGCATCCACCTCCTCTTCCGTCGGGAAGGGGCCGATGCCCAGCAGGCCGTTCTCGCTCTGCAGCCACACCTCCATGCCCGCCGGCACGTGGTTAGCCACCAGCGTGGGCAGGCCGATGCCCAGGTTCACGTAGTAGCCGTCCTGCAGCTCCTTGGCCGCGCGGGCCGCCATCTCGTCACGGGTCCATGCCATGGTCGTTCTCCTTCGCGGCTCAGGCTTTGCGGGTGGTGCGCTGCTCGATGCGCTTCTCGGGGGTGGCATTCAGCACGATGCGGTGCACGAAGATGCCTGGCAGATGCACGTCGTCCGGGTCCATCGCGCCCTTGTCGACGATCTTTTCCACCTCGACCACGGTGATCTTGCCGGCCATCGCGACATTGGGGTTGAAGTTGCGCGCGGTGCGGCGAAAGCGCAGGTTGCCGCTGGTGTCGGCCATGTGGGCCTTCACAAGCGAGACCTCGGGCACGATGCCGCGCTCCATCACATAGGTCTTGCCGTCGAACTCCTGCGTCGGCTTGTTCTCGGCCACCACGGTGCCCACGCCGGTGCGGGTGAAGAAGGCCGGGATGCCGGCGCCACCGGCGCGCAGGCGCTCGGCCAGCGTGCCCTGCGGCGTGAACTCCAGCTCCAGCTCGCCGCTCAGGTACTGGCGCTCGAACTCCTTGTTCTCGCCCACGTAGCTGGAGATCATCTTCTTGATCTGCCGGGTGGCCAGCAGCTTGCCCAGACCGAAGCCGTCCACCCCCGCGTTGTTGGAGACCACGGTGAAGTCCTTCTTGCCGGTGGCCTGCAGTGCGTCGATCAGCGCTTCAGGGATGCCGCACAATCCGAAGCCGCCCACGGCCAGCAACTGGCCGTCGTGGATGATGCCTTCGAGCGCAGCCTCGGCACTCGGGTAGATCTTGTTCATCGGGAATGCCTCCGGTCGTTTCGGTCTGGAATCCCGCCAGCGTACTACGTAAGGCATTAAGTAGTCGTTACGCAAAATTCCCTAAGGGTCCCCCCCTTAAGCTTCGCCGTCATGCTGGAACTGGATTACCGCACCGCCTTCGACATGGCCCCGATTGGGATGGTCCTGTCCCGCAACCGACTGATCGTGGACTGCAACCGCCAGCTGCTGACGATCTTCGATGCGCGGCGCGAACAGCTGCTTGGCCAGTCCTTCGAGGTGCTCTACCCCAGCACGGCCGAGTTCGAGCGCACCGGCGACCGCATTCTGGCTGCGCTCGACGAGCAAGGCCGCTATGCCGACGACCGGGTCATGAAGCGGGCCAACGGCGAGCTGTTCTGGTGCCACGTGGCCGGCCGCGCGCTGGACGCTGAAGACCCGCACGCCGCAGGCATCTGGAGCTTCCAGGACCTGTCCGCCCGGCGGGTGCTGAAGGTGGACTTCACCGGCCGCGAGCGCGAGATCGCCGCGCTGCTGGTCGATGGGCTGACCAGCAAGGAGATCGGCCGCAAGCTGGACATCAGCCCGCGCACGGTGGATGTCTACCGCGCGCGACTGATGCGCAAGATGAGCGCCGGCACCACCGCCGAGCTGGTGCACCGGCTGCTGGCGGGCGAGCACTGAGGCCGCGCCCGCCGCTGAGACGGCGGGCGGCTCAGTCCGCGGCCGGACAGGCGGCCTGCCGCAGCCAGTCCGGCATGGGCACGGAACGGCCGGTGGCGAAGTCCATCCAGACCATGGTCGCGCCCCCTTCGGCACAGGTCACGCCCGGCTCGTCGGCGCGCTCCAGCGTGAAGAAGGTTTCCATGCTGCTGCGGCCCTGCTGGCCGACATAGAGCCGCGCCCGCAGCTCGCCCGGGTAGGTCACCTGGCGCAGGTAGCTGCAGAAGGCGTTGACCACCACCGGCCCGCTGCCGCCATCCTGCAGGGGGCGGCCCAGGCTCAGCAGCCAGTCCACCCGCAGGCTCTCGAAGTAGCGGAAGTAGACCGTGTTGTTGATGTGGCCGTAGGCGTCCATGTCGCCCCAGCGCATCGGCAGCACCAGGTCGAAGACCTGGGTCTTTTCGGCGGGCAGTTCAAATCGCATCGGAGACTCTTCTCAAGGGGTGGGGGCGCTCAGCCCCAGTTCAGACTGCACAGACTGCAATTGCGCGCGCAGCTGGTTCAGCTGCACGCGCAGTTCGACCAGCTCAGCGGCCTGCCGGGCCAGCTCGGCCCGCAACTCGGCCACCTGCTCGCTCTCGGTGGCCGGGGGTGCCGGTGCTGCGGCACTGCCTGCCACCACCACCGGCTCACCGCACAGCAGATGGGCCCAGCGGGCTTCGCGCTCCCCGGGCGCGCGCGGCAGCCGCAGCACCCGCGCAGGGGTCTTGGCGGCCAGTTCGTCCAGGAAGGCCTCGACCGAGGAGATGTCGGCAAACCGGTGCAGGCGCTCGCTGTTCAGGCGCAGCTCGGCCGCGGTCTGCGGGCCGCGCAGCATCAGCACCGCCAGCAGGGCCACGCCCTGCCCCGGCACATTCAACCCACGGGCCAGGTTGTGCTCGAAGCGCGGCACCCGGTTGCCGCTGACCTCCACCACCAGGCTGCGGCGCCTGAGCTCGTCCAGCACCGCCAGCACCTCCGACTCGGTGGCCTCCATCACCGGCAGGCGGGCCGTCTTCTGGTTGCAGCCGGCCACCAGCGCGTTGAGCGACAGCGGGTAGGTGTCGGGCACCGTGTGCTGTTTTTCGACCAGCACGCCCAGCACGCGCGCCTGCAGCGCGCTCAGCGGTTCAAAGTCCGAATCCATCGTCGGCCTGCACCACGGCGCCGTTGATGAAATGGCTCTCGTTGGCGCACAGCATCATCAGCACCGCATCCAGATCCTGCGCCTGGCCCACGCGCTTGCGCGGCAGCATCTGGATCAGCTTCTGCCCCGCGTCGGTGCTCCAGTGGCGGTGGTTGATCTCGGTGTCGATGTAGCCCGGGCAGATGGCGTTGACGTTGATGCCGTAACGGCCCCACTCCAGCGCCATCACCTTGGTCATGTGCACCACGGCCGCCTTGCTCATCGCATAGACGCCGATCTGGCTGAGCGGCCGCAGGCCGGCCATCGAGGCGATGTTGACGATGCGCCCGCCGGTGAAGGTGCCTGGCGCCGCGCCGCGCGAGCGGGCGATCATGCGCTTGCCCACTTCCTGCGCCACGAAGAAGGCGCCGCGCGCGTTGGTGTTCATCACGAAGTCGTAGTCCTCGGGCGTGACCTCGGTGAGCTTCTGCGTGGTGCTCACGCCGGAGTTGTTGACCAGGATGTCGATCGTGCCAGTCTCGGTCTCGGCATGGGCCACGGCCGACTTGATGCTGTCCGGGTCGGTCACGTCGAGCTCGACCACATGGGCGTCGCCCCCGTCGCCCTCGATCTCGGCCCGCAAGGCCTTCAGGCGGTCCAGACGGCGGCCGGCCAGCACCACGGCGGCGCCGGCCCGGGCCAGGGTCTTGCCAAACTGGGCGCCCAGGCCGCTGGAGGCGCCGGTGACGAGGGCCACGCGGCCCGAAAGATCGATGTTGTAGCTCATGGCGTTGCGGGCACGGAGCCCTTGTAGTGTCGGAGGGCGTCCCCAGGGCAATGCACCCGAGGCCGCCAAATGGCAGAGCACACGCCCCGCCAGCTGCAGAAACAATAGCACGCACGTTCCCGGGTGCCGCCGTCACGGGGTCTCGGGACATCTCAGCATTCCAAAAAACGAACGATCGTGCTATTTTTACGTACAGATCGCTAGAATCCCTGCGCTGACAACCTCCCCGCCTGTCTGGACTGGTCGTGGCCACCAGACACACCGGGGTTGCAACAACGATTCATATCCCACCCAAGGACAGACCATGACCCCCGCCGAGCTTCTCGCCCAATACGGCCCCCGCGAATCCATGGAATACGACGTGGTGATCGTCGGCGGTGGCCCGGCCGGGCTGTCGACCGCGATCCGCCTGAAGCAGTTGGCGGCCGAGAAGGGCTCCGAGGTCAATGTGGTGGTGCTGGAAAAGGGCTCCGAGCCCGGCGCGCACATCCTGTCGGGGGCGGTGATGGACCCCCGCGCCATCCAAGAGCTCTTCCCGGACTGGAAGGAGCGGGGCGCGCCGCTGAACCAGCCGGTCACCGGCGACGACGTGTTGTTCCTGTCCGAGACCGACAGCACCCGCACACCCGACTGGCTGGTGCCGCGCAATTTCCACAACCACGGCAACTATGTGATCAGCCTGGGTGCGGTCACCAAGTGGCTGGGCGAACAGGCCGAGGCGCTGGGCGTGGAGATCTTCCCGGGCTTTGCCGCCGCCGAGGTGCTCTATGACGAGCAAGGCCGCGTCAAGGGCATTGCCACCGGCAACGTTGGGATCGGCAAGGACGGCGAGCCCACCGAGAACTTCCAGCTCGGCATGGAACTGCTGGGCAAGTACACCATCTTCGCCGAAGGTGCCCGCGGCCATCTGGGCAAGCAGCTGATTGCCAAGTACAAGCTCGACGCCGGCAAGGATCCGCAAAGCTATGCGATCGGCATCAAGGAACTGTGGGAGATCCCGGCCGAGAAGGCCAAGCCCGGCCTGGTGGTGCACACCGCCGGCTGGCCGATGACCGATTCCACGTTTGGCGGCGGCTTCCTCTACCACCTCGAAGGCAACAAGGTGACCCTGGGCTTCGTGATCGGCCTGGATTACCAGAACCCGTACCTGAGCCCCTTCGAGGAAATGCAGCGCTGGAAGACCCATCCCGCCATCCGCGCCCACCTGGAAGGCGGCAAGCGCCTCGGCTACGGCGCGCGCGCCATCAACAATGGCACGCCGCAGGCCCTGCCCAAGACGGTGTTCCCGGGCGGCGCCCTGGTGGGTTGCGACGCCGGCTACCTGAATGCGGCACGCATCAAGGGCAGCCATGCTGCGATCAAGAGCGGCATGCTGGCCGCCGAAGCCGCGTTTGACGCCGTGCAGGCGGGCCGCGCCCAGGATGAGCTCTCGGCCTACCCGAGCGCCTTCGAGGCCAGCTGGCTGGCCGAGGAACTGCACCAGACCCGCAACTTCAAGCTCTGGTTCAAGAAGGGGAAGCTCGTCGGTCAGATGATGACGGGCATCGAGCAGTGGCTGCTGCCCAAGCTGGGCGTTCAGACCCCGCCCTGGACCCTGCACGCCACCCAGCCGGACAACGTTTACCTGCGCCCGGCAGCCGAGTGCCCGAAGATCGACTACCCCAAGCCCGATGGCAAGCTGACCTTCGATCGTCTCTCCTCGGTGTTCATCAGCAACACCAACCATGAGGAGAACCAGCCGGCGCACCTGACGCTCAAGGACGCGACGGTCCCGGTGCGCATCAACCTGGCCAAGTACGCGGGGCCCGAGAGCCGCTACTGCCCGGCCGGGGTGTACGAGTTCGTCAACAAGGACGGCGCGGACCAGCTGGTGATCAACGCGCAGAACTGCGTGCACTGCAAGACCTGCGACATCAAGGACCCGACGCAGAACATCGTCTGGGTCACCCCGGAAGGCGGCGGCGGCCCGAACTACGCGGGCATGTGACGCCCCTGCCGGCTGCCTGTGGCCGGCTCCCGACATGGCGCGCACTCGGTGAGAATGCGCGCCATGTCGTTTCTGCGTCGCTGGAGCCTGGCCCTCCCCGCTCACGGCCTCAACGGTCTGACCGTGCTTGTCGGGCTCGGTCTCGTGCACCTGCTGGGCTGGGCCCTGGGGGCGAACACCGCCGCCCTGGCCGCCGTGTCGGGTGCCATCTTCACCAGCCTGCCCGACACGCCGCTGGCGCCGGCGCGCACCCGGTTGCGGGTGGCCACGGGCGCGGTGATCGGCACGCTCTCCAGCGTGCTCGCGCTCAGCTGCAGCACCCATCCGGTCGCCCTGGCGGGTTTGGTCGCCCTGGTTGGCGCGGCCTCGGCCATGGCCATGGCCTGGGGGCCCCGCGCCGGGCCGCTGAGTTTCGTGCCCATTCTGGCGCTGGTGTTCACGCTGGCCCATGCGCCCACCGCCGACGGCAGTGAAATCGCCCGCCACACGCTGTGGACGGTGACCGGCGCCGCCCTGTACTGGTTCTGGGCCTGGCAGGTGTCCCGCCGGCTGCAGCCGCGCCTGCGCGAACTGGCCGTGGCCTCGGCCTTTCACTCTCTGGGAGCGCTGCTGCGGGCGCGTGGCCATCTGCTGGCCCTGCCCGCCACCGACACGGCTGACGCCCAGAGCGCGCTGGCCCACTGGATCACCCACCAGGCCACGTTGGATGAACACATCCAGGCGGCACGGGACCTGCTGTTCGAAGCCCAGGATGTCCCCGCCGCACTGCGCCTGACCGACGCGCTGCTGCAGGCCATCGAACTGCGCGATGCGCTGATGGTCAGTGAGCTGGACCTGGGGGCCCTGGGGCACGACCCCGCCGCACAGCACACCCGTCAGGCCCTGGGCCAGTGGCTGGGGGCCCTGGGCGATGCCCTGGACCACCAGGCACAGGCCCTGGAAGGCGCCGCACCGCCACCGCCCCTGCCGCAGCAAGCCCTGCACAACCGATTGCGTGGCAGCCTGGCCGGGGAGGACGGCCAGGCCTTGAACCGCCTGGGCCAGATCCTGCTGGACCGGGGCGAACACCTGCTGCAGGACCTGGACAACTTGCACAACGCATTGGTGCAGGGCTCCGGCCAGCCGCTGCCGCCGCGCCACGAGCTGCTGCGCTTCGTCACCCCGGAGGGCTGGCCGTGGGCCTCGCTGGCCTCTCAGCTGCACTGGCGTTCACCGGTGCTGCGCCATGCCTTGCGCAGTGCGCTGGCCCTGACGGCAGCCTACAGCCTGGCGCTGTGGCTGCCCTGGGCCTCGCACCCGAACTGGCTGGTGCTGAGCGTGGCGGTGGTGCTGCGCGGCAACCTGGAGCAAACCCTGTCGCGCCGGGATGCCCGCATCCTGGGGACCGTGTTGGGCTGCCTGCTGGTGCTGGCCCTGGCCATCACCCACATCACCGTGCTGAGCGACGTGATCTTCCTGCTGGCCGCGGGAACGGCCCACGCCTTCGTCAATCGACGCTACCTGGTCACGGCCGCAGCGGCCACGGTGATGGCCTTGCTGCAGGCCCACCTGATGGCGCCCGACAGCGGCTTTGGTGTCAGCGAACGGCTGGGGGACACCGTGCTGGGCGCAGCGCTGGCCTGGGGGGCCAGCTACCTGTGGCCCTGGTGGGAATACCGCAGCCTGCCCATGCTGACCGCCCGGGCGCGCCGGGCCCTGGCGGCACTCACCGCACAGGTGCTGCGCTGGCCCGACCCAACGCAATCGGACCTGCCGCTGCGGCTGGCGCGCCGGCAGGCCTATGACGCCATCGGCGCACTGGCCCTGGCCGCGCGCCGCACCGCGGTGGAACCCGCTTCGGCGCAACTGCCGCTGCGCACCCTGGCTGGCCTGCTGGTCCAAAGCCATGTGCTGCTGGCCCAGCTCTCCGGTGTGCGGCGCCTGCTCAGCCATCGTCAAACCGAGCTGGACCGGGCCCGGCTGGAGCCGGCCCTGCAGGCCCGAGCCGCCGAAATCGCCCAGTGCTTGAGCAGCCGGCACGATGAAGACCTGCCCGCAGCCTGGCCCGCGCCGATCGAACCCGAGGTGGCCGGCACCCTCGACGAGTGGCTGCTGCGCCGCCTGACCCTGGCCAGCCTGGCCGCCTGCCGCGTCGCCCATGCCGACCATGAGCTGACACGGGCGGCGCATGCCCTCCACCGCACACCTTGAGCCTTGAAATGCCGCGCGGTGCCCCCAGCTGGGGTGGCATGGACACCTCGCATGTGCTTGTTCTTCCTCAACGCCTGAAGGCGGTGGCTGAGAGCGCTGCATTGCTGCAGCGGCTGGAGGCGCAACCGCTGCAGGTCAGCCCGGCCCAGTACCGGCTGGTGGTGCAACAGCTGCAGCGCCAGCTGGCCGATGTGGCCATGGACGACGCGCTCGACAAGCTGTTGCAGGCCTTCCCGGCGGCCTCAATGGTCTACGAGAACCTGCACTACGAGCAGGCGGGCCTGTGCCGCGCCCCGTTGGAGCGTTCGCTCAACGCCGAGATGGCGGCCAGCGCCCTGCTCAAGGCCATCCAGCTGGGTGCCGGCAAGCCTCCACTGGCCTGAGCGCCGCGGGCGTGGCAGCATGGCGGCTAATGCCAACCCCTTTGCCCCCGCTGCGCACCGCGCCCCTGACTCCGGCCCGCTGGCCGGACCTGGAAGACCTGTTCCTGGCCCGGGGCTGCGCCCAGGCACGCACCTGCTGGTGCATGTACTACCGGCGCAGCGGTGAGCCGGTCGTCCCGGCCGGACAGCGCCGGGCCGACCTGAACCACGACGCCTTCCAGGCCCTGGTCGACACCAGTCACTTCACCGGCCTGCTGGCCTACGAAGGCTCGCTACCGGTCGGGTGGCTGTCCTTCGGCCCGCGCGAGGATTTCGCCAAGCTGGCACGCTCGCCGGTCATGAAACCGGTCGACGATCTGCCCGTCTGGTCGCTGATCTGCTTCGTGGTGCGCCCCACGCACCGGGGCCGTGGCGTGGCCCGGGCCCTGCTGGCCGCAGCCGTGCAGGAAGCCCGCCAACGCGGTGTCACGCTGGAGGCCTACCCGGTCGACAAGCCCGGCCCGCTGGAGGATGACACCCTGTGGTTCGGCCCGGCCTCGCTCTACACCGAAGCCGGTTTCACCGAAGTGGCCCGGCGCAAGCCGGAACGGCCGGTGGTGCGGCTGACACCGGTCTGAAGCCGCTCAGCCTTCGCCGGCCAGCGCCCGTTCGTCGCTGCGGTCCTTCAAGCCCACCCCCGTCAGCTGCAGCCGCCGCGCCGCCTGGGCCAGCCACCACAGCTTGCGGGCCGCCTCGGCCGGGGGCAGGCCTTCGGGCCGGACGTTGGACAGGCAATTGCGCTCCGCGTCGCTGCGGCCCACCCGGGGGGCGTGGGTCAGGTAGATGCCCAGGCTGTCGGGCGAGCTGAGCCCCGGCCGCTCGCCGATCAACATCGCCACCTGGGCCGCGCCCAGGCGCGCGCCGATGTCATCGCCCAAGGCCACGCGGGCCTGGGTGGCCACCACCAGCGGGCCCAGCGTCCAGCCCTCGGGCTGCAGGGCCAGCAGTTCCTCGACCAGCGGCACCGCCTGGCGCTCGATGGCGGCGGCCGAGAGGCCGTCCCCGATCACCAGCAGCAGGTCGCAGGGCACGGCCGCTCGGCCGTCCAGCATCTGGGCGCTGGCCGCCGACAGCCGGCGCCCCAGGTCCGGCCGCAGCAAATAGGTAGCCCGGTCGGGTGCCGCGCTCTGCACCGCCAGCACCTCGGGGTCGCCCAAGGCAGCCAGGCGCGCCGTCAACGCCGGCACGTCCAGGGGCAGGTGCACGGCATCGCGCGCCTGGGCGTGGGCGGCGCCAAAAGCCAGCAGCTCGCGTGTGGGCAGGCTGCCGCCCACGCGGCCCAGCCCCACCCGCGCGGGGGTCTGGGCCCGCAAACCGGCCCAGGGGTCGGGGCGGACGAGATCGCTGGCCATCTCAATACCCTCCGAAGTGCTGCAGCAGCGGGTGCGCCGGCGTCACCGGCAGCAACTGACCTGCTTCGTCGGTCAGCCCCATGCGCTGCAGCCAGGCCTCGAATTCCGGGGCCCGCTTCAGACCCAGCACCTGGCGCAGCATCAGCGCGTCGTGGAAGGAGGTGCTCTGGTAGTTGAGCATCACGTCGTCCGCCCCCGGCACACCGATCAGGAAGGTCACGCCCGCCGCGCCCAGCAGGGTCATCAGCGTGTCCATGTCGTCCGAGTCGGCCTCGGCGTGGTTGGTGTAGCAAACGTCGCAGCCAATCGGCAGGCCCAGCAGCTTGCCGCAGAAATGGTCCTCCAGCCCGGCGCGGATGATCTGCTTGCCGTCGTAGAGGTACTCCGGCCCGATGAAGCCGACCACGGTGTTGCAGATCATCGGCTCGAAGGCGCGGGCCACGCCGTAGGCGCGGGCCTCGCAGGTCTGCTGGTCCACGCCATGGTGGGCATTGGCGGACAGGGCTGAGCCCTGCCCCGTCTCGAAGTACATGACGTTGTCGCCCAGCGTGCCGCGCTTCAGACTCAGCGCCGCCTCGCGCGCCTCGCGCAGCACCGCCAGGTCGATGCCAAAGCTGCGGTTGGCCGCTTCGGTGCCGGCGATGGACTGGAACACCAGGTCCACGGGCGCGCCCTGCTCCATGGCCTGGATCTGGTTGGTGACGTGGGTCAGCACACAGGACTGGGTCGGGATCTCGAAGCGCTGGATCACCTCGTCCATCAGCTGCATCAGCCCGGTCAAGGGGCCCAGGCCGTCGCCGGCCGGGTTGATGCCGATGACCGCATCGCCCACGCCGTAGAGCAGCCCATCCAGCGTGGAGATGGCGATGCCGCGGGCGTCGTCGGTCGGGTGGTTGGGCTGCAGGCGCATGGCCATGCGGCCCGGCAGGCCCAGGGTGTTGCGAAAGCGGGTGATGACCCGGCAGCGTTGAGCGACCAGGATCAGGTCCTGGTTGCGCATCAGCTTGCTGACGGCCGCCGCCATCTCGGGCGTGATGCCGGCCCGCACCCGGGTCAGCGCCGCTTCGCCGTCCGGCGCCACCGCCTGGATCAGCAGCCAGTCGCGGAAGTCGCCCACGGTGAGGTGGGCGATCTCGGCGAAGGCGGCCTCGTCGTGGCGGTCCAGGATCAGGCGCGTGACCTCATCGGCCTCGTAGGGGATCAGCGCCTCGTTCAGAAAGGTGCGCAGCGGCAGATCCGCCAGCGCCATGCGGGCCGCCATGCGCTCGGCCGCGCTGCTGGCCGCCAGGCCGGCCAGCACATCGCCCGAGCGCAGTGGGCTGGCCTTGGCGAGCAGGGTTTTCAGATCCGCAAAGGACCAGACCTGCCCGCCCAGGGTGTGGGTGTATGCCATGCCAGCCAGTATCCACTCAGCCCTGGGTCTGCACCACCTCGACGCTGACCACGGTCAGCTCGGCCACTGCGGCGCGCCGCTGGGCGGTGAAGAAGTGGAAGTACACCCAGGCCACGGCCATGGCACCCAGGAAGATGGCGCTCAGCAGCGTGTTGAACCAGACCATGGTGATCAGGCAGCCCACCGCCAGCACCAGGGCGATGGCCGGCAGCACCGGGTAGCCGATGGCCGGGAAGGGACGGGCCAGGCCCGGCTCCTTGCGGCGCAGCGCGAACAGGCTGGCCATGGACATGATGTACATGACGATGGCCCCCAGCACCGACATGGTGACGATGTTGGCCGTCAGCGGCTGGCCGCCGATGACGATCCACTGGTCGCTGAAGATGGCCAGGATGCCCACGACGCCGCCGGCCAGCACGCCCACCCAGGGCGTGCCAAAGCGCGGGTGCACCGCCGCCAGGAAGCCCGGCAGGTAGCCCGAACGGGCCAGCGCGAAGATCTGACGCGAGTAGCCCAGGATGATGCCGTGGAAGGAAGCGATCAGGCCGAACAGGCCGATCCAGACCAGCATGTGCAGCCAGCCACTGTGCTCGCCCACGATCATCTTCATGGCCTGGGGCAGCGGGTCGTTGATGTTGGAGAGCTTGGTCCAGTCGCCGGCACCGCCGGCCAGGAACATCACGCCCAGGGCCAGCACCAGCAGGGTCAGGATGCCGCCGATGTAGGCGCGGGGAATGGTGCGGTGCGGGTCCTTGGCCTCCTCGGCGGCCATGGCCACGCCTTCGATGGCCAGGAAGAACCAGATCGCAAACGGGATGGCCGCGAAAATGCCCGACCAGGCGGCGGGGCTGAAGGTGTCCGAACCGGCCCAGCCCTTGGCCACGAAGTTGGCCATCGAAAAGCCCGGCGACACCACGCCCATGAAGACCAGCAGCTCGAAGATGGCCAGGATGGTGACGAAGAGCTCGAAGGTGGCCGCCGTCTTCACGCCGACGATGTTGAGCGCCATGAAGACCAGGTAGGCCCCCACCGCCACCCACTTCGGGTCCAGCGCCGGGAACTGCACGTTCAGGTAGGCGCCGATGGCCAGCGCGATGGCCGGCGGCGCGAAGACGAATTCCACCAGCGTGGCAAAGCCGGCGATGAAGCCGCCGGTGGGGCCGAAGGCGCGCTGCGCATAGGCGAACGGGCCGCCCGCGTGCGGGATGGCGGTGGTCAGCTCGGTGAAGCTGAAGATGAAGGTCGTGTACATGGCCGCCACCAGGATGGTGGCCACCAGGAAGCCCAGCGTGCCGGCGCTGGCCCAGCCGTAGCTCCAGCCGAAGTACTCGCCGGAGATGACCAGGCCGACGGCCAGGCCCCACAGGTGCCAGGCGTTGAGCGCCGGCTTCAGTTGCCCAGGTTGACTCATTGCGTTCACTCCTCGCTCGATGCAATGGCGTGATGGTCCGCACCGCGGCGGTCGGGGTCTATCGCAAATTGGCAACCAGGGTTCTGTCGGGCCCTTGGGGCGCGCCGGCGCCAGGCATGGCACGTGGTTTGCGTGGACACGGCATTCCCCCAAGCCTCATGCCATGAGCCTGCCCTCCGCCGCCCCCCTGGTGCATCACCGTTCGTCCTCGGATGTGGACGAGCAGGCGACCTTGCTGCAGGGCTGGCAACAAGACTATGTGCAGCTGTCCGCCGGGCCGTTCTGCGGCCAGGTGATCGAGGCACGCTCGGCGTCGATGCACCTGTTTGTGGAAGACACCAGCCGGCGCCTGCTGCAGCGTGGTGCACGGCCGGCCGAGCGGCTGGCCCTGGGCGTGCCGATGTCGCTGGGCCAGGGCGCGGTGAGCTTCTGCGGCCGCACCGATTGGCAAGGGCCGATGCGTGACGCCCTGTTCTGCTGCTTCAGCGGCCGCGATGGCTTCGAGTTCATGACCCCCGAGGGCCTGTCCATGGCCGGGGTGGACCTGCCGCTGGCCCCGTTGCTGGCCCTGGCGGATGAGGACGAGCGCCCGGCCCTGCGGCGTCTGGCCGGTCAGGCCGGCCTGCACCAGGCCGATCCCGCCCGGCTGAACGCCTTGCGCGAACAACTGGCCCAGGCACTGCAGCTGATGAACGCCCTGCCCGGCCGGCTGGCCGATGGTGCCGCCTGCGAACGGCTGCAACAGGCCCTGATGTCCAACGTGCTGGCGCTGCTGCCGGGCAGCGACGCCCATCCGGCGTCACCGGCGCCGCACCGGGCCGCCCAGTTGGTGGCCCAGGCCCAGGCCTTCGTGCGGGCCGACCCGGAAACCCCGCACACGGTGGCCACGCTGTGCCAGGCCCTGGGCGTCAGCCGGCGCACCCTGCAGGCCGCCTTCCAACAGGTGACGGGGCTGGCGCCGGCCGCCTTTTTGCGTACCGTGCGGCTGGCCGGCGCGCGCCGCGCGCTGCGCGAGGCCCGCTCGGTGGCCGAGGCCGCCACCCAATGGGGCTTCTGGCACCTGAGCCTGTTCGCCCAGGATTACCGCGAGCTTTATGGTGAGCTGCCCTCGCTGACCTGGCGCCGCCTGCACGGCCCGGCGCTGCACTGACGCCCCGCCGAGCGGCTCAGGCCCCCCAGAGCGTCAGCCGGTCGATGCGCAGCGACTGGGCGCCAGCCTCGGAGCAGCCATCGATCCACAGCCGCAGCGACGGAGCTCCCGCATCGGCCGTGCTGCGCGAGCGCCGTCCACTGGCCACGCCGTCATAACGGGCCTGCAGACCGTCGGCCGCCGTCCAGCTCACCTGCACCGTGCCGGGCATCTTCTTGAAGCCGGACAGGCCCAGCTGATGGCGCTGGCCGCGGTAGACCAGCTCCAGCCGGGGCACGTCGTCGTCGAAACGGCCCAGGCCCAGGGCCCAGCGGCTCACGTCCAGCTCGATCAGCAGCCGCTGGAACCGCCCTTGGCGCCAACGGGCGTCCGTCAGCGGCAGCTCGGCCGCCGCCAGCGGACAGGCCGGGTGCCCCGGCGTGGGCTCGTAGAGCTGCGCATCCAGCGCCAGCTGGGCCTGCAGCACGCCGGCCTTGGTGGCGGCCGCTGGCTTGGCGGTGAAACGCCAAGCGCGACCGGCCTGCGGTTGCGCGAAATCCCATTGGCCCAGCGGCTTCAGACCAGCCGGGGCCGTGCCGGCGGTGGCCGCCTTGGCACACCAGGCCAGACTCCAGCCGCTGACCTGCTTCAACCAGCTGCGCCGCGCGCTGTTCTGTCTCATGACTTCCCCTTCACCACCGGCCGGACCGCGGGCGGCTCCTCCAGCGGCTCCACGGTCACGGCCACGCGCGGCACGGCCCGGCCGCCCCCGCGGATCACGCCGCGCAGCGGCGCCACATCCCCATAATCGCGCCCCCAGGCCAGGGTGACATGGTCCAGCCCCACCGGCACATCATTGGTCGGGTCCAGCGCCAGCCAGCCGTTCTCCGGGCACCAGACCACGGCCCAGGCATGGGAGGCGTCAGCGCCCACCAGGCGCGCTTGACCGGGCGGGGGCTGGGTCAACAGGTAACCGCTGACATAGCGCGCCGCCAAGCCCAGCGAGCGGCAGGCGCCGATCATCACATGGGCGAAATCCTGGCAGACCCCCCGCGACAGGCTCAGGGCCTCGGTGGCGCGGGTGTTGACCGAGGTGGCCAGCGGTTGGTACTCGAAGCGCTCGTGCACCAGCGACATCAGCGCCAGCGCACCGTCCACCACGCTGCGCCCGGGCGTGAAGGCCAGCCGGCCAAAGGCCGCCAGCTGCGGCGAGTGCGGCACGAAAGGCGACGGCAACGTGAACTCGACCGCCTCCGAATGCACCGCCCCCGCGTGGTAGCGCAGCGATTCCGCCACGTCCTCCCAGGCCGGGCTGCGCGAGACATCGGGCAGCTCGGGCGTGGTCAGTCCTGCCTCGAAGGTGGAGATGACCGTCAGCTGCTCGTGCACCCGGGAATGGCTGAAGGCCATGCGCCGGTTGCCCCAGCTGTCGACGCTGGACTGGGCCGTCGGCACCACCAGCGCGGAGGCTGCCAGGTCGGGGCCGGACACGCCGTCGTGCAGTTCCAGCCATTCGTCCGGCGTGGGGTCGATGGTCAGCGTCCAGTCGCGCACCCGCTGGGAATCGGTGGCACGCGGACTCAGGTAGGCCACGTGGTGGGCCAGCTCGACCGGTGCGTCGTAGTCGTAGCGGGTTTCATGCTGCACGCGCAGCCAGCGCAGGGTCGTCATTGCCACACCATCCGGTCGGTCGCCCCCACGTGCGAGAACAGCTTGCGGCCGATCGCATCCGACACGGCCTGGGCCTGGACGCTGCAGGCCTGCAGCGAGGCGATCAGCAGCGGGTGCCCGGAGTCCGTGCCTTCGGCCGACAGCTGTTCCAGCGACCACTGCTCCGGCCGCGGCAGGCCGGCCACCACCTCCTGCGCCCAGGCCTGCTGGTGCCGGGCCAGCTTGACCAGCCGGTCGCGCAGCGTGCGCCCCACCCAGGCCAGCGAGCGGGGGTTGTCGGTGTCGAACACCAGCAGGTGCAGCAGAGGGGCCGCCTCGCGCCGGGCCTGAAAATGGGCCCGGTAGGTGATGGTGGAATCGAACAGACCCAGCATCAGCGCGAAACCGTCGTCGCGCTCCTGCAACCCGTGTTCGAAACAGCAGGCCAGTGCATGGGAGAGGAAGTCCAAACGTTCGATCTGGCGGCCCACGCTGAGCAGGCGCCAGCCGTCGTCCCGGGTCATCCGGTCGGTCTGACCACCGGTGATCGCGGCCAGCGCATTGTCAGCCTGGGTCAGCACGCCAATGACCTCGGTGAGTGGATCGGCCGAGCCGGACTCGAACACCGCCGAGAGCTGGGCCTGGAACTGTTCACTGGCCTCGCGGATGAGCTGCCAGTGGTCCTGGGACAGGCGCTCGCGCAGGGCCTGGGCGCAGCCCGCCAGCGCCTGCAGGTTGAAGGCCACGCTGGCGCTGCCGCGGGCATCGCCCAGCGCATGCACCAGCGAACGCTCGAACACCCGCTGCGACTGCAGCGGCGAGGGCACGCTGCCGCCCACCAGCCCGTGTCGGCGGGTCAGCAGGTCCAGCACCGTCAGCACGGCCGGCGAGGCTTCATGCAGGGCGGCGCCGGACAGCGACTCCAGCGCCAGCCGCGCCAGGCGCACCGAGTTCTCGGCCCGTTCGGTGTAGCGGCCGAGCCAGAACAGGTTCTCGGCCGAGCGGCTGGTGACGCTGCGGTGCATCTGCGCCAGATCGGCCGCACTGAGCGGCTTGGGCAGCAGCGAGGTCGGGTCCACCGGGCCATGGGTCAGCACCCAGGTGTCGGCGCTGGCGCTGCCGCGCTGCATGGACAGCCAGGGGTCGTGCATGGCCTCGCGCCGGGTGGCCACCCGGGTCATGCCGCCCGGCAGCACCGACCAGCCGCCCTGCCCGTCCGAAATGGCGAACACGCGGACCACAGCCGGGCGCGGCTCCAGCCGCCCCTCGTGCCAGACCGGCATCTCCGACGGCCGGGTGCGGGACTGCAGCGTGTGCGCGGCCGGCTCGGCCTCGATGCGCGCTGCCAACCCGGCCCGGGCGCTGGGCGCCTGGGTCGCGGCCAGCACGGGCGCGAAGCTGCGGGTGGTGTCGCTGGCCGGGAAGGTCGGCGCCACGACGAACTCCTCCAGCCGGCTCTTGTGCCTGTCCCAGACGGTCTTCTCGCCACACCACCAGCTTGTGGCCCCGGGCAGCAGCAGCTCCTCGCCCAGCAGGTGGCGGGCCACGCCTGGCCAGAAGGCGGCCAGGCCCGGGCTTTCCAGCCAGCCCGCCCCGGGGGCGTTGGCCACCACCACCTCGCCGGCCCGGATGGCCTGCACCAGGCCGGGCACGCCCAGCGCCGAATCGGGTCGCAGCTCCAGCGGGTCCAGGTACTCGTCATCCACCCGGCGCAGCACGATGTGGACCCGCTCCAAGCCGCGCAGGGTCTTCAGGTAGAGCCGGTTGGCACGCACGGTCAGGTCACCGCCCTCGACCAGTGTCAGACCCAGGTAGCGGGCCAGGAAGACATGCTCGAAGTAGGTCTCGTTGTGGGGCCCCGGGGTGAGCAGCACCGCGCGCGAGGTCGCCCCCGCCGGCGACAGCCGCATCAGCCCCTCCATCAGCATCTGGAAGCTGGCCGCCAGGCGCTGCACATGCAGGTCGCGGAAGGCCTCCGGGAACTGCTGCGAGACGATCAGCCGGTTCTCGATCAGGTAACCCAGCCCGGAAGGGGCCTGGGTGCGCTGCGACAGCACCCGCCAGCCGCCATCGGGGTTACGCGACAGGTCGAAGGCCACCACGTGCAGGTGCACGCCGCCCAACGGCTCGGCCCCATGCAGGGGCCGCAGGTACTGCGGATGCCCCAGCACCAGCGAGGGCGGCAGCAGCCCGCGGTCGAGCAGCACCCGCTCGCCATAGATGTCGGCCATGGCCGCGTTCAGCAGCCGGGCCCGCTGGGCCACGCCGCGCTCGATCGCCGGCCATTCCTCCGCGCCGATGAGCATCGGCAGCAGTTCCAGCGGCCAGGGCCGCGTGGGCTGGTCGGGGTCATCGTAGACGTTGTAGGTGGCGCCGTCCTCGCGCACGCGGTGGCGCAGGCGCTCGACCCGGTTGGGCAGGTCCATCCAGCCCTCGACCCCGGAGGACTGGAAGAACTGCTGCCAGGCGGGCGCCAGCTCGGCCGAACCGGCGCCGGACGTGTTGACCCGCCCCGTCAGTTCGTCATAGTGGCCTTCGTCGCCACGCTGCATCGCCCCCTGGGCCAAGGCCAGGGGGTCGAGTGCCTCGTCGGACAGCAGGCTGGACTGCTGGGGCGGCAACGGGACGATCTGGGGAACACCGGAAGACATCCCGTGATCATGCCTTGTCGGACCAGCGCCCGGGTTCGGGGGGGGCCCAGCCTGACGGGTCATGTGTCACGGAAACATCATGTCCGGCCCGTCAGCGCCCGACCTTGCGCAGGTCCAGCGTGAACGGAAATTCCAGACTGCGCTCGGCCTCGGCCACCACCATCTTGCCCGGCGTGTGGCCGAAGGGGAAGAAGCGCGCCAGGCGGCGGCTCTCGGCCTCGAAGGCGTTGACCGGGAAGGTGCTGTAGTTGCGCCCGCCCGGGTGGGCCACGTGGTAGCGCCCCCCGCCCAGAGAGCGCTGGGCCCAGGTGTCCACCAGGTCCACCGTCAGCGGCGCATGCACGCCGATGGTCGGGTGCAGGGCCGAGGGCGGCTGCCAGGCACGGAAGCGCACGCCCGCCACGTACTCGCCCACCCGGCCGGTGGGCTGCAGCGGCAGCGTGACGCCATTGACCGTGACGCGGTGGCGCGGATCGACCAGGCCGCTGACCTTGACCTCGATGCGCTCCAGCGAGGAATCGACGAAGCGCACCGTGCCGCCGGCCGACCCCTCCTCGCCCATCACATGCCAGGGCTCCAGCGCGTTGCGCAACACCATGTGCACGCCACGCGCGGCGATCTCGCCGATCTTCGGGAAGCGGAACTCGAAGTGCGGCGCGAACCAGGCGCTGTCGAAGGCGTACCCCGCCCGCTGCATGTCCTCGATCACATCCTCGAAGTCCATCTGGATGAAGGTGGGCAGCAGGAAGCGGTCGTGCAGCTCGGTGCCCCAGCGCACCAGCGGCGCCCGGTAGGGATCCTTCCAGAAGCGGGCCACCAGCGCGCGCAGCAGCAGTTGCTGCACGATGCTCATGCGGGCATGCGGCGGCATCTCGAAGGCCCGCAGTTCCAGCAGGCCCAGGCGGCCGCTGGACGAGTCCGGCGAGTAGAGCTTGTCGATGCAGAACTCGCTGCGGTGGGTGTTGCCGGTGACATCGACCAGCACATTGCGCAGCGTGCGGTCCACCAGCCAGGGCGGCATGTCCTGCCCATAGACGCCCTTGTTGCGCTCGATCTCGCCCAGCGCGATCTCCATCTCCCGCAGCTGGTCGTTGCGCGCCTCGTCCACCCGCGGAGCCTGGCTGGTCGGGCCGATGAACAGGCCCGAGAACAGGTAGCTGAGCGCGGGGTGGTTGTGCCAGTAGGCCAGCAGCGAGGCCAGCAGGTCCGGCCGGCGCAGGAAGGGCGAATCGGACGGCGTCGCCCCCCCCAGCACGAAGTGGTTGCCTCCACCGGTGCCAGTGTGGCGGCCGTCGAGCATGAACTTCTCGGTCGACAGGCGTGAACGCCAGGCCGCGTCGTAGAGGAACTCGGTGTGCTGCACCAGCTCCTTCCAGCTGTGGGCCGGGTGGATGTTGACCTCGATGACGCCGGGATCGGGCGTGACCTGCAGCAGCTTCAGGCGCGGGTCGCGCGGCGGCGGGTAGCCTTCCAGCACCACCTTGATGCCCAGTTCAGCCGCCGTCGCCTCGACCGAGGTCAACAGCTCCAGGTAGTCCTCCAGGTGCGCCAGCGGCGGCATGAAGACATAGAGCACGCCACTGACCTGCCCCACCTTCTCCGCCTTGGGCCCATTGGCGCGGCGCGGGTCGCGCACCTCCACGCAGAGCGCGGTGCGGGTGATCCAGTGGGCGGACTGGAAGCGCTCCGGGTAGGCCTCCGAGGCCACCGACCCCGCCGCCGGCAAACCCCCGACGCCGGCGGCGGCCCCGCCCTGCGGGCTGTTCTGCAGGGCCACGGTGCCGCCTTCGGCAAAGCCGCTGCCGGCCTGCCGGGCGGCATAGGCCTCGCCCGTGGGCGCACCACCTCCCAGGCCCAGCATCTGCCGGCGCAGCTCGGCCGCGGGCGGCAGCTCGCCCCGGGGCGCAAAGGGATCGTAGTCGACCAGGTACGGGTACTCGCTGTCCTTCACCCAGGGCAGCGAATCCAGCGGCAGGCGGTAGCCCATCGGCGAGTCGCCTGGGATCAGGTACATGCGCTCGTCGCGGAAGAACCAGGGGCCAGTCTCCCACCTGCTGCCATTGAGCGTCGGCCCTTCGGCGCGCTTGAGGGGCAGCACATAGCCCACTTCCTGGTCCAGGCCCTGGTCGAACACACGGCGCAGGCGTCCACGCTCCAGTTCGTCGTCCAGGCGTGAATCGAAGGGGTCGACATTGACCGGCAGGCGGCGCTCGCGCCACAGGTAGTACCAGGTGTCCTCGAAACCGGTCTGGATGAATTTGTCGTCCAGGCCCAGGTGACGGGTCAGCGTGGCGAGGAAGCGCTTGGCATCCTCGCTGGTGTACTGGTGCATGTCGCGCTCGTCGGCGAACAGCGAGGGGTCGCTCCAGCACGGCTGGCCATCGGTGCGCCAATAGATCGACAGCGCCCAGCGCGGCAACTGCTCACCCGGGTACCACTTGCCCTGGCCGAAGTGCAGGAAACCGCCACGGCCGTATTCGTCGCGCAGCCGCTGCACCAGATCCTGGGCAAAGATGCGCTTGGTGGGGCCCAGGGCATCGGTGTTCCATTCGGCGCCGTCGCGGTCGTCCACCGAGACAAAGGTCGGCTCGCCGCCCATGGTGAGCCGCACATCGTCGGCCAGCAGCTGGGCATCCACGCGCTCGCCCAGTTGCTGCACACCGGCCCACTGGTCCTCGTTGTAGGGCTTGGTGACGCGCGGCGATTCGTAGATGCGGGTGACCCCCATCTCATGGCTGAACTCGACCTCGCACTCGTCCACGGCCCCGGTGATGGGCGCCGCGCTGGACGGTGCCGGCGTGCAGGCCAGGGGGATGTGCCCTTCCCCGGCCATCAGGCCCGAGGTCGGGTCCAGGCCGATCCAGCCCGCGCCGGGCAGGTACACCTCGCACCAGGCATGCAGGTCGGTGAAGTCCACCTCGGTCCCGCTCGGGCCGTCCAGCGACTTCACATCCGGCTTCAGCTGGATCAGGTAGCCCGACACGAAGCGCGCCGCCAGCCCCAGGTGGCGCAGCGTCTCAACCAGCAGCCAGCCGGTGTCGCGGCAGGAACCGGAGGCATTGGTCAGCGTCTCCTCGGGCGTCTGCACGCCCGGCTCCATGCGGATCAGGTAGGAGATGTCGTGTTGCAGGCGCTGGTTCAGGCCGACCAGGAAGTCGATGGTGCGGGCCTCGCTGCGGTCGATGGTCGCCAGGAAGGCGGCAAAGGCCGGCGTGGGGGTTTCGGCCACCAAGTACGGCGCCAGCTCGGCCGCCAGGCCAGGCTCATAGGTGAACGGATAGGTCTCGGCCCCCGGCTCCAGGAAGAAGTCGAAGGGGTTGTAGACCGACATCTCGGCCACCAGGTCCACCGTGACCTTGAACTCGGTGGTGGGCTCCGGAAACACCAGACGCGCCAGGTAGTTGGAGAACGGGTCCTGCTGCCAGTTGGTGAAGTGCTTGGTGGGCTCCACCCGCAGCGAGTAGGACAGGATTGGCGTGCGGCAGTGCGGTGCCGGACGCAGGCGAACGACCTGCGGCGACAGGTTCACCAGCCGGTCATAGCGGTAATGGGTGACGTGCTTGAGCGCGACGTGGATGGACACGGGCCTTACCTCGGCACCCCGCAGGGCGCATGAATCGGATCAATGGGACAGGGCCGGCGATGCTCCCACAGGAAAACACCGGCCCTTGTGACAAAGCCGGACCGAACTCAGTCGCAGGCCACCAGGAAGTCGCGGGCGATGCCTGCGCCCAGGTCGCCCACGCGGTCGAGGAATTGCGACAGATAGGCGTGCAAGCCGGTGGAGAGGATCTCGTCGATGCGGGCGTACTCCAGGTCGCAGCGCAGCCGCCCGGCCCGGCGCAGGGTCTCGCCCGACTGCGCATTGGCCACCAGCTTCAGGTTGGTCACGACCTCGTTCATGCAGTGCGCCAGCGAACGCGGCATGTCCGGCCGGACGATCAGCAGCTCGGCCACCTTCTCCGGCAGGATCACGTTGCGGTAGACCTTGCGGTAGATCTCGAACGCGGACACCGAACGCAGGATCGCTGACCAGTGGTAGAAGTCGTAGTCGCCGTCGCGCTCGTCGGCGCTGCCGTAGAAGTCGCTTTCCACCGCATGGAACTTCACGTCCAGCAGGCGGGCCGTGTTGTCAGCCCGCTCCAGGAAGGAGCCGATGCGCAGGAAGTGGAAGGCCTCGTCCTGCAGCATGGTGCCCACGGACACGCCGCGCGACAGGTGCGAGCGGAACTTGACCCATTCGAAGATGGCGGCCGGATCGCGTGCAAGCAGGCCATCCGCCACCAGGCGGTTGAACTCCAGCCAGGTCTGGTTGGTGGTCTCCCAGACCTCGGTGGTCAGCGAGCCCCGCACCGCGCGGGCGTTCTCGCGCGCCGCGCGCAGGCAGCACAGGATGGACGAGGGGTTGCGCTCGTCGCGCACCATGAAGTCCATCACCTGCTTGGCGTCGATCGCACCATAGCGGTTCTGGTAGTCGAAGATGAGCTCGGAGATGCTCAGCAGGCCGCGCCAGCCCTGCTCGGCCACCGCAGCCGACTGCGGCAGCAACGCGGTCTGGTAGGTGACATCCAGCATGCGGGCGGTGTTTTCCGCGCGCTCCATGTAGCGCGACATCCAGAACAGATGGTCGGCGGTTCTTGACAGCATGTTCTTGGCTTTCCCCGATCGAATCAGTCTTCCAGCACCCAGGTGTCCTTGGTGCCGCCCCCCTGGCTGGAGTTGACCACCAGCGAGCCCTCCTTCAGGGCGACGCGGGTCAGGCCGCCCGGCACCATCTGCACCTCGGCCCCCGACAGCACGAAAGGCCGCAGGTCGATGTGGCGCGGCGCGATGCCCGATTCGACGAAGGTCGGGCAGGTGGACAGGCTCAGCGTGGGCTGGGCGATGTAGTTGCTGGGGTTGGTGACCAAGTGGGCGCGGAAATCCTCGATCTCGGCCTTCGTCGCCGCCGGGCCGACCAGCATGCCGTAGCCACCGGCACCGTGCACCTCCTTGACCACCAGCTCGCCCAGGTGGTCCAGCACGTACTTCAGGTCCTCCTCGACCCGGCACAGGTAGGTGGGCACGTTGTTGAGGATCGGCTTCTCGCCCAGGTAGAACTCGATCATCTTGGGCACGTAGGGGTAGATGGACTTGTCGTCCGCGATCCCGGTGCCGATGGCGTTGGACAAGGTCACGTTGCCGGCCTTGTAGGCCTCGACCAGGCCGGCGCAACCCAGGGTCGAATCCTTGCGGAAGACCAGCGGATCGAGAAAGTCATCGTCCAGCCGGCGGTAGATCACGTCCACCCGCTTGGGGCCTTGGGTGGTGCGCATGAAGACGAACTTGTCCTTGACGAACAGGTCCTGTCCCTCCACCAGCTCCACCCCCATCTGCTGGGCCAGGAAGGCGTGCTCGAAGTAGGCCGAGTTGTACATGCCGGGGGTCAGCACCACCACGGTCGGGTCGTTCACGCCGTTGGGCGCCACGCTGCGCAGCGTCTCCAGCAGCAGGTCCGGGTAGTGGGCCACCGGCGCCACCCGGTGCTCGGAGAACAGCTCCGGGAACAGGCGCATCATCATCTTGCGGTTCTCGAGCATGTAGCTCACGCCGCTGGGCACCCGCAGGTTGTCCTCCAGCACGTAGTAGGAGCCGCTGCCATCCGGGTTGGCCGCCCGGACGATGTCGATGCCGGCGATCTGCGAGTACAGGTTGCGCGGCACGTCCACGCCCATCATCTCGGGGCGGAACTGCGCGTTGTGGGTGATCTGATCGGTCGGGATCAGCCCCGCCTTCAGGATCTCCTGGTCATGGTAGATGTCGTGGATGAAGCGGTTGAGCGCGGTGACCCGCTGGCTCAGGCCCTTCTCCATCTCCCGCCACTCGCCGGCAGGAATCACGCGGGGGATCAGGTCGAACGGGATCAGGCGCTCGGTGCCCTCCCCGCCATCCTTGTCGCCATAGACGGCAAAGGTGATGCCCACGCGGCGGAAGATCATCTCCGCCTCCTCACGACGCGCTTTCATCACGTCGCGCGGCTGCTGGGCGAGCCAGCGGTCGTAGGTTTTGTAATGCTCGCGCACGGTGGCGCTGTTCAGATGCATCTCGTCGAAGCTGGGTCTCATTCGCGCTCTCCTACCTTGGGTGAGCTAGCAACAACCGCACCAGCCTCGGGCGGTGGCTTCCGGTCGCCCCACTGCCAATAGTGTGGATGCACGTCTCGCGTGCATTCCGCACCACCATCATTCCACGTCCACGCACCACAGTCGTCCGTTCGCACTACTTTGATGCCAAATTGGCGATAACGCGCCAGCACCTCGGCATGGGGATGCCCGAACCGGTTCAGGTAGCCCTGCTGCATGACGGCCGTTTGAGGGGCCACCGCCGCCAGGAATTCGGCGCCCGAGGAGGTGTGGCTGCCATGGTGGGGCACCACCAGCACCTCGCTGCGCAGCTCGGTGCCCCAACGACGCACCAGCGCCTCCTCCTGGGCCAGTTCGATGTCACCGGTCAGCAGGGCCTGGCGCCCGGCCGCATCCCGCACCCGCAGCACACAGCTCTGGGCGTTGGAGGCCTCACCCTCCCGGGCCGGGGTGAAGGGATGCAGCACCTGGAAGTCCACCCCATCCCAGGACCACTGCTGCCCGGCCTGGCACGGCACCGTGTCGGGCACCCGCCCCAGCAGAGGATGCCCCGCCACCAGGCTGGCCCGCAGCCGGTGCACCGACACCGCCTCGATCAAGGACTCGGCACCCCCCACATGGTCGGTGTCGCGGTGGCTGAGCACCAGTTCGTCGATCTGGTGCTCGCCCAGGGTCTGCAGCAGGGGCCCCAAGACGCGCTGGCCGGCATCGGCCTCGCCGCCGTAGCGGGGGCCGGCGTCGTGGAGCAGCAGATGGTGCGCGGTCCGGATCAGCACCGCACTGCCCTGCCCCACGTCCGCGGCCAGCAACTCGAACTGCCCGGGTGCGGGCCGCGGTGGCACCAGCACCAGCAGCGGCAGGACCATCGGCACCGCCAGCGTCCGGACGGCCAGCGGCAGGCGTGCCACGGCCAGCCCCCCACCCACCAGCGCCAGGCCGGTGGCCCAAGGCCCCGCCGGCGGCACCGACCAGGTCGCCCAAGGCAGTGACGACAACCAGGCCAGGGCCCCGTGCAGCGGCACCAAGGCCAGGCCGGCCAGCCCCCACAGCGGCGGCCAGACGACGCCCAGCAGGGCCAGCGGCGTGATGACCCAGGTCACCCAGGGCACCGCCAGCAGGTTGGCGGGCAACCCCACCAGGGACAGCTGTCCGAAGAACAGCAAGGTCAACGGCGCCAACCCCAGCGTGACCGCCCATTGCGTGCGCCAGGCGGCGGCCAGGCTGCGCCACCAGCGCCTCGGAACGGAAGGCGGGTCCACCGGGTCCGACCGACTGCCGGCCTCCGTCTGCATCATCAGCAGCGCCACTGCCAGGAAGGACAGCCAGAACCCCGGTTGCAGCAGGGCCCAGGGGTCCCAGGCCACCGTGCCTGCCGCGGCCACCGCGCCCACGGCCCAGCCCGGCCAGGGCAGGCCCACGCTGCGCAGCACCACCATCGTCCCCAGCATCCAGACGGTGCGCTGCGCGGGCACGCCCCAGCCGGACAGCAAGGCATACAGCGTGGCCAGCAGCAGGCCGCCCCAGCGCCCCACCTGGGGTGCGGGCACCGCCAGCGCCCAGCCGGGCCGCAGCCGCCACAGGCGCGCCACCAGGGCCATGGCCAGCGCGGCAAACATCGTGATGTGGCTGCCGCTGATGCTGACCAGGTGGGCGATGCCGGTGCGGCGGTAAAGGTCCCAGTCCTGCGCATCGATCGCGGCCTGGTCCCCCACCGCCAGGGCGGCCAGCAGGCCGGCCGAGCGCGCCTCGGGACTGGCCAGCAGGATGCGGTCCCGCCAGGCCTGACGGGCGTGGTCCAGTTCTTCCAGCGGGTGCCAGGGACGCGGCCCCGCCAGACGCACCGCCTGCCCCGGCTGGGCGGCCCGCACGCTGCCGGTGGCGCCGATGTCCTGCTCGAACAGCCACAGCTCCGCATCAAACCCACCGGGGTTCGCCAACCCGTGGGGTCGGCGCAGACGCACCGGCAGCCGCCAGGCCTCCCCGGCGCGCGGCAGGGTGCGGGCCAGGCCTGGCGGGTCCGGTTCACCCGGCGCCTGTGGCGTCGACCAGACCAGCCGCACCCGCGCCCGAAACGCCAGGGGCCGATCCGGCCGCGCCAGGCCACGGGCCTGCGCCGCCGCATCCTGGGTCCAGGCCCGCTCGGTGTCCAGCAGGAAGACCTGCCCTTGCGGACTCAGCTGCGGCAGACCGCGCACACGGCCTTCCAGCAGCAGGTCCTGCCCCTCCAGCGCGGCCGGCAGGCGGTGCGACAGCCGCTCGGCCGCCCGCCAGTCGGTGCTGCCAGCCCCGGCCATCAGCAGGGCAAGCGCCCAGACCCCGGCCCCCCGACGGCGCCCCCGCCAGCGCCAGGCCAGCGCCACCAGCCCGGCGGCCAGACCGACCAAGGTGGCATCCACCCCAGTGGGCCACACGGCGGCTTGGGCCAGCTGCAGCGCCACACCGCACACCCAGGCCAGCACGCTCAGTGTCCAAACACCGCCCACCCCTGACAGCATGCGGCGCAGTGTAGGATCGGCGCCGTTTCCACCCCTCATTCCTTCGGAGTACGTTGACATGTCCGTCGCTGCGCGCCTGCAGGCCCTGGGCATCGAGCTGCCGCCCCTGGCCGTTCCTGCCGCTGCCTACGTTCCCTTTGTCCAGACCGGTCACCAAGTCTTCATCTCGGGCCACATCGCCAAGCGGGATGGCAAGGTCTGGATCGGCCAGTTGGGCGCCACCATGGGCACCGAAGAAGGCCAGCAGGCCGCCCGCGCCATCGCCATCGACCTGTTGGGCACGCTGCAAGCCGCCGCCGGTGACCTGGAACGCGTGGCCCGCATCGTCAAGGTGGTGAGCCTGGTCAACTCCGCCCCCACCTACACCGAACAGCATCTGGTGACCAACGGCTGCTCCGAGTTGCTGGTCGAGGTGTTCGGCGCCGACATCGGCTCGCATGCGCGCAGCGCCTTCGGCGTGGCCCAGCTGCCGATGGGCGCCTGCGTCGAGATCGAACTGGTGGCCGAACTCAAGCCATGAGCCTGCTCACCCGCGTGACGGGTTCGCCCCGCCTGCTGCTGGCCGGGGTGGCGCTGGCCAGCCTGGTCAGCGTGGCCGGGGCGCTGATCGGGCAGTACCGCTTCGACATGCTGCCCTGCCCCTGGTGCACCTTCCAGCGGTTGATCTACCTGCTGCTGGCCGGGGTGGCCGTCCTGGGGGCCCTGTGGCCCGCAGCGCGTCGCGGCCTGGCCGGGCTGGGCCTGTTGTTGTGCCTGGGCGGCGTGGGTGTGGCCCTGTGGCAGCACTTCGTGGCCGCCGCCAGCGCCAGCTGCGCCCTGACCCTGGCCGACCGCATCATGCAGGCGCTGGGCCTGTACGACCTGGCCCCCGACCTGTTCGCGCCGCAGGCCTCCTGCGCCGACGCGGCCGTCAACCTGCTGGGCGTGCCCTTCGCCCTCTGGAGCATGGCCTTGTTCGCACTCTGCGGCGTGGCCTGCGCGCTGGCCGCCCGCCGCGGCCGCTGAACCCGGCGAGACTGACCCCGGTCAAGACAGTTTCCTGCGGGCCTGGCGATGATGCCGGCTTGCCATTTCAGCGGGCCGCGCCCGCAGGACTGTTCCCATGACCGAGCCGACCACCCCGCCTGTTCCCACCACCGATGTCCTGATCGTGGGCGCCGGGCCTGCCGGCTTGGCACTGGCCTGCGCCCTGGCCGATGCCGGCCTGCGCTGCCAGGTGCTGGAACAGGCCCCGCTCGCCGCGCTAGAAGCGCCGGCCGAAGACGGCCGGGACATCGCCCTGACCCACCGCGCCCGCCGCATCCTGACCCGGCTGGGCCTGTGGGAGCGCCTGCCGACCGATGAAATCGCCCCGCTGAAGACCGCCCAGGTCACCAACGGCGACTCGCCGTTCGTGCTGCCCTTCAGCGGCCGAGCCGACGGCCACGCGCAGCTCGGCTGGCTGGTGCCCAACCACCGCATCCGCCAGGCCTGCTACGCCGGCGCGGTGGCGCGCACCGCGGCGGTCACGCTGACCGGCGATGCCCAGGTCACCGCCCTGTCCCACGACGCCCAAGGTGCCCAGGTCACGCTGGCCGACGGCCGCGTGCTGCGCGCACCGCTGGTGGTGGCAGCCGACAGCCGCTTCTCCACGCTGCGGCGCCTGGCCGGCATTGGCGCGCGCATGCTCGATTTCGGGCGCACCGCCATCGTCTGCCGCATGCAGCACAGCCTGCCCCACGACGGCACCGCGCACGAGTGCTTCCTGCACGGCCACACGCTGGCGATGCTGCCGATGGCCGGGCAGCAGTCCTCGGCCGTCTGGACCGTCACCAGCGACGGCGCGGCCGAGCTGATGGCGCTGCCCGAGGCCGACTTCGCCGCCCGGGTCGACGAGGCCTTCGGCCACCGGCTGGGCACGCTGAGCCCGGCCGGCGAGCGCCACAGCTACCCGCTGGTCGCGGTCTATGCCGAACGCTTCTTCGCGCCGCGCTTCGTGCTGGTGGGCGATGCGGCCGTGGGCATGCACCCGGTCACCGCGCATGGCTACAACTTTGGCCTCTATGGGGTCGAGGTGCTGGCCCGCGAACTGGCCCAGGCCCATGCCGAGGGACGCGACCTGGGCGCGACGCCGCCCCTGGCCCGCTACGCGGAGGAGCACCGCCGCGTCACGCTGCCGATCTACCTGGGCACCAACACGGTGGTGAAGCTGTTCACCAACGACAGCCGGCCGGCCAAGCTGGCCCGCGAGGCCATCGTGCGCGCCACCAACTGGCTGCCCCCGGTGCAGCGCGCCATCACCCGCCAGCTCACCGGCGACACCACGCAGCCGCTCTGGCAGGCCTTGCTGCCGCCACTGCCACCCCTGCCCCCGGTGCCAGGCTGGGCCACTCGCTGGGCGACCCGCCGCTCGGCCTGAGCCTCAGCCCGCCAGCACCTGGGCGGGCTTGAGCACCGCCTCGACCTTGCTGCCCTTGCGGGCCCGCTTGCCCACGTGGGACGCCAGAGCGGCGCCCTTCACCAGTTCGTCCTTGGGCTTGCCCCCGCGGCCGGCGCCCAGCACGCGCAACACCTCGCCAAAGCTGCAGACCGAGATCAGCGGATCCTTGGCGTCCACATCCATCAGCGTCAGGCCGCGGCCGCCCTTGGGTTGCAGCTTCAGGTCGGCCAGCGCATAGACCAGCAGGCGGCCGCTGGCCGACAGACAGGCCACCTGGCGGTGCGCCAAGGCCACCACGGCCGGCGGCAGCACGGTCTCCTGGGCCTCCAGGCTGAGGAAGCTCTTGCCCGCGCGCTGGCGGGTGAACAGGTCCGCCGCCCGCGCCAGCAGGCCGAAGCCACCGCTGTTGGCCAGCAGCAGCGTGGTGTCGGGGGCACCCGCGAAGTAATGCTGGGCCTGCGTGCCCGGCTCCAGCTCGATCAGCGAGGTGATGGGCACGCCATCCCCCCGCCCGCCCGGCAGGCCGGCCACCGCGACGTTGTAGACCCGACCGTTGCTGCCGATGACCAGCAGCGTGTCCACGCTGCGGCAGGCGAAATGGCCGTGCAACGTGTCACCGGACTTGAAGCCCAGCGTGGTGGCATCCACCTCGTGGCCCTTCAGGGCCCGCACCCAACCCATCTGGCTGACCACCACGGTGACGGGCTCGTCCACCACCTTGACCTCGGCCACCGCCCGCTTCTCCTCCTGGATCAGGGTGCGGCGGTCGTCGCCGAACTGCTTGGCGTCGGTCTCGATTTCCTTGATCACCGTGCGGCGCAGGCTGCCTGGGTTGCCCAGGATGTCCTCCAGCTTGGCCTGCTCCTCGCGCAGGTTCGCCAGTTCCTGCTCGATCTTGATCGCCTCCAGCCGGGCCAGTTGGCGCAGCCGGATTTCCAGGATGTCCTCGGCCTGGCGGTCGCTCAGGCGGAAGCGCTCGATCAGCGCCGGCCTGGGCTCGTCGGCGTTGCGGATGATGCGGATCACCTCGTCGATGTTCAGCAGCACCAGCTGGCGGCCTTCCAGCACGTGGATGCGGTCCAGCACCTTGTCCAGGCGATGGCGGGTGCGCCGCTGCACCGTGCTCTGACGGAAGCGGATCCACTCCAGCAGCATCTGGCGCACGCTCTTCTGCACCGGCTTGCCGTCCAGGCCCACCATGGTCAGGTTGACCGGGGCGTTGGTCTCCAGGCTGGTGTGGGCCAGCAGCGTGGTGATCAGCTCCTGCTGCTCCACGGTGCGGCTCTTGGGCTCGAAGACCAGCCGCACCGGCGCGTCCTTGCTGGATTCGTCGCGCACCGTGTCCAGCACCGACAGCACCGCGCCCTTGAGCTGGGTCTGTTCGGCGGTCAGCGCCTTCTTGCCGGCCTTGACCTTGGGGTTGGTCAGCTCCTCGATCTCTTCGAGCACCTTCTGCGCGCTGGTACCGGGCGGCAGCTCGGTCACCACCAGCTGCCACTGCCCGCGTGCCAGGTCCTCAATCTTCCAGACCGCACGCACCTTCAGGCTGCCCCGGCCACTGCTGTAGGCGGCCTGGATGTCGGCCACGCTGGAGATGACCTGGCCGCCGCCCGGAAAGTCCGGCCCCGGCAGCATCGCGAACAGTTCCTCGTCGGGCAACTGCTCGTTGCGGATCAGCGCCACCGCGGCCGCCGCCACCTCGCGCAGGTTGTGGCTGGGGATCTCAGTGGCCAGGCCCACGGCAATGCCCGAAGCGCCGTTGAGCAGCACAAAGGGCAGGCGTGCCGGCAACTGCCGGGGTTCCTCGGTGGAGCCATCGTAGTTGGGCACGAACTCCACCGTGCCCTCGTCGATCTCGTCGAGCAGCAGGCGGGCGATCGGCGACAGGCGCGCTTCGGTGTAGCGCATGGCCGCGGCGCCGTCGCCGTCCCGGCTGCCGAAGTTGCCCTGGCCGTCGATCAGCGGATAGCGCTGGGAGAAGTCCTGCGCCATGCGCACCAGCGCGTCGTAGGCGGCCTGGTCCCCGTGCGGGTGGAAGCGGCCCAGCACATCGCCCACCACCCGGGCGCTCTTGACCGGCTTGGGCGCGCCGCTGGCGCCAAAGCTCAGGCCCATGCGCTGCATGGCGTACAGGATGCGACGCTGCACTGGCTTGGCTCCGTCGCAGACATCGGGCAGCGCACGGCCCTTGACCACGCTCAGCGCATATTCCAGATAGGCCTGCTGGGCGTAGTGCGCCAGCGCGATCTCGTTCGATCCGTCGTCGCCGTCGGCTTGAAAACTCAGGGAAGTCTGTTCCATCGATCCAGGTCGGGCTCAGCGCAGCGGCTGCGCCCCTTCGTTCCAGCCCACCAGCGTCATCTGGCGGACACCGCCTTGCAGCCGCTGTTGCAGCAAGGTCCAGTACAGCTCGAGCACCATGTGCACATGGGCCCGGGTTTCTTCAAAGGGCGGCATCTTGCCACCGGCACGGCGCACGCTGCCCTCACCGGCATTCCAGGCCGCCAGCGCCACGTCCACGCCCCCATAGCGCCGACTCAGGTCCGCCAGCATGCGCGCGCCCGTCAGGATGTTGAGCCGCGGGTTGCGCAGACGCTCCTCCGCCGGGGCCTGCGCCTCGGCGCGGGTGGCATAGCGGTCGGCCGCATCCGGCATCATCTGCATCAGGCCGATGGCCCCGCGCGACGAGACCAGGTCGTTGCGGAAGCCGGATTCGACCGTGATGATCGCCTTGAGCAACTCCGCATCCACGCCGGTCACGCGCTCGGCTTCCTTCAGCCAGGGCTGCACCCGCTTGACCTCGGGTGCGAAATCCAGCCAGGTCAACAGCCGGCTGCCCGACATGGTCTTGCCTGGCACCCGGATCTGCAGCTGACCGGGCTCCGGCAGCACCGGCAGGTAGCGTGAGTCCAGCGCCTGGTCCGCGAAGTGGGCCACGCCCGCGCCGTCCACATAGCCCCAGAGCTGCTGCGCCGCCGCGGGCCCGGCCGGCCACAGGGACAGGCAGAGCGCGGCCTGGCAGGCCACACGAGACAGCGAGACGGCGGACATGACGGAACCTTCCAGCATCAGTACAGGCGTCAACGATTCTAGGAAGCGTCGGGGCCGCCAAGCGCCGGAAAAGCAGGGGCATGCCCCCAAGGTCCCGGTTCAGACATCGATCTCGACCGAGTCGCCATGCAGTTCCATCAGCTCGCGCCGGGCCTGGGCCTCGCCCTTGCCCATCAGCTTGCCCATGGAGCTCACCGTGCCGTCGAAATTCACCGGGCCGTAGCCCACCCGCAGCAGGCGCCGGGTGTCCGGGTTCAGCGTGGTGTCCCACAGCTGCTCGGCGCTCATTTCGCCCAGGCCCTTGAAGCGGCTGATGCTCCAGGCGGTCTCCTTCACGCCTTCCTTGCGCAGCTTCTCCAGCACCACGTCCATCTCGCCCTGGTCCAGGGCATAGACCTTGGCGGCCGGCTTCTTGCCACGGGCCGGCACGTCGATGCGGAACAGCGGCGGCTTGGCCACATACACATGGCCGGTCTCGATCAGCTTGGGGAAGTGGCGGAAGAACAGCGTGAGCAGCAGCACCTGAATGTGCGAGCCGTCCACGTCCGCGTCGGACAGGATGCAGATCTTGCCGTAGCGCAGGCCGGACAGGTCCGGGCTGTCGCTGGGGCCATGCGGGTCCACGCCGATGGCCACCGAGATGTCGTGGATCTCGGTGTTCTTGAACAGCAGGTCGCGCTCCACCTCCCAGGCATTGAGCACCTTGCCGCGCAGCGGCAGGATGGCCTGGGTTTCCTTGTCGCGCCCCATCTTGGCCGAGCCGCCGGCCGAATCGCCCTCGACCAGGAACAACTCGTTGAGCGCCAGATCGCGGCTTTCGCAGTCGGTCAGCTTGCCCGGCAGCACCGCCACGCCCGAGCCCTTGCGCTTCTCGACCTTCTGGCCGGCGCGCTGGCGGGTCTGCGCGGCCTTGATGGCCAGCTCGGCCAGCTTCTTGCCGTAATCCACGTGCTGGGACAGCCACAGCTCCAGCCCGGGCTTGACGAAGGCCGACACCAGGCGCAGCGCATCGCGGCTGTTCAGGCGCTCCTTGGTCTGGCCCTGGAACTGCGGATCCAGCACCTTGGCCGACAGCACGAAGCTGGCCCGGCTGAACACGTCCTCGGGCATCAGCTTGACGCCCTTGGGCAGCAGCGAATGCAGCTCGATGAAGCCCTTGACGGCGCCGAACAGGCCGTCCTTCAGGCCAGCCTCGTGGGTGCCGCCGGCCACCGTCGGGATCAGGTTGACGTAGCTCTCGCGCAGCAGCGTGCCTTCCTCGGTGAAGGCCACCGCCCAGGCCGCGCCTTCACCGGCGGCGAAGTTGTCGTGTTCGCCCTCAGCCGCGTAATGCTCGCCCTCGAACAGCGGAATCACCGGGTCGGCCGAGAGCGACTGTTGCAGATAGTCCTGCAAGCCGCCCTTGAACTGCCAGGTCAGGGTCTCCGCCTCCTTGCCACCGGGCTTCTCGGTGGTCAGCGTCACAGTGACGCCGGGCATCAGCACCGCCTTGCTGCGCAGCAGGTGGATCAGCTCCTGGCGCGGCAGGTCCGGGCTCTCGAAATACTGGGCGTCGGGCCAGACCCGCACCGAGGTGCCCTGCTTGCGGTCGCCGCTGCCGGCCTTGCGCACCACCAGCGGCTCCACCACGTCCCCGCCCGCGAAGGCCAGCGTGGCCACCTGGCCCTCGCGCCAGACCGTCACCTGCAGCCGGGTGGCCAGTGCGTTGGTCACGCTGACGCCCACCCCGTGCAGGCCGCCAGAGAAGCTGTAGGCGCCGCCCGAACCCTTGTCGAACTTGCCGCCCGCATGCAGCCGGGTGTAGACGATCTCCAGCACCGGCACCTGTTCTTCAGGGTGCAGGCCGAAGGGAATCCCGCGCCCGTCATCCTCCACCGTGACCGAGTTGTCGGCGTGCAGGATGACGGCGATGCGCTTGCCAAAGCCTGCCAGCGCCTCGTCGGCGGCGTTGTCGATCACCTCCTGCACGACATGCAGGGGGTTGTCGGTGCGCGTGTACATGCCCGGTCGTTGCTTGACCGGCTCCAGGCCTTTGAGCACCCGGATGGAAGCCTCGCCGTAGACCGGCGTGACGGAAGAGGAACGTGTCGCCATGGCGGGCGATTGTAGGGAGCCGGGGTGACACAAAACCGGGATGGCCCCGCCTGGCACAGGTCTGCCGGGCTTCCGCTACAGTGCCCGGATGCCCTCCTCATCCCACCGCCCCCTGTCGATGACCCAGGTTCTGGCCTGCGGCGCCGCCATCGTGACCCTGTCGATGGGCATCCGCCACGGCTTCGGCCTCTGGCTGGCCCCGATCACGATGGACCGAGGCTGGACCCGCGAGACCTTCGCCTTCGCGATGGCCATCCAGAACATCGCCTGGGGCCTGGCAGGGCCGTTCGCCGGCATGCTGGCCGACCGTTTCGGCGCCTTCCGGGTGCTGGTGGCCGGTGCACTGCTCTACGCCGGCGGCCTGGTGCTGATGGCCCTGGCCAGCTCCGGCCTGGCCTTCACCGGCAGCGCGGGCCTGCTGCTGGGCATGGCGCAGTCGGGCACCACCTATGCGGTGGTCTACGGCGTGATCGGGCGCAACGTGGCGCCCGAGAAGCGTTCCTGGGCCATGGGTGTGGCCGCCGCCGCCGGCTCGTTCGGCCAGTTCCTGATGGTGCCGGTGGAGAGTTGGTTGATCGGCCACTGGGGCTGGCAGAACGCGCTGTTCGTGCTGGGCTGCGCCGCGCTGGCCATCGCCCCGCTGGCCTGGGGCCTGAAGGAACCCGCCCAGACGCACACCCGGGCCGCGGACGAGCCCCACCAGAGCGTGGGCGACGCCCTGCGCGAGGCCTTTGGCTCCAGCAGCTTCCGCTGGCTGACGGCCGGCTATTTCGTCTGCGGCTTCCAGGTGGTGTTCATCGGGGTGCACATGCCCAGCTACCTGAAGGACCATGGCCTGGACCCGCAGGTGGCCACCACCGCCCTGGCGCTGATCGGCCTGTTCAATGTCTTCGGCACCTACACCGCCGGCGTCCTGGGGCAGCGCATGGCCAAGCGCCACATCCTGTCGGGCATCTACCTGCTGCGCTCGCTGGTCATCGTGCTGTTCCTGTGGGCGCCGCTGACGCCGCTGAGCGTCTACCTGTTCGCCGCCGTGATGGGCTTTCTGTGGCTGTCCACCGTGCCACCCACCAACGCCATCGTGGCCCAGGTCTTCGGTGTGCGGTACATGTCCATGCTGGGCGGCATCGTCTTCCTCAGCCACCAGGTCGGCTCTTTCCTGGGGGTCTGGCTGGGTGGCAAGCTCTATGACCTGACCGGCAGCTACGATCTGGTGTGGTGGATCGCCGTCGCGCTGGGCGTGTTTGCGGGCCTGGCCAACCAGCCGGTGCGTGAAACCCCCGTCGCCCGCCCGGTGCCGGCTGCAGCCTGAGTCCTCCCTGCCGTGGCCAGCGCCCAGCCACCCGTGAAGAATGCTGCAGCGCGCGCAGTGCGCGCCGCCCGGACCTGGCGCCTGCTTGGCTGGACCCTGGCACTGGTCGTGCTGGCCCTGGTGTTCGCGGCCTATCTGCGCCCCGAACTGGCGCTGGACCTGGCCGGCCGGCTCTGGGCCTGCTTCTGACCCCAGGCGACGCATGCCCTTGCCCGGACGGCCCACCCCTTCCAACTGGATCACCCGCTGGGCCGGACAGCTCCCCCCCGGGGCCCGGGTGCTGGACTTGGCCTGCGGCAACGGCCGGCACCTGCGCTGGCTGGCGGCGCACGGCTTTCAGGCGACCGGCATCGACCGCGACACCACGGCCCTCACGGACCTGGCCGGCCAGGCGGAGATCCTACAAGGCGATCTGGAGGCGGGCCCCTGGCCGCTGGCCGGGCGCCAATTCGAGGCCGTGGTCGTCACCCACTACCTGTGGCGGCCCCGCTGGGCCGAACTGATGGCCTGCGTGGCGCCCGGGGGCTGGCTGCTTTACGAAACCTTTTCCTGCCACCAGGCCCTCATCGGCAAGCCCTCCCGCCCCGACTTTCTGCTTCAACCGGGCGAGCTGCTCGCGCGTTGTCTGGGCTGGCAGATCGTCGCCTACGAGGATGGCTTCCTGGCGCAACCCGACCGCTTCGTGCAGCGCATTGCCGCGGTCCGGCCGGGTGGGCCCGCCCCCGGGGTGCCAGCCCGCCATCCCCTGCCCTTTTCTCAGCTGAGCCAGGGCTAGAATCACCGCTTCCCCGAAGGAATTCCTGATGACACCGATTGTTGGCAGCATCGTCGCTCTGGTGACGCCGATGCACGAGGACGGCAGCGTCGATTACGACGCGCTCAAGGCACTCATCGACTGGCACATCGCCGAGGGTACCGACTGCATCGGCGTGGTCGGTACCACGGGCGAATCGGCCACGGTGAACGTGGAAGAACACTGCGAGATCATCCGCGTGGCGGTCGAGCACGCCAAAGGCCGGGTGCCCATCCTGGCCGGCGCGGGCGCCAACAGCACCGCCGAGGCGATCACGCTGTCGAAGTACGCCAAGGATGTCGGCGCCGACTGCACGCTGCAGGTCGTGCCCTACTACAACAAGCCCTCGCAGGAAGGCATCTACCGCCATTTCCGCGCGATCGCCGAGGCGGTGGACATCCCGGTGATGCTCTACAACGTGCCGGGCCGCACCGTGGCGGACATGCAGCCCGAGACCGTGCTGCGTCTGACCGAAGTGCCCGGCATCTTCGGCATCAAGGAGGCCACCGGCAACATCGAGCGTGCCGCCTGGCTGATCAAGCATGTGCCGTCGAACTTCGCCGTGTATTCCGGCGACGACAGCAGTGCCATCGCCACCATGCTGCTGGGCGGCAAGGGCAATGTCAGCGTGACCGCCAACATCGCGCCCAAGCTGATGCATGAGCTGTGCATGGCCGCCATCGCTGGCGACGTGGCCAAGGCCCGTGAAATCCACTTCCGCCTGCTGCCGCTGCACAAGCAGCTGTTCTGCGAATCCAGCCCGGCGCCGACCAAGTGGGCGCTGTCGCAAATGGGCCGCTGCCGCAATGTCGTGCGCCTGCCGATCGTCGAGCTGACGCCAGCCGGCCAGGCCACCGTGCGCGCTGCCCTGCGCGAAAGCGGCATCCTCTGATCTGACCCGCTGCGGTGCCCTTGATCGGGCACCCGCTGTTCCCTGTCCCTGCGGCGGTCCGGCACCCCGGCGCCCTCCGGAGATCCCCCAAGTGAAACAAGCCTTCTCGATCACGGCCGTGCGCGCCGCCACCTTGGCCCTGGCCGCAAGCCTGGCCGGCTGCGGCATGATCAGCAGCGTGCTGCCCGATGACAAGATCGACTACGGCACGGCCGCCCGCAAGGTCAAGCCGCTGGATGTGCCTCCCGACCTGAGCCAGTTGGCCCGCGACAACCGCTATGCGCCGCAGGCCGGCGCGGTGTCGGCCTCCGATCTGCGCAACCCGGCCCGGCCGGGCGATGCCGCCAGCGCGGTGCCCACCGTGGCCATCACCTCGGCCGGCGACACCCACATCGCCCGCATGGGCCAGCAGCAATGGTTGGTCACCCGCCGCAGCCCTGAGGAGGTCTGGCCGGCGGTGCGGGAGTACCTGCTGGACCGGAACTTCAAGTTCACGAAGGAGGATGCCGCCTCCGGTGTCCTGGAAACCGACTGGGTCGAAAACCGCGCCAACCTGCCCAAGGACCTGATCCGTTCGACGATCGGCCAGGTGCTGGATCGCCTGTACGACAGCGGCCTGCGTGACCGCTTCACGATCCGGGTGGTCCGCAGCGCCGATGGCGCCGGCAGCGAGGTCTACGTGACCCACCACGGGCTGGAAGAGGTCTACACCGGCCGCGACGGCAACACCACCTGGACCAACCGCCCGGTCGATCCCGCACTGGAAACGGAACTGCTGACCCGCTTGATGCAGGCCATCTCGCCCGTCGCCACCGCGGCCAGCGCCGCCAGCGGTGCCGCTTCTGCGGCACCAGGTCAGGTTGTGCAAGTGGCCGCCAAGGCCCGTGTGGTCGCCGGTCAACCGGGGGCCACGCTGGAAGTGGACGACGGGCTGGAACGCACCTGGCGTCGCGTCGGTCTGGCCCTGGACCGCACCGGCTTCACCGTCGAAGACCGCGACCATGCCCTGGTCACCTACGCGGTCCGCTATGTGGACCCGAAGATTGCCGCACAGGATTCGCCCAACTTCATCTCGAAACTGTTTGGTGCCAGGGAGCCAGCCGAACTGGCGCTGGGACGCTACCGCATCGTGCTCAAGGCCCAGGGCAACCTCACCCAGGTCACGGTGCAGAAACCCAATGGCGAGCCGGACAACAGCGCCAGCGCACAGCGCATCGTCCAGCAGCTGGTGGACGAGCTCAAGTACTGAGCACCCTCCGCTCCCTCAGGACGGCAGCTTCGGCTGCCGTTTTTCATGGGTGCACCGCCATGCTGCCCCGCGCCGAGGGCATGAAAAAAGCCGCCCGAAGGCGGCTTTGTCGCAGGCAGCCCGAGGGGCTGAACCTGTGTCTTCTTAGTTCGAAGCGGCTTCCGAAGCGGGAGCAGCAGCGTCCGAAGCGGCCGGAGCGGCTTCCGAAGCGGCCGGAGCAACGTCCGAAGCGGCTTCAGCAGCCGAAGGAGCGGCGTCCACGGGAGCAGGAGCTTCGTCCTTCTTGCCGCAAGCGGTCAGGGCAGCAGCAGCGATCAGGGAAGCCAGCAGGAGCGACTTGTTCATGAAAATCCTCGAATCGAAAAGAGTCGAACAAAAAATACCGGTCATTCTGGAAGCTCGCTGTTCGTGCGCGCCTCCTCCTCGCGAGGACCAGAAATGTTCAGAGGGCAATACGCAACTCCATGAACTTTTTCTGAGCCTAGACTTACATTATACGCAGCCTCAGGGAAAGTGCCCTGGACATTCCATGTCTCGAATTCCAAGCTCCTGGATTCGTTGCCTTGGCGCATCACTTTGTGGCGGCCCAGATGCACTGATCAGAGGCCGGTTTGCACCAAGGGAGTGCTGTCAGACGCCGTGCAACCAGCCCGCCTCGGCCCAATCGTCCACCAGTTCACGGGCGCCAGCACTCAATTGCCGCACCTCCCGGGGCCCCAGCGTGTGCTGGTCCGCCAGTTGCTGCATCAGCCGTGCGTCCCGCCCCGCCGCGCGAAACGACTCGCCGTTGATGAAGACGTGCCGTTCGTCGTACATCATGCGGGTACGGCGGTCCAGGCGCAGGCCCTGCCCCTCCTGCAGCGGCTCGCCCCCCTCGAACCAGACGATGGCCTTGGGCTCCGTCAACGATTCGCCCAAGGCACAGGCCAGGCTGTGGGCGTCGTTGAGTGCCGAGATCACGGCCTGCTGGGCAAATTCCTGCAGAGCGGGCGGGATCCGTCCGGGCGTATCGGTCGCGGACTGGGCCGGATCACGGTAATGCGGCTCGTGTTCCGGCGCCTCCAGGGCATCGATCATCCGCTGCAGCACATCCCGGGCGGTTTCGGTGGGGGTGGGCGTGCGAAACCCCACCGAACAGGTCATGCAGTCGTGGCCCTCGGCAATGCCGTCGTGCCCCCAGCGCGGTGGCAGATAGAGCATGTCGCCCGGCTCCAGCACCCATTCTTCGGTCGGCTCGAAATGGGCCAGCAGTTTCACCGGCATGTCCTCGACCAGGGCGCTGTCACGGACCGGCCCCACCCGCCAGCGGCGCCGGCCGGACACCTGTAGCAGGAACACGTCGTAGGAGTCCAGGTGCGGACCGACCCCGCCCCCGTCGCTGGCGTAGCTGATCATCAGGTCGTCCAGCCGGGCCTCGGGCACAAAACGGAACTGGCTGAGCATCTCGTGGGCGGCCTGCACATGCAGATCCAGCCCCTGAACCAGCAGGGTCCAGCCCGGGCGGCTGAACGGCGGGATCTGCCGGCGGCTGAAGGGCCCGTGGCGCAGTTGCCAACCGCCCTTGGCCTGCTGCACCAGCCGGGATTCGACGTCATCGCGCGCCGCCAGCGCCAGCAACTCGGCGCGGTCCACGGGCGGCACCACGCCAGGCACGGCCTGCCGGATCAGACACGGTTTTTTCTGCCAGTAGCGGCGCATGAACTGGGCGGGCGAGAGGCCACCCAGCAAGGGGAGTTTCTGCAAGGGGTTCACGGTCATGGGCCCGGATTGTGGCGGCCCTTGTGCGATCATCTCCTGATGGACATCACTTCCCCTTGTGTCGTGACGTTGACCTGGACCCTGTCGGATGGTCAAGGTGAGCGCATTGACGAACTGACCGACCCCGTGGAGTTCTTCTACGGTGGCGATGACCTGCTGCCCAAGGTCGAGGAGGCCCTGGCGGGCCAGGGCGTCGGCTACGAGACCGACTTGCACCTGGAACCCGAGCATGCCTTTGGCGACTACGACGCCGACCTGGTCTGCTACGAAGCCCGCGCGCTGTTCCCCGAGAACACCGAGCCCGGCATGCGCTTTGAAGGCCTGCCCAAGGGCGCGGCCACGCCGGACATGCCGGGGGATCTCGTCTACACGGTGACCGAGGTCTACCCCGAGCATGTGGTGCTGGACGCCAACCACCCGCTGGCCGGCATGGCCCTGCGTATTGCGCTGAAGGTGATGGATGTGCGCCCGGCCACGACCGAGGAGATCGAGGCCGGTTCGGTGAGCGAATCGACGCTGACCGTGATCAGCAGCCCGCCGCCCGGCGCCGCGCTGCACTGAACGCCGACAGACCGCCGGCCCGCGGTGTCAGCCGCGGCCGGTGGAGCCGAAACCGCCCTCGCCGCGGTGGCTGCTCTCGAACGTGTCCACCCGACGGAACGCCGCCTGCACCACGGGCACGATGATCATCTGGGCGATGCGCTCCAGCGGCTGCACCGTGAAGGCCGCGTCGCTGCGGTTCCAGCAGCTCACCATCAGCGGCCCCTGGTAATCGGAGTCGATCAGCCCGACCAGGTTGCCCAGCACGATGCCATGCTTGTGGCCCAGGCCCGAGCGCGGCAGGATCAGCGCCGCCAGCCCGGGGTCTCCGATGTGCACCGCCAAGCCGGTGGGAATCAGCGCGGTCTGCCCCGGCGCCAGCACCAGCGGCTGGTCCAGGCAGGCGCGCAGGTCCAGGCCGGCGCTGCCGGGGGTGGCGTAGGCGGGCAGCTGGTCCGCCATGCGCGGGTCCAGCACTTTCACGTCGATCGTCGTCATCAGGCAGAGGTCTTCAGTCGTTCGGCCAGGTCGCGCACCAGGGCGCGGGCCAGGGTCAGCTTGTCGGCTGTGGGCAGCTCGCGGTGGCCGTCGACATCCACCAGCACCAGGGTGTTGTCGTCGCGCCCGAAGGTGGCCGGCCCCAGGTTGCCCACGATCAACGGCACCTTCTTGCGCAGCAGCTTCTCGCGGGCATGCTGCAACAGGTGCTCGCTCTCGGCGGCAAACCCCACGCAGTACGGTGGCTGCGGCAGTGCCGCCACCGCGGCCAGGATGTCCGGGTTCTCGGTCAGCTCGAAAACCGGGGCCTGCTTCTTGCCGTCCTTCTTGATCTTCTGGGCGTTCATCTGCGCCGGGCGCCAGTCGGCCACCGCAGCGGTCGCAATGAACACCTCATGCCGTGCAGCCGCCGGCAGCACCACGTCGTACATCTGCTGCGCGCTCTGCACGTCGATGCGGCGCACATGGCGTGGCGTGGGCAGGTGCACCGGGCCAGCCACCAGCGTCACCTCGGCGCCCGCCTCCTGCGCGGCGCGGGCGATGGCAAAGCCCATCTTGCCGCTGGAGTGGTTGGTGATGCCACGCACTGGATCGATGGCCTCGAAGGTGGGGCCGGCGGTGATCAGCAGCCTGCGGCCAGCCAGCCGCTTGGGCTGGAAGAAGGCGATCAGCTCGTCGCGCAGCTCGGCCGGCTCCAGCATGCGCCCATCGCCCACCTCGCCACAGGCCTGGTCGCCCGCGGCCGGGCCCAGCACGGTGGCGCCATCGGCCTGCAGCTGCGCCACGTTGCGCTGGGTGGCCGGGTGGGCCCACATCTCGCGGTTCATCGCCGGGGCCACCAGCAGCGGCACCCGTTCGATCGGCCGCGCCAGGCACAGCAGCGAGAGCAACTCGTCGGCCCGGCCCTGCACCAGCCGGGCGATGAAGTCCGCGCTGGCCGGCGCGATCAGGATCGCATCGGCCTCGCGCGAGAGCTGGATGTGCGCCATGTTGTTGTCCGGGCGCGCATCCCATTGGCTGGTGTAGACCGGCCGGCCCGACAGGGCCTGCATCGTCACCGGCGTGATGAAGGCCTCGGCGCCCTCGGTCATCACCACCTGCACCGTGGCGCCGGCCTTCGTCAGCTCCCGGGTCAGCTCGGCCGCCTTGTAGCAGGCCACGCCCCCGGACAGGCCCAGCACGATGTGCTTGCCTGTCAGATCCTGTCGTTCCTTCATCGAATTGGCCTTGCCCCGCGCACCGCGGTCTTCACTGCATCTGCGCGCCGTGGCACTTCTTGAACTTCTTGCCGCTGCCGCAGGGGCAGGGGTCATTGCGGCCGGGCAGATCGCCGACACGGCGCTGCGGCGGCTTGGGGGCGTGGTCCAGCCAGTACAGGCGCATGTCCTGCGCCGCGTACAGCGCCTCGTGGATCAGCTCGTCGCGACTGAGCTCCTCGCCCTCATAGAGGTCGTCATAGACCTCCTTGAGCTCTTCCGGATTCATCGTCAGCGAGACGACGCGCAGCATGCATTCCTCGAACAGCTGGCCTTCCTCGGTCTCGGCATCGGGTTCGGGCCAGTCCTGCGGAAAGTTGCGCGTCGCGTCGATGAAGCCCAGCGCCCAGACCTCACCGGTCTGCTCCAGCAGGTGCAGCTCCTCGGCCTTCACATGCCCTTCGTCCACCAGGCGCTGCTTGTCCTCATCGCTCAGCTCGATCATCAGCGGCGCCAGGCGCAGCACATCGGTATCGTCCAGCAGCTCTTCCGGATCCAGCTGGTTGGCCAGCACGTCCCAGCGGGCCTGGACCGCCTGGCGGGCCGCCTCGGCATCGGCCGGATCGGCAAAGGCCCGCTCGAAGGCCCCCTCGGCCATCGTCGGCAGCCACTCGTCGAGCGTGAGGCGGCGCGGACCGGCCATCAGGGCCGTCATGTAGCCGTCCAGCCATTCGAGCGAGACGCCCTCCTCGAAACCAGCCATGCGCTGGCACAGGGCATCCAGCGCCTCGATTTCTTGTTCGGTACTCATGCGGGGCGCCGCCATCGGGGTCTCCAGGAAAACACGGGGCCTGCCAGTGTCGCACGTCCCCTGCCCCGATGCGAACCCCGCGCCCCCCGCCACCGTGGAATCCCGATCAATTACATTTGCACAAGCATAACCACGCTTCTCCTCCACGCCCCCCCTTCTGCATGACACCTCTGCTCGCCTGGTTCCACGACCTGCCCGACCCCATGGCCGAATGGTTGACCCTGCTGGGGGCCGCCCTGGTGGCCCTGATCGCCTCCGCGGTGATCTACCGGGTGGGGCGCCGCCTCCTGGACCACGCCACGCGCGGTCATGCCCAGGCGGCCGCTGTGGTGACGGGGGCCCATCTGCCGGCGCGCTGGCTGCTGCCGCTGATCGCGCTCAGCCTGGTCTGGCACGGTGCGCCAGACGACCTGCACGGCGTGCAGGGCCTGCAGCGCCTCACCGCGCTGGGCGTGATGGCCTGCGTCACCTGGCTGATCGTGCGCAGCATCAACCACTACACGGCCGCCTACCTGAGCCGCCTGCCTCTGACGCAGGCCGACAACCTGCAGGCCCGCCGCCTCTACACCCAGACCCGGGTGCTCTCGCGCACGCTGGTGGGCGTGGTCAGCCTGGTGGGGACGGCCCTGGCGCTGATGACCTTCCCGACGGTGCGGCAGATCGGCACCAGCCTGCTGGCCTCGGCCGGCATGATGGGCATCATCGCCGGCTTCGCGGCACGGCCGGTGCTGGGCAACCTGATTGCCGGCCTGCAGATCGGCCTGACCCAGCCGATCCGGCTGGACGATGTGGTGATCGTCGAGGGCGAATGGGGCGTGGTCGAGGAAATCAGCAGTGCCTACGTCGTCGTGCGCATCTGGGACCAGCGTTGCCTGATCGTGCCCCTGCAGTGGTGGATCGAACACCCGTTCCAGAACTGGACGCGCGAGAACGCCGAGTTGATCGGCTCCGTCTTCCTGTGGGTGGACTACCGCATGCCGCTCGCGCCGCTGCGAGATGCGCTGCAGCGGGCCTGCGAGGCCTCGCCGCTGTGGGACAAGCGCCTGGCCCTGCTGCAGGTCACCGAAGCAGGTGAACAGGCCCTGCAGTTGCGTGCCCTGGTGACGGCCGCCAACTCCTCGGCCGCCTGGGACCTGCGCTGCGCGGTGCGCGAGGCCCTGATCGACTTCATCCAGCGCGACTACCCGCAGTACCTGCCGCAGTGGCGCGCCCAGGGCCTGGACCGGCACATGACCGCGCCCACCCCGCCGAACCGCTGATCCGGCGGGCCCGACATGGTGCGAGACTTGCCAACCTTCGCTTGGCACTCCCCACGCACCCCATGCATTACGACATCGTCATCGTCGGCGGCGGCGCCGGCGGCCAGGAAAAGGTCCTGCTGATCGACCGCGCCTCCTTCCACATCTGGAAGCCCACCCTGCACGAGGTGGCCGCCGGCACGCTCGATGCCCATCAGGAGGGCCTGTCCTACACCACCCTGGCCCGGCGCAACCACTTCAGCTTCACGCTGGGTGAGCTGGGCGGCCTGGACCCCCAGAAACGCCAGATCACGCTGGCACCAGTGCTGGACGCCCAGGGACAGGTGCTGGTGCCGGAACGACACATCAGCTACCGCTGGCTGGTGCTGGCCATCGGCAGCGGCTCCAACTTCTTCGGCACCCCGGGCGCCGAGCATGCCTATGTGCTGGAGCAGACGCTGGACGCCGAGCGCTTCCACCAGCGCCTGCTCACCGCCTTCGTGCGCACGGCGTTTTCCGAGGACAAGCTGCTCTCGCTGGCCATCGTCGGCGCTGGCGCCACCGGGGTGGAGCTGTCAGCCGAGCTGATCGAGGCCCACCAGGAGCTGACCGAGGGCCTGAGCAAAGAGCAGCGCTTCCGCCTGGACATCACCATCGTCGAAGCCGCGCCGCGCATCCTGGCCGGCCTGCCCGAGAAGATCTCCCAGCAAGCCCAGGTGGCCCTGCAGCGCAAGCAGGTCAAGGTGCTGACCGGCACCCGGGTGCAAGCCATCGAGGCCGATGCGCTGGTGACAGACAAAGGCCGCATCCCTGCCGACCTGATCGTCTGGGCGGCCGGCATCAAGGCGGCCGACAGCAACGAGCGCCTCGGGCTGACCACCAACCGCGCCCACCAGTTCGTGGTGGATGCGCAGCTGCGCAGCTCGGCCGAGGGCGTCTACGCCATGGGCGACTGCGCCGCCTGCGAATGGGAAAGCGGCCGCCTGGTGCCGGCCCGGGCCCAGGCCGCCCACCAGCAGGCCAGCTACCTGAAGCAGGTGCTGCTGGGCCTGCTGAAGGAACGTCCGGTCAGCGCGCCCTTCCAATACCGCGACTTTGGCTCGCTGGTCTCGCTGGGCGAGAACAAGGGCGTGGGCAACCTGATGGGCGGGCTCTCAGGTCGCAACTTCTTCGTCGAGGGGCTGATCGCGAAGTGGATGTACATGTCCCTGCACCTGAACCACCACCGCGCCATCATCGGCACCGTCGACACCATGGTGCTGGCCCTGGTGCGGCTGCTTCAGCGGCGCGTCTCGGGCCGCCTCAAGCTGCACTGAGCCCAGACTCAGCCCGCGTTGGGGCCGACCAGATAGTCAGCCTTGCCCAGCGGCACGCCGGCCTGGCGCAGCAGGTCGTAGGCGGTGGTGACGTGGAAGAACAGGTTGGGAATGGCCCAGTGCAGCAGATAGGCCTGGCCGCTCAGGGTACGGGTGGCCTCGCGCCCCACCGGAAAGGTGATCTCGGCGGCCTCCCGGCCGTCGATCGGTGCCGGCTGCAGCGTGGCCAGCCAGGCCAGGGTCTTGGCCACCCGCTCGCGCAGCTCGGCGAAGGTGGTTTCCTTGTCCTCGAACTTCGGCGCCTCGATGCCCGCCAGCCGCGCGCTGCCGTTCTTGGCGGCGTCGCAGGCGATGCGGATCTGGGCCGTGAAGGGCAGCATGTCCGGCGCGAAACGCATCGTGCAGAACACGTCGGGGCTGAACTGACGGGCCTCGGCGTGGGCCCGGGCCTTGTCCAGCAGATGGCCCAGGTTGGTCAGCGCGGTGGTGAAGACGGGCAGCGCGGTGGCGCCCAGGGTGATCGACATCTCGGTCTCCAGGAGGTTGTGGTTGGCGGGCGGCATGCTAAGCCGCCCCCACCGAGGCCACCCGGCGCAGGGGCTTTTGCCCCCGCGGTGATCAGACCCGTTCGGCCACCCAGCCCTGCACCGAGGCCAGCGCCGCCGGCAGGGCCGCGGCATCGCTGCCGCCGGCCATCGCCATGTCGGGCTTGCCGCCGCCCTTGCCGCCCACCTGCTGGGCGACGAAGTTGACCAGCTCGCCGGCCTTGACCTTGCCGGTGCTGTCAGACGTGACGCCGGCGGCCAGCTGCACCTTGCCGCCATCCACCGCCGCCAGCACGATGGCCGCGGTCTTGAGCTTGTCCTTGAGCTTGTCCATGGTCTCGCGCAGGGTCTTGGCATCGGCGCCTTCCAGCGTCGCGGCCAGCACCTTCAGACCCTTGACATCCACCGCCTGGGACAGCAGTTCGTCACCTTGGGCAGAAGCCAGCTTGCCCTTGAGGGCCGCCACTTCCTTCTCCAGCGTGCGCACCTGCTCCAACACCGCCCCCACGCGGTGTTCCACCTCGGTGGGCGCGGCCTTCAGGGTGCCTGCCACGTGGTTCACCGTGGTTTCCAGGCCCTGCAGATAGGCCAGCGCGTTGTCGCCGGTCACCGCCTCGATACGGCGGATGCCGGCGGCCACGCCGCTCTCGGCCACCACCTTGAACAGGCCGATGTCGCCGGTGGCCTTGACGTGCGTGCCACCGCACAACTCCTTGGAGCTGCCGATGCTCTGCACGCGCACGGTGTCACCGTACTTCTCGCCGAACAGCATCATCGCGCCGCTCTTCTGCGCGTCCTCGATGCCCATCACCTCCGCTTTGGCCTGGGCGTTGGCCAGGATCTCGGCGTTGACGATGGCCTCGACCTTGCGGATCTCCTCGGCCGTCATTGGCGCGGTGTGGGCAAAGTCGAAACGGGTGCGCTCGGGCGTGACCAGCGAGCCCTTCTGCTGCACATGGGTGCCCAGCACCTCGCGCAGGGCCTTGTGCATCAGGTGGGTGGCGCTGTGGTTGCGCACCGTCCGCGCGCGGCGCTCGGCATCCACCTTGGCGACGAAGGCATCACCCACCTTGACCGAACCCTCGACAACGCGGCCGTGGTGGCCGAACACGTCGGCCTGGATCTTCATGGTGTCCTCGACCAGCACGCGGGTCGTGCCGTTGCGCAGCTCGCCCGCATCGCCCACCTGGCCGCCGGACTCGGCGTAGAACGGGGTATGGTCCAGCACGATCACGGCGTCGTCACCCGCCTTGGCTTCGGGCACCGGGGTGCCGTCCACATAGACAGCCACCACCTTCGAGGTTTCGCACACCAGGTGCTCGTAGCCATGGAAGGTCGTCGGCACGCCGCTGTATTCGAGGCCGGCGGCCATCTTGAACTTGCCGGCGGCCCGGGCCTGCTCGCGCTGGCGGGCCATGGCGGCGTCAAAGCCGGTCTGGTCCACCGTCACGCCGCGTTCGCGGCAGACGTCGGCGGTCAGGTCCACGGGGAAGCCGTAGGTGTCGTGCAGCTTGAAGGCGGTCTCGCCGTCGAGTTGCTTGGCGCCCGCCGCTTCCATGGCCGCCAGCGCGCCTTCCAGGATCTCCATGCCACGCTCGATGGTCTGGAAGAAGCGCTCCTCTTCCTGCTGGATCACCTCGGTCACGCGGGCCTGGGCCTGGCGCAGTTCCGGATAGGCCTCGCCCATCTGGTTGACCAGTTCCGCCACGATCTTGTGGAAGAACGGGGTGCGCGCGCCCAGCTTGTAGCCGTGGCGGATCGCGCGCCGAGCGATGCGGCGCAGCACATAGCCGCGGCCTTCGTTGCCGGGGATCACGCCGTCCACGATGATGAACGAGCAGGCTCGGATGTGGTCGGCGATGACCTTCAGGCTGGGCGAGGCCGGGTCGATGTCGGTGCCGCCGGCGCTCTCCACCGCCGCCTTGGCCGCGGCGATCAGCGCGACGAACAGGTCGATCTCGTAGTTCGAATGCACATGCTGCAGCACCGCGGCGATGCGCTCCAGGCCCATGCCGGTGTCCACCGAGGGCTTGGGCAGCTTGTGCATCACACCGTCTTCGGTGCGGTTGAACTGCATGAACACGTTGTTCCAGATCTCGATGTAGCGGTCGCCGTCTTCATCGGGGCTGCCCGGAGGGCCGCCGGCCACGTCCGGGCCATGGTCGAAGAAGATCTCGGTGCAGGGGCCGCAGGGGCCGGTGTCGCCCATCATCCAGAAGTTGTCGGACTGGTAGCGACCGCCCTTGTTGTCACCGATGCGCACGATGCGCTCGGCCGGCACGCCCACCACCTTGTTCCAGATGTCGTAGGCCTCGTCGTCCTCGGAATAGACCGTCACCCACAGCTTGTCAGCCGGCAGCTTGAAGTGCTGGGTCAGCAGTTCCCAGGCGTAGCTGATGGCGTCGTGCTTGAAGTAGTCCCCGAACGAGAAGTTGCCCAGCATCTCGAAGAAGGTGTGGTGCCGCGCGGTGTAGCCGACGTTGTCCAGGTCGTTGTGCTTGCCGCCGGCGCGGATGCACTTCTGCGCCGTGGTGGCCCGGCTGTAGGGCCGCTTGTCGAAGCCCAGGAACACGTCCTTGAACTGGTTCATCCCGGCGTTGGTGAACAGCAGTGTCGGATCATCCCCCGGCACGACCGGGCTGGACGATACGATGGTGTGCCCCTTGCTCTCGAAGAACTTCAGGTAGGTCTGGCGGATCTCGGCGGCTTTCATCCGGAACTTTCGAGAAAGTGAGCCCGCCCGGCTCAGAACCCGGACGGGGGAGAAATGGAACCTTTCATTATAGGAGCCGCCCCCGGGCCAGCGCCTGCGTGGACCGCGCATGCGGCGGTGCCGAAAATCGGCGATCGCTTCACCACGCCACCTCAGGCTCCCTGCGCATGACGCCCACGGTCTACCTCGCCGGCTTCGATGTGTTTCGCCCGGATGCCCTGGCCCGGGGCGAGCGCCTGAGAGCGCTGTGTGCCGAACAAGGCTGGGCGGGGCTGTACCCGCTGGACAACGCCCTGCCGGCGGGGCTGGCGGGCGCTGCCGCCGCACGCTGGATCTACGAGGCCAACCTGGGCCTGATCCGCCAAGCCGACGCGGTGCTGGCCAACCTGAACAACTTCCGCGGCGCAGAGCCGGATTCAGGCACGGCCTTCGAGGTGGGCTTTGCCGCCGCGCTGGGCAAGCCGGTGGTGGGCTACCTGGACGATGGCCGCCCGTTGCGGGTGCAGATGGGTGGCGCCACGGACGCCGCCGGCTGCGCCGTCGAGGATTTCGGTCTGCCGCGCAACCTGATGCTGGCCTGCGCGGCCCACCTGGTGGTGGGCGATGCGCGCGCAGGCCTGGCCGCGCTGGCCGCGATCAGAACTCGGCCTTGAAGGCGGGCCGCTTCTCGCCGAAGACGCCGGTCCGCAGGCTCAGCTCGGCATTGAGCAGGCCGTTGAGCGTCAGGGTGCTGGCGCCGCCAGCCGTCTGGGTTCGCAGTTCGTGCTCATGGGCAATGCCCTGCTGGATCATCGTCAGCAGTTGATCGGCATCCAGCGCCTCGGTGGGCTGGGCCGTCAGGGTGGCGACATCGGCACGGACTTGCTGCAACACGTGTTCACGCATGGTGGGCTCCTTCCAGTGATCCATTGACAAGGGATAAGGGACAGGCGCGATCTTGCGCACTCTGGGCGCCAAGTGCAGTGCTCGACTATGCGGGACATTGCGCCAACCGGTGGCGCACGCCACCAACTTGGTGTAAGCAATCAGCGTTTCAGCTGTTCCCGCAGGAAGCTGTAGAGCCGGTCTTCCAGGCTGAACGCCACGTTGAAGCGCAACCAGGGGTTGTTGGGCGTGAGGTCACAGGTGAACAGGTGCCCCGGGCCAAGCATGATGTCCTGCTCGGCCGCCTGGTTGGACAGGGCCACCGTGTCGGGCAGCGCCGGATGGCGCGCCCACAGGAACATGCCGGCCTTGGGCTCGCTAAAGAGCTCGAAACCCAGGTCGACCAGGCGGCCCGCCGTCAGTTCGTGCGCGGCCGCAAGGCGTTCGCGCAGGCTCTTCAGGTGCTTGCGCCAGCGGCCCTCGGTGAGGGCGCCGTGGGTCAGGCGCTCCCCCAGTTCCGAGCTCGTCAGGCCCGACACCATCTTCAGCTGGGCCAGGTCCTCCACCATGTCCGGATGGGCCATCAGGTAGCCCACACGCAGGTTCGGCGAGATGGTCTTGGAATAGCTGCCCACCGTGATCACGCGATGCAGTTCATCCAGACTGGCCAGCGACGGGCGCGGCTCGGGGTCCAGGTCGGCATAGATGTCGTTCTCGACAATGATCAGGTCGTGCGCCTCGGCCAGCTGCAGCACCCGGTGCAGATGGGCCAACGGTGCCACGGAGCCCGTGGGGCTGTGCAGCCGGGGCTGGGTGAAGAAAACCTTGGGCTTGTGCTCGATGATCAGGCGCTCCAGCGTGACCAGGTCATAGCCGCGCGGCAGGCGCGGCACGCCCAGCAGTTGGGCCCCCTGGTAGCGCAGCGAAAACAGCAGGTTGGAGTAGCCCGGATCGTCCACCAGCACCGGGTCGCCGGCCCGCACCAGGCGCCGCAAGGCCAGGTCCAGGCCCTGGCTGGACCCCTGCGTGAGCAGCACATGTTCCGGCCACACCTGGACCTGACGCTCCACCATCGATTCACAGATCAGCTGCCGCAGGGGACGAAAGCCCTTGGGATCGCCGTAGCCGCCCAGTTCGCCCTCCTCCGCCGCCATGGCCCGCAGGGCCTTGCGCAGGCCGTCTTCGAACAGCCAGTCGCCGGGCAGCCAGCCGCAGCCCACCTTCATGTTGAGGTGGCGATGCTCGAAGATGCGGCTGAGGTACCACTTGGCGTCAAAGTCCGCCCCGGCGACCCGCTCGATTCCCCCGGCATCCGCCCCGCCCACCTGGCGCCGCTTGACGAAGAAACCGCTGTGCGGGCGCGACACCAGCAAGCCGACTGCCACCAAACGGTCATACGCTTCGACGACAGTGAAAACACTGACGCCATGGACCTGGGCAAACTGCCGGATCGAGGGTAGTTTGGTGCCTGGCCGCAACTCCCCATCGGCAATGAGGGTGCGCACCCCGTCCACGATCTGTGCGACCAGTGGTGTGGTGGAAGAAGGCTTGAGTTGCAACAACATGGACAGCAGAGGTGTACCGGTTCACGGACCTGCACAGTACTGAGCTGTCTTGCCGTGATCTGTACATGGTAGCGCCGACGGCATGCCTCTCAGAATCGACCTCCAGCGGCCGACACCGTGCCCGCCGCCCGATCAGGAGAGACTCTTCATGCCCCGCGACTCGTCCAAGACATCTTCCCAGACCAATGCCGAACTGATGGCCCGCCGCCAGGCGATCCTGCCCGCCGGCGTCGGACAGACCTACAACGTGTTTGTCGACCGTGCCGAAAACGCCGAAGTCTGGGACGTGGAAGGCAAGCGCTATGTCGATTTCTCGGGCGGCATCGCCGTGCTGAACACCGGCCACCAACACCCGAAGGTGGCCGCCGCCGTCAAAGCCCAGATCGACAAGGTCCACCACACCTGCTTCCAGGTGCTGGCCTATGAGCCCTATGTGGAACTGTGCGAGCGCCTGGTGGCGCTGGCCCCCGGCAACTTCGCCAAGAAGGCCTTCCTGCTGACCACCGGCGCCGAAGCCGTGGAAAACGCGATCAAGATCGCCCGCTCGGCCACCAAGCGCCAGGCCGTGATCGCCTTTGGCGGCGGCTTCCATGGCCGCACCCTGCTGACCATGGGCCTGACCGGCAAGGTCGCCCCGTACAAGATCGGCTTCGGTCCCTTCCCGGCCGAGATCTACCACGCCAAGTACCCCAACGCGATGCATGGCGTCAGCGTGGCCGACGCCATCGCCTCGATCGAAGCCATCTTCAAGTACGACGTCGAGGCCGAGCGCGTGGCGGCCATCATCCTGGAACCGGTCCAGGGTGAAGGCGGCTTCTATGCGGCGCCGCTCGAATTCGTGAAGGCGGTGCGCGCGCTGTGTGACCAGCACGGCATCGTGATGATCGCTGACGAGGTGCAGGCCGGTGCCGGCCGCACCGGCACCTGGCTGGCCTGCGAACAGTGGCCGGTGGTGCCGGACCTGATCACCATGGCCAAGTCCATCGGTGGCGGCTTCCCCATCTCCGCGGTGATCGGCAAGGCCGAGATCATGGACAAGCCGCAACCCGGCGGCCTGGGCGGCACCTACGCCGGCAGCCCGATCGCCTGCGCCGCCGCGCTGGCCGTGCTGGACGTGTTCGAGGAAGAGAAGCTGCTGGACCGCTCCAAGGCCATCGGCGAACTGCTGACCACCGGCTTCAAGGCCATGGCCCAGCGCCACAAGAGCATCGCCGACGTGCGCGGTCTGGGCGCGATGCTGGCCATCGAGCTGTGCAAGAACGGCGACCCGCACCAGCCCGATGCCGAGCTGACCAAGCGCGTCTGCGCCGAGGCGATCCAGCGCGGTCTGGTGCTGCTGTCCTGCGGTGTGTACGCCAACGTGATCCGCGTGCTGGTGCCGCTGACCGCGTCGGATGCCCTGCTGCAGGAAGGCCTGAAGCTGCTGGAAGAGTCCCTCGTGGCCGCCAGCCAGGCCTAAAACCTGCATTCACCGGGCCCGGCCGCGGGATGCGGCCGGCCCGGCCTCCGTTTCGGGCCCCCGTCCGCCGATCGGGGAGCCACTCCCCTTCCACGGCATTGCAACCGAGTCTGCTCGAGGGTTCCGCACACCATGAGTCCGCCCCCCCTGGTCCGTTTCGCCGGCGTTCAGAAGACCTATGACGGTCAGAGCCTGGTGGTCCGCTCCCTGGATCTCGAGATCCAGCGCGGCGAGTTTCTGTCCCTGCTGGGGCCGTCCGGCTCCGGCAAGACCACCACGCTGATGATGCTGGCGGGATTTGAATCCCCGACGGCCGGCGAGATCCTGTTGGATGGCGCGCCTATCACCCGCACCCCGCCGCACAAGCGCAACTTCGGGATGGTGTTCCAGAACTACGCGCTGTTCCCCCACATGACCGTGGCGGACAACGTGGGCTACCCGCTGACGGTGCGCAAGCTGCCCAAGGCCGAGCTCGCCCAGCGTGTGGCCAAGGCCCTGGACATGGTGCAGCTGGGCGGCAAGGGCGATCGCTACCCCGCCCAGCTGTCCGGCGGCCAGCAGCAGCGCGTGGCGCTGGCCCGCGCCCTGGTGTTCCAGCCCCAGCTGGTGCTGATGGACGAGCCGCTGGGCGCACTGGACAAGCAGCTGCGCGAGCACATGCAGCTCGAACTCAAGGAGCTGCACCGCCAGTTGGGCATCACCTTCGTCTACGTCACCCACGACCAGGGCGAGGCTCTGACCATGAGCGACCGCGTGGCGGTGTTCAACGACGGCGAGATCCAGCAGATCGACGCGGTCGAGCGCCTCTACGAGACCCCGTCCAACCGCTTCGTCGCCGGCTTCGTGGGCGACAGCACCCTGCTGACCGGCACCACCGCCACCTCCGCCCACGATGCCTGCGAGATGGTGCTGCCCACCGGCGAACGCCTGAGCGGCATCAACGTCAACCATGTGCCCCCCGGCACCTCGGTGGTGGCGTCCGTCCGCCCCGAACGCATCACGGCCTTGTTCACGCCCCCCGAGCATGAGGGCAACACGATCAAGGCCGCGATCACCGATGTCATCTACTTCGGTGACCACCTGCGCCTGCGATGTGCCATCGCCGGCCAGGCCCAGGCCACGGTCAAGCTGCCGCTCTCCAGCGGTGAGCAGCCCGTGACCGGGCAATCGGTGTGGCTGCACATTGCCACACCCTACCTGCGCGTCTATGCCTGAACGCGCAGCGTGAATCCATAAGAAAAAACGAACTCTCCGCTCGACCTTCCCTGAGTTCCCCAACCCCTCCTGTCAGGAGACATGCGTATGTTCAAGATTTCCGTGGCCGCTGCGGCCGCCCTGCTGGCCACCCTGCCGGCACTGGCCGAAAGCCAGCTCACCGTGGTGAACTTCGGCGGTGCCAATGGCGCGGCCCAGAAGAAGGCCTATGTCGAGCCGTTCGAGAAGAAGACCGGCACGAAGATCGTCTCGGTCGAATACAACGGCGAGCAGGCCAAGATCAAGGCCATGGTGGAAACCAAGAAGGTGAGCTGGGACGTGGTTGAGGTGGAGAGCCCGGACGCTGCCCGCGGCTGCGATGAAGGCCTGTTCGAGAAGATGGACTGGAGCAAGGTCGGCAACAAGGCCGACTTCGTCCCGGCCGCGGTCAGTGAATGCGCCGTGGGCGCCTTCGTCTGGTCCACCGTGATGGCCTACGACGGCGACAAGCTCAAGCATCCGCCCAAGACCTGGGCCGACTTCTGGGACGTCAAGAAATTCCCGGGCAAGCGTGCGATGCGCAAGGGCGCCCGCTACAACCTGGAATTCGCGCTGATGGCCGACGGCGTGAAGCCGGCCGACGTCTACAAGGTGCTGGCCACCAAGGCCGGTGCGGACCGCGCCTTCAAGAAGCTGTCCGAGCTCAAGCCGAACATCCAGTGGTGGGAAGCCGGTGCCCAGCCGCCGCAGTTCCTGGTCGCCGGCGACGTGGTGATGGCCACGGCCTTCAACGGCCGCATCGACGCCGCGCAGCGCGAGGGCAAGAACCTGAAGATCACCTGGACCGGCGGCATCTACGACCTGGACTACTGGGTGATCCCGAAGGGCACGCCCAACAAGGACCTGGCGATGAAGTACATCGCCCTGGCGGCTTCGCCGGATGCCCAGGCCGAGTACGCCCGCAACATCTCCTACGGCCCGACCAACAACAAGGCCCTGGCCAAGCTGGACGCCAAGGTGCAGGCCCTGCTGCCGACCTCGCCGGCCAACGCCAAGGACTCGCTGAAGTTCGACATCGCATTCTGGGCCGACCAGGGTGAGGCACTGGAGAAGCGCTTCGCCTCCTGGGCCGCGCAATGATCAGCCGCTGAGGTGAGTTCACGATGACCGTCACAGCCTCGACCAGTGCTGCTGCACTCCCGCCCGCGGGAGCAGCTGCACTGACCCGCGCCCTGGCCCGATCAGAGCGGCGTCGCCGCGTGACGGCCATCGCCCTCACCCTGCCGCTGCTGCTGTTCCTGCTGGTGACCTTGCTGGTCCCCATCGGGGCGCTGCTGGTGCGCGCGATCGAAAACCCGGAGGTGGCCGACGCCCTGCCGCGCACCGGCCAGGCCCTGTCCGGCTGGAAACGCCAGGATCTGCCGCCCGCAGCGGCCTATGCGGCGCTGGCCGAGGATCTGAGCCATCTGGGCGACAGCTCGGAAGCCGGCGGCCTGGCCCGCCGGCTCAACACCGAGCTGCCCGGCTCGCGCTCCCTCATCATGGGCACCTACCGCGCCCTGCCCCTGGGGGAACAGCTCAGCCCCGAGGCCGTCAAGGAACGGATGCTCGCCCTGGACCCGCGCTGGGGTGAACTGCCGTACTGGCAGGCCATCGGCAAGAACGCTTCCCGCTGGACACCGGACTACCTGCTGACGGCCGTGGACCTGCACCGCAAGCCCGAGGGCGGCATCGAGCAGGTCGCGCCCGATCAACGGGTGTTCGTCGACATCCTGCTGCGCACCTTCGAGATCAGCGCCGTGGTCACCGTCTGGTGCCTGGTGCTGGGGTACCCGCTGGCCTACTGGCTCTCCACGCTGACGCCGCGCCAGGCCAATGTGCTGATGATCCTGGTGCTGGTGCCGTTCTGGACCTCCATCCTGGTGCGGGTGGCAGCGTGGATCGTGCTGCTGCAGCGCGAAGGCCTGGTGAACAGCGCCCTGATGGGCATCGGCGTGATCAACGAGCCCCTCAGCCTGCTGTTCAACCGTGTCGGCGTGATCGTGGCGATGGTGCACATCCTGCTGCCCTTCATGATCCTGCCGCTCTACAGCGTGATGAAGTCGGTGCCCGGCACCTATCAACGTGCCGCGGTGTCGCTGGGCAGCTCTCCGCTGGCGGCCTTCTTCCGCGTCTATGTGCCGCAGACCTGGCCAGGCGTGGGTGCGGGTGGCCTGCTGGTGTTCATCCTGTCCATCGGCTACTACGTGACGCCCGCGCTGCTGGGCGGCGCCGATGACCAGATGCTGAGCTACTACATCGCCCAGTACACCAACGTGGACATCAACTGGGGCATGGCCTGTGCGCTGGGCGCCATCCTGCTGGCCGCCACGCTGGTGCTTTACGGCCTCTACCGCCGCGTGGTGAAGTCCGAACTGAGCCTGGGGTGATCCGATGAGCTTCTTTTCCTTCCTGCGCCCCCAGTTTCCGGCCTATGCCACGCCAATCGACAAGGCGGGCTGGTGGCTGCTGCGGCTGTTCAGCCTGGGCGTGCTGCTGTACCTGCTGCTGCCCATCCTGGTCATCATGCCGCTGTCCTTCTCGGCCAGCTCCTTCCTGGCCTACCCGATGCCGGGCTGGTCGCTGCAGTGGTACCACAACCTCTTCACCTCCGAGGAATGGGGCCGCGCGACGAAAAACTCCTTCATCGTCGCGCCGGCGGCCACCCTGCTGGCCACCACGCTGGGCACGCTGACCGCGGTGGGTCTGGCCCGGGTGAACTTCCCGGGCAAGGGCCTGCTGATGAGCGTGCTGATCGCCCCGATGGTGGTGCCCATCGTGGTGGTGGGCGTGGCCTGCTACCTGTTCTTCGCCCGGCTGGGCCTGGCCGACACCTACACCGGTCTGATCGTCGTGCACGCGGCGCTGGGCGCCCCCTTTGTGGTGACGACCGTGCTGGCCACGCTGCAGGGGTTCAACCACAACCTGGTGCGGGCCTCGCTCAGCCTGGGGGCCGGCCCGGTGCAGACCTTCTTCCGCGTGACGCTGCCGGTGATCGCACCGGGTGTGATCTCCGGTGCGCTGTTCGCGTTTGCCACCTCCTTCGACGAGGTGGTCGTGACGCTCTTCATTGCCGGCCCGGACCAGGTGACGCTGCCGCGCCAGATGTTCACCGGCATCCGCGAAAACATCAACCCGACCATCGCCGCCGTGGCGACACTGCTGATCCTCTTCACCACCGGGCTGATGCTGGTGCTGGAATGGATCCGAGGCCGTCGTCGCTGAGAAGCGGGCCCTGCCCCGCGATAGAGTGTGGTTTCAACCGCTTCCGCCCGACGGCGGGAGCCTTGCTCAGGAGAATCCCATGGACGTGTCCACCTCCCCACTGGCCCAGCTGAAGGATGCCAGCCTGCTCAAGACCGACGCGCTGATCAACGGCGAGTGGGTGGCGGCCAACAGCCGCTTTGACGTCATCGACCCCGCCACCGGCCAGAAGCTGGCCGAGGTGGCCAACCACGGCCCCGAATCCGCCCACCATGCCATCGTGGCCGCCCACAAGGCCTGGCCGGCCTGGCGCGCCAAGACCGCCAAGGAACGCGCCGCGATCCTGATGAAGTGGTTCCAGCTGATGCACGCCAACGCCGATGACCTGGCCCGGCTGATGACGGCCGAACAGGGCAAGCCGCTGGCCGAGGCCAAGGGCGAGGTGGGCTACGGTGCCAGCTTCCTGGAGTGGTTCGCCGAAGAAGGCAAGCGCGTCTACGGCGAGACCATCCCGACCACCGACAACAACAAGCGCTACCTGGTCATCAAGCAGCCGATCGGCGTGTGCGCGGCCATCACGCCCTGGAACTTCCCGATCGCGATGATCACCCGCAAGGTGGCCCCGGCCCTGGCCGCCGGCTGCCCGGTGGTGATCAAGCCAGCCGAGCAGACCCCGCTGTCCGCCCTGGCGGTGGCCGAGCTGGCCCAGCGCGCCGGCATGCCCGCTGGCGTGCTCAACATCGTCACGGCCGATGGCGCCAACTCGATCGAAGTGGGCAAGGTGCTGTGCAGCAGCGATGTGGTGCGCCATCTGTCGTTCACCGGCTCCACCGAGGTCGGCCGCATCCTGGCCGCCCAGTGCGCGCCGACGGTCAAGAAGGTCTCGTTGGAACTGGGCGGCAACGCGCCCTTCATCGTGTTCAACGATGCCGACCTGGACAGCGCCGTGGAAGGCGCGATGGTCAGCAAGTACCGCAATGCCGGCCAGACCTGTGTCTGCGCCAACCGCTTCTACGTGCAGGACGGCGTGTACGACCAGTTCGTCGAAAGGCTGGCCGAGAAGGCCCGCGCGATGAAGATCGGCAACGGCTTCGACTCCGGCGTGACCCAGGGCCCGCTGATCGACGACGCGGCCGTGGGCAAGGTGGAACGCCATGTGGCCGACGCACTGGACAAGGGCGCCACGCTGGTGGCGGGTGGCGAACGCCTGGGCGATCGCTTCTACACCCCCACCGTGCTGGCCAATGTGAACAGCGACATGCTCTGCGTGAAGGAAGAGACCTTCGGCCCGGTGGCCCCGGTCTTCCGCTTCCAGACGGAAGCCGAGGTCGTCGAGCTGGCCAACGCCACCGAGTTCGGTCTGGCGAGCTACTTCTACAGCCGCGACATCGGCCGCATCTTCCGTGTCGGCGAGGCGCTGGAGTACGGCATGGTGGGCATCAACACCGGGCTGATCTCCACCGCCGAGGTGCCGTTCGGTGGCGTCAAGCAGTCCGGCCTGGGCCGTGAAGGTGCACACCAGGGCATGGACGACTACATCGAGGTCAAGTACCTCTGCCTGGGCGACATCCAGAAGTGATCAGTCGGCGGCCGGCGGCAGATCGTCGTTCGCCGCCGCCCCCCTCAGCTGACGGGCCATGCCGTCTCCTGCGGCCTGCCCCAGCGCCCGGCTGAGCAGAGCCCGCGCTTCCCGGCCGTGGGCCGGGTACTGGGCCACCCCCAGACGGGCCGACAAGGGCAGCGCCTGCCCTGCCACCAGATAGGGCTGGCTGACGGCCTGCAGCAGCTTGCGGGCCACCCGCTCGGCATCTTCCTGCGCATCAATCCAGGCCAACAGCACGGCGAACAGGTCGTCGCCCAGCGAGGCCACCACATCGCTGGCCCGCAGCGAGGCCCGCAGGCGCACGGCCAGCTTGCGCCGCAGCACGTTGGCGGCCTCGCTGCCCAACGAGGTCTCCACCGCCTGCACCCCCTCCAGCTGCAGCACGATCAGCGCCATCGCGGCGGGCTCCCGCTCGCGCAGCGCCAGCAGATGGGTCATGTGTTCCTGCAGCTGCTGCCGGTTCGGCAGGCCGGTGGACAGGTCGATGCTGTAAGCGCGTCGGGCGGTGTCATCAAGCTTCTTGCGCTCAATGGCCAGCCGCAGGCAACGTCCCAGCACCTCGGGCTGAAGATCGACCGGCGACAGAATGTCCCGCACCCCGCGCTGCAGCAACTTCACGCACTGGGCGGGAGTGGGGTCCGCCAGGACCGCCAGCACGGCGCAGTCCAGCGCCGCGCGTGACAAGCCAGGCCAGCCCGACAAGACCGAGGCCCCGTCTGGTGATGGCAGGTCCAGCAGCACGGCGTCATAGGTCTGCGCCGCGAGCGCCTGGGCAGCTTCCTCCAAGGTGCGGCAGGCATGCAGCACGAAGGGACCAAAGGCCGAGGTCGCGAGGTCCGGTGAAGCCGGGCTGAGGATGAGGACTTGGTGGGGCGTGCTCATGGGGCTGCTCGTGTCGTCCCGACATGATGCCGCATGGCACGCCGTGTGACCATGCACCCGGGTGGCGAGGCGGACCCGTCACCCGGGGCTGGTGAGCGTCGGATCAGAAGGCGTAGCCGACCGACAGGGTGTAGACGACCGGACGGAAGTTCAGGCGGTCCTTGCGGATCACGGTTTGGATGCCGTCGCCGTTATTGACCTCGGTGGTGTTGGTCACCGTGCTCTTCACATCCGCGTAGGCCACGGTACCGACGATCGACCAGTGGTCATCGATCTTGTAGGTGCCGCCCACGTGGCCGGTCAGCCCCCAGGAGGGCGACAGCTTGATCTTCGTCGGACCGCCGCTGGCCGCATTGCCGGCCTGGGTGCTGCGGGTACGCACGAACTTGGTGTAGTTCACCCCCAGGCCCACGAACGGATAGAAACCCGGCAGCAGCTCATCGAAGTGGTAGTTCAAAAAGGCCGAAGGCGGGGCCTGCTTGACCAGCGCCACCTGTCCGAAGGACTGGATCGCATCGGTGCCCTTCACGCTGTGCTCGGGCGGGATCCCCAGCGCCAGCTCGGCACTCCACTTCGGGCTGAAGGCATAGACGATACCGAAACCGATGGTCGCCTTGTCTTCCACTTCCAGGCCGGCGGTGATGCCGTGTGCGGTCTGGGCGTTGTCCACGGCCGTCGGAGTGTCGGTGGTGAAGTGGTTGGGGGCGACGTTGACGTCGATGTAGGCCCCGCCCAGGTACACGCTCCAGCCCTTGAGCCAGCTGGGGGTCTCTTCGGCATGGGCAGCCAGCCCGGTCAGCCCCAGCGTGGCCGCCACGGCCGCCAGACGCAGAACGTGCGAGGATTTGTTGTGAGAGTGGCGCATGAAAAACATCCTTGCTGAAGAGGTCACTGCACGAAGTTCTGGAAGAAGCCCTTGACGAAGGCTGCGCAGAACGGTGCCGCGTTGCTGTGTTCGTTGCCTTGGTTGGCCGGCAGGGCATAGGTTGCCTGGAAGGCACCCGCCAGCGTTGCCGCCTGCGTCCCCAGCGTGGATGCGATCGTCGTGGTGCTGCCACGCAGGTTCAGCGCAGGAACGGTCACGTTGCGGGACGCGAAGTCGGCCTGGGCATCGGTGGTGTTGTAGCCAAAGACCGTCGGATCAGCCGAGGAATAGCACAGCGCCATGTGCGCCTTCGGCGTCCAGCCCAGCAGCGTGTTCTTGGCGGCCGCGCCCAGCAGGCCACTGCCGGTGTTCGCCAGCGACGTGGTGCGGAAGCTCTCGGTGTACAGGCCACCGGTGCCGAACAGCTTGCGGAAGGTGGCATCCGCCGGCAGCTTGCCTGCCGCCATCAGATCCTCCACCGAACTGTTGCTCGGCAGCAGGCTCTCCATGAAGTCGCTGTACGGCGCCTGGTAGGCATCCGCCGGTGAGGCGTAGACGTCGCCGTAGGCCTTCTGCCAGCTGGTCATCAGCAGCGGGGCGAAGAGCGTTCCGCCCACGCTGACCGCACAGTTCGGGTCGCTGGAACCCACCCCCGTGCAGTAGTCCGGGCTGGCCAGGATCTGCCCCACGAAGCGGGTCAGGTTGTACGGCCCGGACATCGGCGCGGCGGCAGTCACGGTGAACTCACTGGTGTAATCGCGCTCGATCACCTTCTGGGTGGCCATGGCCACGTGACCGCCTTCGGAGTAGCCCGTCACGAACAGCTGCGACGAGGGCTGGACGCTGCTGTGCGCCTTCAGGAAGGTCGACGCCGCCCGCAGGCCATCCACCATGTCCACGGCCTGGGCCTCGGCGTTCAGGTAGGGGTGATAGCTCAGGCTGGACAGGTCATAGCCCAGGAAGTTCGGCGCCACGACGATGTAGCCCTGCGCGGCGAACATCGCGGCCGCCAGACTGCCCTCATCGTTGTTCGCGATGTCGGCCATGTTGAAGCCCTTCTCGGTCGTCGTGCCGTGGGCATACAACACCACGGGGCGGGAGCCCGAGCACACGCTCGCATCGCCCGAGGGGATGAACACCGCGGTCGAGGCCGTCGCAGCCTCACCTTGCGGATCGCGCGTCATGTAGAGCACGTAGGCGATGTGGACATCGCAGGTGGCCTTGCCGGTCAGCGCCTGCACGCCCGTGGCCGCCGTCCCCGCATCGATCTGGGTGGTGGGAATGGGCCAGGTCTGGCTGGGATTCAACTCAGCGTCCTCCAGCGCCGACACGATCGTTCCGCGAGCCGGCGGGGCATCTTCACTGCCACCACCACAACCGGCCAACACAAGTGCCGCAGCCAGCGGCAACAAAGACAATGGGCGCAGGAAACGCATCCAGGACTCCTTCAATATCATCGTGTTTTCAAAAGCGAACGGTCGTTCACTTCTGGATAAGAAACTTTAAGCTGGCGAGGTCCCTTTTCCGTCTCGGGACTAACCCGCGAGGAAGCGCAGATCAGACACGGAAAAACCCGGACCTGGGCGGCCGGCCCCACGGTGCAAGGGATGAAGACCTCATCCCTGACGGCGCCCAGATGGATTGGCGATGGGGTCGAGATCAGGCATTCCGTCTGCAGCCCGGTCACACTCTGCCGTTGCTGCACACCCGCAGAAGGACAGAACGCTCGTGCGAACGACACAGCCCCCGAGGGACAAGACCGGTGTTGGGAATGCGGGCCACAGGAACTCCGATGTGTAGGAGGTCTCTGCGGCGGAACGACATCAGCGCTGAAGGCTGTGTCGCATGAACCACTTGCCGAGAAGTGGAGCGGGCGATGGGAATCGAACCCACGTCTTGAGCTTGGGAAGCTCAGGTCCTGCCATTGAACGACGCCCGCAGGAAAACGAGAGCGCGTAGTTTACGCGATTCCTCGCCTCTCGAAGAGGAGATCCCACACGCCGTGCCCCAGACGGATGCCTCGGCTCTCAAATTTGGTCAGCGGACGGTAGTCTGGACGCGGCGCGTAGCCCTCGGCCGTGTTGCGCAGCAGGGGCTCGGCCGACAGCACTTCCAGCATCTGCTCGGCATACGGTTGCCAGTCGGTTGCGCAGTGCAAGACACCGCCCGGCCTCAGGCGCGAGGCCAGCAAGGCCACGAACGGCGGCTGGATCAGACGCCGCTTGTTGTGTTTTTTCTTGTGCCAGGGATCGGGGAAGAACACATGCACGCCAGCCAGAGACCCCGGGGCGATCATCGTCTCCAGCACCTCGACGGCATCGTGCTGGATGATGCGCAGGTTCCCCAGCCCCTCCTCGCCGATGCGCTTGAGCAGGGCCCCCACGCCGGGCGTGTGGACTTCGATGCCGATGAAGTCGGTGTCTGGCCGGGTCTGGGCGATCTGCGCAGTGGCGCTGCCCATGCCAAAACCAATCTCGACCACCAGCGGCGCCTCGCGCCCAAACACCTGGGCGGCGTTCAACGGCTGCCCGTCGAAGGGCAGCACATAGCGAGGGCCAAGCTCCTCGAGCGCGCGCTGCTGGCCTGTGCCCATGCGCCCGGCGCGCAGCACGTAGCTGCGGATGCGACGCGGGGCGCCACCCGCCAGACGGTCGTCGTCGTGCGCGTCAGGCGGGGTGTCTTCGGCAGGCGGCAGGGAGCTCACGTTGGTCATGGCGTCAAAACGGGACGGGGCCGGCATTGTGCCTGAGCCCCCGCGCCCGCGAACCGAATCAGTCTGCCCAGCTCACCCAGCCCGTCCAGGCCGTCAGCAGCACCACCACGCCAAAGGCGATGCGGTACCAGGCGAAGGGGATGAAGGTGTGGCTGGCCACATAGTGCAGCAGCCAGCGCACGCAGACCCAGGCGCTGAGAAAGGAGACAAAGAACCCGACGGCGAACAGCGGCACATCGGCCATGCTCAGCAAGGCCCGCTCCTTCCACAGGCTGTAGGCCCCGGCGCCGACCAGGGTGGGAATGGCCAGGAAGAAGCTGAAATCGGTGGCGGCCTGCCGCGACAGCCCCAGCAGCATGCCGCCAATGATGGTGGAACCCGAGCGGCTGGTGCCAGGCACCATGCCCAGGCACTGGACCAAGCCCACCTTGAGGGCATCCAGCCAGGTCATGTCATCCACCGACTGGATGCGCACTTGCGCCGTCGGCCGCCGCTCCGCCCACAGGATGATGAGCCCGCCGACGATGAAGGACGCGGCCACCACAGGCGCATTGAACAGATGGGCCTTGATGGTCTTGTAAACCAGCAGGCCCAGCACCGCCGCCGGCAGAAAGCCGATCAGCACATTGAACACGAAGCGCCTGGCAGCGGCCTGGGTGGCGATACCCATCACCGCATCCCGCAGTCGATGCCAGTACACCAGCACCACGGCGAGAATCGCACCCGACTGGATGGCGATCTCGAACACCTTGGCCTTGGCATCCGCGAAGTTCAGCAGGGAACCCGCCAGAATCAGGTGCCCCGTGGACGAAATGGGCAGGAATTCGGTCAGGCCTTCGACCACCCCCATGATGGCGGCCTTGAGCAGCAGAAAGTCCAAAGCGGGCGCTCCTCGGATTGAGATTGATTCAGAACAGCCGGGCGATCATACCCGCGGGTTTTCCCCTGAACTGACGGGCATCTGAGCCGGCGAGGGCCCCCCCCCTCTTCACGAGCGAGAGGCTTTCCGTCAAAATACCCCAATGGGTATTGACGTCACCCCCACCGCTGCTAGCATTAATGACCAATTGGTCATTAGTGAGATGTCTGAACATCAGCCTCGCCAGCGGCGCAAGGATGCCCGTCCCCAGGAGTTGCTGGATGCCGCCCTCGCGCTCTTCGTGGAGAAGGGCTTTGCGGCCACCCGGTCCGAAGAGGTGGCCAGCCTGGCCGGCGTCTCCAAGGGCACCCTCTACCTCTATTACCCCAGCAAGGAAGAGTTGCTGAAGGCAGTGGTGCGCTCAACCCTGGCGAAGGAAGTCGCTGCGGGCGCCCAGCAACTGGCGACCCATGCCGGCAGCAGCACCGAAGCGCTGCAGGACAGCTTGCTGGCCTGGTGGGTCCGCGTCTACAACAGCCCGGCCTCGGGTGTCTTCAAGCTGCTGCTGACAGAGATGTGCAATTTTCCGGAGCTGGCCGAGTTCTACACGCGGGAGGTCATCGAGCCGGGTGAAGCCATCATGGCCGACCTGCTTCGGCAGGGCATCACACGGGGCGAGTTCCGCCCGGTGAACGTCGACATGGCGGTGCGCTCCATCACCATGCCCATGGTGATGCTCTGCGTCAACAAGCACTCCCTGGGGGCCTGCGGCTTCAAGGATGTGCAACCCGAGGCCTTCATGCGGGAACACCTGCAGTTGCTGCTCAATGGCATCCGTGCGGACGGTGCGTCGGCAGCGCCCCCAAGCCACCTAGAATGAAAAGTTGACCGGCCTTCCCCTGCCGGACCCTTTCATCGAGGACGCCGTGATGAACATCGAACAAGCCCGCTTCAACATGATTGAACAGCAGATCCGCCCCTGGGATGTGCTGGACCCCGCCGTGCTTTCCCTGCTGGCCACTGTCAAGCGCGAGGACTTCGTGCCCACCGCCTACCGTGCGCTGGCCTTCGTCGACACCGAAGTGCCGCTGCCGGACGGACAGGTGATGCTGGCCCCGCGTGTGGAAGCCCGCCTGTTGCAGGAAGCCAAGGTCCAGCGCCATGAATCGGTGCTGGAGGTCGGTGCGGGCTCGGGTTTCATGGCCGCACTGCTCGGCCACCGTGCCCAGCGCGTCATCACGCTGGAGAACCGCCCGACGCTCGTCCGCCTGGCCACCGAGAACCTGCGTCGCGCCGGTCTGTCCAATGTCTCCGTGCGCGAGGCCGATGGCCGCGAAGGTCTGGCTGCCGAAGGCCCCTTCGACGTGATCGTGCTTTCGGGCTCGGTGGCGCAGGTGCCGCAGGTCATCTTCGACCAACTGAAGGTGGGCGGCCGCCTGGTCACCATCGAAGGTTCGGAACCGGTGATGCGCGGTGTGCTCTACACCCGGCAATCCGACCGCGCGCTGTCCAAGGTCGACCTGTTCGACACCGTGGCTCCGAGGCTGGATGGTTTCTCCGAGCCCACGCGCTTCCACTTCTGACCCCATGAACCGGCTGCACGTCCAGGATCTGCTCAGCTTTGCCCAGGCCCATCCCGGCCTGGTGCTGCTGGACGTGCGGGAGCCGTGGGAGGTGGCTCTGGCCCCTCTGGTGTTGGAAGGCGTGACGACGACGGCCATCCCGATGCGCGAAGTTCCCGAACGCTATCCAGAGCTGCCTACGCAGCAAGCTGTCGTCTGTTTTTGTCATCACGGGATGCGCAGCGCGCAGGTCGTCGCATTCCTGATGCAGCACGGTCTGGAGGCTGTGTACAACCTGGAGGGCGGCACCGATGCGTGGGCTCGCCAGGTCGCCCCGGACATGCCGCGTTACTGAGTCCGGAGCCGCCTCACCGCGTCCGTGCCCTGCTTTCATCCATCGTCTCCAGAGGAAAACACCATGCTGTCTCCGCGCTCCCTGTTCATCCCGAGTGCCCGCCTTGTGCCCCTGGCCCTGGCCGCTCTCTGCCTCGGGGGAACCGCCCGGGCCCAGAGCCTGCAGGAGCTCTACGAGGCGGCCCGGGCCTACGATGCCACCTACCTCGGCGCCCGGGCCGAAGCCGAGTCGGCTCAGTACCAGGCGGCGCAGACCTATGCGCTGCAGCGCCCCAGCGTGGCCCTGACGGCCTCGGCGGACCGCACGATCAGCGACACGCCCTACACCCCCTCGACCACGCGGACTAGCAGCACCAGCACACCGGTCACCGTGACCGCCCAGCAAAGCCTGTTCAATCGCGCCAACGGCCTGACCATCGACCAGGCCGACAAGACGGTGGATGTGGCCAAGGCCAAGTTGCAGGCGGCCGAGCAGGACCTGATCGTTCGCCTGTCCCAGGCCTACTTCGACGTGCTGGCGGCCACCGACACCCTGGCCACGGTCCAGGCCAACAAGAAGGCCATCGCCGAGCAATTGGCCTCGGCCAAGCGCAACTTCGAGGTGGGCACGGCCACCATCACCGACACCCGCGAGGCCCAGGCCAGCTATGACCTGGTCATCGCCCAGGAACTGGCGGCGGCCAACGACCTGCATGTGAAGCAGCTGGCCCTGGAGCAGTTGGTCGGCCGCACCGGCCTCCAGCCCTGGCCGCTGGCCAAGCCGACGGCCCTGCCCCCGCTCGCGCCGGCCAATCTGAACGACTGGCTGGGCACGGCAGACGATCGCAGCCCGAGCGTGGCCCAGGCCCGACTGGCACTGGACATTGCCAAGCTGGAGACCGAAAAAGCCCGTGCCGGCCACCTGCCCACGCTGGCCCTGACCGGCAGCTACACCAAGGGCCATGTCGACATCGACACGGACCCTGCGGCTCACCAGGCTGGAACCAACACCAACAAATCGATCGGCGTGACGCTGTCGATCCCCTTGTTCAGCGGCTTTGCCACCCAGAACCGGATCCAGGAAACCCTGAAGCTGGAAGACAAGGCGGTCAATGACCTGGAAGGCACTCGCCGCAGCGTGGCCCAGTCGACCCGCTCGGCGTTCCTGGGCGTGCAAACCGGCCTGGCCCAGGTCAAGGCCTACGAGGCCGCCGAGACCTCCAGCAAGCTGTCTCTGGAAGCCACCCAGCTGGGCTACAAGGTGGGCGTGCGGGTGAACCTGGACGTGCTCAACGCCCAGACCCAGCTCTACAACACCGAGCAGCAACTCTCCAAGGCGCGTTATGACGTGATCATGGGCGATCTCAAGCTGCGCCAGGTGACTGGCCAACTGAGCGACGCCGACGTGCAGCGGGTCAACGGGCTGCTGGCCCGCTGAACGAGAGTTCAAGGATGGCCTGGGCCATCCGGTCGGCCGCGCCCCGGTGGGCACCGGCAAAGCCAGTGGCCTGCGTGGCCGCCGCAGCCAGGCGCGGCGGATCGGCCAACAGGGCCTGGACCAGGTCCAGGCCCGCGGCCCAATCCGCCACCCGCCAGGCGGCCCCCGCGGCCAAAGCCCCCTCGGCCGCCTGGGCGAAGTTGAAGGTGGAGGGCCCCAGGATGATCGGACAGCCACAGGCTGCCGACTCGATCAGGTTGTGCCCCCCCAGCGGCGCAAAGCTCCCCCCCAGCAAGGCCAGATCGGCCAGGCCATAGTAGAGCGGCATCTCGCCCAGGCTGTCACCCAGCCAGACCTCTGCCAGCGTCTCCGCAGCGCCCGGACCGCCCGCCGGCCAGTCGGAACGGCGCGACAGCGTCAGGCCCTGTTGCCGGACCAGTGCGGCCACGGCGTCAAAGCGCTGGGGATGGCGTGGCACGAGCAGCAGCAAGGGGCGCGGCGCCGGCAGGGCCGCCCACCGCGGCAACAGGGCCGCCTCCTCGCCTTCGCGGGTGTTGACGGCCGCCACCACCGGCCGGTTCAGTCTGGCGCGCCAGTCGTGCCCACGCTGCAATTGGCCTGGGTCGGGGTGCAGGTCGTACTTCAGGTTGCCGCACACCTCGACCCGGGCCGCCCCGGCGGCCCGCAGGCGGCTGGCGTCGGCCTCGGTCTGGGCCAGCACCAGCTGCAGGGCATCCGCGGCCGGCCGCATCAAAGCCGCCAAACGCTCGCCCTGGTGGGCACTCTTCTCGCTCAGCCGCGCGTTGGCCAACACCATCGGCACCCCCTGCTGCTGCGCCTCGTGCAGCAGGTTGGGCCAGATCTCGGTTTCCATCAGCACCCCCACGCGGGGGCGCACATGCTGCAGGAAGCGGCGCACGGCCCCGGGGGTGTCAAAAGGCAGCCAGAGCTGCTGGTCGCCCGGCACCAGCAAGGCCTGCCCGGCCTCCCGCCCGGTGGCCGTGCCGTGGGTCAGCACCAGTCGCAGGCCCGGCTGGCGCGCCCGCAGCGCGGCCACCAGCGCCGCCGCGGCCCGGGTCTCCCCCAGTGACACCGCGTGCAGCCACAGCGCCCCGGGGAGCACCGGCGGCAGGTTCAGGCCGAAGCGCTCGCCCCAGGCTTGCCGGTACAGCGGCTCACGCCGACCACGCTGCCACAGCTTGGCCAGGTAGGCGGGCGCCCCGAGCCGCAGCGCCCAGGAGTAGGCCCCCCGGGCCAGCGCCGCCCGCAGCGGCGACACGTCATCGCGGTTCAAGGGGGACGGCGGAACGTCAGTGCGCCGCAGCGGCAAACTCGGCGTCCGGCTTCACCGCCCGCAGCGCGGCCATGAAGTCATGCTCGATGCGGTGCATGGCCTCCGGCGTATGCCCTTCAAAGCGCATCACCAGCACGGGCGTGGTGTTGGACGCCCGCACCAGGCCGAAGCCGTCCGGGTATTCCGCGCGCAAACCGTCGGTGGTGATGATCTCGGCGCCGGGGAACTTCGCGGTCGCCAGGATCTTGGCAATCACCTGGGCCGGCTCCCCCTCGGCGCAGGGCACGTTCAGTTCCGGCGTGTTGAAGCTGGTCGGCAGCGCGTTCAGCACCGCGCTCGGATCGTCCGAACGCGACAGGATCTCCAGCAGCCGGCCAGCGGTGTACATCGCATCGTCGAAGCCGTACCAGCGCTCCGAGAAGAAGATGTGGCCGCTCATCTCGCCGGCGATCGGGGCGCCGGTTTCCTTGAGCTTGGCCTTGACCAGCGAGTGGCCAGTCTTCCACATCAGCGGCACACCACCGGCCGCCTTGATCTCCGGAGCCAGACGTTGGGTGCACTTGACGTCGTAGATGATGGTGCCGCCCTTCACCCGGGTCAGGATGTCGCGCGCGAACAGGATCAGTTGGCGGTCCGGGTAGATGATCTGGCCGTCCTTGGTCACCACGCCCAGGCGGTCGCCATCGCCGTCGAAGGCCAGGCCCAGTTCGGCATCGGTCGCGTGCACCACCTTGATCAGGTCGGCCAGGTTGGCGGGCTTGGAGGGGTCCGGGTGGTGGTTGGGGAAGTCGCCATCGACCTTGGAGTACAGGTCGATCACCTCGCAGCCCAGGGCCTTCAGGATGCCCGGCGCGCTGGCCCCGGGGATGCCGTTGCCCGAGTCCACCACGATCTTCATCGGCCGGGCCAGCTGGCAGTCGCGGACGATCCGGTGGGTGTATTCGGACAGGATGTCCATCGTCCCGATGCGGCCCTGGCCCTGCGCATAGTCCTCGGCTTCGATGCGTCGCTGCAGGCCGAGGATCTCGTCGCCATAGATGGCGCGGCCGGCCAGCACCATCTTGAAGCCGTTGTAGTCCTTGGGATTGTGGCTGCCGGTCACCTGGATGCCGCTGGTACAGCCGAACTTGCCGCGCGTGGCCGCGACGTAATAGACCATCGGGGTGGTGACCGCGCCCAGATCCACCACGTCCAGCCCGGTCGAGGCCAGACCCCGCTTGAGCGCCTCCACCAGACCCGGTCCGGACAGACGCCCGTCGCGCCCCACCACCACAGCCTTCTGCCCCGCCTTCAGGGCTTCCGTGCCAAAGGCCTTGCCAAGATGTTCGGCCACGCTGTCGTTCAAGGTCTTGCCCACGATGCCGCGGATGTCATAGGCCTTGAAGATGGATGCATCGACTTTCATGGGAATTGGATGTTGGAGCTGAAGAAGAGGATGGGGAAAACACCGACGACTGCGCGTGGATTGTAGAGACGCCACGCCGGGATGCCGGGGGAGATCGTCGCCCGCCGCAAGCAGATGTCCGAAAACGGCGGGACAAGCCGAGGCCGGTCTCTATCATCGCGGCCATGCCCACCCGGTCCGCCAACCCGACTCTGCCGCCGCCCCTCGCACCGGCACTGGACAAAGAGGCGGCCTACCGGGCCCTGCAGACCCACGACGCCCGCTTCGACGGACGGCTTTATGTGGGCGTCACCTCCACCGGCATCTACTGCCGCCCCATCTGCCGGGTGCGGCTGCCCAAGCGGGAGAACTGCCGCTTCTTTCTCACGCCCGCCCGGGCCGAAGCCGCCGGCTTTCGGCCCTGCCTGCGCTGCCGCCCGGAACTGGCGCCGGGGTTGGCCCGGGTTGCATTGGTCGACTCATCCCGCGCCCTGACCCAGGCGGGCACGCGCTTGCTGGAGCTGGCGCTGGACCGTGGTGAAGCGGTGCAGCTGCCCGCCGTGGCGGCCCGCCTGGGGGTGACCGAACGCCACTTCCGGCGCATCTTCCAGGCCGAGCACGGTGTCAGCCCGATCCAGTGGCTCGGCACCCGCCGCCTGTTGCGGGCCAAGCAATTGCTGACCGACACGCCCCTGCCAATCGCCCAGGTGGCCCTGGCCGCGGGCTTCAGCAGCCTGCGGCGCTTCAACACCGCGTTTCGCGACCATTACCGGATGGCGCCCCAGGCGCTGCGGGGCCCCACCCCTGCGCGCCCCGCCAGCGACACCCTCCGGCTGTTCCTGCCCTGGCGCCCGCCGTATGACCGGGCGGGCATGAACAGATTCCTGCGGGCGCGGCTGCTGGGCGGCGTCGAGGCCTGGCACGACGATCACTGGTGGCACACCCTGACCCTTGCCAACGGTGCCACCGGCTGGCTGGGGCTGCAACTGGACGCACGGCGCGAAGGTGCCTGGCTGGTGCTGTCCAGCGGTCTGCTGCCTGCCCTGCCCCAGGTGTTGCGGCGGGTCCGACATCTGCTGGATCTGGATGCCCAGCCACTGGACATCGCCCAGGCCCTGGGCCCACTGGCCGCGCCGCGCCCCGGGCTGCGGGTGCCGGGTTGTCTGGATGGCTTCGAGACCACGGTGCGCATCATCCTGGGCCAGCAGGTGAGCGTGGCCGCTGCAACCACCCTGGCCGCCCGTCTGGTCCAGACCCTGGGCACGCCATGCAGCACACCGGTGCCCGGCCTGGGCCGCCACTTTCCCAGCCCGCAGGCCCTGCGCGATGCGGCCCCCGAGCGGCTGGGCGGCCTGGGGCTGGTCCGCACCCGGGTGGCTGCCCTGCAGGCCCTGGCCCGCGCGGTGACCGATGAGGGGCTGGAGCTCTCCCCCGACGCGATCATGGACACCACGCTGGCCCGCCTGCGCGCCCTGCCTGGTGTGGGAGACTGGACCTGCGAGATGGTCGCCCTGCGGGTACTGGCCTGGCCCGACGCCTTCCCTGCCCGGGATGCGGGCGTCTTGCGGGCCCTGGCCAGCCACGCCCCCCAGGCCACGCAGAGCCATGCCGACGCCTGGCGCCCCTGGCGCTCGTATGCCGTGATGCACCTGTGGCAAGGCCTGGACCCTGCCCGCAGCACCACATTCGCCCCCTCGCCCGCCGCCGACCCGCTTCTCCCCGATCCCGCATGAGCACCACCACACGCCCGCCCTGGCAAGCCCAGGCCCTCATCGACACGCCCCTGGGCCCCATGCGACTGGCCGCCACGGCCGACGGTCTGGGAGGGGCCTGGTTCGAGGGGCAGCGCCACCACCCCGGCCCGCTGGATGCGCCCCTGGCGCCCACCCATCCGGTGCTGAGACAGGCCATTCAACAACTGGCGGACTACTGGCAGGCCCCCGTACGGGCCCGTTTTAACCTGCCGCTGGCCCCGGTGGGCACCGCATTTCAGCAGGCGGTCTGGACGCAGTTGCAGCACCTGCCAGCCGGAAGCACCACCACCTACGGTGCACTGGCCCGCGAACTGGGCCGCCCGCAGGCTGTCCGCGCCGTGGGGGCGGCAGTTGGGCGCAATCCGCTGAGCCTTTTCATTCCCTGTCACCGCGTGCTGGGGACGGGCGGCCAGTTGACCGGCTACGCGGGCGGGCTGGATCGCAAGACGGCCCTGCTGCGCCAGGAAGGGGCGTGGCCACGATGAAGCTCCGGGATCTGCTCGAACTGGCCCTGCTGGCCGCCATCTGGGGCGCCTCGTTCCTGTTCATCCGCATGGGCGCCGCCGCCTTCGGTCCCCTGGCCCTGGCAGGCCTGCGGGTGACGGGCGCCGTGGTCTGCCTGCTGCCCCTGCTGGTGTGGCGCGGCGAGGCGGCCGCCCTGCGCCGGCACTGGCGTCCCATTCTGCTGGTGGGACTGACCAACTCGGCCCTGCCCTTCATCTGCTTTGGCCTGGCCGCCTTGGCCATCAGCGGCGGGCTTTCAGCCATCTTCAACGCCACCACCCCGTTGTGGGGCGCGCTGCTGGCCTGGCTGTGGTTGGGGGAACGCCCCTCCCGCACCCGCGGGCTGGGCCTGCTGCTGGGGTTTGCCGGTGTGTTCTGGCTGGCCTGGGACCGGGCCAGCGTCCACCCGGGGGCCGAAGGCGTGAGCCCCGTGCTGGCCATCGGCGCCTGCCTGGCGGCCACACTGCTCTACGGCTTCTCGGCGAACTTCACCCGGCGCCATCTGCAGGGCATTCCCTCCATGGCGCTGGCCGCAGGCAGCCAACTGTCCGCCAGCCTGCTGCTCGTGCCCCTGATGCTCACGCACTGGCCCACCCAGCCGCCGGCGGTGTCAGCCTGGTGGGCCGCCATTCTGCTGGCCGTGCTGTGCACCGGCCTGGCCTATGTGCTCTATTTCCGGCTCATCGCCCGCGTGGGCGCCGCCAATGCGATGACGGTCACCTTCCTGATCCCGGCCTTTGCGGTCCTGTGGGGCGCGCTGTTTCTGGGCGAATCGATCAGCCCGACCATGGTCGGCGCCTGCGGGGTCATCCTGGCCGGCACCGCGCTGGTGACCGGCCTCTGGCCACGGCGACAGCCCGCCTGAAAACAAAAAACCGCCGAACCTGGTGACAGGTTTCGGCGGCTTGTGTGGCCCATGAAGCAAGTCCATGGACCGGAGATTTGGCGGAGTGGACGGGACTCGAACCCGCGACCCCCGGCGTGACAGGCCGGTATTCTAACCAACTGAACTACCACTCCGCAGTGGTGCCGACTTCGGCGGCATCGCGCTTGGCGATGCTCACCCAGGTGTCAGCCACCTGACCAGTCCAAACTGGTACGCCCTAGGGGATTCGAACCCCTGTACCAACCGTGAAAGGGTTGTGTCCTAGGCCTCTAGACGAAGGGCGCAAGGTTCCGTTGCCGTCATCGCCGATGGTGGAGGTAAGCGGGATCGAACCGCTGACCTCTTGCATGCCATGCAAGCGCTCTCCCAGCTGAGCTATACCCCCAACGGGTCGATGACAACATCGAATCTGTGGCGGAGTGGACGGGACTCGAACCCGCGACCCCCGGCGTGACAGGCCGGTATTCTAACCAACTGAACTACCACTCCGCAGTGGTGCCGACTTCGGCGGCATCGCGCTTGGCGATGCTCACCCAGGT
>NZ_JAGWCB010000008.1:0-139589 GCF_020387415.1 Ideonella benzenivorans | reverse complement strand
GTCAGCCACCTGACCAGTCCAAACTGGTACGCCCTAGGGGATTCGAACCCCTGTACCAACCGTGAAAGGGTTGTGTCCTAGGCCTCTAGACGAAGGGCGCAAGGTCCGTTGCCGTCATCGCCGGATGGTGGAGGTAAGCGGGATCGAACCGCTGACCTCTTGCATGCCATGCAAGCGCTCTCCCAGCTGAGCTATACCCCCAACGGGTCGATGACAACATCGAATCTGAAACGCCTGCGGGAATTGCTTCCAGCAGGCGCTGCTGTTCGGTGGCGGAGTGGACGGGACTCGAACCCGCGACCCCCGGCGTGACAGGCCGGTATTCTAACCAACTGAACTACCACTCCGCAGTGGTGCTGAACTTCAAGCTGCGTTGCCGACAGCTCCAGGCTTCAACGAACCTGACCAGTGAACTGGTACGCCCTAGGGGATTCGAACCCCTGTACCAACCGTGAAAGGGTTGTGTCCTAGGCCTCTAGACGAAGGGCGCCAAGAACCTGCTTTAACGACGCCACCGGTGTTGGTGGAGGTAAGCGGGATCGAACCGCTGACCTCTTGCATGCCATGCAAGCGCTCTCCCAGCTGAGCTATACCCCCTCTTCGCGCCACTCCCGAAACGCTTCAGGAGCATTGCTGAATTCGGTTTCGCCGTTCAAGCAAGACTGAAAGTATATGCGCAATTTCAAAAAGATTGCAAGCGTTCGATGACAGTTGCGCGATCGAACAACGACAACACAGCATCCACCGACGGCGTTTGCGCCCGCCCGCACACCAGCACCCGCACCGGAATGGCCAGTTGCGGCATCTTCAGACCGTGCTCGTGGATGGTGTCCTTGATGGCCTGGTTGATCGCCGTCTTCTCCCACGCCACCTCGGCCAGCCGGGCCGCCAACGCGGCCAGCGCCGGCTTCACCGCCTCGGTCAGGTGGTGGGCACGGTCCTCTTCAGAGGCGGCCACCGGCCCGAAGTACATCGCCAGCCAGTCGGCCAGGTCCACGGTCGTCGTGCAACGGTCCTTGAACAGCGCCGTCATCGCAGGGCTCACCTGGCCATCCTCGACCACCAGACCCTTGCGGCGCAGCTGCCCGGCCGCCAGACCCGCCAGCCGCGCATCGTCGGCGTGCTTCATGTACTGGGCATTGACCCAGGCCAGCTTGGCCGCGTCCCACTGGGCCGGGCTCTTGGACAGGTGCTCGCCATCGAACCAGGCCACCAGCTGCTCACGGGTGAACAGCTCGTCGTCCCCATGGCTCCAGCCCAGACGGGCCAGGTAGTTCAGCATCGCCTCGGGCAGGTAGCCCATTTCCTCGTAGGCGGTCACGCTGACGGCACCGCGGCGCTTGGACAGCTTCAGGCCGTCGTCGCCGAGGATCACCGGCACATGGCCGAACTGCGGCAGCGGCGCGCCCAGGGCACGGAAGATGTTGATCTGCCAGGGCGTGTTGTTGACGTGCTCGTCGCCCCGGAACACATGGGTGATGTCCATGTCCCAGTCGTCGACCACCACGGCGAAGTTGTAGGTTGGCACCCCGTCCGGGCGCACGATGATCAGGTCGTCGATCTCACGGTTGCTGATCGAGATCGGGCCCTTGACCAGGTCGTTCCAGGTGACGTCGCCATCGGCCGGGTTGCGGAAGCGGATCACCGGCTTCACCCCGTCCGGGATCGGCGGCAGCACCTTGCCCGGCTCGGGGCGCCAGCGGCCGTCATAGCCGGTCTTTTCGCCGCGGGCCTTCTGGGCCTCGCGCATGGCGTCCAGCTCCTCGGGCGTGCAATAGCAGCGGTAGGCCTTGCCGTCGGCCACCAGCTGCTCGGCGATCGCCTGGTAACGCTCCAGGCGCTGCATCTGGTAGAACGGGCCCTCGTCATAGTCCAGGCCCAGCCACTGCATCGCTTCCAGGATCTGCTCGACCGAGGCCTGGGTCGAACGGGCGACGTCAGTGTCTTCGATGCGCAGCACGAACTCGCCGCCAAAGTGGCGCGCGAAGGCCCACGAGAACAGGGCCGTGCGGGCAGTGCCCAGGTGGAGGAAGCCCGTCGGCGACGGGGCGATGCGGGTACGGATCTTCTGAGTCATGGAAAGCTTCAAATCGTGTCGAGGCCGCGCGCCAGGTCGGTCGTGATGTCGGGCACGTCGTCCAGGCCGACCGCCAGGCGGATCAGGCCCTGACCAATGCCGGCGGCTTGCCGCTGGGCCTCGGTGAGGCGGCCATGCGAGGTGGTCGCCGGGTGGCTGATGGTGGTCTTGGTGTCACCCAGGTTGGTCGTGCGCGAGCACACTCGGGCCGCGTCCAGCACGGCAAAGGCGTTCTGGCGCAACTGCTCAGGGCTGTCGCCCTTGACCTCGAAGGACACCACGGCCGCGCCCAGGCCGGACTGCTGCTTCATCGCCAGCGCATGCTGCGGGTGCGACGGCAGCCCTGGGTAGTACACCCGCGCCACGGCCGGCTGGGCTTCCAGCCATTGGGCCACGGCCAGCGCATTGGCGCTTTGGGCCTTCATGCGCACCACCAGGGTCTCCATGCCCTTGAGCACCACCCAGGCGTTGAAGGGCGAGAGCGTCAGGCCGGCCGAGCGCTGCACCGGCAGCAGCTTGGCATGCAGCAACTCTTCGGGCCCGCAGACGGCTCCGGCGATCACCCGCCCCTGCCCGTCCAGGTACTTGGTGCCGGAGTGGATGATGAAGTCCGCCCCCCACTTGGCGGGCTGTTGCAGCGCCGGCGAGCAGAAGCAGTTGTCCACCGCGAGCCACGCCCCGGCGCCATGGGCCAGCTCGGCCAGTGCGGCGATGTCGCAGACCTCGGTCAGCGGATTGGTCGGCGATTCGGCAAACAGCAGGCGCGTGGTGGGCCGCAGCGCGGCGCGCCACTCGGCCACATCGGTCTGCGAGACAAAGGTCGACTCGACGCCAAAACGGCCGAAGATGTCGCCCAGCAACTTGATCGTTGAGCCGAACACGCTGCGCGAGCAGACCACATGGTCCCCCGCCTTCAGCAGGCCCATCGCCAGCAGCGTGATGGCGCCCATGCCGCTGCTGGTGGCCATGCAGCCGGTCGTGCCTTCCAGCGCCGCCAGACGGCGTTCCATCATCATCACCGTCGGGTTGGTGAAGCGGCTGTAGGTGAAGGCCTCTTCCTCGTCGGCGAAGCGGCGCGCCGCCGTGGCCGCATCCGGGTAGACGAAGCTGCTGGTCAGGTACAGCGCCTCGGAGTTCTCACCCCACTGCGACGGCGGCAGACCCTCGCGCAAGGCCCGGGTGGACAGACCCACTCCCTCGGGCAGCTCGACATGGGGCAGACGTTTCTTCTCGCTCATTGCGCACTTTCTCCGCTTTGCAGGGCCAGGCGGGTGCGTGCCGGTCCTTCTTCTTCTTCGGGCTGGGAGGCGCGCTGCGCCTTCATCGTCGCGAAATCTTCCACCGACACATCACCGGTGACGTAGTGGCCATCAAAGCACGAGGCCTCGAAGCCCCGGAGCGACGGATTGAGCGCATGCACCACGCGCTTCATCGCATCCACATCCTGGTAGATCAGCGCATCGGCGCCGATGAACTGGCGGATCTCCTCAATCGTGCGACCGTGGGCCACCAGTTCTTCCTGCGTCGGCATGTCGATGCCGTAGACGTTCGGATAGCGCACCGGCGGCGCGGCCGAGGCCATGTAGACCTTGTTGGCACCGGCCTCCCGGGCCATCTGCACGATCTCCTTGGACGTGGTGCCCCGCACGATCGAATCGTCCACCAGCAGCACGTTGCGCCCCTTGAACTCCACGCCGATGGCGTTGAGCTTCTGGCGCACGCTTTTCTTGCGCACCGACTGACCCGGCATGATGAAGGTACGGCCCACGTAGCGGTTCTTCACGAAACCCTCGCGGTAGGGCTTGCCGATCTTCTGGGCCAGTTGCATCGCCGACGGACGGCTGGATTCCGGGATGGGAATCACCACGTCGATCTCGGAGGGTGGCATCGTCGAGATCAGGCGCTGCGCCAGCGTCTCGCCCATGTTCAGGCGGGCCTGGTAGACCGAGACGCCGTCCATCACCGAGTCGGGACGGGCCAGGTAGACGAACTCGAACATGCAGGGGTTGAGCGTCGGGTTCTCCGCACACTGGCGGGCGTGGATCTGGCCCTGCATGTCGACGAAGATGGCCTCGCCCGGCGCCACGTCGCGCAGGATCTTGTGGCCTGTGCCCTCCAGCGTGACCGACTCGCTGGCCACCATCACCTCCTGGCCTTCGGGGGTGTCGATGGTGCCCAGGCACAGCGGGCGGATGCCGAACGGGTCGCGGAAGGCCAGCAGGCCGTAGCCGGCGATCAGCGCGATCACCGCGTACGAGCCCTTGATGCGCTTGTGCACCCCCTCGACCGCTTTGAACACCTGCTCGGGCGTCAGCGGCAGGTCACGGGCTTTCTGTTCCAACTCGTGCGCCAGGATGTTGATCAGCACCTCGGTGTCGCTCTCGGTGTTGATGTGGCGGCGGTCGATGTCGAACAGCTCCGTCTTCAGTGCGTGGGCATTGGTCAGGTTGCCGTTGTGCACCAGCACGATGCCGAACGGAGCATTGACGTAGAAGGGCTGCGCCTCTTCCTCGCTGTAGGCATTGCCGGCGGTCGGGTACCGCACCTGCCCCAGGCCGACATTGCCCGGCAGCGCCCGCATGTTGCGGGTGCGGAAGACGTCACGCACCATGCCGCGAGCCTTGTGCATGTAGCACTTGGTGTCCTGCATGGTGACGATACCGGCCGCATCCTGGCCGCGGTGCTGCAGCAGCAGCAGTGCGTCGTAGATGAGTTGGTTGACCGGCTGGTTGGAAATCACGCCGACGATGCCGCACATGGGGAGGATCCGTTCAAGAGGAGGAAAGATTCAGAAAGTGCGCCGCGGGCGAAGCCGCCTGCGACGGTTGGGGCAGCCAGGGTTCGACCGCCTGGTGCAGGACCAGGGTCCAGCCCACCACCCGGGAGGCACGCCAGCCATCCGAGCCGGCCAGGGGGGTCCAGCCCACCACCGTGACCAGCACCAGCAGCAGCAGCACTCCGCGCAGCAGCCCGAAGCCCCCGCCCAGCACCCGGTCCGGCACGGTCAGCGGCGTGGCGGTGATCAGCAGCTTGACGAGGCGGCTCGCCAGACCCCAGGCCAGCAGCGTGACCGCAAAGGCCAGCAGGAAACCGCCCCCGAGGCGCAGCGCACCGCCCTCCTCGCCCAGCGGCACCCAGTGCCCAGCGGCCTCGGCCCCGTGGCTGGCCACCCACCAGGCCACCACCCAGCCGGCCAGCGACATCACCTCGAAGACCAGCCCCCGCCAGAGGCCGACCGCGACGGACAGCAGCACCAGCACCAACAGCACCGCATCCAGCGGGGACAGGCTGTTCGTCAGCGTCATGCCAGCCTCAGAGCTTGAGCACCGCCGCCTGCAGGCCGGCCGACTTGATCCGCGCAGCCGCCTTGTCGGCATCGGCCTTGGTGGCGAACGGCCCCACCCGCACCCGGATGCGCCGCCCGCTGGCAGATTCGATCACCTGGGTGTAGGTGGACAGGCCCAGCAGCTCGACCTTGCCACGCGCATCACGGGCGCTGTTGGCTTCGGCGAAGGCGCCGATCTGGACGACGAAACGCCCCTCGTCCGACTGGGTGTCCGGGGTTTTGACGTCTGCCGTCTTGGCATTGCTCGGCGCATCGGCCTTGGCCGGCACCGGCTTGCTGTCGGTCTTGGCACCCTTGCTGTCTGTCGCCTTGACGTCCTTGGCGGTCTTGGTCTCGGTGGTCTTGCTGTCTTTGACCGGCTTCAGATCGGCGCTCTTGCCATCCGTGCCCTTCGCGTCCTTGGCCTTGCTGTCCTTGGCCTCCTTGCCGGCATGGGGCGCCTTGCTGTCAGCCGGTTTCGGTTCCGCAGCAGCCTTGTCCTTGTGGGCCGTTGCCTCGGCCTTCTTCGGCGGGGTCTCCGGGGCCACCATCGGTGCCTTCACTGGCGCAGGTGGCAGCACAACAGGTGCCGGCGGCGCAGATGGATGCACGGTCGGCTCCACCACCTCCTGTGGCACCTCGCTGGGTGAAGGTTCGGTGGGGGCAGGTACCGCAGCCGAGGCGGGAGCCGGCACCGGCTTGGCCGCCGCCTGCAGCGGCGCAGCCGCCTCCCGGGAAGGAATCTCGATCGGGATGTCGACAGGAATCGGCCGCGGCTGGGTCTCGAACAGCAGGGGAAAGCCGATGATGCCGGCCACCAGCAGCAGCGTGACGCCGATCAGACGGCGGCGCGCCTTCAGGCGGGCCTCACGCACCTGCTCGACAGGGTCGACGGCGCCTCCGCGCGGGGCGGCAGACGGGTCGGTGCGGCGAATCTTGAACTTGGAGAGCAATCCCATGCGTGGCAGCTGCGTGCGTTCGGGCAGACGGGGCTGGGGTGGAGCAGTCAGATCCTCACGCGCGACGGCTGGCCGTCACGCCTGGTGCGGTGCGCCGAGTCGGGGCAGCCCCGCCTTCAGCACGCCGCCCACGGTGTAGAACGAGCCGAAGACCACAATTCTATCAGCCGGGTCTGCCGCCTTCAGGGCCGAGGCCAGGGCCTCGGCGGGCGCCTCGTGACATTGGGCCGGCGGCGCGCTGGGCGCGGCCTCCGCCACGATGGCCGCCAGCTCCTGTGCCGTGGCGGCCCGGGGCAGCGGCAGATCCGTCACATGCCACACGTCCACCAGGGGCGCCATCCGGGCCACCAGGCTGTGCAGGTCCTTGTCGTGCATGGCCCCCAACACCGCGATGGTGCGCGGGAAGAAGCCCATCTGGTCCAGATTCAGCGCCAGCGCCCCCACGGACTGGGCGTTGTGCGCGACATCAAGCACCAGCGCAGGCTGGCCCGGCACGATCTGGAAACGCCCAGGCAACTCAACCGTGGCCAGGCCGACGCGCACGGCCTGGGCCGTCACCGGCACCCGGTCACGCAAGGCTTCCAGGGCCGCCAGAGCCCCTGCCGCATTGAGCAACTGGTTGGCCCCCCGCAGCGCCGGGTAGGACAGCGCGTGGTAGCGCCGCCCTCGCCCGCTCCAGGACCACTGCTGGCGGTCGCCCTGCTGGTTGAAATCTCGCCCGGCCAGCCAAAGATCCGCGCCCAGGGCTTCACCGGCAGCGATCACACTGGCGGGCGGCACCGGGTCCGCGATGATGGCGGGCCGGCCGGCGCGCAGGATGCCGGCCTTCTCCCGACCAATGCTCTCGCGGTCCGGCCCCAGGTATTCGACGTGGTCAATGTCCACGCTGGTGATCACGCTGCAATCGGCGTCAAAGGCATTGACGGCGTCCAGTCGGCCGCCCATGCCCACCTCCAGGATCACCAGATCCAGCTGGGCGGCCGCCAGTGCCCGGGCAATCGCCAGCAAGGTGAATTCAAAATAGGTCAGCGTGATGTCGCCGCGGGCCGCTTCCACGGCCGCGAAATGGGGCACCAACGCCTCGGCGGCGATCTGCTCGCCATTGATGCGGCAGCGCTCCTCGAAGTGCACCAGATGCGGCTTGCTGTAGAGCCCCACCCGCCAGCCCGCCGCCCGGGCAACGCTGTCGATCATGGCGCAGGTGGAGCCCTTGCCATTGGTGCCCGCCACGGCGATCACCGGGCAGTCGAAGTGCAGACCCAGACGCTCCTTGACCGCCTTCACGCGGTCCAGCGTCATGTCGATGGTCTTGGGGTGCAGGCGCTCGCAGTGGGCGAGCCAGTCGTCGAGAGTAGCAGGCAGGGACACGTCAGGGACTCTTCAAATGCAACGCCCCGGGCCGCTGCGCGCGGACCGGGGCGCATCGAAAGGCGACAGGATACTCAGGCGACGGCGTCGGCGCTCTGGCGCTGCAACATGGCCAGTTGCTGAGCAATGGTTTGGCGCAGTTGCCGGCGGTCGACGATCATGTCGATCGCGCCCTTGGTGACCAGGAACTCGGCGCGCTGGAAGCCCTCCGGCAGCTTCTCGCGCACGGTGTTCTCGATCACGCGCGGGCCGGCAAAGCCGATCAAGGCCTTGGGCTCGGCGATCACCACGTCGCCCACAAAGGCAAAGCTGGCCGAGACCCCGCCCATGGTCGGGTCGGTCAGCACGCTGATGTAGGGCAACTTGGCCTTGGCCAGGTAGGTCAGCGCCGCATTGGTCTTGGCCATCTGCATCAGGCTCAGCAGGCCTTCCTGCATGCGGGCACCACCGCTGGCGGCAAAGCTGATGAAGGGCACCTTCTGCTCGATGGCGGCCTCCACGCCGCGCACGAAGCGCTCGCCCACGACCGAGCCCATCGAGCCGCCCAGGAAGTCGAACTCGAAGCAGGCCGTGACCACCGGCACGCTCATCACGGCGCCACCCATCACGATCAGGGCATCGGTCTCCCCGGTGGATTCGAGCGCCGCCTTCAGCCGGTCCGGGTACTTCTTGCTGTCCTTGAACTTCAGGGCATCGATCGGCAGCACTTCCTGACCGATCTCGTAACGGCCCTCGGCATCCAGAAAGGCATCCAGACGCGCCCGTGCCCCGATGCGGTGGTGGTGGCTGCACTTGGGGCAGACGTTCTGGTTGCCTTCCAGGTCGGTCTTGTAGAGCACCGACTCGCAGGAGGGGCACTTGATCCACAGGCCTTCCGGGACCGAGCGGCGTTCGCTCGGGTCAGTGTGCTGGATTTTCGGTGGCAGCAGTTTTTCAAGCCAGCTCATGGATCAAGGCTCCTTTCAAAACGACGCGCGTTTATAGCGCATCCAGTGCATGGCGGATATCCCGCACGAAAGCCGTCGCAACGGCAGGCACGCGGTCCGCAGACTCGTGTTCAATCAGCTGAATCAGGCGCGACCCGATGACCACGCCGTCCGACACCCGGCCCACGGCCTGGGCCGAAGCGGCATCCCGGATGCCGAAGCCCACGCCCACCGGCACCTTGACATGCCGGCGGATGCGCGGCACGGCCTCGGCCACCGCGGCGGTGTCGAGGTTCCCGGCCCCCGTCACGCCCTTGAGCGAGACGTAGTAGACATAACCGGTGGCGATCTGGCCGACCTGGGCCATGCGGGCCTCGGTCGAGGTGGGCGCCAGCAGGAAAATCAGGTCCAGGCCCTGTGCCTTTAGCTTGGCCGCGAATTCGGCGCATTCCTCGGGCGGGTAGTCCACGATCAGCACGCCATCGACCCCGGCTGCGGCGGCGTCCTTCACAAAGGCGTCGGCGCCGTGCTTCTGGTCGTAGCGCTCCACCGGGTTGGCATAGCCCATCAGCACGACGGGCGTGGTGGCATCCTTCTGGCGAAAGCTGCGGACCATGTCCAGCACCTGCACCATGCCGATGCCCTTGGCCAGCGCACGCTCGGCGGCCTTCTGGATCACCGGGCCGTCGGCCATCGGGTCCGAGAAGGGCACGCCCAACTCGATCACGTCAGCGCCGCCGGCGGCCAGGGCATGCATCAACTCCACGGTCCCATCGGCGAACGGGTCGCCCGCACAGATGTAGGGAATCAGCGCCTTGCGCCCGGACGCGCCGAGCTTCTCGAAGGTGATGGCAATGCGGCTCATGCGATGCCCTCCAGGCCCGCCAGCTTCGCGACGGTGTTGATGTCCTTGTCGCCCCGGCCGGAGAGGTTGACCAGCACATGCTGGTCCGGTCGCATGGTGGCGGCCAGCTTCATGGCGTAGGCCACGGCGTGGCTGGATTCCAGCGCCGGGATGATGCCTTCGGTGCGGCACAGACGGTGGAAGGCGGTCAGCGCCTCGTCGTCGGTGCAGCCCACATATTCGGCCCGGCCGATGTCGTGCAGATAAGCGTGTTCGGGGCCGACGCCGGGATAGTCCAGGCCGGCCGAGACCGAGTGCGTCTCGATGATCTGGCCATTGTCGTCCTGCATCAGATAGGTGCGGTTGCCGTGCAGCACACCCGGCGTACCGGCAGAGATGCTGGCCGCGTGCTTGCCGCTCTCCAGGCCCAGCCCCGCCGCCTCGACACCAATCAGGCGCACGTTCTCATACGGGATGTAGGGGTAGAAGATGCCCATGGCATTGCTGCCACCGCCCACCGCCGCCACGACGACATCGGGCTGGCGGTCGCCGCCCAGCATCTCAGGCATCTGCACCAGACACTCATCGCCGATGATGCGCTGGAAGTCGCGCACCATCGCCGGGTACGGGGCCGGGCCGGCCACCGTGCCGATGATGTAGAAGGTGTTCTCGACGTTGGTGACCCAGTCGCGCAGCGCCTCGTTGAGCGCGTCCTTCAGCGTCTTGCTGCCGCTCTCCACCGGCACCACCTTGGCGCCCAGCAGGTGCATGCGGTAGACATTGGGGCTCTGGCGCTTGACGTCTTCGGAGCCCATGTAGACCACGCACTCCATGCCGTAGCGGGCGCAGACGGTGGCCGTGGCCACGCCGTGCTGGCCGGCACCGGTTTCGGCGATGACGCGCGGCTTGCCCATGCGGCGGGCCAGCAGGGCCTGGCCGATGGTGTTGTTCACCTTGTGGGCGCCGGTGTGGTTCAGGTCCTCACGCTTGAGGTAGATCTGCGCGCCCCCCACCTCGCGCGACAGGCGCGCGGCGTGGTAGATCGGGCTGGGCCGGCCGACGAAGTGCTTGAGCTCGTAGGCGTACTCGCGCTGGAACTCCGGGTCCTGACGATAGTGCTCGTAGGCAGCCTGCAACTCGTCGAGCGCATGGGTCAGCGTCTCGGAAACGAAGCGGCCGCCATACGGCCCGAAGTGGCCCGACGCATCGGGCTGGTGGTACTCGAACATGGTCAAAGAATCCTTGGCAATCAGGTGAGTGCATCGGCGATGCGGGCATCGGCCTCGCGCACCGCCTCGCAGAACCGGCGCATCAGCCCGGCATCCTTGATGCCCTTGGCCGCTTCCACGCCGCTGCTGACGTCAACGGCCCAGGGCCGGACGTGCATCACCCCATCGATCACGTTTGCAGGATTCAACCCACCAGACAAAACGACCGGAGAGGGAACGTTGGCGGGAATGAGCGACCAATCAAATGCCTTTCCACCGCCCCCGTAGCCGTCGACATGGGCATCCAGCAGCAATCCGCTGGCACGGGGGTAGAGAGCGGCGAAGTTTAACAAATCGAATCCGGGCGCCATCCGCGCCGCACGCAGGTAAGGCCGGCCGGCGCGGTCACAGTCCCCAGGCGCCTCATCGCCGTGGAACTGCAGCAAGGCCTGGGGCACCGCCGCCACACCCTGAGCGATCTCCTCGTCCGTCGCATTCACGAACAGCAGCACCGGGGTGACGAATGGCGGCAGCAGACGGGCCAGCACGCCGGCCCGCTCGGCAGTGACGGCCCGCGGGCTGCGTGGGTAGAGCACGAAGCCGATGGCGTCGGCGCCGGCGGCCACCGCGGCTGCGACATCCGCCTCGCGGGTCAGGCCGCAGATCTTGATGCGGGTCGGGGTTCCAGCAGCAGGACGCATGTCAGTGTTTGGGCAGGTTCAAGGCAGCCAGTCCATCGCGGGCGTGTGCCGCGGCAGATCCAGTTCCGCATCGTAATTCGGCCCCAGAAAGTAAAGCCCGTCTGGCGCAAAGGTGGGTGCCGCGGCGTCGCGGGATCGGGCCGCCAGCACCTCGGCCATCCAGCCAGGCGGCCGGGTGCCGGTGCCGATGGCCACCAGACAGCCCATCAGGTTGCGCACCATGTGGTGCAAAAAGGCCACCGCCTCGAACTCGAAGCGCCAGTAGGCCCCGCGCCGCTCGATGCCGATCCGGTCCATGCGCTTGACGGGCGACAGCGCCTGACATTCGGCCGAGCGGAAGGAACTGAAGTCGTGCTCGCCGATCAGGCTGGCCGCTGCGGCCCGCATCGCCTCGCCGTCCAGGGGACGGAACACCCAGCCCACCCCGCCCCGCTCGATGGCGGGACGCACCGGGGACTCCAGCACCAGGTAGCAGTAGCGCCGCCCTCGGGCGCTGTTGCGGGCATGGAAGCTCCTGGGAACCTCCTGGGCCCACTGCACCGCGATGTCCGACGGCAGATAGCGGTTGGTGCCGCGCACCCAGGAAAACGGCTCCCGGTGCAGCGGCGTGTCCAGGTGCACCACCTGGTTGAGGCCGTGCACCCCGGTGTCGGTGCGCCCGGCGCACACGGTCTGCACTGGCATGGCCGCGAACCGCGACAAGGCCTTTTCCAGATGATCCTGCACTGTGCGGCCACTGGGCTGGCTCTGCCAGCCGTGGTAGGCATCGCCCCGGTAGGCGACGCCCAGGGCGATGCGCCGCGCCGCCGGGCCGGCGTGCGGTGGCACGCCAGCCACTGCGGTATCAGCCAAGCTCATCCAGCATGGCCTGCGCCTTGCTGCGCAGCGGTTCGGCGGCCTTGCTGACCACCTCCTCCAGCAGATCCCGCGCCCCTTCCACATCGCCGATCCGACGGAACTCATCCGCCAGTTCGACCTTGCGCTGCAGCGGATCCGACTGGTCGCCTTCCAGGTCGAAAGCGATCGAATCGGTGAAGTCTGCCTCGGTCTCGCCCGCGGCCGGCTGGGCCGGTGCCGGCGCGGCGTCCGGCAGGTCCAGCGAAGGCGGCGAGGCCGTGGTCACCTCGTCCGAGGCAGCGGCCGGTGCGGCGCCCCCCAGGTCCAGCGACAGATCCCCGAAATCGAAATCCATGGCCTTGCTGTCGCTCACCGCTTCCACCTCCGGCTGCGGCAGGGCTTCCTCTTCGGTCGCGGGCGCCACGGCCAACGCAGGCTCTTCCGGCATGGCCTCGAAAGAAGGCAGCGCGCCGAGGTCATCGGCCAGGGACAGATCAGCGGCCGGCTCAGGTGCCGTCTCGGCCAGCCCATGCGGCTCCAGCGAAGGCAGATCGGGCAGTTCCCCCGAGGCGGTCGCCAGCGGCTGTGTGCTCTCCAGGCCGGTCAGCTTGGACGCCGATTCCAGATCGATGTCCAGATCCAGCGGCGGCAGCACCGAAGGCTGGGTGTCCTGGACGTCCGCAGACGACGCCACCGGGGCGGCCGGCAAGGCCGCTGCCAGCGAGGCGGCGAACGGCGCGGGTTCGGGATCCCCCCGCAGATCGGGCGGCGGCTCGGACGAGGTGTCGATGTCGACTTCGGTGATCGGCCCCACCTGGGCGTACAGCGGGTTGGCCGGGTCCACCTGGCGGCCCAGTTCCTTGGCCTTCTCCCATTCTTCGCCCACACCGCCGACCATCTCTTGCACTTGGCGCGCCTGGATCTCGAAGCTCTTGGGATCGGCCCGCTTGGCGTAGACCTCCAGCAGCTTGACACGGATGGCCACGCGGCCCGGATCAGCCCGCAGTGCTTCCTTCAGGATCTCTTCGGCCTGCAGGTCGCGGCCATAGGCCAGGTACACATCGGCCTCGGCCACCGGATCCACGTCACCGATGGCGTCCAGCTGGCTCAGCGAATAGCTCAGCGAGGAGGACGAGCTGTTGGCTCCGTCGCGGGTGTCCACCCGCTGCCCGCCGCTGACGCCGAAGAAGGAGTCCGGCTGCATCTTGCTCTCGACGAACGAGGTTTCGCTGCCACCACTCTGCTTGCGACGCCGCAGCAGCCGGGTCACCCCCAGCCCCGCCAGCAGCGCCACGATGCTGATGCCCGCGACCGGCACGATCGGGTTGTCCATCAGCGAGGCCAGGAAGCCTTCCTCCTGCACCGGGGCCGGGGGGGCCACCGGCGGCGCCTTGCGCTTGGCGGGCGTCGAGGCCGGCAGCGACGCGGTCTGCGCCACGGCAGAGGCGACGCTGGACGGCATCGAAGCGGCGGCACTGGCCGGCGCCACGGCGCTGGGCGCCACCGCCGCCGAGGCTGGCGTCGACGCCGTGTTGGCGGCCACCGCCACCCCCGGCTTCTGCGGCGCAGAGGCGCCGCCCCCGGCCACCGCCGTCCCGGCCGAGAGCTTCTTCAGCTCCTCGACATTGCGCGACAACTCCGCCACGCGCGCCTCGGCGGCCTTGCGTTCGGTGTCCTTGGACACCTTGGCCTCTGCGCCGGGTTTGACGGCCGAACGGGACAGGGTCAACTGGTCGGCCGTGGCCGAGGCCGCTGCCTTGCGGTCCTGCACCGCCGCCTCGACCTTGCCACTGGCCTGACGCTCCGGCTCGGCCGACTTGACGGCCGGCGCCCCCTGGGCAAGCCGCTGGCGGAAGGCTGCGAAATCGGCACTCTGGGCCTGGATGACCTGGCGCGCCTCTTCGCGCGAAATGCCGCCCGCCGTCTGCGCGTCGGGCAAGGCCAGCGTGGCCCCCGCCTTCAGGCGGTTCATGTTCTTGCCGGCGAAGGCCTGCGGGTTGCCGCGGTACAGGCTGACCAGCATCTGGTCCAGCGACACGCCAGACGGGGTGTGCCGGCCCGCGATCGACGACAAGGTATCGCCGTTGCGCACACGGTAGGACTCGCCGCCACCGGTCTCGGACTTGGGCGCCGCCGCGGGAGCACGCTCCGGGGCCGGCCGCGGCGCCGCTGCCACGGGCTTGGGTGCCGGCTCGGCCCCCGCCCGGGACGGCGCCGGCGCACGGCTGGGAACGGGCGACAGCACCGTGGACGTCGAGGGCGCCGGCGGCGCCGAAGGTGACCTGGTGACCGGCGGGTCGATCAGCAAGGTGTAGGAGCGCTGCAGGCGCCCACCCGACCAGTTGAGGTTCAGGATCAGGTCGACGAAAGGCTCGGACACCGCCCGCGAGCCGACGATCCGGATGACGGCGCGGCCATCGCTGCGCTTTTGCAGCGAGGCCTCCGCACCACTCAGGGCGGGGTTGAAATCCACCCCGGCGGCCCGGAAGGCCTCCGGAGAAGCGATCGCGCTGTGCAGCGTCGCAGCTTCCTCGGGCGTCAGGTTGCTGACGTCGATCTCGGCACGCAGGTTCTCACCCAAGGCCGATTGAACCGTCATGCGCCCCAGACTGAAGGCCAAGGCCGAGGTATGGCAAAGCAGCAGAGCCGCCGCGCCAACGGCGCTGAGCAGATAGCCGCGGACAGGGAGAGTGGAATTCTTCAAAGCGTCTCCGAAATCGCAATCCGTCAAAGCTGTGAGGAGACTTGACCTCAACGACGTGGGCAGGCCGACCACAGCGCCACAGGCAGCAGCAGGCGGCAGGAAAACCGCAATGTATCAAGCATATAGCTTGCCAAACTCATCTAATCCCTAAGCAGGCCTGACTTTCCGCTCCCCGTCGCATTTCGTAACAGGCAAAGAAACGGGCGTTGCCCTGCGGCAACGCCCGATCCAACCCAGTCGAAGGATCGAAGCACCGACGCCAGCCTATCCGGCCCGGTCGGTCTCCGAAGCGATCGACATCAAGCTTCCAGCAGGATGCGCAGCATGCGGCGCAGCGGTTCGGCCGCCCCCCACAGGAGCTGGTCGCCGATGGTGAAGGCGCCCACGTACTCCGGGCCCATCGCCATCTTGCGGATGCGGCCCACGGGAATCGTGAGCGTGCCGGTGGTGGCCACTGGCGTCAGGTCCTTCATGGTGGCTTCCCGGGTGTTGGGCACCACCTTCACCCACGCGTTGTCGGCGGCGATCATGGCTTCCAGGTCAGCCACCGGCACGTCCTTCTTGAGTTTGAAGGTCAGGGCCTGGCTGTGGCAGCGCATGGCCCCCACGCGCACGCAGAAGCCGTCCACCGGCACCGCGGCGGTGCCGAAACCCTCGCCCTGGCCGAGGATCTTGTTGGTCTCGGCCATGCCCTTCCACTCTTCGCGGCTGACGCCGTTGCCCAGGTCCTTGTCGATCCAGGGAATCAGCGAACCGCCCAGCGGCACGCCGAAGTTGGCGGTTTCAGCGGCCGACAGGCTGCGCTGCCTGGCGATGACCTTGCGGTCGATCTCGAGGATGGCGCTCTTGGGGTCGTCCAGCAGGGCCTTGACCTCGGCGTTCAGCGTGCCGAACTGGGTCAGCAGTTCGCGCATGTGCTGGGCACCGCCACCGGAGGCGGCCTGGTAGGTCTGGGTGGACATCCACTCGACCAGGCCGGCCTTGTAGAGCGCGCCCACCCCCATCAGCATGCAGGAGACGGTGCAATTGCCGCCGATCCAGTTCTTGCCGCCCTTGGCGATCGAATCCTTGATCACCGGCAGGTTGACCGGGTCCAGGACGATGATGGCGTCGTCCTTCATGCGCAGCGTCGAGGCGGCGTCGATCCAGTGACCGGCCCAGCCCGCGGCGCGCAGCTTGGGGAAGACCTCGGTGGTGTAGTCGCCGCCCTGGCAGGTGACGATGATGTCGCAGCGCTTGAGCGCGTCGATGTCGAAGGCGTCCTGCAGCTTGGTTTCGTTCTTGGCCTGGGCCGGGGCCTGGCCGCCGGCGTTGGAGGTCGAGAAGAACAGGGGTTCGAAGTGGGCGAAGTCGTTCTCCGCCTGCATGCGGTCCATCAGGACCGAGCCGACCATGCCGCGCCAGCCGACCAAACCTACGAGTGCCATTTCCAGTTTCCTTGTGAAGCGTGTTGTCCCGGACCCCTGACTCCCCCGGCTCGTTCGCCGGGGTCCAGGGTGTGGGGGCGAGACGAAACCGAGCTGTCAGCTCTTGGTAATGGTTTTGCCGGTGATCGCGGCCACGACCGCATCACCCATCTCACGCGTGCCCACCTTCTGGGTGCCCTCGCTCCAGATGTCCACGGTGCGATAGCCCGCGGCCAGCACAGCGCGCACAGCCGACTCGATCCGGTCGGCGGCCTCAGGCTGTTGGAGGGAAAAACGGAGCATCATGGCAGCGGACAGAATTGTAGCCAAAGGGTTGGCAATCCCCTTGCCGGCAATGTCCGGCGCACTGCCATGGCTGGGTTCGTACAGGCCGCGGTTCTCGGCATTGAGCGAGGCTGAGGGCAGCATGCCGATGGAGCCGGTCAGCATCGCGGCCTCGTCCGAGAGGATGTCGCCGAACATGTTGCCGGTCACCACCACGTCGAACTTCTTGGGCGCGCGCACCAGTTGCATGGCCGCGTTGTCCACGTACATGTGCTCGAGCTCGACGTCCGGGTAGTCCTTGTGGACCTCGGTGACCACGTCCTTCCAGAACTGGAAGGTCTCCAGCACATTGGCCTTGTCGACGCTGGTGACCTTCTTGCCACGCTTGCGGGCGGCCTGGAAGGCGACGTGGGCGATGCGCTCGATCTCCGGGCGCGAGTAGCGCATGGTGTCGAAGGCCTCTTCGGCGCCGGGGAAGTGCCCGTCCACCGCGGTGCGGCGGCCGCGCGGCTGCCCGAAGTAGATGTCGCCGGTCAGCTCGCGGATGATCAGGATGTCCAGGCCGGCCACCAGCTCGGGCTTGAGGCTCGAGGCGTGGGTCAGCTGCTCGTAGCACAGGGCCGGGCGGAAGTTGGCGAACAGGCCCAGGTGCTTGCGCAGGCCCAGGATGGCCTGCTCGGGACGCAGCGGGCGGTCCAGGGTGTCGTACTTCCAGTCGCCCACCGCGCCGAACAGGATGGCGTCGGCCGACTCGGCCAGGGCCAGCGTGCTCTCGGGCAGCGGGTGGCCGTGGGCCTCGTAGGCGGCACCGCCCACCTTGGCCTCTTCCATCTCGAAGGGCAGGTCCAGCACCTTCAGGACCTTGATGGCCTCGGCGACGATTTCGGTGCCGATGCCGTCACCCGGCAACACGGCGATCTTCATGCTCATGGGAATTCCTTGGGGGTTCTTCGGTTCAGTGCGCTCAGCCCGGCAGGCGGTGGTTCAGCCAGGGCATCTTGGCCAGGCGCTCGGCCTCGTAGGCCTTGATCTTGTCGGCGTGGCGCAAGGTCAGGCCGATGTCGTCAAAGCCGTTGACCAGACAGTACTTGCGGAAGGGCTGGACCTCGAAGGGCAGCTCCGTGCCATCGGCCTTCACCACCACCTGGCGCGGCAGGTCAATGGTCAGCTGGTAGCCCGGGAAGGCCGCCACCTCGTCGAACAGGCGGGCGATCTGCGACGCCGGCAGCACGATGGGCAGCACGCCGTTCTTGAAGCAGTTGTTGAAGAAGATGTCGGCAAAGCTGGGCGCCAGGATGGCACGAAAGCCATACTGCTGCAGCGCCCAGGGCGCGTGCTCGCGGCTGGAACCGCAGCCGAAGTTGGCCCGAGCCAGCAGCACCGAAGCGCCCTGGTAGCGCGGCTGGTTCAGCACGAAATCCGGGTTCGGCTTGCGCGTGGACGGGTCCTGCCCCGGCTCGCCGTGGTCCAGGTAGCGCCACTCGTCGAACAGGTTGGGACCGAAACCAGTCCGCTTGATCGACTTCAGGAATTGCTTGGGGATGATCGCGTCGGTGTCGACGTTCTCGCGGTCCATCGGGGCCACCAGGCCCTTGTGCACGGTGAATTGGTCCATGTCAGTGCCTCACTTCTTCTTGGCCGCGCCTTCGATGCTCTCGCCGGCCTTCTGGATGTCCTTGCCCATGCCCTCGCATGGTGTTGCAGGCGGTCAGCAGCACCACCGACAGACCAGCCAGCACGAACAGCAGCTTCTTGATCACGGCAAACTCCTTCAGGCGATGCGGCGCACATCGACGAAATGGCCGGCCATCGCGGCGGCAGCGGCCATGGCCGGGCTCACCAGGTGGGTGCGGCCACCGGCGCCCTGACGGCCTTCGAAGTTGCGGTTGCTGGTGGAGGCGCAGCGCTCACCCGGCTCCAGCCGGTCGGCATTCATCGCCAGGCACATGCTGCAGCCCGGCTCGCGCCACTCGAAGCCCGCGGCCTTGAAGACCTGGTCCAGGCCCTCGGCCTCGGCCTGTGCCTTCACCAGGCCCGAGCCTGGCACCACCAGCGCCAGCTTGACGTTGGCGGCGATGCGGCCCCCCACGCGCTTGACCACCGCGGCGGCCTCGCGCATGTCCTCGATGCGGCTGTTGGTGCAGGAGCCGATGAAGACCTTGTCGATGCGCACGTCGGCCAACGCCTTGTTGGGTTCCAGGCCCATGTAGGTCAGCGCGCGTTCCATGGCGTCGCGCTTGACAGCGTCCTTTTCCTTGTCGGGATCGGGCACGCGGTCCTCGATGGACAGCACCATCTCGGGCGAGGTGCCCCAGGTGACCTGCGGACGGATCTGCGCGGCGTCCAGCTCCACCACCTTGTCGAAGTGGGCGCCCGGGTCGGAGTGCAGCGTGCGCCAGTAGGCGATGGCCTGCTCAAGCTCCACGCCGCTGGGGCTGAAGGGACGGCCCTGGACGTAACGGAGGGTGGTGTCGTCCACCGCCACCAGGCCGGCGCGGGCGCCGGCCTCGATGGCCATGTTGCACACCGTCATGCGGCCTTCCATGCTCAGGGCCCGGATGGCCGAGCCGGCGAACTCGATGGTGTAGCCGGTGCCGCCGGCCGTGCCGATCTTGCCGATGATGGCCAGCACGATGTCCTTGGCGCCAACGCCCTTGGCCACCTGACCTTCCACCTTGACCAGCATGTTCTTGGCCTTCTTGGCCAGCAGGGTCTGGGTGGCTAGCACGTGCTCCACTTCGGAGGTGCCGATACCGTGCGCCAGCGCGCCGAAGGCGCCATGGGTGGAGGTGTGGCTGTCACCGCAGACCACCGTCATGCCGGGCAGCGTGGCGCCCTGCTCCGGCCCGATCACGTGCACGATGCCCTGGCGCACATCGCCCATCTTGAACTGGGTGATGCCGTTGCGGTCGCAGTTGGCGTCCAGCGTGTCCACCTGCAGCTTGGAGACCGGGTCGGCGATGCCCTGGCTGCGGTCGGTGGTCGGCACGTTGTGGTCGCTCACCGCCAGGTTGGCCGACAGACGCCAGACCTTGCGGCCGGCCAGGTCCAGGCCTTCGAAGGCCTGCGGGCTGGTCACTTCATGCAGCAGCTGGCGGTCGATGTAGAGCACGGCGGTGCCGTCGTCCTCGGTGTGGACGACATGGTCGTCCCACAGCTTGTCGTAGAGGGTGCGTGCGGTCATGGCAGAGGCGGGGTTGGCTGAAACAGATTGGCGAAACGCCAAGGGCGGAATTGTCGGGGATTCAGGTCTCGGCGGCACGGGCCACCAGGGCATCGATGAAGCGCTGCACAACGGTGGGCAGCACGGGCTGGCTGCGCGCCGCCAGCAGGTAACGCCGGTGCGCCCAGGGTTCGTCCAGCGGACGGACCTCGATGGCGAACAAGCGGGCAAAACGTTGGGCCACGGCGGCGGGCAGCACCGCCACCCCCAGGCCGGCGTCGACCAGCTGGGCGATGGCATCGAAGCCCCGCACCTGCAGCCGGGCGTTCAGGGTGCGGCCAGCCTCCAGGGCGCGCTGCAGCATGCGTTGGTGCACGGACGCCCCGCTGGGCAGGCCGACGATGTCGAAATCGAGCAGCTGGTCAAAGTTCAGCGCCTGGCCCGAGGCGGCCAGCACATGGCCACGCGGCAGGGCCACCGCCAGATCGCCGGCGCGGTAGGGCCAGGTGCTCAGGCGGCCATCGGTGGCGGGGCCGACGAAGATGCCCACGTCGGCACGGCCATCGGCCACGGCGGCCTGCACCTCGGCGCTGGTCAGGTCTTCCAGGCTGATGCGGATCTGCGGATGCTCGCGCGAGAAGGCCGCCAGATCGGCCGGCAGCGATTCGGCGATCGCCGCCGCATTGGCCGCCACCCGCAGATGGCCCTTGATGCCGCGGCTGAACTCGACCACTTCGCTTTCCAGCGCGTGCAGCGAAGCGTTCAGGCTGCGGATGTGCCGCACCAGCGCCCGGCCGGCCTCGGTGGGTTCCACCCCCCGGGCCCGGCGCTCGAAGAGCTGCACGCCGAGCCGGGTTTCCAGATCCTTCAGGCGCTTGCTGGCCGCCGCCAGCGCCAGGTGCTCGCGCTCCGCCGCCCGCGTGATGTTGCGGGTCTCGGCGATGGCGAGCACCAGGTTGAGCGTGACGAGGTCGAAGCGCATGAACAATGCGGACCGGAGACAAGCGATCCAGTCGCCATGATGCACGAAGGCTCCACCTTGTGCTTACAGGTGTTTTCAAATGAGACTTCGCATTCCACGAATGCTTCAACCCCGTCCACCGTGCTTCCGGGCGCTCGGCCGAGAGGGGCATGGCCCAGTGCGACTAAAGTCGACCCCCTGTCCCTTCTTCTTGGCATGACCGCGTCTTCTTCCGCCCCCCAGCCTCTCCCGCCGGAGTCCCTGCCGCAATGGCAGCGCCAGGATGACACCGTCCGGCTCACGCTGAGCGGAGACTGCCGGGAGGGCCGTGTGCCGCTGCCGCCCGCGCCCGCCGAAGGGGCGCTGCTGGTGGATGCGGGCGCTGTCACCCACTTTGACAGCCTGCTGGCAGCCCAGCTGTGGACACTGGCCCGCGAAGCCGGCCCGCGGCTGCGCTGGCAAGCCCTGCCCCCCGGGCTGAGCGAGGTGCTGGCCCTGGCCGGCGCCGCCGACACCCCGGCCAGCGCACCACCGCCGCCAGCCGGCTGGCTGGCCCGCGTGGGCCAGGGGCTGTCGCAGGCCCTGCAGCGCCTGGAGGTGACGCTGGGTTTCATCGGCGAGGTGCTGCTGGCGGTGTTCCGGGCCCTGCGCGGCCGCACCGCGATGCGCAGCGAGGACCTGCTGTTCCAGTTGCACGCCACCGGCCCGGCCAGCCTGCCCATCGTCTCGCTGGTGAGCTTTCTGGTCGGCCTGATCGTGGCCTACATGGGCGCGGCCCAGTTGCAACGCCTGGGGGCGCAGATCTACATCGCCGACCTGGTCACGATCGGCGTGGTGCGGGAGATCGCGGCGCTGATGACCGGCATCATCCTGGCCGGCCGGGTGGGCGCGGCCTTCGCGGCCCAGCTGGGCAGCATGCAGGCCAACGAAGAGATCGACGCACTGGCCTCGCTGGGGCTGACGCCGGTCGAACACCTGGTGCTGCCCCGCGTGCTGGCCATGCTGTTGATGGCCCCGCTGCTGACCCTGTACGCCGCCATCGTCGGCGTGGCCGCCGGCTGGCTGGTGGCGGTCGGCATCTACCGGGTGGAACCGGCCGAATACCTGGTGCGCAGCTTCCAGGCGCTGACCCTGACCCACCTGAGCATCGGCCTGCTCAAGGGGACGGTCTATGCGCTGCTGGTTGCGCTGGCCGGCTGCCGCCAGGGTCTGAACGCCGGCCGCAGCGCCCAGGCCGTGGGCGACGCCACCACCGCCGCGGTGGTGCAGGCCATCATCTGGATGGTGATCGCGGCCTCGGTGCTGACCATCATGTTCCAGCGGTTGGGATGGTGAGCGCAATGGATGCTGCGGCAGCCCCGGCCACGCCGGCCCCTCTGGTCCTGGTGCGCAAGCTGACCATGGCTTTTGGCGAGAAGGTGGTGCAGCGTGACCTCAGCTTCGAGGTGCGCCCCGGGGAGATCCTGGTGCTGATGGGTGGCAGCGGCTGCGGCAAGAGCACCCTGCTGCGGCATCTGATCGGGCTGCAGACGCCTGCCGCCGGCGAGATCCACTACGGCGACGTGGACCTGGCCACGGCCAGCGAGGACCAGCTCGACGACATCCGCCGCCGTTTCGGTGTGATGTTCCAGGCTGGCGCCCTGTGGAGCAGCATGACGGTGGGCGAGAACGTGATGCTGCCGCTGCGCGAGTACACCGACCTGAACGAGACCCAGATCGAGACGCTGGCCCGCTTCAAGCTGGCCCTGGTCGGGTTGGACGGTGCCTTCGATGCCTCGCCGGCCGCGCTGTCGGGCGGCATGAAGAAGCGCGCCGCCATCGCCCGCGCGATGGCGCTGGACGCCCCTCTGCTCTACCTGGACGAGCCCTCGGCCGGGCTGGACCCCCTCACCTCGGCGCGGCTGGACGAGCTGATCCTCAGCCTGCGCGACCACCTGGGCACCACCATCGTGATGGTGACCCATGAACTCGACAGCATCTTTGCCGTGGCCGACCGCGCCCTGTTCCTGGATGCCAAGGAGAAGACGATGACCGCACTGGACGCGCCACGCGCGCTGCTGGCGCACGGCCCCGAGCCGGTGCGCCAGTTCCTGCGCCGGGGGAACCGGCCATGAACGCCCCCCACCGCAAGTCCCACCCCGCCGTGCTGGGCCTGTTCGTCGTGGCGGGCCTGATCGTGCTGTTCGTCGCCGTCGTCGCCTTGGCGGGCGGGCGGCTGCTGGTGCACAAGCAAAAGGTGGTGATGCACTACGCCGGCTCGGTCTACGGCCTGCAGGTGGGTGCCCCGGTGGTGTTCCGCGGCGTGCGGCTGGGCAGCGTCAGCGCCATCGGCGTGGCCTATGACGCCGACACGCGCAACGTGACGATCCCGGTCACGGCCGAGCTCGACCGGGAGATGATGGCCAGCATCAGCGGCGACAGGCCTGGCAGCCCCGACCCCAATGCCCTGCCCAGCCTGGTGCAGCGCGGCCTGCGAGCCCAGCTGGCCACCCAGAGCCTGCTGACCGGCCAGCTCTATGTGGACCTGGACTTCCGCCCCGAGAAACCAGCCAAGCTGGTGAGCGACGACCCGCGCAGCGAGATCCCGACCATTGCCACCGCGTTTCAGGAGTTGCGCAACCAGGTCGACAACCTGGACCTGCGCCGGCTGGTGGACGATGTCTCGGCGATCGCCAGTTCCACCCGCCGCATGGTCAGCGGCCCCGAGGCCAACCACGTGCTGAAAAACCTGGAAGTGGCCAGCGCCAACCTGCGCCAGGTCAGCGACACGATGGACAAACGGCTCAACCCGCTGCTGGATTCGGCCCAGGACACCCTGGCCACCACCCGGCTGAGCATGCAGCGCGTGGGCGATGCGGCCAGCAGCGTGAAGGTCTCGGCCCAGCGCGTCGGCACCAACTTTGGCCCGGACGCCCCGCTGATGCAGAGCCTGCGCCGCTCGGCCGACGAACTCTCACGCAGCGCAACCGCCCTGCGCGAGGCGGCCGGCGAAGACTCGCCGACGAACCAGAACCTGCAGCGTGCGCTGCACGATGTCTCGCAGGCAGCCCGCGAACTGCGTGAACTGGCCAACACCCTGGATGAGCAGCCGGAATCGGTGCTCAAGGGCCGCCGCTGAGCCCCTTTTGCCGAAAGACTGCCATGCGCCTTCCTCTTCCCTGCCCTGCCCGCCTTGCTCGCCCGGCCGTGCTGGCCGGGCTGCTGCTGGCCCTGAGCGCCTGCGGCAGTTCGCCGCCGGTGTCGCTGTACCGTCTGCGGGCCGATCCGCCCGCCGCGGCGGCGGCCGCCGCCGTCGCCCCGACCCGCTGGATGCTGGGCAGCGTGCGCCTGCCAGACTACCTGGACCGTGACGCCATCCTCTGGCCCAGTGGCGAGACGGGGCTGAAGGCCCTGCCGGGTCAGCGCTGGGCCGAGCCCTTGCGGGACGCGGTGCCCCGCGTGCTGCGTGGTGACCTGGCCCGGCTGCGCGGCGCCGACCGGGTCTGGGCAGCGCCCATGCCGACCGGGCTGAAGGCCGATCGCGTGCTGAAGGTCGAGATCCAGACCTACGAGGTACAGCCCGACGGCCAAACCCTGGTGCTGGCCGCCCGCTGGTGGCTGACCGATCCCGAAGGCCAAGCCCCCACCCAGGTGCGGCTGTTCGAGCGGCGGGAACCCTTGGCGGGCAGCTCGGCCGATGCCCTGGTGCAGGCCCACCGGGCCGCGCTCTGGGCCCTGGCCCAGGCCATCGCCACGCAGGGGGATCACCCCTGACGGGATCCCGCCCAACTTGAGCAAGGTCAATTCAGATCCCACCGCCGAGGTGGTCGAATGGGTGTTTTCTGCTCTTCCCACCCTGCCATGAGCCTCACCCATCTCTGCCGTCATCCGCTGGTCTCGGTCGACGACACGGCCAGCCTGGCCGAAGCCGCCCGCCTGATGCGCGCCGAACACGTCGGCGCTCTGGTGGTGGTCCACCGCGAGGAGGGCACGCACCCCCATGTGCTGGGCCTGGTGTCCGACCGTGACCTGGCGGTGGAGGTGCTGGCGCGTGAGCTGCCCGCCCCGCACGTGCAGGTGGGCCTGCTGGTCCAGGGGGACCCAGTGACGGTGCCCGGCTCGGCCAGCCTTGGCGAGGCGGCCAAGACCATGCGCGAGGCGGGTGTGCGGCGCCTGCTGGTCATCAACGACGAACAGGCCCTGGTGGGCCTGGTCTCGGCCGATGACCTGCTGGAAGCCATGGCCGCCGAGCTGACCGAGCTGGCCCAGGCCCTGCGCAGCGGCCTGCTGCGCGAAAGCCAGCAGCGCGCCGCGCTGCAAGCGCCGGCCCCGGTCGACAGCTCGGCCGCGGCCGCGGCCGCGCCGCCGGCCGCCCCCGCGCCGGCCCCGCGGCCGCCCCGTGTGGTGTTCAAGCCCTGGGGCACGCCGGGCATGCCGGAACCGCACTTCTAAGCCGCGCGCCTGAGCAGCCAGCCCTGGCTCCACCAGCGGGCCAGCCATTGGCCCAGGGTGGCCGGGTCAGGCGCATGGCCCAGGGCCTCGGCGGCCTCCCACACCTGGGCGATCGACTGCCCCGGCCTTGCCAGCGCCTGCAACCAGGCAACCTCGGCCGGGTCGTCCAGGCTCATGAAGTGAGGCTGGAGCCCCTTGCGCCAGACCGCCACCGGGCGAGGTGCTTCCCAGTGCTGGACCGGCGCCGGCACCTCGCCCGCCTGCAGTGCCTGCCACAAAACCACCGCCGAAGTCCGCTGCCACAGCAGCTGCCAGGTCGGGTGCAGCACCGGCCACTGCGCCAGACAGGTCTGCGCGCCCAGGGCCTCGATCTCGCTCACGGTCCAGGCGGGTGCATCGGCCGCATCGAACACGCTGCGCAGCGCCCACTCCAGCGCGGCCAGCTCCGCCACCTCAGGGTGAGCGGGAAAGCGTTGCGCCAGCCGTGCCGGCCATTCGCGCCCCCAGGACGCCAGGCTGCGCTCACGGGGCGGCGCTTCCTGCGCCAGCGCCTGCGCCAGCTCGCCGAACTGGGCCTCGCCCAGATAGCGCTGCAAGAGGGGATAGCTGTCGGCCAGGGCCTCCTGCAACCGGGCCCGGTAGGCGTGGTGGTAGACCTGCGCCCCACGCAGCCCGGCCAGCGGCCCGGCGGGGTCGAGCATCACCGGCGTCGCCCGCGGCGCGTCAGGGGCCAGCACCATCGCGGCAAAGCCCTGCTGCAGCGGGGCCAACTCAGGCGGCCGACAGGATGAAACGACCAGCGCTGGCGCACGGCGCTCATCTGTCGCCGCATGGGATGAGTCCGTGCCCCATGGCGAGGTGCCGTGCGCGGTGGCCACGGCGCGCGCCTGGTCCAGCTCCTGCAGCAGCACGGCCAGCGGGGGGACGTGGTCGTCGCGCTCGATCATCGTGGCCACCGCGCCAAACCGCTCGCAGGCCTGCCCATACAAGGCCCAGACCTCCGGCGCCACGGGATGGTCGTGCGTGTCGATCAGGAAATGATCCTGGCGCGAGTGGCCGGCCAGGTGGATCTGGCGCACCCGCGACGCCGGCAGGGCCGCCAGATAGCGTGCGGCCTCAAAGCCGTGGTTCACGCTGCTGACGTGGATGTTGTTCACGTCCACCAGCAGCTCGCAGTCGGCCTCCTCGGCCACATGGGCCAGGAAGTCCCATTCGGTCGCCTCCGACGAACGGTAGCGGACATAGCTGGAGACGTTCTCCAGCACCAGCCGGCGCCCCAGCAGGTCCTGCGCCCGGCGGATGCGCTGCACGACATGGCGCGCGCAGGCCTCGGTGTAGGGCAAGGGGTAGAGGTCGTGCAGCACGGCCCCGCCCTGCCCGGTCCAGCACAGGTGCTCGGACACCCACAGCGGCTGCAGCCGGTCGGCCAGCTGGCGCACGCGGCGCAGATAGTCCCGGTCCAACGGATCGGTCCCCCCCAGCGACAGGGCCACGCCATGCATGGCGATCGGATAGTCGGCCCGGAAGCGTTCCAGGCAGGTCAGCGGCTTGCCGCCGGCGCCAAGGAAGTTGTCGGTGATGATCTCCAACCAGTCCACCCGCTGGGGACCGGCCAGGAAATCGGCGTAATGCGGGGTCCTCAAGCCCAGGCCGAAGCCCGGCGAGGCGTGGGAATGCGACGGCATGGCGTGTGCAGTGCCGGGGCCGCCGCAGCAGCCCCGGATCGGCATCAGAGGTCGCTGATCACGCCGCCCTGCACCAGACAGCTCTTGGCATCCAGGGCCTTGAAGCCCTGACCCTTGCAGCTGTTCTGCCCCTTGCAGGCATGCTCGGTGGTCTTGCAGTCGGCCATGCCCTTGCAGCTGTTGACTTGGTAGCAGTGCACCGTGTCCGCGGCGCCGACAGCTGCGCCGGTGGCCCCGGCAGGCGTGCCGGCCGCCGCCGCCAGGCTCGACAAGGCCAGGGTGCTGGCCCCCAGCAGAACGGAAGACAGACGGGGAAAGGGGGTGTTCATGGTTCGGTTCCTTGAAATGAAGGGAGATGCGTCCTGCCGCTCCGGACCCGCCCCATGCGGGCCCAGGCTGCCGACTTCCCTGTGTCGTGGACCGAACCCGCTTCCTTACAGCGGACCGCAAAAAAGCCGCCCGAAGGCGGCCTCTGTGCATGGGCACCGGGGAGGGTCACTGCGGCGTGACCAGGTCCTTCACCTGCTGCAGCGCGGCCGGGTCTTCCATGGTGGTCAGGTCGCCCGGGTCGCGGCCCTCGCACACCGCCTGGATGGCACGGCGCAGCAGCTTGCCGCTGCGGGTCTTGGGCAGCACATTGACGAACTTGACCATGGCCGGCCGGGCGACGGCGCCCAGCTGCTCGTCGACGACCTTCATGATCGCCGCCTCCTGGGCCTTCGCAGCTTCCGGCGTGGCCGCCTTGCTGACATCCTTCAGCACGGCAAAGGCCACCGCCACCTGGCCCTTGAGCTGGTCGGCCACGCCCACCACGGCCACCTCGGCCACGTTCGGGTGACTGGAGATGCTTTCCTCGATCTCGCGCGTGCCCAGGCGGTGGCCGGCCACGTTGATCACGTCGTCGGTGCGGCCCAGGATGTAGTAGTAGCCGTCCGCATCGCGCACGCCCCAGTCGAAGGTGCTGTACATGACCCGGTTGTGGATGCTGGACCAGTAGGTCTTGACGAAGCGGGCGTCGTCGCCCCAGATGGTCTGCAGGCAGCCCGGGGGCAGCGGTCCTTCCACGGCAATCACGCCCTTCTTCTGCGGCTCGGTGATTTCCTCGCCGGTGGCCTCGTCGATCAGCTTGATGTCGTAGCCGTAGACGGCCTTGCCCGGTGAGCCGAACTTGGTGGGCGCCTTCTCGACCCCGTTGCAGATGGCCATGATGGGCCAGCCGGTCTCGGTCTGCCAGTAGTTGTCGATGATGGGCTTCTTGATCGCGTCGGCCATCCAGGTGGCCGTGGGCTCGTCCAGCGGCTCGCCGGCCAGGAACAGGGCCTTCAGGCTGGAAAGGTCGTACTTGGTCAGGTAGGCCGGGTCCTGCTTCTTCAGCACGCGGGCCGCGGTGGGCGCCGAGAACATCACCGAGACCTTGTACTTCTCGACCAGGCTCCACCAGATGCCGGCGTCCGGACGGATGGGCAGGCCCTCGTACATGATGGTGGCCATGCCGTTGATCAGCGGGCCGTAGATGATGTAGCTGTGGCCCACCACCCAGCCGATGTCGCTGGTGGAGAAGAAGGTTTCGCCCGGCTCACCCAGGTAGATGTGCTTCATCGACGCGGCCAACGCCACCGCATAGCCGGCGGTGTCACGCTGCACGCCCTTGGGCTTGCCGGTGGTGCCACTGGTGTAGAGGATGTAGCTGGGGTGGGTGGACTCCACCCACTCGCAGGGCACCTCGGCGTTCAGATGCTGTTCGCGCTGGCTGGCGTAGTCGAGGTCGCGCCCCGCCACCTGGGCGAATTCGGCCAGGCCGCGGTTGACCATCAGCACGGCCGTGGGCTTGTGGCTGGAGAGCTGAATCGCCTCGTCCAACAGGTGCTTGTAGGGCACCACCTTGCCACCGCGCATGCCGGCATCGGCGCTGACGATGAGCTTGGGCTGGGCATCGTCGATGCGGGTGGCCAGCGAGTGGCTGGCGAAGCCGCCGAACACCACCGAGTGGATGGCGCCGATGCGCGCGCAGGCCAGCATCGCAAAACAGGCCTCGGCGATCATCGGCATGTAGATCAGCACCCGGTCGCCCTTGCCCACACCCTGGGCCTTCAGGATGGCGGCCATGCGCTGCACCTCGGCGTGCAGCTCGCGGAAGCTGTAGGTCTTCTCGGTGTCCGTCTCGGTGGAGACGAAGATCAGTGCGTTCTGATCGGCCCGGTCCTTCAGGTGGCGATCCACCGCGTTGTGGCAGAGGTTGGTCTGGCCGCCGGCGAACCACTTGGCGAACGGCGGGTGGCTGTAGTCGCACACCTGTTCGTAGGGCTGGTGCCAGTCGATCAGCTTCGCCTGCTCGGCCCAGAAGCTGTCGCGGTGTTCGATGGAAGCGCGGTGGAAGTCCTCGTAGGACGAATAGGTCAGGCTCATGGGATGTCTCCTCGCTCGGTGCGGTCTTGGTGTTGTCCTGACTGTGGACAAGCCACCGATTGAACGCACAGAGCCTGACAGCGCGCTGTCAGGGGCACAACCCGCACTTGACCTGGGTCACTGATCCGGCGGGAGCATGGTGTCCAGGGCCCGGGCCAGCATCTGGCCGGCTTCAACCTGCGTGGCCAGCCCCTCGGCCCGCAGGCGGTCCAGGCCCCGTCGCGTGACAGTCTGGGTGCCGCTGCCGCGCCGGCTCTTGAACATGAAGAACTGGCCGTTGTCACTGCGCCAGGTCAGCAGCGCTGTGACCCAGCGCCCCTGCAGCATCAGCCGGCACAGGTCGCCCACCGCCAGACCGTCGATCCAGGCGCTGCGCTCGGCCCGCGCATGATCGTTGTCCTCCAGCCGCATCGGCACCGTGGCCAGCTCGGCATGGCCGGCCCATTCCTCGCCGGCCAAGGCTGGCCAGCCCGGCACCTCGGCCACCGAAGGCGAACTCGGCACCACCACCTGCGCCGGCGTCGCCAGATTCAGCGCCAGCTTGCCGATGCCGGACAGCAGCTGCGCGAGGTCGCCCAGGTGCCCATCGACGACATGCGACGGCAGCGCCGCCGCCTGCATGCCGTCCCGCGCGCCATCCAGCAGCGCTTGGCGCTCCAAGACCGTGGGCACACGCCCGCGCTGCAGCCGGTTCAGTGTGGTCAACAGGTCCGGCACCAGGTTCATGTAGCGCAGGGTGTTCGGCGCACCCGGCCCTTCCTGCACCAACGCATGGGTGAGGACCTGCACCCAGGGCCCCAGCAGGAAGCGGCGCAGCGCGTCGGGCACCGGGGTCTGCCGCAGCTGCTCCTGCAGCTGAGCCCGCACCGTGGGTTCCACTTCGCGGCGGCGCGTCTCCTGGTCCAGCGACGACTCCAGCCCTGCCGGCCGGGTCATGCCGAAATCGCCGGGCACGCTGTCCAGCTCGCTGAGCGCGCTGTCGAAGGCCTCGGTCGACAGCTCCTGGGGACGCTCCAGCTCGGCCAGCATCGGTGCCAGCCGGCCGGCCAGTTCGCGCATCTCCGGGTCCCCCGGCGACTGGACGGCGCTGAGGGCCGCCAGCCGGTCGATCAGGCGCCAGAACGGGTGTTCGGGCTGCTGCAGTGCAGAGAGCTCGTGCGGGCTGAGCCGCTCCACCTGGGCCTGCAGACGCTGCCACACCGCATCCATGGCCGCACCGGCGCGGGTCTGGCGCGCCAGCGTCCGGGTCAACTGCTCGAGCTTGCGCACCAGCGGCGGTGCCAGCCCGGCCTGGGTGGCCACCGAGCCGACCGCGCTGGCCCCCAGTGTCTCGCCGGCCGGTGCAGAGAACAGCCGGTCGATGCCGATGTAGGCGGAACCGCCGGGTGCCGTGGCCGGGCGCAGCCGGGTGGCCAAGGGGCGCAGTCCCTGGTCGCGCAACCACTGCAGGTGCTGCTCGAACATGCGCAGCGTCTCACGGCCCAGCACGGTGGTGCAAGCCCGCAGGATGGGCAGCCGCAGCTCGGGCTCGCAACCCAGATCGGCCAGGGTCTGGCTGAAGGCTTCGGCCACGATCGTCGGCGTGAGCGGGTAGGCCAGCTCCGGTTCGTGCATCGGCCGCCCGGGCAGGCCCAGGCACAGCGAGCGCAACTCGCGCAAGGTCCCCTCGGTCAGCTGCTCGACCTCGCGGGCCAGCCGCCCTGTCTCGATGCCTTCCTGCATCGAGCCCTCGTCCATCAGCGACAACATGGGCGCCGAGTCCAGCAGGAACTCCCGCATCTGCAGGTCCGGCGCCGCGGGGGGCGCCAGCTCCTCCTTGACCCGCTGGGCCAACGCGCGCACATAGGCCTGCGCCACCACCCCGCTGCGGGCCTTGAGCCAGCTCAGCGCCTCGCTGGACTGGGCCCGCGCCCCTCCCTGCGCCCAGGGATTGGACAGGCTGTCGCGCAGGGCATCCCGCGTCTCCCGCTCAATCAAACCAGCCCATTGCGGCAGGCCTGTCACCAGGTGCTGCCACAGTGTCGAGAAATTCAGACTGCGGGTCATGGCGCGAACGAGGTCCTCAAGCGGCATCAGGAAAGAGCGCAGTTTATGCTCTCCTCGCCGTGCGCCGATGCGCGCCACGCAAGCGCCGTGTGAAGCCCCGGAAACAAAAAGGCCCGCCATGGGCGGGCCTGGAAGGCGGAGGGCGATGCGCCATCCGTGGGCGCTCAGCCCAGCGCTGCCACCACCTCCGGCGGGGCCTGCACCAGCTCGATCAACACCCCTTCACCGCCCACCGGGAACTCCTCGTTGCCCTTGGGATGGATGAAACAGATGTCGTAGCCGGCCGCCCCCTTGCGGATGCCGCCCGGCGCAAAGCGCACGCCGTGGGCCGTCATCCACTCGACCGCCTTGGGCAGGTCATCCACCCACAGGCCGACGTGGTTGAGCGGCGTGGTGTGCACGGCCGGCTTCTTCTCGGGGTCCAGCGGCTGCATCAGGTCGACCTCGACCGCGGTCGGGCCGGTGCCCAGCGCGCAGATGTCCTCGTCCACGTTCTCACGCTCGGAGACGAAGGTGCTCTTGACCGACAGGCCGAACATGTCGACCCACAGCGACTTGAGCCGGGTCTTGTCCGACCCACCGATGGCGATCTGCTGGATGCCCAGGATCTTGAAGGGCTTGGCGCTCATGGCGGCTCCTTACTCGAAGGCGATGATGGCCTGGTCCACGCTGAGGCTTTCGCCCTTCTGCGCGCGGACTTCCTTCACCACGCAGTCCTGCGTCGCCACGAGGATGTTTTCCATCTTCATGGCCTCGATGACCGCCAGCTTCTCGCCGGCCAACACCTTCTGCCCCACCTTGACGGCCACGTCGACCAGCAGGCCCGGCATCGGCGAGAGCAGGAACTTGGACAGGTCGGGCGGTGCCTTGTAGGGCATCAGCTTGTGCAGTTCGGCCGCACGCGGCAGCAGCACCATGGCGTCGATCGCCGTGCCGTTGTGGGCGATGCGCAGGGCCAGCGGCTTCTTGGCCATGCCACGCTCGACCTGGGCCGAGAAGGGCTGGCCATTGACCGTGCCGGTGACCAGGATCTCGCCCAGGCCGGTCTGGCTCTGGATCAGGTAGGTCTTGTGGCCCACCGTCACCTCCAGCGAACCGGTCTCGGCGTCATAGGCGCCCAGCCGGGTCTCGTGGTAGCTGTTCTGGCCTTCGGCGCCCAGCACGACCACCACCGGGTGGTCCATGTAGCTCACCTCGTGGCCCGGCAACTGACCACTCATCGCCGCGGCACGGGTGCGGGCCTTGCGACGGATGAAGGCCGCCAGCGCGACCAGGAACATCGGGTCATCGTGCGGCACGTCCTCGGCCTTGAAGCCTTGGCTGTAGTGCTCGGCGATGAAGCCGGTGTTGAATTGGCCGGAAACGAACTTCGGGTGGGCCAGCAGCGCCGCCTGGAACGGGATGTTGCTGTTGATGCCGCGGATCACGAAGGCGTTCAGCGCGGCGCGCATCTTGGCGATGGCGTCGTTGCGGTCACTGCCGTGCACGATGAGCTTGGCGATCATCGAGTCGTAGAACATCGGGATCTCGCCACCCTCGTAGACACCGGTGTCCACGCGCACGCCACCGAATTGGCCGCCCGCATAAGCCGGGCCCTGCAGCGTCTCGGTGCCCTGCTCCAGATTGGCCGCCGGCGGCTGGTACTTCACCAGACGACCGGTCGAAGGCAGGAAGTTGCGGAACGGGTCTTCCGCGTTGATGCGGCACTCGATGGCCCAGCCTTCCTTCTTGATGTCTTCCTGCTTGAAGCCCAGCTTCTCGCCGGCCGCCACGCGGATCATCTGCTCGACCAGGTCCAGGCCGGTGATGCACTCGGTGACCGGGTGTTCCACCTGCAGGCGGGTGTTCATCTCCAGGAAGTAGAAGTCCTGGTCCTTGCCGACCACGAACTCCACCGTGCCAGCCGACTGGTACTTCACCGCCTTGGCCAGGGCCACGGCTTGCTCGCCCATGGCCTTGCGGGTCGCATCGCTGATGAAGGGCGACGGTGCCTCTTCGATCACCTTCTGGTGGCGGCGCTGGATCGAGCATTCGCGCTCGTGCAGGTAGACCACGTTGCCATGGCTGTCGCCCAGGATCTGGATCTCGATGTGGCGCGGCTCCTGGACGTACTTCTCCATGAAGACGCGGTCGTCACCGAAGCTGTTGCGCGCCTCGTTGCGGCAGGACGAGAAGCCTTCGAAGCACTCCTTGTCGTTGTAGGCCACGCGCAGGCCCTTGCCACCGCCGCCGGCCGAAGCCTTGATCATCACCGGGTAGCCGATCTTCTGGGCGATGCCCACGGCTTCCTCGGGCGAGAGGATGGGCTGGTTGTGGCCCGGGATGGTGCTGACCTGGGCCTCGCCGGCCAGCTTCTTCGAGGCGATCTTGTCGCCCATGGCCGCGATGCTGTAGTGCTTCGGGCCGATGAAGACAATGCCTTCTTCCTCACAGCGCTTGGCGAAGTCCTCGTTCTCCGACAGGAAGCCGTAGCCCGGGTGCAGCGCCTCGGCGCCGGTGGCCTTGCAGGCGGCGATGATCTTGTCGGCCACCAGGTAGGACTCGCGCGAGGGCGCCGGGCCCAGCAGCACGGCCTCGTCGGCCAGTTCGACGTGGCGGGCGTCCTTGTCGGCTTCCGAGTAGACGGCCACCGTCTGGATGCCCATCTTGCGGGCGGTCTTGATCACGCGGCAGGCAATCTCGCCGCGGTTCGCAATCAGAATTTTCTTGAACATGGTGTTGAATCTCCGCGGCTGGACTTACAGGGGGATGTTCCCGTGCTTGCGCCACGGGTTGTCCAGCTTCTTGTCCTTGAGCATCATCAGCGAGCGGCAGATGCGCTTGCGCGTCTCGTGCGGCTGGATGACGTCGTCGATGAAGCCGCGGGCGCCGGCCACGAACGGGTTGGCAAAGCGGGCCTTGTATTCGGCCTCCTTGGCCGCCAGCTTCTCGGGGTCGCCCTTGTCTTCGCGGAAGATGATCTCCACCGCGCCCTTGGCGCCCATCACCGCGATCTCGGCGTTGGGCCAGGCGAAGTTCACGTCGCCGCGCAGATGCTTGGAGGCCATCACGTCATAGGCGCCGCCGTAGGCCTTGCGGGTGATGACCGTGACCTTGGGCACGGTGCACTCGGCATAGGCGTAGAGCAGCTTGGCGCCGTGCTTGATGATGCCGCCGTACTCCTGCGCCGTGCCGGGCATGAAGCCGGGCACGTCGACGAAGGTGATCACCGGGATGTTGAAGGCATCGCAGAAGCGCACGAAGCGCGCGGCCTTGATCGAGCTCTTGATGTCCAGGCAGCCGGCCAGCACCAGCGGGTTGTTGGCCACGATGCCGACGGTCTGACCTTCCATGCGGGCCAGGCCGATCACGATGTTGGCCGCATAGTCGGGCTGCAGCTCGAAGAAATCGCCATCGTCCACGACCTTCAGGATCAGTTCCTTGATGTCATAGGGCTTGTTCGGGTTCTCCGGCACCAGGGTGTCGAGCGAGTGATCCAGGCGCGTGACCGGGTCGCCGCTGGGGCGCACCGGCGCCCTCTCGCGATTGTTCAGCGGCAGGTAGTTGAAGAAGCGGCGCAGCATCAGCAGCGCTTCCACGTCGTTCTCGAAGGCCAGGTCGGCCACACCGCTCTTGCTGGTGTGGGTGCTGGCGCCGCCCAGTTCCTCGGCAGTGACCTCTTCGTGGGTCACGGTCTTCACGACCTCGGGGCCCGTCACGAACATGTACGAGCTGTCCTTCACCATGAAGATGAAGTCGGTCATCGAGGGCGAGTACACCGCGCCGCCGGCGCAGGGGCCCATGATCATCGAGATCTGCGGGATCACGCCCGAGGCCATCACGTTCTTCTGGAACACATCGGCATAGCCCCCCAGCGAGGCCACGCCTTCCTGGATGCGGGCACCGCCCGAGTCGTTCAGACCGATGACCGGCGCCCCGACCTTCATGGCCTGGTCCATCACCTTGCAGATCTTCTCGGCATGCGCCTCGGACAGCGCCCCGCCGAACACGGTGAAGTCCTGGCTGAAGGCGAAGGCCAGACGGCCGTTGATCATGCCGTAGCCGGTCACGACCCCGTCGCCCGGGATCTTGTTGTTGTCCATGCCGAAGTCGGTGCAGCGATGCTCGACGAACATGTCCCATTCTTCGAAGGTGCCTTCGTCGAACAGCAGTTCCAGCCGTTCGCGGGCGGTCAGCTTGCCCTTCTTGTGCTGCGAGGCGATGCGCTTCTCGCCACCGCCCAGGCGTGCCTTGGCACGCTTTTCTTCGAGCATCTGCTGAATGTCATGCATGATGGATTGCTCCTCGGTCTCTCGGGGGTACTTGGAATGGTCAATGAAACAGGTCGAGCAGGCGCCGCGCGGCCACGGAGGCGGCCACACGTCCGGCACGCACATCGCCGGTGAGTCCGCTCAGGGCTTCGCGCACCTGCGGATGGGCGCGGAAACGGGCTTTCAGGCCGGCGTCGATGCGCTCCCACATCCAGGCTTCGTCCTGCATGCGGCGACGCGCCGCCAGCCGGCCGCTGTCGGTCTGCAGCTGGCGGTAACGGCTCACGGTCTGCCAGAACTCCGGCACGCCGGTGTTCTTCAAGGCACTGATCTGCAGCACCTCGGGGTGCCACTGGGTGTCGAGGTGTTGGGCGTGTTCGGGGTTGCCGTGCTGGCCCAGCAGGCGCATCGCGCTGGTGATCTGGGCCCGGGCCCGGGTGGCGGCGTGAACATCGATGTCCGCCTTGTTGATCACCACCAGGTCGGCCAGCTCCATCACGCCCTTCTTGATGGCCTGCAGGTCGTCGCCGGCATTGGGCAGCTGCAGCAGGCAGAACATGTCGGTCATGCCATGCACGGCCGTCTCGCTCTGGCCCACGCCCACCGTCTCGACGATCACCACGTCATAGCCGGCCGCCTCGCAGACGATCATGGCCTCGCGGGTGCGCTCGGCCACGCCGCCCAGCGTGCCGCCGGACGGACTGGGCCGGATGTAGGCGGCCTCCTGCACAGACAGCTGCTCCATGCGGGTCTTGTCACCCAGGATGGAGCCCCCCGAGACGCTGGAGGACGGGTCCACCGCCAGCACCGCCACCCGGTGCCCCTGGGCGATCAGGTGCAGGCCCAGCGCCTCAATGAAGGTGCTCTTGCCCACGCCAGGCACGCCGGAAATGCCGAGCCGGAAGGACTTGCCGCCATGCGGCAGCAAGGCGTTCAGCAGTGCATCGGCACGCAGCCGGTGGTCCGGGCGGGTCGATTCCAGCAGTGTGATCGTCTTGGCGATCGCCCGTCGCCGCAGGGCCGGGTCCGCCCCCAGCACCTGGTCGCACAGACGTTGTTCCCCGCTGTCCAGCACATCGGCTGACGGCGGCGCCGCAGTCGCGTCGTCGGTCAAGGAAGTCATCGGGAAATCAGGGGTTGGCCGGGTCGTCCGAGTGCGCGGGGCGCAGGTAGTACAGGTCCCACTCGCCTTCGGCCTGCAGCACAAAGCCATGCCGCTGGTAGAAACGGTTGGCATCGCTGTGACGCAAGGCGGTGACCCGCACCGCCTTGTGGTGCCGGTCGGCCTCGGCCAGCACCTGCGACATCACCCAGGAGCCAATGCCCAGCTTCTGGGCACCGGGATGGATGTAGAGGTGATCCAGCAGCCATTCATGCTCATCCAGCGGCACCACCACCACGAAGCCCACCAGCTGGCTATCCATCAGGATGTTGCGGGTGAACTTCGGCTGGAACCCGCGGGAGAGGCGTTCGCGGGCGCGCTGCGGGTCGAAGTGACCGACCTTCTCCAGGCTCTCGCGCATCGCCGCCAGCCGCAGCATCAGCAAGGCCTCGAAGTCGCCATCACCCGCGGGTGTCAGAGACAGCGCGGGCGGGGTCGACTCAGGCGGCATGGTGGGCACCGGCGTGGGGGCGAAGGTCAGGCGTGCTGGGCTGAACGAATCTGCTCCAGCACGTCCTTCGCGCTGGCAGGGATCGGCGTGCCCGGGCCGTAAATGCCCTTCACGCCCGCCTGGTACAGATAGTCGTAGTCCTGGGCGGGGATCACGCCGCCGACGAAGACGATGATGTCGTCCGCGCCCTGCTTCTTCAACTCGGCGATGATGGCCGGCACCAGCGTCTTGTGACCGGCGGCCAGCGTGGAGATGCCCACCGCGTGCACGTCGTTCTCGATGGCCTGGCGGGCACACTCCTCCGGCGTCTGGAACAGCGGGCCCATGTCAACGTCGAAGCCCAGGTCGGCGAAGGCGGTGGCCACCACCTTGGCCCCACGGTCGTGACCGTCCTGCCCCAGCTTGGCGATCATCACCCGCGGGCGACGACCGGCCTGCTCGGCAAAGGCATCGACCTCGCTCTTGAGCTTTTCCCAGCCTTCGGCGGAATCGTAGGCAGCAGCGTACACACCGGTCACCTTCTGGATGTCCGCACGGTGGCGGCCGAACACCTTCTCCAGCGCATCGCTCACCTCGCCCACCGTGGCGCGCAGGCGGACGGCCTGGATCGACAGGTCGAGCAGGTTGCCCTGACCCGTGCGGGCGCACTCGGTCAGCGCATCCAGCGCAGCCTGGACCTTGGCATTGTCGCGCGTGGCCTTGATCTGGTTCAAGCGGGCAATTTGGGCATCGCGCACCTTGACATTGTCCACTTCCAGGATCTCGACCGGATCTTCCTTGGCCAGCTTGTACTTGTTGACGCCGACGATCACATCCTTGCCGGAGTCGATGCGGGCCTGCTTCTCGGCCGCGCTGGCCTCGATCTTGAGCTTGGCCCAGCCGGAATCAACTGCCTTGGTCATGCCGCCCATGGCCTCAACTTCCTCGATGATGGCCCAGGCCTTGTCCGCCATCTCCTGCGTCAGCGACTCCATCAGGTAGGAGCCGGCCCAGGGGTCGACCACGTTGGTGATGTGGGTCTCTTCCTGGATGATCAGCTGCGTGTTGCGGGCGATGCGGGCCGAGAACTCGGTGGGCAGCGCGATGGCCTCGTCCAGCGAGTTGGTGTGCAGCGACTGGGTGCCGCCGAAGACCGCGGCCATGGCCTCGATCGTGGTGCGCACCACGTTGTTGTAGGGATCCTGCTCGGTCAGCGACCAGCCCGAAGTCTGGCTGTGCGTGCGCAGCATCATGCTCTTCGGCTTTTTCGCGCCGAAGCCCTTCATGATGCGGCACCACAGCAGACGCGCGGCGCGCATCTTGGCGATCTCGAGATAGAAGTTCATCCCGACCGCCCAGAAGAAGGACAGCCGGCCCGCGAAGTCATCCACGTCCATGCCCTTGGCCAGCGCGGTCTTCACGTACTCCTTGCCATCGGCCAGCGTGAAGGCCAGTTCCAGGGCCTGGTTCGCGCCGGCTTCCTGGATGTGGTAGCCCGAGATCGAGATCGAGTTGAACTTGGGCATGTTCTGACTCGTGTACTCGATGATGTCGCCGATGATCTTCATCGACGGCTCGGGCGGGTAGATGTACGTGTTGCGGACCATGAACTCCTTGAGGATGTCGTTCTGGATGGTCCCGGACAGCTTGTCCTGCGAAACGCCCTGCTCCTCGGCCGCAATCACGTAGCCGGCCAGCACCGGCAGCACGGCGCCGTTCATGGTCATCGACACCGAGATCTTGTCGAGCGGAATGCCGTCGAACAGGATCTTCATGTCCTCGACCGAATCGATGGCCACACCGGCCTTGCCCACATCCCCCGTGACACGCGGATGGTCGGAGTCGTAACCCCGGTGCGTGGCCAGGTCAAAGGCCACCGACACGCCTTGCCCGCCCGCCGCCAAGGCCTTGCGGTAGAAGGCGTTGGACTCTTCCGCGGTGGAGAAGCCGGCATACTGGCGGATGGTCCAGGGACGCACCGCGTACATCGTCGCCTGCGGGCCACGGATGAACGGCTCGAACCCCGGCAGGGTGTTGGCGTAAGGCAGCCTGGCGGTGTCTTCCGCGGTGTACAGCGGCTTGACGGCAATGCCTTCGGGCGTGCGCCACGTCAGCTTGGCCAGATCACCGCCGGCGGACTTCTCGGCCGCCTTGGCCCATTGCTCCAGGGAAGCGGCTTGGAATTCGTTGGGGTTGGACATGGAATCTCCTCAGCGCCCAGGCGCTTGTGCCGGAGATTGCCTTGAGCAAACCCCTTGCGCCCCAAGGCTTGTCGCTAATGATACATGATGCATAATTATGAATCCATCTTGACACAGCTCACTGAACCGTGCCTGACAACGACACGATCCTGGCCCCCCGCGCCCTATACCAACAGGTGGCGGAACGGCTTCGGGAGCAGATTTTCCGCCGGGAGCTGGAGCCCGGCAGTTGGATCGACGAGCAGAAGCTGACCGCGGAGTACGGCATCAGCCGCACCCCGCTGCGCGAGGCGCTGAAGGTGCTGGCCGTCGAGGGCCTGGTGACGATGAAGGTGCGTCGCGGCGCCTACGTCACCGAGATGTCGGCCCAGGATGTGACCCAGGTCTACCGGCTGCTGGCCTTGCTTGAGAGCGATGCCGCGGCCCAGGTGGCCGAGACCGCCAGCAGCGCCGAATTGGCCGAGCTGCACCAGCTGCATGAGCAGCTGGAAGCACAGGTCGAGCAACGCGACGACTTCTTCCGCACCAATGAGCGCTTCCACATGCGGCTGCTGGCGATGGCCCACAACCGATGGCGTGAGCAGATCGTCAACGACCTGCGCAAGGTGATGAAGCTCAACCGCCACCATTCCCTGTTCCGGCAAGGCCGGATTGAGGAATCCCTGGCCGAACACCGCGCCCTGCTGAATGCGCTGGAGCAGCGCGCCCCCGAGGTGGCCGCGCGGCTGATGCGGGCCCACTTCGACAATGGCTTGAGTGCCGCTCAGACGGCCTGAAGGTCAACGACCAGGGCCGGACCAGACGGCCATGCGCCAGATCCCGCTGGAACAGCACTGTGGGCAGCAACGCCACCCCTGCGCCCAGCGCAGCCGCCTCGGCCAGGGCCAGCGAGCTGTCGAACACCATGCCTCGCAGGGGCGGCACCGGCACGCCGGCCACGGTGCACCAGCGGTCCCACTCGTCGACGCGGTAAGAGCGCAGCAGCGGCACGTCCATCAGGTCTTGTGCATGATGCAGGCGCAGATCCACATGCGGGCAAGCCATCTGGAACGCCGCCAGGCGCGGCAGCAACCAACCCACCGCGTAGGTAGCCACCACGCCCAGTGTCAGGGTTTCGCGAGGGCGCCCGTCGCGCAGTTGCTGCAGGCTCTCGGCCAGCCGATCAAATGAGGCCGGCACCGCGGGGAGGATGGCCCGCCCTTCATCGGTCAGGGCCAGCCCCCGCGGCAGACGGTGAAACAGCCGCACCCCATAACGCGCCTCCAGGTTCTTCACGTGCTGGCTGACGGCGGTGGGACTCAGGTGCAGTTCATTGGCGGCGTGAGCGAAGTTCAGGTGGCGGGCGGACACCGCGAAGGCCCACAGGGCGTTGAGGGGCAGATCCAAGGTTGACCTCTGAAAATTGATGGTCTCCGCTGCATTCTTCCCATTTGTCGCCTTCTTCTTCAGCCCCTACCGTCCACTCACCTTCACCAACGAGAGAACCATGCAAAAACGCGCCTTTCTGACCCACTTGCTGGGTCTGAGCTGCCTGCCCTCCGTGCTGGCCTCCCCCTTGGAGGCCCAGGAAAACTCGATGCCACCCGCCGACATCCAGAGGGCCTTGCAGGACATTGAATCGCGCGCCAGGGGGCGTCTTGGCTTGACCGTGCTGGACGCCGGCAGTGGCCGCCGCTGGACCCATCGCGCCGACGAGCGCTTCCTGCTGTGCAGCACGTTCAAGCTGCTGCTGTGCGCCCAGGTGCTGGATCGGGCCGCCCGCGGCGAGGAGCGGCTGGACCGGCAACTCTCATTCCGCCGCAGCGATCTGGTCGAGTGGTCTCCTGTGACGAAGAAGGCGGTGGGGCGCGGCCGCCTGAGCGTGGCCCAACTGTGCGAGGCCACCATGACCACCAGCGACAACACCGCCGCCCTGCTGCTGCTCAAGACGCAAGGCGGCCCGGCCGGCCTGACCCGCTGGCTGCGCGCACATGGCGACACCCAAACACGCCTGGATCGCAGCGAACCGGATCTCAACGTGGCCGATCCGACCGGGGAATGGGACACCACCACCCCAGCCGCGATGGCCGACACTGTGCGACGCCTGTGCCTGGGCCCAGGTCTGCCGGCCAAGGCGCAGGCTCAACTGCTGACTTGGATGAGGGCCAGCACCACAGGCGCCCAGCGCCTGCGTGCAGGCCTGCCCCGGGGCTGGCAGATTGGCGACAAGACCGGCACGGGCGACGGCATCGCCAACGATGTGGCCATCGTCTGGCCGCCCGAGCAGACCGCTCCTTGGGTGGTGGTGGCCCTGCTGAGCGACTGCCGCAGCCCACGGGAGGTGCAACAGGCTTGCCTGGCCGACGTCGGACGCCTGCTGCCGCGCTGGCAAAAGGCCTGACCAGGACATGAAAAAAGGCCCCGAAGGGCCTTGGATGTGCGCGGCGGACGGGACGGCGTCTGCATCGTCCCGTGCCCCCGGGGTATCAGCGTTGTGCCAGCGGCTTGACGTCGCGCTTGGCCGAACCCACGAAGAGCTGACGCGGACGACCGATCTTGTACTCGGGGTCAGCGATCATCTCGTTGAGCTGGGCAATCCAGCCCACCGTGCGCGCCAGCGCGAAGATGGCGGTGAACAGCGGCACGGGGATGCCGATGGCGCGCTGCACGATGCCCGAGTAGAAGTCCACGTTCGGGTACAGCTTGCGGGCGACGAAGTAATCGTCTTCCAGCGCGATCTTCTCCAGAGCCATGGCCAGCTTGAACAGCGGGTCGTTTTCCAGACCCAGCTCCTGCAGCACTTCCTTGCAGGTTTCCTGCATCAGCTTGGCGCGCGGGTCGTAGTTCTTGTAGACGCGGTGACCGAAGCCCATCAGGCGCACGCCCGAGTTCTTGTCCTTCACCTGGTTCATGAACTCGCCCACCTTGGCCACGCCGCCCATGGCCTGGATGTCTTCCAGCATGTTCAGACAGGCTTCGTTGGCGCCGCCGTGGGCCGGGCCCCACAGGCAGGCCACGCCGGCCGCGATGGCGGCAAACGGGTTGGTGCCCGAAGAACCGCACAGGCGCACGGTGGAGGTGGAGGCGTTTTGCTCGTGGTCGGCGTGCAGGATGAAGATGCGGTCCAGGGCCCGCTCGATGACCGGGCTCACCTTGTACTCTTCGCACGGGGTGGCGAACATCATCCGCAGGAAGTTGCCCGCATAGGACAGGTCGTTCTTCGGATAGATGTAGGGCTGGCCGACGGTGTACTTGTAGGCCATGGCCACCAGCGTCGGCATCTTGGCGATCAGACGGATCGCCGCGATTTCGCGGTGCTCAGGGTTATTGATGTCGGTGCTGTCGTGGTAGAAGGCCGACAGAGCCCCCACCAGGCCGGTCATCACGGCCATCGGGTGCGCATCACGGCGGAAGCCACGCAGGAAGAACTGCATCTGCTCGTTGACCATCGTGTGGTTGGTCACGCTGGCTTGGAAGTCGGCCTTCTGCGTTGCGTTCGGCAGTTCGCCGTTCAGCAGCAGGTAGCAGGTTTCCAGGTAGTCGCAGTTCACGGCCAGTTGCTCGATCGGGTAGCCGCGGTACAGCAGCTCGCCCTTGTCACCGTCGATATAGGTGATGGACGAGTTGCACGACGCCGTCGACAGGAAGCCGGGGTCATAGGTGAACTTGCCAGTCTGGCCGTACAGCTTGCGGATGTCGATCACGTCGGGCCCGATCGTGCCCTTGTAGATCGGCAATTCCATGCTGGGGCTGCCATCCGAAAAAGACAGGGTGGCTTTCACGTCGGAGGGAGTCATCGTCGGGTCCTTTCTCACTCAAAACCATCAAGCGGATTGGCGCAACTGCACCAGAACGTCCCGCACAGCGGGAATGTCCAGGGGACCTTCGGGATCCTTGCGCGCAAGCAGCAGGTCCAGCAGGTCGTTGTCCGCCAAGTCCATCAGCAATTGAAGTCCTTCCACCTGCCGCGCCGTCAATGTCTCTTCGTAGCGGCGGAAGAACCGTTCCATGAACAGGTCGTTTTCAAGCAAGCCCCGTCGGCAGCTCCATTTCAGGCGGCTGACGACGGAAGGCTCCACGCGGGTGGTGTCATCCATAGGGGCTTGCTCCACGCTGACCAAAGTGCGTGCTCAGACGGCGCGACGCACCATCAATTCCTTGATCTTGCCGATGGCCTTGGTCGGGTTCAGACCCTTGGGGCACACATCGACACAGTTCATGATGGTGTGGCAACGGAACAGACGGTAGGGGTCTTCCAGGTTGTCCAGACGCTCGGTGGTGGCTTCGTCGCGGCTGTCCGCGATGAAGCGGTAGGCCTGCAGCAGGCCCGCCGGACCGACGAACTTGTCGGGGTTCCACCAGAAGCTCGGGCAGCTGGTCGAGCAGCTCGCGCACAGGATGCACTCGTACAGGCCGTTGAGCTCTTCACGCTCTTCAGGCGTCTGCAGACGTTCCTTTTCGGGCGCGGGCGACTCGTTGACCAGGTACGGCTTGATCGAGTGGTACTGCTTGAAGAACTGCGTCATGTCCACGATCAGGTCGCGGATCACGGGCAGACCCGGCAGCGGACGCAGCACGATGGTCTCGGGCAGCGAGCGCAGGTTGGTCAGGCAGGCCAGACCGTTCTTGCCGTTGATGTTCATCGCGTCGGAGCCGCAGACGCCTTCGCGGCAGGAGCGGCGGAACGCGATGGAGGGATCGACCGCCTTGAGCTTCAACAGGGCGTCCAGCAGCATGCGTTCGTTGCCCACGAGCTCCAGCTCGATGGTCTGCATGTAGGGCTTGGCATCCTTGTCGGGGTCGTAGCGGTAGATCTGAAAGGTGCGCTTGGTCATGTGAATTACTCCTTGGGCACGCTCAGAAGGTACGGACCTTGGGCGGCACGCTGTCGACGGTGAGCGGCTTCAGGTTCACCGGCTTGTAGGACAGGCTGTTGGTGGCGCTGTCCCACAGGGTGTGCTTGAGCCATTCCTTGTCGTTGCGGCCCAGCGGGAACTCGGCGTCGTCCGCACCACGCTCGTAGTCGTTCACGGTGTGGGCGCCACGGCATTCCTTGCGCGCGGCGGCCGACACCATCGTGGCCTGGGCGGCCTCGATCAGGTTGTCGACTTCCAGCGCTTCCATGCGCGCGGTGTTCCAGACCTTGGACTTGTCCTTGAGGGTGATGTTCTTCACGCGCTCGCGGACTTCGGCGATGCGTTGCACGCCTTCATCCATCAGGGCCTGGGTGCGGAACACGCCAGCGTGCGACTGCATGCAGGCACGCATGTCGTTGGCCACGTCCTGGGCATATTCGCCCGAGGTGCTCGCGTCCAGACGGGCCAGACGGGCCAGCGTCTTGTCGGCGGCATCGGCCGGCAGCGGCTTGTGGGCCTTGGGCGCGCTCTTGAGCGACTCGACGATGTGGTTGCCGGCCGCACGGCCGAACACCACCAGGTCCAGCAGCGAGTTGGTGCCCAGGCGGTTGGCGCCGTGCACCGACACGCAGGAGCACTCGCCCACCGCGTACAGACCGCCGATCGGGCTGCGGTATTCGTCACCCTTGGGCACCGAGACCTGACCATGGATGTTGGTCGGGATGCCGCCCATCTGGTAGTGGATGGTCGGGACCACCGGAATCGGTTCCTTGGTGATGTCGACGTTGGCGAAGTTGTGGCCGATTTCGAACACCGAAGGCAGACGCTTCAGGATGGTCTCGGCGCCCAGGTGCGTCATGTCCAGCACGACGTAGTCCTTGTGCGGACCACAGCCACGGCCTTCCTTGATTTCCTGGTCCATGCAACGCGAGACGAAGTCACGCGGCGCCAGATCCTTCAGCGTCGGGGCATAGCGCTCCATGAAGCGCTCGCCATTGGCGTTGCGCAGGATGGCGCCTTCGCCGCGGCAACCTTCGGTCAGCAGCACGCCCGCGCCGGCCACGCCAGTCGGGTGGAACTGCCAGAACTCCATGTCCTGCAGCGGGATGCCGGCGCGCGCCGCCATGCCCAGGCCGTCACCGGTGTTGATGAAGGCGTTGGTCGAGGCCTGGAAGATGCGGCCGGCACCACCGGTGGCCAGCAGCACGATCTTGGCTTCGAGGATGTGGATGTCGCCGGTTTCCAGTTCCAGCGCGGTCACGCCCACCACGTCGCCGTCGGCATCGCGGATCAGGTCCAGCGCCATCCATTCAACGAAGAAGTTGGTGTGGGCCTTGACGTTCTGCTGGTACAGGGTGTGCAGCAGCGCGTGACCGGTCCGGTCGGCCGCTGCGCAGGCGCGCTGCACGGGCTTCTCGCCGTAGTTGGCGGTGTGGCCGCCGAACGGACGCTGGTAGATGGTGCCGTCGGCATTGCGGTCGAACGGCATGCCGAAGTGTTCCAGCTCGTAGACCACCTTCGGGGCCTCACGGCACATGAACTCGATGGCATCCTGGTCACCCAGCCAATCGGAGCCCTTGATGGTGTCGTAGAAGTGGTAGTGCCAGTTGTCCTCGGACATGTTGCCCAGCGAGGCACCGATGCCGCCCTGCGCCGCCACCGTGTGCGAGCGGGTCGGGAACACCTTGGACAGAACCGCCACGTTCAGGCCAGCCTTGGCCAGTTGCAGCGAGGCGCGCATGCCGGAACCGCCGGCACCGATGATCACGACATCGAACTTGCGCTTGGTGATGTTGTTGTTGGTCTGTGCCATTGCTTACAGCCTCCAGAGCACTTGAACAGCCCAGCCGGCACAGCCCACCAGCCAGACGATGGAGAAGACCTGCAGCGCCAGGCGCAGACCCACCGGCTTGATGTAGTCCATCCAGATATCGCGCACACCCACCCAGGCGTGGTAGGCCAGTGCGACGATGACCGTGAAGGTCAGGAACTTCATCCATTGGGCGGCGAAGATGCCGGCCCACTTGTCGTAGCCCATTTCACCGGGCAGGAGTACCTGCACCAGCAGGACCACCGTGAACAATGCCATCAGCACCGCGGTGATGCGCTGGGCCAGCCAGTCACGCAGACCATAGTGCGCGCCCACGACGAGGCGCTTGCTTCCGTAGTTGATTGCCATTTGGTCGAATCTCCGCTCAGTACAGGCCGAAGAGCTTGGCGCCCAGCAGCACGGTCAGCGCCAGGCTGAACACCAGCGTGACGATCGCCGAGGAGCGGCCTTGCTGCTTGGTCACGCTGTGGGTGGCATCCATCCACAGGTGACGCACGCCGGCGGTGAAGTGGTGCAGATAGCCCCAGATCAGCGCCAGGCACACGAGCTTGACAAACCAGCCCGGCACGAAGCCGATGCCAGCGATGAATGCACTGCGGAAGCTCTCGAAGGAAACTTCCGAGGTCACGCTGACATCAAACAGCCAGACCACGAAGGGCAGCAGCAAGAACAGCATGGCGCCGCTGACGCGGTGCAAGATGGAAACGATGCCGGCTGGGGGTAGCCGGTAGTTGCGGAGTTCCGTCACATGGATGTTTCGGAACTCCGGACGTTGCTTGAGCGTATCTGCCATGGCGTCTGTCCTGGTTGTGTCAGTCCTGGTTGTATGGGTCTCCCGAAGCCGGGAGAACGAAGGAACGAACGGAACGTTGAGGAGCTTGTAACCTCAGCGAAACCGACTGATTTTATTGCAACGCACCAGGCTTTCAGGGGCCTTTCCAGACGAACAGGTGGGGCAACAGGGGTTCAATTCAGTTCATTCCTGTAGTAGTGCGCGCTGGTGTCATACCAGCCGCGCCGCAGTTCCACCGGCTTGTCGTGGTAGGTATGCGACAGCCGGGCCACGCTCAGCAGCGGGGTGCCCACAGGCACCTGCAGCACCTGCGCACTCCATTCATCGGCTGCGACGGCACGGATCTTTTCCTCGGCGCGGATCATCCGCACGCCGAACTCGGTCTCAAACAGCCCATACATCGGGCCCGCGTATTGCGCCAGGCGATCGGCCGTCAAGCCCTTGAACGGCACGGCTGGCAGCCAGATTTCGTCGAACACCACGGGCCGCCCATCGCGCGAGAGGGTGCGGTGGATCTGCAGCACGCTGTCACCCGGCTTGAGCTCCAGCGCACGGGCCACCTCGGCGGGCGCGCGCATGCGCCGGCAATCGATGAAACGCCGCTCCATGCCTCCCGCAGGCCCCTTGTCGGGCATCAGGCGCAGAAAGCGGTACTGGATGTTCTGTTCGGCGTGGGTGGCCACGAAGGTGCCACGCCCCTGCCGACGCATCAGCAGGTTCTCCATCGCCAGCTCGTCGATGGCCTTGCGCACCGTGCCCTGGCTGACGCCAAAGCGTGCGGCCAGGTCCTGCTCGCTGGGAATCAGCTCACCGGGCTTCCATTCACCGCCGTTCAGGCTCTGGACCAACAGCGCCTTGATCTGCCGATAGAGCGGACTGAAAGCCGGGCCCGACGCGGCGGCCACGGCAGGGGCTTCCGGAATATCGGACGATGGCAAGGCAGGCATGGGACGGCATTGCAGCACACGGCGGGGAGGTCGTCCACCCAATTCAGCATTTGTCTTATATAAGACATAAGATTCTTGACCAGATGTTTCACCCCCCCTAGACTCGCGGGCTACACTTGCGTGTGGCGTTCACTTCGGGTGTCCGCCATCCCCTGAGCCGGTGGTGATGAGCCCAGTCCGCGCAGCCGGAAGGCCCCGCCATGCGACCCAATTCGCTCCCCTACCCTTCCTCGGAGATTTCCACATGAGCAAGAAACCCGTGCGCGTGGCCGTGACCGGCGCCGCAGGCCAGATCGGTTACGCCCTGCTGTTCCGCATCGCTTCCGGTGAAATGCTGGGCAAGGACCAGCCCGTCATCCTGCAACTGCTGGAGATCCCGGACGAGAAGGCCCAGAACGCACTGAAGGGCGTGATCATGGAGCTGGAAGACTGCGCCTTCCCGCTGCTGGCCGGCATCGAAGCCCACGCCGATCCGATGACCGCCTTCAAGGACACCGACTACGCCCTGCTGGTCGGCGCCCGCCCCCGTGGCCCCGGCATGGAGCGTGCCGACCTGCTGGCCGCCAACGCCCAGATCTTCACCGCCCAGGGCAAGGCCCTGAACGCCGTGGCCTCGCGCAACGTGAAGGTGCTGGTCGTCGGCAACCCCGCCAACACCAACGCCTACATCGCCATGAAGTCGGCCCCGGACCTGAAGCCGGGCAACTTCACCGCCATGCTGCGCCTGGACCACAACCGTGCCGCCTCGCAAATCGCCTCCAAGATTGGCTGCGCCGTCGGCGACATCGAGAAGCTGGCCGTGTGGGGCAACCACTCGCCCACCATGTACGCCGACTACCGCTTCGCCACCGTGAACGGCAAGTCGGTCAAGGACACCATCAATGACCAGGTCTGGAACAAGGACGTGTTCCTGCCGACCGTGGGCAAGCGTGGTGCCGCCATCATCGCCGCCCGCGGCCTGTCGTCGGCGGCCTCGGCTGCCAACGCCGCCATCGACCACATGCACGACTGGGCCCTGGGCACCAACGGCAAGTGGGTCACGATGGGCATCCCGTCGCAAGGCTGGTACGGCATCCCCAAGGACGTCATGTTCGGCTTCCCGGTGACCTGCGAAAACGGCGAATACAAGGTCGTCGAAGGCCTGGAGATCGATGCCTTCTCGCAAGAATGCATCAACAAGACCCTGGCCGAGCTGGAAGGCGAAAAGGACGGCGTCAAGCACCTGCTGTGATGCCCTGAGCCGGGCCTTTCCCAAGCGGGACAGGTCACGCTAAGCTGCGAAGCCGGTGAGCGCCCATGCGCCGCCGGCTTTTTTCTTGTCCATTGCCCCCGCCCATGACCGCTGCCACCCCGCTCCGCCATCCCCGCGACGTGCTCTTCGAGGAGGGCGACGCCGTGCCCGACCTGCCCGTCTGCGACCACTACTGTGGTGTCGAGGCCCGCATGCGCAAGAGCCTGGCCCTGCAGGCAGAACTGGGCCCGGTGTTCGACGTGACGCTGGATGGGGAGGATGGCGCCCCCGTGGGTGGCGAGGTGGAGCATGCCCACCTGATGGCCGAGCTGGCCACCTCGGACCTCAACCGCTTCGGTCGCGTGGGCGCCCGCGTGGTGCCCTTCGATCACCCGGCCTTCGTGCCGATGCTGGACGTCCTGCTGCCCAAGGCGGGGAACCGGCTGGCCTACCTCATGATTCCCAAGCCACGCCATCTGCAGGACCTGGAACAGGCCGCCGCGGTGGTGGACCGGATCTCCGCCCAGCATGGGCTGACACGCCCGCTGCCGCTGCACGCCCTGGTCGAAACCCATGGTGCGCTGCGTGACGTGTTCGCCATGGCCGCCCACCCGCGCATCGAATCGCTCTCCTTCGGGCTGATGGACTTCGTCTCGGCCCATCGCGGCGCCATTCCCCAGTCAGCGATGGGTGTCGAGGGCCAGTTCCGGCATCCGCTGGTGCTGCGCGCCAAGCTCGAGATCGCGGCCGCCTGCCATGCCGCCGGCAGGGTGCCCTCGCACTGCGTGGTGACCGAATTCAAGGACAGTGACGCTTTGCAGCAGGCGGCCGAGCAGGCCAGCAAGCAGCTGGGCTACACCCGCATGTGGAGCATCCACCCGGACCAGATCCGCCCCATCGTCGATGCCTTCTCGCCCACCGCGGCGGAAATCGACCAGGCGGTCGAGATCCTGCTGGCCGCCCAGGCCAAGGACTGGGCCCCCATCCGGCACCAGCACCGGGGACGCGACCAACTGCATGACCGCGCCAGCTACCGCTACTTCTGGCAGGTGCTGCAGCGCGCCCATCGCACCGCGTTCAGCCACGGGCCGCAGCTGCCCGAAGAGGTTCTGACGGCGTTTTTCGGTGAAAAGCCGGCCAGCTGACACCAGCGGTCACCGAATTTCACCAATGAAGGCGCACAATCTCGCCTGTTTTTTCCACCACCGTTCCCCCAAGGAGTGATACGCATGATTCGTGCGATCCTGACCGCCGCCTTGTCGCTGGGCCTGCTGGGCGCCCAAGTCGCCCACGCCGCCGAACCGGCGAAGACCAAGGCGAGCAAGAGCTCGCATGCCAAGAAGTCCACCGCCAAGGCCGCCACCCCGGTGGCCGATGTGCCACTGCCGCCCGCCGATGGCCAGCAGACGGCCGCCGCGGCCCTGGTCGACTATGGGCACTATGACTGCGAATTCAGCCAGACGGTCAATGTCACGACCAACCCGAAGAACGACGGCTATGTCGATGTGATCTTCGGCAAGAGCATCTACACGATGAAGCCTGTGCTGTCCTCCACCGGTGCCGTGCGCCTGGAAGACGTGAAGGGCAAGACCCTGATGCTGCAGATCGCCTACAAGTCCATGCTGATGGACACGCAGGCCGGCCGCCGTCTGGTCGATGAATGCGTGAGCGAGAAGCAGCTGGCCGCCAAGAAGGCCGCCGAAGGCACGCCGCACCAGGCCCTGCTGGTCGACCCGAACACCGCCAAGGTCGAAACCAAGCAGTGAGCCTCAGGCGCCCGCGCGTCAACACTCACGACAGACGGGCCTCAGGGCCCGTTTTTCTTGCCCATCCCGACCCCGCCGATCCCCCTGCGTCAGTCTCATGTATGCACGAAGTATGTAGAATTCATGCATACCGAAATTTTCGGAGTCCCCGGAGAGACGGATGGAAGCGACAGTTGCTGAACGCGGGCAGATCACCCTGCCCAAAGCCGTGCGGGATGCCCTGGGCCTGACCAAGGGAACGATCCTGAAGGTGGAGCTTGAAGGCGCACGCATCGTGCTCAGCAAGGATGTCTCCGACGCCATCTCCAAGGCCCGTGGCCGTTTCAAGCTGGATGGTTTTGCCGACACCGACGATGCGATGCGCAGCATCCGTGGCCGTGCCCCGGGTGACCCCCTGGACGTCTGATCGCCCATGATCGCCATCGACTCCTCCGTGCTGATCGACCTGCTGGCCAATGGCCCCGCCGCGGACGCGGCCGAGGCCTGCCTGCGCCAGTCGCTCAGCATCGGTCCGGTCGTCGTCTGCGACGTGGCCCTGACCGAGGTCTGCACCGCCCTGCGCAATGGCACCGAGGTGCTGGACGTGCTGGAGGAGATGGGCGTGCGCTTCTCGGCCACCGAATCCAAGTCGGCCATCCGCGCCGGCGAGATGCAACGGCGCTACCGCCAGCGCGGCGGCCGCCGCGAACGCACCCTGCCCGACTTTCTCGTGGGCGCGCACGCGCTGTTGCAGTGCGACGCCCTGATCACCCGCGACGACACCTTCTTTCGCGACTACTTCAAGGGGCTCAAGGTCATCGTGCCGCACGCGGCCTGACACCCCGTTTCCGTTTCACCCCTGGAGAGCACACCATGCTGCAAGCCTACCGCCAACATGCCGCCGAACGCGCCGCGCTCGGCATTCCGCCGCTGCCGCTCGACGCCAAGCAAGTGGCCGAGCTGATTGAGCTGATCAAGAACCCGCCGGCCGGCGAAGAGGCCTTCCTGCTGGACCTGATCACCCACCGCGTGCCGCCGGGCGTGGATGACGCCGCCAAGGTCAAGGCCTCGTTCCTGTCGGCCGTGGCCCACGGCGAACTGAAGGTCGGCCTGATCTCCAAGGCCAAGGCCACCGAGTTGCTCGGCACCATGGTGGGCGGCTACAACGTGCACCCCCTGATCGAGCTGCTGGACGACGCTGAAGTGGCCGATGTCGCCGCTGCGGGTCTGAAGAAGACCCTGCTGATGTTCGACTACTTCAACGACGTGGCCGCCAAGGCCAAGGCCGGCAACGCCAAGGCCAAGGAAGTGGTGCAGAGCTGGGCCGACGCCGAGTGGTTCACCAGCCGCCCCGAGGTCGAGAAGAAGATCACCATCACCGTCTTCAAGGTGCCGGGCGAAACCAACACCGACGACCTGTCGCCGGCCCCGGACGCCTGGAGCCGCCCGGACATCCCGCTGCACTACCTGGCGATGCTGAAAAACACCCGTCCCGACGCGGCCTTCAAGCCCGAGGAAGACGGCAAGCGCGGCCCGATGCAGTTCATCGAGGACCTGAAGAAGAAGGGCCACCTGGTGGCCTACGTGGGCGACGTGGTGGGCACCGGCTCCAGCCGCAAGTCGGCCACCAACTCGGTGATCTGGGCCACCGGCCAGGACATCCCCTTCGTGCCGAACAAGCGCTTCGGTGGCGTGACCCTGGGCGGCAAGATCGCTCCGATCTTCTTCAACACCCAGGAAGACTCCGGCTCGCTGCCGATCGAGGTCGATGTCTCCAAGCTGGAGATGGGCGACGTCGTCGACGTGCTGCCCTATGACGGCAAGATCGTGAAGAACGGCGAGACCGTCGCCGAGTTCAAGCTCAAGAGCGACGTGCTGTTCGACGAAGTGCGCGCCGGCGGCCGCATCAACCTGATCATCGGCCGCTCGCTGACCGCCAAGGCCCGCGAGGCCCTGGGCCTGCCGGCCTCCACCGCCTTCCGCCTGCCCGTGGCCCCCAAGGACACCGGCAAGGGCTTCACGCTGGCCCAGAAGATGGTCGGTCGCGCCTGCGGCCTGCCGGAAGGCCAGGGCATCCGCCCGGGCACCTACTGCGAGCCCAAGATGACCACCGTCGGCAGCCAGGACACCACCGGCCCGATGACCCGCGACGAGCTGAAGGACCTGGCCTGCCTGGGCTTCTCGGCCGACCTGGTGATGCAGTCCTTCTGCCACACCGCCGCCTACCCGAAGCCGGTGGACGCCAAGATGCACCGCGAACTGCCTCCCTTCATCGAAAGCCGCGGCGGCGTGGCCCTGCGCCCGGGCGACGGCGTGATCCACAGCTGGCTCAACCGCCTGCTGCTGCCTGACACCGTCGGCACCGGCGGCGACAGCCACACCCGCTTCCCGATCGGCATCTCCTTCCCGGCAGGCTCCGGTCTGGTGGCCTTCGGCGCCGCCACCGGCGTGATGCCGCTGGACATGCCCGAATCGGTGCTGGTGCGCTTCAAGGGCACGATGCAGCCGGGCGTCACCCTGCGTGACCTGGTCCACGCCATCCCGCTGTACGCCATCAAGGCCGGTCTGCTGACCGTGGCCAAGGCCGGCAAGAAGAACATCTTCTCGGGCCGCATCCTGGAGATCGAAGGTCTGCCCGACCTGAAGGTGGAACAGGCCTTCGAGCTGTCCGACGCCTCGGCCGAGCGCTCGGCCGCCGGCTGCACGATCAAGCTCAACCAGGCCCCGGTGATCGAGTACCTGAAGTCGAACATCGTTCTGATGAAGAACATGATCGCCAACGGCTACCACGACGCCAAGACCCTGGCCCGCCGCATCGAGAAGGTGGAAGCCTGGCTGGCCAAGCCCGAGCTGCTGGAAGCCGACAAGGACGCCGAATACGCAGCCGTGATCGAGATCGATCTGGCCGACATCAAGGAGCCCATCGTCTGCTGCCCGAACGACCCGGACGACGCCAAGACCCTGTCCGACGTGGCCGGCACCAAGATCGATGAAGCCTTCATCGGCTCGTGCATGACCAACATCGGTCACTTCCGTGCAGCCGCCACCGTGCTGGGCGGCGCCCGTGACATCCCGGTCAAGCTGTGGGTGGCCCCGCCGACCAAGATGGATGCTGCCGAGCTGATGAAGGAAGGCCAGTACGCCGCCTTCGGCGCCGCCGGTGCCCGCACCGAGATGCCGGGCTGCAGCCTGTGCATGGGCAACCAGGCGCAGGTGCGTGAAGGCGCGACGGTGATCTCCACCTCGACCCGCAACTTCCCGAACCGTCTGGGCAAGAACACCAATGTGTTCCTGGGCTCGGCCGAGCTGGCCGCCGTGGCCTCCAAGCTGGGCAAGCTGCCCACCCGCGAGGAGTACCTGGCCGCCACCGGCGTGGTCACGGCCAAGGCCGATCAGATCTACAAGTACATGAACTTCGACCAGATCGAGGAATACGCCGACGTCGCCAAGAGCGTCTGAAGTCCCTCACGGACGCCCTGTGCGCCCTGACCGAAAGGCCCGCCCTGTGCGGGCCTTTTTTCATGCCGGCATGTGAGCGGGCCGAAGCAACGGTCAGCCCATCAGGGGCTGCAGCATGCTCAGGCGGTTGCCCTCAGGGTCGACAAAAACGACATAGTCACCCACGCCCGGAATGGCCATGGGCTCGCCCAGCACCTGCCCACCGGCCGCGCTCACGCGGGCCATGGCCTCTCGCACATCGGGTACGCCCAGCACCACCGAGGGCTGCTGCAGCGGCGACTCCGGCACCAAGGGGAACAGGCCGCCGTTGACCGAGCCCCGCAGGGCATCCGGCGCGCTGCTGTCGCAGGTGGAGGTGGTGGCGAGGATGTAGTTGCCCATCTCGGGGCCCATGGGCTGCAACTGCCAGCCGAACACCGTTTGGTAAAAGGCCGAGACCCGGGCCGCGTCCCGGTAGGGCAGTTCGAAATGGACGACAGGGCAGGCGGGAATGGGCATGGTGGATCCTCCTGGATGGGGTGCCGTGGACCGGGCCGCGGACGACCCGCAGCCGCCAGGATGCCCGCCTGACACCCAAGGATGGCCCGGGCAAACCCGGAGTCCCCCCCGAATGCAAGGGACGGGGACCACACCGCCGCGGCGACCTGCCGCGCCCGGCGCCTCAGAGCAGGCGCGCGAGCAGCGCCCCCTCCACCGGCCCCCCCAACGGCACGAACACCCGGATCGGGTTGCCCTGGGCCACCTGGACGGCCTCGCCCTCCGGGTTCTGCATCGCGTCCAGCGTCAGGACGCGGTTGCCCGCGGGGTGAATGACCTCGATGCGGTCGCCCACCGCAAAGCGGTTCTTGGTCTCGACCTCGGCCCAACCATCGGCGCGCACGCCCAACACCTCGCCGACGAAGTGGCTGCGGTGCAGCTCGCTGTGGCCGCTGATGTAGTTCTGGTAGTCCTGTGCGGGGCGGCGCTCCAGCAGGCCACCGGTGTAGCCCCGGTTGGCCAAGCCCTCCAGCTCCAGCAGCAGCTCCGGGTTGAAGGGCCGGCCGGCCATGGCATCGTCGATGGCACGGCGGTAGACCTGGGCCGTGCGGGCGACGTAGTACAGGCTCTTGGTACGGCCCTCGATCTTCAGCGAATCGACACCGATCTGGCACAGGCGGGCCACATGCTCCACCGCCCGCAGGTCCTTGCTGTTCAGGATGTAGGTGCCGTGCTCGTCTTCCATGATGGGCATCAGCTCACCCGGCCGGCCCTTCTCCTCGAGGAAGTAGACCCGGTCGGCCACGGGATGACGCTCACCGCCGCCGCAGGTCGAGAAGTTCGTCTCGGCTTCCGCCTGGGCTGCGGCAAAGTCGAAATCCCGCTCCAGCGTGCCCACCGGCACCGCCTCGCCGCTGGGCGAGTGCTCGCTGGCGGCCTGGGTGCCATATTCCCAGCGGCAGGCGTTGGTGCAGGTGCCCTGGTTCGGGTCGCGCCGGTTGAAGTAGCCCGAGAGCAGGCAGCGGCCCGAGTAGGCGATGCACAGCGCGCCGTGCACGAACACCTCCAACTCCATGTCCGGGCATTCGTTGCGGATGCCCTCCACCTCGTCCAGGCTCAGCTCGCGCGAGAGGATGATGCGGCTCACGCCCATCTTCTGCCAGAACTTCACCGTGGCCCAGTTGGTGGTGTTGGCCTGCACCGAGAGGTGGATGGGCACCTCGGGCCACTTCTCGTGCACCTGCATGATGAGCCCGGGGTCGGCCATGATCAGCGCGTCGGGCTTGAGGGCGATCACCGGCTCGATGTCACGCAGATAGGTGCGCACCTTGTCGTTGTGCGCAATCAGGTTGCTGGTGACGAAGAACTTCTTGCCGCGCGCATGGGCTTCGGCAATGCCCTGGGCGATCTGCTCCAGGCGGAATTCGTTGTTGCGGGCGCGCAGCGAGTAGCGCGGCTGGCCGGCATAGACAGCGTCGGCGCCAAAGTCATAGGCGGCTCGCATCTTGGCCAGCGAGCCGGCCGGCAGCAGGAGTTCGGGGGCGGTGTTCACCCCCGCATTGTCCGTGCTTTGCAAAGGCCCGCGTTCAGCCGGCCCTTGCCCCGCTCACTTGCCGGCCTTCAGCGCCGTCTCGTCATCCTCTCGGAAACGGCGGTTGCCACAGGTCTGCTGCCACTCCTCGCGGTCGAGTTCGTAGGCGTCACGTTCCTTTTGCAGGGCCGACTGCCTGGTCTTCCAGGCATCCAGCGCCTCGTTGAAGGCCACCTGGTGCGACTGCAGCGTGGCGCCCTCGTTCTGCGTGGCGGCGGCCAGGGTCTGGCCCTCGGTGTTCAGCGCGGCCTCATCCTTGTGCAGCTCATCCAGGCGGGTTTGCAGATCGCGCGCCCGGCTCTTGCGCTCCGAGCCCGACATCTCCTGCTCATCAAAGGCCTTCTTGTCGGCGTTCCACTGCTTGGCACGCTCGGCGAACGCGGCCTGACGGGCATTGAAGTCCTTGATCGCGTCGTTCTTCTTCTGGAAGGCGTCGGTCTCCCCTTTCAGCGCATCCCGGCGCTTGGCCATGTCGTCGCCCTCGGCATTCACCGCCTGGACACGCTGGTCCAGGTCGGCCGCCGTCTGCTTGATCTTGGCCTGCTGGGCCAGACAGGCCTTGAGTTCGCTCTTGCTCAGGATGGGGGCCTTGGGGTTGGCTTTGCCCAGGCTGCTGATCTTGCCGTCGGCAGCCAACGCCGAACCGGCACACAGGGCCAACACCAAGCCGGACAGGAGCAGGGAAGGAGAACGTTGCATCGAGGTTCCTTGAAAAAAGGCCGGCGATGACCAGCCGTGTCGCGCCGGGGTTGGCGCCATCAGGGTGGCGATGATGCCATCGGCCATCGTCAACCCGCTCAGTGCTTGCGCACCACCACGCTGCCCACCGAATACCCGGCGCCAAAGGAGCAGATCACCCCCAGGTCCCCGGCCTTCAGCCCTTCGCGGTGGCGATGGAAGGCGATGATGGAGCCAGCGGAGGCGGTGTTGGCGAACTCGTCGAGGATCAGCGGTGCCAGGTCCGGCCCCACCTCCTGCCCCACCAGTTTCTTGATGATCAGCTGGTTCATGCCCAGGTTGGCTTGGTGCAGCCAGTAGCGGCGCACCTGGGCAGGCGCCATCCCCAGCGCCTGCAGGTGTGTCTCGATGTGGGCCGAGGCGATGGGCACCACCTCCTTGAACACCTTGCGGCCCTCCTGACGGAAGGTCTTGTCGCGCGCGTTGGGGTCGCTGTCTTCGCTGCGGTTCAGGAAGCCTGCGTTGTTGCGGATGTTGTTCGAGAACTGCGTGGCCAGGCGCGTGCCCACCACCTCCCAGCGCTCGGCGGCCACCGCCGTTTCGTCGGCCTCGACCAGCACCGCGGTGCAGACATCCCCGAAGATGAAGTGGCAGTCGCGGTCCTTCCACTCCAGGTGACCGGAAGTGATCTCGGGGTTCACGATCAGCACGCAGCGCGAGGCGCCGCTGCGCACCGCATTGACCGCCTGCTCGATCGCGAAGGTGGCCGACGAGCAGGCCACGTTCATGTCGAAGCCGTAGCCACCCGCGCCCAGGGCCTGCTGGATCTCGATCGCCATGGCCGGATAGGCGCGCTGCATGTTCGAGGCGGCACAGATCACCGCGTCGACGTCCGCCGCCTGTCGCCCGGCCGCGGCCAGGGCCTGGCGGGCGGCATCGACCGCGATCTCGGCCATCAGCGACAGCTGGTCGTCGGGGCGCTCGGTCAACTTGGGGCGCATGCGCGCTGGGTCCAGCACGCCGCTCTTTTCCATCACATAGCGGCGCTGGATCCCGGAGGCCTTCTCGATGAAGGCTTCGCTGGACAGCGACAGGGCCGTGGACGTCCCTGCCGCGATGGCCGCCGCATGGTCGGCGTTGAAGCGCTCGACATAGGCGTTGAAAGACGCCACCAGCTCGGCGTTGGTGATCACATGGGGCGGAACATAAAGACCGGTTCCGGTGATGACGGCTCGGGGCATGCGGTACCTGAGGGAGGGTCGAAAGGCGCGCAGTGTAGCCGCGCGCCCGCGCCGGCCGCCTTGCCCCCGGGCAAGTCCTGATTGGTCCGTCCCCCCTTGACCGGCTCAATCGCGCGAGGGCGCCACCTGCTCCGCGTAATCGACCAGGGACTCCAGCAGCCCCTGGGCCCGTTCGTCGTCCTGTTCGGCCGCGACCTCGGCCAGTTGGTCCACCTTCTCCAGGAACTGGGCCACGGTCAGACCGCCGCCCAGCCCCTCGTGCAGCCGCGCCACACGCAGCTGGGCCCAACGCTCGCGCTCCTCGGCATTCAGGCTGTCGGTGAAGTTGCGGGCGCGGTAGCGGAACACCAGCTCGTCCAGGCGCGGGTCATCAAAGCTGGCCCGTCCCCAGGCCGGATCATCCGGCGTGAGCCGACGCAGGCGGTCCAGCCGGCTGCGGTCCTGGGGCCCGAGGAAGCCGCCGTAGAGGTCCTGATCGACGTCGGCCGGTCCCTCGCCCGCGGGGCGGGTGAAGACATCCGGCCAGATGCCCGCCATCGTGGCCCCCTGGCGGGCACAGGCCTCGGCATGCTGCATCGCCCGGCCCATGTCCACCCCCCAGCGCTCGGCCATCGCCGGAGAGAGCGTCTTCAGCTGGCCGATCACCACCGGCGACTTGTTGACGTGGATGGTCTTGATCGGCAGCCGGGTCATGCCCTCGGGCAGGTCCTCGCTGCGGGTGTAGAGGCGCTGGCGGATCTGCTCGGCGTTCAGCGTGAACAGCTCGGCCGGGTCGGCCGCCAGGTCCCAGACGATCAGCTCGTTGCGGTTGGTCGGGTGTGGTGCCAGCGGCCACACCACGCCCAGACAGCCCCGCTCGGGCCCGTACATGCCCGAGATGTGCAGGAACGGCCGCCCCACCCCGATCTCGGCCCAGACCGCGTCCTTCTTGCGCAGCCGCAGGCAGAAGTCCCACAGGCGCGGCTGGGCCTGGCGGATCTTGCGGGCCAGCGCGATGGTGGCGCGCACGTCGGACAGCGCATCGTGCGCCGCCTCGTGCAGCAGGCCGTTGGCCGCGCTCAGGTGTTCCAGCTTGAACGAGGGGCGGCCATCCTCATGCCGGGGCCATTCGATGCCCTCGGGCCGCAGCGCGTACATGCAGCGCACGGTGTCCAGCAGATCCCAGCGGCCGCAGTCGTTCTTGTACTCGCGGGCATAGGGGTCCATCAGGTTGCGCCAGAACAGGTGGCGCGTGACCTCGTCGTCGAAACGGATCGAGTTGTAGCCCACACCCACCGTGCCGGGCCGGGCCAGTTCGGCCTCGATGGCCCCGGCGAAGCGGTACTCCGGCAGGCCCTGGGCCAGGCACTGCTGCGGCAGGATGCCGGTGAGCAGGCAGGCCTCGGGGTCGGGCAAGGCATCCGGTGCCGGCTGGCAGTACACCATCAGCGGGTCGCCCACCTCGTTGAGCTCGGCGTCCGTGCGGACGCCGGCGAACTGCGAAGGCCGGTCCCGCCGCGGCACCCGGCCAAAGGTCTCGTAATCGTGCCAGTAGAAGCTGAAATCGCTCATGCCCGCACGATACCCCACGGCGCTCTCGGCGCCACCGTCAAAGCCCCGGCTCGCGCACCCGCAGCAGCGTGGCAAAGCGGGGCAGACCGGTGGCTGTCCGGCCCCGCCAGCTGTAGGTGACCCGGGTGCCCACGGCCGGTGGCTGGCGGCGCTGGGCATCGCTCAGGCCACTGCCCAGCAGAAAGACCTGACCGGTCTCGTCCCGCACCCGCAAGGCCCCCACCAGCCCTTCGTACTTGCCGCGGCCCGGCAGATGGCCGATCACCACGGCCTCGCCGTCCTGCACCGGCTTGAGCTTGTAGAGCACCTCGACCCGGCCGGTGACATAGGGGGCGTCCGCCCGGTGCAGCACCAGCCCCTCCCCGCCGGCGGCCAGCACCGCCGCCAGCCGCTGCCGCAGGGCCGTCAGGTCGGCCAGCGGTTGCTGGGCGACCGCGACCAGCTGAGGCCAGGCCGTCTCGGCCACCAGGGCTTCGATCTGCTGCGCCCGCGCGGCGAAGCTGCCGGGAGCGCCCGGCAACTCGAACACCCGGAACTGCAGGGCCCGCCAGCCCAGGTCGTCCGGATCGGCCCGCCGCAGCAGGGCCGAGACCTCGTCAAAGCGGCCGTAGCCCAGCCACAGCTCGCCATCCAGGGGCCGGGCGGGCAAGCGGGCCAGGAACCAGGCCGGTGCCGCCACCACGCCACCGCCCCGAAACCGCAGGTGCTGGCCATCCCACAAGGCGCGCACCCCGTCGAATTTCTCGCTGACCAGGAAGCCGGCGGGTGTCGCCGAAGCGGGCCAATCCCGTGCCAGCAGCAGATCGGGCGGTGCCTGCGCGGCCAGCACCGCGGTGGGCAGCCAGACCCCCGCGGCCCACAACGGGGACCAGACCAGTGCTTGGGACAGCGGTAGACGCGATTTCACAGGCGTTCTCCAGCGAAAACCCCAGGCTAGAGAAGCCATGCGCCCGGCGCATCCCGCCGACAGGGGGAGTCCCATCCCCCGTCGGGCGGAACCCGTCGGCCTCAATGACCCGAACAAGGCCCTCTTCCCCCGTTTCCTTGCTGTCTTGGTGCGCCCCCAGCGCGGCAACATGCCGGAGCCTGCATGTCGAACCCAGCCCTCGAGAGCCTCTGCCATGAACCTGCGCCGCAAACTGCCCCTGGCCTTCGCGATCACCCTGCTGCTGACCTTGCTGGCCGGCTTCGCCGGACTCTGGACCGCCCACCACGCGCTCCAGACCTTCCACACCGACGTGCAAGCCCAGGTGGCGCAGGAACGGCGCACCGCGGCCATGGAAAGCCACTTCAAGACACAGGTTCAGGAATGGAAGGACGTGCTGTTGCGCGGCTCGGATGCCGCCCTGCTGGACAAGCACTGGACGGCGTTCCAGAAAGAGGAGAAGGAAGTCAGCTCCCTGGCGCAGGGGCTGCAATCCGACCTGCGACAGAACCCCGACCTGGCCCGTCTCGCCGACGCCTTCATCGTGCAGCACCAGAAGATGGCGGCCGGTTACCGCGCCGGTCTGGAGAAGTTCCAGGCGGCCGGCCTGGAGCCCTCGGTGGGTGACATGGCCGTGCGCGGCATCGACCGCGAGGCGGCCCGGCTGATGCGGGAGCTCAAGGCCGCGATCGCACAACGCAGCGCCGATGCGTCGGCCCAGGCCTATGCCCAGGGGCAACGCGCCGTGGCCTGGAGCCTGGCCGCCATGCTGCTGGCGGCGGTGGCGGGGGTGGGCATTGGCATGCGCATCAGCCGCGACGTGGTGCGGCCCATCGAGTCGGCGATGGCGGCGGCCCGTGCGGTGGCCAACGGTGACCTGCGTCACCCGGTCGAGGTGCGCGGGCAGGACGAGACCGGCCGGCTGCTGGCGGCACTGGCGGCCATGCAGGCCCAATTGCGCCGGCTGGTGGATGACGTGCGCGGCAATGCCGAGCAGGTGGCCAGCGCCAGCGCCCAGATCGCCCAGGGCAACAGCGACCTGGCCACCCGCACCGAACAACAGGCGGCCTCCCTGCAGGAAACCGCCTCCTCGATGGAGGAACTGGACACGGCCGTGCGCCACAACGCCCAGAGCGCCCGTGAAGCCAGTGCGCTGGCCGGTCACGCCAGCAACGTGGCGGCCCAGGGGGGTCAGGCCGTGGCCGGTGTGGTGAGCACGATGAAGGGCATCGAGGAAGCCTCGCACCGCATCGTCGACATCATCGGCGTCATCGACAGCATCGCCTTCCAGACCAACATCCTGGCGCTCAATGCCGCCGTGGAAGCGGCCCGAGCGGGTGAGCAAGGCCGCGGCTTCGCCGTCGTGGCCAGTGAGGTGCGCAGCCTGGCCGGTCGTTCGGCCGAGGCGGCGCGCGAGATCAAGCAGCTGATCCAGACCAGCGTCGAACGCGTGGAACAGGGCTCGGCCCAGGTGAACCAGGCCGGGCAGACCATGGACGAGGTGGTGCAGGCGATCGCCAAGGTGTCCGACATCATCGGCGAGATCAGCCGGGCCAGCCAGGAGCAGAGCAGCGGCGTGGGCCTGGTGGGGGAAGCGGTCACCCGCATCGACCAGGGCACCCAGCAGAACGCCGCCCTGGTGGAGCAGACCAGCGCGGCCGCCGAGAGCCTGCGGGGTCAGGCCCATCGGCTGGTGGACCTGGTGGGCACCTTCAAGCTGGCCTGAGACCCCGTCCCACTCACGCGGCGGGCAACGGGTGGGCCTGCAGCCAGGCCCATTCGGCATCGGTCCACAGCCGCTGGCTGGCGACGAAATGCATGTTCTCGGCATCTTCCAGCGAAAAGGTGCCCAGCGCGCCCGGCTTGGCATGCAGCAGCACCTGCCCGCCCTCCAGATAGGCCAACTGGCGGCTGCCCACCCAGAAGGGCACCCCGCCCACGCTGCCCAGGCGCACATCGTCCTGCCCCAGCGTCATCTCGCCCACCCGCAGGCACATCGGCGTGCTGCCATCGCAGCAGCCGTGCGACTGGTAGAACATCACCTCGCCGTGCCGGTCCCGCAGTCGGGCCAGCAGGGCCAGGGCCTCGGGGGACGCCACGACGCGCTCCACCGGTGTGCTCAAGGTGTCCATCGCCCCCCCTGACAGTCTGAGGATGTGAAAAAGGGCGGCCGCAGCCGCCCCATCCTGAACGCACGAAGGATCAGAAGAAGCCCAGCTTGTTCGGGCTGTAGCTGACCAGCAGGTTCTTGGTCTGCTGGTAGTGGTCCAGCATCTGCTTGTGGGTCTCGCGGCCGATGCCCGATTCCTTGTAGCCGCCGAAGGCCGCATGGGCCGGGTAGGCGTGGTAGCAGTTGGTCCACACACGGCCCGCCTGGATGCCACGGCCGAAGCGGTAGGCACGGCTGCCGTCACGGGTCCACACGCCGGCGCCCAGGCCGTACGGGGTGTCGTTGGCGATCTGCATCGCCTCGGCCTCGTCCTTGAAGGTGGTCACGGCCAGCACCGGGCCGAAGATCTCCTCCTGGAAGATGCGCATCTTGTTGTGGCCCTTGAACAGGGTCGGCTGGATGTAGTAGCCGCCGGCCAGTTCACCGCCCAACTCGGCCTTGTGGCCACCGATCAGCACCTGGGCGCCTTCCTGCTTGCCCAGCTCCAGGTAGGACATGATCTTGTCCATCTGCATGCTGGAGGCCTGGGCGCCCATCATGGTGTCGGTGTCCAGCGGGCTGCCCTGCTTGATGGCGGCCACGCGCTTGAGGGCACGCTCCATGAACTTGTCGTAGATCGATTCCTGGATCAGCGCGCGCGACGGGCAGGTGCAGACCTCGCCCTGGTTGAAGGCGAACAGCACCAGGCCTTCGATGGCCTTGTCCAGGAAGGCGTCGTCCTGGGCCATCACATCCTCAAAGAAGATGTTGGGGCTCTTGCCGCCCAGCTCCAGCGTGGCGGGGATCAGGTTGGTCGCGGCAGCCTGGGCGATCACGCGGCCGGTGGCGGTGGAGCCGGTGAAGGCAATCTTGGCGATGCGCTTGCTGGTGGCCAGCGGCATGCCGGCTTCGCGGCCATAGCCGTTGATGATGTTCAGCACGCCCGGCGGCAGCAGGTCGGCGATCAGTTCGGCCAGCACCAGGATGCTGACCGGGGTGGATTCGGCCGGCTTGAGCACCACGCAGTTGCCCGCACCCAGCGCGGGGGCCAGCTTCCAGGCGGCCATCAGCAGCGGGAAGTTCCAGGGGATGATCTGCCCCACCACACCCAGCGGCTCGTGGAAGTGGTAGGCGATGGTGTTCTCGTCGATCTCGCTGAGCGAGCCTTCCTGGGCGCGCAGGCAACCGGCGAAGTAGCGGAAGTGGTCGGCCGACAGCGGCACGTCGGCGTTCAGCGTCTCACGCATCGGCTTGCCGTTGTCCACCGTCTCGGCGTAGGCCAGCTTCTCCAGGTTCTGCTCGATGCGGTCGGCGATCTTCAGCAGGACGTTGGCGCGCTCGGCCACCGGCGTGGCAGCCCACTGGGCGGCCGCGGCGTGAGCGGCATCCAGCGCACGCTCGACATCGGATTCGTCCGAACGGGCGGCCTGGGTGTAGACCTGACCGTTGATCGGGGTGACGACATCAAAGTACTGGCCCTTGACCGGGGGCACGAACTTGCCGCCGATGAAGTTGTCGTAGCGGGCCTTGTATTGGACCGGGGCGCCAGCGGTACCAGGCAGTGCGTAGAGCATGAGATGTCTCCAGAGTAGGTGCTTGTGGAACAGGGTGAGCGGGCAGCGGCGGCTGCTCACCACGGCCCTGCTACTGCACACCCTGTGCCAGCCCCGCCCTCCCCCACGCCACCGGGCGGTTTCCGAGGGGAAATCCTCGGCCACCCCCTCGCCCCGTGCGCGTGCCTCCGGAATCCCCCTGTACCGAAACGGAACACCCCGTCGGCGGCGCGTCGGCATGGAACACTGCCACTGATCCGCACCCTCCGGGACAACCCTCTGCGGAAAACCCGGTCAGCGCTCAGGGGCGGGCAACGGCCGGGTCAGCGCGTCGGTCGACAGGCCCTGCTGGCGCATCAGCGCCTCCAGGGCCGGCATCAGCGGCCCCAGGCGCTCTTCCAGCGCATCGCGCACGGTGTCGACGAACACCTGGGTCGAACGCTCAATCTCGATGTTGAGCCGGTCCCCCGGCTGCTTCTGGCCGAAGGTGGTCATGCGCAGTGTCTCGGGAATCAGCCAGACCTCGAACCAGCCGGCCTGACGGTCCGCCTCGGCCACCGTCAGGCTGGCGCCGTTGATGGCGATGTAGCCCTTGGCGAACACATAGCGCATCCAGCGCTCGGGCACCTGGATGCGCAGCACATGGTTGTTCTCGGGCTGGCGCACCTCGGCCAGCGTGGCGGTGAAGTCCACATGCCCGGACAGCGGATGCCCGCCGATCTCGGCACCATCCTTGGCAGCCCGCTCCACGTTGATCGCGCTGCCGGCGACCAGCCCGCCCAGGGTGGTCAGGCCCAGGCTCTGCTGCATCACGTCGAAATCGGCTTCGTTGTCGCCATGTAGCGCGGTCACGGTCAGGCAGACGCCATCGCAGGCCACGCTGGCCCCGATGGCCAGATCGCGGGCGAAGCCGGACGGAAACTGCAGACGAAAGCTGCGCAGGCCGGGGCGGTCGATGATCGACGCCACACGGGCCACGCCTTGGACGATGCCGGTGAACATGGCAGGAACCTCTGTAAACGCAAAAAAGCCGGCCGAGCTTAGCAGCCCGGCCGGCTTCGAGGATGGGAGGGGCGAATCCGCCCCGGGCGTCACTGGGCGTTCAGGAAGTCCATCACCGCGTCCATCACCACCGTGGGGTTGCTGGAGGCCATCTGATCGGAAATCGAGTTCGATTGCCCTGCCACGTTGTGCACGGCGCCCGAAATCTTCTTGATGACCATCGAGCCGCTGCAGTTGGACCAGGTCGTCACGTTGCCAGACACCTGCGCCGCGCTGGAAGTCGTCAGCGACTCGCCACAGCGCTGGCTCACGCGGACCTGCTGCTGCGGCCATTCCCCCAGCATCGTGCCGTCCAGGAACGCACCGCTGCTACCGGCAGCCCATTCGACCAAGGGATCGATGATCCAGTGGTAATCACTCCAGTGGCCATTGGCCGTCTGCATCACCGGGTCATTGTCCCCGCTGATGCTCAGGTAGGGCGGAACGACGGTGGTCGGCTTGCAGGCGTCCGAACCGGACTGATCGAAATGCTCGGAGGCGGGGCCCGCCAGCGCGATGTAGGCATTGAAGGTGTCGGGTTGCTCGCACCACATCCGGTTGGCCATCGCCCCGCCCATCGAGTGGCCCATCAGCGCGATGTTGGAGATGCCGTAGGTGCTGCGCAGCTGGCTGGCCAGGGCCTTCAGGAAGCCCACGTCATCCTGGCCGGATTTCATCGCCCAGTTGGACCAGGTGCCCGCCGTGGCGCCGTCGATGTGCTGCCCCTGCGGGAACACCAGGATCACCTTGTTGGCTTCCAGCCACGACCAGTTCACGGTCGCGGTCGACGCTACCGAAGACGTGGTCATGTCCAACTGCTGAGAAATGCCGGTGTTGGTCCCGCCGCCACCGTGCAACACCACGATGGCCCGGGTGGCGCCAACCGGCACATAGATGTTCACCGAATGCGGGTAGCCGGCCACCTGCGTGGTGACCAAGGTGTCGCTGCTGACAGTGGTCAGGCTGTTGTCGCTGCTCCCCCCACCACAGGCGGCCAGGGTGGCCAGCAGGGCCACGCCGGCCAGCGATCGGATCAAACGACGGTTCATGAGTTTCGCTCCATGGGAGAGTTGGGCGGGTACACAGATGCTAGATTCAACGCGGGAGGTCCCCTGTCGGCCGACAGCGGGACCCGGTGTCGGACGATGCCCACACAGGGCAGCGTGCCGGACCCATCCGGGTGAACCCCAGGGTTGTAAACCGGCCGGGGCCCGGGCCATGCCCTGCAAACAGGGGATGGCCGACAGTGCGCTGGCAGAATGGGCGGCATGAAACACACCGCCTCCCGAACCGCCCTGGCCGCGCTCGCCCTGATCGGCAGCCTGGGCACTGCCCATGCCGAAGCCAAGGACCAGAATGCGCTGCGCGCCCTGGCCGTGGGCGGCACCCTCGCCTCCTGGGCCTATGCGGCCTGGGAAGGCGCTCCGTTCACCGACTGCAGCGGCGCCCGCTGGCAGCTGCGCGGCAATGTGGCCCACGACCATGAGCTGAACCTGGTGTCGGCCGGCGCCGCCTATGGCGACTGCCACATGCTCAACGCCGGCAGCTGGTCGCTGAGCCACCAGACCAACTTCTCGGTCGGCCACTGGAGCACCCGCGGCGACGTCAGCGGCGCCACCTCCGCCTGGGACGTGGCCGTGGTGCCGCTGGTGCACTGGCAGCACCCGGCCTTCGCCAGCCACAAGTGGGAGGTGGAATTCGGCATCGGCCCGGCCTGGCTCAGCGAGGTCAACATCGGCGACCGCCAGAAGGGCAGCAACTTCCAGTTCTCCGACCACCTGGGCCTGAACCTGGTGGACGGTGGCGGCCAGTGGCGCGTGGGCCTGCAGTGGCGCCACATCAGCAACGCCGACATCAAGAAGCCCAACAACGGCGTGAACTACACCGGCCTGGTGTTCGCCTGGTCGCTCTGAGCGACCGCAACGCCCTGTGCCGCCGCCTCCCGGCCACGGCGCAGGTGCCGACTCAGGGCGCCGTCGTCGACGGCCCCTGCGCCACCGAGGGCTCGGCGGGTGCGGTGGTGGCCCGCCACAGGATCAGCCCGTAGCCGCGCTCGACATAGAGCAGGCTGAAGCGCCCCCCCACCTGGGCCATCTGGGCGGGCAGCTGGTCCATCCGCACCAGCGCCAGCTCCCCATCGCGCGGGGCCCGGCGCGGCGTTTCCTGCTCGCGGTAGACCGCGAAGCTGGGCTGGTGCAGCCCCCATTGCACCGCCGGCTCATGCCGCTGGCGGGCCACCTCGGCGGCCCGCTGGATCGGCCCTTGCAACAGGTTGCCCCACCACGGCAGGGCCACGCCCAGGCACACCGCCGCCACCAGCACCGCGGACGCCCCGCTGCGCCAGGCCAGCGTGAAGCGCGGCCAACTGCCCTGCGTCATCAGGAACAGCACGGCCAGCGCCGCCAGCCCGCTGATCCAGACCAGCCAGGGCGAGGCCTGCTGGCCCCCCAACAGCGCGCGGTAGAGCGGGTGCTGCACCACGCCCGGCGCCCAGTGCGGCAGCGTGGCGGCGGTGCCGCACAGCAGTGCCAGCAGCAGCAACAGACACGCCGTCAAGGCCGCCCGCATGCCAGTGCCGGCCCGGGTCAGGGCCATGGCCATCAGCAGCACGAAGGGCGTGGCGCCATACAGCACGTAGTGCGGCAGCTTGGTGCCCGAGAGCGAGAAGAACACCAGCACGAAGCCGCCCCACAGCAGCATGTAGCGCTGCATCGGGTCGGCCCAGTGGCTGCGCACCCGCGCCAGCACGCTGGCCAGCAGCGGCGCCCAGGGCAGCAGCAGCAGCGGCAGCACCACGAAGTAATAGCCCAGGCTGCCGCCGTGCTTCTCCAGCGGGCTGCTGTAGCGCGCCAGGTTGTGACGGATCAGGAAACCGTCGATGAAGGCCTGGCCGTCGCGGTGCAGTTCATAGGCGTACCAGGGCACGGCGATGCCCAGCAGCAGCACCCAGCCCCAGCCATCGCCCGCCGCGCGCCCCAGGCGACGCAGCGCCTCGCGCCACGGCAGCGACACGGCCAGCCACAGCACCAGCGCCGCACCGGGCACCACCACCGCCACCGGCCCCTTGACCAGCAACCCCAGGCCCATCCAGGCATAGGCCCGGCGCAGCGGCGCCCTGCCCGCCTCACCGCGGTTCTGCGCCTCCAGCCAGCGCCAGGCGTCCAGCGCGGTCAGGGTGAGCAGCAGATTGAGCAGCGCATCGGCCGTCGCAGCCCGGCCGATGGCCAGCACGCCCAGCGAGGTGGCCAGGATCACCCCGGCGCCCACCGCCACCTGGCGCCCCAGGCGCGGCAGCGCAAACGCCACCAATGCCAGCGACCAGCCCCAGGCCGACAGCGCCGACGGCAGCCGGAAGGCGAACTCGCGCACGCCGAACAGGCTGACACTGAGGGCCTGCAGCCAGTACACGCCGATGGGCTTGTCAAAGCGCGGCTCGCCGTTGAGCGTGGTGTGCAGCCAGTCGCCATGCGTGAGCATCTCGCGCGTGGCCTCGCTGAAGGCGCCCTCGTCCACATCGAACAGCGGTGTGGCGCCCAGCGCCCACAGCGCCAGCACCAGCAGCAGCCCGGCCAGGCCCAGCCACTCGATGCGGCTCAGCCGGCCAGCCGGTGTCGTGCCCGCCACGCTCATGCGTGCCACCCCTCGGCGTCCGGCAGATCGGGCGAGGCCAGCAGGTGGTACTGCCGGGCATGGCTGCCGTCGTAGTAGATGCGGATCAGCAGTTCGGACAGCACGCCGGTGAGCAGGAACTGCAGCCCGCCCATCACACAGAAGAAGCCCAGCGAAAGCAGCGGCCGTCCGCCGATCGATTCACCCAGCAGCTTCAGCACCCCCAGATAGCCCAGGATGGCCGTGCCCAGGCTGCCCACGGCCAGACCCACCGCGCCGAAGAAGTGCCCCGGGCGCGAGCCGAAGTTCATGAAGAAGTAGACCGACAGCAGGTCGATGATGACGCGGAAGGTGCGGGAGATGCCGTACTTGGACTCACCGAACTGGCGGGCCATGTGGTTGACCGGCTCCTCGGCCATGCGGTCCGGCGAGGTCACGGTGGACAGCCAGGCCGGGATGAAGCGGTGCATCTCGCCATAGAGCCGCACCTGCTTGAGCACCGAGGCGCGGAAAGCCTTGAGGCTGCAGCCCAGGTCCTTGAACTGCATGTGGGTGGTCTTGCGGATCAGCCGGTTGGCGATCATCGAGGGCAGCCGCCGCATCGCGAAGCCGTCCTGGCGGTTCTTGCGCCAGCCCGCCACCATGTCCAGGTCCTCGTTGAGCAGCCGGGCCACCAGGCGCGGGATGTCGCGCGGGTCGTTCTGCAGGTCGCCGTCGAGGGTGACGATCACATCGCCGCGCGCGGCGTCGATGCCCGCCTGCATGGCCGCCGTCTGGCGGAAGTTGCGCAGCAGGCGCACCACGCGCACATGCGGGCCCACCGTCTTGGCGTGGCGTTGCAGCGCCAGGCCGGTGCCATCGCGGCTGCCGTCATCGACGATCACCAGTTCCCAGGGATGGGGGTAATCCTGCAGCGCCGCCTGCACCGCATCGATCATCGGCTTGACGTTGTCGATCTCGTTGTACATCGGCACCACGACCGACAGACGGTGGGGCGGTGCCTGCACAGGCGCGACGGGGGTGACGGTTTCGGAAGCGTTCATGGTCCAACAGAAGAATCGCCCGCGGGCCGAACCCGGCGGGCCAGCGCCCAACTCAGGGCGCGGTAAAGCAATGGTGTCAGCAAGGCGGTGACAAACCCCAGGGCATGGACGGCCAGGGCCGAGGACGCCAGCAAGGTGGGCGAGACGGCCGCACCCACCCATTGTCCCGCAGCCCAGATGGCAGCCTCGTAACTGCCCAGACCGGCCGGGGCCTGGATCGGCAGGGCCGCGGCCAGCTCACCAGCCAACGCCGCGCTCCAGCCCTGCCAGACCGGCAACCCGGCCAGCAGCGCCAGCACGCCGCCCAGCACGGCCAGCTTGAGCAACCAGTTGCCCACACACAGCAGCCAGCCCGACAGATCGCCGCGGTGCGCGACCAGCGTGCCCTGCAGCGCCTGCCAGCGCGGCCACCATTGTCCCAGCTGGCGCGACAGGCGTGGCAACACCGCCCACAGCGCGAAGACGATGCCGGCCACCGCCGCCAGACGCAGCACGAACGGCCCCGGCGCCAGGCCGAGCAGCCCCAGCAGGCCCAGCACCAGCGCATCCTGCAGGCGCAACCAGACCAGGCTGCGCACCGACTCGGCCACCGGGATGCCAAAGCGACGGTGCAGCAGCCAGGGGTAGCCGGCCTCCCCGGCCCGCATCGGCAGCAGCAGCAGCGCCGCGTTGTGGGTCAGGAACAGGTCGACACTGTCGGCCAGGCTGGGCATGCGGTCCTGTGGCCGGTGCTGCCGGCCCCAGGTGCCCCACTCCCGCCGCAGCCGCTCGGCCCGCAGGCCGTAGCTGCCCCACAGCCCGGCCACGGCCAGCGGCCAGGCCCAGCCCGGCACCTGCGCCAGCGCCGCCAGCAGGCGCTCGCCCAGGCCCTCGCGCAGCAGCATGGCCAGCAGCAGCCCCGCGCCCAGGCTGGGCAGCACCAGCTTAGCCACGGCCTGGTCCGCCCCGGGCTCGGCGCTCGCATGGCGCCAGCGAGACAGCCCGCTGCCCAGCCCCATGAAGGCCAGCGCCCATTGCACCGGTGCCGCCACCGGCAGGCCGGTGGACTGCAGCAGCAAGGCGACCGACAGCCCCAACTCCACCACCGCCAGGCCGCGCTGCGCCGCCGGCCGGTTCAGCCAACGGGCCGGCCAGCGCCGCGCCAGGGCCAGGGTCAGCCGCCCAACCAGCAGGCCCAGCCCGCTGCCCGCCAGGACGTCGGCCGGCCAATGGGCACCGATCGCGATGCGCGAGAACGCCACGGCCGCCGCCAGGACGAACAACAGACCGCGCCGCCACGCCGCGCCCCCCAAGGCCCCGGCCAGCACGGTGGCGGCCACGAAGGCGGTCAGGGAATGGCCCGAGGGCATGGAGGCGGCGTTGAGCAACGGCTGGCCGATCACCTCGAACGTGCCGGACGCCAGCACCGCGGCCGGGCGTGGTGAATGGATCAGGGCCTTGGGCAGGCTGCTGGCCAGCCAGGTCAGCGGCACACCCCACAGCAGGGCCGACACCGCCAGCCGGCGGGTGCGGTCGGCCGCCAGCACCATCATCGTCGCCGACAGCCCCAGCCCGGCCACGCTCAGGCCGGCCCACAGCCCGGCGGTGGCACGCTCGGGCCCGCCGGCCGCATGGTTGAGCCCCAGGAACAGGGATTGGTTCAAGGCCGGCCGGGCGTGCAGCCAGACACCGGCCAGGATGAGCAGCGCGGCCACCGCCAGCGTCAGCGCCCACCCGTGCGGCGCGACCCCGGAGGCCGAGGGCCGCGAAGGAGACTGATCGGACATGGTGGCCGGCATGATGCCAGAGCCCCGGAGGAGCCTCGGCTCAGAGGCTCAGGTAGCGCGGCAGCTGACCGTTGCGCGGCCGCACCGCACCGAAGCGGGCGGCCAGCCGGGCCTGCACCGCCGTCGGCAACGGCGCAAAACCGGTGCCCTGGGTCAGCGCGTCGCCGCGCTGGAAGCACCAGTAGAGGAAGCGCATCGCCGGCTCGACGCTGGCCGGGCTGGCCGGCGCCGCGTCCAGCAGCACATAGGTCGTCATCGTCAGCGGCCAGCTGTCGGTGCCGGGCTCGTCCAGCAGGCTGGCGGTGTCGTTGCCTTCACGGTAGAGCGCGCTGTGCAGGATGGCGGCGCGGAAACCGGCCTCGCCCGGGGCCACCCAGCGCCCCTCGCGGTTGCGCAGGCGCACGCCCGCCAGACCATCGGCCACGACGCGGTCGTAGCTGACATAGCCGATCGCCCCGGGCGTGGCGCGGACCAGGGTCGACATGCCGTCGTTGCCCTCGGCGCGCAGCGGCTGCCCCGGCCAGGCCGGCAGCGTGCCGGTGCCCACCTGCTGGGCGAACGCCGGCGAGCGTCCGGCCAGGTAGCGGGTGAAGCCCTCGGTGCTGCCCGACTTGTCGCCCCGCACCACCCGCGTGATGCGCCGGGCCGGCAGGCTCAGCCCGGGGTTGAGCGCCGCGATGCGGGCGTCGTCCCAGCGCGCAATGTCTCCGGTGAAGATGGCCGCCAGCACCTCGCCGGTCAGGCGCAGCTTCTCGGCCTCGAACCCGTTGACCACCGGCACCACGCCGCCGACGCAGGTCGGGATCTGCACCAGCTTCTTCTGGGCCAGCGCCTCGGGCGCCAGCGGCACGTCGCTGCCCGCGAAATCGACGCTGCGGCGCGTGGCCTGCTCGATGCCGTCGCCCGAGCCGCTGGGGCGGTAGCGGATCTCCACCCCGGTCTGCCGCCCATAGTCGGCCGCCCAGCGGGCATAGACCTTGGACGGGAAGCTGGCTCCCGCCCCCTGCACCGTCACCGCCGCCCGGGCCGTGACGCCCCAGAGCCCCCCCACTCCACAGGCCAGGGCCTGCCCCAGCCAATGACGCCGGCTGGCGTCTCCACGCATCTCGTTGGTCATCGGTACTGCCTGAAAAAGAAAGCGGCCAGCGTCCAAGCCTGGAGGCTGGCCTTCGAGGAAAGGCGGGAATGATGACTCAGATCTGCTCGGGGCTGCGCACGGCCACCAGCACCACCTCGCCCCGGTCCTGGCGGGGGCGGTGGCGCAGCCACCAGACGCTGCCCTTCTTGATGGTCCAGGGCAGCAGCCCGTCCTGCGAGGTGGCCAGGCGCGGCCCGGTCATCAGGTAGGCCGCGGCCAGGCCCAGGGTCGGCTGGTGCCCCACCACCAGCACCGGCTCACGCGCATCCGGCCAGCGGGCCGCGGCCAGCAGGCCCTCCACGGTGCCCTCCGGGCTCAGCGCATCGACGGTCTTGATGCGCCGGCCCAGGGCCTCGGCCGTCTGCTGGGCCCGCAGGGCCGGGCTGGCCAGCACCTTGGTGGTCTCCGGCAGAAAGCGGTTGAGCCATTCGGCCACGCGACGGGCCTGGCGCTCGCCCTTGGGGGTCAGCCCGCGGGCCGGATCGTCCACCCCATCGTCGGTCTGCTCGGCTTCGGCATGTCGCCACAGGATCAGGTCCATGGGTTCAGTCCCGTTCGGTATCGGCAAAACGCGCCATCAGGGCATGCTGCGCACTCGGGCCCTCCTCGCCCACGCGCTGGTAGCGCCCATCGGGCTGCTGCTGCCAGGCATCGCAGGCGTCGTACAGGTAGGGCACCAGGCACTCGTCGATCACGCGCTGGCGCAGGCCCGGGTCGTTCACCGGCCAGGCCAGCTCGACCCGGCGGAACATGTTGCGGCTCATCCAGTCCGCGCTGGAGAGGTACAGCACCTCGTCGTCGTCCGACGGGCCCCAGCGGAAGTACAGCACGCGCGAATGTTCCAGGAAGCGCCCGACCACCGAACGCACCCGGATGTTCTCGGTCTGCCCCGGCAGGCCCGGCGGCAGCATGCAGGCGCCCCGCACCACCAGGTCGATCTGGGCCCCGGCCTGGCCGGCGGCGATCAGCGCGTTGATCAGCCCGGGGTCGGTCAGCGCATTGAACTTGGCCACGATGCGGGCGGGCTGGCCGGCGCGGGCCGCCTCGGCCACCTGGGCCAGGTGCCGGACCAGCCGGCGGTGCAGCACGAAGGGCGCCGTCAGCAGGTGGCGCGGCGGGCGCACCCGGTTCAGGCTGGCGATCTGCTGGAACACGGCCTCGGCATCGGTGGTGATGCCGGGGTCGGCCGTCAGGTAGCCGATGTCGGTGTAGAGCCGTGCGGTGCGCGGGTTGTAGTTGCCGGTGGACAGGTGCACATAGCGGCGCAGCCTGGGCCCCATCTTGCCGCCGCCCTCGCGCCGGGTCACCAGCAGCAGCTTGGCGTGGGTCTTCAGGCCGACGATGCCGTAGACCACCTGTGCCCCGACGGCCTCCAGCCGCTCGGCCCAGTTGATGTTGGCCTCTTCGTCGAAGCGGGCCTTGAGCTCCACCACGGCCATCACTTCCTTGCCGCGCCGGGCCGCCTCGATCAGCAGGTCCATCAGCACCGACTTGGCGCCAGTGCGGTAGATGGTCTGGCGGATCGCCAGCACGTCCGGGTCCTCCACCGCCTGGCGCAGGAACTCGACCACCGGGTCGAAGCTCTGGAACGGGTGGTGCAGCAGCACGTCGCGTCCGCGCAGGATCTCGAACACGTTGTGGCCGCGCGGCAGTTGGTCTTCGGGCCAGCTGGGCTCGTACGGCGGGAAGGTCAGCGCCACGCCGTCCACCGGGCTGACCCGGTCGATCAGCTGGGTCAGGCGGGCCAGGTTGACCGGGCCGTCCACGCGGTAGAGCGCGGCGGCCGGCAGGTCGAACTGCTCCAGCAGCAGCGACCACAGCTCCTCGGGGCAGCTGGCCACCACCTCCAGCCGGATGGCCTTGCCGAACTGGCGCGTGGTCAGGCCACGGCGCAGGGCCTGGCGCAGGTTGGTGACGTCCTCCTCGTCCACCTCCAGGTCGGAGTCGCGGGTGACGCGGAACTGCGAGAAGGCCTCGACGGTGCGGCCGGGGAACAGCGCCTGCAGATGGGCCCGGATGACGCTGGAGAGCAGCACGAAGCCCTGCTGCCCCGGCTCACAGACCTCGTCGGGCAGGCGCATGACGCGCGGCAGCACGCGCGGCACCTTGACGATGGCCACCGTGCTCTCGCGGCCGAACACATCGCGCCCGCCCAGGCGGACGATGAAGTTCAGCGACTTGTTGGGCACCTGCGGGAACGGGTGCGCCGGGTCCAGCCCGACGGGCATCAGCAGCGGCCGCACCTCGCGCTCGAAGAAGCGCGCGACCCAGGCCTTCTGGGCCGGCGTGCGCTCGGCGTGGTTGATGATCTCGATGCCCAGCCGGCGCAAGGCCGGCATGACCTCGGTGTTGAACATGCGGTACTGCTCGTCGAGCAGCGCATGGGCCCGCGCGGCGGTGGTGGCCATGTCCTTCCAGGCGGCATCGCTGTCGGCGGCCCGGGCGGCCCCCAGCGCATCGGCAAAACGCACCTCGAAAAACTCGTCCATGTTGGACGCCACGATGGTGATGTAGCGCAGCCGCTCCAACAGCGGCACATCGGCGCGCCGGGCCTGGGCCAGCACCCGGCGGTTGAACGCCAGAATGGCCAATTCGCGGTTGAGCAGCGGCGGCATCGCAACAGCGGCCGTCTGGGGCTCGGGGACTTCTGTCATGCGCCCAGTCTATGAAAATTTCGTGACAGGACCATGACCCCGGGGCCTTGATGCGCAGAAGCAACCGGGGCCGATCCCTCCTGCTGGGGATCAGAGCCGGCGCGCGGCCACCGGCAGGGGCAGCGGCGTGGCGACATCGTCGGGCAGCTCGGCACGCCCCGGCAGCGGGGCCGCCGCGCCATAGGGCCGCGCCAGGTCGGACCAGTCCAGCAAGGCCAGGCGACCGTCAAGGTGCTCGACCAGGGCCGTCAGGCTCTCCACCCAGTCGCCATCGTTGGCGTACAGCAGGCCGTCGATCTCGCGCAGCTCGGCATGGTGGATGTGGCCGCAGACCACGCCCTGCACCTCGCGCTTGCGGGCCTCGCGGGCCACCGCCGCCTCGTAGTCTCCGATGAAGCTGACCGCCCGCTTGACCTTGAGCTTGAGGTACTTGGACAGGCTCCAGTACGGCAGGCCCAGGCGGCCGCGCAGCCGGTTCAGCCAGGCATTGAGCTTGAGCGTGAACTCATAGGCCCAGTCCCCGACATAGGCCAGCCACTTGGCGCACTGGATCACGCCATCGAACAGGTCGCCGTGGGTGATCCACAGGCGCTTGCCATCGGCGGTGGTGTGCACCCAGTCGTGCGCCACTTCCACCCCGCCAAAGCTGTGTTCCAGGTACTTGCGGGCGAACTCGTCGTGGTTGCCCGGCACGTAGATCACCCGCGTGCCCTTGCGCACCTTGCGCAGGATCTTCTGCACCACGTCGTTGTGGGCCTGCGGCCAGTACCAGCTGCGGCGCAGCTGCCAGCCGTCGATGATGTCGCCCACCAGGTAGAGCGTGTCGCTCTCGGTGCGCTTGAGGAAATCCAGCAGCGCCTCGGCCTGGCAGCCGGGGGTGCCCAGGTGGATGTCCGAAATCCAGATCGCCCGGTAGCGCTGGGGTTCGGGGTCGACATCGGCCGTTCCGGCGGGCGGGAGGGGCGAGGCGTTGGGCTGCATGAGTCCTCATGCTGCAGCCCGGCGGTGACCCCGCGGTGACGGCCGGATGACGGCCGGATGACGACCCTTGGGCCGCTCGGCCCGTGAGATGGGCTCAATGTGCCGAGCCGCCGCGGTCCCGGCTCAGGCCGTAGCGCCGCATCTTGGCGTAGAGCGTGCTCTTGGCGATGCCCAGCCGTCGCGCGGCCAGTGTCAGGTTGCCACCACAGCCCGCGATGGCACGGCCGATCTGCGCCTCCTCGCCTTCGGCCAGGCTGTCGCCCAGGGCCAGGCCCCCGGCGGCCTCCGCCGCCTCGCCATCCGCGTCCCAGGTCTCGCACCCCAGGTCGCCAGGCCGCAACGGGCCCTCCGGCCGCATCAGCACCGCGGCCTCCATGACGTTGCGCAGCTCGCGCACATTGCCCGGCCAGGCGTACCCGGTCAGGGCCGCCAGCACCTCGCCGCTCAGGGCTTCGGCCACCTGCCCTTGTTCGGCCCGGAAGCGCTGCAGGAAATGGGCCGCCAACAATGGAATGTCGTCCGGCCGCTCGCGCAGCGGCGGCAGGTGCAGCCGCGTGACCGCGATGCGGTAGTACAGGTCCATGCGGAAGCGCCCGGCCGCCACCTCCTGGCGCAGGTCCCGGTGGGTGGCGGCCACCAGGCGGAAACGCACCTGCCGGGGCTGGGTTTCGCCCAGGCGGTGGACCATGCCCTGCTCCAGCACCCGCAGCAGCTGCGGCTGCATGTCCAGCGGCAGCTCGCCCAGTTCGTCCAGGAACAGCGTGCCGCCTTCGGCGGCCTCGATCTTGCCGACCATGCCGCCTTTGCGCGCCCCGGTGAAGGCGCCCTCGGCGTAGCCGAACAGCTCACTGGCCAGCAACTCGCGCGACAGCCCGCCGCAGTTGAGGGCGATGAAGGCGCCGCGGCGGTCCCCATGCAGACCACGGGCGAACTCCTCCTTGCCGGCGCCGGTTTCGCCCTGCAGCAGCACCGGGGCCTGCGAGGCGGCCAGCACCCGGGCCTTGTCCATCAGGGCGCGCATGCCGGCATCGCGGGTCAGCACCCGCTCGAAGCCGGCCGGCGCCTTGGGCTCCACCGTGGTCACGTCCTTGGGCCGAGGCACCGGCCGCCGCCCGCCGGCCGGCAGCACCAGCAACGTGCCCAGGTACTCGCCGCGCACCACCAGAGGCTCCAGCCATTCGCCGCGCAGCCAGTCGGGCAAAGGCCCCGGCTGGCCGCCGCGCCGCCAACGGCCCGCCCGCAGCCCCGGCACGGGCTGCCGCCCACTCAGGTCCAGCAGGCCACCCGCGGCGTCGATCGCCCGCTGGGCCTGGGCGCTGGCCTTGACCGGGCAGCCCCGCCGGTCGAACAACACCATCGCGTCCTGCCCCTCGGCCGACCAGCGCTCCAGGGCATGCTCAAGCAGGCGGTAGCGGCGCTCCATCTCCACCATGGCCAGCCGGGCCTCGATGCGACTGGCGGTGTTGACGACGAAGGCCAGGCTTTGCCGGTGGTAGGTGCCCGAGAGGCCGGAGACGTCAAGCGTGCCCAGCAACTCGCCATCCAGCGGATGGCGGATCACCGCGGCCGAACAGGTCCAGCCCTGGATACCGGCGCAGAAATGCTCCGTGGCATGGATCTGGGCCGGCCGCTCCGCCGCCAGCGCGGTGCCGATGGCATTGGTGCCGCAGTCCAGCTCGCTCCAGCTCACGCCTGGCACCAGCGCAATCGCCTCGGCCGCGTCCAGCGCCGGGTGGTCCCCCTCGGTGACGAGGATGGTGCCGTGCGCATCGCTCAGGGCCATCAGCGTGCCGGTCTCGGCCAGGTAGTCGCGCGCACAGGCCATCACCGGGGAAGCCGCGTCCAGCAGGTCCTTCTGGCGCTCCTGCAGCAGGTAGAGATCCTGCTCGGACACCGGGCGCAGGCCGCGCCGCCGCAGCGGATCGACATGGGCCTGGGCACACCGCTGCCAAGACTGGTTGACCAAGGCCCGCACCGCGCCGCTGGGCAGCTCGCCCCCCTCCAGCAAGGTCTGCCAAGCCTGGGACACCACGAGTTCGTTGCGAGGGTTGGAGAACATGGACACCGGATCCGGGGCAACGACAGGAATGCTGGCCAGAGCGGAGAGGCCCCGGCCAACGCGCGCACGTGATGCTAGGCCCCCGCCGGCGTCCGTGGTCCCCAGGAGTACCCGCAGTGTCCGGCGCGGCAACCCCGGGGCCGGCCAAACGGCGCCGCTCAGGCAGCGCCCGACCAGGCCGCCCGCAGCGCCGTCTTCAACACCTTGCCGTAAGCGTTCTTGGGCAGGCTCTCCAGCACGCGGTAATGCCGCGGCCGCTTGAAGCGTGCCAGCTGGGACAGGCACAGCGCATCCAGGGTCTGCGGGTCGAGGCGGGCCCCCGGCCGGGGCGCCACGAAGGCGGCCACGGCCTCGCCCCATTCCTCGTCGGGCACGCCGATCACCGAGACCTCGGCCACGCCCGGGTCCCGCAGCAGCACCTCCTCCACCTCGCGCGGATAGATGTTGGAGCCTCCGCTGATGATCACGTCCTTGCTGCGGTCGAGCAGGGTCAGGAAGCCGTCGGCGTCGAAGGCCCCGATGTCGCCGGTGCTCAGCCAGCCATCGCGCAGGGCGCGCGCCGTGGCGTCGGGGTCCTGCCAGTAGCCTTGCATCACCGTGTCGCCGCGCACCTGCACCTCGCCGGCCTGCCCCACCGGGCAAGCCTGGCCTTGCGCGTCGACCACCCGCACCTGCGCCGCCACATTGGCCACGCCCACCGAGGCCAGACGCTCGGCCCGGCGGGGGTGCGCGGTGTCGCCCAGCGGCCCCCGCCCCAGCACGGTGATGGTCATCGGGCTCTCGCCCTGGCCGTAGATCTGCACGAAGCGCGGCCCGAGCTGGGCCAGCGCCCGCTCGATGTCGGCCGCGTACATGGGCGCGCCACCGTAGACGATGGTCTTGAAGCCCGTGCCATCCAGGCCGTTCGCCCGCGCATGCTCCACCAGCCGCCGCACCATGGTCGGCGCGGCGAACAGGCTGAGCCGGCCCACGCTGCGGGCCAGGTCGAACAGCTCGGCCTCGTCGAAGCCGCCGCTGGCCGGCAGCACATGGCGCGCCCCGGCCATCACCTGCGGCACCGCGTACAGCCCGGCCCCGTGCGACAAGGGGGCGGCATAGACGCAGGCGTCCTGCGGGTCGATGCCGTCCACGTCCGCGGTGTAGCCCAGCGCCATGCTGCGCAGCTGCCGGTGGCCCAGCATCGCCCCCTTGGGCCGGCCGGTGGTGCCGCTGGTGTAGAACAGCCAGGCCAGATCGTCGCCATCGCGCGCCGCCAGCGGCAGCGCAGGCGCCTGCAGGGCCTGCTGCCAGGCCGGCCCCTCCAGCGTCCAGTGCGCGCAGGGGGCCCGCAGATCCGCGCCGTTCTCGGCATCCGTCACCACCAGACGGGCCCCGCTGTGCTGCAGGATCCACTCGGCCTCGCGCGGATGCAGCTTGGGATTGAGGGGGACCAGCACCAGGCCGGCCCACCAGGCGGCCCACATCAGGCTCAACCCGTCCGGGTGGTTGTGCATCCAGACGGCCAACCGGTCGCCCGGCTGCAGGCCCTGCGCGCGCAGGCCGCCGGCCAAGCGGGCGCAGCGCTCGGCCCATTCGCCATAGCGCCAGCGCACGGTCGGCCCCAGCAGCACGGCAGGCGCCTCGGGGGTTTGCGCCGCAGCGCGTTGGAGCAGCAGAGCGAGGTTCATCTCAGGGCGAAATGATGACCTTCAGCGCCTTGGACTGCGCCGCCTGACCGAAGGTCTCGTAAGCGGCCATCACGTCGTCCAGCGTGAAGCGGTGGGTGATGAGCCGGGCCGGGTCGAGCTTCTTGGACACCACGGTCTTGAGCAGCATGTCGGTGCTGGCGGTATCCACCAGCCGGGTGGTGATGGCGATGTTGCGCGCCCACAGCGTCTCCAGGTGCAGATCCACCTTGTGGCCGTGCACGCCGACGTTGGCGATCGTCCCGCCCGCAGCCACGATGCCCTGGCAGAGCTCGAAGGTCGGGGCGATGCCCACCGCCTCGATGGCGGTGTCCACGCCCAGGCCGTCCGTCAGCGCCATCACGGCGTCCACCGCCGAGCCCTTGCCACTGTTGACAGCATCGGTCGCACCGAAGCCCAGCGCCACCTGGAGTCGGTTGTCGTCCAGGTCGATCATGATGATGCGCGAGGGCGAGTAGAACTGCGCGGTCAGCAGCGCCGCCAGGCCGATCGGCCCGGCGCCGACGATGGCCACCGTGCCGCCCGGCGCCACCTTGCCATTGAGCACACCGCACTCGAAGCCGGTGGGCAGGATGTCGCTGAGCATCACCAGCGCCTCCTCGCTGGCCTCCGGCGGGATGGCGTACAGGCTGGTGTCGGCGTGCGGGATGCGCACGTACTCGGCCTGGGTACCGTTGATGGTGTTGCCCAGGATCCAGCCACCGGTGGTGCAGTGCGAGTACATGCCCTTGCGGCAGAACGCGCACTTGCCGCAGCTGCTGATGCAGGAGATGAGCACGTGGTCGCCCACGTGGAAATTGCTCACCGCACTGCCCACCGCCTCGATCACGCCCACACCCTCGTGGCCCAACGTGGTGCCAGGCAGGCAGGTGGGCACGTCGCCCTTGAGGATGTGCAGGTCGGTGCCGCAGATCGTCGTGTGGGTGATGCGCACCAGCGCATCGCCCGGCTGTTGCAGCGTCGGCTTGGGCACTTCGGTGAGCGCCTTCTGGCCGGGACCGCCATAGACCAATGCTTTCATCGTGTTCTCCATGTCCCCTTCACGGCGTGGGAAGAAGCCCATCCAAACCCCTGATTCGCACACCTTGCACATGGGGACCTCTGTGATCCGGTGGCACCGTGTGGTGGACCGCCGCGGTCCGGCCGTGTCTGGCCGGGCCGCGGCGGGCACTCACGCTCAGTTGGAGCGTGCTGGCAGGGGCAGCTTGACCCACTCCTGATAGAACGCATCAATGTCGGGCTCGAAATCGTGGATCACCGGGTACCACGGCGTCGGTGCCTCCACATCGTGCAGCGTACCGCACTGCGGGCAGGTGTACTCACGGTAGACCTGCCAGGCGGTGTCCGGTGCCATCAGCTGGGGGTAGACCTCGGTCATGGCGGCCTCGGTGTCACGCACATAGAGATTGGCATGCAGCTTCCAGTTCTGGTTCCAGTCGCAGAAGGCATGGCCGCAGTCGCACTGGATGAGCCAGCGCTGGTCCTGGGCCCGCTGCACGACGTGCAGATGTGGGCCCAGCGGCAGCACGATGCGGTCGCTCCAGCCGAGCTTGTCCTGCAGGGCTTTCAGGTAGAGCTCGAAGCGCTCGCCGTCCTTGGGCATGGACAACATGCGCAGCACGGTGTCCCAGTCGAGCTTGCCGTCGACCAGCTTGCGGACCTGTTCCGGGGTGTAGGTGGACATGGGTGATTTCTCCTGTGGTTCGGATCGAAGGGTGAGCCGGGCTCACTCCTGCACCAGGGTGACGACGCGCACGTCGGGCATGGCCGAGAGGTCCATGCGGCAGTTGGCGCCATAGGACGGCACGCTGAGCTCGTCTTCCGTCAGCGTCCAACTGGCCGGCAGGTCCCAGAATTCACGGAACTGCTGCGTGAATTTGGGGGACAGGCCGAAGCTGGTGGCGAACATGTGCTGCACCTGCGGCGAGGCCTGCTTGGCCAGGATGCGCTCGCGCTCGCGCTTCATCCATTCCTGGGTGGGGACGGAGCGGGCCTTGCGTTGCTGGCGGATGTTGAGCCGCTCCAGCGCCGTGGCCTTCTCGTCGACCTGCCACTGGCCATCGGGGTTGCGGGTGGCCACCACGCCGTGAACGCGACGGGCGTACTCGGGCAGCAGGAAGCCGTTGTCCAGGTCGTCGATGATGGCCTTGACCTCGCGGTCCAGCGGGTCGCCGAAGCCCGGGCCGCCGCGCAGGTAGTTCAGGTACAGGTCGCCGTTGGCGTAGCAGTCCTCGGTGGTCATGCACTGGTGGTCGCGCTTGACCGTGGCCTGCGGGCCCAGGTGGTTCTCGTAGTCGGGCACGTCCGGGTTGGCGTCGCCGCCCAGCGGCAGGCTTTCGCCGCGGGCGATGCGCTCCATCAGCCCGGTGTGGTGGGCCTCGAAGCGGTAGCCGGTGGCCGAGGGGTAGCCGCCCATCAGGCCCCAGTCGCTGTTCATGTAGCCGTTGCCCATGAAGAACATGGTCCAGTCCTGGGCCTTCCAGACCATGCGCAGGGTCTCGAAGCCGTTGCCGCCGCGGTACTGGCCGTAGCCGCCCGAGTTGGCCTTGACGTTGCGACCCAGGTAGAGCAGCGGCTCGGCCATCTCCCAGATCTCGATGTCGCCCATGTCGCCTTCGGGGTTCCAGATCGCGGCGGCGTGGTTCAAACCGTCCTTGATGGCGCCCGCGCCGGTGCCGCAGGAGCTGGCCTCGAAGCTGTTGACCGCGTGCACCTCGCCGTCCTGGTTGATGCCGCCGCCCTGCAGCCAGTTGCTGGTGTTGGCATTGCCCGCGTTGACCTCCTCCAGGTAGCCGCGGCTGAAGTAGGCCTGCGACAGACCGCGCCACATCGTCGTCCAGGCGCTGACCAGGAAGTGCCAGGCATAGGCATGGCCGGTGCGTCGGTCATCCGGGTTGTTCCAGCCGCCCTTGGGCATGTGGAACTCGGTGCCGTAGTAGGCGCCGTCGTTGATGCGCTGGGTGGGCACCAGGGTCTGGGTCATCATCACCCAGATGCCGCTGGTGAAGGCCACCTGGTGGGCGTTGTAGCTGTGCCAGCCCCAGCGGCTCGCGCCCTCGAAGTCCAGCCGCCAGCTGCCGTCGCGGCGGATCTCCATCTCCACCGGCGCATGCATGATGGAGTCGAGCTTGGCGAAGGCGTTCGAGGTCTGCACGTCCGGGTGGGCGTAGGGTACGTCGACGAAGGCCACCTTGCGGTAGATGCCCGGCAGCGTCATGGCCTTGATGCGGGTGGCCAGGCCGCGCCGGCCCTCCTCGATCACCTCGTAGGCGAACTTCTCGTAGGTCTCCAGCCCTTCCTCGGCGATGGTGTCCTCCACCAGCTGGCGCACCATGTGGCAGCCGGCAATGCGGGTCTTCTCGTCGAGGATCCAGTACTTGGGCGTGCGCACCGAACGCTGGCTCTCGTGCAGCCAGTCGCGCAGCGGCGTGTCGTTCACCCCGGTCTTGCGGCAGGTGATCATGTAGCCGTCGCCGAAGCGCTGGGTCTGGCCGGTGGACATGGAGCCCGGCGTCACCGCACCGGTGTCGATCACGTGGGTCACGCCGCCGACCCAGCCGATCAGCTTGCCATCGTGGAAGATCGGCACGATGGTGGCGATGTCGCAGGGGTGGACGTTGCCGATCGCGCAGTCGTTGTTGGTGAACATGTCGCCCGGGTGGATGCCGGGGTTGGCCTCCCAGTTGTTCTCGATCATGTACTTGATCGCCGCGCCCATCGTGCCGACGTGGATGATGATCCCGGTGGAGGTCAGGATGCAGTCGCCCGCGGCGTTGTAGAGGGTGAAGCAGAGCTCGCCCTCCTGCTCGACGATGGGGCTGGCCGCGATCTTCTTGGCCGTCTCCCGCGCATGCACCAGACCGCCGCGCAGCTTGGAGAACAGCTTCTCGTAGCCGATGGGGTCGCGCTCGCGCAGTTCCAGGTGCTCCAGCCCGTTGTAGTGGCCGGTGGCCGCGGTGCGGGCCAGGATGCCGTCGCGGAATTCCTTGAGTGTCTGGCCGGTGCCCAGCAGGTCGGCCCGGCCCAGTTCACGTTGCGTCATCATGTTCATGGTGTGTCTCCTTGGGCGTCAGAGGGTCTGGCCGTCGTGGCCGACTTCGCGCAGGTGGAACAGGCGGTGCTTGTCCAGCGTCGTCGCAAAGCCCTTGGGCACGACGAAGGTGGTGGCGTCCGATTCGATGATGGCCGGGCCGAAGATCTCGTTGCCGGCCTTGAGCGCTTCCATCTTCCAGATCACCGCCTCGTACCAGGCCTTGTGGCGGTAGAGCTTGCGGGTGCCCAGGCGGGCGGCGGCGGGCGGCGTGGCCTCGCCGATCGGGTCTTCCGGCAGCACCGGCTTCTGCGTGACCACCATGCCGCGCATGATGGCGCTGGTGACCGAGAAGCCCAGCTCCGGCGAGCGGGCCGAGCTGGCATAGACCCGGCCGTAGGTGGTCTCGAAGGCGGTGACGATCTTCTCCCAGTCCTCGGCCGTGGCGGCCGAGGACACCGGCGAGTCGATCTCCAGGTCGTTGAGCTGGCCCATGTACTGCATGCGGTAGCCCGGGCGCAGGATCACGTCCTTGGCCTCGAAGCCGTTGATGCGGAACTCCTCGATGACCTTGCCGGCCAGCTCGGCCCAGGCCTGCTGGATGGTGGCCGAGGCCTGGGCCTTCTCACCATCGCTGGCGTCCTGCGGCACGGCCAGGTCCACGCTCTTGTCGTAGCGGTACTCGAAGTCCGCGCAGGCGCAACCGAAGGCCGAGAAGCCCGCGGCCCAGGCCGGCACCACCACGTCCTTGAAGCCCAGGCCCTCGGTGTAGCCGTAGGTGTGCACCGGGCCGGCGCCGCCGTAGCTGAAGCAGACGAAGTCGGTCGGGCTGTAGCCCTTGGCGCTGACGTTGGAGCGCAGGTACTCGCGCAGCTGCAGGTCCAGCAGCTCGATCACCCCGGCCGCGGCGTCCTCCACCGACAGGCCCAGCGGGTCGGCGATCTGGGCCTGGATGTGCTGGCGGGCGCGCTCCACATCCAGCTGGATGGCGCCGCCCAGGAAGTTGTCGGGGTTCAGGTAGCCCAGCACCACGTGGCAGTCGGAGACCGAGACGGTGTCCAGCCCGCTTTCGGGCCAGCAGGTGCCCACGCGGTAGCCCGCGCTGTCCGGCCCCAGCTTGATGGCGCCGCTGTAGGGGTCCAGCCGCACGAAGCTGCCGGCGCCCGCGCCCACCGAGTCCATGGTCACCAGCGGCAGCGAAAGCACCAGGCGGGCCATGTCCGGGTCGGAGGCGATGGCAAAGCTGCCCTTGGTGATCAACGCCATGTCGAAGCTGGTGCCGCCGATGTCGGAACAGGCGATGTTCTCGTCGCCCAGCGCCTCGCCCAGCAGCTTGGAGCCGATCACCCCGCCGATCGGGCCGGACACAATGGTGCGGGCCAGCTCCTTGGCCTTCCAGCTGATGGTGCCGCCGTGCGTGGCCATCACCCGCAGGTCGAACTTGGCGCCGTGCTTCTTGAAACGGTCGCTGACCTTCTTGAGCGTCTGGCGCGAGGGCTCGGCCGCATAGGCCTCCAGGATGGTCGTGTTCATCCGGTGGCTTTCCTTGCGCTGCGGGTAGTAGTCCACCGAGGCGAACACCGGGATGTCCGCCCCCAGGACCTTCAGCTCCTCGCGGCAGACATCGCGTGCGCGCTGCTCGCTGGTGCCGTTCTTGTGCGACTGCAGCAGGCAGATCACGATGGCCTTGGCGCCGGCGGCCACCAGCTCGCGGGTGGCCTGGCGCACCTCGGGCTCGCGCAGCGGGATCACCACCTGGCCCTGCACATCGGTGCGCTCGGTCACGCCGCGGGTGCGCTTGAGTGGCACCAGCGGCTCATCGTAGCGGTGGGTGTTCAGGTGGATGCGCTCTTCCAGCGCATAGCCCAGGTAGCTCTGGATGGCGCGGCCCATCGAGTGCACATGCTCGAAGCCCTTGTTGACCATCAGGCCCACGTCCAGCCCCTTGCGCTGCACCACCCGGTTGAGCATGGCGGTGCCGGAATAGACACAGGTCACCAGCTCGGGGTAGACGTCGTCCACATCGCGCTGCCAGTGGGCCAGCGCGTCGCGCGAGGAGTTGAAGATGGCCAGCGATTCGTCGGCCGGGTTGCTCTGGGCCTTGCCGACCACGAAGCGGCCGTCCTCGCGGACGAAGAAGGTGTCGGTCATCGTGCCCCCGGCATCGATGCCCATCACCTGCACCTTGGATTGCTGCACTTGCATGAGCTTGTCTCCATCGTTGGGATGCGGCGCCGGTGGTCCGGTCGCCGGAGACCATGCGCTGGTCTCGTGCAAGTCATTGCAGTGCCCATGCCACGGCGGCCCGCCTCCCGGCGGCCCCGTGCCAAGTGCTTGATTTTGTTCAGCGCCCCTGGTGAAGACCCCGAGGGTTGCTGCGCCGCAGCAGCGCCGAACGACGCCGCCGCAGGCGTTCGATTTCCGGCCGGATGGCGCGGAATCGAACGTCGCGCCCAGTCAACGGCCGGGCGCGGTCGATGGGCTCAGTGCGCCGCTTCCCAGCTCGGCCCGAAGCCCACCTCGGCCACCAGCGGCACGCTGAAGGACGCCACGCCGGCCATCAGGCGCGGCACGGCCTCGCGCGCCCAGTCCACCTCGGCCTCGGGCACCTCGAACACCAGTTCGTCGTGCACCTGCATCACCATGCGGGTGGCGCGGCCCTCGTCGTCCAGGGTCCGCTGCACCGCGATCATCGCCAGCTTGATCAGGTCGGCCGCGGTGCCCTGCATCGGCGCGTTGATGGCCTGGCGCTCGGCGCCGGCGCGGCGCGGGCCGCTGCCGCCCTTGATCTCCGGCAGCACGATGCGGCGGCCAAACTCGGTCTCGACATAGCCACGCTCGCGGGCCCGCTCCTTCGTTTCCTCCATGTAGCGCTTCACGCCGGCAAAGCGCTCGAAGTAGCGGTCGATGTAGTTCTTGGCCGCCTTCTGGTCGATGCCCAGGCTCTGCGCCAGGCCGAAGGCGCCCATGCCGTAGATCAGGCCGAAGTTGATGGTCTTGGCATAGCGGCGCTGCTCGGGCGTGACCGCCTCGGGCGGGATGCCGAAGACCTCGCTGGCGGTGGCGCGGTGCACATCCATGCCCTCGGCAAAGGCCTTGTTCAGGCCCGGGTCGCCGCTGATGTGGGCCATGATGCGCAGCTCGATCTGCGAGTAGTCGGCGCTGGCGATCACATGGCCGGGCGGGGCGATGAAGGCCTCGCGCACCCGGCGGCCCTCGGGCGTGCGGATCGGGATGTTCTGCAGGTTGGGCTCGTTGCTGGACAGCCGGCCGGTCACCGCCACCGCCTGCGCGTAGTTGGTGTGCACCCGCCCGGTGGCCGGGTTGATCATGCCGGGCAGCTTGTCGGTGTAGGTGCTCTTGAGCTTGGCCAGGCCGCGGTGCTCCAGCAGCTTGGCCGGCAGCGGGTAGTCGGCCGCCAGCTCCTGCAGCACCTCTTCGTCGGTCGACGGGGCGCCGGTGGCGGTCTTCTTCTTGATCGGCAGGCCCAGGCGGTTGAACAGGATCTCGCCAATCTGCTTGGGGCTGGCCATGTTGAAGGGCTGGCCGGCGATGGCGTAGGCCTCCTGCTCCAGCGCGATCATCCGTTCGGCCAGTTGCTGGCTCTGCGCGGCCAGCCGAACCGGGTCGATCAGCACCCCGTGGCGCTCGATGCGCTGCAGCACCGCCACGGTGGGCATCTCGATCTCGGCATAGACGCGCTTGAGCCCCGGCTCGGCCTGCAACTGCGGCCACAGCGTCTCGTGCACCTGCACGCACATCTCGCTGTCCTCGCCGCTGTAGGTGCTGGCCCGCTCGACATCCACCTGTGAGAACGGGATCTGGTTGACGCCCTTGCCGCACAGGTCCTCGTAGCTCAGGCCGTGGCGGCCCAGGTGGCGGTCGGCCAGGCTCTCCAGGCTGTGCGGCTTGTGGGCCTCCAGCACATAGCTTTCCAGCAGCGTGTCGTGCACATAGCCCCGCACGCGGATGCGGTGGTTCTCGAACACATGCAGGTCGTACTTGATGTTCTGCCCCAGCTTGGGCGCGGCAGCGTCCTCCAGCCAGGGCCGCAGGCGCGCCAGCACCTCGTCCAGCGGCAACTGGTCCGGCGCGCCGGGGTAGTCATGGCCGGTGGGCACATAGGCCGCATGGCCGGGTTCCACCGCGAAGCTGATGCCGACGATGCGCGCGCGCATCGCATCAAGCGAATCGGTCTCGGTGTCCAGCCCGGCCAGCGGCGCGGCCTTCAGGCGGGCGATCCAGGTGTCGAGCGCGTCCCAGGTGGTGACGGTTTCATAGTCCCGGGCCAGCACCCGCGACGGGGCGGCTCCAGCAGGGGCCACGCCATCCGGGCTCGGCGCCTCGCCAGCCGCAGCGCCCTCAGTCACCGGCGTCCCCAGGGCCCGCAGGCTGGTGCGAAAGCCGTAGCGCGTGTAGAAATCGACCAGCCCGTCGTGGTCGGGCGCGCGCAGCGCCAGCGCCTCCAGCGCCGGCCAGGCCGGCACCTGCTCGCCCAGGTCGCAGTCGGTCTTGACGGTGATGAGGCGGCGGCCCGTCGGCAGCCAGTCCAGCGTGGCGCGCAGGTTCTCGCCGGCCACGCCCTTGATCTGGTCCGCGGCGGCCATCACGCCCTCCAGCGAGCCATGCTCCTGCAGCCACTTGACCGCGGTCTTGGGCCCGACCTTGGGCACGCCGGGCACGTTGTCCACCGTGTCGCCGATCAGGGTCAGGTAATCGATGATGCGGTCCGGCGGCACGCCGAACTTCGCGGCCACGCCGGCCTCGTCCAGCCGCTCGGGCGGCTTGGCCATGGTGTTGATCAGCGTCACCTGCGGCGTCACCAGTTGGGCCAGGTCCTTGTCGCCGGTGGAAATCACCACGGTGTGGCCACTCTCGGCGCCCACCCGGGCCAGCGTGCCGATGGCGTCGTCGGCCTCGATGCCGGGCACCTCCAGCACCGGCCAGCCCAGCAGGCGCACCGCCTCGTGGATGGGCTCGATCTGGGCCCGCAACTCGTCGGGCATCGGCGCGCGCTGCGCCTTGTAGGCCGGGTACCAGGCATCGCGGAACGTCGGGCCCTTGGCGTCGAACACACAGACGGCATGTTCGGCCGGCACATGCTCGCGCAGCCAGTTCATCATGTTGACCATGCCGTGGATGGCCCCGGTGGGGAAGCCGTCGGGGCTGCGCAGGTCGGGCATCGCGTGGAATGCCCGGTACAGGTAGCTGGAACCATCGACCAGCAGGAGGATCTTCTCGCTCATGGGGGCCGATTGTGCGTGCTTCCGTAGAATCCGCCCCATGAACGCCCCCTCCCTGACCACCCTGCTTGCGGGCCTGCTGCTTGGTGGCGCCAGCCTGGCCCAGACCGCCAGCCCGGTCGCCCCGGCCCCGGCGGCGTCGACCCCGGCAGCTCTGCCGGCCACGGACACCCCGCCGCCGGCCAGCAAGGTGCCTGAACCCCAGGTGCTGCACGTGGACACGGAGGACGACCACATCCGCATCGAGGAAGTGCGCGTGCGCGGCCAGACCCAGCGCCTGACGGTGCACCCCAAGATCCCCGGCATGCCGGCCTACGACATCGTGCCGCCGCAAGGGGGCAAGCTGCCGCAGGACGACAAGGCCGCCGGCCAGCGGGTCTGGCTCAAGCTGGACTTCTGAGCCCGGCGGCGCACCGCCTCCTCCTTCTCCCCCTCTTTTCTTCGAACATTCATGGCGGTTTACACCGAGGTCAGCGCCGAACAGGCCGGCACCCTGCTCCAGCAGCTGGGGCTGGGCCCGTTGCGCGCGCTGCAGCCCATCGGCAGCGGCATCGAGAACACCAACTACTTCGTCACCACGCCGGAAGGCGAGTGGGTGATGACGCTGTTCGAGCGCCTGTCGCACGCACAACTGCCCTTCTACCTGCGGTTGATGCAGCACCTGGCCCAGCGCGGCCTGCCGGTACCCGAGCCCCGGCCCAATCTGCAGGGCGAACTGGTGCAGACCGTGGCGGGCAAGCCCGCCGCGCTGGTGAACCGCCTGCAGGGCGAAAGCCTGGAGGCGCCGGACCTGCACCACTGCCGCGAGCTGGGCGGGGTGCTGGCCCGCATGCACCGGGCCGTGGCGGACTTCCCGCTGCAGCAGCCCAACCTGCGCGGTCTGCCCTGGCGCGAGGCCACCGCGCCGGTGGTGCGCCCGCACCTGTCGGCCGCCGACGCCGCGCTGCTGGACCAGGAGATGGCCCACCAGCGCGAGGTGCATGCCAGCGCGGCCTACCAGAGCCTGCCCCAGGGGGCGGTGCACGCCGACCTGTTCCGCGACAACGCGATGTTCCACGGCCTGCCCGGTCGCGAGCGGCTGAGCGGCGTGTTCGACTTCTACTTCGCGGGCACCGACACCTTCATGTTCGACCTGGCGGTGGTGCTCAACGACTGGTGCGTGGACCTGGAGAGCGGCCAGTTGGACCTTCCCCGGGCCGAGGCGCTGATGACCGCCTACCAGGCCGAGCGCCCACTGTCGGGCACCGAGCTGCGGCTGCTGCCCTCGATGCGCCGCACCGCGGCGCTGCGCTTCTGGCTCTCGCGCCTGGCGGACTGGCATCTGCCACGCGAGGCCAGCCTGCTGCAGCCCAAGGATCCGTCGCACTTCGAGCGGGTGCTGCGCGACGCCGCCGAGCGGCCCTGGCACGCCCAGGTCTGAGCGCATGAAACTCACACTCAAGACGGTGCCCGCCGCACAGGGGCTTCAATGGGTGCGCCAAGGGGTGCGGGAGTTCTTCCGCCACCCGCTGGGCTACAGCGCGTTGTTCGTGGCCTTCATGCTGGCCGGCGCGGTGCTGTCTCTGCTGCCCGGCTTCGGTGAGCTGCTGGTGCTGGCCGGCATCCCGCTGCTGACGTTGGCCTACATGATGGCCACGGCCGCCAGCCAGCGCGGTGTGCGCCCGCAGCTGGGTGTGTTCTTCGCCCCCTGGCGCCACCTGCCCTCGGAGCGCCGGCGCGGCCTGCTCACGCTGAGCCTGGGCTATGCCTTCGGCACCCTGCTGCTGCTGATGGCCTGCAAGCTGATCGACCACGGTGGCGTGGAGGACCTGATGCAGGCTCTGACCGCCAACAACCCGGATCCCGACGAGGTGGCCCGCCTGGCCGATGCCCCCGGGGTGATGGCCGGCGTGCTGGCCCGGGTCTCGGTCACGCTGCTGCTGAGCCTGCCCTTCTGGCATGCGCCGGCCCTGGTGTGCTGGGCCGGACAGCGGCCGGCCCAGGCCATGTTCTCCAGCGTGCTGGCCCTGTGGCACACCCGCGCGGCGATGCTGGTCTACGGCCTGGCCTGGATGGGCCTGATGATGGCCACCGGGCTGGTGCTGAGCCTGCTGGTCGGCCTGCTGGGCGGCAGCTCGCTGCTGGGGCTGCTGACGATGCCGCTGGCCCTGGTGCTGACCTCGGCCTACTATGCGTCCTTGTTCTTCACCTTCCGCGACAGCTTTGGCCAGCCGGAAGCGCCGGAACAGGACCCCACCCTCCCCCCTTCGCCCTGACTGGAGCCCCGCATGCGCCTGCCCCGCCCCCTGCCGCTGACCGGTCTGGCCTTGTTGGTCTGGACCTCTGCCCTGACGGGCTGCGCCGTGGTCGAGGTGGCCGGGGCCGCCACCGGCGCGGTGATCTCGGTCGGCGCCGCCGTGGTCAGCACCGGGGTCGAAGTCACCGGCAAGGTGGTGGGCGCCACCGTGGATGCCGCCACCGGCAGCAGCGACAAGACCCCCTGACGGACGCACGGCCCCGAGGCGGGCCTCTCAAGCGCCCCAGCGCAGGGTGACGCTGAGCGAGACATCCCCGGCCAGCCGGGCCGCCTCGAAATCCGCCTCCACGGTCTCCAGCGCGGCGCTGTCGGCGGCGCGCACGGACTGCAGGCCCACCGCCCGGTCCCGGCCCATGGACTTGGCGGTGTAGAGCGCCATGTCGACCAGGTTCACCGCCCGCTCCCAGCCCAGCGCCACCGCATGCGCCGGCAGCGGAAAGGCGGCGTAGCCCAGCGAGGCCGAGATCGGCAGGACCCGCTTCTCCCCCAGAGGGACGGCCTCGTCGCCCAAGGCCCGCAAGACCCGCAGCGCCAGGGCATCCAGGGCCTCCCCCTGCAGGTCGGGGGCGTAGATCAGGAACTCCTCCCCGCCCCAGCGGCAGACCAGATCGCCGGCCCGGACCGAGCTGCCCAGGCGCCGCGCCACCTCCACCAGCACCGCATCGCCGGCGGGATGGCCGAACTCATCGTTGATGCGCTTGAAGTGGTCGATGTCCACGAGCATCAGCGCGCCCTGGAAGCAGGCGCCCTGGGTGGCCAGCACCTCGCGGAAGTGGCGGCGGTTGGCCAGCCCGGTGAGGGGGTCGCGCTCGCTCTGCACCCGCAGCAAGGCCTCGCTGTGGCGCAGCCGGCGGGTGGCGTCGCGGGCGCGCAGCGCCAGCAGCCCCACCACGGCGCCCGCCAGCCCCAGCAGGATGATGGCGGCGATCCAGACCCGCTCAATCAGGACCTGCGTCTGCAGGTGCGAGGAGCGCAGCGCGTTTTCGCGCTCCAGCAGGTCCAGCTCGCGCCGCTCGGACTCGGTGCGGTAGGTCGCCCGCATCTGCGAGAGGATGGCCGTCTGGTTGTCTGCATTGACCAGGGCCCGCAGGCCCTGGCTGCGGTGCAGCAGATCCAGGGCGCCGCGCACATCCCCCAAGGCCGCCAGGGCGTCGGAGCCCTCCTGCAGCGCCACGGCCATGGCGCCCCGGGCCCCTGCCGTCTGCCACAGCTGCAGGGCCCGCTCCAGGTCGGCACGCCCTTGGGCCACCTGCCCCAGCTGCAGCTTGGCCAGGCCCCCGTTGTGCAGCAAGGTGGGCTGGCCCCGCAGCTCATGGTGGCGCTGCAGCACGGGGTAGGCCCGCTCCACCACCTGCAAGGCCTCCTGGGGGTGGCCAGTCCGGCGCAGCAGGTCGCTCAGGCTGGGCAGGATCTGGGCCTCCAGCCGGGCCGATCCGGTGGCCACGGCCAGACGCCGGGCCTGCTGCATCAGCCGCAACGCGGCCGCTGGGTCGCCATCGACCAGGGCCATGCGCGCCTCGGCAAAGCGCACCCAGAGCTCGGCCCGGTCATCGTTCTGGCGGTGCGCCAGACGGTCGGCCTGCGCCATCAGCGTGCGGGCCTGGGTGTCGTGGCTGAGCGCCTGCTGGAACACCGCCTGCATGGCCAGGCTCCAGGCCTCCAGCCCCAGGTCGGCCGCCCGCCCGGCCACGCTGTGGGCGCGCTCGGCCAGGCTCAACGCGGCCACCAGGTCGCCCCGCACGTCGGCCCGCTGCGCCAACAGGTGCAGGGCCTCCCACCAGGCCCGGTAGTCGCAATCGGCGGCGGGCTGGCGCGAGCCGCAGGCCTGTTCGTAGGCTTGGTCGGCCTCGCGGCCGAACCGCACGGCCGCCACGGAATCGCCCTGCAGGTCGTGCAACTGCGCCTGGATCAGGGCGCGATCGCCCTGCAGGCCCGCACGCCAACGCGGGTCGTCCGGAACGTCCGTCTCCAAGGCGGTCAGCGCGGCCAGGGCCCGGCGCACGTCGTCCGGCAAGCCGGAACGCGCGGCCACCAGGCCGCGTGTGCGCGCCCGCATGCGTTGCCAGGCCGGCGCGGCCACCCCGCCCACGGGCATGGCCGACTGCGCCAGCTCGGCCAGCACGGCCTGCGGATCATCCTCGCCACGCGCACGCCAGCCCTCGGACACATCGCTCAGGGCCTGCCCCAGGCCAGCCTGCGGCGGCGGGAACACCGGCTGGGCCTGTGAGGGCAGCAGGGTGGCGATCAGCAGCGCCGTGCCGGCCAGACGGATCAGCGGCCGGCTCATGGGGTCTGCCCCACCACATCCGGCCCGTGGATCTCGACGAGCTCGACCTCTCCCCGTCGCCAGGCCTTCTCCAGATCGCTCATCCGCCGCGCCACCTCCTCCAGATCGGCGGCCGGCAGACGGCGCAGGCCCACCGCACGGTGCCGCCCCTGGGTCTTGGCGATGTACATCGCGGCATCCACCAGGTCGATCGCCATCGACCACGGCACCTCCAGCTGTTGCGGTTGCAGGGGGAAGCTGGCAAAGCCGATCGATGCCGTCACGGCCAGCCGGGTCGGGCCGACGATCACCGGCACCGAAGCCAGGGCCGTCAGAAGCCGCTGGGCCAGCAGCTCGGCGGATTCCCCCCCCTCGCCCGGCACGAGGATCATGAACTCCTCCCCCCCCCAGCGCACCACCACATCCTCCTCGCGCAGCACCGCCTGCAGGCGATGCGCCACCTCGATCAGCACCACGTCGCCGCCGGCGTGGCCATGGTGGTCGTTGATGCGCTTGAAGTGATCCAGGTCCAGCAGGTAGAGCGTGCCCTGGGCGTCCTCGCCCTGGGCCATGCGGCGCTGGAAGTGGCGCCGGTTGGCCAGGCCGGTGAGCGGATCCTGCTCGCTCTGCACCTTGAGCCGCTCGTTGACCGAGGACAGCGCCTGCTGGGTGGCCCGCATGCGCCGGTGCAGCAGCGCCAGCAGCAGCACCGCCATCACCACCCCCGCCATCACCAGGGCCCACAGCTTGAAGCGCAGCTCGGTCTGGCGCAGCGCCTCCTCCTTGAGCTGGTTGTCATCGGTGAGGAGGTCGCGTTCGTGGCGCCGCCGTTCGGCCTCGAAGCTTTCCTGCAACTCCACCAGGGCCCGTTGCTGGCTGCGCTGGAAGGCCTGTTCGGCGATGGCGCGCTGCTCGCGGTAGACCTGCAACGCCTCGGACAGGTAACCCGCCCTTTCCAGGTAGTGGGCCAGATCGGCCAGGCCCTCGGCCTGCGAGGCCACCTCGTCGGCCCGGCGCTGCTGGTCCAGCACCTCGCGCACCCGGGGCAGCCCCTCGTCCTTGCGGTGCATCGCGATCAGCGCCAGCCCGGCATTGAGATTGGCCAGTTGCTCGATCTCGGTCGAATGCAGCCGCCGGGCCAGCGGCAGGGCCTGCTGCGACTGCAGCAAGGCCTGGTGGTTGTTGCCCTGGCGCAGGTAGTGGTCGCTGAGGTTGGCCAGGCCCATCGCCTCGCTGCGGGCATCGCCGGCCCGGCGGGCAAACTCGATCGACTGCGTCAGCGCCTGCAGGGCCGCGCCCTCCTGGCCCGCGGCCGACAGCAGGATGCTCTCGACGGTCATCGCATCGGCCAGCGACACCCAGTCCTCGCTGGCCTGGGCCAGCGTCTTGGCCTCGTCGTTGAGTTGACGGGCCCGCGTCAGCTGGCCGGCCCGGTAGTAGGTGTAGGCCAGCCCGTTGAGCAGCGCGCTGCGCCGCCAGGGCTGGCCGCGGTCCACCAGCCGCAGCGCCTCCTGGGTCAGGCGCACCGCCACATCGAAATGCCCCAGGTTCTCCTCGACCGCCGCATGGATCACCAGGCAGGACATGTGCAGCGGCAGCGCGGTCTGCTCGTCGACCTGCCGCATGGCCTCTTCCAGTGGCTCGTCGGCCTTGGCCAGCGAGCCGCCATCGCGCATCAGATCGGCCTGCAGGCAGGCGGCCGCCACGCTGGCATCGCGCCGCAGCGGCGTCGCGCCGGCCCGGGCCAGGGCCTGGATCTGCTGCAGCACAGCCTCGGCCGCCTCGGGTTGCCCCAGGGTGATGCGCAACCCACCCAACAGCCGCAGGGCCTCCAGACGCCTGGCGCTGTCGTCGGGTTGGCGGGCCATCCACTGTTCCAGTGTGGCCACCGCCTCTTCCGGCTTCGCCCGGGCCTCGTACTCCAGCCGGGCCAGTTCGTCGCCCTCGCGCAGCACCGGCTCCACCGCGGCCGCCGGCGTGAACGCAGGCACAAGAAGCAGGCAGGCCAGCCCCAGCCCCTTCCGTGGCCAGGCGCGGCATGCACCACCATCGTGCAGCGACAGACGGTGATTCACGGTGGCCACAGACCGGGTTCCACGCGCTGGCCGCCCGAGCTCAGTCGATCGGCGTCAGCTTGGCGATCGACAGCGCCAGCCACTTGGCCCCGTGTCGCCCGAAGTTCACCTGGGCCCGCGCATCGGGGCCCGATCCTTCCAAGGTCACCACCACTCCCTCACCAAATTTTGCATGGAACACCGACTGGCCCACCCGCAGGCCATGCCCGGCGGCCTTGGCCGCGGCCGCCTTCATGGCCGTGGGCACCGGGGGCTCGGCGGGGGGAGGCTGCCAGCCGGCGTTGCGCCGCCCCGCCCCCACCATCGAGCCCAGACCGCTGCCGCGCTGCCAGGCGGCCTGGTAGTCCCTTGCAAAACCCGAGCCAAAGCCCTGGGTGCGCGGTGTGAGCCATTTCAGGGCGCTTTCCGGCAACTCATCCAGGAAGCGGCTTTTCACGTTGTAACGGGTCTGGCCATGCAGCATGCGGGTCTGGCTGAAGCTGAGGTAGAGCCGCTGGCGCGCCCGGGTGATGGCCACATACATCAGGCGCCGCTCCTCTTCCAGGCCGTTGGCGTCGGACAGCGCGTTCTCGTGCGGGAACAACCCCTCTTCCAGACCGGTGATGAAGACAGCATCGAACTCCAGCCCCTTGGCAGAGTGCACCGTCATCAGCTGGATGGCGTCCTGCCCGGCCTGGGCCTGGTTGTCGCCTGCCTCCAGCGCCGCATGGGTCAGGAAAGCGGCCAGCGGGCTCATGATCTCGCCGGTCTCCGCGTCGGGCGTCAGGTCCACCGGGGCTGGCGCTTCGGGCACATCGGGCGAGCGCGGCGCGGCCATGCGGCCCGGCCCGAGCTCGTCCACTGGCAGCGCCACCGCGTCCTTGCCAAAGCCCTCCTGGGTGACGAAGGCTTCGGCCGCGGTCACCAGTTCCTGCAGGTTCTCGATGCGGTCGGCGCCTTCCTTCTCGGTGCGGTAGAAGTCCACCAGGCCGGAACGCTCCAGCATGTGCTCAATGATCTCGCGCAGCGTCAGGCCCTGGGTCTCGTTGCGCATGCCATCGATCAGCGCATTGAAGCCGGCCAGGTTGGCGCCGCCCTTGCCGCCCACCGCGCCCACGCTCTGCCACAGGCTGCGGCCGGTCTGGCGGGCCGCGTCCTGCAGCTGTTCCAGCGTGCGGGCGCCGATGCCACGGGTCGGGAAGTTCACCACTCGCAGGTAGCTGGTGTCGTCGTGGCAGTTTTCGATCAGGCGCAGGTAGGCCAGCGCATGCTTGATTTCCGCCCGCTCGAAGAAGCGCATGCCGCCATAGACGCGGTACGGCACGCCGGCGTTGAACAGCGCCGATTCGATCACCCGCGACTGGGCGTTGCTGCGGTAGAGGATGGCGATCTCATGGCGCGCCATGCCGCCGCGGTGCAGCTGCTGGGCTTCTTCGAGCACCCACTGGGCCTCGTTGAAGTCGCTGGCGTTCTCCTGCACCCGCACCGGCTCGCCCGGCCCGGCCTCGGTGCGCAGGTTCTTGCCCAGGCGGTGGCTGTTGTGGGCGATCAGCGCATTGGCGGCGTCCAGAATGTTGCCGTAGCTGCGGTAGTTGCGCTCCAGCTTGATGACCTTCTTGACGCGGAACTCGCGCTCGAAGTCGCTCATGTTGCCGACCTGGGCGCCGCGGAAGGCATAGATGCTCTGGTCGTCGTCGCCCACGGCCAGCACCGCGGTGTGCGGGCCGGCAAACATCTTCAGCCACAGGTACTGCAGCCGGTTGGTGTCCTGGAACTCGTCGACCAGGATGTGACGGAAGCGCCGCTGGTAGTGCTCGCGCAGCAGCGGGTCGTCGCGCATCAGCTCGTAGGTGCGCAGCAGCAGTTCGGCAAAGTCGACCACGCCCTCGCGCTCGCACTGGTCCTGGTAGGCTTGGTAGACCTCGGCCATCTTCTGCGTCTGGCCATCGTGCACCGGCACGTCCTTCGGGCGCAGGCCATCTTCCTTGCTGCTGGCGATGAACCAGGCCACCTGCTTGGGCACGAAGCGCTCTTCGTCCAGGTTCATGGCCTTGATGACGCGCTTGACGGCCGACAGGCTGTCGCCGCTGTCGAGGATCTGGAAGGTCTGCGACAGGCCTGCCTGCTTCCAATGCGCCCGCAGAAAACGGTTGCACAGGCCATGGAAGGTGCCGATCCACATGCCGCGCACGTTGACCGGCAGCATCGCCCCCAGGCGGGTCAGCATCTCCTTGGCCGCCTTGTTGGTGAAGGTCACCGCCATCACGCCGCCGGGCGAGACCTGCCCGGTCTGCAGCAGCCAGGCGATGCGGGTGGTCAGCACGCGCGTCTTGCCCGAGCCGGCGCCGGCCAGGATCAGGGCAGGCTCGGCCGGCAGGGTCACGGCCGCCAGTTGTTCAGGGTTGAGGCCACGCAGCAGCGCGCTCACGTCCACCAGGGACGGATCGTGCCCGGCCTCCGCGTCTTGCGGGAATTGCATCGACACATTGTAGGGAGCCCCCCCGGCTACCGTAGAATCAGTCACCGGGCCCAAATTCTGGCGTCCGGTTTTTTGTGTCTGCACCGTCCCTGGCCAAATCTGGCAAAGCGGCCCTCGTGACACCACCGGAACCCCAGGTCAAGCGCTCGCAGCCCCTCCCGGCGCACTGCGATCAACGCGCTGGTCATCACCCTGGAGCTTCGAGATGGATATCTTTGACTACGACAACGTCCTGCTGCTGCCGCGCAAGTGCCGCGTGGAAAGCCGTTCGGAATGCGACACCGGCATGACGTTCGGCGGGCGCCGCTTCAAGCTGCCCGTGGTGCCGGCCAACATGAAGACGGTGCTGGACGAGCGCATCGCCGCCTGGCTGGCCGCCAACGGCTACTTCTACGTGATGCACCGTTTCGACCTGGACAACGTGGCCTTCGCCCGCCACATGCGCAAGGCGGGGCACTATGTGTCGATCAGCTCGGGCGTGAAGCCGGCCGACCGTGAGGTCATCGACCGGCTGGCGGCCGACGGCGTCGGGGCCGACTACATCACCATCGACATCGCCCACGGCCACGCCGACAGCGTGCACCGGATGATCGAGTACATCAAGGAGAAGCTGCCCAACAGCTTCGTGATCGCCGGCAACGTGGGCACGCCCGAGGCGGTGATCGACCTGGAGAACTGGGGCGCCGACGCGACCAAGGTGGGCATCGGTCCGGGCAAGGTCTGCATCACGCGCCTCAAGACTGGCTTCGGCACCGGCGGCTGGCAGCTCTCGGCGCTGAAGTGGTGCGCCCGCGTGGCCACCAAGCCCATCATTGCCGACGGCGGCATCCGCCACCATGGCGACATCGCCAAGAGCGTGCGCTTCGGCGCCGCGATGGTGATGGTGGGCTCGCTGTTCGCCGGCCACGAGGAGTCGCCGGGCCAGACGGTGGAGGTCGACGGCAAGCTGTTCAAGGAGTACTACGGCTCGGCCTCGGACTTCAACAAGGGCGAGTACAAGCACGTCGAGGGCAAACGCATCCTGGAACCGGTCAAGGGCAAGCTGGCCGACACGCTGCGCGAAATGCAGGAGGACCTGCAAAGCTCGATCAGCTACGCCGGTGGCAAGCAGCTGACCGACCTGCGGCGGGTCAACTACGTGATCCTGGGCGGCGAGAACGCGGGTGAGCACCTGCTGATGTGAGGCGAGTTCCCGCGCCGTGAACCCCCTCCCCGCCGTCGACGACACCCTGCGCTACCTGGAAGACGGCGGTGAGGTGGGCCGTCATCTGCGTTCAGGCCGGGCCGACACGACCGCCCTGGGGCCGCCGGCCGGCTGGCCCCAGGCGCTGCACGACACCCTGCGGATCACGCTGCACTCGGACTTTCCGCACATCGTCTACTGGGGCGAGGCGCTGCACACCTTCTGGAACGACGCCGCGCGTCATTTCTTCGAGGGCCAGCATCCCCAGGACCTGGGCCGCCCGCTGGCCCAGGTGCAACCGGACGTGATGCCGACGCTGCATCCGCTGCTGCAGGCGGTCCAGCGCAACGGCCGGGCGGTCAGCCGCAGCAACCAGCAGCTGCTCTACCGCCGGCTCGACTACACCGAGGAGATCCACGAGTTCTTCTCCTACAGCCCGCTGCTGGATGCGCAGGGGCAGGTCCAGGGCGTGATCTGCCCCATCTACGACGCCACCAGCCGGGTCATCAACGAGCGCCGGCTGGCCACGCTGGCCGACCTGGCCGCCAGCACCCGGGCCACCCGCACCCGCACCCAGTTCCTGGCGGCATTGGCCGCCTGCCTGGCCCGCCACCCCGAGGACCTGCCGCTGGCCGCGCTCTACCTGTCCGAGGACGACGGCGCCAGCTGGCAGTTGCAGACCGCCAGCCCGGCGGACGCCCCCTGGCCCTCCCCCTTGGGCCTGGACGCGCTGGATCACGAACTCGCCTCCTTGCTCCGGCGGGCCCTCGACACGGGCGAGCCCGCCGCCGCAGCCACCGCCGCGCCCCTCGGGGTCTGGCCGACCCCGCACTGGACGCGTCCGGTCGAGCAGCTGGTGGCCCAGCCCGTGCCGGTCGGACGTCTGGGCCGGCGCAGCGCGGGTCTGTTGATCGGTCTGAATCCGCACAAGCGCCTGGATGCCGACTACCGCGCCTTCCTGGCCCTGGTCGCGGCCCAGATCGGCCTGGGCTGGAACGACGCCCAGGCCCTGGAACAAGAGGCCGAACTGGCCCAGGCCGAGCTGGCGCGCCTGACCCGGCTGACCACGCTGGGCGAGCTGGCGACCTCCATCGCCCACGAGGTGAACCAGCCCCTCACCGCCATGGTGCTGGATGCCAATGCCTGCCTGCGCTGGCTCAGCGGGCTTGATGGCCGGGAAGGTGCGACGGCCAAGCTGACCGAAGCCCGGGCGGCCGCCCAGCGCATCGTCCGCAGCGGCGAGCACGCCGGCCAGGTGGTGGCCCGCATCCGCGGCCTGTTGCAGCGCGCCCCGGCCGTGCGGGCACCGGTGGCCTCAGCCCCCCTGGCCTGGGATTGCCTGGCCCTGGTGGCCGCGCGGGCCCGACGCCAGCACACCCGGCTGCGGCTGTGCCTGCTGGCGCCGCTGCCCGAGGTGCTGGCGGACCGCGTCCAGCTCCAGCAGGTGCTGCTGAACCTGTTGGTCAATGCGCTGGACGCGGTGCGCGATCTGCCCGCCGGCCGGCCCCGGGAGGTCCGGCTCAGCCTGGCGCGGCAGACAGGGCCGGTGCCCGCGCTGCAGATCAGCGTGCAGGACAGCGGGCCGGGCATCGCGCCCAGCCAGCGCCCGCATCTGTTCGAACCCTTCCACAGCAGCAAGCCCGACGGCCTGGGCTTTGGTCTGTCCATTGCACGCACACTGGTGGAAGCCCATGGGGGTCAGATCCACCTGGATGATGGCCCCGCAGGCGGCGCCCTGGCCCGGGTCGTGCTGCCCCTCCAGGAGTCCTGACCGATGCCCGCCCTTTCCGGCACCGTCCATGTCGTGGACGACGACGCTGCCATCCGCACCGCCCTGGACAGCCTGCTGCGCTCGCTGGACCTGCAGGTCTGCTGCCACGACAGTGTCGAATCCTTCCTGGCCAGCGCCGCCAAGGCAGCCGATCCTGGCCCCGCCTGCCTGGTGCTGGATGTGCGCCTGCCCGGGATCAATGGGCTGGACCTGCTGCGCGCCTCCGCCCGGACCGGCCATGTCGAACTGCCACCGGCCATCCTGGTGACCGGCCACGGCGACATCCCGATGAGCGTGCAGGCCATGAAGGCCGGCGCGGTGGAGTTCCTCATCAAGCCCTACCGGGAAGCCGACCTGCTGCGCGCCATCGAGGAAGCCCTGGCGCGCGACCGCCAGCAACAAGGCCTGCGGCGGGAGCTGGCCGACACCCGGCAGCGCCGGGCCACGCTGACCCCGCGCGAACACGAGGTGCTTCAGTTGATCGTCGCCGGCCGGCTGAACAAGCAGATTGCCGCCGAGCTGGGCCTGAGCGAGGTGACCGTGAAACTGCACCGCGCCCAGGTGATGCGCAAGATGGGCCAGGACAGCCTGGCCGGGCTGGTGCGCTGCATCACCCGCCTGGATGCGGTGCAGAGTGGCACCGCCACCGTGCATCCAAGCCGCTGAGGGCAACCGGATTCACACCACCCTATACCAAGGTGTGATGGTGGGGCCGCCGCGATGGGCCTACGCTGCAGGCATTCCCTCGTTCACGGCCTCTGGCCCATCGCGCCCCATGCAACGTCCTGCTGTGTCCTCCTCTCGCACCACCTTGCTGCGCCGCAGCGCCTGGGCTGCAGCCCTGCTGACGGCGGTCGGTTCCGCTGTGGCGGCCGATCCGCTGAAGGTGGGCTTCCTCTACGTCGGCCCGGCCAGTGGCGCCGGCTGGTCCTATGCCCACGAACTGGCCCGCCAGGAGGTGCAGAAGAAGTTCGGCAACCAGGTGCAGACGATCTTCGTCGAGAACGTGGCCGAGAGCGATGCCGAGCGCGTGGTGCGCGACCTGGCCGGTCAGGGGGCCAAGGTGATCTTCGGTGGCGCCTTCGGCTTCATGAACGGCATGGCCAAGGCCGCGCCGGACTACCCGGGCGTGGCCTTTGAACACGCCACCGGCTACAAGACCGGTCCCAACCTGGGCATCTACGACATCCGCACCTACGAAGGGGCCTGCCTGAACGGCACCGTGGCCGGCAAGATGACGCGCAAGAACGTGCTGGGCGTGGTCGCGCCCTTCCCGATCCCGGAGATCGTGCGCAACCTCAACGCCTTCACGCTGTGCGCCCGCGCCGTGAACCCCAAAGTGGAGACCCGCGTCGTCTGGGTCAACACCTGGTACGACCCGCCCAAGGAGCGCGAGGCCGCCAAGACCCTGCTCAACCAGGGCGTGGACGTGCTGATGCAGAACACCGACTCGGCCGCGCCGCTGCAGGCGGCCAAAGAGGCCGGCGCCTTCGGTTTCGGCTGGGACACCGACATGTCCCAGTGGGGTGGCGATGCGCAGTTAGCCGCCTCGCGCCTGGACTGGAGCGTGCACTACAACAAGGTGGTGGCCGACGTGCTGGCCAAGCGCTGGAAGCCCGGCAACGTCTGGCTGGGCCTGAAGGATGGCGCCATCCATTACGACCACTACAGCCCCAAGCTGCCCGCTGACGTGCGCAAGCTGGTCGAGTTGCGCGCCAAGGACATCGCCTCCGGCAAGCGCCCAGTGTTCGCCGGCCCGCTGCTGGACCAGGCCGGCACCGCCCGTGTGGCCGCCGGCAAGGAACTGCCCGACGCCGACAAGCTGAAGATGAACTGGCTGGTCCAGGGCGTGGTCGGCTCGCTGCCGCACTGAGGCATGCTGTCCCTGCCCCAGGACATGGGCGAGCTGGTTGAGGCCATCACCCTGCTGGTGAAGGACTTCGACCAGCGCCGCACCCACACGGTGACCGGCATGGGCGGCAAGCGCTTCGAGTTCTTCCCGACCGCCATCACCGACAACATCCCGCCGCTGTCGCATGCGCTCTCCGAGGCGGTGTGTCTGCTGGCCCGGCTGCACATCGCCCCCTCGCCCGCCCCCACGCTGGGGGTCGGAGAGGAAGACCGCGGCGCGATGATCATCGCCGACCTGCTGCGCCAATACCGCCTGCCCCGCACGCTGGCGCGCTGGACGCCTTCCGGCGCGCCGGGCGAAATCTCCGTGCCCTTGGCCAACGAGTACATCGCCGAAGGCAGCACACAGATCTTCCTGAACGGCGTGCGCCCGGGCGACCAGGTGCTGCTGGTGGACGACCTGATCAGCACCGGCGGCACCCTGGTGGCGCTGGTGCAGGCCATCCGGCAGGCCGGCGGCGAGGTGGTGGAGCTGTTCACCATCGGCGAGAAGCTGGAAAACGACGGGCGGCGCCGGCTGCACGAGCGCACCGGTCTGCGTGTCAAGACCCTGCTGGCGACCGACATGGCGCACGGCCCGGACGGCGTGCACTCGCGCGTGCGCCACGTGCACCTGGGCCGCCTGGATGAGGACCTGTTCCAGCGCGTGGCCGCCCACTTTCCCCCTGGTTTCTGCCGCCTCGGCTCCGGCGCAGAAACGCCATCCACCCTCTGTTCATGACCACAACGCTTCCTCCGTACGAGGTGCACTGGCACCCTGCGACGGTTTCCATTCCCGCAGCCACCCCGACGGCCTTCACCACCCACTACCCCGTGCGCCTGACCGATGGCAGTGTGCTGAAACTGCCCTTGCGCGCCCTGCCGGGTGGCCAGCAGGCCATCGCGCTGCTGATGTCCAACCAGACGCCGTTCCCCATCGAGGACGTGCTGGCCGGCCTGATGACGACCCAGGCCCAGGCCCTGGCGCCGCAGATGGTGGCCGCCGTACCCACCATGGGCCTGGACTACGCCCGCCGCGTGGCCCGTGACCTGGGCCTGCCGCACTACGCAGCCATGGGGCTGTCGCGCAAGTTCTGGTACGACGAGGCCCTGAGTGAGCCGGTGGTCTCCTCCACCAGCCCGGACCAGAGCAAACGCCTGTACCTGGACCCCGCCCTGCTCGACCGGGTGGCAGGGCAAACCGTGGTGCTGGTGGACGACGTGATCAACACCGGCGCCAGCGCCCTGGCAGCCATCCGCCTGCTGCACAAGGCGGGCGCCCACGTGGCCGGCCTGGTCGTCGCGCTGACCGAAGGCCAGGCCTGGCGCGAGGCCCTGGCCGTCCTCGGCGACGGCTGGCCCGACAAGGTGCATGCCATCGGGCACATTCCCCTGTTCGAAGCCGCGCCCGCAGGCGGCTGGCGGGCCCTGCCCGAATGAGGGCAGCTGATGTTCTAGGGGCGCCCCGCGGCAGGCGGCCTCGGTATCCCTAATCGAAAGTGGCCAACAGGCGCGTCTGTGGGCAATATCGGTCAAATGAAGTATGTCCACGCCTTCTTGACCGCGGTCACCCTGGTGACCGCACTGACCGAACCCGCCCACGCGGCCCTGGAAGAACAGAGCACCAACCTGGTCAGCGACACAGCCTACCTCTACTCCTACCGCCACCAGCGGCACATGGTGGTCACACCCGATGGACGCTACCACCTGCTGGCCAACCTGGGTAGCCAAGGTGGCAAGAAGGGGACGCTGTACCTGATGTCGTCCAGTGATGGCGTGACCTGGACCCAGCAGGGCCACCTGGGCTACACGGACCAGTACGCCGTCTCCGACAGCGCCTTGAATGGCAACACGCTGACCACCGTCTTCCAGGACAGCCAGGGCTACATCCGCTACGCGACCGCCACCTACGACCCGGCCAGCCAGAGCTGGAGCTCGTTCGCGGTCAGCACGCTGCCCCGTGCCAACGCCGACATCCGTGCTGTGAACCCCAGCTTCACGGTGGACGCCAACGGCAACACCTGGGTCGCCTACGTCGCCGAGGACACCCGCACCACCACCGCCGGCATCGTGGTGTACCGCCGTGCCGCGGGCAAGGCGAATTGGGCCGCCGGACCGAGCATTGGCGACATCAGCGCCTATCCGCCAACCGACCCTCAGTTCGCCAAGCACAGCGCCCGATTGGTGACCATTCCCAACGGGATCGGCCTGGTCTACACCGTGGGCCCTGACATCTTCTGGGCTCAGCGCAAGCTCAAGGGCGGCGCCGATCTACCGTGGAACAGCGCGGGCTTGTTCCTCGCGGGCACGCAGGACAAGGACCCCATGTCCAGCCACTTCAGTGCGGTCACGGATGCCAGCGGCAACGTCTTCGTCACCTTCACCGACGCCGGCAACCTCTACTACAACCGCCGGGACGCGGCGACCAGCCAATGGCTCACGGCCCCCGTGACCCTGGTCTCGGCCGACAGCTCGCCCAATGCCCTGCCCACCTATGCCCAGGTCTCGTGGCTGGGCGACCATCAGCTGCTGATCGCCCACAACGCAGGCATGCAGATGCGCGTCTTGAAGGGCACGACCAGCGCAACATCCAGATCAGGCTTCCCGTGCCAGCTGCTGGCGTACCACAACAACCTCGACCCCACCGCCTACTACAAGGACGCGCGCCTGGAGATGCCGGCGCTGCTCGGCTCGGCGACACGGGTGCCGCTGCTGCAGCAGTACCAGGGCTACGAGCCCGTGAAGGGTGGGCCGACCCCACCGCAGTACGCGGGTGCGGTGACGTTCTCACCCAATGCGGCGGCCAGCTGCCAGTGACCCTGGGCTCTCTGCAAACCCGCAGGAGATAATCGGTCATCATGACCGAACTCGCCAAATCCTTCGAGCCCAAGGACATCGAAGCCCGCTGGGCCCCTCTGTGGGAGCAGTCCGGCGTCTACGAACCGACGCTGGACCCGGCCAAGCCTTCCTTCTGCATCCAGCTGCCGCCGCCCAATGTGACGGGCACGCTGCACATGGGCCACGCGTTCAACCAGACCATCATGGACTCGTTGACGCGCTACCACCGCATGCGCGGCTTCAACACCCTGTGGGTGCCCGGCACCGACCACGCCGGCATCGCCACCCAGATCGTGGTGGAGCGCCAACTGCAGGAACAGAAGATCAGCCGCCACGACCTGGGCCGCAAGAACTTCGTCGCCCGGGTCTGGGAATGGAAGCAGAAGTCCGGCTCCACCATCACCCAGCAGATGCGCCGCATGGGCGACTCGGTGAGTTGGTCGCACGAGTACTTCACCATGGACGACAAGCTGTCCAAGGTGGTGACCGAGACCTTCGTGCGACTCTACGAGGAAGGCCTGATCTACCGCGGCAAGCGCCTGGTGAGCTGGGACCCGATCCTGAAGTCCGCCGTCTCCGACCTGGAGGTCGAGAGCGAAGAGGAGGACGGCAGCCTCTGGCACATCCGCTACCCCATCGAAGGCTCCACCGAATCCCTGGTGGTGGCCACCACCCGGCCAGAGACCATGCTGGGCGACACCGCCGTGATGGTGCACCCGGAGGATGAGCGCTACGCCCATTTGATCGGAAAGCAGGTGCGCCTGCCCATCACCGGCCGCCTGGTGCCGGTGATCGCCGACGACTACGTGGACAAGGCCTTCGGCACCGGCGTGGTGAAGGTCACGCCCGCGCATGACCAGAACGACTACCAGGTGGGCCTGCGCCATGGCCTGGCCATGCTGACCATCTTCGACCTGGAAGCCAAGGTCAGCAACGCCGAAGTGGCCGAGATCCCGGCCGCCTACGTCGGACTGGACCGCTTCGCGGCCCGCAAGCAGATCGTCGCCCAGTTGGAGGCCGAGGGCCTGCTGGTCGAGATCAAGAAGCACAAGCTGATGGTGCCGCGCTGCGCCCGCACCGGCCAGGTCATCGAGCCCATGCTGACCGACCAGTGGTTCGTGGCAATGACCAAGCCTGGCGCTGCCGGCAAGTCGATCGCCGACGAGGCCATCGAGGCCGTGGCCTCGGGCGAGGTCAACTTCGTGCCGGAGAACTGGGTCAACACCTACAACCAGTGGATGAAGAACATCCAGGACTGGTGCATCTCACGCCAGCTCTGGTGGGGCCACCAGATCCCGGCCTGGTATGGCACGAACGGCGAGCTGTTCGTCGCCCGCAGCGAGGACGAGGCCCGCACCAAGGCCAGTGCCGCCGGCTACACCGGCGCGCTGACCCGCGACGAGGACGTGCTGGACACCTGGTACTCCTCGGCGCTGGTGCCCTTCTCCACCCTGGGCTGGCCCGAGCAGACGCTGGAGCAGGACCTCTTCCTGCCCTCCTCCGTGCTGGTGACCGGCTACGACATCATCTTCTTCTGGGTCGCCCGGATGATCATGATGACCAAGCACTTCACCGGCAAGGTGCCCTTCAAGCACGTGTACATCCACGGCCTGGTACTGGACGCCCAGGGCAAGAAGATGTCCAAGTCCGAGGGCAATGTGCTGGACCCGGTGGACCTGATCGATGGCATCGAGCTGGCCCCGCTGCTGGACAAGCGCGTGCTGGGCCTGCGCAAGCCCGAGACTGCGCCCAAGGTGCGCAAGGCCACCGAGAAGGAGTTCCCCAACGGCATCCCCGCCTACGGCGCCGACGCGCTGCGCTTCACCTTCGCGGCCATGGCCACGCTGGGCCGCAGCGTCAACTTCGACAGCAAGCGCTGCGAGGGCTACCGCAACTTCTGCAACAAGCTGTGGAACGCCACCCGCTTCGTGCTGATGAACTGCGAAGGCCAGGACTGCGGCCTGGGCGAACACCCCGCGGGCAGCTGCGCCCCGGGCGGCTACCTGGACTTCAGCCCGGCCGACCGTTGGATCGTCAGCACCCTGCAGCGGGTGGAGGCCGAGGTCGCCAAGGGCTTTGCCGAGTACCGCCTGGACAACGTGGCCAACGCGATCTACCAGTTCGTCTGGGACGAGTACTGCGACTGGTACCTGGAAATCGCCAAGGTGCAAATCCAGACCGGCACGCCCGAACAGCAGCGCGCCACCCGCCGCACGCTGATCCGCGTGCTGGAAACCGTGCTGCGCCTGCTGCACCCGGTGGCCCCCTTCATCACCGCCGAGCTGTGGGACACCGTGGCGCCCGTGGCCGGCCGCAAGGCGGCGGGCGACACCGGCACCGTGGCCACCGCGGCCTACCCGGTCGCTCAGCTGGAGAAGGTGGACGCTGCCTCCGACGCCTGGATGGCCAAGCTCAAGGACTTCGTCGGCGCCTGCCGCACGCTGCGCGGCGAGATGAGCCTGTCCCCGGCCGAGCGCGTGCCGCTGCTGACCCTCGGCGACACCGAGTTCATCACCCAGGCCGCGCCGGTGCTCAAGGCCCTGGCCAAGCTCAGCGAGGTGCAGGTGATGACCGATGAGGCCGCCTTCGCCGAAGCCAGCGCGATGGCGCCGGTGCTGGTGCAGGGCGAGGCCCGCCTGGCGCTGAAGGTGGAGATCGACGTCGCCGCCGAACGCGAGCGCCTGAGCAAGGAGATCAAGCGTCTGGAAGGCGAGGTCGCCAAGGCCGAGGGCAAGCTGGGCAACGAGAGCTTCGTCGCCCGCGCGCCGGAAGCCGTGGTGGCCCAGGAGCGTCAGCGCCTGGCCGATTTCGGCCGCACGCTGGAGGGCCTGCGCGCCCAATTGGCCAAGCTTCCCACCGCTTGAGGAAACAGTTGTCGGCCATCGGTCACACCGACGGCCGACAACTTTGGCATCCTACGGGTGAACAGCAACACAGAGGAATCCATGCAGAAGATCAACAAGGCCATCTTCCCGGTCGCCGGCCTGGGCACCCGCTTCCTGCCGGCCACCAAGGCCATGCCCAAGGAAATGCTGCCGGTGGTCGACAAGCCGCTGATCCAGTACGCGGTCGAAGAGGCCTACGCGGCCGGCATCCGCCAGATGATCTTCGTGAATGGCCGCAACAAGCGCGCGATTCCGGACCACTTCGACACCGCCTTCGAGCTGGAGTACGAGCTGGAGGCCTCGGGCAAAAAGGAACTGCTGGACGTGGTGCGCTCCATCAAGCCCAGCGACATGGAATGCATCTACATCCGTCAGCCCAAGGCCCTGGGCCTGGGGCATGCGGTGCTGTGCGCCCAGTGCGTGGTGGTCAACGAACCCTTTGCCGTGCTGCTGGCCGACGACCTGATGGTCGGCAAGCCCCCGGTGCTCAAGCAGATGGTGGAGCAGTTCAACGAGTGGCGCGCCTCCATCCTGGCGGTGCAGGAAGTGCCGCCCGAGCACACCAAGCGCTACGGCATCGTGGCCGGCACCAAGGTCAACGACCGGCTGATGGACCTGACCCACATCGTTGAGAAACCGGCCCCCGAAGATGCCCCGTCCAACCTAGGCGTGGCCGGGCGCTACATCCTCACGCCGGGCGTGTTCCACGAGATCGCCAACCTGCCGCGCGGCGTGGGCGGCGAGATTCAGCTGACCGATGGCATCGCCAACCTGCTGCGCCGGGAGAAGGTCTTCGCCTACCGTTACGACGGCCAGCGCTACGACTGCGGCAGCAAGGAAGGCTTTCTGCAGGCCAATGTGGAACTGGCGCTGGAACACCCGCAACTGGGCGAAAGTTTCCGCGCGTACCTGAAGACGCTCGTCCTCTGAGCGCCGTCGGCATGACCCGCTGAGCCGGGAGGCTCAGCGCCGCCGCAGCCAGTGCACCAGCTTCTCGCCCTCGGCATCCTGCGCCACCAGTTCATGGCCGGTCTGCCGGGCAAAGGCCTGGAAGTCGCGCGTTGAACTGGGATCGGTGGCAATCACCTTCAGCAACTGCCCACTGCGCAGTTCGGCCAGCGCCTTCTTGGCCTTCAGAATGGGCAGCGGGCAGCTGAGACCGCTGGTGTCGAGTTCCTTGTCGGGTTGCATGCCGGTCCTTGAGACGCCGAGGTCTTGATTCTATGGAGAACGCGCCCGCTGTCGCGGCTTTCAGCGCGTCTGTGGCCATTCCATGAAACGGGGCTCGATGCCCCGCTGCCGCAGCCAGTGGGCCAGCGCAGGCCCCGTGCCCTGGGGCCAGCACAGCACCTGCTCGGGTGTGAACAGCCGGTACTCCGCCAGTTCGGGGGACAGGCGGATCTCGCCGTATGCCCGGACGTGGTAGGCCATGATGACCTGGTTGAGCCGCTGGAAATCATAGACCCCGATCAGGGCCGTCGACTCGACCGTCAGACCGGTCTCCTCCAGCACCTCGCGGCCAATCCCCTCTTCTGCACTTTCGCCCGCTTCCATGAAGCCGGTGATCAGCGCGAACAGCCGCCCGGACCAGGCCGCGTTGCGGGCCAGCAGCAGTTGCCCACCGCGGTCAGTGCACTCCACCACCGCGGCCAGCACCGGTGTGGGGTTGTTCCAGTGGGTGAAGCCACAGGCTGTGCAGCGCAGGCGCTGCTTGGCCCCGCCATCCTCCTGCGCCCAGATCCAGGCCAGCGGGTGGGCGCAGACAGGGCAGTAGCGGAACTCAGGCGCTTCACTCATCGGATGTTCCGTGGTGCGGCTCAGGCGGGGAACACCCCAGTCGACAGGTAGCGGTCGCCGCGGTCGCACACCACGAACACGATGGTCGCGTTCTCCACCGTGCGGGCGATCTGCAACGCCACCCAGCAGGCCCCGGCCGCCGAGATGCCGGCGAACAGGCCTTCCTCGGCCGCCATGCGCCGGGCCATGTCCTCGGCATCGGCCTGGCTGACGGAGACCAGTTCATCGACCAGTGCCGGCTCGTAGATCTTGGGCAGGTAGGCCTCCGGCCATTTGCGGATGCCGGGAATGCGCGAGCCCTCGGCCGGCTGCGCACCGATGATCTTGACGCCCGGGTTCTGTTCCTTCAGGTAGCGCGCCACCCCGGTGATGGTGCCGGTGGTGCCCATCGCGCTGACAAAGTGCGTCACCTGCCCGGCGGTGTCGGTCCAGACTTCCGGCCCGGTGCTGTCGTAGTGGGCGGCCGGGTTGTCCGGGTTGGCGAACTGGTCCAGCACCCGGCCCTTGCCATCGCGTTGCATCTGTTCGGCCAGGTCACGGGCCAGTTCCATGCCGCCGGACTTGGGCGTCAGGATCAGCTCGGCCCCATAGGCCTTCATGGTCTGCGCCCGCTCGATCGAGAGGTCCTCCGGCATGATCAACACCATGCGGTAGCCCTTGATGGCCGCCGCCATCGCCAGCGCGATGCCGGTGTTGCCCGAGGTGGCCTCGATCAGCGTGTCGCCCGGCTTCACGTCGCCCCGCAGCTCGGCCTGGCGGATCATGTTGATGGCCGGCCGGTCCTTGACCGAGCCCGCCGGGTTGTTCCCTTCCAGCTTGCCGAGAATCACATTGCCGCGGCTGGCGATCTCCGGGCCAGGCAGGCGTTGCAGACGCACCAGCGGCGTGTGGCCGATGGCATCCTCCAGGGTTTTGTAGTTCGGCATGAGAAGCGGTTTCCAGCAGAGGCCTGCCATTATCGGCCTGTGCGAAGACCCGGCTTTTCACCATGCCATAATGCGCCCCCAACGTACCCCGGCCGCCCTGGCCGCCAGGTTCGTTCCCTGCCCGCGTGACGAAATCGGTAGACGTAGCGGATTCAAAATCCGCCGCCGCAAGGCGTGCCAGTTCGAGTCTGGCCGCGGGCACCAGGACCTCGCATTGCGCGGCGTTCCTTCCGCTTTACCCGTAGCGAGCGCTCATGCCCCCCATGCCCCCGATGACCAAGGCGCTGATGCTGATCTGCACGGCGATGTTCTGCGTCCAAGCCCTGCTGGATGCCTATCTGCCCGTCACGGGCTGGCTGTCGCTCTGGCCGCTGGGCTCCGGCAACTTCATGCCCTGGCAGGTGCTGACCTACGCCTTCCTGCATGCCAGCATCGGCCACCTGTTCTTCAACATGCTGGGTCTGTGGATGTTCGGCAGCGAACTGGAACGCCTGTGGGGCGGCAAGCGCTTCCTGCAGTTCATGGCCGCGGGCGTGCTGTCGGCCGCGCTGTGCCAGTTGATCGTCACCGCATTGCTCGGTTCGTATGTGCCCACCGTCGGCATCTCCGGCGCGCTGTATGCGCTGCTGCTGGCCTACGGCATGCTGTTCCCCGAGCGGACCATCATGCCGCTGTTCCCGCCCATCCCGATGAAGGCGCGGACCTTCGTGCTGGTGTTCGGCCTGTTGGAACTGGGCCTGGGTGTGACCGGCGCCACCGGCGTGGCCCACTTCGCCCACCTGGGCGGCATGCTGGGCGGCTGGCTGATGATCCGCTACTGGCGCGGCCAGGCGCCCTTCCCGCGCCGTCGGCGCTGGTAAGCCGCTTCAGCGGCCGGCCTTCAGGGCCGCCAGCACATCCGGGTAAAGGAGCTGCACACGCAGCTCCTTTTTCATTCGGGCGTTCGACAGCCGCCGGGATTCGCTCAGAAAGCTCAGCTGCACCGGCGAGAACTGCTTGGCCGCCTGGGCCCGGGTGATCCGCGGCGGCCGCGGCAGGCCACAGGCCTCGGCCACCGCCTCGAAGTGCTCGCCCATGCGGCGCTGGCTGTCGTCGCAGACGTGGTAGACCCGCTGTGGCGCGCCCCGAAACAGCGCGGCCAGGCCAGTGCGGGCCAGGTCGTCGGCGTGGATGTGGTTGGTGTAGACGTCCTCGGCGGGCACCAGAACCGGCGCCCCGCGCCTCACCCGCGCGGCCGGCCCGCCTTCGCGGTCGCCCGCGTAGATGCCGGGCACGCGCAGGATGCTGGCGCACCAGCCGGCCGCCGCCCCCAGCGAACGGACGGCCTGTTCAGCCGCCACCCGCCGCCGGGCCCGGTCGGTGCGCGGTGCGCAGGGCTGGCTTTCGTCGATCCAGGCCCCGCCCACGTCGCCGTACACCCCGGTCGTGCTGGCGTAGACCAGGCGACGCACCGCCCCCGAAGGCCCGGGCCGCCGCAGCACCCGCGCCAGGGCCGTCATCCGGGGATCGGCGCTGCCCTGGGCCGGTGGCGGCGCCAGCATCAGCACCCGCGGCGCCAGCCGGGCCAGGCGCCGCAAACTGTCCGCGTCGTCCAGGTTGCCCAGCAAGGGGCTCGCGCCGGCCGCCCGCAAGGCGGCTTGGCGTTCGGGCTGGGAGGTGAGCACCCGGACCGTCCAGCGGCCCGTCACCCGGGGCAGCACACGCAGCCCAACGTCGCCACAGCCGACGATCAGCAGGCGGGTACGACGGAAGCGGGCGGGCAGGCTCATGGCGGACAGGGCAAAATCGAGGTTCGCGCGCAGTGTAGCGATGCCGCTGACGCCCCCTCTTTCGTCTTTCGACACGGCCCTTTCTGGTCCTTCGCCCCGATCCATGAGCTTCAACGTCACCCTCCAGCCCTCCGGCCGCCACTACACCGTCGGCGCCGATGAAACCCTGTTGAATGCAGCCATCCGCGAAGGCATCGGCCTGCCCTACGGCTGCAAGGACGGTGCCTGCGGCTCCTGCAAGTGCAAGCTGCTCGAAGGCAAGGTGGTCCACGGCCCGCACCAGGAGAAGGCCTTGAGCGCCGCCGAGGAAGCCGCCGGCATGGTGCTGACCTGCCGCGCCACGCCGCAGACCGACGTGGTGCTGGAAGCCCGCGGCGTCGCCGCCGAGGGCCAGTTCCCGGTGCTGAAGATGCCGGGCCGCGTGCTCTCGCTGGAGCGGCTGGCCGACGACGTGATGCGCCTGAAGGTGCAGCTGCCGGCCAACCAGAACTTCCAGTTCCATGCCGGCCAGTACATCGAATTCCTGCTGCGCGATGGCGCCCGCCGCGCCTATTCGGTGGCCAACGCCCCGCACAACCTGGGCACGCCGCCGGCCATCGAGCTGCACATCCGCCACATGCCAGGCGGCAAGTTCACCGACCAGGTCTTCAGCACGCTGAAGGAGAAGGACATCGTCCGCATGGAAGGCCCGTTCGGCAGCTTCTACCTGCGCGAGGACAGTGACAAGCCGATGGTGCTGCTGGCCTCGGGCACCGGCCTGGCGCCGATCAAGGCGCTGATCGAGCGCCTGGAGGCCCAGGGCAGCACGCGCCCGGCCGTGCTGTACTGGGGCGGCCGTCGCAAGGCCGACCTCTACCTCAACGACTGGCTGGAAGCCGCCGCCGCGCGCCTGCCCTGGCTGCGCTACGTGCCGGTGCTGTCGGACGCCACGCCGGACGACGGCTGGACCGGTCGGACCGGCTTCGTGCACCAGGCGGTGATGGCTGACCTGCCCGACCTGTCGGGCCACCAGGTCTATGCCTGCGGCGCGCCCATCGTGATCGAGAGCGCGCAACGCGATTTCGTGGCCCAATGTGGGCTGCCGGCCGAGGAATTCTTCGCCGACAGCTTCACCTCCGAAGCCGACAAACAAACCACTGCGTGATCCCCATGGACGCCCTGCTCTTCTTCCCATTGGCCGTGATGATCGCCCTGACTCCGGGGCCGAACAATTTCTGCGCGCTCAACAACGGGATTCGCCAGGGCGTCGGCGCTGCGCTGTTCGGCACCGTCGGCCGCGTGCTGGCCTTCGCGATCTTCCTGACCATCTCGGCCGTGGGCCTGGGGGCCATGCTGCTGGCCTCCGAAACCGCCTTCAACGTGCTGAAGTGGGTCGGCGCGGCCTACCTGTTCTGGTTGGGCTGGAAGGCCTGGCACAGCCAGGACGCCGGCCATCTGGCGGCCGACGAGGCTCAGGCTGCGCCGCGCTCGCTGCGCAGCTTGGCCACGCAGGAATTCCTGCTGGGCATCAGCAACCCCAAGGCCATGCTGCTGTTCGCGGCCATCTTTCCGCAGTTCATCAACCCGGCCAAGCCCGCCGCGCACCAGTTCCTGGTGCTGGGCGCCACCTACCTGGCGGCCGAGTTCGTGTCCGCCGCGGTCTATGGCGCGGGTGGCCGGCAGCTGCGTCGCTTCATCACCACCTCGCGCGGCGCCCGCCGCCTGAACAAGGCCACCGGCGGCTTCTTCGCCGGGGCGGGTGGCTTGCTGCTGGCCGCCCACCGCTGAGCCAGCCTCAAGCCTGGGCCAGGTAATCCTGCGCCTGGGCCTGCAGCCAGGCCGAGAAGGCCTGCAGCAAGGGCGCATCCGCCTTGTGCGGCGGAACGATGAAGCGATAGATGCGCCCGCTGTGCTGCGCGTGGGGCAGCACCACGATCAAACGCCCGCTGGCCAGATCGCTTTCCACCAACAGGCGGGGCACCAGGGCCACGCCCAGGCCTTGGGCCGCCGCCTCGGAAAGCATCGAGAAGAGCTCCATTCGGGACCCGGCCATGTCGTGCTCCACCGACAGCCCCTGGGAGGCGAACCACTGCCGCCAGCCATCGGGCCGGGTGCTGGCCTGCAGCAGCGGCAAGGCGGCCACGTCCGCCACCGTGCGGCAGGCCGACGCCCCGGGCAGCCGTGGGCTGGCCACGGCCACCAGCGGCTCCGGCATCAGGTCGATCGACTCGGTGCCGGGCCAGGGCTCACTGCCCGGCAGGATGGCCGCGTCAAACGGCGTGTCGGCAAACAAAAAGGGCCGCGTGCGGGGCGTGAAGTGCACCAGTGCGCCGGGATGCGCCCGCTGGAAATCCGCCAGGCGGGGCAACAGCCATTGCGTGGCGAAGGTGGGGACCACCGCCAGCTCCAGACTGCCCCCGCCCTCCGCGCCCCCGCTCATCAGGTCCAGCGCATCGCGTTCCACCTCGTCCAGCCGCGCAGCCACCCGCCGGCTGTAGCGTTGCCCCGCTTGGGTCAGGGCCACGCCGCGCTGGCTGCGGCGGAACAGCTTCACCCCCAGAAAGTCCTCCAGCGAAGCGATCTGGCGGCAGATGGCACTCTGCGTCACCGCCAGCTCGGCCGCGGCCCGGGTGTAGCTCTGATGACGGGCCGCTGACTCAAAGGCAGCCAAGGCGGCGGTGGAAGGCAGCTTGCGACGCATGGCAACTCCGGTGTGCGCTTCTCGCACGAATGAATGCTGAATTCTCGGTTGTCCGCCAGGAAGCCACAACCTAAGATGCCCCTTCAGCACAACATCACCCCTGGAGAGACAAACCATGAGCCACGCCACCCGCGCCGCCAAGCCCGTGTTCCACTGGGACGACCCCCTGCTGCTGGACGACCAGCTGACCGAGGACGAGCGCCAGGTGCGGGATGCGGCGCAGGCCTACTGCCAGGACAAGCTGGCGCCGCGCGTGCTGGAGGCCTTCCGCCACGAGAAGACCGACCCGGCCATCTTCCGTGAGATGGGCGAGCTGGGCCTGCTGGGCCCGACCATCCCCGAGGCCTACGGCGGTGCCGGCCTGAACTACGTCTGCTACGGCCTGGTGGCCCGTGAAGTGGAGCGTGTCGATTCGGGCTACCGCTCGATGATGAGCGTGCAGTCCTCTCTGGTCATGGTGCCGATCTTCGAGTTCGGCAACGAGCAGACCAAGCAGAAGTACCTGCCCAAGCTGGCCACCGGCGAGTGGATCGGCTGCTTCGGCCTGACCGAGCCCAACCACGGCTCCGACCCGGCCAGCATGCTCACCCGCGCCAAGAAGGTGCCGGGCGGCTACAGCCTGTCGGGCAGCAAGATGTGGATCACCAACAGCCCGATCGCCGACGTGTTCGTGGTCTGGGCCAAGGACGACGAAGGCGCCATCCGCGGCTTCGTGCTGGAAAAGGGCTGGAAGGGCCTGTCGGCCCCGGCCATCCACGGCAAGGTGGGCCTGCGCGCCTCCATCACCGGCGAGATCGTGATGGACGAGGTCTTCTGCCCCGAGGAAAACGCCTTCCCCGAGGTGCGCGGCCTGAAGGGCCCGTTCACCTGCCTGAACAGCGCCCGCTATGGCATCGCCTGGGGCGCCCTGGGCGCGGCCGAGTTCTGCTGGCACACCGCCCGCCAGTACACGCTGGACCGCCAGCAGTTCGGCAGGCCGCTGGCCGCCAACCAGCTGGTGCAGAAGAAGCTGGCGGACATGATGACCGAGATCACCCTGGGCCTGCAGGGCTGCCTGCGCCTGGGCCGCATGAAGGACGAGGGCACGGCCGCGGTGGAGATCACCTCCATCATGAAGCGCAACAGCTGCGGCAAGTCACTGGACATCGCCCGCACCGCGCGTGACATGCTGGGGGGCAACGGCATCTCCGACGAATTCGGCATCGCCCGCCACCTGGTCAACCTGGAGGTGGTGAACACCTACGAGGGCACGCACGACATCCATGCGCTGATCCTGGGCCGCGCGCAGACGGGTATTGCGGCGTTCTGATTGGATCGGATGGCTGAAAAACCTCGCGCTCGCTTGGTGTGAGGTTCGGGATCCGGGCTGCGTTGCTGCGCTCATGTCCTCCGGCCTGCGGCCTCCCCCTTGACTTCGCTCCGCAACACAACCCGACTCCCGAACCGGGCACCGTCTTGGCTGTTCGGAGGGTGAAACTGCGCCACGCCTGCTGGCCGGGGACTCGGGTGGGCCCTGGAACGAAGTCAAGGAGGAGGCCGCAGGCCGGGGGACATGAGTGCAAGGGCCCACCCGAGTCCCCGAGCACGCGCCAACCTTGACAACACTTCTCCACACGCCATGAACACCACCGCCCTGCAAGGCCTCAAGGTCCTCGATCTCTCCCGCGTTCTCGCCGGCCCCTGGGCCAGCCAGCTGCTGGGCGACCTGGGCGCCGATGTGGTGAAGGTGGAACGCCCCGGTGCCGGCGACGACACCCGCAGCTGGGGCCCGCCGTGGGTGCCCACTGCCGAAGGCACACCCAGCCGGCAGGCAGCCTATTTCCAGTGTGCCAACCGCAACAAGCGCTCCATCGCCATCGACATGGCCACGCCCGAAGGCCAGGCCCTGATCCGCGAGCTGGCCGCCCAGGCCGACGTGGTGCTGGAGAACTTCAAGGTCGGCGGCCTCAAGGCCTACGGCCTGGACTGGGAGAGCCTGAAGGCCCTCAACCCGCGCCTGGTGTACTGCTCCATCACCGGCTTCGGCCAGGAGGGCCCCTACGCCCACCGCGCCGGCTACGATTTCCTGATCCAGGGCATGGGCGGGCTGATGAGCCTGACCGGCCGCGCCGACCACGAGGAAGGCGCCGGCCCGCAGAAGGTGGGCGTGGCCCTGGTGGACATCATGACCGGCCTGTACGCCACCATCGGCGTGCTCGCCGCGCTGCGCCACCGCGATGCCACCGGCGAAGGCCAGCACATCGACCTAGCCCTGCTGGACGTGCAGGTGGCCGCGCTGGCCAACCAGGCCGCCAACTACCTGACCAGCGGTGTGGCGCCCAAGCGCATGGGCAATGCCCACCCCAACATCGTCCCCTACCAGGACTTCCCCACCGCCGACGGCGACATGATCCTGGCCGTGGGCAACGACGGCCAGTTCGCCAAGTTCTGCGCCGTGGCCGGCCATCCGGAATGGGCCTCGGACGAGCGCTTTGCCACCAACCCGGCCCGGGTGGCGAACCGGGCCGTGCTGATTCCCCTGCTGCGCCAGGCCACCGTGATGCGCACCACCGCCGAATGGATTGCGGCCCTGGAAGCCGCTGGCGTGCCCTGCGGCCCGATCAACCGCCTGAACGAGGTCTTTGCCGACCCGCAGGTGCTGGCCCGAGGGCTGAAGGTGGAGATGCCGCACCCGCTGTTCGGCCAGGTGCCGCTGGTGGCCAACCCCATCCGCCTGTCGGCCACGCCGGTGCAGTACCGCATCGCCCCGCCGCTGCTGGATGAGCAGGCACGCGATGTGATCAAGGACTGGCTACACCGCTGAGCCCGCAGACGTCCGGACACAACCCTGTGCCCAGCGGCCCCACACATCCCCAAGAAATTTTTTGAAATCCGACGTCAACCCAAGCGGAAGTCTTCTCGTTGTTCATCGTGACGATGTCGTCACTCATTCATTCCTCTGGAGAAACCCACATGACCAAGCTGCTGACTGCCCTTGCCGCCTCGATGTTCGCGATCGGTGCCTTTGCTGCCGACGCGGCTCCTGCTGCTGACGCTGCCTCCACTGCGGCTTCTGCTCCGGCCAAGGCTGCTCACAAGGCCAAGAAGGTGCACCACAAGGCCAAGAAGGCCAAGGCTGCTGCCTCTGAAGCCGCTGCTTCCGCCGCTCAATAAGCTGCGACGTTCTCCCGGCAACGGCCTGGGTCAGGCGGTTGCATCAAGGCTCCTTCGGGAGCCTTTTTCATGTCCGAAGTCAAGACAGGCCCAGGGCACTTGACCCTGCGCAGAAGTGACCTCTTGGCTTGAGAGACAATGCGAGCTTTGCTGCCAAGCAGACCTTTTCCGTCTTGGCAACCCCGACACCTCCCACTTCCCTCTTGCTCCCAGGATCCGACAAGAATGAGTGCCTTCCACGAAGAGCGCGTGCTGAGCGTGCACCACTGGACCGACCGGCTGTTCAGCTTCACCACCACCCGCGACACCGGTCTGCGCTTTTCGAATGGCCACTTCACGATGATTGGCCTGAAGGTGGATGGCAAGCCGCTGCTGCGCGCCTATTCCATCGTCAGCCCCAATTACGAGGAGACGCTGGAGTTCCTGAGCATCAAGGTGCAGGACGGCCCGCTGACCTCGCGTCTGCAGCACATCAAGGTGGGTGACTCCATCATCGTCGGCAAGAAGCCCACCGGCACCCTGCTGATCGACTACCTGGTGCCCGGCAAGCGCCTGTACCTGCTGTCCACCGGCACCGGCCTGGCGCCCTTCATGAGCATCATCCGCGACCCGGACACCTACGAGAAGTTCGAGCAGGTCGTGCTGGTGCACGGCGTGCGGCATGCCAACGAGCTGGCCTACCACGACTACATCACCCAGGAGCTGCCCCAGCACGAGTTCCTGGGCGAGATGATCAGCAAGCAGCTGCTCTACTACCCCACCGTGACCCGCGAGCCCTACCAGCACCAGGGCCGCGTGACGACCGTGATCGAGAACGGCCAGCTGGCCAACGATCTGGGCATTCCGCAGCTCAACGCCGCCGAAGACCGCGTGATGATCTGCGGCTCCCCCGAGATGCTGCGCGACTTGAAGACCATGATGGAAGCGCGCGGCCTGAAGGAAGGCAGCACCACCACGCCGGGCGACTACGTGATCGAACGGGCCTTTGTCAGCCAGTGAGATCCTTCCCGACCTGAAGAACGAAAGCCGCCTGCGGGCGGCTTTTTCGTGCCTGACGCACCGCAGGGCGCCTCGGCGACGGCCCCACGGAAAATTGACTGATGTCAATCCTGGCTGCTTTAGGCGCCGGGGATCCGGAGTCCGCCCGACAGGCTGACTATCATGGGGCATGACCCGCCCCGAGGATCTTGTCGTGCTCCCGTCGCCCCACCGGCTGGCCACCAGCGCCCGCTCACGAAGGCGGCTGGGCTGGTTCCTCGGTCTGTTGCTGACGACCGCCTTCGCCCAGGCGGGTGACGATCCCCGCAACGCCACCCAGGGCTTGGGTGATGCGCTGCCCGGCACCTGGCTGCGCGCCGATGCCGGCACGGGCCAGTCGGCGGATGAGGACACCCTTGCCCAGTGGTGGCAGCAGTTTGATGACGCCCAGTTGCAGTGGCTGATCCAGGAGGCGCTGGCGCGCAACCCCGATCTGCGTTCGGCCCAGGCCACCCTGGCCCAGGCGCGGGCCAGCCGGGCGGTGATTGCCGCCGGGGGCCGGCCCCAGTTCTCCACCCCAGTGTCCGCCACCCGCAACCGCATCGACAGCGACACCAGCCGGCTCTACAAGGTGGGCGTCAGCGCCAGCTGGGAGCTGGACTGGAACCATGCCATCGACGCCGGCGTGAAGGCCGCCGATGCGACGATGCACAGCGCGGCCGACGACTGGGTGACCACCCGCATGGTCATCACCTCGGAGGTGGCGCTGGCCTACTTCGAATGGCGCGGCGCCCAGTGGCGTGAACGCATTGCCGGAGCCAGCCTGCAATCCCAGCAGGAAACCCAGCAGCTCATTGATTGGAAGGCCCAGGCCGGCCTGCTGAGCCAGCTCGACCAGGACCAGGCCCGGCAAAGCACCGAACAGACCCGGGCCAGCCTGCCCACCCTGCACACCGAAGCGGCTCAGTATGAACATCAGCTGGCGCTGCTCACCGGCCGTACGCCAGTCGAGCTGCACGACCGCTTGACCCGCGAAGCCCCCTGGCCGGCGACCGATCCGCTGATCGCCCGCCTGCGCGCCGGGGTGCCGGCCGACCTGCTGCGGCGCCGGCCCGACCTGCGGTCGGCCGAAGCCAAGGTGCTGTCCCAGTGGTACAGCATGGTGCAGACCCGGCGTGACGGCGAACCGACGCTGGCGATCACCGGCTCACTGGGCTTGCAGGCCATCGCCCTGAGCGCCCTCACCCACGGCGCCACGGCGGTCGCTGCCCTGGGGCTGAACATCGACTGGCCGATCTGGGAAGGCGGCAAGCGCGAAGCCCTGGTGGCCGAACAGAAGGCCGCCTGGGATCTGACCCGTGCCAGTTATGAATCGACCCTGCTGGGTGCCGTGCAGGATGTGGAGGACAGCCTGGTGGCCACGCGCGACAGCGTGGCCCGCTGCCAGGCCTTGCAGCAGGCCACCGAGGCCGCCCAGCGGGTGGTGGACACCAACCGCTACCGCCATGAGGCCGGGCTGACCGACACCGCCACCCTGCTGGACAGCCAACGCAACCTGCTGACCTTGCAGACCACGCTGGCCAGCGCCCGCACCGACCAGACCCTGTCGCTGGTGCGGCTGTACAAGGCCCTGGGGGGCGGCTGGACCGAGGCCGACCTGACGGCTGCCCTGCCCGCACCCCAGCCGCCCCGCGAGACCTCTCCCTGGACTTCCCTGTTCCGGACCGAACGATGACCCACGACACCCCGCCCGAGACCTCTTCCTCGACGGGCGCCCTGCCCGCTTGGCTGCAAGGCGACAGCCAGCCCCTCTGGCGTCGCCGCAGCACTTGGCTGGCCATCGGTATCGGGGTGCTGGCCGTGGCCGGTGCGCTGGTCTGGATGCGCCACAACGCCGCCCAGCAAGCGCCCCGCTACATCACCGAAACCTTGGCCCGGGGTGATCTGTCGCTGACCGTCTCGGCCGACGGCACCCTGGAGCCGACCCGCTCCGTCAACATCGGCAGCGAACTCTCCGGCACCGTCACCCGGGTGCTGGTGGACGTGAACGACCGGGTCAAGAAGGGCCAGGTCCTGGTGGAGCTGGACACCTCCAAGCTGAAGGACCAGGTCGCCCTGTCCCAGGGCGCGCTGGACAGCGCCAAAGCCACACTGCTGCAGACCCAGGCCACGGTGAAGGAATCCCGCGTGGCGCTGCAGCGCCTGAAGGACGTGGGGCGCCTGTCCGGCGGCAAGGTGCCTGCCGCCACCGACCTGGACGCGGCCCAGGCCACGATGGACCGCGCGGTGGCCGCCGAGGCCGCCGCCCGCGCCGCGGTGGTCCAGGCCGAGGCCACGCTGCGCACCAACCAGACCAACCTGAACAAGGCCTCGATCCGCTCGCCCATCGACGGCGTGGTGCTCACCCGCTCGGTCGACCCTGGCAACGCCGTGGCGGCCTCGCTGCAGGCGGTCACGCTGCTGACCATCGCCGAAGACCTGACCCACATGAAGCTGTCGGTCAACGTGGACGAGGCCGATGTCGGCCAGGTCCAGAACGGCCAGCAGGCCCAGTTCACCGTCAGCGCCTGGCCCAACCGCAAGTACCCGGCCACCGTGACCCGCGTGGCCTACGGTTCGACCATCACCGACAACGTGGTGACCTACACCACCGAACTGGAAGTGGCCAACCCGGACCTGACGCTGCGCCCTGGCATGACCGCCACCGCCGCCATTGCCGCCACCGTGCACAAGAACGTGCTGCTGGTGCCCCGCAGCGCGCTCAACTTCAGCCCTTCGGCCGTCGCCAAGTCTGCCTCGGGCGGCAGCATCGTGTCCAAGCTGATGCCCCGCCCCCCCAACACCGCCAGCCGCACGGCACGCACCGATTCCCGCAATGGCAGCACCCGGCGCGTCTGGGTGCTGGAAGCCGGCCAGCCGCGCGCCATCGACGTGCAGGTGGGGCTGAGCAATGGCCGGTTCACCGAGGTGAGCGGCAACGGCCTGGCCCCTGGCATGGCGGTGATCACCGAGCAGCAGAGCGGAGCCACGCCGTGAGCCCGGCCCCGGCAGAGGCCCCGCCCGCGGGCCAGCCCCTGATCCGGTTGCGCGGCGTCACCAAGACCTACGGCCAGGGCGCCATCGCCTTCCAGGCCCTGCGCGGCGTCGACCTGGATGTGCAGCGTGGCGAATTCGTCGCCATCATGGGCCCCAGTGGCTCGGGCAAGTCGACGGTGATGAACATCATGGGTTGCCTGGACACGCCCAGCAGCGGCGAATACCTCTTCGATGGCATCCACGTCGAGCGGCTGGACCGCGACGCGCGCGCCCTGCTGCGCCGGCACCAATTGGGCTTTGTGTTCCAGGGATTCAACCTGCTGGCCCGCACCTCGGCCCAGGAGAATGTCGAACTGCCCCTGCTCTACCGCGGCACCCCCGCAGCGGAGCGGCATACCGCCAGCCGGGCCGCCCTGGCCCAGGTTGGCCTGAACGGCTGGGAGGACCACACGCCCGGCGAACTGTCGGGCGGCCAGCAGCAACGGGTGGCGATCGCACGCGCCATCGTCACCCAGCCGGCCGTGCTGCTGGCCGACGAGCCCACCGGCAACCTGGACAGCGCCCGCGGCGCAGAAATCATGGCGCTGTTGAGTGAGCTGAACCGCCAGGGCATCACGGTGCTGATGGTGACCCATGAGCCCGACATGGCGGCCTGGGCCCACCGGGTGGTGCATTTTCGGGATGGCCAACTGGAACGTGACGAAGCCCAGACGCCGGTTCAGGCCGCCCGACCCAGCGAGGAGAAGGCCTGATGTGGGGCAGCTCCATCCTGCTGGCCCTGCGGGCCATCCGCCGCAACCTGCTGCGTTCCTTTCTGACGGTGCTGGGCATCGTGATCGGTGTGGCCGCGGTCATCACCATGGTCACGGTCGGCAACGGCGCCACCCGCGCGGTGCAGGACCAGATCAGCAGCCTGGGCAGCAACCTGCTGCAGGTGCGCCCCGGCCAGCGCCTGGGCCCCGGCATGGGCACCGCGGGTGCGCCGCCGTTCAAGGAGGCGGACATCGAAGCCATCTCCGCCCAGATCGGCGGCCTCAAGGCCGTGGCCCCCGAGGTGCGCTCGGCCGTCACCGTGGTGGCCAATGGCAAGAACTGGTCGACCACCGTGACCGGCTCCACCAACGCCTACTTCATCACCGGCAACTGGAGCCTGGCCTCTGGCCGCACCTTCAGCGACGAAGAGCTGGCCTCCGGCGCCGCCGTCTGCCTGCTGGGCGCCACCGTGCGGCGGGAACTGTTTGGCGCCAGCAGCAACCCGCTGGGCGAACAGGTGCGGGTCAAGTCCTTCTCCTGCCAGATCATCGGCCTGCTGAACGCCAAGGGTCAGGCCGCCATGGGCATGGACCAGGACGACACGGTGGTGGTGCCGTTGCGCACCGCGCAGCGCCGGGTCACCGGCAGCACCAAGATCAACACCCTGCTGATCTCGATGCAGGACGGCGCCGACAGCGCGCGCATCACCGCCAACCTGACGACGCTGCTGCGCGAGCGCCGCAAGCTGGCCGAAGGCACCGAGAACAACTTCAACGTGCTGGACACCGCCCAGATCGCCCAGACGCTGTCGGGCACCACGCAGCTGATGACCTCGCTGCTGGGCGCGGTGGCGGCCGTGAGCCTGCTGGTGGGCGGCATCGGCATCATGAACATCATGCTGGTCAGCGTCACCGAGCGCACCCGCGAAATCGGCGTGCGCCTGGCCATCGGCGCCCTGGCGCGCGAGGTGCTGCTGCAGTTCCTGGTCGAGGCGGTGGTGCTGTCCTCGCTGGGCGGGCTGGTCGGCATCGTGCTGGCCACCGGGGCCTCGCTGGGCATCACCGCGCTGATGGGCGTGCCCTACCTGTTCAACCCCGGCGTGAACCTGCTGGCCTTTGCCTTCTCGGCCGGCATCGGCGTGATCTTCGGCTACTTCCCGGCCCGCCGGGCCGCGCAGCTGGACCCGATCGAGGCCCTGCGGCACGAGTGAGCCGGGCTCAGCCCCGGCTGGCTTGGCGCCCTTGCCACCAGGCACCAGCGAAGATGCCGGCCAGGGCCCACAGCAGGTCCCAGTTGCCGGCCCCCAGGCCGGCAATGGCCGGGCCAGGGCAGACACCGCACAGGCCCCAGCCGATGCCGAACAGCGCCGAGCCGATCACCGTGTCCCGGTTCCAGGCCGAGGCATGGCGCTCGAACCGGTCCCCCAGCAAGGGGGCGGCCCGCCAGCGCGGCACCAGTGCATAGGCCAGCGCGGTCAGCACCACGCCGCCGCCCATCACCAGCACCAGGCCGAAGTCCTGCCAGCGCAGGAAGCTCAGCACCACCTTGGGCTGGATCATCGTCGAGACCGACAGGCCGAAACCGAACAACGCCCCGCCCAGCAGCACGGCCAGAAAGCGGGCCAGCGTGAGGCGGTAGGCGCCGGCCACCGGAGTGGCCGTGGAGGTGGCAACCGCGCTCATGCGTGGGCTCCCGCCGGCAGAAGCGCCGCCACCAGCTGGGCCGTGGCAAAGGCCGTGGCCATGAACACCAGCACCGCCCCCATGGATGGCAGCTGGAACGAGCCCATGCCGCAGATGCCGTGCCCCGAGGTGCAGCCATTGCCGCGGCGGGCCCCATAACCCACCAACAGGCCGCCCAACAACAGCTGCCAGACCGGCAGACCACTGCGCATCGGCAGGCCATTCCCCCAGAACAGCCACCACACGGCCGCGCCCAGGATCAGCCCCAGCGCATAGACCAGGCGCCAGGCCCGGCTGTTGAGCAGACGCGGTTGCTGGAAGAACACCTGGCGCGAGACGAAGGACCAGGTCGAGGAGAACACGGTGCTCATGCCCCCCACCCGGCCGGTGGCCAGAAACAGCCACGCCACCCCCAGCCCGATGAACACCCCGCCCACGAGGTAATGGGCCCAGCCCGTCGGAAACCACTGCATCATGGCCGTCAGTGTACCCAGGGGGTCTGCGGGCTGACCCGGCCCGCGGGGATGACCTGCACTACCATCCCGGCCTTCTGATGTGCGCCCATCCCATGCCCGACGACGAACTGGCCCTGGTCCATGTGGACGATGCCCTGGTCGTGATCGACAAGCCGGCCGGGCTGCTGTCGGTGCCCGGCCGCGGCCCCGAGAAGGCCGACTGCGCCGCCGCCCGGGTGCAGGCCCGCTTTGCCGACGCCCTGGTCGTGCACCGGCTGGACATGGGCACCTCCGGCCTGCTGGTGTTCGCTCGTGGCCTGGCGGCCCAGCGCGCGCTCTCACGCGCCTTCGAACAGCGATTGACCAGCAAGCGCTACCAGGCCCTGGTGGCCGGCTGGCCGGCGGAAGACCACGGCCGCATCGACCTGCCGCTGATCTGTGACTGGCCCAACCGGCCGCGGCAGATGGTGAGTTTTGAGCTGGGCAAGCCTTCGGTGACGCTGTGGGAGCGCCTGGACGAGCATCCGCTCGGTGCCCGGCTGGCCCTGACGCCGATCACCGGCCGCTCGCACCAGTTGAGGGTGCACCTGCAGGCCATCGGCCACCCCATCCTGGGCGACGAGCTCTACGCCCCACCGGCGATGGTGGCGGCCGCGCCGCGGCTGATGCTGCACGCCGAAGCGCTCACCCTGCCCCATCCGGTCAGTGGCGAGCCGCTCACGCTGCGCGCCCCGCTGCCGTTTTAGGCCGGCAGACGAAAGGCGCTGACCGCGGCCTGCAGCGCCTCGGCCTGGCCCTTGAGGGTGGCCGCCGCCGCGCTGGATTCTTCCACCAGGGCCGCGTTCTGCTGCGTCATCGCGTCCAGCCCGTTCACGGCGGCACTCACCTGGGTGATGCCCGTACCCTGCTCGGCGGTGGCGTGGGTGATCTCGGCCAGCAGCGTGTCCACCTGGGCCACCTGGGTCACCACCTGCTGGATGGTGGTCCCCGCCTGGCCCACCAGGCTGGCGCCGCCCTCGATGCGCTCCACGCTGGTGCCGATCAGGGTCTTGATCTCGCGCGCGGCCTCGGCCGAGCGCTGGGCCAGGGACCGCACCTCGCTGGCCACCACGGCAAAGCCGCGGCCCGACTCCCCGGCCCGTGCAGCCTCCACCGCCGCATTCAGGGCCAGGATGTTGGTCTGGAAGGCGATGCCGTCGATGACCCCGGTGATGTCACCGATGCGGCGCGACTGGTCGGAGATGTCGGCCATCGCACGCACCACGTCCTGCACCGCGCTGCCCCCGCGCTGGGCCACCTCAGAGGCCGAGCCGGCCAGGCGCTTGGCCTCCGAGGCCGACGCCACGCCCTGCTGCACCGAGCCGGAGATCTGGGCCATCGAGGCCGCCGTCTCCTGCAGGTGGCTGGCCGCCTGTTCGGTGCGCGACGACAGATCCAGGCTGCCGGTGGCCACCTCGGCACTGGCGGTCAGGATGCCGTCGGCCAGTTGCCGCACCTGGCCGACCAGGTGTCGCAGCGCGGCCTGGGTGGCCCCCAGCTCATGCATCAGGCTGCCCGCCTGCCCCACCGGCAGCGGCTCGGCCAGATCGCCCCCCGCCACGCGGCGCAGGATGCGGCTCGCCTCTTCGGGCTCACACCCCAGCGCGCGCTGCATGGTGCGACGCGCCACCACCAAAAAGGCCAGCGCCGCCACCAGGGCCACGCCCGCCAGCCCCACGGCCCAGGCCTTGGCCCGGGTCGCCGCCGCCTGGGCTTGCGCGTGGGCGTCGGTCAGCATCGTCTGGGCCTGCGTGCCCAGGTCCAGCACCTTGGCCCGCAAGGCCCGCCAGGCCGGGGTCTCCTGCTTCTTGAGAAGCTGGGGCGCGCTCGCCGGGTCGGACGCCACCGCGGCCAACACGGTCTGCTGGGCCTGCTGATGTGCCGTCCGCAAGGTCGCCACCTCGCCCAGCAAGGAGGCCAGCGGCGTGCCCGCTGCCAGCGGCTCCAATTCCCTGTAGCGCTGGTCAAACGCCTCATCGGCCTTTTTCAGGTTGTCCTGGGCCTTCTGGTCCGCCGGATCCAGCGCGATGTTGCGCAGGGCCTGGCCCATCTGCAGGCCCTGGGCGTACAGATCGGAGGCGCCGGCGGCCAGGCGCTCCTCGCGGGCCAGCAGCCCCGCATAGGTCTGCTCGGTACGGAACAGGCCGACCAGCGACACCCCCAGGGCGGCGGTGAACAACACGGCCGGCACCACGGTGGTGAGGGTCAGGCGGGCACTGAATCTCATTGTTGATCTTTCCCATCGGCAACGGCAGGCCAGCATGGCCTTGCCCCATGAACGGGACTTTCGGCACCCTGGCCTTCAACTTGAGCGCGGCCCCGGATCCTCCGACAATCCAGGTTTCCACCGATCCCCCCGCGCCATGCGTCAACCGGTCGAACTGGCCAAGTGCTACCGCCTGCTCAACCACGGCCCCACGGTGCTGGTCAGCGCCCGCCATGCCGGCCGCGCCAATGTGATGGCCGCCGCCTGGTGCATGCCGCTGGACTTCGACCCGCCCAAGGTGGCGGTGGTTCTGGACAAGGCCACCCTCACCCGCGAGTTGCTGGAAGGCTCGGGCCACTTCGCGCTGGCCGTGCCCTGCGCCGCCCAGGTCGACCTGGTGCAGCGCCTGGGCAGCACCACCGGCCGCGAGGTGGACAAGTTCGCCCAGCCGGACCTGCAACTGCTCGACGAGCCGGCGGCCCTGGCGCCGCTGGTGGCCGGCTGCGTGGCCTGGCTGGATTGCGTGCGCCTGCCCGAACCCGCCACCGAGGCGCGCTACGACCTGTTCCTGGGCGAGGTGCGGGCCGCCTGGGCCGATGACGCCGTCTTTCGCAACGGTCGCTGGGATTTTGAAGCCGCCCCGGCCGGCCTGCGCACGCTGCACCATGTGGCCGGCGGCCACTTCTTGACCATCGGCCAGCCGCTGGACGCGCGCTGAGGCGCGCAGCGCCGCCTCAGGGGGCGGAAGCGGCCCGCAGCGGCGCCTGCAGCAGGCGCACGAAATCCCGCGGGGGCACGTACTGGATCACCGACTTGGCGCGTGCAGCGTCGCCCTCGGCGGGTGGCAGCGCCACCGCCACGCCGCGGGCCGCATACAAGAGCTGCAGCACCCCGTCGGAGTCCGTGTGGCGCTCGCTTGGCGGGCCAAAACGCTGCACCACGGTGGCCTCGTCCAGCCGGGCCGCCGGAATGAAGGCCAGCGAGGCGATGGGCAGGCGCCGGGCCTGGTCCAGGTCCTCGGCGCTCAGCTCACGCCGGCGCACCGCGGCGTCGCGGCCCGCGTCCACCGCGCCGCGCGGGGAACGGTCCCAGGCGCGGCGGCACCAGTCCGGGTCGGCCGCCAACGTCAGCACCAGCTTGCCGCTCACATAGGCGGCCTGGAAGCTCTCGACATAGGCTTCCAGCGCCGGCGCCTGGCCCTGCGACGAGATCAACGCCACCTTCAGGTCCTGGCCCCAGTGCTGCTCCACATCGGCCAGCGTGGCGGTGCCCAGGTGCAGGCCGAACACGGTGCTGCCACCGCCGTCATCGGCCCGCACCTGCCAGGGCAGGCCCTGCTCGGCAGGCACGGCCGCCGGCGGCGACAGACGCCAGCGCAGCAGCGGCCACGCCAAGGCCGCAGCCAGCAGCAGCACGGTGATCAGCAGTGCCAGCATCGGCGGGCTGCGCCACCAGGACGAGGGGGCGCGTTTGGAGACGGAAACATCGGTCATGCGCGCGATTCTCGCCGTGCCGGGCGGGATTGCGTATGCTCTGGCGCATGACCTCCCTCACCATCCTCACCGGCCAGTCCCGTGGCCTGGGCCACGCCTTGGCCACCCAGTGCCTGCAGGCCGGCCACCAGGTGATCGGCATCGCCCGCCACCGCAGCGAAGACCTGGACACCTTCGCCACCGCCCAGGGCGCCACGCTGCAGCAGTGGGAACACGACCTGAGCGAGCCCGAGCCCGCCGCCTGGGCCCTGCTGGAATGGCTGCAGGCCCAGCCCCTGGATCGCTTCACCCAGGTCACGCTGATCAACAACGCCGGCGCGCTGGCCCCGCCGCAGTCGCTGGCCGACAGCGAGCCGGCCGACACCCGCCGGGTGCTGCGGGTCGGGCTGGAGGCGGCCATGCTGCTGACCGGCCTGTTCCTGCGCGGCACCCGTGACTGGAGCGCCGCACGCAAGGTGCTGAGCATCTCCTCCGGGCTGGGCCGCCGCGCCATGGCCGGCAGCGCGTCTTACTGCGCCGCCAAGGCCGGGCTGGACCACTTCACCCGCGCCGTGGCCCTGGAAGAAGCCAATCAGCCCAACGGCGCCCGGCTGGTCTCGCTGGCCCCCGGCGTGGTGGACACCGACATGCAGGTGCAGTTGCGCGGTGCCGACCCGGCCGCGTTCCCCGACCAGAACCGCTTCGAATCGCTGTGGCAGAACGGCCAGCTGAGCAGCCCGGACGCCACCGCCCGTCAACTGCTGAGCTGGCTGGACCGCCCCAACTTCGGCCAGAACCCGATCGGCGACGTGCGGGAGGGCTGAACCCATGCCCCCCACGCCGCCCGCCGCCGACCCGGCGCGCCACAACGCCTGGCTGCTGCTGCCGGTGGCGCTGGCCCTGCTGGTGTCGGGCTGGCAGCCCTACGACCGCGCCACCTGGTGGCTGGAGGTGGCGCCGGTGCTGATCGCCGCGCCGCTGCTGATCACCACCCACCGGCGCTTTCCACTCACCCCGCTGCTGGCCACGCTGATCGCGGTGCATGCGCTGATCCTGATCTACGGCGGCGCCTACACCTACGCCCGGGTGCCGCTGGGCCACTGGCTGCAGTCGCTGTGGGACGGCAGCCGCAACCCCTACGACCGCATCGGCCACCTGGCGCAGGGCTTCGTGCCGGCGCTGATCGCCCGTGAAATCCTGGTGCGCCGCGGCCTGCAGGCCGGCCCCTGGCTGCTGGGCTTTCTGTGCCTGTGCGTGGCCGAGGCCATCAGCGCCTGGTACGAGCTGCTTGAATGGGGGGCCGCCGTGGCCCTGCAGCAGGGGGCCGATGCCTTCCTGGGCACCCAAGGCGACCCCTGGGACACGCAAGAGGACATGGCCTGTGCCGGCCTGGGCGCCCTGCTGTCACTGACGCTGCTGCGGCGCTGGCACGACCGGCAATTGACCGCCATCAAGGCCACCGCCCCATCGCGTGCAGGCTGAGCCCATCTTGGGGAAAATGGCGGGATGCTCAGCCATGTCTTGCTCAAGTGGGCCATTCCGGTCATCTTCCTGGCCTCCATCCTGGTGGTGCACCTGCGTGGCCGCGTGCGCCACACCTTCTGGAAGCAGGTCTTCGACCACTCCGGCCTGCTGGCCCCGGTCAACGTGTTCCTGTATGCCACGTCGGCGGTGCCCAACAAGCCCTACCTGCCGGTCAGCACCTTCCCCGAGCTGGAACTGATCGAAAAGAACTTCGACATCATCAAGGCCGAAGGCTTGGCGCTGATGGAAGCCACCAAGCTGCGCCGGCCGGATCAGAACGACGACGCCGGCTTCAATTCCTTCGCCAAGTCGGGCTGGAAGCGCTTCTACCTGAAGTGGTACGACGACGCCCACCCCTCGGCCAAGCGCCTGTGCCCCAAGACGACCGAGCTGCTGCAGCAGATCCCGTCGATCAAGGCCGCCATGTTCACCGAGCTGCCGCCGCACGCCACGCTGCGCCCGCACCGGGACCCGTACGCGGGTTCGCTGCGCTACCACCTGGGCATCGCCACGCCCAACAGCGACGACTGCTTCATCGACGTGGACGGCCAGCGCTACAGCTGGCGCGACCGTGAAGGCGTGATCTTCGACGAGAGCTACATCCACCACGTCGAGAACAACACCGACCAGAACCGGCTGATCTTCTTCGCCGACATCGAGCGGCCGCAGCGCTGGGGCTTCGCCCGCGCCTTCAACCACTGGTTCGGCCGCCATCTGGTGGCCGCCGCCGCCTCGCCCAACGAGCAGGGCGACAAGACCGGCCTGGTGAACCGGCTGTTCATCATCTCGGCGGTGATGGGCCAGTGGCGCCGCCGCTTCAAGAACTGGAACAAGACGGTCTATCAGCTGACCAAGCTGGCCCTGGTGGCCGCCGTGGTGGCCTGGCTGATCTGGGGCTGATCAGGCCAGTTCCAGCAGGTGGGTCAGGTCCCAGGCGGCGCGCGGGTCGGCCAGCGCCGCCCGCTCGGCATGTTCATGCCGCTTGATGGCCACGTAGGTGTCCACCAGCGGCGCCCCCAGCAACTCCCGCAGCACGGCACTGCCGGCCAGCGCGTCCAGCGCGCTGGGCAGGTCGCGCGGCAGCGCCAGGTCCTCGTCCGCGCCGGCGCGCGGCACCAGCCCCGAACGCAGGCCATGCAAGCCCAGGCCCAGCGTCAGCGCCACGGTCAGGTAGGGGTTGGCATCGCCGCCCGGCAGCCGGTTCTCGACCCGGCGGCTGGACGGGCCGGACGCCGGAATGCGGAAGGCCAGCGAACGCTCCTCCGGCCCCCAGCTGGCGTGCGAGGGTGAGGCATTGCTGAGCGCAATGCGCACATAAGACATGTCGTGCGGCGCGAAGAAGGCCATGGCCCCCGCCGCCTCGGACTGCAACCCGGCCACGAAGCGCCCCAGCGACACGCTGTCGCGCCCATCGGGCTCAGCGAACAGATGCGGCCATTCAGCGCCGCGGCGCTGCACGCTGAAGTGCCAGTGCATGCCCGTGCCCGGCTCGCCCGGGAAGGGCTTGGGCGCGAAGCTGCACAGGAAGCCGTGCCGCGCGGCGATCTCCCGGGCCACCCGCTTGAAGCGGAACACCGCATCGGCCATCGCCAGCGGCTCGCCGTGGCGGAAGTTGACCTCGTACTGCGACAAGGCCGATTCATGGGCATGGCCGTTGACCGGGATGCCCAGCGCGTCGCAGGCCGCGTACAGCGCATCGAAATAGGCCTCGAAGTGGGACAGGCGCTCCAGCGACAGCGCCTCGCAGGCACGCTCGCGCGTGGGCGCGGCGGCGTGGCCGGCCGGCGCCTTCAGCGTGCCGTCCAGCGCGTCGCGCGTCAGCAGGAACATCTCCAGCTCCGGCGCCACCTGGGCCTGCAAGCCGGCCTCGGCATAGCGGGCCAGCACGCGGCGCAGCGCCGCCCGTGGCGACCAGGCCGAGGCATCGACCATGCCGGCAGCGGTGCGCAGCGGGCCGGTGGGCTCGCAGATCACCGTGCGCTCGGACGGCCGGCCCGGGCGGGGCGCCAGCGTGTGCAGATCCGGCACCAGGTGCATGTCGTCGTAAGTGTCCGGCAGCAAGGGGCCGAACACGGCCTCCGGCTCGCCCGAGGTCAGTGTCAGCCCCATCACCACCGATGGCAGGCGGCAACCGCCCAGGCCCACGAAATCATCGGCGTGCACCAGCTTGCCCCGCGCCACGGAAGTGAAATCACCCAACACGCATTCGACCAGGCGCACAGGCTCACCGGCCAGCGCATCGCGCAGTTGCTGGGTGGCGGGACGGGACAGCGGCAGCATGAAACGAAACCCCAAGTGGTGACCCGCCAATGATAGGTGGGCCGGGCTGCAGAGAGAATCCGGACCACGCCGACAGGAACCCCGTGAACACGCCCGCCGATCTTCGCCACGCCAGCCGCCTGGAACAGGCCTGGCGCCAACACCCGCAACGCTTCACCCGCGGAACGGCCCTGCTGGCCGCCGCGCTGCTGGCCGGGCTGGGCCTGGCCCTGCTGCTGCCCGCCGCCGGCCTGCTGTGGGCCATCGGGCGCTGGGTGGCTGGTGGCTCGGCGCTGTGGGGGCTGCTCGCCCTGCCCTGCGGGGCCGCGCTGTGGCTGGGGGCCGCCGCCTGGCTGCCGCTGGCGCCGCCAGCCGAAGGCATCCCTGTGGCGGCCGACGAGCATCCCCGGCTGGCCGAACTGCTGCGCCGGCTGGGCAGCGCCCTTGGCAGCCGCACACGGCCGGACCTGTGCCTGACCGACCCGCCCACGGTGGGCCTGGCCCCCGGCACCCGGTGGGGCCTGTTGGGCGGCGGGCGCCCGCGTCTGTCGATCGGCCTGCCGCTGCTGATGGGGCTGGACGGCCCGCAGGCGGCCGCGCTGCTGGCCCGGGAGCTCGCCCAGGGGCAAGAGCGCTCGCTGGCCGCCTGGGTCTGCCGTTGGCACGCGCGCTGGCAGGCCGTGCTGCAAGCCCGACGGCCGGCCGCCCCCGGACCGCGCGCCACCGGCTGGTTGCTGTGGGTCTTTGCCCGCGGGGTGCGCCCCTTCCAGGCGCGGGCGCAGGTGCTGGCCCGCGCCCAGGGCCTGGCGGCTGACGCCTGGGCCGCGCGCTGGGCCGGCCCAACGGGGGCTGAGCAGCTGGCCCAGGGCCTGCTCGCCCAAGCCATGCTGGAACGATTTCTCCAGCAACAGTTCTGGCCCCAGGTCTGGGCCACCACCGCCACCGAACGCCGCCCCACGGCCCAGCCGATGCGGGACCTGCGGGTGCTGCTGCGCCAGGCGCTGCAACACCCGGATGCCCCGCACTGGCTGCAGGAGGCCTTGCGCACCCCGGCTCGCCCCGGGGCAGGACAGGCCAGCCTGCGCGAACGCCTGGAAGCCCTGACGGAGACCCTCCCCACGCCCACGCCGCCTCGTGCCGCCGCGGCCGAGGTGCTGCTGGGCGCCGCCCTGCCTGCGGCCATCACGGCGCTGGATGCTGCCTGGCAGCAGCGCGTGGCCGACGACTGGCTGGCCCAGCACCAGGCCCACCGCCTGCAGACGCAATGGCTGGCCGCGCTGGACACTGCCGCCCCCACCGCCGAGCACGGCCGCCTGCCCCGGGCCGAGGCGCTGTGGCAAGGCCGGCTCACCCAGGCCCTGCGCGCCCCGGCCGACAGCGCCGCGCGGTGGCGCGAGGTCATCGCCCAGCACGCGGCCCCGGCCGAGGCCCGGCTGGGCCTGGCCCGTGCGCTGCTGGCCGGCGAGCCGCCGTTGCAGCCCCCGGGGCGCCAGCCGGCGCTGCACCCCGCGCAGGCCGAAGCCCTGGCGCTGCTGCAGACCCTGACCGACGAGGGCCGCGCATCCGCCAGCTATGCCGAGACCCTGGCGGCCGATCCCCGCTGGCGGGTGCCGGCCGCCCGTCTGCTGGTGCAGCAACTGGCGCTGCGCGAGGACTTCCTTCGCCTGCAGGCCGCCCGCAGCCGCTTGCACGCCCTGGAAGACGAAGCCCGCCACGCCCTGGCCCTGCTGCGCGACTTCGACGGCGAACAGACGCTGCGACCGGCGGACCTGCCCGCCTCGGTGCTGCAGCCGGTGCAGGCCCTGCTGCAGGGCGAACATGCGGTCGGCCGGGCCTGGCTGTGGTGCAAGACAAGCACCCAAGCCAAAGGCTGGGCCCTGCACCTGCTGGTGATCGAACGCGCCCGCACACTGGTGCAGCCCGAGCCACAGGGCTGGGGCGCGGCCTTGGCGCCCCGGCTGGCCCAGGCCCTGCCGCTGGACTGGTGGGTGGTCGACCTGGCCCACCCAGACTGGAAGGCCCTGAACCGCCGCGACCTGGTCCAGCAATTCCGGGCCAACGACGCCACGCTGATCCACACCGGCCTGGCCCGACGCCCGGCCGGCCGGGCTTGACCCCACTGCCCGCACGTGGATGAGGGTTTTCCTACAATACACGGGTGCATCTTCTGAACGCCGACCTGCACTGCCACTCCACCGCCTCGGATGGCAGCCTCAGCCCCACTGAACTGGCCCAACGCGCCCGCAAGGGTGGCGTGGTGCTGTGGGCCTTGACCGACCACGACGAACTGGCCGGCCAAGCCGAAGCCGCCGCCGCGGCCAAGGCGCTGGGCATGGCCTATGTGCCCGGCGTGGAGGTGTCCGTCACCTTCGCCGGTGAAACCGTGCACATCCTCGGGCTGGACGTGGACCCCGAACACCCTGGCCTGGTTCGAGGCCTGGCCGCGCTGCGCGCCGGCCGCGAAGGCCGCGCCCGGGCCATGGGCGACAGCTTGGCCAAGGCCGGCATCCCCGGCGCCTACGAAGGCGCCATCGCCTACGCGGACAACCCGGAGCTGGTGTCCCGCACCCATTTCGCCCGCTTCCTGGTCGAACAAGGCCATTGCGCCAACGTGCAGGAGGTGTTCCAACGTTTCCTGAAAGAAGGCAAGCCCGGCTTTGTCGAGCACAAGTGGGCCGGCCTGGGCGAAGCGGTGGGCTGGATCCGCGCCGCCGGCGGCGTGGCGGCCATCGCCCACCCCGCGCGCTACCACTTCAGCCCCACGGCCGAGTACGCGCTGTTCTCCGAATTCCGGGAACACGGCGGCCGGGCGGTCGAAGTGACCTGCGCCAGCCACTTCCCCGACGAAGTGGCCAAGTACGCCGAGATGGCGCGTGAATTCGGCCTGCTGGCCTCGCGCGGCAGCGACTTCCACGCCCCGGGCGAAAGCCGGGTCGAACTGGGCACCCTGCCCGACCTGCCCGGCCAGGTCACGCCGATCTGGTCGCTGTGGGCCGACCGGCTGGCCGAACGCTACGAAGCCAGCCTGGCCCAGCACTGAGCCCCCAGCGCCCGGCGGCGCCCCAGGCTGACACAATGTCGGCATGGCTCAGTATTTCGACATTCACCCCGAAAACCCGCAGCCCCGGCTGATCAAGCAGGCCGTCCAGCTCATCCAGAAGGGCGGCGTGCTGGCCGTGCCCACCGACACCAGCTACGCGCTGGTCTGCCAGCTCGACGACAAGAACGCCGTCGACCAGCTGCGCCGCATCCGCCAGATGGACGAGAAGCACCTGCTGACGCTGCTGTGCCGCGACCTGTCTGAGCTGTCCACCTACGCGATGGTGGACAACCGCCAGTTCCGCCTGGTGAAGCTGGGCTCGCCCGGGCCCTTCACCTTCATCCTGGAAGCCACCAAGGAAGTGCCGCGCCGGCTCTCGCACCCCTCGCGCCGCACCCTGGGCCTGCGCGTGCCCGACCACCCGGTCATGCAGGCGCTGCTGGAAGAACTGGGCCAGCCCCTGCTGGCCGCCACCTTCATCCCCCCGGGCGAGACCGACTCCCTGAACGACCCGGACCAGATCCGCACCCGCTTCGAGAAGCAACTGGCCGGCGTCATCAGTGCGCCAGGCTGCCCCGGCCAGCCCTCCACCGTGATCGACCTGACCGGTGACGAACCGGCGCTGGTGCGGGCCGGGCGCGGGGATCCGGCGAAGCTGGGGCTGTGACCGTGGGCGCCTGGGAAGGCGCCTCCCCAAATTCCTCCCACAAGACGCTGCTCCGGCCGGTGGTCATCACCGCCGGCGCAGGCCGAGCCGCGGCCAGAACACGATCAAGCCGTGCCCCCTGCTCACCCCCAAATGGGGGGATTTCGCCGCTTTTGACGCCGCTGCGTGGAATGTTATCCTGCACGCAAGCGAAAAATATCAATCCCGACAAGCACTTGGCCTGCAATGCGCTGGAATGTTATCCATCACGTCGGGGTGTTATCCGTCAATTTTGACGTATATAACTAGTTAGGCGAATCTGGAGGTGGCTGCGGTGGCCAAAGAACTGAACCTCGCAAACAGTGTCTTCCCTGGGCTCAACGATAAGCGCGGGATTCTAATCTGCGGCTACGAGTGGGGGTTCAGCCTAGATGATCAGCGCCTCTTTGCGGCGGGGAATCCGGCGCCATTTTTTGATAAGTATGCGGAGACAACCTTCTCAAATAAAACACCGGCGCATGGAGATCGCGCATTGGGGTGGCGCTATGACAATCGCATACATCGGTGGTTCGAGCTATGGGGGAATCCGCTAAACCGCGAGGGACTTGGTGGAGTTCTTGAGAAATGCATTGTGCAGACCAACTGGTGTAATACGGAGGGCCACCACATTGAAGGTAGCTATTACGCCAAGCTCTCTGATCCTGCGCAGGTAGATAACTTCCTATTCCACATATCGGAGCTGGATCCGGCCTTAATCATCTTCATGGGGTCTGTAATGATTGACGTTCTGCAGAATTCGTCGATCTTGGCTCGGTTCTCTGCGATTGTAGGCCGGGAGACCAATCCGCTACGGAAAGTTCAGAAGGAGTTTCCTGGCCGCAGATTCAAGGTTGGGTTCCAGAGCTTTCAGAGGTGTAGCGTCGTGTCCCTGCCGCACCCCAGCAGTTCGCGAGGGTTGAGTGATAGCTACATTGCGCTTTTCGGTGATGAAATTGGCAATCTGATATCTTCAGTTCGCTGCGCCAAGAGCAGTTCGGATTCGCCTAACAATTCGCTGCAGGCACGACGGCCCTGACGGGCCGCGGCCTGAGCTCAAACGTTAGGCCTCTGGGTGACCTCTATGCGCACACGCCGACAGCCACGAGCAATTGACTTCGACACGGCAACTCATGAGGAACTGGACGAGTACGGAATGGGCTTACTCGCGCTTGAAGAAGCGCCAGAGCTGTCAAAGGTGTTGCGCGGCCATCTCTTGATAGAACGGACGATAGAGACGTTGGTCTCGCGAAAGCTAGAGAAGCCAAAGAAGTTCTTCCACAACCATCGCGTCACCTTCGAGATGAAGGTCGATCTAGCAGATGCTCTTGGTGTTCTACCCCCGCCATATGTCAGCGCGGCGAAGGCGTTGAACAACATTCGAAACGCCTACGCTCACCGCGAAGATCACAAGCTCTCAGTTGAAGAGCTGAACGCACTGAAGATCAATTGGGTGCCCATACAGAAGCAAGCGTACGCTGCCGCGCTGGCAAAGGGTCCAGAGGAAGCAGCAGGCCTAGCCATAATCTTCCTAAACTGGTCGTTCCTAAGGCTGCTGCACCCTTCCCAATCGTGAGTGCGCAGAGGCCTACATTCCATCGAGGGGATGCCAAGTCGGCGGCGCTGTCTTGTTACCCCTCATGTTAAACCACAAGGGCTTCCCCGTCCGTCAAGCCAAACGAATCCCTAGATTCGCGCCGCGGGTCTGTCTTTTTGTGGGGCGTTCTCAAATCCGAAGTGCAACACCTTGCCCCTCCGGTAAGGTGTGAAGATGAAGATGAGATACAGGCAGCTGCAAGCTGAAGACCGCGTGACGCTGGCGGCGCTGCGCCAGCAGGGCTACAGC
>NZ_JAGWCB010000013.1 GCF_020387415.1 Ideonella benzenivorans | reverse complement strand
GGCGTTCTCAAATCCGAAGTGCAACACCTTGCCCCTCCGGTAAGGTGTGAAGATGAAGATGAGATACAGGCAGCTGCAAGCTGAAGACCGCGTGACGCTGGCGGCGCTGCGCCAGCAGGGCTACAGCCTGCGACACATTGCAGGCGTGCTTGGACGCAGCGCGGCCACGCTCAGCCGCGAGGTGCGGCGCAATTCGCAGGCTGGCCAGTACCTGTCGAGTGCGGCACAGCAGGCCAGCCTTGAGCGCCGCGTCGCGGCTCGGGCTCCCGTCCGACTTGATCCCGACGGCCCGCTGTGGCCGCTGATCACGCACCTGCTGGGCTGGCTGTGGTCGCCCCAGCAGATTGCACGGACACTGCGGGACATGTGGCCCGACCAACCCGAACTGCATGTCTCCCACGAGACCATCTACAACGCCATCTACGCCCACCCCAAGGGGGAACTGCGCAAAGAGCTGATCGCCTGTCTGCGCCAGGGCCGCAGCACCCGCAAATCGCGCTCTGCGGGCACGGACCGACGCGGACGGATCCCTGAGATGGTGAGCATCCATGTGCGCCCGCCCGAGGTGAACGACCGGGTGATGCCAGGGCACTGGGAAGGTGACCTGATCAAGGGCGCGGGCAACAAGTCGGCCGTGGGGGTGCTGGTCGAGCGAAGCACACGCCTGGTGCTGCTGGCCAAGATGCCCGATGCCACGGCGGAATCGGCCCTGGCGGCCTTCACTGTCAAGCTCAACTCGATTGCCGCGCCGCTGCGCCAGACGCTGACCTATGACCAAGGCAAGGAGATGGCCCGACACCGGGAACTGGCGCGGGCCACCAACATCCGGGTGTACTTCTGCGACCCGCACAGTCCGTGGCAACGCGGTTCCTGCGAGAACACCAACGGCTTGCTGCGCCAGATGTTGCCCAAGGGCACAGACCTCTCTGTGCATGACCAGGACGCACTCGATGCCATCGCCGATCTGCTCAACAACCGTCCACGCCAGACCCTGAACTGGCGCAGCCCCATTCAGGTCTTCGCAGAACTCATGCGCGGCTTGGCCCAAGCCCATCAGGCTACAGTCCACTGATCAAGCAACCCGGGTGGGGTGTTGCACTTCAGATTTGAGAACGCC